>NZ_FODJ01000028.1 GCF_900110345.1 Amphibacillus marinus
AAGTGAGCGACGAATTACCTGTAAATCACTACGTACCTCACGGCATAACGCACGGGTATCATCCCGAAAGTCTCGAACTTCCGCCATATTGACACAGGTTACCACCTGAGCTTCTCCTCCTTTTAGTTTAAGGCATGCCACCATAAAAAGCATCATGACTTCACCATTTATGTCTTAAAGACATAAAAGCTGCTTCCTGTTTAAGAAAGCAGCTTTTATGCATATGAAATAGTGTTTGATTTAACTCCTATGAAATAAAATAATGTGGGCATAACCGCTAATAATTCGGCTAAAAGATAGGATAGCTCCACTGCCATTTGGTGAATGCCAATCGACACATCAATAGTATAATCTCCCGCATTGCTCCTAATCGGCAAGTAGAGCTTCCCCCCGTCAATTAAGTCGTGCTGAATCCGTGCATCCTTAGAGCTAGCTTTTTGTTAGCTATTAGCAGCTTGATTAGTGTGGTTATGCTTACTAGTCAAGGCTTTACTAGTTGACTCCAATCAGATAGTAAAGTGATCTTTTTTAATCTATTACTTTTCCATAATAATATTCACTTGTTTTTTCGTTGCAGGAATCATTTCTTCTGGTCTTTCTATAAATTCATCATTTTTGATAGTAATCAAACAATTGTCACAGCTTTTATAGATAGTTTTTTGATCGGTTGAAGACACAATCTTTAAATAAGAATCTTGACAACTTGGACACAATTCTTCCGTCATAAACGTGGCAATATCCCAAACCATATGAATTACATTACCACAAATTTCTTTTTCACTAGCTCCTACCATTTCTTTAGCATAAAATGAAGCAAGTCCTTCTAAATTATCATCAGTAGTTCCCATATAAAACTCATATTCTTTAAATTTTTTAACAACATTCAAACTATTCTCAAAAACGTAATTTCTAAAAACCTTGTCATACTTACTTATAAATTTAATCAGTTTTTCAAAAAAAAATGATAAATCATTTTTATCAAATTCTTTATACAACTGAACTATTTCATCGTTCATTATTGTCCTCCTATGGTTTTGGTATCGGATACGCAGTGACTAGGTTTCCAGCCTTATCTGTTATTATCCGAATATAAGATGTTGTTTGACCTCCTACATTAGGTATACTGGGCTTTATCGTACCAGCTATTTCTCCAATATCAATTATTCTTTCAAATTGATTTCCTGTAATTTCCTTAACAGGGATATTTACTGTACTCTTACTTGATAAAATATTTTTTAACTTATCCTGACTAATTGTAAATTGTCCAGCATTTCTATTGACATTAAAATGCCTGTCTACAACATGATTAAAACCAGCATTATTAGAAGTACTAAATCTTGTAGGACCATTCGCAATATTAATTCTTGATTGAACCACTCCAATATTCGGATTTGGCACGTTAGCTCCGCTGACTTTCTTTCCACCATTCAAAACAACCTGTTCCTTCTTCACATACTCCTTAAAATTCGAAGCCTGACGCGCTCGCTTACTCAACCCAATGTTCTCGCGTATCTTCTTCCATAGCGCTAAGGCGTTAAGCTTACCACCTTGACC
>NZ_FODJ01000025.1 GCF_900110345.1 Amphibacillus marinus
CCTACTGGAGAAAGTGTTACTGAAACATCTGCTTATGCTGCAAACACATCAAGTCCAATAATTGCGGTTGTTCTTGGTGGTACAGCTGTAACTTTACCAGATGCTCAAACTTTAGATGGTATTGTAGCTAGTGCAGGTAACACTGTCTTTACCGTTCCTGAAACAGGAAGATACTATATAGCTTACAACGTTAACACGACTGTGTCACTCTTGTTAGGAACAAGATTATTAATTAATGGTACACCAAATGCTGCCTCAACTCGCAACCCACTCTTATCAGTTTCTAGTTTTACTAATGATATTATTGTCCCACTAACAGCTGGGTCAACAATCACACTCGAACTTTTTGGTTTATTAGGTGCAGCAACATTACAAGCTGGAGCAGGTGCTAACTTAACTATCATTCGTGTAGAGTAATTTTTAAGGTTCTACTCCTTTTAAGGTAGGGAGATTGGTCGTCTCCCTACCCTTTTAATTTTGTTTTTAATTTAGATTATTAAGTTTTTTTAAAATTTACAATTAGCAGATAAGGAGTGTGAAAATGTGGTTTCAATAAGTTTATGTATGATTGTTAAAAATGAAGAAGAAGTTTTAGAGCGCTGCTTAGAATCAGTAAAAGACCTTGTCGATGAAATTAATATCGTAGACACTGGTTCAGAAGACAATACTGTTAAAATAGCAAAAAAATTCACTGACCGAGTCTTCTTTTATAAATGGACCGGAAATTTTTCAACTGCAAGAAATGTATCCTTCGAGTATGCAAGCAAAGATTATATTCTTTATCTTGATGCAGATGATGTCATTTTAGAAGAAGATCGACAAAAATTTTTGAAACTTAAGCAGAGCTTAAGTAGTGATGTCGATGCTGTATCTATGTACTATAATGCTGGTACTGATGAATTTGGCAATGTAACTCTTAAATACCGTCTAAACCGATTACTTAAAAGAAGTCGTGGCTTTAGTTGGGCAGGGGATTGTCATAATTATCTCAATGTAACAGGTAATATTCTCAATTCTGATGTCGGAATAACACACAAGAAGATAAAACATTCGGTTGGCCGTAATTTAAGTATTTACAAGGAAAAAATTAAGCGAGGGGATTCTTTTACAGCGAGAGATTATTTTTATTACGGCAATGAACTACGTGAAAATGGACATTACCAAGATGCTATTAAAAGTTATGAAGAAAATATAAAGCTAACAACTGGCTGGATTGAAGATAAAATTTATGCTTGTATAAATAAAGCTGATTGCTATCGATTTTTAAATATTAAGGAAAAAGAGCTTAGCTCACTATTTGAATCATTAAATTTTTCTAAAATACCCAGACCAGAAATTAGTAGTCGGATCGGCTTTAACCTGCAAAGAGATAGAAAATTTAAAGAAGCAATTTACTGGTATCAATTATCTATACAATTAGAAGAGGATTTTAACAAATGGAGTTTTACCTACCCTGCATACTCAACCTGGTATCCACACTTACAACTCTGTGTTTGTTATTACAATCTAGGAGATTATGAAAGCTCTTATAAACATAATGAGCTTGCAAGATCCTTCCGTCCCGAAGATGACAAGATTTTATTTAATAAAGAGTTATTAGAAAAGAAATTATTTCTTAATTCATAAGGCAGAGTATTATACCTTCTTAAATTTTATTAAAAATGCGAAAGGAGTATTAAAATGTCCATTCAGAATCTTATTTTGAATGGAGGGTTTGAAACAGGAAACCTAACTGGCTGGATTTCATCTAATACAAACGTTGTCACTTCACAATCTCACTCAGGACTTTTTTCTGCACGATTTGCCAATAGCACTGTTCCTGCCCTCATTTCACAAACTGTCTCAGCTAAATCCGGAGAAGCTTTTGAATTTATTGGATCATTTGCAAAATTCACCAACGCCCCAAGTCCAATAATAGAAATTCAATTAGTTTTTTTAGATGCTAATAATAATATTACGGGTGTCGGATTAGATTTTATTATTGCATACAACACGTTACCAATAGTAACAGACAATAATTGGAACGAAATATATCAAACTAGTATAACAGCCCCCTTAAATACCACTATTGCGCAACTTTCCATTAGAAAACCTAGTAGTGCCTTAAATACACCTTTTGTTTTTTTAGATGATATTGCATTAATAACTAGTAATGGTGATGGATCTACAGGAACGACTGGAGCCACTGGACCTACTGGTGTGACTGGAAGCACTGGGGTCACTGGACCGAGCGG
>NZ_FODJ01000010.1 GCF_900110345.1 Amphibacillus marinus
GTAACCCCAGTTGCCCCAGTTGCGCCCGTCGGTCCAGTCGCCCCAGTTGCCCCGGTCGGTCCAGTGACGCCAATGCCCGTCGGTCCAGTCGGTCCTGTAGGTCCAGTCGGCCCTGTAGGTCCAGTCGGCCCTGTTGCACCAGTCGATCCAGTAGCCCCACCTCCTCCGTCTGCGCTTAATAGAGCCACATCGTCAATGAATATAAATGGAGTGTTAAGTGCACTACTTGGTTTACGAATGGTAAGCTGAGCTTGAGTCGTACCTGTAGGTGCAGCTGTAGTTGTTTGATAAATTTCGTTCCAATTATCATCGACAACAAGTGGTAGGGTATCATACTGAATAATGAAATCCAATCCAGTACCAATTACGTTATCGGCTGCATCTAAATATAATAATTCAATTTCGATAATTGGACTAGGTGGTGTAGTGAATTTAGCAAAAGATGCGATAAATTCAAAGCTGTCTCCTGGGCTAGCTTCGACCGTTTGCGAAATAAAAGCCGGAACAGTACTGTTTGCAAACCTTGCAGAGTAGAGCCCCGAATGTGATTGGGTAGCAAGTACGTTTGTGTTAACAAACGTCCAGCCAGTTAGATCACCTGTTTCAAATCCGCCGTTTACGATCAAGTTTTGTATAGACATGATCGACTTTCCTCCTCTCATATAGTTGAGCTAGAACTAGATTTACTAGAATGCTAGCTCAACATATACTATGTGGAAGTGAATGTTTGGAAAAGGCGATTATCTGAGAAGCTTAGTCCATTTTTGAAAAATATGTGAACGTACTGTAAAGGCGGAATCATTATTTATCAAGTAATTTACCCGCAACGCCAATTATTGTTTCGCGTGCGTTAACATCTTTTACGACAATAGCTCCAGCGCCAATAATTGCAAACTCTCCAATTGTAATATTAGGGAGCAAAGTTGCATGATTGCCAAGTTTAGCTCCTTTTTTTATAATTGGCCCTTTTAAGTTCTTACCGCCAGATTTCATATATTTATCATTCGAAGTAGAACAACAAGGACCAATAAACACCTCATCTTCAATAATCATATTAGCAGTAATATAGCTACCTGTTTGAATGGTAACCTGTTTACCAATTTGAGTTTGGTTTTCGATAATGGCTTGTCGTCCAATTACACTGTTCTTTCCCACCACAACTTGTTCACGAATACTTGCTAAATCACCAATAAAGACCTGATTGTTAATAATAGTACTATGATAAAGAACGCAATGATCGCTAATGATGACTTCATTACCAATCGTTAGTGGAAAGATTTCTTCATCTTTATTTGAAATCATATTTGCATTTCTTGCGGTTGATTTTCCAAGCTTGACATGGCTACCGATTAAGCAATTATCGCCAATAATCGTACCTGTTTCTATTATTGAATAATGACCAATTTTTACGTTATTACCAATAATAGCATCATGCTCAATAATGACTCCCTTTCCAAAGGTTACATTTTCACCTATTTGAGCTTGACTGCTAATCATTTTCCTCATCCTTTTTTCACTATTTTTTTTGGGGGAATTAATTAAGAGAATTTTAGTATTTGATTCGCTTGATCAGATTGATAAAAGCCGTTAATAACGTCTATTACCTTCTTAGCACCTTGCAAATCAATAACTGATTGATGACGATCATCTGTTAGTGATTGGTAGAAATCTTGATACATGTAATAACGATCGTCAAGATCATTAACAAGCGCATCTAATTTAGAAGAAGTAAAGGGTTGATTTTCTATAAAAAAATGATCCAATTGATTTAAGGCGTTACCACTGATTGAAAAGGTGGCATGACTATAAATTAAGTCTAGTCGATAGCCGATGTTGTGTGGCTTTGTCTGGATAGTAGCTGCCAAATTCCCCACGGCCCCGTTGTTGAATTTCATCATACCTAACGCTACATCATCAGTTTCCTTCCAAGGCGTGCAATTGACTGATTTACCATAAATCCAATCTAGATCACCAAAAAGCCAGATTAATAAATCAATGACATGAAGCCCTTGATTAATAAGCATCCCTCCGTCATAGAGCCAGGTGCCTTTCCAAGCTGCTTGATCATAATAGCTTTTTGGTCGGTTAATTAATATGGAAGCAGATGCCATTAATGGTTTACCTAAAATTTGCTCATTACGGGTTAAATTTTTTAGTTTGCGGAACAGTGGTCGATAACGCATTTGATGACAAACTAAAACCTTTTTGCTTTTTTTCAAAGCGCCTTCACTTATTAAAGCTATTTCCTTTGAAGAGAGTGCTAATGGCTTCTCGACCATAACATGCTTGCCAGCCTCGATTGCATCAAGCGCCATCTGTCCATGTAAAAATGATGGCGTCGTAATTAGCACAATGTCTATATCTTCTGTATTTAACATATCATTATAATCTTGATAGAGGAGAACGCCTTCTTGATCTGCTAATAATTGTTTAGCATTCTCAAGTTTTAAGGTATCGTGATCGACTAATGCCTGTATCTCAAAAGAGTCCGAGAGCCGATTTAGCGTTTCAATATGCTTCTGAGCTATAAATCCACAACCAACAATAGCTATTTTTAATGCTTTCATTTCTTTACCGACTTACGAAGAGCATGTAAAATAACATTTTGTTCTTTTGTTGTTAGGAAGGGGTGCAGAGGAATCGAAAAGATTTCATTAGATAATTGCTCAGCATTTGGGAAATGACCGACTTGATGACCGAGATATTTGAAAGCAGGCTGAAGATGTAGGCAACAAGGGTAGTATACGGCTGTGCGAATACCACTTTCAGCCAAGAATTGCATGATGTGATTGCGTTGTTTGCTTCTTATACTGAACAGATGGTATACATGCTTCCGATCCTCCTTTTCAATGATTGCATCTATTTGCTCAATCTTGTCAATTGCTTCTATATAATTGCTAGCAAGGTCTCTACGGGTTTTGTTCCAGCTGTCAATGTGCTGAAGAGATACTAGAATGATAGCAGCTTGAACAGCATCAAGTCGGCTGTTAAAGCCCAATTCATCATGAAAATACTTTTTTGCACTACCGTGTACTCTTAATACACGAATTTTTTTTGCTAACGCTTGATCATTGGTTGTAATGATGCCGCCGTCACCAATTCCACCGAGATTCTTAGTAGGAAAAAAGGAAAAACAGCCGGCATTTGCTAAGTTCCCGGCATACTTATTAACATATGTGGCACCGAATGCTTGGCAGGCATCCTCTATAACAACAAGGTTATGTGTTGTTGCAATGTGATTAATTTCATCCATATCAGCTGGCTGGCCAAAGATATGCACGGGTATAATAGCCTTTGTCCGCTCAGTAATGGCTTGCTCAATTTTCGACACATCGATCAGTCCAGTAGTTGGATCAATATCAACAAATATTGGAGTAGCACCAACTTGGGCAATTGCTTCTGCTGTTGCAATGAACGTAAAAGGTGTGGTAATAACCTCATCGCCAGCTCCAATGTTATAAGCTGAAAGTGTTAAGATAAGTGCGTCAGTTCCACTGGCAACCCCGATAGCTTCTTTAACACCAATTTTTTTGGCAATTTCTAGTTCTAACTGCTGAACATAAGGGCCTAGAATATATTGGCCGCTTTTTAGTACATTTGTAAAGCTGTCAATTAGTTCACCTTCAATTGTGGCGTATTGCTTTTGTAAATTTAGTAATTCAATCATTTACTTATGTGCTCCTTCCTTAATAAATCTCTCATTAACATATGTGCATGGTTCAATATCAGATACGGCTTGTATCTTGGTCCTGTCGCCTTGTTACGTAAAGATAATGGAAATGCCTTTTTTATAGTGGTTAGCGAACACCATAATGCTGCTACACATATAAAATAATAGATTTAATAATTAGGAAGGGAACTAGGGTAATGGGCGATAGAGATAAGTTACAAGATAGTAGACCAGTTGTGGGAATGGTAGGGCTGGGCTATGTTGGTTTACCAGCAATCATAGCTTTTGCAGAGAAGTATCAAGCGATTGGTTATGATTGTAACCCGCAAAAAATTGCTAGTCTAAAGAATGGGATTGATTATACCAATGAGGTAGGTGATGAGGCTGTTATCCAGACATCCTGTCAGTTTGTAAACTCACCAGCTTTACTAAATAGGTGTGACTATATAATTATTGCAGTCCCTACTCCAATAAATGCAGCACAACAGCCAGATCTTAACTATCTAGAAGAAGCTTCAATTGAAGTCGGGAAACACATGAAGCGTGGTGCAATTGTCATCTACGAATCAACCGTTTTCCCTGGCGCAACAGAAGAAATTTGCTTACCATTGTTAGAAAAAAATTCAGGGCTTGAGGTAGGTAAGGCCTTTTCAATTGGATACTCCCCAGAACGGATTAATCCCGGCGATAAAGAAAATACGTTTAAGACAATTAGCAAAATTGTCTCAGGCTATGATCTTGCTACTGCTCAGGCAGTTGAAGCACTATACCAAAGTGTTTTGGATGCTCCAGTATTTGTTGCCAATTCGATTAAAGTAGCTGAGGCTGCAAAGGTTGTTGAAAATACGCAGCGCGATATTAATATTGCCTATATGAATGAACTTTCGCAAATTTTTCAGCATTTAGGTATTGATACTCAGGAGGTTATCGAGGCGGCAAGTACTAAATGGAATTTTATTTCATTAAACCCGGGTTTAGTTGGTGGTCATTGTATTAGTGTAGATCCTTACTATTTAATTTGGAAAGCAGAGCAGGTAGGGTACAATCCCTATTTAATAAAAAAAGCAAGACAAATTAATGAATACATGGTTACCATTGTTGCTAATCAGGTTTTTTCCTTTGCGGCAAACAATCAAATTGAATTAAGTGACCTTCACGTAAATATTCTTGGTGTTGCCTTTAAAGAAAATGTAGGTGACCTTAGAAACGCTAAAGCGATTGAAGTTATCAAGAAACTTCAGGAACGCAATGTAAGACTCTCCATTTGTGATCCGTTGATTGATGATCAAGAACTGGAAAAATTAACAGGTGAACGAAATCAAACAGTTGCTTCACTCCCTGCTGCTGACATAGTTATGTTAATCTCGCCACATCAACAGTTAGTCAGCGCAATAGAAGAGAGCTTTCAATCATTGTGTAAAAATGAGCATACTTTGTTTATTGATTTAAAAGGGTGCATGAAACAGTTTGCGAGTCAGCAATACTGGACATTATAATTAACGAAAGAAACCTTGCTCTACTACTGAATAGGGTTTCTTTTGTTTTAGGTTTGTAAAAAAAGGGTATTTCACCATTAGTGATAAAGTTCCGTTTGTTCACGCCTAAAGTGGTTTTTGACTATTAAAATGATTTGCATTTAAAATGAGACAAGTAGCCTTTACATAAACTATAAAAAAGTATAAGTGAATACTGAGCATGTTGTTCGGTGAGGAGGAATGAAATGACTTGCTTAAATGAGCACCAGCTAATAAAGCAGTTTCCAGATCGACGTTCAAAACAGTTATTATTAAAGGGTCTGTGGGGAATTGAGCGAGAAACACAGCGGACCACTGAGATAGGTTATATATCAGAATTGCCCCATCCGATCTCTTTTGGTAATAAATTAACCAACAAGCAAATTACCGTTGATTTTTCCGAGAATCAGCTTGAGTTTGTTACAGCGCCTCATCCGTCACCAGAACTTGCCCTAAGGGAGCTAGCTGAAATTCAAGCTTATGCTGAAACTGAAATAGGCGACGAACTGCTTTGGCCATTTAGTATGCCACCTAGATTGCCAGATGAGGAAGATATTCCAATCGCAGTTTTCCCCGAGACTGACGAAGGGATCCAGAAAGAGATATATCGGCGTGGATTAGCTTTAAGATATGGGAAAAGGCTACAAATGATCTCAGGCATTCATTATAATTTTTCGTTTAGTCAAGAGCTGATTCAATACCTTTACTTAAGGTCAGGAGCGTCGTCGAGCTTTGTAACGTTTAGTAATAATCTTTATCTTCGGGTTAGCCGACAATTTATTAAACACAGGTGGTTATTGATTTACTTATTTGGTGCTTCACCAGTAGCGGATTCCAGCTACGACAGTGAGATGCAAAAGAAGCTTAATTATCAATGTGATTTAAAAGTTGAGAAGGAAAAGTTTAATAAATATGCGACGTCGTTGCGGGCAAGTCGATATGGTTATTCAAATGAAGTTGAGGCGTGCTATCAGGTCTCATACAATCACTTAGCCGATTATCAGAAAGATGTTAAGCGTTTATTAGCAACCCCATCAGCGCATTTTGCTAAGCTTGGTATGATGAGGAATGGGAAACAAGTCCAGCTTAATTATAATATCATTCAGAATGAGAGTGAGTTTTATGCACCGATTCGAATAAAGCAAAAGGTTAAAGGTGGGAAAACACAGCTTGATGCTATTATGAAAAGAGGGATAGGATATTTAGAGATCCGTACCCTAGATATTGATCCGTTTGATAGATATGGAATCCAGCGTGACACGATTCACTTTGTCCATCTATTTCTGCTTTATTGCCTATTAATTAATGATGAACAGCTAACAGAAAAGCAGCAATCATTGGCTAATGAAAACCATGAATATATTGCTCTATTTGGTCGGAAGCCTACCCTAAAGCTTACGCTAGCTAATAATTCTGCAATATTAGCGCAGGATTGGGCTAAGCAAATCCTTAATGAAATGTTTAAGTTAGCTGACTTTCTTGATACCGAAGCAGGTTTTTATCAATCAATTGTTCGAGGGCAATTGGAGAAGGTAGTTAATTACTCACTTCTACCTTCTCAAAGAATTGCAGATGAATTAGCAGCCTATCCCAATAGCTATCTTGAATTTGGTATCGACTTAGCTAAATTACATCAAACGGGGCACAGTGGTTGGTGCCGAGAGATTCAATAATAAATAGACGAAAAAAGAAGGGTGCTGATTTGCATCCTTCTTTTCATGGTGTTATTTATTGTATGATTTGAAGTTAACCTCATTAATCTAGTAAGCCTTCTTCACGTAAGAAGGTTTTTGCTACCTCTTCAGCACTAACACCTTCTTCGGCAACCTGATAGTTCATTTCTCTCATTTCATCATCTGAGATTAATCCACTAAGTTGATTTAAGATGTCAACGAGTTCCGGATACGCTTCCGCTGTTTCTTGCCGCATTAGTGGCGCTCCTTGATATGGCGGGAAGAGTTCTAAATCATCTTCTAGCACAAACAGGTCAAAGCGTTCAATTTCACTGTCTGTCGAATAGGCATCAATTAAGTTAATATCACCTTGCTCGACTGCTGTATAGCGTAAGCTTGGTTCCATGGTTTGCATATTCGGAAACTCAAGCTCATACAATGATTGAATGCCAAGATAACCATCTTCGCGATCGGAGAATTCAAGCGTAAAGCCAGCAGAAATGTCGCTTACGACCCGCTCTAAATCAGAAATTAACTCTAGCTCACGTTCCTCAGCAAATGAATTAGGCACTGCTAAAGCATAGGTGTTATTAAATTGCATAGGTTCCAGCAGGGCTAAATTAAATTGTTCTAACAATCCATCCCGTGCTTGACTATAAACCTCGTCACGATCATTGCTTACTGCGGTTTCGTTTAAGAACTCACTAATAACAGTTCCAGTAAACTCTGGATAAATATCAATATCTTCATTTTCTAGAGCGCTAAAAAGAAAGGATGTTCGACCAAGACCTGGTCTTACTTCAACAACGAAATCCGAATCTTGTTCAATTAATTCTTTATACATGTGAACAAGAATTTCTGGCTCTGTACCTAACTTGCCCCCAATAACAAGTGTATTTTGCTGGCTTCGGATAATGGCAGGAATAATAGCAATTACAATGGCAATCACTACTATACCGCCGATTGTCATTAGCGACTGCTTATAATTTAATTTCTCCAACTGTCTTAGTAAAAAATCAAAGAATAATGCCAGTAATGCAGCTGGAATGGCACCTAAAATAATTAAGGCGGTGTTGTTCCGGTCAATTCCTAACAAAATAATATCGCCAAGTCCTCCGGCTCCGATTAAAGCTGCTAGTGTGGCTGTTCCAACAATTAAAACCATGGCTGTTCGAATACCAGCCATAATGACTGGCATGGCAAGGGGAAGCTCGACTTTTAACAAACGCTTTCGTGTATTCATTCCCATAGCCATAGCGGCTTCCTTAAGTGAGGGATCAACCTCTTTAATACCTGTGTAAGTATTCCGTAGTATTGGGAGCAGAGCGTAAATAACCAGTGCAATAACAGCTGGCAAGGTTCCGATCCCAAAAAGTGGAATGAATAAGCCAAGTAAAGCTAGTGAAGGGATGGTTTGCATTACAGCGCTTAAGCCAATAATACCTTCAGCCAGCTTTTGTTTTCTTGTTAAATAAATACCCAATGGAATTGAGATAAGCACAGCAAACAACAGGGCTGTAAATGAAATCTGAATATGTTCAAACAGTGCTTGATATAATTGACTCTGTCTCTGTTGAAAAGCGGTTAAAAGTTCATTCATGTTAAACGTCCTCCGTTACATATTGAGCAGATAAAGCATCCATTAAAGTGACACGCTCAATTTTGCCAAATACATTGTCTTCCTCTTTAACGACAATGGCCTTGTGCTCAGCTAAAATTGAAATAATTGTTGCCAGTGGTGTGTCCGGGGCGTAGCTTGGAAAGCGATCTATTTCATTCATATCAATAGGTTTTATTAATTGCTCAATGCTAATTTCCTCACGTTGCTTAACACTACTAATAAAATCTTCAACAAAATCGTCTACTGGATTTTCAATAATTTCAGTTGGTGTACCCAATTGGACAATTTCACCATTTTTCATTAGACACATGCGATCAGCTAATTTAATGGCTTCATTCATATCATGGGTAACAAAGACAATCGTCTTGTTAATTTCTTTCTGTAGTTTTACCAAATCATCTTGAATTTTCTCACGACTAATTGGATCAAGCGCACTAAATGGTTCATCCATTAGGATAATATCAGGATCGGCAGCTAGTGCTCTAATAACACCAATTCTTTGCTGCTCGCCACCTGATAGTTCATGAGGCTTCCGATTCCTGTATGTATCTGGATCAAGCCCGACCATTTCCAACAATTCAGTAATACGATTGCTAATTTTTGTTGTTGACCATTTTTTTAATTCAGGCACAATTGCTATATTTTCTTCAATTGTCATATGAGGAAATAGCGCAATCTGTTGCAGGACATAACCAATGTTCCACCGCAATTCATTAATATTGTAACTACTTATTTTCTTTCCATCGATCAGAATGGTCCCACCACTAATGGGAATTAGCCGATTAATTGTTTTAAGTGTTGTCGTCTTTCCACAACCACTAGGACCAATTAGTACAAAGAATTCCCCTTTATTTATCGTAAGATTAAGCGATTTTATCGCTTCTGTTCCATCTTTATACTTTTTTTGAACATCATTAAATTGAAGCACTGTTTTTTCCTCCTTAGCTTGGATAATAATGAGTACCCTATTTTTGACGTTTAGAAACCTGCCGAGCAATTGCAAGATCACTGCCTAACTCACGTAAGGGTATCTGTAGTATTGTATTTAGAGAGAAAAAGATGTATTAATAAATAATGATTCGTTTAGAAGTTTATAACGTAGAGTATAAGAGAACGCTAATAAACGCAAAAAAAAGCAAGCATAGTGATCGATACATTCACCATGCTTGCTTTACCATGCCTATAGTTAATTAGTTGCCAAGCTTCTTCGCAACTGATTTGACCTTTTCAATACCTTCAGCGATAATTTCAGCAGCTTTATCTGGCTGTGAATTATGTCCTTCAATAATGACTTCATCAATGATTTCCATACCAAGTACACCATTAAATGATGTGCGCATGTAATTTACAGCCATTTCCATTGGTGCTAATTCTGGGGCAGAGTATACGCCACCACGCGCATTCAATAGAATAATTTTTTTCTCTGGCATTAATTGAACCATATTTCCTTCTGTGTCATACTTGAATGTATAACCAGCAGAGAAGACATAATCAACAAATGTTTGTAATTTAGCTGGAATGGTTAAATTCCATAATGGGAAAACGAAGGCAACTGCATCAGCATTAGTGAATAGATCACGCGCTTTCTGAACAGCATCAAACAATTGTTGTTCTTCGTCTGTTAATTGTTCATGAGCCTCTAATTTGAAAGCACCGGTAAACAACTCTTGGCCAATATAAGGAGTGTTTTCTTCATATACATCGTATGTTGTTACATTCACATTATTATTTGCAGTAACTTCCTCAATGAATGCTTCATACATCTTCGAGCTAACTGCTTGATCAGCAGGTCGGTTGTTTGCTTTAACAACTAATAAATTCATGTGTAAGTCCCCCAGAAATATTATTTTTTTACAGGTTACTTGTCTATTATTGAGCATATTAATTCAATTGTTAGTCAAGTATTGTATAATTTGTAGTGTAATAATATTTTTAATTCAAGACAACCAATAATTTTAGATATGTATCGGATAAACAACAGATTAACTAATATGTCGAAAAAGAGGTTAGTAAATTGAAAAGAAAAACAGACCCGAGAATTATTCGTACACGCAAATTAATTATGAATGCATTTGCTGAATTATCTGCCACTAAGTCTTTTAATTCGATTACGATTAAAAACATTACTGAACGTGCGACCATAAATCGTGCGACTTTTTATTATCATTTTAAAGATAAATATGACTTAATTGAACAGGCTCTTGAAGAGGACTTGATGCTGCACGTCATTAATCGGTTTACACAATATCAAGCATTAAATGAAGCGAGCTTAAAAGACGTGTTTCTATCTATTATCCATTTTCATGAAGAATTAGCTAAACAATGCAAAAAAAATTTCGATATTCATTACTCTTCAATTGAGACAACAGTTAAGCGCGAGCTATCAAACCAATTTTATCAGCTGTTACAAAAAGATAACCCGGATTTACCTGCTGAAAAGCTTAAACTGGCTACGGTAATGGTGAGTTGGGCTTTATATGGTGTGGTGGATGAGTGGAAAAAGAGTAAATCAATTCATGCGGAAACGCTTATCGAAACAGCATTACCCGTGTTACTGAATGGCTTAAGCAGTGTGATGAACAAAGGCTGAAGCACCCGATAAACAATGAAGCGACTGGAACGAAGCAACTGAGATAAAGGAATCACGCCACGGCAACGAGGTAATAACGTTAAATTGTTAGCTAGTGGAATATTACCACTAATTTCTTAGCTAATTAAAAAAGCGAACGACTAAGTGCGTTCGCTCAGTGGCAATTCTACATGTTTTCCATTAACCGTCTCGCAATGCGCTCATAATCGTCCCGATCTATTCCTGGAGCAAATTCCTCTGGCAAATCATCTAAGTTTGGGATGGGCGCGCCTTTTGGTGTTCCTTGTTGTACAAACAGCTGCTCACCGTTCTCAGGATTGTTTCCTTTCCAGATTTGCTTAATATCTGTGTAATCACCAACATCATTCCATGTATAGAGAACATTGTTAAGACCTTGTTCTTCAAATTTCCGAGCGTGATCAAACTTACTATTTGATAGATCAGGGATTGGGATCATTTTTTTGACATCAACACCAGTGGCGATTTCAAGTGCTTTTGCATAGGCAAGCACATGTGTTCCACCTCTTACTAATAAGTAGCCGATCATTTCTCGGGCAGTTTCGTGTTCTGTCATTTCGTAAACACGCATTTTATGGGTTCTTGCTCCAACTTCTAAAAAGAAATTGTGGAGGAGATCAAGGACTAAGTTTCCGCTATTAAATACATAATCACCTCGCCAAGGATTGCCCATTGAATCGCCAGCTAAAGCAGTTTGCGCTGTCGCAATAAATTGGTACGTATTGCGACTATCTTTCCCTGCTCTTAATGGCGTTACATCAGGATCGCCCGTATCAAAAGTATTGCCTCGAGAAAGTAAGTTTATTGCAGTTGAGACGAGCTCAACATGACCAAACTCCTCTGCGGTTATGCTAGCTACCAAATCATAAAATGGTTTAAGCTTATCCTTTCTTCTAAAATTGAAAGATTGATACATATAATTATTTAATGTTGACATTTCGCCAAATTTTCCGCCTAGCAATTCTTGAACTGCAGCCGCTGCATTTGGATCACCATGTTCAGGAATGGGTAAGGCAATTAACAGCTTATTCTCTCGCTTAAACACAATAAAGTCGCCCCCTTAAGACTGTGGAATAATCCAAACAATTTGTTGAATACGAATATAAAAAGGTGAGCCACCTGACTCTACAACAATGTGATCAGGCATAACTGCTTGAAGCTGTCCAGTTACTGATCCTTGTGTAGTTTGAACAATAACTGATGCGCACTCAAGTGATTGAAGCGTTTGATAGACATAAGTATCAATCGTACTTACTAAAGTTGGTGATTGCTCATTCATGTCATTACTCCTTTCATTTTTTATAACAATTATACATATGAATAAACCGGAAAAAACATGACACAATGCTTGAGGCTGGGGAGTGACTTAAGGTAAAGTAGTTAAAAGAAGACCTGTCAGGAGAAAAATAGATAACAGTTTTTTGAAAGCGTGTTCATAATATTTTATTGCATATATACACTTTAAGCTAGCTCTATTTCATGTCTTTGACTTGAATTTCCACGGTCAACCAGTAATTCAAACACAATTGACTGTTACTCAACCAATTAATCACGTCCGAGTAAATAGTGAACCGCTTGACCAGTTTAATTTAACAAACGGAATCTTAACGTTTACTTGCCATACGCATTCAGAAGGACATCCAGGTTAAAGAACTAAAAATCCTGCACATAACGCTTAAAAAACGACATTGAAATGCATTTGTTATTCGATTATGTTGAATGGAGAGCGATCTGAGTGTAGATAACGTAAGAATCAATCAGTGGGGTTTACTTTATCATCCACTAGGTGTTAGCACCGCAGCCATGCATTTAAAGGTATAACCAAAGTACGGCCTCTGAACGAATTGTGCCTTTAACTAACTATTAATCTGTAATAAAGGGTGGGTGAAAATGGACAATGCACTAAATCAATTTCTTGAAATACTTTATGCCGAGAAGGTAGCTCTGTATAAAAATAAGTCAGCTTCTCACCGAACAAAGGAGCAGCTGATAAAAGGGTTGCAGCAACGGTTAGGCTTCCTACCTAAAGAGCTAATCAATCAACCAGAGTTACTAACAGATTGTGAGGAAGAACAGAACTTTAATGGCTTTTCTCGAAAGCGAATACGCTATTTAACTGCAAATGCACTTGAGGCAAATGCATACATCTTAACACCTGACAACGCTCTGGATAGTGAACAGCTCCCGACTGTGATCGCCTTGCATGGCCACGGTTATGGCAATAAAGAGGTGGTTGGTTTAACGGCTGAAGGATATGAGGACGACACCAATGGAGGGATTCATAATCAATTTGCTATTAAATTAGTTAACCAAGGTTTTAAAGTAATTGCTCCTGAATTAATTGGAATTGGTGGGCGAATGCTCAAGCAGGATCTAACTGAACAGCGCTCATCTTCGTGTGATAAGCTGACACGAGCGCTCATGCTCAGTGGTATTACGCTAGCGGGTTTGCGTGTTTATGAGATTACTCGATTGCTTGACATTATCAAGCAGTTTAATGACGTTGATCAAAGTCGAATTGGCATAATGGGCTTTTCTGGAGGTGGGCTAGTTGCTGGTTATAGTTCTATTTTAGATAAACGTATTCAAGCCACCGTATTAACGGGTTTTACCAATACCTTTAAAGGCAGCATCTTGGCTTCGCAGCACTGTATTGATAATTATCTGCCCGATATTTTAGCCGTGGGTGAATTACCAGAACTTCTTAGTTGTATAGCTCCACGCCCATTATTTATTGAGAGCGGTATCAATGATCCTATTTTTCCAATCGCAAGTACAAAAGAAGCGGTTGCTTTTCTTGAAAATGTTTACCGCCAAGAGGTGGAGCAAGCAAGTTTTGCTTATGAATTTTTTGAGGGGCGACATGAGGTCAAAGGGGACACTGCTATCATGTGGTTAAAAGAGAACCTATAAATATCTGAATCTTAACAGCTGAACGGAGGGTGCTTATGCATCAAGTGGTAAAAGGAGTATGGCGTTATTGCCATGGTGAAACAGAGCTACATACTCCAATAAAAATGCGGAACAAACCAATAAGTGAGAATATAGAAAATTTAGCATCAGCGAATCAGGCGCCAATTAATCAAGCTGACATTAAAGTGGCGCAAACATCCAGAGGATTAAAAGTCGAATTACCGTTACAAGCAGATGAACAGATTTACGGATTTGGCTTGCAGCTACATCGGATGAATCACACTGGTCGCAAAAAGCATATTCGTGTAAATAGTGACCCAATTGCGGATACAGGTGATAGTCATGCACCAGTACCATTTTACGTTTCCAATGCTGGGTACGGTGTGTTAGTCGATACGCTGCGGTACTGTACATTTTATACCGGTACAAATCTAAAAAAAGGTGAGTCAGAAGGGCGGGCAAATGAGGTTCATAAAGTAGGGACGTCAGAAATTGAGTTATATGGATACGAAAAAACAGAGGGGGATCGCCAAGTATTAGTTGATATTCCAGCTGCTAAGGGGATTGATATCTACATATTCGAGGGTCCGGACCTATTAAGTGCAGTGAAGCGCTACAACCTGTTTTCTGGAGGTGGAACGTTACCACCTCTCTGGGGGTTAGGGATGTGGTATCGAGCCTACAGTGCTGCTAACAGTAAGGATATTAAGCGTTTAGCTGAAGAACTGCGGCAAAGTGAAATGCCGGTTGATGTATTTGGCTTTGAACCGGGCTGGCAAACAAAAGCCTATTCGGCGTCATTTGTATGGGATAATAATCGTTATCCGAATTATCAAAGCATGATTGATACGTTAACTAAGCAACATTATAAGGTGAATCTGTGGGAGCACATTTTTGTCCATCCTACTTCACCGATGTACCAAGGACTTAAACCTTTCTCTGGTGATTTTGAAGTTTGGCAAGGACTAGTTCCGGATTTAGCAGTGGAAGAAGCAAAAAATCAGTTTGCAAATTATCATCTGAAAACATTTGTTAATAAAGGGATTTCTGGATTTAAGCTAGATGAATGCGATAGCTCTGATTTTGTTCATTCTAACTGGTCATTCCCTGATCTTAGCTACTTTCCATCTGGGTTAGATGGGGAGCAAATGCATAACCAGATTGGGTTACTTTATCAAGATACAATTGAACGCCCCTTTGAACAAATAGGAAAAAGAACATGGTCACAGGTCAGAGCATCGGGCGCTTTAGCAAGCCCATACCCATTTGTACTCTATAGTGACTTGTATAACCATCGTGATTTTATTAGGGGCGTTGTTAATTCCGGGTTCTCCGGTTTACTTTGGACTCCTGAGGTACGAGATGCCTCCTCGCCAGAGGATTTAATAAGACGGATTGAAGCGGTTATTTTATCGCCAATGGCATTATTAAATTGTTGGCGCTTACCCAATCTGCCTTGGCTACAGGTAGATCTTGAGAAGAACGTCAACGGTGAATTTGACAAAGGATATGAAGAAACACGGGCTATCTGTAAACACTTGTTTAAATTTAGAATGTCGTTAATTCCATACTTGTATGCCGCTTTTTCTAGCTACTATGAAGAAGGAACACCGCCATTCCGAGCTTTAGTTATGGATTATCCGGATGATCCGCAGACATTCACAGTGGATGACCAATATATGATGGGCGCTAATCTACTTATTGCCCCGCTTATATCAGATCAAACGAAAAGAGAAGTCTATTTACCTACAGGTAGCTGGTACGATTTCTGGACTAATGAGCTACTTGAAGGCAATCAAACACTAACGATTAAGCCAAAGCTCGGTCAGCCGCCTATCTATGTGAAAGAAAATACACTGCTACCATTAGCCAAGCCGGTTCAATATGTTACAGACCAAACAGTATTTGAATTGGTTGTAAACGTTTATGGCGCTCAGGCGCAACCTTTTTCTTTACATGAAGATGACGGCGAAAGCTTAGCGTATAAAAATAAGCAAAGCAATCAAGTTATTTTGCATTGGAATGCTAATTCGGGTGGGCAATTAGAAAGAGCTGGACAGTTTGAATCAGAGCGTTATCTTGTAACTAAGTGGCGAGTTGTGCATACAGAAAAAAATACTTAGATAAATGAATTTCAGAAATGATGACAGAAGTTCCAAATACAAAACTTAAGAAAAAGGATGCTGATAACATGTTGAAAAATCAAGATAAAGCATGGCAAGAAAGTGTTAAGCAAAAGATTGTTGACAAAATGTCATGGGTTAGTGAGAAGTCGAAAAAGAAAATACCCTATACAACTATTGATGGTGAGCATGATAATCGCATTGTCGATAATCCAAACGGATCACCAGATGATGGCATAAACTGGTGGACTAATGGGTTCTGGGGCGGCATGATGTGGCAGCTTTATCACCTCACCAAGGATGAGAAATATAAAGGCGTTGCTGAATTCTCAGAGCAGCAATTAGATAGTTGTTTTGAAAAATTTCATGGCTTACATCACGATGTGGGTTTTATGTGGCTTCCAACTAGTGTGGCAAATTATCGTTTAACAGGGAATAAGACCTCAAGAAAACGTGCGTTACATGCTGCCAACTTACTTGCAGGGCGCTATAATCCTGTAGGCGAATTTATTAGAGCTTGGGATAACCATGATAACCATGATACGAGAGGATGGGGCATTATTGATTGTATGCTTAATTTACCATTACTGTATTGGGCATCTGAAGAAACAGGTGATCCTCGCTTCAAGCAAATTGCCATCAAACACGCTGACACTGCAATCCCGGCTTTTATCAGACCAGATGGCTCAGTTAATCATATTGTCGAGTTCGATCCTTTTGTTGGTGGTGTTGTTACGACTCATGGTGGGCAAGGTTATGAGCAAGGTTCATCATGGTCGAGAGGACAAACATGGGCAATGTATGGCTTTATTATGAGCTATATTCATACTAAAGATGAACGTTACTTAAATGCTGCTAAACAAACAGCCCATTATTTTATGGCTAACCTACCCGAAACGGGGCTTATTCCGGTTGATTTTAGACAACCAAAAGAGCCTCTTATTGAAGACAGTACAGCTGCGGCAATTGCTTCATGTGCCTTGCTAGAACTAGTCAGGCATGTTCCCGACTTTGAGCAAGCTATGTATTACAATGCTGCGATCAAGTTATTAAAGACTTTAGACCAACAACGAACAGATTGGACTAAAGCTAATGATTGCATGGTTACCCATGGGACAGCAGCCTATCATGCATCCGAACATCATACGTCAATCATCTATGGTGATTACTTTTTTATCGAAGCTATTCTTAAATTAAGCAATGAAGACTTATATATTTGGTAAAGTACTTTTCCATAGAGAAGGATGATTATTATGTTAGATAATCCAATTATTCGCGGATTTAACCCAGATCCCTCATTCATTCGAGTTGGAGACGATTATTACATTGCTACCTCTACCTTTGAATGGTATCCGGGGGTGCAAATTCATCATTCTACCGATCTAGTTAATTGGCGAATTTGTGCGAATGTTCTAGACAGACAGTCACAATTAGATTTACGGGGAACAGTTAGCTCGGGCGGAGTCTGGGCTCCTAATCTTAGTTATGATCAAGGAACTTTTTATTTGGTTTATACTGATGTGAAGAATAGAAAAGGTGTCTATAAGGATACCCATAATTATCTCGTCACAGCACAGGAAATTACTGGACCATGGTCTGAACCAACCTATCTTAATAGTAGTGGCTTTGATCCAGCCTTATTTCATGATGATGACGGCCGTAAATGGCTAATTAATATGTGCTGGAACTTTAGGCGACCAAATCGAAAGTTTGATGGCATACTCTTACAGGAATTTAATGAGGAAAAAGGTAAGCTTATTGGCCCAATTAAGAAAATTATTGAGGGGAAAGATAATTGGGTTACTGAAGGTTCAAATCTATATAAGTATAATGGCTATTACTATATGTTGTTGGCTGAAGGTGGAACTGGTTTTAATCATTCTGTCACAGTTGCACGAGCAGAGACAATTGGTGGGACTTATCAGCTTGATCCTAGCTCACCACTTTTGACGGCGCGTCACAACCCAGATCATCCCATTCAGAAGGCTGGTCATGGTTCCCTTATTCAAACGCAATCAGGGGAATGGTATATGGCATATCTATGTGCGAGACCTTTACCAGACAAGATGTGTCCACTAGGTAGAGAAACAGCTATTCAAAAATGCTACTGGTCTGAAGATAATTGGTTGCGGTTAGCCGGGGATAGTCAGCTGCCATTGGCACGTATTCCTGAACCCGATCTTCCGAAATCTACGCGAACGAGCTTGGCAAGCTATGATGATTTTGGTCAATCGGAGCTTGCACTCCACTTCCATACTTTGCGCGTACCCGCAAGTGAAGACTGGTTAAGCTTAACAAAACGTCCGGGCTTCTTAAGATTGAGAGGGCGTGAATCATTAACTTCGTTGTATGATCAAAGTGTTGTTGCTCGGAAAGTCCAGCATTTTTATTGCGACGTAGAGACGGCTGTTCTGTTTGAGCCAACCAGTTTTAATCATATGGCTGGTTTAATCTGCTTATTTGATGAGGACGATCTCTTTTACTTGCGTCTAAGCTATGACGAGGACATTGGCAAGCATATTAATGTTATTTGGCATGAAAAAGGACAGTACTATGAAGATTTCGACAGTAGAGTAGCGCTTGATGACCTGACAATATGTTATTTAAAACTCACAATTAGACTGGATCGCGTCCAGTTCTTCTTTGCCACTAAGATCAGCGAATGGCAGCCAATTGGACCTACTTTCAATTTTGGTCAGCTTGGTGATGCATTCAGTGGCAAACTTGGTTTTACCGGCGCATATGTCGGCATGTGTGCCCAAGATATTGCTAATGGTCAGCAATATGCCGATTTTGAATTTTTTCATTATAAGGATGACGTAAAAATTGAGGAGTGATGAACGTGATTACGATTCAAGTAATTGACAAGAATAATCAAATTTTAAAAACTAAAACTGCCGCACAACGCGTCTTTTTAGATTATTTAGCTCCATATCAAGAGGGCGATAAAGTTCAGATTGAGCTTAATCAGTCGAACCGATATCTCGTTGCCCAGTTAGACGAAGCTTTACTCCCTTCTTTAATTTATGTGCCGAATAAGACGTGGACTTACAGCATTCCAATTGACGAAAAAGCGCGTGAAGCATACTCAAGCAAGGTTTTTGCTGGCACTAGACACTACTTGACAATTCGTGAAGCAACAGTGGATGAACAGGCTAACTATCAGAATTTAGCACTTAATGCCCATGATCAAAAGCAGGAATCAGGTGCTTATCCACATGCAACAGCAAATGTTGAAACCAGAAACGATTCAACCTTCTTTGCTAGAAATGCAATTGATGGTGTGTTTGCTAATGAGGATCATGGTCCTTACCCTTATCAATCTTGGGGAATTAATCAGCAACAGGATGCTAAGATCAGAATTGATTTTGGCCGGTTGGTTAAGTTGAATAAACTAGCGCTTACCTTAAGGGCGGACTTTCCACATGACAGTTATTGGACACAGGTTACGGTAATTTTCTCTGATGGTTCTCAAGAAAAAATTAGTTTAGCTAAAAGCAAAGATCCTCAGTTTCATAGCATCGAAGAAGTTAAGCATGTTAGCTGGCTTGAACTTCAGCAATTAATTAAGGCAGATGACCCCTCACCTTTTCCTGCCTTAACACAATTAGAAGCCTATGGATACAATTTAGATAGTTGAGAAGTAAACAGGTAATGGGCGATCATTTGTACGTTAAGGAGATGGGGTAATATGGTTTATGGTGCAATAGAGGCTGGTGGGACTAAATTTGTTTGTGCGATAAGTTCAGATGGACAAAGCATAGCCGAACGTGTTTCCATTGCAACAACACAGCCGGAAGAAACGATGGCACAGGTGTATCAATTTTTTGATCAATTTAAGCTGACTGCAATGGGGATTGGCTCATTTGGTCCAATTGATAGTAATCCCTCCTCAGCACAATACGGACAGATCTTGTCAACACCAAAACAGGGCTGGTCATCATTTGACTTCCTAGGTGCAGTTAAAAAGCGTTATTCAATTCCAGTTGCTTGGACAACAGATGTAAATGCCGCTGCTTATGGTGAAGCCAAAAATGGTAGTGCACAGGATGTTGAGCACTCTATTTACCTAACGGTGGGCACGGGCATTGGGGGTGGCTTCGTTAGTGAAGGTGTTATTAAAGAAGGCATCGGCCATGCAGAGATGGGCCATATCTTTGTCGCTAAACATGAAGGAGATTATTTTGATGGTATCTGCCCTTTTCACAAAGGTTGCTTAGAAGGGCTAGCTTCTGGATCAGCTATTTCAGCGCGCTATCAAAAAAAAGCCCAAGAACTTACTCTAAATCAGGAAGTTTGGGAGCTTGAAGCGTTTTACTTAGCGCAAGCGGTTTACAACTATTCGCTCCTCCATCGGCCCGAGAGAATAATTCTTGGTGGAGGGGTTATGAAGCAAAAGCAATTGTATCACCTTATCCAAGCTCAGGTCGATAAGTTAAATCAAACTTATATTAGCTTACCAGATTTAGCTAGCTATGTTGTCGCGCCTGCCTTAGGGGACAACGCTGGTATTATCGGATGCTTAATACTGGCACAAGAGCAAATTAAGTTAAGTAATTAACCCAGCTTTCGCATCAACATAGTAAGGTTCAGCTAAACTTGCTCAAGCCTTGATGACTATTTTTAGTATGCGAAAGTTGAGTAATGAACGCTTAGTCGTAAACAGCTTGCTAAAAGAAAGGAAGGAATAGAATGGCATTATACAAAGTTACCGAATTTGGTGCTAAAGGAGATGGTCAAACGGTTGATACCGTCGCGATTCAAGCAACTATTGATTACTGTCACGAGCATGGTGGTGGGCAGGTTGCATTTGCGCAGGGCACGTTTGTCATGGGAACAGTCTTTCTTAAATCTAACGTTTACTTACACATAGATGCCTCAGCTACTATTCTAGCCAATCCGGATATCTCAGATTATCCTGACCATGTCCATTATAATCGCTACGTAAACGAGACCGAAATGGATAAATGTCTTATCTATGCAGAGGATGCTATGAATATCGGTTTAATTGGTTTAGGTCGTATTGATGGCAATGCAGAAGCTTTCCCAAATGAGGGAAGTATTTACCGACCGATGATGGTCCGCTTTTTACGCTGTCAACATATTCATTTAAAGGACCTACGTTTGCATAATTCAACCGCTTGGACGACAGCATTTCTTGATAGTGAGAATATTTGGTGTGAAAATTTAGATATTAATAATAGCAAGCGCTATAATGGCGACGGATTAGACTTTGACGGCTGTCAATATGTATTTATCACCAATTGTAAAATTAAAGGAACTGATGATAATCTCTGCCTGCAATCAAGTAGTACCGCTTACCCGATGCGTCATGTCCATATTACTAACTGCTATTTCACATCAATTTGTGCAGCTATTAGAATTGGCTTAAAGTCAATTGGCACAATCTCCAATGTAACAATTAGTAACTGTACCTTTGAAAATGTCTGGCGTGAAGGTGTGAAAATTGAATGTACGGAAGGGGGGCAAATTACCGATATTATGGTGAAGGGTCTAGTGATGCGCAATGTTAGGCGTCCGATCTTCGTGCTACTAAATAATCGTCTTGATCGGATTGGATCGTCTGTCGGGTTAACGAAGGTACCAGAGATTGGCACAATGGCGCGGATTCATTTTTCAGATATTATGATGACTGACGACGAAGAAATGACTAATACGCATTATCGATTTACAGATGATGTAATGGGTGAGCCCTCCTTCAATGGTATTAGAGTTGATGCAAATACGGATTATCCAATTCAAGATTTAACAATGAATCAACTGATGTACACTAGTATTGGTGGCGTTACCGCTACCGCTGTAGATAAGCAATATCCACAAGTATGGGATATGCGTTATGATCATCCAGAACAGGTTTCAGAAAACTATTTTCCAAACTGGAGTCGAACAACTTTTTTTGATATTCGACATGTAGATCGCCTCGTATTAAGTAGGATCAGGCTACGTGCTTTGCGTCCTGATTCAAGAGATTCATACTTGATAACGGGATGCAACGTGTTAGCCCAAGATATTGTAGAAATTGAAAACAATTCACTTTAATCAGATAAATGTATTAAAAAAAGTGGACAAGAATAACTTGTCCATTTTTTTCATCATTTAAGAAGTGATAAACAACTCGCCTATGGCTCCGAAATATTACGATTAGTAGGTTGCCACAGGCGAGAATGGAGGTGATAAAAACTATGAGTGGAACAATTGGATTATGCTCGGTAACCTTCCGTGATAAGGAGGTTACCGAGATATTGCAATTAATGAGAAGGGCCGGGATCGGAGTTGTTGAATGGGGAGGAGACAGGCATGTTCCACCTGACAATCAAACGTGGGCTAGCGAAGTACAGCGTTTGACAAAGGAGAGCGGGATAAGAATTGCTTCTTATGGATCGTATTACAGATTAGGACAATCCAACTCGTTTAAGCCGATACTTGAAACAGCACTTTGTTTAAAAGCGCCTTCAATAAGAGTTTGGGCAGGGAATGTAGCAAGTAATCATACAACTTATCTTGAGCGGAATCTTATTGTTCAAGATGCAATTAAAGTCGCTACTTACGCGGCGTATTATGGCATTACTATTCATATTGAGTACCATGACCACACATTAACCGATACAGCTGAAAGTGCAGCTCTATTAATGAAGGAGATTAATCATCCAAATGTTAGGTTGTATTGGCAGCCAGCGCTTAACTTAACGGTAGAGCAGAAGCTAGCAAGTATTCAGCAGACTTATCAATGGTTAGCGCACATTCATGTTTTTCATTGGCAAGCATCGCAAATCAGAAAAGCGCTTAAGGAAGGTGAAGCGGAATGGTTTAAATACCTCAATGCCCTTTTGGGAAGAGATGAGTCAAGGTACTTTTTTTTAGAATTTGTCAAAAGTGATTCTGTCGATCAATTTTTAGAAGATGCTAGGACACTAAAGCACTGGTTGTTACTTGCTACTTCCAAGACACGTCGTAAGCTTGATTGCTAAAAAAACCACAGATAATTATTAAAAAAACCACGCTTACGTCAGATTGCTGGTGATATAATTTGAGTAGAAACCCATTTTTTTAAAAAATTGATTGCTTACCAAAAAAGTGAGGGAGATAACATGCTTAGGTTAGTAATAGCTGATGATGAACCGATTATTTTAAAAGGAATTAAAAACATGATCGCTAAAATGGATACACCGATTGAAATTGTCGGAGAGGCAAATAATGGTGAGCAACTGTGGCAAATCACAAAGGAAAACAATCCTGATTTAGTCATTACCGATATCTCAATGCCGAAATTAACTGGCACTGAGTATATTAAAAAACTTAGGCAAGCTGGATTGGATCAAAAAGTTATCTTTGTTAGTGCCTATCAGGATTTCAAGTATGCTCAGAAGGCAATTGCTTATCAAGCAATAGACTACATTGTAAAACCGATTCAACAAGAAGAGCTCATTCTTAGAATTAAAGAAGTAAGCCAGCTACTAAGTGAAGAGGAGAGCAACCATAAGCAAAAGCAAGAATTAAAACAGTATAAGGCTCATGCACAGCAAGCAAAGGTAGCTAAGTCACTTTACGAATACGTCAAGAGTGGTGAGCTTTCGGCCTTTTTCAAAGCAGACTTTGAACAACTGATTACCAGCTATCGATTATCTTACGCTGCTATTCTTTGTATACGGGTTGAGGACACTGTTGAAAAGCTGTCTCAGCAAAGCATTTTTAAGGAGAATGAAAGCCGGTTGCTACTCTTTTCTGTAAAGAATTATCTTGAAACCTTCCTTAGTAATGAGCTACAAGGCATGCTCTTAAATTACTATGAATTCGAACATTGCTGTTTAGTTAATTTTTCGGATATGAATGCTTTGTTAGAAAACTGTGAAAAGCTAAAGGACAGGTTGTTTAAGGATTTAAATGTTCGCGTCATTATCGGCATTGGTGATAAAGTTCGTGGTGCTGAGGCACTTAGTCAATCCTATTGTTCAGCTGTTAAAAAGGCAGACCTTTATTACTTTGTTGCACCACAACAAATTATTACGGCGCTGCCTAAACGTAATGAAACGACTGGTGTAACAAGTGAAACCTTGACAGGTCAACGACAGCAATTATTTAATGCCGTCATCAGTTTTAATCAGCAAGAACAAGCTGCTGCTTGCACTGCTTTTTTTAACTGGGTTCGCACCGTTGCTAATGGTAATAAACGTGTAGGTATTAGTATTACGTTTACCGTCATTAGTGAATTACAAGAAGAATTATTACAAGTTGGACTTACACGCGATCATGTAACAGATAATAATACGTTGTTAAACAGTCTAAATCAAACAGGTACTTTCGTTGACTTACAAAACTATAGTATTGAGCTTGTCAACACTTACATTAATGACTTAAAGCTTGCCCTTAACGATGAGCATGTGCAAATTAGACGTGTGAAAGAGCATATTAATCAACACTATAATGAAAATATAACATTAGAAAGCATGGCTTCCCTTTTTCATATGAACGCGTATTATTTTAGTAGCTTCTTTAAGAAACATACGAAGGTCAATTTCAAAAAGTATCTAACAGACATTCGGATGAGGAAGTCTTTAAATTTGCTGCTAAACACAAATATGTATATTTATGAGATAGCTGAAAACGTCGGCTATAATAATGTCAGACAGTTTAGCGATATGTTTAAAAAGTACTACGGTAAGTTACCAAATGAATATAAAAAGATAACTTAGCTCTGTCGATGTGTTTACTAGCTAAGGTCTGATTAATTTACCTATAATTATCTTACTAGTATTTTTAAAAGGTAACGTATTAATTTATAGAAAGGTCGGACTAAACAATATGGAATTAAAGTAAAGCACAATGCAAAGAAATGGAGGTTATTTTTTAGCAGTAAATGAGTCCTTAAAAAACAGCATTCTGAACTGAAAAAAGAGCATTTAGTATCGGATAATGCTGTGCTAAAATTCAGTTAAAGCTAATAAATAAAAGCTATTAGCTCAGATTATTAGAAGGTTTAGGGAGGGTTAATGAATGTTAAAGAAGTTAGGTTTTTTAATGTTACTCGTGATGACGGTAGTGGGCCTTATTGCTTGTGGATCTAATGGCACTGATAAAAATGAAAGCGTTTCAAATGATGGAGGGACAGATACAGATAGTGAAGCTGGTGAAGATGCACTAGAGCCAGTAGAGATTGTAATGATGTATGCAATTGGTGATGCACAATATGCTCAAGCTGTTGCTGGTCTTCTTGAGGATTTTCAGAATGAATATCCACACATTACAATTGTCGAAAACAATTCAGGAACAGGCTCATATTTAGAAACGATGACAACTGCTGATGCAGTAGGGGAGTTTCCTGATATTATGGAAATGCGCGATACCCAGTTGTTTGCAGACGCTGGGAAATTAGCACCAATCCCTGAAGAATTACATTCTTTATTTCCAGAATTACCAGAGATAAACGGTGAGTACTATGTTGCGCCAGGTAGCGCGCAAATGCCACTAGGTATTATGTATAATAAAGATATTTTTGAGGAATTAAGCTTAGAAATTCCAACTACATTAGACGAATTTGAAGAGTTGAGTTTAACAATTAAAGAGTCGGGTGTCTCACCAATTGTTGTTGGTGGTGGTGATCTATGGCACATGGCTTTCTGGATTAATAAATTTCTAATTGATCACTTATACGCAGATAACCCAGATTGGCATGCTGATCGGGTTAATGGTGAAGTTAGTTGGGCAGATGAGAATGTAGTTGAAGCATTTACAGAGTTAAAATCAATTTGGGATCAAGACTTGGTTGATTCTGGTTGGTTAAGTACACCAGATAACCAAACTATTTCACTGCTTACGACTGAGAGAGCTGCAATGCTTTACTCTGGCGTCTGGATGATTAATCAAATAATTGAAGCAAATCCGGACTTTAATCTAGGATTCTTTGCTCTTCCTGATACTGAGGGAAATATTAGTACCGTAGGGCTACCAGCACCTGCCGGTTGGGCACTATCTACTGAGGCAGCTCAAGATGAAGCTAAAGTTGATGCTTATGTGAAGTTCATTGAATACATGTTTGCTGAAGAGAATTATGAACCATTTTTAGCTGCAACTAGTGGCGTGTCATCTACTCATGACCAAATAACATATGATGCTCCTGAAGCTTTTGAATCAGCACTTGAAGTATATAATGATCCTAGTGTGACTAAATCGCTAATGATTAATCAGTTCTACGGAGATAACCTTATACCGCCGCAATTTAGAGATTATTTCTATAAGGTTATTCAAGAAGTACTTTTAGAACAGTATTCAATTGAAGATGCGCTAGAACAAGTCGATCGAGAATGGGATGTATTATACGAAGCTTGGCAGGCTGAATAAAAATACATCATGATATGGTGAGCCTACAAGGGTTCACCATTCTTAATAAGGAGTGAAGAAAATGCTTGCGATAAAAAAGGGTAATAAAAAGAAATGGTGGCGATCCTATGCTTTCTACTTTATTCTTCCATCGTTACTGTTATATTTGACCTTTGTGTTTTTTCCAACTATTAGAAGTATCCCGCTTAGCTTCACCAACTGGGATGGATTATCGGATCCACGGTTTATTGGTTTATCAAATTTCGAACAGATTTTTACAAGCCAGCGTGTACGAAATGCACTTACCAATACCTTATTGCTAACTGTCTCACTTGTCATTCTTGAGAATATTGTCGCATTAGCGCTAGCTTTAATTGTAGATAATGTTTTTAAAATGAAAAATATGTTTCGAGTTGCCTTTTATTTACCTGTACTAATTAGTGGGATAGTAATGGGATTCATTTGGAGAATCATCTATAATTATAATTTTGGTGTTATTAATCAATTTTTAGAACGAATAAACTTAGATTGGTTAAAGTTTGACTGGCTTGGTGATCCTGATTTGGCACTGTTCTCAATTGTTATTGCAACAGTATGGAAGTCATCAGGGTATTTTATGATTATTTATTTAGCTGCACTCCAAGGGGTACCACAAGATTTATATGAAGCTGCTCGCATTGATGGTGCTAATCGCATTCAACAATTTCGTAAGATTACTTGGCCACTTCTTGCCAGTTCGGTAACCGTTTGCGTAATTTTATCAACAATTAATTCTCTTAAAGTTTTTGATCAAATTGCTATTATGACTGATGGTGGTCCAGGTTTTTCAACAGAGACCTTAACTTATATTATTTTTAAAGTTGCCTTTGCTGAAGGACGACCAGGGTATGGAACAGCATTAGCCCTTGTTCTGTTCATTATTATAATGTTGATTACGATTGTACAAGTGAGAGTGATGAGAAAAAGAGAGGTGCAGTTATAATGCGAAAAGAAAAAAGGGCAGCAGATGTAGTACTTCTTATCGTTGCGATTTTATTCTCAATACTGTTTTTATTTCCACTATTATTTAGTTTTATTTCAGCATTTAAAACGAACGGTGAAATTCTTTCAGATCCGTTAGCCTTGCCAAACGGACTTTATTTTGATAGTTTTAAATTTTTAATTTATGAGACAGGGTTTCCTAGAGCAGCACTTAATAGCGCAATTCTCACTGTTTCTGCAACCGTTTTACAAGTAGCTATTATTCCAATGGCTGCTTATGGAATAGCTAGAAATCCAAACAAGTGGACGAACCTTCTTTATTTGTTCTTTCTATCTGGAATGATGATTCCGTTTCAAGTTTATATGATACCTTTATTTAGACAGCTTCAATCGATGGGTCTTTATGGCCACTTAGGTGGACCAATTGTATTGTATATTTCAGGATCCGTTAGCTTTGGCGTGCTTTTGTATACCAGTTTCTTAAAAAGCATCCCAAGAGATATTGAAGAGGCTGCTGAAATAGATGGTTGCTCAAAGGTTGGTATCTACTGGAGAATTATATTTCCACTTATGGGACCAGTTACAGCAAGTATGGTTGTACTTAATGGGCTCGGTGTATGGAATGATTTCTTAATGCCTATGCTTGTTTTGCCGTCAAATAAACCACAAACAATTATGGTTGAAATATATAAATTTGTTGGTGAATTTTATACACGTTGGGACATGATTTTTGCAGGTACAATTATCGCTGTCATTCCAATTATCATTGTATTCCTATTTTTACAAAAGTATTTTATTAAAGGAATTTCTTCTGGGGCAATGAAGGGATAGTAAGAGTGTTATCTTAACTTAAGAGCTATTTGAAAAGAGATATGGCTTGAGTTTACGTAGCAGGCTGTAGTAAGGCATTACTTACATTGAGGTGTTAACTATGCTGCATATGATAAATACCCTATTGAAATGGATAGTCAATGGCATAATACTTAATGTATTATGGCTATTGACTGTTTTCCCAGTTATTTATCTAATTTATAATTTATTCTTTATCGAGAATAGTCAGGTCTTTTTTATTAATTTTGCAACAATCCTGGTGCTCATTCCGTTGACTGTTTTTCCGGCCACCATAGCAATTCTAGCAGTTGTGAGAAATTGGTTTATTCATGGACAGGATATTGTTCCAATTCGACTATATTTTAAGTATGTTAGGGAGAACTATCGAAAGAGTCTGCTACTGGGCATGCTTTTTTCTTTTTTAATAACGAGTCAAGCTTCTTCGTTATGGCTTGGCCTATCAAAGGATATCATTCTATTAACAATTGGGGCCATTGTATTGCTGTTATTTTTAATAGCAATACTTATCTTTTCACTTGCTTTTAGTGTTGATCAACATTTAACAATCCCAACACTAGTAAAAAACGCGATTCTATTAACCTTGGCTAAACCTATTCATGCTGTAACATTGGTCTTAACGAACACAATTCTTATTTATCTCGGTCTACAGTATGCCATGTTCGTAGCACCCTTTGTGTTAGCGACAGCATGTAGTATCTTTTCTTTTTATTATTTTAAACAGCTGGCAAGATTTGTTTAATGATTGATGTGGCAATATGCTAAGATAGCATTAGGTCATAGTTAAGGTGAGGGGATTTGCATGAGGAATTTTGTTCAATTTAAATTAAATGTGTTTGCTAAGTTTACACTTGCTTTTATTACAGTAGGGATTATTCCAATTGCAATCCTTACATACATTGCCCTTACGACTGTTGCTAACGAAGTTGAGAATCACACAAAAATAAACTATGAACAGAGCTTAGACTATGCCTCAATTCGAATTAGAGATTTATATAAAAACTATAATCACTTAACAAAGCAAATGTATTCCTATCAGTCTACTGAGCTACGCTATCTGCTTGGTATTCTACAGGATGATCAGACTGATGAATATAGCGTAAATATCGCAATTCATGATTTCCTAAGAATAATTTTACATGCTGATCCATATATAGGAAATGTGATTATGGTCCCTACCCATGATCGGATTCCAAGGTCTATTTCACGAGTTTCTAGGGTACTCATTCCTAATTTGTTTTATTTGCATGAAGAGTATGAAGAATTAATTAAAGAAAACTATAATCAATTGACCATTTTACCTTTACATAAAGATACCTATTTTATGGGGGGATCACAGTACGTATTAGTGTTTGCACGTAATTTGCTTGATATCGCTAGAACCATTACACCATCAACACCTATTGATGCAACAATCTATGTATCTGTTTCTGTGCAAGCATTTGCTGATGTGTTTAATGAGTTAGAAATGCTGAAGGATGACTATATTTACATTTTAGACAAAGATCAACAACTTATTTATACCAATCAAAAAGATATCGTGTTAACTGACCTTGATTATACATCTGTTCCAGAAGGATTTAGTAAACACGTCAAAGACATTAGTGATCCTGACTGGCGCATCATTGCCCACACAAAGGATCACAAGTTTGTTGAGCAAGTGTCTCATACATATGCGTTAATATATGGTGTGACTACGGTTACAATTGTGGCTTTGCTTGTGTTTTCAATCTTTTTCTCTAGAAGTGTTAGTTACCCAATAAATAAAATGACTAGGTTAATGAAGCAGGTTGAACTCGGTAATTTAAATCTAGAAATAAGTGTAAATCGAACAGATGAGATTGGCTTACTAGCTAATGGTTTTAATAAAATGGTCAAAAATCTAAAAAGTCATATTAGTAAAGTTTATGTAGCGCAAATTAATCAAAAGCAAGCAGAGTTAAATGCCTTGCGTAGCCAAATTCAACCCCACTATCTATACAATACTTTAGAAGTAATTAGAATGAGTGCAATTGATGACGGGAATACGCAAGTGGCTGAAATGATTAATCATTTGGCCAATCAATATAAATATATCACCGAGCATAGTAGTGAGCTTGTAACGATTAGAAGAGAACTAGAGCATTTAAAAAATTATATGGATTTAATAAAGTTTAGATATGAGAATAACATAACTTTTAGTATTGAAGTAAAGGATGAGTGTATTTATAGCATGCTTGTGCCCAAGCTTTCAATTCAGCCTATTGTCGAGAATGCAGTCATACACGGTTTACTTCCTAAAGGGAAAGGTGAAATTCTTGTTGTCTGTGAGCAAATAAATGATCAGCAAATAAAGGTACTAGTATTAGATGATGGAATGGGTATGTCAATAGGTATGGTTGATCAGTTAAATCGTTCAATGATAGAGAAAGGGATAAAAATTAAACGAAAGGGAAGTGGCATCGGACTTAAGAACATTGATAGTCGATTAAAGGATCAATTTGGTTCTGAATATGGTATTGCCATCTCAAGTAGAGAAAATATTGGGACAATCGTTTCAATTATGCTACCCATCATTCTAGAAGGTGAAAATCAATAAGCTTCTAGCAGTTTCAGCGCAATTAATAATGCTTTTTTGTCGCTAGAAAGTAGTAGACAGACAGGTGTTAATTAAAAGTATGAGCGCGTTTCTAATTAATTCTAAGTAAATCTATTTATTGCAGTTTAACTGACTGTAAGGCTCCCACAGATTAAAGGTTCCCTTTCTCGGATCGTCATATTAATTAGTTTAAGAGGTGTAAATCTTATGAATACAACAGTAAATATAAGGGATTATGGAGCTTCCGGAGATGGCGTAGCAAAAGATACAAATGCTCTACAAGTAGCAATTAATCAGTGCTACGCTGCCGGTGGTGGTATCGTTGATTGTCCAGCTGGAACCTATCTTTGTGACAGTATTGAATTAAAAAGTCATGTTTTCTTAAATCTATTGCCAGGTGCAAAAATTCAGGGGAGTAAAGATGTAGCTGGATATAATCTTAACTATTTAGTTTACGCAGAGAATGCCTGTCATACAGGGATTATCGGTTATGGTGAAATTAACGAGGGGGATACATTCTGGCAAGAAGAAAAAGATCTTAACCAAAATGTCCTCTGGCGAAAAGGATGGGGAGAAGTAGCCGCTTATTATCGAAAGTCGACTCCGCGTCCACAAGGCTTAATCTGTTTTGAAAACTGTAAACAAGTTCGCGTTCATAATATTTCACTAACAAATTCTCCAAGATGGACGCTCCATCTTTTGAGCTGTGATGATGTTTCAATTCATGGTGTTACAATTAATAATCCGCTGTATGGTCCAAATACAGACGGTATTGATATTGATGGCTCTCAAAATGTCACGGTGTCTGATTGTCGGATATATACAGGTGATGATGCAATTGTTATAAAAACCACAGGTGAAAAAAACTATAACACACCGGTTCGGAATATTACGGTTACCAATTGTGTTCTTACTACAACCTGCAATGCATTTAAAATTGGTACCGAAACACTCAACAGTATTGAAAATGTTGTCTTTACCAATTCTGTTGTTCATTCAGATGCACAAGCTCCTTATCACTATCAAGCAATTTCGGGAGTTTCAATTGAAACAGTCGATGGTGCTAATCTTGCTAGTGTATCGGTATCAGGCATTGTCATGAACAATGCTCGCTCCCCAATTTTTTGTTCGCTTGGGCAACAGGGGGAGAGGACAAGATCACCCTAAACCTGGATCAATAAGAGATATACAGATAAGCAATATCCAGGCATCCGGTGCTATCTTACCTTGTATTATTTCTGGAATTAGAGACAAGAAAATTGATCATGTTACCGTTAAAGATTTAAACATTCGCTATACTGGTGGTGGAATGGATACAGTGATAAATACTAAAATTCCCGATTTACCAGCTGACTATCCTGAAGCAGTTATGTTTGGTCGTTGGCTACCTAGTTATGGATTGTTTTGTCGCCACATTAGTAGTTTGGTGTTAGCTAATATTAATATATGGTTAGATGGGGATGATCCTCGTGAAGCAATAGAACTGACCGATATTAACCATTTAAGTCAGCATGCTATTCGTATAAACGCAAGGTCTTAATGAAAGAAAATTTACAAAACTAAGAATGGTAATATTGCATTAAAACCTGTTACTATAGCTAATCATTAATGAAACTTTGAAGGAGAAACTTTAAAGTATTTCTTAAAAGATTTAGAGAAGCTAAACTGATCAGGATAACCAAGTTGCTCAGCTATTTCTTGAATCGTATAGTTTTTACTATAAAGCATGTCACGCGCTTGATTCATTTTAATCTGATAAATATAGCGTCCAGGCGTCACCCCAACTAATTTTTTAAAATAGGCGATAAAATATTTCTCCGAGACACCTGTTATGTTAGCAAGGTCACTAATTCTAATTGGTGAATTTACATTATTTTGAATATAGTCAAAGACTGGTTTTAAGGTATCAAGTGTTCCAGTGTTTGCTTGATTACTAAAGTGCTGGCTAAACAGTCCATAATAGACCCCAGTATCATAGTGCTCAATAATCTTTGCTAACAAGAAAGTGAGCGCCGCTTTAAGGCGTAGCGAGGATAGCGGCTTCTTTATGCGATAATCATCATAAACATTGAGGAAGCCAAGTAGCTCTTCTTCAACAAGCTGACCTGATAAGATGCCTGAAAGGTGAAAGTTATCGAGAATATGTAGCTGCTCACTTATGCCAAAGTCAAAGTGAGTGTAAACAATTTTGCAGCCATTCTCTTTAGCAGTTGCGGTATAGGCTACTTTTGGACTAAAGAGAACAAGCTCGCCTGCTTTAGCGTTATGGATCGTATCTTTAATTTGAAGTTGAATTTCCCCCGCTGCAATAAACCACAGATCATAATCTGGATGTTTTCGACTTTCAAACCAATCAGCAGAATGCGTTACTTCATTTACACCATTAATACGCAGCGAAATGAACTCGGATAACGTATTAAAAATATTTAATTCGCTCATAGCAGTACCTCCAAAAAAGTGACCATTTATTTAATAGTATATCAAAGTGTTCGTCAATGCCACTATTAAACCTTACTATATGACATAATATTAATACTCTAATCCATTCCATTTAAAGCGCTACCATTTATAATTTAATTTAGATAGACGTAGGAGGAGATAATTATGAGTAAAGCTAAACCAAAGGTTGTTGTAATTGGCGCTGGGAGTCTTTTTTTTGGGAGACAAGCAATTTGGCAAATGGTGCATTCAGAGCATCTAAATACGGGCACCCTATCATTGGTAGATACTGATGAAGTTCGGTTAAACAAGTTAGTGAAATTGGCTAAGATGGTCGTTCAAGAGAACAATGTCCCGTTAAAAATTGAAGGATCTATTGATCGAAAGGAGGTACTCAGGGATGCTGACTTTGTTGTACTAAGTTTTGCTGTCGATACGGTTAAGTATCGCGGAATTGATTGTGCTATTTCTGAAAAATATGGCATTAGAATGTGTTCTGGTGATACGATTGGTCCTGGTGGTATTTTTAGAGCAATGCGAGAATTACCGGAAATTATGGCCTGTGCCAAGGATATTGAAGCAATTTGTCCAGGGGCATGGGTAATTAATTACATTAATCCTTCAGCACTACACGGTATCGCTTTAAAACGCTACGCCCCTAACTTAAAAACATTTGCTTTATGCGATACACACCACATGCCGTTTAAAAAAATGCTTTACGCAGAACGTGCTGGAATTGTTGATCAAAGAGCAGACTATAATGAGCAAATTGATAAAAACTTTAATATGAAAATTGCGGGTGTTAATCACTTTACATGGTTACTGAAGGCAGAGTATAAAGGTGAAGATGTCGTGCCTAATATTGCTGAGTCAATGCGAATTGCTGGTGAGGAAGAGACAGTTGGTGGAGATACAGGAGCAAAAGCCTTATTTAACGATAAGATTAGCTACCAGTTGTTTGATATCTTTGGTGTTGTTCCTACCTGTACTGCTCATACCAAGGAGTATGTGCCTTATTGGCAAGGCTTAGGTAAACAAGAAGATGACATTCCACCGCTTTCAATTTGGGAAACCGAGGAGCGCTATCAAAGACATGACGAAATGTGGGAGCAAATTGACCAATTTATTAATGGCTCAATTCCGATAAGTGAGTTTATGGCTACATTTGGTCCTGATCATGCTACTGACATTATCGAAAGTATGGTAGCGAATACCAAGAAGAAATTCTTTATTAATACCGTTAATCAAGGTGCCGTAACTAATATGGCTGATGATGCCTTCTTGGAATTACTTAGTGAAGTTAGCATGGAAGGCGTTACCCCTCAAGCTGTAGGCGAGATGCCACGAGGGGTCAGAGGTATGCAAGAATTAATTTTAGATACGCACGAATTAACCGCAGAGGCTGTTATTGAAGGAAGTCGAGTAAAGCTTAGACGTGCCATGCTAACAGATCCACTGGTCAATTCAATTGCAGATGCAGATCAAATTATTGAGGAATTATTAGCCCTAGAAGCTGATGTAATACCTAGTCATTGGTATTAATCAAACTAATTAATTAATGTCAAATAGTATGCTGATCGATAATGACCTATTAGTCAGCGTGAAAACTAAATAACTTAACGATAAAGCGAAAGATAGGCTGCTCAATAAGCCTATCTTTCGTTTTTTGTAAACACATCACTATTTTTTTCAAGGTGACCTAACTTTGCTAAGCCAACACCACTTTTGTCGCGCGTTCTGCGATAAAGGTTAACTGTAGGCAGCCTTGTAAAAAGAATCCATTTCTTTTCGGAACGACAGAGCACGCCAAACGAATAAGACAGTTAACATGGGTATTGAATACGGGTCCTCCCAAACACGGTTAAGGCTTCATGACTATTTTTTAGTACACGAATGATGAGTAGATTATATTATTTACTTTAAACAAAACTTGTTTGCCTACTGTTGGAAATGGTAAATAGCTTAAAAAACCAAACATTTGTCCCAAAATAACTCCTTCTCATGCACTCGCTATGCTTATATGATAAATAATATCTTTGCTAAAAGGAGTGCAACTACCATGACAAATAAATACATTTATAGCCCACCAACAAATGGCTACCCAGAATGGAATAACAATCCCGAGATTTTTCAATTAAATAGAAGAACAGCACACGCGACATTAATGCCGTATACTAATTTGCAGCAAGCGCTAGCGGGAGAACGTACAAAATCGCCAAACTATCAGTCTCTAGATGGCAGTTGGCGATTTGCATTCTATGAGAAGCCAACTGAAAGGGTGAAGGGTTTCTTTCAAAATAATTATTCAGCTGAAAGCTGGGATCAGATCGATGTCCCGAGTCATTGGCAGCTTCAAGGCTATGATTACCCCCATTACACAAACACTGTCTATCCATGGGTTGAAAAAGAGGACATAAAGCCCCCCTACGCTCCAACAAGTTATAATCCAGTTGGTCAATATATTCGGACCTTTGAAGTAGATGAAACGTGGTTAGATAATCCTGTTTTTTTGCATTTTGAAGGCGTTGAATCTGTCTTTTATGTTTGGGTTAATGGTGACTTTGTCGGTTATAGTGAAGATTCATTTACACCAGCCGAGTTTGATTTAACACCTTATTTAATTTCAGGAGCAAATAAGATAGCGGTAGAAGTATACCGGTGGGCAGATGCAAGCTGGTTAGAAGACCAAGATTTCTGGCGCTTAAGTGGAATATTTCGTAGTGTTTATCTTTATCGTGTTCCGTTCATTCATATTGATGATTTCTTTGTTAAAGCAGATTTGGATGATACCTATCAGCATGGGCAATTAAAGATTGAGCTAAAACTGCTAAACTATTTAAAAAGTAATAGCCAAGCTACTGTACAGGCGATGCTCTATAATCAAGAGCAACAACCAGTTTTCAATCAACCACTTGAAGCTAAAGTTACGTTAACAGATGAACAATTTACAGAACTGAATTTTGAGTCAGTTGTGCGTCACCCCCTTAAATGGAGTGCAGAGACCCCAAATCTTTATACGCTTGTTATGACGGTAATTGATAGCACGGGTTCTGTATTAGAGTTAGAAAGTTGTCAGGTTGGCTTTAGACGATTTGAACTTAAAGATGGTTTAATGAAAATTAATGGGCAGCGCATTGTGTTTAAGGGTGTCAATCGTCATGAGTTTTCTGCTGATCGAGGTAGGGCGATAACAGTTGAGGATATGGTCCATGATATTCAATTAATGAAGGCATTTAATATTAATGCTGTTCGTACCTCGCACTATCCTAACAACCCAATTTGGTATGAGCTATGTAATCAGTATGGTTTATATGTCATTGACGAAAACAATCTAGAGACACATGGTACGTGGACTTATGGTCAGGATGATATTTATGATGCCATTCCAGCGGGTTTACCGGAGTGGACTGAAAATGTTTTAGACCGTTGCCATTCGATGTTTCAGCGCGATAAGAATCATCCGTCCATAGTGATCTGGTCGCTAGGTAATGAATCATTCGGTGGTGATAACTTTATAAAGATGCATCAGTTTTTTAAAGAGCGAGATCCGTCGCGTTTGGTTCATTATGAAGGTGTGTTTTTGTATCGACCTTCTGAAGCTGCATCTGACATAGAAAGCACGATGTATGAATCACCTAATCAAATTGAGGATTATGCTAAAAGGGCTAATGAAGGATCAAAACCATATATTTTGTGTGAGTATGCCCATGCTATGGGTAATTCTGTGGGTAATCTTTTCAAGTATACGAATTTGTTTGACCAATATCCCATCCTGCAAGGGGGATTTGTCTGGGATTGGCGTGATCAAGCTCTTTGGAAAAACAATGAAGCTGGAGAACCCTATCTAGCCTATGGTGGCGACTTTGGTGAATCACCTCATGATGGGAATTTTTCAGGAAATGGCCTACTATTTGCTGATGGTGTGATGAGTCCCAAAATACATGAGGTCAAGCGTTGTTATCAAAACGTGGATTTTATTGCTATTAATTTAATGGACGGTAAGTTTAAGCTTATTAATAAATATCTATTTACTAATTTAGCTGTATTTCAGCTTGAATGGCAGCTACTTGAGAATGGCTTAATTATTCAGTCTGGGACTTTATCGGTTGACGTTGAACCCAATGAGCAGTCAACCATTACTATACCATATCAACAGCCTGAGAAGCCAGACAGCAATAGTGAATATGTTTTAACTATAAGTTTATTGGAAAAACAAGCACAACAATGGTGTGAACAGGGACATGAAGTAGCCTTTGAACAGTTTATTCTACCAATTTTTCCAAAAATAAATAAGCCAGTTCAATTTATTCAAAAATCATTAATTTTTGAGGAAGATGCTCAAGTTATTAAAGTGATTTCTGATAAGGGATTAATAGTTTTTTGTAAAGAAACAGGCTATATTAAGAAAATGAAGGTGGATCAACATGATGTGATTAATCAGGCCATTCAGCCATTCTTTTGGCGACCGCTGACTGACAATGATAATGGAAATAAGCTTGGAGAACGTAGTGTAGCTTGGAAGTATGCTAGTCAATATCAGAAACTTGTTTCGCTAAGTTATCAAAGCACTAATTACACTATAGAGATAAAGACTACACACTTGTTAGAGGATGCTAATTCTTCAATCTTTACGACGACATATACGATTGATGGTGAGTTGGCGATTAACCTAGCATGCTCTCTAACCCCAAGGGAAGGATTAGCTGAAATTCCTGCTATAGGCTTATTTTTCACTATGCCTGCTCAATTTGATCAAGTCACTTGGTATGGTAAAGGCCCCCATGAAAGCTATTGGGATAAGCAAAAAGGGGCAAAACTAGGCGTCTATAGTGGGAAAGTTGCTGATCAATATGTACCTTACTTAAAACCGCAGGAAAGTGGTAATAAGGTGGCTGTTCGAAATGCTCAGATTGTAAATGCGCAAGGCATGGGCTTAACAATAAATGGTCAACCATTAACTGAGCTTAGTGTGCTCCCCTATACACCGGATCAGCTAGAACAAGCAAATCATCACTATGAATTATCTAATAGTAATCATACCGTGGTGCGTTTAAATTATGCGCAGATGGGTGTAGGTGGCGATCATAGTTGGGGTAAGAAGACACATCCTGATTTTACATTATTTGCTAATCGAACGTATTATTATAATGTTACCATTAAGCCAATTAGGTAAATAATAAAGTCATGTAAGGGAAAACACCTTATGTGACTTTATTTTGTTATTAAACAATTCTATCCTCCCATTCGCACTATAAACTTATTTTTGCTATAATTGGTAATTAACTAAAAGATAGGAGGCTGTTTATGCTAACCAACTATGGTCTAGTTTTAGAAGGCGGAGGTATGAGAGGCTTATATACAGCGGGTGTGCTCGATTATTTTACTGAAAAAAACTTGTATTTCAACTATAATATTGGTGTTTCAGCGGGTGCTTTGAATGCGGTAAACTATTTGGCTCGCCAAGCAGGGCGAAGCAGGGATGTTAATGTTACTTTTGCAGGCGATGCGCGCTACATGAACTATAGAAACCTTCTAAAAGGAAAAGGCATGTTAAACATGGATTTTTTATTTAATGAAGTTGCAAATGAACTCATTCCATTTGACTTTGAAGCTTTTAATGCTGCTCAGGAACGACTAATTATTGCAACGACTGATTGTGTTACCGGCGAAGCTGTTTACTTTGAGAACGATAAAAGTGTTGATGTCTTGCTAGCAGCCCGTGCATCAAGTAGTTTACCACTTGTGGGTGTACCGGTGGAGCTAGCTGGTTATACACTACTGGATGGTGGCATCGTAGATCCTATTCCCATTAGAAAATCGGTTCAAGATGGGAATGAAAAGCATTTAATTGTTTTAACACGTCCAAAGGGCTATCGAAAAAAAATGTTTCGTGCAAAAATGACTTCTCGTTTGATGTATCCAAAGTATAAGAAGTTAATTCAAGCACTTGAACAACGACATCATGTGTATAATGAAACACTTAATTATATTGAACATTTAGAAGCGGCTGGTGCGGCTTACGTCATTAGGCCTGAGCTAACTGAGCAAGTAAAGCGTACCGAAAGAAACCCTTCCAAGATAGCATTTATCCATCAAGCAGGCTATGAAGCAGCTAAAGTGAACTTTGGTGAGCTAACTGCTTGGCTGGGCCATCAACCTACAGAATCTACATATATTTACTAACCAGGTTTTTTAAAAAAAGATTAAATTAACACCACAATGATTGATTGCAATCAAATCATTGTGGTGTTTTATAGTGTTTATTAATATGGGTGCCTTGTCGCAAACTAACATTAAGCTATTAATACGACAAAATTGTAGTTAAATTGTCAATTTTACAAGCGTTGTGAGCGAATGATATCTGTTAAAATTTAAAGTTGAAATAGAATGGAGGTTTACTATGGCATTTAAAGATCTACAAGATTTCATCGCAAGCTTGGAAAAAGATAATGAGTTAAAACGGATTAAGGTTGAGGTGGATTCAGAGCTTGAAATCACTGAAATTACTGATCGAATTTCTAAAGAATATGGACCAGCTTTATTATTTGAGAAAGTTAAAGGTTCACAATTCCCTGTCCTGATTAATGCACTGGGAAGCTATGAGCGTATGAGCAAGGCACTAGGGGCAGGGTCATTAGATGAAATTGCCGATGGCATTGGTGATTTTATTGACATGTCAAACTATCTAGGGCTAATGAAGAAGATTAAATCATTACCAAAGCTATCTCGTCTTGCAACAGTATTCCCGATAAAGTCCCCAGGAAAAGGAGCATGTCAGGAAGTCATTGATTTAAAACCAGATTTGAATAAGCTGCCAATATTAAAGTGTTGGCCAGGAGATGCTGGACGCTTTATTACTTTGCCACTGGTTATGACAAAGGACCCTGAAACAGGCATTCAAAACACTGGCATGTATCGTCTCCAGGTGTTTGATGGGCAAACAACGGGGATGCACTGGCATTTACATAAAGACGGTCGCGAAATTTATGAGAAGTATCGTCAAACGGGTGGTAAGATGCCAGTGTCTGTGGCGCTAGGCTGTGATCCAGCAATCACCTATTCTGCAACGGCTCCGTTACCTAAAATGATTGATGAGATGATGTTTGCGGGTTATTTGCGAAAAATGCCGGTTAAACTTGTGAAATCCATAACAAATGATATTTATGTACCAGCAAGTGCGGAATTTATCATTGAAGGGTATGTGGATGTGAATGAACCGTTACGAACAGAAGGGCCATTCGGTGACCATACTGGATATTACTCTTTAGCTGATCAGTATCCAGTCTTTCATGTTACCTGCATCACGCATAAGAAAAAAGCTGTTTATCCAACTACAATTGTAGGTAAGCCGCCAATGGAGGATTGCTATATGGGGAAAGCAACCGAGCGTATTTTCTTGCCATTGCTAAAAATGCAATTCCCTGAAATTATTGATCATCACTTCCCTTTGGAAGGTGTTTTTCATAATTGTGTCATTGTCTCAATTAGAAAACGTTATCCCGGTCATGCCAAGAAAATAATGAGTTCACTTTGGGGCTTTGGCCAAATGATGTATACCAAAATGATCATTGTTGTTGATGAGCAGATTAAACCAAGTGATGTCTCAACAGTCGCATGGAAGGTCTTTAATAATATTGATGCAAAACGTGATCTTGTTATCTCAGAAGGTCCGTTAGATGCTCTTGATCATGCATCGAACTTACCACACCTAGGGCATCGTTTAGGGATAGATGCAACTAAGAAATGGCCGACAGAGGGCTACACAAGAGAGTGGCCAGAAGATATTCAAATGTCAGAGGAAGTGAAAGCACACGTTTCACAAAGGTGGCAAGAATATGGTTTGGACTAAAGGGTGGAATCGGATTACCGAATATGGAACATTAGTCATGTTCTCACACACTATTTTCTCATTATCCTTTGCATTGATAGCAATGTTACTTGCAGCTAATGGACTTCCAGAAGTAACAACCTTTTTTTGGATTTTAGTCGCCTTTTTAAGCGCTAGAACAGGGGCTAATGCACTTAATCGCGTGATTGATGCTGAGATTGATGCTAAGAATCCTCGTACAGCAGATAGACAATTGCCACAGGGGCAGTTAAATAAAACAGAGGTGCTTATTTTCACCTTATGTTGTTTTATTGTTATGCTAGCTGCAGCTTGGATGCTCAACCCGCTTTGCTTTTACCTAGCGCCAATTGCTTTGTTTCTCATGGTTATTTATTCGTATACAAAACGATTTACCTGGATGTGCCATGTTATCTTAGGCATTAGTTGCGCTGCTGCACCAGTTGGTGCATGGCTGGCGATAACTGGTGAAATGTCATGGTTAGCTCTATTTATGGGGGCAGCCAATACGGCCTGGGTGGCAGGCTTTGATATTATTTATGGTGCTCAGGATTATCAGTTTGATAAAGCCAATGGGCTTCGTTCCATACCAGAAACATTTGGTCTTAAATATGGCTTATATATTTCAAGTAGCTTTCATGTTGCAACAGTCTTTTTCTTGCTAGCTGTTGGTTTTTTAAGTGAAGTAATTCACATTTGGTATTTCATTGGTCTAGCCGTTATTGCTGTTTTATTTATTATTCAGCATCAAATGATTTCACCGACAAATTTAAAAAATGTCAAGATAGCATCTTACGGTATTAACCAGCTTGTAAGCATCGTTTTTTTAGTATTTGGGTTACTAGATATATATTTTTAACATGTAAGGGCGGAGGGGTAAAATGGAAAGAATTGTGATTGGTTTGACTGGTGCCAGCGGGAGTATCTATGGAAAGCGGCTCATTGAAGTACTACTTAAGCAGCAGATTGAAACGCACGTTATTTTAACAGATACAGCCCAAAAAGTGTTTACCTACGAAATACAGCAATCCGTTAAAAGCTGGCTGAAGGAACTTCAAGAAAAATACGCGCATTTTCAGTTAGAAAGAAATGATAACCTCTTTGCAAGGGTTGCAAGTGGCTCTTATCATTATGACGGCATGGTTATTTTACCTTGCTCAATGGGTACGTTGGCCGAAGTGAGTCATGGTTTAGCGAAGAATTTACTTTGTCGGGCAGCAGACGTTTGTTTGAAGGAAAAGCGTCCGCTAGTCATCGTGCCAAGAGAAACACCGTTAAATGCAATTCACTTAGAGAATATGCTTAAGCTAGCGAATCAGGGGGTTACGATCCTACCAGCGATGCCAGGATTTTACCACCATCCTACATCATTGGAAGCAGTGATTGATTTTGTTGTTGGAAAAATCCTTGATCAGCTTTCGCTTAAACATGACTTATATAAAAAATGGGGGGATGAATAATGAAAAAGCTACTATGCTTTTTAACGATCAGCATTCTGCTGATTTCAGGCTGTACAAAGCAAGCTAATGCCGACAATCTTATGCCTTTAAGCTTTGGGGCTATCTCTTCTATAGATGTTTTACCAATAGTGATAGCAGAGGAGAAAGGGTATTTTGAAGAAGAGGGACTAGCTCTGAATTTGGAGTTGTTTACGAGTGCGAATGATCGTGATGCAGCTTTCATCAGTGGGGAATTAGAAGGGATGATATGTGACATGATCGCGATTAATCTCTATCAAAATAGTGACGTTGATGTAAAGATTACCAGTGTAACAAATGGTGACTTTCAACTGATTGGACGTAAAGATGAAGCACTTACTGATCTAAATGATATTGTCGGTAGAAAAGTTGCCATATCTGATAATACATCAATTGAATATGCTTTAGATAAAATGGTTGAGCATGCAGGTTTATCAATTGATGCCCCTGAGAAGGTCATTGTTCCAGCACTACCAGTACGATTAGAAATGCTCAGGAATGATCAAGTTGATGTTGCCGTGCTTCCTGAACCATTTGCGTCACTTGCTCTTCAGGATGGCTATAAGCTATTGGGGAGTGCTCATGAATTAGGTTATTATACATCAGTTACTGCATTTACGCAGGAGGTACTTGAGGGAAAGCAAAAGGAAGTGGAAAGCTTCTTTTCAGCCTATAATAAAGCAGTTGATTATTTAAATAACCACCCCGTTCAGGATTACGAGGAAATTATTTTTGACGTTGTTGGTTATCCAGAGGAAATGAAGGGCTCAATTCATGCGCCAATTTTTGAAAAGCACGCTCTTCCCACTGAAAGTGACATCGCAAATGTTATTGACTGGGTTAAGGAAAAGGGACTTGTTGACCATGACTTACAGCCAGCTGAATTACTGGCAAATTTTGATTTTTAAGAAAGCTTCACCACCTTGTTGGTGACAAGCTAATAACCTTTGCTCTTGGTAATCAAGCTGCCGTATCTTATAATAAGAATAAGCTCGCTATTGTTATGAGAATTGGAGGAAGTATATGAAAAAGTATAAAAGAACGATAATGATTGTTATTTTCATTGTATGCTGTAGCAGTATTGGCATTGCTATAGGTGCTTATTCTGCAATGAATGATATATCATTTAACTTTAAGTTTATTGATATTATAGTTGGCTATGTATTTCTATTAATCTCACTTTTTTTAGCTATTAATTTTCATGAATTCGGTCACTATCTTATGGGAAAGAGCTTGAATTATCGTTTGCTTATCTATAGAATAGGTTTTTTATCTTTCAGTTATGAAAATGGAAGAATGAAGTTTGAAATTATTAACAATAAAGGGTATGGTGGTTTATGTGCGATGTTGCCACCTCGCGAAACGAATCCATCAGATCGGAAGCATCTTCTCTATTTTAGTGGTGGCGTACTGGCTAATTTTATGACGGGGATGCTTACTTTAGGAATTAATGTTTTTGTGGAGACTAGTAGATATGAATCGTTTTTCTTAATTGTATTCTCAATCTGCAGCATTTTACTTGGAGTAATCAATCTCATTCCATTTAAAACTAGTGGTAACCAATTAACTGATGGCAAAATTATCTGGGGAATCTTAAAGAAGGACGCTAGCGTATCTGCAATGCTTACTGCTTTTAAGCTGTCAGTTCAACTTGGCAGTGGCACTCGGCCACGAGAATTAAGGATGGCCGATATCGACCCATATATTGATGATGAGCCAGCTATTCTTATCTATAAGTGCTTTTCATTACTTGATGCTGGGGAAATAGATCAATTAGGGCTGTTGAGCAAGCTCATTATTTCAAGATTGTCTGATATGTCAACTGTTATCTTGCCTGCTGTTTATGGTGAGCTAGTTATGATTGGCTGTATGACTAATGATCACCAACTGATTGAAACCTATTATCCGCTTGTCGAGAAATCGCTTGCTAAGGACAAGGATGTTAATGGCCAGCGGATAAATGCTTATTATCAGGTCAACCAAGGTAATGTAGAGCAAGCACAAGAACATATTAGTAACGGAAAAGCCGTTGCCGGCAAGTTTCCTATTGCAGGTCAGGCAATTATGGAACTAGATCTATTAGACAAGTTAGCACAAATCATTAAGGGAAAATGAAGGGATGATTTTATGCTTAAAAAGGGCGATAAAGTAGGATTTATCGCATGTTCGGATGGAAGAACAGCTAACCAGCTGGAGCAGATCAATAGAATAGAGCAACAATTTGTTGAGTGGGGCTTGCAAGTGATCAGAGCTACTACATTATTTCAGCAAGGGCAATTGAATTGGTTAACATCGCCAAGACAACGGGCACAAGAGCTAATGGTGTTATATAAATCTAGGGATGTGAAAGCGATTTTTGACCTTTCAGGAGGTGATAGTGCAAATCAAATCCTTCCTTTTATTGACTTTGATCTGATTCAACAGAATCCCAAGCTTTTTTTTGGTTACAGTGATCTAACAGTCCTGCTAAATAGTATCTATACGCAAGCTAATGGTAAAGTCTTTCATTACCAGTTGATGCATCTTGAGCATAATTCAGGAAAAGAGCAGCTCTATCAACTTTTATTCGCAGATAATTGTAACCCTCAGTTTAAGCTAGAATGGATTAAAGGTAATTATATGGAAGGGATAGTCGTTGGTGGTAGTATTCGCTGCTTCTTAAAGTTAGCTGGAACGCCTTTGATACCAGATCCTTTAAATAAAGTACTATTTTTAGAAGCGTTAAGTGGCAAGCCAAGTCGAATTGCATCGTATCTGGCTCAACTAGATCAGCTAGGGTACTTTGCGAGCATTAATGGTCTATTACTTGGTTCCTTTACCGAGCTGGAGCAAGAAAGTAATGGAAAGGCTACTCTGCTTGCCTTAATAGCATTTTATGCTGACAAATACAAGCTGCCAATTGTTAAGACCAACCAACTAGGTCATGGTACAAATAGTCATATATTACGAATAGGTTATCCGCTTGTCTTGGCAAAAGAATAATTTTACAAATATATTAATGCTCAATCCTAGAGTTAGGGTTGAGCATTTTTTTGCTGAAGTTAATTTTATAATTGTCGATCTGAGTTGGGCTCAGAGGATTTGAATTAGCATGATTTAGAGTTCTTATTAGCTTTGGTATATTTACTAGTCTTTTTCATAATGATATCAGCCAACAATAGTTAACATAGGAAATTTCTATAATCGAAGTAAATCAGTTGACAAACAGAGTAAATAACGCAATAATAGATAGCATGCTATGTAAATGTGTACAAAGGAGGTTGCCTAAGTGACGAAGGATTTCTTCTTTCAATTGCGCTTGGTCTATTTTGCTCTTGAGCGAGAAAAAAACAGCTATTTTGAGAAAGAAAACTTAACGGCATCGCAAGGTGATATTTTGCTGTTTCTTGCTGGAGCTAAGTGGCGTGGGAATGAGGTTAATCAAAAGGATATTGAGACACATTTTCGCTTAACTAATCCAACCGTAACAGGTCTGCTAAATCGGTTAGAAGAGAAGGGATTTGTTGTCCGAGTTAAGAGTGAAGTAGATGCGCGTCAAAAATACATTCATTTAACTAAAAATGGGATTAGTGTATTAAAACGGTTTAAAAACCATAAAGAATTTTTAGATGAAAAAATATTTAAAGGGTTTAAAAAAGAAGATAAGGCTGACATGCTTGATAAAATGCACGTCATATTAGAAAACTTAAAAAACGAATAAAAGGCTAGCTTATTTAATTTTACAGGTTTGGGGGTTAACAGATGATAAGAAAACTATTGGCTTTTCTAGGCGAATACAAGCGACAAACAATTCTTACACCAATTATGGTCACAGGAGAGGTAGCGCTTGAACTTATGATTCCATTTTTAATGGCACGTATTGTTGATTATGGTATTTTAGGTGATGGAGGCATGGGCTATACAATTCGAGTTGGGTTGTTAATGATTTTAATGGCTGTGCTTGCCTTGGTCTTTGGTGGATTAAGTGGGAAATATGCTGCCGAGGCTGGAATGGGTTTTGCCAAAAATATTCGGTCTGGCTTATTTAAACAAATTCAAACATATTCCTTTGCGAATGTAGATAAATTCTCAACAGCAACACTGGTAACAAGATTGACAACGGATATAACTAATACCCAAAACTCGTTTATGATGGTAGTGCGAATGGCTGTAAGAGCACCAATCATGTTAATTGGCGCAACGATAATGGCTGTTTCAATTAACCCGCAGCTGTCATTGATCTTCTTAGCGGCTATTCCTGTTCTGTCCATTTCATTGTACTTAATCGGAAAGAGTGCGCATCCTCGATTTTTAGATATGCTTGAGAAGTATGATGGCTTAAACGAAAAGGTACAAGATTTTATTGTTAATATCCGCGTTGTTAAAGCTTTTGTTCGTGAACAACACGAAGAGAAGAAATTTATCGCTGATGCTGAGAAAGTTCGTGATGCGCAGCTCCGAGCAGAAAAACTCGTCATTTTAAATATGCCAATTATGCAGTTTACAATTTATACGAGTATTATTGCAATAATTTGGTTTGGTGGAAACATGGTGATCGCTGGAACCTTTAATATTGGTGAATTATCAAGCTTTATTATGTACATTCTTCAAGTTCTAATTTCATTAATGTTAATTTCGATGGTCTTCATTATGCTAATCATTTCCAGAGCATCCTTCTCTAGAATTATTGAAGCGCTTGAGGAAGAGCCTGTCTTAAATGATAAGGATAGTGATGTTAACCTTACCTTACAAGATGGTAGCATCACATTTAAGAATGTTAACTTTAGTTACAATGATGATCCTAATAATTTGGTCTTGAAAAACATTAATTTTACGGTTGAATCTGGCCAGACAATTGGCATTATCGGTGGGACGGGATCATCTAAGACAACGCTGGTGCAATTAATTCCGCGCCTTTATGATGCCTTAAACGGAGAAGTGATTGTTGGTGGTCATCATGTTCGAGATTACAAGCTCAAAACATTGCGTGATCAGGTTGCAATGGTTTTACAAAAAAATGTTTTGTTCACAGGCACAATTAAAGAGAACTTAAAATGGGGTAATGAGCAAGCCACTGATGAAGAAGTTATTGAGGCGGCCCAGGCTGCTCAAGCTCATGACTTTATCATGGCCTTTCCAAATGGTTATGAAACTGAGCTTGGCCAGGGGGGCGTGAACGTTTCTGGTGGGCAGAAGCAGCGCTTGACGATAGCTAGAGCCCTGCTCAAAAAACCTAAGGTAGTCATCTTAGATGATTCGACTAGTGCCGTTGATACAGCGACAGATGCAGCGATAAGACAAGTGTTTGCAGAGAAGTTGAACGATGTAACGACGTTAATAATTGCGCAACGGATTACATCTGTGGCAGACGCAGATAAGATTATTGTTATTGACGATGGCGAAGTTAATGGGTTTGGTTCACATGAGGAGCTTATTAAAACAAATGAAATATATCGTGAAATTTATGAATCGCAGAGCAAGGGGGTGAATGATAATGAGTAAAGCAGCTAATGCTACCAAGCCAGCTCGTGGACCGATCGGAGGTCCACGGGCACCTAGAAAACCAAGTAACCTCTGGGCTACAGTGCTACGAATCGCACAATACATGCGAGATGATAAATGGATTTTATTCGTTGTATTTGTTTCAATTATTGTAAGTTCACTCGCCAATGTCATTGGGATTTCTTTCTTACAGGTCATTATCGATGACTATTTAGAACCGCTAATTAATCAGCCTAACAGTGAGCTCATGGGGGGATTCGTTTCTGTTATCTTTCTAATTGGCTGGATTTATCTAATCGGAGCGATTTCTACCTATGTATTTAATCGGTTAATGGTTGGTGTCTCAACACGTACACTATACAAAATTAGAATTGATTTGTTTCAGAAGATGGAAGCATTACCGATTAAATACTATGATACACATACACATGGTGATTTAATGAGCTTGTATACCAATGATATTGACACGATGCGTCAAGTATTATCGAATAGTGTGACAAGTTTTATCACCTCGTTCATTACTGTTATCAGTGTCTTCATTATGATGCTCGTTTTTAGTTGGCAATTGACAATTCTCGTGCTTGTTATGTTAGTGGTTATGCTTCTTGTTGTCAAAAAGGTTGGTGGTAAGAGTGCTAACTACTTTATTAAACAGCAACAAGAGTTAGGTCAAGTCAATGGGTATATAGAAGAGATGATTGAGGGGCAGAAGGTTGTAAAAGTGTTCTCGCGTCAAAAACGTGTTCTTCAAGATTTTGAGGAACTAAATGAACAGCTTCGTGTCAGTGCAACTTGGGCAAATACATTTGCAAACATTTTGATGCCAATAATGATTAATTTGTCATATGTGCTTTATGCAATTACTGCCATGGTTGGGGGCGTCCTGACAATTATGGGGGCTTTATCATTAGGGACAGTCATTGCATTCTTACAGTATACCCGTACGTTTTCAATGCCGATTACGCAAATCTCTCAGCAATTAAATGCAGTTCTAACCGCCTTAGCTGGTGCTGAACGTGTCTTTAAAGTAATTGACGAAAAACCAGAACTAGATGAAGGTTATATTACCATGGTACCTGTCGTAATGAATGGGGATGGTACAGTTAATGAAAGTAACGAACGTACCGGACACTTTGCTTGGAAAGAGGTACAGGATAATGGCTCTGCAGTATTAACAATTGTGCGTGGCAATGTTGTTTTTGAAGACGTGACATTTGGTTATGAAAAGGATAAAACGGTTTTAAATAATGTCTCGCTGTATGCTAAGCCTGGTCAGAAAATTGCGTTTGTTGGTTCAACAGGTGCTGGAAAAACAACGATAACCAACTTAATTAATCGCTTTTATGATGTGCCTTCAGGAAATATTAGTATAGATGGCATTGAAATTAATAAAATTAAAAAGTCAGACCTACGACAAGCTCTATCAATGGTTTTACAAGATACCCACTTGTTCACGGGTACTGTTAAAGAGAATATCCGTTATGGACGCTTAAACGCAACGGATGAAGAAGTGGTTGCTGCTGCTAAGCTTGCAAATGCAGATACGTTTATCCGACACTTAGATCATGGCTACGATACAGTGTTAAAATCGGATGGAGGCAACCTATCTCAAGGTCAACGTCAGCTATTAGCAATTGCACGGGCTGCAATTGCAGAAACGCCTATTCTTATTTTAGATGAAGCAACCTCTTCCATTGATACAAGAACTGAAGCATTAATCCAAAAAGGAATGGATCGGTTGATGGAAGGTAAGACATCGTTTATTATTGCCCATCGTTTGTCTACAGTACGATCTGCAAATGCAATTATGGTATTAGAACATGGTGAGATTATTGAACGTGGTGACCATGACCAGTTAATTGAGCAACGTGGTAAGTATTATCAATTATCAGCAGGGATGTTTGAGTTAAGTTAACAATGCTTTGGTAATATGCTTCATAATAACAGCCTCTTATTCAAGTCTTTAAAAACCTTGAATAAGAGGCTGCTTAAATGTAGTAAAATATAAGAAGTATGAATGAATCAGTAAATTTTCATTAGTTTTTAGTGTTAGGCGTAATCAAAAACCATCTCTAAATGAATGAGATGGTAAAAGGGATGGTTTGTTCAGTTAATGTAATTAACTGGCGTGCTGTTGTTTTTTATTTGTTGCTTCCCGAATTACAACCTTCATTAAAACGGAAATAATAAAAGCAATGGCAATTAGAGTAGCAAAAATGTAAAAGGCAATACTATAACTTCCAGTTGTGTCATAAACAAAGGCGACAAGCAATGGTCCAAAAACGCCTGCACAGGACCAAGCAGTAAGTAGTAAGCCATGAATAGCACCGAGCTGAATAGTTCCAAACAAATCGCTTATAAAGGCAGGGAGCAGTGCAAAACTTCCACCATACATTGAAATAATAATAAATATCATTACTTGTAGCAACAACGCATTCGTCACATTTGGCAGTGCAAGAATAAGAATAAATTGAGCACCGAAAAACATCATGAATACGTTACTACGTCCCAATGTATCGGAGAAAGCAGACCAAACAATCCGACCTCCACCATTAAATAAGCCCATTATACCTACCATAGCTGCGGCTTCAGTTGCAGTCATTCCCGCTTTATATTGAGCAAAGGGGGCAGCCGTTGAGATAAGCATAATGCCGGTCGAAATATTGATAAACATCATAACCCAGAGTAATTGAAACTCCCTGGTTCTTAACGCTTGCTTTGCATTAATTTGTCTCAAGCTAATTTGACACGGCTTTGATTTTTTGCCTTCCTGCGCATTTTTAAATGATGACATCCAATCTTCTGGAGGCTTGCTAATATAGCTTGCACCGATAAGCATCAGCGAGAAATAGATAGCTGCCAAAACAAAGAATGTATTGGATAGTCCAACTATATTGATTAAATACGTAATAAAAGGGGCAGCAATTAAAGACCCGGCGCCAAACCCCATAACAGCCATCCCTGTTGCTAGTCCACGTCGATCTGGGAACCATTTAACCAGTGTAGAGACAGGGGAAATATAGCCCAAACCTAACCCCATTCCACCAATTACACCGTACCCAAGATAAAATAAGGAAATGGATTGTGTGTACACACTAAAGCCTGTAATCAATTGTCCTAGGCCAAATAATATGGCAGCAATTGTGGCAGATTTCCGTGGTCCCCATTTCTCAATGTACTTACCGAACGAAGCAGCCGATGTACCTAGTAAAGCAATTGCAATAGTAAAGGCAACTGTAACTGTTTTGTCGCTCCACCCTAACTTTTCAAACATTGGTAGTTTAAGAACGCTGTAAGCATAAACAGAACCAATTGATAGGTGGATGGCAATAGCTGACAGTGCTATAAGCCAACGATTTTTTTTCATAATAACCTCCATGATGAACAAACCACAGCCATAGAAACTACTATATCAAATTTAAGTGTAAAAAATAGTGAACAATTTGTGAAATTATTATATTTGAGTAAATTTAATAATTTTTCTGTTCATTATTAATTCAAATATCTTTTTTATTCATTTCTTTTTCATATTCGTTAGGTACTTATTACCAGTCAACTCTAATTTTGCAGATTAAAAGGATGAACAAGTATTACACTACAACATCATGCCAGTAATTAAGTATAGAACTTGACTGTTGTTTTTATTAATCAGAATTAGAGATTTAAAGGGTCAGGTAATTCGATAGATATGATTTTTTCACTCCATACTTCAAATAAATTAACATTCCAAATCAATTTATTCTTGTCAAATAGAATCGAGCGGATAGCATAACGTTCATTTGGGTGGAAATCAAGCTCGGACAGGACGGTCGTTAGAGCCTCAGCTTGTGATAACGATGCCCCCTCTGGACGATGCTCTTGATGAATGTTAAACTCCTCAAGTTTTGAAACGGCAGGATAAGATTGATTAACCTGATCGTACCAAACATCAATCTTATCACCCGAATTAATTTCAGAAGGTGGATTATTAAACCAGATCATTTCATAGAATTCAGATACCCCACCGTCCTCACTTAGATCCTTTGCCTTACTGCTTGCAACAAGAATACATGATTCTGTAGCTTCAATCACGTAGCCGGTCAAGTCAGGCTCCCGAATTGTGTCTTTACGGCAGCCAATTAAGAGAAAGATAAAGAGGAGCATGGTCAGTAATTTTAAATTATGTGTCATGGCTTCATCACCTTTTATGTATAATAATTGTCTAATTTTAAAGAAATGTCCGAGTAATTACGCTTAAAATACGTATCAAGGCATGCATTATTGGAATGAGAGGGCTGTATTTTTCTGTTAAGATAAAGTTAAAAACGATTAATACCGTGGCAGTTTAACTAATTTATTTGCACTGCTTCTAATCACCGTTTATCAGTACCCGATCTTTATCGTAGTACAAGCCTATTATTGTTGACTTGTAAGCATTTAAAATTAATTTAAGCGTATTTATTGCATTAATTGATGCTATAAAAAAAGGGTGTTCTCCTCATTTAAAGAAGCTATTACGTTGTATGAGGAGAAAATAAGCTTGTTTACTAATGTTTAAAGGGGAGATTTAAACATGTAATAGCTCTACTCCTATTAGACGTTTAATAAATAAAAAAGGTTTCAAAGATCTAGTAAACTATTTGTATTTTTCAGAAAAATAAAATTAACTGCATAGTTAACCATTTAATGTTAAAATAAAGAGCAGATAATTATTTATAAAGGAGAAATTTTATGGAAAGAATTTTTTCGCGTCCAAAACGGTTTGGAGAAATTTTAGACTTAACCTTTCAAGTTATTAGAAAGCATTTTAAAGAACTATTCTCTTTATTGTTCCTATTTACGCTACCTATTATTGTTATTCAAGCGCTAGCTCAACTAAGTTCAGGGAGAGGCTTTATTACTGACGTACCGCTAGCTGATAGTTTTATTGATCAAATCTTTATTGCTATCGATACGCTAGAGTTTGAGCAAATTATTTCACCAGGCGAGATTATAAGTAGTAGCTTTATCATTTTATTTGAAATTTTAATTGTACCTGTATCATTTGCATCAATTATTTTACTTGTTAAGAAAGTAAAGGATAATGAAAATATTCAAGTAAAGGAGATAATTAAGCAGGCGTTTAGCCGCTATGGTGCATTAGTTGGTAGTTCCTTTGTCTATAGCCTTATTGCAATTGTTCTCATTACGTTGTCGATTTTTATTATAACATTTATTTCAATATTTGTTATTGAAGCAAACCCGTTTGTAGGTCTTGGATTATTTTTCATTCTATTAATAGGGTTAATATTCATGCTAGGCTTACTGCTGGTGAGGTGGAGTATGTATTTAGCTGTTTCACTGTTTAAACGAGTAGCGCCAGGGATAACTGAAAGCTTTCGAATAACTAGCGGGAGGGCGTGGATGACTTTTTGGCTATTCCTCACTTTATTTATAATAACAGGGTTTATTGAGAATTCATTTGGGTTTATCGCTATATTTACCGGTCAAAGTGTTCTTTATACGCTAATTTTAAATCTTGTTAGTATTTTTGCTCGAATGATTTTAGCAGTAGGTTATGCTGTGATCTACTTTGATTTAGAAGTAAGACATTCTGCAAATGATATAAAAGGGATGATTGACGATTATCACAATCCGTCAGAGGCTTAAATAGATAGGTGGAAATAGGATGAATGAGCACGAACAATTACGACAGACATTAGAACGCATTCTTGCCCAAGATACATATCAGGCCTACTATCAGGATCAACGTAATATCTTTCAACGTATTCGTGATTGGCTATTTGAGTGGGGTGGGAAATTGCTGGAGCGCTGGTTTGGTGGGCTTAGTCCGAGTCAATCTGTTGGCGATGCGATTATTGTCTTATTACTTATTATCGTAGGTATCTTTTTGATCGTTTTAATTGGTTTACTATCAACTAATATGCTAAGGCGCTATCAATTGAAACGCAAACATGGTTTAGCCTTAAATAAGCTAGATCCTGCTTCAGAGGAAGACTACTGGAAACAATTTGATCAAGCGATCCACGAGCAGGATTTGCAAAAAGCTGTTCGGATTCGCTTTATTTTGGCATTATTCGTATTAGACAAGAACGACTTATTAAATGTGCAAAGTTGGAAAACAAATTGGGATTACTTTAATGAATTGAGTGGACATCACAAAACGATTGCGACACAATTCTATCAAGTGGCTGTGTATTTTGAATCCGTTACATATGGCAATAAGCCTGTTCATTCAGCTCCCTTCGATCAATTTTTGAAGCAGGTTGAACAGCTGGAACAGGAGGAAGATAATTAATGAAGAATTGGCTAGCAAATAAAAGATCAATCATTTTATTCTTGGTGCTTTTTCTTGTGTTACTTATTGGAAGTGTATTATTGACTGAAGAACCGCTAGAAAATTATCCGGCTTTTGATGTTTCCTCACCTTCTCCAACTGGGGTGAAGGCCTTCGTCGAAGCTTTACAAGAGTCAGGCTTTCAAGTCGAACGTTTGGCTAGAGATATTGCTTATCTTGAAAATGAGTCGTTAACTAATGATGCCATTATTATGATTGAGCCAAGTTTTCAAGTTGATGAGCAGGTAAAGAATGCTTATACACAATATCTTGACTCAGGAGGGACGATATACTTTTTTGGAACTGAACCCACTGCTTTTTTTGAGGTTGAGACGCATCCTATCGATCAATTCAGTGATGAGACGGTAGTAGAGGGAGCTATGGGGCAGTTTGAGGCAGAGGTATATGGTTGGGAAAGGATTGAAGCAACTGAAGAAGATCAAGTGATCTTAACTGATGAGCAAGGGATATTGGCAATTGAACGTCAGTATCAAAATGGTGGTAAGCTTGTTGTCGTTGTTGAGCCAGTGTGGCTGACCAATCAAGCTATTTTAATTGATGATCATCTTGATATTTTAATGGGAATCATAAATTTCCATCAGCATCATCAGGTGTGGTTTGACACTTTTCAATATGGAAATTACTATCAACCAAGGTTTGATCAAATTTATCCCGCACCTTTCCTGGCAGTAGCGATCGGCCTGCTTATCTTAAGCACGTTATGGTTATGGATGAGTGGTAAACGCTTTGGTGTGGCTCGCGATCGCAGGGATCAAGTAGTAAGATTTGGTGATGAACGCATTCGTGCGATTGCTAATTGGCAAATAAAAGGAAAGAACTATCAGCAAGCGTTAATCATTCAAGTTCATTATTTAAAACAACTTATTTTTGAGCGGACTGGTACACCAGTTACAGCTAGCTGGTCAACTTATCAGCAGGTTCTAGAAAGACTATTACCAGAGAAGACGAATAAGTCAATTAGTGATTTTAATAACCAATTGCAGGCCCAGCTTAATAAGGAACATGCTACCAAGCAAGAATTTGTTGAATGGACCAAGCGTATTGATCAGATTCGAGGAGAGGTTGAGCAGACATGAATGAACGATTAGTAAAACTATTGGAGCAATATCAAACAAGAATAATTGGGCAAGAGCAGAATTTGAAATTCTTACTTACAGCACTTCTTGCAGATGGACACGTATTGATTGAAGGAGTACCAGGCACTGGTAAAACACAAATGATTAAAACATTAGCGCTGTTAGTTGGTGGTGAATTTAATCGCATTCAATTCACCCCAGATTTATTACCAAGTGATATAACCGGAAGTAAAATATACAATATGAAGGAAGGCAATTTTCAAACATTGAAAGGCCCAATCTTTACCGATGTTTTGTTAGCAGATGAAATAAATCGTACCCCTGCTAAGACACAGGCTGCTTTACTTGAGGCAATGGAAGAGCGCCAGGTGACCATTCAGGGTGAAACCTATCGTTTATCAGAGTTGTTCTTTGTAGCGGCAACACAAAATCCAATTGAGTATGAGGGGACTTATCCACTCCCTGAAGCGCAGCAGGACCGATTTATCTTTAAATTACTAGTCGACTTTCCAAGCTTAGAAGATGAGACTAGTGTACTACAGCACGTTATTGTTGATTCGATCAAGCAAGAGCAACCGACTAGCCTATTAACCGAGATTGAGCTAGCGGAATTAAAAGCAGAGGTTAAACAGGTTACCATTCAAGCCGAAATTATGAAATATATTGTTGAAATTGTAAGAAGAACCCGCGAGCATGATGGTATTCAATATGGAGCGAGCACAAGAGCGGCAATTGCGATAGCCAAAACCGCTCAGGCATGGGCATTTCTGGCAGGGCGTGATTATGTTACCCCTGATGATGTTAAAACTGTTGTTAGACCCTGCTTAAGACATCGGATACAGCTTTCACCATATGCTGAGTTGGAAGGGACGAATTTAGATGAAATTATTGCGACGCTTGTGGGCGCAGTGCCTGTTCCAAGATAGGGGCATTATTCCAACAAAACAGTTGTTATCTATTCTATTAATAGCAACGGTCGTAATGACCGTGGTCAGCTTGTTTCGTTTTTCTTTTTGGGCGTTTCTTTCAACAGCTGTGATGCTTGTCATCGTCAGCTTAGTAGATCTATTCTTTTCTCCTCACCGCTCATTAGTGACTGTTGAGCGCACTGCGCCTCTTGAGGTCGAGCGGAGGCAAGAAAGCATGCTTACGGTAAAGATTACAAATGCAAGCAATCAAGTCGCATATTTACGTTGGACTGATGATTTACCTGAATCAATTACCAGCACAAGAGGCGAACGGGTGCTTCTACCAGCTAACGATCACGTCCAATGGCTTCAGCCTTTTGTTGCTTCTGAGCGAGGGTTGGTTAGCTTAAGTCATGTATATCTAAGGTATCGTAGTAAGTTGGGGCTATGGGAAAAACAACGTACCTATCAGCTTAAAAGTAACATGAAAATAATTCCGAACATGGAGGCATCACGTCAATATTTAGCTAGTGCACAGAAGTATTTACTTCATGAAGGAGAAAAGGTTAGAAAGCAGAAAACGGGGTTCGGCGAGTTTTCAAAAGTGCGGCAATATGCAGTTGGCGATGATCCCCGCAAAATAAATTGGCATCAATCAGCAAAGCTTCAAGAAATGATGGTCAATGAGTACGAACCAGAGCATGGCAAACATGTCGTCATTATGATTGACTGCGGTCGCATGATGGGGGTGGAGCTGGAGCGAGGTAATCGTCTTGAGACACATATAGAGGCAGCTCTAACTGTAGTAACAGCAGCACTTAATAATGGTGATTATGTATCAGTGCTAGCATTTGGTAAATCTGTTACAACGTTTGTGCCTGCTGGTAAAGGCTTGGTCCACTTACAAGTCATCTTAAAAGCGATTTATAACCTATCTGTTGAATCCAATGAATCAAATTATGGCTACGCCTTTCAGTATATTCAAGCACATCATCGAAAAAGAAGTATGGTCATTTTGTTTAGTGACATTCAGCAATTCTTTTTAGATGGACAGGCTTTGTTTTTTATGCGTCAGCTAAAGAAGCGTCATCTTTTTTTAATTACGGGTGTAGAGAACCAGTGGTTGCAAAAGAATGTCCAGCTCGCAACTGAGAATGCTCATCATGGCATGCGAAAAGCTGTTGCGCAGCAACAGCTTTTACAAAAGAGGCAAGCAATGATTCGTTGGCAAAAGCAAGGCCTCGACATTATCGAGGCTAAGGAAGAGCAACTTGCTGTATCGGCAGTTGCATACTATATTGATCAATTAAATCGAGGCACGCTTTAGACGGAGCCAATGCCCCCAAAGCATATAAGCAATGAAGCCAATTAATGTTAGTAAAGCAACTGCATATTTAGTTGGAATTGATAGAGCTGCGGGGGTTATGTAGCCTTCAATGATCCCTGCTAGTACAAAAATAGGCAGTGTACCAAGCAACAGTAATACAGAGCGTTTAGCATGGTGCTTTAGCTGCGTACTCCGTTTGTATTGACCAGGAACGAATAGCTTGTAGCCCATTAGTAAGCCAGCCCCACCAGCAATAAAGATGGCGATTAATTCGATAATACCATGCGGTACAATGTAAGCCCAAAAAATATAGGAGCTATTTGCGTGCCAGAAGAGTCCGGCTAACGCGCCAATGATAATGCCGTTGTAAACCATTATGTAAACTGTTAATATTCCAAATGTTATTCCTCCTGCAAAGGCGAGGATAGCAACTTGAATGTTATTGGTCATAATCTGAGCCGACATAAAGGCACCATCAATGCTGTCAGCATGAATGTTAGCTTCTAATTCTTCAGGGCTGAGCACATTACTGAACTCTGCTGGGAGGATAAACGCCATATTAATGGGGTTTTGGGCGACAGCGAAGAAGCTAGCAAGCCCGCCAACAGTAAAGAGCACTAATGCAATCACAATCGCGCGCCATTGCTCTAATAAAAGCCCAACAAATTTCTCGGAAAAGAAGATCCATAATTGCTTCCATGAAGAGTATTCCGTTTTGTATAAGACGTGGTGTGCGCGACCAACTAACTGATTTAAGTGAATGGTTACATCTTGATCAGGAAAAAAAGTCTGGCTATATGATAGCTGCTGGGTAATACGTTGATAGAGCTGATCGAATTTTTCAATCTTTTCTTGAACTGGCTTACTGCGTTTTTTCTCAAAATCAATGATCATTTGATCAAGTTCTTGCCAATACTGACGATTTAATTGGATAAATTGTTTTAATTGCATAAGTGATCACCTTTTAAATGTAAAGTTATGGTTAAGGCTATTATACCTTTTTTTTGTAATTATAGATAGGGGGTTTATGCTCATGTTAGAACAGTCTGAAATAAAAACACCTGAGTATGTGTCATTAAAATATGCAATTGCAGGGATAGGGAGTCGGGGAGCCGCTTTTATCATTGATCAGCTCATCATTGCCACTGTCTACATTATTATTTTTATTAGTATGTTTTTTGTTTTTGAATCATCATTCTTCTTTATTCCAACTGACCAGCAGTTGCTATGGTTTCTCGCGATAATTGTCATTTTTGTGTTTGTGCTGGAATGGAGTTATTTTGTAGTGCAAGAGTTCTTCTGGAATGGCAAAACAATTGGCAAAAGAATAATCGGACTTAGAGTCATTCAGGATAATGGACACCGAATTACGTTATTATCAAGTATAATTAGAAATTTATTACGCATTATTGATAGCCTACCGACAAGTTACTTGCTTGGTCTTATGCTGATTTTTTTTCAAGCAAAGCATCAACGGCTTGGGGATCTCGCCGCTGGGACGATTGTTGTTCATGATGAGCGTGTGAAGAAGAAGAAAATAGATCCAGTAGAGAAACAAATGAGGAAGAGTGGAATTGTTGTTGATAATAGCCTGTTTGCAGGCGTGCAGTTAAACCAAATAACAGAGAAGGACTTTGAGTTAGTTAAAACCTATTGCCAACGCTATCAGAAGCTGCCGCATTATGAACTTAACGTACTAACAAGGCAAGTTGGTGCCGTTATCTTGCCTAAATTAAACATGAGTGAATATCCTAATCATCCAAGTGAAATTGAGAAGATCCTTTTTAACCTTTACTTAGTCGTAAAGGATGACTGGTCTTATTAACTTCTCTAAAAGAGAGCGCACCAGGCTTTGAAAGCTGATGCGTTCTTTTAGCTAGTTAATTAATGCTTGTAAGGGTGCTGGAATCCGTCCACCGCGCTTAATCATTTTTGCTGAGCTAAATGGTTTAACACCAATGACAGGCGCTCGACCCAATAAGCCGCCAAATTCAACAATTTCTCCTTCTTCTCTTCCAATCACCGGGATAATGCGAACCGCCGTTGTTTTTTTATTTATCATGCCAATTGCAGCCTCGTCTGCAATAATTGCAGCTAAGGTTTCAGCAGATGCTTCACCTGACAATGCAATCATATCCAAGCCAACAGAGCAGACACAAGTCATTGCCTCTAGCTTATCTAGCGTCAGTGACCCATCCTCAATGCCTCTAATCATCCCATTATCTTCACTAACGGGGATAAAAGCGCCACTAAGTCCACCAACATATGAGCTCGCCATAGCGCCTCCTTTTTTTACGGCGTCATTCATCAAAGCTAGTGCAGCTATCGTCCCATGCGTACCTACACTTTCTAACCCGATCTCTTCGAGGATTTCAGCAACACTATCATTCATAGCGTTAGTTGGTGCCAATGATAAATCCATAATGCCAAACGGAACATTAAGTCGTTCTGCCACAACACGTCCCAGCAATTCACCTGCGCGGGTAATCTTAAAAGCTGTTTTCTTAATAACATCAGCTACTTCACCAAGATCGGCGTCAGGATATCGCTTTAACGCATGAAGAACAACACCAGGACCACTAACACCGACACTTAAGACTACTTCACCTTCACCAGTGCCATGAAAAGCACCAGCCATAAAAGGATTATCTTCAACCGGATTACAGAAGGCAACAAATTTCGCACAGCCAATACTGTTGCGATCCTTAGTAAGCTCAGCGGTTTGTTTGATTATTTCACCAAGCTTGCCTACTGCATCCATATTGATGCCGGTACGTGTTGTTCCGATTGAGACAGAGCTACAGACGCGATCGGTCGTTGCAAGTGCTTCTGGAATGGCGTTAATTAGGGTAAGATCAGCTTTTGTAAAACCTTTGTGGACGAGTGCTGAATAACCACCAATAAAGTCAATTCCGGTAAAGTTAGCAGCTTGATCAAGCACCTTGGCTAGTTCTATCGTCTGCTCAACAGTTGCATCTCCAATTATTTCAGCAATCGGCGTAATTGCAATTCTTTTATTAACTATTGGAATGCCATACTCTTTTTCAACCTGTTCTGCCACTGGTTTAAGTTGTCCGGCATAGGATGTGATTTTTTGGTATACATTCTCTTTAAGTTTATTAAAATCGCTGTCAGCACAATTACGCAAGCTAATTCCCATTGTAACAGTACGAATATCTAAACTTTCCATTTGTACCATTCGAATCGTTTCTTGAATTTCATTATATGCAATTGCCATTAGTTCCCCCCCCTAAATTCGATGCATAGCTTGAAAGACATCCTCAAGCTGAATGCTAATCGTTAAGTTCATTTCTTGCTCAACTTGCTCAAATGCGTGAAGTAAAGTATCTAAATGTGCTTTATCAGCCATTTCGACAAGCATCATCATCGTAAAGTAATCCTGTAAAATGGTTTGACTAATATCATGAATGTTCATATTGTGGATAGCCAGAACATGAGTTACCTTAGCGATAATACCTACTTGGTCCTTTCCTACAACAGTTACAACTGCTCTTTTCTGCATAATTTCACCTCTAATAATTAATTATAAAAATAAAAAGACTGGAGTTTCCCCCAATCTCAGTGACAACACAAAGCTATTGTTGTCTTCTGTCCATTTACCTGAGATTGTGAATCCTTCGGTGCCACCTTCGTGGTCTCTCCAGAAGCTGCTCCTATTATAGTTTTAACCATAATATTCATTGCGACTACTATTTATTTTATTTGTAACAATTATATTTGTAACAAAGAAATCGTACCAGTATTTTTACAAAGCGTCAATACTATTATTAATCTTAATAAGTTAAGGTAGTGGATAAGCAAGAGAGTTGCGGATAAATATGAGTTTTATCCTGAAGAAGAGTGAAAATTACGCGCACTAGCAGGTAATTGTGGTTGTATATCAAATAGTGCTGATAAGATATTTTCCCGAGATTTTGCTGGAGCCATACAAACATTTGCTTAACCAACGCTATTTGATGAAGAACCGAAATGTCCAATTGGAAAGGGACACCTCAATTAAGAAGTGCCCCTGTTTGTTTGCAAGGTAAAATATCATTTTTAAAAAGGAGTGACAGTTTTTCGTCATCATCTACTTATAAAATTGCCGCGGTATCTCCACCTGGAATGTTTTAACCTAAACGATATAAGCCCTACCTCTCTTATATCCTTACGACTCTATAGTCGATCCAGTGTGAATAAGTCTTGCTCATTGTGCACAGTTAACTTAAATTGTGCTTTTGTTTATTAATCTTGTGTTCCGTTTCAAAATCTTTTAAAAAACATTTGGCAGATGCCAGACGTTCTACGCTTGCAATGCTCTTTTTATGAGTCTGATATATAATTATGACTGATAGTTATTCTTTTGTCAATGTTTTTTTGTATTTTTTTTAGGGGAATTATAGGGATGATGTATTAAAAAATATAGCATATCGGTTCAACTTGTTTACAAGTCGTGCTATAGTTTAAATATGAACGAAACAGGGGGATCATCATGGATAAAACAATTAAACTAATTGCACTTGACTTAGATGGGACGGTAGCGGGACATGGTCAAAAAGAAGCGAGCCCAGCAACGATAGCAGCGGTGAAACAGGCTCAAGCTCTTGGGGTTGAAGTGGTTATTGCTACTGGCCGTCATCGATCGACTACCTTACCAATTGCAGACCAGCTTGGTGTAAACTATTTAGTTACACTAAACGGGGGTGAGATTTGGACAAGGGAAGGCAAGCTGTTGCATCGGCAAGCGATTGATCAAGCAACAGTAGAAAAAATTATTGATATTCACAAGCAAAATAATACCTTCTATTGGTTGGTTTCACATGAGCGGATTTATCGTGAACATTTGCCAGAAAATTATCAAGAACACCAATGGATTAAATTTGGTTTTGATGTTGAGGATGGCCGAGTGCGTGAACAAATGCGCAACCAATTTGCTGAAATGCCTACCATTGAACTTAGTAATTCTAGCCTAACAAATATGGAGTTAAATGCAAAGGGAACGCACAAGGCAGCTGCGATTGCCATACTAATTGAGCAATTAGATGCGACAATGGAGCAGGTTATGGTAGTAGGAGATAGTTTAAATGATCTGAAAATGATTGAAGCAGCTGGTATTGGCGTGGCGATGGGGAATGGTCAGGAGCTTGTCAAGCAAAAAGCAGACTGGGTAACAAAACCTCTAAATGAAGAGGGAGTAGCACACGCAATTAATTATTTTGTTAACAAAAAAGCAGTCCAGAATTAAAAATAGTGAATTTTCAAAAAATAAATTGCATCCGTCTCTATTCTAGTATAAGTTTATAGTGGTGGTTTTTTCAAATGAATCTTTTAATATGGTGAGGGAAAGCTCACTATGTTGCGAAAAGTGTTTTTTCCACGTATGATAGTTAAGAGAATTACATAGATAAAGGAGCTAACTAACTATGTCAAAACAACAATTTGGTGTTATCGGTTTAGCGGTAATGGGAAAGAACTTAGCGTTAAACGTTGAGAGCAGGGGATACTCTGTTTCTGTATTTAATCGAACTTATCAAAAAACTGAGGACTTCATAGCGAATGAAGCAAAAGGTAAAAACTTTTTTGCTGCCAAAACGATTGAAGCATTTGTTGAGTCTTTAGAGAAACCGCGTAAAATCATGTTAATGGTCCAGGCAGGACCTGCGACAGATGCGACAATTGAAACGTTAAAGCCGTTACTTGATGATGAGGATATTCTGATTGATGGTGGTAATACATTCTTCCAAGATACAATCCGTCGTAATAAAGAGCTTGATCAATCAGGTATTCACTTTATCGGCACAGGGGTGTCGGGTGGAGAAGAAGGGGCGCTTAAGGGCCCTTCAATAATGCCGGGTGGTCAAAAGGCTGCCTATGACCGTGTCGCACCTATTTTTGAAGCTATTTCAGCTAAAGTAAATGGTGATCCGTGTGTGACATATATTGGTCCTAACGGTGCTGGACATTATGTTAAAATGGTTCACAATGGTATTGAATATGGTGATATGCAACTAATCTGTGAGGCGTACTTTATGTTAAAGCATATTTTGGGGCTTTCAGCTGATGAATTACATGAAGTCTTTGCCGATTGGAATCAGGGTGAGCTTGATAGTTACCTTATTGAAATTACTGCTGATATCTTTACTAAAAAGGATGAAGAAACAGGCAAACCACTTGTTGATGTCATTCTCGATACTGCTGGCCAAAAGGGAACAGGAAAGTGGACAAGCCAAAGCTCACTTGATCTAGGTGTGCCACTACCCGTGGTAACAGAATCTGTCTTTGCTCGTTTTATTTCAGCAATGAAAGACGAGCGCGTGAAGGCAAGCAAAGTTCTAAATGGTCCTTCAGCACAGGATTTACCTTATGATGGTGATAAAGATGAGCTGGTTGAAGCGATTCGTCAGGCTTTATATATGAGTAAAATTACTTCATATGCTCAAGGGTTTGCCCAAATGCGTGCTGCATCTGAAGAATTTGATTGGAATTTAGCTTATGGTGAGATTGCTATGATCTTCAGGGGTGGCTGTATTATCCGTGCCCAATTCCTGCAAAAAATTAAAGATGCTTACGATCGTGATCCTAATCTAGCTAATTTAATGTTAGATGAATACTTCAAAGAGATTGTAGAAAAATATCAAGTATCGTTACGAAAAGTATTGTCGATTGCAATGGAGCGTGGTATTCCTGTGCCAGGATTTGCAAGTGCATTAGCTTATTATGATAGCTACCGTACAGAAACGCTGCCTGCAAATCTATTACAGGCACAACGTGACTATTTCGGTGCGCACACGTATCAACGTATTGATCGAGAAGGTATTTTCCATACGGAATGGATGTCTTAATTTAATGAAAAAGAATGACAGCTCTTTTATGGAGTGATGTCATTCTTTTTTTTATATTTTAGATCCACACTAGCATGTTACCAATAAGAAAACATCGACTTTTATCAAAAGAAAAAGTCGATGTTTTTTAAATTAATTAATGTCCCACCAGTGAAAACCATCCTTAGCGAGTAATTCATTAGCAGCATCTGGTCCGTTGTCACCAGACTTGTAATTTGGAAAATCAGCTTGCTTAGCTGACCAAGCCTGTGAAATAACATCGATAAACTTCCAGGATAGTGCCACTTCATCAGAATGAACAAAACTTGTTGAATCACCATTTAAACAGTCATTTAATAAAACCTCATACGCCTCAGGACTCTCAATGCCCTCATCTGCTTTATCGTAGTGCATCGTAATCTGCGTGCTTGTTGTGTCATAGTCTGTTTTTTTAGCATTGAGGTGCATAGTTATGCCTTCATCAGGCTGAACACGGATAATAAGTAAATTGGGATCAATTGTATCACCCTTATCTTTGTATAAATTAATCGGTAGATCTTTGAACTGAATAACAATCTCCGTTAATTTCTGCTTCATCCGCTTACCTGTCCGAATATAAAAGGGAACCCCGACCCAGCGGAAATTATCAATCATAAATTTCCCAGCGACAAACGTTTCGGTGTTAGAATCCGCTTCGACACCATTGCTTTCTCGATAGCTTGCAGCTTGTTTACCATTTATTTGCCCCTGATCGTACTGACCACGGACAAAATAATCGTCTACATTTGATTCGTCTATTTCACGCAAGCTACGTAAGACCTTAACCTTTTCGTAACGGACTTCATCTGGATGAAGCTTGGCAGGTGGCTCCATGGCGATTAATGATACCATTTGCAGCATGTGGTTTTGGACCATATCACGAAGGGCCCCAGAACCATCGTAATAGCGCCCGCGTTCTTCAACACCAAGTACTTCACTTGAAGTAACCTGAACATTAGCGATATATTGATTATTCCAAAGAGGTTCAAACATGGCATTAGCAAAACGGGCAATTTCAATGTTTTGAACCATTTGCTTGCCGAGGTAATGGTCAATTCGATAGATTTGATCCTCAGTAAAGGCTTGCCCAATTTGATCATTAAGTTGTTGAGCTGTTTCGTAATTATGGCCAAAAGGCTTTTCAATCACAAGTCGTGACCAGCCTTCATTATCTGTTAATCCTTGTGACTTTAAGTTAGCTGCAATTGGCCCGAAGAAGTTCGGAGCCATCGCCATGTAGAAAAGACGATTACCTTTAGCTTCATGTTTCTGGTTTAGCTTATTAATAAAATCATCCAGCTTTTGATACTCTGATAAGTCTTGGGCATCAAAAGGATTGTAATGAAAATGTGATGCAAATTCATCATGATCAACATGATCATCCTTAAATGATTCAATTGATTTCTTAACGTTATTACGGAAATCTTCATTTGTAAGTGGTCTTCTCGCTACACCTACAACAGCAAAATGTTGAGATAATTTATGGTTGCGATATAGGCGATACAATGAAGGGTATAGCTTTCGGTTGGCAAGATCTCCTGTGGCTCCGAAGATTACAATAACTGCTCTTGGCGTTTCTATTGACATGGCAATTTACGACCTCTCTCTTAAAATGAAAAATTCAAAAGGGTTGTTAACTTTTCTTCCATCTTTAACATACCACTTTCGTCAAATATGATAAACTGATTTACATTTTATCATATAAAAAGTTATAATGCCTTATAGTTTATCTTAACTATATTATCACGTATTCAGAAAATAACAAATAGTTTTACAATTTTATTAGGGGGAATCTCGTGTGGCAAAATATACAGGATTTTTAATCGATTTGGATGGGACTGTTTATAACGGAACAGAAAAAATTGAAGCGGCCGTTGAATTTGTATCAAAGCTAAATGAAAAAGGCTACCCTTATTTATTTCTGACAAACAATTCATCGAAAACACCAAAGGCTGTTGCTGATAAATTAACAGCGATGGGGATAGTAGCTAAGGAAGAGCATGTTTTTACCTCAAGTATGGCTACGGCAGCTTATGTAGCAGAGCAGAAACCAGATGCTCGCGTCTATGCAATTGGAGAGGATGGATTGACAAGTGCTTTAGCTGAAGCGGGTCTTACCTTAACAGATCAAAATATTGAATATGTTGTAATGGGATTAGATCGACAGCTAAGCTATGAGAAACTAGCTATTGGTGCGCTTGCAATTCGTAATGGTGCTAAATTTATTGCGACCAATGCCGATGTTGCCTTACCGAGTGAACGAGGATTTTTACCTGGATCAGGTTCGTTAATTTCGGTTTTAGCCGTGACAACTGGTGTAACACCGACTTATATCGGGAAGCCAGAAGCAATTATTGTCGATCAGGCGATGGAACAGCTCGGCTCAGAAAAAGCAAATACGTTAATGGTTGGCGATAATTATCAAACTGATATTTTGGCGGGAATACGAGCAGGAATAGACTCCTTACTTGTCCTTTCTGGGGTTACAAAAGAAACCGAGCTAGAACAGGTTGGTGAAAAACCAACCTTTATGATAAAATCACTATCTGAATGGTCTATCGAATAGGGGGTAACATAATGGCAAGCTTGCAATATGAAATTATTAAAACCATTGGTACGTTATCAGAATCCACAACGGGTTGGAAAAAAGAATTGAACCTCATTTCGTGGAACAATCGTGAGCCTAAGTATGACTTAAGAGATTGGTCATCAGATCATGAGAAGATGGGTAAGGGAATTACCTTATCGACAGATGAAATGTCGAATTTGAAAGAATTATTGGAACAAATCAATACCATTTCATGAAAAACTGCTTTATAATGTTGTATTAGTGGGTATATAAAAATGTAGTTGAATTTCGGGAGGTTTACAAAATGTTTAAAAAACTATTTGGTAAAGAAGAAAAAATTGATAAAGAAGTACTTGTTTCACCTGTTACAGGACAAGTAGTCGATATTACTGAAGTACCTGATCCAACGTTTTCTGAAAAAATGATGGGTGATGGTATTGCCTTTAAGCCAACGGACGGTACCTTTGTTGCACCGGTTGATGGTGAGGTTGTTAATTTATTTCCAACTTTACATGCAATTGGAATTAAATCAAAAGCGGGTGTTGAATACTTAATTCATATTGGACTTGATACGGTTATGCTTGATGGTGAAGGCTTTACTGCTCACGTCAAACAAGGCGATCACGTGAAAGCAGGCGATTCGTTAGTAACAGTCGACTTAGATTTTGTTTCACAAAAGGCAAAAACGATCACACCACTAGTCGTGACGAGCCAAGTTGCTTCATTAGCTAAAAATATTGATCAATCTGTAGTAAAAGGTGAAACAGAAATTTTAACAGTTAATCTTTAGTATGAAAAACGTCGTCTAGCTTGCATGACATAGCTAGACGACGTTTTATATTTTAATTAACCAAGCTTCTTAAATTTACTCATTTGTTTAATTGACTCTGCTGTTCCAATTGCTATTGCATTCAGTGGGTCTTCAGCAAGCCTAACCGGGACTTGCAATTCACCTCTGAGCCATTCTTCCATGCCGCGCAGAAGTGAACCGCCACCAGCAAGGGTAATGCCTTGATCTACAATATCACCACTAAGTTCCGGTGGGCAATCCTCAAGTGTTGCATGAATGGTATTGGCAATATTCTCAAGTGATTCTCTTAGCGCTTCTTGAACCTCAGTTGAAGTCACGGTAATCTCTCGAGGAAGTCCGGATACGAGGTCACGGCCACTGACTTTAATTGAAATGGGTTCATGATCAATAAGGGCATAGCCAATTTCTTTCTTAATTCGCTCCGCTGTTTGATAACCGACTAAAACGTTATTACGTTGCCGAATAAAATGGACAATCTCCTCATCCATTTTATCACCTGCAACTCGAATGGATCGGGAAGTCACGATACCACCGTATGAGATGATGGCAACCTCACTCGTTCCACCGCCAATGTCAACAATAACACTACTAATTGGTTCACTAATGGGCAGACCAGCTCCAATAGCGGCAGCGACGGGTTCTTCAATCAAATGTACTTCTTTAACGCCAAAGCTTTGAACAGCATTTTCAATGGCGCGCTTTTCTACTGCTGTGCTTCCAGAAGGGGCACAAACAATAACAACCGGTTTTCGTAAAGATAGGCCTAGTTTCTTCCCTACTCGCCGCAGAATTGCTTTAAGCATTTGGGCAGCAACGTCGTAGTCTGCAATAACCCCTTCGCGAAGTGGTCTAATTGAAACAATATTCTTTGGCGTCTTGCCAATCATTTCTTTGGCAGCATGTCCAATCGCGACAAGCTCATTTGTTCGGGTGTCTACAGCAACAACAGATGGCTCATTGAAGACGATCCCTTTCTGCTTCGTGTATACTAAAATGTTTGCTGTCCCTAAATCTATTCCTATAGCAGTATGACTAAACATATATTGTCCTCCAGTATGTCTAAGTTGTTTTTTAATGTAACAGAGCAAATAGTGTCAAAGGTAATGTTTCTTAGTATAGCATGTCTTTATTATAGTAGACAAAAGTAAAAAGTACCACACACCAATGTTTGGTTATTCGACCACTCCTTCTAGCAAACGAGCATATATATCTAGATAAAGCAAGTTTTTTTTATCCGGTTATTTACTGAAAATACCTAGTTATACTAGAGTGTTCACTCAAAATCATTTATAATACGTTAATGTGGATATTTAGAATAAGGGAGCTTTAATGATGAAAACATTTTTAATTTATGCATATTCTGCAATTTTAGTACTAGGCAGTCTACCACAATTACGTCAAGCGAAGAAAATTCCCGACCAACCATTTGCTCGGAAAGCAAAAAGCATTTATCGGACTCCAGCAACTGTCTCGCGCAGGGTTATTGAAAAGACGAAGTCAACAGTAACGGTGAGCGGCCATGAAAAGATTCCTGATCAGCCTGTTTTATTCGTTGCCAATCATCAGGGGATTTTTGATATCCTTGTCTTACTCGCTTATTTAGATAAACCAATTGCTTTTATTGCGAAGCGAGAAATTAAACGTATTCCGATTATTAGTAAGTGGATGGAGCAAATCAAATGTGTATTTATCGACCGTTCAAATCGGCGCGCAGCAATTAAAGTAATTGACGATGGTGTGGAGAGTATTAAAGCTGGCCAATCAATGGTCATTTTTCCGGAGGGAACAAGAAGTAAAGGAACAAATGTTCAACCGTTTAAATCAGGTAGCTTACGACTAGGTACACGTGCCGAGGTACCGATTGTACCAATTACTATTAATGGAACCTATAAAATGTTAGAAGAAGATGGGGGAAGAATTAAAGCAGCTGATATTGAACTGATCGTTGGTGACCCAATATATCCTGAGCAATATCAAGGCATTAAACATAATCAATTAGCTAGTGATATTCAAGAAATTATTATAAATTCAATTGATTAATGAATAAACTAAAGACTAAGACATCACTAAATATTAAAAATTGAGTGTCCGAACATTTTTCTAAGCGAAGTATTTACCGAAGTGCTCCGTATTAATGGATAGTGTTCGGATTTCCTATCTAATTAAGCTTTGGTCACGCACTCGTTTTATTTTAAAATAGTCCTAGAAGTATTTCCAGAGATGTTATTGTAAAAAAGATGGCTTTTGTTTAGCAGTAAGTTTAGGTATAATGATGGATAAGAATATACACTAAACACTTCGATTAAAAGGTGACGATATGATAATAAATCCAATTGACCGTGCCATACATGCAAGTAAATCTAACGACTTGAAGACCTGGTTAGCTACAATTAGTCATCAGGTCGATATACCTATTAATGTATTAACAGAATTAAAGGCATACATAAATAACAATCAGATTAATCAACAAATTAGCAAAGTGTTTCAGCTCCTTATTATGAATGAAAAAGGATATATTACATATATTGATGAAGGCTTTTGTTGTCATTTAGGTTATCAAATTGATGAGCTTTTACATCATCATTATCGAATCCTTCATGCAGGTGTGCATAGCGAAGGCTTTTATCAAGATATGTGGCAGACCATAAAAAATGGAGACGTCTGGCGAGGAGATATCTGTACGAGCTCGAAATCAAAGGGGATGTTTTGGTATCGTGCCTGTATTATTCCGTTTGTAGTAGAAGCGGATGGACAGAAATCGTTTGCTGTATTCCGGACGGATATAAGTGATGTTAAACGGTATGATAAATTACTCATTGAAAACTTAGATGACGATTATCGAAGAGTTTTCAGTCATTTAGTGAACTTAACCTTTCGTGTTCAACGTCACAATGAAAGTGGTTTTTATGCCTTTCGGATGTTTGAAGGCAAGCTAGCCCATAAGGTGCTTGAGTTGGTTAACGATGCTGAGGGTGAAACAGTAGATTCCGTTTTTTATAATCACCGAGATCATTCAATTAGATCGCACTTTGATCAAGCCTTTGAAGGTAAAGAGGTTACTTTCAAGCACCGACACAAGACTCTTTCTCTTTTCACCATGTTAACACCCCTATATGAAAATGGCCAAGTTATCGAAGTTATTGGTTCTTCAATTGATATTACCTCTTTGGAAAAAGCCGAAGAGAAGGTTAAAGAGCTTGAATATTATGATAGCTTAACAAAGCTTCCTAATCGAACGAAATTTCGTAAAGATCTACAGCATTTAGTTGAAACGCCTAATATAGGTGGCTTTGCCGTTCTATTTTGTGATATTGATCGGCTGAAATACATAAATGATACATTAGGTGAAACAATAGGGGATCAAGTTATTGAAATTATTTCGCAGAGAGTGAATAACAAGCTAGCGGACTATGGCGTGCTTTATCGCTATGGTGGTGATGAGTTTAGTTTAATTATACACACTGATATTAAAATAGCTAAACAGATTAGTGAGCAGCTTTTATCAGAAATAAAGAAACCTATTGCGATTCAAGGTAATGAGTTTTTTGTTACCACTTCTATTGGGGCAAGCTATTATCAGCTTGACGCATGGTCTAGTCGTGAATTAATTAATCACGCCAGTATATCTGTTCACTACTGTAAAATAAATGGTCGCAACAGTAGTTTCTTTTACTCCTCTAAAATGGATAAGATCTATAATGATATGCTCTTAATTGAGGTCGACATACGTAAGGCGTTGCAAAATAATGAATTTAAACTATTTTATCAGCCCCAAATTGATGTTCTAAGTGAAAAGGTAATTGGTTTGGAAGCATTAATCAGGTGGAATCATCCACTCAAGGGTGCAATACCTCCGTCTACTTTTATTCCATTAGCTGAAGAGAGTGGGTTAATTACCCAAATTGGTGAATGGGTAATTAGGGAAGCTTGTCAACAATTCATGATTTGGAGAGTCAAGGGCTATCAACCATTAAGAATTGCTGTGAATGTGTCAGCAATAGAATTACAACGCTTTGACTTTGCCGATAAAGTAGCCATTATTATAAATGAAACAGAAATGGATCCTGCCTATTTAGAGTTTGAAATTACCGAGAATAGTGTGATGCAAAATACAGAAGACTGTATTAAGACGATGAACACTCTTAGAAAAATGGGAATATCTTTGTCAATTGATGATTTCGGTACTGGCTATTCCTCGTTTGGCTATTTAAAGAAATTTCCGATTAATTATTTGAAAATTGATCAATCTTTTATCCGAAGTGCATTAACAGAAGCTAGTAGTGCTGAAATTGTCAAAGCGATGATTCAACTAGCGCATAATTTTGATTTAAAGGTTGTTGCCGAAGGTGTTGAAGAAGCTAATATTCTCTCACTACTTAGAGATCATCACTGCGATTATTATCAAGGCTATTTCTATAGCAAACCTTTGCCAATTGAACAACTTGAGACGACGGTACTATGTAAAACGACTAATTATTAAGTAGTGATAAGATAAAAAAAGGAGTAATTAGGGTAGAAAGGTGGTATATAAAATGATAAATGTTCTATTTGTTTGTTTAGGCAATATTTGTCGTTCGCCGATGGCCGAGGCATATTTTAAAGATCATGTCACAAAACAAGGGTTGAGAGACCAGTTCTTTATCGATTCAGCCGGAATGGGCGCTTGGCACACCGGAAAAGGTCCGCATCAGGGTACCCGAAAAAAACTTGATGAGCAAAATATTTCTTACCAGGGAATAAAGGCTCGGCAAGTAAAGATGGATGATTTAGATAATTTTAATTATATTATTGCTATGGATGATCAGAATTTAGCGGATTTGGCACAGTTAAGTGAAGTAGCTCCTCAAGCAAAGGTAGCGAAACTATTAGATTTTGTCGACCACTCTGCTCACAAGAATGTTCCTGACCCATACTTTACGGGTGATTTTGATCAAACGTTCCAATTAGTAGAACAAGGTTGTCTGGCTTTGTTACTACATATAAAACAGGAATTAAATTTATCATGAAAAGGTTGGGTATTCTGATGATGGAATCTTGGTTAGTGAAGGGTGCCTTGATTGGTCTTGGTGCTGGGGCGCTTTTTTCGTTAGTTAATGCAAACAAGCGAAAAAAGCTTAGCATAAACGTAGCAAATGTAAAAAGCAAAACCAACGCTATGCTTAAGCGCCCAACAAAGTTTAATGCTTGTATTTATAATTACACAAATAGTCTATTTAATCAGGCGATTAGCGGATTATCGTTAACCATTGACTGTGTTGACCAATTCGAGACACTGATTGACCGCTTAGATCAAGGTCTAGCAAACAAATAGAATCAAACAGAATGGAGGCCGTTAATTATGGCTAAATCTAAGCTTGGTTCAACTATTGCTTTTGGCATGGATTTATTTAAGCGTTTTGGAGATGATGAGGTAACAGGGTTGTCAGCGCAGTTATCTTACTTCTTTCTTTTGTCATTATTTCCACTGTTAATATTTCTGGTTACTTTACTTGGCTATTTGCCGATTGATTATCAAGAGTTATTAAATATGCTAGGTGCTTACCTACCTGATGACACATTTGCCCTAATTGAGAACAACCTTGAACAAGTCGTTGCATCAAGTAGTGGAAGCTTGCTGTCAGTAGGGATATTAGGAACGATTTGGTCTGCTTCGAACGGAATTAATGCTATTATGCGTGCACTTAATAAAGCTTATAATGTCGAAGAAGACCGCTCCTTTATCAAAGGGAGATTTGTGGCGATTACATTGCTTCTTGCTATGCTCGTTCTCATTTTAGTTGCTCTCGCCTTGCCAGTGTTTGGTCGAGCAATTGGTATTCATGTCTTTTCTTTTTTTGGTGCTTCCGAAAGTTTTATTGAAATTTGGAATATGCTAAGATGGCTGTTATCATCTTCTGTATTCTTTGTTGTTTTTTTATTACTGTATTGGTTAGCGCCAAATACAAAAGTTTTTGTCAAGGATGCTTTAATTGGTGCTCTTTTTGCTACACTTGGTTGGCAAATATCATCCCTAGGCTTCTCCTTTTACGTTAGTAATTTAGGTAATTATTCAGCTACTTATGGAAGTTTAGGTGGTATTATTGTCTTAATGACCTGGTTCTTTATTTCCGGTATTATTATCATTACTGGTGGAGAAATTAATGCCATGATTGCAGAAAGAAAACATAGAGGGCCCATCAGAAAAGCATAATATAAGCCAGTGTGTTTGCAAAGTTATTAGGCAAACACGCTGGCTTTTCTATTCAGTTTTATGTTTAGTTAATAACGGGGGAGCAAGTCTTAGCCCATTTAAAATAACAAGAATTGTGCTACCCTCATGACCAAGTACCCCTAAGGGTAAATTAATTAATTGTAAGAAATTGGTGATGATGAGTAATACTATAACTGTTAATGAGAAAATTATATTTTGCTTAACAATTCGATTCATTTTAATTGAAAGACGGTAAGCATAGATTATTTTCTCTAGCTTGTTCTTAATCAAAATAATATCTGCTGTTTCTAAAGCAACATCCGTTCCTGCACCCATCGCAACGCCAATATTAGCTGTGGCTAAGGCAGGAGCATCATTAATCCCATCGCCAACCATCATAATTGTTGTATATTGCTTCTGTAATTGTTTAATTTTATTAACCTTATCCTCGGGAAGACAGTTAGCCACATAGTGCTTAATGTCAGCTTCCATAGCTATTGCAGAAGCTGTCTGCTCATTGTCCCCTGTCAACATAACGATATCAATTCCGAGCTTATGAAAGTGATGAATTGCTTTAAGGGTATCAGGTCTAATGCTATCCTTTAAAGCTATAATGGCAACGACCTTGTGATTGTCCGATACATAAACGACAGTCTTATTGGCAGCTAATAATCTTTGTACATTAGCTTGATACCAATTGTCAGGACTCTGATCAATTAAGGTCCGTTCATTGCCAATCACCCATTCATGATCATTAACGGTTGCAAATATTCCCTTTCCGGTAAGCTCCGACATTTCAGTAATGGCCACTTGTTCTTGTGATGGGAGCACTAACGCATTAGCGCAAAAATTAACAAGGGACTGACCAAGTGGATGGCTCGCTTGACTTTCAATTTTCCCCACGATTTGCATAATAGCAGTTTTATTAGCCCCATTTTCAACAATAAAATCAGTAACAGCGGGCTTTCCTGCTGTAAGTGTTCCAGTCTTATCAAATATGATCAGATCGGTATCCTTAAGTCGCTCAATTAATTGTCCACTCTTAAACAGTATCCCTTGTCGAGCCCCAGATGAAATAGCTGATAAAGTTGCAGGCATTATGGAAACGATGAGCGCACATGGAGAAGCAACTACAAGTAGAATCATTGCTCGATAGATTGAGGTTTTCCATTCCCAACCAAGTAAGAATGGCGGAATGATTGTCATCATCAGTACAAGACTAACAATAACTTTGACATATAAATTCTCAAAACGATCAATAAATAGTTGTGATGGTGACTTTTCTCGTTGAGCAGCTTGAACAAGGGCCATTATCTTTTGAACAAACGAGTGAGCAGACTCTAGCGTAACCTTAACGGTAATTGCTCCTGTAAGGTTAATGGTTCCAGTCAATACATGATCATTCTGTTTTTTTAAAACAGGGGTTGCTTCACCGGTTAAGGCACTTTCATCTAATGTTGATTTTCCACGGGTAATGACGCCATCCGCTGGAATCCGCTCACCTGCTTTAATTAGAATTAAGTCGCCAATACTTAATTGATCGGTATCAACAATTTCTTCACCTATAGTGGTTAGCCTGGTCGCGGTTTCGGGTTGAAGTTGCATTAATGCAGTAAGTTCCCGTTCATTTTTTTGTAGTGTATAGGTTTCTAAAGCACCAGATAAGGAGAAGATAAAAATAAGCGTGGCTCCTTCTGTCCAAAAGCCTATACTTGCAGAGCCAATCGCTGCTAAGATCATTAAGAGTTCGACATTTAAACGTTTGTTAGTCAGGGTATCTACGATGCCTTCCTTGGCTTTTGCGAAGCCACCAACGAGAAAGCCAGCTATATTTAAACCAATCCATATATAATATGAAAGATGCGAATATAACAGGTTGGACAGTAAGATTATTAACCCACTGGTTAAAGCTGCTAGCAGTTCACCATGCTGTTTTAAAAAGTGCGCTACTAACACAGTTAATTGAGAATGATGGTGTTTGCTATTTAAATTAATTCTAAATAATTTCAAAAATCAACACTCCTTTTATTTTAATTGATAATAATAATCATTAATAATAAGGATGTTCCGTATTTAAATTATAATTATTATAAAATAATTATATAATAAATCTTATGCGATACGATATGATATGCATCACAATTTTATAAAAAAAATTTACCTGTCGTATTAACTGCTTATTTAAGTGTTGATTTGTTATAGAACAATAATAATAAAAAAATATAATACAGTATGTTTTATAGTTGATTTTAACAGGAGAAACTGTTATCTTTTAAAAAAGAAAGTCATTCAGTTCAATATAAAGGGGACATAAAAATGAAGAAATTAAACCGCTTAACTTTTTTAATTGGTAGTTTACTCATTCTTGCTGCTTGTGGTACAAGTACTTCAGATCCGGAGCCAAACAATGATGAACAAACTGACAATGAACAAGAAAATACCGAAGTAAATTTATGGGATCAAATTAAAGAAAGTGGCGAATTAACAGTTGCCACATCAGGAACTTTGATTGCGGCTTCTTATTATGATGAAGATGATCAGTTAACAGGTTACGACGTTGAGGTAGTAAAAGAAATAGCCAATCGACTTGACTTAAACGTTAGCTTTGAAATAATGGGAATTGATGGTATGTTACCGGCAATTGATAGCGGCAGAATTGATCTTGCTGCAAATGATATTGAACCTACCGATAGCAGAAGAGAACAGTTTAATTTCTCTGAACCTTATAAATACTCATACTCGACAATGGTGGTCAGAGAAAGTGATTACTCAGAGATTCACAGTTTAGCGGACTTAGAAGGAAAAAGAGCTGGCGGTGGTGCGACAACGATTTATAGTCAAATTGCTGAGTATTATGGTGCTGAGGTCGTGACTTATGGCAATGCAGGAAACGAAGCCTACTTAAGAGATGTCTCAAATGGCAGAACAGATGTAGTTGTTAATGATTTTTACTTATCAACTTTTGGGGTAGCAGCGTTTCCCGATTTTGACATTATGATCCACCCTGATTTGAAATTTCATCCTACTGAGCAGGCTATTGTCATGCGTAAAGGTGAAGCTGAGTTAACAGATGTGATCAACGAAGTGCTTGCGGAAATGCGTGAGGACGGAACGTTAACAGAGCTAGCAACTCAGTTTTACCAGCAGGATGCTTCTATTCAGCAGGAGGACGATATTGAAGAGCTGGATCCGGAAATAGAACTGTAACTGTAGATGAGGGGGAATGCAAAATGGGGCTTGAGCTGTTTGATCTTGAATTGGCAATTAAAAACCTCCCATTAATTATTAGTGGGCTACCCATGACAATCTATGTTTCATTTATTAGTATGGCAATTGGGATGGTATTAGGTTTACCAGTAGCGCTTGCGAGAAATTCTAGATCAAAAATATTAAGATGGCCAGCTCGACTTTACATTTCTTTTATGCGCGGGACACCAATTATTGTCTTCTTATTTTTCATCTACTATGGCTTGCCTTCTGTAGGTATTGAGTTTTCTGGTATTCAGTCGGCCATAATTGGCTTTGGCTTAAACAGCGCTGCATACATTGCAGAGGTTAATCGATCCGCTCTTAATAGTGTAGAATCGGGGCAGTGGGAAGCAGCTTTCTCGTTGGGATTAAACTTTAGGAAGGCTTTGACTGGAATTATCTTACCGCAAACGGTTCGAATAGCAATGCCACCACTAACCAATGTTTTTTTGGATTTAGTTAAAGCGAGTTCGCTAGCGGCAGTTATTACGGTCCAAGAGCTATTCCAGAAGACACAAATTGCTGCGGGTCGATCATTCGATACATTTACAATGTATATTCTAGTGGCACTGATATATTGGCCACTTTGCATCTTTATTTCAATAATTCAGGAGCGCTTGGAAATACGATATTCTCGGTTTGTTAAACAAGATTAAACTAGATAAAGTCCCTAGCTGTTAGTTCTGCAACTAACAGCTAGGGACTTTTAATTGACAACATGATTTTATCAGTTATTGACCAGCTTATTTTGAAATTGTTTAATGTCCCTTAGTGGTGGTTGACCAAACATTCTTGTGTATTCTCGGTTAAATTGAGAAGGGCTCTCATAACCAACTTGAAAAGCAACCTCTGCTGCTGCATGGGTATTGATTAATAGAAGTTGTCTAGCTTCTTGTAGTCTAATTTGCTTCTGATACTGAATTGGCGTTAAGCCTGTGGCATCTTTAAAATGCTGGTGGAATGATGAAACACTCATATGGGCTCGATCAGCAAGATCCTGAACACGAATGGGTTCACTGAAATTCATACGGAGCCATTGAATCGATTCAGCGATTCGTCTGGCATATGTCCCAGTTATAGCAAACTGAATAAGGCGATGACCCTGATCACTCTGCAAGACATGATAGAGAATTTCTTGTGAGATTAGTGGTGCAAGAACCGAAATATCTTTAGGTGTTTTGAGTAACTGCACAAGTCTAGTTGCTGCTGCTAATAAGGCTTCATTGACTTGACTGACATGAAGTCCTCTATGGGTCAACTTCACTCTGTCAGGAGGGGTTGGCATCTTCTTTAAAATGGTTATTATCTGTTCTGTCGTAAAATCCATTTGAAGAGCTAGATAAGGCTTATCTCTAGTTGCTTCAATAATTTGACCAGTAATAGGCAAATGAAGAGAAGCGACAAGATAGGAGTTGGCATCATAAATGTATGTTTCGTTAGCAAGTGAAACCTCTTTTTTACCTTGAACGATTAAACATAAGGAAGGATTGTAGGTTGTCTGAATAGGCTCAGAAGGGATTTGTGAACGAAAAAAATGTAGTCCAGGTATGACAGAAGTCTCCTTCTTGAAGTTTTGGACATAGTCGTTTATTAGCTCAACAAGCACAGCCTGATATAGTTTGAATTGCTTGGTCATTCTTTATCCTCCCTTCTGTTTTTATGCAATAATATTAACATATATTGTAGGAATAGGCAATAACTTAAGTGGATTATGCTACCACTTATTATAATCAAACCTTTATAATTAATGTTATTCAAAGCAAAGCGGGTGATGCGATGAATAGAAAAATGCAATGTTGTGTAACAATATTATTTTTTATTGCTTTAGCTATATTGATCATTAGTTTAATTGGTACTACTCCAAGATTAAGTAGAAATCAGCACGAGTATACTAGAGAAAGGAGTGATGAAATGACGAAGCAAGAGCTCCATCCATACGTAGGCATGTGGGTGACAGAGGGTGGTTATATTAGACATGAGCTCTTACCAAATGGGCGTTATGACGAAGCTAGGGGGGATCGTCAAAGTGCCTATCGAGGTAGCTATAAGGTAACAGGCAATTACATTGAATATAAGGATGACACTGGTTTTACAGCAGATGGTGAATTTAGAGATGACATTCTGTATCATGCTGGCATGGTTTTGTATCGTGAAGAACGATAGCTAATAATTTAAAAAAGAGGTGATTAATGTGTTTAATGTGAAAGGCAAGGTTATCGTAATTACTGGAGCTAGCAGTGGAATAGGTGCTGCTACCGCACGATTGCTTGTGCAAAACGGAGCACATGTTGTCTTAGGAGCACGGCGTCTTGATCGGTTAGAAGCTTTAAAACAAGAGTTAGTGAATGCTAGTGGATCAGTTATTTATAAATACTTAGATGTAACAAAGGTAGTGCAACTTCGAGAGTTAATTGAGCTTGCTGTTCAGACATTTAAGCAGGTGGATGTCATCATAAACAACGCTGGTGTGATGCCATTGTCAAAACTTGAAGAGCTAAAAATTGATGAATGGAATCAGATGATTGATGTGAACATTAAAGGTGTTTTAAATGGCATCGCAGCTGGTTTACCGGTCATGCAGAAGCAAGCGGCTGGTCATTTTATTAATATTGCGTCTACTGGTGCGTATGAAGTGCTCCCAACAGCAGCAGTATATTGTGCAACAAAATATGCAGTGCGAGCAATTACTGACGGACTTAGACAAGAAGCTTCTACAGGGATTCGTGTCACTTTGATTTCACCTGGTGTTACTGAGTCAGAGCTCGCTGATCATATTTCTGATCCAGCTGCTAGAGAAGCGATGATTGACTACCGACGCAATGCATTACCTGCTTTAGCCATAGCTGAAGCTATTGTTTACGCAATTGGACAACCAGAGCACGTAGATGTAAACGAATTAATTGTTCGTCCAACCGCCAAGGAAAATATTTAGGGATAAGTAATAGCTCCATTTAGACAGTAGCAGAGTGGAATATTTTTTCGGATTTTACCATGCCAGTGATTGCATCAATCACTGGCATGGTTGATTTGAGTTATATGATTAAAATACATCGCATATTAGCATAGATTATTTAGCTGGTTCTGATGCATGTTTCTTTTGTGTTAGAAATAAAACGGTTATAATAGACAGTATAAAGACAATGCTATAAAAAAATGACCAAGCTGGAAACAATTCGATAAATAGTCCACCTAAGTATGGGGCGGTTATACTTCCGACACTAAAGCTTATGCCACACATAATATTTCCAGCCGGCAGTAATGATTTCGGCAAGAGGTCAGTCATGAACGAAACACCCATTGAATAAAGTGAACCAAGTAACATACCGGCAGCTGTAAATGTCATAATTAGAATAGCTATATTTTGTTCAAATTGAGCTGCCAAAAAGAAGGTTATTATACCACTTGATGTGACTAGACATAATGTTTTCTGACGCCCAATCCGGTCACTTAATGCCCCTAAAGGAACTTGGGTCAGTAAGGTTGTAATTGAGAATAAAGGGATAATAATGGAAATGGTATCAATAGGATGACCAATTCGCAAACCGTAAATTGGGAAAATCCCATGTAATAATGCTTCAAGTACACCATATGCAAAAGGGCCCATTAAAGCAATCCAGGCTAGCTTTGTGGCTGTTACAAATCTTTTAAAGGTAGCTGCGATATTAACGGTAATAATGAGCTGATCTGATGTCACCTGTTCGTTTTGAACAAATAGCATCATACTCCATACGACTAAACAGAGTAGGGAAGCAAGTAGAAATGGAAGATGCTCATGTACATATAGCAACCTTGTCATTAAAGGCCCTATTGCAAAGCCAAGACTAAAGAAGAGACCATACAGAGCAATGGTCTTCCCACGCTTTTCTGTTTTTGTTGTAGAGGTAACCCACGTCTGTGTTGCAAAACTGAGCATTTGATCACCAATACCAATAATTAAACGGAGTAAAAACCATAGCCAAAGTGATTGCGAAACTGGAAATAATGCAAGTGCACAAATAACGAGTAACCCTCCAGTAAGAATAATGGGCTTATAACCAAACCGTTGGAGCGGTTGTTCCATAAATGGTGAGGCGATTAGCACACCTATGTATAAGCTTGTGGCATGAAGTCCATTAACCGTTGATGACACCCCGTTTTGCTCGAGAATAATTGCCAGTAAGGGAAGCAGCATGCCTTGAACAAAACCAGAGATGGTCACAAAACTTATCATTATCCAAAATTTATTTGAAAATTTGTTCATTGTAATTTACCTCCGATCTTCATACGAGAGTAGGACACTAATACTTTAAAGCTTAGCTCGAAAAAAAACAATAGGTAAGGTAATCATTTCTAATTTGACTATTCATTAGCGATAAAAATTCTGAAAAAAATAATATGATAAAGGAGTCGATACTTATGTTATTTAAGTTTAAAGAAGAGGGGATTCGGGTTGAATTAGCCTATGGCATCCTAGATGTTTCTGAGGATTTGTACCACGGCTACAAACCTGAGCATTTATTAGTTTCAGCTATTGCAGGCTCCAGTGCACAGGAGTTTACTGATCTCCTTGAGCTTCATCACACACATGTTGATGACTTTTTTATTAGAAGTGAAGTGACAAAGGATAAGAAAGATGAGAATCGCATTAAGCGAATAAAACTGCATTTTGTCGTGAAGGGCAGAAACTTAAATATTGATAAACTGTACCGTATTTTAGAAAATGCTCGTGCAAAATGCGCCATTATCCGTTCTGTTGAGGGTAGTATTGATATTGTTGAAACTTTAGAAATTGTCTCATTAAATTAGCAGCATTACTTGAGACATTGGCTGTGTATCATGTTATAACATGAATTGTGATCTGAATTTAACCTTAATAAAGAGAATGCTTGACCGGATGCTGTTAAAGTCTCATATATCTCAGTTGCTAAACTAAATGAAAAGAATGATTGATCAATTGATTAATCATTCTTTTTTTGACCTTGTTTGCACACATAAAATAACTTAGTAGGAGCATAATAGAAGAAAACTTTAGAAAGGAAGTAATTCTATGAAACGATTACTTGTTCCTCTGTTATTTTTTGGCTTTCCAATTCAAGTTGTTGCAGTCTCAGAAGAACTGCTGATCGATCCAGATCAATTACCAGCACATGTGCAATCAATTGAACAAGAAAATACACGTGTTCAAGAACATGCACAAGCAGTGTTTGGCGAGGCTAAGTCATTAACGAAAACAATGCTAGAAAAGCAAGCGCAACAAATTAGCAACCCTTTTTTTATAGAACAACTTAATGAGACACAGGTAAATAATTCTAAATTTGCTTTTGGTTATAAAAGTGAGGTATATCTTGGTAGATGGCCACTTCATTATGAAAGTAAAGAGACAGGGATAAACTGGTCCTATCAGAAGGTAAATGAGAATTATGTTAGTCCTGAACGTATTAAATATTTTCAAACAGATGAAGTTAAAGTGAATGGGGGAATTCAATCGAAAATTCCTGGTTCTGAACAGATACAACAAATGGTTTTGCAAAATGTTATGGAGCGTCTTTCAATTCCGGTTAGCTTTGAAGCCAGTTTTGGAGCGGATACTGAAAAGGTGTTAGCATTAAACAACAATGCAGGACGTGAGACCTTAGAAGCATATGCAGGTGCGGTTAAGGAAGTTGGACAGGTCACCTATGGAGAGGTTTTTCTAACGATGAATGGACGTAAGCAAGATTTAACCATTAAAAATGTCGTTGATGAAGAGATCACAGTTTGGTTACCTATTCCAAATCGGCTTGCTTTTCATTTTAAGTAACAAGTAATAATGGGGCTATTCATGATTCGTGAATAGCTCCATTGTTTTTTAGTGCTTAGTCTGATGCTCACTTAACTGTATGGTTTGTTCAGGCATCTTAATGTTATTTCGGTACAGATGCTTGGCGATGATCCCTCTTGCCTCCCGATTCGTTGCAAAGAAGGTAAGATCTTCACATAATCCAGTAATAAAATAGCTATAACCTCTAAACTGCTCATTTAGTGAAGCCATCCCAATGTAACTAAACGGTTCGACTGGATCACCGGAGAGATCACGTTTTAGGTAGGTATCTAGCTTACTATTTAGCTCCTGACAGGCTTCTTGTAAAACGCGCTCTACGCGGCTGGGATCTTCATAAAAGCTAGTGGTTATCGTTTCAATAATGCGCATTTTATCTTTATTGTAATTTTCAACGGTTTGAACTTGTCCATTATTAATTGAAATAATTGAACCTGACCAATCTCGAATCTTTAACATACGAAATCCGATTTCTTCAACAGTACCGTTATGAGTACTATTAATTGACACAAAATCGCCTTTTTGCAGCTGCTTTTCATAAACAATAAATAGACCAGCTAATAAATCCTGAACCAAATTTTGGGCACCAAAACCAATAATGATCCCAAGGACACCTGCTCCGGCAAGCATGCTACCAACCTCAATGCCAAAGACAGATAAGCTGTATAAGATAAAGCCGATTGAACCTAAATACTTAATAATAGAAGTGACCAATGAGGTTATCGTTTCAGATTCCTTGCCATCGATTAGCGTCGCTTTTGCTAATAACGATTTAACAATTCTTTGTAGAATAAAAACCAAAGTAAGAATTAATAAACCACCAATGATAATTTTTGTAAAATTGTTTTCTAAAATGAGTGTAAGTATTTCAATTGTTCGCTCCCAGGATAAATCCATTTCTATCTCTCCTTACCTTATTAACGATGTTGCAATCCCTTTTAGTATAGCATGAACAAATAGCTGGTGGACAGAGTGAGCTGTTTCTCGTAAAATAGATGAGGCTAATGTTTAACAAAAGGAGATTATTAAAATGAATCAACGCACAACAATAGAGAGCCTAAAGCAGCAAATGCAATTGTTTCTTAATCAGCTCGACGCATTAGATCCAAGTCAAACATCAGTGGACGATGTCGATGCATTACTATTATTACTTGAACAGATGGAAGAAAAACTGCGCTAGGTTTTCAAAATATGAGATCATCTCTTGCATAGTTTTCTCCTTTTTTTTGCAAACTAAGCAAGAGGTGATGAGTTATGAAAAAAATAATTGGGATCATAGTGATGAGTTTAATGGTAAACGCATTAATTCCATCGGTAAGTTATGCTTATGGCTGGGGCTACAAAAAAGGAGCAAATAATGAGCCGCCAGAAGTAGGGAAGTATGGAGATATTTTGGCTCAATATGGTGGTTATTATATTGATGATTCGGAAGAAAAGGTTGTTTATTTTACTTTTGATAATGGCTACGAGGAAGGGTATACAGCGGGAATCCTAGATGTTTTAAAGGAAGAAAATGTCCCCGCAACTTTTTTTGTAACCGGTCATTATGTGCGGAGCGTGCCGGATTTAATTAAACGAATGGTTAATGAGGGACACATAATTGGTAATCACTCTGATCAGCATCCGGATTTCACTAATTTGACCAAAGAAGGATTTAAAGAAGAATTAGAAAATCTTGATCGTGCTGTTGAGTCTTTGACAGGGATTAAGAAGCTTCAATATGTCAGGCCACCACGAGGGGTCTTTAATGAGGAAACGATAAAATGGGCCAATGAGCTAGGTTATATTCATATGTTCTGGTCACTGGCATTTGTCGATTGGCATAGTGATCAGAACAAGGGCTGGGAATCAGCCTATCAGCAGGTGATGGATCAGGTGCACCCTGGTGCCGTTATTCTATTGCATACCGTATCTGAAGATAATGCTAAGGCTATTGTGCACTTAATTAAAGGCTTGCGCGAACAGGGTTACACCTTTAAATCTATAGACGATCTCGTGCTAAAGAATCTTGTGCCTAAACCTGTTTTGGGTTTTTAACAGGTATTCTACAATATGACAACAAAACCGGGTTTAAGATAAACCCGGTTTTGTTGTCTGTTAAACTTACTCTTCATCATCCATAACCTGATAAGCCAGCTCAAATAATTCGATTTGGCTATTAAACAATGGTGTGTCCTGTGACTTTTCGACATATTGATAGAAGCCATCACTATTTAACTGCCGAGCCTTTCTGTTATCAGCTAAAAAAAACTGCAAAATTGTTTTAATGCGCTTTTTATGAGCTTGGTCTGGAATTGGAAAGAATAGCTCAATTCGCTTACTCATATTGCGGGTCATCAAGTCAGCCGACGACAAGTAAAACTTTTCGTGCCCTGCATGGTGAAAATAGTAAATCCTGCTATGTTCGAGAAAGCGGCCAACAATACTAATGACCTTAATCTGTTCACTGATCCCGGCAATTCCCGGTTTTAAACAACATATCCCTCTAATAATTAAGTCGATTTTGACGCCCATTTGTGATGCTTGATAAAGCTTTAGAATAAGTGCTTTGTCAGTCAAGGCATTCATCTTCATAATAATATGACCAGTACCAGAGGTCTTATGACAGGCGATTTCTTGATTAATCAAGGAGACAAGGTCATCTCTTACTGAGAAAGGGGCCATTGACAAGGTATGATAATTTGGTTTCTTTGTATAGCCACTTACATAATTAAAAAAATGGGTAGCATCAATCGCAAATGCCCGTTTAGCGGTAAAAAAGGAAAAATCGGTGTAAAATCTTGATGTATGATCATTATAGTTGCCTGTCCCAATGTGAACGTAACGCTCAATTTTATTGGCGCCTTTCTTTACAATTAAGGTAATTTTACTATGAGTTTTTAAGCCTGTCATGCCATAAATGACGTGACAGCCAGCTTTTTCGAGTTCCTTAGCCCATTGAACATTGTTGGCTTCATCAAAGCGTGCCTTAAGTTCAACTAGAACAGTGACTTGTTTTCCGTTCTCAGCCGCTGCTTTTAAGCTTGCTACAATTGGTGAATCACCACTTACGCGATAAAGGGTTTGTTTGATCGCTAATACACTTGGGTCCTGTGCAGCGGCCCCAATAAAATCAACGACTACCTCAAATGACTCATAGGGATGATGTAAAAGAATATCTCTACTCAGAATTTGTTCAAAAATACTTGTTATTGGGTTAAGCTCGCGTGCAGGTTGTGGAATAAGTTTCTGATAAACTAATGTGTCAAAGCTATCGCTCAAATGTTCATAAAAATCAGATAGAAAAGTATAGTCAAGTGGGCCATTTTGAAAATAAATATCATCAGTATTTATTTCTAAAACATGCTGCAAAAAATGCATCAGTTTAAGATCATGATTATCTCCAATTACTTCAAGTCTTACGGCTGCTCCCCAGCGCCTTTTTTTTAACTCCTTCTCAATTTCTTTTAATAAATCACGTGCGCCTTCCTCATGGATATTCAGATCGGCATTCCGAGTTATCCGAAATAGGGTTGTCGATTGAACGTGATAGCCTTTAAATAATGAATCGATAAAATGAACAATTACATCTTCTAGCAGAATATAGTGATGGCGATCTTTAAGTTGGATAAAGCGATTTAATAGAACAGGAACTTGAACAATCGCTGTTACGAGCTTGATCGGATGATTTAACTTTGATAGCTTAACTGCAATATTTAGTGAGCGATTTGCTAACAATGGGAAAGGGCGATAGGCATCAATAGCCAAAGGTGTTAGGGCAGGAAATACCATTTCATCAAAGTAATCCCTTAACCATTTATGGTCAGCTTTAGCTAAATCTTTAAATGTTAGTATGTTTATTTGGTGCTCCTGTAGCTCTTTTAGTAGGTCTTGATAATAGCTTTGCTGGTCATTAGCAAGTTTGTGAATGTGCTGGTTAATTGCTTTCAATTGTTGTAATGGCGTTAATCCTGATTTGTTATCCTTGCGGTTAAAGCCAACACGTACTTGATCTTTGAGTGCGGCAACACGGACCATAAAGAACTCATCTAGATTTGAAGAAAATATTGCGATAAAGCGTAAGCGTTCAAGCAGAGGATTGGCAAAGTCAACTGCTTCTTCAAGCACACGTTTATTGAAGTGAAGCCAGCTAATTTCCCGATTATTGAAATAAGCAGGGTTGTCCAAATTAGTTTCACCGTTCAATTTGTACAAAGCGAACTCTCCTTTAGCTAAATTAGGTTGTCTGTTGTTTAACAAACCTCATATTGATTTTGCGCCCTAATGCTTGTTCAATGTGTTTTTTTTGCTTTTCGCTTTGATAAGCTTCGGAACTTGCATTTTCAGAGCAATAAAGTGTTAATTTTATTGTTCTTCGACTAATTTTTAAATCAAAATCTTTAATGATTTGTCGCTTAGTTGCATCTAAGCAATAGGTGAATTTAAGTAATGCTCCTAACAATTGAAGCTTCTCTCGTTCTTTTTTGGTCAACCAGTTTTTATATGGCTTAGTAAACTGTTTGTAGACAGTCTTATTCTTAAAGGAGGATACTAATGCCAGCTTAAGCTTATCAATATGCATAAGCCCATCAATTGAACGATTTGCAAGAATATAGAACGTGTGTTGTGCGCTAGACTCTGTATCAATATAATCGCCAAGGTTGTAGACGTTAGCTGCTTGTTTAAGTAACTGCCAATCCTTTTTATTAAGCATCTTAACTTTTTTGCTAACTAGCTTATTAAACAGTTTTCGAGTTAATGACTGGACATGGTGAATTTGTTTCATATTAAGGTCAAAATCGTTGATAAGCTCTTGAATACTATCCGTCAAAACATTTGGAAACAAATGATTAGGCTGATTAGCTAATAACAATTGATAATTCACACCTTCTCTCAGACCCTTTTGACTTAAAATGAAGCCATCAGCCTTTGCAAAACGATATAATGAGAGAAATGTTTCGATTGCTGGGATAATAATATCAGCTCGGTCTCTAGATAATCCTTCTACCTTTTGAAGTTTTTTGGCTGGCAGCGATTGCAGGTGATCATTAATCCGAACAATATCAGCTTCAGTCATTTGATATTGATGTAAACTAGCCATTGGATAGGCTTTATCTTCTTGATCAATCTGGGCGAGGTTTCGAGCACTACCGCCAATAGCAATTAAGGGCACATGACGATCCTTTAACCAGCTTAAGGTCTGGAATTGCTTATTAACAAATTGCTTGATAACTCTAAAGTTCTCCTCGTTAGAACGATCATCGTTTAATAAGTTGCTTAACGTAAGTGTCCCAAATGGAAAGCTATGCTGATTAATCAATTTTCGATCTTTAAAGTATGTCACCTCAGTGCTCCCCCCACCCATATCAATGGTTAAACCTTCCCGAATTGAGGTGGAGTTAACAACAGCTAAATAACCATAGTAAGCTTCTTCGTCCTCAGACAGAATCCTCATTGTCCAATTAAACTCATCTTTGACTCGCTTAACGAGCTGCTTGTTATTAGCAGCTTGTCTAATCGTTGCGGTAGCAACACAAGCAAAATGAGTAAGTGGGTAAATCTTCAGCACAGATTTGAAATCAGTTAGTGTGTTAATTAAAATGGTTTGCCCTTGCTCTGTTAAGTGGTTATCAGTGTCTAAATGGTTTCTCAGCCTAGCAACAGCTTTTACGTTTTCAACCTTTCGAAATCGCCCAGTTTGTTCTTGAAGATAAATAACAAGTCTCATTGTATTTGAGCCAATATCTATGATGGCATGATAATCCTTATTGACCTTAGACATATGCTGTGATCGCTCCATTCTTGGCTTATCTGAATAAGCTTCTAAACCTGGCTAAATGAATAAGTTGATTTTGATAGACGTCTGCTTCTTGCTCCTGATTAGTAGAGCGTAGTAATTCAATTAATTGCTTATAGCACGATAAATCATCAGTATCTATTGCTAATGACCACTTTAAGCATTCAATTGCATGGAGAGGATTATTAAATTCAATATAAAGGTTAGCAAGTTCTTTTTGATGGAGCTCGTCCTGTTCAAACCTCTCCATTGTGGCTAGCTGTTCTTTTAGCGAAATATTAAAAGGTAAATCCTGAAGCCATTGCTTTACTAAAGGGATTGATTCAGTCTGTAATGCTACATTTACTATAGGTTTTATCAATTGTTCCTTCTCATGCATTGAAAAATTTTGAATTAAGTTTATAAAGTAGTTTGGTTTGTTTTTAAGAAGACTAATTTTTCTTTGAACTGTTAGCGCATCAAGTTGCTGTTTGAATAGGTCAAAGTTAATTAAATGTGAAAATGGTGACTGTTTTTTTAACGTATTAAAAAACTGTTTAGCTGTTGCTTGTGAAAGCAAGACTTCTGTGAAGGGGGGTTCTTGAATTAAGCTTTCATTTTGACGTAGCATATGTTCAAGGGTAGTAAAGATGACACGGCTTGGATAATTTTGCAGTAGTAGCCAAAGCTGGTGCCATTCGTCAGTATTCCAACTTGAGCTTAATTGACTTGTTAAGCGAGCAGAATCATTTTCTTTCATAGTCAAGGCAAAGACAATTGGGTCTGTAACGCTATCAGTACTTTGCTCGGTGTGGTAGTTCTGGAATTCAACTGCAGCAATCATATCTTGATAAAAGGTAAGGTTAGGCTGATAGCGATTTAAATGAACTAAGCTTTGATATGCTTTTTGAAGCTGACCTTCTCGTTTGAATGAGCGAAAGCAGTTCTGATAAAGTTCAATAATTGTTTTTGGTGCAATATACTGATCAAAGTAAGAGAGGATGGTCACTTGTTCCATATCAGGCTGAAGCCGATGTGTTTTTTTTTTAACTTGACGTGCGCTGGTCCAGGCAAAAGGTGATTGTTTAAGTAAATCGTAGACGATTGGATGGGCCCGATGGATGGTCATACCCTGCTCAATGGCACGAAAAAGAAAGCTCTCAGGCTTAAGGTGGTCAGTTTTGATGGCATTAATATAACGATCACGATGAAAAATTAAATAGTATTGTGCCCCAGTATTGCCTTTGGCACAAATGATTTTGCACTGATAGAAAAGAATTAACTTTGAAATTACAAGTGTTGCCTGCTTTTTTTGAGTATAAAGCGTACACTTCATCTTGTCAGCCTCCTTCTCATAGTTATTCTTATCATACCATATTCAAGCAAGTGCATTTAATCCAGTCCTAATTTTTTTTTAAAACAAAGCAAAATACTTGAAAGTCAAAAAAGGTCAAAGTATACTATAGTCAAGAAAGGTCAAACTAGCATTACAGAATTAAAGGAGGAACGTAATAATGAATTGTCAAAAATGTCAAGATCGTCCCGCAACTGTTAACGTCACACTTCGAATTAATCAACATACAGAACATCTACACGTTTGTGAAACGTGCTTCACTGAGCTAAGACAGCAATCTATGAACCCTTCAGGCCTTTTTGGCAGCCAGTCAGCTGACCCGTTTAATGGTTTTACTGCGGATATGGACCAACAGCAAGCGAAACAGCAAAAAGGTAACACTGGTCGAGGGGGCTTGCTTGATCAGCTCGGGCGTAATTTAACCGACGTAGCTAAAGCTGGTTTAATTGACCCGGTTATCGGTCGTGATCATGAAGTAAAGCGTGTCATTGAAACGTTAAATCGCCGCAACAAAAACAATCCAGTATTAATTGGTGAGCCCGGTGTAGGGAAAACAGCGATTGCAGAAGGGCTTGCGCTCAGAATTGTTGAAGGGAAGGTGCCGCATAAGCTTGCCAAAAAAGAAGTTTATATGCTTGATGTCGCCTCTCTCGTTGCCAATACCGGTATTCGCGGTCAATTTGAAGAGCGGATGAAGCAATTGGTAAAAGAACTGCAAACAAGAAAAAATGTTATTTTATTCGTTGATGAGATTCATTTACTTGTTGGTGCTGGCACTGCGGAAGGTTCACAAATGGATGCAGGTAATATTCTTAAGCCCGCACTAGCAAGAGGAGAGATGCAGCTCGTTGGTGCAACGACTTTGAAGGAGTACCGTCAAATAGAAAAGGATGCTGCGTTAGAGCGACGTTTCCAACCGATTATTGTGAATGAGCCGTCAAGTGGAGAAGCGATCCAGATATTACAGGGGATTAAGGATCGTTATCAGACCTATCACCATGTGACATATTCTGATGAAGTTATTGAACAAGCTGTGCTATTATCAAAGCGCTATATCCAGGACCGCTTCTTACCTGATAAAGCAATAGATTTAATTGACGAAGCAGGTGCGCGCTTAAATTTAGAGCATGCCGAAGCGGATACTACTGCAATTCAAGAGAAGCTTGCAGATATTGCTAAAGAAAAAGAGGCAGCTGCTGAGCAAGAGGATTATGAGCAGGCAGCTAACTTACGTCATCAGGAGCTAAAGCTCGAAAAACAATTGGCTGAAGCAGAGCAGACACCGTCAACAGAGGTGACGGTTGAGGATATTCAAACAATTATTGAAGAGAAAACAGGTGTACCTGTTAAGAAAATGCAAGCAGCTGAGCAAACGAAAATGAAGCATTTAGCTGAGCAGCTTGCTGGTAAAGTAATTGGCCAACAGCATGCCGTTGAAAAAGTAGCCAAGGCAATTCGTAGAAGTCGAGCTGGTTTAAAATCAGCCCAGCGACCGATCGGATCATTTTTATTTGTTGGTCCAACAGGTGTAGGGAAAACGGAGCTGACGAAGGTGCTAGCAGAACAACTCTTTGGCTCGAAGGATGCATTAATTAGACTGGATATGAGTGAATATATGGAAAAACATTCTGTGTCTAAGATTATTGGCTCACCTCCTGGCTATATTGGTCATGAGGAAGCTGGGCAGTTAACGGAAAAAATTCGTCGTAAGCCGTATAGCTTAATCTTACTAGATGAAATTGAAAAAGCACACCCTGATGTTCAGCACATGTTCTTGCAAATTATGGAGGATGGTCATTTAACAGATAGTCATGGTCGCAAGGTTAGTTTTAAAGATACTGTTATTATTATGACAAGTAATGCAGGCTCACATATTAAGGTTAATCATGTTGGCTTTACCAGTGACCAAAATGAAGCAGTTAGCACATTAGAAAACTTAAAGGATTATTTTAAACCTGAATTTTTAAATCGGTTTGACTCGATTATCACCTTTAACGCTTTACAGTCTGAAGCGTTAATAGAGATTGTTAATCTCATGCTTGAGGAGCTTGAGGCGAAAATGGCTGACCAGAGCTATCAATTAAGCGTAACGGATCAGGCTAAGCAATTTCTAGCTGAGAAGGGCTATGATCCACACTTTGGGGCTCGTCCGCTTAGACGAGTTATTCAGGAAACTGTTGAAGACGGGATTACAGATCTGATTTTAGAGGAGTCAGATGTCCAGAAAATTAAAGTCGATTTTAATAATGGTCAAATTGTAGTCTCAAAAGGATAAGTTTAAATGAGCATGTAAGAGTGCAAGGGTTGTATCTTACATGCTTTTTTCGTTGCGTTAATTCGTAAGCGAAAAAGACCGGATTGGCTAACGGAAACGCGTAGCAAAGATTTTTTTTTGTATATTTATTCGAATTATTAGTTAATTTATGTTTTTATATGTAACTTTGAGCTTGATAAATGAATATCTATAAAAAATTCTGTTAATACGAGTATGAGACATAGGCGTATATCGATAATAAAAAGGGTAAAGATCTGCTATAATAAGCTACAAAGAAAAAAATGGGAGGTCAGCTTATGCTTGTAAGGAAAGAAGTCGTATGTTCTACAGAATATGATGCATTAAAGCAGGTTATTGTCTCATCCCCAGATTTTATGCGGATTGGTAAAGTAATTAATGAAACACAAAAGCAGTATCAAGCAGAAAATATTAATCAGGAGCTTGCACTGGCGCAACATAGTCAGTTTGTTTCCGTAATGCGGGCTCACGGTGTTACAGTAAATGTACTCCCGCCACAGCCAGCTTTAAATGAACAGGTCTTTACGAGAGATATTGGCTTTACCATTGACAGTCAAGTGTTTATCGCAAAGATGGCCGCTGAGATTAGAGCCACAGAAACGGATTATTTAAAGCAGTTTTTAGCTACTGAAGGCATATCCTTTCAGGAAATCGAAGCTGCTTCTATTGAAGGTGGCGATGTAATCATTGATGGTGATACCGTCTGGATCGGTATTAGCAAACGGACAACAATGAAAGCAATCAACGCTCTAGCTAATGATTTACCTAACCATAATATTATTCCCATTCAATTAAAGCCTGAAATTCTTCATCTTGATTGTACCTTTAATATTATCGCACCCAATATTGCGCTTATTTATAAAAACGGCTTAGACGAATCAGCATATCAAGCATTGCAAGAACAATACACATGTATTGCGGTTGACGAGCAAGAGCAATTTACTTTAGGAACAAATGTCTTAGCAATAGGAAATCGACGAATTGTAAGCTTACCCGAGAATAAGCGAGTTAATCGGGATCTAAGAGCGCAAGGCTTTAATGTGATTGAAGTGCCTTTTAATGAAATTATAAAATCAGGCGGCTCATTTCGTTGTTGCACACTGCCAATTAATCGTTCTTAATGTTAACCACAACAAAACGCGCATACAGCTATGCGCGTTTTGTTGTTAAAGCCATTCTTTTTTTGAAAAAGCAGCAAAGGAAGCGATGAGCAATAAACCACTTAATCCAACGATAATTCCTGCAGTTGCCCATAAATCTGTTGAGATTGTTCCTGAAGCAACCATCTGGGCAATATGGCTACTTAGGTTATTTGGAAACCATGGTAAACGATGAGCAAAGATCGTATTGAAAATGGTCATAGCGATTAATGTCCCAATAGCAGATCCAGCAACTGCCCCAGGTGCCTTGAACGTGGTATTGTAGAACACTGTTAAGGAAATAACGAACATAATCCATGTGCCATAGAAAAGGACAGACCAGGCCCAATCACTGATTGAGATGTGGCCGAAGAGTATATTAACATAGTAACAGCTCGTTAACAGAGCAAGAATGATGGAGCTGAGAAAAAGAATTAATTTTGCTAACCATTTTCCGGTTATGTAAGTTGTTACTTTAATCGGTTTAACTAGAATAAGCTCAGAGACACCTGATTTGCGTTCTCCTGCAATGGTATTCATTGTCAGTAAGACAACAATTAGAATGCCAAATGCACTAAGCTGTGTAAAGCTCATCATAAAAGCTTCAGAAGCAACAATCTCTGGAAATTCAAAGACGGTGCCTTCAGGTAGACCGCCAACAGCATCTAAAATGACAGGTGTGTAATATGTTGTGAGTGGGTCCATTATGGCAAGCAGAATAAAGACAGTAGGTACCCAAATAAGACTAAAGTTACGTAGATACTCAAGTAGTTCCTTCTTAACAACGGTAGCTAGCACCTTCACTGACCAATCACCTCCATAAACATTTCTTCTAACGTCATCTTAGCAAGTGAGAATTGATTAAGCTGCCAATTCTCTTCAATTGTTTTCGCTAGAATTGACTGACGTGCTAAGATCGGGTCGTTAATAAAGCAGGTAAGACCCGTTCGGCTAGGTGTGACCTCGCGGATTCCCGGAAGGGCTGATAGCACAGCCAGTTGATTTTCACTAAATGCTTTAAAGCTTAGTTCAATTTTTTGTGATTGATATTTTTCATGCAACTCAGTCAGTAAACCTTGTTCGAGCACACGCCCCTCATGCATGAGGATGAGCCCATCACTGATTTCCTCAGCATCACTAAGAATATGAGTGGAAAATAAGATAGTTGTCTTTTCTTTTAATGCTTCCATTAAATTGAGTACCTCACGTCTACCAATTGGGTCGAGTGATGAGACAGGTTCGTCGAGCATAATCAGCGAGGGCTGATGAATCATTGCCTGGGCAATGCCAAGACGTTGCTTCATGCCGCCTGAGTATTTGCTAATCCGACGATGCTTAGCTTTAGTAATACCGACAAGCTCTAACAAGCTATCTGCCCGTTTAATTGATTCTTGTTTTGAGAGCGCGGCAAGCTGACCAACGTAAACAAGAAATTCCTTCCCACTCATCCAACCATAAAAGCTCGGATATTGAGGGAGATAGCCAATTTTTTCTCGAATATCGTGTCCGGTAAAGCCTTCAAAGTCAATGGTTCCACTTGTTGGTTTAAGTAGGCCTGATAGCATCCTTAATGTTGTTGTCTTACCAGCGCCATTGGGGCCAAGTAAGGCGAAGCAATTCCCTGCTTCTAAGGTAAAGCTGACGTCTTTAACAGCCTGGGTTTGATTAAAGGTCTTAGATAACTGATCAATTTTTAACCGCATTTATTCTTGTCTCCTTCCAATAATAAAGAACGCGACTGGTCCGATCATACTGACAAATAAAATAATTAGCAACCAGAGCCATCTAGGTCCATTTGTCTTCTCAGTTTTAAACAAAGCGATGATTGCTGCAACCATTAAAATAAACTGTAGAATAATTAAGGGCATAAATAATTTAATCATTTCAAGTACTTCTACTGACATTGTTTTCACTCCTTTCCTTGATAAGTTCGGTAGAGATAATAAGAATAAATCGTAGGGACTAACGCAAGCAAAAAGATCGTTGTCAGGATAAGGGGCAACAAAATCTGGTCTGCAAAAAGTGGTAATAGAATAAAAATCATGCCAGTCATGATAAATAAACGGGAGCCAAGGCGATGTGTCTTTCGCCATACAGTTTGACTTGCCAGTGTCCAAGGTGTTCGAATGCCCATAAAATAATTTTGTTTAACAGACTGTGTATAATTTCCAATAATAATAAATAGTAGCCCAACTATAATGGGAACAATTATTTCAATATCTAAAGCAAGACCCATTCCTTTTAACACAATAAAGAGATTTACTATAAATAGTAGCAATAAGGTTGCCACTTTAATAACTTGATACGCCTTTAAATTTTGTTGCGTACTTGATTTTGTTGGATCAACCCGTGGAGCAAATTCAAGTGTGAGATACATAAAGAGATAAAGTCCAACTTGACTTAGCAGCCCAATTAATTTAGGAGCAGTCCAATTGACAGTCCCATCAATTCCCCATTGCATGGGCACTTGATCGGGTAGTTGAGGGTAAGCAACTACCCACATCATAATAATTAGTGTAAATAAAGTAAGAGGAAGTAGTTGTTTTTTCATTTTTTTTGTCCTCCTTTTTCAATAAAATGCATCGCCCAGCTGATTAGCTCTTGAAAAACAGTTGTGTTTAATGAGTAATAAACAAATTGCCCCTGTTTATTGTCAAAGACAAGCTCTGCTTGTTTTAATAGTTTTAAATGCTGAGAAATACTTGGTTTAGACATATTAAAATGCTCAGAAATCTCCCCAGCAGTTAAATCTTTTTCTTTTAATAAATTTAAAATCTCTCGCCTAGTTGGGTCAGATAATGCTTTGAAAGCATCCTTCATAATTTTCAATCCTTTAAGTATTTAGTTATTTAAGTATTTAACTAAATAATACAATGATAAGTTTTTTTTGTCAACAAAATAGAAAGACTGCGATCGCCACAGTCTTTTTGTGTATGTGTTATAAGCCCTTTTGTTCCCATAGTTTGATCCGATCCGCAAAGCTCACTTCCTTATGAACCTGATGCAGCATCCATTGATAGCCATAAGGATCGACGAACATTGCATTTGATACCCCATAATCAGGTAGCTCGGTGATAGCTTGAATTTCTTTGCAACCAGCTTCAAGTGCTCGTGTATAAATTGCCTTTAAATCTGGCACCATGACGTTAAACCAAATCGGTTGTGCTTGTCCTTACTGTGGCGTATACAGACCAATTTCGGCGTTCTCATCAAGCATATGAAAGTGGACATCATAAATGGTGAAAATCATCTCGTTTTGTCCTTTTTTTAAATGAGTCACTTCGACTCGTTCTAGGTCAAAAATACTTTCGTAAAGGTCAAGTGCAGCTAAGCTATCAGGAATAATGAAATCTATTTCAACACCAATTCGCATTGTTTAACTCCTTTACAGATTGATAATGCTAAGTTTAATCGCTTGTAGCCATAGAATCAAGGCAGTTGATGGTTAAAAAGCAAGAAAGTGTTTAAGCTATAACTATTAGAATTTGTAGGAGTGATAGATGTGGTGGATACACGATCATATTGGCTGGATAACCAAGCAATAGAATCATTTCATTCATTATCAGAGGATATACAAGTTGATATCTGTATTGTGGGTGGTGGTATTACCGGGATAACAACAGCATATGCTTTAGCACAGGCGGGGAAGAGGGTTGCTGTTTTAGAAGCAGATCGTCTCTTATCTGGTACGACAGGACATACAACAGCTAAAATAACGGCACAGCATGACCTAATTTATGATGAATTAATTCAGCATTTTGGTAGCAAACAGGCGAGAGCGTATTATCAAGCTAACCAGCTAGCAATTCAACTAATTGAAGAGCGGGTTAATAAGCATCAAATCGCTTGTCAATTTGAAAAACAAGATGCATATCTATATGCGATAACAGAGCAATATGGTACAAAGCTAGTTAACGAGGCAAACGCTTATCAGCGGCTAGGGATTAACGGTGGGCTAGTAAAAACGCTACCAATTAACTTAACTTTCACCAAGGCGCTTGTCATGAAAGAGCAGGCTCAGTTTAATCCAATAAGCTACTTAAACCAACTGGTTAAAGAAGCAAATGCTAATGGGACACTTTTCTACGAGCGGACAACAGCTGTCAATGTAGAGAAGACAGCAGAAAGCCTTATTGTTGAAACGTTGAATCAAGCCAAGGTTAGTGCAAAACATGTTATTGCTTGCTCGCACTTTCCTTTCTATGAAGGGGCGGGCTTGTATTCGACACGCCTTTATGCGGAGCGTTCTTATTTAATTGCTTGTAAAGTAAAGGAACCATATCCTGGTGGCATGTATCTTGGGGTAGATCAACCTGGCCGCTCAATCCGTTCGGTAAAGAATGGTGATGAGACGGTTGTCTTAATTGGCGGTGAGCAGCATAAGACAGGCCAAGGTGGGCCAACTTGTCAGCATTTTGCTAAGCTAGAAACCTTTGGCGAGACAGTGTTTGATTTAGCGGAGGTAACCCATAAATGGTCAGCACAGGATTTAACAACCCTCGATAAAATTCCTTATATCGGGCCTATCACAGCCGATCAGCCACAATTATTAATTGCAACAGGCTTTAGGAAATGGGGCATGACAACGGCAACCTTAGCGGCAGAATTGCTAAGGGATTATGTAATGGATCGCAGCAACCCATTTCACAAGCTATTCGCGCCAAGTCGATTCCAAGCAGATCCAAGTCTGAAACAGTTTTTAATTCAGAACGCTAATGTGGCAAAGCATCTGATTAAAGGTAAATTTGAGCATCCAACTACCGATATTGATGCACTTGCTAAAGGGGAAGGGGCAGTTGTGACCGTTGATGGGGAACGGAAGGGAGCTTATCGTGATCATGCGGATCAAGTCCACCTTGTTGATACGACCTGTACACATGTTGGCTGTGAGGTGAATTGGAATGAGGCAGAAGAAAGTTGGGACTGTCCATGCCATGGTTCGCGATTCTCATACACCGGTGAGGTAATTGAGGGACCAGCTGAGAAGCCACTTAAGCACGGTCATTACGACATGTTAGGTACGCTGACAGATGAAGATTCCGGCTATTAAAGAAGAGGTGCGCAGGGCACCTCTTCTTTAGTCTGTTTGGAGTGCTTGTTTTTGCTTCAGTAGCATTTGAAAGTCCTGCTCAAGTTCTTGATTTGGCTCAATACTAAGCCGACTTAATACTTCAGTAATACGCGTTTCAATCACCATTAAATCAAGCTCTTGATTATTTGCTGGCTTTGATTTCTGCCTGTATGCCTGATATGTCCCGGGAAATAATTCAACTTTTTGATCAGCAATGATGATGAGCCGATTTGCTAATTTCTCTACGAACCGTCGATCGTGTGAGACAAAGATTAATGTTCCAGGATAGTCAGCAAGGATGGTCTCCAGTGCTTCAACTGCCCCTAAGTCTAAAAAGTTGGTTGGTTCATCAAGGATGAGCACGTTAACATCACTAACAAATAGCTTTGCTAATGTGACCTTAACTCGTTCGCCACCACTAAGAACATTAACTGGTTTATAAACATCTTCACCATGAAAGTGCAAGCGAGCAAGGACAATGCGGATCATCGTTTCAGTTTGAATGGCTGATTCGGTCACGTTGGCTAAGATCGACTTACTCAAATCAAGTTCTTTCAGCTTTTGACTAAAATAGCCAATTTTCGCTGCTGGTGATAAATAAATGGCTTCGTCTTGATTGACTAGTTTTTCAATCAAGGTCGATTTACCGACACCATTATTGCCGATGAGTGCTACTTTATCACCACCATTTATTTGGAAGCTAGCCGCCTGCCATAACAACCGTTTGCCAATTTGTCCTGATAAATTCTCAATCCGGATAATTGTTCTGCCTAATGAACGATCTGCCTCAGGTAATTGCATTTTTATCGGTTCTTCTTGATACACTTTATCTACTTTTTCTAGTTGTGCTAACCTTGTTTCCATGGCTTTTTTTGTTTGCTCAAGTTTTTTTTGCTTTTTGGCAAAGTACGGCTTAACGCCAATAATTCGTGCCTCTGAGTCACTAACGTTTTTGGGTTTCTTGGTTGCGCGTTGTGCTTTGCGCTCTTTTAAGACAACTGCGCGTTCGAGTTCTCTTTTTTGTCGTAAGTAATTTTGATATGCTTCCTCTTGTTGGGCCTGCTCAAGCTGTTTTTGGTCACGATAGCTACTGTAATTTCCAGAATAGCGCTTAACTGTTTGCTGGTCTATTTCCCAAATTTCAGTGCAAATTAGATCAAGAAAATACCGATCATGGGCAACTAACACAATTGCACCAGAGCGTCTGGTTAAATGCTGTGCAAGCTTTTCAATATGCTGTTGATCAAGATTTGTTGTCGGTTCATCAGCAAGGAGGAGCTCACTTTTATGCGCTAATGCTTGATCAATATACCGCTGGGTTACTTCACCACCGCTTTCGGTCGTATGAGTGGTCTTTAACTGTGGAAGTAGATGAACAGATCCGAATCGTTTAATATGCCCTTGTTCAGGCTCGATATATCCCGCAATCAAGTTTAATAATGTTGATTTGCCTGCACCATTTTTGCCAACCAGTCCAATTTTAGCTTGCTTCGCAATAGTGAGACTGTCAATTGTAAACAATTGCTCACCTTGAATTTCTTTTACTACATTTAATAATTCAACCATAACCATTCGATCACCTCATGATAAGAGGGCATTAAAAAAGCCCCCAAAAATTCGAGTACACGAATAGGAGACAGTCGTAAACTGACAAAATCTACACAGAATTATGCCAGTAAAGTAATAAACTGAAAGTCGATGTCATCCTATCCGAAAGATTAAATAAAGACACGGCAAAAAAAGCAGATTAAAGCTGTTTAAAACCAGTCTTTATTTAATTAGTCTGAGAAATAGGATTATTTTTTCATCGACCTACAGTTCACCCTTTCCGATCTAAGTTAAGCCAAGTTTAACGAATAGGAGAGGCATTTGTCAAATTTATTTTTGCAGAATAGACTTGTGTCTTGAGTAGAACTTAGCTATAATAATTGAGGTATTACAAATTGGGGCCTTAGCTCAGCTGGGAGAGCGCTACGCTGGCAGCGTAGAGGTCAGGGGTTCGAGCCCCCTAGGCTCCACCATAATTTTTAAGCACAACCGCGTATACTCTAATGCATGAGTGTACGCGGTTTTATATTACTTTTTTAAAGAGATGCATTTAATTCAGATCCCCTTAATACGTATGCTACAGGGGGCTTGGCCGGAACGAAGTAATTAATTATTAGGTCGAGGTAGACTATAAGGTCTTCTTCAAGAGCTATAAACTCATCCCATTTATTAAAAACACCTTATAAATGGGATGAGTTTGCTGCTATAAAAATAGAAAAGAGTACTTATGTGCAAAAAAGGGCTATTAAGTTTAATTTTCTAAAGTATTTAGTTTTCTCCACTTTCTAATTTTTGTTCGAAACGTTTTAAAGGGGGCAACTGTATTGATATGAATCCATTTCCATATCGGCCAGTTTGAGGGAGTTGTGCTTGCCCATTGCCTTTTACCTGGCACAAATAAATCATCATCAGAATAGCATTCTACTAGCTTGACTATCCTATTGACATCCTGATGAAACAACTCAATTAACTCTTGAAGAGAGTAATTCGCGTACTGTTGGTAAAAATGTTCGTACAGCCCACCAAGGTTATTCCATTTATAATTTGGCGATGGTGTGACTACAACTTCTTCATTTTGGTTACCATGTTCCCAATCTAATAATAGGTTAATCCACCCTAGTTGATAAGCAATCATTTGAGAGGGGCTTCTATCAACGTCACTAATAAGAATATCTTTGTTTTTATTGTCTATAGTATTAAATTCGTCAATAAAGAGATCTGCGCGTTTAACTATTTCGTCAATTAGAGCTTGCCTATTTTCATATGCCTGCATTTTTTTAAAACCCCATTTCAGTCAAGCTAGTCTTAAGAAATTAATTATACGTGGGCTTTTTCCACTTTGTTTCACTTTCTTTAATCTGTCGAATAACACGACATGGATTACCGGCTGCAATAACATTAGCTGGCACGTCCTTGGTAACAACACTGCCCATTCCAATAATACTGTTTTCCCCAATCGTAACTCCCTGACCAACTTGAACATCGCCACCAATCCAAACCTTATCCCCAATTTTAATTGGTTTGGAGTAAACGCCATTATTCGCACGTTCAATCGGATCTTCGGCGTGGTTAGCTGCATATAAGCCAACACGAGGGCCAATATAGACATCGTTTCCAATTGTAACTTCATTACAGTCTAGAATAATCATATCGTGATTGATATAAATATTCTTACCTAAATAGATATTAAAACCAAACTCACATCGAAAATTAGATTCCAAATAGACGTTTTCACCAATTTCAGCAAAAAGGCCCTTTAACAGTTTCATATCATAATCGCTTGAGTCATTCACCTTTTTATTGTAAGTACGACAAGTGGCGATTGCCTCGTTTCGTGCTTTAGCAATATGTGGGTTGGCATCATCATACATCTTTCCTGAATTGACTAATGTCTTCATTTCTTCCATATTCATATCGTTCACCTCTTGAATTTTGTTTGCGGTTTCATTATAAAGAATTAGATTTAAAAAAACAATGAATAGGTTTGCTTAATTGGAAGTTATTCTAAATGTTGAAGAAAAGCATTGTTATAATGGGGAGATTTTAATCAAGGATGAGATCATTTTATAATATGTATAGAAATAAACGGAGGGTAAGTAAGGTTATGAAGCAACGAAGCAAGATAACCTTACTTGGCAGTGGTTAATTGGTATGTGTTGAGACCTGCCAGGTGACACCAAATTTATCTCTGACCTGACCATAACATGGACTCCAAAAGGTCGGCTCTAAAGGCATGATGATTTGTCCTTCGTTAGCAAGACTGTTAAAGAGAGCTGCTGTTGTTTCCATCGTCGTTGATTCAATAAAGATGGTGACTTGATTACCAACTACATAAGATTGGTCAGGGAAGGTATCGCAAAGCATAAAATTTGTGCCACCTACGCTTAATTCAGCATGTAGAATGCGCTTTTTATCTGCTTCGGCTATTTTCATGCTAGCTGTTAGTTTCTCAAAAGTACTTACTTCAATAACTTCTGCACCGAGTATTTCCTGATAAAACTGAATTGCTTCTGCTCCGTTACCATTCATGACTAAATAAATGTGCAAGTTTTTTATCATTATTATTGCCTCCTTTTTTATTAGCATAGCATAGGCAACTGCGCAATTGTTCTTGTAGATTGCGCAGTTTCTATCTAAATCCCTACTGGGCTAGGGGAGTTAAGACAAATGCAATTAATTATAATTTTAAGTTGAACATCCGATACAAAATGCGATCGAACATTCGATCGGATAAGATCTTGCGCAAAGATAAAACAGGTCTAGCATTACCAGTAATATACCTTTTTTTGGCTTTTTTGAACGAATGGCCTTTGCAAATAGCTGTGCAATGTGATTAGGGTGATAAACGCGATTAGAAGCTTATAACCGTTTGAGTATACTTATAAATGCTGTAGTTAACTGTTATATGTCGTATTTCCTGATCTCTCTTGGACACGCTCGAAAAAGATGTAAAACGATGTCGGCCCATTCGCTATTAGTAGCACCTATTTCAATAATAATAACGTCAATACCAAATGGCTTAGTTTTAATTTTAAGTGAGTCAGAGAATTCCTCCAAAGCATGTTTTGGTGCGTGATACCACGCGCCAAATAAAGTATAAACCTTACCATCGGTAGAGGATGTGTTAATGGTTTTTGTCTTCGCATATATGGAAGAACCAGTTGTGTTAAACGACTTAGTTTGAAAAGTTTACCTCGAATGGGTGTCTTGCTTCAGTTAATCGTGCATCCTCAACTGCACCATAAAACCTATAGCCTGCATTACTAAATAAAACATTAATTCTTCCCTGCTCCTGAATAATTCTCTCCATACCCTTTCTTATTAGTAGAGTACTTGTAAAGAACACTATAAAAATGACACAAATTAATAGGCATAAAGCTAATTAATTCGTGTCAATAAATGTTTCTACTGTCTATAAACTAAGAACTTTTAGTTTGTAAAAAATGCTATGAGTTCGGTAGCAATTAACTGTTCGTTCAATTTCTTTGTGTGACCTAGACCTTTTTTGCTGGTTAAGGTTGCAGGAGCTAGCACATCAGTCAAAGCCTTAGCACCCCGACGTAAAGAAGCTGGGCTCTCCGTTCCAACTAAGACAAGCGTTGGCATGCAAACGTTTTTCCATGGTTCTTGTGATAGCGGCTTACCTTCCATATAACCATCTAAAAGGGTTGCATCATAAGGAAGCGTATGTGCAACATTAATTAAATCCTGCCAAACCCTTGGCATAAAGCGCATCATTGTTACGATAAATCCTGGTGCGCCCATGCCTTTGGTCATAAAATATTTAATTGCATCAGCACGTTTATCCTCAGCAATTAATTGGATGACATGCTTAGTAAAGTCGGTTGGTGCAGTTTGATCACTAGGTGTAACAACAAAAGGTGGCTCATGTAGTACTAATTTATTAATATTGGAGCCCTGCTCAGCAGCTTCTAGTGCTAAAACGGCTCCAGATGACAAGCCCCATACAAAAACGGGATTGTCACTGGTGGCAATTACGGCATTGAGATCTTCAATCTCTTTAGTAATGGAATAGGGTGGCTGATCATCACTATCCCCTCGACCACGGCGATCATAATTGTAGACGGTAAAATGATCGGCAAGTATGTCTGCTAATTTGACAAGTCCATTAAATTTCCGATGGCTAAAGGCACCACCAATTAAGATTAGGGAAGGTCCTTGTCCCGATTTTTCATAAGCTATTTTTGTTCCATCTTTTGAAGTTGTAAAAGGCATAATTATCCTCCATTATTGTGTGAATTTCAGCCAGTTTATAGGGTTTCAACTGTTTGTGATAGTATTTGCTTTAAGAATTCACTATCAACCTGCTCGACCTTTTGAAATTTAATCGTTTTTCTTTCTGGTGGTCCAGTAAACTCTTTCGCAGTAAGCTCAATTTCTGCTGTGTTAAATATAGTGAAACTGACGGCCGCCTTAGCTACCGAAATAACAGCAGCATATTTCTTATCCTTTAGAAAATGTGGCTTCTTGTACTGGATTCGCTCGGTTACATCTGGAATAACATCGTGAACGAGCTGCCGTAAGGTATGACAAAGTTCTTGTTGCCAGGGTTGCTCCACCTGTTCGATAAATGTAGTAATCTCATTGCTCATCTTAACTAACTCCTCTCAAAATTTGCTTCGTTTATTTTGCATTCATGACTTCTTTTTAATAGTAAAGCACGTTCCTGTTCATTATCGGTTAGCATGGCAGCTTGGTTAAATTTGTCTGCTGCTTCTTCATGCCGTCCGACCTTTAATAATAAATCAGCATGAACACTAGGCAATAGATAATAGTTTTTAAGTGAAGGCTCTTGATTTAGAGCATCTACTACTACTAATCCCGCCTCAGGACCAAAAGCCATTGAAAGGGCAACAGCTCGATTCAACTCAATGACTGGGGAAGGTTCCACTTGGATAAGTGCTGCGTATAAGGCTGAAATCTTTATCCAGTCTGTTTCTTCAACAATGCGTGCTTTAGCATGGCAAGCAGCAATTAAGGCTTGAATGAGGTAGGAACCATAGGGTTGCTTTAATTGCTCGGCACGATTAATAGCTGTTAAGCCTCTTCTGATGTGCAAGTAGTCCCATCGAGCACGATTCTGATCTTTTAATAGAATTGCTTCACCAGCGGTATTAATTCTAGCTTTGAGTCTTGAAGTCTGAATTTCCATTAAACCGACAAGTCCATGTATTTCTGAGCGATCTGGTATTAACTCTGCTAATATTCGTCCCAGCCTTAGTGCCTCATGACACAAAACTGGTCGGGTCAAAGTGATCCCAGCAGAGGCACTATAGCCTTCATTAAACATAAGATAAATGACCTCTAGCACAGAAGCTAGCCGATCAATTAATGTCTCTTTGTCTGGGAGCTCAAACGGGACTTGATCAGTAGCGAGTTTGCGCTTTGCTCGGACAATACGTTGTGCCACGGTCGATTGGGATGTTAGAAATGCCCTTGCGATTTCCTCTGTTGAGAGACCAGCAAGTAATCGTAACGTTAGTGCAACGCGTGCTTCTTTAGTAAGGACAGGGTGGCATGTCATAAATAGGAGTCGAAGTAAATCATCTTGTATTGGCTCATCTATTTCGTCCCAAATTAATAGGCTTTGTTGATTAAGCTCCCAACCAAGTTGTTCATATTTATTTTTGCGCTGCTTTTCACGGCGCAAATAGTCAATTGCACGATTCTTGGCCGTTTTGGTTAACCAAGCAGCTGGATTACTAGGAACTCCTGTCTCTGGCCAGCTTTTTAATGCTGCTGTCAAAGCATCTTGGGCAAAATCTTCTGCTAAATCAATAGTTCTTACTAGTCGTGTTAATGTGGCAATAATTTTTGCTGATTCAATTGCCCAGATGCCTTCAAGAATCTGACGGACATTTGGTTCTGTCATGCCTTAGGTTTACTCGCTATCGTTTCACGAAGTTGTTTTTCTTTAGCTAATGCTGTTTCATCATCTGTTAATTCACTTGCTTCAAAAACTTGGCGCAGTTCAATCTGACCTTGCCCATAGCCATGTGGATCAGGCATTCTCATCGCCCATTCGATCGCTTCTTCTTTTGATTTGACCTCAATTAATGTGAAGCCAGCAATTAATTCTTTTGCTTCTGTAAATGGACCATCAGTAACAATCGGCTTCTTATTCGGTTCTGGGTATGAGATCTGGATCGCATTTGAAGTGGGATGAAGGCCTTCTGCTGCGAGAAGCACCCCTGCTCGGACAAGTTCCTCATTATACCGCGCCATCGCATCAATTAACTCTTGACTGGGCATTTTACCTTCCTCTGAATCCTTTGTTGCTTTGACAACCATCATAAATTTCATTGGACACTTCCTCCTTTTATATTGTTCTACATACATGCAACGAATGAAAATAGCTAAAATCGACAAACTTAAAAAAATCTTTTAAAAAATTGATGGTATTCTTTAACTTGATTATACACGATTATGCTAACTTTCTATTCTTTTTAGTAGTTAATTTGTCCGCTAAAACCTATCTTGCAGAAAGAAGCTAATTAGCTAACCATATTTTGTTAGAGTGAAATTTATTAAGTAACTATAATATTTAATATCTAGTGGTAATTTTTACCAAGGGGCAGAGGTGTATTTGAAAACGACCAGTTTGTCATTGCTGACAGACTGGTCGTTAATTCATTAATCTGTTAAATCAACATATTTTTCCCAAGCTGTTTCTAGCTGTTGCTTTCTACTTAATAGTTGCTTGCGCTTGCTACTAGTAGTGTGCGCGAGCTTTTGCTCAATCGTGATTATTTCAGCTTCAAGCGTTTCTAGATGAACTGTGTTGTTATGTTGTTTAACCGGCTTCTCAGTTTGTAACTGCTGAAGCAGTTGGAATCGTTTTTCTTTCGCATTGTCATAATTGCCAAGATAGTGACGGAGCCGTTTGTGCTCAATCCAAGCAATTCGATTAAAAAGTTTATTAATAAAGTAGCGGTCATGCGATACGGCAATAATCGTGCCATTAAACTGCTCAAGTGTATCTTCAAGCACTTCAATTGAATCAATATCGAGATGGTTTGTCGGCTCGTCAAGAATTAACAAATTAATGTCTTGTTTCATCAATTGGGCTAAGCGCAGGCGCATCCGTTCCCCACCACTAAGCTGCTTAATCTGCTTAAAGACATCGTAGCCGTAAAATAAGAATTGAGCAAGAAAGTGTCGTGCTTCGCCTTCTGTAATGACAACTTCTTCACGTAACACATCGATGACCCGCTCATTAGCATAACTAGCAAATGGCTGTTGGTTTAAATAACCAATCTTCAGCTGGCTACCACGTTTTAATTGTCCTACTTGCAGGTCAATTTCGCCAAGTAGGAGTTTTAATAAGGTTGATTTTCCTGCTCCATTATCACCAATGATGGCAAGACGATCTTGATAGCGAACCGTCAAGCTTAGCTTATTGAATAAGATAGTTTTGTCGTAGCCATGGCAAATGTCTTCTAAAACAAATACATCCTTGCCACTCCGATCAGAGCTAGTTAAATCAAAATTAATACGCTTGGCCTCGATGACTGGTCGGGCTAGCTTCTCCATTCGGTCAAGAGCGCGCTCCATATTACGTGCCCGTTTGTGAAGCCCTTCATTTGGTGGGTTGGCTTGATTGGCCCATATTCTTAGCTGCTTAATCGTTTCCTTCATTTTTTTAATTTTTTTCTGCTGATCTTGATAGGCTTTAAACGCATTTATTAACCGAATTTCCTTTTCGTTAACATACTGACTATAGTTCATCGAATAAGAGGTGAGTGAGCCATCTTCTAAGTCAACAATTCGATTAACGAGTTGATCAAGGAAGTAACGATCATGAGAGACAATAACAACCGCACCTTGATAGTCTTTTAAATAATGACCGAGCCATTCAATTGCCGCCATATCTAAATGATTAGTTGGTTCGTCAAGCACAAATAAGTCTGGCTGTTTTAGTAGGCAAAAAGCAAGGCCAAGCTTGGTTTTTTCACCCCCGCTTAGATAATGAAAGGGGTGTTCAAGTAGATGAGCAATGTTTAGGCCATTAGCGACTTGAGCAATTTGTGCATCCATTAGGTAGCCTCCATCTCGGGAGAATTGCTCCTGGAGCTGTCCATAGTGACTAAGGATTTGCTCGTAATTTGCTAATGTAGGATCGCTTAGTTGCTGCTCAATTTTTATTAATTGCTGGTTCATTTCAAGTAAATCGGCAAAAGCACTTAGTAAAAACTGGTAGCAAGTTTTATCATCTGCTACTTGCGGTATTTGTGCCAAATAACCCAGTTTCAGCTGTTTTTTTCGATATACAGCACCTTGGTCGGGGTGAAGCTCACCAGTAATTAATTTAAGTAAGGTTGATTTACCGCTGCCATTTCGACCAACCAAGCCAATACGTTCATGGTCACGAATCTCAATACTAATGTTTTCAAAAATTGTGTTGCCGCCCAGTGCAATACTTATTTGGTTAACACTGCACATTATCATTTTGTTCTCCTCCGATGGATTACCGAACCCACATGAGTTTAATGACATAGAAAAAGCCGTCAGAGCACATAGTCTCTCACGGCAAAATAAATAATTACATTTATCCTCATGTGAATTAGCGATGTCCTAATTGTTGACTTGCTATGTGGTTATTAAAAAAGGGCATACGTATCCCGTTGGAAACCACAATGGCAAATTTTGACCGAGCAATTGATAAGCTATCTAGCAGATCGACACTAAGTCCAACAATTATATTCAACATCCTAATCCACCCCCTTATGTGCTAATAACAATATCTTATAAGATTCAGCTTAGCTTTGCAAGGGGCAGTTAATAAAGAAGAGCAATTATCTTGTAATTGATAATGATTATCGCTATAATTAGAAGTAATTTTTTGCGTTATAGAGATAAATATAAATTGGGGGTTTTACAATGCTTGCACGTTTTTTTTCATACTATAAGCCATACAAAGGGTTGTTTTTTCTTGATTTTTCTGCTGCTATTTTAGTCGGCTTACTCGAGCTTTCCTTCCCATTGGCGGTAAATTATGTCATTGATCAATTGCTACCGGCGGGGAATTGGCGCATTATCTTTTTTGCTTCCATGGGGCTCTTACTTATTTATGCTGTGAACACAGGACTTCATTTTATTGTTACTTACTGGGGACACATGCTGGGGATTAATATTGAAACCGATATGCGGCGAAAGCTGTTTAAACATATGCAAAAATTATCGTTTGGTTATTATGACAATAGTAAAACAGGTCATTCGATCTCACGATTAACGAAAGACTTGGAGGAGATTGGAGAAGTTGCGCACCATGGTCCTGAGGATGTCTTTGTTGCAGTTATGACATTAATCGGATCGCTGGTAATTATGATGACAATTGATTGGCAGCTCGCACTAATCATTTTTACTGTTGTCCCGTTAATTGTCGTGTTTGCCATTCATTTTAATAAAAAAATGGTTCAGACATTTCGGCGTATGTTTCATGATGTTGCTGATATCAATGCACGCGTTGAGGATAGTATTGGCGGTATCCGTGTCGTTAAAGCATTTGCGAATGAGGACTTTGAACAACAGCAATTTGCTAAGAATAATGGACAGTATCGCGATACAAAGCTGTCTTCTTACAAAATTATGGCCCAAAATGTTACTGCCAATTACATGCTGATGCGACTAATAACATTATCTGCATTAATGTTCGGTTCCTATTTTGTAATTGGAGCAGAGTTGTCACACGGTCAGTTTATTGCTTTTATTCTACTGACGAATATCTTAATTGGTCCAATCCAAAAGATTAATGCCGTCATTGAAAGCTATCCAAAGGGATTTGCTGGCTTTAAAAGATATACAGAAGTTCTTGATACTATTCCCGATATTCAAGATGCGACAGATGCTGTCGAGCTTAATGTCGTTGGCGAAATCAACTATGATAATGTCACCTTTGGCTATGAGGGGTTAGAAAGTGTGTTAAAGGGTGTTGATTTAACCATCTCTCCAGGAGAGACAATCGCTTTTGTTGGGCCATCCGGAGCGGGCAAGACAACAATGTGTAGCTTGTTGCCGCGCTTCTATGAGGTAACAGGGGGGGCAATTACGATTGATGGCGTGGATATTCGGAATATTAAGCAAAGCTCTTTAAGAGGCCAGATTGGAATTGTCCAGCAGGATGTCTTTCTCTTTTCGGGCACGATTAAGGAGAATATTGCCTATGGTAAGCTAAATGCAACCGATGAGGAAATTATGGCGGCCGCACAAAAAGCGCGACTAGATGATTTTATTGCTGAACAACCTGATGGATTAGAGACGGTAATTGGCGAACGTGGAGTGAAACTATCGGGCGGACAGAAGCAACGACTTTCAATAGCACGGATGTTCTTGAAAAACCCACCAATTTTAATTTTAGATGAAGCAACATCAGCACTTGATACTGAAACAGAGATAGCCATTCAGAAGTCGTTAGAGGAGCTGTCTGTTGGTCGGACTACTCTAGTCATTGCTCACCGCTTGGCAACAATTAAACATGCTGATCGAATTGTAGTCGTGACAAAGAATGGCATTGAGGAGCAGGGAGCTCATGATGAGCTCATTCAAGCTGGCGGGGCATACAGTCGACTTCACCAGGCACAATTTGGCTAATATAATTTAAAGGCAACTCTTACATTTAAGGGTTGCTTTTTTTTATCTAGGTTTAGGGGATAGTTGAGCGATCGTTATTTTGTGTTAGTCGATGTGGGTGCCGTTAGCGAAAAGTGGAGAAAGACTTTGCACGTTAACGAAAAAGAAGGATGCATTAATGAAAAGCAAAAAGAATGCTGTAGTTTAAAAAAGGTGTCAGCTTTGTTAAACGAATGCAAATGCTAGACATGAAAAAAAGGCCCAAATCAGATAAATAATCCGATTCAAGCCCTAATTAACAGACAGTGATTACGCAGCAAGCTGTTTTTTCAACAAGCGATTGCAAAATGTCGAAAGCTTGTCCAAGTCTCCTGATTGGGGGACAAGCTCAACCTTTAATGTTACTGCCAATTGGGTATGAACGTAGAGCATATCTCTAAATAAATCAACCGCTCCGCAGAAATAGGGGTAGAAGCTATCACCAGTTCCAAAGATTCCAGTTGAAACATGAGCGAGATCACGCTCCTCAATTTCACAAAATAGCTGATCCATCTCGGGTGGAAGGTCACCATTATCCCATGTGTAGGTGCCGATTGCAATCGCATCATAATTAGTGAGTTGACTATAATGAACCTGATCGACAGTTAATAGATCAACAGCTATATGTTGGTCTATTAATTGTTGATAGAGCGATTCTGCTAACAGTCCAGTATTTCCTGTAATAGAGCTATAGATAATGGCTACTTTCATTCTCAATCGTCCTTTCTAAAGCTCATCAAAGCCATTTGATGAGGAAACCTTGGTGTAGGTTCGTGATTTCTGCTCAAAAAAATCAGATTTTGTCTCATTCATCATTTCATCACTAAAGACATGAATCCATGCCATTGGGTTATCACGTTCAGGGTAGTGATTCTCAAGTCCAATCTGTCGTAATCGTTTATTAGCTAGATATTCTACGTAATGGTGAAATTCGTTTAAATCAATACCTTCAATATCTTGAAGAATGTAATCTGCCCATTCCTTCTCTAATTCAACAGCGCGAGCAATTGTTTGGTAGGCAAACTGAATATTTTCATCAGTATTCAAATCGGGATTCTCAGTTAGTAAGATTCTAATAAACTGTGAGATGAAATAGGCGTGCTGCATTTCATCGCGCTGAATATAGCTAATCATTGTACTCGTCTTAAGCATTTTTTGCTGCTGAGCGAGGTGATAGAAGAAAGCAAAGCCCGCATAGAAGTAAATACCTTCTAAATTAATCGAGTTAATAGCAAGTTCAAAGAGTTTCTGTGGTGTCGGCTCCTTGTGAAAAGCATCATAGCTATCCAAAATTAACTGATTACGTTTTTGAACAATTGGATCTGCCTTTGCTTCATTGAACCGTTTGTTTTGCTCAGCTAAAGGAACAATTGAGCTCAAAATGTAAGAATAGGACTCGTTATGGACTGCTTCCTGCTGAGCGATCACCGCAAAGATAGCTTTGAAGCTCGAATCTGTTACATAATCCATCACCTGAGTCATGGTTGGTGTCTGTAAACTATCTAATGAAGCCAGTTGTGTATTAATTCTCAGAAAGACATCACGCTCTGTATCCGTTAAATGGTCCCATTGCTTAATATCATCTTGCATATTAATTTCTTGAGCCTTCCAAAAATTTGATAAGAGCGTTTGGTATAAATCGTACATTTGTGGATAGGCAATATCATTCCAGTTTAGCAATCCAGATGACTGTCCGTTTACAAGACCAGTTGATTTGTTTGGATAAGTCGGATTTAATAATTTAATTTTAGTTAAAGGTGTATCGACAAAGCTCATTCTCAAAAATCCTCCTTAGCTATGGCATGCTTCACATTCATCTATTTCTGTTTGGGATGTGCTTCGTACATAATAGGTTGTTTTTAACCCATTTTCCCATGCGGCAAAATGTAAATTTAATAACTCTCTTGCCTTAATATCATGGCGGACGTAAAGGTTAAAGCTAATTCCTTGATCGACATGACGTTGGCGACGCGCATTTTGCTTAATACTCCAGACTTGGTCGAGCTCGTGGCGGGCACGGCGATAGTAGGCATAAGTCCGATGATTAATATCAGGTGCGGTTACTTTAAATTTAAAGTTTTTCTTTTCCTCAGCATACTCAGCTGCGTAAATCGGATCAATTCCATCAGTAGAACCGCCAATTTTGGCAGTTGAAGAGTTTGGTGCAACAGCCATTAACCAGCCATTTCGCAACCCATTCTTAGCGACAGCATCTCGCAATTCACCCCAACGTTCGCTAGTGTATTGACGACGTTCAAAGTACTTCCCTGTTTGCCATTCTGAGCCTTCAAATGCTTGAAAAGCACCTTTTTCCTTAGCAAGCTCCATTGATGCTTTAATTGTATAATAAGCAATATCTTCATAAACTCGATCAGCGAATTCGACTGCTTCATCCGTCTCCCAGTAGATTTTCTCTAAGGCAAGCAGATGGTGCCAACCAAATGTGCCTAGTCCAACCGCACGATATTTCTTATTCGTCGCTTGAGCTTGCCCAACACTAATGGTGTTTAAGTCAATGACATTATCAAGCATTCTTACTTGAATGCGAACTAATCGTTCAAGAACTTGTGCAGGGACAGCAGTTGCTAGATTAATTGATGATAAGTTACAAACAACAAAATCACCCGGTTTTCGCACAATGACGATGTTGCCATCAGTATCAACATATTCATTAACAATCTCAGTTGGTGACATGTTTTGAGCGATTTCAGTACAGAGATTACTAGAATAGATTGAAGTTCGCCCAATTCCTTTAATATGCTTGTTTGGGTTTTGACGATTAACTTCATCACGATAAAACATATACGGAGTGCCCGTTTCAAGTTGTGCTACCATGATACGTGCCATAATATCCATTGCCCGATATGTTTTGCGTGGCAGTAACGGATGATTGACTGCTTCTTGATATTTTTCAGTAAAGTATTTCTTATCAATCTCATCATAGAAATCTTCCAGACCTAGCGAGCGGCCATTAGCATCTGTCCAGCCCATGACTTGTTTAACTTGATGAGGACAGAAGGTGTGCCATTCGCCAATACTTTTGCCATCTTGATCAGTAATCTGTAACTGCTCCATAAATAAATCAGGAATGGTTACTCCAGTAAAGATATCATGTGCTTTTCGACGTTCGTCACCGTTATTGGTTTTTAAATCTAAGAAGCCGTTCATAATGTCTTTGTGGAAGATGTCTAAATAAATAGCGACTGCGCCTTGACGTTGACCGAGTTGATCAACACTTACCGCTGTATCATTAATGAGTCTAATCCAAGGTACAACGCCTGATGAGTTTCCTTTAAATTTCTTAATGTCTGAGCCCAGCGCCCGAACCTTACCATAATAAACGCCAATCCCACCACCGTCTTTGCTTAAGCGAGCAATATCCCAGTTGTTTAAGTAAATGCCATCTAATGAATCATCAACCGTATCGATAAAGCAGGAAGATAATTGCCCATAACTTTTTCCAGCATTAGATAGTGTTGGTGTTGCTACGGTCATATATAAATTTGATAAAGCCCAGTATGCTTCTTTAACAAGGTCAAGACGATTCTCCGTTTTTTCATTTTTCAATATTGTCATCGCAATAATCATAAATCTTTCTTGTGGAAGCTCATATAATTTGCGATCGTGATCACGCGCTAAATAACGGTCAGCTAATAGAAATAAACCGATGTAATTAAAGAAGGCATCTCGCTCCGGTTTAATTTCTTGTTCTAATAATAAAATATCCTGCTCAGAATAGGCTTCTAGCAAATGTGTTGAATAAATGCCTTCATTAGTAAGTTTCTGAATAAGCGTTAGGAGATTGCCGTACTTTAAGTGATGATCGTAGCCACGATTATCTGCAGCTTCGCGATAGAGTTGTTCTAAATAAAAATGCGCAGCAATGAAAGTCCAATTTGGCTGGTCCATTGCAATTTGATTCAATGAGTAAAATAAAGCAGTCTGATTTGAATCCTGATTAGCCTGACTTGTTTCGTTGACTTTCTCTTTAAGCTTAGTTAAATCAACTGCATGTTTATTAGCAAGCTGGTCCAATTGCTGTTCAATACTTTCAATAATAACTGACATATAAGTGCCTCCTTAAGAATATAAAAACCGCCGTTGCCCAGCGATTGTCTTTAAGTTATGTAAAAAACAAAATATACTATATATGGTGTCTGATCATTTCTTAATCACCATATATAGTATATTATCTTATTCCTATTCATTTGTCTATTAAAAAAACTTAAAAGTATAAAAAGGGCTATTTCTATTAAAACAGTGTTTGTAAAAAAACGATATAGGCAATTGTGACTAAAACAAACGATTTAAATTCCGACTATTTTTAATACCCTATTTTCAGTTTCATAAACCGATTAAATAATTTCAGTTAAGTTAAGTTTACATGAATATAAATGACAACTAGTTGCTTAATTTAAAAAAGCTATATAACATATAGATGAAGGTAGGTACAATGGGGAAACGGGATTATTTGTAATCTATCCACAAAATAGAACAATTTTCCCTAATAAAAAACAGTAATGATATTGCAATATTAGTACTAAATAACTATACTTATAATAGTATAAATATAATACATGCATGACGATAATGGCAAACTTATTGAAAAGTAAGGACGCAAAGCTACGGGTCTAAGGCAGAATTGCTACGATAGCCGGGTTACCGAAAAGATGTGTGGTCGAAATCCACTAAACCCACCTCATCTTGAGTTTGGGTTTTTTATTACATTATGGAGATGAGATTAAAAACATTTGTCGTCATACATCAATTAGATTTCACTAAAGAATGGAGTGAGGACAAATGACATCCTTTATTTCTAAAGGGTCCACTGTGAAAGCAGCAATTGAATTGGGGTTACAAGCACTCGATTTAGAGTTAGAGCAAGTTGAGATTGAAGTTATTCAAACAGAAAGAAGAGGTTTATTTGGTATTAAAGGTAAAGAAGCGGTTGTTAAACTTACACGAGAACAGGTGGTTGAACCAGACGTACCCAACCCTACTATTATTGGGATCGATCCAATTACGAACAAGAGAATTGATCACATGGCATTGGAGGATTTCTTAGAGCATATTGATCAAGATCTAACTGAAAGTCCATCTGAAGAAGTTGACCACTCAAGAATAACTAAAGAGATGGACAATCAAGACCACCAATCGTTGTTGACCGGTAAGGCTTGGGTAAAGGACGGTGTTATCTTTGTAAAAGACAGTCCGAATCACCAGCCTTCAGTAAAATTAGGCAGTGGAATAAAGCTAAGAAAAAATGCTGAATACGTCACCCAATCTTTTCAGTTTATCTCTGAAAAGGATGAACTTGCAATTGAAGTCATAAATGAAAGTCATCCCACAGATTGGCAGATTAAATGTTCAAAGGACAATATGGAAGCTACTCTTCACATTAGTCCAGGCTATTTCTTAGCAAGAAAGGTAAAAGATACAGCGCCAACCCAGCAAATTATTTTAGAGGCAACAGAAGAACGCAAGCTTAATCAAACATTAACCTATGATGAAATTAACCGATCATTAAGTAAGCTTGGCATTACAACTGGAATTGATGAGGCTGAAATAAGCAAGGCTCTGGAGACGCAAACAGAGAATACATTTGTGATCGCGCGGGGGATTAGTCCAGGAGATGGTATAGATGGATCGGTCGAGGTATTAGTAGAGACAAAAGTGAAGGATTCTCTAAAAGAAAGTCAGAATAATTCAAACATTGATTACCGGGAAAGAAAGCGAATCCCAACCGTAGAGAAGGGTGAAATTATTGCAATGCTCCACCGCCCAATTCCAGGAAAGGTAGGCATAACTATTTTTGGGCAACCTGTTGAACCAAGGAAGGTTAGGGATATTCAGTTAAGTACGCAAAAAGGAACAATTTTGTTAGATGATCGTATTATCGCCAGTGAAAATGGCCGGCCTTATATTGAAAAGAGAGGGCACTATGTAAAAACAAAAGTACTACCGCAAATGGTTCATCAAGGTAATGTTGATCTGGATTCTGGTAACATCCAATTCCAAGGAGATGTTCATGTAGTTGGCGAGGTTGCTGAGGGTATGACCATTCAATCTGGGGGCGAAGTTCTTATCAATCAATCTGTCAATGGGGCTACCATCCGTGCTTTGAAATCTGTCCATATAAAAGGGAGTGTAAATGGCTCAAGAATTTATGCTGGTGGCGAGATTAATGCTGAAATACAGCGGCAATTAAGTATACTCCATCAAACCTTACTGCAAATGAACACGATGCTAGCTCAAATTATGAGCTCGAATATCTACCAAACGAGTTCACATAGTGAAACTGGCGTCGGTCCACTTATTACATTAATAAAAGAGAAGCGTTTTAAAGACCTTACTAAGGAAGTCCGACATTTTATTCAATTAGTGGATCAACAGAAACGATTTTTAGTAGATGAGGAATGGCAGCTTGTTTGTCAACAGTTAAATTATACGTTTTTAAAATTGCCGCCCAAGCATATGACCATAAAACATTTTGACAAGCTTATTAATCAAGTAGGCGTTTTAAATGATATTAGCCAAATGAATAGTGACCAAGAAATTGAAATTGAAGTAGCGAATTCGTTAAATAGTCAACTCATTAGTTCTGGAGATGTTTTAATTACAGAACGTTCGTGTATTAACACAACCATTCAAGCAGAAGGATTAGTGAGAATTACTGGTATAATGCGAGGCGGGAAAGTATTTGCAGGTAAAGGCGCAGATATAAACGAGGTAGGTGGAAAGTTGGGAGCAAGAACATTCATTACTGTTCCAGCTGATCAAAAGGTTCGCATTGGAAAAGCAATGGAAGGAACAACGATTAAATTAGGACATAAACAGTATACCTTTGAAAAAGATATAAGTGGTATTTATGCACGCTTAAATAAAAATGATGAAATTATCCTTCAGTAGTCTGTCGCGAGGCTATTAAAGTAAGAGTTGCGGGTTAGTCATGCAAGTTAACAGATGGGGCTTTTTATACAATATGTCTTTCTGTAACCATTTTTAAAGTCGATTACTAGTAATCAGGGTGTGATAGCAGTCTAATCAAAATGGTTAGACTGTTTTTTATAGAAATAGTAAAGCGCTGCTCGAATTTAAAGAAAGTTAGTAAGGGAAGTTAATAATAATTATATCGAATGTCTAAAGTTCCAATAGAATTAAGACTTTTTAACTAATTAATGAAAGGAAGAAAGCCTTTACTTTCTATATATAGGGATTATATGAAAAATAAGCTTGAATTAGCAGGTAATAATGTATAGTATAAAAGTATAGTTTGTTTAGTGATTAAACAATTTCAGCTCCGAAAAATGAAAGCGTTTAATAAAATAAGGGGAGTGGGTCGCATGATTAAACCATTCAAAAGATTACAGCTAAAAGAAAGAAGGAAAGACAGCTCAGATAAAAGGGTTAAAAGAAGGTGGAGCGTTACATTTAAGGGAAAGAATAGACAAGTTCAAGAGGTGCACTTAGGGACAAAAACCAGAAAATTAGGTGTACATAATTTAAAAATAGGGCACAAATATGGTTTAGTACTTATTATTGTTTTTACATTACTTATAACATCGTCTATTTTGGTGGCGCTAGCAATTTCAACTTCAAAAGCTGATATGGAACTCATGGAAAGTCAGGCTGATCGTGCAATCTTAACAACGGAATTAAGTGCACATATTGAATCAAAGTCACTTAGTGCCATGACATTTGCCCAGTTTGGTGCAGAAAGTCATCGAAATGATTATGAAGATAAAAGAGAACGAGTAAATGCATTATTAGAGCAATTAAGTAACCAAGTAGAAGGGGAACAACAAGAGAATTTATTTAACGAAGTTCTAACTAGAAATGAAGAGCTAGATCAAATGTTTATTGAAGATATTGTAGAAAATTACGACCAAGGTGAAGCTATTCTTGGCTTGTACAGTAATCGCTATAGTGGTGTAACGCGAAATGCGTCATCTTACTTAGATTATTTAAGAGGTTTAATATTAGAAGAACAGGAAGTAGCGGTAGCTAACGCTCATCAGAGCCAAAGCTTCGCCCAAATGATTCTGTTGGTTTCCATGCTTGCTTCCCTGGTAGTTAGTATTGTTCTTATGCTGATCATAAGTCGACATGTCTCTAAAAGATTATCGGGGATAGTGACTGTGACTGATCAAATAGCCGATGGAAATCTAACCGTTGCGACTGATCAATTTCAAGGAAAAGATGAGATTGGACAACTAGCAAATTCGATGGATCGTATGAAGCGTCAACTCATTAAAATGCTTAATCAAATTAAACAAACATCCACTGAGGTGAGAGATCGCAGCCTCTACTTAGATCAATCTTCTCAGGATGTTAAGACCGGTACTGAACAGATTGCTGCTACTATGGAAGAACTTGCTTCAGGAACAGAGACACAAGCGAATTATGCTAGCGATTTAGCTGAAACGATGAGAACCTTTTCCGATAAGTTCAGCAGTATGAGTAAGAGCAGTGACACAATTAATACCTCTTCTTCACGTGTATTAGAGGAAACAAAAACAGGCTTTGCTTACATGGAAAAGTCAAAGATTCAAATGAGCAGTATTGATGAAATCGTCAAAGGATCGGTTGCAAAGGTAGAAGGACTTGATGTTCAATCACGTAAGATTTCAAAGCTTGTTTCAGTTATTAAGGATATTGCCGACCAAACGAACTTATTAGCACTAAATGCCGCAATTGAAGCAGCTAGAGCTGGAGAGCATGGCCGGGGGTTTGCTGTCGTGGCAGATGAAGTGAGAAAGTTAGCCGAACAGGTTGGGACATCGGTTACGGATATTACCCAGATTGTTGTCGCTATTCAAGATGAATCAAAGCTGGTCGTTAATGAGCTCCAAGCAGGCTATCAGGAAGTTACACAAGGAACGAAAGACATTGAACAAACAGCAGAGCGTTTTGATGCGATTAGAATAGCAATTGATCAAATGACGACACATGTTACAAATGTTATGAACGATATTGTTGATTTAGCAGAGGACAGTAAACAGGTAAATTTAGCTGTTGAGGAAATTGCCTCAATATCTCAGGAATCAGCAGCGGGTGTTGAGCAGACATCTGCCTCAGCTGAAGAAGTTTCAACTACGATGGAAGAAATGACGAGAGAGGCCAACACGTTAAGTGAATCTTCTGCACAATTAAATGAGCTAGTTAAGAAATTTCAATTGTAAGTCTAAGCAAATGCCAGATCCCGATTAGACTTAAACAAGGGTGATCCATTCGCAATGTATGGATCACCCACTTATTTTTACTGATAGATTGAAAGCTCTTCTTCAATTGCGGTTCTTATATTAGCAAGACATTCGTCAATGTCAGTCCCTTTGATTCGACGCCCATTAACTAGTGCGTATGGTTTTAGTCGACAGAGACCACAAAAGGATAGGCAATCACTCACTAGAACGGATACTTCGGGATACTCCGATTCAAATAAATGCTCAGCTTCAATAGTTTGTAACAAATTACTCTCACAAATTTCGACAATAACTATCCCATTATATCCACGCCCTTCCTTATATGCTATACTAAACACGTAATTATATACTAATATTGGGGTGCTGTCATTTATTATGCTTGATCCCATGTGCACTGCGAAAGAAGTGTAAGCGCTTGATACTCTGTATGGAAAAGAACGAGATTAGATTACTTTTTTTTACTGTCATTGCATACTTTGCAGATAATAAATTATAAAAAAATAAAGTTTGTTATTTACTTCACAAACTTTATTCGGTAATATAGTCATAAGGGCAGGTGTTGGAAATGGTAAAGGATAAGTCAACGAGGCAAGCAATACTTGAATTATTAAAAAAGAGCAAGGAATTATCTGTGAGTGGTTTAAAGGAGCATTTAGATATTACTGAGATGGCTGTGCGTAAACATCTTGTTAAACTAGAGGGAGAAGGATTTATTCAATCTCGCACAGTTCGCCAACCAATGGGCAGACCCGTCATATTCTATAGCTTAACAGCAGAAGGGAATGGGCTATTTCCTAATAATTATGATAAAGTAGTTGTGGAGTTATTAAGTGATATTCAAGAGACGATGGGTAATGAAGCAATTGACAAATTATTTGAAAATCGCGAGCAACGCATGCGTAAGACATATAAGCGTCATATTTTCCAAGATGATCGTTTACATGAACGGGTAAAACAACTTGTTCGTGTCCAGCAAGAGAACGGCTACATGGCAGAATTTAGCCAGGTCGAGGGAAATGAAGAGCTAGACAAACAATATATGACATTTGAGCAATATAACTGTCCAATTGCAGCCATTGCAGATCGCTACGATAAGCCTTGTCATTGTGAGTTGAATTTGTTTAAAGAAGTTCTAGGAACAGATCAAGTCGAGCGAGTCAGTTGTATTGCAAAAGGGGAAAAAAGCTGTAAATATGTTGTGAAAGAAACGTTAGGGAAGACATAATAGATATGAAAAGCCTGCTCCAATATAGCGCCATGAAATTGCCCTTAGAACTAACTTAGCAATTGGCGGTAAGAGCGGCTTTTTTTATTAGAATGAGAAAACGTAGATTTGGAAATGATTACGAAGAGCTAGAGCTTAGCTGTCTCAGTCAATAAAGTATGTAATACTTTTATCACAGCTCTTTGCTGCTTAATCGGTAATTGGATGATTTGATCGAGCTGCTCCTTTAATGTAGGATTCTTAATTAGGTAATCAATAATTTGAATAACCGACTGATCTAGTTCAAAATCATTATGCTTATCTGCCTGATATAGTTGCTTTACTTCGCTTAATACTTCATCTGAATACGTATCTAGACCAATTAAATGATCAATGGATTGATTAAACAATTTACTTAATTTAATTAAAGCTGTAATGTCTGGTAAGACATCACCACTTTCCCATTTTGCAACAACAGAACGGGAGACTTTTAAGTTGTCAGCTAAGCTTTGTTGCGTCAAGCTGGCTTGTTTACGGTAGTATTTAATATTTATTGGTAAATGCTGAATCATTAATTTATCACTCACTATCGAAAGGATCTTTGTCATGAATTACCCCATTAAAAAATTGATAAAGCTTCTTTATAATTGGCCAATTCATACTATATTCATGTCGTAATCCTAACATGTTTATGTTAATTAAATGACAATATCCTTGTTCTTATTGTGTTCGTATAGTAAAATGTTCTTATTAAGAACATTTTTAACTATGAGGTGGTTTGAATGAAAGGGTGTCTTCTTGTTAACAAATCAGAGATGAAAAAAAGGGAAATTGGTTTAGCTGACTTTGAACAGGAAATCGGTTTTGAGCAGGTTAAGCAGGTCATTAATTATCATGATTGGCTCTGTATCTTTGTTGAAGTAGAATCAAAAATTCCTCTGTGGCAAATTGTTTTAAATCTTGAATGGAAGGAAACAACCACTGCATATGGCTTTGGCAATACGGAAAATGAGGCAAGGCAAAATGCAATTGAAGTATTAGCAAAACGAATTCAAGACAAGGTTTACCTTGAGTGTTAGTTAGCTGAACGTTATTCTGATACATAGCATGTCGACTTTAGTAATGAATATTTAGTGCTTTTCACCAGTTGTAAATTGAGAAAAGCGTTTTGGTATGCTCAAGGGTGTGTTTCTTTCTTAGCTACCTTATTTCACATGCTATAATAACTGAGGAGGTGGAGAATGATGAAAATAGCAAAAATAGTTGCGTCAAAGAAAAGAAAAGCTCGCTATCATGTCTATTTAGAAGAAGATGGGTCTGAAACCTATGGGTTTACTGTAGAGGAAGATACTTTAATCAATGAGGGGCTAAAGCAAGGACAGCAGCTCGATCGTACTAGGATAAATAAATTGTTAGAATCAGACACTCTCCAAAGAAGCTACGCCCAGTCAATACGATATCTAACGTATCGCATGCGATCTATTCAAGAGGTAAGGGATTACTTGCGATCTAAAGATACGATTGAAGGTCAGATTGAGCAAATTATTAACCGACTATTAAAAGAGAAATTACTAGATGATTTAGCTTTTGCTAAAGCCTATGTCTCCTCTAAATCAACTACAACACTCAGAGGGCCGCTTAAGCTTCAACATGAGCTTAAGAATAAGGGCGTTAGCGAGGGCAACATTAGACAAGCGTTAGAACAGTATCACTTTAACAATCAGGTTAAAGATGTAGAGAAATGGTTAAATAGTCAATTAAATCGCCGTCAACGCATTTCTTTTCACCAAAGAAAAAATAAGTTAAAGCAAGCGCTGATGCAGAAGGGTTTTAACAGTGCTGTCATCAATCAGGCATTAGCAATGGCACTTGCAGAGAATGAACCCCATGATGAATGGGAATCACTTTGCTTTCAAGGGGAAAAGATTGTAGACCGGCTTAAGAAAAAGGTAACTGGCTATGAATTAAAGCATAAAGTTAAAGGAACGCTTTATCAAAAAGGTTACCCCCTAGATCTAATAGAACGCTTTATCGACCAGCAAGCAACCTTTTTTGATTAATTAGTAGGGCCCAATATTCCATAAAACTATCCAACTCGTTATGATCGCAATCTTTACGAAGCGTTTACCATGTCCTTAACATACTCAACTGCTTCATAAACATGATCGACGACATGTGCTCCAGCTTGTTTAACTACTTCATCAGCGGTAGACATTACAAAACTATGTGGTGTCATTTTGAGCATCTCAATATCGTTATATGAATCGCCAATAACAGCAAGTTCATTTGCCTTAATATTTAAGCTTTGCAATAAGTGGTTTAAGCCAGCAGCCTTATTTATTCCAACTGGTACAATATCTAAGCACTTTGTAGCAGACAAGAAGCAATCAATCTGACCATTAAATGCTCTATCTATCTCTGTTTTTAGTTCGAGCAAATCTGTTTGTTCTGCTAAGATCATGAATTTGGAAGCAAGAGTTGAATTAGTTAGGTCATTTGCGATAGTTGGTGAATGCTTTAAAGGGAATTTGAAAATGCCTTGTATGTTTTCAATAAAAGCCGTCTTTTCTTCATAATGGATATGGTCACGGGTGGAGATGAAAAAATGATGACCCTTTTTTTTAATGACATCATAAAGGTGTGGGCTGACTTTCTGATCCAAATGACTTTCTGTGATGACCTCGCCCTGTTTATTAACGACAAAGGCACCATTCTGACTGACGCGATGACCATTAACACCTAACTCTTTAAACAGCTGAGTCATTTCCTGATCTGACCGTCCGGAAGCAAAGGTAAGATCAACACCAAGAGCGCTGATTGATGTTAAAGCAATGTGATCCTTATTTGTTACATATGTATGTTGTTGTAAAAGTGTCCCATCTAAATCTGTTGCAAATAATTTAATCAAGTGAATCCCTCCAAGCTTATCTTTTTACTAAGTATACACGGAACGAATGATAATTTGAAAGAAAAAGCACACCACAAATTGAAGTGGTGTGCTTAAAAGTCTTCAATTAACAGCTTATCTTGGAGTTTTTGTTCAGAGAAAACCCAGCCTGTATAGGAACTAATTATCCTTAAGTCGTTTGTTACTTTTACAACTGCAACAAATGGATAGTGATCCTTAGAGCGGTAACGTAAGTCGATAAAGCGAACCTCAGTATAGTGCTCGTGCTCAACCTGCTCCCAACGATAAACAGAGGAAAACGAACGGAAAGCCGCGATATTATAATCTGTTTTAACCGTTGCCATTAGTCTTGTATTGGGCACAGGGCGACGCTTAAACTGATCAACAATTTGGATATGTCCATCGACTGATCGGGCCACATAAAAGCTATCCCTTGTTGTAATAGCCAGTCGCCAAATGTTCTGTTTTATAGTCGGCGAGGTATAAATGCCTTCGACGTCGCCGAAATAAAGCAATAGTTTTCGTTCAAGCACTTTCTTTTGCATATAGCGTTTCAAATAATATAAGATAAGTAACAGATAGATAACCGCAAAGGTAAGCGTTGGATTGGTACCAAAGAACCAAATAACAAAGCCGACCATATGCAAGCTAAAGATTACAGGATCGAATGTGTTAATAAAGCCAAGTGCAATCCAATTATTTGAAAAGGGTCGCAGGGCTTGCGTACCATAAGCGTTAAAAATATCAACAAAAACGTGTAAGATGACAGCTAAAGCACACCAGGGCCAGATGGTCATAAAAGAAACATCAGGAACAATTAGCGAAAGTATACTTGCAATTAATAATCCCCAAAATAAAATAAACGGTATTGAATGAGTGATACCACGATGATGTCTAAGGTAAACGGCATTGCTTTTAAATTTAAGTACGGTATCGAAATCGGGTGCATGTGAGCAAACCACGGTACCAATCATGACCGTACTGAAAATGACAGGGTCTTGTTGTATGACTGGATTAATTGTAGCTATTCCGCCTAAAGCGATTCCCATAGCAATGTGTGTGCCAGTGTCCATTTAATACACCCCTCTCGGAAAAGATTCGCTAATTTATAATCAAGTATACTAAATTTTAAAAACAATCTATACTTAATAGTAGCCATTTTTACAGTAACTTAAACTTTTGAAAATTTTGGACAAGCAATAATTAATTAATGACTCAACTTTTCGCACATTAAAAATAGTCATTAAGTCATGGTCATAATTGGGAGAATCGGTGTGCAATGCCGATGGTGACTTTCTTAATCAGTATGGCGCGTGATATCGTTCCGATAAGCAATGGACTTGCTTATCGCGGGCTGACTTAGGGCCAACAGGATGTAGGTCAGTTAGACGTTGTCCCAGGACGGGACGTGGATAGTCTAACATCCCCACTTTGTGAAGAAATGCGCGACAAAAGTGGATCTTCAGTTTATCCTCTTCTCGCAAGAGTCTCACTTATTGTTTAGCTCCCTTATAGGTTAAAAACGATAGAAAGTAAAGTTACTGTTTACCTCAATGCGTAGATTTAATCCTTTGTCTACCCTTCAGCCACCTTAGCTGAACCTTACTATGTTGATGCGAAAGTTGAATTAAGAATAAATGTGAAAAATTATAAAAGGCAGGCTTATTTATGAAGAACTTATCAACAAAAGAATATCTAGATACATTTAACAAGGGCGCCTTTCAAGTATCGTTAATAAATTGGTTCAAATCATCACAACGTACCTTACCGTGGCGGGCTGATAAAGATCCATATAAGATTTGGGTATCTGAAATTATGCTCCAGCAAACACAAGTTGATACGGTCATTCCGTATTTTAATAATTTTATTGAGCAATTCCCCACTCCAATTGCTTTGGCTGAAGCAGAGGAACAAGATGTCCTTAAAGCTTGGGAAGGGTTAGGGTATTACTCAAGAGCCAGGAACTTACAAGCGGCAGTTCGTGAAGTAAAGGAAAGCTATCATGGTAAAGTGCCCGAAGACAAAGATCAGCTCTCTGCCCTTAAAGGTATAGGACCCTATACTCTTGGTGCCATTATGAGTATTGCGTTTGAACAAGCCGAACCAGCTGTAGATGGTAATGTTATGCGGGTGTTAGCACGAATTCTTAATATTAATGAAGACATTGCTAAACCTCGAACACGTAAGCTGTTTGAATTAATTGTTAGAGAAATTATCGCAAGCCATGATCCATCTAGCTTTAATCAGGGTCTAATGGAATTAGGCGCACTAGTTTGTCGACCGAAAAATCCAAAGTGTGACCACTGTCCTGTGCAAGAATATTGTCAGGCCAATACATTAGCAATACAAGGTATGCTACCAGTAAAAACAAAAGCAAAAAAACAGAAGAAGTTAAGCTATTATACTTTTGTTATTGAAAACAACAAAGGGGAGCTTCTAGTTGAAAAACGTCCCGATAATGGCTTATTAGCGAGTTTATGGCAGTTTCCAATGATTGAAACTAAGGGAGTTGACATGAACATGATACCAGCATTTATTGAAGCAACTTTTCATACTAATGTATTAACCATTAAGCAATTAGCGCCTGTAAGACATGTTTTTTCACATTTGATTTGGCAAATGGATGTATATGCTATTAAGGTTGATCAACTCCCACAGATAGCTGCCAATCAACTCATGTTAATAAGCAATCAGCTAAGCGATTATCCTTTCCCAGTACCTCATCAACGCATTATTAATATGTTGGTGTAAAATAAATTTGCAATGATTTCGTATAGCTTCACTAAGATTGGATACATTAATCTTTGTGGAGGTGATATAAAATGGCGAAAAATCAAAATCCATCAAAGACAAATGCTGAGGAAGTTAAGCGTCAAAATCAACAATCTCAACAAGGTCAAGGACAATACGGGACAGAATTTGCTTCTGAGACAGATGTTCAGCAAGTAAAACAACAAAACAAGAAATCTCAACAAAATAAGAAGTAATTGCTACAGAAGAGCGCTCACTAGTGAACGCTCTTTTAGTTTGTCGTAAATGTACACGTAGGGAAAATTATACAATATAGAAAATTGTCTATGGATAAGCAACAGTTGTGTTTTATTTTCTTTTCTAATCAATTAAAGTTATAATATGATTAGCGATATGTTCAGAAAGGAAGATAAGATGGCTGTCCCCAAGCAAGGTAGACCTATTCAAATTCAAAGTTATAAACACAATGGACAGCTCCATCGTACTTGGCAAGAAACAACGATTTTAAAGGCAACGAGTACGCGAGTGATTGGAGCAAACGATCGAACGCGTGTGACAGAGAATGATGGGAGATCATGGATTACACGAGAACCGGCGATCTGTTTCTTCTATACGAAGCATTGGTTTAATGTCATTAGTATGATTAGATCAGATGGCATCCACTACTACTGTAATATAAGCTCTCCATTTGTGTTTGAAACAGGTGCTGTAAAATACATTGATTATGATTTAGATGTAAAGGTGTTTCCTGATATGACTTACACATTACTTGACGAAGATGAGTACAAGCTCCATCAAGCGGAAATGAATTATCCTAGTGTGCTTGATCGGATACTATGGGACAATGTTCAGCAGCTAATATTCTTAATTAGACAACGAAGAGGACCCTTTTCTCATGAATTGATTGAACAGCTCTATGAGTTGTTTCTTACTTATCGTTTATATGACTAGTCGAGCGAGCCTTATCACCTTGAGGATAAGGCTCTATTTCCGTGCGTCAAAATATCATTTACAAGAAGGGAGTTTTAGTAATGAGCAGTATAAGGAGATATTTGTCCTTTGTTAAGCCATACAAATGGAAGATTGTTTTAACCATTTTAATTGGTATTATAAAATTTGGGATACCGCTATTAATCCCGTTATTTGTCCGCTATATTATCGACAATATTATTGATACTAACTTGTTAACAGAGTATGAACAAACTCGACAATTAGTTATTGTATTAGCATTAGCTTTTTTTATTTTTGCAGTTTTACGGCCACCAATTGAGTATTTCAGGCAATATTTGGCGCAATGGGTTGGTAATAAGGTCTTGTTTGATATTAGAGAGCAACTATTTACCCATATTCAAATGCTTAGCTTAGGCTACTATGCACGCTCTAAAACAGGTGAAATAATTTCACGAGTGATTCATGATGTTGAACAAACGAAGAATTTTATTATGACCGGATTAATGAATATTTGGCTTGATATGTCAACGATTCTAATTGCAGTTGCCATAATGCTGACCATGGATATAAGGTTAACTCTAATTGCGGTTGCGTTGTTCCCGGTTTATGCCGTTTCGGTAAAATTATTTTACGGTCGTTTGAGGAACTTGACCCGAAAACGGTCGCAAGCATTAGCCGAAGTTCAAGGACATTTACATGAGCGTGTCCAGGGGATTCCTGTTACAAGAAGCTTTGCGCTTGAGGAGTATGAACAAGCGCAATTTGAAGAGCGCAATAAACACTTCTTAGATCGTGCTCTTGATCATACAGAGTGGAACGCCCGTACATTTGCCGTAATGAATACAGTAACAGATTTAGGACCACTTTTGGTAATTGGTTTTGCAGCTTATTTTGTAATCACAAGTAATCTGTCAATTGGAACCATGGTTGCTTTTGTGAGTTACATGGACCGTGTTTATTCGCCTTTAAGGCGCCTTATTTCTTCATCAACTACTTTAGTTCAATCAATCGCTTCGATGGATCGTGTCTATGAGTTTATTGATGAGAAGTATGACATCCAAGATAAGCAAGGGGCAAAATGGCTTGACCATATCCAGGGAAAAGTAGAGTTCGATGCTGTGAGCTTTCATTATAGCGATGACCAGACCACCATCTTAAAAGATATTCAATTAAATATTACTCCCGGGGAAACAGTTGCATTTGTTGGTACAAGTGGCGGGGGTAAATCAACACTAATAAGTTTAATTCCACGTTTCTATGATGTGACGGCTGGTGCTGTTAAAATAGACGATATTGACATTCGCGATGTTCAAGCACGATCAATTCGCGATAAAATAGGAATGGTGTTACAAGATAACTTGCTTTTTAGTGAGACAATAGAGATGAATATTAGAATGGGGAATCCTAATGCTACAGAGCAGCAAGTTATTCAAGCGGCGAAAGCAGCTAACGCCCACCATTTTATTACCGATCTATCAAATGGTTATCAGACGCTAGTTGGGGAGCGGGGGGTTAAGCTGTCAGGTGGTCAGAAGCAGCGGATAGCAATTGCCCGCGTCTTTTTAAAAAACCCACCTATTCTTATCTTAGATGAAGCAACTTCAGCATTAGACCTTGAAAGTGAGCATTTAATTCAAGAAGCATTAGAGAAGTTAGCGGCAAATCGTACGACATTCATCGTTGCACATCGTCTCTCAACCATTACCCATGCTGATCGCATCGTGGTCATTGATCACGGGGGAATTCTTGAGCAAGGTACGCATGAACAGCTAATTGCCCAGCAGGGTCACTACTACAATTTATACCATGTACAAAACCTTTCCGTTTAGTGGAAGTGTAAAAAAGAATTGAACATAACTGAATATAGAGACTAAGTATCCGAACATTCTGACTAAGCGCTATCTGCTTTTAACACATAATGTTCGGATTTTTCTGGTTGTATATTAAATAGCGTTGGTAAGTTAATTTACCAATATTAGGCGAATAAAGCCGACTCCTGCGGGAATAGCACGTGTCCGAAGCCCCCTTTGAGGATGGTAGACGAAGAACGCGACATCGTGTCGCAATGTCTAACGGACTCACATCCTGTGAGTCTGAAGATGTCACGTTCATGCCCTTGGGTGAAAGCGGCTCTCCTTTGCAGGAGCCATACAAACATTTGCTTAACCAACGCTAGTTAATGAAGAACCATTTTTTTATCTTATTACTCATGTGTTCCAGGCTGTTTTTACTCTAAATCACGACTCTTAATAAGTTCTAATTTTTCGTTGGAATGAAATTGATCATAGCTGTTTAATAGCCTCTGTAGATGCTCAAGTTCATGATGGTAACTCATCAATATCGTAGCTAGTGGAAGAAAGGTTAAATAGTCAGATTCATTCGCTTGATACATCTCAAGTAGCCCGTCAACGAGCTTAGGAATACTTGAGTCTGATAAATACTGGATAGAATGCTCCTCATCCCGTTTAATTTTCCCCATAAAGCCGAGTAAAATATGTTCATGAGCATGAATAACAATATCGATCTCTTTAACGAGATTTTTGCGAATCAATTCAGGGATTAGATTTGCCCGATTATCCACACTTTGAATTGACTTTAGGACTTCATAGCTCTTATTGGTTACTTTAATTAACTGTCTAAAAACGACTAGCTTTCTTGCTCGCATTGATCTATTTTTATGGAAATAGATCTGTTCTTCTGCTAATAATGAATATACTTCATCGACCCGTTTTAGCTCACTGCCGATTCGTTTAATTTCTTTTTTTAATGAAGGATCATCCGAAAGATGACGAGTTGTTACTCGAAGCCATTGCAAGACTTCAGATGTAATATGATTAATTGATTGAAAGAGCTTTGTTTCATATTTGGGTGGAATAAACAATAAGTTAACGATAAATGCTGAAAGAATACCAAGCATTAGTGAAGAAAATCGCATTAGTGCAAACAAATAAATCTCCATATCAGTTGTTTCCATAACGGAGATAACGGCAATTAGTGAAATAGATACCGCACTTTTCTCTAATTTTAAAAAGCGGCATAAGCTAATTACGATGACGACTGCAATTCCGACAGTGATCGGGTCATTACCGATTGAATATGACAAAACCGTTGCAGTAAGTACACCGATAAAATTAGCCTGTAATTGTTTAACAATGGTTTTAAAGGATTGGTAAATGGATGGCTGCATGGCAAAGACGGCTGCAAATCCAGCAAAGACATTTGAACGGAATCCGATTATAGATGCCGCAAATAATGCAAGGGCTACTGCCAACCCTGTTTTAAACATTCTAGCACCTAATCTCATTTGATTTTTAGTGCCCCTTTCTTTTTTCTGGAACGTAACATCCCTATTTTTCAAAAAAATGCTGACATTATACGGTTATTTATTTAACAAACGAAGTATGCCTAGTTTGTAATTAGCTCTAACGAAAAAGGACCCCTTCAGAGTAATCACTCTGAAAAGGCCAGATGACTTTCATGCTTTGAAGGGAAGTCATACACATTGACAAAAAAAGCATGAGTTGAAAAATAAATTTTCAAAATCATCATAGCACATTTCAAATTGATTATCAATTCTAAAATAAATAAATATTCACAATATTGCATAAAAGTCAGGAGATAAGTAATTGATTCTAATTCTTATTCTTTGGCCTTTTCAGCCATTTTCTTAAACGCGTAGGACGCGGCTTGAATTGTTTGCTCAATATCTTGTTCAGAGTGGGTAATCGTTAAGAACCAAGCTTCATATTTTGAAGGTGCTAAATTAATCCCTTTGCTAAGCATTAAGTGAAAAAATTGACCGAACTTTTCACTATCAGTCTCTTGAGCATCAGCAAAATTTTCAATATTTTTATTCGTAAAATATACAGTTAATGCTCCTTTGAGCCGATTTACGGTAACCTCAATTCCGTGGGCTTGAGCAGCAGTTAATATTCCTTTTTCTAACTGAGCCCCTAGTTGATCTAGCTTTTGATAAACATCAGGATTTTGCAGAAGCTCTAGGCATGCAATACCACTTGACATTGAGAGCGGGTTTCCGGCCATTGTTCCTGCTTGATAAGCAGGTCCAAGTGGTGCAACCTGTTCCATAATATCAATACGCCCACCATATGCGCCAATTGGTAAACCACCACCAATAACTTTACCCAATGCTGTCAGATCGGGCTCAATACCATACAATTGCTGCGCACTGCCATAAGTAAAACGGAATGCAGTGATAACTTCATCATAAATAACAAGTGCACCCGCTTCATGTGTAAGTCTATTTACTTCCGCTAAGAACTGCTCTTTAGGTTCGACAATGCCAAAATTACCGACAATAGGTTCAACTAATACAGCGGCAACTTGATCACCCCAGATTGCTAATGCCTCTTCATAAGCTGATATATCATTAAAAGGAACAGTAATCACTTCTTTAGCTGTTCCAACAGTGACGCCAGCTGAATCAGGATTGCCTAAGGTCGAGGGGCCTGAACCTGCTTGGACTAAAACTATATCACTATGGCCGTGGTAACAACCGGCGAATTTAATAATCTTCTCTCTGCCTGTATAGGCACGGGCAACTCGAATTGTAGTCATGACTGCTTCTGTTCCCGAATTAACAAAACGCACCTTTTCTAATGAAGGAATTGCTTGTTTAAGCATTTTAGCAAAAGTATTTTCTAGCTCTGTTGGCGTTCCAAATAATACACCATTTTCAGCAGCTGTTTGAATGGCTTTTGTAATATAAGGGTGTGCATGGCCAGTAATAATGGGGCCATATGCAGCTAAATAATCAATATATTTATTGTCATCAACATCCCAGAAGTATGGACCTGAACCCCTTTTCATATATATTGGTGTACCACCACCGACACCTTTGTATGCACGCGAGGGTGAATTAACCCCGCCAACAATATGCTCTTGTGCTTCATTGTGAAGGACAATTGATTGTGAAACATCCATGAATATTCCTCCAGTTATAGTATCGCTAATATTATAGCACTAACCATTCTGATAAGAAATGCTCGGTTCCTTTTTTAGCTAGATATTTTTCACATACAATTAAAAAAGGGATGTCTTATGAATTTATTTAATTTATCCTATGCAAGCTATTACAAGCACATGATTTTCTTTCTCGGACCTTTAATGTTTAAGTTGGTCATGTTGAGGGAAAAAGTAAACATATACACATTTGCAAATTACTTGAGTATCGCTTATTAATTAGCTAAAGTAAAAGTTATAAGCTGGATTTAATTAAGGAGGAAGACAATGACTTTAAATGTAGGAGACTTAGTACCCAAGTTGCCATTTGTTACAGGAGAAGGTGAAAAGATATCCTTACCTGATTTTAATGGGCAGAAGGTTGTCCTTTATTTTTATCCTAAGGATGCAACACCTGGTTGTACAACCCAAGCATGTGCATTTCGAGATCATCATGAAGATTTTGAACAGCTAAACACTGTTATTCTAGGTGTCAGCCCAGATTCAAAGGAAAGCCACGAGCAATTCAAAGACAAATATCAGCTTCCGTTTACATTAATTGTTGATCAAGCGCATCAATTAGCTGACGAATTTGGCGTCTGGATATTAAAGCAGAAGCCGGATCGAGAGTATTATGGCAATGAAAGAACGACTTTTATCATAGATGAAGAAGGTATCATTAGAAAAGTTTTTAAAGATGTTGATGTGAATGATCATGTTTATGAGGCGCTTAAATTTATCAAAGAAAACATGTAGTATATTAATCCGCTAGTTCATTAAGTTAGAACTGGCGGTTTTTTAAATCTATAAAGTTATAGTCAATCAGTTTGTTTTGACTTTTTTATTAGTAGCATATAAATTAAAGGAAAATAACTAAATGAGGGTGATGACTGTGCTTGTTCTATCAATGAATCGATTAACTGAAGATACGGAGCGAAAGTTACAAGAAAGCAATCAATCAATTACATTTGTGTTTGCCAGTAATGATGACGAGATAAAGACTGCAATAAAAAAAGCAGAAGTTATTTTGACATATGGCGAGGATTTAACTGAAGAACATATTAATGAAGCAAAACAGTTGAAATGGATTATGGTATTATCAGCTGGACTGGAGAAAATGCCCTTCGATGCTATTCGAAAACGCGACATTACACTTACAAATGTTAGGGGAATACATAAAGTTCAGATGTCAGAATATGCGTTAGCGATGCTGTTAAATCATTACAGACAAACAGCTACTTTACATGAGCAACAAAAGGAGCGGATGTGGAAAAAAGATTTTTCTGTTCGTGAAATTACTGGGCGTACCATGACAATTGTTGGTGCAGGCGCAATTGGTGAAGAATTAGCTCGGCTAGCTCAAGCTTTTAGGATGACAACTATCGCCGTATCCAATTCAGGTGGACAAAGAAACTATTTTGATGAGAGCTATACAAATAGTCAATTTAAGCAAGCTGTCGAAAAGGCGGATTTTGTTATTTCTATTTTACCAAGTACTCCGGATACGAAGTACTACTACAAAGAAACCCACTTTAAACAGATGAAGAATGAGGCAGTATTTTTAAATATGGGTAGAGGTGATGCGGTTGATTCGGAATTGTTAATAAGAATGTTGGATGAACAAGAAATTGAGCATGCCATTTTAGATGTAACACCAGTAGAACCTTTGCCACAGGACCATCCGATTTGGGACCATCAACGGATAACACTAACACCGCACGTATCAGGAAAGTCAATCCATTATGTTACGCGAGCAATTGATATTTTTGAACAAAACTTAAAAAGCTATTTAGAGGGGAATGACCTAACAGTTAATAAAATCGACTTAAGTAGGGGGTATTAGTTTGCGGATCTATACGCGGGCTGGGGATGAAGGTGAAACAGTATTGGCTTCAGGTGAAAAGGTTAGCAAAAATGATTTGAGAGTTGAAGCCTATGGAACAGTTGATGAAGCTAATGCGGTCATTGGTGTGGCAATAAGCACAATTGATCAGGGCTTAACCTGGTCACTGTCAGATCGTAAAGTTTTCCTTAATTGTATGGTAGATATTCAAAAGAAACTATTTCATGTTGGTTCTGAGCTATCGACAACTGAAGGTACTCAAGTTGCGTGGCCAATTGTGCAGCAAGATATCAAAACTTTAGAAGAGGCAATTGATCAATGGGAAGAACAGTTGCCAGCACTTAAGCAGTTTATCCTGCCAAGCGGTCATCCAAGCACCACCGCCTTACATCATGCACGAACAGTGGTAAGAAGAGCGGAGCGTCGTGCAGTTAGCATTGGTGCTGCACTTAACCCGTTAGCTGTTCAATATTTAAATCGCCTATCTGATTTGTTGTTTGTCGCCGCGCGCTATGTAAATACATTTAGTGCATATGATGAAAAGAAGCTATAATTTTAAAGCCTACTCACTTTTTATAAAAAAAGGTTAATCAAACACCTGCTTTGATTGACAATTATGCTAATTAGCGGTTACACTATTTATAAGGATTATAAAATAAGAATTGAAGTTATTGAATAACAAAACTTATATAGTGGGAACTTATCTCTAGGGAACCATTAAGATGCTTATAATCCTATTTTAGCGAAAGTGAGGTGGATGGCGATGCATGAACATCATGACCACGACCAGCTTCAAGAAGCAGTTGAACGCTTAAAGGCATCCGGAGTGCGCATTACTCCACAACGACATGCTGTACTTGAGTTTTTAGTGCATGCAGAAACGCACCCAACCGCTGATGATATTTATAAAGCACTTGAGGGGAAGTTCCCTAATATGAGCGTTGCGACCGTATATAATAACTTACGTGTGTTTAGAGAGATTGGACTTGTTAAAGAGCTTACGTATGGCGATGCATCAAGTCGCTTTGATTATAATACTTCAAAACATTATCATGTCATTTGTGAAACTTGTGGAAAAATTGTTGATTTTCATTATCCCAGTTTGGATGAAGTAGAAGCTTTAGCAGAAAAAGTGACTGGTTTTGAGATTAGTCATCACAGGATGGAGATATACGGAACATGTCCGGATTGCAAAACAACACATTAGAGTAAGCCCTTTTGTTAATTCAAAAGGGTTTTTTTAGTCATTGTAATATTTGGCCAATATTCGTTAGTGTTCATTAATAGAGTAATGTAATGTTCAAGAATAGAACCTCTAGATTCCCTTTTGTTTTTTTAAAGGGAAATTGCAGGAATATTATTTTTTTTGTCGAATTAGTATTTTAAAACAACTAAACAATGGATAAGTATAGGGGTTGAAATTGTGGAGGATCTATTAAGATCAATTTATCATGAACGTGCAAGTGATGAACGTACTTTAGGTATTTTAATATTAGAGAAACAATTAAATGTAAGCCCAATAACTGATAATTTTGATGCAATCTTACTTGTAATTGTAAAAGAGGGTGAGCAGCCTTGGTTTGTAAAACACTATCAATTCGACGAACGAACAGCAGCAATGCATATAGTTGAAGAAAATAAACTTCATTATTGGATTGACACAAGTTCGTATCGACGAATGGTGCAGTGGGTGATCGAGGGCAGAGTAGTGTTTGATCGCAATGAGTATATTGCGAGCTTGAGAAATGAGCTTGATCAATTTCCAGATAAGAAACGGGAATTAAGACTAGCAATTGAATTTGCTAAACTTACTCGTAGTTATCGCGAGGCAAAGCAACTTTATGATACTAAAAACTATTTGGATAGTTACAACAAAATTATTAGTTCTCTGCATAGCTTGGGTAGATTAAGTATTATTGAGCAAGGCTATCACCCTGAACTTATTGTCTGGAACCAAATTAAACGCATTGATCCAGCTATCTATAAGTTATATGACGAGCTAATGACTACTCAAGAACCATTAGAGGCTAGTATCCATTTGATGATGTTAGCAATTGATTTTTCAATTAGTGGCAAAGCGCGCTCCTCTTCAAAGCATCTGCTTAATGTAATGGTTACCGGAAAGGAATCTTGGTCATTTGGTGATTTGAAAGTTCATTCAGCTCTTGAACATTATCAGCTTGACCTTAGTATGATGCTTGATTATTTAATTGATAAGCAAATTATTGGTGTAGAGCTTACAGAAACGAAAGGTAAGAATGTATTTCAGCGTCTGTATTATGTAAAGGTGTAAGGTGGTATACGCCTTTACATAAGGCTTTAAATGTGACGTGAAAGTTCAAAGGTTTTTATTTTTCAAAAAGTAGTTGACGGATATTTGATTGCCATGATATAGTAATAAACGTTGCTTGAGCAAACGTGTTCAACAATTACGTATTAATTATTTTTTAAAAAAAGTGTTGACATAAGTTGAGACGCTGTTATATAATATAAAAGCTGTCGCAAGAGAACAGCACAACCAATTGAACATTGAAAACTGAACAAAACAACCAGTATGTTAAGAAAAGAAGTAAGACAAAAGCTAGTGCTTTTAAGCGAGCAAAGAGCATTCAATAGGATAACTATTGAAGCGCAAACACTTTAATGAGAGTTTGATCTTGGCTCAGGACGAACGCTGGCGGCGTGCCTAATACATGCAAGTCGAGCGCAGGAAGCAGTTTAGATCCCTTCGGGGTGACGAGCTGTGGAATGAGCGGCG
>NZ_FODJ01000009.1:0-125735 GCF_900110345.1 Amphibacillus marinus
ATTTCATACAATCTCGCAACCTCACGTATAGAATACTTCCCAGACAGACAATCTCTGATCGCAGCTAACTTGAATGCCTTTGCATACTTTTTCCAGGTAGTAGACGCCTTTAGGCTTTCCTTACCATATTTATCATACTTGCGTTTCCAGCCCAAAATCGTTGAAGGGCACACGTTATATTTTGAACCTAGTTCATATGCTGAATAATTTTCATCTAATGCTTTTAATATCTCGCATTTCAATTCTGCGGAATAAGATCTTTTGGACATAATAAATACTCCCCCATAAGCAGCCAGATTTTTTATTTTTTTATCTGTCTACTTATAGGGGAGCATATCACACGATTCAATGTGTTTAATATGCTTGGTAATGATCCAGATGCAGGAATGCTCTCGTGGCGATTTCGTTGTAAATGCGTAGATGTCTTGATTTGGATTAATTGGAATTGGCGGAAGCTGTGTTACGTTTAATAAAGCTTTCATTGCTTCTGTCCTCCCTTGGTAGGAGGAGCCACCGCGAATGCATGCTTCTTCAATAATCCGTTTACTCGTTTTCATAGCATACTGCGTTTGATCAACCTCTTCAATCTCAGTTGTGACCTGACTATGGTAAGCTGACCGAATATAAAGTGTTTTCTCATTTACTTGATAAGACGTATTTACTAAATTGATCTCCCTCACTCCATTTCTTTAGCTAAAGCAATAATACCTTGATTTTTTTAGACAATTTTCATACTTTCCTCTTCCTAACGCTATTATCGCATAGATTAAATGACGCTACTATTAATTACCATTATCAATCTACTCATGCATACTAAAAGCTTGCATTCATAAATAGTAAGGGATTATTGAGTTCTCGACAAAAACAGTTTAAACTAATTTAGTTAAGGTAATTAAGAGAATAGAAAGTAAGTCTAGTAGCTTGGGAGAGAGGGATGTTAATGTACTGTCAAAACTGTGGCAAGGAGAGTGACCAGTATGCGCAATACTGTCAATTCTGTGGGCATACACTTGGCAATTATTCAGAAGTCATTTATGGTGCAGAAGGTGAAAGTAAACAAGATGAGCAAATGGCTGCCTTTGTAGGGAAGGGTTATGATTATTATCAAAAGAATTGGACGATGGTGACAAATCCAGGTCGCTCTGTTAACTGGAATTGGGCTGCTTTCTTTTTGGGTGTATTTTGGTTGGGCTATCGTAAAATGTACAAAGCTATTTTACTTTTATTAGGTTTTTTTATCCTGACAGATCTTATTGAACTACTAAGTGGCAATAGTCAAATTGCTGAGCACCTATCAACTGCCATTATGTTTGGTGTTCCTGTTTTTTTAGGCATGTACGGTAACACACTTTATTATCGACATGCTAAAGCGAAATTGTCACGTCTGCAAGAGCGTGAACAGGATCTTAATGTCATTGCAACTGTCGGCGGTACGAGTGGCAAAGGTGTAGTCGGCGCAGTATTCTTACTTATTGGCTATGTGTTTGTGTATGGCATATTACTAGCTATCTTTAACACGGGCGGCATTGTCTTTGGAACGGAGCAGGGTAGCTATGGTGTGAACGCTATCCAAGAAGAGTTTACTCAGCTCGATGAAATCTTTTATGAAGTAGATTTTGGCGAAACAATCGATGGTTCGACAGTACAGGTTCGTGTTTATACCAGCCTTGGTGATACGGAAACATTATATGCCGAATTTGACGAGTTGTTAGAGCCTGGATGGGATGGGTACTTTAATTATTTATATAGTCCAGAATATGATTGGCTAGAGCCAGGCAAGTATATTGTTCGCGTTTATTATGAGGGAGAAATGTTAAGTGAAGGCAGCTTTACCGTAACCCCAGCATACAACTAAATTTACAAAAAATTGACCCGCATCATTTTGATGTGGGTCGTTAAATTTGGTGTCGCCTGAGAACAGGGGGAATGCGACGTGTCAATCGCATCTTCATCATAAGCCATTGTGATTCAATGCGTTGCGCTTCCTACCATTAAGGGCAAGAGTCGCTACTGTTCATCAACTCCTTAGAGTGTCATGATGAATATAAATACATCTTACAATAGACAGAAGATTCACGCGATTACCTTGTTAGAAAATATAACTAGCTTTTTGTAATTAGCTAAAATGCTAACGATTAGTTGACTTTAGGTTAGTCGATGATTGCTAATAAGCGCTTTTTCAAGAGAATAACGTGCAAAAAGTGTTTAGCGAGAATTAATCTGGGAATAGGTTAATAGGACAATCGTAAAAGGAGGAATTTAATTGGATAAAGTGTTTGGAAGTCCAAGTCGCTATATTCAGGGCAAAGATTTGCTAGTTAGAGCGGGGCAATACATTGAACCCCATGGAAAAAAACTACTTGTGCTTGCTGATGAACAGGTTCAAGAGATCTGCGGTAATGAGCTTGTTAATGGTTTAAAAGAAGATGATTTTGAAATTACTAATGTAACATTTAATGGTGAATGTTCGTTTAAGGAGATTGAGCGGGTTGCTTCAATCGGGCAAGAGAATGGTGTAGATGCCATTCTAGGCGTGGGTACTGGCAAAGCATTAGACACAGCGAAGGCAGTTGCTGCTGAGTTAGATGTGTCGATGCTTATCTTTAACACACTGGCGTCCTCTGACGCACCTACTTCAGGGTTATCAGTTATTTATACCGAGGATGGTGAGGTAGAAAAGTATCAATTTTATGACAAGAATCCAGATCTGGTCATGAATGATACCCGCATCATTGCTCAAGGACCAGAAAGAATGCTTGCCTCGGGTATGGCCGATGCATTAGCAACTTTAGTAGAAGCACGGGCAACAAGTCAAGCAAATGGCGATAATATGCTTGATGGTAAGGCAACTATCGCAGGCTATGCGATAGCAGAAAAATGTGAGGAAATTTTATTTCAATACGGGTTACAGGCCTATGCTGCTAATAAGGAGCAACGCGTGACACCGGCTCTAGAGGCCGTTGTTGAGGCAAATACATTATTAAGTGGGTTAGGTTTTGAGAATGGCGGTATTGCGGGGGCTCACGCTATCCATAATGGGTTAGCAGCTATCCAAGGTGACATTCATGAAATGACACACGGTGAAAAGGTTGCTTACGGAATTGTAGCTCAGATGATTTTAGAAAATAAACCAGCTAAAGAATTAGACCGTTACATTGGTTTCATGCTTCAGCTCGATCTACCGATTACAAAAAAAGCGATTCATCTTGATCAAGTAAGTGAAGAGGAGCTAAAAAAAGCGGCCGAACTTGCTGTTGATCCAGATGATACGATGAGCAATATGCCATTTGAGGTTACCGCTGATGAGGTGGTTGAAGCATTACATGCGGTTGATGTGTATGTTAATGATTATAAAAAAAGATATCAGCTTGACCAAGGTACTTCTTAAGATTGGGTATTCAAGCCTGTATAAGGCTATAATCTATCGATGCAAATTTGCAAGTTAACATCGCCTCTTTATAATTAGAAAGCGCAAACCCCATTCCTCTTTGAGTGGAGTTTGCGCTTTTTTATCGGAGTGACGCAAACTTACAGATACAGGTACATCAAGCCTATGGTGTTATATTGCGTTACTGAATGCAATTTAAGTGTAAACTTGAGCCCGAGATATACGGAAAGATTATTGCCAACATTGATAAATGCTAAAAATAATTAGTCAGTCTCAGTTCCAGTTACATCGGTTGTATGAGTTTTGGGAACGTTAAAGCTAATCATTGTGCCGTGATCTGGTTCACTTTCAATCACAAGTGCCGTATTAAACAGCGCCTTAAGCCGCTTATTGGTATTGTGTAACCCAATACCAGGCTTATCCTTTTCAATGTTAGCTGCAAAGATCTGTTCCACCTGAGCATTCGTCATGCCTACGCCGTTATCTTTAATGCTAATACAGTAGTGATCTGTAAGCTCGTCAATTGTTATCTCAATTGTACCACCCTCTGGTCGGCGCAAAATGCCATGTCTTAATGCGTTTTCCACCAACGTCTGAATGGATAGAGGTGGGACAACAATGTTCTCCTGCTGGTTAATCTGCCAATTGACAGTGATTCGATCAGGAAAACGCTGCTGTTCAATGTATAAATAGGCTTTGACCAGCTCCAGCTCTTCGGTAAGAGCGACAAGTGCTTCCGTATTTTTAAAATGAAAACTCTTCCGCAAATAGATCGTAAAGTAATCAAGTAATGTTAGCATTCTATTATGATCAATTGCAGAGAGGGAGGCAATTGTGTTAAGTGTATTGAACAGAAAATGCGGCTGAATTTGCGCTTGTAGCCATGCTGCCTCTGTTTGCAAGCGTTGTTCGACAGATCGTTTTAAGTAAATTAATGTCGCAATCCGTGCCTTTAATTCAATACCATCGACTGGTTTGGTCATATAATCATTTGCGCCAGCTTGAAAGCCAGTCTGAATATCAGCTAGCCGATCGCGAGAAGTAAGTAATAGGATCGGCAGCTCTGATAGGCTATATTCCAGTCTAATCTTCTCTGTTAATTGAAAGCCAGTCATAATAGGCATGGTTACATCAGTAATAACAAGATCCAAATGTCTGTTTTTAATTAGTTCCAAAGCCTGTTCCGCGCTTGTCGCGGTATGAATGATGTATTGGTTACTGAGCATCGCAAGAAAGACTTTGAGGTTAACGATATCGTCATCGACTAGCAGAATGACCCCTTGATTATCAGCTTCATTCGCGTTACTTTGTCCAGTGCTCAATTGCTCATCACTAATCTGCTGGTTAAACGTGCTTTGTGAAACAGCAGGGCTATCACTAATTGGTAATGAAAAAGTAAATATCGTCCCTGTGTTTTTTTCTGATTCCACGGTAATTTGCCCGCCATGAAGTTCAATTAAATTCTTGCAGATAGCAAGTCCGAGACCTAAGCCATTATTTCGATTAGACTGTTGATCTCCCTGGTCATAGGGGATGAATATTCTTCCTAGTGCTTCCTCGCTAATGCCAATCCCAGTATCGCGGATACTTACTTGCACATAGCTCTGTTTAAGCAGTGTAGCTGATATATAGATATTACCTTGTTGCGTATATTTAAGTGCATTTTCAATTAAATTAAAGAATATTTGGGTAATCCGATGCTCATCACCATTAATTAATGGAAAGTCGTGGGCAACCTCAATATGAATAGTCGTCTGTTTATCATTAATTTTGTACTTAAGCATATCGACGACGGTTGTAATAACAGCATGTAAATTTACAGGATTGATATTTAGCTGTAATCGTTTCTCACGTAATGTTGATAAATCAAGCAAATCCTCCAAGGTTTGATGCATATGCTTAGCTATTTGTAGTAATAAGTTAATATCTTTTGTCTGGGTGTGGCTAAGTTCTGATCCTTGCTCAGTTTTCAACACCTCAGCAATGTTTATTAAGGCATGGAGTGGATTTTTCAGTTCATGGGAAGTGTGCGCGAGAAACTGATCCTTTAATTTATCTGCTTCAATTAGCTTAGTTGATTGCTCCTTTACTAAATTGATCGTACGCAGGTGGGTTCGAATAGCTAATAAAACAATAAATAGTAAGGTGAAAATAAAATCTAATGGATAAAATGGAATATCAACAATGTAAAATTTAATGAGTGTGCCCCAAGTGACATTTGAAGCATAGCTTGTCAAAAAAAACAGTAACAATAACGCATCGGGATGGTTCTGTTTTACTGCTTTAAATAAGAGCCCGTATAAACAGCACACTGTAATAAACGCTAAAATGACAAATGAAATCGTTGGCCAAATTAATAAGCGAAATGGCAGTGCGAACGCTAGCAGGTTCATTCCCCAATAAAGAATATGAAACAGCCGATGAACGACAGCTTTTTGATAGTCGATTTGAATCAAAATAAAGCGGACAGACAGAAAAAAGGTAGTAAACAATAGAAAAAATAAAATACGCGTTTCTAATTGAAACGGGATAGGTAAATTAATTACTACTGCATCATCAATTAAAACACTAAGGGCTGTGGCAATTAGTAATAGCGTGTAATTAATAAAGAGTGACGTCTTATTTCTCCTAAATAAAAATATCATGATAAGAACATAAACGGCATGTAATAAAAAAATTGTAGCCACAACAATTTGTAACGTATTAATAAATACTGTCTCATTTTGAATCTGTTCCATGTAGCCAAATTTAACCGGCTTAGTTATCCCTCCTTGATGAGGCATGTCAAAGTTTGACACATGGACAACTAGCTCAAGTTCGTCTTGGTTAGTTGAGAAGAAAGCATTAAAGGCTCCTTCTCGGTAACTGACTTGTCCGGGACGCTCTGCTGGTTGATTAATGATTGTTAAGAGCTCCCCATTAACATAGATAGCAGCAGCAGAAGTGATGCGATCAAACTTAAACCCATAGTAACGGTCAGTTAACTGTTCTGGTAATTGAACCTTTAAATAGTATGTGCCATAGCCATAATTAGTGGTGTCACTGTGCGGTCGGAATTGTAGGGCGCCTTCCCAGTTACCTGGAACAACAATAGCAGTTTGGTGCTGGTCAGCCGCAGTTAAATTAGGCTCTACAATAAATTGGTCAGGAAAGAAAAGCCATTCACCATTTAAAGTGACATTCTTATTTAAAAAATCCCAATTGCTTAGGTTAACTTGTCCCTCTACCAGATTAGGTTGATTACGGGTAGTATGGTAGTAACCCCATCCTGTCCGAACAGCGAGCAAAATAAGTGCATAACTTGATATCAGAAGTAAAGCACGTGTACGTTTTGATTCGATCAGCTTGTTTATCGTTGTCACCCCAACATCTCCATTATATAGCTCTTTCCTATAGCCAACTTAACCTTATAATAAAGATTAAGTTGGCTACTATAGCACAGCACGACCCGTACTTGTTCCGTTAAAAATGAACGGTTCTCACTAGTGGTACTTGCGCCAGCTTTTATACCAGTTATTAATTTCTTTCGATGCATGTGTATCTAATGATTCAATAAGTGCTTTTTGATAACGCGTAAATAAGGAATTAACACGCTCATTATCATTTAGAATCGCATAGATTTTCATAAGCTGTAGAGTAGCTTCCTCATGCTCAGGTTCATAGGTTAAGATAACTTCGTACCACTTCTTCGCTTCGTCCCATTGAAGCTTCTGTTTAAAAAAACTAGCTAACTGGAGTGCATGCTCGCACCAAAGTGTTTGCAAAAAATACTTGTAATCTTCAGCCCATAAATAATTATATTGATCTAAATAATGCCCCTGGTACTCAAGTAAGGTTGTAGCATGGATATGCGTATACTGCTCAGTTAGGGGAGGGAGCTTCTTCATATTAGTCTCCCAATCCTCAAGGTCGAGCACAATGTTCTTAGTTGCGAGCATGTAACCTTCATTTTCTTTAATAATTTTTAAACAGTTTTGATAAGGAGCCAGTGTTTTTCGAATATGATAAATGGCCGTATAAAGCTGGTTAACTGCTTTTTCAAAGGTAAGGTTAGCCCATAATAAATCAATAATCTCTTCGCGTTTAACAAGCTTGTCCTTTTTATGTAATAAATATAGAAATAGCTCTCTCGTTTTCATGGTGCGCCAGGAGGGTGAGTTTTTGCTTCCAGAGCCTATTTGTAAGGTTAGACAATTTGTTACTGAGATCTTAAGTGTCTCTTCGCTATTATGAATGACATGGAGCTTCTGATAGCGTGATATGCGGTCAATTGTCTTGGCTAAGCGCTCGCGATTAATTGGCTTAAGCAAGTAGTCAAGTGCATTAACTTCAAATGCATCAATCGCAAACTCATTGTATGCAGTCACAAAGATCACCGAGATGGTTGGATTAACGGCTACTAATTGCTCTGCAAGTTCAACGCCGTTCATATCTGGCATATCAATGTCCAGAAAGACAAGATCAATGGATTCCGAGTTAACAACTTCAAGTGCTACAGAAGCACGCGTTAGTTTATGTAATATTTTAATATCACTCGTTTGCTCTAATAAAGTTGCTAAGTAGTCAAGCGCTAAAGGTTCGTCATCTACTAAAATGGCGTTCATGTAAAAATTGCCCCCTCTCACCTATACTTTCGTCATATAATAAGTTGATCTAAAGTACTTCAGTTAATTTAGTTCATTATAACTAAATTGATTGAGAATTCAAAGATAATGGAAGAGAAATAAAAAAAGCTTAAGGACAGAGGGCTGAAAACGGTGTTGACTAGATCATAAAAAAACAGCGGTATGGTAAGTGTTTAGAAGGGAAATAGATACTTACCATACCGCTACTATTAAGTTGTGTAACGTTTATTTAGCGACTCCTTTCGCCTTGTACCAGTGATTTACCCATCCAGCGTTTACTAATCCAGCGTGACAACAGAATAGCAGCTCTGATCCATTCATCAGCTGCCATTGCGATCCAGATACCAGCTAATCCGAGGTCGAACGTAATTCCTAGTAGATAGGCAAGCGGTACACAGACTCCCCACATAATCAGTACGGCAACAAGTACAGGGAATCGGGCATCTCCTGATGCTCGGAGTGAACTTATTGTAACTAAGTTTGTTGTCCGTCCTGGTTCAAGAATAAGGCCGATAATTAAAATGGTGGCTCCTAATGAGATGACATTAAGATCACTAGTGAACAGTCCAAAGATTTGTTGTCCCAATAGTGCTAATATACTTCCAATTGTAACAGCGACAATAAGCGAGTAACGCAAGCCAATAAACATATTTTTATAGGCTTCTTTTTCTCTACCAGCACCAACCAATTGGCCAATATAAATCTGCATGCCCTTCGCTACAGATAATGAGAAGATCATCATAAAGCCAATTAAATTCTGCGCATAGACACGCGTTGCTAAAGCCGTTCCACCAATTGCTGTGATAAAGATAGTAATAACAATTTGACTAAGATTATAGGACATTTGCTCACCAGCAGCAGGTGCGCCAATGTGCAATATTTTTTTAATATACGCGTTTTCAATTTTAACAAAGTACCGCCAAGAAAGTTTTAAAGGCATTCTTTTTAATAGAATCCGAAAGAGAGCGATCATCGCAAATAGCCGAATAAGAGCGGTTGACAATGCTACACCAGTAACGCCTATCTGTGGCACGCCAAAAGCGCCAAAGATAAATAAATAGTTACCTAGAATATTGGCTGCGTTCATAATAAGTACGGTGTACATGACGTCTTTGGTAAACCCCATTGCTTGTAAAATTGCCGATATTGTGAGAATAATAGCCTGTGCGAATAACGCTACTCCGACAATTGAAATGTAAGTATTGGCGAAATCATACAGTTCTTGCTCTAACGAGAACAGATTGAGAAACTGATAACGAAAGAGGACAACAATGATGCTTACCAGCAAACCAAAGATAAGGTTAAAGGTTATGGCATGGGCAATGGTCTTCCGTACCTGTTTAGGCTGTTGTGCGCCAACGTACTGAGCTACGACAACACCTGCTCCCATTGCCGTAAAATTAAATAATACGAAGGTAAACATCATCACCTGATTAACGACGCCGATTGCAGCGACCGCTTGATCAGAAACAAAGCTTAACATAAAGACATCAGAGAACTTCATGAGCATTTGTAGGAAAACCTCAATAAAGATCGGCCACGTTATTAAAAAAAGTTGTTTTCGAGCTGATATAGTTGTTGTACTTGTTAATTGCTCCACTAAAAATTCCACCAAATTTCATTTTTAATTAATGTAACCGCTATTATATCACAAAAATGAATAGAAAAAGATTTTTTTTCGAGTTACGAAATATTTTTTGCGTTTGTATACGTTGCTGAATTATTATAGGAGATAGCAAGCTTTCATATTAAAAGGGGGATCATAATGGTTTTGAAAAAAGTGGTACTTGTAACTGGCGGGGCTAACGGGATTGGCAAGGCAGTAAGTCTTGCTTACATAGAGCAGGGGGCAACGGTCATTGTTGCGGACCGCGATCAGAGAGCTGGTGAAGCACTCATTCAAACTAATGAACAGCTGTTTTTTTTCAATACCAATCTCAGGGATGCTCAATCCGTAGCGAGCTTATTTGAATTTATTAATAAGAAATGGGGGACGCTTGATATCCTTATTAACAATGCCGGTATTATGATCAATCAACCGCTGTTAAAGCTTTCAATTGATGAGTGGGATGAGGTTTTGGAGACGAATTTACGCTCGGCATTCCTTTGTACGAAAGAAGCTGTTAAATTAATGGGGCAGGGGGGAGCAATTATTAATATTGCCTCAACACGTGCCTTTATGTCAGAGGCTGATACTGAGAGCTATGCAGCAAGTAAAGGTGGCTTAATTGCATTAACCCATTCATTGGCAATTAGCCTTTCTGAACAAAAAATTACGGTAAACGCTATTAGCCCAGGCTGGATCGAGACCGAACGTTATGATAACTTATCAGAACGTGATCACAATCAACACCCTGCTAATCGCGTCGGCACACCAGATGATATTGCGCGGGCGTGTTTATTTCTATCTGCCCCTGCTAACAATTTTATTACAGGAGAGAATTTAATAGTTGATGGTGGAATGACCAAAAAAATGATTTATCAGTAGTTAATCAACGTCATTTAACTCAAGATCTTAAGCTCTATCCAGTGCAAGATGTCTTGATAAACTTCCAGCCAATTTGTTTCAAACAGAATTTCATGGCGTGCATCTGGATAGAGCTTTGTTGTTACATTTTCCATACCGGCAGCCTGATAGCTGTTCGCCACTTGCCTTACGCCCTTACTGTTCTTACCAACAGGATCAGACATGCCACTAATGATAAAGAGCGGCATCGCTTTATTTATTTTATTAACTTCTTCTTGCTTATGGATTAAGGAAATGCCACCAAGTAAATCGTCATAAAAGCGAGTTGATGAAACAAAGCCACACAAAGGATCCTGCTCATAAGTGGTAACAATACTTGAATCTCGACTTAACCAGCTCTCTCCCTTTTTCTTGAACGGCCGTTCAAAGCTACCAAAGGTTAATTTATGCAGTAATGGACTTGCAGTCCTGTCTCCTCGCACCTTTGCTTCTAATCGTGCAATAAGCTGACCGGCTTTACCCATTATGCCCTGGTCAAAGCTAGTCCCTGATAAAATAACCCCGTTAACCACATTGTTAAAGCGCTGGATATAGCGTCTGACTAAAAAAGACCCCATACTATGGCCAAGTAAAATAATAGGAACATCAGGGTGTGCTTGTTCGATCTGGTTAGTTACCGTTCTCATATCGTCCACTACGCGCTCAAAGCCATTTTGCTTAGAAAAGAATCCCATTGATTCTGAGCGCTCACCCGTTTTACCATGGCCACGATGATCATGGGCATAGACGAATATGCCACGTTCCACTAACCATTGAGCAAAGTCATGATAACGACCACCATGTTCAGCCATCCCATGGGCAATTTGTAGAATAGCGGTTGGTTGCTGAGTTGGCTCATGCCATTTTCGTAAAAAAATGGCCATTTGTTCTGAGTTTTCTAGCCAATATGTTTCTTGCATCGTTACACACCCTTCTAGTCAAGTAATTAACTAATTGCAACGCATTAAGCTTTGTGGGAGATAAATTTGAAGGCGTATTTCTTCGGATGATAGTACACTTTTGAGTATTCAAAAATGAGTCCATCTTCAAATGTTGCAAATGCACTTAAAAACAATAAAGGATCATGGGTACTTAAATGGAAGATTTCCATGAGCTCTTCATTAGGGAGCATGGGAATAAGTTCGCTATAGCGTTTGTCAATGATACGCCCTTTCTCCGCAATGTAATCATATTTAGAATACTTCATAATCTCGACCGACAAATCGGGGAAAAGTTCAACTGGTAAGTAAGATTCCTCTAGGATGAGCGGCTCTTGATCGGCAAAGCGGAGCCTTTTAATATAGTAAACCTGTTGACCGCTCTCTAGCTGAAGAATATCCTTGATATCTTCAGGTACGGCCATTAACTTAAACTCTTTTATTTCATTTGAAGGCATGTTATCTAATGCATCCATCTCTTCAGTAAAGCTCTGAAGTTTGAAAATGTTGTGTTGAATCTTGTTATGACTTAGATAAGTTCCACTTCCTTGAACACTATAGAGTAAACCGTCCTCAATTAATATTTTTATTGCTTGTCTAATGGTAACCCGACTAACTTTATAGATGGTAGCGAGTTTACTTTCAGGCGGAATAGCATCGCCTTTGTCCAACTCACTACTTAATATGTCTTCTTTTAATTTAACTGCCACTTTCTTATATAAAGGCAATGAATTGCTAAGCATTATACGTCCAACCTCTCTTAAATTTCCTTGATCTCAGTTTACCATATTCATCCTATAAATAAAAGGTATCTAATTTGTATTAAAATTGTATTGATTTAAATAATAATTGATGTTATATTTGTATTAAATTAAATGAAAGGGGATACAAAATGAAAAAAAATCGATTAGTTATTGTTGGGGCTGGTAGTACCTATACAATTGGGATGATTATGAGCCTAATTGAAGAGAAAGCGCAATTTCCTTTGGAAAGTTTAACCTTTTATGATACTGATGAAGAACGACAAGCTCAAGTAGCTGAAGCAACAAAAGTCATCTTACGGGAGAAGTATTCTGAATTGAAATCGTTCCACTATACAACCTCGAAGCAGGAGGCTTTTACCAATATTGATCTCGCCTTTATTCAAATTCGTACAGGTGGGTTAGCTATGCGTGAGCAGGATGAGAAAATCCCCTTATCGCACGGAGTAGTAGGACAGGAGACATGTGGACCAGGAGGAATGGCATATGGTATGCGCTCGATTAAAGATATGATTGAGCTCGTTCGAGAGATTCGCCACTTTGCACCTGAAGCGTGGGTTTTAAATTATACCAATCCAGCTGCCATTGTAGCAGATGCACTTCAACGTGTGTTTCCAGAAGACAAGAAGATCTTAAATATTTGTGATATGCCAATCGCTATTATGCATAGTTATGCCGATATGCTTGGTAAAGAGGTGTGGGATCTTGTTCCTTCATACTTTGGCCTTAATCACTTTGGCTGGTTTACAAAGCTGGAGGACAAGCAAGGACAAGATTTAACGCCAATCATTAAAGATAAAATTATTAATGAGGGCTTTAAACCAACCGACAATGAAATCGCTAATGATGAGTCATGGAAAAAAACATTTCAACAGGCACGTCAAATGTTAATTGATTTTCCAGATTTCCTACCCAATACGTATTTACAGTATTATTTATATCCAGATCAATTAGCTGCAAAAGAGAAAATGGATAATACTAGAGCAAGACAAGTGATTAATGGCCGACAAAAACGGGTTCACGAGCTTTGTGATCAAATTATTAAAAACCAATCGACCGCAGATGCAGACTTAGAGGTTGATGTTCATGGTATTTATATGGTCAAAGCCGCTGCCGCCCTCGTTTATAATTTAAATGAAATCTACATTGTTATGGTTGAGAATAATGGCATTATCTCAAACATAGCTGATAATGCTATGGTTGAGGTACCAGCTTTATTAACGGTTAATGGGTTAAAGCCACTAGCTGTGGGTGAAATTCCGATTTTCCAAAAGGGCCTAATTGAGGGACAGCTTGCTTATGAAAAATTAGTTGTCGATGCATACTTTGAGCAAAGCTACAGTAAGGCTTTACAGGCACTGACATTAAATCGCACGGTGGTCAATGCGAATACTGCACGCGCAATATTAGATGACTTAATCGTAGCCAATCAAGATTATTGGCCACCATTAACATAAATACGAAAAAGGAGGTAAAGGCATGAAAGGAATCATTATTAATGCCGATGATTTTGGCTACTCAAAAGCAGTTAATTATGGAATTATTGATGCCCATGTCGACGGTGTATTGACTTCAACAACGCTAATGGCGAATATGCCTGGAGCAGAGCATGCTTACCAGCTTGCTAGTCAGCACCCTAATCTAGGTATTGGTGTTCATTTAACGCTAACTTGTGGTCAGCCGTTACTTAAGGGTCATCATACTATTGTTGATGCTGATGGCCAATTTAAAAAGCTTTATCATTATCAAAAGCTCTTTCACATTGATCAAGAGGAATTGTACAAGGAGTGGAAGGCGCAGATTGAAGCAGTGATAAGTGGTGGTGTTACACCGACACACTTAGATAGTCATCATCACACAAACAATCTAGACGCCGTTTTACCAGTCTTTAAGAAGCTTGCTAAAGAGTATCAGTTGCCTGTGAGACACAATTTTACCGACCCTAAGCAGGACAACCTTGTTTCTACTGACTATTTTGAATATAATCCAGAAATTCTTAATGCAAGTGCAACTGAAATCATTGAAAGATACGAAAAGTATGACACGATCGAGATCATGTGTCATCCGGCGTACCTTGATAAGTCTGTCATGACAGGCTCATCATATGCGACACCGAGAATAGAAGAATTAGACATGCTAGTTAACCCAAAGGTAAAAGAAAAGCTTTATCGTTCTAACCAGTTTAAATTAATAACTTATCGTGACCTATAAACGGAAGGGGTTAAAGAATTATGAAACGATTTATGCAAACATTAGGGAAATCAATGTTAATTCCAATTGTCGCAATGCCAATTGCCGGTATTTTATTTAGATTAAGTGCTGGTGACTTGTTAGATATTCCTTTATTCCAAGCTGCGGGTGCCATTTTCATTCATATGACTGTCTTAATTGCGATTGGGGTTGCCATGGGCTTAGCCAAAACAAAGGATAAGGGTATCCCGGCGTTAACCGGTTTTCTAGCTATTACTGTCTTAAATGAAGGGCTTTCAATCATGAACCCGGAGCTAGATATGGGGGTATTTGGTGGTGTTATCAGTGGTATTTTAGCCGCAATGGTTTATAACCGCTTCAAAGATACCAAGCTTCCCAATATGTTTGGTTTCTTTGGCGGAGAAAAACTCCCGATTACAATTATTATTCTATTAATGATCCCTGTGGCAGGAATATTCTCATTAATTTGGCCATATGCGCAGCAAGGTATTGACGGTTTTGCCCAGTCATTAGTAGGCTTAGGCGCATTAGGTGTCTTTATCTTTGGTTTTTTAAATCGGTTTTTACTTCCGTTGGGCCTGCATCATGTTATTAATACCTATATTTATTTCGGTCTAGGAAGCTATCAAACAGAGACTGGAGAAGTTGTAACGGGAGAAATAACTCGGTTCTTAAATGGTGACCCAACCGCAGGTTATTTCCTTGGTGGCTTCTTCGTCATCATGATCTTTGGTATTCCAGCTGTTGCCATGGCCATTAGTCGAGCAGCTAAAAAAGAGAAGGCAGCTGAAACAAAAGCTCTGATGTCATCAGGTGGGCTAACGTCAATCATTGCTGGTATTACTGAGCCAATTGAGTTTACGTTTATTTTCACATCACCGCTGCTTTATTTCATTCACTCGGTTTATACAGGCTTGGCAGCGGCAACCTTGTATTTACTTAACATAAGAATTGGGTTTGCATGGGGTGGAAGTGCGCTTGACTATTCATTAAATATTGGTCTCTCTAATAATGGTTTATTGTTGATTCCGGTAGGTCTTGTCTTTGGTGTCTTATACTACTTTACCTTTTACTACTTGATCAAGAAGCGGAATATCAAAGTTGTTGGACGCGAGGATGAAGCAACATTTTCTGAGCAATCAACAGAATCGGAAAGAGAGTTGTCATTAGGTCATAATAAACTAGAGTATATTGCAAAGAAAATTGTAGATGCGATTGGCGGCAAAGAAAATGTCACCGATTATGAGAATTGTATGACAAGGTTGCGACTAGTAGTAAACGATATGGCTAAAGTAGAGGATGATAAGATTAAGCAAACTGGTGCACACGGCGTTGTTAAGGTTGATAAACACCATCTGCAAATTATTATTGGTCCTGAAGCAGGTGCGGTATTAAGTGAATTTAAAAAGTTTGTTGAATAAAAAATTGGTCTAGTAACCTAGATGAAAACCTTACATGAGGTCGAAGGGTTAGACGTATGAATTTGAAAAGTAGGGGGGGGGGACAGCAGTGCGACTAATAGAGAAAGAGACCTATCAGGAGGCATCGATAGCTGCTAGTCAGCTATTAATAAATTTGGTAACTCAAGAACAAGACCCAGTCATTGGTTTGGCAACGGGTTCAACACCCGAAGGCTTGTACAAGCAGTTAGTTGCTAATTATCAAGCAGGCAACGTGTCATTTACTAGTGTAAAGACATTTAATCTGGATGAATATGTCGGTCTCGGCCCTGAGCATCCAAATAGCTATTACTATTATATGGCTCAGAAATTATTTAACCAAATTAATATTAATCAAACACAGACACACTTGCCAAATGGACAAGCAGTCGATTTGGCAAGTGAGTGTAAAGTATATGAACACTTAATAGCTAATGCAGGTGGAATTGATCTCCAAATCCTTGGTTTAGGTGGCAATGGTCATATTGGCTTCAATGAGCCTGGAACATCGTTTCAAAGTAACACCCATGTCGTTCAATTAGATGCGTCCACAAGAGCAGCCAATGCTCGTTTTTTTGAATCGGAGGCTGCCGTACCAGCCCAAGCAATTACGATGGGGATTAACACGATTATGAAGAGTAAAGAAATTCTCTTAATTGTTACGGGAAATGGTAAAGCGAAAGCGTTAAAGCAACTACTTAACCAAGAAAAAAACGAGCAGTTCCCTGCTTCTGTTTTACATGAGCATGGCAATGTCACGATTATTGCTGATCAGGCGGCACTGTCAGAGATGAAATAACGGCAAAGCACCACCGAATTGGTGGTGCTTTGCTATTCATTTATTTTTTTTCGATAGCTATAAATACTCACCCCTACTCCAATTAAGATGACAATGCTTCCACCGACTAGCCAATTATATAATGGTGTTGCGGTTTCTGGTAAAGCTTCACCGTTTCGTTCATTTGATTCGGATAGATCATTATTGTTGTCTAGATTGTTTTCTGATTTGTCCATATTAGCAGAGGATTCACTATCATTCCGTGCTTCTTCATTAAGAATATGATCATTTTCAGAGTTGGTATCATTTTGATCATCACTATTTTCATAGTCAGGAAAGTTTTCTTCTTCAAGCTCTCCCGTCCATGCTAAATAAAAGTCATCAACGCTACCCCATGATTCAGTTCCCGCTGAAATCTGGGTACCAATTGTAATTGTGCCGTCACTAACTCTTATATCAGTAATTTCTGGTACATACCAATTTCCCCAGCCATTAACCAGCGCTTCCTCTTGATAGCGTTCTTCATTTACCTGTGCAAACAGATACATTTCTTCTTCAGAAGCATCACCTTGAATAGCCATTGACAAAGTGTAGTAGCCAGGCTCCAAGCCTGTAATTGTTTGACTTAATCGGAAATCAACTATACGATCATTCCAGAAGTGGACATGGTACTCACCAGTTCGAGAATTACTTCGACCATGTGTAAAATCAGCATGATTAGTAAAACCTTCTGGAAAATCAATTGTCCACATACTACGGTCAGCTTCCTCAAAGCTGGGATTGCGAACAAAATTTTCAGCTAGAACAATAAGCTGTGCTGAGACGTTGCGTTCTGAAGCGGTTGTACCCTGAATGATATAAGTGTTGACACCAGTTGATAAAGCGTTATTAATTTCTGCTTGATTCCAGCTAACTGCTTCACGCTCTTCACTACGATCATTATAAACAACAGTAACATGCTCAGGAAAGCTAGGGAGCTGACCAAGCGGCACTTCTACAGTGACGGGTTGAATGAAATCAACTTCCCTTGGCGTGATTGCACCTGTTTCAATATGATTAAAGATATTTAGTGTAGGAAGAGGGTAACCATTAAAGTCGAACAATGCCTGGTTATCTACCGAACTTCCACCATACCACTGACCAGCATCATCAGGATCGTAGCTAGCCGCATAGCTTGAGGCCCAACCTGAACCATACGTTTCCCATAGTTGCTGATTCTGCTCAAACTGATTTGGTGGACCAACAGGTAACCAAGCCGGTTCCCAATAAAACAAGCCAATTCCTGCTTCACCAATGTCTGCCATTGCTTGAAAAGCATCACGTAACGCATTTGCCTGACCTTGTATCGTGAAGGGATAGGGGGGATTCACTTCTTCACTTGAAATTGTATTACTGTGCCCATCACCATCCTCAGCTGTATATGCATATGATGTTTCAACCATTAAGACTTGTTTATCATAGGTATCTGCAATATGACTTAATTCAGTTGTTAGATTTGCTAATGTTCCATGCCAGTAGGGATAGTATGAACTAGCAAAGACATCATAATCGACGTTAGCTTCAGCAAGATTAGCTGCCAATGTCCGATAGCGCCCTTCTGTTTCTGGATTGGTGAAGTGAAGTGCGATTGGGGTACTGTCATCGAAGTCTCTAACTGCTTGACTTCCGGCATTAAATAATTGGACCATGCTAGACCAATCCTGTTCACCTGCAATAGCATTGTTTGTCTCATTGCCAACCTGCACCATGCCAATATCAATTTGTTCATCACGCAGAGCAGATAGTGTATCATAGGTGAACTGGTAAACTGCTTGCTCTTTCTCAACTATATTCATGCTTTGCCAAGCTTTTGGCGCCTGCTGCTTGGCGGGGTCTACCCAAAAGTCTGAGTAATGGAAATTAACCAATAACGCCATATTATGCTTAGTTGCTCGTTTACCTATTTTAATTGCGGTTGCAACATCATTATTTCCACCACCATAGCCATTACCTTGTTCATCATAGGGATCATTCCAAACTTTAACCCGAATATAATTAACACCAGCATCAGAAAGTGTTTTAAAAATATCCTGTTCTAGGCCAGCCTCGTTATAAAATTTGACACCGCTTTCTTCAAGGGAAATAATTGTGGAGATATCAACCCCTTTAATAAAATCCTCGGCTAAACCATCTACTCGTTCGACAAAAATATCGGCTTCAACAGGTGCAACTTCTGGTTCAGTAATACGTTCAAGACGAACGTCATCAATAAAGCCCCAAGCTTCTGAATTCCCTGAAATGTTCATTCCTATCGCAAATAGCGATTGGTCTTCTGCTAACGCAAACGTTAAACTAATTCTTTGCCAATCAGCCCATCCTGTTGTTAGGTGAACGTCGTCGCGCTCACCATCACCTGCAAATAATTGAACCTGAGCCGCGTCTGTGTCCGCTCCGCCCATGATATAGGCTGATAGTTGATAGTTTCCTGCTGGGAGCTGCTTTAATTCTTGACTTAGCTGAAAGGATTCAGCAGATTCAACAGTTTCACTGACAAAAAAATTAAAGGTATAGCTTCCATCGATAGCGGTTTCATTACTATGGTTAAGTTGAATATCGTTCCAATTTATATTATCCAACTCCCAACTGTTATCAGCAAAAAAATCCTGTTCAAAGCTCCCATTAACTAGTAGATTTTGTTGACTAGCATTAATAACTGGTTGTGTGTGCGGGATTAAAGTAAAAGCAAGCAACCCAATTAGTAGTAATAAAATCTGGATTTTCTTAAACATTTTCTTTCTCAGCTCCTAGTATCAATGTAATGACTTTAAAACGCCTGATTTGTTCAAAGTCCGTTCTTTTGGAAGGGCGCTCTGTGCTCCTGCCAATCCTTATGAGATAAAGAGGGTTATCGTGTTGATTGAAAAATTACTTTAGTAAAATTATAAAACGCTTACACCATTTTTTAAATTGCAACATGTTCGCTCATATCTTCAGATTATTAAATTTTACTTAATTTAGTAACACTTTAATTGATCCTTACACCCAAAGTAAGTAGCTTGGAGTGTGTCAAAAATCCTGACATAAACAAGGGAAAAGTTTCAGAGATAGGACTTAAAACCAATGTAAACGTTCACTTTTTGGTACATTGTTTCATGAAAGCGCTATTTTATTGACACTTAGTTTTGTGGTGTTAAGATCAGACTATAGCAAGCGCTACCATCATTTTAAAAAAGAAGACAAAGAGTGTGAAAGTAACTTGGGCATGAGCTAGCTATGTAGTCATTTAAGGTAATTTCAAAAATAAAGCGATTTCATTGCTTTGTTTAGGCTTACTACTGGGTGGAGAAGTAAGTTTATCTACCTAAAAAGAGCCAGTGCTTTTTTAAAAAAACAAGGAGGTTTTATTATGAGAGTTCTTATGGTTTGTTCGGGTGGAATGTCAAGTGCGATTGTCGTCAAAGCATTAAAGCAAGAAGCTGAAAAACAGGGCTTGGAAATGGAAATCAAGGCAGTAGGCACGAGTGAGTTTAGTGAAGAAGTAGGTAGGGACTATAACTATGCCCTTGTTGCTCCACAAGTAAAGCATCGTTATAACGAGTATAAGAAGGCGGCAGATCAAGCAAATGTCCCTTGTGAAATGATTCCTCCACGTGGATATACACCGATTGGTGCGCCAAGTCTCATTAAGCAAATTAAAGAAGGAGCCAAATAGTAGCTAGTATACGTTTGAAAGGATGAACAAGTTATGATGGAAAAATTCCTGCAATGGTTAGAAGAAAAATTTATGCCGCCAATGGCGCGTTTGGCTGAGCAAAGACACTTAAGAGCTGTAAGAGATGGTGTTATTTCAACGCTTCCTTTAATTATTATTGGTTCATTCTTTATTATTATCGCTCAACCACCTATTCCGTTTTTAGCTGAATTAGTTGCACCATATGTTGGAGATATCATGATTCCGTATCGGCTGACGGTAGGATTGATGAGTGTCTATGCAGCCTATGGAATGGGGTATAGCTTAGCGAAATCATACAGCCTTGATGGGGTCTCAGGTGGTGTGTTATCATTAGCGACCTTTTTAATGATGAATATCCCTCTTAACGTTGATGGCATTATGGAAGAAGCTGCAGGTGCCGGAATTGAAGGAGCAGAAGCAATGGGTTGGGTCCTGCCAATGGGTAACTTGGGTGGAGCTGGAATGTTTACTGCTATTCTCTCAATGGTTGTTGCCGTGGAAGTATTAAGGTTTATGAAGAAGAAAAAAATTACTTTAACGATGCCTGAGCAGGTTCCTGAATCAGTTGCTCGCTCTTTTGAAGCATTGTTTCCAGCAGGTGTTGTCATTATCCTGACTTGGGTTGTCAGAGTCATGCTAGGGCTTGATGTTAATGCAATGCTAATGAGCGTATTTGCACCATTAGTTGATTTATCCGGAAATAATTATTTTGGTGTTATGTTGCCTGTCTTACTTATTACCTTATTGTGGGCGGCTGGTATTCACGGTGTCTCTGTTATCGGATCAGTTATGCGACCTGCTTGGTTAATTATGCTTGATGCGAACGTTGCTGCTGTAGCGGATGGTGCGAGCATGAGCTATGGTGATGGTGGTGTCCCTTATATTGCACCAGAACCGTTTTACCAATGGCTAGTCTGGGTAGGAGGATCTGGGGCAACCTTAGCACTTGCGCTTTTGCTTGTTGTTTCAAAATCAACCTATTTAAAGCAAGTTGGTAAATTCAGTTTAGTTCCAGGTATTTTTAATATTAATGAGCCGATGATTTTTGGTGCACCGATTGTGATGAATCCAATTCTGGGTATCCCATTTATTATTGCACCAGTGGTAACGACGACTATTTCATACTTTGCCGTGCAATTGGGCATTGTCAATGGATTTACCGTGATGGCACCATGGACATTACCGGCTCCTATTGGGGCCTGGATGGCTACTGGTGGTAGCATTGCCGCAGTAATTCTAGTATTGATTAATATTGCGATTGCGCTAGTTATCTACTACCCATTCTTTAAAGTCTATGAAAAGAAAATGATAGCAGAAGAACAAGCAGATACAGCTACTGTTTAACAATAAGACTTAAGTGGTTAAACGCTTAACCACTTAAGTTCATTCTATAAAAAAAGTGAGGGATTAACGATGAATAGTGAACAGGCGATTTTTGAAATTATTGCTAATGCTGGGGATGCTAGAGATTTAACTTATCAAGCGCTAGATCAAGTTGCAGAAGGCAACATTGAAAAGGCCTTTGAATTGGTTGAGCAGGCTGAGAAGACAATGGATCAAGCACATAATGCCCAGACAAAGCTTATTCAACAAGAGATTCAAGGTGAAAAAGTAGATGGTAGTCTATTAATGGTTCATGCTCAAGATCATCTGATGACGGCAATCTCAGAGCATCAAATGGTTAAACGGATGCTGCCTATTTTTAAAAAGCTAATGAAGGCAGAAGCTAAATAAGATGACTTACTTCATCTTTGCCCTCTCTTTACTAACCATTGTCCTTTCTGGAATTTGGCTTGTTAGACAATTCAGAAAGAGATACCAGCCAAATCGCTGGTTAGTTGGCTTTATTGGCCCGCTCATTTTAATTTTGCCCTTAATATTTACACCAAATTTACCGAACTTTCTTTGGGTTGGTTTAATTACGCTTTTTTGTTGGACCAATATTTATTTTTTTGAAACGACACGCATGCTGCTTGAGACTGGGAAGATTAAAACAGGCTTCAAGTCAAGCCAAGTTACAAAGTAATAAACATGGATAGGATGAGCGATATGGCATATTTCATAGGTGTTGATGCAGGTGGGACAAAAACAATTAGTACAGCGTATGATTCAGACGGAACAAAGCTCAATCAACATCAAGAGGGCTTTGGAAATATCCGTGTCAATCGAGAGACTGCATTGGAGCACATTACCCAATCAATAGATGCACTTATTCATCACTATGGAAATGAAACGTTAAAGGGAATTACAATTGGTATTGCTGGACTTCCAGATGGTGAGCAAGAAATGCTACAAGCGCACTTTTATTCACGCTATCTTGTGGAGGTAAAGATTGTAAGTGATTACTTACTTGCATACAAAAGTACATTTGCTGATCAGGATGGCTTGCTAGTGATCGCAGGAACAGGATTTGTCATGTATGGAGAAGCCTCAGGAGAATCTGTCAAGTTTGGTGGCTGGGGTCATTTGCTAGGTGACATTGGTAGCGGTTATGATCTTGTTATCCGAACGATTAAAGCATCAATTGATTATTTTGAAGAAAAATCGGAAATACCAGTGCTTATGAAACAGATTTTGCATCAGCTTAATATGCAAGAAATTGAAGAAATAAAGCACTTTATTTATGGAAGTAAGAAAGATGAGATTGCTAAGCTTGCACCGATCGTTCTTCAGCATGCAAAGGAAGGGAATCAGCTAGCAACTCAGATCATTAAAGAAGCATCAGAAGCTATAGCAGATAAAATAAGAAAATTCATTGACCGTAAAGGCACATCAGCTAGTAAGCTTTGCTTAACTGGTGGAATCCTAGAAAATGCACCTATACTGGTCGATTATATATTAGCTGACTTGGACAAACAGGGTATTGTAGTTGAGCTAGTCAAAGCAGCAGATCCAACTCGGGCTGTCCTCTATTACAACACAAAGAAGCAAATAAACAATCAGGGGAAATATGCAGTTGGGTTAATGTCTGGCACTTCATTAGATGGGATAGATACTGTCCTTTGTCGTATTTCAGGAGTTGATCATAATACGTCAATAGAGGTCGTTGATTTTCAAACATATCCGTACACACTGTCAGTTAAAGAGAAGGTAGAGCGTATGGTGAGCGGCGACCATATACGTGTATCTGAACTGTCTTCTCTAAACTTTGAATTAAGTTATGAATACTCAAATTGCGTTAAAGAAATCTGCCAACAAAATCAACTCAATACTAGGGACCTCTTCTATGTGGCATCACATGGTCAAACCGTGTTTCATGAAGCTGAATTGGCTGATAGACAACAACGTTCTACATTACAGTTAGGTGAGCCAGCCGTCATTGCTTATCAGACGGAAGCAACAGTTGTATCTAATTTTAGAGCTAAGGATGTTGCTGCTAATGGTGAAGGGGCACCGTTAGTTCCTTTTAGTGAATATGTTCTGTATACTAGTGACAAAACAAGAATTCTATTAAATATAGGTGGAATAAGCAATTTAACCTTGATTCCCGCAGCCGGTTCACTTGATGCGTTAATCGGATTTGATACTGGTCCGGGGAATATGATGATAAATGAAGCAATGCAATTGTTATTTAACTATGAATATGATGACCAAGGGAAAATTGCTGAAACCGGTGAACTAATTGAGCCAATGCTGGAAGAGCTAATGTCCCACTGGTTTATTGACAAAGCTCCGCCTAAATCAACTGGACGGGATGAATTTGGCAAGGTCTATACTGAACAAATGGTTAATAAATATCTGGATAACAATCCAGCAGATATTGTGCATACCTTGACGCGTTTTACTGCTCGTAGCATTGGCAAGCATATTATTGAATTTTTACAGATCAAGCATTCTATTGATGAACTAATTGTATCGGGTGGGGGTACTCATAATCATACGTTGATAAGGTACTTGCAAAATGAACTTGCACCAGAGGGAATTAAGGTTCTAACACAAGAGGATTTAGGCTTTTCATCAGATGCAAAGGAAGCTATTGCATTTGTTATCCTTGGTAATCAGACAATGCATAAGCGACATTCCAATGTACCAGCTGTAACAGGTGCTAATAGGCATACTGTTTTAGGATCGGTGACGTACCCAGATTAACAGAAGGGATAGATAAATATGAAACGGTTAGGCATCTCAATATATCCAGAGCATACGAGTTATCAGGATAACATCGACTATATAAGCTTGGCGAGTAAATATGGTTTTAAACGTATCTTCACCTGCTTATTATCTGTGAATAAGAGTAAAGCCGAAATTATTGATGAATTTCGTCGTTTAATTGAACATGGTAATGCACTAGGGATGGAGACCATTTTAGATGTAAGCCCCCGTGTCTTTGCGGAGCTGGATATCTCGTATAATGATCTATCCTTCTTTGCTGAGACGAAAGCTGCTGGGATAAGATTGGATATGGGCTATTCAGGTAATGAAGAAGCCTTGATGACTTTTAATCCTTTTAATTTAAAAATTGAGATTAATATGAGCACCGGTGCAAGGTACATTGATAATATCATGAAGTATAAGCCCAATCTGGCTAATATCATTGGTAGCCATAATTTTTATCCGCATCGCTATGCAGGGTTATCGTATGAGCATTTCATGAGGACCTCTAAGCAGTTTAAGGAGCTGGGTCTACCAACAGCAGCATTTGTTTCATCACAACATGCTCATATTGGACCATGGCCAGTTGATGAAGGGCTTTGCACCTTAGAAGCACATCGAACCTTACCAATTGACGCTCAGGCGAAGCATTTATTTGCCACTGAACTGATTGATGATGTGATTATTGCAAATGCATTTGCCACCGAGGATGAGCTTAAGCAGTTAGCTAATCTTGATCCATACCTGCTAAAGCTCAAGGTTGAATTGAATAGTGATGTACCAGAGTTAGAGCGAAAAATCGTCTTGGATGAATTCCATTTTAACCGTGGCGATGTATCTGATTATATGATCCGCTCAACCCAAAGTCGCGTTAAGTACAAAGGGCATAACTTCGAGGTCTTTAACCCGAAAGAAATTAAAAGAGGTGACATTATTATTGAAAGTAGTTTATATGCTCATTACGCAGGTGAACTGCAAATTGCACTTAAGGACATGGATAATTCAGGGAAAACAAATGTTGTTGGACGGGTTGTTGATGAGGAACTATTTTTAATAGATCTTATTCAACCTTGGCAGAAGTTCAGGCTGTATCATAAATAACTGTGTTGCTTATCATAGCCCCCTCACAATAGACTCAGTTGCAGTCTATTGTGAGGGGGTTTAAAAAATATTTTAATTTAAAGGCTATCATCACTAAAATTAATTAGCCAATTTACTGTAAATATGTCAGCATATCTCACATGAATACGCATAAAGTTTCAAAAAAAAGTAGGGAAAACAATGTAAACGTTCACTTTGTGGTACAATGTTTCATGAAATCGTTATTTTATTGACACTTAGTTTTATGGTGGTAAGATCAAACTATAGCAAGAAGGAGCAAGCATATGAAAATCGCAACAATTCGATTAAGAGAATATTATGATCACGCAAGTATTACCGAGCAAGCAATTATTGATTTTGTGCTAAATCATCCGGATGGAGCTTCAAAAATGACCATTTACAAACTTGCTGAAGAAACCTTTTCTTCACCATCATCAATTATTCGCTTATGTAAACACAATGGGTTCTCAGGGTATAAGGAATTTTCTAAGTCACTCATTTACGAGCAAGCGATCCGAAAAACGTATAAAAATAAAGAAATCGCTGATGTAATAAAGGCCGATTACATTGATGAAATTGTTAATAAGGTGACGAATAAGAATATTCTTTCCTTAGAAGAAACAACGAATTTACTTGATTTTGATGTCCTTAATCAATGTGTTGAGATGATCTATGATTGTGAGAAGCTTGTTATCTTTGGGATAGGTGCATCCCAAATTGTTGCTAAGGACGCACAGCTAAAGTTTACGCGCTTAAACAAAATGGCATATGTCAGTGAAGATTGGCATACACAGTTACTTATGGCACGAAATATGACACCAAAGGATTGTGGCATTGTCATTTCTTATTCAGGACAAACTACTGAAATGATCGAATGTGCGAAAACAGCTAAGGCGAATAAAGCACCTATTATATCGCTAACTAAGTATGGAAGTGCACCTATTATTGATTTAGCAGATCATAATTTATTTGTTGCTGCCAATGAGTACGCATTTAGAAGTGGTGCAATGTCATCACGGATATCACAACTAAATTTGATTGACATTATTTATACAGCCTATGTCAATATGCAATATGAAAAATCAATTGAAATTTTAGAAAAAACGCAGATTAGAAAGGAGCTGGATCGGGATGATTAACTTAAACAACATGTCAACAGAACAACAAAATCCTAACACGATGAATCTTGATCAGATGTCCTATTTAGAGGCGTTAACCGTTATGAATCAAGAGGATATGAAAGTGGCTGAAGCAGTTAAAGAGGTTTTACCTCAAATTGAACAAGCCGTTGCAAAAATTGTCCCTTCTCTTGAGAATGGTGGGCGACTCATTTATGTTGGTGCAGGTACAAGTGGACGATTGGGCGTGTTAGATGCAGCTGAATGTCCACCGACATTTGGTACCTCGCCAGAAATGGTTGTTGGTTTAATTGCAGGGGGAGCGCAAGCTTTTACCAAAGCCATTGAAGGAGCAGAAGATAACAGCGCCTTAGGCGAGCAGGACTTAAGAGCGATTAATTTAACGGCAAATGACGTCGTAGTTGGACTCGCTGCAAGTGGTCGTACACCATATGTTATTGGTGCACTTGAATATGCAAATGCCATTAAAGCAACGTCGGTTGCAATTTCTTGTAATCAGAATTCTGCAATAGGAGCCGTCGCACAAATTCCTATTGAAGTGGCGCCAGGACCAGAAGTTCTATCAGGATCAACCAGATTAAAAGCAGGGACGGCGCAGAAGATGGTCCTTAATATGCTATCAACTATTTCAATGGTGGGTATTGGAAAGGTTTATAAAAACTTAATGGTTGATGTTCAGCGAACCAATAAGAAGCTTGAGACAAGAGCTGAAAATATCGTTATGCATGCAACTGAAGTTGACCGCGAAACAGCGAAAGCAAAATTATTAGAGGGCGAAGGCAATGTTAAGCTAGCTATTACCATGATTTTAATAGACTGTGATGTAAATGTTGCCAAAGCTAAGCTAGCAGGTACTAACGGTCATATTAGAAAGGCTATTCAATAATAATCGGAAGAGGTGTTTTGTATGGCTAAGGGAAATGAACAATTAATTAATGAAATCGTTGAGTTAGTAGGTGGGGTGGCAAACATTAATGCTGCCACAAACTGTATGACCAGATTGCGTATTCGGTTGAAGGATGACGATAAAGTTAACTTTGAGAGTCTAAAAGCAACTGAAGGGGTCATGGGTGTAGTTAAAGCAGAGACGCTGCAAATTGTGGTCGGACCTGGAAAAGCAAAGAAGCTGGCTGATTTACTCGTAGAAAACTTTGCTGTTAAACAGGATGGACAAGCAACTAATGATTGGCAAGACAATAAAGATGCTATTAAAGGGAAGCAAAAACAAAGTAAGCTTAAATCGGCTTTAGAAACGATCTCAGGTATTTTTATTCCGATGATTCCAGCGATTATCGCTGCCGGGATCTTTAATGGATTCAGTAGTTTAATTGGCACCTTACAAGGTGAAGCAGTAATAGATGGTCAATTTTGGGAAACTCTTCGTCTACTCTTCTCATTGATCGGAACAGGGTTCTTAGGCTACTTTGCTATCTATACAGGAATTAATTCTGCAAAACGTTTTGGGGCAACAGAAGCCTTAGGTGGGATGGTTGGTGCAATGTCAATCGCAGCCCCACTTGTGGATATTTCACAATTGTTTGGGTTGTATGATGCTGAACAACCATTGAATTCTATTCTTACAACAGGTAAGGGTGGTATTATTGGTGTCATTCTTGGCGTATTTATTCTAGCGAAAATTGAAAAAACTGTCCGTAAACGGATTCCAGATGTGTTAGATCTGATTGTTACACCGGTTATTACTTTACTAGTCACTGCTCTTTTATTTGTTTTTATTGTTATGCCATTATCAGGCATCCTATCAGATTGGTTAGTAAGTGGTTTAAGTGTCATCATTGGCTCAGAATATGCTGTGGTTAACGTTATCTCAGGTTATATCCTAGCCGCTGTCTTCTTACCAATGGTGTTATTAGGGCTTCACCATGGTCTTATTCCGATTTACGCTATTCAGCTAGAAGCATTAGGCGGTGTATCTCTATTCCCAGTACTAGCAATGGCGGGAGCGGGCCAAGTTGGGGCTGCGATCTCAATTTATTTAATGTGCCGAAAAGTGGGCAACGATCGCCTTAAGCAGGTTATCGCGGGTGCATTACCAGCAGGTATTCTTGGTATTGGTGAACCATTAATTTATGGTGTTACCCTTCCATTAGGAAAGCCATTTATTACAGCAGGTCTAGGGGCAGGCTTCGGTGGTGCTTACGTTATGCTAACGAATGTTATGGCGAATGCTTGGGGACCATCTGGTCTAGTTGCTGTTCCTTTAATGCATGCTGATAAAATGATCCACTTCGTAATTGGCGTGTTTATTTCTTATATCGCTGGCTTTATCATCACACACTTATTTATTAAACGAGATGATATCGCAAATGCCTAATTCACTTGGATTCTCTGTGTATGTGTCAACTTTTGAGCAGCAGAAGCCTATGCTGGAAAAGTTAACTGGAAGTGAAAATTACATTTTCACTTCCTTTCATATCATCGAGGAAGTCGATGATCGCTACTGTAATCAAGCGATAGCGATGTGTAATTGGCTTGATGACAAGCAATTCAATATTATTGCTGATGTTTCACCAAAGACACTAGAGATTTTTAATGAAACAGATCTTATTTTATTTGCGAAACAAATGAAATTAACAATATTACGCTTAGATTATGGATTTTCTGATCAAGAAATTAACTGGATTAATCAGCAGTTTCCGCTAGCGTTCAATGCGTCAACCCTATCACTTCCGAAGCTATTAGACGATAAGCAGGCTGAAAGCTATGCTATGCACAACTTTTATCCCAGACCAGAAACAGGCTTGGATTCAAATTTATTTCAATCTATTGAAAATGACCTAGCTAAGCAAGGTATTCAGTCGATTGTGTTTATTAGTGGTGATGCAGTGCAACGTGGACCAATCTTTGAAGGTCTACCAACAATGGAGCACCATCGCTATCTTCCACCATATTTGGCGTATTTAGATTTGGTGAAGAATTACCAGGTCAAGCACGTGTTTGTTGGAGATGTCTTAATCTCAGATTACCAGGTACGCTTGATAACAGCGTTTCAGCATACTAACGTTATTCAAGTGCCGGTTACTTTTCATGATCGCTATCACCATCTCTACGATCAAACCTTTACGATTCGTATTGATTCTCCGAGAGGCTTAATGCGTTTGCAAGAGTCAAGGGGCTATGCAAGCTTGGGTGAAAAGGTTGATGAATTCAATTGTTTAGCAAGAAGTCGAGGTAGTATTACCATGGATAATGAGAATTACCAACGTTATTCAGGTGAGATACAGGTGTTAAGAAATGACTACCCAGCTGATCATAGAGTAAATGTGATCGGAAATATTGCTGAAGATTATCTTCAAATACTTGAATGCATTGAAAATGGGGATCAGATCAAATTTATAAAAAAATAACCATGTATAACTAAAGTAATGCGTTTTAAAAAACTTTTGTGCTTAATCCACTTTGGATAGTCGCAGAAGTTTTTTTATACTTTTTTCCTTTCTAAAATGAAAATAAAGTATAATAGAGCTGAAAAAGATTAACTAGCAAGCTCGAGGTGAATGAACATGCAAAAGGTACTAAAGAGTAATTTCCTCATTATGGCAATTTGTTTATTTGGTTTGGCTGGAGCCATGTTTATTTTAAATAATGATAAGGTTAATTTGACGATAGAAAATGGCTATCATTCTGTTACAGCAGAACAGCTTGGTAATCAAAGCCTTCTTAGTTTAACTGGTGAATGGTCATTTTATCCCAATCAATTTTTGACAACTGAGGCAATTTGGAAAGAAAAAGAAGTCACTACTTTGGTTAATCTTCCACACTCGTGGAGAGATGAGGATGTTACATACTTTAAACAGTCCGATCGCTATGGCTATGGAACATATCATTTACAGTTAGAAATACCAGAACAACTGGTCGGCCAATCCTTTGGTCTCTACCTTGAGCGAATTGGAAGCGCGTATCGCCTATTTGTGAATGGAATTGAACAAGAGGGTGTTGGCGTTGTCAGTCAGTCCGCTCAGCACGAGCAGGCAAGCTTAACACGCAATGCTGTGTTTATTCAACCACAGGATGAAAAGATTGATCTTGTCGTGCATGTTTCAAGCCATTCCTTTCGCGAGGGTGGAATTTATCAAAATATCTACTTTGGGCTGGAGCAGTTTGTTCTTAACAGTTATTTAAAAGATTTAGCGCTAGAAGCAGTCTTAATCGGCGCCTTACTCGCGATCAGCTTGTATCATTTCATCGTGCTTCGAATTAGAGGGAACGATCTATCAAATTTATATATATCTTTAGTAGGCGTGCTTGGCGCAATTCGTACATGGGTATACAATGAGGAGTTTGTCTTCTTGCTTTTTCCAGAAATAGATTGGCAGGTCATGATGAAGATTGAATACATTACACCGTTGCTTATTTTTATTGCGCTTATTCTATATCTGAAGAAGAATTATCAAGCTGAAGTTAATGGGACCGTTGCAAACTTGTCAATCATGCTTATCGTTGTTGTTTCTACATTTATTCTCTTTACACCAACGCGCGTGTTTACCAATTTAATAAATATTCATGTTTTGATTATGGTCCTGTTACTTGGTTACTATATCTTTTATGTTGGGATAATTGCCACGTTTCGGAAACGGCCAGGGTCGGTCATCTACCTTATTGGCTTAATGATCGGCGTAGTTGGTATTATCAACGATACCTTGTTTGTCACAAATGTCATCGATACCGTTAACCTATTTTCTTATAGTATTTTTTCTTTTTTAATTTTTAGAGCAATGATTTCTTCTTACCGATATGGGTTAACATTTGAAAGAAATGAACAGTTGAATAGTGAACTTATTCAACTAACAGCTAATTTAGAAGATAAGGTTGTGGAGCGCACAAGTGAGTTGTTAATGATGAATAAGGAATTAAATTCGTTGCAGCGACAGCGAGGAGAATTGTTGACCAATATCGCTCATGATTTAGGTGCCCCCCTATTTGGCATTCAAACACATCTACATCTTATGAAGAAAACAGATTTGTCACAGGATGCCAGTGAACGTCTTCAAGCACTCGATGAAAAGCTCCTTTATATGAAACGGCTAATTAATGATTTGTTTGATTTATCGAAGCTTGAATTAAAGCATTTATCATTCTATTATGAGCGGGTACCGGCAGAAGGGTGGGTACAAAATAATAATAGAAAATGCCAGCAAAGTATATTAGATCAAGGAATGGAGTGGGAATATAAAAAAGAGCTAGATCTAGAAGATTATACGCTGTTTATTGATCAGACTCGGATAGAACAGGTTATAGAAAATTACCTGCAAAATGCGGTTAAGTTTAGTAGAGGAAAAGGGTATTTGTTAAAAATCTCGTATGAATTGGAAAGTTCTCAAAGCAATCAGTTTTTAAAGGTCTCAATTAGAGATTTCGGTGTTGGCATATCTGGGGATGACCAAGTGCATGTATTTGAACGTTTTTTTAGCAATCGAGAAGGCGTAACAGAAGGAACTGGTTTAGGGCTTGCTATTTCAAAGGCAATTATTGAACAGCACGGTGGCACTGTTGGGGTTGTCAGTCAACTGGGAGAGGGCAGTACTTTTTACTTTACCTTACCTCTCGAACTTAATTGAAAACATACTAAGATTAGTGGGCAAGATCATCCGGCGATGATCTTGCCCACTAATCTTAGTATGTTCTTATTGAAGCTGCTCTAATATTTCGAGAGCTTGCTTACGATTTTTCACATGAAGCTTTCGATAAATGATTGATAAATAGTTTTTTACTGTGCCTTCACCTAAAAAGAGCTTGGCAGCGATCTCACTATTGCTATAACGTTTTAATAAAAGTAATAACACTTCTCGTTCCCTAGCAGTAAAGTGATAAGGGTCAAGTGCTGTTAACAACCTGCCTTGATGCGCATCGTCACTAAGCGTAACGACAAATTTAGCTAGCTTCTCCGCTATTTCAAAGGGTACATAATACTGGTGATTTGCAGCATCACGAATATTCTTTAATAATTGATCAAAATTGTTGTCCTTCAATATGTATCCATTTGCACCATTAGCTAGTCCTTGCACAATATAGTTCTCTTCATTAAATGTTGTAAGAATTAAAACAATCAGATTAGGCTGGGTTAATTTTAATAGTTTAGTAGCCTCTATTCCATCCATAATCGGCATTTTAATGTCCATTAATACAACATCTGCCTCAATAATAGCCAACTGTTCAACGGCCTCTTGCCCATTTCTAGCAAGTCCCACCACTTCCAAATCGTCCTGTAATTCAATAAACTCCTTCAAGCCAGTTCTGATCAACTCTTGATCATCGGTAATAAAAATACGCGTTTTATTCAATGTGATCACCACTATCTGCAAGATTCTATGTTACTTATCATTTTACCGCATATTCTGACAAAATAAAATAATTGTGACAAAAAGTCACTATTTTGTTCACAATTTATATGATTTAATAGGTTAAAAGGATGACTTATTTTATTTTTTTATTTAAAAAGGTTGATGGTCATGGGTTTTTAGAACTAAATAGGGGTGAGGAAATGAAATTATCATATCAATTGTTTAAGAAATTATTAGTTGTCTTGTTAATTGTCTTAATTGGAGTTTCGCCATTGCAAACACCGTTACGGCTTTTAACAGTGACTGCTGCAGCACCAACGATTACAAATTTACCACCGCTTGATTATCAAGAAGGTGATGGGGACGTTCAAGTTGCACCCAATATTGAGATTACCGGGGGAGGATCATACGGTGATGGTTATGTTCGTTTCACAATTACAAATAGTGAAGCTACTGACCAGCTTTCCGTTATTCAATCCAGTTCGCCATCATCTGAAGCTGGGATCGTATCCATTGTTGGTACAACTGTTTATTTGGGAGAGGGTGGTAGTAGTCGAGTTATCGGTACGGTTAACGCGACCTATAATGGAGCAAATGGACAACCGATTCAGATTGATTTCTCAACACCATTAGTTAATGCAGGGTTTGAGGAAGATGTACAACGTGCAATTATTACGCAGCCGAGTGATATGGGGGCTAAGCATCGGATTAATGGTTGGGATATTACCCTTGATAAATATGTGGTTAGTCCACTAGAAAGTGGTACCCAAGGAACACTCAATCCTTCATATAATAGTAGCTTTAGAATGCAATTTGAAGTGCAGGCAAGTCAGAAATCAACTGGGGCTTATGCGTTAAGATTAGAGGCTGAATATTGGGTTAACGAGACGCGTGGTGCCTTTAATCTGGTTCAGCCTAACTTTGCAGTATTCCACGGTCCGTGGGCAATAAGTGATTCATTCTATGCCTATGAGAACGATACAATTGCCTTAGATTGGTCTGCTGTAAATGGTGGGGATGATTATGATGTTTATGCCTTTTTAGTTAACGAAAATACTGGGGTAGAGACACGATTATTTTATGGGCGTGGTCGAACACAAGCGTGGACAACGACAACTGCGAGCATTCCAAATGATGGGCAATACCGCTTTAAATTTATCAGTGGTTCCTATGATGGAACGGGCGGAGGATTAATGGGCGCATCGCTTTACATTGATAATATTAGATATTTTGGAAATGTCATCTCTGATGTTGTTGTACAACAAGCAGCTCGATTAATTACATACTCGAGCAATGCACCGCGTCATGAAAATACAACCAAAACGATTGAAATTGAAGTGAAAAATGCGAATGAAGAAGAAGTAAAAGTAACGCAACCCATTAAAACAGAGCCGTTAATTAAATTTGCTGATCAAGATGACAGCAATCATGTCTCAAAGGATATTGAACTCGTAACTGAGACAAAAGATGGCGAGACCATTACTTGGTCAGTTGATAAACCGGAATTCTTTGATGTATTGACTGGTACAATCACAAAGCCATCATTTACAACAGAAGATGAAACGATTGTCTTAACCGCAACTATTGAGAAGGATGGTAACAAGACTGAAAAAACCTTCACCCTCGTGATTAAAAAGGGTGAACAAGCAGAATCGATTAATTTAACTTTACAACCGTTTAGCCCAGTTAAACCAGGCTATGTTCAACTAACTTTACCCGACTCATTACCTGAAGAGAATATGCGATACTATCGGGTTCACGATCAAGAAACTGTGCCATTGAATCAGAATCAAATGATTGATCCCTCTGGTTGGACGCCATTAGATGAACAAGCTAGTCATGAGCTTGAAGCGACAAACGGCTCTTATATTGAAGTTGTTGAAGTTAATGATCAGAATCGGGTAGTAAAATCATCGATTGTAGGACCAACTGATGATGGCAAACCATTACAAGACGCTGTTGAAGCAGCAGAGCAAAGTTTGAACACTGCGTCGGACAGCACTACACGCTATGAATCGTTTGCGTTCGATTTAACTGACGAAACCTATCTTGGCCTGCAAACAAGTCAAGCAGAATTAGCAACAGCATTAGACGCTGAACCACAAAATAAAGAGAATATTTTGATGAAAGCAGCAAGTTTAAAGCAAGCGATTTTGGCTTTAGAACAGTTGATTGAACAAAAGCTACTTGACCAAGTTCTTGATGAAGCAGAAGTTATTCAACAATTGGCTAAAATAGCCGATGCACGTTATCAAGCTGCTGCAGGCGAGCTGAAAGAACAAGTTTATCAGGAGTTTAGCCAAGCAGTTAGTGAACTTGAAGCTAAGCTAACGGCTGACCCGCAAAATAAAGAGGATATTTTACAGCAAGCTAAGCAGCTAGAAGAAGCAACAAAAGCGTTAGAGCAAGCAAGCGAAGCCAAGGAGCTGGCTAATGCGTTAGCAGCCGCTGAAGCAGCACTATCTAAAGGACAATCTGCTGAACAACGCTATCAAAATGCTGGCGGGGATGAAGAAACATCTGTCTATTTGGACTATTTAGCAGTAAAGGATATTTTAACAACAGCGATAGATACCAAGCCATTAGACAAACAATTTATCCAAGAGCAGACGCAATTGCTTGATCAAGCAATTGCACAATTAAATGCTGCAAGCGAAGCAAAAGAATTAGCCAATGCGATAGAAGCAGCAGAGACAGCAATTGAACTTGCTAAGCAACATGTGGAACGTCACCAAAGCTTGAATGGTGAGTATGCAAGCTATATTTTTGACCAGACAAAACAAGCGACGGAGCAGTTAAAGCATGAGCTTGAACTAGAGCAGCCTAGTACAGAAACCATTATTGAACAAACAAACGCTTTATTGGAGCTAGCGCAGTTACTTGATCAGCATAATAATCATTTTGAGGCTGCTCAAAATGCGCAAAAGGTGAGCAAAGCAGCAACTGAGGCAATAGTTAATTACCAAGCAATCCAGGGTAATCAAACTGAACCAACTTATGTGAATACTATTCAGCTTGATAAGACATTAACTTCGCTTCTTGAAACGAGTACAATTGAGCAAACAAATGAGATTGTTCAACTTACCAACGGTTTAGCTGAAATGACGAAAAAGCTAAATCAAGAGGTTAACCAACTTTGGAAAACGGCAATCATAGAACAAATTGGTGAAATTAAGACAATGCCAATGGCATATCTTGTGACTAATTTGATTGAGCAAGCAAAGCTAACTCAGACAGACCGAGCTGACGTATTTACGGCATTTGTCGATAAACTGTTATCTGATCAGCCAACAGTCAAACTGACAAGGGCTAAAGATATTGACTTAATTCTACAAGCAATTGCTAAGTCAAATAAGTCTGCAGCTGAACAGGAGCTTGCAAAGAAAGCATTAATTGGTAAGGCGATTTTAGAGCTTTCAGCAGCAGATGCACCTACCCAAAAAAATAAATTTCAGCAACAAACAAATCAGGCTATTGATGCGGCAATTTTAACACTTACCAATGAAAGTAACCAAACGGAAATGCGCACATTACATGAATTGTATGTCGACATGATTAGCTTAACAAGAGATCAAGCTTTTCACTTTGCAGACAATGATACCTGGGAGAGCATCACGCGTCCGTTTATTACGTTGAACAAAGGAAATTACGGTTCAATTATTAATTGGTCATCGACAAAGCCGGAGGTTATTGGCATTGCTAATGGCAAAGCAATTACCAATCGTCAACAGCGTGATCAATCAAGTATTCTTACGGCGACCCTGACCAATGGTAAGCAGCAAATTGAGAAGAGCTTTTTGCTAATTGTAAAGAGTAAGCAAATTGGAGATAAGTTTACTGAACAAACATTACGGCCGGTTAATATTGGCTCAAACAGTAATACCAAGCAGTTTGCAGCGATTGAGCGGATTAACTTACTTGATCAATCTAATACACAGGTAGTTAATAAGATTAACAAGTTGATTTTAACGAGTGATATGGTTCAAGAAGCTGGAGCTGGTACAATCCGTATTTTCCTACCTAACGATGTTATAAATCCAGCAGATGAATTAGCAGTTGAGGTTCCTGCAAATGTATTAGCAGCATTGACGGGTGGATTGGAGATTCACACTGACTATGGTCAAATCTATTTGTCTGCTGAACAAATTGCTCGTCTACAAGCGACCAGTAATGAACTATATTTCCGTCTTGTGCCAGTCAATGAGCAAGGTGAGCAAATCGAGTTAGTAAACCGGGCTCTTAACCATCTGCCATTACAACAAGAGCTTGAGCAACTATATGGTAAACATGGAAAAATAAATATATTAGGTGCTCCAGTAGAGATTGAAACAAACTACAAGGGCTTTGAAACAACAATTATGCTCCCATTAGCAGATGTTTTTTATGACGGAATTAATCTTAATAATCTTCGAGTCTATATTGAGCATAGTGATGGTGAGATAGTAGTAGCTGAAGGAGAGCTTGTTTATGATGAGCAAGGCAATCCAGTTGGACTAGCCTTTACCATTGAAAAGTTTAGTACCTTTACAATCATCGAATTGGCTGAGGAAGTGACCACACCGACTGATCCTGATGAAGAAGATGGTGGAAATGGAAGTGGTGGAACTCCACCTAATCCAGGTGGGGGAAATGGAGTTGGAGGAAACGAAGGGAAAGCATCAAGTGATCAAGATGGGGATGATAACATTACCGTTGAGGATCGGACGAGCGAGGATAGTAAAGAAGCCCTTCCCAATACAGCAAGCAGTACCTTTAATTGGTTAATTGCTGGTTTCGTCCTAATGGTGAGTGGAGTCATGTTGAAGTTTGTGAAACGGAAGAAAGTATAGTAGGAAAGGGATACACTTAAGTGTGTCCCTTTTCGTTGTGCGTATAAAGGGATAATATTCGCATATTTTATCAAAAAAAAGAAGGAAAATAAAAATATTATTTTTCTCCAAACAATTAAGTTGATACCGTTTACTAATATGTTAGATTTTGTTACATTGGTATAGACGACTGCTGTTATATAATGCTAGTCTATTTGTAAGAAATAGAATGGGGGTTAAAAAAATGATGAAATACTTACAAAGGCTTGGGCGATCACTGATGCTACCCGTAGCAGTTTTACCGGCAGCTGCTGTCTTAATGGGTTTTGGCTATTGGTTAGATCCTAGTGGTTGGGGAGAGGGCAATGCTATTTCAGCTTTTTTAATTGGTGCGGGTTCATCAATAATAGATAATATACCAGTACTTTTCGCTGTTGGTGTTGCACTGGGAATGTCTAAAGAGAAAGATGGATCGGCAGCGCTTAGTGGACTAATTGGCTTTCTTATTATTACCAACTTATTATCACCTGATAGAGTGGCTCTGCTGCAAGGAAGTGAAGCAGTATCACCGGCTTTTGACAGTATTGGAAATGCGTTTGTTGGAATGATCTCTGGTCTTGTTGCAGCCGTTATGTATAATCGCTTTCATCAGGTCAAGCTACCAGATGCTCTTGCATTCTTCAGTGGGAAACGCTCAGTCCCAATTATGACAGCTGTATCCATGTTAGGTGTATCGGCTATTATGTTCTTTATATGGCCAGTCGTATTCGAGGGACTCGTAAATTTTGGTGAAGCAATTAGTGGTTTAGGGGCCTTTGGTGCTGGGATATATGGTTTCGCTAACCGATTACTTATTCCGACTGGCTTACACCATGCCTTAAACCAGGTGTTTTGGTTTGATATGGTTGGCATTGATGATATCGGTAAATTCTGGTCTGGTGAAGGCGTTCTTGGTGTAACAGGTATGTATCAGGCTGGCTTCTTCCCAGTGATGATGTTTGGATTACCAGCTGCCTGTTTAGCAATGTATCATACAGCAAAGTCAGAAAATAAAAAGAAGGTGGCAGCATTAATGTTTGCCGCTGCTTTTGCCGCATTTCTTACGGGTGTGACAGAGCCGATTGAGTTTTCGTTTATGTTTGCCGCTCCAGTATTGTTTTTAATTCATGCTTTATTAAGCGGTGTATCACTTATGGTAGCTGCGCTGTTTAATTGGACAGCGGGGTTCGGTTTTAGTGCTGGGTTTATTGATTTTTTCCTCAGCTCACGATTACCGTTAGCTAACAATCCTTATATGCTAATTATACAGGGACTTGTATTTGCAATTATTTACTATGTTGTTTTTCGGGTAGTGATCATAACGTTTGATTTAAAAACACCAGGTCGTGGCATCGAGGAAACTGAGGACGATGAAGTTGGTGCTGATTCTAGTCGTGCTCCAGATAAGCACAAAACCATGGCAACAGTGATCTATCAAGCGCTCGGTGGTGATGACAATGTAGTGTCAGTTGACAACTGTATTACGCGCTTGCGGCTAGAGGTAAAGGATATGGCATTAGTTGATCAGAATAGAATTAAACGCACAGGTGTACCTGGTATTAATGTTATTGATGATTACAACATCCAAGTTGTCGTTGGGACACAGGTTGAATCAGTTGCCAATGTCATTTATAAAATGAGAAAATAGCTAACCCATATTCGCTACTTATCAGTATTGCAAGTTAATTGTGGGCATAATAAACCCCAGAAGTTAGCTAAATAAAGCTAACTTCTGGGGTTTATCTTTTAACGTGTATGGAGATGGTTAATAAACAATCTTCCCGCCATTAGTAACATTGACACCTTCCTGCCGCAATCTGAGAATTTGTGTATCCCGTGCCTCGCCTGCTGGAAGAGATACTTGGTGTTGTGCATTAACAACTCGATGCCAAGGTAAATTGTATTTTTTGCTTGATGAATGGAGGATTCGTGCCACTTGTCTAGCTCCTCGTGGATTGCCAGCTTCCTTTGCGATATCACCGTAGCTTCTAACTGTGCCACTTGGAATCGTTTGTATAAGCTCAATCACTTTCTCAGTAAATGGGTTCATGCTATACCTCGCCTTCTAATGCGTTAATTAATACTATAAGATCAGCATTGGACCTAACGATAATAACCATAGCTACCGAGTTGTGGGATCTGCCAAAGAGAGTCTTCAGTCGTGACCAAGCTTAGCAGTTCATTGACTGCTGGCATTGCTTTAGCTCTGGCTACTAAACTCTCGTCAATATAATGCAATGTTTTTTGTGCCAGTTCTTTTGCTCGTTTAAAATGATTGTTTTCTGTCTCTGCTAATACTTCACGAACAACAGCTAACGACCATGCTGCCTTTGACACGGTGCGAATAATTAAGATGCGTTTAATATCTTCAGGAGTGTAATAACGATAACCGCTTTCTTGATCTCTTAATGGGCTAATAAGCTCTTCCTTTTCCCAATGTCGAATGGCGGAAGTAGCAACCCGTGCTATTCCAGCAACTTCACCAATCTTATAACAGCTCTTCTTCGTTCTACTTTTCGAAAACCATTCGACCTCATCTAGATCAAGCAACTGGACAATATGCTCAGCTGCAGCTCTATCTTCTTGTAATCGAGCGTGCTGCTCATTAATGAGCCAGAGTCCCTTAACAATTTCCCCAGCCTGAACTAATGGCATAAACTCGCGGACAAGCTTCATACCAAAGCCAATATTTAAATTGACAATACATTTGAAGTAGGCAAAGTGAAGTACTGAGTATTGTCGATAACCATTAGCTGCTCGTTTTACCTCTGGTACTAAACCCCATTCCTCATAATGCTTTAGCGTACTTGTACTTACATGACAAGCACGAGCAATCTCAATCCCCTTCATTAGGATCAGCTCCTATTTAAATAATCCTTAGATTAACATTATAGCTAAACATTAAAGTACATGGTAGGTTTTATTGTGAAATTTAAATTGATAAAGAATTATAATAGTACAAACTTTAGCATTTGCATGAATGTAGTAAATTAGAGGGGTAAGTGAAAAAAGATTAGCTTTACAAATTTATTGATGGGGTGACGTTCGATGTATGCGATAAAAGCAAAAAAATTAAAGAAAACATATGGGGATTTCACAGCAGTAAATGGCATTGATTTAACTGTCAAAAAAGGATCGATTTTTGCTTTTTTAGGACCAAATGGTGCAGGAAAAACGACGACCATTCGGATGCTAGCAACACTTATTAAACCAGATCAAGGCGAAGCAAGCTTATTTGGCTATGATTTAATCAAGCAGTCTAAAGCTGTTCGACAGCGTATTAGTTTAACCGGTCAATATGCATCTATCGATGAAGCCTTAACTGGTCAAGAGAACTTAATCTTGATTGCAAGGTTATTAGGTTTTTCAGTTGGAAAAGCAAAGCAGAGAGCCAGTGAGCTTCTTGAATCATTTGGCCTTGATGATGCAGCAAAGAGGCAAGTCAAGACTTATTCTGGCGGGATGCGTCGACGACTAGATATTGCAGCAAGTCTGATTGTTACACCGGAGTTACTTTTCTTAGATGAACCGACAACAGGGCTGGATCCTCGCAGTCGGAGTCAGGTTTGGCAAGTCGTCCAAGCCTTAGCAGAGGCAGGTACAACGATACTATTAACAACACAGTATTTAGAAGAGGCGGATCAACTCGCTGACCATATTGCTGTTATAAACAAAGGGCGTATCGTGGCAGAGGGGACAGCTGCTCAATTAAAATCGTCGCTTGGTTCAGGCGTGCTAACTTTACAGCTAGCGAATCAAGCTGACCTCATGCATGCACGTTCGTTATTAGCAGGTAATCAAGACATTGAAAAGATCACAGATGCGAAGGAAGGAGAGCTCAGGATCAAGCTTAAGCAACCACAGATAGCAACACAGTTACTCGTAGAATTAGGGCAAGCTGGGATTAAAGTACCTGAATTCTCCCTTGGTCAGCCAAGTCTTGATGAAGTCTTTTTAGCATTAACAGAAGAAAGATAGGGGGAGAGACAATGAAACAATCGAAAATCAATACGAATCAGTTACGAGCAGTCTTAACCAAACAGGAACGTCCAGAACCACCAAATCCGCTTTATGCAATTACAACTTTCTCATGGCGAGCGCTATTAAAAATAAAACGACACCCTGAGCAATTACTTGACGTTGCAGCACTACCAATCCTGTTTCTATTAATGTTTACTTATTTGTTTGGCGGTGCCATTGCAGGTTCGTCTCGTGAATATTTACAATTTATTTTACCAGGGATACTTGTCCAAACAGTCACACAAATTACCATGTATACGGGAATGGATTTAAACAAAGATATTCAAAAGGGCTTTTTTGATCGCCTGCGCACCTTACCAATTTGGCTTCCATCATCATTACTCGGATCATTACTAGTGGACTCCTTTCGCTATCTAATTGCATCGACAGTGATGGTTAGTTTTTCGCTTTTATTAGGTTTCCGACCACAGGGTGGGGTAGTAGGTGTTATTAGCGCAATTGCCTTAATTCTAGTGTTCTGCTTTAGTCTATCTTGGGTGTGGAATACGTTGGCTTTGTTAATGCGTTCGGAACAATCGTTAATGATGTTGAGCATGATGGTAATTTTTCCGTTAACCTTTTTAAGTAGTGCTTTCGTTGACCCAACTACAATGCCAACGTTCCTAGAAAATGTGGTTAAGTACAATCCGGTTTCTATTCTTGTTGATGCAGTTAGAGGTCTGATGCATGGGAATGTTGAGCTAGCGAATATCGGTTTGGTGTTTTTATCTTCGGTCATTATCATTATTATTTTCGCACCACTTACACTTTTTCTGTACCGTCGAAGAAAATGAGCTAGGATTCTTTCCTAGCTTTTTTTTGTCAAAAAATCTAACAATTTTGTACTGTAACAAGTTAAATCGGGTATAATTAAATAGGAACAGTGACAAATTAATTTTTGTGTCAACTGGTATAGACAACTATATATGTTGTCGTTATAATGGATATGTAGAAGCGTTTACATTAAGGAGGTGCCCAAATTGTTAGCAGAATTATTACCTAAATCCCACATTCAAGAGATTAAGTCAGTTGCTAGCTGGGAGAAAGCGATTGAGTTAGCTAGTGAACCATTATTGAAATTCGGCTTTATCGAGGAAACCTATGTTAAGAATATGATTAAAAGTGTGGAGCAGAATGGTCCATACATTGTTTTAATGGATTATTTTGCTTTACCACATGCTGAAGCGGGGAATGGTGTTAATAGGCTTGGTATGGCATTACTAAAATTAACAGAGCCGGTAGACTTGAAGGGAAATCCAGTGACAGTATTGTTAGTGTTAGCAGCAGAGGATGCAGACAGTCATATTGGTGCGTTGCGAGAGATCTCGCAAGTGTTAGCTGACGAAGACAATTATCAACAATTCATCAATGGGAGCATTGATGATATTCATCAGCTTTTAACAGGTTGAATAGAGAGAAAATCTCTTTCACATAATAACGGGAAAGGAGGGTTATGATGAAATTATTAGCAGTTTGTGGCTTTGGTGTTGGGTCATCAATGGTTTTAAAAATGTCGATTGAAAAAGCTTGTAAGGAGCGCGGCGTTGAGTGTGAGGTTGAAAATACTGACGTCAGCTCAGCAAAGGGAACAGATGCAGATGCGGTCTTTACTTCATTTGAATTAGGCGAAGAGCTAAAGTCTAGCGTTAAATGTCCGGTTTTTTCCATTAAACGGTACATGGATAAAGCGGAAGTGGGACAAGCTGTCGATGCCTTTCTTGAGCAAAGGTAAGACAGAATAAGTTTACAATAAGAGGAGGTTTTTAAATGGGCTTTGTTACAGACAATATATTGCGGAACCCGCCGATACTATTAGGCTTAATTGCAATGCTGGGTTTAATTGTACAAAGGAAAAATATTGCCGAAATTATTAAAGGCGCCTTAACGGCAGCCTTTGGTATGATCATTCTAGATGCAGGGGTTGGGCTCATTGTTGGTACAATCGCACCGATTAATGCTGCTTTTCAAGAAGTAGTGGCAGGAGATATTGCAGTTGGTGAAACGTTAAATGATGCAACATTCACGGCATCATATGGTGGTGACGTAGGGCTGGCGATGTTTCTAGGCTTAATTCTTCATTTATTAATCGCACGCTTTACGAAAGTAAAAACCATTTTCTTAACGGGTCACATGCTTTGGTGGTTCCCATTTATTTTTGTGGCCGCAGGTGTTGAAGGTGGTCTAAGTGGCGTAACGTTAATTGTATTTGGTGCTGTTCTTTCAGCATTATATTGGTCATTTATGCCGTGGTTAATGCGTAAATATGTCTGGGCAGTTACTGAGGATGAATCCTTCCTGATTGGCCACCCAACTGGCGTGTTAAGCTTAGTGTCGGGCTTTGTTGCAAAACGGTTTGGAAATAAAGCAAATTCAACTGAAGATTTAAATGTACCGAAGAATCTATCGTTTTTTAGAGAAATTTCTATTACGGGTGGCATTGTTGTCTTTTTAATGTATGTTGTTGTTTGGTTTATTGAGCCCTCTATTGCAGCAGAGGGGGAAAATGCCTTTTTCCTTGGCATTAATCAAGGCTTAACCTTTGGTGCGGGCTTGTTAATTATGCTTTATGGTGTTCGGATGCTGATTAATCAAATCATTCCAGCCTTCCAAGGTATTTCTGAGAAGTTAATTCCTGGTGCAGTTCCTGCGTTAGATGTGCCAATTATCTTTAACTATAAGCCTAACGCTGTTATTATTGGATTTATTGCTGCAATGATTACGTCAACCATTATGATTGTCATTGCTAACACCTTTAATATTTTTGGCGTCATCCTAATACCATTGGTTATCACTTCATTTTTTGAATGTGGTGGTGCAGCAGTTATTGGTGAAGGCCAAGGTGGTCAGCGTGGCGCAATCATTGGGACAGCAGTTGCTTCTATTGTTATGGTTGGCTTAATGGGGATATCGGTTATTGTCTACAGTTCGACGATTCAAAATTGGATGCTTGTCTTTGGCGGTAACGACTTTTCTTTGTTTGGTCCAATTGCAAGCTGGTTAGCTAATCTATTTTCAGGAGTTGCTGGATAACCATGTTTCAATACTTTGATAAGATTCGTACAATTCTCCATACAGTAGAGCAAGAGCAACATGAACAAATTAATCAAGCCGCAGAATTAATAACAGAAGCGATTAATAAGAAGTGTGCGATCTTTGCTTTTGGGGCAAGTCATGCCGGCATTTTAACCCAGGAACTATACTTTAGAGCTGGTGGATTAATTAATATTAACCCAATATTCGGAAGGGAAATTATGCTTGATACCGAGCCTGTCACGCATACGAGTAAGATGGAGCGTATGGTTGGCTATGGTGAGCAGTTAGCTGCTAAGACACCTTTCAAAGAAGGGGATGTCTTGATCCTTCACTCAGTTTCTGGACGTAACCCTGTTACCATTGAAATGGCGATGATAGCCCAGCAAAAGGGTGTAAAAACAATTGGTATCACCAATTTGAGCTATTCAAAAACGGTTTCATCAAGACACCCAAGCGGTGATAATCTCTATCGTTATTGTGATATTGTCATTGATAACCATGGTGATATCGGCGATGCAACAGTTGAACTACCTGGCCTAGATCAAAAGGTCGCCCCAACATCAACAGTCATTGGTGCCACGATTGTTAATACAATTGTGGCAGAGGTTGTCCGGAAGCTGGTGGAATTAGGGGATACACCGCCACCAATTTTGTATAGTGCTAATTTAGACGGTGGCGATGCTAGAAATAAAATGCTGTTTGAGCAGTATAAGGATTCCATTCATTATCGCTTTTAAAAAAAGATGAGGAGCATGTGGCTCTTCATCTTTTCATTTTCATATTAAATTTATATTTATCTGCCCGGTAGGCACTCTTGACATATTCAATTGGCGTTTGGTGAGGGTCATTCAAATAAGAGGTACGTTGCATGAGTAAGATAGGGTCGTCCTTTTTAACCTTCAGATATTTCATTTCATCCTTGTTGGCAATAGACGCCTCAATAGTTTGCAAACCATAGGAAATATCTAATTGTAGCTGTTCCTCAATATAGGTGTAGAACGATTGTTCTGCTTGTTTTTCGTCAATATGACCAACTATTTTCTCAGGTGTATAGGTTGTTTCCAAGGCAATGGGCTCATCATCTGCTAATCGTAATCTTTTTATTTCATAAATTGGTTCATTACTACCAACTCTTAATTTCTCACTAATTGCGGGCTGATGATTAATTAATTGAATACTAATTAATTGATTTGAAGGGGTCTGATTACGCTTACGCATGTCCTCGCTAAAGCTTGTTAAGCTGGATAGATCTTGTTCAATTTTCTGTTCGGCAACAAAAGTCCCACGCCCTTTTTGGCGGAATAGAAGCCCATCATTAACCATATTATTAATCGCTTGGCGCACAGTCATGCGACTTATATTAAATTGCTCAGCAAATTCTCGCTCGGATGATAAAGCATCTCCAGGCATTAATTCTTCAGCGATTATTTTCTTTTTTATATATTCTTCAATTTGATAATAAATGGGGATGGGTGAGTTTTTATTAATCAAGTTTAGCCCTCCTTACCTATAGCTAGTTTACCAAAAAATCAATGCCTTGTATATCTTGGTAACTCAACTTCCGCACACTGAAAATAGTCCTAAACCCTTGAAGGTGTTTGGGAGAGGCGGTATGCGCTACCGCTGTTGACTTTCTTATCAGTTTGGCGCGCTATGTTGTTCCTAAAAGCAATGGATTTGCTCTCCGCAAGGCTGGCTTTGGGTCTACAGGTTAGACGTTGTGATAGGAGGTGACGGGTTTAGCCTAGCATCCCCCGCTGTGTGAAGATAGACACGCCACAAAAGTGAATCTTCAGCTCATTCTATTACCACACGAGTCTCACCCATTGCTTAGCTGAATTTTACTACGTTGATGCGAAAGTTGAGTTGGTAATTGACTATTTAGTTGCTATTCACCATTATTATCGACTGCATCAGTAGCCAAAAAGCTATCACTAACAAAGCCTTCAAATTCTTCAGTTCTAATATAGAGCCAGCCGTCAAATGTGCCAGTTACTTCAGCCTCCACGACTTGGTTGCGAAAGACAATGCCTACAGCGCTATATGTTGTATCTGGTCCAGACCTTATATTAAGTGAATCAGCATCGACATACATGGTAGTATAGGACTCTGGCTGATAGTTATCAACAAGCTCTTGATTATTAATTGGGTCAGTTGTCTCGTCATTTGCGCTAATTGATTCTAGTCTCGCATCCATTTTTGTAAGCAACTGGTATGGTGCGGCTATTGGTTGCTGGTGAACAAGCAGAAAAGAGGCAAAGCGTCGCTCATTTAACAAAACAAGCATGATTAAAATAGTAATTGCTATAATAGAAAAAATAAGTACGGCAAATTTCTGTGCGCGCAATAGTTAACACCTGCTTTACAAAAGTTTCTCAAACCATAATAAATCTCTTGCTCGGATGCCATGCTCGTAAATGGGCTGTGCATACTGTTGGAAAAAATCACGTTTAATAGTTGTTAAGCGAAAACCTGCTTTTTGGTAAAAAGCGATATTATCAATGCTTGAATTAGCTGTCCCTACGGCCATGCATCTATAGCCCTGCTGCTGATAAAAAGGCGTCAATTCATTAATGACAGCCTTTCCGTAACCCCGGCCACGATTAGTTTGGTTAATAATTATATTCTTTAATTCAATTGTATGATGGTTGTGCTTGACAAATAGTATTGCACCAACTTCCTCGTCTGCTTTTGTAATGACAAATAAATCGCCCTTATTAATATAAGAAGCAACCATTGCTTCGTCCTCATCGGCTAGCAGTAGCAGTGGGATATATGTGGTTCTTCGGTTAATTGGAATATACTCGAGTGAAAAATTAGCCAGGTTTATTCACCTCTAGTCATTTTCTTCATTAAAGTGTATCATGATTTAGGGGAAGATAGTAGGGAGCTCGTCAAATTTGCTGTCTTTTCAGTTAATTTAGCTAAATTGCTAATGGAAATATATGTAATAGTGAAAGGTAGATTTTAAATGAATAAAGTTATTAGAATTCTTGTGCAAGTTGCCATTATCCATATATTTTTCTTTGCTGCTATCGGTGTAAAAGCGTTTCTGCCAATACCGTTGCCAACGACAATTGTTGGCTTATTACTTTTATTTTTTGCTTTACTTGTTAAGCTTGTCAAGATTGAATGGGTCGAGGAGGGCGGCAGGTGGTTAATGGCAGAACTATTGTTGTTCTTTATCCCATCCGCTGTTGGGATTGTCAACTATAATGAGTTAGCAGGTGTACAAGGCTTCTTTATTGTCCTAATCATTGCTATTAGTACAATTATTGTGCTGGGTGTAACGGCTTTATTAATCGAGAAATGGGAGGTGAACCAATCATGACAATTATTTTCATTACACTATTAACTTTTGGTTTGTATCGATTCTCACGTATGCTGGCACGACGCTTTCCAATCCTCTTGTTTCATCCCTTAATCTTTACGCCTGCTTTAATCATTATTGTTATCCAACTGCTTCCTATCTCTGTTAATACCTATACAGCAGGGTCAGTAGTATTAACGCACATGTTAGCGCCGGCTACCATTGCTTTTGCGATACCAATGTATAAGCATATTGCCTTTTTAAGACAATACTTTGTCCAAATCATCTGTGGTGTTTTGGTTGGGTCAATTGTTGCTATTCTATCATCATTTGGATTGGCATTATTATTTAATGTAGATGAGCATTTGCTGATTAGTTTATTACCACGCTCAATCACCACACCGTTGGCGATTGAGGTCTCAACTGAAATTGGTGGTGTTCCTGCTCTAACCATTGTTTTTGTTATCATTACTGGTATATTAGGTTCACTAGTTGGTCCATTGGTTTTTAATTTGCTAAACATTCAATCTGCAATGGCAAAGGGGCTGGCTTTAGGGATGGCAGCTCACGCTGTCGGCACCAATCGGGCACTGGAATATGGGGAAGAGGCGGTAACGTTCTCAACCCTGGCAATGATTTTTGCAGGGGTAATTACCATTATTTTAGGATTGACTGTGCTGCCTTTAATTATCTTTCTGTTATAAGCAGAATTTATTGCAGATTAAGTGACTATGCACTCACTACTATAAGTGGAAGCGGCGTACGTCAGGTGGTGGTTAACAGTGAGATTCGTATAGAGCTCGTTCTTTAGCCACACTTTGGTCATACTTGTCTGTGGCTCTAACAATTACAAAGGGCTTCACTGATTGGAGACTTACTTTATTCAGGTAGCAGGTCTTTGTGTCTAGCAACCCTTTTCATCGACATGGTAACGAAAACAGTTTACAATGAACAAAAAGGAGCTGAGCGTATGTCGTTTACTTTACAAATAGGAGAGCAAGCACCAGATTTTCACTTACCTGCAACAGATGGTAACACCTATCAGTTAGCAGATTTTACTGATCAGCTAATCGTTATTTTTTTCACCTGTAACCATTGTCCATTTGTAACAGGTTCAGATCAGATTACCCGTCAAACAGCTGAAAAATTTCAAGACAAGGGAGTACGATTTATTGGCATCAATGCCAATAGTGCGCTAACCAACCCAACGGATTCGTTTGAGGACATGGTTATTAGAATGAATGAAAATGATTTCCCTTGGCTGTACTTACATGACCAATCGCAAGAGGTTGCGTTAGCATACGGTGCTCTCAGAACCCCGCACTTCTATGTGTTTAATGAAACACGTAAATTGATTTATACCGGGCGAGGGATCGATTCACCACGTGAGCCGGAAAGAATGACCCAAAATGACCTTGAGATTGCTTTGAATGCTTATTTAGCTGGCGAACCTATTGCTGTACCTGTAACCAATCCAATTGGCTGTAATGTTAAATGGACAGGCAAGGATGCCCACTGGATGCCAGCCGATGCTTGCGATTTAGGTTAATTTATTAAGGAACGGCCTTCTTTTGTAAGGCTGTTCCTTTAATTTTTTAATAAAAAAATTGACCAACGATAAAATAAAGGACTGTTGTGATGGTAGCGGCAATTAGAGCTGGCCTCAACTTATAAGTAGCATAATCCATAATGGTTAAGCCCAGAATATTTGCTAAGGTGTTCGTGTCATCGCTTAATGGTGAAGCAAAGGCACCGAATGAACCACTGGCAAAGACAGTACCAATAATAATAGGTAACGGTGCATTGGCACTTGCTGCAAGCGAGATACCTAACGGCATTAGAATCCCCCAAGTCCCCCAGGCGGAACCAATAAAGTAAGCAATGAGCGCCCCAAAAATGAAGAGTAGTGGTGCTACAAAAGATTCCGGGATCCAATTCGTATAGGAAGTTACAAATTCAGAAAAACCAAGATCACTTGTTACCGAGGAAAGTCCCCACACAATTGATAAGAGGACAATGACGTTCATTAACGCATTGCCACCTTCAACAAAATGACTAATAAGATCACCAAGATTAAAGCGCTGAAATAAGTATAAGCCTGTTGTAATTAAGAAAGTAAGCATTAAGCCAACTACCATAGCTTCCAGAACATCAGCATTGATAAATGCCTCAAGGAATGAATAGCCTTGTGAGTGTCCATCCCACCAAGTAAGAAAGATGGTCGAGCTTATCACTAAGATGATCGGAATAAACAAATTTAGTGGTCGGCTTGGCATCGGACCAGTTGCTTGTGAGCACGCTTGTATGGTCCCTTTCTCTTGGTTACGATCATGATTATTCGCCTTTTTCTTGTGAAAAAAACTCAAATACACACCTAAAATTACAATCACAATTGCAAAGAAATTAAATGGTATGCTCTGGATAAATAACCGATAAGGGTCAGCCGTTATGCCGCTTGACTCTGTAGCCACTTGAATAACGGAAACCATATAACCTACAAACGCAGTAGCAACAGGGATTAATACAATAACAGGTGTTGCAGTCGTTTCAATGACAAATGCAAGTTCCTTACTTGACATGTTGACCTTTTTCAAAAGCGCCTTCATGATCGGAGCAATAGTTACAAAGCGGAAGGTCGGCGCACTAAAGGTTCCAATTGTCGAGATGTAAGTAAGCAAAAGAGCATCTCGTTTTGTTGAAATACGTTCAGACGCTTTATTGACGAAGCCATTTATGCCACCAGTAAATTTGATCATACCAATCATCCCTGAGAAGACATATAAAAAAAGAATAATCTTAATATTATTCTCATCAATCAAAGCTTGTACTAAATAAGTAATCATTGCTTGCAACCCTGCTATGGGGTGTGGTGCCACGAGAAATGAACCCACTAATAAGCCAACAATTAATCCTGGAAGAACCTGTTTTGTATAGATGGCTATTGGAATGACCAGTAAAAACGGTATAATAGCGGTCCAGTTGTTCGCCATTCATCTTCACCCTCCTCAATTTCAGTCAGGTTAGTGTGTGTTGGTTAATTTCTATTTATACGTAAAGCTGTCTTTTTTGACAAAGCATTTGAATTTATGTTATTGCTTATTTAGGTGAATGTGTGGGGAGTGATTGAATAAATGAATGAACGCCAAAAACAAGTACTTATGTTTCTTATTAATACCCCCAGTAATTTTATTCAAATACAAAGAATTGCTGATCGATTTAATTGTTCTGAAAAGACCATTCGAAATGACTTTAAGCAATTACAGCCATACTTATTAGACGTATTTGAGGCACAAATCGAACGAAAGGCTAGTCAAGGGGTTAGATTACATATTAATTCATTAAACAAAAAGAAGCTAATTGCCACGCTGAATGAATCTTTTGGGGTGCATGAATGTTCGGAAGATGAGCGGCTTTTGATTGCGTATCAACTACTAATGGCACAGAAGCCAACCTCGATACAGGAATTATGCGAACAATTTTATCTATCTCGATCTGTTTTGAAAGAGGCACTTAAGGAGATAGCGAACTGGCTGAGTAATTTCAGTTTATTGTTAATAACTAAACAAAAGACCGGCCTGTATATCAGTGGTTCTGAGCGTGAAATTAGACAAGCATTGACTCACCTTGATCAACTTAGGCTTGATAAAATGCAGCTACATGGTTACTTGCTACATCATTTTTTAGCGTATGAATTAGATGTTGTAAGGAAATTATTAAAGCAATTTCAAGATAAACATATCTTTCATTTCACTGATGAAAGCTTTGAACGAATGGTTATCCATATTCTACTGGTTATCAAAAGAACGAAGCTTAAGCAATCAATAGAACTACCGGAACAGGATATCTGCTATATTGAAGAGAAAGAAGAATTCCTATTCGTTTTACCGTTAATGGAGGAGCTTGCGCATTTTTTTCAAGTTACGTTTCCGAAATCTGAAAGCATCTATGTGACGATGCACGTATTAGCTGCAAAGCTAGCTAATAATGATGATGAAAAACAATTTTTAGATGTTGAAATGGAACAACGTATTAACCAGCTTGCGCAGGAGCTTACAGTAAGTCTCTCAGGCATTACAGATATCCCTTTTACCGATGATGATGCTTTACTTGAAGGATTACAGACACACTTTTATGCAACTTTAAATCGGCTTAAATTCAAACTCCATGTTTCAAATCCGCTTGTGCAGGATATTAAGAAAATGTACCCTTATTTATTTGATATGCTAATGCTAGTACTAAGCGAAATGGAGCAAGCGATTGGTTTTGCCATGCCAGAGGATGAAATTGCTTTTTTAACCCTCCATTATCAAGCTGCCTTCGAGCGTCTTAATCGTTCACAGCAGCCGGAGAACAGAATCGGTATTGTCTGTCATATGGGTGTTGGCGTTTCTGAAATTCTGCGGGCAAAGCTTGAGACTAAATTTCCTTTTGCAAATATAGTTGGGACTACAGGTAAGCGTGACCTCGCTCGTTTTATTAATGAAAAGCAAGTAGACTTATTAATTTCAACAATTCCAATTGAACTTAGTCAACCACCACACCTGCTTATCTCACCTCTGTTAAACAAAGAGGAAGAAGATAAGCTGCGTGACTTTATTAAAAAGCCTACTCAGTTAGAGTTAGAAAGCAAGGTATCAAAGCTTAATCACTTTATGGATGAGGCCCATGTTTTTCTTCAGGTAGATAGTGATCATCGTTTTAAGTTAATTGAACAGTTGGCAAATCGCTTATATTTGGATGGTTTTGTTGCTAAAGATTATGCTCATCAAGCGTTACTTAGGGAGCGGGCTGCTTCTACCGCAATTGGAGGTGGGATTGCTATTCCACACGGCGACCCTAGCTTAGTCGAGCAATCTGCTATTGCGGTGGCAACGTTACGAAAGCCATTAGACTGGGATGGTGAACGTGTTTCGTTAGTCTTTCTGCTGGCTATTCGCCCAGACTCTCGTGTTAATCGTCGTGAGCTTTACCAACGTTTAACGGTATTAGCTGAGCAGCATAGCGTTGTCAATCAGCTTGTACAGATAACGAACAAGACAGCGTTGATTAAAAAAATCTAACTTTCCACAACTTCCGGAAAAAGTCCTTAATTTTTATCATTCAAAATGGGAATATACTTTTATTAAGGGAAAAAAGAAGGAGGTTTTTCAAAATGAAATTGGTAGCGATTACTTCATGTCCAAATGGGATTGCCCATACGTATATGGCTGCTGAGAATCTACAAAAAGCAGCCGATAAGCTAGGTGTGGAGATTAAAATTGAAACACAAGGCTCTGTCGGTGTAGAAAACGCATTAGAACAAAAAGATATTGAAGGAGCAGACGGTGTCATTATTGCTGCGGATAAGACAGTCGAAAAAGAACGATTTATTGGAAAAAAACTTGTCGCAGTTGGTGTTCAAGAGGGGATACGTAAGCCAGAGGAGATTATTAAGCGGTTTGAAAATAGTGATGTTAAAGAGTATCGTGGCAATGATGATAGTCTCTCGATGCCAACGCGTTCTGCAAATGATAAGCAGAATCCGGTTTATAAGCATCTTATGAATGGTGTTTCCTTTATGGTTCCATTCATTGTTGTTGGTGGATTGCTAATTGCGATTGCATTAACGATTGGTGGTGTTCCGGGCGCAGAAGGGATTGCGATCCCAGAAGACTCAATTTGGTCCACAATTGAAGCCCTTGGTGGAGCGGCATTTGGTTTTATGGTGCCTATTTTAGCGGGCTATATAGCATACAGTATTGCGGATCGTCCTGGTCTTGCCCCAGGGATGATTGGCGGCTTCATTGCTGCAAATGGAAGCTTCTATGGCTCTGAGGCTGATGCCGGTTTTCTTGGTGGTATTATCGCAGGTTTTTTAGCTGGCTATGTCGCGTTAGCTATTAAGCGAATTAAAGTTCCCAAAATGATGAATCCGATTATGCCAATTATTATTATTCCAGTATTTTCATCATTAATTGTTGGTCTTATTTTTGTTTTAGTCATCGGTGCTCCTGTAGCGCAGTTATTTGTCTCTTTAACAAGCTGGCTGGAAGGGATGCAAGGAACAAGCTCTGTTTTACTCGCACTCATCTTAGGGGCAATGATTTCTTTTGATATGGGTGGTCCAGTAAATAAGGTGGCTTTCATGTTCGGCTCAGCTATGATTGTTGAGGGCAACTACGGGATTATGGGTCCAATTGCGGCTGCAATTGCAATCCCACCAATTGGACTAGGTCTAGCTACCTTGATGTTTAAAAATAAGTTTTTGCCGGAACAACGTGAAACTGGGAAAGCTTCTATTACAATGGGCTTTTTTGGAATTACCGAAGGTGCAATCCCGTTTGCTGCACAAGATCCACTACGTGTTATTCCAAGTATAATGGTTGGTTCGATGGCTGGAGCTGTTATTGCGATGATGAGCGGTGTGGGGAATAGGGTTGCTCATGGTGGTCCAATTGTTGGATTATTAGGTGCAGTTACTAATGTTATCATGTTTTTTGTGGCAATTGCTGTCGGTTCTCTTGTTGTTGCCTTTATGATCAAGCTATTAAAAGGTGATGTTGCTTCTCATGATGATCAAGTTTCAGATGCTAAAGATGAAGATGATTTAGTAGAAGCATCAACATCAAACAATCAAGTTATTGATCACTTAACGGATATTACTAGCAGAGCATTAATAACAACATCATTGCGAGGGACAAGTCGTGATGCAGTTTTAGATGAAATGATTGAACTACTTGATGGTGAAGGTGTCTTATCTTCAAAAGAAGCTTTTAAGCAAGTACTGTTAGAGCGTGAAGCGCAAAGTACAACGGGAATTGGCATGAATGTTGCTATCCCTCATGGTAAGTCTGACACAGTAACAGCGCCCCGGGTTGTATTTGGAATTAAACAGGAGGGGGTTAATTGGGAAAGTGTTGATGGGAGCTTATCTAAACTGATTTTTCTAATTGCTGTGCCCAAGGAGTCTGAAGGCGATGCTCACCTTAAAATTCTACAAATGTTATCAAGAAAGCTAATGGATGATGGATTCAGAGAAAAGTTATTGTCAGTGCAATCAACCGAAGAGGCCTATGCGTTACTCGAACAAATTTAAGTGAAGTAAGCGTTTGTTCAAATACAGGTTTAAATAGAGATTCGCTAACAAGGTGTGTTGTGTTAGCGAATCTCTTCTGTATCTATGTTTATTAATTATCTGGAATCTATAACGCGATATAGTCAATTTGAAGAACTTAGGTAGCATAAACAGGTTAATGATGCGTTTTTAGTTAATTAGTGTAATATGTTAGTAACACTCTAGTGAGAGAAGCACTGATTGATCAATAAGCCGTATCTTGCTTTTTTTATCTGAACGATTCATAATTGGAAGTATAAGGAGGGGGGAGCTATGATGGGTGGAACTCACCGTTTTTCATTAGGTGAAGAGATCGCTAATGCAACGACTCATGGAGTCGGAGCGCTAATGAGTAGTGCAGCGTTAGTGTTGTTAATTGTATTCTCATCACTTTATGGATCAGTATGGCATATTGTCAGCTTCACTATATTTGGTGTGACAATGGTTTTAATGTATACCTCATCGACATTATTACATAGTCTTCCAGAAGGGAAGGCAAAGAATGTTTTTGAAATATTGGATCACTCGTCTATTTATTTTTTTATAGCAGGGTCCTATACACCTTTTCTGTTAGTTATTGTTCGAGGACCAATCGGTTGGTCATTGTTCGGGACAGTATGGCTATTAGCAATTGGTGGTACAATTTTTAAGGTTTTCTTTGTCAAACGATTTGTGTTTGTATCAACACTCATGTATGTCATTATGGGTTGGCTGATTATCATTGGTTGGCCAATGCTGTCAGTAAACCTTGCAACACGAGGGCTACACTTGTTAATTATCGGTGGTGTCTTGTACACACTTGGCGCTATCTTTTATATTTGGCGGTGGTTTAAATTTCATCATATGATTTGGCATCTGTTTGTACTAGCAGGCACAATTATGCATTTTTTTTCAGTGATCTTTTATGTGCTACCAGTTATTGTTTAGGTGAACGCTACGCTTTTAGAAGAAATAATTAAGCATTGACTCAGCTAGATTTAGTCTTATGGTTTATCAGACTAAATCTAGCTTTTTACTGCACCGAAAACGAAAGAATTTGGCAATTGCGGTATTAATCTATCTGATCAGTAAAATTAGTTTAGCTGGTAAGAACAAAAATCAATCATTCACTTCCCACTTTTGAACTTGCATTAACGAAGCGGAGAAAAGAGCCGCCGATATTAACACAACTATCTGGTCGAAATTGAGGCTGAGGGCGAGTTGATAAAAAATGTCCATATAAAAACCTCAAAAGTTGAATAGTAATTCAAACTTTTGAGGCACGCGTATTTCTTATTAGGATTCAATCATACTTTTAACACTGGCAACTTCTTCTTCATCAACAATGTAGTAGTAAACACCATTGATCATTGTCCCAGAACCTTGGACTTGGTATGTTTCAAAATTTCTTCTTGTATTTCGGTAATGCTGTAATAATGTTAGCATGTCATTAAACTCCATGTTCGTTCCCATGTTTCCACCAAGTATATCAGTAAATTCAACAATCCGTGTTGCGTTTGCAACAGTCGCTCCCTCATTGACAATCGCTTCTATAACCTTACGTTGCCGTTCAGTACGGCCAAAATCGCCAGCTGGGTCTTGCTTACGCATCCGAACATAGCTCATTGTTTTCGCTCCGTCCATGTCGACTGGACCGATAGGGAAGTCGTAGCCGCTCTGGCTAAATTCAAGTTCGTTATTAACGGTTATGGTACCGAGCTCATCAATTAATTCAGCCAATCCATCCATATTTAATCTAACAAAGAAGTCTAAATCAATGCCAAGAAAGTTCTCAACGGTTTCAATTGCCATATCAGCACCACCAAATGCATAGGCATGATTTATTTTATCTTCTCCTCTGTCTTCACGACCAATAATGGTTGTGCGTGTGTCACGAGGAATACTAATTAATTGCATACGATCGCCATCAGGCTTTAATGTCATCACCATAATTGCATCACTACGTCCAGAATCTGAGGACTCTGCGTCCAGACCAAGTAAAAGAATATTTAAATTGTCGCGTTCGTTTAATTTCTTTTGCGTTCGTTCTGAGTCGATTGCTGAGACGGATTCATGCATTTGACCATCAATATTTCCTTTAACACTAAAATAGATATAGGCAGCGTATGAACCTACAGCAAGAAATAAGACAAGGATAGCAATTAAAGGTGTTAAAACCCACCAATTTCTTTTTTTACGATTTTTGTTAGCATTTCTTTTTCTACTCATATTCATCTTCCTATCTATGATTAATAAAAACTATCTTTTTGAATAATTTACTATCTCTCAAGTATAGCAAAAACAATAATTTTAACAAGTTTTTTTTAATTAATCTGTTTGTTCTTGCCAAGAGTATTCTATTTCACAGGGACAACAAAGATATAACTATTTTACAAAAAAATTACAAAGAGATTAAAAAGGGTAAATTAATGATTAATAATTGATTTTGCGTGGAATAGCTAAGTAAGTCTTTAACAAAGGAGGAAAGTTGAATGTGAGAAGAATGATAGATTAGATAAATTCTGATCGCATACAATTGAGACTTGCGTTTAAGTCTCACGCTTTGGATAAACGTTAACCATTAGATTTTAAAAAATTGAACGGAGGAAATGAAAATGAATAAGCTATTGAAATTGTTAGGTGTGTCTGTAATGTCAGTAGGAATTTTGGCGGCGTGTAATGGTGATGGTGATGATCCAGTAGAAGAACCAGGAATTGATGATCCAGCTATTGAAGAGCCTGGTGTAGAAGATCCAGCCGATGATCCTGTAATTGATGATGATATGGGTGAAGACCCAGAAGCAGATGATGATATGGACAGTGAAGGTATAGAAGATCCAGCTACTGATGAAGAAGAGATGGATGAAGATTCAGAATAATAACCAGTATAAGGTAGGACATCAACTTAATTGTTGGTGTCCTTTCTACGCTAAACTAATTGATGAAGTCTTTTTACGGAAGCTATTGAATCGCCGTATATGAGAACCGTACGTATGTTGGTGGTATGAGAACAAAACTAATTAACTAATGATTAGTTTTCCGTGCGATTTTAAATAGTCTAAAAGTCTGCTATTTCTCTGCGAGTTGGTTTAAAATATAGGTAAAAATTGTCTCAGTAACGTCAATGCCGGTACAATCATGGATATTCTTAATATGCGCATTTGAATTTACTTCGCAAATAATTGGCTCTCCGTTTTCACCGAAAAGGAGATCAACACCAGAAAAATCAGCACCAACTGCTTTGGAAGCATTAATCGCAACCTGGCAAAAGCTTTCGTCAGGTTTGAAATGAAACATTTGCCCACCACTTGTTATATTCGCTCTAAAGTCTGTGCTGGACTGGCGTTGCATGGCTGCAACAACCTGATCACCCACGACATGGATACGAACATCTTTACCATGGCTAGAAGGAAGATATCTTTGAAATAAATGTGGGATACGGATGAGTTTTTTTGCCATTTGCTCCAGTTCATCTCTATTCTTAATTAAATAAACTTGTTGCCCAAATGAACCGAATGCTTCTTTAATGACTAATGGATAGTCAAGCTGCTGCTCAACTTCAGTTAGAAAATGTTCACTAGGATTCTTCATATCCTGAAAAAGCATTGGGGCAAAGATTGTATCAGGTTGAGGTAATTTGCTCATTGCTAATTGTTGGTGCATGCTTATTTTATTATCACATAGTTCAATTGTTTGAGCTGAATTAAATAAGGGAATGCCAATAGATTCGAGTTGGTTGGCAAGGCTGATATCCTTGTCTAAATACAAAACGAAATCAGGTGTTAAGCCATTATGTTGTATTGTTAATCGGTTATTAAGGACTGAGGGAATGAGCGCTTGGTTCGGTATACCTACTAGATCTATTGCATGTTTTTTTGCCGTTTTTATGTACCATTGATGAATTTCAGAAAATTTATTTGATATCAGTCCACTATTGTAGATCAGCCATCCTTTTTTGTTCATTTTTATCCACCTCATTTTCATTCGTATACCTATGTTAGTTTTAATTTTAAATAAATTATTGTTAATAATTACTTGCAAGAATATGCGAGGATTAGCATATAGGGATATGGAAGATGCTCATACGTTATTTAACAAGATTGATCCATTGCTTTTCAGAACGAAATAGCGCACAACATTATACATACTCTCCCAAACACGGTCAATGCTTAAGGGCTATTTTCAGTATACGAAAGTTGGGCTATTAATTGAATAAGTATATGCTAATTGCTATTCTAGTTCATGTATCTTATCTTAACACCAGCGTTATTGGACGTGCAACTATCGCAGAAGAACTAATAGCATTTGGGTGGTTATCATGAAATGTTTTAAACTATGAAAATTAAGCATGCAACTGATAGCAGGGAACCTGTTTCACAGCAATTAGTGACTTTGGCTGAAGAAACAATATATTTAAAAACTGATCAAGGCGGCTAATAAACCTGCTTCATTATTGACAGAACACCAGCTGGAGGTTATAACTTGCTAGTTTCATAGCCTTTGCTCGGAAGCGACCTGAATGATTTTTTAAAAAAGTGACGAATACTAATGTCTATAGTAAAATGAAAACGATTACTATTAATTTTTATAAAAAAAAGGAGATGAACTTGCAATGAATAAAGTTGTAAAATGGGGTATCTTAAGTACGGCTAGTATTGCACAATATGAAGTTATTCCAGCTTTTAAAAGAGCAAGCAATGCTGAAGTAGTGGCAATCTCTAGTTTAAGTGGACGTGCTCAAGAGGTTGCAGACCTATTAGGTATTGAGAAAGCTTATGAAAGCTATCACGAAGTATTAGATGATCCTGACATTGATGCAGTCTATATCCCTTTACCGAATCATTTGCATAAACAATGGGCCATTATGGCTGCTGAAAAAAAGAAGCATATTCTCTGTGAAAAGCCAGCAGGATTGACAGCGATTGAGATTTCCGAAATAGAGCAAGCTTGTAAAGCGAATGGTGTCATTTTTATGGAAGCATTTATGTATTATCTACATCCTCAGCATCAACGCGTTAAACAGCTTATCAATGACCGTGCTATTGGTGAGGTAAAAGCTTTTAGAGGTACCTTTTCTTATAAATTACATGATCGGGATACAAATATTAGAATGACAAAGGAAATGGGGGGCGGAAGCTTATATGATGTCGGCTGTTACCCAATTCATGCTATGCGTAATATACTTGGACTCGAACCGAGTTCGGTATATAGTGAAGCAGTAATTGATGAATTAACTGATGTAGATGTGACAACCATTTCTGTATTTAAGTTTACTAGTAAAGTGCTTGGTACAGTGGAATCAAGCTTTGATACGGTTGGCCGCTCTGAATATGAAGTGATTGGTACAGAGGGACGAATTTATGTGCCGAGAGCCTTTCGACCAGATACCCGTGGTGGAGAAGGTGTTGTTATTGTAGAAAAAGCAGGCTGTAAAACAGAAGAATACTATCGTAATGATTTATACTTAGATGAGGTTGAGCATATATCACATGCTATCTTAACGGAGAGCGAACCGATTATTACTGTAGAAGATACGCATGCAAACATGAAAGCGATTGATGCATGCTATCGTTCAATTAGTTCGAGGAAGCGTGAGCAAATTTAGGACTGAATTAAATAGAAGCCAGCTCCTAAAAATACGGAGCTGGCTCTGTTTAACTTAGTATTTTGCCTCATGTGTACCTGCTTGGATCTCTTTGATATAATGGCAAGCACCTTGATGGCCTTCCTTCATGTGCTCTTCTGTTCTTAATTCAGGCACCTCTGTTTTACAACGATCAGTTGCAAATGGGCACCTTGTATGAAAACGACACCCTGCTGGAGGATTAATTGGTGAAGGTACATCGCCCTGAAGAATAATACGTTCTTTCTTTGTTTCTATATCAGGATCTGGTACTGGGATAGCTGATAGTAATGCTTTGGTATAAGGGTGTTGTGGGTTATCAAAGATACTTGTCTTGTCACCAATTTCAACAATTTTCCCTAAATACATGACAATAACACGGTCAGAAATATGTCGAACGACACCTAAGTCGTGCGAAATAAATAAATAGGTTAAGCTAAAATCCCGTTGTAGCTTCTTCATTAAGTTAATAACTTGTGCTTGGATCGATACATCTAACGCCGAAACAGCTTCATCTGCAATAATTAACTTAGGATCAACTGATAGTGCCCGAGCAATACCAATACGCTGACGCTGTCCACCACTAAATTCGTGCGGAAAACGATCCGCCTGGTGTGCGCCTAATCCAACTGTTTCCATTAACTCAGCAATCTTAGCCGCACGCTCAGCTTTAGGAACTACATTTTGAATTTCTAATGCTTCTTCTAATACTTGTCGAACCGTTTGGCGAGGGTTAATTGATGCATAAGGATCTTGAAAAATGATTTGCAGATCCTTTCTTTTTTTTCTCATTTGACGATTATTTAATGCAAGTAGGTCTTCACCGTCAAATTCAACTTGACCACCCGTCGGTTCATCTAAACGTAATATAGCACGCCCGGTGGTTGATTTACCACAACCAGACTCACCTACGATACTAACGGTTTCACCTTCATGAACAGTAAAGGTTACACCATCTACCGCTTGAACGTTATTAACAGTACGTCCAAGCATTCCGCCTTTAATAGGAAAGTACTGTTTAAGATCAGTTACTTTTAACAGCTCTTTAGCCATTTACCTTCACCTCCGGATCGCCATCCCATTCATCTGTGTATATCCAACAACGAATTTGATTTCCATCTTCACTTTGTTCTAAGTCCGGTAATTGCTCGACACAGATCTCACTTGCAAATGGACATCTTGGTGCAAAGCGACAGCCCTTAGGCATATTATCAGGACTTGGAACAGAACCTTTAATAACAGTAAGCTCTTCATCACCTAAATCGATATCGTGACGTGGTAATGAATTTAATAAACCGACCGTATAGGGGTGCTTAGGGTTTTTGAATAGGTCAGCAACCTTAGCATATTCAACAACCTTACCCATATACATAACAGCAACATAATCACATGTCTCAGCGACAACGCCAAGATCGTGTGTAATCATGACAATGGACATACCTAAGCGCTGTTGAAGTTCCTTCATTAATTCAAGTATTTGTGCTTGAATAGTCACATCTAACGCAGTAGTAGGTTCATCGGCAATGAGTAGCTCAGGATCACACGCTAAGGCCATTGCGATCATTACCCGCTGTCTCATTCCGCCTGATAATTCATGAGGGTATTGTTTTACCCGTTGTTCTGGTGAGGGAATTCCCACCAACTTAAGCATATCAATTGAGCGAAGCATCGCTTCCTTCTTGCCAATGTTCTGGTGAATACGATAGGACTCACTAATTTGTTGTCCGACAGTATAAACAGGATTTAAAGAAGTCATTGGCTCTTGGAAAATCATTGAGATTTCATTTCCACGAACGCGTCTCATTTGTGCTTCAGACTTGTCGAGAAGATTCTCACCTTTAAATAAAATTTCTCCACCGATAATTTTACCTGGATTCTGAATCAGACGTAAAATAGACAGTGACGTAATACTTTTACCAGAGCCAGACTCCCCGACTATTCCAAGTGTCTTTCCTTTTGGAACAGCGAAGTTAACACCATCGACAGCTTTAACCTCGAACTTTTCAGTGAAAAATGATGTTTGTAAATTTCTAACTTCTAAAATCGGCTCTTCTTTGAGAATATCAGTTGGTTTAACCATTGGTTTCACACCTTTTCTATTAAGAAGATTATTAATTTAAATCGATACGTTTATTTAAGAAGCGATATAAAATATCAACAACAATATTGACAGAAACGAACATGAAGGCGAGCACTAAAACGCCACCTTGCATAATTGGGAAATCTCGTGCGCGTATGGCATCAATCATAAACCGACCTAAACCATTAATCGCAAAAACTGACTCAGTCAGAACAGCACCACCTAATAGTGAGCCAAATTGTAAGCCTACAACAGTAACAACAGGAATCATTGCATTTTTCAGTGCGTGACGATAAACGACGACACGCTCTTTAACACCTTTTGCTCGGGCTGTCCGAATGTAGTCTTGATCAATAACTTCGAGCATGCTAGAACGGGTCATTCTGGCAATAATAGCTGCACCAGCAACCCCAAGTGTAATGACGGGAAGTACTTGCTGTTGCCATGTTCCCCAGCCTGATGCTGCGAAAATGCCAGTATTAAAACCGAATATATCTACTCCAATAGCAAGGTATTGAATGAGCATAATCCCTAACCAAAAATTAGGCATTGAGAGTCCGAATAAGGCTACTAACATGATGAAAGTATCACCAAACGTATTGCGACGAACCGCTGCTAAGACGCCAGCAATTAATCCGATAAAAACAGAAAGAGCGGTGCTCATTGTAGCTAGTTCAACAGTAGGGCGGATTCGAATGGCAATCTCGTCTGAGACAGCACGTCCGCTCCTGACAGAGTTGCCTAAATCACCTTGTAATACTCCTGAGACATAATCAAAATATTGGACTGGAATCGGATCATTTAAACCAAGACGTTCTCTCATTAATTCTACTTGCTGTGGTGAAGCACTCTCCCCAGCCATAATCTGCGCTGGATCACCAGGCACAAGGTGAATCATACTAAAGGTTAAAATGGTCACCCCGATTAATACAGGAATCGTCTGAACGAGTCGACGTATAATAAAAGTAAACAATGTTAAGTCCCTCTTTTCTAGTTTTTCATTTTTGGATCTAGTGCATCACGTAAGCCATCACCAAATAAGTTAAAGGCAAGTACGACGATAACAATAGCTACACCCGGAATAGTCGCCACATGTGCTGAATCATACATATAGGCACGTCCGTCACTTAGCATGGCACCCCATTCAGGCGTTGGTGGTTGTGCACCTAATCCAAGGAATGATAAGCCACTGGCAGTTAAGATTGAAGTGGCAACACTTAAGGTTGCTTGAACAATTAATGGTGATGTGACGTTTGGTAAAATGTGCTTAAAGATTATTCGTGCATCTGAAGCACCTAACGAACGAATGGCGTCAATATACTCCAATTTTCGCACAGCAAGGGTAGAACCACGCACAATTCTAGCAAAAACAGGAACAGAGAAAATCCCTACTGCAATAATAACATTCACAATTGCTGGTCCAAGCACAGAGACAATCGCCATTGCCAACAGAATTCCTGGGAAAGCTAATAATATATCCATAAACCGCATAATAATCGTATCAATTCTACCACCGTAGTAACCGGCAATAATGCCAAGAAAAACACCAATGATCAGACCAATAACAACTGATACAAAACCTACTTCTAAGGTGATACTCATACCATGAATAATTCGACTAAAGATATCCCGACCAAGGTGGTCTGTTCCAAGTAAATGCTCAGAGGATGGTAAAGCAAGTTTATTTATAACATTTTGTTCTCTAGGTCCATAGGGCGTAAAGTACGGCCCAACGTATGCAATTAAAATAAAAATGAGAACCAGGCCCCCACCAATCATGGCAGAGTAACTTCTCCTTAATTTCTTCCAAACACTTGCTAGCTTGACGAAGCTAGGATTAGGTGCTGCTTTAGCTATCGCAGCGCCATTGTTAATTTCTTCCCTCATATCGAAAGTCCTTTCTCTGTGAAATATAAGTTTTTTTAATTACAGTGCTCATAAAATTAATTTCCACTTATAATTATACATGCTAACAAGTAATTATAACACGGTTTTTAATAGAAGCAAGTTATATTATATGGAAAAATGACCATTAAGAAAGCATGTGGTCAGAGCATTTAACAAGAAACAAAAAAATACCAGATTGCGATTAATTAAAAGAAACTGATCTAGGTACAGTCGACTATTTTCCCATAAAACTCGACAGAAAGCAACAATAGAACGAAATATCTAAATTTTAAAATTAGTTAAAATATTATAATAATTTAATCTAGAACTTTTAGCGTAATTAATTATCTCTACTAAATATATAGAACTTCTAGATTAGAAAAAGAAGATTTATGAAGTTTTTAGATAATTTAGACTTGTTTTATTAAATAAACTATTGTATATTTAAAAGAGTTTTTCACAAGCAATTGATAAAACAAAAGGGGAGTGTAAGAAAATGAAACAATTAAAGAGATCATTTTTACTGTTGCTTATGCTTGTTGCGTCAGTTCTTTTTATCGCAGCATGTGGTGGTTCTGATGATGAGCCGACTGATGAGACAACACCTGAAGAAGAAGCTGGAGAAGAAACAACAGGAAGTGAGGGTGGCGATTTAATTATTGCTATTCCATCTGAAGCAGTATCACTTGATCCTCAAGGATCTAATGATACACCATCAAGTACTGTTGCTTATAACATTTATGAAGCACTTGTTATGCAAGATGAGAATTTAGAACTTCAACCAGGTCTAGCTACTGAGTGGGATCGAGTTGACGATACAACTTGGGAATTCACACTTCGTGAAGGCGTAACTTTCCATGATGGTACTGAGTTTAATGCAGATGTAGTACAGAAAAACTTCGAACGTATTTTAGATGAAGCTGTTGCATCACCACGTTCATTCTTATACGATATGATTACAGAAATCATTGTTGTTGATGAATACACTGTTCAGTTTGTAACAGAGTATCCGTTTGCACCATTAGCTGCTCACTTAGCGCATAACGGTGGTGGAATCATTTCTAGTGATTTAATTGATGAAGATTATGCGGCAATGGAAGCTGGTGAAAACCCTGGTTCAGTAATTAGTGCTAACCCAGTTGGAACTGGTCCATTTACATTTGATTACTGGAATTCTGGTGATTCAATTGGTCTTGCAAGAAATGACAACTACTGGGGTGAGCCTGCCAAGCTTGATACAGTTACATTCAGAGTTGTTCCTGAGGAGTCTACTCGTCTTGCTGATTTAGAGACTGGTGCAATCCACATCTCTGATCAATTACGTCCATCTTCAATCTCTCGTATTGAAAATATGGATGGCTTCCATGTAAATGATGAGCCTTCTGTAGCAATTAACTATATTGGCTTTAATGCACAGAAAGAACCTTTTGATAACAAGCTAGTACGTCAAGCGATTTCGATGGCAATTAATAAAGAAGGTATTATTGACGGTATTTATGAAGGAACTGGACGTCCGGCAATTAGCCCAGTTGCTCCTGAAGTTTATGGCTATGCAGATGATGTTGAAGGTTTAGGTTATGATGTTGATGAAGCGATAGCTCTTCTAGAAGAAGCTGGCTATCCAGACGGATTCAGCACAACTATTTGGACAAATGATAACCCAGATCGTGTTGATATGGCTGTCTACGTTCAAAATGAACTTGAAGCAATTGGTATTGACGTAACGGTAGAAGAAGTTGAGTGGGGTGCGTTCTTAGAGAACACAGCTGCTGGTGAGCATGAAATGTTCATTCTTGGCTGGACAACAGTAACTGGTGATGCGGATTATGGATTATATCCATTGTTCCACTCAGAAAACTTCGGTCAAGCTGGTAACCGTACGTTCTTCGCTACTGACGAATTAGATGATGTTTTAGTTCAAGCGCGTCGTGAAGCTGACGAAGAAACACGTCTTGGTTTATATCGTGATGTTCAAGAAATCCTAGTTGATGAAGCACCGATGCTTTATATTAACCATACGAGTTATTTACTTGCTGTTAGTGATGCTGTTCAAGGTTTATGGCAATCACCAACTGGTATCCACATCCTTAAAGATGTTACCTTAGCTCAATAATTTATAATGAAAAAACTTATCCCGCAATGTTGGGATAAGTTTTTTTGTATTTTGAGATGATTTAAAATAGTGGGATGCTCTGGTTCATTGTTTCTATCTACATAGTAAAACAAATTTAGACAATAGTTTACATATTATCAGAATAATTTGATTGCAGTTACTATGATTTAGTAGTATAGTGATACAAAAGTCACTAATAACAATAGGAGGATTGTAATGTTATGAAGGGAATTAATGATAGAAAGCCCTTTTTAAGGAAGGTGATGCACAACCAATTAAATATCGATCGTTTATATTCTAATTTGTTGCGTAATGATGATAGAGTAGAGCCGAGCCTAAATGAATATTCATTATATGATCACAAGCTTGGGATATGGTCCTATAACTTAATTGAAGAAACATTTCTTGTATCTGATCAATTTAAACGGATCTGTGGTATTGCAATAAACAAACCAATTAAGTTATCTGATTTTTTCGCCATGGTTATCCCCGAGGACGTAGATGAATTTAGGGCTTTCTTAAATTCTAATAATCAATTGACCTATCACAACTCTTTAAGAATACATCATTCTAAGAGAATAACACTTATCCAAATAAGCGCAAAGCACATATGTGAAGGACCACATAAAGGAAGTGTAATGGGTTTTATCCTAAATAAAGAAGATCAGCTTTTTAATCACCAACAGTTCATTCATAATGGCATTGCTAAAACAGTTCCTTTGCATGCCTTTTCAGACAATACATTTTGGATCTACGACATTGAAGAAGATAAATTTCAATTCCTATCAGAAGCAATTGAAGATCTTCTACCATATAAAGTTCATTATATTTACCAGAATCCAGAGCTGTTGTTAAATCATTGTTCAAAAAAAGATTACATAAACTTTCAACAGGGTGTTACAGTTAGTAAAGAACATAACATAGGTAGTCATAATAAGCAGAGATGGGTCCGACACATCATTATCCCTTACTTAGAGAAAGAGAAGCTGTTACGCCTATATGGTGTAATCGTAGACATTACAAACGAACGGGAGTTGAAGCAGCAAAAGTATTTCTTACATTATCATGATTGGCTAACAAAACTTCCTAATCAAAAAAAACTTAATGAAAAACTTAATCAATTAATTATCCAACAAGAGAAATTTAATCTTTTTCATATTAAGTTAAACCGATTAGCAGTTATAAACGACTCACTTGGATACCAGATTGGTGATGCTGTGTTAATCAAGGTTACCGAAAGAATAAATAAGGTCAAACATACGATATTTAATGCACGCTTAGCCAGCAATGAATTCGTATTAGTAAGTATCGGTGGGCATGAAGATGAGATCATTAACAAGTATGCTAAACAGATAATCGAGCTCATTAGTCGACCGATATTAATTGAAGGGCATCACATAAATATGAGTTCATTTATCGGTGTCGCATCCTATCCTAAGCATGGCAAGACCGTTATCCAACTGTTAGATAACGCACATTATGCTTTAAATGAAGCCAAGAAACTTGGAAAAAATCGTTTTCAAGTCTTTTACCAGTCTCATAATATCAGTTCTTTTAAAACGTATACGCTAGAACAAGATTTACAACAAGCAATTAGAAAAAATGAATTTATGCTCTTCTATCAGCCTAAAGTAAATGTAAAAACGGGTGAACTTGATTCAATGGAGGCATTAATAAGATGGCAGCATAGCAGTTGGGGAGTTGTCTCTCCTGCTGAATTTATCCCCTTAGCGGAAGAGAATCATTTGATTAATGATATTACCGATTGGGTAATTGCGCAAGTTGTATACCAACTCTATCTCTGGAAGAAGGATGGCCTCACATTATACCCAGTATCTATTAATATTCCGCCATCACGGTTTTTGAGTCCTAAAATTGTTGAAGTTATCGTACAGCAATTAGACAGCTATCATATTCCTGCGAAATACATTGAGTTAGAAATCACTGAACGAACATTAATTAAGGATGTTCATGCTGTACGGGAGACAATTAAAAAGCTTAAGCAAATTGGTGTCACCATTGCGTTAGATGATTTTGGGACGGGGTACTCTTCACTAAAATATTTGCGGACTTTTCAAATAGATGTATTAAAAATTGATCAATTATTTATTCGTAATATTGGACAAGCCAATCAGAAGGATGCGGCTATTATTTCAAGTATTATTCATTTAGCTAAATCAATGGAAATGAAGGTTGTCGCTGAGGGAGTTGAAACTGCAGAGCAGTATCAATTCCTACATGAGATGAACTGTGGTCTAATTCAAGGCTACCTCTTTTCAAAGCCTGTTCCAGTTAATGAAATTAACTTAATTATGAATAAAGGCTATTTTGACATTCCAAACATATCAGAACAGCAAATCCCTACTCAAGAGCAGCGATCGTTCTTTCGATGTCAACTTCCACAGTTTTTAAAAGGAGAGCTAACCATTATCGAGCTCAATCAGCGCAGGGTAAACTTAGGGGTATCCAATGTTTTAATTGAGAATATTAGTATAGCGGGCTTGAAGTTTTTATCAACACTTAACTTGCCGGTCCAGAGTGATTTGAAGTTAGCTTTCCAATTTACTTTGCTGGGTAAGAGCTTTTACTTTATAGGCAGAATTATTTGGCGGACAGAAACGTTATTTGACACTATTTACTATGGGGTTGAGTTTACCCAGAGCGAGGAACAGTTAAAGGAACGATTAGCTGTGACCTTACATAAGTTAACAAGCCAATTGTACAAAGACGAGATAATTAATATGGATAGCTTTATAACCGAGAACCCCCATGACTATTTGCAAAATAATAACTGACATATTATGTTATAGGTAGTACATAAAAACAGACAAGCATTGTATTTGCTTGTCTGTTTTACGCTTAAATAAGATCTTGAAAAATTTGATAAAGGTGATCATTAATGTTATTTTGCGCGGCAAAAATATCGTCAAATGGATGGTAAGTAATCTGATTGTTCTCAATCCCAAGTGCAACACCGTGAATATCTTGCTTAACAAGCTCAATGACTTTGTGTCCCATTCTACTCGTAAACACACGATCAAAGGCACTTGGTGTACCACCACGCTGAATATGTCCGAGTACGGTTGGACGGGTATCAAGTCCGGTTAAATCTTTAATTCGTTTAGCGACATCCTCTGCAGTGCCAGCTCCTTCAGCGACAATGATGATGCTATGCGATTTACCACGATCAAAGCCTGCTTTAATACTACGCGCAATTGCTTCAATATCAGAATCAACCTCAGGGATTAAAATTGCGTCTACACCACTTGCAATACCAGCCTGTAAGGCAATGTCACCACAGTTTCTTCCCATTGCTTCAATTACACTAACACGTTCATGACTACTCATTGTGTCTCTCAGGTTTCCAATTGCGTCAGTTACAACATTTAAGGTTGTATCAAAGCCAATCGTGTAGTCAGTTAAAGGAATGTCGTTATCAATAGTTCCTGGTAAACCGTATGTTTTAATTCCATGGTGCATCAACGCACGAGCGCCTTGATAACTGCCATCGCCACCAATGACGACAACATAATCAATTTCACGCTCTTTTAAATGTGCAATCGCTTTAGCTTGTCCCTCTGGAGTCTTAAAGGCTTCCGATCTTGCTGACTGTAGGAACGTTCCGCCTCGATACAAGATATCACTAACCTCTTTTGAACCAAGTGAGATAAAATCATTAGCCATGAGCCCTTTAAAGCCTCTCTTAATTCCATACATATCATAACCATTAGCTAAGCCAGTTCTGACGACGGCTCTAATTGCACTATTCATTCCTTGAGAGTCCCCGCCTGATGTTAAGACAGCTATTTTCTTCAAGGTCATCACCTTCCCCTTTAAATGTTTATCTTTAATTTGTTGTCTTGCTTTATTTTTTTTAGTATATCATAAAAAACTTCTGTTGACATAAGAACAAGTCAGAAAAAAATGAGCTCAAAACCGAGTGATTACCTGTTGATAACGCCATAATAGCACGCGTATATACTTTAATTAATTTCAAATTTATGTTAGTTTAAAGGAGAAAGGAGGTTCCGAAAAAATGGGTTTTATGCTTGCGATTATAGTTGGTCTTGCTTTACCGTTGCTCCTATTCTACGCAGGCACGTATCTTCTCATTCGCCAGTTTAGAAAAAGGAGACAAGTTAGTATGGTTCTCATACTTGCAAATGTAGCAATAGTGGTCCATTTCTGGTCGTTAATTGTGGCGGGTGGTTGGCAAGCTCTAGGTGTAATGGTGTATGTCTATCTAGTTGTTGGTACCTGTTGGTTGAGCTATGCCATTAAGCATAAACTATACCTAAAGCGCAGGTAGATTAAAACGTTATTGCTAGCTAATTGCTTAGTCACTGTGCTAATATGGCATTGAGTAGTGACTACCTTGAAGGAGCGACAATTTCGTACAATGAGTGACCAAAACCTTACCCAAGCCGATTTAAAAGAGAAGAAAGATAACTTCATGCGATTTCTCATGGGGTATAAATTTGCACTTAGTAAAATAAATACAACATTAGATATTTTAAAACAAGAATTCCAGTATATTCACGATTATAATCCAATTGAGAATGTTAGCTCTCGGATTAAATCACCAGACAGCATTATGAAGAAGGCACAGAAAAAAGGTTGTGATTTAAACATACTGTCTATCAAAGATCAAATTAGAGATATTGCTGGTCTTAGAATTACCTGTTCGTTTGAGTCGGATATCTATGAAATAAGAGATTTACTCGTAAATCGTAAAGATATTGTTATCATTGAGGAGAAGGATTATATTAAAGCACCGAAAGGAAATGGCTATCGGAGCCTTCATTTGATTATCTCAGTGCCTATCTATATGTCTGATCGAGAAGAGCATGTTTTTGTTGAGGTGCAAATTAGAACAATTGCAATGGATTTCTGGGCTAGCTTAGAGCACAAAATTTACTATAAGTACCATAAGGAGATTCCAGAGCGAATTAGAATCGAATTGAGTGAGGCTGCTACTGTTGCCAATCAGCTTGATTTGAAGATGGAGGCTCTTCATACTGAAATGAACGAAATCAAGGCGAGCATAAGCGCCGATGAAGATTTAGAAGAACTTCAGTTAGAAAACGAACGCTTTCATCTGCCATTTCCATTTTTAAATAGTTTGTTTAATGAGCGCTTAAATAGTGACAACAACTAAAATTAGGGCTGCTTAAATCATATCTGTAAAGCTTAACGCTTAGTAAACAAATTATTTTTTTAAAAAAACTATTGCGTAAGTTACAAATATGTATTAAAATACTCACAAGTCAGATTTTTCTAAAAATTTAATAAGTAGATCTTATCCAGAGAGACTGAGGGAATGGCCCGATGAAGTCTCAGCAACCACCTTTTGAGTAGGTACGGTGCTAATTCCATTAAGCTTACGCTTAAAAGATAAGAGGAATGTTTTGTTTATTAAAGACTTTCTTCTTAGAAGGTCTTTTTTTGTGTTAACTTAGAAAAACAAATTGGTTAAGCAACAGCTTTATTAGAATGATGTAGTGAAGAGCAGAGGTGAAGGAAGTGACTACGCAACATGATCAAGAAACTAAATTTGTTCAAATTGGAAATGAGAAAGAGCAAATAGCAGGAGCTATTAGTACACCAATCTATATGTCAACAGCCTACCGGCATCACGCTTTAGGGGAATCAACTGGTTATGATTATACGAGAACGAAGAATCCGACTAGAACAGTTTTAGAGGAGGGGATTGCGCAATTAGAGGGGGGAGCCTGTGGTTTTGCTTGCAGCTCTGGAATGGCTGCTATTCAACTTGTCTTGTCATTACTAAAGGCAGGCGACCATATTATTGTCACGACCGATATTTATGGTGGTACTTATCGTTTGTTTGAGCATTTTGAGCAACATTATCAATTGTCATTTACTTATGTGGATTGCAAGGTAACAGAAGCAGTAAGAGACGTCATTCAAAGTAATACAAAAGCTTTTTTTATCGAAACACCGACAAATCCGTTATTAGAAGAGGTTGATCTTAAAGCGATTAGTCAGCTTGCTAAAGAGAGTAATAGTTTACTCATTGTCGATAATACCTTTTATACGCCTTATCTTCAGCAACCAATATCATTAGGTGCAGATCTGGTCATCCATAGTGCAACGAAATACTTGGCTGGACACAACGATGTGCTAGCGGGCTTAGTTGTGGCAAAAACCAAACAACTTTCTGAACAATTAGCGGTGCTGCATAATAATATTGGCGCAACCCTATCGCCATTTGATTGTTGGCTTGTGATTAGGGGGATGAAGACTTTACCTATTCGGATGCGACAACAACAAGATAATGCAATAAAGCTTGTGCATTATTTAGGTTCACATCCCAAGGTAAAAGAAGTGATTTATCCCGGCAGAGGGGGTATGCTATCGTTTCGGCTTGAAAATCGCGAAGCCGTTGAAACATTCTTAAACAACATCTCGTTAATTACCTTTGCAGAAAGTTTAGGCGGGGTGGAGAGCTTTATTACCTATCCATTAACACAGACTCATGCTGATATTCCTGAGTCTGAACGCATCGCTAGGGGAATTGATGAGACGCTGTTACGCTTTTCAGTTGGAATTGAAACGATTGCAGATTTAACAAGAGACTTGAGTCAAAGTTTTAAAAAAATAAATTAAAAGGGATGGATGAGAAATGACAAAATCAGGACCGTTTTTTGCAGACCATGTTGGGAGCTTATTAAGACCAGAGCGTTTAAAACAAGCACGCAAGGATTACAAGGATGGTAAAATCAGTTTAGTGGAGCGTAGAGAAATTGAAACAGAGGAAATTAATCGTATTGTAGACAAGCAGATTGAAGTTGGTTTGGATGTTGTCACAGATGGGGAATTCCGACGTGATTGGTGGCATATTGATTTCTTAGAAAACTTAAATGGGTTTGAAGGCTATGTGCCAGACCATGGCTATTTCTTTGAAGGTGTTGAAACAGAGCCGTATGATGTCCGGAATATTGGCAAGATTAGCTTTAATGCCGATCATCCCTTTATTAAAGATTTTAAAGAATTTAATGCAATTGTTGATGGTAGGGCGGTAGCAAAGCAAACGATTCCTAGCCCAAATCAGTTGTTTCATGCTGATATTATCAACTCAGCGTTCTACCCTGACTATGAGTCGTATGCTAAGGATGTGATTCAAGCCTATCGTGATGCTATTAAGGCATTTTATGAGGCAGGTGTACGCTATTTACAAATTGATGATGTATATATAGCTGTGTTGACTTCCAATGAGGTAGACTTCGATAGTGGGCCATATCAACGTGATGAGCTAATTCAACTAGCATTACGTGTCATTAATGAAGTGCTTGTTGATAAACCAGATGACTTGATTGTGACGACTCATGTCTGTCGCGGGAACTATCAATCTACCTACGCATTTAGTGGTAGCTATGCAAAAATTGCGCCAACAATTTTTGCCAAGGAACAGGTAGATGGCTTCTTCTTAGAGTATGATGATAAGCGCTCAGGTAACTTCGAGCCATTAAAGTATATTCCAGATGGTGGGGCAAAGGTTGTACTTGGACTAGTCACTTCTAAATTCGCGGAGCTAGAGGATAAAGAGGAAATAAAAGCACGGATAACAGAAGCTGCCAAATACGTTCCACTAGAACAACTTTGTTTAAGTCCACAGTGTGGATTTGCCTCTACTCATCATGGGAATTTAATTACTGAAGAGGATCAGTGGAACAAGCTGAAGCATGTTGTTGAGATAGCCAATGAGGTCTGGCAGCCAGAAACTGCAACAAATCGCCAATGATACCATAAGAACTTGACTGCCCAAGCGAGGTAATTTCATTGCCTCGCTTGGGCTTTTTTTGGTTAAATCAAGATATATAGCTAGGTAGCATGGATAGGTATTATTTTGCTTTACCACCGATTAACTTAATTCTTTATCGCTGTTATGTAATTGTTATTCCTTTATTGTAATATGGTGTGTTTACATAGATTGACAAAATAAAAAAAGGATGTTCTTTTTTGACGATTTTTAGTATAATTGTACTTGCACGCCGTTAAGGTGTTGCTTGAGTTACATATTACAGATAGAGATGAAAAAAATCGTTAAGGGGATATCTAACATATGTACAAAATTGAAAGCTTTGAAAAGCAAATGTTTTCGATGTATCAGTTATCTAATGAAGCTGGAACATCTTGGATTAAGGTCTGTCCTGAGCGTGGCGGTATTATTATTGGATATGGCACAAATGGTAAGGAAAAGCTGTATTTAAATGAAGAAACTTTTTATGATCGGAAGCAGAATATCCGTGGTGGCATTCCAATTTTGTTCCCGATTTCTGGCCAGCTGGAGAATAAGCAATACGTTTGGGATGGTAAAACATTTCAAATGCCCAATCATGGGCTTGCACGAATTCATCCATGGGAAGTTATTGAAACTTATGCAGATGAGGAAAAAGCATTTATTTCAATTTTATTTGAAAGTAGCATTGGAACAAAAGAGGCTTACCCGTTTGATTTTGAGGTGGTATTCACCTATACATTGAAAGGTGATCAACTGTACATTTATCAAACCTATCGAAATGTTGGCCAACAGCCAATGCCGATATATCCAGGGCTACACCCGTATTTTAAAGCAAAGTCTAAGCTTGTCTCAATTGAAACAGGTGCACAAACTTATTTCGATTATAATGATGGTGAAACGAAAGCATTTAGTGGCAAGATTAATTTGGAGAAGTTAAATGAAGCTGTTGTGTTAGAAAATAAGCGTGAAGAAATTGCAGCTAATATTGACAATCTTGATATTCAAATTAAGTTAGCTAAAGATTTTCATTATACTGTTCTTTGGACAGAAGAAGGAAAAGATTTTGTCTGCGTTGAGCCGTGGACAGCTAAGACTGGCGAGTTAAACCAAAAAGAAGAATTAATATTAGTTGAACCTAAAGAAGCATTTGAGACTTGGGTAAGCTTCCAAGTTGTTTAAATTCTTATATAAATGAGTCAATTTCAAAATTCATATTACCATAGGAAAAAACGAACATTAAAACTTATTATTGAGTTTTTAAACGTAGTTAGCTAAAAATAAACACATGAAAAAATCCACTAACTAGCATAGCGTGTCTCATTCAGCAGTCCCTTCGCTTTCACCCACTGGCACAAACGAGACATCTTCGTTTCCTCAGTGTCTCGCTAGCCATGGGCACGGCCTCAGCTAACTTTGTCAAGCACAGAACGCTTGACAAAGTGGATCTTCGGATCGCGCTGGGGTTGCTATTACTCACCCCATCGAAGTGATTTGTTCCCATAGGAGTCTACGGGACTGCTGAATGCTTGATAATAAATATGCTGTTTCTATTTTTTAAAATATAAATTTATTAAGTCCAGAGCTTAGAATGCTTTGGGCTTTTTTGTTATTCCGGAAATAAACGAAAAGAATTAGTTAGAAAAGATTAGGTAAGTTCTATTTAATGTTTATTCATTAATATTATTTTCATATTATCATAATTTAATTTTATGAAATCTAGGTATTTAAACCCAATAATTATCTAAGTATAAAAAATAATTAGGCTAATAGAAATGCTACTTTTTATTATAAAATACATTTACTTCATTTTAAATGACTTTATTTATCGGAAAATAAGCTTGTTTAGCAAAGAAAATGTCAAAAAAACTATCTTTTTGACGGTAAAACAATTTCAAATCATACCATTTATGGTATGATATACGTAATGACTTTAATGTTAGGGGGACTATATGTATGAAAAGTACAGGAATTGTGAGAAAAACGGATCACTTAGGTAGAATTGTATTACCAAAAGAATTACGTCGATCGCTTGATATTAATACTAAAGACCCATTAGAGATTTTTATTGACGGAGAGCGTGTTGTTTTATCAAAATATAAACCGATTAAGCAATGTATGGTTACAGGAATAATTAGTGATGATAATTATGTGTTAAGCGATGGTAAGGTAATTTTAAGTAAAGAAGGAATGAAGATTTTATTAGCAGAGTTAGGTAGCTAAACTTACTTTAGTTGCAACGTGTTTTGATCGTTTACAAAGAAAGCTTGTCCGTCATCTGAATGCGGACAAGCTTTTTGTATTGATTTTTTAGTAAGTAAACAATGTACTGACTGGCTCCATACGATGAACCCGTAATATCGCTTCACTAAATAATGGTGCTGTACTTAGCTGTGTTATTTTGCTGGATTTTTTCTCCGAAGGGATAGCAACAGTATTTGTTACAATTAATTCTTTAATTGGTGATTGATCAATATATTCTGTTGCAATTCCTGAAAGGACAGGGTGTGTACAAGCGGCATAAACCTCTTTTGCTCCACCTTCAATTAAAGCTGTTGCACCTGTTGATACACGTCTACCAGTATCAATAATATCGTCAATTAAAATAGCTGTCTTCCCAGCTATTTCACCGACCACTGATAATTGAGAATGGTCAACGTCACGAGGACCTCTACGGTCAAGGATGGCAATAGGAGCATTTATCCGATCGGCAAAGAGTCTAGCACGCTTCACACTGCCGTGATCAGGAGCAACGACAACTAAGTTCTCTAATTGCTTTTTATTAAAATAATCCAATATAATTGGAATGCTATTTAAGTTGTCAACAGGAATATTAAAGAAACCTTGTGTTTGAGTGGCGTGTAAATCCATAAACATGACGCGTGTGGCCCCAGCTTTCTCAATCAGATCAGCGATCAACTTTGCGGTAATCGGTTCACGTGCTTTCGTTTTTCTATCCTGTCGTGCATAGCCGTAGTATGGAATAACGATATTAACAGACTTTGCTGACGCGCGCTTAAATGCATCTAATAAAATAAGTAGTTCCATAATGTGTTGGTCAGATGGGTCATTAGTAGATTGGATAATAAATGTATCAAAGCCACGTACACTTTCCTCGACATTAATTTGTATTTCACCATCACTGAAGGTCTTAATTGTACAATCACCTAATTGGACACCTAAGTGTGCAGCAATTTCCTGTGATAATGGTTGATTAGAACTTAAACTAAAAAGCTTCATTTCTTCATTTAAATTATTCGTTGACACCATATTCGCTCCTTTTAACTTGTTAAACAGTTATAATCTTATTCTATTGTATAGTAATTATCTTTTTTTTACTAGTTCGTCTTACGTTGTTTTTTGGATCCGTACTATTTTAATCTTTGTCGTTTACTTGAATAATGTGCATGTTGACATTGAAGCTGTCGCTGGCTTAGCTTTCAAGGCTCAATGTTTTGCTGAAAGCGAGCTGAAGTGCTAAGCATTTCTGGTAATCAGATGCTATAATAGAGACAAATTAAAAAAAGGTTGGGATCAATTTGGATAAAAAAATTCGCTATACTTTCTCACCTCCGGAAAGATCAATCCCAATATACATTGATAGTATCGGTTTTAATCCACAAGAATTGGATTTTGACCGTCCAGAGGGTTATCCTTATTACCACTGGCTCTTAACGGTTGAAGGAGAAGGTGTGTTAGCTTTCTCTGATCACCAACACATCTTAGAAAAAGGAAGGGGTGTATTATTAGCTCCTTATACACCCCATAAATACCACCCTAATTATGAAAAAACAGCTAGTTGGTCAACCGTGTACCTTACCTTCAGCGGTGCTTCAGTCACTAGTATTCTCGACTCACTGCAAATGGATTATTCAGCAATTTATCGTGAGACTCAGGATAATGTGTTCTATAGCTGTATTCAGAATATATTTAATGAGCTAGCAGCAAGTCAGGATAGTAGTCCAATTATTGACTATAATATGTCTAGCCTGCTTTATCATTTCATACTGGAAATAAAGAAGTATGGTAGAGTAGATGATAAACTGTCTACCATTCAGTCATATGATAAGATTAGACCAATTGTTGAGTGGATGGAGCGCGTTTATCAAGAGAATATCGGTTTATTGGAAATCTCGGAGCAAGCAAACATTAGCTCTCAACACTTGAACAAGTTATTTCATGATACGTTTAATCTAAGTCCGTATGCTTTCCTAGTCCAACTGCGAATTAGAGAGGCAAAGCGACTATTGTTAACAGATACAGAATTAACCTTAAAGGATGTAGCTGAGAGAGTTGGGTTTAATGCGGTTAGTCATTTTGTAACAACTTTTAAAAATAGAGAGGGCATTACCCCAAAACAATATAAAGATTTGCATTGTAAGTAACGACGCCAATAAGTATATGGCTTATTAACTCATCTTTCGCATCAACATATTCATGTTCAGTTAAGTCAGCCTCGTGGAAAGCGATCCCATTGCTTTTCGGAACGACATAGCGCGCCGAACTGATATGAAAGTCACTATGGGTAGTGCATGCCCACTTCCCAAACACATTCAAGGCCTCGTGACGGCTTTCGGTGTGCGAAAGTTGAGTTTAACACGTACAAAATAAATATATAAATATCCGCTAGTCACTAGTTGAAATTATTGGCAGTAAACAGCTAAGAATGAAGTCCATAATACAGAGACACTTGTTTCATTTTTACTGCCAAAAGATCAACAATTTAAGCTATTCTTTTGCTATAATAGATAATTAGTAGACAATTACAAAGTAAACTTAGCTTCAAGGAGGAAGAAATTAATGTGGCAGCATACATATGATAAGTGGAAGAACTTTAATCAATTGGATCAAGAACTTAAATTGCAATTAGCAGAATATGCATCCGATGAAACAAAACTAGAGGATAGCTTCTATAAAGATTTGGAATTCGGAACAGGTGGTATGCGTGGAGAACTTGGTCCTGGTACAAATCGAATGAATATTTATACGATCCGGAAAGCGGCGGAAGGTTTAGCACATTATATACTAGAGCAGGGAGAGGCTGCTATGAAACAAGGCGTTGCCATTGCTTATGATTCCCGCTTTAAGTCACCTTTATTTGCAATGGAGGCGGCTAGGACTTTGGCTACCAACGGCATTAAAGCCTATGTATTTGAATCATTACGCTCCACACCAGAACTGTCCTTCGCTGTGCGCCATCTAAATGCGTTTAGTGGCATTATGGTTACAGCAAGCCATAATCCACCTGAATATAATGGCTTTAAGGTTTACAATGATGATGGTGGCCAAGTCCCTCTTGAAACAGCAGCAGCTATTATTGCCAAGGTTAATCAGGTAGAGAATGAATTAGCTGTTCTTGTCGGAAGTGAAGGAGAGTTAAAGGCTAATGGCTTAATTGAAATGGTTGGAGCTGAGGTTGACAAGGCCTACCAGGAGTCCTTAAAGTCAATTATCCAACAGCCTGCTGTCATCGATGCTGTTGCTGAAAACCTGAAGATCATTTATACACCACTGCACGGGACTGGGAACATTCCTGTCCGTCAAGCTTTGCGAGCAATGGGTTTTACCCAGGTTGCTGTTGTGGCCGAGCAGGAGAAACCAGATCCAACCTTCCATACTGTGACATCTCCTAATCCAGAGGAGCATGACGCTTTTGAACTAGCAATTGCACAAGGACTAGCATCAGGCGCTGATCTTTTAATTGGGACTGATCCAGATGCTGACCGAGTTGGTGTAGCTACGAAGAACGAAGACGGTGACTTTGTTGTTCTAACAGGCAATCAGGTAGGAGCACTAATGCTTGATTACTTAATAGAGTCGAAGAAAACACAAGGAAAGCTTGCAGAAAATGCAATTGTGTTAAAAACAATTGTGACAAGTGAAATTGGGCGCGATATTGCAGCTTTTCATGGTATTAAGACTATTGATACATTAACTGGCTTTAAGTTTATTGGTGAGAAAATTAAGGAGTATGAGCAATCTGGTGAATTTGAATTTCTGTTTGGCTATGAAGAGAGCTACGGGTATTTGGTTGGCGATTTTGTTCGTGACAAGGATGCTGTGCAAGCCTGTATGCTAGCAGCAGAGGTCGCAGCTTTTTATAAAGCTCAGGGAAAGACCCTTTATCAAGGCTTACAGGCTGTTTTTAAGAAATATGGTTATTACTACGAGTCACTTCGTTCATTAACCTTAAAAGGTAAGGATGGGGCAGATCAAATCCAAGCGTTACTGTTAGATTTCCGTGAACAACCACCAGTGACAGTAGCTGAGCAAACAGTTAGCTTTATTGAGGATTATCAATTATCAGAACGCTTTGAAGCAACAACTGGCATAAAAACAGCAATCGAATTGCCTCAATCGAACGTACTAAAGTACTTTTTAGCTGATGGATCATGGTTCTGTGTTAGACCGTCGGGAACAGAGCCTAAAGTTAAGTTTTATTTTGGTGTCAATGGTAAAGAAGAGCAAGAATCCAAAGCGAAATTAACAGCTATTGAAGCCGATGTTATGGCACGTGTTAACGCATTTGTAAGTTAACTGTAATGAGGAAGCACCATTGATTGCACATCTGCTGATCAATGGTGTTTTTTTCTGTGGAATCTGGATAGTAATGTGGTGCTGAGATAATCTAGTTATGTGCCAAATTGACTTTTGAGAAGGAGCTGATAAAACGTGAATAAAGTATCGACGGGTATTCAAGGCTTTGACGAAACGATTGATAGCCTTAGGCTCGGTGATAATGTCGTCTGGCAGGTTGATGATATTGAAAGCTATCAAAAAGTCGTAACTGCTTTTGTCAAACAAGCATTAGTAACCCAAAGACGTATTATCTACATTCGTTTTGGTAAGCACCAACAACTAATTAGTACAGATATGAATGTGAAAACCTATCAGGTTAAGGCAGCAAATGGCTTTGAGCAGTTTGCCACCCAAATTCATCGTTTAATTGAACAGGAGGGGCGAGAGGTCTTCTATGTGTTTGATTGCCTGACTGATTTACTTAACAGCTGGAGTTCTGATTTAATGATCGGCAATTTCTTCAAAGTATGCTGTCCGTACCTGTATGAGCTTAATACGGTTGCCTATTTTGCACTAACCAGAAATGTTCATACCTATGAAACAATTGCGAGAATTCGGGAAACAACACAAGTATTACTCGATCTCTATGCCGTTAATCAGCTCCATTATATTCATCCTTTAAAGGTTTGGGAGCGCTATTCGCCAACGATGTTTTTCCCACATCTTATCAATCACAATCAGGTAAAGAGTATCACATCAAGCGCTGAATCTACTGCCCTATTTAGTCATGTCAATCGAATTGAAGAAAGAATGGATTATTGGAATCGACTACTAACTGAAGCGCGACAGTTGGTTGAATTAGAAAGCGATCAATCTGTAGATATGAAGCAACGCTTAATGCTGCTGCTTATTGGTGAGAAATCGCGTATGTATGATTTGTGTGAGCGTTTCTTCACCCTAGAAGATATTATTGCTATTGCACAAAGAGAAATTGGGACTGGGTTTATTGGTGGTAAAAGTGTGGGGATGCTGATCGCTAGAAAAATTCTTGCGACAGACCCAGAGCAACGGTTTAATCACCTCCTTGAAGCACATGATTCTTTTTATATTGGATCAGATATTTTTTACACCTATATTGTCCAAAATGGCTGGTGGAAGGAGCGAATGGACCAAAAAACAAAGCAAGGCTACTATAAGTCAGCTGAAAAATTAAGAAAAAAACTACTAACTGGTCATTTCCCAAATCATATTCGTGAACAATTTATGCAGATGCTCGAATATTATGGTCAATCACCAATCATTGTTCGTTCAAGTTCTTTGCTTGAGGATAACTTTGGTAATGCATTTGCTGGAAAATATGAGAGTGTTTTTTGTGTGAATCAAGGTAGTCCTGATGAGCGCTATCAGGCACTAGAAGCTGCAATCCGTGAGGTCTATGCAAGTACAATGAATCCAGAGGCACTCGAGTATCGTTTAAATAGAGGGTTGGCTCAAAAGGATGAGCAGATGGCAATTTTAGTCCAACGGGTTTCAGGTGATCATTATGGAAAATGGTTTTATCCACATGTAGCTGGGGTCGGACATTCAGCTAATTTATATGTATTCGATCAGTCAATTGATAGTAATGCGGGTATGCTCAGGATGGTATTTGGTCTTGGGACGAGGGCGGTTGACCGGACTGTTGATGATTATGCGCGATTAGTTACTTTAGATCAACCAGAGAGAACGCCGTTAATGGATCATAACGATGGAAAGAAGTTTGCCCAAAAAAAAGTTGATTTGCTTGATTTATTGGCCAACAAATTATCCGAGGAGAGATTGGATGATGTGATCGGACAGCAAACGCAAGTAGATAGACGACTTTTCGCAACCATTGACCATTTTGCTGGTATCCGGTTACGAGAACTTGGTTATAAGAATATACCTGATCCGCATACGCTAGATTTTAAGCGATTACTGACAGAGACCAATTTCCCTCATGTGCTTAAAGAGATGCTTAATCGTTTAGCCGAAATCTATGACTATCCAGTAGATATTGAATTTACTGCTAATTTCGATTCGAAAAGCAACTTTAAGATAAATCTTGTCCAGTGTCGCCCCTTACAAACACGCGGGCTAGGAAAGTCCGCGTCAATGGAACTAATTCCAATTGGAGCGGATAGCTTTATTGATACAACAAGCCACTTCATGGGTGGCAATCTTAATCTGCCACTTGATTATATTATTTATGTTGAAATGGATGATTATTTAAGCTTACCTGAACAGGATAAATATGCAGTGGCTCGATATATTGGTAGGTTAACGCGCAAATTAAAGCAAAGTCGTATCATGTTAATTGGCCCAGGACGGTGGGGAACGTCAACAACATCACTCGGTGTACCCGTTCATTTCAGTGAAATACAGCATGTTGATGTCCTGTGTGAAGTTGCCTCCGCTCATAAGGGGTTTGAGCCTGAATTGTCCTATGGTAGTCATTTTTTTCAGGATATTGTTGAGGCGAATATTTTTTACATCGCTATCTTTGAAGGGCAGCCGAATGTAAGCTTTACACCAAGTTATTTATCGAAGTTTAATGATGTTTCTGAGCAGTATTTGGCGGCTGATCCACAGATAGCCAAGATTATAAAATGTTACCACACCACAGGTATGACCGTGCAGGCAGATATTATAGAACAACGATTAGTTTGTCGATAAAATTATTATTTAACATCAACCATTGTTTTTTTTAAAATTACAACTTGTTAATTAACGCAACTTTCGCATCAGCATAAGTATTAAATTCCGATGCTCCCAAACATGATCAAGGCTTGATGACTATTGTCAGTGTGCGAAAGTTGAGTTAAGAAAAAAATAGCATTGGTGCACAACTGTGCGCCAATGCTATTATTTACTAGTTATTTTTTGTTTTCTTCAGAAGTCCAAGCATGAAAGCTGTAACGAGAGAGCCAATGACTATGGCTAGCAGATAGAGCAATGAGCTACCTTCAACCAACCCAATTACAAAAATTCCCCCATGTGGTGCGGGTAAACCGATGCCAAATAACATCGACAGCGCTCCAGAAATTGCCGATCCCACCACTAAGGAAGGGATGACACGACCAGGATCAGCCGCTGCAAATGGGATAGCTCCTTCAGTGATAAAGCTAGCACCCATAATGATATTGGTCTTCCCAGCATCACGTTCTTCTTGTGAGAATTTATCCTTAAATAAGAAGGTCGCCAAAGCAATCCCTAATGGTGGTACCATGCCACCAGCCATAATGGCTGCATGTGGTGTAAGGAAACCGTCAGCAATCATGGCAATGCCAAATGTATACGCTGCTTTATTAACAGGTCCGCCCATATCAATCGCCATCATTCCACCTAAGATTAAACCAAGTAGGATAGCATTAGTCGTCCCCATGCCCTGGAGCCAGTTGCCGAGTCCTGTGTTAAATACACCGACGGGAACCTCGATTACAAAATACATCAACATACCAGTCGCAAATATCCCTAACACCGGATAAATTAAAATGGTTTTAATGCCATCAAGTGATGTCGGGATGCCCTTAAGCAGTTCCCTCATTCCAACAACAAGGTAACCAGCAAGGAAGCCAGCGATAAGACCGCCTAGAAAGCCTGAATCGCCTTGTGCTGCAATAAAGCCACCAACCATCCCTGGTGCTAGTCCAGGGCGATCGGCGATGCTCATAGCAATGAACCCTGCTAGGACAGGAATCATTAAGCCGAATGCATTCCCACCACCAATGGTATTGAGCGCTTCGGCAAACCGATGATAATCGACATCACCGGGGATGTGTGATTCAATTCCAAATAAAAATCCTAAGGCGATTAAAATCCCACCACCAACAACAAATGGGAGCATATGTGAGACACCGTTCATTAAATGACGATAGAAGGCTGAGCCAGATCGTGCGTGGTTAGCTGAATCTGACTGTGATTTATTATCGCCTTGATGTATGGGTGCATCGGGACTAAGTGCTCTTTTAAGCAGTGTCTCAGGTTGCCGAATACCATCAGTAACCCCGGCTTCAATAAGAACTTTACCATTGAAGCGGTCTTTATTGACGTTTGTATCAGCAGCAATAATAATAGCGTCTGCTTGAGCAATGTCTTCCTCTGTCAGCACATTTTTTGCTCCACCTGAGCCACGTGTTTCTACTTTAATTGTAATACCCATTTCTTTTGCTTTAGCTTTTAATGCATCAGCTGCCATAAAGGTATGGGCGATGCCAGTTGGACAGGCAGTAACAGCAAGAACGGTTTTTCCAGTAGTAGCTGCTTTCTTAGTTGTTTCAGCTTGTAGTTCTTGTTCGTTAATAATTGAAATGATTTCTTTAGAATCTTTAGCATTTAGTAAATGGGTTCTGAATGTTTGGTCCATTAGCATTCCTGATAGACGTGCTAGTGTATCCAAGTGTTCCTGATTTGCTCCTTCTGAGGCGGCGATCATAAAGAATAAATGAGCAGGTTTGCCATCTAACGATTGGTAATCAATGCCTGCCTTAGAGCGGGCAAAAGCGATTGCCGGTTTTTTTACCGCTGTTGTTTTAGCATGGGGGATGGCAATGCCATCTCCAATTCCTGTTGATGTATGTGCTTCTCTCTCTAGTAAAGCTGACAGGAAGTTTTGCCGATTTGACAATATGTTTTCGTTGTCTAAAATGGCTGCCATTTGTTGCAGCAGATCTTGCTTTGAATCAGCATGAATATCAAGCTCAATTAATTGTTCACTGAGTAGCTCGGTAATTTTCATGATTTATTCCTCCTAAATGGTTATAAGATAAGTCCACTGTAATTCACTATATAGCAATCATATAAGAAGCGCTTTCAAAAATCAATCATTTTCAATCAAAATTAATCATTTTTTTTCATTTTCAATCAATAGATATGTGTAATCCCTCCCGTATACGATAATACGAGAGGGATTTGTGTGAATTTATGTATGTTTTAAAAAATTGCCTTTAGGTTTTATTTGGGTTGCTTTTCTGAATAATAAAATTGGTTAATTAGTTTATCAAGTTCTTGTGAGAGGTCAATCAGTCCTTGGAGGTCTCTAGTTTTCTTAAATTGACAATACATCTCATCTCTAATTTGCTCTAATTTGCTCGACTTTTCAGAAAAAGGTCGAGGTTTACTGTAAATATTTTTAATTTTTTTCACCTCCTAAAGCAACCTTATTACAGTTTAATAGTGCCAAATGCATATGTAAATGGGTGTATATTGTATGTTATTGTCTTGTTTTGTAAAAATAAAAGATAATTGCTCGATTGGACAAGTAAATAGCCCTAAAGCATTTGCTTTAGGGCTATTTCTCGGTCAACCGGTATTACGCATGCCGGCTGCTATCCCGTTAATCGTTAATAATACATCTTCTAGAAGGTCTGAAGCTGCTGCTTCATCATCAATAGCTCTTAGTTGATTAATTAATTGTACCTGAATAATGTTTAATGGATCTACTAGTGGATTACGCAGTCTAACCGATTCTTTAATATTAGGCTGGTGATCCATTAATTCACTTTGTTGCGAAATACTTAGGACGATGTCTTTAGTAAGCTTATGTTCTTTCTTAATTTGGCCGAATATCCGCTCACTTATTGTGTCGTCTTTAATCATTTTTGTATAATTTGAGGCTATTTCTAAATCTGTTTTTGTCAGTGCCATTTGTAGATTATTAATGATTGCTTGGAAGAATGGCCAATGCTGATACATGTCTTGTAATAAAGCAAGATCATCTGTCTGGTCTAGATAGGCTTGTAAACCCGTACCAGCAGCATACCAAGCTGGAAGAAGCTGGCGTGACTGAGTCCATGCAAAAACCCATGGAATGGCGCGTAGATCCTCAAAGCGATCACTGCCCTTTCGCTTCATCGGTCGAGAGCCAATATTCAAAGCACCTAACTCGTTTAATGGTGTACCTTGATTAAAGTAGGTAAGAAAATCTTTATCGCCAAATACGAGATCTTGATATTTCTTTAGTGCAGCTTCGGAAATAAAGGTCATTGCCTCACGTTCTTGTTTAGTCGGCATCTCTTCCTGCACTTCGCTCTGGGGAATGCCTGCCACTGACGTAAGCAGAGTACTTGTTGCTTGTTCTAAGCTCCGGTATGCAATATCAGATAATAAGTAACGTGATGATAACACCTCACCCTGTTCTGTTATCTTGACACCATCTCCATGTGTGATTGGTGGCTGTGAAAGTAGACTAGAGTAAAGCGGACCACCACCACGACCGAGTGAACCGCCACGGCCGTGGAAATATTTAAGCTTCACGCCGTATGAAGAGGCTATTAGATGAATTTCATCCTGAGTTTTGTAAAGTTCCCAGTTAGCCGTTACGTTGCCACCATCTTTACTACTGTCTGAGTAGCCTAGCATAATTTCCTGAAGATCCCCACGCGCTTCCAAGTGCTTGCGGTAAAGTGGAATAGAAAAGAGTTGCTTAATCATTTCTGGACCAAATTTTAAGTCATCGATGGTTTCAAGTAATGGGGCTACATGGAGCCTACTGCGAACTTTCCCGTCTGGATAAACCCGATATAGTCCGACTTCTTTCGCTAGAACGAGAACTTCAAGAATATCACTTACTGCCGTAGTCATGCTAATTAAATAAACCTCAATCGCGCGTTCCCCAAATGTATCTTTAACTTGCTTAATCGTTCTAAATGTTTCAATCATTTCTTGAGATTCTTTAGAGAACTCATCATAAATCGAAATGAGCGGTCGTGGATCTTCCAGAACTTTAATCAATGTTGCCGTTTTATCCGTTTCATCTAGCGCCTTATAGTCGGGAGCAATACCGACCTGTCTTAAAATCTCAGCAATTGTATTCTCATGCTCCCCACTATGATTTCTGATATCCAACGTTGCCAAATGAAAGCCAAAGATCTCAACTTGTCGAATAACATGACGCAACAACTTAATTGGATTTTGGGCAGGGTGGTGAATCGTAAGACTATCCTGAATAAGTAAAAGGTCGTCCTTTAAAGCATGAGCATCAGAATAGCCCCCCTTGGTATCCTGCGCAGTCAGCTTAAGTCGGCGTAAAATTAAGCCAAGTTTAACCCGATATACTTCGTCAATTTTATGCCAGCCATTATACTTTAGTTCTTTTTGATCATTGGCAATTGATTCAACAAGCTTATCACTAACAGCTACTTTTTTATTCGATTGACTTAGCTTTTCTTTTAGCGAGTCAATTGATTCCATATATTTTGATAGCACAAGGTTGCGGTGTTCTTTTAATGTATTAAAGGTTGTCTTTGCTTTAACATTTGGGTTACCATCACGGTCCCCGCCAATCCATGAACCAAAGCGTAGGAAGGCTGGTACTTGAAAGCGATGGCTGTACTTTTCTTCTAATAAATCCTCTAAATCTTGGTGTAATTGTGGTAACACATTAAAAAGAACTTTATCGAAGAAGTATAGACCGTTTGAGACTTCCTTCATTACAGAGGGTTTCTTCTCTCTAATCTCGGCCGTTTGCCATAAAATAGTAATTTCATTTTCAATCATTTCTTGAATAACTTTTTTGTCATAACGTAAGTATGAGAACTCCCAATCCTTTAGTAGGTCAGCGATTCGCTGGTGGATACGAAGCATACTACGCCTTGTTGCTTCAGTTGGATGAGCGGTAATAACTAACTCTAATGACAAATCCCCAAGGACTTTCTCGACCTGTTCAATTGATATATTGTTTTCAAATAATTGGTTGACGCCATGCTCTAGTGATCGGGATTGTATAATACTATCATCTTGCATTTGATATTCGCGACGTCTGCGGCTTCGATAGTTTTGTTCAGCAATGTTATACAGCTGAAGGTTAACTGAGAATGCACGAATTACCTTTTCACGTAATGAGGAATCAAGCTTATTAATCTCCTGATTGAAAGTTGTAAAATTGCTAGCCTGATTTTCAGCGCGAATCGCTTTAGACAATGTTCGAAAGTGCTTAACAGTCTCGAGTAGCTCTTCGCCACCTTCATGTCGTAATACCTTGTCTAGCAGTCTGTTTAAATACTCAACATCTTGATTAAGTGTAATGTTACTAGCTCGATGTGCTTTATGTTGCATTGAATCACTTCCTTTCGAGAATTGTAAATGAAAAAAATGAGTAGTGTTTACAATGGTGGGGATTGGCTTATGATAACTCTTTTCTATATCCCATGCAGGTCTTTATAGTATCATAACACGAATGCCGTAGGATAGATAATTTAAAAATTACTAATTACAATGTAAAATAGTCACATCTATACCGAAAAAGCAATGTTGCATTGAAATGGGTGACTTAAATATATCAATAAGTGATTGAATTTAAGAGTTGAAAAAAATCTGCAAAATTTTATAAAAAAAGGTTGATAACGCTTACATAATTAGTTATGATATAAACGTAGCAAGCGAGCTGCATCCCTTCGCAAGTTTTGGCCTGTACCGTTATTGTTGGACAAATTTTTAATTTGCGCAATAATGATGGTATAGGTATTTTTTTGTCATTTTTCAGTTTAAAGTATAGCTGGCTGGACGGATTGATTTCATTATGAGTACCCAACCAAGTGGAGATAAGCAATGGATGAGACTCCTGCGGGAATAGAATGAGCTGAAGATCCACTTTGGTGAAGTGTCTTCCTTCACAAAGTGGGGGATGTTAGACTAAACCCGTTACGTCCTGGGACTGGGATTGCGATTACTCGCCCCAGCGAAGTGATTTGCGATTACTCGTACCACCAAAAACACTTGTGACAACGGCTAACTGACCTACATCCTGTATGTCCGAAGCCAGCCACGCGGAAAGCGAATCCATTGTTTTTCGGAACGATATAGCACGCTTATTGGATAATGATGTAAGTTTAGCTAGTGCACACGACTTTTCCAAACACGTTTAAGACTTCCTGACTATTTTCAGTGTGCCAAAGTTGAATCTATTTAAGAGCTATTTTAAAATCTACCCACATAAACACAATGATAGCGGATTATTTAAAGAAAAGAGTTTGGAGGGAATTCATTTGAGAAAGTCATATATTCTGACAATTGATCAAGGAACGACGAGTTCACGGGCATTTCTAGTAAACAATCAAGGCAAGATTGTTGCCCAAGCACAGCGTGAATTTGAGCAATTTTTTCCTAAGCCGGGTTGGGTTGAACATGATGCCAATGAAATATGGACTTCAGTTCTTGCCTGTATTGCTGATGTACTTAGAAAAGCAGACGTAGTTGCTAGTCAGGTTGCAAGTATTGGCATTGCCAATCAGCGCGAGACAACTGTACTATGGAATCGAAAAACGGGTAAGCCAGTCCATCATGCAATTGTCTGGCAATCAAGACAGACTGAACCTATTTGTGAGCAATTGAGACAAGCTGGATATGGAACAATAATTAAGGAGAAGACTGGTTTACTTATTGATCCTTATTTCTCTGGAACTAAAATTAAGTGGGTTCTAGACAACGTTGTTGGTGCTTGGCAACTAGCTGTGCAGGGAGACTTGCAATTTGGGACAATTGAGACATGGCTTATCTATAAGTTTACAGGTGGAAAAACACATGTTACAGATTATTCAAATGCTTCTCGAACAATGCTCTATAATATTCATGATTTAGAATGGGACGAGGAATTATTAAGACTTATGGACATACCAAAATCTTTATTGCCTGAAGTGCGTTCCTCTTCAGAGGTTTATGGTCATACCGTTCCTCATCATTTCTTTGGAGAACAGGTTTCAATTTCAGCGGCAGCAGGGGATCAGCAAGCTGCTTTATTTGGACAAGCATGTTATCGCGAAGGCATGGTGAAGAATACATATGGAACGGGGTGCTTTATGTTGATGCCGACTGGGGAAAGAGCGATATCTTCCTCGCACGGTTTATTGACTACTATTGCATGGGGACTTGATGGACAGGTAACCTATGCGCTTGAGGGTAGTGTGTTTGTTGCAGGCTCTGCTGTTCAGTGGTTAAGAGATGGTTTGAGAATGATCAAAGCAACTTCAGACTCAGAGCAGTATGCGAACCGGATTCTTTCAACAGAAGGGGTGTACTTTGTGCCTGCCTTTGTTGGGCTAGGAACACCTTATTGGGATAGTGATGCACGGGGGGCAATGTTTGGTATAACAAGGGGAACAACTAAGGAGCACTTTATCCGCGCTACGTTAGAATCGATCGCTTATCAAACTAAAGATGTATTGGATATCATGGTCGAAGAGGCTGGTATAGAAATAAAGGCACTGCGCGTTGATGGTGGCGTAGTAAAAAATGATTTTCTCATGCAATTTCAAAGCGATCTTCTTAATGTTCCGGTTGAACGCCCAAGCGTTAATGAGACAACTGCATTAGGCGCTGCTTATTTGGCTGGGCTAGCCATCGGTTTTTGGCAAAACAGGGATGAACTTGAGGGATATTGGCAAAGTGATCACTTGTTTAATCCAGAAATGAACGCTTCAGATAGTGATAGATTATATCAAGGCTGGAAGAAAGCTGTCCAAGCAGCACGAGTATTTAAGTAATCTTGAAGCAGATAATAACCCCAGCGTTCAAAGTGAGCTGGGGCTAATATATGCTTTATTTATAACGCGAATTTAGGTTGATTTAATAAATTGAGGATGATTTTCACAAACTCCCGCTTGCCGTGCAGCTGAGGCATTCTTCTTAACTTGGTCAACACTTTTACATCCTGGAATAACTGTTGTAACAGCAGGATGCTGTAAACACCAAGCTAATGCCCATGTTGCCATTGACATTCCTTCAGGCACTTCTGATTGAGCTATCTCCTTAACTAACGCTAGCTTGCGACGTTGCTCATCACGATCATGACGGGAACGAACGTCATTTGATTGAAAACGGTCACCCTCGTTGTATTTACCACTAAGATAACCGCTTGCTAATGGTACACGCGCCAAGATACCTAATTGATTCTCCTCAGAAAGAGGAAAGATCTCCTGCTCAGCTTCCCTTGTTAACCGGTTGTAGACAAGCTGTAAAGCAGATACGCCAAGCTCTTTAGCAACTTTCGTTTGCATGAGACTTGGTTTATTCTGAAGTGAAAGTCCAATGTAACGAATTTTTCCAGCCTGTTTCTGCTTATCAAGCATCGTCCAAAGTGTATCGTTATTAAATTCTTGATCAGATAGCGAGTGGGATTGGTATAGATCAATATAATCGGTCTGTAATGCCTTTAATGAACGGTCAAGCTGCTTAAGCACATCGTCTGGATCAAGTTGCCGTGTTCGATTAAATGGTCCATGATAATGATGACCAAACTTTGTTGCAACTATCCAATCATTTCGGCTGTGCCTGCTTAAATAATTTCCAAGTAGTTTTTCAGATAAATGATCACCATAACATTCTGCCGTATCAATTAAGTTAATACCTTCTTCGGTAGCATGATCAAGGATTGCATCAACCTGATGTTGGGTGAAATCAATTCCCCATTCACCACCAAATTGCCACGTCCCAAGTCCTACTACAGATACATCTAAGTCTGTTTGTCCAATTTTTCGATAATGCATGTACATTCACCTCTCTGTATGTTAAGTCGTTTTATCACATTTGTCAGTTAATTATTCGTGTGAACTAATAAATAAGCTGATCATTCTGCTTAGTTTCATAAAGGTACAGATCGTTTTCTAAAAAGAGGATTAGCAATTATTTTTACAAATGTCTATTTGCTAAGCAAAGTCAAGGCAATTAGGTTATGCCATAATTAGCATAGCACAAAGAAGGAAGGACTTGAAAGGGAATGATTAAAAAAAATGCACCCAACGTTAGTTGGATGCCAATAAGGGGGACAATCTAATTTGAAAAATACACTATCTCTGCTGAAAGCATGAATACGAGTGATTCAAGTCAGAGGAGATATACATTTCAAAATTGTAACCGTTTTCATTATAAAACAATTCACTATAACTTTGAATCATTCATTAGTACTATTTTTATCCCATATTTTCCTTTTGTAAAACTGACTTTGTGTTATGATCCAATAAAGCGTATAATAATAAGTGAACCCAAGAAAGGGGAGGCATAATGGCTTATTATAATAATAGAAAAGAACCTGTTGAAGAGGTCGAAACGCCAATCTGGTCATGTTTGAATGATGAGTGTTCAGGGTGGATGCGAGAAGATTATTCCTTTGAGCAGGAACCAACTTGCCCACTTTGTCAATCAGAAATGGAAAAGGATAGTAAGGTGTTACCGAAATTATCTTAGTATCACTTAGTAGTCTTGAAGCTCAGTTCATGAGTAGTTCTACCTTTTAGTAGGGTTTTTACAGTAAACAGTTGTACAGCAATGACATTTCGTCTAACTCATATAGATGAAAGACAAACAAAAAAATGATGAGACATGATAGTAGTTAGCTACTGTTATGTCTCAACTGTTTATTATAATTTGATTAAGAGAAAAGATATAAATGATAATATTTTTTCATTGCAGATGATTTCTCTGTTAATATGCTAATACTTATCGTCTTAATAGAACAGAAAATCGGTGCTTTAATATAAATATAGTGTATGGTTAACGATGCCGTATAGGTAAGCAACTATAGAATGGGGTTTTTTGATGGCTAAGTCTTATTTACGCATACTATTATTAATCAGTAGTATTCTGTTTTTCTTGATTGCCTGCACAAGCGACCAAGAAGAGGCTGAACAAACAATAAATCAAATTAAGCCAAATTTAGAACTTGATGGTGATCCAGAGGTTGATCTTGAAGCATTAATATCGGCTGAAGAGCAATTAGATTCGGATCAGGTCGTCCTCACGGTAAACGGTGAGTATGTCTATGGGGAGGCATATAATGCAGTATATCAGGATATTAAATTAGCAATGTTTGAAAATGGCGATGATATTGAAACGTTATCGGTTATTCATGACGAAACGGTCGATATGTTAGCACGTCGTCTTGTGCTTATGCAGGATGCTGAGGCAAGAGGGATAACGGTAAGCAATGAAGAACTTGATGATGTCTTTTTTGAAACGAAAGCGCAATTTGATTCGGAAGAGGATTTTAACAATGTACTTGCTCAACTCGCTTTTACCGAAGAAAGCTTTCGAGAAACGATCCAAGTTCAGCTTATTCAACAGCTTTATATTGAACAAGAATTTACGCATTTAACGGTAACTGAATATGAAGTGGAGGAGTTCTATGCAATATTAGAAAACCAGATGGACGAAGCACCGCCACTTGCTGAGTTAGCAACAGAAATAGAAAATCAAATCTTGCAAAGTAAAATTCAGGCTGCTTTAGAAGAGCGGGTTGAAACGCTAATGGAAGTAGCAGAAATAGAAGAGTAATAAACACGATAGGTAGCGTTATGCCAACGATGAGGGCTATTCTACGTGTTAATCATGATTTCTTGCTAATGCTAAGCAGGACCAGACAGATGCTGTCTGGTCCTGTATGCGCCTTGATCGCAGGTAAATTGACTGTAAGTCCCTACAGATTGAAGGTTCACTTTATTCATACAACTGTTGAAAAACGTCACGAAGCTGGTTGACGGTATACCCACTACCACCTAGTTCTTGAACATTCTCCACCATCATGGCAATAATAATGTCTTCTTCCTCAGGATAAGCAACAAACCAACCATTTTCAGCACCATCTTCATCATCTAAAGATTGTTTTAGCTCAGCAGTTCCTGTTTTCCCAGACAGGGTAACGATATCAATATTGGCTGATCGTGCAGTACCATTTGTAGCACTCACAACATCCCGAAGAGCTGTTCTTATATATGCTGCATCCTCAGGACTAATAAGATCTTTAGCTAGGAAGACTCCGCTTTCTTCTTGATCCTCTAGAATAGGCTGAATCATACTGCCGTCATTTAGAAGTGTACTATAGGTAGTTGCGAGATGAAGGGCGCTCATTAGTACTTCACCTTGACCATAACCTGAATCTGCCAGAAGTGTTTCGCGATCTATGCTCGAATCATTAGCTACTCTACTAGAACGGATTGGGTACTTATAAGGCAATTGCTCTTCTCCAAAACCAAATCGCTCAAGTTGACTAACAAATGCTTCATTTCCAATTGCAAGCGCTTTTTGAGCAAAGAAAATATTATCAGAACGCACTAATGCATCATGCAAATCAACTGGTCCAGACGATTCAGAGACCCGCCGGACTCGATAATTGCCCCAGCCATCTTTACTCCAGGTTAAGCCATTAATTTCAATGCGCTCATCATGAGTAATCACACCTTCATTTAGCCCAATTGCTGCTGTTAGCGGTTTAAAGGCAGAGCCAGGTGAATAGGTTGATGCGAACCTATTTAAGGTTGGTTGATCAGGATCGTCAATAAGTGCATCATATTCACTCTGACTAATGCCATAGGTGAAAAGGTGAGGATCGAAAGCGGGACTTGATACCAATGCAAGTGTCTCACCAGTTACTGGATTAATTGCAGCGGCTGTCCCTGCCTCATCCTGATAGCTTTCAAATAAAGCCGTTTGAATATTAGCATCTATCGTCAGCATAATATCCTCTCCTGGTTGAGGGGCAATCTCGGCAATTCCTGTTCGATTATTGTTATGCTCAGCAACAATACGGATACCACGTTCACCACGTAGCCTAGCTTCAAATAGTTGTTCTAGGCCACGCTTGCCTAGCTGGTCATGCTCCCGATATCGACCAGGCTCTGCTTCCTCTAACTCTTCAGCTGTAATGTTACCGACATAGCCGATTAAGTGTGCCATTGCCTCGCTGTAAGGATAAGCTCGTCCCGTGATCGTTCGCTGCAATACAGGTGGAATGGCATTAAGCGCCTCTCGTAAATCTTGATCTGTCGATGGGATAGTTTTTAAAGGGACGAATACGCCCTCAGTAACCCAGCCTTGTTCAAGTGCCGATTCAATTGCGGAAACAGATAAACTTAGTAAATCGGCAATTTGTTCGATTTCATTATTCCGATCATTACTGAAGAGTCCAGGATCAACCCCAATTTCATAGACATCATCATTTAGAGCTAAGCCATTGCCAAAGCGGTCAAAAAGCTCGCCTCTAACTGTTTCAGTAGTGATCACTTGAAGAGTGCCGCCAGCTTCTAACTCGGGGAAGATTAAACCCGGGTGCCAATCGACAAACCAATTACTTTGCTCATCTTCATCTAATTGCTCAATCATAGTGATTTCAGCAGTGAAACTAATTTCACCAGCAATCGAATCAAGGCTAACTTGAATTGGGAAAACGGAAGCGGGTTCTTCATCCTCGCCATCTGTCATAGGAACATCGAAGGTAATAACGAGGTTACTTGCTTCAATATCCTGATAGATTTTTTCATAACGCTCAATAAAAGCTTCCGTTGCAACTTCCTCTTTCACTTGGTCAGCGAGCATGTCATACATAATCGGAAATTCCTCAGCTTGCCAATGTGTGAGATAGGTTGCTAAACGATCCTCAGGAAGTATTACCTCTTCGTCTGCACAGCCTGCTAGAACAATCACAATCATTAGAAAGTAACTAAATAAGAATTTTTTCATACCATTCTCCTTAATAAATTTATTCCTCATAAGGAACTGCATAAATTAGATAGCGGTCTGGGGCATTACCCACATAGCCAAATGGGTAACAAGTTGAAATAATTAATTCTTCATCTGGAGCAGTGGAGCCAATAATTGTCCGATCATCAGCATCAACAATTTTAGAATCAACCATCTTATAGTTAAAATCACCATAAGGGAGAGAAATGGTAATAATATCACCAACCTCAACATCGCCTAATTTAGTAAACACTGTATCGCGATGACCAGATAATAAAATTTGATCTTGCTGACCTGGATAGGCAGTAGCAGCGTGATGTCCAACCCCTTTCTCTAAGTCATCAGGGTCGGTTCCCTCTACAATGGGTAACCGGGCATCAATCTTATCAATGATTAGTAAGCCTACTTCATCACCGTGATTAGGTTCAAATAACTCCATTGGCATCTTATTAGTGCGGTGTTCATCTAATAAGACTTCGACACTTTCAAGTGCCTGCCTTTCAGCAGCTTGAATTTTAAAATACTGATAGCCTCCAATTCCGATAAACACTAATCCTATTAAGATAAACAATACTGCTATCTTCCTCATTCTAGTCTCCTCCTATGTTCATTCCCGTATCCGTTTAATTATGGTAAAATCTATACTATCTCCAAATCATATCATAAACAAACGCACATCTAATAGAGAAAGGCGTGTTTCTATGCGAAAAAAAATATACTGGTGCGCTCCAATTAGTTGGATGCTGTTTATTTTCTACTCATCTGCTCAGCCCTACCAAAATCAAGATGTTCGCCCAGCGCTTGACCGTTATCTTAATCTCCAGATTATTGAACCTTATGTTGCTAGCGTCCAATTTATGTATAACCAATCTGAGGTTAGTGTTGCGGCACTTGGTTTGAATGGCTTTGTTGAGTTCTTTATTAGAAAAGGCGCCCACGTCTTTGTCTTTTTTATGTTAACTTGCTTATTTTACCTAGCGCTAAGTAAAAACGCACCAGCTACGTTTGGTCGAAATCTTAGCCTGTCAGTGCTACTAACGATTGGCTATGCTGTTCTTGATGAATGGCATCAAAGCTTCACCCCTAACCGTACCGCGTTCTGGGGGGATGTTGTGATTGACGGCATCGGTGCACTCATCGCCATGCTCGTTATTTTATTTATACATAAGTTGCGCCAACGCAAATTGAATTAGCTGATTGGTTGCTCAAGATAAAGTTCGTCAACAAACTCAATTTGTGCTTGGTCACTCGTTAAATCAATGACCCAAGCAGTAAAGGTAGCCACCTGATCAACTTCAACATAAACATGAAGATGAACCAAATCAAGATAATTAATTGAGTGGATGCGGTATTGCTGCTGTCGTAAAGCGTTCTCCACCTTACCGAGTAAGGTGTAAGCAACGGTTAATTTAAGTTGCTTCATTAACTTACGCTCAACAATCCCCGTTTGATTTAATGCTTCTGATGTTGTTCCGGCATATGCACGAATAAGGCCACCAGCCCCGAGTTTTATTCCACCAAAATAACGGGTTATCACGACACAGACATCTTTTAACCCGCGTTTTTTCAAGACATCAAGCATTGGTACACCTGCTGTTCCAGACGGTTCACCATCATCATTTGCTTTTTGGATGTGATCATGTTCCCCAATTAAATAACATGAGCAATTATGATTGGCTTGATGATGTTGCTTTTTAATCAGTTGAATAAACGCAACGGCCTCTTCTTCACTTTCACAGCGCTTAACGTGACCAATAAATCGTGATTTCTGTATTTCTACTTCAGCAGTGCCTTCAGGCGCTACAGTCAAATATGACTTGAGCATCATAAATCCCCCTTGTTCTATCTTTATTATAAGGTGCTCTAGCTTTAGGGTAAAGTAAAGATGTTACTTTGTATACACTGATTGGCTTGATCAAGTAATTAATACATTAACGCAGATTAATCGTTTCTTTCTGAGGACTGTTTAAGCGATTATGTTCAAAAATAAATTTACTACAAAAACGTTAATAATAAGATCTTTAAAAATAAACCAAAAAATTTGGTTTTAACTCCTGTATTTTTGGGTATGAGGTGATTATAAAACCTTCTTTGGATTATGAATATGCTATGATAAAGGGAATCTTTAAACAAATTGGAGCTATTAAGATGGTGAAAAAAAACAGAAATGATTTAGACAAGATAATTAATGAAATGATTGAGGTAGTTGAGCAGAGTCAGGGGGAAATCTATCAAATTACCGAGGAATCTCGGAATGAACATAAAACACTCTCTGAACAACTGCATGATATTAGAGAAAAAGTTAAAGAAAATATTATTGAAAGTGAAAAGCTAGAAAAGAAAGAACGGCTTGCTAGAAATCGATTAGCTAAAGTAAGTGCTAACTTCAATGTCTATTCAGAAGATGAAATTCGTGAGGTTTATGAGCTCGCCCATACGTTACAAACTGATTTAAAAATGCTAAATGAGCGGGAAATGGCTCTGAGGCAAAGGCGTGATTATGTTGAACGCAGGCTTAAAGCCTTGGACCAAATGATTGAGCGGGGAACTAATTTAGTTAGTAAAGTCTCAGTTGTTTCCAATTATCTAGCGAATGACTTTAAAGAAGTGGGTAATCTAATTGAGAACGCCAACCAAAAGCAGTTATTTGGTTTACAGATAATTGAAGCACAAGAGGAAGAGCGACGCCGTATCTCGAGGGAAATCCATGATGGGCCAGCCCAGATGCTCGCTAATATTCTTTTACGAGCAGATTTGGTTGATCGTATTTTTCGTGAACGTAGTCAGGAAGAAGCGTTAAAAGAGATGAAAAGCATGCGGGTGATGGTTCGGTCTTCTCTTTATGAAGTACGCCGGATTATCTATGATCTTAGACCAATGGCATTAGACGATTTAGGGATGATTCCAACTATAAGAAAATATTTAGCTAATATGGAGGAGTATCATCAACTTTCAATTGAGTTAAATGATAGCGGTGGATTTGAACGGCTGTCTTCTAAGTATGAGGTAGCGATCTTTCGACTTGTTCAAGAATCAGTCCAAAATGCGGTTAAACATGCTTCTGCTAACAGTATTCAAGTTAATATTCACTACAATATTAAATATGTCAGTGTAACTATTCGTGACGACGGTGTTGGGTTTGATATTAACTTACAAAAAGATAAATCCTTTGGCTTAATTGGCATGAAGGAACGCGTAGAAATGCTTGATGGAGAATTAAAAATTAATTCAGTAATTGATCAGGGAACAGCAATTTATATTAAAATTCCATTAAAAAACTAGGACAATTTGATTAAAGTTTTTTTAACAAATAGTCATTATAGGTGCTTTTTTGTTTTTTTTATGTATAATTAAAGAGTGATTTTAATTGTAAAAATAAAGGATTGGTTGCTTGGTAAGTTTTTTTTAAGTGAATTTTCCAACGAATGATTTAATTCGTTTGAAACTTCACACTATCGACACAAAGGCCGATAATAGCTTTATAGGGTTTACTTTTAATTAATTTAGAACGGTAATAAAAATTACTATATAAATGGAGGTTAGATTAATGACCAGGAAAATTGTTTTGATTGATGATCATGTTTTGTTTAGAGAAGGCGTTAAGCGAATTCTTGATTTTGAGGAATCCTTTGAAGTAGTCGCAGAGGGAAATGACGGAGACGAAGCGTTAGCGCTTGTTGAGAAGTACAAGCCCGATGTTGTACTGATGGATATTAATATGCCCCATATTAACGGCGTACAAGCAACTAAAAAATTATTTGCTAAATACCCAGAAGTTAAGATCATTATTCTTTCAATTCATGATGACGAGAACTATGTTACGCATGCATTGAAATCAGGTGCACAAGGGTACTTATTAAAAGAAATGGACTCAGAAGCACTTATTGAAGCAATCAAAATCGTAAGTGAAGGTGGCGCCTATTTACATCCTAAAATCACGCACAATCTTGTTAAAGAATTTCAACGTTTGAGCAAGGTAGAGACAGGCGGATTAGAAGAGGTTGAATATCGCAAACCATTGCACTTATTAACAAGACGTGAATGTGAAGTTCTCCAATTGTTAGCTGATGGGAAAAGTAATCGCGGAATTTCGGAAACCTTATTTATTAGTGAGAAAACAGTTAAAAATCACGTGAGTAATATTTTACAGAAAATGAATGTTAATGACCGGACACAAGCAGTTGTCATGGCTATTCGAAATGGTTGGGTAGAGGTGTTATAGAGTAAGCTAATCGTCACGCTATAGAAAGACGTTAACTCAAATCATAATTGTGAAACTAGTCGAAGATTCCTTTAATACATAAACCTTTTAAGCGAATTTATAAGATGAGACTGATCTGTCATTACAGTATCCGAACATTCTGAGCTAAGCGTAGGTAAAACACTTGTAGCATCTTCGGCTCACATCCAGTGAGTCGAAGGTGTCACGTTCATGTCTTAAGATGAACGCTAGGTGTCTTTCCGAAGCGCTATAAGCATAGGTGTTCGGATTTTTCTTATCTAAACGGTTTTGTCCCTGTTGCTTGGCCGCTGTCTATGTCTTTCCTACTAACTAGTTTAGTGAAATACTATTATTTTCGGTTTGAATTATGTAAAATAGAGTATATGCATTTATTTTTTTTTATAATTTGTACAGAAAGGTTAGATAAACCTATGAAGATTGCAGTATTAACTGATAGTACCGCATATTTACCCAAAGAAACAAGGGAAGCCTATCAAATTGAAATGGTTCCTTTGAGCATAACATTGGATGATGCATCTTATGAAGAAGAGATTGCAGTTGATGCGGAAGAATTTTATCAACTTGTTCGCAATTCAAAGGATTTCCCTAAGACTTCTCAGCCATCAATTGGTTATATGACAGAAAGGTTAGAGAAGCTCGCCAAGGATTATGACGCTGTTATTGCTATTCATTTATCAAGTGGAATTAGCGGAACTTTTCAATCGATGCAGACAGCTGGGAAAATGGTCGAGGGGATTGACGTTTATACGTTTGACTCAGAAATTAGCTGTTCACCTCAGGGATTCTATGTAGTAGAAGCAGCTAAGCTTGCACAAGCTGGTACTGCACCTGAAGTCATTCTTGATCGATTAAATGAGATGAAGCAAACAATGAAAGCTTACTTTCTGGTTGATGACTTGGCACATCTGCATCGTGGTGGACGCCTAAGCGGAGCCCAAGCCTTAGTTGGTAGCATGCTCCAAGTTAAACCAATTCTTCATTTTGTTGATACAAAGATCGTCCCATTTGAAAAGATTCGTACGCAAAAAAAAGCTTTAAAACGTTTAATAGAACTATTTGATCAAGAAGCACGCACAGGTAAACAGATGAAAGTTACTGTGATTCATGGCAATTGTTTACCTTTAGCAGAGGAGCTTGCTAACGAGTTGAACGAGCGTTTTGACAATATCGAATTGTCAATTAGCTATTTCGGCCCAGTTATTGGGACGCATCTTGGTGAAGGCTCAATTGGATTAGGCTGGTATTACGTTTGATAAATAACCCATACTTCAATTATGAAGTATGGGTTGCTTATTTGAATTAGCTAGCATTTCGGATATTCCAGATGAATACGATCAAGTCTGTATGCTTTAGCTTCTACAACATTAACAAATCACGTAATTTAATTCGTGTTTTTTTGTAAATCTAACGTTAAGTATAGTGAACGTATCAAATACTTACATAAATTATTAAATAATGATCTCCTGCTGATTAATCAGCTTATGGTAAGCTGTTATCGAGGAGTGTGTAACGAAATGAACAAGTATGCAAAACGGTTTTCAGGACGACTTCTATTAAAGGAAGAATTACAATTAACTGAACCAGAATTTGCGTGGCTATGCGCTGCTAGGAAGCTAATACCTCGCCCCTCACTGGTGATAAAAGGCTTGACTAGCCAATGCCAACGCTGTGGTAACAAGACTAAGCATCTATTTGGTATGTTCAATTGTGTGAGGTGCCAGAAGATGCATCATTATTGTCGATACTGCATTCAAATGGGTAGAGTGATGAGCTGTCAACCGCTTTACCAATGGCAAGGTGAAGCACCATGTTGGCCAAAGATTCAAGAGCCCTTGCATTGGTCTGGCCAACTGACAGTATGGCAACAAGCCGCAGCAAAACGAATTGAGCAGGCCATGACTGCCGAAAAAGAACAGCTGTTAGTTCATGCCGTTTGTGGAGCAGGAAAAACAGAAATGCTTTTCAATGGTATTGCCAAAGTGTTGGCGGATCAAAGACGCGTCTGTCTAGCAACGCCCAGAGCAGATGTCGTACGAGAGCTAGTCCCACGCTTCCAGGCCGCATTTCCCAAGACAACGATTGTCGGTTTATACGGTGGCAGTGGTGCGAACCATCGAACGGCACAGATGACCTTAACAACAACCCATCAGCTATTTCGCTATCAACAGGCATTTGATGTGATGATTATCGATGAAGTCGATGCCTTTCCCTACCATGCCGATCCCAATCTTTCCTACGCAACTAATCGAGCGCTTAAACAGTCAGGTAGCCTCGTCTATTTAACAGCAACCCCGCGACCAGCTTTATTAAAGAAGAAAATTCCAACTGTGTTTGTCCCTATTCGTTTTCACGGTCATCCTCTACCTGTTCCAACCGTAGTTACCATTTGGCAGCAAATAAGTCATCGGCCACCAGATGTTTTTTGGAAGTGGTATAAGAAGCGGACAAGTAAGGCAAGGCAGTTGTTGATCTTCACCCCGACCATTAGCCAGGCTGATCAGTTAGCTAAGGTTGTAGCCGAGCAGCTAAAAGACAAACGTGTTGCCGCTGTTCATGCCAGCGATCCAGATAGAATTGAGAAGGTTCAGCAATTCCGTGACCATCAATTAGATATCTTAGTAACGACAACCATACTAGAGCGGGGTGTCACATTTCCAGCAGTAGATGTAGTCGTGTTAAATGCTGATCACAGAGTGTTTGACCAAGCTGCTTTAGTGCAAATTGCTGGTCGAGCGGGTCGGAGCCCGAAAGATCCAACTGGTCAAGTGGTTTTTATCCATAATGGCTTAACGCATGCCATTAAACAAGCCGTTTCTGCAATTCGCACGATGAATAAACGAGCAGGCCTATAGGGGAGGGAAGGTTAATGAATTGTTTGGCTTGTCAGCAACCAATCATTGAACAACGGTCATGGCAAAATATTTTGTTATTACCAGCAGAAAAGAAAATGTGTTCACAGTGCGAACAACAATTAACGCGCATTAGTCAGCCGACGTGCTCTTATTGTGGTCGTAATGACACGCTAGACTGCCAGGATTGTCAACGCTGGGTTACCAAGGTGGTGCTGCAGCAGAATCGTGCCGTCTATCGCTATAACCCTTTTTTAAAAGAAATCATTGCTCGCTTCAAGTATCGAGGTGACTATCAGCTGATTGATATGTTTAACAAAGAATTGAAGCATGCCTTTCACAGTCATTATAACCAGCTTAAAGCAACGGCACTTGCTGTCCCAATTCCCCTTAGTAATGCTCGGCTACAAGCACGTTGCTTTAATCAGGCCGAAGCCATTGCCCAGCGCCTGCCTCTGTCAATCAGCAACCTGCTGATAAGGACGGAAGGGGAAAAACAAGCGAAAAAGAACAGAAAAGCCCGATTAGCAATGGCTAATCCGTTTATGCTATCTCCTCAACCAACAAGCAAAGATAGAGCGATTGTGATCATTGATGACATCTATACGACTGGCGCTACCATCCATCATGCAGCCAGTACATTATTTGAAAATGGCTACCATAATGTCTATAGTTTTACACTTGCACGCTAATAACTGAGACTTTAGCTTTAACCGAATTAAGCCGATATATATGATATAATATGTCTATTAAAAGTTTGTTAAAGGAGAGATCCTCATGGGTGAATTAGAGAATTGCAGCAAATGTGGTAACCTTTTTGTTAAAACAATGCGGTCAATCTGCTCAAATTGCTATAAAGAAGAAGAAAAAAGCTTCCAGAAAGTCTATGAATTTTTAAAAAAGAGAGTTAATCGAAAAGCAACCATTCCTGAGATTGTCAGCGGAACTGGTGTTGAGGAAAGCCTAATTATTAAATTTGTAAAAGAAAAACGCTTGCGTACGTCGCAATTCCCTAACCTCACCTATCCATGTGAGCGCTGTGGTAACCATATTGATGAAGGTGTGCTGTGCAGTAGTTGTTCGACTGAACTAACCAGTACCTTACAAAAGGAAGATGCAATTTCCCAGGTGAGAGGTAAGCAAGAGGTATCGACAAAAGAACGACAACACACTTATTTTGCCGTTGATAAAGTTCAAAAAAGAAATTAAACATATACGCCCTTCTGCCGATATAAGAATTAATTACAGAGTAAGCGGAATAGAAAGTAGGTGACTGGTCTTGAAGATTCAAGGGACGAACCAACCCAATAAGGTTAATCCTTATCAAGCCCAATTCGACAAACAAAAGCAGTTAAAAACACATAATAAAGCGAAGGCAGATCAACTGCAAATTTCGGAACAAGCAAAAAAAATGCAGGAATCGGATCAGGTGCATCCAACAAGAGAAGCCCGAGTCGAAGCACTAAGACAGGAAGTCGAGGCAGATAGGTATCAAATTAAGCCGGATCTAATTGCCAAGAAACTACTGCAATACTGGAAATAAACCTGATTGATGCTAAAGGAGGATTTGCCCTATGGCGTTAGCACCAATGTTAAGCGCGCTTGAACGCTTAATACAGTTACACGATAGCTTGTTGAAGCTTTCTCTCCAAAAGACAGAATATCTGAAAAAAGGTGAGCTAACTTCTTTACAGGCTGTTCTGAAGACTGAGAATAAGCATGTGCAGGCAATCAATACTTTTGAGAAAAAGCGGCTTAACGCACTTAAGGACTGGGCAGTAAAGAAAGACATTACTGCCGATCAAATAACGGTCACCCTTCTATTAGAACAGCTTGAACAAGAATCAGAAGATTATCGGCAGGTAGAACGACTGTCAACCAAACTAGCTAGCATACTTGTTGATTTGAAAGCACAGGAAGCTCTTAACCAGCAGCTAACTGAACAATCGCTACATTTTGTTCAAGTCCAACTTGACATGGCTGCGCCGTCAATCGAGCAGGTTAATTATGGGCATAAACAGAGTCAAAACGATCCGAGCGTAAAGCGATCCGTCTTTGATTCAAAAGCATAGGAGGCTAATAAATGGTTTCAACTTTTCATGGATTAGAGATGGCGAAGCGGGCGCTTAGTTCACAACAAGCGGCTTTATATACAACATCACATAATATTTCAAATGCTAATACGGAAGGTTACACAAGGCAACGGGTTAACTTTGAACAGATTAACACCTTGAAGTCAAGTCGCGAGCCTGGCGGTGTCGTTGATACAGTTGGTAGTGGTGTCCAAGCAGGTTCGATTCAGCGTATACGTGACCAATTCCTTGATGTCCAATATCGTAAAGAGCATGGTAAGGTTGGTTATTTCATTGAGCGAGCTAACGCAATGAAACAAATGGAAGCAATTATGAATGAGCCGTCGGAACTAGGCTTATCTTATGTAATGAATAAATTCTGGGATTCATTACAAGATCTCTCGGTTAACCCTGAGGACTCGGGTGCCCGCTCTGTCGTCGCGCAACGAGCAGAGGCCATTGTGGATACGTTTAATTATATCTCGCAATCACTAGAAGCGGTCAGAAATGATTTGAAAAACCAATTAGATGTTAATCAAACTGAGTTCAACTCGTTATTAGATCAGATTAATAGCGTTAACCAAGAGATCGGCGAAATTGAACCACACGGTCACGTGCCCAATGATCTTTATGACGAACGTGATCGCTTGATAGATCGCCTGTCAGAAATGGCGGATATTTCGGTCAGCTACGAAAAGAGTTCAGGTATGCCAAGTAGTATTGCTGAAGGAAAAGCAACCATCACCTTAAATGGAACTGGTGGTCAACCAATTACATTAGTAGATGGAAATTCATATGAACGTAAGCATTTGTTCGTTGCCTATGATGATAACAACAATGTAGAGGATTTTCATTTTTATAATCCGGAACTTGTTCCTGACGGAACCACTGAAATTACACCAGACATTCTAGTGGATGCGACAGTTGTGGCGGCTAATGATTTTAAATCAGTTGGTACGATGCGCGGCTTGATGGAGATGAATGGCTACATCGGTACCGGTGAGGAGCCACAGGGCTATTACAATAAAGTTTTAAGTGATCTTGATAAAATGGCGTTAGAATTTGTCACGGAGTTTAATCGAATTCATGCAGAAGGTCATGATTTAGAAGGAAATACTGGCACTGACGTCGCTGATTTCTTCGTGTTCGATAATGAAGAGGGACGATCGGCCTTAACAATTTCTGTAAATGAAGAGATTCTTACTAATCGCAATTTAATTGCAGCTAGTGGTAATGGCGACTCCGGTGATGGGGGTAATGCTGCTAACTTGACCGCAGCCTATACTAATCATTTATCTAGTCTAGGAACTAAAACGTCTGTGAAAAGTTTTTACGAAGGTGTAATTGGTGAGATTGGGGTTGTCTCACAGGAGTCTTATCGCATGGTCGATAATTCCCAGGTGCTCCGTCAACAAGTTGAACGAAATCGTGACTCAGTTAGTGCTGTTTCATTAGATGAAGAAATGGCTAATATGATCAAATTCCAGCATGCTTATAATGCGGCAGCTCGAAGTATGACTACCGTCGATGAAATGCTTGATCGTATTATAAATGGAATGGGATTAGTAGGAAGGTAAGGTGAGTTAAATGCGAATTACCCAAGGGATGCTTTCAAATAATATGCTCCGTAATATTAACAGTAGTTATTCAGCACTCGATCGTTACATGGACCAACTCTCTAGTGGCAAGAAGATCAACCGTCCGTCCGATGATCCTGTTATTGCGATGAAAGGGATGAATTATCGAACCGAGGTCTCCAATATTGAACAATATGATCGGAATTTATCAGAGATGTATAACTGGATGGATAATTCTGACGATGCCTTAAATGAGGCGACTGAAGCACTGAAGCGCTTACGGGACCTAGCTGTTCAAGCTTCAAATGGTGTCTATGATGAAGGACAACGAACGAACATAGCTGAAGAAGTCGATCAACTTAAGCAGCATTTAGCTGAAATCGCTAACACAAAGGTAAACAACAAATACTTGTTCAACGGTACAAAAACAACGGGTAATACAGTCAATGGTGAATTGCAAAAACCAGTTGAAATCGATGAAGATGGCAATGTCATCGTGACCCGTGGGGAAGAAGATTACAATGCAGTTTTAATTGAAGTAACAGCTGGTACCCGAATTCAAGCTAATGTTAACCCTGACAATGTGTTTGCACAGGAACTATTTGATGAACTAGAAGCTTTTTCTGAATTATTAAAATCGGGTGCACCAGATGCAGAAATTGATCAATATATTAGCGTAGTTGACAAACATATTAATAATGTTGTAAACGAGCGTGCCGAGCTTGGTGCCAGAATGAATCGCGTTGATTTAATTAAGGACCGATTATCAAGTCAAGCAAATTCCGCTAAGCGAATGATGTCAGATAATGAAGATGCTGATATCGCTGCAGTTTTATTAAAATTAACATCACAGGAAGCAGTGCACCGTGCTGCATTAAGCGCCGGTTCAAGAGTGATTCAACCAAGCTTAATTGATTTCTTACGTTAAATTGAACAGCCTTACCAGCTCGGTAAGGCTGTTTCCTTCATGAGGGGAGTCTAACAACATGCAATTACCACAAATACGGATCAATTCACAGAATGCTAGAATTGGTTTAGATATTCAAAATGCTCAATTACGATTGGAAAGTCAAGAAGCGGATGTGCAAATTCAACAACCCAAAGCGGACATTAATATTCGGACCCGTCCGGGTCGGTTAACGATTGATCAGTCGCAGGCTTTTGCCGATCTTGGGCAATTTCCTGTTGCTGAATCAATGCGCCGATCAGCTGCTGAAGGGATGCAAAAAGCCGCCCAAGGATCGCAACGGAGACGGCGTCAAGGCGATCAACTGATGAAAATTGAACAGGGTGGCGATCAGATTGCAAGTATCGCCAAGCAAAATGCACCGCGACAAGTGCGACCATTTAACATTGGCTTTATTCCATCACACTTTTCCGTTAAAATTGACTATGAACCAGCAGAAGTCGAAATTAATAACGTTGTAAATAAACCAATAATTGAGGCTCGACCAAATCCCGTTATTCATGACTATCAGGCCGGCGCTGTGGATGTTTATTTAGAACAAAAAAACTGGCTTGATGTTGACTTCCCTAACTTGAAGTTTATCGGTAACCAATTCGAAATGATGATATAGAAAGGTGATTTAATGAAGATTCAAACGCAATATTTTGGTGAAATTGACATACATGATGATCAACGTATTACCTTCCCAACTGGTATTCCTGGCTTCCAAACTGAAACAGACTTTGTTTTATTAAATTTTGATGAAAATCCTGCTTTTCAACTACTGCAATCAATCACAACAGCGGCGCTTGCTTTCGTCGTTATTAATCCATTTCAGTTTGTCACTGACTATGAAATCAAACTAGATGAGCAGTTAATTAAGCAGTTGCAAATTGACGAAGAAGCCGATGTGTTATTGCTTGCATTTGTCACACTTAATGATGCGCTTAAATCTAGTACAGCTAACTTACAAGCGCCGATTGTTGTGAATCAGAAAAGGCAACTGGCTAAGCAATTTATTACTCATGACAGTCAGTATTCGACTAGAGAGCTGATTTTCACAACTCTATCCAAGGCGGGTGAAGTGTAACATGCTTGTCTTAACACGTAAGCTTAAGCAAAAAATTCAAATTGGCGATGAGATTGAAATTGAAGTTCTGGCGATTGATGGTGAGCAAATTAAGCTTGGTATTACTGCTCCAAAAGAAATTGATGTTCATCGTCACGAAATTTACCAAGCAATCATTGAGGAAAATACCAAAGCTGCCAGCGTTCCATCAAGTTTTGGTGACTTCCTCAAATAATTTTTATTTTTTTACGAAAAACTATTAAACATCTCTCGACCTAATCCGATATAATTAGTACAGACTGATCATGGTGAGGGACGGCCGCTCGCGCTATGGTTGGTTAAACCCACAAGGATGTGGACAAACACAACTCAAGGAGGAATTTTATTATGATTATTAACAATAATATCCCTGCGTTAAATACTCACCGTCAATTGGGTATTAACCAAGGAAACTTACAAAAATCTATGGAGAAATTATCTTCAGGTCTCCGTATCAACCGTGCTGGTGATGACGCTGCAGGTCTTGCAATCTCTGAAAAAATGCGCGCTCAAATCCGCGGTTTAGACCAAGCGAGCCGTAACGCTCAAGATGGTATCTCTTTAATCCAAACTGCTGAAGGTGCACTTGACGAAACGCACTCAATCCTTCAACGTATGCGTGAATTGGCAGTACAGTCTTCGAATGATACAAATACTGAAGCAGATCGTGCTGAGTTACAAAAAGAGGTTGCTGCTTTACAAGAAGAAATCACAAGAATTGCAGAGACTACTGAATTCAATACTCAGAACCTTTTAGGTGGTGAATTGGAAGTTACATTCCATATCGGTGCTAATGAAGGTCAAGCAATCCAAGTATCTATTGAAGATATGACAGCTGAAGGGTTAGGCGTTAATGCAATTGCTATTGAAACACAAGAAGGTGCTGATGCAGCGATTACAACTATCCAAGAAGCAATTGATTTAGTATCTGCTCAGCGATCTGCATTAGGTGCTGTTCAAAACCGTTTAGAGCATACGATTGCTAACTTAGATAACTCATCTGAGAACTTGTCAGCTGCTGAATCACGGATTCGTGACGTAGATATGGCGAAAGAAATGATGGAGATGACAAAAGCTAACATTCTTTCTCAAGCATCTCAATCAATGTTAGCTCAAGCTAACCAAATGCCACAATCAGTTCTTCAGTTACTAGGTTAATATTTTAATTAATAAGAAAGACTCTAGATTTCTAGAGTCTTTTTTATTCAATAAAATGACTGGTATTATAAACTGATTAAGTGTTATTTTAGCGATTATTTGTAAATATTAAAATATTATTAATATTAAAGCCTACATAGCTTTTAGTATTAAAAAGCATGCAACTAATTTAAAAGTAAAGCTTTAATTTAAAACTGAGGTGCAAGAAATGACTAGTAAGAATCTGCAGCAAATTAAACAAGTGATAAATATTACCAATACAGTAATCGATGCTGTTGAGCATCTACAGAAGCAACTTAAAGCTAAAGACTTTAAAAATTCGGTAGTTATTTTTAGCAGTATTGTAGAAGGTTTTAAATCCTTAGAACCAATTCTTAAATCATTGGATAATAACGTACTTAGTTATAATAAAAAAATAAATAAAGCAATACTATTAATAGCCAAATCTCTTGAACAGTACAATTTCACAAAATCGATAGAGGTCATTCAATTTAACTTGTCTCCTAACTTAAAGAAAATAAAAAACTTGCTAGGTGAAACTATAGAATATCCCACTAGTAAACTAACGATAGGTGTTTATCATGATATGGTTAACCCAGTTGATTTATATACAGAAGATAGAATAAATGCACTTGTACATGAAGCCGAAATTCAAGATACAAGTATATTCTTCTTTTCTTCATCGGATGTTGATTTCGATGCAAAAAAAATAAATGGACTTTTTGTTACAAAAGAAGAAAGAGCTTATCAAGAAGTTAATTTTCCAACTATTGTTCACAATATTGGGTTAACACAAAAACAAAGGCAATCACTAACTGAACGAAAGCTGAGAAGGGAAATTTTGTTTACTAGCTTTTCACTTGGAAATAAACTGTTTCTACCTAAAATAATGCTGGAAAACAGAAAATTTGCTGAGTTACTGGTGCCCTTTAAAATAATAAATAATAAAGATATTCTTCTAAATTTTCTTAATGAAAATAATACCGGAGTTATAAAACCAATTTTAGGAAGACAAGGTCAAAGAATCTTTTTTGTTAACAAAAAAGAAAATAAATATGTAATAAAAGATCATAAAAAAGAATTCATCTTAAGTAAAGATGCCTTTAATCAATGGGTAGATGATAATAAAATTGTATCTAAAATGCAGTTTATGATTCAACGGTATGTTAAGGCAAGGACTAAAGAAAATAAGCCTTTTGATATAAGAGCTCATATGCAAAAAAATAAAGAAGGTAAATGGGTAATTACAAAGATTTATCCAAGAATAGGAAGCTCCGAAAGCATACTTAGTAATATTAGTCGAGGTGGCTACACAGAAGACTTAAAGGAATTTTTAAACAAGGAATTTAGTGATGACGGAGAAAAGCACTACAATGATTTATTGAAGTTATCCACTGAATTAACAGAGCATTTAGATAAATTATATAATTTTTCCCTAGATGAGCTTGGTCTAGACATTACTATTGACGAAAATGGACGTTTTTGGCTTCATGAGGTAAATAACGGACCACAATCCACTTATCATGAAAAAGAACGTGCCGTAAATACAATTGGATATGCTAAATATGTTGCAGAGAATGGGATACTCAACACTAATCAGTATCAAAAACTATCGTTCTCAAAGAATCAATTTAATTCAACAACTACTCAGTACCCGTATTATCAAAAGACAGAAGATATGCGAATTGGCATGTTAGTGCCCGATAATGAAGTTGATGAGTTGACCGTAGCATGTGCCTATGTTGCTACTTACGAAAGAACAGATCTGTTTTATTTCGCTCCCTCCGATATAGATTTTGAAACAATGTTGATACGTGGGCATTTTTATAAGAATAATGAGTGGAAGAGTGAAATTGTTGAATACCCTGATGTTATCTATGATCGATTAAGATTAAGAGGTGTAAGTAAATACCAGAAAATTTATGAAGAACTTGAAGGTATTCCTATTACCAATAAATTCTATGGGAATTCAATAAGTAAGCTTGATGTCTATGAAAAATTGTCTAAAGTTAACGAGATAGATCATTATATTATTCCTTACCGAAAAATAGAAAGAATTAAAGATGTTTATCATTTTATTGATAAGTATGGCTCAATCATAATTAAACCTGAAGTTGGGTCCTTTGCAAAAGGTGTTCATTATGTTGAAATGATTAATCATGATGATTATTTAGTAGTTGAAGGAGAAAATAAAAGACATTTAAGCGACGGTGAAATGACAAATTATTTTAGAGGCTTAATTAAGAAAGGGACATTTATTGTCCAAAAGTATATTAAAACCCGTACAAAAGAAGGTAATCCGTTTGATATACGTGCTCATATGATTAAAAATGGAAAAGGAGAATGGGATTACGCAATAATATATCCAAGGATTGGCTATAAATTTGCTACAATATCACCTTTAACAGAAGGTGGTCAAATTGGTAATTTAAAAGGTTTTATTAAAAGAACATATTCGGATCGGGAATATGACAATTTTATAAAGTCTATAAAAGAGATGACTAAATCTATTGCTGTTAATTTTGAGAAAATGTTTGAGCACAATATTAATGAACTTGCTTTTGATATTGCGATTGATGGGGATAAAAATCTACATTTAATAGAGATTAATGTAAACAAGCCGGGAGTCCTTTATCATGAATTTGATGTTGCAAAGTTAGTTATACCTTATTGTAAATATATATTTAAAAAGGAAAAAGGTCTAGAGTATGAAAAGCACAATGAGGTCCAATAATCAAGAGTTAATGAGCTTAAGCAAAATACAGAAAAGATTATTTACGATACTACAAGAAATAGATACCATTTTTATGGAACATGAAATTCCATATGTTTTAAGCTTTGGTACATTGCTAGGTGCAGTTAGACACAAAGGTTTCATCCCTTGGGATGATGATCTCGATTTACATATTCCAGAAGACTATTTTGATACTGCAATGATGCTTTTAAAGGAGAAGTTAAAAGACAACTATTATGTAACTAATCAAAAAACGGATAGTTTGTCATGGGATATTGATGCAAGGCTTAGAGATAAAAAAACACAAATATTAGATTATGAGGATAATAATGGATTATTTATTGATTTTTTTAAGATTAAAAAAATTAGTAAGCTAAACCGCTTAAATTATACGCTTTTAAAAAAGATTACTCATAAGCTTAATGGAAAATTTACAAATAATAATCCCTTAAATCAATCTTTATATAAAACACTGTTTAATTTATTCAAGATATTGTATGGGCTAACAGAAGTTTGTAGTTTTAAAAAGTATTTAGTAATTAGTGATCGAAACCTAGGAGGTACATATAAGCAGAAGGATGTGTATCCATTCGTGGAGGTTACTTTTTGTGGGAAATCATTTAAAGCCCCTAAGAACTATCATTTTGTTTTGAAAGACCTATACAAAAATTATATGGTCCTTCCCAACGAACAGGATCGAGCCAAGCATTTCACCAAGTGCATCTGGAAAGGATAGGTAAAATGACATTATTTACAGTTGGGCCAGTAGAGATGGATAAAAATATCCTTGAATTATCGTCCCAGCAGGTGCCATATTTTCGTACGCCAGAATTTAGTAATATTACAATTGATTTGGATAGACTTCTCAAAAAAACAATAGGAACTGTGAGTGATTCAAAACTAGCTATTCTAACAAGCTCTGGGACGGGGGCAATGGAAGCTGCTGTTATAAATGTGTTTGACCATACAGATAAGTTGCTCATTGTTAACGGTGGTGGCTTTGGTGCAAGATTTGCTGAGATATGTGCTGTGCACAATATCCCGTTTGAAGAGCTAAATCTTCCTTATGGAGAGACACTTTCACAGGGACATTTAGAACAATTCCAAAACAAATATTTTACTGGATTGCTCGTAAATATACACGAAACATCTACAGGGCAATTATATTCTATTCAACTTCTATCAAATTTCTGTAAGAAAAATAATCTAATTCTTGTGGTAGATGCGATAAGCTCATATCTAGCTGATCCATTTGAAATGGATAAATATTCAATAGATGTAACCATCCTAAGTTCGAACAAAGGTCTAGCTGTTGCTCCTGGACTTTCATTTGTAATTGTAAATCAAAAGACGCATACTAGGATGGAGGGTGTTGCTAACAAATCTTTTTACTTTAATTTGTCAAAATATTTTGTTGATGTTGAAAGAGGTCAAACACCTTATACACCAGCGGTATCAACTATTTTGCAAGCACATAAACGCTTAGAATATATAGATAAAATAAGCCTTGAAAACTACTTGAATGAGATTAGAGATCGAGCTGTTTTCTTTAGAGATAAGCTTGATTTAGACAGGTATAGCATACCCGAATATCCATTATCAAATATTATGACACCAGTTATCTGTCCAAAAGATAATGCTGAAAAAATATATGAAACACTAAAAGAAAAGTATCAAATAATGGTTAATCCTATCGGTGGAGAGTTGCAACATAAACTTTTGCGAATAGGTCATGTTGGTTCTATTACTTATGAAGAAATTGATCGCTTACTTAGTATATTGAACAAAATTTGAAAGTTGGAGAAAATATGAGGGTAATTATAATGGCAGCAGGTTGCGGTACAAGAATTAGTAATGATATTAATGAAATTCCAAAGAGCACTTTAAAGATTGGTAAAGATTCATTAATACGTAATACTATTAAGCTCTTTCTTGAAAATGCATATGAAGTTTGTATTGTTGTTGGATATAAAAAGGAAATGATCTTAAAAGAAATAGATGACCTTCCAATTACAGTAGTTTATAATCCTTTTTATAAATTAACCAACAGTATTGCTTCGCTGTGGTTTGCTAGAAGCTTTCTTGTAGATGAAGAGACTATAATTATGAATGGTGACGTTTATATAGAGCAAGATCTAATTGATTTTTTACTAAATGAAAAAAGATCACCAACCATGCTTGTGGATGCTAAAAGAAAAACAATTGGCGATTTCTTCTTTGAATATAAGAATAGTCGTCTAATAAGTTATGGTAAAGAATTACCACTTGAGTCTAGGACAGGCGAATATGTTGGAATTGCTAAATTATCAGGTGAGTTTATTGATGTTTTTAAAAGAAAACTTGAAATTATCATTGATTCAGGTCATTATAACGAGTGGTGGGAGCAGGTTCTCTATGATTTATCTGATTCTGGACAAGAGGTTTATGTAAGTGATATAGGTAATCGTTTTTGGTCTGAAATTGATCAAATTGAGGATTATCAATACATACAAGACTATCTTCTTAGCAAGATATAAGCATATTCCTTTTCCTTCAGTTTATGATATCTATAAATGTTTAAAAAACTTAAAATAATTAATGCAGCTAATTTACAGCACTTTTTTATAAATCGTGTTCTAAACTAGCTGTTTTTTTAATTATGTTGTTAAAATGTCAATAAGGAATAAAATTTTATTGATATTCAATAAATAATTTATTAATATAGACTATAATAAATAAATCTTTAACGAGGTGCACAATGAAATTTACGCCAACATTATTCCTAAAGCTAACCACATTCGTCTTAGGTGGATTAGTCCTAATCTTTCTCTTGCTCTGGCTGCCCGTGCAGCTAAATCAATTAACCGCTAGTTATTTGGAGGATATTGCACGGTATTATCCAATACCAGTTCTAGTGGGTATCTATCTCTCAGCCATTCCATTTTTTATCGCACTTTTTAATGCTTACCGCTTAGTTCACTATATTGAACAGCAGCAAGCCTTTTCCGAAGCTGCTGTGAAGGCACTAACTCGAATTAAGCACTGTGCTCTGTTCATTATTTGCCTTTATGTCATTGGTGTGATTTGGTTAGGCTTGTTAGGCGTGTTATTTAAAACAGTTGCTGTTTTTGCGATTACGATTGTTTTTGTTACGCTTGTACTTATTTTCTTTGCGTCTGTACTACAAGAACTACTGCGCCATGCGCTTGCGATAAAAGCAGAAAATGAATTGACGATTTGAGGTGATGGAATGGCGATAATAGTGAATGTTGATGTGATGCTGGCGAAGCGAAAGATGTCGGTAACCGAACTGACAGAGAAGGTCGGCATTACCATGGCCAATCTATCTATTTTAAAAAACGGCAAGGCAAAGGCAGTTAGGTTTTCGACTTTGGAAGCTATTTGCAAGGCTTTGGATTGCCAGCCGGGTGATTTATTAGAATACCGCAGTGATCAAGATTAGAGAAACTGCTATTGGGGGAGAAACATGAGTTTTACATTACAGTTTTACATGGGTGTGTTGGCTATGATCCTAATTATGGTCTGTAAAAATAAAGTTATTAGTATGATAATTAGAGAACGTTCACTTGCTCATAAGTTAGCAGAGAAGAATTGGTTTCAATCATTTTGGCTAGCTGGTGGGCTTGTCTTTCTTGTTAATGCAAGTCTGTTCTTTGCTGCCGCTCTGCTAGCAAATCTGCTATTTGTAATTAATATTCCTTACGTGCATAATATTTTGATGATTAGTGTTGTGATTGTAAGTCTCTATGTTTGGAGTGTATGTAATCGAGCATGGTCAGGGTCAAAGCGTAACCGACTCAAGTTAGGTTTGATTGGTAGCAGCTTCTACCTTGGTTTATTTTGCTATTCTTCTTTTCAATATTTTACAGTGAAGCCATCTTATCCAGGTGAGGATACGTTTATGATGACATTTGCTTGGTTAGCTGTGAGTATGACCACAATCATTGCAGCATTAGCCTGTTTTATCTTTACAGGATTTAGTAAAGCCGATCATACAAAAAAGTGATAAAAGTCACGATTCAAATTTCTTATAAAGTGGCTAACATTTACTTTAAAAAAGTTAAACCAAGCCGATATTAGAATAAAGACGGTGGGGAGTTGATGGACATGCGCATTAACCATAATGGGGCAGCGTTAGCCGCTTATCGGAGTATGTCTCAGCATTATGCGTTGGCGCAGCGTTCAATGTTGAGACTGTCAACGGGTAAGCGGATTAATCGTGCTGCCGATGATCCTGCAGGATTGGCCATTTCTGAAAAAATGCGTGCACAAATTCGTGGCTTAAATATGGCTGTTCGTAATGCTCAGGACGGTATTTCATTGTTACAGACTGCTGAGGGAGCCATAAATGAAGGTCATGCTATTTTGCAACGGATGCGCGAATTAAGTGTTCAGGCGGCAACAGGTACCTACTCTGATTCAGAGCGGCAGGACTTGCAATATGAATTAAACCAATTGCGTGAGGCATTAACAGAGATCGGATTAAATACTGAATTTAACAAACAACCTTTATTAAATGGTGAATTTGCAGATAAGAAAATTCAGGTTGGCGCAAATGCGGGTCAACATATGTCAATATCAATTGGTAATGTGACCGCGCTTGGCTTAGGCGTGAATGAGATTGATATCTCAACACAAGAAGGTGCCGATGCCGCAATTGGGATTCTAGATGAAGCGATCAATCGTGCCTCGTCGGAACGCTCGCGGATAGGCGCACAACAAAACCGGCTTGAGCATACAATTAATAATTTAACGACGATGGCAGAGAACTTAACGGCTGCAGAATCAAGAATTCGCGATGCTGATATGGCGAAGGAAATGATGATGTATACCAAGCATAGTATGCTTGCTCAAGTTGCGCAGACAATGATGGCGCAGGCTATGCAACAGCAACAAAGTGTTCTTCAGCTATTGCAAATGACCTTTAATCCGAAGAAATAGATTTTTGATAAAAGATTGGTGTGTAGTAAATGGAACAAGAGCTTAGCATGATGCGTCAAATTTTAGCAATAACGGAATCGATGCTTGAAGCACTTGTCGTTTTACACGTTAGTAAAGCGAGCAATACCGAGTGGCTAGAGGGCATACATGATGTAGCAAATGGTTATGCTTCAGTAATGCGTGCATTAAAGGTTCTTGATATTAAATTACAGCATCAACTTGATTCAAACTTTCAAGATATCTTGGCCCATTATGATAATGGTGAACGAACAGTTGAAGTGTTAATTGTTGAAGCAACAGCTTGGCAACGTGAGCTTGAAGCTTTGTTTCACCCATATGTGCTGCATTAATGGAGAAAATTCTATAATAGTGTATAAATAAGAATGGGGATGATTAAATGGGCATTATGATTTTATTGTGGTTTATTATTTTGTGTCTTGCGTCGGTATTCATTTACTATGCTTATAAGGGCTATGTTAATAATAAAAAGGGACTTAGTACCACTTATGTTGGCCTAATCATTGTTGTCCTTGTTGTAGGCGTTTTGTTGACTATCCCCCTAACTCGAACTGGAAGTTTTCAACGCGCACTGAGCAGCTTTAGAAGCGAGTATACCGGTGGGATCACAAGAGAGCTTGTCGTCTACTCAATGACTGGTGTGGAGATTTATCGTACCCAAGGGAAATTTGATATTGAACATAGTAATAATCGTCTTCGCTGGATTGATGAACAGGGGCGCACGCAGATTATCTACTTAGGTGATAGTGCTTCAGTCATTGTTAATGAACTTGATACAGATTAATAAGGTAAGAACTTTAAATAGAACGGGGTGTATGAATGGATATTGCAAAATTATCAATGGCAATGAGCCAAACATATTTAAAACAGCAAGTATCGCTTAGTTTAATGAAACAAACAATGGAGCAAGCGACACAGCAGGCCGATCAGATGATTGATTTACTTGAGCAGCCTGTTCATCCTTATTTGGGAGCAGATATAGACGTATCGGTTTAGGATAAATATGCTTGACTTTTACGTGGAGCAGGCGTAAACTGAAGATACAATAAAGGGGAGTAGCTCCAGCAATAATGTCGTCATTACGAGATATACTGTCTCCGGCGTTATTGACAACTACAGTTGTTAGCAAGACCTTTACCAATGATTTTCCGAATTGATAACTCGGGAGCTTATTGGTAAGGGTCTTTTTTATGTTTGAAAAAGGAATCTTATCCAATCAGCTGAAAGAAGAGTGAATGAAGCTCGGAATGGTTATAACTATAGACAAAGTCAGGAGATGGTGTTCAATGATGCATTATCAGCAGGAAAGAGACCAAGTACTAGAGGAGTTACAGGCTGATTATAAGGGTTTGACTTTAGCCGAAGTGATCAAGCGTCAGGAAGTAGAAGGTTTCAATGAGATTGAGGAAGCAAAGCGAAAATCGACGTTAGCGCTTTTTTTGGAGTCATTTAAAGATGCAATGGTTGTGGTATTGCTTGTTGCAGCGACCGTTCAATTTTTGTTAGGGGAATATATTGAAGCCATTGTCATTATGCTTGTGCTTATCCTAAATGCTATCATTAGCGTGGTCCAAACGAAAAAAGCGGAGAGTTCATTAGAAGCACTTCGGCAAATGTCGGCACCAGAGGCTAAGGTCATTAGAGGTGGTGAGAAGCATACGATTCCAGCACGTGAGCTAGTCCGGGGTGATATTGTTTTTCTTGAAGCAGGTGATTATATTCCGGCTGATGGTCGTATTTTAGAAAGTGGTTCGCTACAGGTAAATGAAGGAATGCTTACAGGTGAGTCACAAGTTGTGGATAAAACTGTTAATGCCATTAGCGATGAGGTAGCACTTGGAGATCGAACGAATATGGTCTTTAGTAGTGCGCTTGTGACAAATGGCCGGGCAACATTAGTTGTCACTGACATTGGGTTAAAAACGGAGATAGGTAAGATTGCTGATCTCCTTAATACGGCTGAGCAAAAGCAAACGCCCTTGCAGCGTAAACTGGATGCCTTTAGTAAGCGTTTGGGCGTGTGGATTGTGTTACTATCGGTTGGGATATTTGCTGTTCAAGCAGGGCGGATCTGGTTAGGAAATCAGCCAGTTGATTTATCGACCGAATTACTTGAGGCATTAATGTTTGCCGTAGCTGTAGCTGTAGCTGCTATTCCTGAAGCCTTGCAATCAATTGTGACGATTGTTTTATCAGTTGGTACGAACAAGATGGCGAAGCGCCATGCGATTATTCGTAAGTTACCTGCTGTTGAAACATTGGGTTCGACTAGTGTTATTTGTACGGATAAGACAGGAACGCTAACGCAAAATAAAATGACGGTGACGGATTATTTTATTCCAAGACAGTCTGGTAAATCAATTGATCAAGGTCCGACGAGTTGGACTGCTTCTGAAAGCTTATTGGTTGATGTAGCGGTGCTTTGTAATGATAGTTATATTAATGGCAAAGGTGCCGAGGTTGGTGATCCGACAGAGGTTGCCCTTATTAATTTCTCTGAGCTGAATAAACAGGATTATCATCAGCTCCGCGAACTGCATGAACGACTTGATGAATTGCCATTTGATTCTGATCGCAAGCTGATGTCGACCTTGCATAAGATTCGTGGTGAGCGTATGATGCTAACCAAGGGTGGGCCAGATGTGTTGTTTAATCGCGCTACGTATATTTTGGTAAATGGGCAGGAGCTTCCTCTTGATGAGGATTGGCGCCAAAAGCTTACTGATCAAAATGAAGCATTTTCTAAACAGGCTTTACGCGTATTAGCCTTTGCTTACAAGAAATTTGATCAAACTAAACAACAGCTTAGCTTTTCTGATGAATCGGATCTTGTCTTATTAGGCTTAATGGCCATGATTGATCCGCCACGAGATGAGGTTTACAACGCAATTAAGGAAACGAAAGAAGCTGGTATTAAAACGGTGATGATTACAGGTGATCATAAGACAACAGCTGAAGCAATTGGCCGTGACATTGGTTTAATGGCTGTTGATGACGTTGCTGTTACTGGTCAAGAGTTGGATGCCATGAGTGACACAGAACTTACCGAGCAATTGGAGCACATTTCAGTCTATGCTCGTGTCTCTCCGGAGAATAAAATTCGTATTGTGAAGGCATGGCAAAGTAAAGGTCAGGTATCAGCGATGACTGGTGATGGTGTCAATGATGCGCCAGCATTGAAGCAAGCTGATATTGGGATTGCAATGGGAAGTGGAACAGATGTTAGTAAAGATGCTGCGGCCATGATTTTAACAGACGACAATTTTGTTTCAATTGTGAATGCTGTGGAGGTTGGCCGAACAGTCTTTGATAATATTAAAAAATCAATTGCATATTTGTTCTCAGGTAATTTAGGTGCAATTATCGCCATCCTGTATGCAGTCATCATTGGCTTGCCAAATCCATTTACCGCACTGCAGCTGCTATTTATTAATTTAGTCAATGATTCGTTACCAGCTATTGCACTCGGGATGGAAAAAGCTGAACCAGACGTAATGAATCGCAAGCCACGTTCGATGGATGAAGGTATCTTTGCCGGTGAGACGTTACGCTCTGTGTTAACAAGAGGGACGATTATTGGCCTAGCCGTTATCGCAGCTCATTTAATCGGCTTGCAAGTCTCAGCAGAGGTTGGGGTCTCAATGGCTTTTACAACCTTAATTATCTCACGAACCTTACAAACCTTTGCGGCTCGTTCCAATAGACAGACGATTATTGGAGTGGGCTTGCTAACAAATAAGTATGTTCTAGGCGCAGTAACCATTTGTTTTGGCTTATACTTGTTAACGGTGTTACCTGGGCTGCGATTAGTCTTCTCAATTTCTGATCAGTTTGGCATGAATGAATGGTTAATGGCCTCAGGTCTCGCTGTAGCCGCAGTTTTTATGATGGAGCTTGTAAAATATGTCTTTCATCATGCTTTTAAAAGTAAGTAAGCCGGCAATTGCCAGCTTACTTATTTTTTTCGTCTACTATTTAAGGTGAAAGCATAATGCTATAATAGAATGAATTAAGGATAGGTGGTGCCCATCATGGATTTAACAACGCAAACAATCTTAGACAATATTCAAGATATGGTTTTTGTGATGCAAGTTGGCAAACATGATCAATTTGTCTATCAATTTATTAACCAAGCCGCAAGGGAAAAGCTTAATATAACTAATGCTGTGATTGGTAAGACAATTCATGATGTGAATCCGCCTACCCAGGCGGTTATAATTACTGAGCAATACCGAAATGTGTTAAGGAGTAAGGCGATTTGTATTTATGAGGATAATTATTTTATTTCGTCGGATGGCAACAAGGTTAGTGAAACAACGCTATCGCCAATCATTGAAAGTGGTCGTGTCACGCATATCATTGCTGTAACAAAGGATATTACGGCAATGAAGCAGGCACAGGAGCAGGAGAGTAAAAGCCAGCAACGTCTGCGGATGAGCCGTCAACGTTATAAATCCCTTTTTGATGAAAATACCGATGCAATTGCTTACCTAAACTTAACTGGAAAAATCATTCGGATGAATAAGGCTTGTCGCCAGTTAATGAAATTAATGGCTAATCAAGACAATAGAGGTAACGTGTTCGAAGCGATTGTAACGGAGGATAAGGATTGTCTAGCGGAAAGTTTCCGCCAAACTACTAACGGTAATGCACGTACCATTGATATTAAAGTGAATGGAGTCGATCACTTTCAGATTATTCTGCAAGTGAAAATGATCCCAATGGTACACGAGTGCCAAGTGCAAGGTGTTTATATGATGTTAAAGGATAGAACAACGGAGTACTTTGCCAAAGAAATGATTGTTGCTAGCGAGGAGCGCTTTCGCTTAATTGCTGAACATTCATCTGATTTAATTCAATTACTTGATCAAGACGGAAACTACGTCTATTTATCACCTTCACATCAGCCTGTCTTAGGTTATCAAACAAGTGAGCTTCAAAAGATGACCTTACTTGAACTTTGTGATCCTGCTTATTCGGAAATGCTAGAGCAACGCCTTGCCCAGCTTAGCAGCTTAAAGGAAACACAAAAGCTTGAGGTTCGCTTAATGAATAAAGCTATGCATTATCAGTGGTTTGAGCTTCATCTAGAACCCGTTTTTGCTAGCGATGGTACCTATAAGCATACCATTGTTGTTGCCCGTGATATTGAGGAACGTAAGGAGCATGAAGAAGAGCTACATCGTCTTGCCTATCATGATCCGTTAACGGGACTGGCTAATCGACGCTTATTTAATGCCAGACTTGAACAGGTACTCGCTCTTTATGTGCGCCAGCAAAATCCATTTGCAGTTGCCATGTTAGATTTGGATGATTTTAAAGCAATTAATGATTCAAATGGACATGATGTTGGTGATGATGTCATAATTGAACTGGCAAGGCGGCTAGCATTATCGGTACGGGAAATGGATACAGTTGCTCGTCTGGGTGGAGATGAGTTTATTTTATTGCTACCAGAGATCGGCAATCGAGATGATTTAATGCGCGTGCTTAATCGCATAGAGGATGCCTTGCTTAAACCTTATCAAATTAATAACCAGACATACTTAGTTGGTGCAAGTATTGGGGCAGTTATGTCAACAAATTATGCGATAACAACCCACTCGATTATTAGAGCAGCTGATCAGGCACTTTATGCAGCGAAACGAACAGGTAAGAACAAAGTTGTCATTCATGATCAGAGAATGCCGGAAGAATCATTAGGTAAGGATTAATAAAATGAGACTATTCTATCGCAGATCAACAGTCCGTAAAAGTCTGTTTCGTTTAGAGGTAGCACTTTGGTCATACCTTTAGTTACAAACATGCCGTGCTAACAATCATTGTGGGAAAGAATCTCATCAATTTATTTTTTGGTAGCAAAATAACGCTTTCTTTTGTCGATTTTTATGGCATAATAATAAAGAAAGCGATTGCGAATGGAGGATTGAACATGGAAAGAGAGCGTTACCTTTTTATCGGTGATAGTATTACAGAATGGGGCAGATTTGAAGATGAAGAGGGTCTTGGTAATAATTATGTACGTAATATTCGAGACCATCTTGCCCTTGAAAAACCAAATCAAATACCTGAGATTATAAATAGAGGGATTGGTGGAAATCGTGTAACCGATCTTGTTGCACGTTGGCAAACAGACGTTATTGAGCTTGCACCGAATCAATTATCAATTTCAATTGGGATTAATGATGTTTGGCGACAGATAGATGATTCTAATATTGATCAGGTAATGCCAGAGCAATTTGAAGAGCTTTATCGTGATCTAATTAAGCAGACGAATGAAAAACTTCCAAATACAAGGATTATTCTAATGGAGCCAACTGTTATCGAGGAGCAAAGGGATTCAAAAGGCAATCAATTATTAAAGCCATACGTGGAGATTGTTAATAAGCTTGCTAAAGAATTCAGATTAACTATTGTACCAACACATCAAGCTTTTATTGATTATTTATCAAAGGTCCCGGATTGTCCACTTACGATTGATGGTGTACATATGAGTAGCACAGGCAATGCGTTAATGGCAAAGACGTGGTTAGATACGATCTAAAAAAGTGGCTGGTGTATATTTAGCACCAGCCACTTGCTATTATCTACTACCTCTAATCATGCGGGCAATGAAAGCGAGTAACGCGATGACAAGTAAAATATGAATTAAATTACCGACATCAAATAAGAACCCGATCAGCCATGCAAGCAGTAATATTCCAATAATCGTACTAAACATAATGGTTACCTCCTACCGACTAAACGCCTTTTTTTCGACCTGTTATCAGGTTGAAAATAAAAACGATTAACGCAATAACAAGTAGTGTATGAATTAATCCACCTGCAATCTCAAAAATAACACCTAATAACCACGCTAATATTAATATCCCAATTATTGTCCAAAGCATTTGTAGTACCTCCTAGTTTTATATGTTAAAAACTTGTTAAGCTTTCGAGCGACCTCTAATCATGTTTACGATAAACACGACCAGTGCTACAACGAGCAGAATATGAATAAGTCCACCCGCAACTTCAAGTAATAGACCCGCTAACCAAAAAAGTAAAAGTATTCCTATTATAGTCCAAATCATGTCTTATCCTCCTTTAATTTGTCTGTGCGACTTGATTTAGTTATAACATACCCCTTCAGAAGTAAACTAAACAATTTGCTTTTAAAAATAGGAAATTACAACTAGCTATTGCGTTAGTTTCATTCAGTTGGTATAATAAATTTCATAATATTTTGTGGATTAACGCAGTATTTCGTTGAAAGAGCAACGAAGTGTTGCGTTTTTTATCGGAATCTAGGAAGAATAGCATTTAAATCGTTTAATTCACGGATGGATTAGGTTAAATTCGTGAGCCGGTGCGCTAAATCGGCGAGAAGGCG
>NZ_FODJ01000009.1:126250-170804 GCF_900110345.1 Amphibacillus marinus
TTATATCCGCGCAAGTGGAGCTAAATCCGTGAGCCGGTGCGCTATATCCGCCGAGACCAATACACAACGCAATAAACTCATGAAGACTGGATAAAGGGAGGTGACTACAGTGGCTAATGAACAATTGAAAGAAGAAATTATTTCATATGCTAAACAAATTGGTATTGATAAAATTGGCTTTGCTGCCGCGAATCCTTTTGCTGAGATGAAGGCGCGCTTGCAGATGCAGCAGGAGGATGGCTTTCAATCAGGTTTTGAAAAGGGCACGCTTGAGGAACGGACTAATCCAGCCTTGCACTTAGAGGATGCCGAATCGATTATTGCCATTGCTGTTGCCTATCCATCTCGGATGAGGGATCGCCCGCTTAATAAAAAAGGTCAGCGACGCGGGAACTTTTGTCGGGCTTCGTGGGGACATGATTATCATGATGTTTTAAATAGCCGACTTGAGCTGTTAACGGCTTTTATTGCTGAACGCGTTCCCGGCTTTCGTTCACGTTCAATGGTAGATACGGGTGAATTGTCTGATCGTGCTGTGGCCGAGCGGGCCGGAATTGGGTGGAGCGGGAAAAATAGTTTTATTATTACCCCTGAATTCGGCTCCTATGTTTACCTTGGTGAAATGATTACCAACGTCCCCTTCCCATCTGATCAACCACTGGATGATCAGTGTGGTGACTGTACCATGTGTTTAGATAATTGTCCAACGGGTGCGTTAGTTGCTCCTGGTCGATTAAATGCTCAGAACTGCATTGCCTTTGTCACGCAAACGAAAGGATTTCTTGCAGATGAATACCGTAGTAAAATCGGTAATCAATTATATGGCTTTGATACTTGTCAATTAGTCTGTCCAAAAAACAAAGGCATTGACGTTCACCATCATCCAGAGCTAGAACCTGATCCAGAGTTAGTGAAACCAGAGCTTATTCCCTTGTTATCAATTAGCAATAAAGAATTTAAGGAGAGATTCGGTAAAATGTCGGGTTCGTGGCGCGGGAAAAAACCAATTCAACGTAACGCTATTCTTGCCCTTGCTCATTATCGGGAGCAAACGGCTGTCGATGAGTTAATAAGACTAATGCGAGATGATCCTCGTCCGGTTATTAGGGGCACAGCTGCTTGGGCGATTGGGAAAATTGGTCGTTATGACAGCTATGATGCGATTAGGTCTGCTCTGGAAATAGAGCAGGACCCAGAAGTCCGAAATGAAATGGAGAAAGGCTTGGCATTTGAACAAGCGCAGGTATAAATAGCTTCACTCTCTTCATAAATTAATGAAGAGGGGTGATAGATAATGAATAATCGAGCACAGATTAATCAATTCTGGCAGGAAAAGCTAGCGAATCGGGCTGACAACTGGGTAACGCATGTTGTAAAGCGCCACCAAGCAAGAGGCCAGGAGGTAACACGTATTAAAGGGGAGGGACATGTGACCAGTAAACGGCGAACCTCACATGATCAAGAAGACGTTTTTTATCAACTACATGTCTCTTTTCTTGTTAAGGATGGCAACCGTTTTTATCAGGAAGAGCAAACCAGAGCACACCAGGCCCATTTCGTTGACAAAAAAATAGTTAGCAACTCTGAGCTTACGCCGCCTGTGATTAATACTGGCCATGATCGTGATCGAACGACAATTGAATTAACACCTGTAGAGGATCAAGTTCGCTTTAATTATGACCGTAGAGCTGCTGTCCAATATGCAGAACGCTGGTGGAATGATGCTAATCCGGCTTATCATTTCTTCGAGGAGAATGATTGTACGAATTATATTTCACAATGCTTAAGAGCTGGCGGTGCGCCTTTTCGCGGCTATCCGAATCGTTCCTCAGGTTGGTGGTATCAGCAGAACAATTGGAGCTTTAGTTGGTCGGTTGCCCATTCGTTTCGGTGGTATTTAAGTGGCTCAACCCAAGGATTACGCGGTTATCAAGTCGATTCACCTGAGAAATTAAACCTAGGGGATGTTATTTGCTATGATTTTCAAGGGGATGGTCGTTTTGATCACAATACCATTGTGGTCGCTTTTGATGAAGCGGGTATGCCTTTAGTTAATGCGCATACGAATAATAGTCGCCATCGCTACTGGGATTATCAAGATTCAATGGCTTGGACACCAAATTGTCAGTATAAATTTTTTCGAATTGGTAGTAGTGATATGCTATAATATTCAGGTGATTATTAGATTGAGGTGAACCAATTGGCCATTCATATTGTCCTATATCAACCAGAAATTCCAGCAAATACAGGTAACATTGCGCGCACTTGCTTAGCAACAAACGCTAAGCTCCATCTCATCCATCCATTAGGTTTTTCAACCGATGATAAGATGCTTCGCCGGGCGGGGCTCGATTATTGGCATGATGTCGATATCTACAACCATGATTCTTTAGCAGATCTTTATCAAGCACATCCAAACGGTAATTTTTATTACATTGAAAATTTTGGGACGAAATATTATACCGATTTTGATTTTAGTGAAGCTAACCAGGATTTATTTTTTGTTTTTGGTCGTGAAACGAATGGTATCCCACGAGAACTATTAGTGGGTAAGGAGGAGCGTTGTCTACGTATACATATGGCTGACAATGACAAAGTGCGCTCTCTTAATTTGTCGAATACAGCTGCGATTCTTGTCTATGATGTTCTTAAACAGCAAGGCTTTCCCAATATGCATTGAAAAAAGACGCACTCATTCGTGAGTAGCGTCTTTTTTCGGAACAATATCGAAAATTCGCTGTGATTCAAACAATTCGACAAGACGTTCTATCCAATCATAATAAGCCATTGAATCATGTGAATCGTTAATGTATAGTTGGGTGCTTTGCTTAATCTCATCTGAAGCCTCTGGATCAGCGTTAATTTCAAGCAAGTCCTGCATAATGCGTGACTCTATCTTCCGATTACGCACAATGACATCTCGCCAATTAGAAGTAAATAGCGAAATAAACGTCTGATAGTAATCCTCTTCAACTGTATAATGATCCTTTCGAGATCCCTTGACAAACGCTTTCTCTGCAATATTATAATGAACCATTTCTCTTAATACTTGACTCATCCGTGTCTTACTCATCCCGGTGCTTTCAGCTAGCTCATCTAAATCAAGGGCGCGTCCTTGATAATAAATTGCTGCAATCACACGGCCTATTGTCGCAGGAAAACCATATGACTTCATGTTCTCAGCAATCTGCTCACTAACACGGTGCTTAATCTGTTCAAGCTTGTCTTCATGTGTCATTAACATCAGCCTTTTTAGTTTTTTGTGTTTGGTCTAGTTTAGAGAAGGGTATAAAATGCTGTTGGATTACAAAGCAATGTGACATTGGTTGGCAACAGTCAGTAACGCTAACCTTTTTGTATCGTCCTGCAATAACAGTTTGTTCTATCTCAATTAATATCTTGCACCTTAGACACACTGTAACTGTTGTTCACTAAGTGTAGCATAGTGAAAAATCAACTCCAAATTGCATATAGGGTATTATTTAAGAGGAAATCGACGATATTATAAGGATAAGTTGTTTATACAATCTATACACTTTATTTTGTATAAAGTTTGTACAATTTAAAGTTTATATCGCATTTTGTTTATTCGACATTTTTCGCTAGAATTAATTTAGTACAAAAAAGAACAGATGAAGGAAGGGACAGCTTTTGATTCAATTAAAGAACATTAACAAGGTTTATGAGGATGGCTTTCAAGCACTTAAAGGCATTGATTTAACTTTTGAAGAAGGCAAGATTAATGTCCTCATTGGACCAAGTGGTTGTGGAAAAACCACAACGATGAAGTTGTTAAATCGCTTAATTGATTATACCGAGGGTGAGCTAACCATTGATGGCAAGCGCATTAAGGATATTAATCCGATCGATTTACGACGACAAATGGGCTATGTCATTCAAAGTATTGGTCTTTTCCCACATATGACAATTTACGATAATGTTGCTGCGGTACCAAAACTATTAAAATGGGATAAGGAACGAATTGCTACCAAAGTTGATGAATTATTAAAAATGGTTGATCTAGATCCTGAGGTTTATAAATCACGTTATCCGAATGAGCTAAGTGGTGGACAACAGCAACGCATTGGCGTTATCCGCGCTTTAGCTGCTGAACCAAAGATTATTCTGATGGATGAACCATTCAGTGCCCTCGATCCCATTAGTCGCGAGCAGCTTCAGGATGAGTTAGTTAAATTACAAGAGGACATTCAAAAAACAATTATTTTTGTTACCCACGACATGGATGAAGCAATCAAAATTGCTGATCAAATTATTTTAATGCGTGACGGTCAGGTTGTTCAAAAAGGGACACCACATGATCTCCTAACCTCACCAGCTAATGAATTTGTTGAAGAATTTATAGGGGCTGAGCGATTAGAGCAGGCAAAAGGCTTACCACCTATGACCGCATTTGTTGATGAAGACTTCCCGTATGCAACGATAACGCAATCAGTTGATGATGTGATTTCCCTAATGGTTACGCATAAAAAAGATCAATTACCTGTGGTTGATGCTGAGGAAAAATACATTGGAATTGCCTCACTTTATGACGCCGTTCGTTCTACCGATAAGCCACTGACAGAGCTCGTCAATCGGAAGATTATTGCCTATCGTCGAACGGCTGAGGTAGAAAAATTTGTTGCGAGTAAGGATACAATTGCCCCCATTATCGAACCAGATGATACGTATATCGGGGTACTTGACCAAGAACTACTACTTGAAAAGTTACATGAAAAATTTGGGAGTAAAAGTGGTGTGACGTCATGAACTTAATTGAAGATTATCTTGATTTTTGGTCAATTCGTTATCAGAACATTTTGACTTATTTATGGGAGCATCTTTCTATTGCTTTCGTTGCGATTCTGTTTGCAATCATCCTCACCATTCCGTTAGCTATTTTTATGACCCGTTTAAAGGGAGATCGGCTTAGAAATGCCATTTTCAATATTGCCAACTTCTTTCAAACCATTCCAACGATAGCGATGTTTGCCCTGCTCATTCCGGTATTAGGCATTGGCTTTCGACCAGCTGTACTTGCACTGTTTTTGTATGCTTTATTACCTTTATTACGAAACACCTATGCTGGAATAGAGTCAATTGACCAAGGAATTGTTGAAGCGGCTAAGGGAATGGGCTATAACAAATTTCAGCGCTTAATAAAAATTGAATTACCCATTTCTATTCCATATATTATGTCAGGAATTCGAACAACAACCGTTTATATTATTAGCTGGACAACCCTTGCGACTGTTATTGGCGCAGGTGGATTAGGTGATTTGGTTGTAGCTGGAATTGGCTCAAACAATCGGTTTATGATTTTTACAGGTACAGTTATGGCGATCTTACTTGCCTTAATTATTGACTTAGTCTTGGGTTTTGTTGAGAAAAAATTATCAAGAGCATAAGTTTTTTGAAAAAAATAAAAAAGGGGTTTATCTTAAAATGAAAAAAATAGTATTAGCGAGCTTATTGACGCTTAGTTTATTAGTAGTTGCTGCCTGTGGTGGCGGAGGTTCGGCTGCTGGTGGTGAAGTATTTGAGTTTGGGGCACAGACTTATACTGATCCCAAGATTGCCGCCCAACTAGTGAAAATTATGATAGAAGAACATACTGATCATGAAGTTAACATTACTGAGGATATTCAAGCAAGCCCACAGATTTTAGCTTCATTAGATCGTCAGGAATTTGATTTTGCTTTATTATTTTCTGGAGAAGTCTACAATAACTATTTTGATGATGTTGAATATACTACTGATCCAGAACAAACAATTGCAAATGCCCAGGAATTTTTTAATCCAGCTTATGAGCTGACATGGTTTGATTCGCTAGGCTATGCAAATGAATATGCAATTGCGGTGCAGGAAGGCTTTGCCGAAGAAAATGACATTACCGTTGTCTCTGATTTAGAACAATTTGCTGATAATGTAGTGGTTGGTACTGATACGACTTGGGTTGAACGTGATAATGATGGTTATCGAGGCTTTCAGGAGGCGTATGGCTTTAGCTTTGGTGATGTTAGAGGAATGGAGATTTCGCTAATGTATGAAGCGATTGCTAGAGATGAAGTAGATGTGGTCACTGCTTATACGGTTGATCCACAAATTATTGAGTATGATCTTCGTTTACTTGAGGATGATGTCCAATTCTTCCCGCCATACGATGCATCACTTGTTGCCTTAAATGATGTGTTAGAGGAGTACCCAGAAGTAAATGACATCTTTGAAGAACTAGTTGGTGCAGTCTCAACTGAGCAAATGTCAGCGATGATTCGTGAGGTTGATTTCGAGGGACGCTCGACAGCAGATGTTGCCCGTGAATTTTTAGAGGAACAAGGGTTTTTAACTGAATAAATAAAGAGGGGAGCCCAACATGGATTTTATAATCGACCTTGGCCGTTATATGGCAGATCATTCAGCCGAATTAATTGATTTAACCATTGAACATATTTTAATGGTCATCTACGCAATTTTTCTAGCTTTAGTTGTCGGCATTCCGCTCGGTATACTAGCCGCCAAGTTTAAGAAGCTTGCACCTGTAATTCTATCACTGGTAAATATTTTGCAGCTAATCCCCAGTATTGCCATGCTGGCGATCCTATTGCTTTACTTCGGGCTTGGCTTCCAAACAGTTGTGATTGGCTTGTTTCTGTATTCACTATTACCAATTGTCCGCAACACCTATGTTGGAGTGCGTGAGGTAGCTGATGGTGTGACAGAAGCAGGCAAAGGGATTGGGATGACCCCCTTTCAATTATTGATGAAGGTAGAGTTTCCCTTGTCAATTCCGTTCTTGATGGCTGGCTTACGTGTGGCCGCAGTTATTGCTGTAGCGGTTGCAACCATTGCCCCATATATCGGTGGTGGTGGACTAGGCCGTGAAATTATTAGTGGTATTAGTTTTCAAAACGATATTCGAATTTATGCAGGCGCAGTGCCAGCAGCGGCACTGGCAATTATCGCTGATTTAATTCTCGGGATCGTTGAAAAGCGAACCAAGAAACGATTTGCCAGCTAGCCTAACCTAAAAAGATGCCGATAACTATCGGCATCTTTTTAACATGCTTAAAGACAAGCATTAAGCATAACGTTTACCAATTAAGAATACTGAAGGGGTTTAAAAATGGATAAATCCAAGATTTTTGCTAAAATTGATCAATTATTTGCTGAAATGGTTGAGCTAAGAAGAGACTTGCATATGTATCCCGAGCTGTCATTTCAAGAAGAGCGCACAGCGAAAGTAATTGCTGATTATCAACGCCAGCTTGGTCTAGAAGTGCGTGATCATGTTGGCGGTCGCGGTGTCGTTGCGACGCTTAGAGGTGGAAAGCCAGGCAAGACCGTGGCTATTCGAGCTGATTTTGATGCCCTGCCCATCCAAGAAGAAAATGATGTACCCTATAAATCAAAAAATTCAGGTGTGATGCATGCTTGTGGGCATGACGCCCATACTGCCATAGCCCTTGGCATTAGCAAGGCATTTGCTGCTTATCAAGATCAGCTGTGTGGCACGATTGTCTTTATTCATCAGCACGCCGAAGAGCAGGACCCCGGTGGTGCCAAGCCAATGGTCGAGGATGGTGCGTTGACGGGTGTTGATGCGATCTTCGCGACCCACATGGAAAATTACTTACCGGTCGGTCATGTTTGGCACAATGATCAGGTCATCCTAGGTGCAAGCGATGATTTTGAGCTAACCATTAAAGGTGTTGGTGGGCATGGTGCCTTTCCCCATGACACCACTGATGTGATTCAAATTGGCGCCCAGCTCGTCTCCAGCTTACACCAAGTTGTTAGTCGCAAGGTTGATCCGTTAAAACCAGCGGTACTGACGATTGGGGCCTTTCAAGCTGGTGAAACAGCCAATGTCATTCCCGGATCGGCACGCATTGAAGGGACGGTACGTACCTTTGATGAAGACGTGCGCTATCAAATAGCCGACTGGATTAAACAGATTACCAAGCATACGGTCGCAGCGTTCGGTGCCGATTTTGACCTTGATTATAAGTTCGGCTATCCCGCTTTAAAAAATGACCGTGCCCTTAATCAACTTTTAGTCAAAGCCGCAGCCGATGTTTTGCCAGAGCAAAATATTCACGTGATGGAGCCAAATATGGGCGCAGAGGATTTTTCTTATTTTACCGGAGCAATTCCGGGGACTTACTTCTTTACTGGTTCAGCTAATAAAGAAAAAGGCTTCACGTACCCCTATCACCATCCGAAGTTCGATATTGATGAAACAGCGTTACGCAATGGCGCCAAGGTACTGGCATCAGCGGCGTTAGATTTTCTAGCCGAGCGTAGCGATGAACAAAAGGTGTGAGCACTTCTGTGCTTGCACCTTTTTCAATAAAATAATGGCAATGCATCTGTTTCAATTGCTACAAATGGTAAATTAAAGTAGTTACGGATGAGGTTAATTTGTTCAGCCTGCTTCTGCCAGTCCGGCTCATTATGTTGATAAGCCAGTTTTGCCTCAGCTAAGCCGAAATAACCGAGACTATACATTTGATTTTGCTCCTGTGCATGTTCTTTTCCTTCATTAATACAGTCACGTGCTAGTTGAAATTGTTTCGATTCTATGTAATAAAGTGCAAGATGATAACAGGCTTTAATATGTAAAATGGAAGCTGAAGATGTTTGGTGGACAAATTGAAATAGTTTAAGCGTAGCAGGCTTGTGCTCAGTGAAACGACTAAGTAAACCAATCGTCATCAGCAGCCGTTTCTCCAAATCAGAATAGTAAAACTGTTCGTATGTACGTGTTGAAAAGGTCGGTGTTGTCTGTTTGAGCGCGTTAGTAAGTACACGAAGCGCACCACGCCGATCATTATCTCGTTCGGTAAGGATGATCGCTGACAACAACGCCATTCGCTGGGTAATCTGCGTAGCAAAAAATTCACTACTTGTGTGCTCGCGAAGCGCTATTAACTCTGTAATTTCATCACCAAGTTCTGCGTAATTTTGATAGGCTATTTTAGCTTCAGCCCGGTTATAGGTGGTTAGTAACGCTTGATAATTCCCAACTAAGCAGGTGGCGTAGACCTCAATTAAGTTATGCTTATAGAGGTTTGATAAGAACTTTAGTGTATCAAGCCTGGGCATTACTTTGCCATTCTCCAATCCTCTTAATGTCCCCAATGAAATGCCTGTCTGTTCAGAAACATCAGCTTGACTGAAGCAAAGCTTTTGTCTTATTTCTTTTATGCGCTGTGAGAATAGCTGCATGCTTTTTTCCAAATCAAACCACCCCTTAAAATTACAATTATAAGTAAAATTCAGCATTTGTCAACAGTAATTAATTGTGGTTGCTAATAATGAAGAGAAGAATCTACAATAATAAATAAGAATAGCACAAAACAAAAAATTTTATGAATAATTGGAATGGTATACAGAGTTATTAGGAAGGAAGAGGATCAAATGATTAAACTATGCTTTTATTTCTTATCTGGCACAATTGTTCTTCAGCTTTTTAATAGTTATCCTAAAAGCAGTTGTTAGTATGGACTGATCAAACTATATCGATATGAGCGTTGGTTTTTTTTATTATCGTAAATTATTTGTTTGAGAATTTGATAGTGACTAATAACAAGGGCGCTTTGTTGTGGGATTGGGCCTTTGATACGCAAAGTTTCAAATGTGGAAGTATTTTATGTAATCTTTTTGATTGCTAGTATAGTAATTAAAGTCGATTAATCTCAAATAATTTTATCGTTAAAACCTAATATTCTTAAAAAATAATGCTAATCTAAGTGGAGAGAGGAAGTTCATTGATTTCGACTATTTTTTACTAATCAAAATTATCGATCAAAAATATGATCGGCTACTCGAAAGCGCGCTAATTTCTGGACCATCAATTGCTTTTTTGACTTTTTGCTGGTCACGATACGGTTACAATTATAGAAGATATAAAGCTGAGTTATCAAGCTACTTGGATGATCCGAAGCATTACCAGTGGTAAAACATAAAGACGCCTGCTCTGAGATATTTTGTTAGAATAAATAAGAGGTGGGAAAATGATAATTAAAGTGGTAAGATCACCCCTATTTTATACAATCATGGGCTATATGCTGTTAAATGTACCATCGTTAATAGGGAGACATAATTACGATATCCTTCAATTGACGATCAATTTCGCTAAAATCATTCTGTCGATCTATTGTTTTAGATTTTCTTATAAAGTGAAAAAAAATAAAAGTGATGGAGCTAATCATTTTCCTAAATTAAATAAAGTCGTTTTATCAGTTTGTGCGCTTCTCATTTTGATCGGGTTTATGCTAGAAATTTTGATAGATTATCAGAGGTGATCATTGATGGTTCAGCAATATCTGCAGCTTAAATGGAAGCGTATGCTTTTTAATTTGGTTTTATTCAACTTGATTACCTTAGTAATTGTTGTAATTGGTGGGAAATTAATTTTTAATACTGATCCGACTAGCAATTTAGCAAATATTTTTTTAGGTTGTACAATTGCCTTAATGATTGATGAATGGAAGGATTATAAGAAATGGCTAAATTCTCAGTAAAATAAGACATGACTAATGAGCGCATGCTGAATTACTTATTAATTTAAGTTAGCTGCTTACTCAACTTATCCAAAAGGAAACAACTTTATAACTTCGCTCTTGTCAACCACAATGTATTGTGGTTGTTTGTCGAGGTAACGCATTTCAAATGGTATTAAGTGGGACTTAGGAGGGGGATTATGCCGAGTATTAGATTTAAAAAAGAGCAATCAAAATTGAAGTTTAATATGAACGTGTTGACCTCATGATTGAAGGAGTTATTCTCTTCCTGCACTTTGCTGCTTGGCTTGGTCTTCTCTGGAATATCATTTTATCGTTATGGCATGCGCTTATTCACAACTGCTATACTTACCTGACGAACAGAGAATGTCTAATTACGGTTGTTGTGTATGGGCTTTTGTTAAATGAACTTGTTAAGCCGCAATATCAAATAATTGGCGTTGTTACGTCAGTAATGCTGGTTATTTATTTAATTACCTATTTCAAGGGTAAGCGTCATTAATTTAAATAGAAGAGGCTGCCTTTTTTTGATTGACAATAACCTTGTTAGATTAATTAAGCAATAAATTGAATCTTAAAAAGCGGATTGCTAGGTACCGCAGTATATATATCAGTTTTAAAACTGCCGACATAAGGGCAATGCTCATGGTTAAAAAATACCTCAAGCTTAGAGGGAAGAAAATGATTATTGAAACAATTATTTATGTTAGTTGTGGCATACTGCTAGGAAGAGCTATGCTGAGATTTCAAGGTGAAGTTAGTGATCTCATTTGGAACCTAGTCGGAAGTATGATCGGTGTTTGTTTAATTAAAGGTATTATTTATTTGCATTGGCGAGCAAAACAACGGAGAAGTTGCTAGGAGGTGACTTGTGTTTAGTAATGATTATACAATTATTTTTGTTGTAGCTATACTCACGCAGGTCGTTAATCATATCCTTATTATTGATCTTGCTGACCACTTCTTCAAGCTTAGTAGCTTTCCCAAAATCACAAAGACTGCTAACTATCGTTATTATGCATTTCTTGCCTATTTAATTACGTGGGCGATGTTTAGTTTTGGCTATTTTTTTAATACCCCTTTTTTAGATGCCGAAGATCGCCTTGCCTTCTTTCAGACGAACGCTTCGGTCTTACTGGGCCATTTTATGTATAACTTTCTAATGAAGCGCTCGGATAAACGAACGGGTGTTTACTTAGACGCTGATGTTGTGGCAGAACTTCGCATCGTTATGCTTAAGGTAGCATTAAGTCTTGTCCTGACAATGGCTACTTACTTTCTTGTTTTATTCACCAGAGCACAAGGCTTGTTTTAATTGGAATAGCTTTTTAGCTTTAATTAGCCCGATAAAAAAATGATAAAGGAGATGGTTCTCATCAAAAAAATCTATTTAAATTATTTTTGTCTCATCGTAGGCATTGCATTGCTTATCTTTATTGATAAAACTGAGCCAGCAGGAACATTTGGCTCCATTGTTGTCTTGTCATGTGTCTTATCCTTTCTTCTTGCTTTCCTTATCGGCAACAATATTTTACGCGTCATTGCTGAGTTTTTTAAATCAATTTTTTAAGGAGGAATGAAATTGATTGATATCCAACATCCTTATTATGAACTGAAGCAGTTTGAGCACGGCTGGGTCTTACATCATATTGTCTTTCATCGACGGAGAAAGTTGGGCCTGTTGGTTTTATTATTCGATTGGCTGCTCGGTCCCAGTAAACAGCTGTTTCAGATGCCAAGGCAATATCACTTTACTACTGAACCGAAGAAATTAATTATGACGACAAAACACAAACTATATACGGATCAGCATTATGACCTTAAATGTGATCGTGTAGAGATTAGGCAATGGTGGCTGTTTGTCATGTTGCCACTTCTGTTGTTACTTAGTATTCTCGTTTATCTAACCGCACATTTAGGTCTCTATCTACTTAATGAAATAAAAAATATTCAATTATCGCTTGTTTTTCTGGGTTTTTTACTCGCGTCAATAGTCCTATTTTATTTGATTTTCCATGCCGTCAAAGACTGGTTGTCCAATCAGAAAATAATAATGTAAAAATCCTGTTCTAAACATAGTTATATTAAGTTTTTAGTTAATTCAAAAACACGTTATTCCATCCATTTTAAAGGAGAATAAGGTGTTTTTTTACTGCTCTAAAACGTTTTTAGTACCTATGGACTAAATTTGGTAATTAAAGTTTAACAACAATTTAATATGGGAAGTAAAAAGCTAAAGGCGTTAATTGGATAAATTTTCTGATCGTTACTTAGCATAGCTTTTGGCATCTCGGTCTTTTGTCAGTTTCCTATAGTAACCAACCAAAGGTCCTACTTCTTTTAATAGCCTCAATAATAAATACACCAAGAATACTACCATGAAAATGTTCAGAGCCATTTAATACTTTTTTAAAAAAACAAAATAAGCTTAATATGATTGACCAAATCACTTAAATAGGAGGTGATAACCAAACTTTTACCATAAGACAAACGAACTAAGTAGCTGTTTTATGAGTAAAAAAACATGCTTTTAACCTATTTCGATTTTTCTGATTACTTTGTAAAGTAAACAAAGGATCTTAACTTGGTTTTTTTTTGAATTCGAGATGTTTTATTTGTTAATAGATAAAAAAGTTTAGAAAGTGAGGGGTTGGCATGAAGAAGATAACGATGATTGTTGCTGATCAGGATCGCACTTATATTGAATCATTTGCTCGTTATATTAGAAACTCTGAGTACGCAGCGCGGTTTGATATCAAATTGTTTTCAAAGCGGGAAGCGCTCCAACAATTTCTACTAGGAAAGGAACCTGTAAATATCCTGCTAACGACTAAAGATTTTCTCGGATCAGCAGATGAAGATGGAGAGATTGACTTAACGGTATATCTAGCTGAAGCGGAAGAGGGTAGTGAAGCCTTAACGCTGCGCAAATATCAGCCATTAGGGCAACTGTTAGCTGGCGTACTCAAGTTCTACTATGAAAAAGACGGGACCAAGCAAAAACAGAAGAAATCACATACTGCTACTCAAGTACTTGCTACATACTCTGCAGGTGGTGGAGCAGGCAAGACGACAACAGCATTTGGTTTAGCCAGGGAGTTAGCTAATCAGGATCATCAAGTCATTTATATCAGTCTCGAGTTAGTAAACTCAATTCCAATACTCTTTAACATTGAAGATCAGCCTTCTTCATCACCGTTACTCTATTACATAAAAGCTGATCCTGAGCAACTAGCCGAGCAGTTTGAGGCCTATACACTGACGGATAAAAAAACAGCAATCGACTATTTTAATTTTGCCCCTAGTGCAGAGGAAGTAACTGAGTTAGTCGCTAACGAGATCGAAACACTTATTCAGACTTTAGTTGAACTGAATAAGTACAGTTACATTGTAATCGACTTGGATAGTTCGGTGAATGAACGTACCTTAGCAGCGCTAAGCGTAACTGATCATATTTATTGGTTACTTAATTATGACCTTTATAGCTTTCATAAAACGAGCTACTTGTTTGAAGAGTGGCACACACTACTTAATGATGCAAGCTTAAAGGACCGTGTTACCTTTGTTCTCAATCGGTACACCGGCCAGCTTGACCAACGGCTTGAGTCATTTAATGTTGATGTTACAGCGTTCCTACCCTATGTCCCTGAATGGAAGGTGCTCGTAAAACGGGAACAGCTTACCTCAGTGACTGTGTTCAATCAACATATTCAACAGCTTGTCACAGCACTACACAAGCAAGGGGTGGTGTTAAATGAATCATGATCTAACCAAGACCTTAATTGAACAAGTCCGTGAGACTTTAAACAGCAGTAGAGAAATGACAGATGCTGAGCTGAAAAAGCATATTGAACAGCTCGTCTTTGAGCAAGCTAATCAGCAAACACTGACAGCTAATAAAATGAAAACACTAATTGAGCGCGTCTATAATGCTTTTCGTGGTTTAGATGTGCTTCAACCTTTAATCGATGATAAATCGGTTACTGAAATTATGATTAATTCGCATAAGGACATCTTTCTTGAGCAGAATGGTGCCATCTTTCAAGCAGACGTGCAATTTGAAAGTAGTGAACGACTTGAGGATATTATTCAGATGATCGTCGGGAAGGTCAATCGAACGGTCAATGCTTCTAGCCCAATTGTTGATGCACGGCTGGAGGATGGCTCCCGTGTCAATATTGTTCTTCCACCAATTGCTTTAAAGGGGCCTACAATGACCATTCGTAAGTTTCCCGAGCAGCCATTGACCATTCATGACCTGATTGCGAAAGGCTCGATCGCAGAGGATGTCGCTAGCTTTTTAAAACAATTAATTGAAGCACGCTACAATATTTTTATCAGTGGTGGAACGGGCTCTGGTAAAACAACATTCCTTAACGTGCTATCCAATTTTATCCCTGCCGGTGAGCGGATTATCACAATTGAGGACTCAGCAGAGCTACAAATTAAGAACATTCCTAACCTTGTCAGCTTAGAAACACGAAATGCGAATACCGAGGGTAAAGGTGAAATTACCATGCGTGACCTGATCAAATCATCTTTACGGATGCGTCCCGATCGTGTCGTTGTTGGTGAGGTGCGTGGTGTTGAGGCGCTAGATATGTTGCAAGCGATGAATACGGGTCATGATGGTTCGTTATCAACTGGGCACGCCAATTCAACGATTGATATGATTAGTCGATTGGAGACGATGGTACTTAGTGGTGCTGACTTTCCTATTCCGGTTATTCGCAAGCAAATTAGTTCAGCTATTGATATTATGATTCACCTATCACGTCTAAGAGACCACTCAAGGAAAGTGGTTGCGATCAGTGAAGTGATTGGTGTTGAAGCAGATGAGATCGTCATTAATCCGCTTTACCAATTTGTTGAACAGGGTGAGGATGAAGATGGCAAGATCATCGGTTCATTGGAGCCAACTGAGTATGCCCTGCAAAATACAACCAAGCTTGAACTAGCAGGAATTAAATAACTATTAAAGGGGGTGAGGCGATGAGATTAATCTTGGTAATTGGCTTGGCTCTTATACTCACAGTCGGTTTGATAGCATTAAGTCGAAAGAAAAAGGGAAGGCAACCAGCAAAAGAGCCAAAACAGTCGAAGCTATTCCAAGCTTTTCAAACCAAAAAGGTTCAAAAAAGTGGTCCAACCGACTATCAAACCTATTATTACACTGTGGCTGAATATTTATTTATTGCAGCTGTTGCTGGGGCATTACTATTCGTGATTGGCTATGTTTTTTACCAAAGTATCATTATGTCAATCCTGTTCGCTAGTGTGGGTTTATTCTTTCCAAAGGTTTACCGTCAGCGGATGATTCAGAAACGTCAGAATGAGTTAAGTCAACAATTTCAACAGGCCCTCTTTTCCCTATCAACTTCACTTGTTGCTGGACGATCAATTGAGAACGCCTTTGTTGAAGTAGTTAAAGATTTATCGCTGATTTATCCTGATCCAGAGACACTTATTATTAAAGAACTCGAAATTATTAACAAACGTGTTGCCAATCGAGAGCCAATTGAGATTGCGATTGAAGACTTTAGTAAGCGAGCTGGTGTTGAGGATATTACTAACTTTACCGATGTCTTTATTACCTGTAAACGAACAGGTGGTGATCTGGTCGAGGTCATTCGACGAACGTCAACGATGATTAGTGAAAAGTTTGAGATTCAGCAAGAAATTTCGGTCATGGTTGCTCAGAAGAAATTTGAGTCCAACGCGATTACCCTAGCACCAGTACTTATGGTTGGTGTCCTAAGCTATTCTTCTGCTGAGTATATGAAGCCACTCTATTCGTGGGCGGACTTTGGACCGATTGTGATGACGATTAGTCTAGCTATTATTTTATTTTCCTTTTGGCTCTGCCAACGCATTATGAATATTAAGGTGTGATTGCTATGAATACTGTGCAAATCGTAAGTGCTGCTATTATTGTTGTTTGCCTGCTGCCTTTATTACTAGCAGGGAAAAAATATCAGGCTTTTATTGAGCCATATAAAGAACCATTTCAATTTGTCTTTTTAGCACCTGCTGGCTTGTACTTAATTGATAAGACGCGCCTAATTTACCGCTTATCAAGTCGTCTGGTGGCAATTCAACAAAAAGTTGCTACGCTGTATCAAGCTGGTCGTGAAATCCAAGCCTATACTAAAATGTATCTTGCTGAAATTATTTCAAGTATTCTCATTTGCTTATTAGGTGGTGCCTTACTTGCGCTGGCCAATGGCGGTGATCAGCGGATGCTAATTCTAGGTGGAATGATGGCTGTGTTACTACCAGCCATTTCAATAAAAAAACTTGATGACAAAGTTAAGCTGCGTAAACAAGCAATTATCTTTGAATTACCCGAGTTCGCCAGTAAAATTGCGCTCCTTGTTAATGCAGGAGAAACCTGTCAGAAGGCGCTAATTCGATGCACAATGATGAAGCAAGATGATGACAACCCACTCTATAAAGAGCTAAAGGAAAGTGTGACAAAGATTCAAAATGGGGAATCCTTTAGTCAGGTGATGGAGGAGTTTAGTAAGCGCTGTGGTGTGCAAGAGGTGTCAGCCTTTACTACGACCATACTATTAAACTATCGCCGTGGTGGTGATCAGCTTTCACTGTCATTGCGTGAGCTTGCCCATACCCTTTGGGAAAAAAGAAAGGCAATCTCGAAAACACGAGGAGAACAGGCCTCTTCAAAGCTTGTCTTTCCAATGGTGTTTATCTTTGTTGCCATTCTATTAATTGTAGCGTATCCAGCATTAGCTATCTTTTAAGGCTTAGTCTAGCAACCTTGTTGCTTTTACTAATAAATTTATTTTTTTATAAAATGAGAGGGGAAAGAATAATGAACTACTTACAGGCAAAATTTTTAAATTTTTTACAAGACGAAGAAGGCTTAGGAACATTAGAAATCTTACTTATTATTGTGGTGTTAGTTGCAGTTGCGCTTATGTTTAGTGAACAGTTAACAACATGGGTCCAAGGCTTACTTGATAACATTGGTAACCAATTGCCAGGTAACTAATCATAACGTCGTATTTGCTAAGAAAGGAACTAGCGTATGACTACTTTCTTGAAAAAACTAAAACAGCTTAAACGAGAAGATAAGGGGATGTTTACGTTGGAAACAACGTTGATCTTCCCGGGCATCTTCGTGATGACAATCGCCTTAATTTTGTTCAGCCTTGTTATTTATGAGCAGGTTGTCATTTATCAACGGGCGCATTTGATTGCTGAGCGAGTAGCCTTTAGTTGGGATAACAGTAAAAAAGACTTTTACACAGGTGAGTTTGCCATGAACCAATACTCAACCATGGATGGTGATGGCTTGTACTGGCGGAGTAACGCCATCGGTATGAGCTTTATCCAAAAGGTATTCCCAGGAGCACAAATAGGCTCAACAGCAGATAAGCTTGATCGTGCGCATGCTGAAGCACCAGGTATGTTACCCAGTGCAAATGTGGTTGTTGAGGCACCAAATATGGCGTCAATAAACCCACAAGTAAAGGTTACGGTATCAGGTGACTTAAAAGTCCCTGATTTGGTTGCTGACTTAATTATGAATGGAAGCTTCGAGGTAACAGCCTATGCTTCAGTTAAGGATCCAGTCGAGGTTATTCGAACAACCGATTTTATTCTCCACTATGGGGAGAGAGTTTTTAATGCAAATTAACAAATGCTTTTTGGCTGCTAGGAGGGGATAAGATGTGAAGAGGTGGTTGAGAAAATTTAAGGAAGATCCTAAAGGGTCTGTTTCACTATTCTTCATTTTGATTACAGCCATCGTATTTGCTTTCAACGCTATTTTAATCGACTATGCACGTATCCTAGCAGTTGAACAGCAAACTGAATATGCGTTGCAGAGTGCTGTCCGGTCAGCTTTAGCTGGACACGATAGTGAATTGAGAAAATATGGTTTATTTGGCATAGAGGAAAGTGATGCACAAGCTATTTTTAACGAAGTCATTAGTGCAAATCTTGAGGTCGAACCGGATGATCAATACTTTGACTATATTCAACCGAATTTAGAAGACTACAGCTTAACAGCAAGTCGTCCTTTATCGGACGAGAAAATACTTAAACATCAAATTCTTGAAGAAATGAAATATAAAGCTCCAATTGAAATTGCAATAAACTTGATTGATAACTTTAGCTTTCTTGCTGAAGCCATGAAAAGTGCTTCAGAGTTTATTGATATAGCTGAAGCTGTCCAGAAGCCATTTGAAAATCGTGAGGAACTACTTGATAAAAGTGATGATTTCTTAAATGGTGGAGAAGAGCGCGAAATTGGCATAAATGATCGATTAGAAAGCTTTCAACTTAATATGAACTCGACAAGCCACAGTGATTATCCAGATGTTCGTTTATACTCTGATATTGTTTATCATTATCAAACATACTTAGATACATCTGTGCGAATTGAGCGACTAGAGAGTGAGAATGACAGGTTAGATATAGCCAATGAGCGTTTAGAAGAAAGGAAAAGGCGTTTAGAACAACAAATTCAAGATCTAGAAGATGATATTTCAGATGAGGAAGATGACGATAGGCGAGGAGACTTAGAGGACGACCTTGAAGATCTTCAAGACGATATTGATGAGATTGAAAAAGAGCTTGATGCAAACAAAAAGACAATTGAAGATAATAATGCTGATATAGAGCAAGAGCAGCAAGATCAGGCAACATTTAAGGAAAAGGCTGAAAAGAAAGCAAATGAAATGTATACGTCAGCTGAAGGCATTATTAGAGATTTAGAAGAAATAAGCAATTCAATAGGGATAGCTAAAGAAGAAAACCAAAAGATTATTAAAGCTATTGAAAAGGCAGAGGAACAGAGCAATGAGAATTACGGTGATGTGATGTCAATTGAAGGCGATACGCCAACAGATACAAGTGATATAGATGATGCCGTTGCAAAGATGCGCGAGGAAATGGAGAAAGTAAAGGATTATCCGTATGAGCCTGAGTATTTTGATCAGATTAAAACGCCTCTTGATGAAGCTCTTGAAGCTTTTGATGGAGTCCCTGACATACTAAGACCAGTTAAGAACAATATTAATGGTGTCTCAAAATCTTCATTAGAAGATGGCCATACACAGTTGAAAGCGGCAGCAGATACTGCAAGAGAATCTACTACTGAAGGTAGTGACCATTTAACTGGTGAAAGAAAAGACTTTGAACAAGATGAGAATAAGGAAGAAGAAAATCGAGCCGAAGCTGAGAATAGTAATGATGAGATATTTAATGAGCTGAGTAGTCTTGAAAATCTAATTACTGAAGAAGTTTATAATGAGCTTTCTGCTATTTTGGCTAGTTATAACGCACACGCTGAAGGTATAGCAGGAGGAGGTATTGATTATAGTGATGGTTCAAGTAACAGTGCTAAAGGTGCAATGGGACTATTAGACTCTTTATTCAGTGATCTGGGCAAGGCATTACTAAATGCGCGAGATGAGCTGTATGTTAATGAGTACATTCTTATGTATTTTGAAAGTGCAAAGCCTAAAGTATCATTAGCTCATCCTGAGAACTTTGAATACAAAAATCGTCAAGTTGAATATATAATTTATGGTCTCCATGAGCCTGGTGCAAATTATGCTGCTGCATTAGCACAATTGTTTGCGGTTAGATTCGCTGTCAACTTCATTGACGCATTTAAGCACCCACTTGTTCGAGCCGCTACGCATCCGCTTGCAGTATTTTTAGCAGCATTAAGATATTCTTTAATGACATCGTTAGAGGATCTTCAAGAACTTGGGAAAGGCGAGCCAGTTCTTTTTATGAGTAATATGATTCCGTTATTAGAGTGGAATTATCATGATTACTTAAGACTATTTTTATTTATGAACCCTACTACACAAGCTAGATATAGACGTATTGCAGCGGTTATTGAACATGATACTAAAAAGAAATTAACAGAACATATGACCTATGTTGAGGGTAATGCTAGAAGCTCAAAACAACTACTTTTCGTACCCGAGATTGCACAAATGTTAAATCATACAGGTATTCTGAACGGGAGTGTAGAAGGAAATCAATTTAAGTTTGAAAGAAATGCTCATTTTTCATATTAAAAGAGGGGTGTGTCAATGTGGATAAGCTAATTAAATTAATGGTGTTATGTGTTGGTGCGTTATTGATAATAGTTGGATGTGGAAATGATGGTGTAGATAGTAATGATGCAGACAATATTGTTGAAACACCAGGTGAAGAGGATACAAATGACGATGGGGGAAACACAGGAGATGAGGAAGATGCAGATTCAGATGATTTAGACTCAGAAGACGACGCCCCTGAAGACACAGCAGGGTCAAGTAGCGGCTTATTGTCTCTAGGTGAGAAGGGTCTAATGGAAACTGCAATTGGTGATTACGAAATTACAGTACATTCTTTTGCATTTATTGACGGGCCTGAAGAGCATCTTTCTGGAAGTCAAAAGTATATAGCAGTTGATTTAAGCATCAATAATATCGGCAACGAAACATTAATTAGTGAAGATGTTGCTATGGCCACTATTACGGATAGTGAATCGGGAGGAAGACCAAACGAAACAGCGTTAGATATTGTTGAGCACTTTGAGGGGGATATCGAACCAGGCGAAGAGGTATCAGGGCAACTTTTATTTAGATTTAGGGAAGAAGATACTTATAATTTAAGATTTGGTGCAAATCTCTTAGAGTCATTAACCAATGAATTAGTTTGGGAATTTAACCTTGATGAAGCAAATTAATCTAGAGAGTAAAAGGAAGTGTGACCTCTTCCTTTTCCCTGATACATAAATAGTCTGTGTATGAGGGAAAGAGAAGTAATTTAATCAACATATGACATATGTAAGTGGAGAGATAAAAACTGCAAAGCAATTATTGTTTGTGCCTGAGATTGCACAGATGCTAAACAGTACTGGTGTCTTACATGGAAGTGTTGAAGGTAATCAATTTAAATTCAATAGAGAAGCACATTTCTTTTACTAAGTCAGGAGTGTATCATATGAGAAAATTATTAGTTTCAATATTAATAGGTTTTGTGTTATTAGTCGCTTGTAATAATAATAATACACCTGAAGAAAATGGTGAGGAGATAAACGGAAACAATCCAGCAGGTACAGAAGATACTGCTCCTGCTGATTCTACCGATGAAGAAGATGAGAGTGATTCAGATGGGGACGAGACAAACAATGAGGTTCAATTGCTAGAGTTGGGGGAAACAGGAACCTTAGAAACAGCAATTGGTGATTTTCAGGTAACACCAACTAAAATTATATTTATTGAAGAGATGGAGGAAGATGACCCTTACCAATCACCTGATAACGGCACGTTTATTGTTATAAGTCTTACACTTGAAAATGTTGGTGATGAGCCAATTAACAGTGGCGAAATCGTACAAACGGTTAATCTTCAAAACTTAGAAGGTGCAGGTATTCGTCCTTATGATGAATTTAATTCAATTGATAACTTCGAAGGTGAGATAGCACCAGGAGAATTTCTAGAAGGAGAACTATTATTTGATTTTTCTCTTGAAGATGAGTATGAATTATCATTTGGCGCTGCTTATCTGGAGTCTTTAAGTAACGAAGTATTATATAGAATTCACTCAGATGAAGCGAATTAGGACTGAAAAGGCATTGAAGATACTTTTAGTGTTTTAGCATTGAACGTACTAAGATAGAAACTTTGGGTGTGCTACCATTACGGACACGTGAGGGTGGAAGGATATTCTGCGTAATCCTTAAATAAAGGGACGTTGTCAGAGGACTAAAAGGTACCTGGCGCTATACGAACGAAATCCGCTGGGCATTACACGGAGAGGAGGCGGAATAGAAAATTTTGAAAAGGAAGCGTGATTTCTTCCTTTTCCCTTATACATAAATTCTATGTACAAGGGAAAGAGAAGTAATTTAATTAACACATGACCTATGTAAGTGGTCATTTAACAACGTCAAAGCAATTATTATTTATGCCTGAAATTGCACAAATGCTAAATAGCACTGGTGTATTACACGGAAGTGTTGAAGGGAATCAATTTAAATTCAATAGAGAAGCACATTTCTCTTATTAATAAGGAGTGGGATAAATGAAAAAAATATTAATTCCAATATTAATGGGATTTCTCTTGTTAATTGCATGTAGTAATAACAATGTAATAATTGAGGAAGTGCCAGAGGAAAATGCAGAAGGCAGATCTAATGATAATGATTCTACTAAAGAAGATGAAGGAGAGGACAATACCTCTACTTCAGATAACAGTGAAATATTAGACTTAGGTGAAGTAGGAACACTAGAAACAGAATTAGGGAATTTTCAAGTTACGCCAACAGCATTTAGATTTGAAGATGAAATTGATGATGGAGATATTAATGAAACGCCGTATAATGGTACTTTCATCATTGTGGAATTAACTATTGAAAATATAGATGATCAAACTTTATTAAGTGAAGAATTAGTTAAATCCGCTAATTTAGAGAATTTAGACGGTGCTGGAATTGCTCCCTTTCTAGATTTTAATACGATAGAGAATTTCGAAGGGGAAATTGAACCCGGAGCTAGTATGAGTGGTGAGTTATTATTTGATTTTACTAACGAGGAAGTTTATGAGTTTTCCTTTGGTGCAGATTACTTGGAATCATTAAGTAATGAAGTCCGATGGCATTTAAATTCAGATGATGCCCAGTGATGACTGGAAAGGAAGGTTAATTCCTTCTTTTCCCTCATGAATAAAAAGATTTGTGCACGGGGGAAAAGAAAAAACCATTCTTTAAACTATTGTATTAATTTTGAGAGGATGATTAGCTTTAATGCATAATCTATCTAGATTATTAATTTACGCTTTAGTTATCTTATTTGCTCTAATAGGATGTAAAACTGCTACGGAAGAGGATGGAAATGCTGGGAGCAACAATGAGTCCACTACGAATTTAACGGAAGAAGAAGATTCGTTGGGCTTAAGTGAAACTGAAACATCAGATAGTGATAATGAGACGACACAAGATAGTGGTGATTTATTAAAACTGGGTGATATTGGGATACTCGAGACACCAATCGGAGAGTTTGAGGCAACACCAACATCTGTTAAATTTGTTGAAGAAATGGATGAAGATGATCCCTATCAGACTCCTGATAATGGAACCTTTGTCATTATTGATATTACGATCACCAATATTGGTGATGAAGGAATAGCAAGTGAGGATATATTACTTGCTAGACTTCATGATCTTAGAGGTGGGGGAATGGCGCCATATGATTCTTTTGATTCAGTTGATAATTTTGAAGGAGTCATTGAGCCAGATGAAACAGTAACAGGGCAGTTTTTGTTCGATTATTCAATTGAGGATACATATCAGTTATCCTTTGGTGAGTTAGCTTTGGATTCACTAAGTAACGAGGTGCGTTGGGAGTTTGATTTAGATGAGGTTGAGTAATAAATGAGAGGAAGATAACTCTTCCTTTTCCCTTATTCACAATCATGTTGTGTCTTAGGGAAAGGGAAGAACATTGTAGATTAAGCTTAATTTAATGCTTAAAAATGAATGAGCTTACCATGAATGCTAAGAAATATTTAGAAAGGAGTTGATCATTTGCAAGGTCTAAAGAGATGGTTTCGTAAGCAAGATGGCAGTATCACCTTAGAAGCTGCGGTATTTATGCCGATTTTTATTCTATTCCTTGTTTTTCTCATCTATATGGTCAGGTTTGCTCTGACTGATATTGCACTTAATCGGGCAACTTCAGAGTCAGCTAAACAAATTGCAACACAGGTTTATCCAGTCAAGGTTGTAGCCGAGAGCGTTCAGAACTATATTGGTAGCCAATATGATGAAATTATTAGTGATCTAAATGATAATCAACAGCATATTGAGGCAGAACTAATTGAGACATTGGGTAGTGAGGGGATGCAGTTACTGAAGGATTCTACGGGTGGCTTGATTTCCTCCGCTCAAGCATCAGCTTTGACCTATGTAGTACAGCGGCATTTAGAGGAAGAGGACAGGATGAATATTATTGAAGCAAGTAATGTTCAGGTGGAATCAGCTGTATTGCCAGTCATTGATGGATCGAGTAAGTATGTTGAGATTGTGGCGACCTATGAGTTAGACTTGCCGATTCCGTTTCTGGATCGTACCTTTGTTTTACGAAAAAAAGCGGTTGAGCGCGCTTGGCTAGGCTCATAGGCGAAGAGAGGTGTAAAGAGAGATGGGGTTTAATGTATACTTACTAGCTGTTTTTATCTTAATTGCTTTTTATTTTGACGCTCGCTTTCAGAAGATACCCAATAAGTTGACCGGATCTGGTATTGTTGTTGGCTTCATTTATTTTATTATTCGTAATGGCATTATTGATGGCATGTTGTTTGCCGGTCTTGGGTTGATCGTTAGTACCGTTATCTTACTGTTTTTATATTTTATTAAAGGCGTTGGCGCAGGTGATGTTAAGCTCTTTAGCGCAATCGGTGCGCTGATGGGGATGGAATTTGCGTTATATAGCTTAATGTATTCCATTTTGTTTGCTGGGTTTATTGCCGTTGTTTTGCTACTATACCGGGCTGTATTTATTAAACGAATGGTAGCTAAAGCACTCGCGTTTTTTGTCGAAAAGTTGACTAAAAAAGAACAAGCAAAGGAAGCTTGGATGAAGAAAGATATTGTGCAATTCCCGTTTATGTATGCTGTTCTTCCGGGAGTTATTGCGACTATTTTGTTTTACATATAGCCAATAGAAAATTTATTGAGAGGGAAGGGATAGCTGATGTCAGAAACAACCATTTATCGATTGAATTATGATTTTGTCCAACAAAACGGCCATTATCTATTAATTAGTGGGTCTGAACAAGTCCCCATTACAAGTGATGAGCTTGTTCGAATTCAAGTAAATATGCTGAAAGCAAATGAAATTGACCGAATTCTACCTATTGAAATTGAAGAATTAGATTTTCAGGTTAAACTTTATTACAACATTACTGGTAAGAAGATTCTTTCCCACCGTCTAAGAGAAGAAAAACTGACGATGCCGGCATTTTATCAACTACTCTTTCAAATTGCCCTTGCTTTAGAGGCAAGTGAAGAGTATATGCTAACGGAGAATCAATTTGCCATTCACGAGGATTTTATTTTCATCGGCAAGGACTTTAAATCAATAGAGCTGCTCTATTTGCCGATAGCAGAGCTTGACGAGAAACCGTCACTAGCAGAGGAGTTACGAACTTTATTGTTTTACTTAGTTGGTCATGTTGATGAGTTAACGGGTCATGGTGTTCAACAACTGGCTAAATATCTCCAAAGTCCCAACTTTAATATTAAGGAGCTGAAAGACAAGCTTCAACAGTTAAAAACAGCAGAGCCTGCCCAAAGCAGTCTGCATACGAGTGGGACTGTTCAGCCGGCTAAGCCAGCACCTAAACCAGAACCGACTGAGCAAAAGCCTGTTGCAAAGCCGAAGCCAGTACCAAAACCAAGTCAGAAACCGACTCCAAAACTCGCACCAAAGGCAAAGCAGGTACCGAAAAAAGCATTAAACTCTGAAGGAGATCAAGAGCCTACTGAAAAGAAAAAGCCGAGCCCAATTATTATTGCTTGTTTAGCACTACTTGCTTTAGCAATTGTTTGGCGCGTCTACACCACGATGGCTAGTGATAGCATGTTCTATATCAGTATCAGCTTATCATTAATCATTGTCGCTGCTGCTATCTATGTTGCCTTTATTTACGACGGTAAAACAGAAGCTGTGGAAGCTGAAGTAGAAAGCGAGCAGAATGAACAGTCGGGTATTAAACGGTTATTTAGTAAAGATAAGCATAAAGAGCAGGATGCGGAGACAGGTTCAGCAGCACAAGATCAAGCAGAGCTGGTAGAGCCAGTAGCAACAGAGGCGCCGGTTGATGCAGCAACCTATTTCCAAGAGTTAGAGAATCAAACAACGCTGCTCTCGCAACCGAATGCAACGGTGTTACTTGATGAAGATGAAGGAGATGACGCTGCTCCAGCTGTTGCATACTTAGCCGTAAACCGGCAAGGGAAAACGGAGAAAATTACGATCAGCCGTGACCCGTTTTTAATCGGCCGTAATGCAGCCAGTGTTGATTACATGGAGGATTCGGTTGGTGTATCAAGGACCCACCTTGAGCTTATCCAAACTGAGCAAGGATATTCAATTAAGGACTTAGGCTCGAAAAATGGAAGTAAAAAAAATGGAGAAGCGATGGTTGCCTACAAGAGCTATTCGCTAAGTCACGGTGATCAAGTAACAATTGGTAAGGTTGACTATACGTTTCAAAAGGATTAATGCGCTATGTTCAAAAGAACCAAAGCATGGTCAATCGGACTAACGACAGATAAAGGGCCAGTAAAAAAAGTGAACGAGGATCGCATGCTGCTTAGGCTAATAAAGGACTCTGTTGGTGATGAACTTTTATTTGCGTTAGTTGCAGATGGGATGGGTGGTTATCAGTATGGTGATTTGGCCAGTCAGACAATTGTTGATTTTTTTGAGAACTGGCTTGATCAGTATGGTGCTAATTTGTTTCTAGCTGATCACCCATTTATCTATCTTGAACAGGCATTGCCATTAGCCTTTAGTACCTTAAATGACAAGCTCATTGAATATGGTGATTTTTATCAGAAAAAACTAGGAAGTACGTTAACTCTTCTTGTCCTCTATAAAGGACGGTACTTCGTTGGGCATGTTGGCGATAGTCGAATCTATCATTGGGAGAAAATTCAACCCTATCGCTTTGATCAAACCGATCGTCTGTATCCGATTGAGCCAGAAACAGAAGCGTTGGCACCAAACCAAACCTTAACGCAGCTAACCGATGATCACTCCTGGGTTAATCAACAGGTAAAGCAAGGGCAACTTTCAAAACAGGCAGCACAGTCACATCCCAAGCGGCATGTCTTGCTCCAGTGTCTAGGGATTGAAGCGAAGTTAGATCCTTATTTCACGCAAGGTGCCTATCAAATAGCGGATATCTTTGTGTTATGTAGTGATGGTGTTCATACCATTTTACCTGAACAAAAGCTGATAAGTGCGATCGAATTGTTAACGAATCAGCCGAGTCGCTTTCAACAGCAAGCTGATCTGCTCGTTCAGTTGGTTAGTGCAAGTGAAGGTGCTACCGATAACATTACTTTAATGCTGATTCAGCCACGCTATCTTGTCAGACCGCGTGGATTTAAGCATAAGGTGGCCCAGCTTTTCTTAGGTTAATAAAGAAGATGTAAGGGGGAGGAAGTATGGCATTCTTATCAGCATATTATTCACAAAAAGGTCCCCAAAAACCAGCCAATCAAGATGGCTTATTAATAAAAACAGCACGTACAAAATTAGGTGAAATCGGTTTGTTTGTCGTATGTGACGGGATGGGCGGTCTCGATAAAGGCGAGTTAGCAAGTGCAACCGTCATTCGCGGTTTGTCTAGCTGGTTTTCTAAGCAGCTCCCTCAACAGCTTGAGTATGGTGTGGAGTCTGATCAAATATGGGCAAGTCTTGAGCAACAGGTTCATCGTCTAAATGAAAAAATAGTTAATTATGGTGAGAACAATCACGTTCAGCTTGGTACAACACTGACAGCACTGTTAGTGATTGATCAGCACTATTATCTCGCACAGGTTGGTGATAGTCGTGCTTATCAATTGAACGACGCGGTTAAGCAACTAACTGAGGATCAATCGCTTGTGGCGCGAGAGGTTGCCCGAGGCTCACTGACTAAGGAAGAGGCCCAGAATCACCCAAAGCGTCATGTTCTCCTCCAGTGTATTGGGGTGCAGTCAACGATTAAACTGGCTGTTAGTCACGCCAAATGTCAAGTCAATGATACCTTCTTACTTTGTACCGATGGCTTTTATCATCAGCTAACCGAAGCAGAACTTCAGTTATACTTGATTGATCAAACCATTGCAACACGTGAATCAGGTAACGAAGCGGTTAAGCAGCTAGCAAAGCGGATCGTTAAACGCGGGGAAGTGGATGATTTATCTGCAATTTTTGTGAGAAAGAGCTAAGGAAGGGGGAAAAGCATGTTGAAGATAGGTACTATTGTTGATGGCCGCTATGAAATCTTGAAAGAGATTGGTCGGGGTGGGATGAGTGTCGTCTATTTGGCTATGGATAATAGACTGAATAAATCACTTGTTGTCAAGGATATTCGTAAGCGCAAGGGTAAGGATAATGAGTTACTAATTAACAGCCTTGTGGTAGAAGCAAATATGCTGAAACGGCTTGAACATCACGCGTTGCCCAGAATCTATGACATTATTGAATCAAAAGGTGATATTTATGTGGTGATGGATTACATAGAAGGGCAGTCATTAAAAGAAGTACTCGATTCGCATGGTCGCTTACCTGCAAAGGATGTGATCAAATGGGCAAGACAGCTTAGTGATGTTCTTGACTACTTGCATACGAGGGAGCCACCGATTGTCTACCGTGATATGAAGCCAGATAATATTATGCTGACGCCAAATGGCAAGATTAAATTGATTGACTTTGGCATTGCCCGGGAATATAAGGTGAATCATTCAACTGATACAGTTAACTTGGGTACAAAGGGATATGCATCACCAGAGCAATTATCAGGAAAACAAACCGATGCGCGAACCGATATTTATAGCTTAGGTGTTACCCTTTATCATCTTGTGACTGGCCGAAGTTTAAGTGAGCCTCCATTTGAAGTACGACCCATTCGACAATGGGATGCATCATTACCAGAGGGACTTGAACACATCATTCATCGCTGTACCCAAACAGAGCCTGATCAGCGCTATCAATCCTGTGCTGAGCTCTCCTACGATTTAGCTAATATTGACAAGCTTACCCAGGGTTACAAAAAAAAATTATACCAACGTTTAGTCGCCTTTATTATTCCATTTTTGTTCTTTTTTGTTTTTTCGACGACAACGATTCTAGGCTATAATGGCATGCGCCAAGAGCAATTTGAGCATTATGTTGATTTAATTAATCAAGCTCGGAGTGAGTTGATTGATGGTAATGATTCGCGTGCCATTCAATTAATGGAGGCAGCAATTGAAGAAGATAATCGCCGTGCTGAGGCCTATATCAATATTTTAAATATCTATATTAATCGCGGTGACGTCGATAGTGGCTTAGACAAACTTGAGCAGTATATTAATCAAGGCTATGGCCGTATTGACACAGACGATAACGTGCTATTTAAAGTCGGGATGACCTATTTCGATCTTAAACGTGATTATAGTCGGGCCCTCCATTATTTTCGCCAGATTAATGAAGAAGTGCTACCTGATGTTATTTACTATAAAACCTTAGCGACAACACTTAGTAGCTTAAATATTGAGTATCAAGCTTTCTCAGAAGAATTACATGACTTGGAAGCATACACCGATTCTTTGCCAAATGATCAAAAGAAAATTGATAATTATCAAGCATTAGCAAATATTTATTTATCTTATAAAGCACAGATTGATCAGGCCAATACCCGTGCAATTGATATTTTAGAAAAGGCAAATGAATTGTTGACTATTTTAAATGATGAAACATTATCGATTCAGTACCAGGAGCTGTTTATCCGAAACCTTGCCCAAGCATATTACAGTCGAGGGATAGAGAATGATGCGATTGCTGATTTTGAGCAAGCCATTGATTACTACAGTCGCTTACTTGAGGAAGGCATTGCTAACGAGGAACGGGTGCGTATAACAATTGGCTCTATTTATCAGGAAATGGGCCGTCATTCACTAGCAATCGCCCAATTTGAGCAAATTATTGACGATAATCCTGACTTAATCGAAGGTTATGTCCGTTTAGCAAACCTGTTAATTGACCTTGAGCAGGAACGCGATGAAGTGGAAAGAAGCTATCAGGCGGCTCGAGATTTATATGAGCAAGCAAATGAGCAGGATGGTGCAACAGAACATGAGAATTTACAACGCTTAAGACGACGACTTGAAAATTTGTCAGTACTATAGGAGGGGAGTAGATGGGTTATCAAATTATGTTTTATGGCGGACTTGCGTTGGCTGCTATTTGCTTAGTGCTAGCAATCTGGTTGTTTATTAAGCTAGATATTAAGCAAGCATTAGCCGACCTGACGGGTTCAAGTTGGTTAAAGTCAAAGCAGCCAAAATCATTTCACTATCAGGCTGATTTAACTGAGAGTGGCAAGCGGACAACGAGCCAAATTGTGCTTCGTAAAGATCAAGCTGCTCCCTTTACTACGGGACAGACAGAGGAAACAGAACTTTTACAGGCTGGGGAACCGGTAAACGTTCAAGCAGAAGCGTATCTACCCGAGACAGAACTATTGTCAGATGATGAGGATGCAACCACACTGCTGACAAATGAACAAGCTGATTTTATTGTTGAGGATGATTTTGTCATCACCGATGCAGAAGAAGTCATATCAAATGGAGGGGAAAAAATTGGCTGAATTATATCAAAAGAAGAAAAAGATATTTATATTTCCGACTATTGCTATTACTTTACTCTTTTTAATCATTTTTAGTAGCGATGCTTTTTCTTCAAGTGAGTTACAAATAAAGGTGACCTATGACGGTATAGAATGGGATGCGCGTGAGACATTTCCATTTGACCAAGAGTGGTTTACAATTGATAATCAGGTCAAGCTAACGCTTGATTTAAGTCAATATTTTGATGAAGATAATGAGCGGCAGGAACAGCCTTTTTCATTAACGGCTACTTTTGAAGGGAACACGATTGAGCCAGATTTGCTTGCACCAGTTGGAGCTGATCAGGATGAGTTTCAAGGCCTATTTGAGGTGCGTTATTCATTACCTGAGGAAGATGGTTGGCTTGAGCTCTCTCTCAATATTGCTGAATCCAATGATTGGGGCATTCCAAGTGATCAGAACCCAATTAATTTAACCATTATTAAAGACACGCAAGCACCAGTGATTAATATTTCTGGTGTGGCGGATGGAGCTGTTTATTACCCTGACGACAGATGGTGGATAGGTGAAGATTATCCGACTGTAACAGTTGAAATAGATGATCTGTACACCTCTGAAGGATTACTCGAAGTTAACGTTAATGGTGAAGGGCAGTCAATAAGCAGGAATGGCGATAGCTCTACATTTTCGACTGAATTCACAACTGATTCGGATGGGATCTATCACGTAGAGGTCCTCGCTTCAGATCGAGCTGGTCATCATCGTGAAGAAAGTCTAACTTTTTACATCAACAATGATGGTCCAGTTCTTGAACTAAGTGTTGACGGCGAACCAATTCAATCAGCTGCCCATGTTCAGTCAGGTGATCTTTATTTGGTACTGGAAAACCAAGCGCCAATTGCTGCTGTTGCCCTCGATATTACCCGTGATGGCGCAGCCTATGAGCTAACTGAGGGGATTGTCAGAGATGGAACAACAGCTACTCTCTCAGAAGCACTTCCTGATGGTTTTTATCAGCTGGACTTAGCTGTTGAAGACGCTGGTGGCGTAACTCATGAGCTTGATCAATTAAGCTTTACCGTCGATAGCACTGCACCTGTTATTGACTTAATTGATCAGCAGGGCGAGCAGGTCCCTGACCGATCTGATGAAGCGATTGGGAGGGTCACCCTTGAGGTTGCCGATCTTAATTTAGACATCGACCAAACCAATGTGTCAATTGAACGAGAGGATCTCACTGGTCGTGAAGCAGTCCGTCTATCTACTCGTGAAGAAGATGATCGACTAAACGTGTTATTTAATATGAATCGGTCAGGTGTTTACCATATTGAGGTAGAAGCACGTGATTACGCTGGGAACCTAACAACATATAATCAGACAGTTGTGGTTGATTTTGATCAGCCAACTGTTCGAGTTACTGACGAACAGGGAGAAGACGTGACGGATGTTTATTTTGAACCGGTCGTTCTCACCTTTACCTTAGCGGATCTTACCCTTGATTTAGACGCAACTGATTTCAGTGTACAAAAGCAAAATCCCACCACTGGTGAGATGGAGGATTTCTTAACAAAAACTGACTTAAGTACAGATGGCCTCTACACCTCGGTAACTAAAGCGTTAGCTGAAGGGTATTATCAAATTGACGTAACAGCTGTTAATCAATTTGGCCGAGAGACCAGCTATAACGGATCCGTGTTGGTGGATGAACATGATCCAATTATTGAACTGAATAGTTCGATTGAGCAAGGCGCCCATATTAATCAGACAGATATTGAGGAGCTTGGGTTTGATCAGTTCCTCAACATTATCATTGAAGAACCTCACCTTGATACCAAACAGTTAACGATGACCAGGATCTTAGCTGATGGTTCAGAGACAATATATGCGCAAGACCAGCTTGGTCAATGGCTTCAAGCTGAAACAGATCAAAAGCGCTATGACTTTATTGTTGAGAACAATCTTTGGTTAGAGGATGGATACTATATAATAGAAATTATGGCTGAGGATCGGGCAGGTCGTGTTAGCAATGATTATTTCTCATTTGTAGTAGATGATACCGCACCTGTTATTGAAGTCAGCCAATTAGATCGGTATTACAATGAGCAGGCTATTGCTGAAATTATTGTTACCGAGGAGCACTATCAGTCCAATACGGTTACAGTTGCAATTGAAAAGCAGGATCGGGATGGTCATTTTCAGGATTATCAACATGCTTTTCCTGAGTGGCGCAATGATGGTAGCGTAACTCGTGCTACTTACTTGTTTGATGAGGACGGGACCTATCGACTCTCCGTTAGCGCGACAGATCAGGCAGGTAATCAAGCAAATTCAGCTGCAAAGACGTTTACGATCAACCAGTCCGCACCTGAATTAATTGTCGATGGGGTTGACGATCATCGCCATTATAACCATCCACGTGATGTGTCAATTACGATTGGCAGTCCATTTCTTAATCTAGAACAGTCATCATTAACGGTAGAGAAATGGAATGAACAAAGTGGCGTATTTGAAAGCTATCATACTGACAATGAACCTGTTACGACCGCCCAAACGATTACCTTAGCGGAGACATTTGCAGCAGAGGGTGTTTATCGTCTTACGCTTGATGGTACTGACTTAGCTGGTAACATTGCCGAAACAAAGGTAGTCCGCTTTACCATTGATAAAGAGGCACCAGTTGTCGGAATAACGGGAGTTGATCATGGCGGCTTTTATAGTGAAAATCAATCCTTGACTCTATCGGTATTTGAAAAATACTTCCCAACAAATCAGGTTGACTTGACGATGTCGCGCAATGGAGAGGATATCTCTGACAGTGTCTTAAACCAAATTGGTCCTGAGTGGATGCATCACGGTGAACAGTCGTCGGCTGTTTTTGAGACTTTCCGTGATGGCTTCTATAGAGTTAGACTCGAGGCGGAAGATGCAGCTGGTAATCAAGCTGAAGCAGTAGAAACAGAATTCACCATTGATTCCGCCTTCCCGTCTATTACTGTTAGAGGTATTGAAGGTGACGTTCACTATGAGGAAGATCGCCTCATGGAAATCGAGATTACTGATCATGACTTTGATATAAATCGGATTGAAGTAACAAAAGACGGTGAACCTTACGAGGTGGGTGAGTTTGAAATTACCCGTCGCATTTTCCGAGAATCGATTGCCCGTTTAAATTATGGCTTTACCGAGGAAGGAAGCTATGACGTCTTTATTGAATCGATTGACCGAGCTGACAATCGTTCAACTGAGTCAATCAGCTTTACCATTGATAAGACTGCTCCTGTCCTTTCAGTTGGTAAGCAATTAGATGGTGAGTTTGTTATAGCAGAATTTATTCGAAGTGAAGGCATTAATAAACTTGTGCCGATTGAATTAACAGAGCTTCATATTAAAGAACAGACGGTAAGAATAGAAAAAACTGCACCAGATAGTACAACACAGGGATGGACAAATGATGAACTTGGAGTCTGGGAGCATGTTGATGAGGAGACTTATCAGTTTGTCTTTACCGAAGATTTTTATCAAGCTGATGGTGACTATACGTTAACGGTGTCGGTTGAGGATTATGCCGGACATTCGCGTAAGCAATCAATTCGCTTTGTTGTTGATAATACCAAGCCTGTCATTCAGTTAAGTGATCTTGCCCGTTACAATAATCAGCCGGTAAGGCAGGACATTGAGGTTATTGAAAATAATTACCAAACAAATGACGTCACAATCCGGGTTTATCGTCGTAATCGTAATGGCAACTATGTCCGCTATGATCATCAACAGCTGTCCAACTGGCGTAATAGTGGTCGTAGAAGCCAGCTTGCGCTAGACTTTGATCAAGATGGGACTTACCGTGTCGTCGTTGATGCTATTGATGCAGCTGGTAACGTCGCTGACACAGCAACTCAAACCTTTGCTGTAGATCAGACTGCACCAACGCTGTCATTGACTGGTGTTGCAGATGGGCAATACTATAATCGTAATCGGCCTGTTACGGTTCGTGTAACTGACGATAATCTTAACCCAGATCGAACGAACTTAGCAGTATACAAGTTGAATTATCAGTCTGGTGAGATGGAACGTTATCGTGATGTAGCGAATGTTTCATTTAGTGATACCAGCGCTGACTGGCGACATGTGTTTCGTACCAATGATGAGGGTGTCTTTGAGATTAGATTGCGTGCTACAGATCGAGCGGGGAATACGAGTGAACATGAGACGATCCGCTTTACGGTTGATGCAACCGCGCCTGTCCTTCAGGCCAATCAAATTACGGATGGTACCTACTACCCGTCAGCTCAAACAGCTCAGTTTCTAGTGAGAGAGCGTCACTTTAGTTCAAATACAGTTAATTTTGAGATTACTAGAAATGGTCAAACATATACTGATACTGTAGAAGGTAATCGTGGTCCAGGCTGGCGTACTAGTAGTTTCGAGTCTAGGTTAAACTATCGGTTTGATCAAGATGGTGCCTATACGATTGCCATGGAGGCTACTGATGCCGCTGGTAATGCTGCCAGTACTGTTAACAAGCAGTTTGTAATTGATACGATTCGTCCTGTTATTGAGATTGAAGGTGTTGAGAATGGTGAATATTATAACATGGACCGACCAGTTACGATTCGTGTTCGTGATGTAAACCTAGACCAGCAAACAGTGTCCGTAACGCGAGATGGTGTCAATTACCCATTAGGTAATTTTTCTGTTAATGAACAAGCCTATCGGGAATCAACAGCTACGTTAAGTCACACGTTTACTGAGGAAGGCGATTATCAAATGATTGTCAATGCTGTTGATAAAGCAGGTCACCAAGACCAAATGGAAATAAGCTTTACCGTTGATAAAACAGCACCTGAAATTACACCAAGAATGAGTGTGGGTGGCGAAATTATTGAGGATGGTTCGTATATTAATCGTGTCTTCACACCATTTTTTGAGCTTGATCAGCCAGACGTCGATACGATTGATTCAGTCGTTCTAAACGGCGGCTCAAATATAGCAGGAAATGTCCCAACGGCTTCTGAAGAAATGCAGTACAATTATGAGGTCACTGCTTCTGATCGTGCGGGAAATGTGACAACATTAAATGTAAGCTTTACCGTTGATACAACGAGACCAGAACTAGATATTTCGGGAATTATTGAAGGCTATTTTAATGAATCAATGACGCCGATCGTCACTTATTCAGATTTACACTTAGATGAAGAAGGTTCAACGGTTACACTGAATGGTGACACATTTGTAAATGGAACAACATTAGTGGATGAACAGGATTATGTGTTACGCGCTTCAATTGCCGATCTAGCTGAAAACGTAACTGAGCGGACGATTGTGTTTACGATTGATAAAACAGCGCCAATTATTCGTTTTACAGAACCATTATCAAATCAATATTTTAACGATGTTGTTATTCCTGAATTCTTCATTGAGGATATGACAGATTATGAAATTATTGCGTTAACACTAAATGGTCAGCCTTATGAGCTTGGTCAACCAATTGAAACAGAAGGAAAGCATGTTCTGTACTTTGAGGTTGTTGACCGTGCCGGTAATATCAAACAGTTAACGGTTGAATTTATTATTGATATGACCCCACCAGAATTTATTATTGAAGGGGTGGAAGATGAAGCTCGCTATTATGAAAATGTCTCAGTTGATTTGACACTCCTTAATGATGAGGATGTTATTCAATCGTTAACAATTAATGGTGAAGATCATCTTGATGAGCTTGCAGAGGGCTCAGCACAAATCCGCTTTACTGATCCTGCTAACTACCAGATTAGTGCACAAGCCTATGATCTTGCTGGAAACGAAACAACGCTTGATCTTAGCTTTGAGATCGCTGAGAAAACTGTATTTATGAAGTGGTATGAAAACCGGCCACTATTCGCAGGTTCCCTTATCGGCCTTCTCGCACTTAGTGGAACGGGTGGTGCAATTCTATATAAAAAAAGAAGAATAGACAAATAAATGACTAGTTAAAGATGCGCATTTTATAATGTGCATCTTTTTTAGTTTCTAGTAAAGGACGAATTCATCTTTATTCGTATTTTTAACTAAAATGGCTGCCTATTCAAGGAGACAAAAATAACTGTATAGAAAGTAATTAAATAAAACCTAGCAACTTAGGAACGGTTTTTGTTAACGAGTAAAGTAGAGACTGTGTTTGGGTAACGCAAAGGCGGTTGCTAATATATAGGGAGGGAGATAGTTAGTTGGGATTGAGAATTATGACTGGGAACGTGTTTAATGGAGGTATGCAGATCATAAACCAGAACAAAGAGAAGATAAAAGAATGGCAGTGTATAAAATGTTCATTTGAAATCCTTCATCATATCCCTACGCATCTTAAGTATGGGTAATAACGGATTATGCAATACGTAAAGCTCGACATAAGTACCTGAATTTATTTTAGCTAATGAAGTGAGCGGACAGGCCTTTCTAACTGTAATGTTTTGTAGTCAATTAGAAAGTATTTTGTAACAAAAATTAATCTAAGCTCGTCTATCTTTATGTGGGATTATTTGTTAAAATGAATCTAAGGAGGCATGACAATGAAAGAATGGAAAACGTTTTTTTGGTTCACACTGCTTGTCTTATTAGTTGGTTGTCAAGCAACTGAGCAGATTCCAGAAGGCTATTATGATTATGAAAAGGCACCTGTGGCAGAAGCCATTTCAACAGTCTCCTTTAATCCTGAAACACCACAATATGTCCCGATGCAAGTTGAATTCATCATTTCAGATCCTTATCAAATTTCTGGTACTACCTATGAAGCTCTAGATATAAGCTTTTACTCTAGAAACAATGATTTGTTGACCTATCAGGTTACTGATGGTTTCTTTGAAGAGCTTGCTGATGGAGAAATTGTTGAATTAGATCGAGCGATAAATGGTCAGTATATGACAAATGATTTCGCTCAGGTTTTAGTGTGGGAAAAAGATGGATTGAGCTATAAGCTTGAATTCCGATCCAGTATTATTGGAAAAGAAGCATCCTCTGGAAGGGTAACAAAAGCAGAGTTGCTCAAGGTTGCCCAATCGTTTCAATTATAAATGATTAACCTTAGATCGTATTTATATGCTAAAATCATATTGAATCAATGTTATGTAGAAAGGTTTTGAAAAGATGGATAAGAAGCAAATTGTGCTAACGGGTGGTGGCACTGCCGGCCATGTAATGGTCAACCTAGCTATTATACCGATTCTTAAACAAGATGGATGGCAGATTGATTATATTGGATCGAAAAATGGCATTGAACGTAATTTAATTGCTGATATTGAAGGGGTAACCTATCACCCAATCTCAACTGGAAAATTACGTAGATACATGTCAATTGAGAACTTTAAAGATCCATTTAAGGTGCTAAATGGCATTAGGCAAACTTTGGGAATTTTAAGAAAGACGAGGCCTAACGTCATTTTTTCCAAGGGTGGATTTGTTTCAGTACCAGTCTTAATTGGTGCGCGCTTAAAAGGTGTACCTGCAGTTATTCATGAATCAGATCTGACACCAGGCTTAGCCAATAAGCTAGCAATGCCCTTTGCCAAAAAAATCTTAGCAACTTTTCCCGAGACATTAGCGCACTTACCAGCAGATAAAGCTAAATGGATCGGTGCGGTCATCCGTCCTGAGTTGTTTAACGGTGATCGAAGGAAAGGGCTAAGAATCGCTGGACTCTCGGAGGCTAAGCCGGTTGTAATGGTGATGGGCGGTAGCGCAGGTGCACAACGAATAAATGAGGCAGTAAGGGCTGAACTAGACGCTTTAACAAAAAGTCATCAAATTATTCATATTTGCGGAAAAGGTAATCTTGAACCATCGCTAAAGAAATATGGTTATATGCAATATGAGTATGTTGGTGAGGAGTTACCAGACCTATTAGCAGCAACTGATTTAGTTATTTCACGTGCGGGAGCCAATGCGATCTTTGAATTTCTTGCTTTACAGAAACCGATGCTCCTTATTCCGCTCTCGAAACAAGCAAGTCGAGGTGACCAACTGTTAAACGCAGCTGCCTTTGAAAAGCAGGGCTATGCTGAAGTATTATATGAGGAAAATTTGAGCGCAACGTATTTTACAGAGAAGTTTAATCAGTTAGTTAATGCGTCGGCAAATATGAAAGTAAACATGCAGAATTATCAACGTCAGAATGCAACAGCACTCGTGATTGAAGAGATTTACAAGTTAGCTAAATGATGATGAAAGTACAAAACGAATGATCCATTCTCAGAGGGATCATTCGTTTTCTTAACTAATATGATTTCTGGTTAAGTGAGCATTTTGTTTAACAGCTAGTACCCGTTAACGACCATGTCTAGCTTGCCTGTTGCTGGGTCAATGACTAGCCCATGCACAGGCACATCATCTGGGAGAAGGGGATGGCTCTCAATTAATTCAACAGAGCTTTTAACTGAATCCTCAATTTGATCAAACCCTCTAAACCATTCATGGACATCAATTTCTATACTTTCAAAGTCCGCTTCACTTACACCATTAATTTTCATACGTTCAAATAAAAAGTCTGTATCTAAATTGCTCATCCCACAATTATGATGGCCAACTACATACACTTCATCAGCTTGCAAGGCATGGACAGCTACTAAAATACTGCGCATGACACTACCGTAAGGGTTTTTTATCAGGGCCCCAGCTGTTTTTAAAACTTTTACATCGCCATTCTTAAAGCTCATGGCTTTCGGTAAAAGTTCTGTTAATCTTGTATCCATACAAGTCAAAATAACGGCGTGTTTTGTGGGCACACTATCGGTTTCATAATCGATGTACTCTTTATTTTCGACAAATTTATAGTTGTGCTCTAAAATATCATCAAGTAACATTTAAAAATCCCCCCTATTTTTATTTTATAATAAATTATATCAAAAAAAACATTGTATGTTGAACTTTTTTGTTTTATTTCCTGGGTAATAACAAAAAATTTGCTATCACAAATGAGGTGTTCAATTTGCGAGAGGAAGAAGATGTAGCTGAGCAAGTAATAGATAGAGACTTGTTTGAAGACTTAAGTGAGGATGAAATGTTAGCCATTTTGGAGGCTGATAAGCAAATAATCGCTGAAAAAAGAAGACGAGAAAAGGAGAGAAATATGTTACGTAAACGCAGATTTCCTAAATGGATTTATGCGATTATTATTGCGGCTTTGTTGCTAAATGCTATCGCCCTATTGCCTAAAACATTTTCAATTCCAGCCATTGATTTTTTAATTACATCGGCTCAATTATCCGCTGATCCAGATATTCAAATGTACAAGGAAGCTGTAGTCGTGATTGAAACAACTGATAGCAAAGGAACTGGCTTTGGTATTAGTATGGATGGCTATATCGTGACAAATGCACATGTTGTTAAGGATAATGAAGCTGTAACAGTAGCTTATCCTAATCACGGTCTTTATCATGGTGAAATTGTAAGAAAAGACGATGATTTAGATCTTGCTATTATTAAAGTTGACGAAACCGGGTTACCGTTCTTAGAGTTAGCTGACGAAGCCCATTTTGACCAACAGCAATCTATTCGTTTCATTGGTAATCCGCTTCGTTTTAATGGCATTGCCAACAAAGGAGATTGGATTGGCATAACTAACGCAACAAGTCTGAATACCGATGTTATGTTAATTAATGCACCTGTGTATCGAGGAAACAGTGGAAGTCCGGTTATTAATAACCAAGGTCTTGTCATTGGTGTTATATACGCAGTTAGTAATAACGACCAACATGGAAAAGTTGGTTTAGCAATACCGATTCAAGCTTTACAAGAGCTACAATAAACAAAGAGGCCCGTAAGTAGGGCCCCTGTTGGAAAAAGACTAGGCATTAACTATAGTTGCAACATTGGAATGCATGGCATGGTCTAAATAGTGAAGTAAATTTTCGTGTAAGCCAATTATTTTTTGCGTGTTTTTTTCAAATCGAAAGGCGTGAAGAAAGCTTTCAATTTTCTTGGCTAAAATATCATCAGTTGTCCTGACCATGACGACTAAAAGGTCATCCCATTGTTGCCACATTGTATAGTATAGTGCTTTGTCGTAATCAAGACCACACATATAGCCATCGCTCCTTTACAGAACAAATTGGGACACTAATAGTATAGCCAGTTCATTAATTAAGAAGCGTGGATAATTCTGGTTTGTATTCCTGCCATTTCATTGTATCGTACTTTCCTTAATGCACAGATTATAAAAGATTAAATAATTAAGGAGGGATGAACAATGCAAATAAAGCAAGTGCTTTTTGCTACCGGCATAACAGTAACCTTATTAGCTGGTTGCGGTACCAATAACGGTCAAACTATGCAAGATCGTAATATGAATAACATTGAGCCCGTTAGAAATCGTCAGAACACGCAATATGATCCATCATATGATAATTATCAGTACCCTGGTGCCCCAGGTCAAATGCTTGATCAAAATCAGCGTGACACTGTTTTTGAAGATGGTCCATTAGATCGTAGAGGGCGAGAAGGTGTAAATAGAAACACGGGAAGTGATCAATATCACGTTGCTGATGAACTTGCTGAGCAAGTAAACCAATCTGTTGATGAAATTGACGGTGCTTACGTTTTAAAAATGGGTGATAATGCTTATGTTGCTTGTGAAATAGATAATAATGAAGTAACAGAAGATGATAACAATGTGTCTGATGATATTGAAGAAAAAGTAACTGAGGCAGTTAAAAATTCAGATAAAGAAATAAACAATGTTTTTGTTTCTTCAAACCCCGATTTTGTTGATTTGGCGGCAAATTATCGTAATGATGTTGAGAACGGCCATCCTATTGAAGGTTTTTTCGATCAATTCGGTGAAATGGTAGACCGTATTTTTCCAAATCGCAATCGTTAATTAGTTAAACGCAAAGATAAGATCACCAGTCTTTGCGTTTTTTTTTTTGCATAATCTACGGGGTTCATTAATTGGATTCAGATTATTTATGTGGTATCTTAAATAAAGAGATGATCACGTAAAGGAGCATGAAAATGGAAAAAATGAATGTTGAAAGCTTTAATCTAGACCATACTAAAGTTGTTGCACCATACATAAGACTTGTTGGTGTCACAACAGGTACAAATGGCGATAAGGTTTATAAATATGATTTACGCTTTTGCCAACCTAACCAAGAACATATGGAAATGCCTGGATTGCACTCCCTTGAGCATTTAATGGCAGAATTAATTCGTAATCACTTGGATAATGTGCTTGATATTGGGCCAATGGGCTGTCAGACCGGTTTTTACTTAAGTATTTTAAATAATGATTCCTTTGAAGAAGTCACTTTAGCGTTCGAAAAAACGTTGCTAGATGTTTTAATAGCTACTGAAGTACCAGCCTGTAATGAGGTTCAGTGTGGCTGGGCTGCAAGTCACAGCTTGAGTGATGCACAACAAATTGCTGAGCAAATGCTAGCCAAAAAACATAGCTGGCCAAATGTTTTTTCCGAATAGAAGGTGGGGATGAAGATGAAAGATGCAGTAATTAAATATCTAGAGGAGCATCGTGATCAACAGTTAGAGTCGCTTTGTACCTTCTTAAGTATTCCAAGTATTAGCACTGATCAAAAATATCAGCAAAATGTTAGTGAAGCGGCACACTTTGTCAAACAATATCTTGAACAAATTGGATTTGAACAGATTGAACTTCAAGACACTGTTGGTCACCCGGTTGTTTATGGAGAATGGTTGGGCGCAGGAGAAGGTGCACCTACAGTGCTTGTTTATGGTCATTATGATGTGCAACCAGCTGATCCACTTGAGCTTTGGGACTCAGATCCATTTAAGCCGACCGTAAAAGCAGGTCGCTTATATGCAAGAGGGGCAAGTGATGATAAAGGGCAAACCTTTATGCATCTAGCAGTATTTGAGGCGTTTTTGAAAACAGAGGGTAAATTACCGTTAAATGTAAAGGTTTGTATTGAAGGGGAAGAAGAAATTGGGTCAGAACACCTTTATGAGTTACTTGAACAAAAAAAGGAGCAATATCGGGCTGACTTTGCCATTATCTCAGATTCTGGTATGGTTGCAAATGATCAACCGACCATTCTGTATGGTTTAAAAGGATTTACAGGTCTCGAATTTACCGTAAGTGGTCCAGATAATGATCTTCATTCGGGTTTATATGGTGGTGCGGTGAAGAATCCGTTAATGGCGCTGGCTCATATTCTGTCAACAATGAAGGATGAAAATGAGGTTGTCCAAGTTAAGCATTTTTATGATCAAATTGAACCTTTGTCAGACGAAGAGCGTCAACTGATTGCCGATGTCCCAGCAGAAAACTATGTATCATCAATTGGCATTCCTGAAACAGTCTCTGAATTAGGCTATACTGCAGCCGAGCATACGATGGGGCGTCCGACCTTAGAGGTTAATGGGATGTTTGGTGGGTACCAGGGTGAAGGTACCAAAACGATTATTCCATCATATGCTACGGCAAAGCTAACCTGTCGATTAGTTCCTGGTCAGAACCCGGTTGATATTCAGAATTACTTAATTGATCATATTAATCAGCATACGCCAAAGGGTGTGCGCGTATCAATAAAAAAAGAGCCACTATCTGCTAAAGCTTATAAAGTTGACCCTAATCACCCCCTAATTAAGCAGGCAGCAAAAAGCTATCAGATTGGTTTTAATAAAGAAGCTGTATTTGTCAGAATGGGTGGCTCAATTCCAGTAGTTGAATGGCTTGATTCAATTTTTAATATTCCAATTGTTCTACTTGGTTTTGGTACACCGGATGACCGGCTTCATTCACCGAATGAAAGCTTTCCACTTAATAACTACGATCGTGGTATCCTTACATTAGTCGATTTTTATCGCTCAGTTCTTTCTTAAGTAAGCGAGATCACTTAAAAAATCGGAGGAAAGAAATTGATCATTATATTAACGATCATAACATTATGTGTTGTTTATTTGAGCTATGTTAGATATGTTCCGGTGCGACGAGCAGTATGTCTAGATGAGTGCCAGTTTAATCAGAAGAAGATTCAGGTTGATTTAAGAGATTACCATCAATCCGCAAAAAGCACGAAAGCTAATAAAATTGCTTTGCCAATCGCCTATATTAAACGAAACCATCAGCTTTTACCAAAGACTGACCTATATGTTATGGCGGCAAACTCGGTAGAAAAAAACATCGGAATTCGTTTATTAAGGCGATTAGGGCATAATGTTGTTGGTTACACTGTTGAAAAAAAGCATTGTTGTTGCAAGAAATGGAATTCCAAATATGTTTAAAATTAAACCTTTGTCATTATTTAAAAAATAATGACAAAGGTTTTTTAGGTGAGTCAATTTCATAATTCATATTAACATAGGAAAATGCGAACATTAAAACTTATTATTGAGTTTTTAAATGTAGTTAGCTAAAAATAAAGACATGAAAAAATCCACTAACTAGCATAGCGTGTTGCATTCAGCAGTCCCTTCGCTTTCACCCACTGGCACAAACGAGACATCTTCGTTTCCTCAGTTTCGCGCTAGCCATGGGCACGGCCTCAGCTAACTTTGTCAAGCACAGAACACTAGACAAAGTGGATCTTCGGCTCGCGCTGGGGTTGCGATTACTCACCCCATCGAAGTGATTTGTTCCCATAGGAGTCTACGGGACTGCTGAATGCTTGATGATAGGTATGCTTACCCCTTCTTTTATTTGTGTGAGCATAAATTGAAAGATTAA
>NZ_FODJ01000005.1 GCF_900110345.1 Amphibacillus marinus
AGTGACCGTGGATTCCAATATACCTCTAAAGGCTTCAAACGTAAGCTAGATGCGGCAAAGATGACACAAAGCATGTCACGAGTGGGTCGTTGTATTGATAATGGACCCATGGAGTCCTTTTTTGGGACACTGAAATGTGAGAAGTATTATTTACATAAATATAAGACATTTGAGGAACTTACTACCGCGATAGATGCGTACATCCATTTTTATAATCATGAAAGATACCAAAAAAGATTAAACGGCCTTAGCCCTATGGAATATAGAGCGATGGCCGCATAAATCTTTTTTATTATTTCCACTGTCTACTTGACAGGGGGCAGTTCACTACTTTTAAGTGAGGTTCTTAATATGTTAGAATGCACTTACACGCAACTCCTTTTGTTTTAGTGGTTTAAAACAAGTCTAACAAATTTAGGAGTTTGCGTGTCTTCTTTTTGTTTGATTTTTTTCTCTACCCCAACCTATATTTTAGAGCCAAAAAACCAAGCCCAGCCAATTTGGATCAGCTGTGCTTGGTTTTTGGTTCGAATTTATTGTACAGTTGCTTCTTTAACCTCTTGCTGCATCGCTTGTAAAGCGACTTCATTCAAATAGTTTACTGGCTTATTAAAGTGCGGTTGGAAGAAGAAATCGGTTAATGCTAATTGCTCGATCGTCATATCGTTAGCAATTGCGACACTGACTGTATTGACAACCTGGGTTAAATCGGTATCAGAGATAACTTGAGCGCCAACAACTCGATGGCTTTCTACTTCATAAACAAGCTTTAATTTAATCACATTGTTTTCTGGCATAAAGTCAGGACGGTATGTTTCTTCTAAATATGCAGAGCGTACAGTAATGCCATTAATTTCGGCTGCTGATTCGGTTAACCCAGTTGAACCAATGTAATGATTATAGATTTTTAAACCAGATGTTCCTTGTGTACCTGGATGTGGAATCTTAGCTTCAACAAGGTTTTGAGCAACGAGTGTGCCCATTCTAACTGCGTTTGTCGCTAATGGAATGTAAGCTGCTTGCTTCGTCGGGTTATAAGGAACGGCACAGCAATCGCCAGCTGCATAAACATCAGTAGCACTAGTGCGCATATACTCATCAACGACAATTGCGCCATTAGGAAGCATGTCAACCTGACCTTTAATTAACTCAGTGTTAGGACGGAAGCCAATACACATTACGACTAAATCTGCTTTAACTTCGCTTTTGTTGGTAATGACCTTTTCGACCTTGCCGTTACCCTCAAAGCCAGATACCATTTCGTTTAATAACAGGCTAACGCCTTTTTCCCGGAATGACGCTTCGACAGGATCAGTAAAGGTTTTATCTAAATAGCGGTTAAGAATTCGTGATTCAGCATCGATTAACGTAACATTCTTACCGTTTTCCTCAAATGCCTCAACAAGCTCAACACCAATATAGCCACCACCAACAACGGCAACATTATTAACATGTTCTGAGCGACGAATGATGTCTTTGGCATGGTCATAGTTTTTACATAATACGACATTTTCTAGATTCGAGCCAGGAATTGGTGGTGTAATTGGCCAAGAGCCAGTCGTGATAATTAGTTTATCATAAGCGTGTTCTGAAATTTCATCACTATTTAAGTCTTTGGCAGATAATTGTTTCTTGTTAATATCAACATTTAATACTTCATGCTGCATGTGCATTTTAATGCCTTGCTCTTGAAAACCTTCTACTGAAGCATAAAAAAGTGATTCAGCTTCTTCGACAACCCCACCAACATAAAGGGCAATTCCACAAGATAGGAACGAAACCGTATCATTACGTTCAAACACCTCAATTTGTGCATCGGGATAAAGAGCGAGCGTATTTTTAATTGCTGAAGTACCTGCGTGTGTACATCCAATAACAGCGACTTTCATAATTAAATCATCCTCCGTTTTTTAGGTTCATTATTTCACATTTCTCTCTAAACATACATCAATCATCTTGCAAAACTTATTATACTCTTAAGTTTTTAAAGTAGCAACGACTTTGTACTATATTTCACAAACTTTTTTATTCATTGCTATGATGTCGGGATTTGTCGACAGCCACGTTAAAAAATTCACAAAGTTGTCACATGTTAATGGCCATGAATTATTTATAAATTTGTATTAATTAAATTTTTTCTTGAATTTTTATCCCATTTTACTAGTCTGTTGGATAAAAAAAAAGCCCCAATTGGGGCTTTTCGCGTTTTCATATTACGCATACCGACTTGCAATATCTGCTTGTAAAGCTTTGTCACTGACATATTCATCGTAGCTCATTTCTTTATCAATCAATCCGTTTGGTGTAATTTCAATTAAACGGTTAGCGACACTGTTAATAAACTGATGGTCGTGAGAGGTGAACAGGAGTGACCCTTTAAAGTTAATTAGACCATTGTTGACAGATGTAATGGATTCAAGGTCTAAGTGGTTAGTCGGTTCATCCATTACCAATACATTAGCGCTTGAGAGCATCATTTTTGATAGCATACATCGCACTTTTTCACCACCGGACAACACCTTAGCTTTTTTCAATGCTTCCTCACCAGAGAAGAGCATTCTTCCTAAGAATCCGCGTAGAAAGGTTTCCGTTTGATCCTCTAGCGGAGCATACTGACGGAGCCATTCAACAAGCGTTAACTCATTGTTCTCAAAAAATTCGCTATTGTCTTTAGGGAAATACGATTGAGACGTGGTAACGCCCCACGAGAATTCACCCTCATCCGGTTTCATCTCGCCCATTAAAATATCAAATAGAACGGTCTTCGCTTGCTCATCACGACCGACAAAGGCTACCTTATCAGCACGGTTAAGCGTAAAGCTAACCTTGTCTAATACCTTTACACCATCAATTGTTTTGCTAATACCGTCAACACGTAGTAAATCATTTCCAATTTCACGTCCAGCTTTGAACGCCACATAAGGATAACGGCGAGAAGATGGCTTAATATCATCTAGCGTAATATTATCAAGCATTTTTTTACGAGATGTTGCCTGTCTTGACTTTGATGCATTTGCACTAAAGCGAGCAATAAAGTTTTGTAGCTCTTTCATTTTCTCTTCTTTCTTCTTGTTCTGATCTTGAGCCATCTGTAAAGCAAGCTGGCTTGATTCATACCAGAAATCGTAGTTCCCAACATACAATTCGATCTTGCCATAATCAACATCAGCAATATGGGTACATACTTTGTTTAGAAAATGTCTATCGTGTGAGACAACAATAACGGTGTTGTCGAAATTAATTAAGAATTCCTCTAGCCATTGAATTGCCTGAATATCCAAGTGGTTGGTTGGCTCATCAAGTAAGAGAATATCAGGAGAACCAAATAATGCTTGGGCAAGTAATACCTTTACTTTTTCAGAACCACTAAGCTCAGCCATTTTCTTGTCATGCAAAGTTTCTTCAATCCCTAACCCTTTTAGCAAGATAGCGGCATCAGATTCTGCTTCCCAGCCATTTAATTCAGCGAATTCACCCTCTAGCTCAGCGGCACGCATGCCATCTTCTTCAGTAAATTCAGCTTTGGCATAAACCTCATCTTTTTCCTTCATGACTTGATGAAGGCGTTCATGGCCAAGAATAACGGTTTCAAGAACGTGAAAGTCCTCGTAAGCAAAGTGATCCTGTTTTAAGACAGCTAATCGCTCATCCTTTCCTAGTGAAACATGCCCTGATTGTGCATCAATCTCACCAGACAATACTTTGAGAAACGTTGACTTTCCAGCCCCATTTGCTCCGATAAGGCCGTAGCAATTCCCAGGTGTGAATTTTATATTAACATCTTCAAATAACTTCTTATCTCCAAATCGTAAACTTACATTTGTTGCTTGTAGCATCGTTATCGCAATCCTCCATAAAAAAAGACATAATTAAAGCTTAGCTTAAGCTAAAAATAAGGATAAGTCAATGCTACATGCGCTTATTTAATCATTAGTTGATAAATTAAGTTTGAAATATTTTTTTTCGGGTAAAGTATCCATTAGACGTAAATATCATTTCAAAGTCGAGATGAAACACTTGAATAAACTAGGAGGCGTTAACGTGGCTAAGGATTTTTTAAAAGCAGTAGAGGATCGTCGGTCTATTTATGTGATTAGTAATGAAAAGGTTGTTCCAGAGGAGCGAATTGAAGAGGTAGTAAAATTTGCAGTTAAGCATACACCGTATTCGTTTAACGCAACAAGCGGACGAGTGGTTGTGCTATTTGGTGAAGAACACAACAAGCTGTGGGAGCTCGCTAAGGATGAGCTACGGAAAATTGTTCCTGTCGAAAACTTTGCAGACACTGAAGGCAGAATAGATGGCTTCAAGGCGGGCTATGGAACAGTCCTGTTTTTTGAAGACCAAGAAGTCGTAAAAGGTCTTCAGGAACAAATGGCACTATACAAAGATAATTTCCCAATTTGGTCAGAGCAGGCATCAGGAATGCTTCAATTTGTTGTGTGGACAGCTCTTGAAAATGAGGGATTAGGTGCTACCTTGCAGCACTATAATCCATTAATTGATGAAGGTGTTAAACAACATTGGCACACACCAGACAGCTGGGTGTTACGTGCACAAATGCCGTTTGGTAAGCCGGAAATTAAAGCTGGTGAAAAAGAATTCCAACCGCTTGAAGAACGTGTGAAGGTTTTTAAATAAGTGCCCCAACCAGAGTCCGCCTTAACATAGGGCGGACTCTCACAAATTAACCCAATCAGGTATTTCCATCGTGCAGAGCATCGCGAGTTCTTTTTCACGGTCATGTGTATAAGAGCTAATGTCGATTAATGCTTGATCGACGATGCCAGGGTGAACCATAACCTCAACAGATTCAGCCTTAATCCTCTTTAATTGTGAAAAAAGATCTAACTCAAGCTCATCTTTATAAAATTTCAGCCAAATATTGTCTGTAAATAGAATATCGGTCTGGTCTTTTAATGAAGGGACATAACGAACAGGAACTTGATAGTCTTTTGCTAACTTAATCATCAGTGTTTTAAGTTGTGGCCAGCCATGTACATGGTGATGACTATCAATATGATCTAGCTTTAAGCCAGTTGCTAGAAACTGCTCAATTTGAGCGCGGAACTCTGTTTCAATATCACTAAGCTCATACTCATTAATTGAGATAGCTGATTTAGCAAATTTAAAGTGACCACTTTGATTAACTAAGTTTGGAACATCTTGAGCTATTGGTTTACCATGTGTTAAAACCAGGTGAATGCCAACCGCTAATGTCGGATTCTCCTTAGCTAAAGCGATTGCATAATTAACTGCCTGACCATTCATCATCAATGTGGTTGATCTAACTACACCTTCTTTATGGCTCTTAATAATCCCATCTGTTATCCCTTTTGTTAGCCCGTAATCGTCAGCATTAAAAATAATTTTCATTTTTTAAACTCCTTTATTCATTTGATAAGGGTTACTGTTCAATCTTCTTTTTCATTATATGAAGACAAACGTATTCAATGCGACATGACGTAAGTTTGGGTTATGATTTGGACGATCCTTTGACCTCGTTAGTTATTAATAGCAAGTTGCTCAAGCAGTTGCTCGATGAATGGTTCAACGGCTTTAGGTGACTGCAATCTGACTAGCATGACGTGGCGGTCTCGTTTTGCTAAATGTGCTTCTGTTTGCCCTAGCTGTTGACGCCTAAATAGTAGGACATATTTGAAAAAATCCCAATTTAACCGTTCGTTACAGCCCTCCGCCATATCTGGGCGTGTTTTGTTACGGTAGGTAAAATAACGTTTTATAACACCCCATAAACAACGCCAGGTTGGATAATCTAACAGTACAACTAGCTCAGCATGTGCCAACCTGAGCGGTAGCGTTCGGTTGTAATTACCATCAATGATCCATTCTTCTGTCTGTAAAATGTGAACAAGCTGTTGCTCAAACTCTTCTCTAGGCGTTTCTTGCCAAGCTGCACGCCAAAATAGCTTGTCTAGGTGATGGAGAGTGATGGAAAGCTTTGTTGAAATTTTATTAGCTAGCGTTGATTTACCAGATCCAGGACTTCCGAGTATAATAATACGTTTCACTGTTATCCTCCTAACCTATAGACCAGCATCCAGGTCATACAAATGCTGAAGCCTTCTTGTCACTAGCCCCGGTACACCACTTCCAATTTGGTCACCATCGATTTGAACGACTGGCAATACCTCTATCCCGCTACTCGTTAGAAAGACCTCATCAGCAGTTAGCATTTCCTCAAGGGTAAAAGCGCGTTCTTCAATAACCAGACCATCTGTTCTTGCTAAATTCAACAATTGTGTCCTGACACAGCCATGTAAAATCCGTTCTGTGGCAGGGTGTGTATAAATAACATGATCCTTAATTATATAGACATTAGCCGCTGTTGATTCAGTTACAGTGCCATCACGGTGGAAAATGGCATCGAAGGCTCCCTGCTCCGCTGCCGCTTGCTTAGCAAGCACATTGGGCAAGAGATTTAAGCTTTTAATATAACAATAGTGCCACCGAATATCCTTGTGTGTGATCGCTTTAACACCATTTTTCAAGTTAGCTAATGGACGAGGTAAGGCATCAGTATATGCATAAAAATTAGGCTCACAGTCTGGAAAAAGATGAAGGCGCTTAGCTGACCCACGGGTTACTTGTAAGTAAATTGAGCCGTCGTGATCGACCTCGTTCTGTTCTAGCAACACTAACAATTGTTTATGTAACTGTTCTCTTTCTATAGGCATCCGGAGCTTAATGGCTTCTGCTGATCGATACAGCCGATCTAGGTGTAGTGATATTAAATAGGGCTCTCCTTGATAAACACGAATAACTTCATAAATACCATCGCCAAATTGTAGCCCACGTTCCTGATAAGGATAAAGTACAGTATCCTCTGCAACAATTCCTTGATTTGTTAATAAATAAGCGCCCATGCTAACACTCCATTCCAGTTAAGTAACCCTATTATAACAGGTTTACAACCGTTTATTTAGATGATATGATAAAAATAAATAGAAAAAAATAGAAATAAATTAGTGAATACCCTTGACCTAATTATAAGATTAATCTAAATGTTTAAGACAGCGAATAAGGGAGGGATTATATTGTGTTAGCGGATCAAGTCATTCTTGCAATGGTGCTTGTTTTATTTATTACCAATCGGATAATTGATCGTTACTTCACCAGACGCTATAACTTAATGAGTAAAAAAAGTAATTATATTAACAAACGCCATAGGACGGTTGAGCAAGCTTTACGTTTTACGGCATTGCTTATCTGTGGTGTTTTATACTATATGAGGGAAGAAACGGAGATTACAATTACAATAAGCTACTTGGGGCTCATTGTTTTATTGATGATGTTCTTATTATTAAGCGTACGGGCTTGGTTTTACTGGACGCATTCCGTAGGACCGAAGCGGACCCGTGTTGCTCTAATTAGAATGGTAAATGCTTTTGTTATGCTTATTGTTGCTATTCTTGTTTTTGCTTTTTAAATTTTTCCTGAAGTAAAATGAATATAATATAGAAAGCGAGAGATTATTATAAAATTTTTATTATTAATTCTCATCACTTTGGTTCCTTTTCTGATCATTGAAGTTAAAGTAACAAAACGCATGCATGCTAAGTTCCAGTTAGAACAACAGACTAAGGAAGAGGCCTTGGTTGTTAATCTGTATCACTTTCTAACTAATTGCTTTATTGCCCTAATTTCCCTTGCTGTTTTTTACTTCCTACCGGAGCGTTATGGTTTTTATTTAATACCTTCTTTATTGCTCGTCTTTTACTTAACCCGTGCAGGCTTCGAGTACTTTCGGTCTGATGAACCAAAGCGGGCTTATGTGACGTTGTTCAGTTTTGCTGTTTATCTCAGCGTTATTGCGACAGTAGCGCTTGAGTACATGTTCTTTTACGCAACTTTTGCACACTAAGAATAGTCATGAAGCCTTGCTCGTGTTTGGGAGCGTCGGTCTGCAATACCCACGTTGTGAAGAAATGCGCGCCAAAAGTGTGTGTTCAGCTCATCTTATTTCCGCAGGAGTCTTATGGTGGGAGTGGCTACGCTTCAGCAGGGTAAATACCTAGAGATGCCTTTGGGTTATTAACAATAGCATAATCAGAAGGGGAGACGATCTACTGGTCCTGCCATTGCGAAGACTTAACCCTTCAGCTAGCTTAGCTGACCGTTAATATGATGATGCGAAAGTTGAGTTAGGAAAGGGGCGGCGCATCTAGTTGGCCGCTGGTATTATAATTCTCGTTGTTGCTGTTATCTTTATTTCTATTCATGTTCTATACAAAATATTTAGCAAGCGCTTCAATTCGGTTTTTCTTTACTGCCCTTGTTAGTAGCATCTAGTAAACTACCAGATTCTTCTTTTGAACGCACTTATTACGTTAGTTTTTTTGTACTAGAGGTTATCTTGTTATTAGAATTAGTTAGCGCTTGTTGCCTTGGGAAGTCTGCTAATTATTTTTAGCAATAGTAGTAATAGGAACGCATTTTTATGTGGCAAATTAGTTTCATTGACTAACACGGAGGTAGGTTTTATGGTCTATTTACTCGTTATTAGCTATGCTGTTTTATTTGGTAGCGTTGGCTTTAGGATAAGAAAACATTTGCTTAATAAGTATCTACTAAGTAGTCGTAAAGGTAATGGGGAACACTATCTTCATGAGCATGATCGGCGAAGGATGAGCATCTACCACGTGCTCCTGATAACATTGTATATTATTGCCGTGATGGCCGTTATCGAGCAACAAGCGGTTAGAATACTATTGGGCAGTGTTCCGATTCTAGGCAGTGGCCTCATTCAAATGGGGTTTGAATGGTTTACATCCTCAGAGCGGAAGCAAGCCTATGTGACAGGGGTGGTTACGACCAGCATCCTAGCCTGGTACTTGCTAAGCAGCTTTACAATCATTCAACTCATGCTTTAATATGTAAAATAGTTTTCGGAGGTAAAGCTAAACCCTAGCGAAAAGAAAAGAGACACTCTATGATAAATGTATGCTTAGCGGCAAATACACTTAGAAAGAGGTCCCTTATGGAATCTATTATAACAAATCTATTCAAATTAATAAAGAAATCTGTTAATCTTATTGCGTTTGAAGAAAGCGTCCGCACACCAGTTAGGTCAAGTGTTTACCTTGATGAATCGTGCCATTGTGAAACAAAACAAGCAGAAGGGTGGACAGTCGAGCGTAGTGATGACAGGGCCATGCAATATTTGCGTTTGGCGTCGTTCAGTGTACTCACACCCTTATGCATGATGAGAAAGGTCAATCAAGGTATCCGCTTGATGAATGGGCTGGCTTTAAGAAATATTAGCGAAGAAGCCCCTATGTGGAATTGAAAGTAGCCGAAATGGCAGCAGAAAGTACGTATCAAGAAACGGCACGTGTCTTAAAAGAATGGACGGCAGTGGACATAAGTCATACGATGGTTGGGGCGATCGTGCGGAAAGTGGGCGCTGCGCAAGCTAAAGTAGATGAAGAGCTGATTTTAGAATTAGATGAATTAACTGATCTACCTGAAAGAAAAGCCATTAATTTTCTTTATGCTGAAACTAATGGTGTGTTTGTGCGTGGAACGGAGGAAAAGAAAAGTCACGAAGTCAGTCATGCGATCTTGTATGAGGGCTGGGAGAAAAACGGGAAACGCGTGTCGTTGAGCCAACCGATGGTTAAAGTGAAGCAAGGGAAACTGAATGATACCCCCAGAGAATCCTATCTTAAAGGGCAAAAACGAAGCGTTAGAGAGCAACGCACACAACACGTATGTCTATGTACCTTCGTCAACCAACACGCCCGTCTATTGGGACTAAATCAGGGGCAATTGCGCTGCATGTCCCGCATACATCACCCATTGGAAGATTAGCAAGAAGTTTTAGATAATCATCCTGGCTGTTAGGGGTAGTGTCTTGGGCTTGAAGACCGTATGACCAACGGCTAAGTCACCAAACGATGGCAATCGTGCGGTAGCCAAAACGTGTACAATAATAGAGTGCAAAACCTTTGGGTTAAAAAGGTACCGAGAAAAGTTTGACACAAACGTTAAATATATTAACGCATCTAATATAGACCTATTATGGTAAAATCAAATTAAAAGGTCTTTGTATATTTTAAAGAGACTTATCACTGCTACTGGAAAAGAGTTGTTGATGATGACCACACTAAATGATGTAGCTAAAAAGGCAAACGTTTCAAAAATGACAGTATCACGAGTGATCAACCACCCAGAACAGGTAACAGAAGAATTAAGAGCGTTAGTTCATGCAGCTATGAAAGAATTAAATTATAAGCCTAATGTTATGGCGAAGGCACTAGCTAATAATCGCACGCAGATTATTAAACTATTAATATTAGAGGAGATGGACTATGTTGAACCATACTATATGCAGCTTCTAGTTGGGATTGCAAATGAACTTGATAAGCATGCATATGGTTTACAACTGGTTACGAAACGGAATACACAGATTGGCGATTCCGATGGTTATATTGTATGTGGTATGCGCGAGGCTGATTATGAATGGCTTAATACTTTGGAAAAACCAATCGTATTATTTGGTGAAAATACGCATGGATACAACTTTGTCGACAGTGATAATCAAAAAAGCATTGAAAGAGCAGTTGATTATGCGATTTCACTCGATTATGAAAGGATCATTTTTGTCGGTGTTGATGTTAATGAACCTTTTGCAATCTCAAGAGAGAAAGGCTATTTATCAGCGATGGAAAGGCATAATAAGTATGTATCCATGTTTAGATTGGAGAATCGGTCAAAATATTCTGCGGCATTTGTTCGTGAAAATTGGGAGACCTTTGTTCCGAATACGGCATTCATATGTGCATCAGATCGATTGGCATTAGGGATTATTAGGGAAGTAAAAGAACAAGGAGGATCTATACCAGAAGATTTTGGCGTCATTGGCCATGATGGTGTATTTCTTGACCGAATCGCATATCCCTATTTAACAACACTCAAGCAGTCGGTTGATAAAATGGGAGCGGCGACTGCTCAACTTGTCTTACAAAAGATTAACGCATCTGGATCTGATCAAGGAAATATCCTGTTTGATACTGAATTAAAGTTGGGTGGAACGACTAGATTGAAGAAGAATCAAATACATACTTAAGCAGAGCTGATCATGTATCATGCTCTGCTTTTTTTTGTGGAAAGTATAAATCTCTATTCATACTTTTTCATCTGAATTGATTGCATATTCGTCAACGAAATGTGGAAAAATATAGAATCTGTTGACGAAAGCGTTAGATGTCCACCTTTTTCGTTCAAAGCACTTTTCTGTTATCGGTAACACGAAATATTAGCTTGTTTCTGATGTAGGAGATGCTAGAATAATTTTGAAAGCGTTTTATCGTCTTGGCTTTCATTCACTTTCCAAAAAAAGAACTAAAGATTGCAAGTTGGAAGTGAAAGAGCCCCTAGTTGAAGTTACCCACTACAAGGAGGTGAAAAAAATGTCTAGTCCTGAAAAAAGTGAAATAATCTATCAAATATATCCAAAGAGTTTTCAAGATACAAATGGTGATGGATTGGGTGATCTCCAAGGGATAATTGACCGTCTGGATTATATTAAGTCGCTTGGTGTGACCATGATCTGGTTAAACCCCATTTTTGAATCGCCACATGTAGACAATGGCTATGATGTATCTGATTACTACACGATCGATTCGAAGTATGGAGATGAATTAATCGTAGATAGGTTGATAGAAGCTGCACATGCAAACGGATTAAAAGTCATGTTTGATTTAGTATTAAATCATACTTCCACTAAGCATTGGTGGTTTCAAGAAGCCCTAGAAGGGCCGAATAATCGATATCGTGATTATTACATATGGAAAAAATCCGCCAGGAAAGATCATCCTCCGAATAATTGGGCATCTTTCTTTGGAGGATCTGTTTGGGAACTAATTGATGAAGATAGTATGTATTACTTTCATTTATTTGATAAGGAGATGCCCGATTTGAATTGGCGTAATCCTAATGTTCGGGAAGAGATGATACGTATTGCTCTATATTGGCTTGATAAAGGAGTGGATGGATTTCGGCTTGATGCCTTTATCCATTTGGAGAAAGAACATGGATACCCAGATGTCCCATACGCCGACCCAGGGCAGTGCAGTATTGCGGAAGAATATTATGCAAATCTCCCAAAAGTGGATGACTATATTAAAGAATTTGTCTTAAAAATAAAAAAGCATTATCCCAACGTTTACATACTTGGGGAAGCTGCCTCTGCTGACCCGGACAGAGGTGTTCAATATACGTTGCCAAGAGGGGAAGCATGTAATTCTATCGTCTCATTTAGGTATTTTCCAATGAAAGACCGTTTGAACGATGAACAGTTTTTAATCGATGGTAAACCAGAAATGCTTGATGTTAAGCAATTTAAACAGGTTATGGCTGAATGGCAAAGTAAATTAGGTGAAATAAGTGAACCGACTTTGTATTTAAATAATCATGATATGCCAAGAGCGGTGTCTCGATTGGGTGATGCCAAGAAATTCAGAGAAGATAGTGCCAAGACACTTGCAACGGTGATGTACCTACAAAAAGGTGTGCCAGTCATTTTGAATGGTGAAGAGATTGGAATGAAGAACTTAGAGGTTAAAAGCTGGGAAAATAGCAGATTGAAGAATGGCCAAGAGACCGTTAATTGGCTTATCGAAAAGGGTGTTTCTGAAAAAGTACTTAAGGAATATCTAAGTTCAATCAGTATAAATGCAAGTAGGGGTGCCATGCAATGGACGGATGGAGAATTTGCTGGCTTTTCAACTGAAGAACCGTGGAGTGGTGTAAACCGAGAAAGTCATTACAATGTGGCAGCGCAAGCATCAAACACAACGAGTATATTGTCACATTATAGAATATTACTCAACCTTAAAAAGAGGGCGCTTTTTTCAATCGGTAACTATGAGATGTATGTGGTCAAAAGTCCGATTTTAGCCTATGGACGTCAGTATAAAAGTGAAAAAGCGATTATAATAGCCAACCTGAGTGATGAAACGCAAACAAGCGAAATAAAGCGCTTGAAAAGTTTAAAATATGAGATTCTATTGCAAACAGGAACAGTTCGAGTTTGTGGGGATACCTTGATCGAGTTAGCGCCTTTTGCTTCAATTGTTTTAATCATTAAGGAAAAAAAGGAGAAGAGATAATGAATACAGCAGCTTTATATCATAGACCGGAAAGTGAGTATGCCTATCTATACGAAAAAGGTCATTTCCATATTAGGATGAGAACACAACTTGGTGATGTGACACGAGTAGAATTGCTTAGTGGCGATCCTTATACGCTTCATTCGGATGAATGGTTTAGAGATGGCGTAGCAATGGAGAAAGTATATAGTACCAATCTACACGATTATTGGCTGATCGATACCAATGAACCGACCAATCGCATATCTTATGGTTTTCGTGTCGTTGGTGAAGACGGTGTAGAAGTGTTTTTTTCTGATCAGGGCGTACAACCTTTTGAAGCATCATTACTTCGGGAAGCTAATGCCTATTTCAGAATGCCCTATGTACATGAGATTGATGCTTTTAAAGCACCTACGTGGGTAAGAGACACAATATGGTATCAAATATTTCCTGAACGCTTCTCAAATGGAGATGCTACTTTAAATCCTGAAAATACACTAGCTTGGGAGGAGAAAGCGAATCCTGGGAGAGATGATTTTTATGGTGGTGACTTACAAGGGATCATTAATAATCTTGACTATCTAAAAGAACTAGGAATAAATGGGCTTTACCTATGTCCGATCTTCAAGGCTGCCTCAAATCATAAATATGACACAATTGACTATTATGAAATTGACCCTGCTTTTGGTAATAAAGCTACATTTAAAAAACTCGTTAAAGAAGCGCATGACAGAGGGATTAAAATAATGCTTGATGCTGTTTTTAATCACCTAGGCTGGCATTCTCCACAATGGCAAGATGTTTTGGCTCATCAAGAGCGTTCAGAATATAAGGATTGGTTTCATATTCATGAATTTCCGGTCAAAAATTTAGGCGATCTTACCACTGATGAGATGGAGAATGTCGGCGTAGTCAATTATGAAACATTTGCATTTACAGGACATATGCCGAAGTTAAATACCGCAAATCCAAAGGTGCAGGCTTATCTACTAGACATTGCAACATATTGGATCAAAGAATTTGATATTGATGCATGGCGCTTAGATGTGGCCAACGAGGTCGACCATACATTTTGGAAACAATTTTATAAAGAAACAACGTCAATTAAATCCGACCTTTATATATTAGGTGAGATTTGGCACTCGTCACAAAGCTGGCTAAATGGAGACGAGTTCCACGCTGTGATGAATTATGCTTACACGAATAACATTGAAAATTACTTTTTCAATAACACCCTCACGCCAATGCAAATGGTAGCTGGATTAAATACGCAGCTAATGTTGTATCGCCAACAAACAACAGAAGTGATGTTTAACTTACTAGACTCTCACGATACCGCGAGAATTTTAACAAAGGCTAACGGAAATAAAGCTCGGGTGAAAGCTGCCTTATTCTTTATGTTTACACAAACTGGCACGCCATGCATTTATTATGGAACAGAGATCGGACTTGATGGAGGAAACGATCCTGATTGCAGAAAGTGCATGGTCTGGGACACGGAACGACAGGATCTTGATATGCTCAATTTTACCAAAGATATGATTCGCTTTAGAAAAAGGTATGCAGAAATTCTGACTTACGGAAAAGTCGAATGGCATGATCTAAGAGATGATGAACAGGTAATTGGTTATAAAAGAACTTTGGGAAATGAAACGCTTATTTTCTATTTCAATCAAAGTAAAGAAAAGGTGAAACTTGATCGACTTCTAGAGAATGCAGATATACAGCTATCAATAAACCTCGCTCAAGATGAAGAAGGTCTGACACTGCAAGAGGATGGTTTTGTTGCTTGTTATCATGTTAAGGGAGATAAGAGTGAATAGCTAGCTTGATCAAAAATATTTACTTTGAGAAGCATTAAAATATTGAGTGAAATGAGATTTACAGCGCTACAAATATCAGTATGACCTTGCTTCAAGCAATCAAACAAACTTCGGTTCAACTGATCGTAACGAAGAGGTGCTAAGTTTACTATTCTACTATTTTATTAACATTTTTTCCATAAAAACCCAACTTGAATATTGATACCGGTAACATTGAGAAACCAATTGCAAAACGTTTTGATTAAAATATAATTGATTTTGTAAACGATTACAAGATGCTAAAGGAGGAAGGGTTAAATGAAATTTTATAAATTAATAGGATTAAGTGCAATGGCTTTTGTCATGGTTGCCTGTGGTAACGGTTCAGAAACAGAAACAGGAAACAACACCGAAAATACCGAAAATGGATCAAATGGAGAAGTGAGTGGCTCAATTGAGGTTGGGGTAGGTGAGGATTATGTTGAATTCGTTGAAGCAATCATTCCAGCCTTTGAAGATGAATACGGTGTGGAAGTAACCGTTTCAGAACGGGATATGTTCGATACCCTTGAAGCTGTGCCGTTAGATGGTCCAGCAGGTCTGTCTCCAGATGTTTTACTCTCACCTTATGATCGAATCGGTGGAATGGGCCAGCAAGGACATTTAAGTGAGCTTACTTTACCTGATGATGGGCGTTACGATGAGACGGATGAGCAACAAGTAACGGTAAATGATCAAGTATATGGGGTGCCTTTTGTGATTGAATCATTAGTATTGTTTTATAACAAAGATTTGATTGAAGCACCGCCTATGACCTTTGAAGAATTGGAAGAGCTAGCAGATGAGGAACAATACGCCTTTACTGGTCAGTCTGGTACCAGCACAGCATTCTTGGCTAATTGGGTAGATTTCTATAATTCCTATGGCCTGATCTCCGGATTTGGTGGATACGTTTTTGGGGGTGATGGGGAGGATACTGCAGATATTGGTCTAAATACAGCTGAAGCAATAGAAGGAATAGAATACGCGCAAAAGTGGTTCAATGACATTTGGCCAGAAGGCATGTTAGATGTAACGAGTGCAGGTGACTTCATTGACGACCAATTTATTCAAGGGAATGCGGTAGCGGTCATTAACGGTCCGTGGGGTGCGGCCAACTATCGGGATAGTGGTGTTAATCTAGGTGTTGCGCCAATTCCTACCCTTCCGAACGGTAATCCTTATGAACCTTTCGCTGGTGGAAAAGGGTGGGTTATCCCTTCTTATTCCGAGAATTTCGAAGCGGCAGCTGCATTTGTTGCCTTTGTTACAAATGAAGAAAATATGATGTTACTTTACGAGGACTATACCAATGAGATTCCAGCCAATCAACAGGCAAAAAGTACAATTAGTGATGCAGCAGATGACGAATTAGCTATAGCCGTAATTGATCAATATAACAACGCTGTGCCGATGCCGAACATTCCAGAAATGGCTGAAGTATGGACAGGTGCAGAATCAATGATGTTTGATGCAGGTTATGGAAATAAAACGGCTGAGGAGTCGGCTAATGATGCTGTCCAAACGATATCAGAAAATATTGAGCAAAAATACTAATAACACATATTGAAGATGACGGGGTGATGCGGCAGGGGGATGACTACAGTCCCTGCCGTCTTATTCTTATCTGAATCAGGAGGGTGTGAGAAGCTTGGAAAATGGAGATGTAAACGAGAAAATATTGTCAAGAGAAGAAAGAAAACAGATAAATAAAGTAGCATGTCTTTCAATTATTCCTGGTTTAGGACAATTCTATAATAAACAGATTATTAAAGGTGTTATTTTTATAGCTATTTTCTTTTTATTAGTTTGTGAGATGATCTTCTATGGTTTCGAGGCACTACAAGGATTGGTCTCTTTGGGAAATATACCGCGAGAAGATCATTCCCTTTTTCTTTTAATTGAAGGAACGATTCAAGTTCTTATCATCGTTATATACCTTATTTTTATGGTGGCTGTCATGGTGGATGCTAGGAAGATAGCGAAGAAGAGGATTATTAGCCCGAGTACAGTAACCTATTCAATAAAAGCGACTGCAGTCAGTTTATATGAGAATGGTTTCCCATATTTATTAACGATTCCTGCTTATCTCGTTATGATACTTGCCATTGTCTTCCCAGTACTCGTGACAATTTTTATCGCTTTCACGAACTACAATTTTCATAATATACCGCCTGCTAACTTGGTTGACTGGGTTGGTTTTGAGACGTTTAGTAGTATTTTCACGTTGACCACCTATCGAGATACATTTTTTTCAGTTTTCTCATGGACCATTATTTGGACGGTTGCGGCTACCACCCTTCAATTGATTATTGGTGTATTTACAGCCCTAGTTCTTAATCAACCACATATCAGATTTAATCGTTTTTTCGGTGTAATCATGCTATTACCATGGGCAGTACCGGCATTTATTACGATCTTAACGTTTTCAAATATCTTTAATCCAAGTGTGGGAGCAATAAATACACAGGTCATTCCGTTTTTTAATCAGTTGATTCCTTTTATTGATATCCCGTCTATTTCGTGGAAGGTGGATCCTTTCTGGACGAAGATAGCGATTATTATGATTCAAGGATGGGTTGGCTATCCTTATATTTACGTATTAACATCTGGGATACTGCAGTCTATTCCAAAGGACTGGTATGAAGCTTCAGTTATTGATGGAGCATCGGCCATCCAAAAATTTAGACACATTACAATGCCACACATTTTTGCGGTGGCAGCACCGATCTTTATTACGCAATATACAGGAAATTTCAATAATTTTAATCTTATCTATTTGTTTAATGAAGGGGGTCCTGGAAGTATCGGTAGTGGCGCAGGATCGACTGATATTCTAATTTCTTGGATTTACAAACTAACGACAGGCACGTCACCACAATACAATATTTCAGCGGCGGTCACGTTGATTATCTCAGCAATTGTCATCACGATATCAATGGTTATATTCAGTAAAACGCGCGCTTTTGAGATGGAGGATTGAAAATGAGAAAAAGTAAAAAGATTAGGACACAGAAGCTTGGTCGTTTCTGGAATAAGTTTTTCTCTTATGCGTATTTAATGTTGATGTCCGTTGTAATTATCTATCCGTTGTTGATAACGGTCACTTCTGCGTTCAGAACAGGAAATATTATGGCATTTGATTTAAACCTCAGTGGCCCATGGTCTTTGAATAATTTTACTAGACTGTTTAATGACACCCTTTATGGAACATGGTACTTAAACACGTTAAAAGTTGCAGGCATTACGATGGTTATTCAGGTTGCTGCGATCACTTTAGCTGGTTACGCGTATAGCCGCTATCGGTTCACAGGAAGAAAGCAGAGCATTAAATTCTTCTTAATTATTCAAATGGTTCCAACGACTGCTGCGTTAACTGCTTTTTATGTTATGGGGTTATTAGTAGGCGGATTAAATTCGCATTGGTTTTTAACCTTAATTTATATCGGTGGTGGCATTCCAATGAACACATGGTTAATGAAAGGTTATTTTGATACGGTTCCTCTTGAATTAGATGAATCAGCTAAGCTTGATGGAGCAGGTCACCTTAGAACATTTTGGCAGATTATTCTGCCGCTTGTTAAGCCAATGCTCGCTGTGCAGGCATTATGGGCATTTATGGGGCCATTTGGTGAATACATGTTAGCCAGATTCTTGTTGCGTACACCTGAACTGTATACATTGGCGACAGGCTTACAAACATTTATTAATAATCCTAGAGATCAGCGCGTCACTTTATTTGCTGCCGGTGCTATTCTGATTGCCATTCCCATTTGTTCATTATTTTTCTATCTACAAAAACATTTCGTTTCTGGTTTAACAGCAGGTGGAACGAAGGGGTAAGTATATTTTGAACCTGATATAGGAAGTAGGGATAAATATGACAATAGCTCGCTTTCCGTTTAATTATTTTATAAATATTGTGACACCAACTAGAGCTTTTTTGAACAGGAGAGCAATTGGTTGGCCGACAATCGTGATTTTACTCGTGTTCTTAAATGCGTTGATCACAATACCAGTATCCCTGCATTTTGCCAAAAGTGATGAAATCGGTATTGAACAGTTCTACCCAAAATCTTTTAAAATGATTGATGCGGAAACACACGCGTATTTATCTGATATAGCAAATGAAGATGGCGTCATTCAGACCGAATCCGCCGTTTTACTTAAGAAGGAAGAGGGTGTGGTGTCGATTGGTGAACCAAATGAGGAAGTGGTTGAAGATCATCGTGTGACCGTCATATTTAAAGCAGATGAATTTATTATAAAAGAAGACTCACTACCAGAGTTATCTGTTTTTTATACGACTGATTTCTCACCAGATCAAACTACTCCTGCTGAGCTTAGAAGTGAACTAAATCGACAGTGGCGGATTAACAATCAAGTATACATCGTTGCGATAATGACCTTTTTGATTTCGTCTATGACGTTTATTATGCTCGTTTTTCTGGTAATGGGTTCGGCACTATTTCTTTATGTAACGAAAAAAAGTCAGCTTACTTCTATTACTTCTTATAAGGAATCAGTAGCAATCATCCTATATGGATTAGGTATTCCAACGTTTGTTGCTTTTATTTTCGGTCTAGTCCAATTCGACATTATCTGGATGATGACCATTCAAACGATAGGGTTAGCGATCATGATCGTCATGATGTATTTTAAAACAAAGTTTAGCGATCGAGAACAAATCAGCATATAGGAGTGAATGTATTTATGGAACGATTATTTGAGATTAATCCGTGGAAATTAACATCAAATAAATTAGAGAAGAATAAAAGACTACAAGAAAGCCTCACGTCGATAGGAAATGGATACATGGGGTTAAGAGGCAACTTTGAAGAGGGTTACTCGAAGGATACACATATCGGTACATATATAGCAGGTGTATGGTTTCCGGATAAAACGAAAGTAGGTTGGTGGAAAATTGGCTATCCCGACTACTTCGGGAAGGTAATCAATGCGACCAATTTCATCCCAGTTGATGTCTATATCAATGATCATAAATTAGATTTATCTAAAGATCAAATTGATCAATTTGTATTAGAATTAGATATGAAACAAGGTATTTTAACCCGATCATTTATATGGGAAAAAAATGATCTGAGAGTGGCTTTCCGTTTCACTCGATTTGTAAGTGCGTCTGTCAAAGAATTAGCGGTTGTGAACATTAAAGTGCAAGTTATTAAGGGAAATGCGCAGCTATCACTCATTCCATTTATGGATGGGAACGTGGTGAATGAAGATAGTAATTATCAAGAAAGCTTCTGGGATGAAATAAATAAAGGATCTAGCCCATATCCATTTCTAACGACGAGAACAAAGGAAAATCCTTTCGGCACTGAGCAATTTACCGTAACAACGATGATGGGTAATCAAATAAAAGGTATTCGAAAACAAAGAGAGCAAATCAAGTCCATGTATGTAGATGAACAATTTCACGGGAGTCTCTCAGTAGGGGAAGAAGTGGAGCTGACAAAATTTATCTCCGTCATTACAAGTAGAGATGTGTCTGATCAAGATCATATAGAAAAGGCTAGTCAAGTGATCGAATTAGCAATAGCGAACGGGTGGGAAGGAGTTCTGCATGATCATAAGGAAGAATGGGATGATAGGTGGAATAATGCGGACGTCATTATTACGGGAGATGATGCCAGTCAACAAGGTATTCGGTTTAACATCTTTCAACTGTTCTCGACTTACTATGGGGAGGACCCTAGACTAAATGTAGGACCTAAAGGATTTACTGGTGAGAAATACGGTGGAGCGACATATTGGGATACAGAAGCTTGTATTTTACCCATGTATTTGTCCGTGACGAACGAGGAAACATTCAAGCAACTACTCGTTTATCGTCATAATCAATTGGATGAGGCTTATGTTAATGCCAAAAAACAAGGCTTAGAAGGTGCGCTTTACCCAATGGTTACGTTTACTGGAATTGAATGCCATAATGAATGGGAAATTACGTTCGAAGAAATTCATCGTAATGCTGCGATAGCACATGGGATATTTAATTATACGACATATACAGGAAATGAATCGTATCTATTAAAACAGGGAATTGATATTTTAGTAGGTATTTCGCGTTTCTGGGCTAATCGCGTCCATTATTCTGAAAGCAATAAACAATATATGATTCATGGTGTTACCGGTCCCAATGAATATGAAAATAATGTGAGTAATAATTGGTATACCAATACAATGGCGGCATGGTGTCTGGATTATACACGTGAAACAGTAGATAAGATCGGAGAAGATAAATGGGTTGAATTAGGTCTTTCTAATCCAGAAATCGAGAATTGGCGTGAGATTTCGCAAAACATGTACCGCCCAATTAGTGAGGAATTAGATGTGTTTATCCAGCATGATACTTTTCTCGATAAAGAGTTAAGAACGGTTGATACGTTAGAACCGACAGAAAGACCAATTAATCAGAATTGGTCTTGGGACAAAATATTAAGATCACCATTTATCAAGCAGGCTGATGTTCTACAAGGTCTATATTTTTTAAATCACATGTTTACGAGAGAAGAAAAGGAACGGAATTTTAACTTCTATGAACCGATGACTGTGCATGAATCATCATTATCGCCATTGGTTCATTCCATTTTAGCATCTGAGCTAGGGAAAACAGACAAAGCATTTGAAATGTATGAGAGAACCGCGCGATTGGATTTGGATAATTATAACAATGATACAGAAGATGGTCTTCACATTACATCTATGAGTGGCGGATGGTTATCGATTGTTCATGGGTTTGCAGGAATGCGTACGTATACAAAAGAGCTCACATTCACCCCGTATTGTCCAGATCATTGGCAAGGTTATGAGTTTAAACTGAACTATCGCGGAAGGTTACTTAAAGTAAAGGTCAATCACCAATTAGTAGAGTTCTATTTAGAAAAAGGAGACCCGCTTAATATGGTCGTTTTCAACAGAACGGTGACCTTGAAGGAATACCATTCTGTACCTATAAATAAAAGGAATGCTGAGGACCTTCTATGATAAAGGGATTGGTATTAGATTTGGACGGTGTCATCGCAGATACGGCGGAATATCATTATTTAGCATGGAAGTGGTTAGGCGAACAGCTTGGCATACAAATTGATCGTGAATTTAATGAGCAACTTAAAGGGATAAGTCGGTTAGAATCATTAGAGTTAATTCTGACTCATGGTCAATTAAATGATGCTTTTTCTGAAGTAGAAAAAAATAATTTAGCTGCTAAAAAGAATGACGTATATAAAAAATATATTAGCGAAATAGTCCCGACAGACATCTTGCCTGGAATAAACGATTTATTGTCGGAGGCCAAGGTTAGAGGATTGAAGCTATCGATAGCATCTGCAAGTATGAATGCACCAGATATTCTCAAAAACTTAAAAGTCGACATGTATTTCGATGCGATTGTCAATCCAGCTTCACTTAAGCATGGGAAACCAGATCCGGAAATTTTCATAAAAGCTGCTCAACTGCTAGGTTTATCACCTGAACAATGTATTGGCATTGAGGATGCAGAGGCCGGTATTGAAGCAATAAATGGAGCGGGCATGTTTTCGGTAGGTGTTGGGGCAGAGATTTTAATGAAAAATGCCGATTTCTTTGTTGCTGAGACCAATTATTTAAACCTAGGAGATCTGCTATCTCAAGTAGGGAAATGCTAATAAACAAGGAGTGACAATAAATGTGGTGGAAAGAAGCGGTTGTCTATCAAATTTATCCTCGAAGTTTTCAAGATTCAAATGGAGACGGAGTAGGGGATATTCCTGGCATCATTCAACGATTGGACTATCTTGACCAATTGGGAATAGATGCAATTTGGCTCAGTCCGGTCTATAAATCTCCTAATGATGATAATGGGTATGATATTAGTGATTACCAAGCAATAAATCCTGAATACGGGACGATGAGGGATATGGAAATGCTAATTGAACAGGCAAAAAAAAGAAATATAAAGATTGTCATGGATTTGGTTGTCAATCATACGAGTGACGAACATGAGTGGTTTATTGAAGCGAAAAAAGGACAAGGTAACCCGTATCGTGATTATTACATTTGGAGAGATCCAGTCAATGGTGGAGAACCGAATGATCTTGGATCAGCATTTAGTGGTTCTGCATGGGCATATGATGAAACAAGTGACCAATATTATTTGCACCTCTTTAGCCGAAAGCAACCTGATTTGAACTGGGAGAACCCTAAAGTAAGAAGTAACATATATAATATGATGAACTTTTGGTTAGAAAAGGGGATTGGTGGATTAAGAATGGACGTGATTGATCTGATTGGTAAAGAACCAGACAGAGGTATAACGGCTAACGGTCCTAACTTGCACACCTATCTTCAAGAGATGCACAAAGAAAGCTTCGGTAAATATGATGTCATGACTGTAGGTGAAACGTGGAGTGCGACACCTGAGATTGCAAAGTTGTACTCTGGTCAAGATCGTGATGAGCTGTCGATGATCTTTCAGTTTGAACATATGATGCTTGATCAAGAAGAAGGGAACAAGTGGGAGCAAAAGCCTTTAGATTTAGTCAAGTTGAAACGTGTACTTGCTAAATGGCAAGTCGAACTAGGCGATGACGGCTGGAATAGCCTCTTTTGGAATAATCATGATACACCAAGAATAGTTTCACGTTGGGGAAACGACCGAAAATATCGAGAAGAAAGCGCTAAATGTTTTGCGGTACTTTTACACTTGATGAAAGGTACACCATATATTTATCAGGGTGAAGAAATTGGCATGACCAATAATTTGATAAATGAGATCGAAGAAGTGGATGATATAGAAAGTCGAAACATGTATAAAGAGGGGATACAGAAAGGAATAAAATCAGACCATTTAATTTCCAGCATTAACCGAATAGGTAGAGATAATGCAAGAACACCGATGCAATGGAATAGTAAGAAATTTTCTGGATTTACAGAAGGAAAACCATGGTTGAAGCTAAATCCTAATTACGAGGAGATAAATATTGAGTGTGTATTGAATCAGCCTGATTCCATTTTCTATACCTATCAGGAATTAATAGCGTATAGAAAAAGTCATCCAATTGTCGTCCATGGCGATTTTAACTTATTGTTAGAGAACCACCGTACAATCTTTGCCTACCAGAGAACTTATCAAGGCAATAAGTTGATTGTCATCGCAAACTTATCTGAGCACCAATCAGATGACGTGCAACTGTCTGAATCGCTTGGTTTAACCGCTGTTCTTTTTAGCAACTATGCACGTATAAAAGTTGATCTGAAAAAAATTAGTCTTGCACCTTATGAATGTATAGTTGTTGAAGGATAGAGATGAATGCGCCCTTTAAAGGGCGTATTTTTTATATTATGGAATAGGAAAGTATAGAAATTCCGCTGATATTTTTTATCTAGATTGATGTTTATTCGTCAACAAAATGGAGAGAAACTCAGGATTTATTGATGAAAGTATTATTGTTTAAATTCTACATTTGTTCATTAAAACAAACAATTTTAGGTGTGATAGATTTTCAGGTTGTTATTAAATGTTATTTTTCATTTCATAATTTTGGGATAGTTTGCTTGTTCTGCTTTCTGTCAATTTTCAGGAATAATAGCATCCTTTTTACACTTTTTTCGCTGAATATGATAAGCTAGAGCCATTGCAAGCATGTGAAAGGGAGCGTTAATGAATGAGTAAAACAGTTGTACTCGCGGAAAAACCATCTGTTGGACGCGATCTAGCTCGTGTACTTAATTGCACGAAAAAACAAAATGGTTTCTTTGAAGGGAATCAATATATTGTTACATGGGCATTAGGGCATCTTGTGACTCTAGCAGACCCAGAAGTCTATGACAACAAATATAAAACATGGCGAATCGAGGACTTACCGATGTTACCGGATCGGCTTAAGCTTGTCGTCATGCGTCAAACGAATAAACAGTTTCAAACGGTAAAAACACAACTTAACCGTAAAGACGTTAAGGAGATCGTTATTGCTACTGATGCTGGTCGAGAAGGTGAGCTTGTTGCCCGGTGGATTATTGACAAGGTTCGTGTGAATAAACCGATTAAACGGTTATGGATTTCATCTGTTACCGATAAAGCAATCCGAGATGGCTTTAAGGCATTAAAACCAGGCAAAGCCTATGAAAACCTCTTTTACGCAGCAGTAGCTAGGTCAGAGGCGGACTGGTATGTTGGTTTAAACGCAACGCGTGCGTTAACAACAAAGCATAATGCTCAGCTCGCCAGTGGCCGGGTGCAAACACCAACGCTCGCCATGGTTGCAAAGCGAGAAGCGGAAATTAACCAATTTAAGCCAAAGCCCTTTTATACCATTAAAGCTCAGATGGATAATGGTTTAGCACTACAATGGCTCGATCAGAAGCAAAACAACCGTTTATTTGATCAGCAAAAAGCCAATCAGCTTGTTAGTAAGCTAGCAGGGCAGAAGCTAAAGGTAACTGCGGTTAAGCGAACCGAGAAGAAGAGCTATGCTCCACCATTATATGACCTTTCTGCCCTACAGCAGGAGGCTAACAAAGCATTTGGCTTTTCAGGTAAGCAAACCCTATCAATTATGCAGAAGCTCTATGAACAGCACAAAGTGTTAACTTATCCTAGAACAGATTCGCGCTTTCTTTCTGATGACCTTGTTGCAACACTTAAGGATCGTGTTGATGCCTGTGGGGTTGATCAGTATACTAACCCTGCTCGTGCAATTCTCAAGCAAGGAATTAAAGCGAATAAATCATTTGTTGATAATAATAAAGTGTCTGATCACCATGCGATTATTCCAACAGAGGAGCCCGTTAACTTGGCCGATCTGGACGATAAAGAACGCAAAATTTATGATCTTGTGGTTAAACGTTTCTTAGCCGTGCTGTCAAAGCCGTATTTATTTGAACAAACAATGATTGAAGCAGAACTTGCTGGTGAGTCATTTAAAGCAAGTGGCAATCATGTAAAGGAGCTAGGCTGGAAGACGTTATATCAGGACAAAGGTGACCAAGAGTCGTTACCTAACGTCAAAGCAGGTCAAGGCTATCAAGTGAACGTTAAGATTGTCGAAGGGAAAACCACACCACCTGAACGCTTTACAGAGGGTACGTTGTTACAAGCGATGGAGAATCCGGTTAAGTATATCGAATCAGATGATAAGCAATTAGCTAAAACCTTACATCAGACGGGTGGATTAGGGACTGTCGCAACCCGAGCGGATATTATTGATAAGCTCTTTAATACACACTTAATTGAAAGCAGAGGTAAGTATTTGTATACTACCTCAAAGGGACGCCAGCTACTAGAGCTTGTCCCAGCTGATTTACGCTCACCAGTGTTAACGGCGGAGTGGGAACAGAAGTTAACTGCGATTGCCAATGGCAAGTTAACTAAAGCGTCATTCATTAAAGAAATGAAACAGTATGCAACCGATGTTGTTCGTCAGATCAAAAACAGCGAATCCACGTTTAAGCACGATAACGTGACCGGAACGAAATGTCCGAATTGTGGTAAGCTGATGCTCGAAGTTAACGGCAAAAATGGCCGAATGCTTGTCTGTCAGGATCGTGAATGTGGGGAGAAAAAGCATATTGCCAGAAAGACCAATGCACGTTGTCCAAAATGCCATAAAAAAATGGAGATGCGCGGTAAAGGTGAGGCACAAACCTTCTCATGTAAATGTGGCTATCGCGAGAAACTGGCGGCTTTTCAAAAGCGTAAAGAGCAGAACAATACCCAACGTGCCTCAAAGCGTGATGTTAATAAATATTTAAAGAAAAATGATGATGACGGCTTTACTAACTCAGCATTAGCAGATGCGTTAGCGAAACTAAAGAAATAAACGACACCGATCTACGCTTGTATGATGTGGATCGGTTTATTTTTTTACATTAAGCCTACAGACCTAGAAAAAGATAATTCGTGGGTCGGTTCAACCGGAATAACGAATCATTTAAACTAGCTGTATGGCGTAACATATATAGACGAGCTAACTAGGCTAGCTGCAAGCACAAAATTAAAGTTCACATAATATTAAGTTTTTTGCTATAATATGTTTATTTACATGTAACTTTTTAATTGCTTTTTCAGTCTATGTTGGTAAGGGAGGGGAAAAATGAAAAAGAAAACAGTGTATTTATTATTTCTCAGTACGGGTACCATACTTGCGCGTACAATAGATTTTTATACGAAGACATCTTTAAACCATGTTTCTATTGCCCTTGATCAAGAGCTGGATTTTGTTTATAGCTTTGGGAGAAAGCGGCCAAACAACCCGTTTATTGGGGGTTTTATTAAAGAAAATTTAAATTTACCATTTTTTAATCGGTCTTCTTGTGCGGTTTATCAATTAAAGGTAACCGAGGAAGAGTACGATCAATTAGTCGAACAAATTATGATTATGGAAAGCCACAAGCACTTATACCGTTATAATTTTTTAGGATTATTGGGCGTAATGATGAATAAGGAATTGCAAAGAGACAATGCTTATTTTTGCTCACAGTTTGTTGCAACCATGCTGCAGGAGTGTGGCGTCTATGATGGCGATAAACCGCCAGGTTTAATCAGGCCTCAAGATCTACGGGACTGGCGTGAATTAAGGCTCGTTTATCAAGGGCAGCTCAAAAATTATCCGAATTTTATTTATCAACCAGAGCAAGCGGAAGCCAGAAGCTTGCGACGTTCTTTTTTAAGTTTATTTCATTTATAAATTAACCAAAGACTGTGAACAATAACGATAACTTATCGTATTGTCGTAGTCTTTTTTTCTTGTGTTAAGTTGTATCCCTTATTGTGGATGTCTTATTTGAAAGCTAGTTAAAACAGTGATATTGCGCTCGTTAGCTCAGAAATAGCTTGATTTTCTCTGTTTTAATGGAATGCAGTAGTAAAGTAATTTAGTTAAACTAGACGTAGGAAACCCAATGTTTACTTGGTCTCAGGCTCTTGAATCTAATCGGTGTGTCTAGTTGGTCTAGTAAATGATACGCAAAAAGAATTGTCTTTGAAAGCGCATGCATTGATAATGAAAGTAGGTGATCAACATGTTGAAAAAAAACTTAGCTACTTTTCTAGATGTTATTTTACAGTCAAAGGAAACGCAGGTAGAAAAGCTAGTGCTTCTTCTCGAGAAGAGTAGGAAACAGTTCTGGTACGAGTTATCGCTTCTGAATCAAGAATTAGAGGCAAAAGGCTATCGGCCAATAAAAGAAGGCAATGGCAAGCTTATTATTTCACCAGAAGATTTTAAAAACATGGCAGCATTGGTTGAGGTTGATATTATCGATCTTTATCAATTACAGGAGGAGCGAATATATTTCCTTTATCTCTTTATTGCCTGTCAGAAAGACTTTATCGCTAACATTCATCTTCAGCAATTCTTGCAGCTTAGTCGTAATGCAGTCATGCTGGATTTGAAGAAGATGCGCAAGTGGCTGGCTAAATCCGCTGTGACCTTAGAATACGATCGTACCGATGGTTATCTACTGCTAGGTAATGAGCGGAGTGTTCGAGAACTAATGGAGGTGGCGCTTTCAAAGCTTAGAGAGCGTTTACCGCTCGATAAAGTACTTACCGTATTTGAGCAAGAATGGGGTCAGAAACAAGATTTAGATCAAGTAAGTCAGTTGATTACTATGCAAATGAAACAGGCGCAATTATTAGTTGTGCAGGATCGCTTGGAAGCATTTATTTATTTAATTATTTTCATTAAGCAGCGTGCTCATCGTGTCCGACTTCAATTCTCTGATGATGAGTGTGCACTATTAAAAGAGCAACTACTTTTCCCAATCTCACAGAACATTGTCCAAGCTATTTTTCAAACAGACAGTGAAGCAGAAGTTTTTTTCTGGGAGAGCAGACTTTTAGGGATTACGCAAGGTATTGAGCAATCCACTAACCAAGCTTACTTTAATAAGCTGACTGACGTGGTATTAATGAATGTCTCAGTTATGATCGGTGTTAATTATCATCAACTACGGACTTTAAAGCAGACCTTGTATCAGCATATTGTACCAGCATATTTCCGCATTAAATTTAATGTCTATTATGAAAATGCTTTGCTTACGAAGATAAAGAAGGAATACGCTGAGTTATTTCAGATAACGAAGCGAGCGCTGCAGCCGTTGGAAAAAGCAACAGGTCAATCGATCTCAGAAAGTGAAATTGCATATTTTACCATTCATTTCGGTGGATATTTAAGGAACAATAATAAAAGCGAGTCCCTTAAGGCATTAGTAGTTTGTCCCAATGGCATCAGTTCTTCATTAATAATGGTTTCGACAGTTCGTGAAATCTTTCCGGAAATCGATATTGTCCGGACCCACAGCTTAGAAGGTATTGAAGCTGTACAGCAAGAAGAAATTGATCTTATCTTCTCAACAACCTATTTTTGGACAGATAAGAAAATTTACGTGATTAATCCGATTTTAAATCCTGTTGAGCGAGAGGTTTTGCGCGAGCAGGTTGGGCAGGACTTTCCAAGCTTACCTAGACTGCAACCGATTCAGACGCATGAACTTGTTAAGATCATAGAGCGCCATGGACAAATAAGAGATAAGCATAGTTTGATTAATGATCTACAGCAGTATTTGTACAAAAGAAGAGAAGGAACCAAAAGGGGGATGATGAATTTGACTGATATTTTAAACCCTTCTTTAATTAACGTTTTACCAGAAGTAAGTGACTGGAGAGCTGCTATTAAAGAGGCTGCAAGCCCATTACTAGCACAAGCCTATATTAAAGATGAGTATGTAACCGCCATGATTGAGACGGTAGAAAATCTGGGGCCGTACATTGTGCTGGCGCCTAAAGTAGCAGTGGCCCATGCCAGACCAGAACGTGGTGTTAATAAGTTAGGAATTAGTCTATTAAAGCTTAATAATTCGGTTAATTTCAATTTGCCAGATGAAGACGATCCTGAGCGACATGTCCAGCTTGTATTTGTCCTGGCGGCAGTTGATGGAAATGCACATTTGAAAGCATTGATGCAGCTTTCCAAGATCATTGAAGAGGAAGAAAACATTGAAGCGTTAATTACAATGGATAAACCTGAGCAGCTATACAACAGTATGCAGGCATTAATTAGATACGGAGAGGAGCAAGAATAATGATTAAGGTTATTACAGTATGCGGAAATGGGATTGGCAGTAGCTTGTTGCTCAAGCTTAAAATTGAGGAGCTAGCCAGAGAAGAAGGGATTGAGGTTGATGCGGAGTCAATTGATTCAGGTAATGCAGCGGGAAAGTCTGCTGATCTTTTCGTTACTGTTAAAGAGCTAGCTAGTATCTTTCCAAAAGAACAACGTGTTGCGGTCATCACGTCCTATACAAACAAGAAGAAAATAAGAAATGAAGTTTTACCCGTTTTGCAAGAATTGTCGAATAATAAATAGTTTAGGGAGGAAAACCAAATGGCAGTATTACAATTTCTACAGGATATTTTGTCTGAACCAGCATTTCTAATTGGGTTAATTTCTTTTGTCGGCCTTGTTGCATTACGCTCTAAAGGACATAAGGTACTAACCGGAACTCTGGGTCCAATTCTGGGTTACTTGATGCTAGATGCTGGTGCTGGTGTTGTTGTCACTAATTTAACACCATTAGCAGAAATGATTGAAGCAGGCTTCAACATAACTGGTGTTGTACCGAATAATGAAGCCGTCGTATCTGTTGCCCAGGAATTACTGGGTGTTGAAACCATGACCATTTTGTTAGTTGGTATGGTTGCAAACCTTCTTATTGCAAGGTTTACGCATTATAAATATGTCTTCCTAACAGGACATCACAGCTTTTTCATGGCTTGTTTGTTATCTGCAGTATTAGGATCGCTAGGTATGGCTGGCTGGGAGCTCATCTTAATCGGAGGATTTTTCTTAGGTAGCTGGAGTGCAATCTCACCAGCGATTGGTCAGCGCATGACGCTTAAAGTGACTGACGGTGATGATATTGCAATGGGGCATTTTAGTTCAATTGGTTATTATGTATCGGCGCTAATTGGAAAAGTATTTGGTGGTAAGAGTAAATCGACCGAAGATATTCAAGTTCCTGAAAAGTGGTCATTCTTGCGTAATACAACAATATCTACTGCAATTACAATGGTTGTTTTCTATGTTGTAGCAGCCTTTGTAGCAGGTCCAGATTTTGTTGGTCAATTAGCAGGTGATCAAAACTTCCTTGTTTTTGCCATTTTATCTGGTCTTAAATTCGCTGTTGGGGTAGCTATTGTTTATGCAGGGGTACGAATGATTTTAGCTGATTTAATTCCTGCTTTTCAAGGGATTGCAACAAAGGTTATTCCAAATGCAGTACCAGCTGTTGACTGCGCTGTCTTCTTCACCTACGCACCAACTGCTGTAATTATTGGTTTTATTGCTTCATTTATCGGTGGTGTTGTGGGTATGCTAATCCTAGGAGCGGTAGGTGGTGTCTTAATTATTCCGGGTATGGTGCCTCACTTCTTCACTGGAGCAACTGCCGGTATTTACGGTAATGCGACAGGTGGACGAAAAGGTGCCGTGCTGGGGGCATTTGTCAATGGTCTTGCTATTTCATTTATCCCGGCATTATTGTTGCCGGTGTTGGGTGATCTAGGCTTCTCTAATACAACTTTTGGTGATACCGACTTTGGGGTAATTGGAATTGTGCTTGGACAAATTGGCAACTGGTTTAGTGGTATTGGTGTTTACGTTTTAGCAGCAGCCTTACTCGTTATTCTAGTTGTGCCAAGCTTCATTAGAAAGTCAGATCGGGCGATTAATAATCCAGAGTGGGATGAATAAGTAATCAATTTCAAGCGAAGGGAGCAAGGAAAATGACAGAACTAAAAATTGATATTTATGCTGATGGCGCGGATATTGCGGAAATGAAGAAGGCTTATCAGGGTGGCAGATTAGCTGGTTTTACGACAAATCCTTCATTAATGAAAAAAGCTGGTGTAAAGGATTACAAAGCCTTTGCCAAAGAAGTGGTGGCTGAGTTTCCTCACTTGCCAATCTCGTTTGAAGTATTTGGCGATGATTTTGCCACAATGGAGCAAGAAGCTGAGATAATTACGCAGTTTGGTCCAAATGTATTTGTCAAGATCCCAGTAATGAATTCGAAGGGCGAATCAAGTGTGCCACTGATTAAAAAGCTGTCAGAGCAAGATATTAAGCTAAACATCACAGCAATCTTTACCGTAGAACAGGTGAAAGCGGTTGTTAATGCATTAAAGCCTGGCGTGAAAAACGTTGTTTCTGTATTTGCTGGCCGAATTGCAGATACTGGTGTTGATCCGATTGATATTATGCGCCAGTCAGTCGACATTTGCCGCGCTAAGGAAGGTGCGCAGCTTCTATGGGCTAGTCCGCGAGAGGTGTTAAATATTATTCAAGCTGATCAGGTCGGAGCAGATATCATTACCTGTACACCAGATTTAATTGCTAAGCTAGATGGATTAGGTAAGGACTTAACACAATTTTCGCAAGAAACTGTGCAAATGTTCTTGCGGGATAGTACCTCTTTAGGTTTTAGCGTTCTCTAGTATTAGCTTTCCGAGCTAAGCTGGACCATAACTAAATATTAAAACGGGGATCCGAACAGTCTGACTATGCGTAGTGTTTACCGAAACGCTACCTGCTTTCAGACATAATGTTCGGATTTTTTTTGGCTAATTTACGCTGCTAGCCCAGTTTATTGCAATCTTACTAGCTAATTAAGCCTCTAGTCTTAGCTAAAGATATAGCTAGAGCCAGTTAATTAAATTAGTAATAACGACTATACTTGTGCTACAGGAAGGGGTTTAATGATGTAAATGGTATAGTTATAACGTATTTGAGAATTATCCAATAAAACAGAGCGGTAATTAGCATACTAAATAACTAAACAAGCAACACAGCTGATGGAACGGGCTACCATTTGCGGCCGAACTAATCTTCTAGTTGTCTAAAGCATTGGAACAGTTGCATACAATGGTGGTCATACAAATGCCTTTTATGAAGCTTAGGCGTCATTAATTAATTGTATAGTTTGCTGCACATGTACAGAAAAGGAAAAAAAGATTCTCTTTCCTAATAAGTTCGTGTACGCTATAGATAGGTAAGTTTTTTTAGCTTATCTTCCTATTTTCACCAAATAAAGGGGTACGCCTATGTTTAATGAAGAGAGTAAAAAGTGGATTCAATATAGTTTATTAGCTATTGTCGCCTTGTTTATTATAGAGTTTGTCTTTTTGGGAAGAAGTTTTATCTGGCTTCTTATCTGGGGTGTACTTGTCTATCTTTCCTGGCAATATTACTACCGTCCTGAAGGAAGAGTTATGTTCTGGATTAGTGTTGTGGCACTGTGTATAACCTTAATGGATACCATCTTCTTTCGTCTAGCTGTTGCTGCAGTATTTATTGGTGCAATTCTTTACGTTTATCAGCATCGGCGAACACAGCTAGCACATTCACGCTCACTACAATTTGGCGAAGAACCAATTGAACAAGAAGAGTTGTTGTTTTCAAATCAATGGTTTGGGCGTCGTACGACAGGAAAGCGACCCTATCAATGGCAAGACATTAATAGCCAGGTTCTAGTCGGCGAGACGGTAATTGATTTGAATCAAACTGTCCTACCAAAGGGTGAGCCAATAATTGTGGTTCACCATGCAGCTGGAACAATTAGAATTGTTGTTCCTTATGATGTTGAAGTGAGTATCCATCATTCGGTCTTTGCGGGGTCTGTCGATATTTTTGGTTATGGTGACGATCGTCTAACAAATCGCACTGTGCATTATCAAACAAAAAATTATCGTGAAGCAAAACAGCGCGTTAAGATTTATACCTCAATGCTTATTGGAAAGATTGAGGTGAGACGGGGATGAAGAAGCTACTAACGCCAATTCTGATTCAATCGCTTTTTCTTGTTATCATGCTCGTAAGTATCCTGTTGCTGTTAATTATTCTACAGGTTGATTATTTAAGCTGGACGCTGTTAATCGCGCCTAGCTTTGGACGGCTACCTTTAATTATCATTGTGTTTCTTATTACAATTCTGTTTGGCCTTACTCTTGCATTAATTCATTATTTTCAAGTAAAGAAAGAATTCAATATTGTAAGTGACGCACTTGATCAGGTTAGGGCAGGTCAAGTAGAGGAGAAGCTTCATTACTACGGTGAAATTATCGAAACAAACCAGCTTATTCAACTTATCAATGGTTTGCAGGGTCAGCTTATCAATGTGAAAAAAAGGATGCAAAAGGTAATGAGTGAGCGGATAGAGGATCAGGAGGAAAAGATTGAGGCTCGTTTAACGGAAGAGCGTAATCGGTTAGCAAGAGAATTACATGATTCGGTTAGCCAAGAGCTCTTTGCAGCTTCCATGCTTGTTTCAGCGATTAACGAGATGCCTGAAAAGAATGAAGCGCTATTAAGGCGTCCATTGGAACAAATTGAGCGGATGATTCAGCAAGCACAACTTGAGATGCGTGCCTTATTACTACATTTACGTCCAATTGCTTTAAAGAATCACTCGATTCAACAAGGGATCGAGCAACTCTTACAGGAGCTGGTTAACAAGGTACCCATCTCCATTGATTGGAGCACTGAGGATATCAAGCTTAACCGGGCTGTTGAGGATCATCTTTTCCGGATTTTACAGGAATGCTTATCTAATGCCTTAAGACATGCGAAAGCTAATCAAATTGATGTACTTTTTATTGAAAGAGATGGGGTTGCGGTTCTATCTGTAGTCGATGATGGGATTGGCTTCGACAGCGAGGCGGAGCAATCAGGCTCATATGGCTTAGCGAACATGCGAGAGCGAGCAGAAGAAATCGATGCCCAGTACCAATTAGTAAGTGTACTTAATCAAGGGACAAAGCTAGATGTACGTGTCCCCATTAAAAGTAGCAAAGGGTGAAGAAAATGATACGTGTGTTATTTGTCGACGATCATGAAATGGTTCGAATTGGGGTAACAACATATTTGGCTACTCAACCTGACATTGATGTGGTAGCGGAAGCTGGGGACGGTGAAGAAGGTATTAGACTTGCGTTAGAATTGAAGCCTGATATTATTTTAATGGATATTGTCATGGATAACATGGATGGAATTGAAGCAACCAGGCGTATTATTGCCGACTGGCCAGAGGCGAAAATCCTAATGGTAACAAGCTTCGTCGATGATGATAAGGTTTACCCAGCACTTGAAGCAGGGGCAACAAGCTATTTATTGAAAACGTCGAAAGCAAGTGAAATTGCTAATGCCATCCGTAAGACAGCGCAAGGAGAATCCGTTTTTGAATCTGAGGTTACCAATAAGTTAATGGCTAGAATGCGTGCACCTCAGCAACGCGTCTTACATGACGAGTTAACGACGCGCGAAAAAGAAATATTATTATTAATTGCTAAAGGCATGACTAATCAAGAAATTAGTGATCAATTGTTTATTGCTTTAAAAACAACAAAGGTCCATGTGAGTAATATCCTAAGTAAGTTGGAAGTGAAAGATCGCACCCAAGCAGCGATTTACGCACATGAACATCAGTTGATCGTGTAAAGGAGTGAAGAACTGTGAATCAGAAAAGATTCTTACAAGAACTAGCTTATTACTTACGCCAGCTTCCCAAGCCAGTAAGAGAAGATATTATGGAGACTTACCGTGATCAGTTTAAAATTGGTGAAATTGAAGGGCGAAGCGAAGAAGATATCTGCTTACTGCTTGGTCGACCTCAGGCAGTTGCCGAAAAAGAATTAGCCATCCATGCTGATCAACTTAACTATCGTCAGGAAGAGCCAGATGCTGATGATTTTTCAATGGGAGCAGAACACCCCCGACAGAAACAGACAAATGTGGGACTGCTAATTGGCGTTATTATCTTTAACCTCATCTTTGTAGTGGGGCCAGCAGTAGGGATTGGGTTTACTATTATCGGGTTCTGGATTGCCTCAATTGTTCTGATGGCGACCCCATTATTTGGCATTTGGCAAACTTACTTATACACCTTCCCACATATCTTTATCCTGATTGCAACCTTTGGTCTTGGTTTACTATGGTCGGTAGGAAATTACTATTTAACAAAACTGTCAGTCTGGTTAACAGGTAGATATATAAACTTAATGGGTCGGATTGTAAAGGGGTGAAATGATGAAGAAATTAGCACTGTTTGGCTTGGTACTTTTTATAACTGGAAGTATCGGCGTCCTTGTTTTTCGCAATGAAATTTATCAAATTGGTGTGGGTACTGAAATCGATGAGCGCATAGCATTTACTGATGCTGAGTTTGAAATGGTTATTGTCGAAGCAGATGTTGCTGATGTTCGCTTTACACCGACTGATCGTGACCATATTGAAGTTAGCTTGACGGGCAGTGTAGATGATTCAAGTGAGAATGTGTTAACGGTCGATGAGGATAGTCAAGTCCTCACAGTTAACATTAAGCAAGATCAAATGTTCTTCTTTAACTTCTTTCCCAAATCAAACAATTTAACTTTAGAGGTGAAATTACCTGAATCGTTTACAGGACAGCTTGAGGCAAATATTGGCGTTGGCGAGCTAGAGCTTGAAAATCTTATGCTAACCCAATTGTTAACTAAAGTAAATGTAGGTTCAGTAATCATTAATCAAGTAGAATTAGATTCTGCTAACGTGATAGCGAATGTTGGCGATATTGACATTGCCAATGTAACTGGAGACTGGTCAGTTGAGGCTGATGTGGGTGATGTTAATATTGATTTGCTAGCCCCAATTGACCAACTAGATGTTGAGACTAATATTGGCAATGTTAAGATCCATCTCCCGGAAACGGGTATAGAAGATTATCAGCTACAGTTACAGGCAGATCTTGGTGATATTTCCTTAAATGGTGATAAAGTAGGGACTGGTGATGTAGGTAGTTCTTATATCCAACAAAGTACTTCAGGTCAAAGATTATCAGTATATAGTGATATTGGTGATATTAAAATAGACTGGAAGCAGTAAAGTTGGCATTGTCTCAGCATTGCTGGTGTAAGCATATTTAATACGCATTCTACTAAAAGTACCCGTTCATTATAAGTAAAATGAACGGGTACTTTCATATTGGTTAGCAAATCTTAAAAAAACCTTGGCTAGCCAAACGACATGATTGCTATGTCCGGCCCAACCGCTTCTCATGCCGTCTGTAGCCTTTGGAAGTGAACGACAATTTGAGTCAGAATATTATTCAGCTGAGACGGCTCCTGCTCTGGGAATCTTGATTAGAAACGCAATGCGGTCATCAGTTAAATCTAGTTCTTGTAAACTAAAGCGGAAGTTGCTTTGAATATCTATTTGGGTAATCGCGACATATAGCTGCTCATTCTCAGAATCAAAATAAAGCCATTCGGGTGTTTCTACCTGCTGATTAATGTAGTGTAGAATACGATTGCTCGGTAAATCTAGTAAGCCAAGTGACATTTCAGTCATGGTTAACACAAGGTCTCCATTAGCCTGTACAACGGGCTCCATTCTTACATTCAATGGAATAGGTACGCCAAAGGCTCGAAATGCACCGGTCAAATGGACATCCTCATCAATCCAGATTGAAAAGTCGGCATTGTCTGCAAGTAGAACTTGATCTAAGTAATCATTAATTAACTCATTCAAATCTGCTTTAGTAGATTCGACTCTAAACTGAGCGCCTGGTTCATCAATTGATTGTGGGAACGGTAAAGTATCGGATCTTGGTGGTGTGGCCATAAGGAAAACAATTAAGGTAGTAAAGACCAATAGATTTAATCCGAAAAGGCCAAGAAAATATTGCTTCCAGTTTCGTTTTGTTTCAGTCTTCTCATTAGCCATTTCGATCGCACCTTCTTCTCTGGATAATCTTTTATTCTAATGAAGCATTATTACCTTCCACATTCTCCTCTTGCTCCATGGAAAGCTGCTCTAGCGTTGGAATAATTTCATTTAAAACACGCGCGCCCATCAGCGAGTAACCTGTTGCATTTGGATGAAAGTTGTCATCTGCAAGTAGGTTGATCTGTTCCAACTGAAAGAGGTCTCGAATACTAATATAATGCCCGTTCAGATAGCTTTCTGCAACAGCTTCACTTGTTTGATTCCAAGAAATTAGAATATCTTCAAGTGCAGCGACCTCATTGAAATAGCCTTCAAAAGGGTTGAAAAATCCAATTAGGAATATCTCTGCATCAGGATTAAATTCATTAAGCTTTTCAAAAATATCGGTCAGACGTTCTTCATAACTCGTGCGTTCAAGATCAAAAGCATCCTCATTTAAATCAAGGAAATTCTCACGAACAATTCGCATAATATCATTTGCACCGATTGTAATTAGCACAATATCTGCCCGTTCTACAGAGCGTTTTATACTATTTTCCTCGTCTAAACGAGTAAGTAATTGGTCAGTCCGATTACCACGCCTCCCAAAATTATCAAATCTCACACGATAATCGTGGTCACTGAGTCGGCGCTCAAGAACACCAATATAACCATTACCGTTACTCTCATCACCGACACCTTGTGTTAATGAATCCCCTAACGCAGTAATACGATAGTCAGTTCGAGTAAAAATGGTCAGCGTTTGTTCAACAGCATCTTTAAGATTTTGTGATAAATCATTTGTTGCTGTTTGTACTTCTTCATCCATGTTTTCAACCTGCTCAATTAAGTCATCAATTCTGTCGCCATCAGGTTCAATCGTGGTTGTCTGATGAAGTGGATTTGGTCTGAAAATGAAAATAACTAGCCCAATTAATCCGGCTATGATGAGAATTATCGTAATAAACAGCTTGCGCTTCTGTCGAGTCATTGTAAACACCCATTCAAAATTAGTTTGTGTGCTCATATATATTCCCTAAACACGAAAAATAAAACAAGGTTGTGCTCCTCATTATAAGATATTTAAAAGAAGATTGCCAATAGTATAGGTATTAGAAAGAAGCAAATTATTTTGATGTCAGTGTGATTAATTGTGAGCGTTAATTGAAGTGAATTATTCATAATAATCATGATAATCGAAAAAAAATAAAACGCAGAAGTTTGGCTAGGTAAATGAACATTTTCACTTGGGAATGCATAAATTAAGTTAGAATGGGAGGGATGAGCAATGTCAGAACAGGATCGTGATCTATTAGCGATGGCTCGTCAATGGGTGAAGAAGATGGATGAAATGTTTCAGGGCTATCCCGAAGATAGCATACTCGCTTCAATTGATCAATTTTTTCAAAACAACCATATTCCAACTTATGTAAACCAAAATGAGCAAGATTGGGAAGTAACATTTCAACTTCCAGGGGTGGGGAAGGACCGCGTTAAATTAATGATAGAGCAGGATCGCATTATGATTAAAGTAAAGGAAGAAGAAATAGCAGAACGAAAAGATGATCAGACGCAATCCTATCATTACCAGCAATATCAACGTGAGCTAGAGCGGGTAGTAGCTTTGCCAACAACGGTAAATCCAGCAACGCTAACAGCATCATTCCAAAACGGTTTGTTAAGAATAAAAGGGGAGAAGCGGGCAGCTAAAAGACGTGATTTATTAATAGATTAATAAATCACGTCATCATCATAATTACTTTCACCCTTAATTTCAATAATTAACCGGTGAGGTAGGCAAATACTTGTTTGTCCAGGCCGTTCAATCCAACTTGTTTGGACAGCTATTTGGTCTGGACTATTGTCCTCTTTTACGCGGATACGCGTACCATCTATTTCAATAATATTATATTGTCCTTCATTAGGGTAGTATGTAATTTCTTGATGTGGTGTATCCTCAGCTAGTATGAATTCATCAACAACTTGACCATTTATCGACAAAACGGCGATTGTGTTGGCATCTGAATTAAAGGCACTAGCATGAAAAACGGTAAACCACAAAACTGGGATAAAAGACAGGACAACCAAAAAAATGATAAGAACAAAATCCATTGGATGCATTTGTTTTTTTAAAAGCGACCACATGAAAAGAGTTTCCTTTCTGACCTTTATGGGAAAGCTATGCTTATAGCGTAAAAGACTTTCACGTCGCTGTCAATGAAATGATCAGTAGTTTGAAAATTATGAGAGTGAAGGTAGCTATTAGGTGCTTTTTATAGGGGAATTATGCTATATTGAGGATAAGGTGGACAAGGAGGAGAACGACTTGGATTTAGTTACAATTATTCTTGGACTATTTGTATTTATGCATATAGCATTAGCTTTTACAATTGTTTTTTTAGAAAGAAAAAACCCAATGTCGACATGGGCTTGGCTTCTTGTGTTTACATTTGTACCGGTCGGCGGGATCTTTCTCTATTTTATTTTCGGTCGCAAGTTAACTGGAAAAAAGCTATTCATTTGGGATAATAAGAGTAAACTTGGCGTAAGAAAGGCGGTTGAGAATCAGTTACAGTTATTAGATGAAGATAGTTTCCCAATCCCAGACCATTATCAGCAACATAAGGATTTATTCTACTTACATCTACGTAATAATGATGCTATTCTAACTCAAGAAAATGAGGTTGAGATATTTAATGATGGTGAAGCTAAATTTGATGCATTAATAGCAGATATTGAGCGAGCGCAACATCATATCCATATTATCTATTACATTGTTCGTAGTGATAATTTAGGCTGGCGAATTGGACGGGCCTTAATGAAAAAAGCACAAGAAGGTGTTACCGTTCGCTTTTTGTATGATGATATGGGCTCAAGGCGATTAAGTCGTAAATTTATTAGTGCGTTAAAACAATCCGGTGTTTTGGTTGAATCATTCTTCCCGTCATTAATTCCGAAGATTAACTTTAAAATAAACTATCGTAATCACCGTAAATTAGCAATTATTGACGGACAAATTGGTTACATAGGTGGTTTTAATATCGGCGATGAGTATTTGGGTGAGAATCGTAAATTTGGTTATTGGCGTGACACACATCTTCGGATTGTAGGTGAATCAGTAACGAACATGCAAACGCGCTTTATTCTTGATTGGAACCAAGCCTCAAAGAACCAAATTCTTCAATATGAACCTTCCTACTATGAAGCAATTCCACGTGGGGATGTCGGTGTGCAGATCGTTTCAAGTGGTCCTGATTCTGAATGGGAGCAAGTTAAATATGGTTACATAAAAATGATTATGGAGGCAGAGGAATATGTCTATATTCAAACGCCTTACTTTATTCCTGATGAAAGCTTAGCTGATGTTGTTAAAATCGCAGCCTTGTCAGGTATTGATGTCCGAATTATGATTCCTAATAAACCAGACCACCCATTTGTTTATTGGGCAACATACTCCTATATTGGCAATATGCTTGAAGCAGGAGCAAAGGTCTATATTTATCAGAATGGCTTTCTTCACGCCAAAACAATTGTCGTTGATGGTAAGCTTGCTTCAGTTGGAACGGCTAACATTGATGTCAGAAGCTTTCAGCTCAATTTTGAGGTAAATGCATTCTTGTATAGTGAAAAGGTAGCTGCCGAGTTAATTGAGCATTTCCAAAAAGACATGGATAACTCATATTTACTCACATTCGAAGCCTATCAACAACGGTCACTACGCATTCGTTTTAAAGAATCGGTTGCCCGGTTAATCTCACCAATTCTATAGCATTATACGGGTTCTTCATCAAATAGTATTGGGTAAGCAAATGTTTGTATTTATTATTCCTAATTTTAGGTAATTATCTTGCCAACACTGTTTGAAATAAAAGCTTTATACGCAAAAGCGCCTTGTGCTCTTAAAGTGAGCAAAGACGCTTTTTTGTATCGCTACCCGATAGTTGTTAGTTTCTTGGTCAATTAATCGATTTCAACATTGTGATAAACCTGTTGAACATCATCTAGATCTTCCAAAGCATCAATCATTTTTTCGAATTGGACCAAATCATCGCCTGCTAGTGATAGCTCATTTTGTGGTAGCATGGTTAATTCTGCCACAGTAAACTCTTCAATTCCTTGTTCTTTTAAGGTAGATTGAACAACATGGAATTGGTCGGGCTCCGCATAAATAATAACAGCATCGTCTTCCTCAATTAAATCACGGACATCAACATCGGCTTCCATTAATAGCTCTAAAACCTGATCCACTGACTGACCCTCAATACCGAGGACAGCTGTTGCATCAAACATATAGGCAGCGGAGCCACTGGTACCCATATTGCCACCATTTTTATTAAAAGCTGTTCGCACTTCGGCCGCAGTCCGATTGACATTATTAGTTAACGTATCGACAATTACCATTGATCCGCTTGGTCCAAAGCCTTCATAGCGTAATTCGTCATAACTTTCATCGCCGCCGCCACTCGCTTTTTCAATAGCTCGATCAATTATATGCTTAGGAACACTGTATGTTTTAGCACGTTCTAATACAAATTTTAATGCTTGATTTGAATCAGGGTTAGGTTCTCCTTGTTTAGCGGCTACGTATATCTCTCGACCAAACTTTGCATAAATACGACTAGTGTTTTTGTCCTTATTGGCTTTCTTTTCTTTAATGTTATTCCATTTTCGTCCCATGCTTCAAGCTCACTTTCCATTAATTATTTGCTAGCTGAAACTGCTCTTCTATTATACATCATATTAACTAAGCTGACAGGAAAATAGATCAAACTTTAATGATAAGAGTAGGCGTTTGTTCACAAAATAATCGAAACCGATCATTTAATTTATGAGAAATTAACAGTCAGTAAACTACGCATCTAATTGAAGATTTTCATTATATTTGTTAGAAAGGTTTTTGTATACTATACTCAACTAAGAGAAGAAATGAGGTCGATCAGTTTGGAAATTTTATCAGTTGAACAATTATCAAAATCATATGGAGATAAGATCCTATTTAATCAGCTTTCCTTTTCAATTGGAGTAGGCGAGAGAATTGGTCTAGTTGGTGTAAATGGGACAGGGAAAACTACTTTTCTAAATGTACTAGCAGGAAAAGACGTGAAGGATGCAGGTACTATTAAGCATGCGAAGGATTTTACCGTTGCTTATTTAGCCCAGGAGCCTGAGCTCAATTTTGCTAAGTCCGTACTTGACGAGGTTTTTTCAGGAGAAGCAGCCGTGATGGTTGCCTTACGTGAGTATGAGCAAGCATTATTTAAGTTAACAACAACCCCTGACGATAAGCAAAGTCAGACGCAATTTAGTCGAGCACAGCAACGAATGGATGAGATAGCTGCCTGGGACGCAAATACATTGGCAAAAACAATTCTCACTAAGTTAGGTGTTACACAGTTTCACCAACCAATTGACCAGCTTTCAGGAGGACAGAAGAAACGTGTCGCACTTGCCAAAGCGCTTATTCAACCAGCTAACTTGCTGATTTTAGATGAACCGACGAACCACCTTGACCATAAAAGTATTGAGTGGCTCGAGCAATTTTTGCCAAGCTATAAAGGCGCGATTTTACTTGTTACCCATGATCGTTATTTTTTAAATCGTGTCACTAATCGTATATATGAACTTGATTTAGGCAATCTCTATCAATACATAGGCAATTATGAAACGTACCTAGAGAAGAAGCAGGAACGTCTTCAATTAGCAGCACAAGATGAGCAAAAGCATGCAAATACCCTAAAAAGGGAAGTCGCTTGGTTAAAAAGAGGTGCTAAGGCAAGAACAACCAAGCAAAAAGCCCGTATTGACCGTGTTGAGGCAATGAAAAAAGAAAGCTTTGATACCAAACAGAATCAGCTTGAAGTTGGAGTCGGAACAACTCGACTTGGCAAGAAGGTTATTGAACTAGTCGATGTTGAGAAGAGCTATAACAGTGTCCAGGTAGTCAAGCCGTTTAGTTTTTTAATTAAGCCGGGCGATCGAATTGGTATTGTTGGAGAGAACGGAAGTGGAAAAACGACCTTACTTAACATGATTGCTGGGCTTATTCAGCCAGATCAAGGAATGATTGAGATTGGCTCTACCGTTAAGTTTGGCTATTACACACAAGACTATCGTGAAATGGATGAGGATTTGAAACTAATTGAGTACATTCGGGAAACGGCTGATATCATTCAAACCGCAGATGAAACGACAATAACGGCCGAGCAAATGCTGGAGCGCTTTTTGTTCCCACGTAGTCAGCAATGGACGCTAATTCGTCGATTGTCAGGTGGGGAAAAGAGAAGACTTTATCTGCTTAAGATATTAATGGAAGAGCCCAATGTGTTATTGCTTGATGAACCGACCAATGACCTAGATACACAAACCTTAGCTATTCTTGAGGATTATCTCGACCTTTTTCCTGGCGTTGTTATTACAGTCTCGCATGATCGTTACTTTTTAGATCGAGTCGTTGAGCAACTGTTTTACTTTGAACAACAGGCAACCATCCATTCGTTTTATGGAAACTATTCGGAATGTTTACAATTGATTGAGCAGGAAAGCCAAGCGCAGGAGCCACATCAGACCAAAGCGCCAATTAAAAAAGCGAGAAGGCGAAAGTTATCCTATAATGAGCAAAAGGAATGGGACACAATTGAAGATGAGATTACCGCACTAGAGGAAAAGATAGAAACAGAAAAACAGGCTGTCATAACTGCAGGTGCAGATGCCGAAGGGGTTCGAACGCATTACGATTGTCAGCTTGAACTCGAAGCTGAACTAACTACTAAGCTGGAACGCTGGGAAGAGCTCTCAATGTTGGTTGAAGAGCTTGAGCAACAATAATGATGTAATAGAATATTTCATAATCCGAAACAGTTCATGTATAATAAAAGAATCTGAATAGTTGATGAATTTATCATTGGTTAATTGTCTACAAACCTCCCCTCCATAAGAATATAAGTATGCATAGTGGGGAGGGGATCAACGTTTAGTAACAGTCCGATTCCTTAAGAGTCCGCGCCTTGGTCATACTTTGGGTGTATGCCAATCAGTAGGGAAGATAGGAAATATTCCCTACTGAATGAAGGTTAACTATGTTAGATAAGTTATTCGTTAGCAACTGTTTCGTAATTACAAATTAGTGGAGGTATTTAAATGGCAGAAACAAAATTTCTCGAAAAATATGCAGAGTTAGCACTTAGAATGGGTGTAAATATTAAGCAAGATCAAGCACTGATGATTAATTCATCAATCGAAGGTGTTGCGTTCACTCGGATTTTAGTGAAGAAAGCCTATGAGCTGGGTGCTAAAGATGTCATGATTAATTGGCAGGATGATGAGCTTACCTTACTACGGTATCAGCACGCATCAGAAGAAGTACTGACGACAGTACCACAATGGCATGTCGATAAATTCTTAAGCTATGCTGAGGATGGAGCCGCTCTATTATCAGTCCGTTCGACCAACCCTGACTTACTTAAGGATGTTGATCCGGCTAAAATAGCAAAGGCAACCAAAGCTAATGCAATAGCAATGAAGGAATTTTCAAAATACACAATGAATGATCGGATTCCTTGGTCAATTGTCTCTGTCCCAACAGGGGATTGGTCACAAAAGATCTTCCCTGGTGAGGATAAAGAAACTGCTAAAGAAAAGCTATGGGAGCAGATTTTTAAAATCGTTCGTGTTGATCATGATGATCCAATTGCTGCTTGGGAAGCGCACAATGCAGGCTTAAAGGAAGCGCGTGAGGTGCTCAATAACAAAGCCTATACGAAGCTAATCTTTACAGCGCCAGGTACTGAGATAACATTTGATTTACCAGAAGGACATATTTGGAAAGGTGGCGGAGCGAAGACGCCAGATGGCCGCCATTTTAATCCAAACATGCCAACGGAAGAGGTTTTCACCTTACCACATAAGTATGGCGTAAATGGTACGGTTTCAAGTACAAAACCATTAATTTATGGTGGCAACATGATTGACAACTTTAGCTTAACCTTTGAAAAGGGCAAGGTAGTTGATTTCAGTGCCGAACAGGGCTATGAAACCTTGAAGCATTTATTAGATACTGATGATGGTGCAAGACGTCTAGGGGAATTAGCACTAGTACCAGATGCATCGCCAATTTCGCAATCTGGGTTAATTTTTTACAATACACTGTATGACGAAAATGCATCTTGTCATATTGCCCTCGGTAAGGCTTATCCAACAAGTCTTCAAGGCGGTTCTGCGATGAATGATGAAGAATTAGACAAGCATGGTGTTAACGATAGTCTGGTTCATGTTGATTTTATGATTGGCTCAGCTGAGCTTGACATTGATGGCGTAACCCCTGATGGCAAGACAGAGCCTGTCTTCAGAAAAGGCGCTTGGGCATTAACAGAATAAGTGAATAGGGCTAAGCCACAGTTCGACTGTGACTTAGCTCTTTTTTGAACTTTTTTCGATAACTTATTCAATTAATAATAGGATTTTATTAAATTTCAGAAGGGGTAAATGTTTGAGTAGTTGCTAATGATGAGTGCATAAACGAGCGGTTAGAAAAGTAGCTTCAGGTTAACGCAAACGTGATTTAGGTTTTGTTAATTAAGCTCTATTACATAATAAACCACCAGTTCTAATTAGCTAAACTGGTGGTAATATATTAATGTTTAATTTGGAGCAGGTCATGCTTTGCTAAAATAGCTTTAATAGCTGTATAGCTAATCTGATCATGCACCATGTCCTTAATCGGCTTCAGCTTTGGTTCATCTAGTTGTTTATAGACATCAAGGACAGCATCCTCTGTTTCTTGATCAAAAAAATCTGACCAGGTAAGTTCGTGGCCTGATTGGAAGGCTTGGAACAGGTGACTGGCAACCGTTTGCTCTTGAATGGAGCGTTTGGCAGCAATAGTATCTAGATCTAACCCCTGCTGATAGAGCTGGTAGCTAATCAAATAGCTTGGTGTCTCCTGACTGTTTAATGCAATTCTTTCTAGAAAGGGCTCGCCATATTGATCAAACTTCTTAAGTCCTACCCCTTTAATTAAAAGCATCGCTTCTTTCGATTGTGGGAGTCGTCGACACATTTCCTTTAACGTAGCATCTGAGAACAGGATGTAAGGTGGTACGCCCTCTTGCTCGGCCATTTCTTTTCTAAGAGCGCGGAGTTGTTCAAACAGATCATCGTTATAATCTGATTCATCATGTTGGCTAATGTGTGTTTCCCTTACATGGAGCTTCACCTCATTCTTAAGGATTCGCGTTGCTTCTTTTGTTAGCTGGAGAATAGGAAAACGTTGATCACCTGTCGATAAGTAACCTTCTGCCACTAAAAAGTGAATAAACTGGGTAATTTCTTTTTCCGTTCGATTACGCATTAAACCATAGGTTGACAGCTGATCAAAATGAAACTGTTTTACCTTTTGATTTTTTGACCCCTTTAACACTTGCGCAGTAAGTCCCGCACCAAACTTCTGATTCATCCGCATGACACACGATAATACCATTTGAGCATCACGTGTACGATCAATCTTCGTACCTGTGTGGGTACAATTAGAGCAATTGTTACAAGCGACAACACGCTGATCCGCATTGAAATAGTTTAATATATATTCTTGCAGGCAATTTTCGGTATGGCAATAATTAATCATTGCTTGAAGCTTCTTGTACTCCAAGGACTTCTTCTCCTCATCTAAAAGCGATTGTTCAATGAGGAATTTTTGCAGGTGCGAATCTTGACCAGAATAAAGCAGGATACAGTCACTTGGTTCACCATCTCGCCCGGCGCGGCCAGCTTCCTGATAATAAGCTTCAATGTTCATAGGCAGGCTGTAATGAATCACATAGCGGACATTTGATTTATCAATGCCCATCCCAAAAGCATTAGTAGCTACCATTACTTGAACCTCATCGTTTATAAACTTATTTTGTTCATTCTTTCGTAGCTCTTCTGAGAGACCCGCGTGGTAATAGGCAACCTGATAGCCCTTTTTTACAAGAAAGGAGTACGTAGATTCAACTAGTTTCCGTGTCGGTGCGTAAACGATGCCGACCTCCTGTGCGTGTTCCTTTAAATAGTTAAGCATAAATTGCTGCTTGTCCTGCCCTTTGATAAGGTGGAAATATAGGTTTGGACGGGCAAATCCGGTATTAATGACATTGCTGTCAGCAATGTTAAGCAATACTTGAATATCCTGAATAACTTCGGGAGTCGCTGTTGCAGTTAACGCCATTAGGAACGGGATATGGTGTAATTTTGTTAATGTTTCGATAATGGATCGATAGCTCGGTCGAAAGTCGTGCCCCCATTGAGAAATACAATGGGCTTCATCAAAGGCAATAAAACTAATTGGAATCTGGTTAATAATTGTGAAGAAGTGTTCAGAATCAAACCGCTCGGGTGCGACATAGACAAAGTCATAGTCGCCTTGTTGTAACTGTCGCATTCTGACCTCGTAAGTCTCTTTTGACAAAGTACTATTTATGTAAGTGGCATGAATGCCAATTGTTTCAAGACTATCAACCTGATCCTTCATCAGTGAAATTAAGGGTGAAATAATAATGGCTGTACCATCAAGTAGAATACCGGGAATCTGATAACAAATCGATTTTCCACCACCAGTAGGCATGATGCCTAATGCGTTCTCGTTATTTAAAGCTGCTTGAATTAATGGTTCTTGACCTTTGCGAAAAGCATCATAGCCAAAGTAATTTCTAAGTAATGTTCTTGCAGATTGTAAGTCCATAATATACACCTTTCTAATCATGGTTTCTTCCATAAGTTCAACATCCAGTTTAACATAAAAAAACTTGAGCTCGACTATTAGAACTCAAGTTTTTATTCTTAGCTAGTGAAAATCGACAGCTAAATGGACCAGAATCTTTTAAAACTTATTGATAACAGACAAAAATGGTGTGTTAAGTGTTAAAATAAATTTTTCTTTCCGAACGGGCGCTTATTGGTGTAAATGAGATAGAAATGATTAACAATTGTACGCGCTACTGCATAAGCTGGTACGGCAAAAAGAAGACCGATGAAGCCCGCAATTGAACCCGCAGTTAGGATTAGCGTTAAAACCGTAAGTGGATGAATCTTTAGCACCTTGCCCATAATATTTGGTGAGATAATACTTTCAAGTTGTTGTGCTACAATCATAATAACTGCTGTCCAGACACCAATCATTGGGTCTTGAAAGAAGCCAATGATAATAGCGGGTACTGCTGCAATCCACGGACCGACAAATGGAATCATATTCATAAAGAGCCCGAATATCGCGAGCATGAGCGCATAATTTAAGCCGACAATCAGGTAGCCAATATATAAAAGAATACCTAGGCAAAAGCTAATAAAGAATTGCCCTTGGATAAAAGAGGCTAAGGTAATATTAATGTTTTTTAATAGCACAGCCAAGCTATCTGCCTTCGATTTACTTAGAAAGCTTGAGATAAAGGGAATAAACTTTTGTCCATCTTTAAGCATGAAAAAGAGGAAGAACGGAATTAACACAAACGAAAAGACGAAACTAAAGAATGAACCAATAAAACTAAAGAGCGAGCTCATGATCGCTTCAGCATACGAATCAAAGTTATCTAATACATTCTGAATTGAATCCTCAATGCTTGCAGGTATGAACTCTTGGCGGTTTTGCCAAAGCTCGAATAAGTCTTCAAAATAGGTGGCCATCTGTGGAGCATTATCTACTAAACGACTAAACTGTTCCTGCAAAGGCGGGACAATAAAGTAAATACTGAAAAACACAATTAAAATTAAGACAAGAAAAACAATTAGCACAGCAAAGATCCGCTTAACTTTATACTTCTCAAGTAGATTAACAAAGGGATTGGTTATGTAAAACAAAAATCCAGCGCCGATAATAGGTACTGCAATTGCTGCAATTAAACGCCCCACTGGATAGAAAACAAATCCAGTTAAGTTAATTAAAAAGATTAAGGTGAAAATAAGGATTGTATAGACTAAAAATTTAAACGGTTTTTGCTCAAGCAATTAAAGTCACTTCCTTCGATATGTACTATGTCAGCTAAACATAATCATAGCATAAAACGAATTAAAAGCGTACTACGATAATGAAGAGGGAACTTTAACAGTTTAAACATTTGGTGCAATTAAAATACAGTGAATTTATCAAAGAGGATATTTGTGCGTTACGCTTTAGCTAAATGTCGGTAGAGCTCAGGACTTTAATTTAAAAAAACGCGCCCTAAAGGCGCCATACAAAGAGTCCGTTTTCAACCAATTGTCTTTTATTAAATGCTGCTTTTAAATCAAAGATAGTATGACGTCCGGTACATAGTGCTTGCTTAAAGTCGCTTGGAGAGAACATTTCTGTAAACGTTTTGTGACAAACAGCAACGATACAAGCATCTAAATTAACAAGGGCATGTTGAGTGGAAAGTTTAATGTCGTATTGTTCTTCAACCTCAGCAAGGTCAGCGATTGGATCATGGACGATCACTTCAATCTGATACTCCTCCAATCCCCGAATAATGTCAACAACCCGAGAATTGCGAATGTCAGGACAATTTTCCTTAAAAGTAATGCCGAGAACGCCAATGCGTTTAATTGGTAACTGATTATTTTCTGTGATTAACCGCTTAATAACTTGTTGCACAATAAACTGCCCCATCCCTTCATTAATTTTTCGCCCCGCAGAAAGTAAAGGGGAGGGGTAACCGAGCTGACCAGCCTTGTAGATGAAGTAATAAGGATCAACCCCAATACAATGACCACCAACTAGACCAGGGGAAAACGGTATGAAATTCCACTTAGTTGCTGCCGCAGCTAACACTTCTGTTGTGTCGATGTTCATATGGTGAAAGGCAACCGACAACTCATTCATAAAGGCGATGTTTATATCACGTTGTGCATTTTCAATAACTTTTGCTGCTTCAGCAACCTTAATTGAAGAAACGGGATGGACATCTGCTAGCAGAATTGATTGATAGAGCTGTTCAACACGTTGTAAAGCAATGGCATCTGTTCCAGAAACGATTTTTGGTATAGTTGTCAAGGTATGTGTGTCATCAGCTGGGTTTATTCGCTCAGGGGAGTAACCCACTTTGAAGTCTTGACCAACGCGTAACCCTGATTGCTGTTCTAACAAAGGTATACAAATTTCTTCGGTCGTTCCGGGATAAACAGTCGATTCATAAATAACTAAATCTCCTTGCTTCAGTACAGCAGCAATTAATTCTGTAGCTGAGATGAGCGGTCTTAAGTCGGGACGATTATCAATATAGATGGGGGTAGGCACGGTAACAATGTAGACGGTTGCGTTAACTAGACTACTTACCTGTGTTGATAAACGGAGCCTTACACTTTGGTGTGTTAGCCGAAGCTGTTCAACCTTTTGATTATCAATATCAAATCCAATGACTGGGTAATGGTCGGCGAAAGCAATGGCTAAGGGAAGTCCAACATAGCCGAGCCCGAGTATAGCTATTTTTTCATTATTCACGTGGGTAGCTCCGATCGATTAGAATTAAGAACGGTTTTCCTGAAAAAGTAGTTTTGCTAGGAAACTTGTAAAACTATGCAGAAAAGGTTGTTGCTCAGTGCGGTAGGGATAGATAAATTGATTATCGCTCTTAATATTTAATGAAGAAATGACCATTTCTGAAATTGGCGCATGCTGTACAAGTGCTTGTCCTGAAAAGGTTAATTGATATTGATTAGCTGTGAATGGTAGAGCAACGGTCGTTGACCAGTCATTGACTGAGATCGTTAACATATCATCTGATAAATTAATGCTCATACTAAGGGTCGACAACTCTTGTGGTGATTGATACTTTACCTGGATAGCGGTGAAGTATGGTGATAGGTTTGCAAGCGTGTCTGGCTCACCATTTGTTAAATATGTTATGCGTCTACTGACTAACGAATGTAAGATGTTGTGGGCATCAGTCGTATAAACTTTAATCTGTTCATTATCGATAGCTACATGGATACCCTCGGTTCTTTCTAGATTCCAAAGCGATGCAATTTGCTCATTGATAGGATCTTGTTTAAGTTGATAGCTTATTGTAAAGGTGTTCGGAAGATTTTCTGCAAAAGATACTTCGACTAGTTGATCTGGAAAGGATGTGAGTTCAATGAGCTCTTGGTCAAATTGAATAACACCGGCTTGTACATCCCAATGACGAGAATTGTCCGACTTAATTGTGAATTGCCAACCAGTCTCTGCTTGAATGCGCATGAGTAAGTTAGCAACAGACCAATCACTGCTAACTTGTAAACGTGATAGATCAAATGGATTGTCATTCAGTTGATTATAGCCTGACCGATTACGGTTAAAGTTTATATGGTAATATTGCCTAATCATCAATTCATTGATTGCTGCTACATCCTCTTCCATCGTGGTAAATAAAACATTAGGTCGTGAAAGGGCATAGACACTGGGAGGATCAGCAAAGATTTTACTGTAAGTTGCAAAAGCTTGATCATATTCGGTCTTAATCCTGTCTTCCATCTCGCTCCGCGACTCTCTCGGGATGAAAAATGGATCGCGCAAGTAATCAGTTAAGCTATGATTAAAATAGCTTAATGGCTCCTGATTGACAGTCCCATCACTTCGTTCACCCAAATACATACCACTCTCATTAAAACCGTTAATATAAGTTAATTGAAAGCCATTTGAACCAAGCTCCCAATAGCCGCTTGCAAGTAGCCTTTCTAATTGGCGGGCTGTCAGTTCAGATCGTGATTTGCTCTCGAATTGATTGGCATATGTGAATAGAGTAGCCTGATAATTTAACTCCTCTAGCAATCCGTGAATAAATGCACTAGATTCAACTTGCAGGTGATCAAATGATAAAAAAAGTGCGCGTTCTGGCAGCCTAGTATTTTCATTATAAAACGATAAGATATCTTGCTGCGAGATGGTTTCAAATCCAAGGGCTTTAAATGCTGTTAATTGGTCAGCGAGTTTAGCATGACTGATTGAACCACCAGCGCCATCTTGACTAACATCTGAGTATGCAAGGGCAATAAATCCCAATGTGTTGGTTAGCCTCTCGTTAGCAACGGGTTGATAGTGGCTCGTAAAAAAAAGGTTGTCATATAAGAAAAAGGTAATGATTGCTATCACAATCAGCTGAAAGCACGTTTTGCTTATTTTGCTCTTTTTTTTCTTTCTAGCCAATGAAAGCTGCTCTAGTGAGGTGGTCATTGACTAACCTCCTCTACTAGCTGCTCATTTATCCTGTTTTTGCGAAAGCGATACATAAACCTGCGTTCGATCGCCAGGACATCTTCTGGCGTCGCACGAGTTCCCCAAGTAGATTTCCAGAATGTTAGCCAAGCATAGGGCATTTGCCAAAGTAAAACAAATTCATAAATAATAACAAATACTATACCGAATAACCAAAGCTTACTTCTTTTAAACAACAAGTGGGTGAAGCTTATTAATAATGCCATTAATGCGATGCCGAGGACAAAGGTTTTTGGAAAGATCAAATAACTAATTGGAATGTAAATTAAATTATAAAAAACAATAATGGGTGAGATAATTGGTACAATGAGCCCAAATAGAAACAAGACTTGCATAAACGGCTCTTTTTTCCAAATGAATTTAAGTGCGCGTAAAGATTCTCTAAGCCAAGAACGTTTCCAGCGCATCTGTTGCTTTAAAAAACTCATGTATTTTGATGGCACAATGGTAGAGCAAATAGCACGATCCTGATAACAGGTGCGATGATCTTGTAAAATGAAATTTGTCATACTACGATCATCGCCAAAAGTTGCCTTCTGACCAAAAAAACGTTGATTGAGCCAAGCGTCAGCATACTTCAAGATGAGTGACTTGCGGTAGCAGGATATCGGACCGGATAAACAAGTAACGGCGTCAAAAATCGACTCGGCCGCTTTCATAATTCGAAATGCAATGTAATAACGAACAGCTTGAAGCTTTGTCAACATGTTAGTATGTTTATTCTCGACTTCGGTTCTCCCTGTAACACCACCCATTTTAGGATCTTGAAAAGGCTGAACGAGATGCAGGATGGCATCAGGTTCGAGAAAACTATCCGAGTCGACAAAAGTGACTAATTCATGCTGCGCTTGCTTAACACCTGCAAGCAGTGCACCACGTTTACCTATGTTTTGCTGTAAAGGGAGAAAGGAAAGGCGCGTTTCCGTTTGGAATGCTTGCCCAACTTTGTTAATTCGACGAATTGCTGCTTGAATGTTAAGAGCTGTTCGATCTGTAGAGCAATCATCAACCACGATGACTTCTAATTTTTCAATTGGATAGTCTTGATTCATACAGCTAAGAATGGTTCGTTCTATCCACAGTTCTTCATTGAAAGCGGGAATAATAATTGAGACACTTGGCAAATAGTTTGGCGTTATTGGGTTATTTCGATAGCATAGACCTAGCAGATACCTGCTAAGCAAAAAGGTAGCAGCCATTAGGCTATATAATGAACCGAGTCGATAAAAACGCAAATAAACAAAACTATTAAATTTAGAAAAGATAATGACCAGTATTATAATTACTAGTGCTAAGCTGGCAAAGATAGCTAACTGAGACCAGCTCCCTTTCTGAAAATAACTATCAAGTGATTGTGCGAAGCAAACCGCAACATACCAAACAAGCTGATCTTGCTCTACTTGTTTGAATACACGGGTAACCCGTGCTTGAATAACTACCCGTCCTTCAAAGCCATCCTGAAGAGTGGCTTGCGGTATGGTAAAGGTAAGCGATAGCTTGCCGCCCTCCATTGGCATAACACATTCTGAAGACTTAAGTTTCATTAACATTCCTGATCGCGATAAGTTACAGCATTGCGCCGGTGCTTTTTTCTTCATACGTGGGCTGCGGTATGCAACGGCAAAGCTAGCGACAAAGCGGGTACCCGTTTTATTATGCTGGCCGTCAATAGCTTCGCTTAACCCTCTCCTGTCCTGCAAATTCCGACCAGGTACGAAGGAAAGTAGTCTTCTATCGTTAATGGGTTGAACAATTTTTTCTTGCATACGCAACCTCCTATTCTGCTAGCATTTCTCCAATAGTCTTAAATTGATAGCCTTCCGCCAAAAGATATTCGACTGCTCTAGGCAAGACCTCAAGGGTGTGACTATTATCTAAAATATGCATGGTAATAATGCCCCCGGGTTCAATATTGTTAACGATACGTTGAAAGACCTCGTCAGCACTAATAGTCAAATTCCAATCCCATGATGCCACATCGACTAGCACAATATAATCGACGCCAGCTGCTGAAATAACTTGTGCACTTGTTTCATCTATTTCACCTGTTGGTGGTCGAAAATAGTTGGCAGGCTTTTCCCTAAGGGCTTGGGTGAGAATCTCGTCTGTCCTAATTAGGTCATCTTGTAGTTCATTAGGCTCCATCTCCGTCACAATCTGATGATAATAGGTGTGGCTGGCTATTTCATGACCGCGTTCTCGAATAGCGCGTGCTAGCTGAGGCTGTTTCTCAACACCGCTTCCAATAAGAAAGAAGGTTGCCTTAATTGAATAGTGGTCAAGAATATCCAGCACTTGGCTAATCGTTTGATCACTGGCCCAATCATCAATTGTTAAACTAATATATTTTTCTTCAGTTTCGAAGGTGGTAATGAACTTAGGCTCAATCGCTTGAAAATTTAAATTCATTTGTAATTGATTGGTTTCGTGCTTGTTGTGGAGCGTATATTGGTTGACCATTGCTTCTTCTAAACTGACCAGACGATACTCTAGTTTTTCCACTTCATCGTTAATTAGTTTGACAGTCTTAGTAAGCTCTTCAATAAGTGCCGAGTTTAATGAAATAATTCCACCACGGCTAGCGTTATGGCTAACGTACTCGGCTATTTCAATCGCCGAATCTGTTTCCTTTTCTGGTAGGTTCATCGTTGCTTGAACGACATTCATATTCAGTTGAGCTGCCGCTAGTAGGAACGGTTCAGAGCTATTATTAGATCGACTTCTAGTGAATGCCGGGTATAAATGAAAGTGCTGCTCGAATAACCGATTTGATAACGCAAGTTCACGATAAGCCTGCTCGTAATTCAGGTCTTCAATTAACACATAGTTTAAAGTATTATTTTGGATACTATGGCCTCTCATAACTAATTCTTGGATTAGCTCGGGTTCTTGGACAATCTTTGCACCTTGAATGAAAAAAGTTGCTTTAATATTTAATTGATCAAGTAAATCTAATAGCTGCGCCATTTCAGCTACATCACCAACGCCATTAAATGTAAGTGCCAGTACACGATCTGTTGTAATAATTTGTGTAATTGGTGGAGCTGCTTCTATTTCTGGTGATGGAATTGTTAAAGTGGGTAGAATGGGCTCTTGCTGTACGTGGCTTTGTGCTGATGCGCAGCCAAGCAGAGCAACGGAACTAAGTAAGGTAATGAGTAGAATGCGTGTTTTCATATATGTCCTCCATCTTTTTATAACAGCTTTAAACTATCTTATGCAGGTAGGAACAATACTATTAAACTAGAATTTAATAAAAATGAAGCACATAGGGTGATGCTGTACCTTTACTAACTAGCTTGCAGGTTTGCATACTTAAAATATGTATATGTGTGGGAAGTGAGTTCTATACGCTGAATGATGGATAACTAGCTTGATAACGTTTAACTCAACTTGCGCAGTTTAAAAGATGACCAAATACGACACGACAACATCATGCCAAGACTAACCGATAGAACTTGACTATTGTCTATATGATTGCCCCTGACCCGTTGTATCTTCAAGGCGACCATGAATTCACTTTCACCCAGAGGTCGAAAATCGTCATTTTCTTTTCACTCCCTCTAGTGTCGCTTTAGCACTCAAGGGCCCAAGAAACACCTCCTCTTGTTCACAGGATGTGGGTCAGTTGCAAGTATGTTCTAACCTTGACAGTAGCTAAGCCTGCTTAACTTCTCGACAAAGCTCTTTGTAGTGATCACTCCCTATCGCAAGCTTCTAAGGTTGAATATATAGCGAAATTAGTACTTGGTCATGCTATTGAAGTATGTTTACAAGCAGGTAACAGCCTGATAACAATTAAATGAAGAAAGGTCTCCGTAGGTTTATCTGACAAATAAAACGGTAATAAAATGTCATTAGCTTAACTTTGGAGGTCATACACCATGCAACAGCGTGAAGCATTTTTCGATAATGGGAAATTAATACTAATCTTTCTAGTTGTGTTTGGTCATGTAATTCAGCCGTTAACAACTGAATCACTAGTGCTTTTAACTCTTTATCGTTTTATTTATTTATTTCATATGCCGGCAATTATATTATTAAGTGGTTTTTTTGCGAAAGGTATTGGAGAACCGAAATATTTATTGAGCTTAATTCGTAAACTTATTGTTCCATATCTGATTTTTCAAACCTTTTATACTGCGCTTTATTATTTTACGACAGATAGTGGCTGGGACACACCGCTCTTTGAACCACATTGGTCACTATGGTTTTTACTTAGCTTGTTTTCTTGGCATATCCTCTTAATTCTCTATAAGAGGTTGCCGGCAAAACTAGGAATAGGTTTAACAATTATAATTGGCCTTTTAATTGGTTACATGGATGGGATTGGACATGAATTTAGTTTATCAAGAACGTTTGTCTTTTTTCCTTTCTTCTTGGTTGGTTATTGGTTATCAAGTGAGCAATTGCGCAGACTAAGCTCAGCTAAAGTCAGAGCGATTGCATTATTAGTTATGGCGGGTGTAATTATCGTTCTATTTATAGGCGCGGATTTTCAAATTGGATGGCTATTCGGATCCGGGTCGTATGCCAGTCTTGACCGCCCGAATTCAGGAGCGCTTATTCGTTTATTGGTTTATTTAGTGGCATTTGTCCTGTCCTTTAGTTTTTATGCTTGGACACCTCGAAAATCATATCGTCTGACAAAGTTTGGACAGCAGACCATTTATGTTTATTTACTGCATGGCTTTTTTGTTCAAGCCTTTCGTGAATATGAGACGATTCAAATAAATGATGGCTTTGACTTTGTTGTTGCTGTTTTTATCAGTATAGCAATTGTCTTGCTCCTAGCGAGTAAACCAATTTTTATTTCATTTCAGCCAATTATTGAGACGAAGGCAACTGAATTAAAGAACCTAACGGGAAAGCCGGGTTAGACAACCCGGCTTTTATCTGCGCAAACAAAGAATTTTAATAAAGCAGCCCGAGCTCGAGTAGCTGGTTCAAATTAAATGTGCGCTGTCAGCGCGACTGCAGGCGTCTAACACAGGTGACTTCCTTGTCACATGTGTATCCGTATATTAATATAGCTTAAGCATGGAATAAAATAATCTTTAGTTTTGACGTCAGTTGATCTGTACTAAAGGGTCAGGACACTATACAGCTTGATAAGCAGCAAGCTATAATAGGAAGGAAGGGGGAGAAGGAAATGTTTATTAGCCAGGATAAGATTCTTAAGAAAATTGCAAATGAGCTAGCATTAGCTCAACAGACTCGGGATGAGCAGCGGATGAAAGAGCATGTTCGAGCTATAAAGCTACTAACGGATTTAATTTTAGATGAAGAGGTGCACCGCATTGACCCTCAACCGAAAACAGCTCCTCAGCTCACCACAGCGGAACAACTTGAGTTACAGAAGATGATGGGAAGTTATGAGCAATCAAATAAGCCAAAAGATATTCAAAAGGAGTATCGTAACAATGGCTCACTTCTGGATTTTTAGGCAAATACTATTGTGATAATGATCAAGCACTCTGGAATAAGGATGCTTGATTTTTTTTGAGAACAGAAAACGTTGTTAACAAATGGGATATTTTGTAGTAAGCTAGTATAAAGTTGCAGTGCATCTCTTATAAAAAGGAAGGGTTTACGAAATGAAACATAATCAAGCTGATCATCATTCAGATCACGATGAAGTTGAATTAGTAGAGGAAGAGCTTGTTGAGCATGAGGAGACTGAGCTTGCTAGTGCGGAAAGAAGCTATGCTTCAAGATTGCTAAATAGAAAAACGCTAGTCATAATCGTTGGCATTGCCGCAGTCATACTTGTATGTGTCTCTTTGTTTAGTCCAAGTCATCCGCTCCATGGTGACTGGCGCATGGTAGAAATTAATGATGATTCTTGGTCAAGTGGTTTTTCTGTTCAAATTAATCGGCGCGGTCGAGCGACAATAAGGTATACTAGCCCTGAAGAATATATGCCAAATGGTATGATGACGTTCTCATTAATTGAGGACGAGCAATTTGCTGAGGATGGGAGTACATCGTACATAATTGAATCACTAGGAGAATTACAATTAAGTATGGATAGTGGCGAATCCGTAAGCATAACGGGAGATTTGGCTCATGAAGAACTTCGACAATACGTATACTTTATGCCATTTAATTTAGTTTTTAGAGAGATTGAAGACAATGCGGGTAATTACATGGAAATGATTATGGATAATGAAATTATTGAATTTTATAAAGAGTAACCGAGAACCAGACAATGCCCTGACATAGGTTGTCAAGGCATTGTCTGGTTATGCTAACTAAATGGATAGTCATATTCAATGGGTTCGTCGAAGGTAATGTAATCTAAGTAGATGGTAAGCAATAAGTAGCGCTTCTCTGTTTCAGGATCACTAAGAATAATGTGATCGCGTCCAGCAGCCTCAATTATCCCTTTGAAAATCTTTGCATTCCAGCGTTCATTATTGTCAAAAGTCATGTAGACAGTGGCAACCTTGCCCCGATTTAAGCGCAAAATATTTTCAACGTATGATTCTTCCAGTGGCAGCAACCCCTCTTGTTGTGGTGGTTGCGGCGCTTGAGGGGGGAATCCTTGAAAACCTGGTGGTCCCGGCTGAAATTGCCCTGCTGGTAAAGGTTGAGCGGGCATTGGTTGCATGGGTGGCATCGGTTGAAAACCTGGCATTGGCATAGGTGGATAGGGTTGAAACGGTGGCATACCAGTCATTGGCGCCTTTTGACGATGATTTTTCTCTTCGCTCATTCTGTTCTCACTCCTTATTTTTATAAACGTGGACATTCAGATGCTAATGGTGAAAAGAAGCAGTGTGATTTGTAGCGTCCTGTGTTCCATTGACCATACCATTGAGCGGGGCAGGGTCCATCTGGCCTGAAAAACCACAATGAACGCGTTGCTGGGTGAAATCTTTCACCACTAATGATGCGCCGTGCCAAAGCCTTATCGCGCTCACGAGCACGTTGGTAGAAATAGCCCTTTTGTGTCGCTTCAAAGCCTCCTGGTGATTGGTAAACCATTTGTTCGATGTTGCGAATATTAGGAAAATCTAAGCAGTCTTCAATAACACGATTTACCCCTACGTTCCCAACCATGAGCATACCAAGATCGCCATCGCCCTCTGCTTCAGCTCGCATTAATCGTGCTAATAAAGCAATATCCCTCTCGTTGTGTGCAACTACGGCCATCTAACTTCACCTCATTTCAACATCACTTTCTTTAGACATGTTTATGCATCACAGTAGGCTAATATGTTTTTTGCTGCTTATTTAGGGTAAATTAATACAGTGAGTTCGTTATTAAAGATAAAAGCTAGTATGGCAGGTCGGGGAAAAAAGTTTATCTGGTGTAGGAAAACAATTAAGGAGCGGGCGTTATTAGATAAATCTGCAGAAATGTGAACGTTTTAGTGTCATTTTGAAAAGTTTTTTTAAAAGTTTTGCTAAAGGCTTTTCAATATAACAAAAAAAGCGTATTATATATAACAGAATAGAATTTGGAGGGCGTATAAATGAGTAACTTATTTGATACTTTAAGAGGTAGATTAGCTGGAAATGCTAAGCGTATTGTATTACCTGAAGGGTCTGATGAACGTATTTTACAAGCTGCAAGCAAGCTTGCTGCTGAAGGTCTAGTTCAACCTGTATTAGTCGGAGAACGGAGTGAACTAGAACAGAAGGCTGAACAATTGAATATTACTTTAAACAAAGTAGAGATTATTAATCCGAATGGTTATCCAGAATTTGATGAAATGGTCGCTAGCTTTGTTGCGCGTCGTAAAGGGAAAGCAACGGAAGAAAAAGCACGTCAGCTATTGTTAGATGAGAACTATTTTGGCACGATGCTTGTTTATATGGGCAAAGCTGATGGTCTTGTAAGCGGAGCAGCGCATTCAACTGCGGATACAGTGCGTCCTGCTTTACAAATTATTAAAACAAAACCAGGTATTAAAAAAACCTCAGGTGTGTTTATTATGGTGCGTGAGGACGAGAAGTATGTGTTTGCCGATTGTGCAATTAATATTGCTCCAGACAGTCAAGATTTAGCTGAAATTGCGTTAGCTTCTGCTGAAACAGCAGCATTATTTGACATTGACCCACGTGTCGCAATGCTTAGCTTCTCAACTAAGGGCTCAGCAAAATCTGAGGAAACGGAAAAAGTAGCTGAAGCTGTTAAAATTGCAAAAGAATTAAAGCCAGAACTAACGTTAGATGGCGAGTTTCAATTTGATGCGGCGTTTGTTCCAAGTGTAGCTAAAGCAAAAGCTCCAGGAGCAGATATTCAAGGTGACGCTAATGTCTTTGTTTTTCCTGGTCTTGAAGCAGGAAATATTGGGTATAAGATTGCCCAACGACTTGGAAACTTTGATGCAGTTGGCCCAATTCTTCAAGGGTTAAATCAGCCGGTAAATGATTTATCAAGAGGCTGTGATACGGACGATGTATACAAGCTAGCTATTATTACAGCAGCACAAGCACTAGCATAATAGGAACGAGCACTTGGCGCTATTCAGTGAATAACGCTCCAAGTGCTTTTTTGTTGCGCTCAATCATTTGCTGACGCCTTATTTGGTAGCTTGCCAGTTCATCTTTCTGTAAAGCTGTTTTATCTAATGTAAGCTCATGGGTCGTCAAATGTCTGTTAATCTCATTAATAACATCCTCAACTGTTAACTGCACATTAAGCAAAGTAGCTAGGGCTGCCATCGTGTCTGGATCAACATTTGGATAAATAAAGCGTGTTGATTTCCCTTGAATGCCGATTTGATAGAATTCTTTAATAAGCTTAGCGCGTTGTTGTTGATCTTCTTCAATGGCTAAGTATATTTGAACGGCAATGCCGTTTCGAACGCGGCGTTGGGAAATACCTGCGAATTTCTGGCCACCAATACTTAAATCATAATCCCCTGGACAATAAGAGCCAACCACTTCAAATGCCTCAATTTGGTCAGTCCAGTTTGCGAACAATGCTCGGACAAAAGTAACCATATCGGCATAGCCTTGATGAATACTTGTCTTCTGCCCATCCCTAAGCAGTAATGAAATATTTAGTACGCCTTGGTCAGCAACAACGGCTAACCCTCCTGAGTTTCTAACTACTGGTTGGTAGCCTTGGTCTAAGAGCCACTTGGCTGCTTCAGCAAGATAAGGTAGTCGGGTATCTGCAATGCCGAGAACAACGGTATCTTGATGGCGCCATAGCCGAATTATTTCTGCTGAATGCCCAGCGTTGACCGATTCAGCAAGGGCATCGTCAATTGCGAACGATTCCCAGGCTGAGAAGTTATTCTCGGTATGGTTAAGATAGCGAAGCTTATCGCTCGTTAAAATCGTTTGCCAATTTGTCATCATCTGTCACCTTCTCTTTATGAATTACCGAATCTATTATATAATGAATGAAGATGATAAGCGAATCTTAATGATAAAGATAAAAAGTAGTTAGGAGGGAAGTAAATGGCCTATCGAGATCAACAACTCAAAGAGGAGAAGGTATTTAAAGACCCTGTTCACCGTTACATTCATGTTCGTGATCAAGTAATCTGGGATTTAATCGGAACAAGAGAGTTTCAGCGTCTGCGCAGAATTAAACAGCTCGGTACGACTTTTTTAACGTTCCATGGAGCAGAGCATAGTCGATTTAGTCATTCATTAGGCGTCTATGAAATTGTCAGGCGGATTCTGACCAATTTCCAAGGTCGAGAGCATTGGAATCCTGATCAACGGTTATTATGCTTGGCGGCAGCTTTATTACATGACTTAGGGCACGGCCCCTTTTCGCATTCTTTTGAAAAGGTGTTTAAACTGGATCATGAGGACTACACAAAGGCAATTATTTTAGGGGGGACAGAAATTAACGCTGTTTTACGTAGGGTTGAGCAAGGTTTTCCAGAAAAGGTTGCTGAAGTTATTAATAAAACCTATGAGGATAAACTTGTTGTAAGTCTAATTTCAAGTCAGATAGATGCCGACCGCATGGATTATTTGCTAAGAGATGCCTATTTTACTGGGGTTAGCTATGGGCATTTTGATATGGAACGCATTCTCCGCGTTATGCGACCGCTCGAGGATCAAATGGTTGTTAAGCAATCAGGCATGCATGCTGTTGAGGATTACATTATGAGTCGTTACCAGATGTATTGGCAGGTTTACTTCCACCCCGTCAGCAGAAGTGCCGAGGTAATCTTAACCAAAATCCTTCATCGTGTTAAAGAACTACATGAAGCAGGTTACTTATTTAAGCATGAGCCTAAGCATTTCTTATCCTTTTTCGCTGGGAAGGTAAGTCTTGTTGATTACATAAATTTAGATGAGAATATTGTCATGTATTATTTTCAGGCATGGATTAACGAAGAGGATGAGATATTGGCTGATTTGTGTGATCGTTTTACCAATCGGCGTCTGTTCCAATATGTTGAATTTAGTCCAGATCGACAAATTAAAGAATCAATAGAGCTTTATCAATTGTTTGAGCAGATTGGTTTAAACCCTGAATATTACCTAGTTGATGATTCATCCTCAGATCTTCCCTACGATTTTTACCGACCGGGTGAGGAAGGAGAACGCTTGCCAATTCATCTGCTAACGCCAAAGGGCGATTTGTTAGAGCTGTCACGAGCTTCAGATATTGTTGAATCAATTTCAGGAAAGAAAAGAACGGATCATAAACTGTACTACCCAGCTGATTTAATTGAGCGACTACCTGATCATCAGCCTGAGAAAGTAAGGATAAAAGAATTGTTAGGCATAGGATAGGAGATGACATTATGTTACGTAATCATGCGAGGTTAATGCGTTTTTTTGTTGATGCGCATGACATTATCGGGCGGAAGAAGCTGCAGAAAATGATTTATATTTTAAAGAAAATTGACGTTCCTTTTGATGAAAAATTTGCTTTTCATTTTTATGGTCCTTATTCAGAGGAGCTAACGCTTCGGGTAGAGGAGCTGTGTAATTTAGGTTTTATTGCTGAAGAAAAGCAGGACAAGGGTCATTACTTTCAATATCATTATACTGTTACAGATGCGGGCACTGCGTTTTTAGAACAGGCTCCTGATGATTTGCCAGTCTGCTATGATAAAGTTAATTTATTAAAATTACAGAGCTCAAGGTTTTTAGAACTTGTCGCAACCTTATTGTTCTTTGATGATCTAACGAAGGATGAGGCAGAGGACAAGGTAAAGCACGTTAAAGCGAGTGCCAATTTTATTAAAGAAGAGTTCATGTCTGCTTGGCGTTTCATAGCCGAATTACGTGATAAAGGAGCGAACGCTTAGAAATAGGCGCTCGCTTGTTCGTACTTAATTAAGGTCGCTTAACAGCTGTCCACCTACTGCATAGTGCTCCGGTTTCATGTCTTCGATAAAGACAACAACTTTTTCTTTGCTTGCACCTGTTGTTTCAACAACAGCGTCTGTTACCTTCTCAACCAATGCCTGTTTCTGAGCAGTTGTGCGTCCTTCTAATAATTTCACGGTAATATAGGGCATAATGATCAAACTCCTTTTTTACCAATAAGCATACCAAGTTGATTAGCTGAAAAGCAAGTATTAGATGTGCTACAATAGCAGTGCCAAGGAGGTTATTTAAATGACTGAAAAGAAACCAAGACAACAATTTACCATTATGAAGGATGACTCAACTGATGGGCATGGTGGCTACGGGGTGGGCTCAATTAGTTTAGAAAACATTTCTCCTGTCATTATCGATCCCAATGAATCGCGGGCATTTATTGATATGAGCGCGATGCATGCTCGAAGTGAAGTAGAGCGTCGTGTTAAATTTATTCCACACAAGGAACAGGTTCCCAATGGTTTATTATACTGGATTGTTTGGGTTACTGTTGAGCGTGGCGAGCAAGGGCCGTATTATCATGGGGTAGCGGCTAGTGAGATACGTGTCGATCGTCCGAATCGTATCGCCTATAAATCAATGCCTGAGCATGTTACACATATGGAGAAATCACTAAAAGGCGAGATTGTTGTGGAGCATATGGATGCTAAATCACTTCAGCTATTACGTGATTTTCTAAAAAACTTTAATTCAGAGATGTGGGAAAACGCTGATCCGGCAGTGCGCAGTGCATTAACAAGCTAACAAAAAATTAATAGCCCAAGTTAGACAATTGTCTAGCTTGGACTATAGTAATTAAGGCAGTCACAATGTTAACCAGCCAAAGTTAGCTATCAGCTAAGTAAATGCGTTATCCTACTTGGACTGTTGATCAGTTACGCTACTATACTGTCTAGGTTCAGTCCCTTCAATAAAGAACATTAATCGGCTAAGTTTACTTCGCTCTGTGCTTAAGCTTCCTGTAGTTGGATCAACATATGCAGCGACAATCCCTGGTGGTGTAATAAAGCTATGACCCTGAATTCGGTCAGGTGCTGCTTCCATTGCATCACGCCAAATCAGCTTTGCAGCATTACTTTGATGAACGGGTTTATTATCGTCATAACCCGTCCAGACACCAGTAATACGTTCGGGGTTATATCCCACCATCCAACTGTCAACGTGTGTTGAACCGCTTTTTCCGGCATAATCTCCACTCAACTGATCACTAATAGATCCGCCTGTAACCGATAAGTAGCTAGACAAATTACGATCAAACATCCCTGTCATTAATTGGTTTAGAATAAATGTTACCTGTTCATCAAGAATCTGTTCCCCTAAGGAAATTGTCCGCTCATATAGGAGATCACCCTCAACTGTTGCTACTGTTTTAACGAGATAAGGACTGACCTTATGGCCACCATTTGCAAAATGACTATAAGCAGTAACAAGCTCGCTTACACTTAACGAAGCAGTTCCTAGGGCTAGTGATGGCACAGCAGGAAGCTCGCTGGTAATACCAAGTTCCCGACTCTGTTCAATGACACGTTCGGGTGTTAGGAACAGCTGTGTCTTAATGGCATAAATATTATCACTAACCGCCAATGCTTGAGCCAACGTAACCGAATTATGTGCGTATTGATTATTAAAGTTTTGTGGCGCATATTGCGAGCCATCATTTAGATGAAATTGTGTAGGTTCGCTCTGCAATGTTGTCGCGGCGGTATAACCATTATTTAAAGCTGTGTAATAAAGGATAGGTTTAAAGGTAGAGCCAATCATTCGCTTTGCTTGAGTAGCACGATTATATGGGCTGGAAAAATAATCAACCCCACCAATTAAGGCTTGAATCGCACCTGTTGCCGGTACTGCGACGATCGCTCCAACCTGTAAGTCTCCACTATGCGTTAAAGTCGCTTGACTCAAAGCTTCCTGCTGTTCGGGAACAATCTCTGTATAGATGGCAGCACCGGCAGGAATCGGATAACCAAGCAAATTACTCGCCTCTGTGATGGCGAGATCAGCAATGTAACCAAAATGTTGATTGACAATGGGCTCACCAACAATATCAAGGACCTGTTGATGCGCTAAATAAGCCTCAGTCTCAGTTAGAAGCTCCTTTTGCTCAAGCGTTGCAATAATTCTTTCTTGTTGTTGCTTAGCTCTTGTAAAATGTTTAATTGGTGAATTTGCATTAGGGCTGTTTGGAATGGCAACAAGTAAGGCGATTTCAGCATGACTAAGCTCGGTACTTGATTTCGCAAAATAGAATTGGCTAGCAGTCTCAACTCCATATATGCCATGACCATAATAAATGGTATTTAAATAACCTTCTAAAATGGTTTCTTTATCATAAAACGTTTCAAGCCGTAACGCATAAAACGCTTCACGTCCCTTTCTGAGCCAACTTTTTTCAGCGTTTAGATATAGATTACGTGCATATTGTTGCGTAATCGTACTTGCCCCTTCAGCTAAGCTACCTGCTCTGATGTTTGTCAGCACAGCTCCACCAATTCTGCGTAAATCAAAGCCACGGTGCTGATAAAAGTTTTGATCCTCTATTGCTAGTGTTGCTTCAATCAAGTCTGGATTAATATCTGCAATTGCTTGCCAAACGCGCTGTCCATCTGAGTAGACAGAACCGAGTCGTTCACCATTTTGAGCATAGATGGTAATTGGCCGTTGATTTAATGAAGGTGGCCCTAGGAGATAGACCGTCGTATACAATGAAATAAGGATGGTAACTAAAAATAGGGCTATCCATAATCCTAGCCGTTTGCGCATTGCTCTCTACCCCTTTCTTGTTTAAATACATAACAGGACATAGCGAAAGCCCTCGATAAAAGATAATAGGAATGATTTGTTATTCAGTATCGGGTATTTTAATAAATTTAATCAAAAAGGCTTGCTTTTTCTAAAAAAAACTCTAAAATTAATGTGTTTCTAAATTGAAAAAAAGTACATGTTAAAATAAAGTTACTAAAAATGAAGCGAAGGAGACGATCGAAATGGATTTATGGTATACAGAAAAGCAAACAGATAGCTTTGGCATTACTGCTAAAGTAAAACGAACGCTTGCTACAGAACAAACTGATTTTCAAAAATTAGATATGATTGAAACGGCTGAATGGGGCAACATGCTTGTCCTTGATGGTATGGTGATGACAACGGAGAAAGATGAGTTTGTCTATCATGAAATGATTAGTCATGTCCCTTTGTTTACACATCCTAACCCAAGGCATGTTCTTGTTGTTGGTGGTGGCGATGGAGGTGTCATTCGAGAAGTATTAAAGCACCCATCTGTTGAACAAGCTGTCCTTGTTGAAATTGATGGTCGAGTTATTGAAGAATCAAAAAAATATTTACCATCAATTGCAGGTCAGTTGGATGATCCGCGTGTTGAAGTGAAGGTCGGTGACGGCTTTATGCATATTGCAGAAAGTGAGAATGCTTACGATGTTATTCTAGTAGATTCAACTGAGCCGGTTGGTCCTGCAGTCAATTTATTTACCAAAGGCTTCTATGCTGGAATCAGCAAAGCTTTAAAGGAAGATGGTATCTTCGTTGCGCAATCCGACAACCCTTGGTTTAAGGCAGAATTAATTGAACAAGTCATCAAGGATGTTAAAGAGATTTTTCCAATTACACGATTGTATACGGCTAACATTCCCACATATCCAAGTGGTTTATGGACATTTACGTTAGGTAGCAAAAAGCATGATCCATTGCAGCAACAACGCTCAGCGGAGCTAGATTCAAAATATTATACCGAAGCGATCCACAAAGCGAGCTTTGCTTTGCCTAAGTTCGTTGACGATTTAACAAAGTAAGGGGTAATGGGCATGCGATTTGATGATGCATATTCAGGGAAAGTATTTATTATGGCACAACCAGATTATCAACAGGCGCGAGCAGTTCTATATGGAATGCCAATGGATTGGACTGTTAGTTTCCGTCCGGGTTCGAGATTTGGCCCCAACCGTATTCGCGAGGCTTCAATTGGCTTGGAGGAGTACAGCCCATATTTAGACAAGCATCTTGAGGAAGTGGCCTATTTTGATGCTGGCGATATCCCGTTACCGTTTGGTAATGCGGAACGAAGCTTAGCTGAAATTAAGCAATACATCGACAAGCTCCTTGAGGATAATAAATTTCCACTTGGCCTAGGTGGCGAGCATCTGGTAACATGGCCAGTCATTCAGGCAATCTATCAAAAGTATTCAGACCTTAAAGTTATTCATATTGACGCTCATGCGGATTTACGTGAAGAGTATGAAGGTGAGGTCTTATCACATTCAACGCCGGTTAGAAAGATTTGCAACCTAATTGGGGCTGAGAATGTCTATTCCTTTGGTATTCGCTCAGGCATGCGCGAAGAATTTGCTTTTGCCAAGGAGAGTGGCATGCACATGTCACGCTATCAAGTGGCCAAGCCATTAGCTGAGTGCTTACCAAGCTTAACAGGTGCCAATGTTTATATTACGATTGATATCGATGTTCTTGACCCTGCTTATGCACCAGGGACAGGTACAGCAGAGGCTGGTGGAATTAGCTCAACGGAACTGCTTGAGGCAATTCACACATTAGCTAAGGCAGATTTAAATATTGTCGGGGCTGATTTGGTTGAAGTTGCACCAGCATATGACCCAACTGAACAAACTGCCATTGCCGCCAGTAAATTTATTCGTGAAATGCTACTTGGTTGGATTAAATAATGATTAAGTTAAAGGGCAATCATTTGGTTGTCCTTTAACTATCGTTATCAACAAGCAAATTAGTATTTTTTTTGCAAATAGACTTGAGTTTGTCGACAAACATTTCTATACTTAGACATACTGATATTTAATGAAGGATGATCTCATGCAAGTAACGAAGAATTCTGTTAAAATAACGCTACATACCGAAATTGCTGATCAAAATGATCAACAAGTGACTGATGTTAAAGCAATTGCTGACTTGTTTGAAAGAGATCAGCAAACGATTCTAACCTTTAAAGAGCAAATTGCTGATCAGCCTGATGTAAGAACAATGATTACGATTACCAATCAGCGAGTTACAATTAAACGCTCTGGTGGGGTCGAGATGAATCAACAATTTAAAGTTAATCAAACGACTGAGACTGTTTATCGCCATGCTTATGGAGCAATTCGAATTGAAACTGCTACGGAATCTGTTCAGTATACACCTTTATCAACTACAAACGTAGGGCGATTAAAAATAAACTATACAACTAAATTGGACGGTGAAGCATTAAGGAACCATAAGCTTGCACTTACGATTGAGGAGGATTTAACATGAACATTGTACAGGATATGCAGGAGTGCTTAAAGACTGAGTTGAAGAAAGCTGTCTTAGCTGCTGAGTTAGCAACAGAAGAGCAAATGCCAACGATTATTTTAGAAAAACCGAAAGATAAAGAACATGGTGATTATGCAACCAACCTTGCGATGCAACTTGCTAAAGTGGCAAAAAAAGCACCACGTCAAATTGCTGAACAGCTGGTAGAGCAGCTTGATAAAAAACGGGCGTCTATTAATAAAGTTGAGATTGCTGGTCCAGGGTTTATTAATTTCTTTATTGATAACAGCTATTTAACACGCTTAATACCAACGATTTTAACAGAGGGTAAGAATTATGGCCGCTCTAATACTGGTCAAGGTGAACGAGTACAGGTGGAGTTTGTTTCTGCCAATCCAACTGGTGATCTTCACCTAGGCCATGCTAGAGGAGCTGCTGTAGGTGACACGTTATGTCACCTGCTTGATGCAGCTGGATATAAGGTTGAACGTGAGTATTATATTAACGATGCTGGAAATCAAATCAATAATTTAGCTTTGTCTGTAGAAGCACGCTACATGCAGGCACTTGGACTGGACTTTCCAATGCCTGAGGATGGCTATAATGGCAAGGATATTATTGAGATTGGGCAACAACTGGTAGAGCAGGATCAAGATACGTGGGTAAGCAAGACAGAAGCAGAGCGTCGTACTTATTTTAAAGAGTATGGTTTGAAATTTGAGATAGATAAGTTAGCCCGTGATTTGGAAGATTTCCGAGTGAAATTTAATCACTGGTTTTCTGAAACATCGCTTTATGAAAATGACAAGATTACCCCTGCGCTTGACCTCCTTAAGGAGAAGGGGCATACTTATGAGCTGGACGGTGCCACGTGGTTTAGAACGACTGCTTTTGGTGACGATAAAGATCGTGTGTTAATTAAAAACGATGGTTCATTTACTTATTTAACACCAGACATTGCCTATCATAAGAACAAGTTAGATCGAGGCTTCAATAAACTTATTAACATTTGGGGTGCTGATCATCACGGCTATATTCCTAGAATGAAAGCCGCCATTCAAGCGATTGGTTATCAAGAAGATACGTTAGAGGTGCAAATTATTCAAATGGTTAATCTGTTTGAAAATGGTGAGAAGGTAAAAATGAGTAAGCGTACTGGTAAAGCAGTAACTCTAAGAGAGCTAATGGATGAAGTCGGAATAGATGCTATGCGCTACTTCTTTGTTATGCGTTCTAGTGATGCTCATTTGGATTTTGATATGGATTTGGCAAGATCTCAGTCAAATGACAATCCAGTTTATTATGTTCAATATGCTCATGCGCGCATTTGTACACTTCTTAAGCAAGCAAAAAGTAAGGGCTTTGACATTAACTTGGACCATCTAGCTGCTCACCTGATGACTGAAAAGGCGGAGGACCTACTTAAGCAATTGGGTGACTTCCCGCAAGTGGTTGCCGATGCTGCGGTTAATCGCACACCACACCGTCTGCCACAGTACGCGTTTGATCTTGCTGCTAAACTGCACAGCTATTACAATGCTGAGAAGGTACTTGATCAAGAGCAACCTGAGAAAACAAAAGCACGGCTCGCTCTGATGGAGGCAGTTAGAATTACAATTACAAATGCATTACAACTAATGGGTGTTACTGCACCTGACAGTATGTAGTTATACATGACAAAACCTTTCTACCAATAGTAGAGAGGTTTTTTAGTCATTCTTTTTTATGAGCGATCGCTCGTAAATGCGTGCGATCGCACTTATTTAGTTAATTTCGCACTTATTCGCTCCTGTTCGCTCTTAATGTGGAAGTTTTGCACACAAACTAAGTTTAAGTGCGATTAATAAGATTTATGTGCGAAAACTTACTTTTTATGAGCGTTTGCTCCTAAATACGTGCGAACGCACACACTTGGCCAATTTCACACTTATTTGCTTTCAATAAAGAGCCTAACTGTGAACTTAGTCCTTGCTAGAACGTATTGGTAAGCATGCACGCTAACAATTTTAGAAAATAGTAAAAAAGCAATGCAAAATGTTGCTGTATACGTTACCATAGAGGGAACTATAATTAGATACAGAAGAGGTGCTGAAGTTGCAAAAACTTGTTTTTTTTGTTGGTGTTGCCGGAACTGGTAAGACAACTGTAGCCGAAAAGATTGTTGAGCAGATTCCTGCTGCGTTTTTGGATCGTGATACAGTTGGTGGACGATTTGTTGAAAGATTTCTAGAATTACAAGGATTTGATAAGGACGATCGTGACTCGAAGTTTTACAAAGAGAACTTGCGTGATTTAGAGTATGATACAACTAAAGATATTTGTATTGAGAATTTACGAGTTGGACAAAATGTCTTTATGATATCACCATTTACTGCTGAGTTGAAAAATGAGCATTGGCTTGAAGGTGTGCTAGCAGCTGCTGGAAAGACAAAGGATCAAGTTGCTGTGAAGGTTATTGTGGTGACCTTGGATAATATTGAGCAACAGCGATTACGGATTGAGAATAGAGGGACAGTTAGAGATACGTGGAAGCTAGAGAATTGGTCAAACTACGAGACAAGGGTGCAATTCATTCCGGCTGTTAATTGGGCTATTCCTGAAGAAAATACATTAGTGTTTGATAATGCAGGCGAGCTGACAGATGACAAAGTAGCGCAATTGGTTAAGTTTATTCAGGCTTAGCTAATAACGAGCACATGTAACTGGCGTTGGTTAAGCATTGCTTTTTAAATAGCATACCCATATAATGTACAGGAGACAAATTGAAAGTAACGTTTTCGATCCTTACATATGTAAAAATAGGTTATATGTGACAGTATTTAAACCAAGGCTCTGCATAAGGTTGACAACTGGCATTATGCGTGCTTATAATTCAATTTATCTGTGTGGATAGAAAGCGATCCTCTGACAGATTAATAAAAGGTAAGCTAACGTCATATGTATGGATAATAAATTTTTTAGATAAAGGGAGTGCTCGACGGTGAGTATAGCAAACTTAAGCCGCGATGAATTGCGCGAACAATCAATGATTGAATTAGCTACGATGGTATTAGAACGAGAAAAAAAGGCAATGAATTATCTAGATATCTTTAATAAAGTTGCTGAAATAAAGGGTTTTTCTGAAGAAGAAAAAGAAGCTTTTATTGCACAGTTTTATACAGATTTAAATTTAGATGGCCGTTTTCTTACATTAGGAGCTGGACAATGGGGTATGAAGGTGTGGTATCCTGTTGAGCAAATTGATGAAGAGATTACTGCTGAACCTAAGAAAAAGAAGAAGAAAAAGAAAAAAGTAACAAAAGCAGCAGTGGAGAAGGCAATTGAAGAAGAGGATTTAACTGAGGTACCGCTTGATTTTGCAGAGGAAGATTATGACGACGAGGACATTGACTTAGGTGATGATGACATAGCAGATGATGAATTTGATGATGAAGGCTTTGATGAAGAAGACGATTTAAGTGATGATGATTACGAAGATGACGAAGATGATTACGAAGAAGATGACGAGGAATCAAAATAAAAAGACGCTTGACTTTTTCTCCAGCAATGCGTAATATTTTATTTGGGCTCTATAAGTTAATTTATATTGATGCGTCCCCCTATTTGAATAGGGGGGCGCTTTTATAATTACACAAACTATTTGCGAAAGCCAGCTTACATTTCATGTTGAGCAAACTTGCATGGAGCGAAGCATAAAAAATCTAAAAAAAGGAGCAAATTTTAATTATGACAAAGTACATTTTTGTAACAGGTGGCGTGGTGTCATCAATAGGAAAAGGAATTGCAGCAGCATCACTTGGTCGGCTGCTAAAAAATAGAGGCTTAAATGTAACGATTCAGAAATTTGATCCTTACATTAACGTTGATCCAGGAACAATGAGCCCATATCAGCATGGTGAGGTATTTGTAACGGATGACGGTGCAGAGACCGACCTAGACTTAGGGCACTATGAGCGCTTTATTGATATCAACTTATCAAAGTACTCAAATATCACAACTGGAAAAATATATTCAACTGTAATAAAGAAGGAACGTCGTGGTGATTATCTAGGTGGAACGGTTCAGGTAATTCCACATATCACAAATGAAATTAAGGAAAAAGTTTTTCAGTCAGGTGAGCAGAGTAACGCTGATGTCGTTATTACCGAAATTGGTGGGACGGTCGGAGATATTGAATCACTTCCTTTCCTAGAGGCAATTCGTCAAATTAAGAGTGACATTGGTAAAGAAAATGTTATGTATATTCATACAACACTTGTTCCTTATATTAAAGCTGCTGGAGAGCTTAAAACAAAGCCAACCCAGCACAGTGTTAAAGAATTGCGTTCATTAGGGATCCAGCCAGATGTTATTATTCTTAGATCTGAGATGTCGGTAAGTAAGGACATGAAAGAAAAAATTGCCCTTTTCTGTGATATTAAAGAACGAAATGTTATTGAATCAACAGATGCAGCGACACTGTATCACATTCCATTATCATTACAAGCACAAGAGCTTGATCAGATTACTTGTGAACATTTTGGCTTGACTTGTCCAGAGCCAGATATGACAGAATGGGAAGCACTAACCAAGCAAGTGCAAAGCCTTTCGCAGAAAAGAACAATTGGTTTAGTTGGTAAATATGTTGAACTTCCAGATGCATACATTTCTGTTGTCGAAGCTTTAAAGCATGCTGGTTATCCACATGATACTGACGTAGAGGTGAAGTGGATTAACGCCGAAGAGGTAACAAAGGACAACGTTAAGGATCACCTTGCCGATGTTGATGGGATTTTGGTCCCTGGCGGCTTCGGGGACCGTGGGATTGAAGGGAAAATAGAAGCGATAAAATTTGCGCGTGAGCAAAGAGTACCATTCTTAGGGATTTGTTTAGGTATGCAGCTTGCTACCGTTGAATTTGCTCGTCATGTGTTAGGGCTGAAAGGTGCTCATTCAGCTGAGATTGATCCTGCATCACCACATCCAATAATCGATCTCTTGCCAGAGCAAAAGGATGTTGAAGATCTTGGTGGTACGTTACGTTTAGGTATTTATCCATGTCGATTAAAACCGGGTACAAAAACAAAAGAAGCCTATAACGACGAAGATTTAGTATACGAACGCCATCGCCATCGCTATGAATTTAATAATGAATATCGTGAGGCAATGGAAGCAGAGGGCTTCGTTTTCTCTGGTACAAGCCCAGATGGTAAGCTTGTTGAGACGATTGAACTGACTGATCACCCTTGGTTTGTTGCTTCACAATTCCACCCAGAGTTTAAGTCACGTCCAACAAGACCACAGGAGTTGTTTTTAGGTTTCATTGGTGCCGTTGTAAAAGCGTAAAAAAGATCAAAAAAAGTCGATAAATCATTTTTTTTATGGTTTATCGTTTTTTTTGTTTATTCTCGCAGTATATTAGCAGGATAAATCCAATTTTATCTAGAAAGTAAACCTAAGGGCAAAAAAAGAATGATGAGGTGGAAAGATGGATAAAAATATATTAATTGTGGATGACCAAAGAGGAATTCGCTTTTTGCTTGAGGAGATTGTTAAAAGTGAAGGCTATCAAGTTAAGAGTTGTGAGAATGGTATAATTGCAATTAAAGAAATTGAGACTAAACCGCCAGATTTATTAATTATTGATTATCGGCTCCCTTTAATGAACGGCGCAAAGGTGATTGCTTTGCTTGAAGAAAAAGGTTACTATATCCCGACAATTGTAATGAGTGGATTGGTAGAAGAAATTAAACCAACCACTGATCAATACAGCTCAGTGAAAAACTATTTTTCAAAACCTTTTAATATTTTGGAAGCAAAAGAGACAATTAATTATATTTTGCGTGAATAATGCCAGCCACCTAACCATGTTAATTTGCCATTAACCATAAAGAATTTGATCATTTTGTTAAAAAAAATTACAGAAACCGCTTTCATACGACAAGTTTTGTTGCACCAAGTTGATGAAATTGGTATGCTATTAGAGTATCCAATCAACGGTTTAATTGACTGGCTATATGAGCATGTTCAAAATCCTATTTGAACCGGCTTTATACTTAAACACACTTTTTCAAATTCTTAAGGAGGAACATTTCATGCCATTAGTATCAATGACAAAAATGCTGCAAGACGCGAAAGCTGGTAGCTATGCTGTTGGACAATTCAATATTAACAACCTTGAGTACATCCAAGCAATTTTACAAGCTGCTGAGGAAGAGCAATCTCCAGTAATTCTTGGTGTATCAGAGGGTGCAGGACGCTATATGGGCGGTTACGGCGTTGTCGTAGCAATGGTTAAAGCTGTTATGGAAGCGCAAGGTACAACTATACCAGTAGCGATTCACTTAGATCATGGTTCAAGCTTCGAACAATGTGCGAAAGCAATTCACGCTGGTTTTACATCAGTTATGATAGATGCTTCACACGATCCATTCGAGGAAAACGTTGCAACAACCTCTAAAGTAGTTGAACTTGCACATTTCCACGGTGTATCAGTTGAAGCTGAATTAGGTACGGTAGGTGGACAGGAGGATGATGTTGTTGGTGATATCATTTATGCTGATCCAAAAGAGTGTCAAGAGCTTGTAACGCGTACAGGTATTGATACGTTAGCTCCAGCACTTGGTTCTGTACACGGTCCTTACAAAGGGGAGCCAAACTTAGGCTTTAAAGAAATGGAAGAGATCGGTGCTGCAACAGGTGTGCCACTTGTTCTTCATGGTGGTACTGGTATCCCGACTAAGGATATTCAAAAAGCAATTTCTTTCGGTACATCAAAAATTAATGTAAACACTGAAAATCAAATTCAACAAGCAAAAGTTGTCCGTGAAGTACTTAATGCTAATCCAGACATGATTGATCCTCGTAAATACCTAGGACCTTCACGTGATGCGATTAAAGAAACTGTTATTGGCAAAATGCGCGAATTTGGTTCTGCAAACAAAGCATAATTTTTAAGAGAAGAAAGGCTGCCACTGGTAGCCTTCTTTTTTTACCCTACAAAGTGCTACATAAATTGTCATACTACTCATCAATTTGTTATTATTTTTTAACAAAACCTGCTTCTATAGCCTTAATTCATGAAATAAAGCATAAAAGGTAGATACTAACTGCAAATCTTTGTATAATAAAGAGAGTATGGCTTAAAATGCATTTTTCTAACTGAAAAGTATAAACTATAGATAGTAGAAATGATGAGACGAATTTATAAGAAGTGGGGCTATAAAGATGCAAAAGTTATTTGTAGAAGGTGGCAAGCCTTTAAAAGGAAGTGTGCGAATTGGTGGCGCAAAGAATAGTGCAGTTGCGTTATTACCTGCAACGATCTTAGCAGATTCTGAAGTTGTGATTGAAGGCTTACCTGATATATCTGATGTAGAAACATTAAGTGCATTACTAGAAGAGATTGGTGGCAAGGTTAAGCGGAATGGTGAATCCGTACATATTAATCCTGCTCAGATGACAGCAATGCCGCTGCCGAATGGTAAAGTGAAAAAATTACGTGCTTCCTATTATTTTATGGGCGCAATGTTAGGGCGTTTTAAACGAGCCGTAATTGGCTTGCCAGGTGGGTGTCATCTTGGGCCAAGACCAATTGATCAGCATATTAAAGGCTTCGAAGCATTAGGTGCGACAGTAACAAATGAACAAGGTGCTATCTATTTACGTGCTGAAAAATTAGTAGGTGCTCGTATTTATCTAGATGTTGTAAGTGTTGGCGCTACGATCAATATAATGCTGGCAGCCGTTAAGGCTGAAGGTAAGACAGTTATTGAAAATGCAGCTAGAGAACCTGAAATTATTGATGTTGCGACGTTACTGACAAGCATGGGAGCAAATATTAAAGGTGCCGGGACAGATGTTATTCGAATCGAAGGTGTTGAAAAGCTATCTGGTTGTATGCACACGATTATTCCTGATCGAATTGAAGCAGGAACCTATACCATTATGGCAGCTGCAATAGGAGAGGATGTCCTAATTGATAATGTCATTCCTCAACACTTAGAGCCATTATTGGCCAAGTTACGCGAAATGGGTGTTGAGATTGAAGAAGGTGAGGAGCAATTAAGAATTCGCTCATCTAGCCATCTAAGTGCAGTAGATATTAAGACACTCGTTCACCCTGGTTTTCCAACTGACCTACAGCAACCATTCACTTCACTTTTAACAAAAGCAGAAGGAACAGCGATTGTAACAGATACCATTTACTCTGCGCGATTTAAGCATATTGACGAACTAAGAAGAATGAGCGCGCAAATTAAAGTAGAGGGTGCTTCAGCAATTGTCACTGGTCCAACTAAACTGCAAGGCGCGAAGGTGCGAGCTAGTGACCTACGAGCTGGTGCAGCACTTATCATTGCCGGGTTAATTGCTGATGGTATTACAGAAATAACGGGTCTAGAGCACATTGACCGAGGCTATGAGTGCTTAACTGACAAGCTATCAAACTTAGGAGCAGTGATCTGGCGAGAAGAAATGTCTGAGCAAGAAATAGAACAGTTTCAAAGCTAAGCTAACCAAATTTGGTTAGCTTTTTATATTTGCGTAATGAATTGAATAATGTAAAGTAACGGATAAACGAGCGAAGTCGTGGAAAAAGAGAGCAAAGTAGCAGTTAACCGAGCGGAGTAGCGGATAAAAATAGAGAAGATACCAGCCATTCATACTTTATCTGCTTAGCACTGTGCGAAAGGTGTTGGATTAAGTTGAGAAAAGGTAAGATATATACAATTTTCACAAAGTGGTTGAATAATTCTGTGAAAAGGAGTACGATAAAAACAACTGCAAAGTGCTTCGCTTTTCATCACTGCAATTTGACTTCTGATTTACAATAAAAAAACCCAATGGTTATAAGAATAAACTAATTAAAAAATAAGATAGGTGTGATTACTACGTGTCCGAAGTAACAATTTCACAATTGGAAGAAATGACTTTAAAAGATCTTTATTCTCAAGCAAGGGAATTTAAGGTATCTTATTACGCGAAATTAACAAAACGAGAATTGATATTTGCCATATTAAAAGCTCAAGCAGAAAAAAGCGGCTACTTATTTATGGATGGTATTTTAGAAATTATCCCATCTGAAGGATTTGGCTTCCTTAGGCCGATAAACTACTCACCAAGTGCAGAAGATATCTACATCTCAGCCTCGCAAATTCGCCGATTTGACCTTAGAAATGGGGACAAGGTTTCTGGTAAGGTAAGACCACCAAAAGAGAATGAGCGCTACTACGGCCTGTTACATGTTGATGCTGTAAACGGAGAAGACCCAGAACTGGCAAAGGAGCGCGTTCACTTTCCTGCATTAACACCTCTCTATCCAAATCGAATGATGGCTCTTGAAACAGAACCTAAGGGAACGTCTACCCGAATTATGGATTTAATTACACCGGTTGGTTTTGGTCAACGTGGTTTAATTGTGGCACCACCTAAAGCGGGTAAGACGATGCTTTTGACGGAAATTGCTAATAGTATTACTGAGAATCATCCCAATGTAAAGCTAATTATTTTACTTGTTGACGAACGACCAGAAGAGGTTACTGATATTGAGCGGTCTGTTCATCCGGATGTTGATGTCGTTAGTTCGACCTTTGATGAAGTTCCAGAGAATCATATTAAAGTTTCTGAACTTGTGTTAGAGCGGGCCATGCGCCTTGTTGAGCACAAAAAAGATGTGGTTGTGCTGATGGATAGCATTACAAGACTTGCGCGTGCCTATAATCTTGTTATCCCGCCAAGTGGTCGAACGCTTTCAGGTGGTATTGATCCAGCTGCATTCCACCGTCCTAAGCGATTCTTTGGAGCAGCGCGTAATATTGAAGAGGGTGGTAGTTTTACCATTTTAGCAACGGCCCTTGTTGAGACAGGTTCACGGATGGACGATGTTATTTACGAAGAATTTAAAGGAACGGGAAACATGGAATTACACCTAGATCGTGGGTTAGCGCAACGACGAATCTTCCCAGCCATTGATTTACTTCGCTCAAGCACGAGAAAAGAAGAATTACTATTGCCACAGGACAAGCTTGATGTCATTTGGTCGATCCGTAAAGGTATGCAGGATTCACCAGACTTTTTAGAACGATTCTTACGCAAGCTGCGCTCGACAAAATCAAACGAAGATTTTTATGGACAGCTTTCTGAAGAAATGAAACGAAAAGTCAATGGACGGAAAAATCAAGCTTAAACATGAAGTAATTTCTTATTTATAGCTCTTGCATTGTCAGAGTGACACTGTTATAATCTTTACGTGTGTAAAATGCTTCTTGGAGCAGTAATAAACTGTTGTAAGATTGCGAAAATTTAACTCTGTCTCCAAGGGATTCAGGGCAGAAGGAGATGTTACAATATGAGAGAAGGCATTCATCCAGAATACCGTAAAGTTGTATTTCTAGATACTAGCTCTGACTACAAATTTCTAACGGGCTCAACGAAATCATCTAGTGAAACAATTGAGTGGGAAGATGGAAACACTTACCCATTAATCCGTGTTGAGATTAGTTCAGACTCACATCCATTCTACACTGGTAAGCAAAAAGCTGACAAAGCTGGCGGCCGTGTGGATCGCTTTAAGAAAAAATATAACCTTAACTAAGCAATTAGTTATGAAAGACAGCCATCCCGATCGATGTTGGGGTGGCTTGTCTTAATCTAACCCTATGCAAAGAAAATCAACAGGCGAATGAGAAGATACGTGCCTGTTTTTTATTTTAAAATGAACGTTTACGTTAGCGTAATAATAAAATTTAGTTATCGTGTGACATGAGGGGGATTATACAGCATGTATGTTATGAAACAGAGCGGTTGGGTAGAACTCATCTGCGGGAGTATGTTTTCGGGAAAGTCTGAAGAGCTTATCCGCCGTGTCAGACGAGCTACATATGGTCATCTGAATGTCCGTGTCTTTAAACCAGCTATAGATGATCGTTATCATGAGGATTCGGTTGTGTCACATAATGGCAATTCAGTTCTTGCCCGACCGGTTAGCTATGCCGCAGAAATTATTGAACAAGTAACGAGCGACATTGATGTTATTGGGATAGATGAGGTGCAATTCTTTGATGAAGACATTGTTCAAATTATTGATCAGCTTGCCAATGCAGGATACCGCGTTATCGTGGCCGGACTTGACACTGATTTTCGCGGTGAGCCCTTCGGATTTATGCCACAGCTAATGGCTTTAAGTGAAACGGTTACCAAGCTCAATGCAATCTGTCCACAATGTGGTTCACCAGCAAGTCGAACCCAACGACTTATTGATGGAAACCCTGCTTCATATGATGATCCAATTATACTGGTAGGTGCAGCTGAGTCTTATGAGCCGCGCTGTCGTCATTGTCACGAAGTACCTAATAAACCCGAGCTATCATTTGATTTGCAAATTAATACTGAAAAAGCGAGAAAACACTGAGAATTGTGCAGATCCCTCAAAGGTTAGGCTCTTAGCTAACTTTTGAGGGCTGTCATTGACTCAGTGTTTTTAATTGTGTTGATGATATGTAAAAGATTTAGCCGCTTGTTAAGATCTCAACTTTCGCACACTTACATAAAGCCAACATAGCTTCACTAAGGATTAATATCGATCGCTTTATAATAAGAAAGGACGCATTCATCAAACGTGCTACTCGTCCTGTCAATCCGTAGACATAATCCTTTAGCCAGCTTAGCTGAACCTGAACATGTTGATGCGAAGGTTGAGTTAAAATCATTAACCAAGAGATTTTGCTAAACATAGTTTTGACGCGGGATTGGCACTGTTATATAATGAAAGATAGGACTGATTAAAAAGAGGTGAACCCTGTGCTTGATAAATTACAAGCGTTAGAAGCGCGCTATGAGAAATTAAATGAATTACTAAGTGATCCAGAGGTCATAAGTGATACCAATAAATTACGCGATTATTCGAAGGAACAATCAGACTTATCAGATGTCGTACAAGTTTATCGTGACTATAGAGAGATAGCTAATCAAGTAAATGATGCAAAGGAAATGTTAGCAGAGGAAAAAGATCCCGAAATGAAGGAGATGGCTCAATCAGAAATAGACGAGCTTGAGCCGCAGCTTCCTGAGCTAGAAGAAAAACTTAGAATATTATTGCTACCTAAGGACCCGAATGATGATAAAAACGTTATTATGGAGGTTCGTGGTGCCGCTGGTGGAGATGAAGCGGCTTTATTTGCGGGTGATTTATTCAGAATGTATAATCGATTTGCTGAAGCACAAGGGTGGAAGATGGATGTTATGGAATCGAACTCTACTGGTGTAGGTGGCTATAAAGAGATTATTTTTATGATAAACGGTAAAGGTGCTTATTCTAAATTAAAATATGAAAATGGTGCACACCGCGTTCAGCGAGTGCCTGAAACAGAATCGGGTGGACGTATTCATACGTCAACTGCAACTGTTGTTGCCTTGCCTGAGGCGGAAGAGGTAGAGGTGGATATTCACGAAAAGGATATTCGAGTAGATACCTTTACATCTAGTGGTCCGGGTGGTCAAAGTGTGAATACAACCATGTCAGCCGTTCGTTTAACCCATGAGCCAACTGGAATTGTTGTCTCTATGCAGGATGAAAAGTCACAGATTAAGAATAGAGAAAAAGCAATGAAAATCTTGCGTGCCCGTATTTATGATAAATATCAGCAAGAAGCACAAGCTGAATATGATCAAAACCGTAAATCAGCAGTTGGAACTGGCGATCGATCAGAACGTATTCGTACCTATAACTTTCCGCAAAATCGGGTAACTGATCATCGAATTGGTTTGACGATCCAGAAGCTTGACCAAATTCTAGAAGGTAAGCTTGATGAGATAGTTGATGCCCTTATTTTAGAGGAGCAAACCAATAAAATGGATCAGCTAGGTGAATAACATGAAACTTACCTTTCAAGAAGTCCTTCAGCGGGCTTCTCTTTTTTTAAAAGAACATAATCGAGAAGAAAAGGTAGCGGAACTACTATTAATGTACCATGCTGGCTTTACCAAGCTTGATCTAATTATGCATGAACGTGATGTCGTTACTGAATCAATCTACCAAGCATTCCATGCCGATCTGAACCAGCATGTAAAAACAGGTATTCCAATTCAGCATTTAACAGGAAAGGAATTTTTCTATGGTCGTTCCTACACAGTCAACAGCCATGTTCTTATTCCGCGTCCTGAAACAGAGGAGCTTGTGCAAGCGATACTACAAACCGCACCAACTACGCATACACCAATGCATCTGATTGATGTTGGAACTGGGAGTGGCGTGATTGCGATTACCTTAAAACTTGAGAATCCTAGCCTTGACGTAGCAGCGTGTGATATTTCTCCCGAGGCTTTAACAGTAGCAGAGCAAAATGCAGTAAACTTAGGTGCTGATGTTCAATTCTTTTCAAGTGATTTTCTTGACCGATGGGTTTATCAACGTGAGCAAGTTGAGATAATTGTAGCTAACCCACCTTATATTTCATGGGCAGATGAGCCAAGCTTATCTGATACGGTTAAGAATTTTGATCCCCAGCTTGCGCTTTTTGCTAAAGAAAACGGACTAGCAGCATATATGAAAATTGTGGAGCAAGCGAAGGTCGTTCTAAAACCAGGGGGACTACTTTTTTTTGAAATTGGTTATCAACAAGCTGATGCGGTATCAAACCTGATTAAGCAGCATTTTCCTAATAGTAAGATTGAAGTAAAACAAGACCTAAACAAAAAAGATCGCATTATAATTGCAAAATGCTAGTTTAAAAGATTCCTGTCTTGGTGATAATGTGATTATCATATAAGACAGGGAGTGATTTCCATGATTAAAGCCATTCCAGCTATTATTATTTTATTCATGACATTTACCAACCCATCAACCGAACCGATAACTGTGGATAACTATCAAGTAATTCCTGATGAGGCGATTCGGCTCCGGATTCTTGCTGAAAGTGATGAAGACGATGATCAAGTAATGAAACGCAAGGTACGTGATCAAGTTAATGCTCAGATTACCGATTGGGTTAAAGAGATTGATAATATTGAGCAAGCAAGAAATTTAATTCAGCAAAATATTGATCAAATAGAAGCTGTTGTGGCTAACACGATTAAGCAATTTGATTCTGAGTTAAGCTATCAGGTTGAATACAATAAAAATGTTTCATTTCCGGCAAAACTCTACGATACTTATGTATATCCTGCTGGTGAATATGAAGCTATCCTGATTACTCTGGGCTCAGGACAGGGCTCGAACTGGTGGTGTGTTTTATTTCCACCACTCTGCTTTTTAGATTTTTCTGCGGGTGCAACCGTTGAGGATCATAACGATGAGGAATCTGAGAATGAGGAACAACCAGTAAAGGTATCGTTTTTTTTCTTCGAGTGGTTTAAGTAATCTAGCATATTCTATACTAACCTTTCATAGATTGAGATATAGAGTGAAAGGGGCGATGGAAATGGAATTAGTCCATGTTAGTCTAATAGAGCGAAGTGAAGAGGATCAACAATTAGTAAATCTAATTGAGCAGCTTAATGATTGTGAGCATGCTTTTGTGATTAGAGATTCAGGTAAAATAGTTGGATTCTTTAATCTTCAGCCGATTGTAAAAGAGATCTACCAACTTGAGAAAATGACACTATTAATAACCAAACAACCGGAAAAAGTAATTGAGATTTTTTATCATGCCCTTGAGAAAGCTGAATGTCTAGGTGCAAAGCATGTTCAGGTCTATTCGGATCATCAACATGTTCGTGAGCTACTAGATTGGATTGGTTTTACAAAGGATAGCACGCAATTAAATACGTGGATTTATCAATGTGGATAAACTTAAAATTTATCCACATTTTTATTTTGAATGTGGACAATATCTGGTTTAAGTTGAATGAGCTTCCAAAAAGAGACTTGTCAATTTAATAAAACATGCTAAAATAGTTGAGTAGTTAAAGTGGAATATCTAAATTATGAAGATATTGAAACTGTGGGTAATATGTGAACAGATTGTTAATAACCCGTGCATAAAAGCATTCCCACTTAGAAGGGGGTACATTTACCCGTGACGCAAAAAACAAATTTTTATATATGGAATGATGATAGTGTTGCTTCATGTGCAGAATTACTGAAAGCTGGAGAAGTTGTCGCTTTTCCAACCGAGACAGTGTATGGCTTAGGTGCGGATGCCTCAAATCCTAATGCAGTTACTAAAATTTTTACTGCAAAGGGTCGTCCAGCAGATAACCCGCTAATTGTTCACGTTTCTTCTCTAGCACAGATGGAGGAGTATGTGACTGATATTCCAGCACAAGCAAGGAAGATTATCAATACCTTTATGCCAGGTCCCATTACGGTCATTCTGCCAAGTAATGGCGTTATCGCAGATAATGTCACTGCTGGACTTGCAACGGTAGGTATTCGCATTCCAGATCACCCTGTGGCTCAAGCACTGATTGAAGCAACCAATCGACCAATTGCAGCTCCTAGTGCAAATTTATCGGGAAAGCCCAGTCCGACAAGTGCAATACACGTATACCAAGACTTGCATGGGAAGATTAGTGCTATTTTAGATGGAGGCTCAACAGGAATCGGTGTGGAGTCAACTGTAGTCGATTGCACTGGAGGGGTGCCAACCATTTTAAGACCAGGTGGTATTACGCGTGAACAATTAGAGATAGCGTTAGGCATTGATATTCATGTCGCAAAACCTGATGTAGCAGAGTTACCAAGTGCACCGGGGATGAAATATAAGCATTATGAACCAGATGTACCTTTAGTTTTGATAAATGGTGATGAGCATTTTTTTCAGGAAAAAATTAATACGTATCGTAGCGAAGGACGAAAAGTCGGGATATTAATTAGTGAGCAACTTGCAAATGCGTTAGCGGCAGACCTTGTGCAGGTATGTGGTTCTAGAGACGAACTTGCAACGGTTGCAGCCCACCTGTATCAAGCATTAAGAAACTTTAAAACAGAGGATGTTGATATTATCCTTGCAGAGGTCTATCCAGAGACCGGAGTCGGTGAGGCAATTATGAACCGTTTAAGGAAAGCAGCGAGTTTTATTGAAATACAGTAACAAATAATTTGTGATTAAGCTCCCCTGCTTATGCTGATGGGGAGATTTTTTTATCTACCAGTGTTAGAACTAAATGATTAGTCGCTCCAAATGTTTTTATTTCTTGATCGAGCTGTTAAGTACAGCCACCAGTTACGCTCTGTTTTTCGCCATTCAATTCCCATACTTCCTGTTATTGGTCTAGTAAACAATTATAAAGCATAGAATGAATTAGCCTGTCCTGTTAAGGAGGAAATCGATGCTACATTCTATGCTCGCTCAATTATTCATTGCTTTTGCGCTAGGTCTAGATGCTTTTTCAGTCTGTTTAGGAATTGGCTTACAGCCAATTCGGTTGAAAAAAATTGCGGCAATTGGCTTGTGGATTGGTGGTTTTCATATTATCATGCCATTGCTGGGCTTGCTAATTGGCTCGTTTTTATTTGACTGGATTTCTGATTTTACTGAATTGATAAGTGGATTATTGCTAGTCGGACTGGGCATGCATATTATCTTTAATACATTTGCTGAAAATTATCACCAAGCAGCTCAGAAAAAACAAAGCTTCCATACATCGGCAATGTTGGTTTTGGCGTTTTCAGTAAGTTTAGATAGTCTACCAGTTGGCATTAGCCTTGGTGTCTCTGGATTTGCAACGACCTTAACGCTGCTCATATTTGGCATAGTTACAACTATTTTGACTTGGATTAGTTTACTAATTGCCAAGAAAATTCAACATAACTTTGATCGATCCTTTGATTGGATTGGGGGACTAACCCTCTGTATTATCGGACTTACTGTTATATTCTAATTGTTAATCCACAATTCATCCACAAAAAGCGCCATTGGCTTGGTCGATTCTTGCAAGTTATGTTATCATTTAGCTAAGTGATAACATGAGGAGAGAGAAGATGAACATCTTATTTGTATGTACGGGCAATACGTGCCGTAGTCCAATGGCAGAAGCTTTACTTCGAAACAAAAGTGACCATCAAGTTAAATCGGCAGGGATATCAGCGACTAAAGCCTCTCCTGCAAGTGATGGTGCTATTCATGCCCTCAAGCAAGCTAATTTACCAAGTGATCATCAATCACAGGCTATTAATCATGAATTAATTAATTGGGCAGACCTCGTTTTAACAATGACGACACAGCATAAACAAATCCTAGCTACCCACTATTCCAATGCCTATGAAAAGATTTTTACACTAAAAGAGTATACGTGTGAGAAGGTTGATGAAAAGTGGCGTCAGCTTAAGCAAGCGTATTTGAATCTTGAAGAAAAAAAAATGGTCGTGATCGAAGAGCACGGTCTTAAACAAACAGAGCAACAACGTCGCGCCTATTTCCGAGCGGAGCAGGACGAAATTGAGCGGTTAGAAAAAAGTATGCCTAATTTTGATATTTCTGATCCATATGGCATGCCGCAGACGGTTTACCAGCAAACCTTTGCCGAACTGGAGCAGGCCATTGAACTGTTAATAAAAAAGTTAGAAAATTAACAAAATAAACAGAAAGCAACTATTCTTTCATGTGAAAAATGCGTACAATAGAGTTATCAATAAGAGTTGAGGAGTGTGTGTGATGAAAGTTGTAATGGCATCAGACCATGGTGGTTATCAATTAGCAAATGAAATAGAAGCCTTTCTTCAAGATTTAGGTGCAACAGTGACGCATTTAGGTAGTAAAGGAGCCGATTCAGTTGATTACTCAGACTACGGTATCCCTGCTGCTGAGAAAGTGGCAAACGGTGAGTTTGATCGTGGTATTGTCATTTGTGGGACAGGTATTGGGATGTCCATTGCGGCTAATAAAGTAAAAGGTATTCGCTGTGCGCTTGTCCATGATGTCTATACCGCCCGTGTAACCAGAGAGCATAACAATTCAAATATGCTCGCAATGGGTGCGCGGGTAATTGGCGTTGATTTAGCGAAGGAAATTGTGAAGACATGGATTAAATCTGACTTTGAAGGTGGTCGTCATCAAAGACGGATTGAAAAAGTAGCCAACTATGAATCCCAATGATAAATTAACTGACCAGTTAGATATTCTCATAAATGAATGGTCAGAGAGTGACCTACTGAAGGAAGGTATGAGCTTTATTGTTGGTTGCTCAACTAGTGAAATAATTGGTGAGCGCATTGGTACGATGGGTAACGTGGACATAGCTTCGTTAATTTTTTCTGCCTTAATGAATTTGAAGGAGATGACAGGTATTTCCATAGTTTTTCAATGCTGTGAGCATTTAAATCGGGCCCTAGTAATGGAACGTAAGCTTGCAGCACAACAGGGTTACGATCCTGTTCATGTGGTACCGGCGAAAAATGCTGGTGGATCAATGGCTAGCTATGCTTATCAGCATCTCTCTGATCCTGTTGTCGTCGAGCACATGCGTGCAGACGCAGGTATTGATATTGGTGATACGATGATTGGCATGCACATCAAGCATGTTGCCGTGCCGTTAAGGTTGAAGCAAAACAAGTTAGGACAGGCTCGGGTTAATGCAGCCTATCATCGGCCGAAGTTAATCGGTGGGGAACGAGCACTGTATAAGTAACAAAGACAAATCTGGGCGTGGCGGCTCAGTATTTTTCTTATAAAAAAAATGAACAACAAATTAAGGGGGATGATTTGGATGGAACATGTAAAGGCAAATGACTTGGAGCTGTATCAGGCAATTGAGCTAGAGCGTGGTCGTCAAAATGACAAAATAGAATTAATTGCTTCAGAAAACTTTGTCACCAAAACGATTATGGAAGCTCAGGGCTCAGTTTTAACAAATAAATATGCAGAAGGTTACCCGGAGAAGCGTTATTATGGAGGCTGTGAATTTGTCGATATTACTGAAAATTTAGCACGTGATCGCGCCAAACAACTATTTGGTGCTGAACATGCCAATGTTCAACCACATTCAGGTGCGCAAGCAAATATGGCTGTTTATCACGCTTTTTTAGAGCCAGGCGATACAGTGCTTGGCATGAATCTATCACATGGTGGTCATTTAACCCATGGTAGCCCAGTCAATTTTAGTGGTAAGCTCTATAACTTTGAGGAGTATGGTGTCGATCAAGAAACAGAGATACTTGATTATGAAGTTGTTCGTCAAAAAGCATTACAGGTCAAACCTAAATTAATTGTTGCTGGTGCTAGTGCCTATCCGAGAACCATCGACTTTAAGAAGTTCCGTGAAATAGCCGATGAGGTTGATGCTTATTTAATGGTTGATATGGCACATATTGCCGGCTTAGTTGCTACTGGCGAGCATCCAGATCCAATCCCTTATGCTGATTTCGTCACAACAACTACGCACAAGACTTTACGTGGTCCTCGGGGCGGTATGATTCTTACCAAAGAGAAATACGCTAAGCAAATTGATAAAGCTGTTTTTCCAGGCATCCAAGGCGGTCCACTCATGCATGTCATTGCAGCAAAAGCCGCCGCATTTAAAGAAGCGCTTGAACCGAGCTTTACGGAATATGCCAAGCAAATTGTCAAGAATGCCAAGAGCTTTGCCACCGCACTTGAAGCAGAGGGGATTCGGTTAATTTCAGGTGGCACAGATAACCATTTATTGTTACTCGATGTTCGTAGCTTGAATCTAACTGGTAAAGATGCTGAGAAGGCATTAGATGATATTGGGATTACAACGAACAAAAATACGATCCCATATGATCCAGAAAGCCCATTCGTTACAAGTGGTGTGCGTGTTGGAACTGCCGCTGTTACGACACGAGGATTTAAGGAACAAGAATTAACAGAAGTCGGAAAAATTATTGCCTTTACCTTAAGAAACCATCAGGATGAGGTAAAGCTTGAGGAAGCTAAGCAGCGGGTCAAAGCATTAACAGACCGCTTTCCACTTTATAAATAATTGTCAAGGAAGAACCGTAGCAAATCACGCTAGGGTTTTTCTTTGTGACCCCTGCTGTCGCTTTTCAGCAAAAAACTACAAAAATTATCAGACAGTACTTGAAAGCAAGCGCAAAGTTCAGTACACTTTTAGAGATATATAATCTTAGTGAGGAGCGATCATAGATGGGTAATGTATTTGTATTGGATCATCCACTAATACAACACAAATTAACACATATTAGAAAAACAGAAACAGGTACAAAGGAGTTTCGTGAGCTGGTAGATGAAGTAGCTGGATTAATGGCCTACGAAATTACGCGTGACCTCCCGGTAATGGAGGTAGAGATCGAAACCCCGGTTGCGAAAACGAAATCGAACGTTCTTTCGGGAAGAAAAGTAGGAATCATCCCAATTCTAAGAGCAGGATTAGGTATGGTTGATGGCGTGCTCCGCCATATTCCCACAGCAAAGGTAGGTCACGTTGGTCTTTATCGCGACCCAGAGACGTTAAAGCCTGTTGAATATTATATAAAAATGCCTAACGACATTGAAGAGCGTGAATTAATTGTTGTTGATCCAATGCTTGCCACGGGTGGCTCCGCCGAAGATGCAATTACTTCGCTGAAAAAGCGTGGTGCAAAAAACATTAAACTTATGTGCTTAATTGCTGCACCAGAAGGTGTGGAGCAAATTAAACAAGCACATCCTGACGTTGACATTTATCTTGCCGCAATTGACGAGAAGCTAAATGAAAAAGGGTATATTGTTCCTGGTTTGGGTGATGCTGGTGATCGCCTGTACGGTACAAAATAGCATAGATAAAGGCGCTTACTAATGGGTAGGCGCTTTTTCTAAAGGGAAGGTGATAAAACATGCGTAAAATTACTGTTATGCCAATTTTTGGCACGCGTCCTGAAGCAATTAAAATGGCACCACTTGTTATTGAGTTGAAAAAACGAAAGCAGCAATTTGAAACCATCGTTGCTGTAACAGCCCAGCATCGCGAAATGCTTGACCAGGTTCTTACTATTTTCAATATTACGCCAGATTATGATTTAAATATCATGAAGAAAAATCAAACACTTGCGGATATAACCACCCGTGTTCTACAGGGACTAGAACCAATTATTAGTGAAGTTAAACCGGATATTATTCTTGTGCATGGTGATACAACGACAACATTTGCCGCATCACTTGTTGCTTACTATCATCAAATAGCAGTTGGTCATGTTGAAGCTGGTTTACGCACTTGGAACAAGCTTTCACCATTTCCAGAAGAAATCAATCGCCAATTAACAGGGGTCCTGTCTGACTTACACTTTGCTCCAACCGAGAAGTCAGCAGCGAATTTACTCGCTGAAAACAAGTCCAAGGATCGCATCTTCATAACCGGAAATACGGCAATAGATGCTCTTCAGACAACTGTTACACAAGATTATCAGCATCCAATTCTAGATCGTGTGAAAGGAAAGAGACTTGTGTTGGTAACCGCACACCGACGTGAAAATTTGGGTGAGAATATGAGTAAAATGTTTCGTGCAATTAGAAGATTAGTTGACACGCATACTAATATCCACGTTGTTTATCCTGTTCATTTAAATCCAGTTGTTCAAGAAGCTGCCCTAACAATTTTAGGTAATCATGATCGAATTGATTTAATTAAACCACTCGATGTTATGGATTTTCATAATTTTGCAGCTCAAGCCGATTTAATTCTAACTGATTCTGGTGGTGTGCAGGAGGAAGCTCCTTCCCTTGGTGTTCCCGTTCTTGTATTAAGAGATACTACGGAACGACCAGAGGGAATTGAAGCGGGAACATTAAAACTTGCAGGTACTGAGGAAGAGCAGATTTATAAATTAGCGAATCATTTATTAATTGATCAGGAAGCCTATCAACAAATGGCACACGCATCTAATCCATATGGAGACGGAAAAGCAAGCGTCCGGATTTCTGATGCTATTCACAATTATTTTAGCGAAAAACTGTCGTGAAATTACGACAGTTTTTTTGAATAGAAGAGAGATATTTCATTTGCTTAAAATGTCCTTTATGGTAAAAGCAATCAAGGCACAGAAGTAAGCCACCCTATCGCCAAAATGAAATTCACTTCCTAAAAGCTTCAAATCTCAATTCAACCAATAAAAAAAACGCCAAGTAACCTTATTAAAAAGTGCATGTTTCTTACGTGGTAATCACAAACTATCTCAAAAAGGAGTTTACAACTTTGAGAAAATTACTTATGATTACCCTGCTTTTTTTAATATTATTTCCTGCAAAAACTAATGCCACTCTTGAAAAGAGTAAAATTTTAATTGAGCTTAATACCCATGTTGCAAACTTCGAACAAGATTTGGAGCGCCACTTTCCGCATGTGAAAGTGATTGAACGTTTCACAACACTGTTAAATGCTATTGTTGTGGAGGGGACAGGGTATCAGCTGAACCGAATTTTAAGTGATAAAGCGGTCAAGGGTGCGTATCCCATTACAACCTATCAAGTCAATCCTATATATAGCGATGAGGAAATTCCTACACATGAGGTTAGTCAAATAAATCAGCTGCAACACACCGGAAAAGGGGTAAAGATTGGCGTTATTGACACTGGGATTGATTATACTCATCCTGATTTAGCAGCTAATTATTTTGGTGGCTATGATGTCATTGATTTCGATGGAGACCCGATGGAAACTCTACCAGAGCAGGGAATGCCAACCTTACACGGTACTCATGTTGCGGGTATTATTGCAGCTAATGGAGAGCACAAAGGTATTGCGCCTGACGCTGAATTGTACAGTTATCGTGCCCTTGGGCCAGGAGGAATGGGGACGACAATTCAAGTGATTGCCGCACTTGAAAAGGCTGTGGACGATGGCATGGATATTATAAATCTCTCGCTTGGTAATAGTATTAATGGACCAGATTGGCCGACAAGTATTGCTGTTAATCGCGCAATTGATAAAGGGATTTCTGTTGTCATTGCAAATGGTAACACTGGTCCTGCCCCATGGACAGTAGGCTCTCCGGCAACTGCGACCAAGGCAATCTCAGTTGGTGCTTCTACACAAACATACACACAAGCAACCATAGTCGAACCTATTCAAAATCGAACACTAGCTTACACCGCAATTCAGGGTACTCCAGCTTGGCGATTGACAAAAGACTACCCCGTTATTTATGGCGGAATTGGTTCTGATACACTTCCGAATGCGAGCGGAAAAATTGTCTTGTTTAAACGAGGGGAGCTAACTTTTTCTGAGAAAGTTGAGCAGGCACAGTTGGCTGAGGCAGAAGCGGTTATTATCTATAATGATAGTAACGAGCAAATTCAAGCAGGAGTTGAGTTTGAAGCCGAAATCCCTGCTATCCTAATATCAGAGGCGGACGGTGAATGGTTAATTAGTCAAGCAAATAAAGAAGGGTCAGTATGGCTTGATACAATGTATCAAACACACGAAAACGAGGTGGCCTCATTTAGTTCAAGAGGTCCTGTGACCGCAAGCTGGCAAATTAAGCCGGAAATTGTGGCACCAGGTGTCAATATTACCAGTACAGTTCCAGATGGCTATGCGAGTCTGCAAGGAACGAGTATGGCAGCACCTTATATAGCTGGTGCTTTAGCTGTCCTTAAAGAAGCTCAGCCGGATTGGACACCATATCAGTTAAAAGCGGCCTTGCTAACCCAAGCAAAGCCACTTGCTGGGCAACTTCCAACTGAACAGGGCATGGGCGAAGTTGATTTATTAGCAGCCATTAATACCCCTGTAATTATTGAAAATTCTCTTCTTAATCTTGGCTTAATTAGTCAGTTTAAGGAAATAAAAACGCATAAGCTAGAAGTAACAAATACGTCTAATGATCCCTTGCTTATTCAATTTGATCGTCCTAATCTTGCACAAGGAATTAAGTGGGAGCTCCCAGCAACAATAACCATACAACCAAATCAAACAGAAACCATTCCACTTACTATCACGATCCGATCAGAGCAATTAGCAGAAGGTATGCATCAGGGTTATCTATCTGTCCAAATAAATAAGCAGACCTATCAACTCCCTTACTTATTTATTAATCAAACGGCAGCCTTTCCAAAGTTAGCAGGCTTTGAACTCGATCCTGTCCTGAATGAAATAGGGAGTTATACACTCAAGCTCCAGCTTGCAGAAGAGAATGACAAAATTATGTTAGACCTATATGATCCAGTAACCTATGACTATTTAGGAACGATCTTAAATGAAGATGAAGTTGCTGCAGGCTTATATGAAGAAAGGATTGATTTAACTAATATTGAAGTAAAACCAGCGTATTTAATCAACATTATTCTAATAAAAGAGGACCGAATTGACCATATTCAGCAGCTTTTTACGCCATAAAGCGACCTATTTAGAATGAAAGCGGTTTTATTTGTGAATTTTTTTAGTCTATAGGTTTTTTTTGACTTCGAGTGTTATAATGGGATTATTCGGTTTTAAAAGCATCTGTGTAGAGTTAAGTACTTACCTAGGAATGCACCTATTTTGTGGAGGTAACGCCATGTGGGATTATCAAACTGCTGTTAAGCAACAACTTAGATGGTTGAGATATATCGTACTGGTGCTAGCAGGCTGTACACTTATTACTTTAGGACACCGAATCTGGCTCGGTTTGTTAATAGGCAGTGTGACAAGCTATACAAATTTATGGTTACTGCAAAGAAACATGAATAATATCGTCGAGGTAGCGATTGGCAATAGAAGATATGCATCAGCTGGAACAATTAGTCGAATTGGTTCAGCTCTGCTTGTCGTTGCGCTCGCAAGGTACTTCGATCAATTTATTAGTTTTTTTGCAGTAGTTATGGGGCTGATGCTTAAGTACGTTGTGATTTTGCTCGAGTCCTGTTACCGTGTCCGAACCGAAAATATTAAATAGAAAAAAGGGGTGAGAACATGGATCATGGTGCACCGATTATTGAGAATTTATGGGGGATACCTTGGTTAAGTGTAAATTTATCAACGGTTGCAATGGTGATCATATCGTGCGCTGTTACGTTTATTCTGGCAGTATTGGCCACAAGAAACCTAGAGCGTAAGCCAGCCGGTGTGCAGAACTTTATGGAATATCTGGTTGACTTCGTTAAAAGAATAATTAACGATTCAATGGACTGGCGAACCGGGAAGAAATTTCTTCCACTTGCGTTAACCCTAATTACGTTTATTTTTGTTAGTAATATTTTAGGGTTAATTACAATTGGGATATATAACGGTGATGTTTGGTGGAAATCACCAACAGCAGATGCAGGTGTAACCTTATCTTTAGCCGCATTTGTCATTATTTTATCGAATTATTACGGTGTTAAGATGCGTAGCACCAAGAAATATGCTAAGAACTTCATAAAACCAGTAGTCATTATGCTACCGTTTAAGCTAATTGAGGAATTTACCAACACGATGACGCTTGGTTTTCGACTTTACGGAAATATCTTTGCTGGAGAAATTTTGTTAGGATTACTGGCAAATATGGCTTCTGTTACTGTCATTGGCGCACTAATTCCAATGATTTTATGGCAAGGATTTAGCTTGTTTGTAGGTGCCATCCAAGCCTTTATTTTTACAACACTTTCAATGGTGTATATGTCACACAAAGTTTTAGAAGATCATTAATTAACAGGATAGATTTGAGGAGGAAAATGATATGGAAGCAATTGCAGCAGCATTAGCTGTCGGTTTGGCAGCACTTGGAGCTAGTTTTGCAAATAGTATTATTGTTAAAAGTACAATTGAGGGGATTTCTCGTCAGCCCGAGCTACGTGGTCCTCTACAGCTTGTCATGTTAATCGGGATCGCACTTGTAGAAGCTATTCCTATTCTAGCAGTAGTTGTTGCTTTTATGATTTTATAGTCAAACGAATAGGAAGGAAGTGTACGCGATGTTAAGCACATCACAATCCTTTGTTGTCGGTGCCACAGTAGGAGGCCTACATGTTGGTGATATTGTCGTCACAATAATCGGTTTCTCATTGTTATTATTTTTATTAAAGATATTTGCTTGGGGCCCGTTAATTAAAGTAATGGAAGAGCGAGAAGAATTTGTCGCAACGGAGTTAGAAACTGCTCAAGAAAAAAGTATTCAGGCAAATCGAGCAATTGAAGAAGCTGATGAGAAACTTGCCTCTGCTCGACATGAAGCTAAGAAAATAGTAGTTGAAGCAAGACGATCAGCGACGACCTTGGAAGAGAATATTGTCAATGAAGCCCGTGCGGTAGCAAAGAAAATGCGCCAGGATGCAGAGGAAGAAATTATAATTGAGCGTCAAGAAGCGGTGCAGGATATGCAAGAGCAGGTTGCTGAAATTGCTTTCCAGATTGCAATGGATATTATTAAGAAAGAAATGAGTCCAGAGGATCAAAAGCGTTTAATTCAAGAACGATTAGATCGTTTAGGAGACGAGTTAACATGAAAAACCGATTAAAGGCCCGCCGCTATGCCGAGGCTTTATATGAGGTTGCAAGTGAACGTGGGCATTGTGATCTGATTGAAGCAGAGCTAATGGTTATTAAAGAGGTTTTTTATGCGAAGTCAGAGCTTGTTAGCTTTCTGCAAAACCCACAGCAGTGGATGAATCGAGCCCGTATTATTAAATCAACCTTTACTACTTTTTCATCTGAAGTAGTCAAAACGCTACTAATAATGGTTGAGCACCATGCTGAAAAAGAGGTTGGGTCAATGGTTGATTACTATGTCACCCTATTAAATAGAGATCGTTGCATTGGCGTCGGGAAGGTTCTGACAGCTGAACCGTTGGCTGAAGAACGCCTCGAGGAAATTTCAGTGCGATTTGCGCCGAAGTTCAATTTCAAACGGCTAAAGTTAATTAACGTTATTGAACCCGATATCTTAGGTGGCTTCAAGATTATTGTCAATCAGCAAGTATATGACGCCTCGGTCCAGGGACGCTTACGCAATATGAAAAAGAACTTTGTACCATTGTACAAAAGGTGAGAAGGGGTGACGTTGTATGGAAATCAGAGCGGAAGATATAAGTGCCCTGATAAAAAAGCAAATTCAGTATTATCAAAATGACACAGAGATTTATGATCTTGGTACTGTGATTGAAACAGGTGATGGAATTGCCCAAATTTATGGGCTAAACAATGCATTATTAGGCGAACTCGTTGAATTTCTAGATGGTACAATGGGCCTCGTCCAAAGTTTAGAAGAGGATCGCGTCGGTGTCGTTATCTTAGGCTCTCACCTTTCAATCCGTGAAGGAGATGAGGTGCGCAGAACGGGACGGATTATGGAAGTCCCTGTTGGGAAGTCCCTGCTTGGTCGCGTTGTAAATCCTTTGGGACAGCCAATTGACGGCAAAGGACCAATCAAAACGCGCAAGACACGTCCAATCGAGGCACACGCACCGGGTGTAATGGAGCGTAAATCCATTCATGAACCGCTTCAAACGGGAATAAAAGCAATTGATGCTCTTGTACCAATCGGAAGAGGGCAACGTGAGCTAATAATAGGTGATCGTCAAACAGGCAAGACAACTGTCGCTGTTGATACCATCTTAAATCAAAAGAATCAAAATATGTTTTGTATTTATGTTGCAATTGGTCAGAAGGATTCAACAGTAAGAGCAACAGTAGAAACCTTTAGAAAACACGGAGCACTTGATTATACAATTGTTATTAATGCCGGAGCATCAGCGCCAGCGCCATTGCAATATTTAGCCCCTTATGCAGGTGTAGCAATGGGTGAGGAGTTTATGTTTAGTGGTGAGCATGCGTTAGTTATTTATGATGATATTTCTAAGCAAGCGGCGGCCTACCGTGAACTCTCTTTGCTTTTAAAACGACCACCTGGACGTGAAGCATTTCCTGGTGATGTTTTCTATTTGCATTCGCGTTTACTCGAGCGCGCCGCAAAGCTAAGTGATGAACTAGGCGGTGGTTCACTTACTGCTTTACCGTTTGTCGAAACACAAGCAGGTGATATTTCAGCATATATCCCAACGAATGTTATTTCAATTACAGATGGACAAATCTTTTTACAATCCGATTTGTTCTTCGCTGGGGTAAGACCTGCAATTAATCCAGGTTTGTCGGTATCACGTGTTGGTGGGTCAGCACAGACAAAAGCAATGAAGAAAGTCGCTGGGACGTTGCGCATTGACTTGGCATCCTATCGAGAGCTTGAATCGTTTGCTCAATTTGGTTCGGATTTGGATCGATCAACATTAGCTAAGCTTAATCGTGGCAAGCGAACAATTGAAGTACTTAAGCAAGGCTTACATCAGCCAATTGCCATGGAAAATCAAGTAATGATTATTTATGCACTTATTCATGGCTTCTTAGATGAGATTCCACTTGAAGATATTACGCGCTTCGAGACTGAACTGTATCCTTATTTAGAAGCTGCCTATCCAGAAGTATTAGCTGAGATTCGGCAGTCAGGCAAATTAGCGTCGTCAGCAGATATGGAAGAAGCGATTCGCACATTCACAAAACAGTTTATTGTATCTGCCTAATGCAAAAAGGGAGGCGAGCGCATGATTCCGTCACTACGAGAAATCCAAAAACGTATTGAAGCAACTGAAAAAACAAAGAAAATTACCAATGCCATGCATATGGTTGCAGCTTCAAAGCTTGGAAAGTCCGAAGCATCAAGTCAAGCATTTATTGCTTATGCTGAAAAAATAGAAGAGATGGTTCGCCATATTGTTGAAAGCTATGGCGATCACAATCACCCTATCCTTATCCCGCGTAAAGTAAGGAAGACAGCTTATTTTGTCATTACTTCTGACCGTGGACTCGCGGGACCATTTAATAGTCAAGTACTCAGACGTCTAGAAGAGATTATTCAAGAAAGACATCGTTCTAAACGGGAGTATACGATTATTACAATAGGAAGGATGGGTAGAGAATACTTTAAGAATAGAGAAATGCCTGTTTTAAGAGCTGTTACCGATTTGCCCGATCGTCCATATTTCAGTGACTTAGAGGATCTGACCTATGATACTGTGCAGTTTTATATTGATGGTGAATTTGACCGACTTGAAATGGTATACAATCATTATTTGTCAGCAATGACACAAGAGGTCAGAGTTAAGAAAATATTGCCGCTCATTAATGAGGATGACGTTGATAAGCTAAAAAAACAAACACATAGTGAGTTTTTATTTGAACCGAGTGAGGATCAAATCTTAAAAACATTACTCCCACAATACGCAGAAAGCTTGATATACGGTGCTTTTTTAGAAAGTAAGGCAAGTGAAAATGCATCGCGCATGAATGCGATGCGCAACGCAACAGATAATGCCGACAATATGATTTCAGATCTGCGCTTACAGTATAATCGTGCCAGACAAGCGCAAATTACTCAGGAACTGTCTGAAATTATTAGCGGAGCAGATGCTCAGCACGACTAACAAACGTGTCGGTATAGGAGGAATAATCGATGAATAAAGGATTTGTCACTCAAGTTATCGGGCCTGTCATCGATGTCAAATTTGATGCAGGTGAATTACCTAAAACAAATGACGCACTCGTTGTAACGGCACACCAAAATGAACAGGATGTCGATGTAACGCTAGAGGTCGCCCTACACCTTGGTGATCACAAGGTGAGGACAATTGCCATGTCAGCAACGGAAGGAATTAGACGTGGAGATGAGGTGAGGAATACTGGTGCACCCATCAGTGTGCCAGTTGGCGATCAAACATTAGGTCGAATTTTTAACGTTCTCGGCGAAGAAATCGATGGTGGTACACCGCTACCCGAAGATGTCCAACGAGAACCAATCCACCGCTTATCACCTGATTTCCGTAAGCTATCAACAGAGACAGAGATTTTAGAAACTGGCATTAAAGTCGTTGATCTGCTTGCTCCTTATATTAAAGGTGGTAAGATCGGTCTATTTGGTGGTGCCGGCGTTGGCAAAACAGTTTTGATTCAGGAATTAATTCATAATATTGCGCAAGAGCATGGTGGGATTTCTGTATTTGCTGGGGTAGGAGAGCGGACACGCGAAGGAAATGATCTCTATTTTGAGATGAAGGATTCTGGTGTTATCAAGAAGACCGCCATGGTTTTTGGCCAAATGAATGAACCACCCGGCGCCAGAATGCGCGTTGCTTTGACTGGTTTAACGATGGCTGAATATTTCCGTGATAAAAAGCGACAGGATGTCTTGCTGTTTATTGATAATATCTTTCGTTTTACTCAAGCAGGCTCGGAGGTTTCCGCCTTGCTAGGGAGAATGCCGTCAGCGGTTGGTTATCAGCCAACGCTGGCAACCGAAATGGGTCGTTTGCAGGAGCGGATTACATCAACAACTCACGGATCAGTTACTTCAATTCAGGCAATCTATGTACCTGCTGATGACTATACCGATCCGGCACCTGCTACGACTTTTACACACCTAGATGCAACAACTAGCCTAGACCGTAAACTATCTGAACAAGGTATTTATCCAGCTGTTGATCCATTAAGCTCCACTTCTCGTGCGTTGGACCCTAATGTTGTTGGTGCTGAGCATTATAAAATTGCCAGAACTGTTCAACAAACATTACAGCGCTATCGGGAATTGCAGGATATTATTGCCATTTTAGGGATGGACGAATTATCTGATCAAGATAAAATCATTGTTGCACGTGCACGACGGATTCAGTTCTTTTTATCACAAAACTTCCATGTGGCTGAACAATTTACTGGCCAAGAAGGTTCATATGTACCAGTTAAAGAAACAATTAGAGGCTTCAAAGAAATCTTAGAAGGTAAATATGACGACTTACCAGAAGATGCCTTTCGCCTAGTCGGTACTATCGATGAGGCAATCGAAAAGGCAATGCGTATGGAGGGGTAATATGGCTAACCAACTAACTGTTGAAGTGGTGACCCCTGATGGCCAAATTATTAACGATCATTTTAATATGGTTGTCGTGCATGCTGAACAAGGAGAGTTAGGAATATTACCTGGTCATACCCCTTTAATTGCTCCTTTAATTATTAGCTCTGCCCGCTTAAGGACAGCAGATGATTCAATTAAAGTAGCAATTGGCGGTGGCTTTGTCGAAGTTAATCAAGATCATGTCACGATCCTTGTCCAGTCAGCTGAGTCACCAGCCAAAATTGATGTACAAAGAGCCCGAAAAGCTAAAGAAAGAGCATTACGGCGGATAAAACAAAAACGCGATCATGTCGATTTTAGACGGGCAGAGCTAGCTCTAAAGCGAGCTATTAATCGGTTAAACATGGTGGGCGAAGAATAATATAAAGTTGTATTTTGAAAAAAGAGCATCTGGTCATACGTTTTGAGGCTATTTAGAGCCAATAGACGTACTACTAGATGCTTTTATTTTCCTAAGCTTGTATTCCCAACTTGTCTCCTCTATAATTGGTTAGTGGTACAATTATTCCGACATGTTATGACGTTATTTCCGGGGAAATAACAAAAAAGGAGGAAGAAATAATGCTACAGGATTTAGGAATTGAGGCGCTTATAAACATAGTCTCACACCTGTTTTTTATTACAGTCACATGGCAAGTGATTCGGGCTGTTCGTCTTGATGAGATCTTTAGTAAGAATCGAATTTTGGAAGCAAGAATTTTCATCCTATTTGTCACAATTATGATTGGTTCTGCTGTAAGTAACTTTGTCATCGACCTATTAACGTGGTCACAACGGTTGCTTTATTTATTTTAATGAGGGATTTCTAGTTATTAGTATAAGGATGCCGCTAATGGTCATACTGGATAGTAAAATCATTAGAGGTGACTAAAAATGACTAAGGCAATTATTCATACATCTGTCCTACTTACATTATTAAGTGTTTTATTTTCTGTCAGTCGGGAATCAACTTTACAAGAACTCATTAATTTTGCTCAAGAAAATCAATATGCTGTTGCTTCTGGGGAATGGGTGGTAAAGGAAACCTTCTCGGAAGCAATGCTTAGTGATATCCTTGCTAATATTGAGCAAGCTAATTTTATAGCAATTAATAATAAAGAGCAGTCTGAAGTCCTGCGTTTTGAAAGAAAACAGACTAATAACTTAATAGAAACGGTAACGATTTTCACAAGAGAACATAATAATGAACGTCTAGTGATATATCATTTATCAGGTGATATCAAGGAGTTAGAGCGAAAACCTGTCGACAAAAAAATTAATTCGTTCATTGGAACTATTTACACAAATGAAAAGCTTGATTATGCTTGTATTAGTCTGTCTCAAAATGGTATCATAGACACTAGGTATTTTATCACGGATTTGAAAGCTAATTTACAGATTAGAGAAATTAATAGACTTGAAGAATCGAATTTTGTAGTAATTACGGGCTATACAGAACAGTTTAAGCAATCGATACCAATTGAAAATGACAAAATGAATGTGCAAATAGCTAGTCGAACAGGTGCAAATGGTGAAACCACCTTTATAATTGGAACACCTATCCTAACGACTGAATACTAATAAAATATAGACTTTGATGTTAGAGGAGAATGAGCCTTGGAAAAAATAATAATTAAAGGTGGTAACAGATTAACTGGATCAGTAAAAGTTGAAGGGGCAAAAAATGCCGTGCTTCCAGTTATTGCTGCAACGCTCATGGCGAGTAAGGGCCAATCAAAGGTCAGTAATGTACCAACCTTAGCAGATGTATATACAATGAAAGATGTCTTAACTCATATAAATGCAAAAGTCAAAATGACTGACAATATACTTTATGTCGATGCTGTTAACCCTTTGTTAACAGAGGCGCCATTAGAATATGTAACAAAAATGCGGGCATCAGTCCTTGTCTTGGGTCCATTATTAGCAAGATACGGTCATGCAAAAGTAGCATTACCTGGCGGTTGTGCGATTGGTTCACGGCCAATTGATCTGCACTTAAAAGGGTTTGAAGCAATGGGTGCAGAGGTCCATGTCGGAAATGGCTACGTTGAGGTATACACAGATAAGCCTTTGAAAGGTGCAAAGGTTTATTTAGATATGCCTAGTGTTGGAGCGACAGAAAATATTATGATGGCGGCTGCGTTAGCAAAAGGTAAAACAATTATTGAAAATGCAGCTAAGGAACCAGAAATTGTTGATTTAGCGAACTTTTTAAATAAGATGGGTGCTAAAGTTATCGGTGCAGGCACTGAAAATATTAAAATTATTGGTGTAACTGAATTACACGGTACAGAGCACTCAATTATTCCTGATCGGATTGAGGCTGGGACTTTTATGGTGGCAGCTGCACTTACCCAAGGGAATGTGTTAATTGAAGGTGCTGAATTTGAGCACTCTCGTTCGCTTATCTCTAAAATGGAAGAGATGGGCGTCACTGTAATTGAAGAACCAAATGGCTTACGGGTAATCGGACCAGAAAAATTAGGAGCAGTTGATATTAAAACACTGCCGCATCCTGGTTTCCCTACTGACATGCAATCGCAAATGATGACGTTAATGCTTAAATCAACTGGCACAAGTGTTATTACTGAAACTGTATTTGAAAATCGCTTTATGCACGTTGAAGAGTTTCGACGAATGAATGCTAAAATGAAGATTGAAGGTCGAAGTGTGATTGTTGAAGGACCGACAAACCTTCAAGGTGCAGAGGTTCAAGCAACCGACTTAAGAGCAGGTGCTGCACTCGTGTTAGCCGGACTAATTTCAGAAGGCTATACACGTGTCACTGAGCTTAAGCACATCGATCGTGGCTACGTGAACTTAACTGGTAAGTTAAAAGCACTTGGTGCTGATATAGAACGAATTGAAGACGTTAATATTGAACTTGTTTCCGGTGATCAATTTGAACGGATCTCATCATTATAATTATTTTGCTAGCTAAGGCCAATTTCTTTTCGAAGGGGTTGGTCTTTTTATTAACTTTATTATAGAACGTACGTTCCTTGTTTGCAACCCCTTATTGGTTTGTGTAATTTTTAAAAAATTAGGAAAAGAGGAATTAATTTTATTAAAGTTGAAACTTTTCTTAGAATAATAACATTATTATGTTCTAGTATTTTAAAAAATGATGTTTGTAAATGATCATCTTATAAGTTATCATACAGAAAAACATTCAAAGTGAGGTTGTCTATGAAAAGAAATATAACAAGGAAATCTAAACAGCTCCTTCAGCTTGAAGTGCTCTTAGCTAGACTAAGTTCAAATTATCCAAAATATTACAAGATAAAAGAGCAGCATGCTCGAGAGTTAGCTGGCTATTTAGGTGAGTCATCTCTTTACTATCATTTTAACTTTTTAGAGATAACAGATGGCTATCATCTCACAAGTATCCGTATAAGGGGGAAACAATTTTATTTTCAAATTGATCATCTTATTCTTACGCAATGTGTCTGTTTTATAATTGAGGTTAAGCATAGAAAAGGGTTGGTAAAATGTAGTGAAAGGGGGCAATACATCCAAGAATACAATGGTCAACAAAAAGTATTTGAAGATCCCTACCTACAAGCCCTGATACAAAAGAAACAACTAGAATATCTACTCGCCATCCATAACTTTCCTTTACTACCAATACACCCAATTGTCGTTTTTTCCCACGATCAATCGCTACTTGACACATCCATCCAAACCCCTAACGTTGTCACCCTGCAACAATTCGCTGATTATCTTAATGAAACTTATCGCAGTTATAAACAGGTATTTATCAACAAGCACACATTAAAATCTTTAAATCAGTTGCTAATAGAATCCAATACTCAATTAACAACTAATTTACAAGAGCGCTACTTAATAAAGAAAACAGACTTGAAGCTAGGTGTTCTATGTCAATCCTGTAAGCAAAACATTTTGATGAGATGTCTAGTTGGTAACTGGGAGTGTCCCCGTTGTTTAACAAAGGATAAGCTTGCTCATAAGGATGCGTTGCGTCATTTTGCTGTCTTATATAAACCTACTATAATGAATCACGAGGCTAAATGGTGGCTAAAGCTAGATTCAGCTAATACTAGTTATCGATTACTTAAACAAACGGCAAAAAGTTATACTGGAAAAAATAAAGGACGTATCTATGACTTATCTAATTTAATAACTTAAGCATTCAGGTTTGTGGTGATAAGTATGGCGAAAGTGTTGGGGATTTATATTGATGTAAAGCTAAATAACGAGTTCTTGATTAATCAGCGCCTTGATGGGTATATCCGCGTGTTTGCGAATAAATCCGTAGCAGTAGCCGCTAAATCCGCGAGTTTGTGAATAAATCCGTAGCAGGAGTGCTAAATCCGCAAGTTTGTGAATAAATCCGTAGCAGTAGCCGCTAAATCCGCAAGTTTGTGAATAAATCCGTAGCAGTAGCCACTAAATCCGCGAGTTAGCGAATAAATCCGTAGCAGGAGTGCTAAATCCGCGAGTTAGCAAATGAATCCGTAGCTTGAGTCACTATATCCGCGAGTTGTGAATAAATCCGTAGCAGTAGCCACTAAATCCGCGAGTTTACGATTAAATCCACACCAGTTCGCTATATCCGCTAACTAGTAATCAAATCTAGCAACCATCAGTTTAAAAGACATTAATTAAATATGGAATAGCGCAAATTAATCGTGCATATCATTTATTGTTACTAACATTTTTGGATTGGGGGGCTTTATGATTCAACAGCGTTCAATATTAAAACCTATTTTAATCGTAGTAATTAGTATGGTAGTGATCACATTAGGAATCCCATCAACTATTGTTTTATTAAGCTCAGATTCACATTCCGAGGAGGAGGCACCAGCAGTATTGGCAAATGTGCAAACCGAATTACCAGAAGAAAGTATGTTAACGGTAAAAGTTGAGCGGGCAAGTTCAAATGAGATTGAAGCTGTTCCTCTTGAGCAATATGTAATTAGTGTTGTATCATCCGAAATGCCAGCTGATTTTGAATTAGAGGCTTTAAAAGCACAAGCGCTCGCAGCTAGAACCTATATTGTGCAATATATGCTTGCTACTGATGCGGCAAATGGTGAGCAGGTTATTACAGATACTGTCCAGCATCAAGTTTATCGTAATCAAGAAGAATTAAAAGAGCTGTGGGGTTCAGACTATAGCTGGAAGCTCGCCAAGATAACTGAAGCTGTGGCAGCAACAGCAGGTGAAATACTAACTTATGATAACAATCCAATTACACCAGCTTTCTTTTCAACCAGCAATGGGAAAACAGAAAACTCGGAGGATTATTGGGAGAATTCACTACCATATCTAGTGACAGTTGATAGTCATTGGGATGCTGATTCACCCAAATTTATTGATCAGAAGACTATTCAAATATCAGAAGTGGAACAGCAGCTAGGAATAAGCTTTACGAGTCCAGTGCAAAATCCGCGTATGACATATACTTCAAGTAATCGCGTTCAGACTGTAGAACTGGGTGGAAATGTATTTACTGGGAGGGAAATAAGAGAAAAACTAGATTTAAGATCAACTGATTTTACTATTGAACATAAAAATGATTATTTGATCTTCACAACTAAAGGCTTTGGTCATGGTGTTGGCATGAGTCAATATGGTGCAAATGGGATGGCTAAGGAAGGCAAAGGTTATCAGGAAATTGTGCAACACTACTATCAAGGTGTAGAGATTTCTGCTATCACTGAAGCTGCAACCACCTTAGTTGCAAAAAATTAAAGAATGGATGTATAAAACTTCCTCTTTCTGATCAGAATGGTTGCTGAGGTGATGAAAATGAAAGAGGAAAAACGCGGGTTATCATACCATTGGAAACGTCTAATTAAGAAAAAAGGCTTTTACCCAGCAGTTTATCTTGCCGTCGCTGCACTCTTATTAACAGGAGTGTTATGGTACCAAAACATGGATCGCATTGCTGAACCGGAAACTGGTCAAGGCGAAAATTTACAAGATCAATTACGTGGTGAAAACCCATATGACTTCGATGAACCATCTGACATGGTCACGAACCCAGTGGAAAATGTAAGCTTACCCGTACTATCAGAAAGTGCAACCCAAATTGTAACCAAGTTTTACGATTTCGACAAGGAACAGGCTGATCAGGAACAGGCACTCGTATTCTATGGCAACAAATTTTACCAAAGCCAAGGTATCGATATCGCAGCTACAACTAGCGAACCCCTTCCGGTTGTCGCAGCATTGAGTGGTGAGGTAGTAGAAGTAAAAGAAGACCCAGTATTAGGCTATGTTGTGCAGATCGCGCATGATCATGATCTTGTAACCTATTACTCAAGTCTAACTGCTGTAGAAGTGGAGCCAGGTCAAAAAGTTTCACAAGGTGAATTTATTGCCAATGCTGGAACAAGTGACTTTGGCAAGGATAACGGCATCCATGTTCACTTCGAAATCCGAAAAGAAGGTAAAGCTGTTAATCCAGAAGCATACCTTGAGCGACCTGTTACTGACATTGTAGTTGATCAAGCAGAACAAGTAACAGAAGATCAATCAGATGAACAAGAAAACCCAGATCCTGAGCTTGAATCTGGTCGAACAACAACACATAGTTAAATTGAAAAGACTTAGCAGAATTGCTAAGTCTTTTTCATGACTTGTAACGTTGTCGAATAAAGCGATATTTGTCGAACGAATTAGCCAATATGTGTATTGTTTTTTTACATTAATTGTGTGATAATTTAATTGTATAATTTTAGTAGGAGGAGGGAGTTGTGTCGAATCAAATTAACAAGTCAAATAGCAATCCTAATCTAACAGCTGAAGATTACTTGGATTGGCTAAACGCTAATGTTGAAAAGAAATACCATAATGAAATGCTTGCTGACTTTTTTCTTTTAACTAATGATACGTATTCACAATGTATTGGATTAGAGTTTTTATATATAAATGGTTATTACAGAGAATTGGAGATTCTTATTCTTAAAAACGAAAAATCTAAGATAAAAAGGAATCAAGAAGCTGCATACCTATATCAATTACTTTTAGCCAAGAGAAATGGAACCATTAGATATAAAGTTTTATGCGAAATCTTCGAAAATTTAAAGCCTAAAGATTTATTTTTAGCTTGTATTAGAGACTTTATATATATTGCTATTCATTTTGACTTAAATGACTATTCGGAAATTATAAATCAGTTTACCCCGTTAAAGGAAAAAGTGAAATACATAAAAAATCCAATTTTAGTAAAATTATTTAGAGTGCGAATAAATGTTTTTTTATTTCATCATCATTGGAAAAAAAACGAAATGCTTCTAGCAAGAAAATATGGTTTTACGGCATTAAACGTGATGATAGATAATTACCAAATAGCAAATCTTCATTTGAATATTAGTCTTTCTTATATTTTTGATAGTTTCGAGTTCGCCTGGTTTCACCTATTGGAAGCTAAAAAATTAGCGGAAAAACACAATTTCATTAAGTTAAATAATGTTATAGAAGTTAATAATATCCCATTTATCTATGCGCATTTTAAATTGCCAAACAAATTAGTGACATCAGACAAAAGTGAACAAGCTCATCTGGCCCTAGGTAGAGGTGAGATAGATTTAGCCAAAAAAATACTATCTAACTTGAAGGATGACTCACCTTTTACTTCTTATTATAAAGGATGGGCGTATGAGGACAAGCGGATGTTATTAAAATCCTATAATGATTTTCTTGAGGAGCAAAGTGACTATTTTTTTGCAAGACTACCCTTAGCAAAACTTAAAATTATTTAGAGTTTTTTGCAAAAAAAATGATAAGGAGGATTTTAAAATGTTAAAGAAATTTAGGTGTGTCGTTTTTTCTGTTTTAATTTCAGTTAGTATCTCCACAATTGTAGCTCCATCTCAAAATCAAGGGACTGGAGAAGGGTCAACTGCTTCTTTTTATATTAGAAACGATCCGCGTCATGGAGACATAGTCTAGCATTGTCTAAAACAATTAAATTCTTTAAAGAGGATTGTCATTCTTCGATGGCAATTCTTTTTTTTACGCTTGCTCATAAAAGAATAGTTATACTTTAACCCAATCCAATCCTCCAAATAAAACAAAAACCCCCAATGGAAGCATATTCACCACTTGTTGTTAATAAAATGATACAAACTACACAAGACGGTTCGAGGTTTTTCATTTGTACTGTTTAGAGATTTTTCGTGCTAATCGCCCTTCCCATCCTTGACCAGACAACAAGAGGAGGCAAATGATGTGCATGATTATATTAAAGAAAGAACAATCAGGATAGGGCAACACATTATTGATACCAAAAAGACGGTTCGCACGATTGCTAAAGAGTTTGGGGTATCAAAGAGTACGGTTCACAAGGATCTGACCGAGCGGTTGCCTGAATTAAATCCTGATCTTGCCATCAAAGTGAAAGAAATTCTTGAGCATCACAAAGCCATTCGACACCTTCGAGGTGGTGCTGCAACCAAACGAAAATATGAGAAATCGACAACGCATTTTTAACACATGAGTGAAATCCTTCCTATCTAATACCCTTAAATATTTCATTTTAGTGAAATTGTCAAATTAAATACAATCTAATCGAAAAATAGATTAACTTTCCTAATTAATTTGTGCTATTATATATTATTAGAGGCATTATAAGGTATTACGGAAGATATTAGATAGGGAGGATCGAAATCATGTTTTCGAGAGATATAGGAATTGATTTAGGTACAGCAAATGTTTTAATACATGTTAAAGGGAAAGGCATTGTTTTAAATGAACCCTCTGTTGTTGCTATGGATCGGACCAATGGCCGTGTTTTAGAGGTTGGTGAGGAAGCGCGTCGTATGGTCGGACGTACGCCTGGCAATATTGAAGCGATCCGTCCTTTAAAAGATGGGGTTATTGCTGATTTTGATGTGACTGAAGCGATGCTGAAGCACTTTATTAATAAAATTAATGTACGTGGGATGTTTTCAAAGCCGCGCATGTTAATTTGTTGTCCAACCAATATCACAAAAGTGGAACAAAAGGCAATCAAGGAAGCTGCTGAAAAATCAGGTGGTAAAAAAGTATACTTAGAAGAAGAGCCTAAAGTCGCTGCAATTGGAGCAGGGATGGATATTTTTCAGCCTAGTGGCAATATGGTTGTTGATATCGGTGGTGGAACAACAGATGTTGCTGTTCTATCTATGGGTGATATCGTAACGGCGCAGTCAATTAAAATGGCTGGGGACAAGTTTGACGTTGAAATTCTTAATTACGTAAAACGTGAGTATAAGCTTCTGATTGGGGAGCGGACAGCCGAAGATATTAAAGTGCATGTAGCAACTGTTTTTCCTGGTGCACGTAATGAATCTATTGATATTCGTGGTCGTGATATGGTTTCAGGACTGCCGCGAACAATTACGATTAAATCAGAGGAAATTGAGAAGGCGTTACGTGAAGCGGTTGCTGTCATTGTCCAAGCCGCTAAAAATGTTCTTGAAAGAACGCCGCCTGAGTTATCTGCTGATATTATTGATCGTGGTGTTATTTTAACTGGTGGTGGTGCGCTCTTGCATGGTATTGATCAGTTGTTGGCAGAAGAATTGAGAGTGCCTGTCTTTCTTGCGGACGAGCCAATGCATTGTGTTGCAAAAGGTACTGGAATTATGCTTGAGAATATTGATAAGATCGAAAAGCGTTCGTTTATTTAAGTGAACGGACTAAATATCTAGCTTTCGATAGCCGATAATATGTTAAAATAGGCATAACTATCGCCAAACATGAAAGGGCGTGTGATCAATTGCTAAGAGGATATTATACCGTAGCAAGTGGAATGATGACTCAACAGAGACGACAGGATACGCTTTCAAATAATATTGCGAATGCACAAACACCCGGTTATAAGCAAGATCAGGCAATGATACGGGCATTCCCAGAGTTGTTAATTAAACGTCTAAGTAAAGAAACGTTACCGACAACAAGACAGTTTACCCTGCCAACAGACCAGCAACTTGGTTCAATTAATACCGGGGTTTATGTCCAAGAAACGATTGCCGATCATCAGCAAGGTGCTATTCACGAGACTGGTATTAGCACAGACTTGGCGTTAATAAATGGTGAATTTCCAGATGAAACTGGTGGCCTTTTTTTTGGTGTTCAGAATGGAGACGGCACGATCGGTTATACAAGAAATGGTAATTTCACCGTCGATGGTGCAGGCTTCTTAACGACTAATCAAGGGCATTATGTTTTAAATCAAGCTGGTGAGCCGATATTCACCGATGGTCAAACCTTTCAAGTGAATAATGATGGTGTCATGACGTTAGCAGAGGGTCAAATCCCATTACATATTGCTTATGCTGCCAACGTTAATGAACTAGTTAAGGAAGATGGCGATCTGTTTCAAACAGATGGTGAAGCTTTGGTAGATGCTCGGACCATAGCTGGGGTGACTTATTCAATCGAGCAACGCTTCTTAGAAACATCAAATGTTGATGAGGCGCAAACGATGACGGAGATGATGCAGGCATATCGTTTATTTGAGACAAATCAACGTGTGCTGCAAATGTATGATCAAAGCATGGACATTGCCGTAAATCAAGTAGGGCGGATAAACTAAGGAGTGGTTGATCAATGAGTCGAATGAATATCCAAGCAGCGGTTACGATGGGACAGTTACAGAATAAGCTTGATCTAATTGGTCATAATATTGCCAATGTCAATACAGCGGGCTACAAGACCCGTAATGCCAATTTCAGCTCATTATTGTTTCAAAATATAGATAATTTTAGTGATGTTGAAGCGAATGCACCAGGTAGAGTGACGCCTCAAGGAATTCGACAGGGGTCAGGTGCTCGATTAGGTAGTACTGCTCACAACCTTTCATTAGGTGCTCTGCGCACAACTGATCGCCAACTTGATGTCGCACTATTAGCTGAAAATCATCTTCTTCAGGTCGAAGTTACTGAGAACGGGGTAACTGAAACACGCTATACCAGAGATGGCGCACTTTATCTTCAACCAATGCCTAATGGCCAACTTACGTTAACGACCAGTCAAGGGCAGCCAATAATTGGCCAAGCGGGTCAACCCATTCAATTGGAAGACGGCTTTGAGCGGATTGCGATTAACAATGTTGGAGAGGTTGTCACACTTCGCAATGGCACGGAAGTTGTTGAAGGTCAGCTTGCTGTTGTAGAGGCGGTTCGTCCACAATTGCTTGAAACAACAGGGCATAATTTGTTTCGCTTGTCTGACTTATCAATGACAGCTTATAATACAGAGGATGTGGTAGCTGATGTTGCCCCCTTTGCTAATCAAATTCAAAGTGGTACACTGGAACAATCAAATGTTGATTTAACAACCCAAATGACTGAACTACTTCAGGCGCAGCGTTTGTATCAAATGAATGCAAGAACGATTTCGATGCATGACCAAATGCGCGGGCTAGTTAATCAAATACGTTAAGGAGTTCTTTTTTATGCAACGATCTGAACAAGAACCGCAAGCTGAGCAGCTAACGGAAAAGGCAAAGCAGTCTCAAGACAAGCAATTACAGAAAGAGCAGAGAAAAGAAAAACGGGCGGCAAAAGCGGAAAGAAAGACGCCAATTCGGCGGATTTTCCCCATCTGGCTTAGAGTAATTGTCGTCTTCATGCTTGCTATTCTCGCGCTTATACTTGGATTAATTGTTGGGTATAGTGTCTTAGGCGATGGTGAGCCGTTGGATGTTCTGCGTTTTGAATTTTGGCAACACATTCTTGATATTATCTCAGGAGTGGAATAATGTTAATTCAGAGCAGGTTAATAAAAGATTAATCTGCTTTTTTGGTATTTAGGATGAGAGGAGAAGTAACAATGAATATTGAACAAATTAAACAGGTTATTCCGCATCGTTACCCATTTTTATTAGTAGATGACATTTTAGAAATTGATGAGGGTAAACGTGTAGTTGGAAAGAAAAATGTAACGATTAACGAGCCTTTTTTTCAAGGCCATTTTCCTGATTATCCAGTCATGCCTGGTGTGTTAATTGTCGAAGCACTTGCTCAAACTGGAGCAGTAGCCATGCTAAGTAAAGAAGAAAATAAAGGGAAAATTGGCTTTCTAGCTGGTATTGATAAATGCCGGTTCAAGCGTCAAGTAAAACCGGGTGATACACTGATGCTAGAAGTTGAAATCACGCGCTTAAAGGGACCAATTGGAAAAGGTAAAGCAAAGGCAACAGTTGATGGTGAACTGGCTTGTGAAGCAGAAATTATGTTTGCTATTCAATAGCGATTAGCTTAAGAGAATGTCTGAATAATGAGATGTTTTCTTTTTTTTGTTATTCAGCAGTTGGTAAAAGTCCAATTTGTTCAGAGGTCGCACTTTAAACATACCTTTAGGAGCATGTCTACTCGTTTACAATGATTGGGTGATAAAGAAAAGAACTACTGCTTGAAAATTCACTATATTTGCGTATAAACGTGGTGGTACTGGGCACTTTATAAGAGAGAATGGTATAAAGTGAGGTGATGACATGTTAACTAGATTGCTTCTTGCTATGATGACGCTAACGCTTCTTTTCGGTTGTATGCAAAACGAAGAAGATCAAGCGCCTGACGATCAACCAGCCGAAGAGGAAGTCCATGAAGATGTTGATGATATGGAACAGGATGTTGAAGATACATTTGAAGATGATCAAATAGAAGATGAAGAACAAGATCCTAATATGGACAATACCGATGAACCATCAGATATGGGTGAAGAGGAAGAAGAGAATAATAATTAATAAGCTAAGTTGAGCGCATTTTGTTATATTTCGCGCTCTTTTTTTTATAGGCTAACCGATGTATCTGAATTACAGACTGACGTTCTCGTAGGTTTAGTCTCATAAAACAACAAAGCAACTCTGTGAACTATCCGACGATATGTGCTTGTGTATCGTGATTTTTCTTAACTCGGCTGTTATGTAATTAACTTTTTTCATTATAGAGTATAGCAAAGAGAAAAGATGAATAGACTGTTTGTTAAGAATGCAGGTCAAAGAAGGTAAGCATGTGAATCGTGTTTTTATTAGGAAATCGTTTATTTTTATCATTATTACAGTGTTAATTAAGTTAGCTGGGGTCATTAGAGACATTGTCATTGCGAATTACTTTGGCGATTCTTACTTAGCTGACGCTTTTTTGACAGCTTTTGTTCTCGTAAATGTGTTAATCCTTTTTTTCACTAATGGGATGCGTCATCTATTTGTACCCTTGTATATGAAGGCCAGAGTAGACCATGAAGAAGATAAATTCACGGCAACAATCTTCTATGGGACAGGGGTGTTTTCAGCTTGTCTTGTGCTCGTACTTTTGGTAATTGTGCCGTTAATTATTCCAATTCTCTACCCAGTTCAAGCTGATATTATTATTAATTTGACGCAAATCTTGTTAATGGCTGTCTTATTTGTAGCAGTTAATGCAGTGTTGGAGGCGTACTTCGAATCGATTCAACGGTACTCAATTTCAGCATTTTCTCAGTTAATAGTGTTACTTATTATGATTGCTACTGTTGTTCTCTTCCACCAGCAATTGAGTGTTTATGCGCTTGCAGTTGGTTATTTACTAGGAACAATCACTTCATTCCTGCTTAAATTATATTTAGCAATAGGAGTGGTGGGCTGGCATTTTTCTATTAAACGAACACAGTCTTTCTATATTAATTATTTTCCAATCGCATTAACCGTTATGATTGGTCAAATTAATTTAGCTGTTGATCAATTATTTGCTAATCGTATTGGAGAAGGTGTTGTAACGTATTTAAGCTATGCAAAAAATCTTGTTCATTTACCGCAAGCACTTATTGCAACTGCACTTGGGACGTTAATATTCCCTGTTATTTCAAAGGCATTTGTATCGGAAGATCGTGATCAGCTTTTGAAAACAATTAATCGTGGCCAGTTACTTGTATTGACGTTACTTATTCCAGCGATTGCAGGAATGGCAACTTTAATGACAGAAATTATTCAATTGCTTTATCAACGTGGTCAGTTCACTCCGCAAGCAACACTGGCAACAACAAGAGTTGCATACTTTTACCTAGGTTCAGTATTTTTTTATAGTTTTAATACGCTGATTGTGAATGGGTTGTATGCTCTAAATAAAGCAAAGGCAATTATGAAAATTAGTCTCATTTCGGTTTGTCTCAACGTAATTTTAAATGGCATTCTTTCATATGCTTTTGGCTTTGTTGGCATACCATTGGCGTCCTCGATCGTTGGAGGACTTTATTTATTGTTAACTTATCAAAAGTTCTGTCAGGAAATTGGTAAACTGAGCTTCACAGGATCTTATAAGCAACTGATAAAAGTTGGCATAGCTAGCTTAATCATGATTATTGTCTTGGTTAGCTGTTCCAATTTGCATGTCATTCTCCAAATTATATTAGGTGTAAGTGTATACTTACTCCTTCTAGTATTGCTTAATTTAAAAGAGTGGAAGGAAGAAATCAAATGGCACAAAAAATAAATATAACGACGTTCATTTTAGGATTCCTTCTGCTACAACCTTTTATTGATTTGTTAGTTTGCGTTTCAAATATTTGGCCATCAGTCATTAGGGGGGGATTTTTGTTTGGGGTTGTTTTCTATCTCTTCTTAACAAAACAGTCCCGTATTTATTTGTGTTTTCTTTCTGTCTATATCCTCTTGCATTTAGCAGTGCTAATTGTTTTTAAAGACCCAGTTTCTATGGACTTTGAACTAAGTTATGTAATAAAAACATTATATTTTAGCGTCATCCTTCTCCTTTACCGTCAAATTGAATCCCCACAGAGACTTTATCCAATTCTAATGACCAACATGGTCGTTCTTAACGCGATTATGTTGCTGGCGACATTAACCGATAGTGGAAAACGAACTTATAATATGCTGGCAAAGCTAGGGCATACAGGTTGGTTTTTTTCAGGAAATGAGCTAAGCGTTATTTTTGCAATTGGTATTGTGATTCTCATTATAGATTGGTTTAATTGTTTAACGCGCCAACGTTATATCAGTGTATCCATTCTTATCATAATCCATAGTTATCATATGCTGATTATTGGAACGAAAGTTAGCTTATTTAGTTTACTAATTGTGTTAGCCAGTTCAATTGTTGTCATGGTTGTAAAAGGTAAGCAGCATAGCGCACTATATTTAACACTTCTACTTACAACTGTGCTATTGTTATTGCCTTTGACTCCAGCGGGTCATAACACGATGAGGCTTGTTAATAATCAACAAACGGAATTAGAAGGCGAGGTAAACCTTAATCCTTCTATTAATGAAGTATTAAGTGGTAGACGTGATTTCTTAGCAGATAACCTAGAGCAGTTTAACCAAGCACCATTGTTATTAAAACTTTTTGGTCTGGGATATGGTGGACTTTATTCAACCAGCCCTAAGCTAGTCGAGATGGATGGCTTTGACTGGTTATTCGGTTTTGGGTTAGTTGGCTTTGCTCTACTTCTTTATCCGTTAATAAAAACAGGTCTAGATATTTGTTTAAGTCTTCGAAGCTGGCGGAGCCCAGAGGTTAGTTTGTTATTACTTGCAATTAGCTTAGCTGCAGGGAGCTCACTAACCGCAGGGCATGTATTGTCCGCACCTGCCGTAAGTATTTATCTTGCCTGCTTAGTTATGCTGGTGTGGCAGTATTTCATAGGAGAGGAACTACAGGTTCTGGTAATTACCACGATGTATCCGAGTAAGAAATACCCTTCATTCGGTATTTTTATTAAGAATCAAGTGAAGCAACTTCAAGCGCAGCAAATAAAAGTGACTGTTTTATCAATAAAATCTTTAAAAATGGGTAAAACTAACGTTATCGTCAAATATATGACTTGGATGGTTAAATTCCTGATTATCCTTATCTTTACTGGTCAACGCTATCAGGTTGTGCATAGCCATTATATTTTTCCAAGTGGCTGGCTAGGGTTAATGACAAAAAAGGTCTATCGTAGTCGATTTATTGTCACGGCCCATGGTGGTGATGTCGATCGAATGCCAAGGAAGCACCCTTGGATTGCCAAGAGAAGTGAACGTATTTTAGCTGAAGCAGATGAGGTGATTGCGGTAGGTGAGGCGTTAGCTCAGGCACTACGCAAGGGTTTTAACGTTAGCACGGAAAAACTAACTATTTTGAATATGGGCGTTAATCGCGAGATATTTAAAGCGATTGATGGCCAAAAAGCAAGAAAGATACTAAATTTATCCGAGCATAAGATCATTATTCTATTTGTTGGAAACTTAATTGAAGCAAAGGGTATTGAAGATCTATTAATGGCATGTCAGCAATTAGCGACAAAATATGATCTTGAATGTCACTTAATTGGGGCAAAGAAAGAGCCTGAATTTTTAAATCAGTTAATGAAAGAGGTATCAGATGATTTTCAAGTTCATCACGCAACGAATCAAACGGCAATCGCAACTTGGTTGTCAGCAGCAGATGTATTTGTGTTACCTTCTCACCTTGAAGGCTTTGGGCTAGCAGCGCTTGAAGCGATGTCGTGTCGTACACCAGTCATTGGCACGAATGTCGGTGGCTTATCTTATTTGCTTGATGATGGAGCGGGATTAAAGGTACCGCCTTATCGACCTGATGTGTTAGCGGAGGGAATTGAACGGGTTATTTCTGATCATGGTCTAAGCGAGAAATTAATTCAAAATGGGGAAGAAAAGGCCAAGCAATTTGATCAACAGTTAATCATTGCGAAATTAATAAAACTATATAACAACAAGGAGTAGCGATCATGAAACAAAAACGTATTTTATTAATTGCTTCTATTGGAGGCCATCTCACTCAACTCTTGCAATTAGAAACGCTTTTTACCAATTACAATTATCATATTGTTACGGAGCGCTCAATTATCGCTAAACAGCTTAAAGATCGCTTCCCTGTCTCTGTCTTGCTTCAAGGCGGTCGTAACTATCCAATTAGATACTTATTTAAGTTTCTCTATAATAGCTGGAAATCGCTTGCTATTTTTCTAATAAAACGTCCAGATATTATTATTACCACTGGTGCCCACACGGCTGTGCCAATGTGTTATTTAGCAAAGCTGTTTAGAAGAAAAATAATTTTTATTGAGAGCTTTGCGAAATCAACAAGTCCAACTTTGTCAGGACGACTTGTTTACCCAATCTCAGATTTATTCATCGTCCAATGGGAGTCAATGAAGGAAGTTTATCCAAAAGCAATTTATGAGGGGTGTGTCTATTGATCTTCGTCGTTCTTGGCACACATGAATTACCATTTAATCGCTTGCTAATTGAAGTAGAAAAACTAATTGCTAATGGCCTAATTAAAGAGCAAGTTATTGTTCAAACTGGCCATACCAAGTATGCATCACCTTTAATGGATATTTATAATTTTGTCAGCTACGACCAAATGGACAAATGGTTTGAGCAAGCGAGTTATATCATTTCTCATGCAGGTACAGGCTCTGTACTGACCGGGCTGAAGAAAGGAAAAACAGTAATTGCTGTACCAAGGCTAAGTAAATTTAAGGAACACAATGATGACCATCAGCTCCAAATTGTGGATGCACTCAGTAATCAAGGGCACATTTTACCTTGCCATGATTTACATGATTTACCCCTCGCAGTTAAAATGGTTCAATCCTTTCAGCCTAAACCCTTTGAGTCTGGCAGGGACAAGCTTTGTGCGTTACTGCAAAAGTTTATTGAGCAATTTTAACAGTGTAAATATGGGAATAGAAAATTACACAGAAAATACATGAATATTTTTTTGAATTGTGCTATAGTTATTTGATGAACCTACTTTACTTTAAATTCACTGAAACTTTACCTGAACTTAACACGACTATATATATGAAGATGGGGAGAGGAAGGATTCAATTATGGAACTTGTTATTGTTGGTGTAATATGCTTTTTTTTAACAATGGCCTTAACCCCCTATGTAAAAAAATTAGCCTTTAAAATCGGCGCTACTGACCAACCAAATAAACGTAAGGTACATCAAAGAATTATGCCACGATTAGGTGGATTAGCGATTTTTATTAGCTTTATGACCGCGTTCCTAATTATTAACCCAAACAGTGCTTATTTCTGGCCAATTTTAATTGGTGCCGTTATTGTAACTGCAATGGGAATGGTTGATGATGTATATGAATTGGCTGCACGCTATAAATTTCTTGTCCAAACAGTTGCAGCACTAATTGTTGTACTTAATGGAGTTGAGATTACTTATATTAATTTACCATTTGCGAACACACTTCATTTTGGCTATTGGAGCATTCCGATAACGGTTATTTGGATCGTTGGGATTACCAATGCCATTAATTTAATTGACGGTTTAGATGGACTAGCAGCAGGTGTTTCTACTATTGCCTTAATTACAATTGCTGGCTTGGCATTATCACTTGGTGACGTATTCGTTGCCCTAGTTAGTATTTTATTGATTGGTAGTACCATGGGCTTTTTAGTATTCAACTTCCATCCGGCTAAGATTTTCATGGGTGATACCGGTGCATTATTTCTTGGTTACATGATTGGTGTTTTATCAGTCTTAGGCTTTAAGAATGCCACATTGTTCTCATTACTCGTACCAATTGCCATTCTAGGTGTACCAATTTTGGATACTTTATTTGCCATTGTCCGACGGGTTGTCCACAAGAAACCACTTTATTCACCGGATAAAATGCACCTTCACCATTGTCTATTGAACCTAGGTTTTGGTCACCGGCAAACAGTCATCTTAATCTATGCTATGAGTGCAATGTTTAGTATTGCAGGTGTTATTTTAAACCAATCAACCATGTGGGGATCGACGATTACCTTCTTTACTTTAACGATCTTAATTGAACTTGTTGTTGAAATTACTGGCATTATTAGTGTGGATTACCGGCCACTGTTAAACTTATTTAATAAACGAAAGTAACAAAGAAGCATCTTGTCGAATGTTATGAATCGACAAGATGCTTCTTCTTTTTTTGTCCATTTACTTTCGACATGCCAGTTGCAATGTAATTGACAAGTCGTTCACTAGATCGCCCATCTGAATAGCTATTCCATTGCTTAGCAAAAGCTTGAACGATAGTTAGATCAAAATGGTTTTCCTTAATAGCAGCAACGAGCCCTTCTGTGGTCTTTACAACCGGACCAGGCATATTAAGCTGGTAGTCCGACCAAAAGCCTCGTTCTTGCTCATATGCTTCTAAATCATAGCAATAAAACACCATTGGTTTATTTAATAATGAAAATTCAAACGGTATTGATGAATAGTCGGTAATCAAAAGATCAGTAATCGTCAGCAGGTCATTAATATCTTGGTCATTAGCAACATGAACAATAAAACTATCCTGCCCAAGCTCGATCTTATTTTGAACGGCTGGGTGAAGTTTAAGCATTAATAAATAGTCATTACCTAATTGCTGCTTCATTAGGGCAAGATCGAGATGAAGCTTTGCCCCAGACAATTCAGCGTCGCGAAACGTAGGGGCATATAAGAGTACCTTTTTTCCATTAATAGCTGGATAGTTTTTCGTCACGCTTAGCTTAGCTTCATTTAACTTAACCAAATCAAAGAAAAAGTCAGTGCGTGGTATACCTGTTTTAAGCATCTTCGCTTCTTCTATTCCAAAGCTCTGTTTAAAGATATTGGCCATTTGATCAGAACCGACTACGACGTGATCAAAGCGATTATAAACTGCTTTAAAGCGCTTATGAGCAGCCGCTGAACGTGTTTTAATGGTTGGGTCCTTTAAGCCAAATCGCTTAATAGCACCAGCTGCATGCCAAAGCTGGATACACTTAACTTCAGGACGAAAGCGGGTAACAGCTAGAAACCCATAATAATTGTCAACAAACACGATCTTGGATGTTGCTAAATGATAAATGGACTTAATAAAGTCGATTGCATTACCAGTGCCAAATGGAAGAACTAAAAGACGTTCATCTGTGCAAAAATCAAACTGACATTGAGCAGTTTTTAGAATAATGAGTTGGTGGTCAATTTGCTTTAAGCAGGCTTTACTGACGTAATCAACATTTAGGCCAAATGACGCAACAAAGGTTGTTTTGTTTTTTTCTGGCAGGAGCTTGCAAAATGAGAATAATAGACGAGTGGCAAGTAAATAAAGTGAGATTAGAAAGTCTCTTAACATTATAATCCTTTCTTCAAATCATTTTTTGTTTTCGTTGTTGAGATTCCATCAGTTCTTGGTAGATATCTAACCTTGCAAATTGAGGAAAGATAATCAAATTCACCTTTCCAATCATCGCCCATAACGAATGTATCTATTTTGTGGTTTACAATATCGTCTTCTTTTTGTTCCCACATACTCTCTGGAATGACTTCATCAACATACCGAATTGCTTCTAATATTTTTTTACGGTCCTCATATCTGTGGTATGAGCTCTTATGTTTAATTGTATTAAATCCATCTGTGGATAAACCTACAACTAGATAATCACCGAATGACTTTGCTCTTTTTAAGATATTTATATGTCCTATGTGTAGTAAATCAAAGGTACCATAAGTAATAATTTTTTTCATGGAGAACCTCCTAGACAAATTTATTTGTAGTGAAAATATTAAGTAGTACGTATAGTTAATCGTTAATATTATATTAATTTATAGAATATTAATCAAGTTACCTTAAAGTAACATAGAAAATTTAAGGGTGTTATAAAAACTAAGATGGAATTATAGGCTTTCCTTTTTTCTTTCGATAACTTTTCCATAATTTTGACATTTAATCACAAAGGTAGCAGTTAGAACCTCAAACTATTGACCTATTTCAACCAAGTTAGATAATTTTTTTTTATTTTTTATTAACTTTTGTCATTAAAAGATGCATAATTAGTATATATGTAAGATAAAGGTGGTGATTGGGAGCTTTTAATTATAATTATTATTTATTTTTTTGTTAATTATTTTAGGAGGTAGATATGAGAATACGTATAGTTAAAGTCTTAATTGCACTCCTCTTGTTTAATCTAGTACCACTTGATATTGTCATTTTAGCAACAAGTGATCATGAAGAAATAGATATAGATCTAGAAATGACCGAAGAATCCGATAATCCATCATTTAATGAAGAAGAGATAGGTGATTTGGAGTCTAATACTGAGAGTGAGTTTATAGAGCAAGAAGACGAGGATGAAATAGGAGACGAGGAAGAATTTATAGGCACTGATGAAGAGAGCTCAAATGCTACAGAAGAGACTTCAAAGAATGATTCATCAACCCAGTATCTGGATGAGACACGAGATTTAGAAAACAAAGAAACATCAGAGTTGCAGAGCCAAGCTCCCGAGAGTAGAACAAGCAAGCTAGGGCATATACGTAATGCTAATGTTCGTATATATGATAGTTATACAAATCTCTCTAACTATCAAACTGCTGGATCATCATTAACAAATGCAGTATATTATATAAAATTACAAGCAGATTATAATGGAGAGACTTTTTACTTGCTTAGCACTCAGCCGAGTGCTGTAAACGGTGTAGTTGGTTGGGCGAAAGCAACTGATCTTTCATCTAATGATCACGTAGGTATTAATAATCAATCAAAGAATTTCTATATAAAAGGAACAGGAAGTGCTTATAGTAAAGCATGGGGAGGCAGTAAGGATCTTGTCTTTGAAGATATGTCTGCTTTTAGTGGTCAGACCTTTTCTGTACACTTAACAGAGCGTGTTGGCAATAACACCTGGTATCGTGGGCGTTTAAATGGCGAGGTTGTTTGGTTGCATTCAAGCTACGTTAGTGATTCTTCCCCTGCACTCCGAGAAGGCTCTACAAGTAGATTGGGACATATCAGAAATTCAAATGTCAGAATTTATAGCAACTTACGAAATATGAGTAATTTTACTACTGCTAGCTCTACCTATACTAACGCGGTTTATTATATTAAACGTGCTGCAGTATTAAATTATGAAAGGTATTATTTGATTAGCACAGAGCCGAGTGCAACAAGAAGTGTAATTGGTTGGGTGAAAGCAGATGATTTATCTAGCCATCCACATGTTGGTGTTGATAAAGATTCAAAAACATTTTATGTTAATGGAGAAGGAAGTGCGTATGGAAAGGCGTGGGGAGGCCAGAGGGATATAGTCTACAGTGACTTATCTGAGTATGCTAACTACAATTTTGAGGTTCACCTTACTGAGCAGGTAGGAAACAACATCTGGTATCGCGGTCGCTTAGATGGAGAAGTTGTTTGGTTACACTCTAGTTATGTTAACGAAACTCCAGCTTTACGCCAAGGATCAACAAGTAGATTAGGTCATATTAGAAACTCAAGTGTAAGAATCTATAGTAATTTACGGAGTAAGAGTAACTATACGATTGCAGGATCCAATTACACCAATACAGTCTACTATATAAAGCGTTCAGCAGTAATGGAAAATATAAGGTACTATTTAATTAGTACAGAACCAAGTGCGACAAACGGTGTAATTGGTTGGGTAAAAGCAGATAATTTATCCAGTCACCCTCATGTTGGAGTTGATCGAGAGGATAAGATTTTTTATCTAACAGGTAGAGGACAAGCATTTACTAAAGCTTGGGGTGGAAGTAAGGATCTTGTTTATAACAATTTGGGTTCTATGACTAATCAACAATTTAGGGTTCATCTAACAGAGCGCATAGGAAACAACATCTGGTATCGTGGAAGATTAAATGGGAATGTAGTATGGATACATTCTAGCTATGTAAGTGATTCAACCACAAGATATACAAATTATTCTCGAACTTTATCACAAATTGTAGATATCCAGATGACAGTAAGGCCACAAACTGATAAGTATAGAAATTCACCTGCGTATGTCCACAGTTCTTTAGTTAACAGAAGTGGATCAAATGGTGTCATTAATGGTAATTCAGTCAGAGTTAGATCTGAACCTACAACCAATAGTCATACCTATATATCATACAATGCTGGTCAACAAGTTTCTATACTTGGACAAACAACTGGAACAACAGTAAGCGGAAGTAATGTATGGTACCAAATTTCATTAGGGCAATGGCGACTTCCGACTCGATCTGATTTAACTCAATTTTTAGATCCGAGTATACAAGATCCATTTCAATTCTTGGTACTATCTGAGCCTGCCGGGGCTAGTGCTAATGTGCTGAATCGCCATTTATCAAGTGAAGGCGTTCTTAATAATAAAGGGACTAAATTTATAGAGGCAGCTAGAGCCTATGGAGTAAACGAAGTATACCTTGTTAGCCATGCAATTTTAGAGTCTAATAATGGCAGATCAGCATTAGCTAGAGGGGTGAGAGTGGGTAGAAATAGTTCTGGTAGCCCTACTCTTGTTGATAGTTCAAATGCAAATAGTTTGACAGATATAAAGACTGTTTATAATATGTATGGAATTGGTGCATTTGATGGAGTAGCGCTTAGTCAAGGAGCTATTCGAGCATATAATGAAGGTTGGACGTCAGTTGACCTCGCTATAGTTGAAGGAGCCCAATTTGTAAGTAGTAGCTACTTTAACCGTGGTCAGGATACTTTGTATAAAATGCGTTGGAATCCTGCTAACCCGGGGTCAATGCAATACGCAACAGATATTGGTTGGGCTTCGAAACAAGTATCTCGAATGAAAGCTATTTATGATCAGATAGAAAACCCATCAATGGTATTTGATATTCCTGTGTTTAGATGATAAATTAAGCTTTGTAATTTTTGAATAATCTTCTAAGTTTCTGTTCTGCTTAATGTGGAGCAGAAACTTTTTTTGATTTTAGGTATTTTTAACAGTAATTAGTGGAATGATTTTATGAAAGAATTAATTGGTTTATACCTCCTTTTTAAAATTAGAGATGCGAAAAAAGTAAATTACAAGCAGTTATTTAAAATCAGATTATCTAAAAAGTTAAAAGAGTGTTAAATTAGTAGATTGGGTTTTCGACAATAATTTCCGACAATAATAAGAATAACATAACATTTGTTGCGCCACTTTCTCAAAAAGTGTATATTTATAGTTGTTTGCATATAATGTTTCTACTTTAAATGAAAAATATAGATTCTAAAGGAGATAAGTTATGATATACGCTGAGATACTTGCAGGTGGCAAGGGAACAAGAATGGGTAATATAAATATGCCTAAACAGTTTATAACTCTCGGAGAAATTCCAATTCTAATTCATACTATAGAAAAATTTTTACTAAATAGTAAATTTGAAAAAATAATTGTGGTATCACCAAAGGAATGGATTAATTATTCTAAAGATATTATAAAAAGGTATATTGGAGTTGATGAGCGGATTGTAGTAGTTGAAGGTGGAAAGGATCGTAATGAATCAATAATGAGCGGCATCAACTATATAGAATCAACTTTTGGTTTGAATGATGATGATATAATTGTTACACATGACTCAGTACGTCCTTTTCTTACGCATCGAATAATTGAGGAAAATATTGAAAATGCCCTAAAACATGGTGCTGTTGATACAGCAATTGAAGCTGTAGATACGATTATCCAGTCAATTGATTCCGGTGAATTTATTGATAATATTCCTGTAAGAGACACGATGTATCAAGGGCAGACACCTCAAAGCTTTAATATAAAGATTCTAAAAAAATACTATGAAGAACTAAATGAACAAGAGAAAGCAATTTTAACAGATGCTTGTAAAATATTTGCCCTTAAAGGGGAGAAGGTTAAAATTGTAAAGGGTGAGTTATTTAATATTAAAATTACAACGCCATATGATCTAAAAGTCGCCAAAGCAATTTTAGGAGAGAATGTAAAATGATTAATCAGATATATCGATTGGTATCACCACGTCAGTTTGAGGTTACGTATGAAAGGCAAGGTCTCCAGTCAGGTTTAGTTGTTGTTAGACCAGAGTATCTTTCAATATGCGCAGCAGACCAGAGATACTATACTGGCACTCGTGGTAAAGAAGCATTATCCAAAAAACTACCAATGGCTTTAATACATGAGGGCATTGGCTCGGTTGTATATGATCCGAACGATAACTTTAAACCAGGGGACCAGGTCGTTATGATTCCCAACACGCCTACGGAGAAAGATGACTTCGTTGCTGAAAATTACTTGCGATCTAGCAAATTTAGATCAAGTGGATATGATGGTTTTATGCAAGATTATGTATTTTTAGATAGTAATCGTATTGTTTTGTTAAGTGAGCAATTAAAGCCTCATGTAACAGCTTTTCTTGAATTAGTAACAATAAGTGTTCATGCTATTACTCGCTTTGATCGCCTAGCTCACAAGAGAAGAAATGTCTTTGGTGTATGGGGTGATGGAAACCTAGGCTATATTACCTCGTTACTTTTAAAAAACTTATATCCTGAAAGTAAGGTGTGCGTTTTTGGAAAAACAGAGTACAAACTAAATCATTTCTCCTTTGTAGACGAGGTCTATCAAATTGATAATATACCGGAGACATTGAAGATTGATCATGCTTTTGAATGTGTTGGCGGTAAAGGAAGCCAATATGCAATTAATCAAATTATTGACTATATTAATCCAGAAGGGTCAATTTCAATTTTAGGTGTTTCAGAAGATTTAGTTGAGTTGAATACCAGAATGATTTTGGAAAAAGGTATTACTGTTATAGGAAGTAGTAGAAGTGGTAGAGAAGATTTTGTTAAGGCTGTTAATGTACTAACTAAATATGAATCGATTCAAGAATATTTAGAGACTCTAGTAGGCTCTGTCCATGAGGTGAAAAGTATTCAGGATATTATTGATACATTTGAGGCAGACCTCACAAGCTCATGGGGTAAAACAGTTATGCATTGGAAAATCTAAAATTAATTGCTACGGGAGGAAGATATGAGTATAAAACTTATTTTTACTATAGTTTCCAACTTTTTTATAAGGATAGTCTATAATCTATCCTCTCTTTTTCCTGTAGTTGAAAATAGAGTAGTTTTTGCCTCTTCAAGATCAGATAGCCTTTCTGGCAATTTGTATTATGTTTTTAATGAGTTAGAAAGTAGAACTGAGACCTTTGAATGCATATTCTTATTAGAAAAATTTAAAAGTGGTTTCTTTAATAAGGTTTTTTATTTTCTGAGAATGTTAAAAGCGACTTTCTTTTTGGCTACCTCAGAATTTTTTTTTATAGACGACTATTATTACCCAATTTATGTTATTAAACCTAGAAATAAGGTTAAGATAATTCAGCTATGGCATGCAACTGGAGCATTTAAAAAATTTGGGTATAGTACCATTGGAAAATCATTTGGTCCCAGTGAAAAGTACTTGAATTCAGTTAAAATTCATTCTAATTATTCCTATGTGACTGTAAGCACAAAACATATTATTTCTTACTATGCAGAAGCATTTGATATGCCTGAAAACAAAATAGTTTCTATTGGAATACCCAGAATAGATTTTTTCTTCAATAGTCAGGAACATGAGGAATTAAAAAAGCGTTTCTTTAAAGAGTATTCAAACTTTAAAAACAAAAAAATAATTCTCTATGCCCCTACATATAGAGGTGGGAGCTATCGAAAGAAGAGTTTTGAATCAAAAATTGATTTTTATCAATTGAAAAAAAACTTGGGAACAGAATATATTTTTCTTGTTCATCTTCATCCCTATATTACAGAGGGATTAGCAGAAGATTTCCCTGACGACTTTGTATATGAAATAACGGAGAGGTTTAATGTAAATGAATTGATGATAATATCTGATATATTGATAACAGATTATTCATCTGTCATTTTTGAATTTAGTTTATTACATAAGCCAATTGTTTTTTATACACCAGATCTTAATAGCTACAAGAAGGAAAGAGACTTCTATTACAATTTTGAAACCTTTATACCTGGGCCTAAATTTGATGACACAGAAGCGATGTCAGCGTATATAAAGAAGGATAACTTTGATCTCGAGAAAATAAAAAAATTTAGTGACTATTTCTTTGAGAGGAAGGATAATCTAAACTCAAAACGAGTTGTAGATTACTTTATAGGTAAAGGGACAAATAAAATAAGCAGGAGTGGTTTTACAGATGATTAGGATTATGAAAAGGGCAGTAAAAAAGATTTTCTTTAGACAAGGTAATAGAAAGTTAGATAATCCAATAATTATTGATGGTGAACAATTGATTATTAGACCGGAAAATACAAATGGGAATGCAAATAATTATCAATCTGATTTGTATATACCAAAAAGAAAAGTTACAAAGCTTGAGTTTAACGGTGCACAATTATATATTAAAGGTTACTATTATCTACAAGGTATAGAGATGGACGAAGAGGATTTAGTTAAAAAAGATTTAGTTTTATTTAATAATAATACTGAAAAGTATCGCGTTACCTTGAGAGATATACCTATCTCAAGGGTAAATGCTAATTCTAATCTAGAGGAACGTTATCGTTGGTCTGGATTTGAAGGACATATTGATTTTTCTAAACTATCAAGTGGTAATAAACCTATTGAAGCCGGTGATTACACTTTCTATATTGAACTAGAAATATTAGATGTCGGAAATGGATTAATTAATAAACTTTTTTCACTGGGTAACATTGAATCCTATTTTATAAATGGATTCCATTCAACTAAAATGGATTACTTTACAGCCAATAGGGAATTAAAATATAATTTAATTGCAACTTACGATTATACTAAAAAAACCTTGAAAATAAGTGCAAATAAGCTTAAGGATATTGATCCTAGAGATTTTAATATTCAAGAAAAGGAAAGCAATGATTTCTGGTATAAAGTATTTAAGAAGAGGATTTTTAATTTAGTATATATTTTGTTTTGCGTCTTTCCAATTAAGAAGAAAAAAGTCCTATTTGCCTCTGATAGTAGAGACGAATTATCTGGTAACTTCAAATATGTTTACGAAGAGATGCTCAGACAGAACTTAGCTTTGAATATCAAATTCATTTTGCGAAGTAGTGTAGATAAAAAGAAAACAATCTCTGAACTAGTACATCTTGCATATGAGATAGCTACATCAAAATTCATTGTGTTAGACGATTTTTTTCCAATGATTTATAATTTGCGAATTCGTAAGTCTGCTGAGTTAGTTCAGCTTTGGCATGCGGTTGGTGCTTTCAAAACCTTTGGCTTTAGTCGAATTGGAATGCCCGGTGGTCCTTCACCTAAATCAAAAAATCATAGGAACTACACAAAAGTTACAGTAAGTTCTTCTAATATTATCAAGCATTATGCAGAGGGCTTTGGAGTGGATGCTGCAAAGGTACTACCTACAGGAATACCTAGAACAGATATTTTCTTTGATGAAAAATACGAGCAAGACACAATTAGCTATTTGCACAGTCAATATCCATTTCTTAAAGGGAAGAAAGTAATCACTTTTGCACCAACTTTTCGCGGGAATGGTCAACAATCTGCTTATTATGACCTTGATGCACTTAACTTTGAGAAGCTTTATCAGGAACTTTCTGATGAGTATGTTTTTATCTTTAAACTACATCCATTTGTTAAAAATGATTTGAATATACCGTACATGTATAAAGACTTCTTTTATGATTTTTCTGATTATCGTGAGATTAATGATCTTTTATTTGTTACTGATATTCTTATTACAGATTACTCTTCAGTTTGTTTTGAGTTCGCGTTATTAAATAAACCCATGTTGTTCTTTGCATATGATGTGGAAGAGTATGTGCGTACGAGAGATTTCTATTTTGATTACTTATCTTTCATCCCAGGACCACTTATTAAATCGACAAGCCAATTGATAAAAACAATTACAGAGAAAGATTTCAAAATGGAGAAAATTCCTCCATTTATTGATTTTTTCTTTGATGATGTGGACGGGAAATCATCGAAACGTGTTGTAGAAAAAATTTTCAAATAATTTTCCTTGAGGTGAGAGAGTGGTATCCGTTAGTATATATGATAATTCAAAATTTTTCTTTTTAGCATTTAAACTTGATGAAAATTTTGGTGGTCTAACAAGAGCTATGTTAGACCGTGCAAAAGTTCTTCAGCAAAACAAGCCTGATATAATATTAACAATACTAACATTTTCTTTCCACCCTGACTTTGTTGAAAATGCTAATAAAGTAAGATCTCTTTATCATTTCCCTGAAAATATAAGGATTTTGAATCTATATAATGAATTAGAATTTTCTAAAGATACTAGGAAACCTATTAATTCTTGGGATGATGATAAGAAATATGTTGTCGAAAAGGTAAAAGGAAAAATGGCTTATAGATACTTCGAAAATGGCCTTTACATTAAGTATAAAAACTTTGAGAAAAATGATAATAAGCTTAAATTAATTGACTTTTTTAATAATAACCGTCAAAGAGTAAAAAGAGAAGAGTATGATTTACAAGGCAATATAAGACGGGTTATTTATTATAGCTTAGATGTAAACCGACCTAAGCAAGAGCTTCTATATACAGAAAACGGCCATTGCTATATAAGTAAATGGTATAATAACAGCGAAGAAAAAAATGTTATTAATAGAATATATCTATTTGATGAAAATGAAGAAATAAAAGAAACTTTTAATTCAAATCTCGAACTAGAAAAATACTGGGTCGAATCTTTGTTAAAAGAAGATATTAAAACATTTATCACTGTTGATGCAAGGCAGATGGATCGACTTGCATTATCATTAGACAAAAGAGATAATATCTTCAAGTTATTTGTAAAGCACAGTATTCATGTTGAGGAGCCTTTTCGCTATGATTCTAATTTGCGGGCAGCAAACAAAGCCGTTTTTAATAACCTATCTGAGGTTGATGCAGTAATCCTTTTAACCGAATATCAAAAAAAGGACGTGGAATCTCGTTTAGGGAAAAGTCATAAGTTATTTGTAATTCCTCATTCTTATAACGGTCGTGTGGTTGATGCTCAAAATGCATCTAAAGATCTGAAAAGAGTTATATCAATTGGGCGCTATCATACAGATAAGAGACTAGACCATCTAGTAAAAGCGTTTGAAATTGTTGTTAAGCATGTTCCGGAGGCAAGGTTGGAGTTGTTTGGTTTTGGTAAGGAGAAAACTAATCTTGAGCAAGAAGTTAAAAGCCTTAACTTGCAACACAATATTAGAATAAATGATGTAACAAATAATGCCCATGTTGAATTTGCCAATTCTGCAATATCTGTACTTACAAGCAGATATGAAGGGTTTGGATTAGTAGTACTAGAGAGCTTAGTTAATGGAACGCCAGTCATTTCTTATGATATAAAATATGGGCCTTCTGATATGATTAAGAACGGCGAAAATGGTTATTTGATTAAAGATGGAGATATTAGGAGCTTAGCATACCGAATTATTAATCTACTTACCAATTCATCAACTTTACAAAAATTCAGTGAAAATGCTCGAGAAACGATTAATGCTTTTTCGAAAGCTAAATTTTTAGATGAGTGGACTAATTTGTTTTCAAAGTTGGATGAGAAGAGAGAAAGACAAAGAAAAGTACAAGATACAGATCTTGAAATTTACAGAATGTCATGGACCGATAACACAGACTTAAAACTAAAAATTAGTGGCCATGTTTATTGGGATACTTTCAATACTTCTGTTAATGCAGAATACTATTGGAGGTTCAGTAATGTCGGTTTACAGAAGCAGATTTATCATAAAGCAGAGATATTTGAGACAGAGAATAAAAAGCTAAAATTCAAGGATATAATTTCTATAAAAAAAATTATTAACCATAATATTTTTCAAGTAGGGGATTGGGTATTATCTCTAGTAGTTAACTCAAATGATAGCACGATAGAATATCAATTGAATGAAGCCAATAAAGCTGATGATTTTATTCAAACTCAAGTTGCCCATGATTTTAAAAATAATTATGTGGTTAAACCTACATTTAGAAAGCATAGCGTTAATTTTAAAATTAATCGAATTAAGCCTGAAGATTTTAATAAGGAAAGCAAGTCCCTGAAGATTGAGATAATTAAAGCAGGATGGCTTAATAAAGGTATCAGTATCTTCAATGTAGCTATTGATTGTCTAATTAATGCTAAGTTAAAAGCTACGCCAGCAAATCTTGGGTTAATACTAAGATTAAAACGAAAAACAGATGATTTTAGTATTTACGATCAAATAAAAAATGTGAAAATTTATAATAAAAGACTTGTATTTGACCATCCTATTAATATGACTGAACCTATTTTTGAACCTTTACTTAATGCTCCATACCAAGAATGGGAGGCAGCACTAATCATTCAGGATGAAGATGATCTATATGAATTTTTAATTAAGAAGGCGTTTTTTAAGCGGGATGTTACGATTGATTTTTTAGAAATTAAATCTAAAAATTACTTAATTAAACCAAGTTTTAAAGGACAACAAGAAGTGCTTACTTTTAAGTGTGAAAGAAAACACTAAATAGGAAATTTAATTTAGATTTAGGTTAATTAGAAAGGAAAAAAAATGAAAAATGTTATTTTAGTATTGAAAGAACAATACGAAAATTTTTATTTAATTAGACGTTTATCTTTCTATGAATTAAAAAGCGCTAATAACAATAATTACCTAGGCATTGCTTGGGAGTTCTTAAATCCACTGATTCAAATCTTAATATATTGGTTTGTTTTTGGATATGGTATTAGGGAAAGGGCAGATATACAAATTAGTGACGGGAGATTTGTTGCTTTCTTACCTTGGATGATAACAGGCTTTATTTTATGGCTGTTGTTTTATCAATCGACTATTTTAGGCTCAAAGTCAATCTTTGTAAGATTAAAAATGCTGTCAAAGATGAATTTTCCAATGAGCATAATCCCTAATATTGTTATGTTCTCACAATTGTATATTCATTTCTTTATGATATCATTAGCAGTAATAGTTCTTTTTATATTTGGATATGGTCTAACCATATACTTTATTCAAATTTTTTACTTTCTTTTTTCGACACTAGTATTTAGTTATGCATTTGCATTGATTACCTCAACACTTTCAACAATAATAAGAGATGTTCATATGTTTTTAAATGCATCACTAAGACTATTACTATATGTATCACCAATTCTTTGGGACTTGTCTGGTTCTGACCTTTCACCATGGATTCACCAGATTATGCGGCTAAATCCATTATTTTATTTAATTGAGGGCTATAGAGCAAGTTTCTTCGGAACAAGCTGGTATCTAATAGAGAACATGGAGTATACCATTTATTTTTGGGGATTAACAATTATTATACTTTTCATTGGTTCAAAAATTCATATAAAATTTAGAAGACATTTAGTTGATTTTCTTTAATAATAGGAAGGTAGCTATGAAAAAATCTATAGAGTTAAACAGAATATCAAAAAAATATAAACTGTATAATAGTCCTAAGGAAAGGATTCTAGATCTCATTTCTCCAAGAAGCTATGGAGAAGACTTCTGGGCCCTCAAAAATGTTAACTTTGAAGCAAATAATGGTGACGTGATTGGATTTGTGGGAATTAACGGTTCAGGAAAGTCTACCTTATCCAATATAATTGCTGGAATTGTTCCACCAACAGAAGGTGAAACCAAAATTAATGGTCAAGTATCACTAATTGCTGTAGCATCAGGGTTAAAGCCTGATCTAAGCGGTCGTGATAACATAGAACTTAAATGTTTAATGTTAGGATTTTCAAAGAAACAAATTAAAGCAATGGAGAGCGAGATTATAGAGTTTGCTGAGATTGAACAATTTATAGATCAACCAATTAAGTCATATTCCAGTGGTATGAAGTCTAGACTAGGCTTTGCTATCTCAGTAATGGTAGATCCAGACATTCTAATTATAGACGAAGCTTTATCGGTCGGTGATAAGGCTTTTGCGACTAAAAGTTTAGCAAAAATGCAAGAGTTTAAAAGTAAAGGAAAAACAATGATCTTTGTCAGCCACTCAATTGCCCAGATGAGAGAATTCTGTGATAAAATACTATGGCTAGAATTCGGCAGAGTTAAAGAGTATGGTGAAGCTAATGAGGTTTTAAATAACTATCATTCCTTTTTAAAAACCTATAAAAAACTTGATAAAAAGGAGAAAAAAGCATATAAATTGGCTAAACTTAAGGAAATAAATTAACTTACTAATGGGGAAATATATGAATGATAAACAAGTTAATATAATGGGGATTCCTTTTACGAATAAAACAAAATATGAATTGGTAAATATTCTAGAGAAAGACCTTATGGTAAGAAAAAAAAGATTTGTTGTAACAGCAAATCCTGAAATTACCTTATATGCCGTTGAGAATCCTGAATACAAAAAGGTTATTTTACAATCTGATTTTATAATAGCAGATGGGATTGGCGTCGTAATAGCATCAAAGTGGGTAAAGACTCCATTGAAAGAAAGGGTTCCCGGTTTTGAACTTATGATGCAATTAATACAAACTGCCGAGAAGAAAGGTTTGTCCTGCTATTTTTTAGGTGCTGAAAAAAAAGTAAATATTAAATTTACTGAGGTAATAAAAGAGATGCACCCAGATCTGGTGATTGCCGGATCACATGATGGCTTTTTTGATATAGAGAATAATGAAGTTATGAATTCCATTTTAGAATCAAAAGCAGACTTAATTTTTGTAGGCTTAGGGATGCCAAGACAGGAGGAATGGATTGCTTCACATATTGATAAATTCGATCAGGGTTTATTCATGGGTGTCGGGGGGAGTTTTGACGTTGTTGCAGGCGCAGTTAAGCGTGCTCCTGAATTCTGGATTAAACTGAATTTAGAATGGATGTATCGACTAATTCGACAGCCTAAACGTTGGAAAAGAATTTTAAAAGTTTTTGAATTTATGCTTAGAATGTTTATTAGTAGTTTAAGTTTAAAGAAAAGATAATGTAATTTAGAATATTATTAATAAATTTAATAGTAAAACTACCTTGAATATTTTATTGGTTTTATAGTAGCTTTCAAATGTAGATAAAAATTAAGGAGAATTTCAATGAAGAATATATTAGTAAGAGCAGGAATGTCACCATTAGATCCTTTTAATGCAGATGAAATATTAATGAATAACTCTATAGGAGGAAACGTTGGGAACCTTGTTTATCAATACAGTGTTTTCCGAACCCTAATGGCACAAGGTGTAAACGTTGAGGCCGATTACTATAGTCAAGATGCTGCTAAAGCTGAAGAATATAACGAAAAGTACGATTGTTATATTATACCATTAGCGGACGCTTTTAGAGAACCGTTTATACCCGCATTGAAAAGATATACCAATCTTATTAAAAAACTAACAATTCCTGTAATAGTAGTTGGTGTAGGTTTAAGAGCTCCCTTTGAACCAAAATTAAATGAAGGATTTCCATTTGATGAGGCTGTTAAAGACTTTGTTAATGCTGTATTGGAAAAGTCTAGCATCATAGGAGTACGTGGTCAAATTACAGCTGATTATTTAACGAGGTTAGGCTTTAGAGAGGGCATAGATCATACGGTGATTGGGTGCCCATCAATGTATACGTTTGGAAGAGAACTTAAGATTAGAGATACTAATATAACAAAAGATTCAAAAATAAGTATTAATTCGTCAAGAATGTCACCGTCGCATGTCCTTGATTTTATTACCAGAGCACAGGAAGAAATTCCGGACTATACGTTTATTCCTCAGTGGCTAAAAGAAATGGAATTAGTTTATACAGGAGCACGTGGAATAGCAAAGCCAAGTGACAATTATCCTGTGCAAATGTCAGATAGAGCTTATATGGAAGATAGAGTTAGATTTTTCTTAAATGTTCCAACTTGGATCGAGTTTCTGCAAAGTGTTGATTTAAGCTTTGGGGCACGTCTACACGGAAATATAACATCAACAATTGCAGGAACACCAAGTATTCTTATTGCCAAGGATGCAAGGATGAGAGAGCTAGCAGAATATCACCAATTAACACATATTACAAAAGACGATATAACCGCTGAGACAAAGCTATTTGATGTTATTAACGAGGTAGATTTTAAGAGCCCAGAAAAGATCCAAGGAAAGAATTTTGATCACTTTATTGATTTCTTAGAAAAAAATGGGTTAAATCACATTTATAAAAATCAGTCAGCTCAAACCTCTTTCTCAGTACCACTAGAGGAAAAGTTAAAATCAATTCGATTACAAGCTCCTTTAAAGACAATTGCTGGCTGTACCTTGGATGAAATGGTTGCTCGTTGGGAATCATATTATCCATTAGTAGATAAAAGAAATGTTAATACAAAAGAAAATTTGGAAAAAATATCTAAAGAACAAAAAGATAAAATAAGAAAGCAAGAGGGTACAATTAAAAAGCAGAAAGGTACCTTAAATAGAAAATCAGTCAAATTAGCCTTAAGAACGGCGAATCTATTCAGTACTACTAAAAAATAGTCGTAATAAAATTATTATTTTTTTAAAAAAACTTTTTTAGAAGTGGCATACCAAAAACAAAAAAAGGGGACCCATCCTAGACCAAGATTGTGGTAGTATTTTTAACCCTTTGCATTAATTAGAGTATACTTATAATAAGATCACTGTAAACTCAAAAAAGAATAGCGAATAGATTATATGTTTATAATCTATTCGCTATTCTTAGATGATTAGCTAATTCTTTAGAAATTATCCGCTTCTTCAGTATCGTTTCCTTCTGTATAACCGAATGTCGGCTCAACTAATCCAAGGTGCTCTTTAAAAACTTGTTGCTTTTCTGCTAAATCTTCCTCATCTAGTTGATAATAATAAGTTCGTGGGTTTTCTGTCCAAAGGTCATTACCAGAGAGGGCATAGGACTCAATGTCAAGCTCACCACTCATACCAAATGAAGTAAAACTCATCATTTCATTAAAGGACATGTTAGTTGTCATATTGTTCCCCACAGCTTGCATTAGGTTTTCCAAATTAAACAGTGTATTAATCGAGACAGCCCGATCAACAATCGCTCTAATAATTTCTTGCTGTCGTTTACCACGTTCAATATCATTATCTAGCTTTCGCGTACGAGCAAGTGCAAGTGCTTCCTCACCATTTAACCATTGCTGACCTGGAAGGAGGTGAATAGCATTTTTAGAATCATTTGAGTCCATTTCTTGAAGCTCATACGGAACATCAACTTGAATACCATCCAATGTATCGACAATATCAATAAAAGCATCGAAATTAACCCGAACCCAGTAATCAATCGGAACATCAAACAGATTTTCTACCGTATCAATTGTGTACTTAATACCGCCATTTGAATGGGCATGGTTAATTTTTGTATATTGTTCCATACCTGGTACATAAACGTAAGAATCACGAGGAATACTAAGCATTTTCACACTTTTTTCTTCTTTGTTAAAGGTAGCAAGAATTAACGCATCTGATAATCCTCTGACTTCACCATAACGCTCTTGGCGAGCCGCTCCTTGATCGACCCCAACAAACAGAATTGATACATCATCAACATCCGGATTAACCTGATCTTCACGAAGATCAGAACCAGAATCTCGTCCATCATCTTCATATGAATCCGTAACTAATTCTTTAGCATTCTGATATAGCATGCCAGCATATGTGACACCTGCTCCAATTATTAACAAAATAGGTATAAGAATAAGGAGGACTTTCTTTCTCTTCTTTTGTTTCTTCTTCCCGATTCTTGTCGTCTTTCTTTTATTGGTCATAAAAAATCTCCTTAATATAAATTCCAAATTTATCTCTTTAGTTTAATATAATATTACTACGAAATAAACAGAAGGTAAAATTATTTTTATATTACATCTACCTTATTAGACGTATACAGACTCAAAAAGTTACTTTAAAGTAGTGATTAGACTCAATTAGCGAGCAAAAAACTTAGCCATTTCGTCCATTTTTAACAATTAAATAAATGTAGATTAACATCGAAATAACGACAAAACCAGCAGCAAAGAGATAAATAAAGTTATAACCCAATGATGAAGCAACTGCCCCAAAGATCATTGCCCCAGCTCCCACACCAAGATCAAAGGAACCGAAAAAGGTAGCATTGGCCATCCCTCTGCGATTTGCTGGTGCGGAATTAATGGCCCATGCTTGTGTTGCCGGCTGGATACTACCAAAGCCTAATCCGTACAAAATACCTGCTAAATAGAGTGCCCATGAACCTGGTAACCAAAACAACGTTACCATCGCAAGGATTACAAGAACTGCTCCAGGCAAGAAGACAGCAATATGCCCTTTTAGATCATAGAGTTTTCCTGAGAAAGTACGAGAAAGGAGAAGGGCTAGCGCATATAGTAAGAAATAATATTCGATGCCAGTAATGCCGCGCTGCTCAGTATAGAGTGGGAGAAACGAAGCAACGCCGCCAAAAGTTGTCGTCACAAAGAATAATAATATTGATGGTTTTACAGCGCTTTTTTCAAAAACATCAAATTTAACCGTTGTCGACTTATTTGGTAAGGCCTCAACTTTTTTATAATTTATTCTAGTCGCCAAGATTAGCGATACAACACCTAGTGAGCCAATGATAAGGAAGAGCTGAAAGAAGCTTAATCGACCAACTAAGGCAAGTCCTAAGGTAGGGCCAAGCGCAAGGGCGAGATTACCTGATAGTCCAAAATAGCCCATTCCTTCGCCACGGCGGGCTTGTGGAATTAAATCAGTAGCAATTGTACCGGTAGCTGTTGTCGACAGCCCCCAGCCAACCCCCTGAACCATACGCATGACAAATAGGAGCATAATTGATGGAATAATGGCATAAGAACCAACTGAAATAACAAAAATAGCAAGACCAAGCATATAAATGAACTGCCTTCCCCTTGTTTCAAGTGCATGTCCTGCATAAGGACGGAACAACAGGGATGATAGTGTAAAAATACCGGTTATTAAGCCAATTATTTGATCCGTTCCGCCAAGCTCTTGGACAAGCAAGGGCAAAGTCGGTAACGTCATTTGAAAGCCTAAGAAAATAAAAAAGTTTGCCGAACAAACCATGGCAAAGTCCTTTGTCCAGATTTTCTCCTGAACGGGAGCTGTTTCTGTTTTTACTTGTATCGCCATGCTGACACCCCTAAACATTTTTCGTTACTCGAAATATATTATATACTAAAATGTTGTGAAAAACACTAGAGAATTCGCATAAGTGACTAGATTTACTATAATTAGATAATGTTTAATGGGATTTATATGAAAATTTTTCTCTGGGCAATGATTGTTTTGCAAAATTAACAAATCGTCAAATCCTAAAATAATCGTTAAAATAAAAGTCTGAGGAGGCGATAGTGATGAAATTTGTACTACCGTTAATGGAGACAGCACTGCACCAGCAGTTAGATGTTTTGCTAAAACGCTATTACTTAAAGGACAAGCTTTATCATCAGATGAACAAGCAATTTCGTCGAGAACAAGCTGGATTTAAGGGAGAGCAACAATTGGACTATCATTTGTCCCTTGCCAAGTTAGCTGATGCTTATAGTCTAGCGAGGGTGAGATTATAAGGGTGTCACCACTATTTTCAAATAGACCGTCTTATCCTAACGGAAACGGTCTGCTTTGTTATTGAAGTGAAAAATTTGATGGGAAGCCTATCAATAAATGATCATCAGCAACTCATTCAACGAATAAACCATGCAAATAAGTACTACCCAAGTCCGCACTTACAGGTTCAACTGCAAGTTTGCCAATTACGCACACTTATTAATGAGCCACTTGCTATCCATCCCCTCGTCGTATTCACACACCCTGATGCCAGCCTTAATTTTGAATACAATCCTGACCTAATAACGCTTCAAGCTTTATCACTCCGAATGAATGAGTTGATGGAGGAATACTCCAACTGTGAAAGTACGACTAACATTAAACAGCTGGCTTTTGATTTAAAGAGTAAGCATAGTAGAAAACATGAAAATTTGTATAATCACTATCAACTTAGTAAGAATCAATTAATTAGCGGTGTCTTTTGTATATGGTGTAGCGAAAAGAAAACCCTGATGACACGAACACATGGAACTTGGCAATGTCCTTCATGTGGCAGGCTAGATAAACTCGCTCATATAGAAGCACTTAAAGATTATGGCTATTTAATTAACAGACTAATTAATAATGAAGAGGCACGCAGCTTTCTTCGTGTCAATTCGCGTTTTACCGTAAGCCGATTACTTAATGATTTGAAACTTGAAAAAATTGGAGAGGGGAAGGGGACTAAATACGATTTAACAAAGCTTTTATAGACGAGGGTGGGTTAATTCGCACCTAAATTGGAATGATCGCCGAAGTAAGAGCGTTCACACCCAAAGCAGAATAGGGGCGAAGTCCGGCAAAATAAGAGCGAACGCACCCATTTATGTGCGTTCGCTCTTAACCAAAACCTCAGCCAATTTAATCACCCGCTGATTGCTACTCCCTCTAAAATCAAGGCTCAAGTCGCGTTCTGCTAAGATAAATGGTCCATCAACGAGAACATCACAATAGCTTAACAGTTCGACATAGTCACCACCCAATTCTAGGAGTTGCTCTAAAGTATAGCCAGTGTAGGCCCAAATATTTTTACCGTGTGCCTTCAATCTACGAGCTACCTCTGCAACTTCGCTAGCCTGAAAGAACGGATCTCCTCCAGATAAAGTCACCTCGCACAGCGGATTACTAAGTACTTCAGCAACAACCTCGTCTACTGTCATTTCACTGCCATTACGAATATTCCAGCTTTCGGGGTTATGGCACCCTTTGCAGAAGTGGGGACAGCCGGCAAAGAAAATAACCGTCCGCAGTCCTTCACCATCAACAACAGAGTCATGAAGAATATTAAGAACACGCATCTGCTTATTTCCCGTGCTTGACGCGCTGACTCTCTTCAGCACGTTTAGCAGTGTTCCATTTTTTCATATCACCAACAAGGTAACCAGTAATGCGACGGATACGCTCAATGTACGCTTCGTCATGATTGCCACATTTCGGGCAACAATCATTAATGATACCGGTATAGCCACATGGTTGACAACGATCGACAGGGTGGTTGATTGAGCCATAGCCAAAGTCGGCGGCAGCCATTGCCTTTACTAGCTTATCAAGCGCGTGAATATTTTTACTTACATCACCGTCACATTCAATATAAGAGATATGACCACCATTACATAGTTTATGAAACGCACCTTCACGATTAATTTTGTCAATTGCACGAATCGAGTAATACACAGGAATATGAAACGAGTTTGTGTAATAATCACGCTCGGTAACACCAGGGATTACACCAAATTCGGCCCGATCGCCTTTAGTAAAGCGGCCCGATAACCCCTCGGCTGGTGTTGCAATTAAAGAAAAATTCAAATCATACTGATCAGCAATCTGATCGACTCGGTCCCGCATAAATTGAACAATTTCATAGCCGAGCTTAAAGGCACGCTCTGATTCTCCATGGTGCTCACCGATTAAGGCGACAAGTGCTTCAGCCAAGCCAATAAAGCCGACACTTAACGTACCTTGTTTTAAAACGTCGCTAAGGTTATCAGTTGGTTTTAGCTGCTCGCTCCCTTTCCAAACCCCTTGCCCATATAAGAAGGAGAAGTGCTGTGCCTGCTTGTGACACTGGAAGTCAAAACGTTCAAGCAATTGTTTGACTACTAAATTGATATAGCCACTTAGTGTATAAAAAAACCCCTCTACCGTTTGCGAGACTAAAGCAATTTTCACTAAATTTATTGACGTAAAAGAAAGATTGCCGCGCTGGATGCTGTTCTCCACTCCATGACGATTAGCCATTACTCGCGTCCGACAGCCCATATAAGATACTTCCGATTCTGGCGTCCCATCGTAATGCTGAACATTGACGCTGGAATCGATAAAGCTAAAGTTAGGAAACAGGCGCTTTGCTGTTGTTTCAAGTGCGAGCTGATACAGGTCGTAGTTTGGCTCGTCAGGTTGGTAATTAATGCCTTGTTTCATTTTGAAAATCTGGATTGGGAAGATTGGCGTTTCGCCATTACCCAAGCCAGCTTTGGTAGCGAGTAATAGATTCTTAATTAGCATTCGACCTTCTACAGAGGTGTCAGTACCATAATTAACGGATACAAACGGGACTTGTCCACCACCACGTGAATGCATGGAATTACAATTATGCACGAACGCTTCACAGGCTTGAAAAACATCTCGATCAGCTTGTTTCCACGCAGCTGCTTCTAAGGCTGTTGCTTCCCATTCTACCGGTAGTTCGGTTAGTCGTCTTTTATGCTTAAGATATGTTTTATGAACATAAGGTGCTAAATCATAATCAATCATTGGGTAGCTCTGACCACCGTGCTGCATGTTTTGATTAGATTGAAAAATAATCGACGATAGCGCCATGGCACTGACAATATCAGCGGGCTCCCGCATGAAGCCGTGTCCAGTATTAAAGCCACCTCGTAAAATTGCTCCAAGCGGAATCTGTGCACAAGTTGTGGTGCCAGTCGGCATAAAATCTAAATCATGCGGATGGATAAAATTGTCGTCCATTGCTTGAACAACATCTGGACTTAAGAGCTGAGTTCGTGCAAAATGTTTAGCTGCCTCTGAACCGAATTTTGACATTTGACCCATTGGAGACTGACCATCGACATTAGCATTTTCTTGAATAAGGTCCTGATTAGAGGAAGAAACAATTTCCGCCAAAGCGGTTAGTAATTGATCTGTATGTAAGTTAGTCATTGTTGGTGTTTGCATAACGATCCACTCCTTGAACTATATATAGTCATTAAAAAAATGATTCAATACAAGATGTTGTATTGAATCATAGTTTAGCACACTATTTTTTTGCTGAACAGTTGCAGTTATTATGCAAGAACCGGCAAAAGACCAACAAGTCTAGAAGTTATCTGCTTTCACGTGATTGTGTCAATTTTGTGACGGATAACAGTCGGTTAAAACAACGGATTCATAAATTGGGTCATGAGTGCATCACCAAGTAAAGCGATGATAATAAATGAGCCAACGACTGTAAGAATAATGGCATGATACATGTCGAATTTGTGCTCAGTAGCCGACGTTTCTTTAATGGTAAACAGCGTTGCGACACTGGAAAACAATAACAGTGTAACGGCAATACTAAAGAAGATTGAGCTCAATGTAAACAGTTCGAGCAGAACAAGCGGAATGGCAATTAAAGCTAGAATAGTTGGGATCACCAGAAAGACACTAAAGCGTGCTAGGATGGCGACAAAGCTAATCGTTGCTTTGAATAGCCTGACCACAAGAAACTTAACGACTACCATTAATACGAGAATGAGCATTAATAAAAAGGTCGGTACCATAACCGCATCCCACAAGGAAGGGGTGCCAAACACATCTAAGAAGCCACGGGGCATAAAGTATGTTTGTAACGGAACCGATATTGCAAAGATAATAACCGTAATAATAGCGTTAATCATATGTGTCAGACCATCTGATGTTTGCTTGCTTGCCTCATAGGGATTCTTAATTGCTTTAGGTAAGAATGTCCAATAATCCTTTGCCACCTTCTTTACGTGCTCAACAAACGGATTAGGCTCTGAAGGCGCTTGTTGTTGCTGCTCTTGTTCGGTTTCATAAGGAACAGGTTCTTCAGTTGAAAAATCCTCTGTAATGGCTGCCTCCTCTGCATGCGGTGAAACCTGCTGACCATTCTCGTATGTAATGTCTTCTTCCTCGGGAGGGTAGTGTTTGTTTTCCATAAATCATTCACTCCTTAACAGATCATAGTTAATAGCTACCTCACTATCTGTAAATTCCCAATTGTAGAATGTATTAAACGTGTATCGTTAAAAACACTGCAAAATGCTTAAGGGAATGATCTCCAAGGGTCATTAGAACTAGCGCATTTGGTTACTCGCTATTTGTAAAAGTATCTGGACGGCCAAGATAGAAGCCCTGACCAAAGGCAACGTTAAGTTTACGAGCGGCCAAATATTCCTGTTCTGTTTCAATCCCTTCTAAGATAAGTTGCATCCCCTGACTTTCGCAAAATGAATGAAATAGCCGTAACAAGGCTTGTTTTCGTTCATGATTGTGCAACTGAGCACTAAATAAGCGATCTAATTTAATAAAATCAGCTTCAATATTTATTAAGGCATTAAAATTAGCATAGCCCTTGCCAACATCATCTAAGGCAATTGAAAAGCCAAACTGTTTGAGAAGCTTAATACGTTGGAAAAAAGTCGGACTATTAATTTGTTCGGCCTCCGAAATTTCAATGACCAGTTGCTCAGGCTCAAGCTTGGCTTGTTGAATGGTCTGCTGGATAAAGGTCAGGAAGCGATCATCTAGCAAGGTCGATGGATAGGCGTTGATGAATAGCCGCTGATCTTTTACATGCTGGGCTGCTGCAAAAACCTGAATTGCTTTTTGCATTGAGGCAGTGTCCAGGTCAAATAAGCGGTGAACCTGCTTGGCGGCCGCAAATGCACACTCTGGATTTGGATAAGCTGAGGAACGATACAGGGCCTCATAGCCAATATATTGCTGGCGAGGTAAGTATATAATAGGTTGAAAATGATGCGAAAAGCTCGTCTCATTAATGTGCTGATTAATTGTCACTTAGAACCACCTCTTAACCGCTATTTATCACCAAGTCTTTATTACTGTAAGTATAACAAAAATATAAGATAAGCCAATCATGATAAAACAATTAGAATCAATATACCCAAGTACTTTAGGGAAATAAAATGACTTTTGTCGCAATTCAAAAAAGATTATTGTAAATTATATTAAATTGACTTTTATTCTGACCAATTTAATAGTTAAGTATGTTATAATACTTTCTATGTGAAGATGTAGAAAAGAGATTTGATCAGGAGGAACACTATTCATGGAAGAAACGATTTCAATAAAAGAAATTGCGCAAGTAATCAGGAAACGAATAGGTATGATCATCGTGCTAACTTTGGGTGCAGCATTAATAAGTGGTGTGGTGACATTCTTTATGATTACCCCTATCTATCAATCCAGCTCGCAATTTTTAGTAAACCAAAATAATCCACAAAGTGATCGAGCTGTTGAGTTAAACGATATCCGCACAAATGTAGAAATAATTAATACGTATAATGAAATTATTAAAAGTAATCGTATTTTAGATCAAGTTGTTCAAGAATTAGATTTAACCATTTCTTCTGGCACTTTAAGTGGTAAGATCTCGGTCAGTAATGCGAATAATTCACAGGTTGTGACGGTAACGGCTACCGATCCTGATCCAGCAATGGCTGTGTTACTTGCTAATACTGTTGTCGAAGTTTTTCAGGACCAGATTGATGATTTAATGAATGTTGATAATGTTAATATCTTAAATGAAGCACAACTAGCAGCAAGCCCATCACCAGTTAGTCCAAACCTAACCCTTAATATTGCCATTGCGCTTGTTTTGGGTGCTATGGTTGGTGTTGGCTTAGCCTTCTTAATTGAATTTTTAGATAACACGGTTAAGACTGAGGATGACGTTGAAAAGACGCTTGGCTTACCTGTGATCGGTGTTATTTCTCATATTAGTGACCGAGAATTGACGACAGTTAAAAATCAAAATGTTACCCATGTAGCAAGAGAAAGGGGTGGTTTTAGTGGCAAGGCAGCGAAAAGGACCAGCTAATAATACGATTAGACATTTAATTACCAAGCTAAACCCGCGGTCACCTATTTCAGAGCAGTATCGGACCATTCGAACAAATTTACAGTTTGCTGCTGTTGATGAGCAGCTCAATACGATGCTCGTTACGTCTGCTGGTCCAGCAGAAGGTAAATCGTCAACAGTTGCTAACTTATCAATCGTCTTTGCTCAGCAAGGAAAACGCGTATTACTTGTAGATGCTGATATGCGGAAACCAACTGTTCATTACACATTTCGAGTAGACAATCGTCGTGGTTTAAGTAGTGTCTTAGTCGGAGAATTAGAATTAGATGAAGCGTTGACTAAATCTGATATTGAGAACCTTGATATCTTACCTTCTGGTCCAATCCCGCCCAATCCATCTGAATTACTCGGGTCAAATGCAATGCGCAAACTTCTTGAACTTGCTAAACAGCATTATGACCTAATTATATTTGATACCCCACCCGTACTAGCGGTAACTGATGCGCAGATTCTTGCTAATGAAGTAGATGGATCGTTACTCGTGGTCAGAAGTAAGCAAACCGAACAAGATGCTGCCGTTAAGGCAAAGGAATTGTTAACCCCAGCTAAATCAAAGCTACTCGGCGTTGTATTAAATGATCGAGAAGTAACGAAGAACCAATATTATTATTATGGTGAATAATGTCTGACGCACACTTCTAGAAGTGTGCGTCATTTAAATACGAGCGAACGCACTAATTTATCAACTTTCGCTCGAAATTGTTATTTTCAGCTCATAAAGTATTTTTTCGCACTTAAATACGAGCGTTCGCTCTCAATTTAGTTTAAGAGCGATCTTTAGCAATTTAGGAGCGAAATAGATTAATTAGGTGCGAACGCAGTTAATTAAGTGAACCCTATCAAATATATAATGGCTATTGATTAATCGATTGAATCCCCTTATAATTGAAACGATGAAAAAAGTATAGAGCACAAGCCTTCAAGGGGAGCTAAGTGAAGTTAGCTGAGAGTGAACACAATTGTTCTTACCCTCTGAACCTGTTAGTTAGTACTAGCGTAGGGATGGATGGCATTTTTTTTGCAATGCAAATGGATCCTCCATCAGGAAGCAGATCTTTGTGTTGCTTTTTTTATTGAAAAAAATAAAAAGGAGAGATTATTCAATGGAAACAAAGCGGACGTTATTTTTAATTGAGGTGGCCATTTTTTCTGCCTTAGCACTTGTACTTGATTTGCTCCCGTTATCGTTTAAAGTTTGGGGGCAGGGGGGATCGGTATCTTTTGCCATGATTCCAATTTTTATTGTTGCATTTCGATGGGGACTGAAAGGTGGGTTATTAGCTGGCCTACTATACAGTATTCTCCAAATGGCTATTGGAGACGCCTATATTGTTCATTGGGCACAGGCATTGCTTGATTATCCAATTGCCTTTACCGTCCTAGGTCTTGCCGGTCTCTTTGCACCGGCTGTGCAGGCTGCACTAAAGGCAGACAATATAAGTAAATTTATTATGCTTGTGAGCGCTGGTGTTTTTGTCGGCACTAGTTTCCGATTTATCGCGCATTATGCAGCAGGCATCGTCTTTTTTGCTGCTTTTAGTGGGGATATGAATCCATGGTTATATTCACTTGTCTATAATGGTTCATTCTTATTACCGTCAGCCATTATTAATATTGTAGCAGTAAGCTTCTTATTTAATAAACGACCTAAGCTTGTTGCTGTTGCTGCTTAATTTCACCTGTGAACCGCTCCGTCTACTATACGGCGTGAGCGGTTTATTTGAATTTAATGCTTTCTTTTTTTGAAATACCCGTTAGCAAACTTTTAATTAATTTAATAAAAGCCTCACCAATCTCATAGAATAGTAAATTAGCTTAGCGTTACGGTAGTTTAAACCTAATAAGTCATTAAATTGTTAAAAATACATAGACTTTTTAAAAAAGACTTTAATTTTTATAGTTAATTAGTAATGGTTCGTGTATATTTAGAAAGTCAGCTGAAAGAATAGTGTAAAGCGATTGATATTACCCAAGCAGCTGCGAATGCAGCACCTGAAATGATAAGATAATGAACAAGCTTCATTACCTAATGGACACCAAGAGTCTATTTAAATAATCGGTAGATTACTTATTGAATCACATGTTTATCATAGTTTAATTACGGGTAAATAAATAACTCACCCTTATGAAGGTGATTATGTTGACGCGTGACCCTTTTTTGTATCAAAAGTAAAAAAACTTTAGAACTATTTTCTGTAATAATTGTAATATTCTAAAAGCTTATCCCACCATTGAATTGGCATCTAATTGAGATAAATATAATTAGATAGGCTTGGTTATAAGGAATTTTACACAAGTTAAACTAGGTCTTAATCATTAAATTTAACGAGAATCTTACAGGAATTTGTCATCCCAAATCTTTCTTTTACAGAGTGAACCTGCTATAATTCTAGTATTGACTTAAAAAAAGTCGAAGAAGGAGAGGTGTTCTGCATGATCGACATTCATTGTCATATATTGCCTGGTCTGGATGATGGCGCGAAACATATGGAAGAAAGTCTTTCGATGGCCCGAGCCGCAATAAATGAAGGTATACACACTATAATTGCAACACCTCATCATAAAAATGGAAGTTACGAGAATGATCGAGAAGCTATTATTAAAGAAGTAGCTTATTTAAATGAAAGCTTAGCTTATGAAAATATCCCGTTAACAATTTTGCCAGGACAAGAAATTCGAATTCATGGCGAGATGATAAATGGTATTCAAACTGGGGAGCTTATGACTTTAAACGAATCAACACGATACGCTTTTGTTGAGCTACCTACTAATCACATTCCCCGTTATACAACACAACTACTCTTTGACCTTCAGGTTCATGATTTAATTCCTATTATTGTTCATCCTGAACGTAATACCGAATTGCTTGAACACCCGAATAGACTGTATGAATTTGTCCGTAATGGGGCATTAACGCAAGTCACCGCAGCAAGTACAATTGGTAAATTTGGAAAGAAAACCATGAAATTCTCACACGAATTAATTGAATATAATTTAACGCATTTTATTGCATCTGATGCGCATAACTTACGCTCGCGTAGCTTTATGATGGCAGCAGCTATTAACCAGCTTGAGGCGAAATTTGGTCAGCAAACAGTTTATAAACTATTAGACAATGCTGAGCTTCTAGTGGATGGCCAGACAGTTTTTGCTGAAGAGCCACAAAGAATTGAGCGTAAGAAATTCTTTGGTCTTTTCTAAATAAAGTTTATTCTAAAGAATAAGGGAGTTGTATATATAATGAAGAAAGTAAAAAAAGCGATTATTCCAGCAGCGGGCTTAGGCACACGTTTTCTGCCGGCAACGAAAGCAATGCCAAAGGAAATGTTACCAATTGTTGATAAGCCAACCATTCAATATATTGTTGAAGAGGCGGTAGCTTCAGGAATTGAGGACATTATTATTGTAACCGGTAAAGGGAAGCGGGCCATTGAGGATCACTTTGATTTTGCCCCTGAACTAGAACAAAATTTACGAGAAAAGAACAAATTAGACTTATTACATAAGGTAGAACAATCTACTAATCTAGCGGATATTCATTATATTCGTCAAAAAGAGCCTAAAGGTCTTGGCCATGCGGTCTGGTGCGCACGAAAATTTATTGGTGATGAACCATTTGCTGTTTTACTAGGAGATGACATTGTTGAAAGTGATGTTCCTTGTCTAAAGCAGATGATAAATCGCTATGAAGAGACAGAATCTTCTATTATTGGTGTGCAACAAGTGCCAGAAACAGAAACGCATCGCTATGGTGTTGTTGATCCAGAAAGTCAAAACGGAAAGCTGTACGAGGTTAATCACTTTGTCGAGAAGCCAGAGCAAGGAACGGCACCGTCTAATTTGGCGATTATGGGTCGCTATGTCTTTACCCCTGAAATATTCCGCTTCTTGGACCGGCAACAAGTTGGAGCAGGCGGTGAGATTCAGCTAACGGATGCGATACAAATGCTAAATGAAATCCAAAAGGTCTATGCGTATGACTTTGATGGCATAAGACACGACGTTGGGGAGACGTTTGGTTTTGTTAAGACGACAATTGAGTTTGCCTTGAAGAATAAAGAGATTGGTCAGGATGTTAAGGACCTTGTTATTGGGTTAGCAGAGCAATATAAAATTACTCAGTAAGATAATTGCCACCTGAGTATATTACATATTTGACAGATTAGGAGTGTAAGTTAGATGTCTTATCAAAAAAGAATGCTAATGCTCGTCTTATTAGATTCGATAATTGTGGCGGCAACGATCTACCTCGCGTCATGGATTGTCTACCCATCAATGATGAACGTATGGGCGTTAGATACCTTAATCATTAGCTCACTTGCACTGTTGGGTTTTCATCATCTGTTTGCTTATGTTTTTAAGCTTTACCATAAGGTGTGGGCATATGCAAGCATTAATGAGTTAAAGGCGATCGTACTTGCTGTTACACTATCGATTAGTTCAACGGCTATTATTCAGTTTTTTTATAATAATTTTATGCTTTATCGTCGTGCTTTATTGGTAACGTGGTTGTTGTATTTGGCCTTTATTGGCGGGTCAAGATTTGTTTGGCGGATCATTCGTGATCGCTACATTAGAAGTGATAATAAGTATAAGCGCACTTTAATTGTTGGTGCGGGCGATGCGGGGGCAATGATCGCACGAAAATTGACCCATGGTCCAAACGATACAAATCTTTTTCCCGTAGCTTTTGTTGATGACGATAAAAATAAACAGAAAATGCACATTTATAATATTCCTGTTTTAGGCACAACGAAAGATGTTGAAGCCATTGTAATAGCGGAAAAAATTGATCATATAGTCATTGCAATTCCCTCGCTAAGAAATGGTGAATTGACTGAGATTGTGGCAAGATGTAACGATACAGATGCTAAGGTGAAGATTTTACCGAAGCTTGAGGACCTTGCTTCTGGTCGAGTATCGGTAAGTACTTTACGTAACGTTGACGTTGAGGATGTACTTGGTCGTAAGCCCGTTAAGCTTGATATTCAGGCCATATCTGAATATGTTGAAAATAAAACGGTTATGGTAACCGGCGCAGGTGGCTCAATTGGATCAGAAATATGTCGCCAGCTGATGACATTTAACCCGAGTCGCATAGTATTAGTCGGTCATGGTGAATTTAGCATTTATTCAATTGATATGGAGCTGCGTAGGACTTTTTCTGAGACACAAACCGATTTTATACCGATTATTGGCGATGTTCAGGATCGAGACCGGATTTTTAATATTGTCGAAGCCTATCAACCAGAAGTTATTTACCACGCTGCTGCACACAAACATGTGCCATTAATGGAGTATAATCCGCATGAAGCAATTAAGAATAATGTCATTGGGACGAAGAATGTTGCTGAAGCGGCTGAGTATTATCAGATTAACACTTTTGTATTAGTCTCAACTGACAAAGCGGTTAACCCAACCAATGTCATGGGAGCGACAAAGCGGGTGGCTGAAATGATTGTTCAGGATTTAGCAATGCGTAGCAGTAAAACAAAATTTGTTGCCGTCAGGTTTGGTAATGTACTAGGCAGTCGTGGTTCTGTTATTCCCTTATTCAAAAAACAAATTGAACAAGGTGGTCCAGTTACCGTTACACATCCAGATATGACGCGCTATTTCATGACCATTCCAGAAGCATCAAGACTCGTTATTCAGGCCGGGACACTAGCAAAAGGCGGCGAAATCTTTGTGCTCGATATGGGTAAGCCCGTTAAAATTGTTGATTTAGCAAAAAACCTTATTAAACTATCGGGCTATTCACTAGATGAGATCCCCATTGAATATTCGGGAATTCGTCCTGGTGAGAAGATGTTTGAAGAATTATTAGGTGAAGATGAAGTCCTTCCAGGAGAAGTGTATGAGAAGATTTATGTTGGTCGAACACACGCTGTCGATACTTCTGAACTGATTAAATTAATTCACCGTTTTGATAGTTACAATAACAAAAAGTTAAAAGAAGCATTAATGGAGATCGTGTACGCAGAGTCAAAGGCTAAAACTAGTATTTCATAAAAGGGGTATTCAATCATGAGCTATCTTAAACTGAAACGAATTGTTGACACAACGTTATCTACTATCGGACTCATTTTAATGTCTCCTGTTTTTTTAATATTAATCCTGGCTATAAAGCTTGATTCAAAGGGTCCAGTCCTGTTTAAACAAAAGCGAGTTGGTAAAGATAAAGTTCATTTTAACATTCTTAAGTTTCGGACAATGCGCATTGATACCCCTAAGGATACGCCAACCCATTTACTTACTGATCCAGATCAGTACATCACAAAAATGGGCAAGTTTTTAAGAAAAACAAGCCTTGATGAACTCCCTCAGATTTTAAATATTCTTGTGGGCCAAATGGCAATCATTGGTCCCCGACCGGCATTATGGAATCAGCATGACTTAATTGCAGAACGGGATAAATACCATGCCAATGATATTCTGCCAGGGCTAACCGGCTGGGCACAAATTAACGGGCGCGATGAGTTGCCAATAGATGTAAAAGCGCGTTTAGACGGCGAGTATATTGAAAAGATTGGAATTCGTATGGATGTGAAATGCTTTTTTGGCACATTGGTAAGTGTTGTGAAGCGTGATGGGGTAGTTGAAGGTGGAACAGGAACAAGTGACCAAAAAGCAAAGGAGTCTATGTAGATGAAACATATCTTAATTACAGGTAAGAACAGTTACATCGGAAATAGCTTCACTTCTTGGTTAGCTAAATATCCTAACGATTATGAAGTTACGAGTATAGATATGCGTGATGATAAATGGAAGCAGGAGGATTTCTCAAAATATGATGTTGTTTTTCATGTGGCGGGGATTGCGCATGTGAAAGAAAAAAAGAAGAATAGGGACCTGTATTATAAAGTTAATAGAGATCTTGCTTTTGAAACTGCAAAAAAGGCAAAAGAGGATGGTGTTAAGCACTTCATTTTTTTAAGTTCAATGTCTGTGTATGGTTTAGAAACTGGTGTAATTGATAGGGATACACCTGAAGAGCCTAAAAGTCATTATGGTATTTCAAAGCTTGAAGCCGAAAAATTAATAGCACCTCTTAATTCAGACAGTTTTAAAGTATCTATTTTGAGACCTCCTATGATCTATGGAAAAGGGTGTAAGGGGAATTATCCTAAACTAGCTAAGCTAGCTAAGCTATCACCAATATTTCCTGCAGTAGAAAATAAGAGAAGTATGCTGTTTATTGATCATTTGAGTGAGTTTACAAGACTCCTAATTGAACAAAACTTAAAAGGCTTTTTTTTTCCGCAAAATAACGAGTACGTTAATACAAGCAGAATGGTTAAATCTATATCCCAAAAAAATCATAAAGATATTAAGCTAACTTCTATATTTAATCCAATAATTAGAGTTTTAAGATTTAGTGTAGTCAAAAAAATTTTTGGGGATTTGTATTATAAGATAGAAGATAATCACTTTAACTATAATTTATATAATTTCGAAAAGACCGTTGAATTAGTGGAGGATTAGCATGAAACAAGTCGTTATAATATCTAATCATCATTCTTATACATACAATTTTAGAAAAGAAATTATACAGGAATTAATTAATCAAAATTATAAAGTGCATTTAATTCTTCCATATGGTGAGAAAGTTGAGCTACTAAAAAAAATGGGGTGCAAATTTTCTGACCTTCCACTTGATAGAAGAGGAATGAATCCCATAACTGATTTTAAACTAGTATATAATTATTATAAATTACTAAAAAAAATCAAACCTGACGTCGTTTTAACATATACCGTAAAGCCCAACATTTATGGAGGAATAGCTTGTAGATTACTTAACATACCTATTATCCCAAATATAACTGGGCTTGGAACAGCAACAGGTAATAAATCAATATTGCAAGTTTTTATAATAGGGTTGTATAAGCTTGCATTTAAAAAAGCTAAATGCGTTTTCTTCCAAAATAAAGAGAATAAAGCTTTTTTTGAAAACAAAAAAATTGCAATTGGGAAGCACAAGTTGCTACCAGGATCTGGAGTGAATATTGATCATTTTAAAGCTTTGGAGTATCCCGCTAACAATGAGATTAACTTCGTGTTTATTTCTAGAATCATGAAGGAAAAGGGAATTGACTATTTTCTTGAAGCTGCAAAACGAATTAAAAGTGAAAGATCAAATGTACACTTCCACGTATGTGGATTTTGTGAAAACGATTATGAAGGGATATTACAAGAGTATGAAAGAAAAGGTATAATTACATACCACGGCATGATTTCAGATGTCAGAGAAATTTTGAGAATAACACATTGCACTGTTCATCCAACATACTATCCAGAGGGTATATCTAATGTTTTACTAGAGAGTGCGGCCTCTGCAAGACCTATAATTACAACAGACCACAGTGGCTGCAGAGAGGTAGTCGAGGATAAAGTTAGTGGTTTTTTAATTATTAAAAATGATACAGACGACTTGGTAAGTAAGATGAAAAATTTTTTAGATAAAACTAACGAGGATAGAATGAAAATGGGTCATCAAGGGCGAATAATCGCTGTAAAGAGATATGATAGAAATATTGTTGTAAATGAATATATTAAGCAGGTTACAGAAGGGGAAAATTCAGGTGGTTAAACCGATTAGAGTATTACATGTATTTGGGAGATTGGATGCTGGCGGAGCTGAAAGTAGAACTATGGATATATATAGAGAAATTAATAGGGAACACATTCAATTTGACTTTGTTATACACACTCAGGATGATTGCTTTTATTCCAATGAGATAAAAGAAATGGGTGGTAAAATATATAAATTCCCTAGATTTAAGGGCTATAATTACAAAGAATATTGTGAAATTTGGGACTCTTTTCTTAATAACCATAGATACTATAAAATTATTCATGGTCATCAAACTAGCGTAGCTTTTATTTATCTAAAAATTGCTAAAAAGAAGAATATACCAGTTCGAATAGCGCATGCTAGAAATTCAAACAAAGATAGAATTATAAAAAAAATCACTGCTAAACTTTCTCGTTTGTACGCCACAGATCTTTTTGCAGTCTCAAAATTAGCAGCGCATAGTGAATTTGGTAAAAACATTGCAGATGTAAAAATAATTCCTAATGCAATTAGCGCTGAGAAATTTAGATTTAATATGGGAAATCGAGTTAAAATCAGAGAAAAATTAGATATTGAAACAAAGACAGCATTTATACATGTTGGGAGATTCCACCCTCAGAAGAACCATCATATGTTACTAAATATTTTTAAGGAGTTACTGCAGAAAAATAGTGAAATTATGTTGTTTCTTGTCGGTGAAGGACCTTTAGAGAATGAAATGAAAGAAAAAGTTAAATTTCTAAATTTGAATGATAACGTTGTTTTTCTTGGGATTCGGGATGATGTGCCCGAACTTTTACAAGGAATGGATGCTTTAATATTCCCTTCCTTATTTGAAGGATTTCCAGGGGTGGTTTTGGAGGCGCAAGCAGCAGGTCTAAGTTGCTTTATTTCAAACACTATAACAAATGAAGTGGAACTAACTCAATTAATAAAATTTTTATCAATCAAAGCCACTCCTGAAAGTTGGGCTAATCATATTTACCGAGAAAAAATTGTAACTCATGCAAGAGAAAAGTATTGTGATATTGTCACACAAAGAGGTTTTGATATTAAAAAAGTGTCAATGTTTTACAGTGAAATTTATGAAAATGGCTACTTAAAGGGGAAGTAAGAATGGTTATTTACTGGTTAAATCTGAGTGCCGTTATTGTCTGGGCGTTCATATTAGGTAGACACCAAGGGAGTATGAAAAACAGAAAAGCATTATCTATAGTATTGTTTGTGCAACTTTTTCTGATACTTGCATTACGTTCCATTTATGTAGGTGCAGATGTCCTGAATTATATATCTAATTTTGAATATATTAATTCAGTGAATTTTATGGATTTTGACTTTAGGTTTGAATCGGGGTATGTATTATTAAATAAATTAATGGGGTTCTTTACTTTAAATCAAAATATATTTGTTGCCGTAAATGCATTTATTTCCTTACTACTATTTTTCTTTTTTATACATAAAGAATCTCGAATAGTATGGTTAAGCATTTTTCTATTTATTACACTAGGTTTCTATACCAACCTTTTCAATCTTTTTAGGCAAGCAATTGCTTTGGGCGTTGTCGTCAACTCCTATCAATTATTAAGGAAAGGTAATTTTAAACTGTATTTTTTTGTGATATTAATTGCTTCAAGTTTTCATCTGTCATCATTGATTTTTATGCCAGTATATTTCTTTAGAAATTTAAAATTTAGTCTAAAGGTAATTCTATTCTATTCTGCTACTTTGGTGTTAGTAGCTATTCTTTCTAATCAGATTAACACTATCATCCTTAGCAATTTTTCTTCAATCAACTATGTCACAGAGTCTAGGGGAGGTGCAAATTTTCTAATTATATTAGTTTTAGTTTTGATAGTTGGGCTTATTTTTAAAACATCTATTATTAAAACTGATCCAAAATCAGAAATTTTGTACCACATCCAATACTTCGCTATCCTATGTCAAGTCTTAGCATTGGATTTTGCTTTGATGACCAGAGTCACAAGGTATTTTTCGATTTTTTTAATAATCTTTATTCCTAATATAATTTCTGGAGTAAAGGATCATAAGATAATAATTTCAGGGGTATATTTTCTTTGTTGTTTAACAGCTCTATTTTATTATCTAACCCTTAGAAATGATACTAGTTCAATTGTTCCTTACCATTTTTTCTTTAATTGATAATCAGAATATATTAACTTTGATAAGGAAGGATAAAAATGAAAAAGAAAATATCACTAATAATTCCTTCTTTGCGAGGAGGAGGTTCAGAGCGCGTTACATTAAATATTGTAAGAAAACTGAGTAGAAAAAAATTTGATATACAATTAATTATATTACATAATACGGGACCGCTAGCTGATCAATTACCTAATGACATTCATGTGGTGGATTTGAAAACTAGCAGGGTTAGATATTCAATCTTTAAATTAATTAAAGAGCTCAATAAATTTCAGCCTGATGTAATATTTTCTACCTTAGGACATTTAAACTTAATGTTGCTAGGAATTAAGAAAAGATTAAAGAGTAAACCGATAATTATAGTTAGACAAAATAATGTGCCTTCTAAAAGTATCAATAAGAATAGGATAATATTTTACTTCTTATACAAATTGCTATATCCTAAATCTGATTTAGTCATATCGCAGTGTAATGAAATGAAGGAGGATATGATTAAGAGTTTTGGTTTAAAAGAAGAAAAAATAAAGGTTATATATAACCCATTAGATGTGAGCCTAATAAAGTCAAAAATGCTTGAAGGAAACCCTTACGATCATAATCTAATTAATATTGTGGTTGCTGGAAGGTTAACCTACCAAAAGGGATTCGATATAATAATTAAGGAGTTTTACCAAATTTCGAAAAACATACAGAATGTCCACCTCACAATTTTAGGAGAAGGAGAATTATATTCAGAGTTATCAAAGCTTGTTGAGTATTTTAATTTAAGAGATAAAGTTGACTTTGTCGGTTTTCAAGCAAACCCTTATCCTTATTATTATAATGCTTATTGTTACATACTTAGCTCTAGATGGGAAGGATTCCCTAATACATTACTTGAAGCATTAGCATGTGAAACTATGGTTATATCAAGTAATTGCAAAACCGGTCCGAAGGAGATCCTAGAGGACGGCTATTATGGCTACTTAGTGGATGTTAACACCAAAGGCAATATAAAGGAAGCTTTCATTGATTCTCTAGGTGTAAAAGTGGATTTCAAAAAAAACAGAGAAAAAGACTTTGATATAAAAAAAATTATAAAGGAGTATGAGGATATATTTAATAGTTCTAGAGAGGAGCTGTCAAAATGAAGATATTATTTGTAGCCCCTAGATTTCATACGAATCAGGTTCCGATAGTACAAATTTTAAAAGACAAGGGTAACGAAGTCTGTTTTTATGTACAATATATTGGTGGGAGCGAGGACCACAGTATTTTAGAACCAAATTTAATTAAAAATAATCTGATCTCAAGATTAATTATTAAAACAGTTTCAAAGAAGAATAATGAAAAATCCATGAATGATCCATTTAAGTTGGTAAGGGTATTTGGAATTCCACCACTAATTGAATACTATAAAAAAATAAAGGAAGAAGCCCCTGATTTGGTTATAGTGAGAGATAGAACCCCATTCAGTTTACTTACTTTTATAATATGCAAGTTGCTTAAAACTAAATCTATACTCTATCAGCAAATACCTAAATATTTCAAAGAGGATAAAAGTAAGGAAACGATTGGTAGGAAAATTAAAAAAATAATATATAAAGTTGTAGTTCCTAAAAAAATTATAACACCAATTCAAGGGGAGAAGAGCGAACAGAGTACTACTGATAAAAACATATATTTCAATCCATTTATTATGAAAGTCTCAAAAGAGATTGAGAGAAGACGTTACTTTAACAATTCTAAAATTAACGTTTTAGTTATAGGTAAATTCGTTTCTCGAAAAAGACATATTTTAATAATCAAAGCAATTGAATGTCTTAGAGAAAATTTTGATATTAAATTAACTATAGTTGGTGAGGTTACAACTGAAATTCATAAGCAAGAACTTGAGCGTGTGAGCGCTTATATCTCAAGTAATAATTTAACAAATACGGTACAAGTGAAAATTAATTTGCCATATGGAGAAGTCCAAAAGGAATATTTAAAGCACGACTTGTTTGTGTTGCCATCAATTAACGAGCAGTTCGGAGTATCAATTCTAGAAGCAATGGCCCATGGATTAGCTGTAATATGTAGTAATTCCGCTGGTGCGAAGGATTATATAATAGATGGGCATAATGGATTCATTTTCAAGGAGGATGATCTAAGTGACCTTAGGAATAAAATAACGAATATTATAAAAAGTAGAGACAATTTAAAACAAATGGGATTTTATAGTTTGCAGCTAGTAAGGTCAAGACATAGCCCGGAGATTTACTATGAAAATTTCATAAGAATTACTCAGGATATGGGTATTGAACAATCGGGGTGCGATTAATGAAACTTGGGATTTTTTGTTTCTTTTATAATAGAGAAAGTGAAGTAAATAATTGTGTACAGTCTCTTCTTGACGCGGCTCCAGTCAACTGTAAGATTATTTTAGTAGATGATGGTTCATCGGATGGTACAAGAAGTAGATTAAAACAATTTATTGATAGTAGGGTTGTTATATTAACGCAAAAGAACAAGGGTTTCACAAAGTCTTTAAGTGAATTAATTCCTAATATGATTCGGAAATATAGTTTTGAATATATATCAATTCATGGATCTGGTGATCTTTGCAATGAAAAAAAGTTTTTGAAGCAATTAGATTATCTTGAAGATAATAGAGAGGTAGTTGCTCTTGGAACTGGGCACGAAACTATATCTGGGTATTCAAGAAAAACGATAAGATTAGATAAAGGCTACCTTCAAGTTGAGAAGGAGTCTCTGTTGGGAGGAGTTCCTTTTACCCACGGAACTGTTATGTATAGGTCAGATTCTTTTTTAAAGGCCGGAGGATATGACGATAGATTTTTGTTTTGTCAAGACTGGGAATTATATTTTAGGTTACTGGAGATTGGCCAAATTAGGAGATTGCCAGATGTTCTCTATTCTAAGTTCATTTTTGAAGATGGCGCTTCGTTTAAGCCACGCAAAAAAGTAATGCAATTAAAATATAGAGCATTAATTAAATCTAGAGAATTATCTGATGAAGACTTTTATAATAACTTAGATAGGTTAGAAAAGAAGGATATTAAAATATTATATCCTGATAAAATTTTCTTAGGGAAATTCAAAAGATTAAGAAAAGATTTAATTCTCAAAGGGGAGTTCAATTTAGCAGCAGAGTGGTGTGAAATAATTAATGAAACTACAGGGAGGAAAGGTAAGGCATTAAAAAAATATTTACTATTCATTCATTCTATTAGGTTGCCAGGATTGGTACTACCTGCTGTTTATAAGAGGCTAAGATTATTTAAAAGGCGTTTAAAATTATAGGAGGCTATTACATGATTATCGAAAGTGCTGAAAGGAAAAATCAATATATTGTTACTGGAGGAAAAAAATTAAATGGAGAAGTTAAACTGTCTGGTGCAAAAAATGCTGCATTGCCGATGATAGTAGCTGCTTGTTTAGGCGAAGAATATACTACTCTTAGAAATGTTCCTACAAACCTTAATGATGTGAAAACTCTAGTTAATATTTTGGTGGAGCTTGGTGCAGATATTATAGTAAAAGGCGATGTTGTGGCATGTAAGAGAGGTGGTTTTCCAAATCACCTAAGAGCCCCTGAGAAATCAAGTAGTATAAGGTACTCTCTATTGTTACTGGGTTTAGCTGCTGCCTTTAGTGAAAGGCTATCTTTACCCCTACCTGGTGGCTGTAAGATTGGTGATAGAAAGTATGATCTTCATATTCACGGACTAGAGAAATTAGGTGCTAGAATTGAAGAGGAGACGGCTAGTTTATTTATTGAGTCGAACGGATTAAAAGGTAGTAATATAGAATTTTATCTGCCAACAACCTCTGGCACAGAAAATATAATTATCGCGGCAGCACTAGCAGAAGGACGAACAACTTTGCTTAATGCAAATACGCGTCCAGAAGTGATGCAGTTGGCAGAGCTACTCAATGCGATGGGAGCTGATGTAAGTTGTAAAAATAGAATTGTTGACATATGTGGTAAGAATCAAATTAAAGGTGGTATTGAAATATCTGTTATGCCTGGATGGGACGAGGCAGTAACATATGCCGTCGCTGCAGGAATTACTAATGGAGAGATTTATATCCCGGATTTTAACACTAAGTATATCAAGGAAGATGTTAGACACCTAAATATGGCAGGTGTTAGAGTTTTTGAGTGGGGGTCGTCTTTATATATATCTGGAAAAAGTAAAAAAAATCCATTTGATTTATTTACTGCTCCTTATCCCGGTATTAATTCTGATATGCAACCAATATTTGCTGCGTTAGCTCTTGTTGCAGATGGGACAAGTTCAATTGCAGATTTACGCTTTACTGACAGATTCCAATATGTTTCAGAACTAAAAAAATTCGGGGCTGATATAGTTTCTTTCGGTAATACAGCAATTATAAACGGAGGACAACATTTAAAGGGGTCTCATGTCAATGCAACAGATCTACGAGGTGGAGCTGCATGTATCTTAGCTGGTTTAATCTGCGAAGGTCAAACAACAATATCAAATGTTGAACAAATTGAAAGAGGATACGAAAACATTACAACTAAACTTACTTCTTTAGGGGCTTCAATTTATGCGCTATAAGGAAACTTTATATTATATTTGATTCAGAGGTGTAAAATGAAAAGAGATAGTATGGTTTTCCAGTTAATTTCTTCTTTAGGGACTAAATTTTTTGTGCTAATTGGAAGTTTTGTTATTTCAGTTATTATAGCTCGGATTCTGGGTCCCGAAGGAAAAGGTATAGTCACATCAATTTTTGTTATTCCGAACTTACTAGTCAGTTTGGCGGATTTAGGTGTTAGGCAGGCGACTGCTTTTTTTGTCGGTAAACGTATTTATGATGTATCGAAAATTTATTCTTCAATTCTTTTCGTTTGGGTACTAACATCATTTCTATCGATTGTTTTCACAATCATATACTATAATTTCTTTATGAGTGACCAGTATTCATGGTCTCTATTGTTGATTCCTCTCTTTTCGATACCAATTTTGCTACTAAATAAATACAACGAAGGTATGCTGCTTGGGTTTCAGCAGATAGTGTTTATTAATGCAAAGCAAATCATAAATTTTTTAACTCACTTCATATTAGTATTTATTTTGATAGTAATTTTCAACCTACGGATACAAGGTGCAGCTCTAAGTATTATGATTTCTGGATTCACTGCTGTAGCCTTTTCGACTTTGATACTAAGGAAGTTTGTAAAGTTAAAAAAACCTGAATCTAAAATTGCCTTTGAAGTGATAAAAAAAGGAATCACCTATGCCATTGCTTTGTTTATTTTAAACCTTAATTACAAAATTGATATTGTATTTCTCGAGTGGTTCGGAGGTCCAAAGGATATTGGGATTTATTCAGTTGGGGTGACATTATCTGAGTTAATTTGGCAAGTTCCTTCTGCAATGGGAATGGTCCTATTTTCAAAAAGTGCAAATAGCAAGTCTACCCAAGAGGCGACTAATAGATCAACCAGACTACTGAGATTTTCTTGGCCACCAATATTATTTTGCTCAGTTATATTATGGTATACTGCCCCGATATTCGTTAGCGTACTTTACGGTGAAGAGTTTATATATTCAGCGTCAGTTATAAGGATACTATTACCTGGTGTAGTTGCAATGGTGGTATTTAAAATTTTAAATGCTGATCTGGCTGGAAGGGGAAAACCACTATTTGCGCTTAAAGTCTATTTTTTTTCATTGTTTATTAATGTGATCTTAAACGCTATACTAATTCCTTTATTGGGGATCATCGGAGCTGCAATAGCATCGAGTATTAGTTATTCATTGGGAGCTATCATTTTTGGAAGTTTATACTTAAAAAATAACAACCTAAGTGCAAGAAAAATACTTTTTTTGAATAAAGAAGATAAAGCTATACTGGGTGATCTTCTTATGAAGATAAAAAGAAAGACTTGGAGACACAAATGATATGAAGCTTTTTAAAATAATCAATCAGGAAATTAGAACGAATAAAAAAATAAATATAACTAAAAAATTCTATATTTTACTTACCACCCCCTCCAAACAAGTAATTGTGCTATATAGATGGGCAAAGTGCTTTCATAATAACGGTCACAAAAAGATATCAACTTTACTATTAAACAAAATAATAAAAGATTTTGGAAGCTATATAAGTGTGAAAAGTCAAATTGGTATAGATGTATCCTTTAGGCATGTAAACGGTGTGGTTATAGGAGAAGGTGTGAAAATTGGGAATAGAGTTACTATCTATCAGCAAGTTACACTTGGCGGTCGGAATTTAGGCGATAGTGCGAAAGGGAACTACCCAATTGTTAATGATGGTGTAACAATTTTTGCCGGTGCGAAAATTATTGGGCCAATTACTATCGGTGAGAATTCAGTTGTAGGAGCTAATAGCGTTGTTAACAGGGATGTGCCTGCAAATACGGTTGTTGCGGGTATTCCTGCAAAGATAATTAATCGAATTAATAAAAAATGAATTCTTAGAATGAGGTGTTTGGTTGAATTACATTTTAAAAAAAACATGTTCTTTAAAGATGTATAGTACACTTCGAGTTGACTCAGTAGCAGAGATAGTGGTTTTCCCAATAAATAAGCAAGGGATCAAGGAAATATATACAAAATACTTAGATAAGACTAAAATTTTAATAGGCAAAGGATCAAATATATTACTGAGCCGTGAATATTATGGGAGTGAGTATGTTTTTGTGTGTTGCGAGTGGTTGAACCTAGTTTCAACCACAAAAAACAGGATATACTGTGAAGCAGGAGCATCTTTATCCAGTATAAGTTGGTTTGCACTTGAACAAAATTTGTGCGGTTATGAATTTCTTGAGGATATCCCCGGGAGTTTAGGTGGAGCCATAGTTATGAACGCGGGTACTTATAATGACAATATTGGACAGCTAATAGATTCCATTGAATACTACGATATTGAAAAAGGGCAAATTTTAAAAGAGGAAGCTAGTACTAATGACTTCGGAAGGAGAACTTCTAAATGGTCAGGCTCTAATTTTATAATATTATCTGCAGAACTAAAAATAAATTCTAATATGAGAGAGAATAATTATGAGGACATATTAGCCAAGATGCTAGAAATAAAAAAACAAAGGTATTTAAAGCAACCTAGAAACTATCCAAATGCAGGTAGTGTCTTTAAACGCCCTACTTTAAATGGAAAAGACTATTATGTCTGGGCACTATTTGAAGAACTTGGGTTGAGAGGTCTTAGGATTGGCGATGCCATGATTTCGGATAAACATCCGGGTTTTATAGTGAATGTCGGAGACGCAAAAGCTAAAGATATTTTAAGTTTAATTAATATAGCAAAAGAAAAGGTTAAAGAGAAATTCGATATTGATTTAGAATTAGAATGGGAAGTAATCTAAAAATTAGGGAGGGATAAAAATGTCGAACATTTTTGTCACAGGAGCATCCGGCTTTATCGGCATGCATTTATCAAAAGCTCTATTAAACCAAGGCCATAAAGTAATCGGCTACGACAACGTCAATGACTACTATGATGTACAATTAAAAAGAGATCGGTTAGCAATACTTGAACCGTATGACAACTTTACTTTTATCGAAGCTGGTCTTGAGGATCGCGACCGTCTTAATCAGGTCTTTGAAAACAATCAAATTGATGTCATTATCAATCTAGCAGCTCAAGCAGGCGTGCGTTACAGTATTGAAAACCCTCATGCCTATGTTGATTCAAATCTAGTTGGATTTGTTAATATTCTTGAGGCTGCGCGGCACCATAAAGTGAAGCACCTAATCTATGCTTCATCAAGTTCAGTTTATGGAGCTAACGCTAAAATGCCATTCTCAACGGAAGATGAAGTTAACCACCCAGTAAGCTTGTATGCAGCTACGAAAAAATCGAACGAGCTGATGGCCCATACATATAGTCATCTTTACGAAATACCAACAACAGGTTTGCGTTTCTTTACTGTTTATGGTCCTATGGGACGTCCAGACATGGCATACTTTTCGTTCACGAAAAAAATTCTTGCTGGTGAGTCAATTAAGGTTTTTAACAATGGTGAAATGATGCGTGATTTTACGTATGTCGATGATATTGTTGAAGGTATTGTGCGCTTAATTGATCAGCCACCAAAAGCAAATCCAGCATTTGATCGAGAAAACCCAAATGCCAGTGAAAGCTATGCACCATACAAAGTTTATAACATTGGTAATAATCAACCTGTTAAATTAATGGATTTTATCCAAACCCTTGAAAAACATCTGGGTGTTGAAGCAAAGAAAGAGTTCCTTCCCATGCAACCAGGGGATGTAAAAGCGACGTATGCAGATATTGATGATTTGACAGCAGCAACTGGATTTAAGCCTACAACTTCGATTGATCAAGGCTTAAAACAATTTGTTGACTGGTATAAAAGCTACTATCATAATGAATAGGAAGGTGAAATCATGAAAATCGCTGTAGCAGGAACAGGATATGTAGGCTTATCTAATGCAATCCTTTTAGCACAGAACCACCAAGTATACGCATTAGATATTATTCAAGAAAAAGTAGATTTAATAAACAATAAGAAATCACCAATCGTTGATAAAGAAATTGAGGAGTTTCTTGCTACCAAGGCTTTAAACTTGACAGCAACAACAGATCCAAAAGAGGCTTATCAAAATGCGGATTATGTCATTATCTCCACACCTACAAACTATGATCCCGATAAAAATTATTTTGACACAACGACAGTTGAGCGCGTCATTCAAGATGTACTAGCCATAAATTCTACTGCGACAATGGTCATTAAATCCACGGTGCCAGTTGGGTATACGCTAGAGGTAAGGGCTAAGTACAACACAGAAAATGTTATTTTCTCACCAGAGTTTTTACGTGAGGGAAGTGCCCTATATGATAACTTGCATCCATCACGAATTGTCGTCGGTGAGCAATCAGAACGGGCTAGAATATTTGCTGAGCTTTTAGCTGAAGGTGCAGTGAAAGAAGATATTGACACATTATTTACGGATTCAACAGAGGCAGAAGCTATTAAACTATTTGCTAATACTTACTTAGCATTACGTGTTGCTTTCTTTAATGAGTTAGATACATACGCGGAAGTGCGGGGGTTAAATTCTAAACAAATCATTGAGGGTGTTGGTCTCGACCCGCGGATCGGTAAGCATTACAACAACCCATCATTTGGCTATGGTGGCTACTGCTTACCTAAGGATACCAAGCAATTACTTGCAAACTATCAAGATGTTCCGAACAATATTATTGGCGCCATTGTTGACGCCAACCGGACAAGAAAAGACCATATTTCTGATAGCATTATTGCTAGAAATCCTGATGTTGTCGGTATTTATCGTTTAACAATGAAGACCGATTCTGATAACTTTAGACAATCCGCTATTCAAGGTGTTATGAAACGCCTTAAAGCAAAAGGGATTGAGGTTGTGGTTTATGAACCTGTTTTGCAGGAAGCAGAATTCTTCCATTCTCGCGTCATCAAGGATTTTGCTGAATTCAAGCAACTTTCAGATGTTATCGTGGCCAACCGCTTAACTGAGGATATTAAAGATGTTGCGGATAAGGTTTATACGAGGGATTTGTTTAGTAGGGATTAAGCTTCAAGCTGGTTATCGAGTATAGTAGAGAAACTCTGTGTTTAACGCATATGAATAAGTTAATTAGGCTCCAAAAATGATTAGTAAAGCAGAGGTAACCTGATTAAGGAGCCTAACTAGCTGTTACAAAAGATTACATGGCAAGAATGATAACCGTCACTAACTGTGCCAGATGGTTAATCTCACCTTATTAGAGTGACTCCATAATACGTTAATTCTAAATCCGGTTGCAGATTCCTCAGTTAGTATAATTGCCTTAATCATAAAGTGAGTGATATTTTTAATGAAAAATATCCAAGAATCCGAATAATATTAAACAAAACCCCCATTTTGTATCCTTTTTATGATAAATTAAGGTTAAGTCAATTATTGTGGGTGATTATTATTTCAAAAAAATTTATGATATTACTAACGATTCTATTCATAATGGGGATTGGCGTTATTGTTCCTTTAATAATTAGTAACCAGTCAGGTGCTCAGCCTGCTGCTACGCAACTGCAGATAAATGAATTATCGGTAGTATTTAACTATCAGATGAAGGCAGCAAGTATTAGGGATAAGAGTGTGTCAATGAACGTAATTAATAAAACGGACGAAGTAGATGATGAGCCGTTAGAGCATGATGTGGTGATGTTGGAAGAGGATAGTGATTCTGTCGAGGTAACTGTCACACTCCCTTCAAACATAAGAAATGGTAGAAGTACGAACACGACAAATAATCAGCCGCCTATTCAGGCAACTAGACGTTCAAACAATCAGTCAACCAATAAAAACACCGATCAGAAAGATGAGCAGGTAAAGGAGAAAGAAGCAACTACAGATGAAAAGGAAGAACCACCTAAAGTCGAGAAGCCTAAAAATGAAGCACCTAAGCCAACGCCCAAACCCAATCCAGATAATAAACCAGAAACAGGAGGATCGGATGAAGACGTCTCACACCATGACGATGAAGAGGACGAGAAGAAGCCAGATCCTAACGAGAATAGTGAAGCTGATGAGGACCAACCAGTGACGGATGATCCAGGTTCGAATCATAGTGACGATTAATCACTATCAGTCAGCCAGATCAGAGTTAGAGCGCCCATACCATTCATTTGGTATGGGCGCTCTTTGTCAAGGCGTGATTAACACTGCTCGAGCGCATAGCAATCTTTTCTCAACGCAATTGCACGCTCTGGGAAATCAGTAACTATAGTTTCAACACCCAGTGTTAGTAGTGTATTTATGTCTTCACGACTGTTAACTGTCCATGCTCTTATCTTCGTTACATCAATCTCTGAAGAAAGGTTTCCCTCAATAAGTAAAGACTTTTCTAGATGATAATGAGAGAATTGAAATGTCGCAGCATAATCCTCTAGTTGGGGAATATTTTGAAACAGAAGCCATGCTAATTCAGCATGGGGATCTAGGTTTCGCATCCGTACTAAAGTTGGTAAGTGAAAAGAGGAATAAACAACCTTGACTGATCTAATTAAACGGTGAACGGTCTCTAAGATTCTTTCCTCGATTCCGTTGTAACTCAGAACAGCAGTCTTCAATTCAATGTTTAAGTCAACCTTTTCAGTTTCAACGAGATGCAATACCTCTGCAAGCGTAGGCATCCGTTCTAGCTCCCATGTTGGGTGATAGTTTGAAAAGGATTGATATAAAGATGATGGTTTCAACTGCTTAAGTTCAGCTAGGGTAAAGTCTTTTACGAAACCTTCAGCCTCAAAGGTCCGATCCACACGTTCATCGTGAATAACGACAAGCTGATCATCTTTAGTAAGATGGACATCTATTTCTAATCCATCTACACCACTTTTAATCGCTTCATGGAAGCTAAGCATGGTGTTCTCAGGAAAGCTTCCTTTACTGCCGCGGTGGCCGAAAATTTTTGTCATGAGAGTGACCTCCTGTTATTTTTTAAAAAAGAAAACAAAAGGAGAAAGTGATGACTTTCTCCTTAAAGGGGGGTACCAAACTTAAAGAAGTATGGTCTATTTCCAATGCCTAAGCTTATTCGCCTCTAGCACGATTAGCTTGTTCAATAGCTGCATTAATTTGATCAACAACACTCTGGTAAGCTGTGTCAACGTCGCCACCGTTGTATACTGTTTCTAACGCTGTCTCAGTAATTCTTCTGCCCTCAGGAATCATATCCATTAATGCGCCTTGAGTGGCAAACGATGATACCGTAGACTGAAGTTGTTCGACTGTTACTTGTAATTGTGGAATTTGCTCATAGGTTTCAAGTACAATTGGTTGCTCGTATGCAGCAGGATTAATGGCGAAGTAGCCTGTGCTGGCATGCCAAGCGCCCTGAATTTCAGGTGTTTGCAAGTATTTCATAAAATCCCAAGCGGCAAGCTGCTCTTCCTCTGGCTTACCATTCATCATCCAAAGACTAGCGCCACCAATGACAACCCCTTCACGATCTTTATCTTCTGGGTAAGGTAAGAAGCCAACCCCAACCTCAAAAGGTGCACTGTCGACAACATTTCTTACATTAGCAGATGATGCGATGAACATGGCAACATCTTCAGCAAAGAAACCAGCAATCATATTGTCGCCATTTGTTCCGTAATTAGCAAAGGTATCGTCATTAATCATGCGTTCAACCCATTCAAAGACAGATTTGCCTTCTTCTTCAGTAAAGCCAACTTCAGTTGGAGTATCGGAACGCCCGTTATCGTTGTTCATAAGTAGAGCACCTTGGTTAGCAAGAAGTTGCTCATATAACCAGCCATAGGCTTGTAGGGCAAAACCTTTCATCTCTGGGTTACTCTCAGTAATTTGTTTACTTGCTGCTTCAACCTCTTGATAAGTAGCAGGGGGCGTATCAGCATCTAAACCTGCCGCATCAAATGCGTCTTTGTTGTAATACATGACTGGTGTAGACGAATTAAATGGCATGGAGTAGAACGTGTCGTCTAATTGATAGTAGTTAATAATGTTTTCTTCAAGTTGGCTCATATCGTAGCCTTCTGCATCAACAAATGTTTGAATTGGCTCAATACCGCCACTGTTAATCATTGACTTTGTCCCAATTTCAAAAACTTGCATCATCGTTGGTGCACTGTCTGTACCGGCGATTGTGTTGAATTTAGTAAGGGCTTCATCATAAGTTCCTTGGTAATCAGCAGTTACAACGACAGCGTCCTGGGAAGCATTATATTGATCGACAATTTGGTCGAGTGCCTCTTGTAACGCACCACCCATCGCATGCCAGAATACCACTTCAACTGGTTCATTAGGTTCAGATTCCACCTCTTCAGGAGTGCTTTCTTCAGCTGCAGCTTCTTCTGATGTTTCCGGTGAATCATTAGTTTGACAACCAACAAGTAAGATAAATAATCCAAATAAAATTACCGCTATTTTCTTCATCAATTAGTACCTCTATTATTTTTTTTATGAAAAATCAAGTATTAACTTGAGTGTTTTACTTTAGAGCACCTTCTGTTAAGCCTTGTTGCAACCTTTTTTGTCCGAGAAACAGGATCATTAATGTGGGAATGACGACAATGATCGCACCAGCCATAATAACGCCCCATTCATTTAACTGCTCCTGTGATTGCAATTGTCTAAGTCCGATTTGAACGGTTCTAAAGCGGTCATCAGTTGTTGTTAACAGCGGCCATAGGTACATGTTCCATGATGTTAAAAAACCATATACGCCTAGTGTAAGTAAGCTTGTTTTTGCAACAGGCAGGACGACAGTAAGGAAAAACTTTAAATCACCTATTCCAGCAATTTGGCTTGCTTCCTTCAATTCTTTAGGGATTTGCTTAAAGTTTTGTCTTAGTAAAAATGTGCCAAACGCCATTGCGAAGAATGGGAGCGCCAAGCCTTGGTAGCTATTCAACCAATTTAAATCTCTAATGGTATGAAAGTTTGGAATGACCGAAGCCTCAAACGGAACCATCATCGTTGCAATAAATAGAAAGAAAATAAGATCTCTCCCTTTGAATTCAATAAAAACAAAGGCATATGCTGCCAAACTAGAAATAATTAGCTGCCCAGTCATAATGAGAAGAGACATAACCAAGCTATTGAGTAAGTAGCGAACTAATGGAAATCTTTGAAACACTGCTACATAATTCTCAAGTGAGAAGCTGGTCGGTATCATATTGCCCATCATAATTTCTTGGCCTGACATGAAGCTCATCATAAAGGTAATGAGCAAAGGTGCAAACATGATTAGAGCAGCTAAAACGAGTAACGTGTATAAAATAATTTTCGTCCTGAGTGGTATGGTCATTGATAATGTACCTTCCTTTCCCCGAGCTTAAATTGGATCAACGTGAGGATAAGGATTATAAAAAACAGGATCATCGCTTGAGCACTTGCTGTCCCAAATTGATAATTCATAAAAGCATCTTGATAGATGGAATAAACAATTAAGTTTGTTTCGTTCTGTGGTCCACCGCGCGTTAACATATCAATTTGGCCAAAGGTTTGGAAGGCATTAATGAATGACACTGTAATGACAAAAAATAATGTCGGCGAGAGCATCGGTAACGTTATTCGTCGTAATTTATAAAAATATCCTGCCCCATCAATATTTGCACTTTCATATAAATATTGATCAATTGATTGCAAGCCACCTAATAAAATCAAAAAGGTAAATCCACTATTCATCCAAATCGTTGCGATCGACACTGAAAAAAGGGCCCAGTCAGGGTTTGTTAACCAGCCAATTGCATCAGCACCCAATAGTTTTAACAACTGATTTAACCAGCCAATTGATGGATGAAAGAGAAATAGCCAAAACACAGAAGCAGCGGCAGTAGAGATGCCCATTGTTGAAGCATACATGGTTCGGAATAATCCGACACCCTTTAACTTTTCATTTGCGATAATGGCTAGGAATAAGCTAACGAGTATTGTTCCTGGCACGGTATAAAGCACAAATAGTAAAGTCGATTGTAGGCTTTTTAGAAAAATAGGCGAGTTAAAGATATTCATATAGTTCTCTAGTCCAACGAATACTGTTGTCTGGCCACTGCTATTTGTTAGGAAAAAGCTTAAATAGAGTGTTCTACCTAATGGATAAAATAAAAATACCGAGAACAAGATAATTGATGGCAAGAGAAACAACATTCCCTTACTAAAGCTAGCCATCCGTTGTAATTTTAGAGCTTTCAGGAGCCCTTTGTGCTCATGCTCTTGATAAGGTAGTGCAACTTGTTTCATAGTGCGACCACCTTTAAGTCTTGACTCGCGGTTGCAGTTTGCATAATTTGACCTGATTGGCTGTCAAAGAAGCTGATGTGGTCAAGGTTTATCTTTAATGGAATGCGCTCACCAGCATTGATTAGCCACTGTCCTAACCACTTGGCGGTCCAAAGCTGGCTCCCGACTTCAAAGGTTAGTAGTGTTTCATTGCCTAGTTGTTCAACATTGACAACGTCTAAATGAAGATTGGCTTCTTCTTGAGTGGCATAAACAAGATGTTCTGCACGAATACCAATGGTAATGCCTGACCGCTTAATAATTTTTGGTATATCTTGATTGGTAATAGATAGCTTAATTGTATCCTCAATAATTAGCTGGTTCTGGTTAATAACAGCAAGACCAAGATTCATTCTTGGCGATCCAATAAAGGATGCTACAAATAGATTCGCAGGCTGGTTGTAAAGGTCAATTGGCTTACCAATTTGCTGGATTTCACCCTCATTCAATACCATAATGCGGTCACCCATTGTCATTGCTTCAACTTGGTCATGTGTAACATAAATCATTGTAAGACCAAGTTTCTTTTGTAAACGACGAATTTCAGTGCGCATATGTGCGCGTAACTTGGCGTCTAAATTCGATAATGGTTCATCCATCAAGCAAAGCGGTTCTTGACTTATAACAGAGCGCGCTAATGCGACACGTTGCCGTTGCCCACCAGATAGCTGTTTTGGCTTCCGTTTAAGTAAATCGCCTAGTCCCATCATTGACACTGCTTCTTGAAGTCGTTTTTGCTGCTCTTGCTTATTTACTTTCTTGGCTGACAGTCCGAACAATATATTTTGTTCAACAGTTAAATGAGGATACAGGGCATAATTCTGAAATACCATTGATAGGTGGCGCTCTTTAGGAGGGAGGTGATTAACCAAGCGACCTTGAATTTTCAACTCTCCTCCTGATAAGGACTCAAGGCCAGCGATCATGCGTAACAGGGTGCTTTTACCTGAGCCAGAAGGTCCTACAAGTACAAAGAACTCGCCTTCCTCAATTTGTAAATCAATTGAATGCAGTACTTGGACATTTTTGTCATAGCTTTTTGACACTTGCTTAAGCTCAACGAGATGCATCATTAAAACCTCCTTTGTTTAGATCTGCTAAAGCTAATCACAATTTAGCACATTAAAAATTGAAAATGTGCCAATTTACTGAAACGTTACACTTATCTTACACATTCTCAATGATAGATTAATAAATTGGAGAGAATTTTATAAAGAGTTTACAAGGCACCTTGAATGCCTTATGCCTAAATTTATAAAAATAAATATGCTGGGTTTTAAGAGAAGGATTGTACAATAAAATCTAAAACAAAAAACAACAACCCGTCTATTCGACAAAAGTTGTTGTTTTTTTATGCAATATTCTAATTCAGCTTACTCCAAATACCTTTTTAGAAATTTAAAAGTGCTTTGATGAAAGCCTACACTTATAGGTTAGTATAAAAGCACAGAGAGTTGCTATCCTTACAACATTCCCTGTGCTTTAAATACCATATTGGTTATAATAAGCTGACTAATATTATGTAATTAACCCTAAAACAAATCCCCAATCAGGTTGTTGATCAGTGGCTCAATCATTGCTTCACCCATGAGAGCAAAGATTATAAATAGCATAACAAAAACGATAACGACGGAATAAAAATTGTCAATACGTTTCTTCGTTGGCGTTGCTTCAGCTAAAGCCACAATAGTAGCTGTAATAGACAAGCTCAAAAGCATGACCGCTAATAACACGCTATAGGCACTTAATTCATGTAAGCCTAGGATAATGGCGATATTAGCTAGGGCTGTTAATAGCATCGGAATAACCATTAATGTAGCAAAGGTAGTTGTTACTTTTAAAAACGAGTATGGTGCCTGTGCAAGTTTCATCGTAAGGAAGACCACACCTATAATGATAGCCATACTAATTAATAAGATTAGGAATGGTTTAAAGGTTAAATTCCAGAATGAAGGGCTAAAGAAACCGTTGTATAGGACTTGGTTTAGCACATACGGAAATAACGCAGTTAGAAAGGCAAAAAGAATTAAAGTTATTAGACCATTGGCTACGTCACCTTGTGAATCTGTTGTTTGTTTACTTGAATCAAAAGGTCTTTTAATAGCGGGCACGAGGAACCTCCAATAGGCTTTACTCATGCCTTTGCTCTTCTCCACAAAAGCACTGGGCGCTGTAGGTGTTGCTTCCACTGCATGTTCTTCATGCGCCTGTGTGGTTGCCGCCTCTTCAGAAATCTTGGTACCACAGCTTGTACAGAAAAGTGAATCAGCTTCTAATGTTGCTTGACAATTTGGACAGTTCATTGCTACGACTCCTTTTTATAAATTCTTGGTGGCTAGTCTATTAAAACTATGACTACCTGACTATTATAGTCGAATCATGTCAAAATTTCTAGATAATATACTATTTTAACTTGAAAGTTTCTTTAAAATACTTTCATTTCTGGTTTTTAACATCTATAATTAAGAAATAAGATCTATTGTTCTTATATTTGACTAGTGAAAAAATCCTAGACACATAGTAAAATAAGCGTGTTTAACAGAGTTTGTTTCTTGTATCAGAATTTATAATAAATTATCGTTACTATAATTATTTTCATGCTATATTTTTTATTTGCTTCGTTAAACTTTGTATCTTTTCACTTGCTTTACAAGTCTATCTGCTCATTGCGAATTTTGGCGAATAGTGATGAACAAAGGAGTTTTTTATATGAGAAAGTCAGAATATATTGGATGAGACTATGTAGTTAAAAAGGATTAGAAAGGTTAACTTTATCTTGTCAAGGAACGCCTTAACTAACAAGATAATAGCAGCGACGAGCATGTGCATTTAGCTTACATAACGTTTTATGTTTATGGTTTGAAACAAGACAGCATAGCAACAGGCTGATTAAGATGATTGCTGTTTTGCTTTATATAAAAAGAGATAGATTTAGGGAGGATGGAGAGAATGTATTGTAAAACATGTGGGGAAAAGAATGGTGAGAATGATGGGTATTGTAAGAAATGTGGTGCGCCTTTAAATAAAGAAATAAAGAAAGAAGGAGCAACTTCAACATCCCAAGCTAACAAGAAACCAATGACTAAAGCGACTAAAATCAAGTTAGGTGTAGGGTTTGGTTTAATTATCTGTTTAATCGTCACCTATCAGTTGTTAAATCGCTACTATTCATTTGAAGCACAGGTCAATCGTCATATTGAGACGATTCAGGAGGCCGATGCTACTAAGCTATCAAGCCAGCTTGTTACATATGATTCAAATTTTGAAATTTCAGAGACAAGTATTCAACCTCTGATTAGTTACCTTAATGAAACACCTACATATATGCGCGAGGTTTCCGATCGCTTACGGAATGAGGCAACTGCTTTTGACTTTAGCTATGAGCTCTATATCGAACAATCAGGCAAGCACCTAGGTATGTTTGATCGCTACCAGCTCGTGATTGAGCCTGTCTATATTGAGGTTGAAACAACGATAGATGGAGCTGAGATATCAGTAAATGGTGGCGATCCAGAAAGCTACCAATCATCGCAGGTGTTAGTTATCGGACCGGTTTCACCAGGTTTACATGCTTTCACTGCAAGCTTTAATGCCGAGACTGCTCAGCTCCAATACGAGGAGAACGCTGTGGTACTTGGTGGTTATGGAAGTGATTATGTCTATTTACCACTTCACGCTGTCACGATTGAAATTGCAACTGACATAGCTGACACAGCTGTTTATATTAATGATAATGAAATTGCCCAGCTAGAGGGAGAGACCGGAACATTCGGTCCAATTGCTTGGGAGGAAGATAGCTATCTAACGTTGAAGAAAGCGTATGATTCGGGCGCATTAGAATCACAAGAGGTTTATTTAGCTGAATACGATAATTATTACTATATTAGTATGAATCAGGTAGAGCAATATGAAGTTGATAGCTTTTTACAAGCCCTTTATTATGATATTGAGGCATTAAATGCGTCTCTAAATGATCAAAATCGCCAACGAATTGCGAACTATTTAGTAGAAGGTGAAGAAAATAGTCTATTCACTACATTTACAAACGCTGCTGAAACGTATGTTAATGATGATGACGTATCAGATACAAGGTATCGATCAGATCTTACCGATTTTGAAGTAATTGATTTACATACCTATGCAGTTACTTATACGTTAGAAGTCGAAGTTTTCCATTCATGGGATTCTGATAAGGACGATCTTTATCATTATTTAACCTTTGAAGGAATTGTTGTTTACGATGACGCGCGTCAAGAATTACAATTACATTCCGTTGAGGTTGTTACAGATTAGCGTGTGACTGATAAGCCTATGTTTATTTTTGTTAATCAATCTTTCTGGTGCTTAAATAAGCTGTATGAGCCTGGTGTATTTAACCAATTGGAAATTATGTTATAATACCACTAGTTAAATTTTAAAGAGAATTAGGTGGTTTATTATGACTATTTTCACAAGAACAGCCATTAATGAAGCCTTCTCCACAACAATTTATAAACGCGGCTTAACCTATTATCGCCAAGATCGGGTTGTCGACCTTCAACATAAAGTATTAGAAAAGCAATGGTCTGCATATGTGCTAGGCTCAAAAGAGTACCATGTCGAAATTGACGGCAAGAAGCCGCTGGAAAATCATTTCTGTGATTGCCCAGCCTTTGCTCAGTATGATGAGTGCAAGCATATCGTCGCTGTGTTACTCGAAATTTGTGATGAATTGGATGAAATGAAGCGGGAAGAGGACGAATGGTTTAATGAGGGACGGTCTGTTGATTTTTTTGAAAATCCCGTTGATCGAACCGAACAACTGATTGATCTGTTTGCTGAAGTACCAGCAACGCTGCCGCAACAAACAATCGCACAGCCTAATAGGCAATGGCTTACGGTAGAATATACACTTCAAACAAATATTCAAGCTGACTATCTTAACTTGTTGGCGATTGAGCTAAAAGTTGGGGTTGAGCGAACTTATGTCGTGAAGAATATTTATGATTTTCTTACTGCTTGTCTTGAACAGCGCTCATTTTACTTTACGAGCAAATTCACTTATGAGCCAATGCTTCATCAGTTTAAGGCTGAGGATGAGCAAATTATTACTCAGTTGATTAACGCGCTTCAGCAAGAGCGTTTTTACGCGCAAGCTGGTCACTCGCTCTCTGGCTATCACCGTGGTGTGGTACTGTCATCAACTGTCGCTGATACCATCTTGCCGCAATTGGCAAAGCTTCGTTGTTCGGTCACTGACCGCAGCTATTCAGCCAATGTTCAGTTGAAATGGCTAGAGGAGGCATCACCTTACCAATTTGACTTAACAAAAGGCCAGTTGCACTACGAAATTGATTTGCAAGCATTGATTGCGTATCCTTATTTTGAAAACTACGGCTATGTAGTTGCTAACACAACAATTTATAAGTTAACTCATGCTCAACAGCCACATGCTAGAGAGCTTGTACGCTTTGCTAGCCAGCTATATTCTCCTATCCTCGAGGTTAAGCAAGAACAAATGAATCGCTTTCTTTCTCATGTCATGCCGAGGCTTGAGAAGGTTGGGGGAGTAACGGTAGCCCCCAGTATTGCGCGTAACATTGTTAGTCAGAAGCGGGAATCAAATGTTTATCTCGACTATCTTGATCAGCAGCTTGTTGCCCGAATTGAGCATTGCTACGGGGAACAGGTTTTTAATGCGATGGATAAGCAGGTTCAATTATCCGATCATAGATTTTTAATTCGTGATGTGGACAATGAAGCGATGATTATGAGCGTGTTTGAACAAGCAGCTTTTCATTATAATGGTGCGAGTCTGTATCTGGAGGATGAAGAAGAGATGTTCTCCTTTTTCTATCAAAGCCTGCCATTAATTGAGGGAGTGGCAACTGTTTTTATGACTGATGCGGCTAAAGGATTGATTATTGAAGAGCGTCACTATCCGACCATTGCTACAGATTATAATGCGTCGAACCAGTTACTGGATGTTAGTTTTGACTTTTCAATGATTGCCGATGAAGAAATTACCGATCTGCTCAGGTCCCTGACAGAAAAGCGTCGCTATCATCGCCTTAACAGTGGCGCATTTGTTCCGCTTGAGCAAGTTGCCTACTCAGCTATTGGTGAGCTGATTGAGACCTTTGACTTTAGTGAGGAAGCGATTAAGCAGGGTAAGCTCTCATTACCTGCTTATCGGAGTGTTCAACTTGATGAAATTGCTAATAGCTCTGAAAAAGTGAAATATAATCAAGGATTTCGCAAGCTGCTTCAGGAATTAAGAAATCCGACCGCACAGTCCTATGCGCTTCCTCACGGTTTACAAGCTGACCTACGTGACTATCAATATGACGGCTTTCAATGGTTTAGCAGCTTGAGTAGCTATTGTTTCGGTGGTATTCTGGCTGATGATATGGGGCTGGGCAAGACTGTTCAAGCCATTACCTATATTTTATCTGAATGGGAGCAGGGTAATCATGTATTGGCGCACCCCGCGTTAATTGTTGCGCCAGCCTCACTTGTCTACAATTGGTTGCGTGAGCTGGAACGATTTGCCCCCAGTCTTAATGTTGGTTTACTATATGGTGGGAAAGCTGAACGTGAGCATGCGGTAACGATGCTTACTCAGAAGGACGTCTGGATTACCTCGTACCCACTTGTCCGGCAAGACAGTGCGTTGTATCAGGATCAGACGTTTTCAATCCTGATTTTAGATGAGGCACAGGCACTTAAAAACGATACAACGAAGATCACCAAAGCTGTTACGCGGTTGCAGGCGGCACGACGCTTTGCTTTGAGTGGGACACCAATTGAGAATGCTTTGACTGAGCTCTGGTCCTTATTTCAAGTCATTATGCCTGGTTTGTTTCCAGCTAAGCGGACATTTAAAGGGCTATCGCATGAGCAGATCGCAAAAATGAGTCGACCGTTCATTTTACGGCGCCTTAAGCAAGACGTATTAAAGGAACTACCAGATCGAGTCGATACTGTTCAGCATTCTGAATTAACGAAGGAACAGAAGCAAGTTTACCTTGCCTATCTTGCCCGGATTCAAGAAGAGGCAGCTTCAGCATTATCAACAGACGGCTTTCAAAAAAGTCGGATGAAGATCTTAGCGGGATTAACAAGGCTACGACAAATATGCTGTCATCCATCGTTATTTATTGAAAACTATGCAGGAACATCAGGGAAGCTTGACCATCTTATGGAAATGATCGAAAATGCGCTAGAAAATAACCAACGGCTGTTAATTTTTTCGCAGTTTTCAAGTATGTTAAAGATTATTCAAACGGCTCTTGCACAAAAAGGATTAACCGCCTTTTATCTCGATGGTCAAACACCGAGTCAGGAGCGGGTGAATATGGCTGACCGTTTTAATCAAGGTGAGCATGATCTGTTCTTAATTTCATTAAAAGCCGGCGGAACAGGCTTAAACCTAACGGGGGCAGACATGGTTATTCTCTATGACCTGTGGTGGAATCCCGCTGTTGAAGAGCAAGCTGCTGGGCGAGCACATCGAATGGGTCAGAAAAAGGTTGTTCAGGTTCATCGCTTAATTGCGGAAGGCACAATTGAAGAGAAGATTCATCAATTACAAGAACGAAAGCGTGAGCTGATCCAAACCATTATTCAACCAGGTGAAACAAATGTCTCGAGTTTAAGTGAGCAGGACATTCGTGAGTTACTAAGTTTGAGTTGACAGTGCTGGGGCAACACTTAATAGCTCGGAATTGTAGTGTCTGGATACCTTCAAGAGAGAAATAGGATATAAGCTAACCCTTTGTGACAGCATAAAGCGGCAATTGCTAACCGTGACCAAAGTTAACTAACAATTGCCGCTTTACTTCGTTTATTTTACCCCTACTGAATAGGCACTTTTTAATAAGCAAAAGGGGCGTATCGCTACTGATGATGCATGCATCTGTCGTTATTCTCTTCTTCTAATGTCATTCATTCTTTTTTTCACTTCGTGGCTTTGAATGAAAAAGGCATCCTTTAGTGAGATAACAAATCTTTTTCCCTTTATTTTTTTTGTTTCTAAGATGTGTCGGCTGGGTATTTTCAGATAGTATTGGCTTGTTAAACTGTACAGAAGGGCAACTTCCTCTTTAAAGTCCTCATCATCGTATACATGAACAATTAGTAAATTACACAGTTGCTTGAGCATGGAGATCCTCCTTTAATACGGCTTACCTTTATTCTATCATTTCAGCTCGGACTATTGTTAATAGAATGGCAGATAACCTTTTTTAAGAGAATGTGCTCATTAATCATTTACCAGTTGCCTTCAAGGCGATCTTGAATGATTGATTCAAAAAATGCTTCATATGCGTCCACATTTAACGCGCGATACTCAGTCTCAAATTCGTTCCAAGCGGCTTCGAAATTAGCTTGATCACCGAGAATAATGCGCGGATAATGGCGCTTTAGCACCTCGTCAGCATTTGTGGAAAACATGTCGACATCGGAGCCAGGGACAACGCTAGCGCTCCAAGCTGGAAACCATGGCCGTTCCTCCGGTAGACTGAATAAGTCTGAAAATGTTTCTAAGCCATAAGCGTCAAGGAGCTCTTGGTCCTCATCTGTATATGATTCTCTCGCTACTTCTTGTTGACGAGCTGGATCAACTGCGTTGCCATCAGCGAAAGTGCCATTTAGGCGTGGCCAATTCCATGCAAATGTATTCATACCGAAATCATCTAGGAATGATTGGGAACGTAATTGTTCAATCTGTTCAGCTGTGCGATAGTAGCGGCCCTCATCATTGACTTGATAATGCTCACCCTCAATCCCCCACATAATTAATTTCTGATTATCTTCTTGAATGAGATAGTCCCAATATTGAATAATGCGTTCAGGGTTAGCCGCATTAATCGTTATCCCCGCGCCACGATTCTGGACAAAGGCAGGGGGATCAAGGTACTGATCCTGCATCTCTTCATCAAAAACGATTGGAAATGCCATGAATTCTGCTTCTGGCTTACCCGTATCGCGAAGGGTATTCATGGCATCCCTTATCCCCCAACTGTAATCAAAAAAGCCAAGGACACGGCCTGATGAGAGCTTAGCAGCATAATCATCACGATTCATAACAAACATCTCTTGATCTAAATACCCCGCTTCATTAAGTTCGTTTAGAGCCTGTAAATAGCGTTTAGCATATTCAGAATCTGCATAGACACGCGCTTCGTGGGTATTCATGTCGACCATTACCCCACCATCATTTGGGAATCCGGCTAGGTGATTAGGCGCGTTTGATATTCGGAAAAAGCTGGTGTCATAGCCCATTCCGGTGAATGGAATCGTCGTCATCCCATCAATTTCGGGGTTTTCATCAGCATAAGCGGTAATGAGATTAAAATACTCCTCTAGTGTTTTAATCTCTGGATAATCATTTGCTTCTAGCACGCTACGTCTAATCCAAAACGCGCCTTCTTCTATATTAGCAGGTGGTTGGTAATCATTTATTGTCGCTCCAAAGGGAATGTAATAAATATTACCATCGGGATAAGTGAAGCGATCAATGTAGTCAGCATACATGTCAAGAATATTTTGACCATACTCTTCAAGTAAATCATTGAGCGGGATAAATGCGCCAGCGTCAACAAGCATATCCTCCGTTCCAGCGCCAACAATGACATCAGGGTAAATCCCACCTGCTATCATAACACCGATTCGTTCATTTAGATCACCAACAATGTGTTCAACTTGAAAGTTCACCCCAGTTTCCTCTTCAAATTGCTTGCCAATCTCGGTTTCATTCGTATTCATGTCCTTACCACGACCGCCAATAAAGTATTCATAGGTGACAGACTCAGTCCCACTTTCGTTTGTGACCGTATCAGTCTCCCTATTGCTACAAGCAATTAGAATCACGAGAAACAGAAGTAAAAGTGCCAGTTGAAGAGATTTTCTTATCTTTATCATCGTCGCTACCTCCTTTTTTTGGCCTTCATCACGTTGATGAAAACACTTACATTTTAAAGGAATGAAGTAAGATTTAAACCAAAAAACTATATAATAACCTTAAATAACTAAAGATGTAATAGTTTTCTAATTAAATAGTCCTAATTTAAATGAGCATTACCAAACGTCGACACCACTCCTTCTAACTTCACGTAGAGAATAGCGTTGTTTTTTTAAAGGTCGAATAAGAAGCTTTGAGTATTAACCTGAGCATTTTTTTAAAAAAATAATGTTGGTCGCAGCTAACCGTATTACCATAATCAATCTTTGTACCTTGCTTGTTGATCATCACGATTAGCTAAGCAAGCTCAATTATTTATTTTATCATTGCTGTAATAATGTTAAATGTAATATGCTTACCATTCCTCTACGGACATTTCTCTTCACTGGTGAATACTCTCGGCAATGGAGTCTGGGGCTAGACGGAGTGGTGCGAGTGGGGAGAAGCTTCCAAACACAGCTACTTCAATGTACAATTACATGATAAGCAGCTTCGTTATGCTTGCTGTGGGTATTATTTTATTAGTTGTTAATAAAAAACGGCGCATGGTTAAAAACTAAAACAGAATAGCTAGTGAGCTAGCCGCCAAATATAGTCTAAAGACACATATTTGGCGGCTTTAATTTACCTTTATCTGGTGACAAACATCCAGTATTATCGTAGTATAGAAATAGGAAAAAGAATTTAATAACAATAGTGAGGGTGTTATAATGATTTGTCAAAACTGTGGCGAACAAACTGTTCAGCATTCGACCACATGTGCAGTCTGTAGCCAGCCATTGGCTAACAAAGAAGATGAGCTAATCGAATGCTCACAAGATCAACAGTTATTTTCAAAGCGGCAAAAAATTAAGCTAGCCATTACATTAGGGACTATTTTATGTTTAGCTGCCCTTTACTTTGGATTAGCTCATTACTATCGCATCGATGCCCAAGTTGATCGATACATGCAGTTACTGGAAAGAGGAGATGCTGAGGAACTGGCAGATGTACTCGATACAGTTAATCCAGATTTTACAATTAATAAGGCGAACATTTCTCCGCTTCTTCAGCTTGCTGAGGAAGCTCATTACATTAATGAGCTAGCTGCCCGGTTGAAGCATGGCAAGGATGGCTTTGATCAGCAATATGAGCTTTATTTATTACAATCAGGGCGTTTCTTTGGCTTGTTTAATCGTTATCAGCTAATGGTTACGCCAATTTATCTTGAGGTGAACTCTGATGCCAATGGTGCCTTTCTATTTGTAAATGGGGAATCGTATAATCAGTATCAAACAGAGCACCAGATAAGTATCGGCCCAGTCGCACCTGGTGTGCATCTTTTTGAGGTGCAAATGGATCAGTCTGGTGCTTTTTATAATCAAGAGCAGCTTACTTTGCTTGGTCAAGGCGGCCAGCTTGTCCATGTCTTTGTACCAATAGATGGAATCATGATTAGGGTTCGTTCAAATGTTGAATCCGCTGAGGTGTACCTTAACGATGACCATATTGGTCAATTAACAGATTACGAAGGTGAGTTTGGCCCTTTTGATTATCAGGAAGGGAGTGAACTATCGTTACGAAAAGTGTTTCCTTCAGGTAGTCATGTATCTGATGTTGTTCCCGTTAGTGAGGGAAGCATGGACTATATGTTTGATCTGGCCCAAGTCTTTGATAGCGACATTGAGCATTTTGTGCAAGCCTTCTATTTTAATCTCGAAGCATTTAGCCGAGAACCTAGTGAAGCAAATGCTGCCCAGATTGAAGCGGCATTATTTAATGGGAAAGATAATTCGCTCTATCAGGAACTTTACGAGCAAGCCGCCAGCAGTGATCCCAACCTTAAAGGCTTGTATTTGCGTTCAAACGTTGAGATGATCGAATGGGTTGATGTGAATACCTATCAAGTTGATTACCAGTTAACACGTGAAGAAATATTTGACCATAATTCTGGTAAATCCGATATAGTTGATGTCATGACTGTAAGCGGATTAATTAATTACAATCCTGATACGGAGCAAATTAAATTACAAGCAATCAAGGAAATAGGGGATTAGTAGTACTTAATCGTTAGCTAACCTTATTGACCAACTCTAAGTTATGCAAATAATCACTAACTATTACTATAAAAAAACATCCGGTAAATGTGCTATAATGCTTTGAAAGCGCGCCCATTTAAAAAACGTGAAATTTAAAATGAAAAGGGGATTCTCCGTAATGTCAACACAGTCAGCAATGAATCACTATTTAAACCCAGTTATAAAAGGCTTTTATCCAGATCCAAGTGTGTGTAAGGTTGGTGATGATTTTTTTCTTGTATGTAGTTCTTTTCAATACTTCCCAGGTGTCCCTATTTTCCATAGCCAGGATCTTGTTAATTGGACGCAAATTGGGCACTGTATAACACGAGAAAGTCAAATTGATCTAAACAAAATCGAGAGTTCAGGGGGGATTTTTGCCCCGACAATTCGCTATAATGATGGAAAATTTTATATGGTAACAACAAATGCCACAACGCAACAGAATTTTTATCTATGGACCGATGATATTTACGGTGACTGGTCTGAGCCTATTATTGTTGATCAAGGGGGAATTGACCCTGATTTATTTTTTGAAAATGGTCAATCATTTTTTATCAGTAATGGTCAAGATGATCATGGCGTTGGCGGTGTTGTGCAATGCGAGATTAATATTACGAACGGTCAGAAATTGTCTGAAAGCAAAATCATTTGGCAAGGAACAGGTGGCCGGTATCTAGAAGCGCCACATTTATACAAGATAAATGATTGGTACTACTTGATGGCAGCTGAGGGTGGCACTGAATATGGTCATATGGTTACCTATGCTAGAAGTCAATCTCCGCATGGCCCATTTGAAAGTTATGCCTTAAACCCTGTGTTAACCAATCGTAATCTAGGTGGTTATGAGGTACAAGGTGTTGGTCATGGTGATTTAATTGAGGATAACAATGGTAATTGGTGGATGCTTCATCTTGGCTTCCGTCAAATTCATCGCTGGTTTACTTACCATCACCTTGGTCGAGAAGTATTTTTAACGCCGGTTACATTTGACCAAGACGGTTGGTTTACTGCTGGTCATAATGGCACAACCTTAGCTAGCTTTGAAACAAATAGAATTCCGCAAGATGTTAAACAAACAGAGAAGAAGATTTTTACTTTTGAAAACACAGCATGGGCTATTGATTGGTGTTATTTACGTCATCCTGATTTAGAAAATTATTATTTGGAAGCGGACCAATTACATCTTAATGGCTCTAATGTTACGCTTGATCATGCTGAATCCCCAACATTTATTGCATTAAGACAAAAGGACTTTGCGATGGAAACCTCCTTTGATCTTAAATTAAAGAGTGGATCGGCAGGCATCACGCTATATATGGATGAAAATCATCACTATGATTTATATCTGCAAAAAAATGGGGAACATCTTGAAGGGAAGTTAAAACTAAATATTGGGGATATTAAATCTGTTGTGAATACAATTAATTTAAGTCAAACCGATCAAGCAAGGTTAATGATTAAGTCGGATAGTATCAATTATAGCTTCTTCATAGAGACGGGTGCCGGACAGATAGAGCTTGGTCAAGCTCAAACAAAATATCTATCATCTGAAGTGGCTGGTGGATTTACCGGTGTTCTTATAGGGTTATATGCGGTTGGATCTGATCATAGTGTAGATCAAAAATACGCTGCCGAATTTACTAACTTTACTTGTGCATATCATTAATTCGCAATAGACTGTAAATTTTTTTAGGCTCGTCATTATGAAAGGAATGAATGCATCATGCGCCATGTACTAGCTTTTGATATTGGAGGAACGTTTATTAAAAGAGCAATTGTCTCCGAGGGTGGGGAAATAAAGCACTTGGAAAAAGTCACGACACCTACTGCGTTAGCTGAGTTATATTCTGTCATTCAGGCAACGACTAGTCAAATTGATAGTGAAATAATCGGGATCGCACTTAGCGCCCCTGGAGCTGTTCAGGATAATGGTGTAATTGCAGGAGTTAGTGCTTTGCCCTATATTCATGGGCCTAATATAAAGAAGGACATTGCTAACTTAACGGGATTACCCGTTGCGCTTGAGAATGATGCTAATTGTGCTGCTTTGGCTGAAGGCTGGGTAGGGCAAGCAACTGATGTGCAAGATTTTGTCACGTTTGTCATTGGGACGGGCATTGGCGGGGCAATTGTTAAAGCCGGACAAATCCACAAAGGGGCTCACGGTCAAGGTGGGGAATGGGGCCAGATGATTGTGAATGAGGATGGCAAGTTACAAGCATATAGTCGCGTCGCTTCGACGGCTGCCTTAGTTAGACAAGTTAGAAAAGCCCATGACTTAGGTGCTTTAACAGGCGAAGCAGTGTTCCAATTGGCTGAGGAAGGCGACAGTGCAGCGCTGGAGGCAATTGAACGCTTCTATGCTAACCTAGCCATGGGAATATGTAATATCCAATCCGCTTATGATCCGGAGCTTGTGCTCATTGGTGGTGGGATAAGCACGAGAAGCGGTTTAGTTGAACAAATTAATCAGGCCATTAGGAAACTCGTTGACCAAATAGATGAGCTAACTGTTTATCCAGAAATTCGCTTATGTCAGTTTCAGGCAGATGCCAATTTGATTGGTGCAGCGAATCATTTCTTTAAAGTTTGTAGCTAATTAATGAAGTGTTCTAAGCCATCGGTTTAAACAACCGTGCGTTTTTATTAAAAGCGCACGGTTGTTTTCTGTTTAGAAAAAGCTTTCCAATTAATTTAGCTAGTTATTAATAATCAATGTAACGGTTAGCTTAGCACACTCAACCGTCGCACCGTGTTACGAATGACCGAGGTAAAGGTTGTTGTATCCTTAGGTAAAAGTCAGTCAACACGCTAATCTTAAAAAGTTTTTTAAAATGTTCATGTTTGGAATCCGTAAAAGCAGTTATGAAATTCATTTAATTCAGTAATTGGCGTTTTTTAATGTAAAGCAATATTCCAGCTCCAATTAATAAGATAGTGACTCCTGCTATAGCATAATTAAACATCGATGTCGCTGTATTAGGTAGTGAAATACCAGCATGCTGATTTCCAGTTCCGCCTGGCGTACTTTGTTCCGGTGCAGGAGTTGGTGTGACGCTATCTTCTTGCTCATCTTGATCCAGATCGTCATCCTCAGTCAAGAAGATATTAGGATTAAAAACGGTGAAGATACTGAAATGGTCGGTACTAGCTGTAATGTAATTACCATCCACTTCACCACCAACCTTGTCCCAGCTGTCATTGTCGCTGTTCCAATAGTATACTGCTAAATGCTCATCCGGTGTTGCTTCACCTGTATAAGTAAATTGGAGCTCAATCGGTTCGGCAAATGATCGAATAATTTCGCCATCAACTGTAATCGTCAGTTGATAGATTGCACTTTCTGCTGCTTGTTCGTTTGGTAAAGCTTGATCGACCAATAATTCAAAGTCAATCTGAGCAGCACCAGCTAAGTTTGCGGCTGGTATTCGAATGGTTAGGTTGGGCAGTTCAATGATAATTGTCGCGGCCTTTTCGTTTAAAGCTGCTACTTGGTCAGCCGTTAATGATACCCTTGTGACAGCTAAATCAGTTAAATCTAGTACAAAGCTGCTATTGCTAGCGGTTTCATTTACAAAGTCATCGCTAACATAAACAGTAGCACCATCTACGGTAATCTGCTCGACCGTCTCAGGTTCTTCCTCTTCTTCTTCCTCCTCTTCAGGCTGCTCAGGTTCATGAGAATCATTTTCGACTGCATAACCCGTTATGTTACTGCCATCGCGGATAAGTTCGTACTCTAGCACTTCACCACTCCAGAAGTGAAGGCGAAGGGTGACTGGAACGCCTGACTCGATTTCATTAAACAAGTAGCTGTCCCCAGTTGACCCATCGTAAGGGAAGGTAATCCGGTTCTGACCATAGTCTGGTGAGAAGACGCGACCAAATTCTTTAAAGGTCGTCCAATCATTAGGACCGGCTGCTGTTCCATCATCGTATACAGCTTCAAGCGTGGCAAGTTGATCGCCATTAAAATTAATTGGAATGAAAAAGTCGTGATAATGTCCCGTATTGTCTTGCGTGACTGGTGTATCAAAGACAATTAGGTTTACTTTCCAGTTAGGCCCTTGATTAAAATGTAGTTCCACAGTTGCACTTACACCAGCTTGGTCAAGGTCAACGACTTGTTCTAAAAAGCTGGCACTAAAGAGGACCGCGTCAGAACTAACGGTATAGTCTGTTCCATCAACGAGAGTGGTGCCGTTGTAACTAATCTCCTCTAGAGCAAGTCCATGAAGATTGAGGGCAAGCTCACGGTCTGCTATCGTTTCACTTTGTCTAAAATAGATAAAATCCCGTTCAGCTGTTGCCGAGCGTCCGTCAAATCCGGCCCGCATAATATTATAAAAGTCTTGATCATACCAAGTGTAGTTGAGACGGTTAAAATGCTGTCCGTTATCCCAAAGCATATGAACAAGGTCATTTTCTTGCATGTAGTGAATCGCGTACTCGAAGAATTTTAGCTTTTCACCCTGCTGAACAGTATCAACATGCGTATCGAAGCCAAGCAAACCAAATTCGCCCACAACAACAGGGATGCCGTTTTCGGTAAAGGCACTGTGCACACGGCCAAGCTGCTCATGCATGTGGTCAATTGATTCTTGATCAAATTCAGTTACGCCCGCGATATTGACACTAAATGGCCAGTAGCTGTAATAGTGTACAGTCGCAATTAAATAAGGGTCATCAATCTTGTCAATCCATGCAACTAACGGCTCAACATCTTCTTGATCAGAGCTGGTATCCATTGTTGGAATAATTAATGGTCGAATCGCGTTAGTACCACCAGAATCTCTTACGATGTCATAGAAGCGATCGTTTAATAGATCAAGTAGCTCTTGCGCATGCTCCTCATCAGTATTAAAACGAGGCTCATTAATACTCTCGAACATGACATCAATCGAATGGTCTGCAAAGTGTGCGGTTAGCTGCTCCCAGATTGCTTCAAAGCGAGCAAGTGCCTCAGCCTGATCGGTAACCATTTGGTTTTCTAACCAGACCCAAGAGTCATGATGAATATTAATCATCACCTTCATATCCGCTTCAAGCGCCCAATCGACTGCTTGTGTATAACGGGCTAAAAAGTCGGCATCAATTGTATAGTCTGGTGCTCCATCCATCCGCTGGTCAAAGGTGATTGGCAGGCGAATGCTGTTGTAACCAGCAGCGGCAATGGATTGGATTAATTCTCTGGTAACACGTGGATTACCCCAACCGGTTTCATCTGCTCCAAGCGCATCGAAGGTATTACCCAGATTCCAGCCTGGTTGCATCGCATCTGCATAATCCTCAATATCATAAACCTCCTCTGCGACAGTAGTAAAGCTAGGTAAAAGAACAAAAAATGCTAGAATGGTTACTAAAGTAAATTTGATCTTCATAAATGCGTCTCCTTTTTACTTGGTTTAATTAACTAATGAACCTCCTTTCACAATATTTGCAACAAAATTGCAAACGCTTACAAAAAGGTTATCATATGTAGAAAGTAGATTATACCGAACTAATTAGTGGTAAAATCACTCCAAGACTAGAGGGGGGCAAAAGGCATATTTTTATCACTTGGATTAGCTAAGAAAATTGAGTTGAAAGTATGGTATACATTCGTTTTTTAACCAATTATTTTAAAGATAGATCTCAGATCCTGTGAGAAATAGCTTATAAAATTGTGAAACTTCTACAGGTAATCTTTTTAAAAAAATAATTATTAATCAGTGGATAGTCACACATTTATCCTATTTATCGAGGTGAAAAGCAAAATGGAGATGGGGTATTGAGTTAGTCCTTGCTTGAAAGAACTAAAATTATTCTAGAAGACATAGAAAAAAAAGCCGGGTCAATCTGTTGCCGATACAACCGTAGATGGAGTTTTAAAATAATTGCATTGGTATATGGTGTGAAGCAATAACAAATTAGCATTTGTCGCTAATCTTCTTCAATTTCATTTTTAACAAAAAACCAAAACCGTGCGAGTCGTTCGGTATTTGCTTTAGGAGATTTGCAAAGCTCGCGTAATAACCCTGTTTCCTTTAGCGCTTCTATTGCAGCAAGCTCATCCTGATACAATGCTATTCCTTCTGAAACCTGAGAGTTCCTTACTTGCTTGCTTGAATTATGGCCAAGTAGGTAATCAATTGAAACATCAAAAATATTAGCGAGTTTAACAATGGTTTCTAAGGCGGGTTCGTTCCTTCCTTGTTCATAGTATCCGTAGGCACTTGTAGTAATATTTAGTTTCTTTGCAATGAAGTCTTGCTTATAGCCATGCTGTTCTCTCAATAATTTTAGCCGTTCTTGAAATAATTTCATTAATATTCCTCCTATCTTGGCTGAATTATACAGGGTAGAAATTAGATATTCACAACATCCAATTAAATGTTGTTTTATTGTTTACAAACAATCTTTTGTTGTTTATAATAACCAATGTAAGCGTTTAATAGACATTTACGGATGTGCTGGTATTGAAGGGTTTTTAAACTCTTTTCACTAGAGTCATAGCCTTTACTTTGTTTGTTTATTAAACGAACTAATTAGAAAAGGAGTTTATTTTATGAAGCTAAAGCTATTGGGATTTATTGTGGTTATTTCACTTGTTTTAACGGCGTGTGGACAGGCTGCCGAAGGGGAAGATACCGAAGCTGGTAATACTGACATTACGATTGGACTGTCGGTTGCTGATCTGACACTTGAGCGTTGGCAACATGATCGCGATATTTTTGTTGAACGGGCTGAGGAGCTAGGAGCTGAAGTTATTGTGCAATCAGCCGATGGTCAAGATGAGCGGCAGCTGTCGCAAATTCAAAATATGCTTTCACAAGGGGTGGATGTGCTTGTTATTATTGCTAATAACTCTGATGCATTAAGCCCAGTCATTGAGCAAGCACAAGAAGAAGGGGTTCCTGTTGTTGCGTATGATCGCTTAATTAACAATGCGCACGTTGATGCTTATGTCTCATTTGATAATGTTCGGGTCGGGGAGATGCAGGCCGAATATTTAATAGAGGCAGTCCCAACTGGTCGTTATTTCTTGTTAGGCGGTGCGCCAACCGATAATAATGCGCACATGTTTAGGGAAGGACAGATGAATATCTTAACGCCATTAATTGATCGCGGTGACATTGAAGTTGTTGGTGACCAGTGGGCCGATGGTTGGTCAGCCGAAAATGCGTTGAGTATAATTGAAAACGCTTTAACGGCTACCGGTAATACAATTGATGTGATCGTGGCGACAAATGATAGCACTGCGGGTGGAGCAATTCAGGCATTATCTGCCCAGAATTTAGCTGGAGAGGTTGCTATTTCTGGGCAGGATGCAGATCTAGCCGCTGTGCAACGCATAGCTGAGGGAACGCAATCAATGACCATTTATAAACCAATTAGCGATATTGCGACTCGAAATGCCGAGGTCGCAGTTAAAGTGGCTACTGGAGAGACACTTGAGGCTGATGAGACTGTCGACAATGGTACGGTGGATGTTCCGTTTATTAAATTAGATCCAATTAGCGTTACCATTGATAATTTGGTTGAAACGCTAATTGTTGATGGCTTCCACAGTTTCGCTGACGTGTTCCGTAATGTGCCAGAAGCTGATCGACCAGATCAGCCGTAACACATTTTGTTCAAAAAAACGTTGATGCGGGCTGTGCCCGTGATCAACGAGGGGGGATAAGTACGATGACTGATTTTGTCTTGGAAATGAAGGATATTACAAAAACCTTTCCCGGTGTCAAGGCCCTTGATCAGGTCAGTTTCTCCGTCAAGACAGGAGAAATTCATGCTCTTTGTGGCGAAAATGGGGCTGGCAAGTCAACCTTGATGAAGGTGTTAAGCGGTGTCTATCCAGATGACAGCTTTGCTGGAGCTATTTTTATTAACGGTGAGCAAATGGCTTTTAAGTCAATTAAAGCATCCCAAGAGGCGGGAATTGCTATTATTTATCAAGAACTTGCCCTTGTGCCGGAGATGACTGTTGCTGAGAATCTGTTTCTAAGTAGTGACCAGATGAAGCAACCATTCATTAATTGGCAGATGCTTTATGCCGATGCACAGTATTGGCTGAAACAAGTGGGCTTGGCGATTGATCCAGAGCGGCGGTTAGCTGATTTAACGGTTGGCAAGCAACAGCTTGTCGAAATTGCTAAGGCACTAACGCGAAATGCGCGTATTGTCATTTTGGATGAGCCTACTGCTGCTTTAACGGAAAGCGATGTGGCAGTTTTAATGAAGCTATTAAAGGCGTTAAAGCATAAAGGTGTAACGTGTATCTACATTTCGCACAAGCTTAATGAGGTTATGGAAATTGCTGATACAGTGACTGTGTTAAGAGATGGTCAAACGGTAAGCACCGATCCGATCACCGTGCTAACTGAGGAGCGAATTGTGACCAAGATGGTCGGAAGAGAGCTTTCAGAGTTATTTCCTTATCAAAAACGTAAGCTGGGAAAGGAAATTCTGTCTGTTAACCAGTTTCAATTTAAACGAAAGTTTGATCAAGAGGTGCTGGTCGAACAAGCTAGCTTTTCCCTTCGATCAGGTGAAATTCTAGGTGTTTCAGGCCTGATGGGGGCTGGTCGAACAGAATTATTCACCAGTTTGTTTGGTGGCTATGAAGGGCACTATTCCGGTCAGATCATGATCGATGGCAGGGAAGTGATAATTAGAAAACCTGCCGATGCAATTAAGTCCGGTATAGCATATGTTTCTGAAGATCGAAAAAAATACGGACTTATTTTAGAAATGGATATCGCTAAAAATGCTACGTTAGCAGCGTTAAAAAAAGTCATGTCAAATCAGTTGATTAATAAAGCTTTAGAAGTGAAAAAGTCTGAAGAACTTACTCGGAAGATGAAAGTAAAGGCACACTCTCTTGAAGCGCAGGTGGGGACATTAAGTGGAGGGAATCAACAAAAGGTCGTGCTAAGTAAATGGTTGTTTACTACCCCTAAAGTCCTCATTCTAGATGAACCAACAAGAGGAATAGATGTAGGAGCGAAATATGAAATTTACAAGATTATTAATCAATTAGCGGAGAATGGTGTAGCGATTGTTATTATCTCATCTGAATTACCGGAAGTTCTCGGGCTATCTGATCGTATTCTCGTGATGAGTGAAAGAGGGATAACAGCGTCATTATCGCGAGCAGAAGCAAATCAAGAAGTGATTATGAAATACGCGACCTTGAGGAGGGCTAAAAAATGAGCAAATTAATTAAACGTGAGCTTAAAGACAAATTAAGCTTAACGATTAATGTTCAATCCTATACATTAATTATTGCCTTAATTGCAATAGCGCTGATCTTTACTATTTTCACAAATGGTGAATTTCTCTCACCGAGAAATATTTCTAATCTTTTTAATCAGATGGCTGTTATTTCTATTTTAGCAATTGGTATGACCTTAATTATTGTAACAGGACATATCGACCTTTCTGTTGGTTCACTAGCTGGTTTAACAGGTGGTGTAGCAGCCATTCTGCAGGTTTGGTACGGCTGGCATACCGTTCTGGTTGTGATTGTAGCGGTTTTACTTGGTGCCCTACTCGGTTTGTGGCAAGGCTGGTGGGTTGCCTATCGGGCTGTGCCTGCGTTTATCGTTACTTTAGGTGGCCAGCTCGTTTTTCGTGGTATGTTAATTGGCATTAGTCAAGGTCGGACAATTGCACCGCTTGATTATAGCTTCCGGTCTATTTCAAATAGTTACCTGCCATTTGGAATTGGCTATAGTATCGTCATTATGGGCACGCTTTTAATCATACTAGCAGCATGGCGAAATCGGGTGAAGCGAGCGGAGCTTGATTTGGAGCTTAACCATGCAATTATCGATTATGGAAAAGCCAGTTTTACTGCCTTATCTATGTTTACCATCACATTTTTATTAAATCTTTACTACGGTGTGCCATTACCGTTGCTGATCGTTACCTTTTTCGGGACCGTTTTTATTTTTATATCAAACAAGACAGCCTTTGGACGTTATATCTATGCAATTGGTGGTAATAAGGAAGCTGCTGCCTTATCGGGTATTAATATTAAAAAGCATTCGTTGCTCGTCTTTGTGTTAATGGGGGCATTAGCTGGTCTTGCTGGTATCATGCTAACCAGTCGGTTAAATGCAGCGACTGTAAGTGCTGGTGATATGTATGAGCTAGATGCTATTGCTGCTTGCGTGATCGGCGGTGCCAGCTTAACTGGCGGGAAGGGTAAAATTGTTGGTGCAATTATTGGGGCGTTAATTATGGCAAGTATTGATAACGGCATGAGCATGATGAACATCCAAACATTTTGGCAGTATATTGTTAAAGGTCTTATCTTAATTATAGCGGTATGGATCGATATTGCTAATCGAAAGGAAGTCGTGTAGGAATTTAGCAATAGGTCTTTAATAAAAAAGATTTGACAGCAGAAAATAGATATTGTATACTTTCTACGAAAACGCTTAATAAATAATACAGGGTGTTACTGAAGAAGGCATAACCTGGGTTTTGGTTCGTTGTTATTTAGTTTAAAACAATGGGCTTGACCCGGGTTTTTTATACATTTTTTTAGTCAAAGGGGGTGAATGGATGAAGCTTAAGAAAGCCTTGAATAACAATGTTGTGCTAGCGACAACTGACCAGCATGAAGAGGTAGTCGCGTTTGGTCCCGGCATTTCGTTCGGCTTGAAGCCCGGTGCGGTTATTGATCAAAACAAGATTAACAAGATCTTTACGCTTGCTACTAAAGATTTCTCGTTAAAGCTAGCTGACTTACTTAGTGAAATACCGATTGAATATGTCGAAATTGCTGAGGATATCATTGATTATGCTCGTAACACACTAAGTGCTTCAATAAGTGATTATGCAATTCTTACCTTAACGGATCACTTGTATTTTGCGGTTACTCGGTATCAAAGGGGCGAGGAAATTCGTAACGTCCTGCTCTGGGAAGCGAAAAAATTTTACCGGGAAGAGTTTAAGGTTGGTTTGAAAGCGCTAGAATTAATTAAGGACAAGCTAAATGTTAGGTTTAATGAGGATGAGGCTGGCTTTATTGCCATGCATATTATTAATACCCAAACTGAAGGAAATGAGATTGATAAAACGGTTAAAATAACCAACATTGTTCAGGATATTTTAGGAATTATTAAATACCATTTTAACCTTGTTTACGATGAAGATTCCTGGAATTACGGTCGTTTGGTTACGCACTTGAAATTCTTTGCGCAGCGAATTGTTGCAAATGATCATTTGGCAAATAATGAAGATGATCTCTATCCAAGGGTTCAAAGCAAGTATCCTGCTGCGTTTGCCTGTGCGCAAAAGATTAAGACCTATGTTGAAAATGGGTACCAGAAGGAGATCTCCGAATCTGAAATTGTCTACTTGGTGCTTCATATTGCACGATTAACCATTCGCAATGACAGCTAACTTAATAACGAACAGGGTGTTACTGAAGAAGGCATAACCTGATTGCACAACAATTTTTGTGGCCACAATTAGTGGGTCTATTGTTGACAATTGGGTTATGCCTTTTTCTGTGCTAAAGGGTATAAAAATAACCAAATTATTTAATGGGTTCAATTAAAGGCATGTCTTTTGACTAGCCGAGTTGTTCTAAAAAAATGGGGAGTGAAAATAATGAGTAAAGAAGCTTTAGCAAAAGATATTGTTGCAGCAGTTGGAGGAGAAGACAATGTTGCCAGCCTTTATCACTGTATGACAAGGCTACGTTTTAAACTAAACAGTGGTAGTAAATTCGATAAGGCAAAAATAGAAGCATTAGATGGTGTTGTTTCTGCAGTCGTTAGTAATGGTCAGTATCAGGTAGTGATTGGCAATGCAGTAAGTACTGTTTATGATGCTATAATGGAGAATCACGATATTAAAGGAGAATCAGCGTACGTAGAGCAGGATGATTCTGGTAAGTCAAACAACGTTATCGCGAAATTGTTTAATGTGATGTCGGGCATCATTACGCCGGTGGTACCAACGTTAGCTGGATCGGGTATGTTAAAAGCACTATTGGTTATTTTAACCACTTATTTTGGATTATCAGCTGAAAGTAGCACTTATCTCATTTTAAATGCAGCATCAAACGCGGTGTTCTATTTCTTTCCTTTAGCCTTAGCGGTGTCAGCTGCTAAAGTTTACCGCGTCAATACCTTTGTCGCGCTTGCGATTATGGGAGCATTGATGGAGCCGAATTTCACTGGCTTAATTAATGAGATTGGTGATGTAGTAAGCTTTGCAGGCATACCTGTTGTCTTAATGCGCTACAATGGCCAAATCATTCCAGCTATTTTAGCAATCTGGATGTTCTCTTATATTGAAAAGTTCTTGAAAAAATATATTCCATCTGTTATTCAAATGTTTGCCGTACCAATGATTTCGTTACTTGTGATGGTACCATTAACTGCAATTCTAATTGGACCATTCGGTGTGTATGTAGGGAATGGCATTGCCAGCTTTATTGACTTTATGAGTAACACAAGTGGCTTATTGACGGGAGCTCTTATCGGTGGGGGCTGGACGTTCTTGGTAATGTTCGGTGTCCATTGGGGAATTGTACCGGCTATGCTACAGAACTTAAGTAACACTGGCTTTGACACGATTCGACCACCAGTAGCAAATGCAACCTTTGCTCAGGCAGGTGTTGCAATGGGTGTTTTCCTAAAAGCCAAGGATAAAAAGCTTAAGTCATTAGCGTTATCGTCAATGTTACCTGCGCTTTTAGCAGGCATTACCGAGCCGATAGTTTACGGGCTATCTGTTAAATACAAGCGCCCAATGATTGCTGCCTTAATCGGTGGAACGGTGGGTGGTGCCTTTGCCGGTGCTATGAACACAACCGTTATGGCGTATGTATTCCCGGCATTAACTACCTTACCAGCGTTTATGACGGATACGTTTGCTTACTATATTATTAGTATTACCATTGCCTTTGTGTTAACGACGATCTTAACTTATGTTTTTGGTTTTGACGAAGGTGATAGCGCAGAAAAAGACACAACGGCACAAGCGCCTGTTAAAGGTGAGCGGGTAACCATTCACTCACCATTAAAGGGACAGACATTACCGTTGGCAAAAGTAAATGATCATGCCTTTTCAACAGAAGCCATGGGTAAAGGGATTGCAATTGTTCCAGAGGATGGCAAGGTTTATGCACCATTTAACGGCACTATCGCGACACTTTTTCCGACTAATCATGCCATTGGTATTATTTCAGATGAAGGTGTTGAATTGTTAATTCACATTGGCATTGATACTGTAAAGTTAAATGGCGAGCACTTTACAGCACACATTGAGCAAGGACAAAAGGTGAAGCAAGGTCAGTTGATCTTAGAGGTCGACATTGCAGCTGTTAAACAAGCAGGCTACGAGACAACAACGCCAGTTATTATTACAAATACCAAAGACTTTACTGATATCATTGAAACGGACCAAGCAAACGTAGCGAAGTCTGATGTTATTTTAACCTCTGTTACATTGTAATAGTGAAATTGTGGTGCATGTTAATTGAATTAGCATGCGCCATGCATCAAGTTATTTAAAAAAAGATAAAGGGGAAATACAAATGGAACATTTAAATAAAAAAGGTTTTCCAAAGGATTTCCTTTGGGGAGCAGCTTCAGCAGCATATCAAGTCGAAGGCGCATGGGATGCTGAGGGTAAAGGACGATCAGTTTGGGATAACTTTGTTAGAATAGAAGGGACGACATTTAAAGGATCTAATGGTGACGTAGCTGTTGACCATTATCATCGTTATCAGGAAGATGTGCGGTTAATGGCTGAGCAAGGCCTGAAGACTTATCGTTTTTCAATTGCCTGGAGTCGTATCTATCCAACGGGCAATGGAGCAGTTAACGAAGCAGGCTTGGCCTTTTACGATCGGTTAATTGATGAGTTGCTAAAGTATGATATTGAGCCAATGATTACCCTGTATCATTGGGATATTCCACAGGCTTTAATGGATGCTTATGGCGGCTGGGAATCCAGACAAATAATTGATGACTTTAATCGTTATGCCATAACCTTGTATAAACGTTATGGTGACCGTGTGAAATATTGGATTTCGTTAAACGAACAAAACTATTTTGTTAGTTACGGCTATGAAACAGCATTACACCCACCGGGTATTAAGGATAAAAAACGGATGTATCACGCTAATCATATTGCTAACTTAGCAAACGCTAAAGTGATTCAATCATTTAGAGAGTATGTGCCTAATGGCAAGATTGGCCCGAGCTTTGCTTATAAACCATATTATCCAAAAAATTCTGATCCAGAGAGTATCTTAGCCTTTGAGAATAGTGAGGATTTAATGAATTATTTCTGGATGGATGTCTACGCATGGGGCAAGTATCCAATTACAGCTTGGCGCTATCTTGAAGAGCATGGTTTGGCACCAACAATTGAAACGGGTGATTTTGAATTGCTCGCTGCTGCTAAGCCAGATTTTATCGGGGTAAATTATTATCGAACAACTACGGTGGAACATAACCCATTTGAAAATGGTGTTGGAAGCGGCTTTAAGAATACAACTGGTAAAAAAGGAACGACAAAAGAATCAGGTGTGCCCGGCTTGTTTAAGACAACTTCAAATGCGTTTGTTGAGTCAACAAACTGGGATTGGGATATTGATCCTCAAGGGTTACGAATTGGTTTGCGTCGAATTGCCACGCGCTATCATTTACCGGTGCTTATTACCGAAAATGGTCTAGGTGAGTTTGATAAGCTTGAGGAAGGTGATGTCGTTAATGACGACTATCGTATTGCTTATTTGAAATCACACATTGAGGCTATTCAAGACACGATTTCTGATGGTGTTGAGGTAATCGGCTACTGTGCGTGGTCATTTACAGATTTATTAAGCTGGTTAAATGGCTACCAGAAGCGTTATGGCTTTGTCTATGTTAACCGTGATGAAGATGATGCAAAGGACTTACGAAGAATTAAGAAGAAAAGCTACTATTGGTATCAGCAAGTTATCGAGACGAATGGTGAAGAATTATAGCTAAAGTACTTCGTTTGAAAACTAATTGACGTTGGTGGAGCGTTTTTCATTTCATAATTTTTGAAATGAAAAATGCAATCACTAACGTCTTTTCTTTGATATAAATTGCCTAATTAGGTTGCTAATTTGGATAGGATGATTAACAAGGGCTGATTCTGTTAATGTGGTCGGAAGGATGGCGTTTTAGGTTAACATAAGTGCGAGATGCGTTAAGGTGGGAGGAGGAATAGTGTTCTAGGTTAAACGTAATTTTCTTATAGCAGTCTAACTGTAATCAACCGATTAAACCGGTGGCAATTCTCCGCTGAATTTGCTAACGTATAGTAAGGGAGGGAAAGCAGTTGGAGAAAACATTACTTCATTCACTTAATCTGTTACATAATAAGAAATTAATTCTGAAATTAAATGTGTGGTCGGTTATCCTGTTCATCTTGCTCATGATGGGCATAGCATTACCAACATTCTTTACCGATAGACCAATATCTCTTACATTTCATGCTTTTGGTCCAATTTTATTTGGTGTGTTAATTATTGTTGTGCTCTTTATCCATGAGTGTATTCATGCCTTATTTTTTAAGGTTTACAAACGAGAAGCTAAGGTAAAGCTGGGCTTTAAAAATGGGATGGCATATGCAACAAGCCCAGGGGCAATCTATCCGCGTAACCAATTTTTAGTTATTATTTTGATGCCGTTTGTTATCATATCTTTAGGTTTAGCTGGTGCCTACTTGCTAGGTGTTAATGGAGTTGCGGTTTATCTAATGTTTGCCATTCACACCTCAGGCTGTATTGGAGACTTTTACTATTGCTATTTGCTAAGCAAGTATGACTCAGACATTTATGTGGAAGATACAGCAGAAGGGATTAATCTTTATAAGAAAAAAGACTAACCAGATAGGTTAGTTGGAGCCAAATAAGAAAAAAGTGGAATATTTCGTAGGATACCAAAAAGGATAGTTATGACCAGTAAACTTGTCAGCAATAACTTGCTTGCCTGTCGATGTCCCTTCTGTTCAAGAAGATAGTTAATAAGCAGGAGTGGCAATACCAGAAAGATGACCATATTGTAACGAAATGCTTGATGAAGATCGCCATTTAATATGGCTAAAGAAGCGCGTGTTATGCCACAACCAGGGCAATATAGTCCAGTTACTGAATAGAATGGACAGGGAATATGAATTCCAAAATAAGGTGAAAGTACTTTTAAATAAAGGATACCGCCCCCGACTAATGAGAGAGGTAGCAGAGCTTTTCTTGTTAGTCGTTTTTTAAATGGAACCATTGATACACATCCTTATGCATACAGTGAAAGATCTGGATAACCAAATCTTCCACTATATAATTAAGCAAATCTGTTCATTTCTGATTGGATAATAGCGTCGGAAACAATACTTAGTCCAAAAATCGCTAATATTAAGTATAAAAATCCATTATCGGCTGCATAGTCATTATGTCTGCGCTGAACCTCAGATACTTTGCGGCCAACAACATAATACCAGTAAATCTGATAAATACCACAAGTGATAATGGTGAATAAGAGTGCTTTACCCCCAGTGAAATCATGGTCATCAGTGAGATAGCCTAATTCTTCCGTAATAGCGAATAACCAAAATAAGCTATAAATGCCACAGGTTACAATGTTAAGAATAATAATACCAACTACACTACGATATTTAACCATCAAATCCCCCTCTCTGTTTGCTTTCTTTTTCAAGTTTTTTAAAAGGTACAATATGATTATACCACCAAGTTATGGGTTATGTAAGGTGTCGAATAAGAGCCCTTTTTTATCTAGGTGTAAATGGGAAAAAATACTAAACAGCATCTATACACAGCCATATCTATCAGCTAAAAAAAATTTTAGAATTGGAGAAAATAGTTGTATTCATTGCAAAGATAAGGTGCTATAATCAAATCAAATTGACGGGTGAAAATTGCTCTAGTTACTGTTATAACAGTTTGGGTAGCTTTTTTTACTAAGAAGGGGTGAGGGAAGGAAACGGTTGAACAATTATAAGTCGTGCGAAGTTATTTATCTTGGTTTCATGATCGTTGAATGCATTAACTTAGGTGAACAGACAAGCACGAGCTATCGTTTTAAAGCGTGCAGGCCTGTTAAGGTGTGTGCTATTTTTTTGCTTAAAATCGGCCGATAGGGTTCTTGTTTAAGGGAAGCATTCACTTACGATCGTGTATTTAAGTTCCATTATTTTTAAATCGAGGTGAACGTTATGAAAATAGGTATACATTCGGTAAGCTCTCAATCAGGAAGGGCTTATCTGGTCGATTTCATTGCGGGTGGCCATGAAGTCTATGGCTATTCTAGGCGATCGGATAACGGCGAGCGCTTTGTCACGACAGTTCTTCAACAACAGGGGATCTTCTTAGAACGCTCCGACAGTGGAAATCGCGAATCAGCTCAGCTGATATCATTAAATGAGGATAATGTTGGGCATGATTTAAACAAGCTCGTAGCTGAATCGGATTTTATTATTGTGGCACACCCGTCACATTTTGTTCAAGAGACGATTAAGCAGTTAAAGGATGCGGGAATATTAAATAAGCGGATACCGATTATTCTATCCCCATCACGGACCTTTGCAGTGCCTTACTTATGGGATATTCTTGGTGAGGGCTACCCATTCGTTTGTTTCTCTACCAATCCATACTCTTGTAAAGCACCAACGGATGGTAGTGTTTTTATTAAACGAAGAAAGAGAAGCTGGCTTGTATCGTTAGAGGGGGAGTTTAAACCTTATCAAATTGACTTGTTAATGCAATTGTTTCCCCAAGCATTGGTTAATCAGATTCCGGCAACGACTTCGATTGGCAATATTGGGGCTATCTTTCATCCAACTGCCTATCTATTAAACTACGCGGCTATTGTTAAGGCGGAGCAGGATGGTGACTGTTACTCCTTCTATACGAAAGGGATCGCGAATAACGGACCAGTTGCTCGCCATTTGGAGCAAATTGATCAAATTCGGTTAAAGATAGCTGATATGCTCGGTTTAACAGTATTCGGGTTGGCGGACAGCCCAAATGAAGATCGTTTTCAACTAATTATGGATCATTTAAGAGTAAAAGAGGAACAAGTCGACGATATTGATCGGCTTCGGCAGATTCGTCATGATTACTTAAGGGAAATAAATGATTCGATCCTTTCTGCTCAGCATTGGCTAGCCTATACCTATGATGTCGAGAGGGTTACTGATGAAGGGTTGGCAGGAGCAATTAGTCGAACGAAAACGTATCATAACCGCTCCTACCCTCAGGTTAGGTATGTTGAGGAGGATGTGCCAACTGGTCTCGTACCAATCATGGCAATCGGTGAACGGCTTGGCCTGGATGTAACGCCGATCAAGCAAATAATAGATCTACATGATCAATTTTTTAACCGTACGGATTCAACCGATTGGCGCGACTTGAGTGAATTCTCAACTGATTTTATTCTACGCTATTTAAAAGGGGAGTATTTTAAAATTATCGGTGATGTTGAAGATAAGGAAGTGGTATAAATGAACAATTTATTTATCGGGTTGACTCTAGGGAATGATCCCCACACGGTAGGTATTCACAAAGCTGCTAAGCTAGCAAAGCTTGCAGGTATTGCGTATATGATTCTACCACCAGCATTATCAGATGATGAGAAAATAAAGACTTTAATTGATCAGAATCCCCGTTTTATTGGCTTAAGCTATCGGTTGAGTGTTGAACCAGCACTGAGTGAACTGAAGAAATTTCTCGAAAGAATGGAAGAGGCTGGACTTTTTAAGGATCCGGAGCGGAGGGTTGGGTTTTCAGGTCTGTTCTTAACCCTTGATGCCATTTCTAATGGTGGTTTACTTGAGCAGTACCCGATCGAATTAATTGGTTCTGATAAACAAATAGAGGTTAAGACAAATCAGACCCTGAATTTCTTTCAAGTCGCTCAAGGGCATGAACGAGATCAGATCGTTGAGTTAGTTAGACAAGAAGCTAACCCGAAAAAGGTGCCCCTTCTGGATGAGCTTGCTAGCGAGGTAGTTGACCAAAACAGCTATTTGTCAGAACAACCATTAAAAAAACCGTCTGAGGATGCACTTAAACACTTACCGAACCGAATGAAAGAATCAGCCATTCCCCTGATTCGAACGCACTTTGGTATTCCAAGCGATTCAATCGACCCAACCGTACAGGGGATTATCAAACTAGCTGAACAGGGCGCTGTGGATGAGGTTTCTTTAGGGTCTTCTGATCTCTCCCAGCGTTATTTCGGTAATGAACAAGCCTTTCAAATCTACAAAAATGATGGGGGTGTTCCTTACAAGAATAAAGCAGAGTTAGCTGCATTATTTGAGGCATCACGGCGGGGGAACTTTCCGTCCGTAAAACCTTATGCCCATGTCTATCAATTAAAGCCATTTGTTGATACCTGTTTAGAAACAGGTATGTTAGTAGGGGCGCATCAGGCTGTTCCTTTGTTTTGGTTTAGCCAATTAGATGGTCGGGGCCCGCTGTCAGTACCAGATGCAATTCAAGAACATATTGAAACGGTTGAATATCTTGCTTCAAAGAATATTCCAGTTGAAATGAATGACCCAAATCAATGGTCTTCGCGCTTTATCCATGACGCTTTATTCGTAGTCGATTACGCATTAATTGCTGCTGTTATGTATGCTTCAGGCGTTAAGGATATGATTTTTCAGCATCAATTTAATAAACCCGCTGAAACTGGCGATTATGCTGATTTAGCCAAGATGGCGGCGGCAAAAGTAATAATTGAGCAAATTAGACCTGAAGGCAATCAAGCAAATGTTTATCTGGAGGCACGAGCTGGAATTGAACATTTTAGTACTGATCTTGAGGTAGCTAAATTTCAACTTGCCCGAACTACGCTTCTTCAAATGATTTTTGATCCGAACATGTTTCATTTGGTTAGCTATTGTGAAGCGAGCCATGCAGCTACGGCAGATGACGTGATTGAAAGTGCCAAGATTGTTCGGCGATCTGCTAAGCTATTTAAAGATCATGAGGCCAAACTTAAAAAAGTGTTGACCGACCCAATTGTCGTTGAACGCAAACAATTTTTACTAAATGAGGCTATGGTTGTGCTAAAAGCAATTGCATCATTATCGAAAGCTTATCGCGAGGACATGGATATGGCGGAGTGGTATCAATGCTTAGCAGATCCACAAGCCTTAAGTGAGGCGATGGCACGCCGTTATATGACAGCGCCAGGCATTACCTTACCGGATTATGAAAACACAGAGTTACTAACGAAGATTGGTCGATATGGTTTTATTGATTGCTACGCAAGCTATGATGATGCTCGACCGCTAACTGAACAAGAGCGCTTAGAGCGGCTCCATCAGTATGTCTAGCCGATAATTAAACTTATCCCGCAAAAGTTAGAAAGGAAAGCTAACTTTTGCGGGATTTACTAACCTTGCTTTAGCTGTTCTGCAAAGAGTTGAACGTTTTCTTTCGATAAAATAGGTGTCTTTATTTGCGTAATGGCTGCTACTAATTGATCAAAGTGGCAGACCTGTTGGTTCTTAATGAGGCTCTGATCAACGGAGAGTGTGGCTTGATTCGAAACAGCTACAATCTGATGAAATTGTTTGGTCGGTAGCTTTAGGTGCTTTGCCAGCTCTTGAATGTATGGTTTATATTCATGTAAGGGGTTCTTAATCGTTTTCAACTGTTTGTTAAACTTAAGTACCCAATTTTCCTCTTCTTCTGTTCCCATTACTTCACCTGTCCAGTTAATTTGTTTAACCACAATAATTCCGTAGATTGATACAATTAGGTAATCAATCTGCGTATTTTGCTTGTTAATATGTTCGAGTACGTGATAGTGTGTCGTGTTTAACGCGGTTAGCTTTTGTGTGAGGTAACGTGAGCTAATTCTTTTTCTTATCCACATATATACAGCACTTGAGCCGACAATAAGCCCCAATATAACATAGATGCGTAGTCCATCCACTTTTGTTCCCCCCTAGAGTAATATGTATGCTTCTTATTGTATCATGAAGCATGTTCGGACTGGTTGCTTTTTTGTGATTTTTTAGGTGATATTTGTCTGACTAGAAATTCTTTTGTCACCTTCGCTGTTATAAATCACCAAGGAATGAACGAAATATAAGTATATGCTATGTAAAAAGCACAAGTAAGTAGCTATTAAATTCATGAATGATCGCCTAACAAATAGCAGTCATACTGGTTTTTCTTTTGCAACACCAATATTTTTTAAAAAATGGGGGAATGCCCCTTCCGCAATTGCCACATCCTCATATAATACTGGTGAAATGACTTAAAGGAGGTCTTCAAATTGGGTAACCCAGGTTGTGGCACTCCTGCACCAGGCTATGGTGGAGGATTTGCTTTACTCATTGTGTTGTTTATTTTGTTAATCATTATCGGTGCATCATTCTATGGTGGTGTAGGTGGCGGCGGCTACTGCTGCTAGTCGCTAAACTAAAGAAACTCGCTCAGTTAGAGCGAGTTTCTTATTTTTTTAGCTAAGCTTTTGATCGGATATTTCTTTAATTTGATAATGAAGCGCATCATTATTAAGAATACGTTGAACATTGTCTAAGGTAACCTGTCCTGTTCGAAAGATTGCAGCCCGTGTCGCACCGCCAATATGAGGTGTGGCGATGACATTAGCCAGGGTTGGTAGGTCATTTGTAGGTGGTTCCTGATTAAATACGTCTAAGCCAGCCCCTGCCAGTGTTCCGTTTAATAGGGCCTCCCTGAGATCATCCTCAACAATTAACCCGCCTCTTGCCACATTAATTAAAAATGCGCCAGCTTTCATTTTCTGTAAGACTTCTTTATTAATCATCCCGGCATTGTTAACTGTCAGTGAGGTAGCTAGAATAATAAAGTCAGAATGAGCAAGGAGCTCTGCTAAAGTAACGAAAGCTATTCCTTCAGCTCGATTGGCATGCTTACTATAAACAAGCACCTTCATCTCATAGCCTTTGGCACGTTGAATAATCTGCCTGCTAATGGCCCCGTATCCAATAATGCCAAGGTTAGCTTGGTAAAGTTCAGTTCCTAACGATAATTGCCATTTTTTTTGCTTAACCTGCTCATTTTTAAGATGTACTTGACGTGCTAATGTATGCATAAAAGCAAAAGCAAGTTCAGCCACTGAGGTAGCATTCTGACCAGGGGCATTTGCTATGGCAATTCCTTTCTGTTGAGCATAGGGAACATCAATATTATCAATGCCAGCACCGAATTTTAAGATGAAACGAAGCTGTTTGGCTGCATCAATAACTTCACGGTCAATTTGGACAACAGCAACAATAATGATGTCAACATCTGCTACTCGTCTAAGGAGAAGCTGGCGATTAATGCCCTTATCTGTATCCTTCATTTCCTTCACTTCAACACCCATGTTGCTTAAACTGCTACTAAATGCTGGGTAGTCGTGATAAAACGCATCGCGTAATAGCACCAAAGCCTTCATAATTATGCCCACACTCCTTTGTAAATCTTGCCTAGTATTATTTTAGCCAGCGCCATGATGGCGGTGTTCGTATTTTAATATCATAGAATGGTCATTTCTTTTTTTCATCGTTTTCGTAAAGTTGTTTAACAAATTGTTTTTAATAAATATGCAACTTTTTTGTAATAAAAGCTCTCATTGGTCTTGTATTTTTTTAAAAAAGTGATAATATTTTAAATAATTATAAAATTCGAACTATTGGTTCGATTATAGAACCGGAAGGAGGGGTGTTGTTGAGTTCTAAAACGGTCATGAAAGCTTTGAACATTTTAGAGATGTTCTCAATTCATAAACCCTGCTGGGGCTTAAGGGAGTTAGCTAATGAACTAGAGATGAGCCATACAATTGTTCATCGCTTATTAACAACCTTTACTGAGAAGGGCTATTTGTTTAAAAACCCTGACACGCAAAAATATGAATTAGGCATTAAATTTTTAGAGCTTAGTAATGTAGTAGAGGAAAACCTGAAGATCTCTGAAATTATTCATCCTATTATGAAGAAAGTAGCGCTAGAGTCTGGTGAAAGCATTGTGTTAACATTACTCGATCAAGACGAGGGTGTTTTTATGAAGATTGTCGAAAGTGATCGCCAGGTGCGCTTCGCTGAATCAATTGGAAAGCGGTCACCTTTGTATAAAGGGGCTTCGCACAAGGTTATTTTAGCTAATTTACCTGAAGACCATCAAGGCGGTATTATTCAACAGGGAATAGACTCAAAGGCAGAGGAAATTGAGTCAGTATCCGTTTTTTTACAACGATTAGCAATAATTAAACAACAGGGTTGGGCTTATACGAGTGGCGAAACGATTCATGAGGTCGGCGCAATCTCAGCTCCCTTGTTTGATTATCAAAATCAGGTGCTCGGTTCTTTATCTGTAGCCGGTCCAGCATATCGACTTGAGGAGTCCAATATTGAAATGACGGCAACGATATTAATGAAATATTGCCTTGAATTGTCCGCGGTTCTTAGCAAGGTCGTTTTTCCGACAAGAAGAAACTATTTATTTGAAAAACTCTGAAAATTAAAATAGAAAAGAGGGGGATAACAATGACCAATATACTTGAAGTAAACGAGCTTGTTACAGGCTATCGTGGAAAAAATGGTTATTTAAAAGCTGTTGACGGCGTCTCCTTTGCAATTAAGGAAGGAGAAACAATCTGTATTGTCGGTGAATCAGGCAGTGGAAAAAGTGTAACATCAATGAGTGTCATGCGCCTAGTTGAATATGAAAATGGCAAAATATTAGCGGGCGAGATTAACTTTAAAGGTGAAGACCTAGCTAAGAAGACGACCGAGGAAATGAGGAAGCTTAGGGGTTCAGAAATTTCAATGATTTTTCAGGAGCCATTAACTGCATTAAATCCTGTTTTTACAATTGGTAAGCAAATTAGTGAAGCAATTTTATTTCATCAAAAGATACCAAAGAAACTAGCGATGGCTCGAGCAGAGGAGCTGTTAACTTTGGTCGGTTTATCTGAACCAAAAACGAGGCTTAAGCAGTTCCCTCATGAACTCTCTGGTGGAATGAGACAACGGGTAATGATTGCCATCGCACTTGCCACTGAGCCAGATCTATTAATTGCTGATGAGCCGACAACTGCACTCGATGTAACAATTGAGGCCCAAATCTTAGAATTATTACGGAAAATTCGGCAAGAAAAGAACATGGCTATTATGCTAATTACGCATGATATTGGTGTTGCCGTTGAAATGTCTCAACGTATTATCATTATGTATGCTGGCAAGATTATGGAAATAGCAGAAACAAACGATATTATGAAGCGCCCCTATCATCCTTATACAAAAGCTTTACTAGAGTCCGTTCCAACAATGGATGGCGAGCGTGGTAGCTTGTTAAAGTCAATTAAGGGAAGTATTCCTAGCTTAAATGAATTACCAGCTGGCTGCCGTTTTGCACCGCGCTGTCCGCTTGCGACAGAGCAGTGTCATCAAGAGCAGCCTCCACTTGAAACTATGCAAAATCGACAAGTTGCCTGCTGGCATGTAGATAAAATGAAGAGCTTATATGAGCATGAAAAGGGAGGGGAGCCAGTTGGAGCAAACGAATCACACTAATAACCAGCAGCCACTTGTTCAAATAAAACATTTAGCTAAACATTTTCAAATTAAGGGAGGTGGGTTACTAAAAAGGGAAACAAAGACGTTAAAGGCTGTTGATAATGTTTCACTAACTATTTATAAAGGCGAAACATTAGGTTTGGTTGGTGAGTCAGGTTGTGGAAAGTCTACGTTAGGACGTAATGTCTTGAGGCTACAGGAGCCAACCAATGGTGAAGTGCTGTTTCACGGCGAGGATATTTTAACATATAGCAAGAAGCAGCTACGTGAAATAAGAAATGATATGCAAATTATTTATCAGGATCCCTTTGGTTCACTTAATCCACGTTTTACGATTGGCGAGAGCATTGGCGAGATGTTCAAAATCCATGGCTTGTATAAAGGAAAGGAACGAGAAGAAAAGGTCAAGGAGCTACTCGAGCTTGTTGGACTTGACACAAGTCGTTACGATAGTTATCCACACGAATTCTCTGGAGGTCAACGTCAACGTGTTGGAATAGCGCGTGCCCTTGCCTTAAATCCTGAATTTATTGTTGCTGATGAGCCTGTGTCAGCACTCGATGTCTCTGTTCAATCACAAATTATTAATCTATTAATGAAGTTAAAAGCTGAATTTGGTTTAACATTATTATTTATTGCCCATGGACTAAATGTTGTCAGGCACATTTCTGATCGGGTAGGGGTTATGTATTTAGGGCAAATTGTTGAGCTATCGGATACTGATCAAATCTTTGATCGTCCTGCTCATCCCTATACAGCTGCATTATTGTCAACTGTTCCAGATCCAAACCCCGATGCAAGAAAAAATCGCATTGTTTTAGAAGGTGAGGTACCTTCACCAGCATCCCCACCTTCCGGCTGTCGCTTCCGCACACGTTGTCCGCTCGCGACAGAACAATGCAAGCAAGTAGAACCTAAGCTGCAAGAGATCCGAAGCGGCCACTTCGTCTCCTGCCACTACCCTCTACAAGAAGGGCAGAGCTTACATGAAGCAATAGCAACCATGCAAGACAAGGAAAAAGTGCGTGCATAGCACTCACTTCCATTTTAGCATAATATCACGTGGAAATTGTAAAAAATTTCAGGCAAGATCATAACAATTAGCTGGTTTTCGTTAACGTAAAGGTTAAGAAGCATTCCTTCGTTACCGCAAGCGCAGACAGATCAACATGATGAACAATTTTATCTAAAAAGGGAGTTTTAACATGTCTAAACAAATTATTAATCGGAACAAAAAAAATTATGATGGCTACAAAGCCTTTCAATATTTAGAAGCAGGTAAAGATTATCAGGAATTTAAATTAGCAAAGCAAATTGATCGTGTCCCTGCCTTTGTATATCCAGTTAGTGAGGCTGAGGAAGAAAAGGTACAGGATCTCTTAAGTAAAGAGCAGATCATCTCCATGCATGAGCATACCTTTATTGCACCAGAAAACTTATCTGAATTTTATGAATTTAGACGAACTGGTCGTGATTTTACGGCATATGAAGCCCTAAGTAACTCAGGACTTGATGTCATTTTTGAAAACTTTATGGATGGGACAGCTATGGTAACGTCACTTGCTGGCTGGAAATGGTCCGATGTCATTCATGACCTTGGTTTACGCTACAGTGATATTGCCCATCAGGACATGATTATTAAAGCCGAGCGTCTGTCAGATATTTATCGGGCTAAAAAAGAAGGGAAAATTGCCTTTGTTGGTGCACTAGAATCATGTACCATGATTGAAAATGAGCTTGATCGTCTCGATATCCTTTATGGATTTGGTATTCGCACGATGGGAATTGTCTATTCAGAGGCAAATCAGCTTGGTGCAGGATTACGCGAGCCGAGTGATGGTGGTTTAACGGTCTTTGGTAAGCAAGCAGTAGAGCGGATGAATAAGCTTGGGATTACCATTGATGTTTCACATTCAGGTGACAAAACAGCGTTAGATACGATTGAAACGAGTAGTAAACCAGTAACGATTAATCATGCAGGTGCTCGCGGGTTATGGAACACAAACCGAATGAAGCCAGATGATGTTATTAAAGCCTGTGCAGCTAAAGGTGGCGTAATTGCCATTGAAGCAGCACCACACTCAACGGTTACCGCGAATCATCCAGAGCACAATATTGAATCGTTCATGGAGCATTTTGAGTATACCGCAAATCTTGTCGGCATTGACCATGTCGCATTTGGTCCCGATACCCTGTTTGGTGATCATGTTGGGCTACATGATACACTTTCTGGACAATTATCAATTAAGAGCGCACAGAAATCTGATGTAAAACGAGTCGAGTATGTGCAGGGTCTAGAGAATCCAGCGGAATGCTTCCCGAACATTTTACGTTGGTTAGTAAAGAAAGGCTATAGTGATGCTGATATTAAAAAAGTAATTGGAACAAATATTATTCGTGTGCTAGAAGATACTTGGGCAAAATAAAAAATGAAAGAGGGAATTTTAAAATGACAAAACGATGGCTATTTCTAATTAGTTTAATTTCTTTTCTTTTTATTATAACGGCGTGTGCTTACGGTGATGAAGGTGGGCAAGCCGATAATACGAATGATAATGGTACTGAAGAAGTAGATGAGACAGGAGATGGACCTAGTCAGGGTGGACGGGTCTCGATCCCGATTGTTGCTGATCCCACCTTTAACCCTTGGCATCCAAATGCGTATGCTGAGTCAAATGTAATTAACCGGGTGTTATTTAATGGCTTAACCAAGTTTGGGAAAGACGGGTTACCAGCACCAGCCTTAGCAGCAAGCTGGGAAACCACTGAAGATGGTCTTGTCTGGACGTTTAATTTGCGTGATGATGTCAACTGGCATGATGGTGAGCAATTTACCGCTGAAGACGTTGCTTATACTTTTAATGAAATTACCTTAAACAGTGAACTTGGTGCTAATAGTTCCTCTTATTTCAATAATGTTGAGAATGTTGAGATTGTTGACGAATTTACGGTGAATTTTAATCTATCTTCACCAGTTGCAGCTTTACCAGCATACCTGAGCTTTAATACTGAAATCATTCCAGAGCATATCTTTGCTGGTGAGGACCCTTGGGATTTAACTAGCTTTAATAAAGAGAATCCGATTGGCACAGGACCATTTAAACTAAAATCTTATACGTCAGGGCAAAGTGTTGTCCTTGAACGAAATGAAGATTACTTTGATGGGGTTGCTTATTTAGATGAAATTGAATATAAAGTGTTAGCTGATGCCAACACACACGTTGCGCAATTATTAAGTGGTGAGCTTGATATTTTCGCGTTAGATGATACGTCAGCGATTGAACGAATAGAGAGTGCTGATGATATTACAATTGTTGGTCGAGAAACACCACGTTTCTTCTGGTTAATCTTAAATCAAAATATTGAGCAGTTCCAAGATGTTCGCTTGCGCCAAGCGATCATGCATGCCATTGATCGCCAAAACATTATTGATACCATTTTACAAGGCTATGGTTCAATTGCAGATGCGGGTATTGCACCAATCTTAAGTGAGTATTATACCGATGATGTAACACGCTATGATTTCGACCAAGATCGTGCGAGAGAATTACTTGCAGAGATTGGTTATGAGGAGAATGCTAACGGCTTTGTTGAAATGGATGGTGAACCATTAACGATTAGCTTTGATGTTGGTATCCAAGGTGATTTAGAAACCATTGCGCAAATGGTCCAACAGTATCTTATTCAAGTTGGAATTGATGTTCAATTGAATACAATGGATTGGAATAGTATGATTGATCAAGTCGTTATTGAACGTGATTATGAAATGTCACTAAACTGGTGGCGTTATCCAGCAGATCCAGATTTAACAGCATATATGCACTCGGATAATGCCGATACGGGCAATAACATCCCTAATTATCGCAATGAAGATTTGGATGCACTATTAGAAGCTGGTGGACAAGCGAGCACAGTAGAAGAGCGACAAGAGATTTATCTAGAAGCACAAGCGTTAATGGCTGAGGAGCTTCCATACCTATTCTTATGGTATCCACAGGAGGTACAGGTAAGACAACAGTCATTGCAAGGTATTCCTGAATTAGCCTTTGGTGATGCACTCTACTATACAAATGAATGGTATATCGAGCAATAACACTTAAGAAGTAACCCATTTTTTAAAAAAACAAACTGGTGGTGTTCCTAGCTTGGTCTAGGTAACACCATCATTGTTAAATCTTATCGAATAAACGTTGTTAACTAATGTAAGGTAAGGAGAGGATAACAATGCTCCGTTATATATTAAATCGATTTGGGCAAAGTCTTGTCCTCATGTTAATGGTAACCATGATCACTTTTTTTCTCATTAACTTGGCGCCTGGTGGTCCATCCAGTGTTGTACGGATGGAAGCATCGCAGGAGGAGCGACAGGCAATTATTGATCGGCTTGGTCTGGATCAACCGGTTATTGTACGTTACGGTGAGTGGTTAGTGAATGCTGTCCAAGGTGACTTGGGAACATCCTTTAATACGAGTGAACCTGTTATTCAGCGCATTATGAGTAGATTACCATACACAATTGAATTAACGGTATTTACTATTCTTGTTTCTGTGTCAATTGGGATAATCTTTGGGGTTATTTCTGCCATTAAACGTGGCAAGGCTCAAGATCATGTCATTAACTTTACGAGTGTTATTGGTCTGTCAATTCCCTCCTTTTGGCTCGGGTTAATGTTTATTCTATTATTTTCAGTAGAATTAAGGTGGCTTCCCTCATCTGGTGTTGGTCCTAGGGGAGCGGATTTTGAGTTAATGACCTATTTGCGCCATTTAATTATGCCTGTCGTGATTTTATCAATGACGGTGTTGCCTAATATTGTTCGTTTTACCAGATCGTCAATGCTAGAGGTAATCTCGCAAAATTATATTCGGACAGTTAGAGCAAAAGGTGCTAAAGAAGCTGTCGTTTTATATATCCATGCGTTAAGAAATGCCCTGATACCCGTTATTACCATTATTGGTGTGCTTATTCCAAGGCTACTAAGTGGGGCAGTCATAACGGAAGCGATTTTTGGCTGGACAGGGATTGGATCATTAATTATTGAAGCAGCAAATAGTCGTGATTATCCACTAGTAATGGGGATTACCGTCATCATAACCTTTGTCGTAATTGTGAGTAATCTTCTCGTTGACCTTATTTATTCACAAATTGATCCACGTGTTAAAAATGTTGCATAGGAGGTGATCAGACATGGAGAAAATAGTTAGTCAACAGCTAGACGAACAAGTCGTAAAACCAGCCCGTCCACCGAAGTATACGTTCTGGACAGGGCTAAGGCAAAACAAGGTGGCCTTTGGTGCGTTTATCTTTCTTGTGCTCATTCACTTAATTGTATTTATTGGACCTCTGTTCTGGTCATACTCTGCTTCAGAAATGACGACATCAGGACCATTGGCAAGCTGGTCGTGGCAACATCCATTTGGCACTGATGATATTGGTCGAGATGTGTTTGCCCGGATGATGTACGGCGGCAGGATTACCTTACTTGTTGGGCTATGTGCCATGCTGTTTTCATTGCTAATTGGAACAGTAATTGGGGCATGTGCTGGATTCTTTGGCAAGATTACTGAAGCAATTTTAATGCGCTTTACGGAAGCAATGATGGCGATTCCGAATTTCTTCTTTGTTCTCGTTGCATTAACGGTTTTAGGGACTACCCCTGTAATGGTTGTGGTTGTCATCGCGTTATCAGGCTGGATGGAGGTGGCGCGGGTAGTTTATGGAGAAACCTTGCGTTGGAAGGAATATGAGTTTGTTGAAGCTGCGCATTCGGCCGGAGCAAAGCCATTAAGGGTATTGGTGAAATACATTATCCCTCAAGTGTTGCCATCTATTATTGTCTCGGGGACCTTAATGATTGCATGGGCAATTCTAACCGAGAGTGCAATTAGTTATTTAGGGTTAGGTATTCAGCCACCAACACCAACTTGGGGCAATCTACTGCAAAATGCCCAGCAATATTTATGGACTGCACCTGTGTTAGGGGTTCTTCCTGGAGCGGCAATTACCATTATTGTCCTTGCCTATAATTTTCTTGGTGATGGCTTAAGGGACGCGTTAGATCCGAAATTTATTAAAAAATAATCGGGAGGTTTCAATGTGGAAATAACGATTAATGATAATACGTTATATTACGAAATACATGGAAATAGTGAAGGTAAAACGATCTTTTTTATTCATGGCGCACCTGGCTTAGGGGATTGTAGAAGTGATATTAAGGCATTCGAAGCATTGGGTGACACGTACCGCTTAGTTTTTATTGATATGCGTGGTTCTGGAAGATCGGAGGGCAAACCACCGTTTACCCACGAACAATGGACGGCAGACATTGAAGCACTACGTCAAGAGCTAGTTGGTGAGCGGATTAAAATTCTCGGTGGATCTTATGGTGGATTTCTGACGCTAGAGTATGCCTTGAGATATCCAGATAGCATCACACATGTGTTATTGAGAGACACGGCACCAAGTAATAATTTCGATCATTTATCAATTGATCGGGCGCTAGAAAGTGATTTGCCAGGCGTATCAGAGGAAAAGCTAAGGAAGCTATTTGAGGGGCGCGTTGATTCAAATGAGGAATTAAAAGAAATGTTTGCAGCGATTCAACCTTTATATACTGTTAAGTATGATGAGGCGGCCGTTAAACAAAGAATTGAATCAATTTACTATCGTTACCAAACCCATAATTTCGCTTTTAGTCATAACAAACCTAATTTTAATCTCGTTAATGATTTAGAAAAAATTAAAGTACCGACACTAGTAACGGTGGGACGGCATGATTGGATTACTCCTGTAATTTGCTCCGAAATAATTGCCGACAAAGTACCCCAATCTAAACTGGTCATCTTTGAGAACAGTGGCCACTCTCCACAAATAGAAGAGAATGAGGCCTATATTAGCTTGGTTCGTCAATTTCTTGTAGAAACCAATTAATGCGGTTTTTACAGATGAAACATTCAGCTTTTTAATTAGCTGCTCTTAGCATAGTGAAGTTGTTAAGGATAGATTAAAATATTAATAACTCAACTTTCGCACACTGTAAACAGTCATTAAGCCTTGCGCGTGTTTGGGGGAGTGGGCATGCACTACCTATGTTGACTTTCATATCAGTTCGACGCGCTATGTCGTTCCGAAAAGCAATGGGATCGCTTTCCGCGGGGCTGGCTTCGGGCCTACAGGATGTAGGTCAGTTAGACGTTGTCCCAGGACGGGACGGGTTTAGTCTAACAACCCACTTTTGGCGCATAATGCGCGCCAAAAGTGGATCTTCAGCTCATCCTCTTCCCGCAGGAGTCTCACCCATTGCTTATCCCCACTTGATTGGATATTCATCATGAATGAATCCGTTTAAAATCAGGAATAGAAGGGGAAATAGTGCTTATTATCGGTTATCCAGTTAAGGTGCTGACATTTGCTGCTTCAAAAGCCGCCCTCTACTATCTTTTCGACCGACAAGGTGTAGCTCTAATACTGAGATAAAGCGAACATATCCCCACTAGGGGTTAATAACGATAGCTTTATTTAAGAAAGGACTGATTTATCAAACGAGCTACTGGTTCTGTCAATCCGTAAACTTAATCCTTCGCCCACCCTTCAGCCAGCTTAGCTGAACCTGAATATGTTGATGCGAAAGTTGAGTTAATAAGAAAGTATATGGTTTAAGCATGTTATCAAAACCAGTGAACACTGGACCGCACCCCAAAGTTAGCGTAAAGAGCCTAACTTTGGGTTTATGTAAATTTTTGGATAATTGCAGTAGTCTTCTCTGTTTCACAAAGCTAGTTAAATTGTCTAACAAACTGTTTGAACGAATGTGTTTGCTGTGGTAAATTTTTAAATAACCTATTCATTCTTTTTCATTTCATTTCCTCCATTTTGTGGTATAATTAGCGTAACAACATACGTTTATAAAGAGTGGACGAGAGAACTGGCTCTGTGACTCCACGGCAACCTGCCAAGGTAAGGTGCCCCGACCAGCAAAGTAATGACTTGCTTTGGATGATGAAGAATACGCTCAGAGACACCTCTTTCATCATTTGTGAAAGAGGTGTTTTTCGGGACTGTCACTCTTTAGCGGTGTTGTTCAAAGATTAAAAAGGAGTGATATTAATTGAAGATTGATCGAAACGGTATGAGGCACTTACCATTTGAAACACTGATTACCGCTGTATCGCGTATTTTTCAAGATTTAGAGGACCATTATAGCTTTGATCTCCGAAAGCATGCAACAGAACCTGATACATATCAGCTTGTGATCGTTGATGATTGCTACCGCCATTTTAGACTTGCATTAACAGTCGGACAAATTATTGCGCTTATAGAAGAAAATGATGAAGCAGTAGAACAATATATCCGTGATTATTTAAATAAACAAGGTTTTTTCTTACCAAATGACCCGCTTTATTTTAAAATAACGGCTAGTGGAGAATAGTTAAGGCAGTTGCGTGAAAGAGACTTCGCGCAGCTGCTTTACTTTTTTATGAAAAAATAACTGGTCTATATGCAACCTACTTTAAATCACTAGCGTCAAAATAAGTAATTGGAGGTGATACAATAATGTCAGAATCAGGGTTAACCCTATCAGAGCAATTTATTAGTACGGAGTTGGATTGGCTAGAGGAAGTGATTAATCAGCATGGGCAAATGGTGCAGAGAATTACTTATACATATGTTAAGGATCATGCAACGGCAGAGGATTTAACACAAGAGATTTTTTTAAAAGTGTATCGGAAAATTGACAGTTTTCATTTTGATTCTTCATTTAAAACATGGATTTATCGAATTGCAATTAATCATTGTAAGGATTATTTAAAAAGCTGGCATTATCGTCATGTGCTCGTAAATGAGTATAAAGTAATGCATACACAAGGATCAGTGGCAAATAGTGTCTCACTTCAAGCTGGTGAAACTGCTCAAAATGAGCAACTGGTGAATGCGGTGTTAGCGTTACCTATTCGGTATCGTGAGGTGATCTTTCTTTTTTATTATGAAGACTTATCAATTAAAATGATTGCAAAGATAACCAAGTCTAAGGAAGGCACGATCAAGGCAAGGCTTAATCGTGCCAGAAAAATACTTCGAAAACAATTAGAACAGGAGGGCTACCATGAACGATCCATTGAACAATCTTAAGCAAGCGATGAATGAGACGGTTTTTAAAGAGGCACGTTTTTCTAATAAGAAACAGAAACAAACATTAGCAATAGCTGAACATGAAGCAAAGGCAGAGCTTGATTTTGCAATCTTAAAGCGGCTAGCTAGCCAAGCACTAACAGGTTATCAGCTGTATGAGCTCATTATTAATAGTGTGCAGTATCAAGAAGGTCAGCTCTATGTCACGTTACATCAGTTGGAGTTAAAGCAGTGGATTAAAGGAAGCTGGGACCAAGAGAATGCTGTGAAAACGTATTGTCTTGATCGTCTTGGGCAAAAGGAGTTAAAGCGGTTAGAAAAGTCAGGTAAGCGTGTTCCGGCCATTTCCTACTTTAAAAGAGGACATCAGCTATGAGACAGCAGGTTGAGCGCTACTTAGCACAAGTTACGCAGTCGATTCGTTCAACGAAAGCGAGAGCGGCTGTAGAACAAGAATTAACCTATCATTTTGAACAAAGAATTGATGCTTTAATGTCTCAAGGCTATCAAGAGCAAGAAGCAGAAGCTAAAGTCATTGAAGGGATGGGTAATCCACTTACAGTTGGGCAAGAAATGGCTAAAATTCATAAACCTACTATTGATTGGTTATTATTAAGTAACTACGTTATGATATTAGGTCTAGGCGTTATCATTTTTTATGTTATTACCTTTCCGAGTCACATTAATCATATGCCGCTATTTTCAAGGCAACTCATTTTTGGCACGATTGGATTAGCGATTACACTTTTAATCATGTTCATAAACTATCGTTACTTGTTAAAGTGGTGGTATATAACATTGGTGATGGGCGGGCTATTAACAATTACGATGGAATTGTTTGGTAGTGAAATTAGTGGTCGGCCATTTATTTTTTTATTTAATTGGAACATAAACAATTGGTTTACCATGCTATTTTACCTGCTCGGCTTTGCAGGGTTACTTAATAGTAGAATGAAGCAGGGGAAGTTGTATAGCTATACCACACTTATGTATTGGCTCCCGATTTATTTCTTTATCGATCAGGTTACTTTCCTAATTGCCGTTTTCTACTTTATCACGTTAACAATAATGGTGTTGTTTGCTAATTTACGCTGGAAAGAAAAACTGACCATAATGACTGTGCAGTTAGCAACTGGATTAGCTTTTGCCGTTTATACTTGGACGCAATTTTCAGCTTATGTTCAGTTTAGATTAAGTGGATTCTTTTTTCCAAATGAACAGGGCGATCCCTACCTTTATCTTCAAATTAGACAGTTATTTAAGGAATCGACGATGCTTGGCAATCGTTCAGAATGGGGAGGCTATGAACTTGTTCACACTGAGTTAATCTTTCCCTATCTTGTCAATCGACTAGGCTGGTTGTTTGGTGCTGTCCTGCTTTCGCTACTGATTCTATTGCTTGGTCGACTAGTTAAGATAGGATGGCAGACAAAAGACCCGTTCGGCCAGACCCTTGTTGTATTAGGGACGACTGTTATTGGTCTTTCAATTGTTTGGAATACTGGCATGATGTTTGGCTTGTTACCAATTGCAGGTGTGCCATTGCCATTCATTAGCTATGGCGGCCAGTTTACTGTAATTTTCTCAATTTACATTGGCTTAATTTTAAGCGTTAACCGAAAAAAACAATTGAACTAACTCATCTGTTGTACGGGCATTCTAGCTTTATAAAAATTATCCACTGCTATTTACCTAGTCTAGCAAATAAGCATGACTAGCTATCTTAAAAAAAGTAGTCTAACGACTAGATGACGGCGTTGATTCCAATTCTATGGTTTCAACGCTATTTGCTTTGCGATAGGATTAGTAAGTGATTGACCATGTCAATGATGATGTGCGTGTTAAATCTCCTCACAATCTTAAAGCTTTTACATTAAGACTTAAGCCCCTATTAAAAAAACTCCCTACTTTTGCCGTATTTAATTGATTGGTAGAAAGTCCGTATAATGGTTGGTGTGTGCTAAGTTGTTATTTTTTAATAATGTAGTAGGACCAGTTTGCCATTGCTGCACCGTAGACGTCGGTTTGATTTCCCTCTTGATCGCGTATCACCATCTCTCCACTTAACACCCGATGGTAAAGCGATTGGTCAAATTTTAATAAGGCATGCTTAAGCGTCGCGCCTTTAAATAAACTAACCTCAGTTTCATTTATCGTAACACGCATAAGTTGCACTCCTTTTTTTAATTACTATTATAACTTTTCTGTTTAAAAAATACATAATCTTTAAGGTTATTTAATATACACTTCATCTTTTGTTGTTAGGCTTTAAATGTGTTGCATAATTAGGCGCTTATGTGACTGACTTTCTAAAAAAAAATTAGGAGCTGATTCGATGCTAACCAGACAAGTAACCAACAAGTTTACCAGTCTTTTTTTAACGTTTTTACTGTTGTTCACCCTTTTGCTCGGGAGTTATCCATTACCCGTTCAAGCTGAGGATAGCGAGAAGATTGAGTTAACCGTCCTTCATACTAATGATATTCATGCTAAGATTAATGATTTTGGAAAAATTGCAGCTTATATAGAAGCAGAGCGTGAAGCAGCTACTCATTCCCTTTATTTAGATGCCGGAGATATCTTTAGCGGGAATCCGGTTGTTGATTTACAATATGGTTACCCGATTATATCCTTGTTAAACCAGCTTGATCTTCAAGCAATGGCAATTGGTAATCATGAATTTGACTATGGGCAGGAAGAGACAGTTAAGCGAATGAATCAATCTATTTTCCCATGGTTGAGTGCGAATACGGTCGTGACTGATCAGACAGAGGTTGAGTTTCCCCAACCAGAGCCTTATTATCTATTTGAGCTTGACGGTTTAACTGTTGGTGTCTTTTCTTTAACAGAAACACCACCTTCTACGGCTCTTTCGAACATTGTTGGGCTTGAATTTAATGATCCTATCGAGACAGCCAAAGAATATGCTTATTTGGCCGACGAAACAGATATCTTAATTGCGCTAACACATATTGGCTATAACGTTGATCGGCAGCTTGCAGAAGCAGTAGATTTCTTTGATCTTATTATTGGCGGGCATAGTCACACGACTTTAAATCAACCAGCTATTGTTAATGGTACACCAATTGCTCAGACAGGTGCAAATGGTACCAATATTGGTAATATCACATTAAGCTATGACCCTGTCAGTACAGAAGTAGAGTTAGTTAGTGGCTCCTTACAAAGTGTAGCAAATTTAACAGCAGTAAATGAAGAAGTCGAAGCATCTGTTAATCAATTTAATGCAGAAATGGAAGATCTCCTATCAGAAGAAATTGGTTATACTGAATCTGGTCTCAATCGAAGCGGCAATGTTGATAGTTCACTAGGGAATTTCTGGACAGATGCCATCCGTCACTATACCGGTGCTGATATTGCTTTAACTAATAATGGCGGTATTCGAGCAAACATTCCGGTTGGTCCAATTACTGTCAATGATATTTATACAATTGAACCATTTGCTAATGAAATTATGAAATTCGAAATGACTGGCGCCGCTATTAAAGAAGTTATTAGCTATTCTTATAGCCGACGCAACACAGTAGATTTACAAACAGCTGGCTTACATTATACTATTTTGACAAACAATACCGGCCGTTTTGTTGACGCTGAATTGTATGTTGACGGTGAACCCATTGAAGATGAGCAAACTTATCAAGTAGCAGTTGGTGATTATATTGGTACTGGTGGAAGTGGCTATGACTTTCAAGGTACTGTTATTGAAGCTTTATCGGGTTTAATGACGGAAGCAATGATTACTTATGCAAACCATTTAACTGAAAACGGACAAGCAATTAATTATAATGCTAATGAGAGAATTGCAATTGAAGTAACAGATGCACCAATCGAAGGTGATCCAATTGGAGCAACTGAGAATGGTCTGTCTGCTGAGAATAATAAGATAGGAGATTCAGGGTTAGGGAACCTATATACAGATGCAATCCGTTCCGCAACAGATGCTGACTTTGCACTGTTAAATGGATCATCTGTTACTGGTACGATCCCTGCTGGAGTTATTACCGATAGCCAGATTGAATTTTTAGATCAATTCGGTAATCAAGTTGAGGTGGTTGAAACCAACTTAGCTCGTTTGAAGGAAGTGATCCTGGAACAGTCAAACTATCATGGTGGTGTCGATCTCCAATCATCAGGACTTCATTATCAATTGATTAAGCAAAACAACCGTTTTATTGATGTTGAATTAACTTGGCCAGATGGATCGCCACTTGATGAAGAAGCCACTTTTGCTGTTGCATACAATGATTACATGCATGGCAGTAGCTTTTATAATTTAGGAACGGAAACAATGACTAATGACAACCAGACGGTTTGGGAGACGGTAGTAGCTTATGTGTCTAATCAAGCCGATCCAATTGACTATCAAGAGGGAAGTAGAATTACGATAAATGATCTTGGCTCAGAGCAGCCTGGTGATGATGACTACATTTCTGTGGCAGAGGCAATCGCAAATAATCAAGGTGAGGCTACTGTTCAAGGCTATATTGTTGGGACAATGACCGGCCAATTTGATGGCGACTTTGTTGCAACAAACCTGATGCTGGCAGATTCTCCTAATGAACGTAATATGGATCGTATTTTACCGATCCAGTTACCAAATAGCGCAATCCGAACCGCATTAAATTTAGTCGATCATCCTGAAAATTTAGGTAAACCAATCCAAATCACAGGTGATTTAGAACTTTACTTTAGTGTGCCTGGTTTAAGAAATCCATCGACCTTTCAATTTGTAGAGGAAGAAGCTACTCCAGAGCCAGAGCTCTTGACTATTTCCGAAGCTAGAGAACAAGCGGATGGTGAGCAGGTTAAGCTTAACGGCATCGTTACCAGTGATAGTGGCTCTTGGGGCGGCAAAGGCTTTTACTTACAGGATGAAACAGCGGGTATTTATGTGTTTCAATCTGATTTAGACATTGCTGCTGGATCAATTGTCCAGCTTGTTGGTGAGAAGAGTACTTATAATGGAGAACTACAAATTTCTAACCTTACACAGCTAACTATTATTGGAGACGATCGAATACCTGATCCGCAATTGGTAACACCAGCTGAAATCGGACCTGCGAACGAGGCCGAGTTGGTCACGGTTGAGGGTGTTACACTATCAAATTTAACTGAGATCAATGATTTTGGGACATTTGAGTTTCTAGCTGAAGCAGATGGTGAAACAGTTCTTGTTCGAGTAGATAATCGAACTGGGTTAGTTTTTAGTGATTTTGACTTTGAAGCTGGAGATATTATTGATGTTACCGGTATTTCAAGTCAGTTTAACGGTGCGATTCAGCTCAAGCCTCGTGGAGCGTCAGATATTGTGATTCACGAAGAGGATGAACAGTTAGAGCCAGAGGACCCAGAAGATGAGGGAGATCCAGAAACTGAACCGGAGAATCCGGATGAAGAGGGAGATCCAGAAACTGAACCAGAGAATCCTGATGAAGACGACGATCCAGAAACTGAGCTAGAATTTGCTCAAGTTACTGCCGACTGGTTTATTGAAGCAGGAGAAATTAAGGTTGAAGCGGGTTTCATTGAACAACTTGCCGATAGCGGTGTGTTAACGGTTGACATAACAGAACTTGATCAGGATGTATATACATTAGTATTAGCTACCGATCAGCTTCAGCAACTATTAGTGAAACAAGCATATCTTGAAATTATTACAACTGATTTAACAATAACTACGCCACTAATTAATTTTAGCTCAAGCGAATTGCTAGCTTTTACAATTAAGAATCTCACTGAGATAGACAATCCAATTAGCCAAGTTTATGATTTAACCATTACTAATCAGGATGGTCTTGTTTCTCAATTTTCTGAAGAAGCAATTGGTTTGTCCTTTGCGGTGAATCAGAATGCCGTTTCTAATACCGAAAAACTAGGCATTTATTATTTAACTAATGAGGATACATGGGAACGTATTGGCGGTAGTTACACAAATGGTAGGGTAACGGGATCAACAGATCATTTTACTACCTTTACAGTCTTAGCTGACGATGATTCAGCTTTTCCAATTGATGATGATCAGGGTCTACCTACCGATCAAAACGATGATCAATCTCGATCAGAAAGCGGTGAGGCTTTACCTAATACAGCAACAGCAATATTTAATTGGATTTTAATCGGTGTAGTGATCGTTGGTATTGGCACCGCCGTATTGCTGAAAAAGAGAAAGATGGAAACAATCTAAAATCTAAAAGACAATTTACGGATAACGGGCGCCTAGCTTAAGCGTCCGTTATCTTTATGTTCAGCATATCAGGTTGTGCGATTTCGTCTCTAATTCTTTGCGTAATAGGAGGATTGGTCACCGCAAACAAAAATAGAGTGACAGCTAAGCTCATTCGTGGTAATTTTGATGTGTTTTACCAATGCGCAATTAGACTGTTGGGATAAGCAGTGTTAATATTTGGTTTTTATCCTAGTCCTTTTTGCTAAATTGTCCATTGATCTGAAATTAGGGCAACTAAGCGCCAATCCCCAAGCTGGTCTTCTTCAAACACCATATGCAAGCTAAACCAGTCAATACCTGCTTCTTCCTCGCTTCCCTCGTGATGGTATTCAACAACGGTTGCTTCAGGGAAGACTTCCTTAATATTGTTAATTGAATTACCGTGCTGACTTTCTTCATCAATAAAAATATCGTCTGGAACAGCGAGAGGCTCAACAGTGATAAATTGTTCAAAATATTCCATTGGGATTAAGTCAATTGGATTTCCACTACCATCGTAGCTTCCCCATGTATAGCTTTCTTGGTCCTGGTCAAACTGACTAAGCTCCTGTTGCACAAATTGCACACTTTGATCAGCAATATGAACATAAGGAGAGAAAAGGAGTCCTTGTTCATCAGTGAGTTGAGCAAGTCGGTCGAAGTCTCGCTCGATTAATAAACGTATGACCTGATCTGCTCGCTCCTCAAGTGAAATAGGTTCAATCTCACTCATTTCCTCTGCTGAAATGAGCCACTGTGATAAGTGCCATTCGATCCGATAGCTAAGTTCAACCTGACCAATTAATTCATTTGCTACGTTCTGTGATAACATGTAGGCAGTCTCAGAGATCTGCTCAATCGCGAAATCTTGCTCGGGGTCAATAAAAGTCATCCCTTGTGAAGGGATAATGTAGATACCACCGTCATCCTCAACAATAAAACTTTCCAGCATTTGTTGGGCGTGCTCAGCGGTCATGACATCCTCAAATAAAACTTGAATATCGTCAATGGATTGATAGGTAGTTAATTCATAACCATCCTCTTCAACATCATCAATCACGGTTTGATAGCTTTGTTGGTAGGCACGAATGATTTCGGATGCTTGACGCTCATCGAACGGCTCAATAAGTACATCTGGATTAACGACAACTGCTTGCTTTTCCGTCGTTAATGACAACTGATGATCACTTGCTGTTTCCATCGCTGGATTACTAAATAGTAAAACAGTGACAACTGAAGCTGTACCAGCAATAATTAGGATAATAATAGTTGTAAATAAGATCTTTCTATTCATAATCAATCCCCCTTATTCAACCTATTATTTAGCCATTCCTTTTTATCTAAACTATTAAACATTAAGCTATTAGCCAATTCTCTCTTCAAAATGTTCATTGTAGAGCTCATAATAAAAACCGTGCTGACTAAGAAGCTCTTCATGTGTTCCATCTTCAATAATAGCGCCCTCATTTAATACAAAAATATGATCAGCTTGTTGAATTGTATTTAATCGATGCGCGATAACAACACTAGTTCGCCCATCCATTAAACGATGAAGGGCACTTTGAATCTTGATTTCCGTTACCGTATCAATACTACTGGTTGCCTCGTCTAGGATCAGGATATCCGGGTTAGCTAGTATTGCCCGGGCAATAGATAATAGCTGTTTTTGTCCCTGGCTAATCCCATTACCATCCGCACTTAATTCAGTATCATAGCCTTGTGGCAAGGCACTGATAAATCGATCAGCATTGGCCTGTTTAGCTGCTTCGACAATATCTTGGTCAGTGGCCTCTAATCTACCATAACGAATATTAGCTTTTATGGACCCACTGAATAAGAACGGGTCCTGCAGAACAAAGCCCATTTTTGTTCGTAAAGAAGCCCGACTTACGTTCGTAATATCATGACTGTCAATCATGATTGTTCCTTGATCTGGGTCATAAAACCGACTGAGTAAATTGATAATTGTTGTTTTTCCCGCTCCAGTTGGTCCAACTAGGGCTATTGTCTGGCCCGCCTTTGCATAGAAGGAGATATTGCTAATGGTTTGGCTATCCTGATAAGAAAAGGAAACCTGATTAAAGGTAATATCACCTTTAATGCTCCCTAATGGTTGGCCTGCTTGCTCTTGTTCAATCGGTTGATCCAGAATTTCAAAAACACGCTCAGCGCCTGCTACTGCAGACAGTAGTGTATTAAATTGATTTGCTAAATCGTTTAAGGGACGGGTGAATTGTCTTGAATACTGAGTAAAGGTAACAATGATGCCAATTGAAACGAGTTGATAGATGGCAAGGATGCCACCTGAAAAGGCGATAATCGCAAACCCTAAGTTATTTAACATATTCATTAACTTAGGAATAAAGCCTGAATAGGCCTGTGCAAGGTAACCAGCCTCTCGCAGTGCATGATTTTTTTGGGCAAAAGTCCTCAGCACTGTTTCTTCCTGTGAAAAAATTTTGACAACACTTTGTCCAGAAATGGTTTCTTCAATAAATCCGTTTAATTCACCTAAATGCTTTTGTTGCTCTTTAAATAATAGCCGTGTTCGTTTCGTAATCCAGTTCATACCAAAGTACAGAATAGGTAAGATCATTAAAGTAATGACTGTTAGAAGTGGGCTTAAGTAAAGCATTAATATAATTGTACCAATTAGTGTTAAGCCACTTGAGAAGACTTGAATAACTGAGCTGTTCAGGGTTTGGCTGACATTCTCTAAGTCATTCGTTAATCGACTCATCATATCGCCATCTTGACGTTCATCAAAAAAACGGATAGAAAGCTGGTGTAGCTTGCTGAAAAGTTGGTTGCGCATCGAAAAGATGGTTTGTTGGGCAATCTTGATCATAATAAAGTTTTGTAACCATAAAGCAACAGAGGTTAATAAATAGATAACTGCTAATAAAAGAAGTAAGCGGAATAGGCCAGCTTGGTCAGCTTCAATTAAATAATGGTCAACTGCATAACCGAGGTAATAGGGACCTAATAGAGTAAGTAATGAGCTAACTAAAACCGCAAGCAGAACCAAGTAAATTGATGCTTTTCTGACTGACAAATAGCGCCATAAACGCTTAATTGTTGGCCATGGTTTTTTAATCTGTGTGCGTGTTGTTTGCTGTAGCTGTTGTGGTCTATGCTTAGCCATTGCGTTTCACCTCAGTACCATATTGTGATTGATAAATCTTTTGATAAAGTGAGTCCTCAGTTAATAAACTTTCGTGATCGCCTTGGGCAACTAGCTGTCCATTCTCCAGTAGAATAATTTGATCAGTCACCATTAAGGTAGACATTTTTTGAGTAATAATAAAGGTAGTGCAGGAGAGCTGCTTAATTGCCCGCAATATTCTTGCTTCTGTTTTCATATCTAATGCACTGGTGCTATCGTCCAACAACAAGATTTCAGGCTTCCGGATCAAGGCTCGAGCAATTGAGAGGCGTTGCTTTTGCCCGCCAGATAAATTAACCCCTCTTTGCCCGAGTATTGTCTCATATTGATTTGGTAGACGCATAATGGTCTCATGGATTTGTGCACCCTTAGCTGCTTCAATCACTTCTTCCAATGTTGCTTGCTTCTTACCCCAGAGGATATTTTCCCTTACAGTACCAGAGAATAATCTTGATTCTTGTGGTACATAGCCAATCTTATTACGCAATTGCTCCAGTGCTAGTGTGTGAATGGGTTGGTTGTAATAAAGAATTTGCCCGCCAGTGGGATCATACAGTCGCGGGATCAGTTGAAATAGGGTCGATTTCCCTGATCCTGTTGCCCCAATGAGCGCAATGGTTTCACCAGAGTATGCGTTAAAGCTTATTTCATTAAGCGCCTTTACTTGTTGCTCTTTGTAGTGGAACGACACCTCTTTAAATGTAATATGGGCAACAGTTTGGGTAGCTTGCCGGAGCTGTTTCTGACCATCAGCGAGATCAATTTCTTCATCTAACACAGCACCAATTCGATTAACAGAAGCCTGTGCCCTAGCATAGCCTAATAGAATAAACGAAAGCATGGAAATTGCCTGCATCATTCTTGTCGCATAATTAATAATTGCAACAACCTCACCAACATTAATCATTTGATTAGTAATTTGCTGATTACCGAACCAGAGAATAACTAAGATGCTACTGTTCATGACAAAAATAATAATGGGTCCACCTAGCTCCATAATTCGAAGCGAATGAATAGTCATATCTTTTAACGACTTATTGGCGGTATTAAATCGTTTTTTCTCATAGTCATGACGTAAAAAGGCCTTTATTAACCTAATACCTGTTAGGTTTTCTCTTAACACGTTGTTAACACGATCTAATCGTTCCTGCACAACTTTGAATAAGGTTGTCCCAACACGCATAATCCAGATCATAAAAAAAACTAACAAAGGTATGGTGAAAATGAGGATAAGAGACAAGCGCCAATTGACTATAAAGGCCATGAGTGCACTACCAACTAGAAGTAATGGAGCACGAGATGCAATTCTTAGCCCCATAAAAATCGACATTTGAATTTGCATCACATCATTAGTAAGTCGAGTAATCAGTGATGAAGTGGGGAATTTATTTAGGTTATTAAATGAAAAGGCCAGAACTTTTGCAAAGAGTGCTTGTCTTATATCGTAGCCAACACTTTGACTAGCTCGAGCGGCATAGAAGGAATTAATAATACCACCAATGAAGGCGATAATAGAGACAGCAACCATAATCCCGCCCCAAAAAAATATTTGCTCACTATTATTTTCTAAAATCCCTTGGTCAATAATACGGGCCATAAAGATGGGTGAAGTGAGTTCAACCGCTAACTCTAGTAACATTAATGAGAAGGCTATTACTACCGCAAGCTTATAGGCAGATAGATAAGAAAGAATACGACGCATGCATAATGCCCCTTTCATTAGGCTTTAACTATGAATAATTATTTCGAGTATCTAACTATTATACCGCCAAATCGCAGTGCATGTCATGTCTTTTAGAAGAGGAAGCATGAAAAAGTGTTAAGATTTTTGGTTAAAGAATAGCTGGCAACGATAAATACTTGCGTAGATCCGTTCCAGCTTTCTTCGTGACGCACTTATTTTTAGTTTTTTTTCGTTTGTGAAATAAATAAGTGCCCCGTTATCACACTGAACTGCCCCCTGTCAAGTAGACAGTGGAAATAATAAAAAAGATTTATGCGGCCATCGCTCTATATTCCATAGGGCTAAGGCCGTTTAATCTTTTTTGGTATCTTTCATGATTATAAAAATGGATGTACGCATCTATCGCGGTAGTAAGTTCCTCAAATGTCTTATATTTATGTAAATAATACTTCTCACATTTCAGTGTCCCAAAAAAGGACTCCATGGGTCCATTATCAATACAACGACCCACTCGTGACATGCTTTGTGTCATCTTTGCCGCATCTAGCTTACGTTTGAAGCCTTTAGAGGTATATT
>NZ_FODJ01000006.1:0-121004 GCF_900110345.1 Amphibacillus marinus
ACCCTCTTATCCATAGTGACCGTGGATTCCAATATACCTCTAAAGGCTTCAAACGTAAGCTAGATGCGGCAAAGATGACACAAAGCATGTCACGAGTGGGTCGTTGTATTGATAATGGACCCATGGAGTCCTTTTTTGGGACACTGAAATGTGAGAAGTATTATTTACATAAATATAAGACATTTGAGGAACTTACTACCGCGATAGATGCGTACATCCATTTTTATAATCATGAAAGATACCAAAAAAGATTAAACGGCCTTAGCCCTATGGAATATAGAGCGATGGCCGCATAAATCTTTTTTATTATTTCCACTGTCTACTTGACAGGGGGCAGTTCAAAATCTAGGTGAGTTGTTTTTTAGAGTTGTATCTCAAATAGCATTGGTAAGCTAATTTCTCAAGATTAGGCAGAAGCAAAAAAGAACCGGCTCCTATGGGAATAGCACGTGTCCGAAGACCCCTTTGAGGATGTTAGACGAAGGACGTGACATCGTGTCGCAATGTCTAACTGACTCACATCCTGTGAGCCTAAGGATATCACGTTTGTACCAATGGGTGAAAGCGGCTCTTTTTTGCTGGAGCCATACAACATCTGCTTAACCAACGCTATTTGATGAAGAACCTTTTTTAGTTGTTTAGCTAGATAGTTAATTATTCAGAATCTCCTTCGGTTATGGTTTTATGCTTTATTGTTAAATACTGTTCAATTTCAAATAATAGATAAAATAAGTTCGCCCTTATTTCAAATTCTTGCCTCGTTTTGGGTAACGAATCGCGCTCAAAATAGCGTCTTAGTTCTTGAACCTGTTCTAAATAATAGTCAACAGGATTTTTGGGATAAATAGCATCAGCCAGATCATCAAATAAATAGGCAATTTTAAGTGATTGATCAACAGTTGCCTTTAACTGCTTAATCGTTGTAATCATCCTCCGCAACGAGGTTAATTGCAGTTCACGCATAGCGAAATATTGTTGCTGGCGCTGGGCATTTCTACTAAACGTATTTTCAATATCGCGCTGGACAAGTTCGCTAGCAAGGACAAAATTCCGCTCCAATTGCTTCAGTAATTCTTCATTAATTGTGGTACATTCTCCTTTTAAATAGCTTGAGAAGTGACGAAAGAGGGATTGGTAATTTGATTCAATCTCACGTTGAAGCTTCATTAGTTTAGCATCCAAGCTTGGCATATAAAGATTTAGTAGCAATGCCGTGCCAATTCCAATTAACATAATAGCCACTTCATTCACAACTAGCGGCCATGTGACCATTCGATCACCATAAAAATGAAATAGAATAACAAGGCTCGTTACAATCCCTGGTGCAATTTTAAACAGGTTGGTAACAGGTATAAATAGAACTAACAATAGTCCGATTGTTAGTGGTGAATAACCTAAATACTCAAAAATAAAATACGCAAAAACAATCGATAGCAACCCAGCAGCGATGCGATGCCAAGCTGTTAGAAAGGATTGTTTTCGGGTTGGCTGAATACAAAGAACAGCAATAATGCCGGCTGAGCCATAATGATCAAGTTGGAGCAGTTCTGCAATTAAAACAGCCACTGGTGCTGCAATAGCAGTCTTCAGCGTTCGATAGCCAATTTTCAAATTTATCATTTCCTTTCATAATAGAAGTATGCAATTTTACTTTTTTGTCTAAGCTAAAACAAAAAGCATTTTAAATGGAGGTTTATATTTATGGAGCAATTATTTTACGCTGATATCCACAATCATTTAGCAAAGCATGCAGAGCAAATTAAAATACACTACAGTCTTGATAGAATAGAAATTTATGAGAAGCAAATTAAACACGACATTATTCACCTGGGCTATGCTGTAACCGTTAATCAGCAAACAAGTCGTGTTTACTTAAGATACCTACGTATTGACCAGCAGCGGCTTTTGCCATTTACACCAATTTGGACTATAGAGAAGCAAAGCTTTAAAAGGGGCTACGACAGCTTAATTGAAGCACTATTATCGTTAAACAATCAAGGTGATCAGCAGACGCGTAGCCGTAAACTTCCTAGTTAATTATAAACTAAACTTATGCACCATGCTTTGTAAATGACTTGATAGCTGGGCAAGTTCACTAGCTTGTTGATTTAAATTATCAATAACATTCCTTTGCTGCTGTGTACTGGCAGCAATCTCTTCAATACCAGCAGAGCTTTCCTCAGCAGTGGTAGCAATTTGGTTCATACCAGTATTTAGCTTATGACCATTTTCCTTAATATTTCCTATTGAAGCCGTCACATCACTTATGCTTTGATTCATTGCGGAGATTTCTGCAGTTATATCATCAAAGAATATCTTTGTATCCTTCACATCAGTCATACCTTGGTTGGTCTGCTGTGCTGTTAAATAAAGCACACTTTCCAAAGCGGTTGACTCTTTTTGCATTGCTTTTATTACTTTAGAAATATCAATAGCAGAACGACTAACTTGTTCGGCAAGCTTTCGAATTTCATTTGCTACTACTGTAAATCCTCTGCCGGCCTCACCAGCTCTTGCTGATTCTATTGCTGCATTTAAAGCAAGTAGGTTTGTCTGCTCAGTAATACTGTTTATAATATCGGTTAACTTCGCAACTTCAATTGTCTTTTCGTTTAAAGTCGTAATCTGATGAACCGCTTGCTTGACATCACTATTCACTTTTCCAATTTGATTAAATGTCTGATTCATCTGCTTTAAGCCAGCACTAGCCAGCCCTTCAACCTGATTAGCCGTCTGATGAAGTATCGTTGAACGTTGCTGAACAATCTGCAAATTAGCAGCAAGTTGCTGACTTGAATGGGCCATTTCCGTTGAAGCGCATGCTTGGCTTTCAGCACCGGCAGCAATTTCTTGCATTGTTGAAGCAATTTGTTCACTTCCTGATTGAAGCTCTTGACTTGATTTACCGAGGTATTCGCTTTGAACTTGTACCCTTGCTGACGCAGCTTCTGTTTGCTTTAAAGTCTCACGAAGATTGGTGACCATCGTCTCCATTGCAAAAGCGAGATCTTGAATTTCAATATCCCCTTTAATTGAAATCGGTTCGTTAAGCTTACCTTCAGCAATCTTTAATGCAACTGTTTTTAGGTTAAGTAGTGGTAATGATAAATGGCGGGAAACCAGAGTCGCACTAAGCAATAGCACCAATAAAATGACCACAGCCACGATCATGAGATATAACCGCAACTGACTTATTGAGACAAGTGCTATATCTTTTGCTTCACTAACAAGCAGGACCCAGTCGTTCCCAGGAAAATCACGATACCCAGCACTTGCTGCGTAGCCAATTAGAGCCTCCTGCTGCTGACTTGACTGTCCATTAATAACACCAGAATCGCCCTGTTGCAATTCTTCAACCGTATTAAATAGTGTTGAGTCAGTATCTAACTTCTTAACAGGATTTGATTCTTCTTCTCCTTGCCCAGTTGCCGCACTTACCGTATCAGCAATTTTATCTCCTTGTTGATTGACCAACTCAACTACTGTTTGTTCAGCAACAATCGCATTAATATCATCCCAGATGTATGCCATGTTAAAGGCAGCCTCTAGGGTTGCGATTAGTTCATTTGCTTCAAAGATCGGAACATAGAACATCATGACATAGTCATTCAATTGTTGATCAAAAAGGATTTCAGAATAGCCTTGTCCACTTATTTGAATATCATCTAGATAATATTTAAGTGTATTAAAATCGGTAGCTGTTGTGCTTTTCGTTCCACCTTGAACGTTATATTCATGATCAATGATCGTTAGTGCATCATAATAGGTTAGCAAATCAAGTTGCTCATCTAAAAAAGACTGCTTAATCGATTCACCTGTTAGCAATGGTATCTTTATTTGATCAAGTGAAGCCAACTGCTTCAGTTCTTTTGTTCGTTCATACATAAACCGATCAAGCTTTTCCATATGTAATCGTGCATTTTCCTCTACTTTATTGCCAACCTCTTGCTCCAATGCTGCTCTAGAAATTGTGTATACAATGACACCAATTAAAAGAATAGTTAGGATAGAAATCATACTGAATGACAGCATTAGTCTTCCTCTGATCCCCATCTGTTTTTTTGTCTGTTTTTTCAAATACTACACCCCTAATACTCTCTTGTTTTATCTTTCACAAGATGATTATACTATATTATCGGGTTATAATATTTGACAAATTAGCTAAATAATCAATCCAGCTCCACATGTTTTCCTAGTGTTCACAATTTGTTCATTTAGATATTCAGGTCAATTAACAAAGGTTAAGTTCGCTAAAGATTTAATAAGATATTATTCTTCTACGAATAATGACCGCAAAATGTGTTAGCAATTAATTCAAATCATGTACTTATAATACTTCGCAAAAAAAGGCTATGAATGAATATTCACTCATAGCCTCAATTCCCATTAATAAATTGGTGTTGTATCACCAGAAATGTTCTCTAGAATATCTCTAACATGGGACATGAATTTCCCACATATAACACCGTCTAAAATTCGGTGATCTAATGATAAACATAAATTAACCATATCTCTGGCCGCAAACATATCATTAATGATTACGGGGCGCTTAACAATTGATTCTACTTGAAGAATTGCTGCTTGTGGGTAATTAATGACGCCCATTGATTGAACAGAACCAAAAGTACCTGTGTTATTTACTGTAAAGGTGCCACCCTGCATATCAGCTTGCGTTAAACTTCCTGTTCTTGCTTTTTTAGCAAGGTGATGAACATCTTTTGCAATACCTTTAATACTTTTCTCATCCACATTTCGAATAACTGGCACATAAAGCTCTGTTTCACTTCCCACCGCAATGGAAAGATTAATTTCTTTGTGTTGAATGATTTTATCACCAGCCCAAGAGCTATTTAGCTCAGGAAATTTTTTAAGAGCCTTAGCAACTGCATTTAAAAAGAAGGAAAAATAAGATAGGTTGTAGCCTTCTAATTCCTTAAATCTTTTCTTTTCAGCATTGCGATAGCTAACTAAATTTGTCACATCTACCTCAATCATCATCCAAGCATGTGGGATTTCAGATGTTGCCCGGACCATATTTGAGGCAATCGCCTTTCTGATCCCCGTTACCGGAATTTCTAGATCCCCAGGTAGTTGATCAACTTGAATGGGCTTAAGTTTTTTTTCGTGTGGTTTACGAGTACTAGTCTCACTTAACTGCTGTGACGCTGCAGATGCAGTGGTTGAATCTTGATTAGCAAGCAGTTGCTTAATGTCTTTACGCGTGATCCGTCCGCCCATTCCAGTCCCCGTAACGTCAGCCAAATTAATGTGATGCTCGGCAGCCAACGTTAATACTGCAGGAGAATAGCGTTGCTTCATTGATTCGGTTGCAGCTGCTTCATCAATTGCTTTCTCGTTATTTTCACTGGGAGTTTGGGTGCTCTCAGACAAGTCATCTGTCCCTTCAACTTTTAATTGACAAATGGGCGTACCAACTGCAATTGTTTCGCCTTCCTCTACCAATAGAGCCGTAATTTCCCCTGAAAAAGTAGCAGGAACTTCAGCGTTAACCTTATCTGTCATGACCTCAACCAATGGTTGATATTTTTCAATTAAATCACCAGCTTGAACAAGCCACTGGCTTACTGTACCTTCTGTAACACTTTCTCCGAGCTGAGGCATTGTTATTGTTATTTCACTCATTCTTTACCCTCCACATCTCGTATTTAAAATTGAGCAAGCTCTAGCATAGCCTGCTTAATTTTATCTTGATTAACAATAAAAGCTTTTTCTAATGAAGAGGCATACGGCATAGCAGGAACATCTGGACCTGCCAAACGCTTAATTGGTGCATCTAAATCAAATAAACATTGTTCACCAATAATAGCAGACACTTCGCTAATAATACTGCCTTCTTTGTTATCCTCAGTAATTAGCAGAACCTTACCCGTTTTTTTAGCTGCATGTACAATTGCCTGCTGATCTAACGGATAAACTGTTCGTAAATCAAGAAGTTCAACCTCAATGCCATGCTCATCGTTGAGCTGTTGAGCAGCTTCCTTGGCAAAGTGAACACATAAACCATAAGTAATGACCGTAATATCATCACCTGCTCTAACTTGATTGGCTTTACCAATTTCAATAACTTCCTCTTCTATAGGTACTTCTTCTTTTAATAACCGATAAGCACGCTTATGTTCAAAAAACAACACTGGATCTGGATCTCTTATCGCGGCTTTTAATAACCCTTTTGCCTCTCTAGGACTAGAAGGCATTACAATTTTCAAGCCCGGTTGATTAGCAAAAATCGCTTCGACGGACTGAGAATGATAAAGTGCACCATGAATGCCACCACCATATGGGGCACGAATGGTAATTGGGCAGCTCCAATCATTATTGGATCGGTAGCGTAGCTTTGCAGCCTCAGAAATAATTTGATTAACTGCTGGAAGAATAAAGTCAGCAAATTGCATTTCTGCAATTGGGATCAAACCATACATAGCCGCCCCAATGCCAACACCAGCAATAGCTGACTCGGCAAGTGGTGTATCAATAACACGTTCGGCACCATATTTATTGTAAAGACCGTCGGTTGCTCGAAAGACACCACCACGTTTACCAACATCTTCTCCTAGGATAAACACGCGATCATCGCGCTCCATCTCTTCATCCATCGCAGCTGTTATTGCCTCGATATAAGATAGTACTGGCATGATATACTCCTCCTTATTGATAAACACCTTGATAAAGTGTATCTGGGTCTGGGGAAGGCGCTGCTTCAGCATACTCATTTGCTAAGTCAATTTCTTTTTTAATGGCAGCTTCCAATTCCTCTTCTTTCTTATCTGAAAGTAAATTATTTTCCTTTAAATACTTCTTAAAAGACAACAGACCATCTTTGGCCTTAGCTTCTCTTACCTCTTCTGCAGTTCGATATGTCAGATCATCATCATCACTTGAATGTGGCGTTAATCGATAGCTAATTGCTTCTACAAGTGATGGTCCTTCACCATTCCGAGCGCGTTGCGATGCAGTCTTAATTGCTTGATAAACCGCAAAAGGGTCGTTTCCATCGACAGTTTCACCAACCATGCCATAACCGACTGCTCGATCAGAAATCTTCTCACAGGCAACCTGCTGTTTTAAAGAAATGGATATTGCATATTGATTATTTTCTACCATTATGATAACGGGTAGCTTATGGACAGCAGCAAAATTGGCGCCCTCGTGGAAATCACCCTGATTTGTTGAGCCTTCGCCTAGGGTAACAAATGAGATGGCATCTTCACCTCTCATTTTACAAGCTAAGCCAATGCCGACAGCATGAGGCACTTGCGTGGTAACAGGTGAAGAGCCTGATAACATTTTCAGTTTTTTCGAACCAAAGTGTCCAGGCATTTGTCGCCCACCAGAATTAGGGTCCTCAGCCTTAGCATAAGCTTGGAGCATTAAATCCTGTACCGACATCCCTAAGGCGAGGACCACGCCTACATCACGATAATAAGGCGCTGTGTAATCCTTGCCTCGTTCTAAAGCGAAAGCAGCCGCGACTTGTTGTACTTCTTGACCTTGACAGGAGACAAGAAAAGGAATCTTACCTGCCCGGTTTAATAACCACATCCGTTCATCTAGCCTTCTAGCTGTTAGAGCAATTCGATACATGTCTACGACAGCTTGATCTGACAAACCTATTTCCTTATGCTTTGTCATAAAAAAACTCTCCTTTCAATTATCCGTGAATTTGCAAATCATTAATTGCCAGTGCTGTTTCTTGGAATGCCTCACTTAATGAAGGATGCGGATGGACAGTATGACCAATTTCAGCTGCAGTCGCATCTAGCACGAGTGCTAACCCTGCTTCAGATATTAATTCTGTCACATGCTCCCCTACCATATGGACACCGACAAGATCCTCACTATCTTGGTTTGAAATAATTTTAATAAAACCGGTGGCATTTCCGTTAATAAGAGCTTTGCCAATTGCTGAAAACGGCACTTTTTTCACAATAATAGCTTGCCCGCTTTCTTTTGCTTCTCGTTCTGATAAACCGACCGAAGCAACCTCAGGATGACTATAGACACAGCTTATTGGCTGATGTGGGTTTGCGAATGAACGGATACCGGCAATATGCTCGACTGCAGCTTTCCCCTCGGCAGCAGCAACATGAGCCAATTGAAAACCGCCAATTACATCTCCAACAGCATAAATGTGTGCTTCTTGTGTTTGATAATGACTATTTACTTTAATGAAACCATGATCATCCCTAAGAATTGAAGTGTTTTCTAAACCAATATTTGAACTATTTGGTTCCCGTCCAACTGAGACAAGTACTTTCTCAGCTAATAGTTTTTGTTGATCTTGTTTTTGCTCAACAATTAGCTCGACTTGTTCTCCGACATGCTCACTAGCAATTACCTTGCTATTTTTTATAATAGTAACACCTCTTTTGCTAAGCTCACGTTCAACCACTTTTGCTAAATCACGATCTAGCTGTGGAAGCAATTGATTTGCTGCCTCCACAACAGTAACCTCCACGCCAAAATCAATTAGCATAGAAGCCCATTCAACTCCAATTACACCACCACCTACAATAATAATTGATTTGGGCAAAGGATTTAGTTTTAGAGCATCATCTGATGATAAAATACTGTCTTGGTTAAAAGGCAGCTGTTCAAGATTTCGAGGCTTTGACCCTGTTGCCAGCAAAATGTTTTTTCCAATTAGCATTTCATTTTCTTTGTCATCTTTAAATTGTACTGAGATTGTTCCTGGTAGAGGAGAGAAAATTGAAGGGCCAAGCATTCTCCCGTAACCATTAAATATGTCTATTTTATTTTTTTTCATAAGTTGTTGTAAACCTCGATAGAGCTGTTCAACAATTTGATCCTTTCGACTTTGCACAATATTGATATTTAAAGTAGGCTCGTCTACTTCCACGCCGTACTCTTTACTATGTTTAATACTATGGAAGAGGGAGGCACTTTTTAATAATGCCTTGGTTGGAATGCACCCTCGATGCAAGCAGGTGCCACCAATTAATTGCTCCTCAACAAGTGCAACAGATAATCCCAATTGCTTCGCACGAATAGCGGCGACATAACCACCCATACCACCACCCAATATGACTAGGTCATAATTTTTTGCCATAAAAAAGCTCCTTTGTCTACTCATAATTATTATAATAGAATTAAATTTTCACATAAATCTTTATTAATAGTGTATCATTTGTTTTAATTCTAAACAAATCTTACTTCCACTTACCATCTTATCGCTAAAACTTTTTTTTGGCAAGAATCTTTATACAAGATATTAGTAATAGGTAATAATTTTTATGTAAAGCACTTAAAAAACCGATAAGAACATTTTATTGTTCTTATCGGTTTAAATAAATTATTTAGTTGTTACTCAACATTTGCCCACTGAAAATAGTCATGAAGCCTTAATCATGTTTGGAAGAGTCGGCATTCACTACCCATGGTGACTCTCTTATCCGTTTGTCGCGCTATGTCGTTCCTAAAGGCAATGGATTCGCTTTCCGCGGGGCTGGCTTAAGGCCTATAGGATGTATGGCAGTTAGACGTTGTCACAAGTGTTTTGGTGGGACGAGTAATCGCAGTCCCAGGACGTGACGGGTTTAGACTAACATCCCTCACCGTATGATCCCGCAGCAGTCTCCCTCATTGCTCATCTCCACTTAGCTAGGTATTCGTAATGAATGAATCAGTGTAAACGTGCAAAGTGAGCTCAAGCCACTTCCACGGAAAGTGGTACATAGCTCCACTAAGGGTTAATAACGATAGCTTAATTTAGAAATGAATTATTTATTAGAATAGCTACTGGTCATGTCAATACCTAACCTAGACTTAATCATTCGTCCGCGCTTCAGCCAGTTTAGCTGAACCTTACTATGTTAGGCTGTTAGCTGTTATCTGAAAAAAGCGTTATAAAGTGAGCGGACAGCACGCTCGACACCTTCCTCTTTAATCCCGAACATAACTGATACTTCTGAGGAGCCCTGGTTGATCATTTCTATATTTACTTTAGCATCAGCAAATGCCTGTGTTGCTTTGGCTGCCGTTCCAATATGGCTATGCATTTCCTCACCAACAATCATAATTAATGCTAGACCTCGTTCTATGTAAACCAAGTCTGGGTGCAATTCATTGTTAATCCGTTCAATAACAAAGCTTTCTTTTTCAGGCGTCATTTGCTTCTCTCTTAACACAACCGATAAATCATCAATTCCTGAAGGTGTATGCTCATAAGAAATACCTTCATCCTCCAATATGTTTAGCAGACGTCTTCCGAAACCAACTTCTCTATTCATTAAATATTTACTGACGTATAAACTCATGAACCCTTTATCACTGGCAATACCAACAACCGGATTACCCCTCACCTCTTTTTCTGATACAATAATTGTCCCAAGCGCGTTTGGATTATTAGTATTCTTGATACAAACCGGGATTTTGGCCTTAAACGCTGGAATTAACGCTTCAGCATGAAATACCGAAAATCCTCCATAGGCTAATTCTCGCATCTCTTTATACGTTAATGAGGTAATTTCTTTCGGTTGATCAACAATTTGCGGATTGACACAATAGACTGAATCAACATCAGTAAAATTTTCATATAATTCCGCTTTTAAACCAGCTGCAACAATTGAGCCCGTTATATCTGAGCCACCTCGTGAAAAAGTAACAAGTTTACCTTCTGGTGTGTAACCAAAGAAACCTGGAATAACAAAAATTTGGTTGCTTTTTCGCAGTTTATAAATCTTCTCAAAACTTTCAGGTAAAATTTGAGCGCTACCAGGTTGGTCACTAAGAATAATACCAGCATCTTGTGGGTTTAAATAACGTGCATCTATGCCTAAAGAAATTAAATAAGTGCTAAGGATTTTTGCCAAAGAGTCCTCTCCACTTGCTTTAATAGCTTCTAACTTTGTTTCAATATCATAATCTTTTTCTAACACTTGCACAAGATCTTGGCTAATCGTATTAACTAACTCGCTGGATAATTGTAAACCAGCAATAATGATTTGATAACGATGTAAAACCCGCTCAAGTTCATATTGATAGTCTTTTCCCACTTGATAAGCGTTACCTAAATTAATTAGCAAATCCGTTACCTTTACATCTTCACTATTTCGTTTTCCAGGTGCTGATACCACGATTACACGTCTTGCCGGGTCGTCTTGAATAATACAAGCGACTTTCTTTAACTGCTCAGCACTCGCGACTGAGCTTCCCCCAAATTTGGCTACTTTCATGCTATACAACTCCAATATATTTTCTATTTATTAGATAGTATCACAAATAAGCATGAAATGTTATAAAAAAGGGCGTTAAATGTTGAAAACACAGGTAAAAAATTTAATTATTGCTTAATGAAAAGTTGAGTCCAATATTTACCATCCTCAATATACCCAACTCCTATATGCGTGAAGTCAGCAAAAAGATTAGCCTTTTGTTCAGGATTAGCTAACCAAGCTTGAACAACTTGATGGGGAGTTTGTTGGCCTCTAGCAATGTTCTCTGCCGCACGTTGATAGCTAATGTCATATTCAGAAAGTAAATTAAAGATTGTTTCTTCGGTAGGACTTTTATGGTCGAAATAATTTGCTTCTAGCATATCCGCCGCTTTAAACCTAGCAGCAACAGAGAGTCGTTGACTCGGCCTTAAAATTGACAAACCATGACGTGCTCTTAGTTGATTAGTTAGTTGAATGACGATATGCTCAGTGTGTTTTATGGCATCACTGGTTGGTATCTGAACCTTTTCATTTGGATAAATTAAATTAGGGTTATTAATTTGCGGATTCACTTCAATAACTTCCGTAACGCCTAAATCATATTTTTGCGCAATTTTCCACAGTGAGTCCCCTTTCTTAACGTTATATTCACTTTCAGCTAAAAGAAAGATTGGAAAAAGCATAGTAAACAGGGCAGATAAAGCCAAAATTTTGAGCAAAATAAAAACCTCCTTTTATTCGTTATTATGGACGAACAAGGAGGTTTTATGCGCTAGCTTGCGCGATATTCAAGTCTTAAGTGATCAGCTACCATGGCGATAAATTCTGAATTAGTCGGTTTTGCCTTAGTACTACTGACGGTATAACCAAACAAATCAGAAATTGAATCAATATTACCTCGGCTCCAGGCAACTTCAATGGCATGACGAATAGCTCGTTCAACTCGTGAAGGTGTGGTATTGTATTTCTTAGCAATATCAGGATACAGTACCTTTGTAATTGAACCAAGTAACTCAATGTCATTAAAGATCATGGTAATAGCTTCGCGCAAATACATGTAGCCTTTAATATGAGCAGGCACGCCTACTTCATGAATAATATTGGTGATACTGGCTTCAAGATCAAACTTGTTTTGTTTATGATCTGCATGCTTTGCTGTTTTTCGTTCTTTCACTGGTTTACCGTATACTTGTCTTACTTGATCTGCGAGATTGTCTAAATCAAAGGGCTTTAAAATAAAATAGGAAGCACCAAGATCAGCTGCTTTTTTCATAACATCTTCTTGACCGAAAGCCGTTAACATAATAACATGAGGTTGCTTTGCTAAATTTAAATGTTTCATTCTAGAGAGCACTGCTAAGCCATCAACATGAGGCATAATAATGTCTAGAATAACGACATCCGGCTTACATATTTCAAATAGCTCTAAGCTATCTTTACCATTATAAGCAGTCCCAACCACTTCTAAGTCTTTCTGTTCGTCAAAATAATCCTCCATCATTCGAATTAACTCTTGATTGTCATCAACTAAACAAACTTTGATTTTACTCACACTAATTCCTCCTTAATAACCTTTATTCTCATAAGTAAATTCGACAGCACTTTTCTATTTCCTGTTAAAATAAATAAGAAAATTATTTTACGATTAATGTTCTTATATTTCGATTTAACCTTACAAAGATAACTTGCTTTTGTCGAAAATTATCTACTTCTACTATAACATAAAATGGTAGCTAATAAAGCCTTTTTGGAATTTCTTTGTAAAAAATAAAATAAAAAAAGTATTTTAAAAAATCCGAACATTATGTCTAAATGCAATTGGCGTTTAGTCAAAATGTTCGGATACATCGTTTTAGTATTAAGTTATGTCTGAGTTTAGAAACGTTTAACTTGCTTCTACCATAGTATTGGTATGATTAATTTCAGCTTCATCAAGCATCCACTCAATATGAATGCCATATCCAGAAGTTGGATCATTGACAAATACATGGGTAACAGCACCAATTAGTTTATTATTTTGGATAATCGGACTTCCACTCATACCTTGAACAATGCCACCGGTTTCTTCAAGAAGTCGTTTATCCGTTACTTTGACAACCATCCCTTTAGTGGCTGGGTTTTTTTGCTTAACTGAATTAATAATTTCAACATCAAATGCCTCTACTTGTTCATTATTAATTACAGTTAGAATTTGTGCTGGACCCTCTTTTACCTCTTCAGGCTTGCTAATTGCGATAGGCGTCTTATATAATTCATTTATTAAATCAAATTGAAGTTTACCAAAAACACCGTAGGCACTATTTTTTGTGATCGTTCCAATTTCACCTTCTTGTCGATTAAATGTTGCTTTTTTCTCACCTGGTTTTCCACTATTCCCTTTTTCAATAGAAGTAATAGTTGATTTTACTATTGTTCCTGATTCAATTTCAATTGGTTCTCTTGTATCCATATCAGAAATGACATGACCTAATGCACCATATTTTTCAGTTTTAGGATCATAAAAGGTCATGGTACCAATACCTGCTGCAGAGTCTCTTATATATAACCCCATACGATAACCTTCTGTTTTATCATCATATTCAGGAAGTATTTCTTCATCAAAAACACGAGTTCCTCGTTTATAAGTAACAGATAAAGGTTTGTTACTTTCACCAGCTACTTTAACAATCGGAGCGATATCCTGTATTGCATTAATATCTTTACCGCCTAACGTCAAGATGGTATCACCAATTTCAACACCTGCTTCTTGGCCAGGCGAACGCAGTTGTTCTTTAGATCCAACTTGATGATAACCAACGACAAGAACTCCCAACGTGTCTAAATTTACGCCAATCGATTGTCCGCCTGGAATTACTTCATAAACGTCATTTACATTCACATTGACCTTCTTTATTGGAAAACCATTGTAAGTATAGTACAAAGACGTTTCACCAATATTAATTGGCCAAATTTGATCATTTTCAATTTTGATAATGCTTTGAGTTGAATTAGCTTCAATCTCACCATGATTAAAATGAGAAGTATAAACGGATTCAACTTGATTCTTATATAACTGTATTTCATTTGGAATAGCCAAATATTCTTTTACCATAGGTACAAACGGTATACAAGCCATTGCAAGAAGAATAATTAAGCCACATATATATTTAACAGGGGGGTTTTTCACAAGTCATGCTCCTCTTCTTGGTCTTTTTTATTTATCTGTACCTCTAATTTGACCTTGAAGCATGCTTTTTAAACCCTGTAAAGTTCTCAAAAAAAAGAGATGTTTTCCTGTCAATACTCTGTTTCCCTTAACAGATTAAGGAAACATTAAAGTGTCTTGACAATAGAATACACCTACATATAATTATTATTTTTTTATTGTGTCAGCATGTTCAATTAATTCATTGGCATGCATAAGGGAAGCTTTGGTTAGCTCAGTCCCAGTAATCATTCGCGCAATCTCCTCAACCTGCTGTTTTTTTTCAAGCTGAGAAACTATAGTATGCGTTGAATTTTGAAGCATTTTTTTTTCGATTAAAATATGTGTATCCGCCATTGCAGCAACCTGTGGTAAGTGGGTAATGCATAAAACTTGTGATTTAGCAGCAATATTTACAATTTTTTCTGCAATAGCCTGTGCTACTCTTCCACTGACGCCAGTATCTACTTCGTCAAAAATAACGCTTGTAACACCTTGATGTTTAGCAAATATTTTTTTTAATGCCAGCATGATTCTTGAAAGTTCCCCACCAGAAGCAACTTTATTTAACGGCTTTAAAGGTTCACCTGGGTTAGTTGAAAGCATAAATTGTACATAATCAAATCCATTCAGTCCAAGGTTTTTAGCAGAAACGTTACCGGTTATTCTTTTCGAAATATCAACTTGAAATTGAGCTTTTTCTAAGTATAAATCCTTTAACTCCTTATGCATACTTACTTTAAGCCTTGCTGCATTATTTATTCTAATATCATGTAAATGGTTTGCTTCAGCAATGGCATCCTCTGTATATGCTTGAAGATGATTCTGAAGCTGCTGCATCGACTGATCGCGATCTTTTAGCTGGTCAATTTCATCCTCAACTTTTGCCGCATATTCAAGCATCTCATTTACTGATGAACCATACTTTCTCATTAAACGATTTAGTTCATTTAAACGAGATTCGATAAGATTGAGACGATTTGGATCAAACTCGAGTTGGTCTAAATATTGTCTTAATCGCATGGCTATGTCTTCTACTAAATAAAAATGATTTGAAAATTGCTCTGCCTCTTCTTTTAAATTCTGTTCATATGTACTTGCTGTTTCCAATGCCGACAAAGCTAGTGACAACCAGTCTAATCCATGACGTTCTCCGTGCAATGCACTATACGCCTCTTGAACATTTTGAAAAATCCGATCATAATTAGCTAAACGGTCACGCTCTTTTTCTAACTGTTCATCTTCATTAGGCGTTAATTCGGCATCCTTCAATTCTTTTAATTGAAATGTCAATAAATCTAAGCGCTGAATTATCTCTTGTTCATTTTTTTCAAAATGTTTTAGTCGGCCTTTCACTGCTAGCAGCTTTTTATATATGGATTGATATTCTTTTTGGACTTCTTCAATTTCGTCACGACTATATAGATCGAGCAGCTGAATGTGGCGGTCAGCATCCATTAAGGACTGCGTTTCATGCTGAGTGTGAATATCAATTAATAGGCGGCCGAATTCACGTAGTATAGCTAAGGTAATAAGTGAGCCATTTACCCGACAAATACTTTTTCCCGAAGCGCTTATCGTGCGATGCAGTACAAACATACCATCATTATCTGTTTCAACACCGTAAGTTTCAGCAATTTGAAAAACTTCATGCTTAGGATCGTCAACATTAAATAAACCCTCAAGTGTTGCTTTTTTTGAGCCATGACGAATATACTCAACAGAGCCACGTCCACCACTCAACAACTGGATGGCATCAATAATTATTGATTTCCCTGCTCCGGTTTCCCCAGTAAGAACCGTTAGTCCACTATTGAAATTAATAGTTAAATGATCAATAATTGCGAAATCCTTAATAGAAAGTTCTGTTAGCATAAAACAATCACCCCACTTATAGCATCTCCAAAAAACGTTTCTCAATTTCGTCAGTAACTGCAATATCCTTACAAATAATTAAGATCGTGTCATCACCGCAAATAGTTCCTAATATTTCATTCCAATCTAAATTATCAATGAGAGCGCCTAATGCATTGGCATTTCCCGGTAAGGTCTTAAGGACTAAAAAATGAGTAGCTTTGTCAACACCTACAAACGCATCACGCATTAACCTTTTAAGCTTTTCAAGTGGATTAAAACGTTGGTCAGCTGGCAGGCTATATTTATAACGCCCATCAGTCATCGGTACTTTCACTAAATGCAACTCTTTAATATCACGAGAAATAGTGGCTTGGGTCACGTTATAGCCTTCACTTCTAAGAATATCGACTAACTCATCCTGTGTCTCAACATCATGGTTGGCAATGAATTCTCTAATCTTTATATGCCGTTGTCCTTTATTCATTTTTATCTTCCTTTCTTAGCATCGACTAATTGCTGATGCGCATCTTTTACCACCTTATTTATTTGAGTAATACAGGGCTCACTTTCACCCTTCCATACCTTATTAAGAGTAAAATGCGCTAAAAATTCGATATTCCCATCACCACCGGTAATAGGTGAAAAGGTGAGTTGGTTTAAAGTGAATCTTTGCTGCTCAGCAAATTTAACAATTGCAATCAGGACCTGTTGATGGATCACTGGGTCCTTCACAATACCTTTTTTGCCCACCTGATCTTTACCTGCTTCAAATTGTGGTTTAATTAACGCAATTACATCACTACCATTTTCTAAAATATCGCGTAAAGGTGGTAAAATTAGCTTGAGTGAAATGAAGGAAACGTCAATTGTGGCTATATTAGGAGTTCCTTTAGTAAACATAGCAGCTGTCGCATAACGGAAATTAGTCCGCTCCATCACTTCTACACGCTGATCATTTCGAAGTTTCCATGCTAACTGATTATAGCCAACATCAACTGCATAACACAGAGATGCACCATTTTGAAGCGCACAGTCAGTAAAGCCGCCGGTCGAAGAGCCAATATCTAGCATTATCCTTTCATGCATTGAGATATCAAAAAAAGAAAGCGCTTTTTCTAACTTTAACCCTCCCCTTCCTACGTAAGGCATTTTGTTTCCTTTTACCAAAAGTGGAATGTCTTCATTAACCTTAAGTCCCGGTTTATCAAGTCTTTCGGTTTCAGAATAGACTGTCCCCGCCATAATTGCTCGTTTGGCCTGTTCTCTTGTTTCAATCAGTCCTCTTTCAACGAGTAATATATCTAATCTCAGTTTGTTTACTTTCATACGTTAACGAACCCTTTTCATGTGTATTGGCAACCATTGTTTTATTTTTTCTACAATTTTGTTTGTCGTAAGGCCAACCTCTTGTAATAATAAATTAACATCACCATGTTCGATAAAACGATCAGGTATACCCATTCTTTTTATCTTAATATGAGCACAATCATTAAGTTCGGCCCACTCTAATATTGCACTACCAAATCCGCCAGCTAAAACAGCTTCCTCAATAGTTAACAACGGAATATTCCGCTTAGCTACCTCAGATAAATAAACATGATCAAGTGGCTTAATAAATCGCGCATTCACAACTTCAATCGTTAACCCATAATCAGTTAATTGCTTAACAACTTCCTGAGCTAATGCAAGCATCGGTCCAAAGGCCAAGATAACTAAATCCTCTCCTTTGTTAACAACCTCCCATTTCCCTATTGGTAACGGCATCACGCTAACTGGTTTGGTCACTGCATCACTATTCCCACGCGGATATCGTATCGCTACTGGACCATCATTGTATGCCATTGCTGTAGCAATCATTTGTCTGCACTCATGCTCATCAACTGGCATCATAATTACAAGATTAGGCATTGACCTTAAATAGGCAATATCATAGATACCATGATGTGTTTCACCATCTGCCCCTACTAGTCCAGCGCGATCAATGCCAATTATGACGTTTAGATTAACTCGACAGATATCATGAAGCATTTGATCATATGCACGCTGAAGAAAAGTCGAATAAATTGCTAAAAATGGTTTCATTCCCTGGGTAGCTAAACCAGCAGCCATAGTAGTCGCATGTTGCTCAGCGATCCCAACATCAAATAGGCGATCAGGAAAGCGCTTAGCAAACCGTTCAAGCTTAGAACCAAGAATCATTGCGGGCGTAATGACAACTAGCTTTTCATTAACTTCTGCTTCTGTTACTAAAGCATCACTAACCACCTTACTCCACGCAGTCCCTTTGCTTGCGGAGGTAATTTTTTCACCGGATTCTATTTTATATGGACCAACTCCGTGCCACCTATCTTTTGGATCCGTTTCAGCTGGCAAATAACCTTTTCCCTTTTTAGTAATAACATGAATGATAACAGGACCGCTTGTTTTTTTAGCAAAGCCAATATGTTTCCTTAATGCTTGTATATCATGGCCATCAACTGGGCCGAAATAGGTAAATCCAAACTCCTCAAACAACATCCCTGGTACCATAAAATACTTCATACTATCCTTTAGTCGTCCGGTAGCATTAACGAGAATATTTCCAACCGCTGGAATTCGCTTTAATAGCCATTCAAAATCATCCTTGGCTTTATTATACTTTGCAGCACTGCGCATTCGCCCTAATGCTTGATGAAGTGCACCAACATTGTTTGCAATGGACATCTCATTATCATTTAAGATGACAATCATATCGGTCTTTTCGTGACCAATATGATTTAACGCTTCAAACGCCATTCCACCCGTTAACGCACCATCTCCGATAATGGGAACAATAAAATTATTGTCCTCTTTTATATCTCGAGCAATTGCCATCCCCATTGCACCTGACAATGAGGTTGAGCTATGCCCGGTCTCCCAAACATCATGCTCACTTTCGTTGTGTTTTGGAAAACCTGACAGACCTTGATATTGCCGTAAGGTTTGAAATTGTATAGCTCGTCCTGTTAAGATTTTGTGAACATATGATTGATGTCCAACATCAAATAGAAGCTTATCTTTAGGACTATTAAATTCTCGATGTAAGGCAAGGGTCAGCTCCACAACGCCTAAATTAGAGCCTAAGTGACCACCTGTTACTGCTAACTGCTCAATTAAAAAATATCGAAGTTCTTGCGCAAGCACTTCCATTTCATCATCAGTAAGTTTTTTTAAAAATTTAGGATTTTTTATTTTCGTCAGATCCATCAAGAATCCTCCCTATCTTACATTTAATAACGTTATAATCAATTTAAAATTGCCGCTAACACAACTGTGATAACGGCAATGTGTAAACGTATATGACAATCCCTTATAACAGGCTGACACTGAAAAAAATGATAAAGCCTTCTCACTTTTATAAAAAAGCTAATCGACGTCACGTATTTCTGCCTGTATTATAGCACAGATTGTACACGAATACTAATTAGAGTAAAACGACATTCTCAAAAAAACAGGAATAATGATTGTTAAAAACCAATTAATTATCACGATTACTTAAATAATCAATTAATTGAGCGAGAACAGTCTGATTTATTTTAGCGGTTAACAATGCCTGTTTTGCTAATTGCACATAATGATTTTTTTGCTCAATCGCTCCATTTAAACCAAGAAGCTTTGGATATGTACTTTTGTCTCTTTCGATATCGCTGCCTAAATCTTTGCCAATCTTAGCTTGATCACCATTTATATCTAAAATATCGTCTTGAATTTGAAAAACTAACCCGCTAGCACGTGCGCATTTTTTTATAACCTCGATATTAGCGGACGAGGCCCCTGCAATAAATGCACCCATCTCCATTGCATAAATAAGCAGCTGACCTGTCTTTAAATGATGAATCTCCTCAAGCTGCTCAAGGGAAATTTCTTGCCCTTCCGCTAATAAATCTAAGGATTGGCCACCAACCATACCTGTTGCACCAGCTGTTTGACTAAGGCGAGCGATGGCATATGTTTTTTGGTCCGCAGTAAGTTGTTCAGCCTCGGAAATAACTTGAAAGCTTAAGGTAAGTAATGCATCCCCAGCTAATATTGCTGTTGCCTCACCAAACTTAATATGGTTAGTCGGTTGCCCACGGCGAAATTCGTCATCGTCCATTGCAGGAAGATCATCATGAATGAGCGAATACGTGTGAACCATCTCCAAAGCAATTGCTAACGGCATAACTGCCTCAGCTTGCCCTCCAAAGGCTTCACAGCTCGCCATCATTAAAATAGGTCGAATTCTTTTACCACCAGCTTGGATAGAGTATAGCATAGATTTTTTTAATGTAATTGGGATTGTAGCATGTTCAAGGTATGTAGTTAATGCAACATTTAGGTTGGCTTGTTGCTTACTAATATAGTCTTTGAGTAAGGAAGACATCATCACTACTCCTCTGAATTTATTGGGGTCTTGGTTCCATTTTCATCAATAATGGTAGCAACTTGCTTTTCAACGTCACTTAGTTTGTTATCACACCATTTAGATAATTCAATACCTTTTTTATAATGCTCAAGTGCATCATCTAATGGAATATCAGCATTTTCTAGTTTCTTCACAATATTCTCAAGTTCCTCCATGACTTGCTCAAAACTTTGCTTTTCCTCTGCCATTTTTACTCCTCCTCTATGCCCCATACCTGACAATCCATAGTGCCATCTTGAAGCTTTACTGTAATCTGATCACCAGGCTGAACAGCTTTAACTGATTTAATCAGGGTTCCGTCTGCTTGATAGTTTAAGGCATAGCCCCTCTTCATTATTGAAAGTGGACTTAGCATATCTAGTTTATCAAGTTTCTTGCTAAATAAATTCTTCTTATCTTGAATTCGATTTTTTAATGCAACCTCGATCGCTTTCATTAAAAATTCTTTTTGTTGCTGTAGTTGCTTCATTTCTTGGTTAATTAACTTTAGATTTAAACGTGATGAAATAGCTTTAAATTGATGTTCCTTATGCTGTAGGATCTGCTCAGTTTTAACCTGAAGTCTCTCCATTAACCGGTCAAGTTCTTGCTCCTTTTGACTAATAAGCTGTTGTGGATACTTAAAAGCATAGCTAGTACCCAATCTTGTTAACTTACTCTTATTTGTCTCAATTCGATTTAGAATCTCTTTGTCTAATGCTTTCCGTAATTGCGTAATTTGTTGTTGGATCTGCCCCTGTACTGGCACAGCAAGCTCAGCAGCACCGGTCGGAGTAGGCGCCCGCAGATCAGCAACAAAATCAGTAATTGTAGTATCTGTCTCATGTCCAACACCAGATATGATTGGAATTCGTGATTCAGCAATAGCTCGAGCGACCATTTCTTCATTAAAAGACCACAATTCCTCAATTGAGCCACCGCCTCTTGCTAGAATAATGACATCAATCGTAGAATCTAGATTCGCTTGTTTTATTCGCTTTACTAATGAGAACTTAGCATCCGATCCTTGAACAAGGGTTGGAAATATAGAGACTTGAGCTCTTTGGTATCTTCTACTTAACGTTATCAGTACATCTCTGACAGCCGCCCCTGTTTCAGAGGTTATAATCGCAACATGATCGGGGAACTTAGGAATGACTTTCTTGCGTTCGTTGGCAAACAACCCCTCTGCAGCTAACTTAGTCTTTAATTGTTCAAATGCGAGGTGCAGTGCACCCACCCCGTCCGGAATCATCTCTTGAACATACAGTTGGTACTGTCCTTGTGGTTCATAAACACTTACTTCACCTTTTACAATAACAGTCATTCCGTTCTCAGGTTCAAACTTCATGTTTCGATTATGACCAGCAAACATAACCGCAAGAATTCTTGCTTGATCATCCTTTAAAGTAAAATACATATGACCGCGACTGTGATGCTTGAAATTTGAAATCTCTGCTTTTAACCATACAGTTGATAAGTGCTGATCCACTTCAAATTTTCGTTTTATGTAGCGGGTTAACGCCGTAACTGTTAAATATTGTTCAGCCATCAAATCACCTTATTTTTTATTCCGCTTGATCGCGGGCAGCTTTAATCGTGTTTTTCATCAGCATAGTAATAGTCATTGGTCCAACCCCTTTTGGTACTGGTGTCAGAAAGGAAGCTTTTTCTTTTACTGAATCAAAATCAACATCACCAGTTAGGCTACCATCTTCAATGCGGTTAACACCTACATCAATTACAATTGCGCCAGCTTTTACTGCATCTGCACCGATCATATTGGCCCGTCCCACTGCAACAATTAATATATCTGCTTGCTTCGTGTATTCAGTCATGTTTGGTGTTCTGGAATGACAGTATGTCACAGTTGCATGATTATTTAATAAGAGTTGACCAACCGGCTTACCGACGATATTACTTCTACCAACAATCACGGCATGCTTACCACTTATCTCAATATTTTTAGACTGAAGCATTGTTAAAATGCCATATGGTGTACAGGGAAGAAACGTCTCCTGCTGTGTTAGCATTCTCCCAATACTAATAGGATGAAAGCCATCTACATCCTTGTTTGGATGAATTGCCTCAATGACATGTTGCTCATTAATATGAGCAGGTAATGGAAGCTGAACCAAGATTCCGTTAACTTTAGTATCACGATTTAATTGATCTATTGTATTTAGAAGTTCGTGCTCAGTCGTAGAGGTGGGCAAGCTTAGCAGCGTTGAATCAATCCCGATAAAATCAGCTGCTTTCTGTTTGCCAGATACATAAGATTTTGATGCGGGATCATCACCAATTAAAACAACGGTAAGCTTTGGCGTAATTCCCTTCTCTTTTAACGTTTCTACTTCACTTTTCATTTCTAATCGTAAAGATTCAGCAAGCTTGTCCCCATAAATAATCTCTGCAGTCATGACATACATCCCCTTATTTATTTATTCATTTTCGATAGGACACCATTAATAAATTTGCCCGATTTATCATCACCATAAGCATGGGCAAGCTCAACAGCTTCATTAATAGCCACCCCTTTTGGTGTCTCAAGCTCATAAAACATTTCAAATGTGGCAATTCTAAGCAGTGTTTTCTCTACGATGGCTAACCGCTTAAAAGACCAATGCTCTAAATGATTGGTAATTTTTTGATCGATTTCAGCTTTATGCTGAACCACCCCGAAGATAACGCCAGATAGAAATTCATTTGGAGCTTCATCCTCCATTGATAATTGAATGGCTTCATTCGGGTCGAAATTTTCATTATCTATAGAAAAAAGCACTTGAAAGGCCTTTTCTCTAGCTAGTCTACGATTCATCCTGATTCTCCTTGCTTTCATCAAATATATTACGATAAAACTCAATACTATCATAACTAATCTAGTTTTAAAATGCTATAGCAATAGCTAGTTTAATCCTAAAGAATCTTACAACTAAGTCTATACGATAATTATCTTGTTCGACTGAACCTTATAGTAGGAGTCACATTAAACCAGTAGCCATAAAAACGGCTAGGACGAAAACCCAATTAGATAAGGAAAATCCGAACATAATCTCTGAAAGCATAGAGCGCTTCGGTAAAACACTTCGCTTTGTCAGAATGTTCGGATACCCAGTTTCAATATTTAGTTATGTCCCAGCCACATTATCTTCAGTCAGTGTGGCTTTCTTTATTGTCTTTCTCCATTTGCACGCCGACAACGTGGACATTAATTTCATCAACCTCAAGTGCAGTCATATTTTTTAGCGTTTGCCTAATGTTTTCTTGAACGCGTTGCGCAACAATTGGAATTGCTACACCATAATCAAAAATAACATAGACATCAATGACGACACCATGTTCAGTTAGTTCAACTTTAATTCCTTTGCCGTGCGATTTTAGTCCGAAACGCTCTGCTACATCAGTCGCAAAATTACCTCGCATTGCATAAACCCCTTTTACCTCAAGGGTGGCCAAGCCAGCAATAACTTCGATGACAACTGGCGCAATCTCTACTTTTCCTAAGCTTAAATCTTCACTTACATTTAAGACCGTTTGTTCATTCATTTTGATCTACTCCTTTAGAGTTAATCGAACTGTTCAGCACTTAATCAATCGTAGCATCTTTCATTATCGAATGGAGTTCAAGAAATTTAGTATTAAAATCTCCAGAGAGAAAAACGTCATGCTCTAAAACACGTTGATGAAAGGGAATGGTCGTAGAGACACCTTCAATAAAAAATTCACTTAATGCCCTTTTCATGCGTTCAATTGCTTCTTCTCTCGTTTTACCATGGGTGATTAATTTAGCAATCATTGAATCATAATAAGGCGGAATCCGGTAGCCAGGATATGCAGCCGAGTCCACGCGAACACCTAAGCCACCAGGTGGTAAATAAAGTTCAATTTGGCCAGGTGTTGGCATAAATTGTTTAAATGGATCTTCAGCATTAACCCGACATTCAATTGACCAACCATTAAATTGAATATCATCCTGATTAATTGCAAGCGTTTCATGACTCGCCACCTTGATTTGTTCCTTAATCAAATCAATCCCCGTCACCATTTCTGTTACAGGGTGCTCTACCTGGATGCGTGTATTCATTTCCATGAAATAAAAGCTTTGGTCTTTTTTATCAAAAATAAATTCTACTGTACCAGCACCAGAATAATTAACAGCTTGTGCCGCCTTAACTGCTGCATTACCCATTTCTTTACGGATAGTAGAATTAATCGCTGGTGAAGGGGTTTCTTCAATCAGCTTTTGGAGTCGACGTTGTACTGAACAATCTCTCTCCCCTAAGTGTATCACATTTCCAAAGTTATCTGCTAGTACTTGTATTTCAACATGGGAAAAATCTTCAATGAATTTTTCTAAGTAAACACCAGGGTTTCCAAAAGCCTTCTCCGCTTCTTGTTGGGTAACATTGATCGATTTAATCAGTTCTTCTTGATCACGCGCTACCCTAATCCCTTTACCACCACCACCAGCAGTAGCCTTAATAATGACGGGATAACCAATTTCAGCCGCTAAGGCAATTGCTTGGGCTTCAGATTCAATAATTCCTTCTGATCCCGGAACAATCGGAACACCAGCTTGTCGCATTGTTTCACGTGCTACATCTTTTGTTCCCATTTTTTGAATAGCATAAACACTTGGGCCAATAAAGGTAATTTTACATTTTGCACAAAGCTCCGCAAAATCAGCATTTTCAGCTAAGAAACCATAGCCGGGATGGATCGCGTCCACTGCGGTAAGGTTGGCAACGCTCATAATAGGGGTGAAATTTAAATAACTTTCCTTACTACTAGCTGGGCCAATACAATATGCTTCATCAGCTAATTGTACATGTAAGGCATCGCGATCTGCCTCTGAAAAAATGGCTACTGTCTTAATACCCAATTCTTTACAAGCACGAATAATTCGAACCGCAATCTCACCGCGATTCGCAATTAATATTTTTTTCAGCATTGTTATTATCCCCCTACTTCTGTTTTATCCCAAATAGAGGCTGGCCATACTCAACTAGTTCGCCATTCTCTGCTAATATTGTTACTACTTCGCCATCAACTTCAGCTTCAATCTCGTTAAACAACTTCATTGCTTCAACGATACAGACAACTGACTTTTTAGTTACCTGATCACCTATTTTCACATAAGGACCAGTTTCAGGTGAGGAAGACAAGTAAAAGGTACCAACCATTGGTGAAGTAATTTCATAATCATAATCTGGTTGAACCTTTTCAACCGTTACTGGCTGTTTATCGTCGGCTAGCTCAATAGCTGGTGTTACTATCGGCTGAGCAGTCTGTACAGGTACTGACTCAAATGTTGGAACATTTTTTTTCAGCTTTAACTTCTCGTTTTCAAATTCATAGACAAGTTCATCTACGGAGGATGCATCTAATACTTTTATTAATTCTTTAATTTCGGAAATTTTTATCATCTTATTACGCTCCTTATTGTTTAAAATCTAAGATTAAATACTAAATATTAATAACAGGTACTAATGATTACTCTTAACATTTTATTAAAAGTTCACCAAAACTTCAACATTTGTTTCTCTTATTGTAATAGATTCAGGTAAGGCTGTCTAATTAGGTCGGCTTTTTCTAGGGTCGGATTTAGCATATTAATTTATCTAGCACAGTAATTGCAGCAATTTTTTCTGAGGTAATACCTACCGTTTAACTCAAACAAAAAAACGAGCATATAATTATACCCGTTTAATCAGATCTAGCTATTGTGAGGTTTTTTTAATTCTTTTTTCCAATTATAAAAAAATCAATATTTAAATTGTCATTTATTTGCAAGTAGTAGTTTAACAAGATCGTAACCTCAAAGGTTACTACGTTAAATCTTGCCATATAAGTTCGAGCATTTGAAGGATATTTGGTCTGACAATCAGCACAAGCCCCTCACTATCTAAAGAAATACCATACTACGAACTTGCTGGTTGAAATTTAACTTCTACTTGTAACGGTCCAAATTCATCATAGACCATTCTCATAATATGATTTGCTTCTGTCTCAGAAAGTTCATCCGCTTTAATTGTGACTACAATACTCTCATCCATTGTTCGAACAAGAACATCTGGATAGCCATATTCTGATTTTAACGTTTCTTCAACAATAAGTTCCTTTGATGAGAGTGCATCCATCGCTTTTATCTCATCATATGCCTTATTCTTTTCTTCTGAACTAGCTGTGCCAGAAGCAACAACTGTTTCTAACTGTTCTAGCCGACTGCTTCTAGATTGTGCAAGTTCCATGCGAATAATGGTAAACAGGTCATTCTCAGAGGTAACAGATGACGTTGTTAATTCACCATCATCAGTTATGTTGCCATCATCTTCTGCTGGTGGATCTGTTAATTGCTGTTCATCACCTTCCTCTTGAAAGATAAATGCCAAATCTTCTCCGGTTGGAGAATTCATATAGTACACACTTAAAACGACCATTAAACTTAATAAAGTTAGTAACCAAACCGTTTGCTTTTTTAACACCTTAACCCTCTCCTTCACTTCTTGGCATGATAGAAATACGATGTGGTGGTACATCTAACACTCTTGAAACCGCTTCAGTAACCCATTGTTTAAGCTGCATTTGTTCAACGCCTTCTGCCACTACAAGTACACCCCTTACTGTTGGCTTCTTACTTTGTACAATTAGTGGGATTTCCTGATCACCTTGGCGAACAACAACCACTTGTTGTTCTTCAGTTAAATCTTCAATGTTTCTTGTTCCACCGCCCTGGTCATTTTCCACTGTAGATTGTGTCCCAACAATAAGATTCTTTTCAAAAACTTGCTCACTTGTTGCGTCTAGATTGACCATTACCTCTACATTTGACACACCAGAAATCTTCTCAAGAATGCCTTGTAAATCAGCTTGATAGGTTAGCTCAAGTTCTGTAAGTGGATCATCACTATCCTTATTTAAAAAGACAGTTGAATCTTGATCTTCATCAGTTTGATTAACGGCACTATCCTTAGCTTGTCTATCATCTATTGAGAAGAACTGGTTAATAATTAAGAGTAGGACACCTAGACACGCTAAAATGACAATGTAATTTGCTTTTGTTAGTTTTGGCTTTGATTCTGGACCTTTATTAGGGGAAAGCCAGTCTAACCATTTTTTGAGTGGATTTTCCAACGCTACCCCCCCTCCCAATAAATAGTAAGCTGTTCATGCTCCATCTCTAGAGCTTGACTTAGCCATTGTTGCATTGCCTGATAATTTTCATGAAAATAAGTGGACTCGTTACCGGGCTCTTCAGTATTAATCCAGACGGGCTTGATATGAATATTATTGAAGGTTTCCTCCTCTACATAGACTGAAACATTGGCTAATTCAGTGGAGAGCTCATCTGAAACATGGTCAAATGTAATTTGGGTTATGCGAAAACCATACAAGCTTGCAAATTCATCCTCAAGCTCTGTCTTAACTTGATTGCCAAGCTCTTCTATAACATATGCATGAGTCGAGGCTTGTATATCTTTTTTTTGAAGATTAATTGTTTGTTCGATGTTTTCACTACCATTTTGACTAAATAATGAATCAATCAATTTACTGGCATCAGTCTGGATATTCATATTAAACAATTGCACAATAGGTTGAATAAAATAAAAGAGAAAGATAATTGATAAGCTAAATTGAGCATAACGTTTCATTTTTTTATCTGGTAGAATCATCATGACAATCATCATGATAATCATTAAAATAATAATATTGGTTAGCCAATCGATAATTATACGCAAACTAGTCACTTCCTTTCTTAACGCATCATTAAAGTGAGATTACTAGCAACTAATAAAATAACGATTGTCATGACAAACATAAAGGAAACAACAAGCAAAGCTGCCAACAAATAAAAAATATGCTCTGAAATGGCTGTTGCACTTTTGACAATCTGAACCTCACCGATCGGTTGCAGAATAGCTGCTACCAGCTTATAAGAAAGACCAATAATGGCTACTTTAATAATGGGAACGGCAACCATGAGTAGAATAAATATAAAGCCAAACACACCTAAACCATTTTTCAAAATTTGCGTTGTTGCAAAAATAGTATCCGTCGCCTCAGAGAACATCCTGCCAACGACTGGAATAAAATTATTGGTTACAAATTGAGTCGTTTTCACAGTCAAGCCATCTTGAACTGATGAAATAGCACCTTGGGCTGACAAAACAGTTAAAAAAACACTAAGACAAATGACAAGTAAACCAAGAGCAACTTGTCTTAACAGGTCCGCTAGTTTTGTTAACTGAAAGGTTTTATTTAATAGACTAACTAAATGCAATAATAAGGAAAAATAAATAAGCGGTAGCACAACTTTATCTGTTATAACGACCGTTATATTTAGAAACGTAATAATGACTGGATGGAAGAACGAAGCTGAAAGGATGCCTCCCATCATTGCCATTAAACCAAGTAGTAATGGTAACAGAGCCAGAACAAAGCTATGAATTTGACTAACCACATCTGTAATTAGCGCTCCTACAACCGTGAAGCTTTGTATGGCCAAAGTTGTTAGTAAAATAATAAGTACGAGGTTAGCAACTGTGCTAACCGACTCAGATTGAAAGGATGCTTGCATATTTTTAAGAAAAGCCGAAATCAGACTAATGACGATTAATTGACCCAATAGTTTACTACTTGCCATTAATTCATGAGCTGTTAGCTCGAAGAAAGCTCTAAACAAGCTTGTTATCGAAAGACCTGAGCTATTTGTTATCATTTCCTTCACAGACAGTCGATTGATCTCAGGTAAATAATCCTCATAATCATATCTCAACTCCTGCCAGAAATCAGTTAATGGCTCTGTTTCTAGTTGGTCAAACAATTGTATTTCCGGTTGTTGGACCTCTTGCTCTGCATAAACTGGCAGGGTATGGCTTGTCAAATTCAACACGATGATACCTATAAGCGTGATTAGTTTCTTCATCAGGAATTAGCCTCCCGTATATTCGCTAAGCTATTGAGGAATAAAGCGAATAATGGCTTCGATAACTGCTGTTAAAACAGGTACTGAAACGATTAGAATTAACACTTTACCTACTAGTTCAATTTTTGATGCAATTGATCCAAGACCAGCGTCATTAGTAAGCTGAGCCCCTAATTCTGTTAAGTATGCAATACCAATAATTTGAAAAACAGTATCCAGGTAAATAAAGTTAATGCGATATTGATTGGCTAAATCTCTAAGTAGACTAATAATTTCAGTAACAGGAGCTAGAATAAAATAAAATAGTAAACAGGTTGTGATTATTAATAAAACTAAGGCAATAGTTGGCTGATAAGCTTTTATTAATGTAATAAGGAGCGCAGCGACAAAGCCAATAAGAATGACTTGGACAATTAGCATTCTTTATCCTTGAAATAGGAAGACAGATTTAATTTGCTGAAATAAATCAGCAATACTATTCATGACCATCATTAGGACAATAATAAAACCTACCAATGTGATGAATTGAGCGTATTCTTCTTTCCCCATTTGCTTTAAGATAGTATGGATCATGGCGACAACTACGCCAATTCCGGCAATCTGAAAAATTAATGAAACATCCTGTTGCATTATCGTTAACTCCCTTCTACATTAAAACTAACGTCATTAGAATGCCACTAAGTAAACCAATTCCTTGATAGACCTTTCCCAGCTTTAAGTGGTCAACCTGCGCTTCTTGAAATAATCGATCAAGATGTACACAAGCTAATTGCGTTTGTTTTCTTTGTTCTTTCGCATCAAACGTACCCAGTGTATAGCCGAATTGCTTTAAAATATCAATTTCCTGTTGTTTTAAGGCTGAGCAATTTTTTAACTTAATTAATTCACTATTCCAAAGTGTCGAAAGATTATCATGGTAACTTAATTGCCGACCAATACTAGCGAAAAAATAATTGCATGGCTTGGGTGATTGCTCAGCTATTTTAAGACATATCTGTCCAATTGTTGTATAGCTATAAATAATTTCTGATTCCATGATTTGTAAAGCAACCTTTAGCTGCAAGATTTGCTTTGGTCTCTGCTTTAACCGCTCAGCATATTCAAAGCCGATTAATGACGTTGCTGTAATTAGCAAAATCGCTCCAATCCAATTCATGACGCTCCCCCCGCTTCAAAGCAATATTTTCTCCATTCTCATTCAAAACTTGAATGCTTGTCCGATTTGTTCGATTTAAGATAATAAAACGGTCAAAATAGTTTTCTTTTAGTAAATATTGGAATTGACTCCGTTTCTTTAGTTGAGTTAAATTCATGCTGTGCGCTGTACATAAAACCGCCACACCTGCACGACTAGCTTCTAAAATAGCTTGGACATCACGCTCTGAACCAATTTCATCAACAATTAGCACGTCGGGGGACATTGAACGTATTAACATCATCATGCCTTCACTTTTCGGACAGTGATCCAGCACATCGTAACGATCGCCAAGCTGATATTGTGACTGTCCACCTTTACAAGCTGCTATTTCTGATCGCTCATCAACGATGCCAACTTTATAGGCAGGTGTTTGTCCCCAACCGGTTGCGATAATTCTGGCTAAATCGCGCAAATAGGTTGTTTTGCCTGATTGAGGTGGTCCAATAATTAAGGTATTTAAATATTGACCACTCTCAAATAAGTATTTAATTGCCGTGTTCGCCACCCCAATCTTTTCACGAGCTAGTCGTATATTAAATGAACTAATTGTTTGAATTTGTTTAACTGATTGATTTTGAACAACAGTTTGACCAGCAATACCAACACGATGTCCGCCAGCTAAAGTGACATAGCCTTGTCTAAGCTCCTCTTCTAAACGATAGCGCGAAAATTCACTTAATTGATTGAGGATATAATGACCATCTTCAACAGTGACAGTATACTCCGCAATGAAATTAAAATGATTTTGAAACACAAGTTCAATTGGCTTGTTTATTCTTATCCGTATCTCTTCAATTAGTCTACTGCCACTAATTGAATTTAACTCTTGATGGAATCGCTTTGGGATTATTTTAAGGATGTCGTTTGGTAACAGTTTAATCACCTTCAATCATTAGACTATGATTACTTCTAATATATGATGTCTACAACTGATTATGACAAGCAGGAGAGTTTCGCTATCTTTCGGAGCAGTATTCATGTGTATTCAGTACCCAATAAGTTAATTCTAAACTCCTCAACTTTTCAGACACTGAAAACAGTCATTAAGCCTTGCACGTGTTTGGGGGAGTGTGCATGCACTACCCAGATTGACTTTCATATCAGTTCGGCGCGTTATGCCGTTCCGAAAAGCAATGGGATCGCTCTCCGCGGAGCTGGCTTCTGGCTACAGGATGTAAGTCAGTTAAACGTTGTTCCAGGACGTGACGGGGTTAGTCTAACACTTCACACAGTGAATCTTCAGCTCATCCTATTCCCACAGGAGAGGATTCGCATCCATTACTTATCTTCACTTAGGTAGGTATTCATCATGAATGAGTTAGTCCAAAATCAAAAGTAGAAACGAAAATAGCGCTTATTATCAGTCAATAAGCGAAGATGCTGGGATTTACTACTTCTGAAACCAAGACCTGCTGTGTTCAAGACTTACAAGGTATAGTTCAAACACCCACGGAAATCAGAACATATCCTTCTTGCAACTTAATAACGATAGCTTTATACGAACGGGGTTATTCGGCAAAATATCTACTTGCCCTTTTCTTCTCCATGTTGCTAAGAACCAAGAAAGCGAATAAAAAAGCATCAACTAAATTCAGCTAAGCTTCATTTAGTTGATGCTTTTCATTATTGTTTTATGCGCGTGATACATATTTCCCATCAGAGGTACTTACAATTAAGCGATCACCAATATTAACAAAGAAAGGTACTTGAACAGTTAAGCCTGTTTCCATTACTGCTGGTTTTGAGCCGCCACTTGCCGTATCACCTTTAATACCTGGCTCAGTTTCAACAACTTCTAGTTCAACGTTATTGGGTAAGGCTACACCAATTGTCTCAGTTTGATATGACATAATATTTACTTCCATGTTTTCTTTTAAAAACTTTAATTCGTAGTCAATTTGTCCAGCAGGAATTTCTGTTTGCTCATAAGACTCCATATCCATAAAGGTATGCATTTCTCCAGAAGCATACAAGTATTGCATCTTACGGTTATCAATATGGGCTTTAGCTACTTTTTCCCCAGCACGAAAGGTTTTTTCCTGAATGTTTCCATTACGCAAATTACGTAGCTTTGTTCGCACAAAGGCTGCACCCTTACCAGGTTTAACATGTTGAAATTCTAGTACTTGCCAAATACCGTTATCAAATTCAATGGTCAATCCTGTTTTAAAATCATTAACTGAAATCATTACTTTATCCTCCCTAAAACCTCTCAGTAGCTTTTAGCTACCTATAATATAATAAGTTCTTTCGGTGCACTGTTCAAGCTTTTATTTCCATCTTTCAAGATGATGATATCATCTTCAATTCGACACCCGCCAACATTTGGCACATACACACCTGGTTCAACAGTGACAACCATGTTCTCCTGCAACACCGTTTCATCTGATGGTGACAAGCGCGGTGACTCATGAACCTCAATGCCTAAGCCGTGACCAGTACCATGACCAAAGCAATTGCCGTAGCCCTTCTCTGTTATGTAATCTCGTGCTAGCGCATCAGCTTCTTTACCAGTCATTCCTGCTTTGGTACCACGCAATCCCCGTAAGTGCGCTTCCAAAACGGTGTCATAAATATCACGTAATTGATCTGAAATATCCCCAACTGCAAACGTTCGCGTTATATCCGAGCAGTACCCTTGATATAAAGCACCAAAATCAAGTGTAACAAGCTCACCTTGCTCAATTTTCTTTTCACTCGCTACCCCATGTGGCAACGCTGAGCGAACACCTGAAGCAACAATAATATCAAAACTTGATGAGGTAGCGCCTTGCTTTCTCATGAAGAATTCTAGTTCATTAGATACTTCAATTTCAGTAATACCAGGTTTAACAAATTTTAAAATATGGGCATAGGCAGCATCAGAAATATTTGCAGCCTGCTGCATAATCGCTAATTCTTCCTCTGTTTTAATTGTTCGTAGCTGCTCAACAATTCCTGAAGTCGGGACAAGCTCACCTTCAACAGCACTATTATAGGCCTGATAATTGGCGTAGGTTAAATCAGTTTGTTCGAAACCAATTTTTTTTAACTTTCTTTTGCTAAGTTGAGTGGCAATCTCCGTAACAATTGCTTGCTTATGCTGAATTATTTCAAAATCAACTGCTTGCTTAGCAGCCTGCTCCACATAGCGGAAGTCTGTGACAAAGAGTTGCTCTGTTTTCGTTACAATTACAACTCCCGCACTTCCTGTAAAACCTGATATGTACCGACGATTAAAGGCATTGGTTATAATTAATGCATCCAAATCCTGTTTTTCAATGGCTTGCTTAAGGTTTACTAATTTACTCATCATCTGATCCACCCTTCACTATGTTAAAAAAACATTTCCCACCTATCAGTGTACCACATTTTGTCGTGTTGTGAAGATGACAAGCTCTAATGCAGCTATTGTTGCTCGGAATTGTAATCCATAAAATCATAGGAGATGGTGTAACCAATAAAGACACCATATAATATGAATATACAAATCGTTGTTACAATCGTATCTTTACTCAGGGTCACAAGACTAGGGACAGATTCAAACCAGTTTGACAGACCTAAAAAAATAGCTAGCCAGATCCCGATGCCATAAAGCAAGCCTGGCATCATACCCGTTAGGTTCTTTAAAAAAAAGTAGTATAGATATGCTAAAACTATTGATATAATACTTAATATAAGAATGGCTAATAACTCTCCCTGCCAGTGCATGATCCAGTTAGCACGAAAGAACAGCTGTAGTGTTAGTGAAGAAGGTGATACTTTAGTAAAATTAAAATACGAAGCAAATACCCCGACACTACTCCAAAGAAGACCACCAAAAAAACCAGCTTCTGCAACACGCCATCTAAGTGACTGAATTGACTCTTTCTTTTTCTCTTGTTTAATCATAAGTATTCACCTCATTGCTAACTTGTCCAAATTTCAAGTCCGCTATGCATCGTGAAAGAAATTGCAAAAAAACACTTTGCATTGCATAAATTTAATTTAAAAGACGATAATATAGTTAATTAAGTGATTAAGATTCTATTATAGAGGGAAAATAGTAGCAAGTTTATTCTACGACAAAAAAGGAGGAGTACATCATATGAAAGGACTTCGAACTGTTTTAGTATACACTGTTATCCTGTTCGCAACAATTGGTTTCTTCTATCAACTCTTCTTTCAAACAACTTCTTTATTTAATAATATACTAATTTTAGCTGGAATAGGCGCATTTGTTTATCTTCTCGTTTATTTATTCAAACCACAACAAAGAATGACCGATGAGTTGAAGAAATACCGACGCGCAGCAAAGATGACAAATCGACGTTTCGCTCAAACTCAAAAGAAGAAGAAAAATAGCACTCAAAGAAAGGTTACACCAATCGCAAAAAAGAGAGCTTCAAATCCACCTCATCTTCGAGTTATTGAGGGAAAGAAAGCAAATAAAAAAGACCGCGCTTCCTTGTAACCTAGACCGACCTGCTGGCAGTCACATATTCTTCTAATAATACCGGCAAAACAAAGATAAGACGAGTGAGCTACTTCAGCTCACTCGTCTTATTTGAATATTTACGAAACCTTGCTTAATGTTCGTGTTTGGAACTTGTAAAAACAATTATAAAATACATTCATCTAAGTTAATTGCGGAATTAAAACTAAACAAGCTGCTTTTGTAAGAAGTGCTTTGTTTTATGATAGCCCTTTTCGATTAATTGCTCGCGTCTTTGTTGCGAAAGCCCAAAGTCTGCGACGTTAACAGCATCCGTATCTAAAAAAATAATATTTCGTTTATCATGCTGCTCAATATATTTTAGATCTTGAGCATGTTGCATAGTTCCAATCAGCGTCTTGGTAAAGCGTAGACCATTATCTATTTGAAAGTTAGTAAAATAATTTTCTTTAGACTGTAGTTGAAACCCAAGAACAGGACGCTTTTGCTTTGACTGATCGGTTTTAAAGATTCCCATTGGCAAGCTACTTAATAAAGCACCATCTACGAGTAAATGCTTTCTTGCCTGTTGATCAAATAGCTTAATCGGTCGAAAAAAATAGGGTAAGCTCGCACTCATTCGAATTGCCTTCGCTACCGAAAAAGCATTTTGGTTTATACCATATATTTTAGTCAAGTCATCTGGCAAAATAATTAATCGACCAAGCGTAAGGTCCGCTGTTGTTATCTTCATTTCAACCTTGGTAATATCATTAAAGGACACAATTCCCTTTTCTTTTAATAGCTCTGCCAGCCACAGTTCAAGTCGATCCCCTTTATATAAACCTAGCGTTCGATAAACAGCCAACCATTTTGCAAAGGGAAAGTATTTCTCCAGCTTGCCTCCATCGAGAAATTGCTGAAGATCGAGATTAAGCATGATTTCCTTTAGCTCTTTAGCTTGATATCCCGCTGCAAGTAAGCCAGCAACAATTGCCCCCGCTGAACTACCGGCAACTCTGGCAAATTGGATTCCTTTTTCTTCACATGCCTGTAAAGCACCAATATAAGCAAACGATTTAACGCCACCACCGGAAAAGACACCATCAACAATCATTCGCATTCTCCTCATATCTATTTGTGTAATAGATATGCATCTGCTACAAAAAAATAACTGAATCAGACTAATCTGATTCAGTTATTCTTCTTGATCCGCTTCTTCTCTTAAGATAGCAAGTTCTTTTTCTCGATCTGGGTTTTTTTCAAAATATTGAACAAGATCGCCAATTCGATCAATTGAGTTCCAGCTCAAGTGGTGCTCAATCCCCTCAACATCTGTATAAATATTAGCGGCGTCTACACCAATGATTTCAAGAAACTGCTCAAGCAATTCATGTCTATATACTAAACGTTTTCCGATTTTTTTACCTTGTGGTGTTAAGATTAAGCCACGATACTTCTCATAATTAAGATAACCGTCTTTGTCTAATTTTTGAACCATTTTTGTAACGGAGGAAGGATGAACCTCAAGAGCTTCAGCAATATCGGATACCCGTGCATAGCCCTTTGATTCAATTAACATGTAAATTTGTTCTATATAATCTTCCATACTAGGTGTCGGCATAAGTCTCCCCCATTCTTCAAACAATCTTTACCTAACCAATTAATTACTCTTTAAAGAATACAATAGTTTCTGAACAGAGACAAGTCAAATCGGCTTTTAATTACTCTAAATAAACATTTCATTTTGAAAATAATTAATAAACATCGTATAATATAGACAGACTGATCAGGTGAACGTTCAACCAGATGAGACTTTCTTTATCGCCACTAATTGTTAGCACCACGGGTATCAACCAAAAAGGATGATTAACAAACGGCCTTCTAAAGAACGGCCTCTGAATGAATGGGCTTACTAACTGGCGAGTCCCAACCTGAATTTATTTTATGGAGGGGCTTACGGTCAGTTAATCTGTATTAAAAAAAGGGGAACGAAAGATGTTTATGACTTTAGCTTTAGCATGGGACTGGATTGTTATTTTATTTATTGTAATTGGTTACATTGGCTTCACACTGTACCGTTACTTTAAAACTAAAAAAATATTAACAACTCTTACAGAAACTGAATTTAGGGAAGGTTATCGAAAAGCACAGCTAATTGATGTCAGAGAGCAAAAAGACTTTGACGCTGGTCACATTTGGGGTGCACGTAACATACCGGTTTCACAATTCAAACAACGTATGAAGGAAATGCGGAAAGATATGCCTATATATTTGTATTGCCAATCCGGTACCCGCTCAACTCGAGCAGCATGGTTACTCCATAAGGAGGGCTACCAGCAAATTCATGATTTAAAAGGTGGCTTCAAGGATTGGAAAGGAAAAATAAAAAAAACCAACAAGCCTAATTATTAAAATATTCAGGCTAGAAGATAAATAACAATGACCGAATGAGCACATGCTTGTTCGGTTATTTTATTAGCTAAGATCATCGCCCCTCGTTCCCTCACGCTTACCTCCGTGAATAACAAACTAGCTTTCACCCCATTTTTTAAATTTTTTTATCGTCATAAAAATGGCTAAGTTGTCAATACTAGTATTATCTTAAATCTCTAAAAAGACTTTACTTCAGAAGGCGGTCTCTTCATGCATATTGAACTTAATCGTGATCTGACATTTGTCGATCACTATCTCGAAAAAATTAATCAAAACGGACCTTTCTCAGATTGGAAGAGTTTTGAGCGTGCCTATCAAGTTGCTAATACACTTCTAGTGCCCAGCTCTAATACACTAAAAGCTTTAGAACAACTGAAGCACGTCCGATTCCTACAGCACCAGATAGATACAGTAAAGAAAGTCATGCATAACATGAATGGTCGTGCCATCCTGGCTGATGAGGTTGGTTTAGGGAAAACAATTGAGGCTGGGTTAATTTTAAAAGAGTATATGCTTAGAGGATTAATCACCAAAGCATTAATTATAGTGCCTGCCTCATTAGTTAATCAGTGGGCAAGTGAGCTCTATGAGAAATTCTTTATAAGAACGACCATTGCCAAAAAAAATCCTTGCTGGTCTAATCAAGATGTGATGATTACTTCAATTGATTTAATTAAGCGGGAGCCACATCGAAGTGCCGTCCTAGAGCAGCATTTTGATTTTTTACTTATTGATGAAGCACATAAATTAAAAAACCATCAAACAAAAAACTATCAGCTTATCCAAGCTTTGTCAAAGAAATACTGCTTATTATTAACGGCTACTCCCATTCAAAATAAACTAACAGATATATTTAATTTAGTGACACTGCTTAGACCAGGGTTATTAGGTGATCAACAATCCTTCCTTAAAACATTTGATAAAGGAACCACTGTCCTAGATGATCAATTAAAACGTTTGATTCAGAAGGTAATGGTGAGAAACCTTCGTCATGAGACTGAGTTAGACTTTACCAAACGACACGTCGAAACAATAACTGTCACACTTACAGATGAAGAGCTAGCTTTCTACCATGAGCTTGAACAGGCTAACTTTACCAAGCAAAATGTAAGTAGAACATTATTTTTAAGGGAATTTTGCTCATCAAGAGAAGCACTCTATACTTCTTTACTTAAACAGAAAGAACAGCATACGAGCTTGTTAACGCAAATCGAACAATTGCCTCATCATGCCAAAGCTTTAAAGCTAGTGGAACTAATTAAATCAATTAATGACAAATGCATTGTTTTTACCGAATATCGCGCGACCCAAATATATCTACAATGGTTATTAAAAGAGCATGGCATCAGCTCAGTTCCTTTCCGGGGTGGATTTAAACGCGGAAAAAAAGATTGGATGAAGCAGCTCTTCAAAGACCATGCGCAAGTATTAATCGCAACTGAGGCCGGTGGAGAAGGGATTAACCTACAATTTTGCCATCACTTAGTTAATTATGATTTGCCATGGAATCCGATGCGCGTTGAACAACGTATTGGGCGTATTCATCGGTTTGGTCAAGAACATGATGTGAAAATTTATAACTTTTCTATTGAGAACACAATTGAAGACCATGTCCTGCAATTGTTGTACAAAAAAATCCATCTCTTTCAGCGTGTCATTGGCCACTTAGATCAAATACTGGCAGACTTAAATATCGGTAATATTGAAGATGAACTCACTGCAATTATGCAGCAATCAACAAGCATTGGCGAAGTAAAAATTAAAATGGATAATTTAGCGGAGGTGATCGCCTATCATGATTGGTCAGGTGCAGAACATGGAAATAGAGAATCTTCATAATTTTCTTATTGACTATTTTAGCGATAATAAGTGTGAGGTTGACGTAGACCAACAGGCAATTCACGTTCAATTGACTGATGAAATGGATGAAAAGCTAATGAATCGACCATTTTATTGGCAGTATGTAAAAAAACTAAATCAAGTTGGACAACCAATGAAGGTCAGTTTTACGACTCAGTTTGAGCTGGCCAGCAAAGACGTTCAATATATCTACCTAGGTACAGAACGTTTTAAAACAATCTGTCTAGATGTCCTTGAAAAAGGAAAGTTCACCTCACTTTATCAGAAAACAGAGGTGGCAGAACAAACTCCTCTTTATCCTTGGTTTATCATTAATTTGAAGCTAACCTTTGTGGGAAAGACCAAGCATGAGTCGCTATTTTCGTTTGGTATTAACCTTATAAATGGTGTAATTATTGATCAAGCCATTACTTGGCTTAAGGAAAAAGAATGGACTGGAATCACACCAGACTTCTGCTACTCCATCACTCCATTAATTACACTTAATCATGCATTTCTACGTATTGAGCATTATATTCTAGAGAAACTTCAGCATGAGCAACACAGCTGGGCAGAACAGTCTTACCATGAAATGAGTGAAGAACTTAAGCTCCTTGAATACTTTTATCAGCGTAACCCAAATTTAGATCAGCAACAGTATGAGAAGGAAAAGCAAAATATCCAAGTGCTTTTCCAACCTAAAATTAGCTTTGAGATCGTTAATGGTGGCTTATTCTATACCGCTGAGAAAGCATAATAAGGTACTGTATACGTATTTACACCAAACGTATACAGTACCTTATTTTAAATAGATATGCTAAGACTATAGCAAGTAACGAGCCGCCACCGCCATACAATTATTGTTTAACTGATGCTTTACTAATTGCGCTTTGTTACCACAATACTAGCATCTCTACAACATCTATTCCTTTTCTAATGTTACATTTTTTGCAGGTGAAAAAGTTGATATGGCATGTTTAAAGATTAGTTGTTGTTTACCTTCTGTCTCTAATAAGACAGTAAAATTATCAAAGGCTTTAACAATCCCTCTTAATTGGAATCCATTTGTTAAGAAAACGGTGACCTGAACATGATCCTTTCTTAACGCGTTTAAATACTGATCTTGAATGTTAACAGATTGAGCCATGCTATTTCCTCCTCTTTTCTATCTCTAATATACTAATATTCTAGATAGTTTCTAAAACTCCTGCTAAATCTTTAATAATTTTTTTAAAAACTTCAGCTCTTTCTTCAGGAGTGATCGGATACCAGTTGACCTGCATTTTATTTTTAAACCACGTATATTGCCGCTTTGCATAGCGCCTTGAATTACGCTTTAAAAGCTCAATGGCTGTTTCTAAATCATATTCACCTTCAAAATAAGGAATAAACTCTTTATAACCAATTGCTTTCATGGACTGGGCATTTTTTAATCCCAGCTGATAAAAGTGCTGCGCTTCGTTTACGACACCTAATCTAACCATCTCGTCTATCCGTTGATTAATTCGCTGATACAATAACGATCGTTCCATATCCAAACCAAGTAGGATCGGGTTATACGGAGAAGCTAGTGGTTCAGCCGATTGCCTTTGTGATTGTATTTGACCTGTCGTTTCTAACACTTCCAGAGCTCTAACCAGACGTCTTCGGTTATTGGGGTGTATTTTCTCAGCATGAATTGGATCCATGCGCTTCAGTCTTTGATAGACTTCTGCGATTCCCTTTTGTTCAATTTCTTGCTCAATTTTAGCCTGAATAACGGGATCACGTTTCTGTTCAGAAAACTGATAATTAAAAAGAGCTGCATGAATATAGAGTCCTGTGCCACCCACAATGATTGGCACATTACCGCGTTCCTTAATGTCAATGATCAGCTTCTGAACATGTTTCTGAAATTCAGCTACTGAATAAGCCTGATCCGGCTCTTTGATGTCAAGAAGATGATGAGGAATGCCTGCTTTTTCTTCATCGGTTACTTTTGCCGTTGCAATATTCATCTCTTTATATACTTGCATGGAGTCTCCACTAATAATCTCTCCATTAAATGCCTTGGCTACTTCAATACTTAAGCTTGTTTTTCCAACCGCAGTCGGCCCAACAATGGCTATTACAGGTTGCTTCATAACCTAACTCCTTTTACATAACACGTTTAAACATCTTTTCTAAGTCATAGCTGGTAAACTCAACAATAATTGGGCGACCATGCGGACAAGTAAATGGATCGGTCGTTCCTCTTAAATCTTCAAGTAACTGCAACATATCGTTATGGTTTAAATGATGATTTGCTTTAATTGACTTCTTACACGCCATTAAGATTGCTGCGTCTTCTCTAAGCTTAGCAAGATCAATCTTTTCCTCTTCCTTAACCTGATTGACCATGTCACGAATTGTTTCTTCTTCCTGGCCAATTGGAAACCAGGTTGGGTAGGCACGAATTAAATAAGTGGTTTGGCCAAAGTGTTCAAAGAAAAGGCCAACTTGTTTTAATTGATCTTGATATTGCTCAATTACCATTGCTTCTTGGTTAGTAAAATCAAAGGTCAACGGGAGTAGCAGCTCTTGTAGATCACTTTCAACTTGGCCAATTCTGTCTCGATAAAATTCATATTTAATTCGCTCTTGGGCCGCGTGCTGGTCAATCATGTATAAACCTTGCTCATTCTCAGCAATAATATAAGTGCCATGGTGTTGAGCCAATGGATACATAACAGGAATACGCTCTGGGCTAGGTACATACTCAGCGTTTAAGACAGTTTCAGCCTTGGTATGCTTTATCTCTTGCTCAGTTTCAATGACTGGTAATTTTTGCTCGTCATATACTAAATCATCATTCAATTGTTCTGAAGTTGCTAAACTAGCTTCTGCTAAGCCTTGGTCAACTTGTTTAGGCACCTGCCTATTTTCAATGTTGTGAGCTGCGTTGTCTTTATTGACCATCGTCACGTCATAATCAAATTGTAATGTTTCTTGAATCGTGGCTGGTTGTTTTTCTGGTTTCGGCTTAGCAGTTGGAATTAATGTTTCCTTGCGAAAAGCTTGCTTTATTGTCTCCTCAACAGCATAGAAAAGTTCTTTCTCTTTACTAAATCTTACATCAAGCTTGGCTGGATGAACATTGACATCTACAAGAATTGGATCCATCTCAATCTGAACGATCGCAATTGGACTACGCCCAATCGGAAGTAACGTGTGATAGCCAGCTAGTATTGCTTTATTGAGCGAGATACTCCTAACGAAGCGTCCATTCACAATAGTTGACATATAACTCCTGGAAGCACGTGTTATTTCCGGTTTTGCAACAAAGCCATAAATGTTGTAGTCGAGGGTTTCATGGTTAACCTTAATCATTTTCTTAGCGACTGACACACCATAGATCTGAGCAATAATCTGAAGTAAGTCACCACGACCATTTGATTGAAACAACGCCTTACCATTATGAAGAAGGTCAAAGCGAATAGTTGGATGAGATAAGCTAATCCGATTAATGACATCAGTTATATGGCCTAATTCAGTATGGATTGTCTTCATATATTTTAAGCGGGCAGGGGTGTTATAAAATAAGTGTTCCACCCAAATCTCAGTCCCTTTTCTTGCATCACTCTTATGACGCTCAACGACTTTGCCCGCTGCAAGCTTTAATAGCGTGCCAGCCTGATCACCAGTCGCTGTTTTTACCGTTAACTGACTGACTGCTGCAATGGATGCAAGTGCCTCACCCCGAAAGCCTAAGGTTCGAACATGAAACAGGTCCTGCTCTGTTTTTATTTTACTTGTTGCATGACGTAAAAAAGCACGCTCTGCATCTGCTTCACTCATCCCATAACCGTTGTCGGTTATTTTTATTTTTTTTAAGCCTGCTTCTTCTATTTCAATCTTTATAGCGGTTGCGCCAGCATCAATACTATTCTCAACCAGTTCTTTAACGACCGATGCCGGGCGTTCTACTACCTCACCCGCAGCAATTTTATTTGCTAGAGCATCAGGCATCATTTGAATTTTCACGACTTATTGACGCTCCTCTCTTACTTTTTTCTGAAGTTGATAAAGCTCATTCATCGCGTCCATAGGTGTCATTTCCATCAAGTTAAAACTTTCAATTGCAGCAGCAATTTTACCGTAATCTTTAACCTGTACTTGCTTGGCCATCTCCGGCTCGTTTCCAAAAAAGCTGAGTTGAACCGATTGCTTGTTAGCGTGTTCGTATTCCGTCTGCTTAGCTTCTAGTTCAGCTAAAATGACAGCAGCTCGCTCAATTAATGCGGCTGGTAGTTGGGCAAGCTTGGCCACATGAATACCGTAACTTTCATCAGCGGCTCCCTCCTCAATTTGGTGCAAAAAGACAACCTCTCCTTCATATTCCTCGGCGCGCACATGAATATTTTTAAGGTTAACTAATGATTGCTCTAAGCTTGTTAGCTCATGATAATGTGTTGAAAAGAGCGTTTTGGCACCAATTTCATTATGGACGTATTCAATGATGGCTTGAGCAAGTGCCATCCCATCATAGGTGCTGGTCCCACGACCAATTTCATCAAGCAGAATTAAGCTGTTTTCTGTTGCATGAGTAAGGGCATGTCTAGCCTCAAGCATTTCTACCATAAATGTACTCTGACCAGCAACTAAATCATCAGCAGCTCCAATTCGCGTAAAGATTTTATCGAAAATAGGGAGCATTGCCTGGTCAGCCGGCACAAAGCAACCAATCTGTGCCATAATGACCGTTAATGCCACCTGCCGCATGTACGTGCTTTTCCCTGACATATTTGGCCCTGTTATTAATAATATTTGACTAGTCTTGTCCATACTAACATCATTCGGTACATACATCTGATCTTTCATAACTTTTTCAACGACAGGGTGTCGACCTTTATTAATTGTTATAGCAGGTCCCGTTGTTAGTGTTGGTTTGACATAACCTTCTTGCTCACTAATTGTTGCAAAAGCTTGAAAAACATCTAACTCACTAATTTGGTCAGCAAGCTTTTGTAGGCGAGGAATAAATTTCTTTACCTGCTCACGTAGCTTAAGAAAAAGTTGATACTCTAACTCAATGCTTTTTTCTTCGGCAGATAGAATTAAACTTTCCTTCTCTTTTAGCTCTGGGGTGATAAAACGTTCAGCATTAGTTAGCGTTTGTTTACGTTCATATTTACCTTCAGGCAAAAGGTGCAAATTGGCCCTGGTCACTTCAATGTAATAGCCAAAAACACGATTATAGCCAATCTTTAACGATTTAATGTTGGTGGCTTGTTTCTCCCGTTGCTCTAATTCTGCAATCCACTTCTTCCCATTACGAGAAGCATCACGGTACTGATCAAGCTTGTCATCATAACCGTCCTTAATCATGTTGCCTTCCTTAATTGTAATCGGCGGATCCTCGGTTAAGCTTGTCTCCAATAGTATTTTTAAATCCGCTAAGGGATCCAGAGCTGCACCGCGATTAACAAGATCAGCTGCACTAAACTGAGCTAATAATGCTTTTATACACGGCACCTTACCAAGTGAAATCTTAAGTTGTAATAGATCCCGCGCATTTACATTACCGAACGCAACACGTCCAGCTAATCGCTCTAAATCATAAATTGATTTTAGCTGTGTCCGGAGTTCTTTCCGGTTAATGAAATCATGCATTAGTCCTTCAACGAGCAGATAACGCTTTGTTAGTGCTTGGTGGTTAAGTAACGGTCGTTCTAACCATTTCTTCAATTTGCGCGACCCCATTGCCGTAACCGTTTGATCTAAAACCCAGAGCAAGCTCCCTTGCTTACCCTTTTTCATGATTGTCTCGGTCAATTCTAGGTTGCGCTTTGAATACATATCAAGCCCAAGGTATTGTTCAAGGACAATCAATTGAACGGGCTTTAAATGGTCAACCGCTCGCTGCTGAGTCGATTGAACATAGTTTACTAGCCTGCCAAATGCGGGTTTTACAGTGGGGTCTTCTAAATCTTTAACGAGCATATCAAATGGCTCATTGATCGACTCCTCTTCACAATATGACAAGGTTACATTTAGACGAGCAGTTAAGGCAGCCTGCTTATCAGTAGCTAAATGCTTTGAAATCACTATCTCTCGAATTGGCCGGTTAAATAACTCACTCAGCAGGCTATCCCAGCCTGCTTGCACAAGTGCAGCACTAGTCTCTCCAGTTGAAAGATCATTATAAGCCACTGCAAAAACTTGCTCAGAAATTTCGGCAAGACTTGCTATGTAATTATTCTCTTTTTCATTAAGCATCGTGCCTTCCATCACGGTCCCTGGTGTAATTAACTGCACGACCTCTCGCTTAACGACACCTTTAGCTACCTTAGGATCTTCAACCTGTTCACAGATAGCCACTTTAAAGCCCTTTTCTACTAAATTCTTAATATAGTTACTGGCAGAATGGTAAGGAACACCACACATTGGAATCCGTTCATCTCCACCACCATCACGGCTTGTTAACGTAATCTCTAGTTCTCGCGATGCTTTTAAAGCATCGTCAAAAAACATTTCATAAAAATCACCTAGGCGAAAAAATAAGAAACAGTCTTTATATTCCGCTTTTATCTTTAAGTATTGCTCAATCATTGGGGTAAACTTACGCATTAATCTGACTCCTATTTTTTAAATTTAGATAGATATATTATAGCATAGATGTGATCTAGTTTTTTATTGTTTCAACTTGATCTATTAATTTACGCTGAACGGGAACCTGTGAGAAATATACCATACGGCCGACATCTAATTGCTATTAAAAACAGATGGATAGAAAAAAGCGTACATAAGCTGTACGCTTTAATTAGAAGATTTCGGCTCTAAATTAATTAATTCATCATCAGTTAGCTGATCGATCCAGTCTTCATCTGCTTCTACAAAGCCACTTGGATCAACTCTAACTGCAACCTTAGTATCACCAATAACCTCAACGAGAAATTCTCGTTCAACTTCTGTTTTTATTTTACTATCTCCTTTTTCAATCTGACAGGATAATGAGTTAGGCTGTTGTAGAGCTTTTGCGTAAACCTCAATTTGCGAACCAACTGTCTGCTTATCTTTTACTGCCAGCTTAATTGGATCGGAATAGGTGACACGTTCTGTAACAACCTCTGTTTTCGTGTGATCATTATAGGAGTACCATACATTAATATCATAGCTCCCACTCACTTCAACTACTTCCTCACCTTTTCTCTTCGCATTGTATAAATGATTGATGATCCAACAACCAAGTATACTTGAGGGTTTGTGCGTTGGACTAATGATATGTGTATCCTGTGTGAATTTACGACCTTTTCCAATCACTGCCTTTGTAATAATTTCTCGATAGTCTTGATCAAGAAATGACATAGCATCTAACCTCCTCTTTCTTCATGTTCAGTGTATGCAATTAACCTAGGCGAAGTGACTCTCACCACATAATTCATCCTATGCATTTGCCCAAAGGTTGCTACAATTAATCTAAACTAATTTAAATGACTGAACAGTAAGAGTAAGGCGACAGGCAGATTTATCAAGTAAGTAATGCATAATAACTATGATACGAAATCATTAAAAAAGCGCTTCATTGTAAGCGAAGTTACAAAAGTGGGTGCAATTGCACTTAATTGTGAGCGATCGCTCCCACAAATGAATTTTCGCACTTAAATTTACTTAATCACACCTAAGTTAGGGTGAGTGCGAAAGGAGAGGTAATAAGTGCGAAGTTAATAAAATAGGTGCGATCGCCCGCAATTATGAGCGATCGCACCAACAGATAAGTTTTTTGCACTTAAATTACTTTTACATATGAACGACTAAGTGGGCGACGGATTTAACTGACTCATATCCTGCGAGCTAAAGGTGTAGGTAGCTCTTTTTGTTGGAACTTTAAAAGAGTAAAAAGTTCTTTACTCTTATGCTTTAACTAATTGATTGATCACCATCGTGATGATCCTTAATTTGCTGTTCAATTTGATCCACAAGCGTCTGCAAGATATCATTGACCTCTGTCTGGTTGGATTTAAACTCATCAACAATTGGAATGGCATCAATTTCAGCTTGAACAGCATCAATTTGCTGATCAATTTGTCGGGTAGCTTCAGTTTTGCCATAAGCCTGCAAATTAACGGCTTGCTTTTGTAATGCTTTAATCTGGTTAATCTTGTCCTTCACCTTATCATTACTATTAAGTCGTTCCTCTAGAGCTTTATAACGTTCAACTTGTTCCAACTCGTTTAACTTGGCTGAAATCTCTTCAACTTTATTCATAATCGATTCCTTTGAATAATGCAATACTTAGTACACCTCAGCTTTAACTTCGGCAAGTTCACCGTCTAACGACCATGTTTTTGCCTTTAAAATTCTCACAGGAACAACTTTACCAATTAGCGACTTGGATGCTTTAAAATTGACAAGCTTGTTGCGCTCAGTATAACCTGATAGCACATCAGGATCCTTCTTACTTTCTCCTTCAACTAAAACATCGACAATTTGTCCTTCATATTTTTCCATTGCAGCTTTAGATTGCTCATTAACAAGCGCATTTAGACGCTGTAGGCGTTCTTTCTTGACATCCATTGAAATGTTGTCGGTCCAGCGCGCAGCTGGTGTACCGTCTCTTGGTGAATAGATAAACGTATAAGCCGCTTCAAAGCCAACCTCTTTCATCAAGGTCATCGTTTCTTCAAATTGCTCGTCTGTTTCATTTGGGAACCCAACAATAATATCGGTAGTCAGGGTCGCATTTGGCATTGCTTTACGAATTTTACCAACCAACTCAAGGTAATCCTCACGTGTATAGCGTCTTGCCATGATTCGTAAAACGTCAGAGCTTCCGGATTGAACCGGTAAATGAATATGATCAAGTAAGTTACCACCCTTAGCCAATACCTCAATTAATCGATCATCAAAATCTCTTGGGTGTGAGGTGGTAAAACGCACACGTGGAATATCTATTTTTCGAATCTCGTCCAATAAATCACCTAAGCTATAGGCAAACTCTAAGTCTTTTCCGTATGCATTTACATTTTGCCCTAACAAAGTAACTTCTTGATAGCCTTGGGCAGCTAAATGGCGCACCTCTTGAATAATATCCTCTGGTAAACGGCTCCGCTCTTTCCCTCGCGTATATGGGACAATGCAGTATGTACAGAACTTATCACATCCATACATAATATTAACCCACGCTTTTATGTTGCCTTTTCGAACCTTTGGAAGGTTTTCAATAATATCACCTTCTTTTGACCAAACTTCAACTACCATTTCTTTTGAAAACATCGCTTCTTTAAGTAAGCTTGGTAAACGATGAATATTATGGGTACCGAAGATCATATCAATAAACGGATGTTTTTTCAGAATACGATTAACAACGGACTCTTCCTGTGACATGCAACCACAAATGCCAATAATTAAATCTGGATTTTCCATTTTTAATGGCTTTAAGTGACCGATTTCACCAAACACTTTGTTCTCTGCATTCTCTCTAATTGCACAAGTATTTAACAGGACAACATCAGCCTCACTAGTTAATTCAGTCGATTGATAACCCATATCAGTTAATAAGCCCGCCATTACCTCAGTATCATGCTCATTCATCTGACAACCATATGTGCGAATTAAAAACTTTTTACCTGTACCGATTTCCTTCATGTCTGCTGGAATACTAAAATCATAGTGAATATCAACGTCCTTTTTCAGACGCTTTTTCGCTTTTTTTAAGTTTGGCGGCTCATATGTCGCTTGAAAATATTTTCCAATTAATTCATCTGAATCAATATTTTTTAGCCGATCTAAATTGTTTTGATCAGCTTGATTTATTTGAGTTGATTGTTTTAGCTGTTGTTCGTTCATAGATTAGAACTCCTTCCTCATTTACATCTCTGTCCATTTTAACATGTTAGCAAACGTTTTTGTGTAAAAAAGCATGATTTAAACTGAGATTGCAGGAAATTTTCGGTGGAAATTTTCATACTTAATCTTGGCAAGGATAGTTTGATCATAGCGTTCCACTAAATAATTTAACAAGTTATGATAATCCTGCACTGAAGACAGCCCTCTAATTGTTGTCGTAATGCCGTCAAAATCGGAGCCAAAGCCTAATTGATTAACAGCACCACGTTCTAGAAAGTAGTCAATATGTTTAATAAGATCTGGAATTTCGACTGGTTCGGTCATTTTCGTAAAAAACGGAACAAAAGTAATCCCTATCCAGCCATCAGATTCAATTAATGCCTCAATTTGTTGATCATCGAGATTACGGCGATGCTGACAAACAGAAAATGCATTACTGTGCGATGCCATCACATACTTAGCAAGTTCAATGACATCATAGAATCCTCTTATTGATAAATGTGAAACATCCGTCCAAACGCCTACTTGATTTAAATAGTGAACAACCTCCTTACCAAATACCGACAACCCTTTTCCGTTACGTGCATCAATGCTGTCTGCAACTGCATTATTGTTATTCCAAGTTAATCCGACAATTCTGACACCTAGGTCAACTAGCTTAATTAGCTTATTTAAATCCTGTCCAATTGGATGACAACCTTCCAACGTCAAAATTGCTCCCCGTTGATGATCTGCTAATTTATCTAAATCATACCTTGACTTTATATGAATAATATCGTGGTTAGGCTCAATAATTCTTCGATAAAACAAATCGACCATTTGCAAAGCCACATTAAATTGTAGCTGTTCAGGGACATCTTCTGGAACAAAAATAGCAAAGGCTTGAACTCGAACAGGACTGTTACGCCATTTAGTTAAATCGAATTGTAGCTTTGCACTGCCGTTTACATCATAGTTATATTTCCACAACTGAAATAAAAGATCACAATGACCATCAATCACCATAAAATTCACTCCTTTAAAAGTATATGAAAATGGGGTGGGCCAAAAGCATAATGAGGTAAGAAAAATTCACATATTATATTCGAAAACATAGCGAGCTTTGGTTAAACACTTCGCTTTCATCCAAGGTCATGTACGGACCATCTTTAGGCTCACAGATTGTTCGTCAGTTAGGTTTTGCAAACATTTCATATACAGCCGTGGACACGGCTTCGGGCCATTCAGTTAGATGCTGTCGCAAGTGTTTTTGGTGGGACGAGTAATCACAGTCTAGGATGTGATGTATTTAGTCAAAAAACATCCACTGTGTAAAGAAAAACACTTCACACAGTGGATCCTCAGCTCGCGCTATTCCTACTGGAGTCTACGTATTTTACCTGCGCTTGGTCAGAATATTCAAATACCCAGTTTTGATATTCGGTTATCTCCCAGCCTGACGGTTTACCTTGGCTCGACAATTAATTTAATAGCTGTTCTCTCTTCATTATCAATTTTTATATCTGTAAAAGCTGGAATGCAAATCAAATCTACACCACTTGGCGCGACAAAGCCCCGAGCAATCGCTACCGCCTTTACAGATTGATTCAAAGCACCTGCACCGATGGCTTGAATTTCTGCGGAGCCGCGTTCACGTAACACATTTGCTAAAGCACCTGCTACTGAATTTGGGTTTGATTTAGCTGAAACTTTTAATACGTCCACTTATGCTACCTCCTTGGTTTTCTAAAGTCATTCCACTTTTACTATATTCTGATCAATTTTCTGATATGCTTAATTCCAGTCAATGTTAATTGAAAAAAGGCTGCTCGTCATTAAAATATAATCGGTTAATCTTTGTTGATTGTCCAGTTTTTACATCAATATCAATAATGACACCACTTAGTTGACTTTTCCCACTTGCTACTGTTTCAAAACGAACGGGTAGCTGGGTTAAGAATTTCTTAATAACTGCCTCTCTATCTGTCCCAATAATACCATCATAGGGTCCTGTCATCCCGACATCAGAGATATAGGCAGTGCCTCGATCAAGAATACGATTGTCAGTTGTCTGCACATGGGTATGTGTGCCAACTAATGCGCTAATGCGCCCATCTAAATACCAAGCTAATGCAAGCTTTTCACTAGTGGCTTCCGCATGGAAATCAACAAATATGAGGTTCGTACGCTTGCTGGCCTCTTCTACTAATTGATCAGCCATTCTAAACGGATCGTCAATTGGCGGGAGAAAAGTCCGCCCCTGTAAATTAATAATTGCTACTTCATTTCCATTTACATTGACATAGGCTATGCCTTTCCCAGGTGTTCCTTCTGGTAGATTTGCTGGCCTAACCATTTTTTTGGCATCATCTATAAAATCAAAGATCTCCTTCTTATCAAAGGTATGGTTACCCATTGTTAAGATGTCAGCTCCCCAATCTAAAAATTGCTTATAAATCTTTTCTGTTATTCCTTTTCCCGCTGCAGCATTCTCCCCATTTACAATGGTAAGCTGAGGTTGATATTTTTGTTTTAATTTCGGTAAATATGATTGCAGCTGCTCACGCCCCATTGATCCTACAATATCTCCAATAAATAAAATACGCATCTTTTAACTCCTTCTACGATAAACGTCTAGCAAATCTCTTAAAATAATAGTTTGTATTAGAAAAACATGTTTCTTTCAAAAGTACTTTTTAGATTTAATTAACTAATCAAAATGGAATAAACCTGTTTCAAAGGTAGAGCGACCAACGCTGTATACAAATGGACCAAAATAAAGGCCTAATACGTGTACTAAGACAAAGCGAAAGTACAGTAATAGGACGTTTGGTAACGGCGCACGTCTAATTAATTTGCCTTACACTTTTCTTTCCAGTAGCCTACTATATTCCCTATCATTCTTTTACATCATACCTTTTTTACCTATCGTTGAAAAGAAAAACTGTTTAGTGGTTATTAAAAAAGAGAAGTAAACAAAAGTTAAACTTTTGATCACTCCTCTATTTGTCATCTTACTTTGCGTATTCAACTGCTCGTGTTTCACGAATAACGGTAACTTTAATGTGTCCTGGAAAATTCAACTCATCCTCGATGCGCTTTCGAATATCTCGTGCTATTCGAACAGCTTCCAGATCGTCAATTTCATCTGGCTTAACCATAATTCTGACTTCTCGACCAGCTTGAATGGCAAATGACTTTTCTACACCATCATAAGATTCTGAAATCTCTTCTAGTTTTTCAAGTCGTTTAATATAATTTTCTAATGTTTCACTTCTGGCACCAGGTCGCGCAGCCGATAAAGCATCAGCAGCAGCAACAAGCACAGCAATAATTGAAGTCGGTTCTTCATCTCCGTGGTGAGAAGCAATTGAATTAATAACAACTTCTTTTTCCTTATACTTAACCGCCAATTCTTTACCAATCTCAACGTGGCTTCCTTCAACTTCATGGTCAATTGCTTTACCAATATCATGAAGCAATCCAGCCCGTTTTGCTAGGGTAACGTCTTGACCAAGCTCTGATGCCAGTAAACCTGATAAATGGGCTACCTCAATCGAGTGCTTTAAGACATTTTGTCCGTAGCTGGTACGGTACTTTAAACGACCAAGAATCTTAATTAAGTCAGGATGCAGGCCGTGAACACCCACTTCAAATGTTGTTTGTTCACCTACTTCTCTTATATATTCATCAACTTCACGTCTTGACTTGTCAACCATCTCTTCAATACGTGCCGGGTGAATACGACCATCTTGCACTAGCTTTTCTAAGGCAATTCTTGCTGTCTCCCGACGAACGGGATCAAAACCAGATAGAATAACTGCTTCAGGTGTATCATCAATAATTAAATCAATACCAGTTAATGTTTCTAAAGTTCGAATATTGCGCCCCTCTCGCCCAATAATCCGACCCTTCATTTCATCGTTTGGTAAATTGACAACTGAAACCGTTGTTTCGGCCACGTGATCTGCAGCACAACGCTGCATGGCTAAGGATAAGATCTCCTTTGCCTTTTTATCTGCCTCTTCCTTGGTTCGATTCTCTGCCTCTTTAATAATAAGTGCTGATTCATGACTAACTTCTTTTTCAACGCGTTCTAAAATAACTTGTTTTGCTTGCTCCGATGTATAACCAGAAATGCGCTCCAGTTCAGCTTGTTGGTCTTGCAACATAGCCTCCACTTTGCTTTCCATTTCTTCAATTTGTTGTTGTTTTTCCGCTAATAAATTCTCCTTCTTCTCTTGCATACGTTCACGTTTATCTAACGTTTCGTCTTTTCGATCAAGGTTTTCCTCTTTTTGCATGAGACGATTTTCTTGCTTCTGCATCTCTACTCGACGCTCACGAAGTTCCTGTTCAGCTTGCTGACGTAGCCGATGATTTTCATCTTTTGCCTCAAGTAAGGCTTCTTTCTTGGCTACTTCTGCATTACGATGCCCTTCAGCTACGATCTGCTTAGCTAGTTCTTCAGCACTTGAAATCTTTTTCTCTGCAATAGATTTTCGAATCAGATAGCCAACAACAATACCGACGATTAGGGTAGCTAAAATGGAGATGATGGCTAGAACCAAAAAGTCCACATTGCCCATGGTTTCACCTCCTCTTGCTATTCATTTTTTTTAAAAAATTTTAAGTCGGCATGTACTTGTCTTACCCATTATAATGCGTCATTAATTTTAAGATGTATAATTTTCAAATTAAACTATACACCTCTAATTTTACTGTTGGCAATTCGCAATGTCAAGAAATCATCCGTGCTATTTTCTAGTATTTTACCTTTAAGCATTAAAATGGGGCTGAATAAAGCTTTTTCATCACCATTAAAAACCCTATTCAACAACGTAAATGCTGAATGGGGTTTACTCTTAGCTAAAAATATTGGTCTGCAAAAAAGCATTGGTTAGGTAAGTAATTGTATACAATCATAAAAAAGAGCCGCTTCTCGAGAAGTCGACTCATTTTTGCTTAGGCTTAATCTTATGAAAATATCTCACCAAAGCTATCTGTTGTAACCAATACTATTATTCGTCCTTAATTAGTTCATCTATAATAGGTTCATCATCGCCTGACTCATCCATATTATAGTGACGTCGAACAGCATGATAAATTTCACTAGCAATATCCTCATTTTCTTTCAAGAATTGCTTAGAGTTTTCTCTTCCTTGTCCTAATCGTTCTTCATTATAAGAATACCAAGCACCACTCTTCAAGACAATATCCAGGTCAGATGCAATATCTAGCATTTCACCTTCACGAGAAATACCTTCACCATACATAATATCAACCTCTGCTTGCTTAAATGGCGGTGCAACCTTGTTCTTTACTACTTTAATCCGCGTCCGATTCCCTACCATATCATTTCCTTGCTTAATTGCTTCTGCTCGACGCACTTCTAAACGTACCGAGGAGTAAAACTTAAGTGCACGACCACCTGGTGTTACTTCTGGGTTACCAAACATAACACCGACTTTTTCCCGGATTTGGTTAATAAAAATAGCAGTTGTTTTAGATTTATTAATCGCACCAGAAAGCTTACGAAGTGCTTGAGACATAAGACGAGCCTGTAAACCAACGTGAGTATCGCCCATTTCTCCTTCAATCTCTGCTTTGGGTACAAGCGCTGCAACTGAGTCAATAACAACAATATCAACCGCACCACTTCGGACTAATGCTTCCGCAATCTCCAATGCTTGTTCACCAGTATCCGGTTGAGATAACAGCAATTCATCAACATTAACGCCGAGCTTACGTGCATATACAGGATCTAGCGCATGCTCCGCATCAATAAAAGCAGCTGTTCCACCATTTTTTTGTGATTCCGCTATCGCATGTAAAGAAACAGTTGTTTTACCTGAGGATTCTGGGCCATAAATCTCAATGACTCGTCCTCTAGGATAACCCCCTACACCTAAAGCAACATCCAATGCTAATGAACCACTTGAAACTGTTGCAATTTTCTGTTCGGCTTGCTCCCCAAGCTTCATAATTGATCCTTTGCCAAACTGCTTTTCTATAGATTTTAAAGCCATGTCTAAGGCTTGTTTTCGATCACTCACACAAATTCCTCCTCTAAATATCAGCTAACCTTATCATACCTTTTTTTCAGAAAAGAAACAAGCAAAAACCGAATAAATGTTCTTATTTTTTTAAGGCTGTTATATTTGAGAAAATTAAGTTTTTGATCATTCAAATAAAAATAACAATAATTTATTGCCGAATTAATTTATCATAAATTAATTGTAAACCCTTTTTTACTGAGCGATTACGGACAATTTCTCTACTTTTTGGGAATGAAAACTGTTCAATGATATAATTATCTGAATCAGTATACAAACAGATATAAACGGTTCCTACCTCTTTGCCTTCTAGTGGATCAGGACCAGCTACCCCAGTGAAGCTAATACCATAACTAGCATTAAAAAGTTCTTTTGCTCTTTTAGCCATTTCATAAGCACATTGTTTACTAACCATGCCCTCTCGATCAATCGTCGCCTGTTGGACACCTAACGCACCTGCTTTTGCATCAGCAGTATAGCTCACTAAACTTCCATTAAAAACATGGCCAGCACCAAGAACAGAAACGAAAGCATCTGCAAAACGGCCACCTGTTAAGCTTTCCGCCGCTGCCAGCGTTTTGTGATGCTCAGATAACCATTTGACGATAACATCACTTATGGACTCTTCGTCATAACCATAAATATATTCACCTACGTAATCATTAATCTGAGCAAGCGTCTGATTAATAAGCTCGTCTGCCTCTAGCTTTGTATGTGCTTTAGCAGTGACTCTTAATGCCACTTCCCCTTCTGTAGCTAACGGGGCAATAGTTGGGTTACTTTGTTGATCAATTAATGGCTTGACGCGCATCTCAAGCTGTGACTCGCCTATCCCAATAAATTTAACCATTCTTGAAACAATGACATCATGTAATTTTAGCATTTCTGATAAAGAGGGAAGAATCTGCTCCTTCATCATTGTCTTCATTTCATTGGGCACACCAGGCATAATAATAAAATGACAGTCTTGAAACGGAACAATCATTCCTGGTGCAGTGCCAGCATGATTACGAATAATCTGAGCACCTTCAATTACCATTGTCTGCTTTAAATTATTTTCGGTCATATCGCGATCGGTGCGCTTAAAGAAATATTCTAAATCAGCTAATGCCTGCTCATTCTGACATAGAGGTTTACCAACAAATTCTGCCAAAGTTTCGCGAGTCAAATCATCATCAGTTGGTCCTAAACCTCCCGTTACAAAAACAAGGTCAGAGCGTCGGGCAGCGAGCTTAAAAACATCAAGTAGCCTCTTGTGATTGTCTCCAACCACATGATGATAATAAACACCAATACCTTTTGTAGCTAATTGCTCCGAAAGCCATTGTGCATTTGTATTGGAAATCTGTCCAAGCAGCAGCTCAGTGCCAACGCCAATTATCTCAGCATTAATTGCTTTCATTTAGTTAGACTCCTTCATCACTGCCCAATTTTTGATAAAGTAATCAACACCTGATATAACAGTTAGAATGAGCGCCAAGTATAACAATACTTGACCAACTGGCCAATTCAAGTAAGAGAAGGGAAAGTCATGCAGCAATAAAAAGGAAATGGACAATAGTTGAAAGGTTGTTTTCCACTTGCCTAATTGTCCAGCAGCTAGCACGATTCCCCCACCGGCCGCAACGAGCCGTAATCCTGTAACTGCAAACTCCCTGGATAGAATAATAATGACAATCCATGCAGGGACAATTCCGAGTTCAATTAACAGAATGTAAGCTGCCGTTACAAGAAGCTTATCTGCCATTGGGTCTAAGAACTTTCCTAAATTGGTGACAAGATTAAACTTGCGAGCATAATAGCCGTCAACCCAATCGGTTCCTGAAGCGACAATAAAAAGAATAGCTGCAACAAGGTGGGTTATGGGCAATGATGATTCGCCAATAATAAGTTGTCCCCAATCAAGTGATAGGGTAAGAATTAAGATAAAAACAGGAATAATCATAATTCTAGATAACGTAATACGATTAGGTATATTCAAATTAAAAAACATCCTTCCGAGATTATTATGTACAATTTAAGATTACGCTGCTCTACAAATTTTCATTCGAATTCATGACAGTAAACCCTTCCCACCATGTGATGAGAAGGGTTTTTATTGCAACTGTTTTGTTATTGAGGAGCATCGTTTATATATATCCAGAGCCGTTGAACTGCTGTTGGAGCAATCTCACTCGATAATTCAATATCTAAATCATTAATGGCTAAGGAAATCGTTCCAGGCTCACCAAATCGCAAATAAACAAAAGCTTCATCTGATATGACAAAGGTTTGCGGAGCTGTACTAGCTTGAAGCGTTTCATAAAATAAACGTTCGCCACTTGCATCCTCAATCTCTAACCAGTTACTACCGGTTGTATCAACCGTCAGAACAATCTCCTCTTGATCTGTTTCAAACAAAAAGGTGGATTCATTGTTTTCAAAAGACAACTGCTCTATGCTGTCCTCATCTAAATCTGCTTGTTCTAAGTCTTCGGAATCAGGATCGGGCTCCTCTTCCTCTTCATTATTGTCACCTTCGTTGCCTTCGTCAGGAGGAAGCGAAACTTCATCAGGACTATTTTCTGTCTGACCCTGACCATTGTTCGATCCATTATCTGTCTCACTCGGCATTAACGCAACTCTGTAAATAAAGAAAAGAACACCGAGGATCAAAATGACAACAAAAATAGTAGGAAGCAATGAGGCTAACGGTGATGTTTTTGAAGACGATGACTGTCCTCTTGTTCTTTGCATACGTGAATATTCGATTGTATTTTCTTGATCTGGAGCAGGAAGTTCCCCTGCATGCTCTTGCAAGAGCTCTTGTGCATCCAAATCTAGAACAGCTGCATATTCCTTTATGAACGCACGGACATAAAAGCTTCCTGGGATAATTGAAAACTCATTCTTTTCAATCGCAACGAGATGACGCGTTTGGATCTTTGTCAAACGCTGGACATCGTCGAGTGTAAGTCCCTTTTCTAAGCGTGCCTCTTTTAATTTTTCACCAATTTGCATCTAAAACACCATCCGTTTAAATAATCAATGTCACTTCACTTAATCAATCTCAGTATACTAAACTAATCATATATGATTTTCCCTTTTTAGAAAAGAGAAATAAAGAAGAATAACTAAAATTGTCGAATTTTTAATTACATCCAACCACCTGAAAGCTTTATACATGCACCATTTATATAATTAGACTCTTTTCTTAATAAAAAAGTTACTAAATCAGCAATATTTTTTGGCGAGCCAAATTCACGTGCCGGAATATCCTGTAACAATTGTGCCCTCTCATCTATATTAAATGCTTGATTCATCTTCGTGTCGATAAAGCCTGGTAATATGGCATTAACATGAACTTGATTTGATGCGACTTCCTTAGCAAGTGCCTTCACAAAAGCAAGCTGAGCGCCTTTAACCGAAGAATAAAGCACTTCATTACTTGCACCATGCTCGCCCCAGATAGATGAGATCACAATAATATCTCCTTTTTGCTTTGTAACCATAGCTGTTAGCGACTGTTGACTTATCTCCCACATTGCTCGAACATGGACGTTGTACAGTGCATCCATTGTTCTTGTACTTGTATCTTGAAATAAGCCGTAATGCCCCTGCCCTTGGGCAAATATTAATGCGGTCGGAGAGAAGGAGAGTTGTTGTTTAAATTGATTAATACCAGAAAGCGTTGATAAGTCTGCCTGAATAACTTCTAGTACCGATTCCGCTGGGAGCTGCTGAATTAACTCAGTGATTGCTGCTTTGTTTTGAAAATACTGCAGAGAAAGCGTGAAGCCATCCTCTACTAGGGTGTTGGCAATTGCTCCACCGATCTCTCCACTTGCGCCAATGACTAATGCATGTTTATCCATTTACTTATTCCTTGGCAGGTTTAATCTTAAAAACAGCAACATTATCAGTACTTACCCAACTATTCAAGAAATGATTGGCCTTCTCTACTGTTAACTGCTCTAAAATCGGTAGGAGTTCAAAGTAATCAATCTCCATGATATGATATTGGCTAACTTGATTGGCAATATCAGATACACTATTCATATCACGCAATAAATCACCGATCATCTTTCGCTTCATTCTGTCAAAATCTTTAGCTGAAAGCTTATATAATGCAAAAGTTTGAAGCTGTTCTTTTACTTTTTCCGCAAACTCGTCTGGCTTACTCGAATTACCGCCAATAATTGAGAAAGCAAATTGTTTTTGCCGTTCTGTTTCAAAACCAATACTGCCATCTATTAAATCGAGATCATACAGCTCTTGATAATAATCACCCGATTTCGAATAAAAATAATCAAGTATCATTTCAGCAAGTAACTCATCTTCAATAAATGATCTCGGATCACGTTGAGGTGTTTCTTTAATGCCAACCATACAGCGCGGTACAGCAACTGGCATTTCAATTTGTGCCTCTTTTACCGATACGGACTGCGGTTCATTCGGATAGAAGCGCTTTAATTCGTTTAATTGCTCAAAATCTTTAGCTGCTTGATTGGCTTGTATACGCGCAATCATTTGCTCAGGCTCAAATTGGCCGACTAGGGTAAAGACCATATTCGATGGATGGTAAAAAGTATGGTAACAGGTATATAAATCTTCCTTTGTAATGGCTTGGATGGATTCAACCGTACCGGCAATATCAATTTTAACCGGATGTTCCTGATACATTGCTGAAATGACACCAAAGAAAGAGCGCCAATCAGGTTGGTCATCATACATTTGAATTTCTTGGGCAATGATCCCTTTTTCCTTTTCTACTGATTGATCTGAAAAATAAGGTGCCTGAACAAAATCAAGTAAAATTTCTACATTTTTATTAATGTCCGAGGTTGCTGAAAATAGATAGGCTGTTTTAGTAAAAGAGGTAAAGGCATTTGCTGATGCTCCTATTTTAGTAAAGTCTTGAAAGACATCACGATCCTCTTTTTCAAATAACTTATGTTCAAGAAAATGAGCAATTCCATCAGGTACAGTTATTTTTTCATCTGAGCCAATTGGAATAAAGGTTTGATCAATAGAACCATAATCGGTCGTAAATACACCATATGTTTGTGTCATTTCCGGCTTCGGTACAAGGATGACCTGTAAACCGTTGGGTAATGTATCACGATAAACGGTCTCTTTTATTTGTTCGTATACGATCTTCTCCATTATCGGTCAACTCCTTTTGCAGTTAAAAAGTATGTTGTATCTAGTTCTATCTTGTTCGCAACAGCCACAATATCATCGTGAGCTACTGCACTAATTTCTTCAATAAAAGCTTGAATTGACCGCTTAGATTGAGCAAAATATTGATTGTAAAGAACCTCTATTATCCCAAACGGATCATCTAAAGCTTCCTTATATTGATTCGTTATTAAACGCTTTGCTTCTTCAATTTGCTCGGCTGAAAAGTCGCCATCTTTCATTGCCTGCATCTGCTCAAAAATAATCGCTTTCGCCTTATCAAAGTCGTTTGGTGCAATGCCACTAAAAACAAATAATAAGCCCTTATGACTTTCAAACCTGGAGGCAGCATAATAAGCTAAGCTATTCTTTTCGCGAACATTAATAAATAATTTAGAGCTCGGAAACCCACCGAAAATGGCGTTAAATACTTGTAATGCGGCATACGAATCGCTGGCATAGGTTGTATAAGTACGATATCCAAAATGAAGCTTGCCTTGTTGTAGCTTTTGTTCTTCAATAACTTCCTTAGGCTCAACTACTTTCATTTCATCTGATATTTCGATCGGTGGTGCTTGATCACTACCTTTGCGATCGAACTTATTACCAATTAATCGTTCAACATCAATCTCTTCAAGATCGCCTAGAATATAAAGATCACAGTTATCTGTCTGGGTAACTTGCTGATAGTAGTGAAATAGCTGATCTGCAGTTAATGCAGGTAAATCCTCAGGATAACCATAAACATGTAACTGATATGGCTCATCCTGACACATTTCATCAATTAAACGTGTATTAGCATATTGCATTTTGTCATCTGTCAATGCCTCAATTTTCTGTCGCAGTGTCTGCTTCTCTTTATCAACTATTTTCTTGTCAAAGCTACCGTTAACTTTTTTTGGTTTAAACAAAGCCTCTTGAAAAAATAACAGCCCTTTCTCTAAAATCGAATTGTTTTCAGATAGGTATGTCGGATTTGCAAGACTCAGGCGTGCTGTTAAGACATGTGCCTCTCCTTTTTTTGACCCATCAATTGAAAAAATTGAGCCATATAAATCATCCAGCGCACGTCTAAAAGCATGTGAGCTAGGATAAGTTTCTGTTCCTTGCTGCAGCACAAATGGAAGTAACGCTCGTTTAGTTACATCTTCCCGATTTAATGGTGCGGAAAACTTTGCCGTAACATGAATGGTTTTAAATTTTTTACTATTTACAATATGTAAATTATAACCTTCTTTTTTTATAATACGCTCTTCTAGCTCTAACATAAATAGCCTCCTAAAGCTTACTTTATTTCTTATTAATATGTCCGGATTTAAACAATACAACAATAGTTTACACTAAATAATGATAGGAAACAATTGCCACAACTTATCAGCTTCGGTACATACATTATTATGCAACTGGCACATAAGAACGAACAACAATAAGAGACTGGGACAAAAGAGTAATTAGATAAGAAAAATCCGAACATTATGTCTGAAAGCGTATAGCGCTTCGGTAAATCAGAATGTTCGGATACCCTGTTTCAATATTTAGTTATGTCCCAGTCTATTTAACTCATTTTGTTTATCTACTACCCTTAATATAAGGTACGCCATTTGCTTTTGGCGCTTCAGCACGACCAATAAAGCCTGCTAATGCCAAAATAGTTAGCACATATGGCGCAATGATCAGGTAAACAGTCGGTACGTTTTGTAGAAATGGGAAACTCCGACCGACGATGCTTAAGCTTTGTGCAAAGCCAAAGAAAACAGCTGCTCCCATTGCGCCTAACGGATGCCATTTGCCAAAGATAACAGCTGCCAAAGCCATAAAGCCCTGACCAGAAATCGTTGCAGCCCCAAAGCTGAGTGATATCGTTAAGGCATAGGTAGCGCCACCAATACCAGCTAACATTCCTGACAGGATAACCGCAATATAACGTATTTTAGTAACATTAATTCCATTGGTATCAGCCGCCATTGGATGCTCACCAACTGAGCGTAGTTGTAAGCCAAATGGTGTTTTGTACAGAACAAACCAAGCAATAATGGCAAAGCCAATGGCAACATAGGACGTATAGTAAGTTCCCCTAAAGAACATATCACCAATAATTGGAATATCAGACAGGACAGGAATCGTTCTTGTATAGAACGGTTCGATAATTGAATCTGTTTGTCCTTTTCCATACCATTCACGGGTAAGGAAAACACCGATACCGATTGCCATCATATTAATGGCTACACCACTTACCACTTGGTCAGCCCGTAATGATACGGCAGCAACGGCATGGATAATTGAAAATATACCAGCAACAATGGCAGCCACTACTAAGGATAGCCAAGGTGTCAGCGAACCAAATGTATCGGCAAAGCCTAGGTTAAAGGTTATCCCAGCAAAGGCTCCGATAACCATTAACCCCTCTAATCCAATATTAACAACACCAGAGCGCTCACTAAAAACGCCACCTAATGCAGTGAAAATCAATGGAGCAGAATAAAACAAGACCATCGGCATCATTGACTGTAATAAATCAATAATCTGCATTTTACTTCTCCCCCTTTTTCAATCGTAGGGTCACCCAACGAATCAAATAACTAGATGCGACAAAGAAAATGATAACAGCAATGACAATCTCAACAAGTTCAGAAGGCACACCAGAGAGTGGTGGCATTCTCAGCGAACCTACTTTTAGTGAACCAAACAAAAGAGCGGCTAGCGATGACCCTAGCGCAGTGTTGGCACCAAGTAAGGCAACAGCAATACCGTCAAAGCCGAGATTAGTAAAGGAAGCATGGGTATAAATGTAACGAAATGTTCCGAGTCCCTCCATAGCTCCGGCAATTCCAGCAAAGGCACCAGAAATCATCATTGAGACAATAATACTCTTTTTTACACTTATACCGGCGTAATTAGCTGCATGCTCATTAAAGCCTACCGCCCGTAATTCATAACCATAGGTAGTCTTTTCAAGTAAGAACCACATTAAGACTGCCATTAGAATAGCGACGACGAACCCCCAGTGGACCTGTGAATAACCAAATGTTTCCGATAACCAAGCTGTTCTGAGCGAAGCCGTTTCCGCAATTGGCTCTGTTCGGTCGCCTCCCTCTGAAAGAACATTACGAATTAAATAATTGCTGGAATAAAGCGCGGTGTAGTTCAACATAATGGTGACAATGACTTCGTGTACACCACGTGTTGCTTTTAGAAAACCAGGTATGAATCCCCATAATGCACCAGCAAATGCAGCGACAAGAATAGCTAATGGTAAGTGAATAATTGCAGGTAAATCAAAGCTAATTCCAACCCAAACAGCACTCACCCAGCCGACAAATACTTGACCTTCAGCACCAATATTAAAGAGCCCTGTTCTAAAGGCAAAGGCAACAGCTAAGCCTGTTAAAATTAATGGGATGGTTTGACGAATGGTCTCACCAAAAAAATACATGTTACCAAAGGCACCATTCCACAACGCCAGATAACCTTCAATCGGATTATACCCAAAGAAAAGCATAATAATTGCACCGACGATGAGTCCGAGAAGAACGGATACAATCGGAACAACAATATTAAATAAACGATTTGAAAACATTAGGCTTCACCTGCCTTCTCTTTAGTGCTCCCAGCCATTAGTAAGCCAAGTTCTTGCTCGTTTGTTTCACCAGGTTTCACATCAGCAACAATCCTACCATCAAACATGACGGCAATCCGATCACTGACATTAATTATTTCATCTAACTCGAAAGAAACGAGTAACACTGCGCGCCCTTTATCACGTTCTTTAATAAGACGGTTATGAATATTCTCAATCGCACCAACGTCTAAGCCTCTAGTTGGTTGGACGGCGATTAAAAGATCGGGTGAGCGGTCTACTTCCCGCGCTATAATTGCTTTTTGCTGATTACCACCCGATAAACCTCTTGCCTTCGTCTTAGAGCTTGGTGTTCGAACATCATAGTCTTCAATTAATTTCTCAGCATACTCATAGATTTTTCTAAACGATAATACTTTATTATTTGAAAAAGGTTTTTGATAATACGTTTGCAAAACCATATTTTCGCCAATCGGAAAATCTAACACAAGACCAAATTTATGACGATCCTGTGGAATATGCGCAACACCTAGCTCTGTCACCTTTCGGGTAGAGAGACCGGTAATCTTCTTGTTATTTAAAAAGACATCGCCAGATTCTGTTTTACGTAAGCCAGTAATTGCTTCAATAAGCTCTGTTTGACCATTGCCATCAACCCCGGCAATTCCAACAATCTCACCAGCACGAATATCAAGATCAAGTCCTTTGACCATCAAAGCTTGCCGAGAATCTTTAACCTCTAATTGCTTAACAGAGAGCACGATATCCTCGGGTTTTGCCGCTGTTTTTTCTGTTTTAAAGTTAATTTCTCTACCAACCATTAATGAAGCAAGCTCATCAACATTTGTCTCATTAACATTGACTGTGCCAATACCTTCACCCTTCCGTATAACCGTACAGCGATCACAGGCTTCCATAATCTCCTTTAGCTTGTGGGTAATTAAAATAATTGAAATACCTTCTGTAACAAGTGACTTCATAATTCCGATAAGCTCTTTAATCTCTTGTGGCGTTAACACAGCAGTCGGTTCATCAAGAATAATAATATCGGACCCACGATAGAGTGTTTTTAAGATTTCTGCTCTTTGCTGCATCCCGACTGAAATATCACGAATCTTTGCCTTAGGATCGACCCGAAGACCATATTGCTCTGAAAGCTCAGCAATCTCTTTTTCAGCCTTTTTTAAATCTACCAATACGCCATTCTTTTTAGGCTCGCTGCCCAAAATAATATTTTGAGCAACAGTAAAGGTATCGACAAGCATAAAGTGCTGATGTACCATCCCAATTCCTAAGCGATTAGCTACATTAGGGTCAGTAATTTTGACAGCTTTACCATTCACCTTAATCTCACCTTTTTCTGGCTGATAAAGACCAAAAAGAACATTCATTAAAGTTGATTTACCGGCACCATTTTCTCCTAGTAGCGCATGTATTTCACCTTTTTTAACTTGGAGATTAATATTATTGTTCGCAACAATTCCGGGGAATTCTTTACGGATATTAAGCATTTCAATAACATAATTATCCACTTACTTCACTCCTTGATTACAAGATAGAAAAATCATCAAATGAAGAGGGGAGAGTCACGGCCCTTCATTTAAAGACTTTTCAAATTTACTCTATAAAGCATTACAACCTAACACACAACTCCCCTAATGCTTGTTTTTTGCTAAAAAGAAAAAGAGCGGGTCAAAAGCGTAATTAGATAAGGAAAATCCGAACATTATGTTTGAAAACATATAGCGCTTCGGTAAAACACTTCGCTTTCCGTGGGCACGGCTTCGGCTAACTGTGTGAAGAAAGACACTTCACACAGTGGATCCTCAGCCCGTGCTGTTCCCACTGGAGTCTACGTATTTTACCTACGCTGAGTCAGAATGTTCGGATACCCAGTTTCAATATTTAGTTATGTCCCAGCCTTTTTCAAATAAAGTGTGCCTTTAATCAGTAAATCAGGATAAATTAAAGAGCTTCTAAATAAGCTTCTAATTCATCATCAGTTTGTGGAACGTCAATTTCTCCATCAAGAATACGTTGCTTCCACTCTTCTACAGCAGTTGCAATTTCGTCAGTGAATGCTTCTGTATTTGTATCCGCAACACCAATTGCATCTTCTTCAAGACCAAAGATAACTTGCTCGCCACCAGGGAAGTTGCCAGCTAATGCCATGTTTGCTACTTCATGGACAGCAACATCAACACGTTTAACCATTGACGTTAACGTTACATTATGATCACCCTGTTGCCCTTGATCGTATTGATCACGGTCAACGCCAATTACCCAAACGCCAGCTTCTGGATCATTTTCAATTCTATTTCTTGCTTCTGTAAACACACCTAGGCCAACTGCACCAGCAGCATGATAAATAACATCAATGCCAGAGCTATACATACTGTTCGCTAAAGAACGACCCATTTGGTCATCACTAAATGATTCAGCATATTCAACACGTACATCAATATCAGGATTTACTGCTTTTACACCAGCAACAAAACCAGTTTCAAAGCGTTTAATTAAGTCACTTGTTACTCCACCAATAAAACCAACTTGGTCTGTTTCAGTAGCTAACGCTGCTGCAACACCAACAAGGAAAGAGCCTTGCTCCTCAGCAAAAGTAATACTTGCTACGTTATCACCTGCAGCAACAGAATCGACAAGACCGAATTGACGATCTGGGAAGTTAGCTGCAACCTCAGTAATCGCATCTTCTAATAGGAAGCCAATACCAAAAATTAAATTAAAATCTTGTTGTACTAATCCATTTAGGTTTGGTAGGAAATCTGCTGCATCAGTGGATTGAGCGTAATCAAAGCCAGTTGCTCCACGCTCAACATTATGCTCAGCACCAAATGCTTGAAGTCCTTCCCAAGCCGATTGGTTAAATGAACGGTCATCAACACCACCCTCGTCTGTTACCATTGCAACAGAGAAATCGCCAATGCCTTCTGTTTCATCTTCAGGCTCTTCTTCAGAACCACCATCTGTTTCTGTTTCAGGTGTATCATCACCTGTTGTATCTTCATCATCAGAAGTCCCACATGCGCCTAGGACTAATACCGCTGCAAACAATGCAACTAACATAAGTAGTAATTTGTTCTTCAATTTAATACCCCCAAAATGTTAATAGTTTGACCTGTCCAGTTTAATTAAACTGGAGAATAACCCTAGTCTTTACAAATTCGCTCATTTACATGCGCTTACGTACAACATGAAACTGGAAGACATCATGTCGAAAATAATTAGCTGAATACAAAATCGGTTGATTATCTGCTGTATAGTGCATTTGTCGTAATAATAGCAAAGGCTGATCTGGTCGACAATTTAGAATTGCTGAAATTTTCTCATGAAAGCCAATTGGTTCAATCGCAGTATGAGCATATTGAATGTGTTTATTGGTAAATTCCTCTATCAATTTAAAAATAGAGTTTTGACTATGTATTTGACCAATTGGGACAAGATCATTGTCCACCTTGTCAATACAATAGACAACTGGATCGCCGTCTGCTGTACGAACACGTTCAATTCTAGCTATACTTTTAATCGCTAACGTATTAAAGTTAGCTTGATCATTTGCAGTTGGCTCAACGACCTCTGCAGCAACATACTGTGTTCCAGGCACCTTTCCTGCACGACGAATCATTTCAGATACACTACCTAATTCTTCAATTCCAGATGAATAGATAGGTTTAGGGTTTACAAACACCCCTATTCCCAACCGTCTTGTTACCCTGTTCTCTTCAACTAACTGATCAACAACAGCTTCCATTATCGTACGAGACACTTGATAAATTGTCGCCAATTCATAAAGAGGGTGCAGCTTTTCGTTTGGCGGATAAAGTCCTTGATTAATATCATGTCGCACCTTAGAAAGCGTTTCTTTAAATAGATCGTTCTCACTTTGTTCGATCTCCATTTAAACATATCCCCCAGTATTTTTAAATCGAAATAATTGGTCACTAACAATATACCATTTTCCTATTAATAAATAAACAGAAAATTAGACAAAAACCTTGAAATAAAGCAATTTGAAAAGTATTATTAATCAGAATATTCGGTGATAAGAACCGTTCTTGGCTTGGATCCTTCGTATGGGCCAACTATACCACGGTCCTCCATCATATCAATTAGTCTAGCAGCACGTGTGTAGCCAATTCTAAAGCGGCGTTGCAACATTGAGACACTAGCACTTTGCAATTCAATAATCATTTGCACCGCATCATCAAACAACGCATCATCTGGGGCAGAAGTACTGGTTTCAATCTCATCAGGAATCATTTCCTCTTGATAATGAGCCTTTTGTTGCTCAATACAGTGATCAACAACCTTCTCAACCTCTTCATCAGATAGAAAAGCACCCTGAATCCGGGTTGGCTTTGACGCACCTACCGGAAGGAAGAGCATGTCTCCTCTACCTAATAGCTTTTCAGCACCACCACCATCAAGAATTGTCCGAGAATCAGTTTGTGAAGAGACGCTAAAGGCAATACGAGACGGAATATTCGCCTTGATAACACCAGTAATAACATCGACTGATGGCCGTTGGGTGGCAATAATTAAATGAATACCAGCTGCCCGTGCCATTTGCGCTAATCTAGTTATCGCATCTTCTACCTCGTTAGAAGCCACCATCATTAAATCGGCTAACTCATCAACTAACACGACAATATACGGCAACAGCGGCTGCTGTTCTTCTTCGCCTGTTGTTTCGTTAAAGCGGCGCACGTAATTGTTGTAGCCCTCAATATTACGATTACCCGTATCTGAGAATAGCTCATAACGTCTTTCCATCTCTGCCACAACTTTTTTTAAAGCTTGGGCAGCTTTTTTAGGATCAGTCACTACTGGAGCTAATAAATGCGGAATACCGTTATAAACGTTCAGCTCAACTTTTTTAGGGTCAATCATCATCATTTTTACTTCATGTGGCTTAGCTTTCATTAAAATACTGGTAATAATACCATTAATACAAACACTTTTACCACTGCCTGTTGCACCCGCTACTAATAAGTGAGGCATTTTGTTTAACTCGGCAACCACTGCATCACCTGAGATGTCCCTGCCTAATACAAAAGAGAGAATTGAACTTTCCTTCGCTTGCTTTGATTCAAACACTTCTCGTAAGGACACCATTGATACCTCATCATTTGGTACTTCTATCCCGACAGCTGATTTCCCTGGTATTGGGGCTTCAATCCGAATATCCTTAGCAGCAAGTGCTAAAGCCAGATCATCATGCAAGCTAACAATCTTGCTTACCTTAACGCCAGCCTCGGGATAGATTTCATACTTTGTTACAGCAGGACCGACATGGACACGTGTCACCTTGGCTTTAACACCAAAGCTATTAAATGTCGTTTCTAGCTTTCTTACCACCGATTGAATTTGGCCCCGTGCTTGTTGTTGTTTTTTATTGCTTCCTTCATTTAACAACTTGAGCGGTGGTAACTGGTAATCAACGTTCTCTAGTTCAGACATCGCAGTTACTTGTAATGGCACTTCTTGCTCCCCACTCTCAACCATCTGCTTGTCCTTTTCCTGTGCCTGCTCTTCTTTATCAAATGGCTCTGCATAAGCAATTTCAGTGAAGGCTTCAATAACTGGCGCTTCATCATACGCAGGGGCAAGTTCTTCTTCGACAGCATCATCTTTAATCTGTGGAACCGATTGCTTCTTAACGCGTCTCTTCTTTCGAGTATTGCTTTTAAATTTGCTTGTCAGCTTTTTTAACTGATCAAACTGTTTCGCTAAGATATCCCCAATGGAGAGGTTTGTTAAGAAAAGAAAGCCGATAATGATCATAAAGCCAGCTAAAAACATTGAGCCGGTAGTTGAAAAGAGCACATATGTAAAAGTATAGATCAACGCACCCACCATTCCTCCTCCAGTAGCAATCGCACTGATTTGCCCATCAAGATATAAGGAGAAGTGTAACCATGTTTGACGTAGAATTGAAATACGTTCAGGACCATCAAGGAAGACACGGTATTGATCAATATGACTAATTAATAAAAAAGCTAATAGAATAATTAAAAGGCCCAATAATTTTCTACTCTTTAGGTTCGGTAGCTTCCGTTTGATTATCATATATATACCGAGGCATAAAAAAATTAATGACAATACCATATACCAAAAACCAAGGAAAAAGCGAAAGCTGCTTTCTAGCCAAAACGGAATTAACCCATCACTAATCGAGCCTGCACCACTACCAAAGATCGCTAGTAACACAAATAGAATCCCGTATAATTCATATATTAATAGATTTGATCGCTTGTTGTTTTTTGATTTGCGTCTTGCTTTTTTTCTAGCCATGTAACTACCTCCTTACTTTCACTTGCGTGCCATTATTATAGCATAGTTGTCATCACCATTTTGAATTTAAAGGTACGGACTTTTAAAATAATTTTACATAGATTCTATAATGAAAAGAGTACAATATCCTAGATAAGATATTGCACTCTGCTATTACAATAAACCTTTAATAAATTGTTCTTCGACTTCGCTTACGTTTACAAGTGGCAAACGAACACTGCCAGTATCAATCCCTTTCATTCTAAGGGCAGCTTTTACAGGGGCTGGTGAAGGTGCCATAAAAAGACCTCGCATAATTGGCAGTAGCTCCCGGTGAATAGCTGATGCACGCTTGACATCACCATGATCAAACGCATCTAGCATTGCTTTCATCTCATTACCAACGATATGAGAGGACACTGAGACAACACCATCGGCACCAATCGCTTTTAGCGGCAAGGTTAGGCTATCATCTCCACTATAAACAGTAAACTGTTCATCTGTAAGATCAATAATTTCTGAAATGGTATCCAGATTACCACTTGATTCTTTCACAGAGACAATATTGTCGATTTTAGATAAGGCAACGATTGTCTCAACTGTCAGGTGAACCATTGTTCTTCCAGGAATGTTGTATAACATGATCGGTAAAGCAGTGGCTTCCGCAACAGCAAGGAAATGCTGATATAGACCAGCCTGATCAGGCTTATTATAGTAAGGTGATACTAATAGAACAGCATCAACCCCAATCGCTTCCGCTTCTTTGGTAAGTTGAATGGTTTCTCTCGTGTTGTTTGAGCCAGTCCCAGCAATAATAGGGTATTTCCCATTTGCTATTTTAACCGTATGCTTAAATAATGCAATTTTTTCATCATGGGTAAGTGTTGGTGACTCTCCTGTAGTACCCGCAACGACAAGACCGTCTGAGCCATTCTCAATTAAATGGTTCATCAACGCTGTCACTTTTTCAAAGTCTATTTGATCGTGTTCATTAAAAGGGGTAACCATGGCGGTTAATAATTTGCCAAAAAACATGAACGTAAATCTCCCTTCGTTTATAGCTATTATTATATTCTGGTCATTTGATTGTTTAATTGAAATGCGTCATGTAGTGCATTTATTGCTGGAACTAGGTCTTTATTGTGAATGAGTACCCATATTGTCGTATGACTATCCGCTGATTGCAAGATTTGAATACCTCGATTGGTTAAACTGTCGACAATTTTCGCTGTTACACCTGGAACACCAGTCATTCCAGCACCTACGATTGATACTTTAGCACAGTCGTGGTTAAATTTGGGTTGATAGCCTAATTCATTTAGAAGTTGAGCTGCCTTTTCACTATAAACTTCAGGAATGGTATAGACAACATCATTAGGGAAAATGTTGATAAAATCGACAGAAATACCTGCCTCTGCCATCGCTTTAAATACACCTGCATGCAGAACGTCAGCTTGATCAGTTGCTGCAATTCTTACTTGAGTAATGCCCGCCATATGAGCAATTCCAGTAATTAACCGGTCGGGAATTTCTTTTCCTTTCACCTCAGCAACAGAGGATGTCACCAATGTTCCCACATGGTCTTGTTCAGTCGAACGCACACGTAATGGTATCTTTGCTTGCATGGCAATCTCAACTGCACGTGGGTGAATGACCTTCGCACCTTGATAAGCTAAATTACAAATTTCATTGTAGGTGACGACATCTAATAGTTGCGCTTCCTTTACAACGCGTGGATCTGCGGTCATAATACCTTCAACATCAGTAAAAATATCGATAAATTTCGCATCAACAGCCGCACCAAGTGCCGCGGCGGAGGTATCACTTCCACCTCGTCCTAAAGTGGTTGTCTCACCATCAATCGTTTGACCCTGAAAACCCGCGACAACTACGACATCATTAACAAATAATTCGTCAAGCAGTCGTTCAACTTCCATCGCCTTAATCTTTGCACAGCCATGGTCCTCAGTGGTTACAAAGCCTGCTTGAGCGCCTGTTAATGCGGTTGACTTCAGACCTGAAGTTTTTAATTCATTTGAAAAAACAATGGCTGAGATAATCTCACCACAAGAAAGCAATAAATCATGCTCGCGTGCAGAGATATGCGAATTAGGATGATCGACTAAGCCCAATAACGAATCAGTAGCATAAGGATCTGGCGATCGACCTATTGCAGATACAACACAGATAATTTTATAACCTTCTCGTTTAGCTGCATGAATATGTTTAATGGCACTTTTACGTGTTTCTTTATTTTTTACTGACGTGCCACCAAATTTCTGCACTAAAATATCCATCACTTCACCTCATATTAAAGCCAGTTATGTTTAACTAAAGACTCGGCTATTTGGACGGAATTCCAAGCCGCTCCTTTTAATAGGTTATCTGAGACAATCCATAAATGAAAGCCGTTATCATGATCAAGGTCTTTTCGAATGCGCCCAACAAATACATCTGGTAAACCTGCTGCATCTAATGGAGTTGGGTAAACCTGCTGAGTAGGATCATCCTTTAATGTCACGCCATTCGCTTTAGCTAATTCTTCTTGAATGACTGAGACTGAAAGGTCTGATTTGCCCAGCTCAACATAAACACTTTCGGCATGAGACGTAAAAAACGGCAAACGCACACAAGTAGCTGCAACATTTAAGCTGTTTTTATGCAAGATTTTTTTTGTCTCATTAATCATTTTCATTTCTTCATAGGTATAGCCATTTTCTTGAAAAACATCAATTTGAGGAAGCGCATTAAAGGCAATCGGATAATGATTTGGTTCCCCTTTAACGGGTAAAAGATTAGCAGTAAGATCCTCACCAGCTAAAAAAGCCTGTGCTTGATCCTTTAACTCATTCACCGCCTCAGTACCAGCACCAGAAACGGCCTGATAGGTTGAGACAATAACACGTTTTAAATCATATTTTTTATCAAGCGGCTTTAGAGCAGCTACCATTTGAATGGTGGAGCAATTAGGATTGGCAATAATACCTTTATGCAATTGAATATCTTCTTCATTCACTTCTGGGACAACAAGTGGCACATCTTCATCCATGCGAAATGCACTGGTATTATCAATTACAACCGCTCCCCTTTTAACTGCCTCTGGAGCAAATCGCTTTGATACCGAACCACCGGCAGAAAATAATGCGATATCCACACCTTCAAAGCTTTCTGGTGTTGCTTCTTCGACTGTGTAAATGTCATCCTTATATTTAAGTTTTGTTCCAGCTGATCGGCTAGATGACAAAAGCTTAAGCTTCTTTATTGGAAAATTCTTTATTTCAAGCGTTTCTAGCATTTTTTGGCCAACTGCACCTGTAGCACCGACAACAGCTACATGATAAGTTTTCTGGTTAGACATAAAAAAACCCCTCTCCACAAGCTAATTAAATGTGCAATCTCTATTTTAACATATTCTTGTGAAGAAGAGGATAACCGTCGTTAGATATTTTTGCGAAAATGCGCTTTATTTGTGAATTTATTATACACATCTTTATGATTCTAATTAGTAGGTGGTAATGACTGGTTGGAACTGCTTCATCTGAAGTGCTGCTTCAATTGTATCTGGTAAGAAATCCATTTTGGCAACTAACGAATTGGGCTTACTAAACGGTTGATCTTGACCAAATGGGACAAAAAAGATTCCCTTTGTAGCCATCAAACGCATGAGGTTAGTACCGTTAAGGCCAAGAGCATCATTAGTGGATATCGCTAATACAACGGGTCCTTGATTTCGTAATGTAGCCTTAGTCGCCATCAGGACTGGCGTGTCTGTAATAGCATTTGCTAGTTTACTTAATGAATTACCCGTTAGAGGCGCAACTACCATACAATCAACTGGATTAGCTGGACCAAACTTCTCGGCCGCCTCAATTGTCGTAACAGGCTTATGACCTGTAATAGCTTCAAACCTTTCTAAATGTCGCTGTGCCTCACCAAAGCGTGTATCTGTTTTTTGAACGGTAAATGAAACCACTGGAATAACATCCGCTTCCCGCTCAACTAAGATTTCTAGAATCGGGAACACTTGGTCATATGTGCAATGTGAGCCTGTTATGCCAAAGCCAATTTTTCTCCCCTTTACCATGATTTAATCAACCTTCTTTCTCCTAGTGTTCTGCAATCAATTGATCAATCACGTTAGCTAGTATCTCCCCTGCTGTTTTTGGCGCTACTTTAGCAGGGAGTCCTAGGGCATGGATCGTATTTAACCCTCTTTTTGCGGCATAGTCGAAATCTACCCCGCCAGGTTTTGAGGCTAAATCAATAATGGTAGCGTCAGTTTTTAAGGTGTTTAAATGTGACTTATTAACGACAAGAACTGGAATGGTATTAATCAATAGATCACACTTTTCAGTATATGCCAATAAATCGCCAAGGTGAAATCCGATAAAGCCGAGTGCATTTGCTTTGGCTATATCTCTTGTTTTTCTTACGCCAACGGCAACTTTTGCCCCAAGTTTAGCAAATCGATCAGCAACAATTAGACCAACACGCCCTAATCCTAAAATAACGACCTGCGCTTCGTGAATGGTTATATTCATATGTTGTATTGCTAGCATAACCGTACCTTCTGCAGTTGGAATTGCATTATAGATAGCAACATCATCTCGATCCATAAGCGCAACAAGTCTAATGGCATGTTGCTTAACCTGGTCATCAAGGAACGGTGTTGTTATTCCAGTAAATACAAAGCAGGCATCTGCAAGCTGACTAAACCAATCCTCGGGGAATGTAATAAGTTGATTTGAAAAAACGGGATTTATTTCTCCATTTTCACTCACACCTGTAATTGGCAAAATAACGGCTGCAAGTTCTTCAGGGTTAATTGCTGATAAATCAGTATAATTAACGCTAAAGTAACCAGGATCAAGCTGATCATATCCAATTAAATGTATGGTGTATTTCTCAGAATAGGTTAATTTCTTTATTAATTCTAAATACCGTGCATCTCCACCAATAACGGCGATCTCTAACCTTTTACTCACGCTCCGCTCACTTCCATTTCTTTTAAAAATGACACCACTCCAAATGGTTATCTCCCTTTATCTTATGTCAGCTGGATAAGACAGTGCAACTCCTTAATTGAATTGGGTTAACATCAGTTTAAGCTAATTAGTTTAAAGAATAATTTCCTATTTAGCAACAAAACGACTGGCGGGAGACAAAGAACAAGCCAATGATTGCTTATTACAGGACAATTCGTAAAGTCAACCAATTGTTAGACTGTGGTAATGGCCATATTATCTACTAGATAAAAAAGACTAACCCAAGAGGTTAGCCTGTTTGAGAATAGCTATTAATTTGTTCGCTGGACAATAATCGTATCCTTACCTATTTTTTTAATCTGTGCCCACCTAATTGTTGTTTCTGTTTGATCACGCTTAATACCAAACATCCGATAGCTCGGCACAAGAAACGCGTGAATTTGTCCAGTTTTTGGATCAAGTTCTAAATCGGTCTGTCCGAGCACACCTAGTCGAGAACCATCCTCTAAATTAACTATTTCTTTACTACTTAGATCACGATAACGCATGGCACATACCTCCTTAGTTGATTATATGAACAGAGGTACTGAACATTGCTCACAAAGGCAAATCACATCCCTAATTTCTTAACTCCAACTATTAAGTGAACGTAAATAGCACTTTCGTTGATATGGGTAGTGGTTTTTATTCACACGTTAACGCAAACGGCACTTTATGCTATTATCAAGTTAACTCCTGATATTTCTGTAATTAAATATTTTTAGTTACTAACCATATCCCACCCTATATACTCCAAATAAATATACGAGCCCTTAACTATACAATTCTAATAAAAATAATTAAATGAAAAGAGCGTCACAATATTTGTGACGCTCCGCTACTATCTTCTCGTATTAGAATAGGGTTTAACCGCTCTTGGTGGACCTAAAATTTCTGCCATAACAACACTTTCAGCTAGACCATTTTGGGATAGTCTCTTTTTAAACGCAAGCTGCTGCTGCCCTTGCGCTAGACGCTTGCGCTTTTTCATTACACGATTACTTACTAACATCGTATTTTTTTGCATTTGGTTCTTTGGTCGCTTTTCACTTATGTTAAGATTTTTCTTTAACATATCCATTTGCGCAGTTTTTTCGGCTTTTAAATCCTCGTAGTTAACCTCGACTTGCTGAACCGTATGCTCAGCTTCAGGTTCAACATGCGGTGAAGGTGAGACAGGGTTTCGTGTTACTGGCTTTGCATTCTTATCTTCATTAGCAGTTAATGACTTAAACAAACTACCACCAATAATTAAAAGAAAGGTAATCAAAGGTACAATAAGATCTTCCATTATCTCACATCCTTTCTAACAAAAAGATTACTCTTCATCAGAATCATCTTCAGTCAGCTTGCCAATTGAATCACGCATCTCCGTATCAGCATTAATATTCTTGTAATTCAAGTAATCCATGACACCCATATTACCTGATCTTAATGCTTCAGCTAGCGCTAATGGTACATCCGCCTCCGCTTCAACAACCTTGGCACGCATTTCCTGAACCCGCGCAACCATCTCTTGTTCTTGTGCAACCGCCATTGCACGACGCTCTTCTGCTTTCGCTTGGGCAATATTCTTGTCTGCTTCAGCTTGATCTGTTTGAAGAATCGCACCAATATTTTTACCTACATCAACATCTGCAATATCAATTGATAAAATTTCAAAAGCCGTTCCTGCATCAAGACCACGATTCAAGACATTGTGAGAGATTGAATCAGGATTCTCAAGAACTTGCTTATGTGAGTTAGCACTACCAATGGTACTAACAACCCCTTCACCGACACGAGCAATAACTGTTTCTTCACCTGCACCACCAACAAGGCGATCAATATTTGCACGTACGGTAATTCTCGCTTTAGCTTTTACTTCAATACCGTTCATTGCAATCCCTGCAATAAAAGGTGTTTCAATAACCTTAGGGTTAACACTCATTTGAACAGCATGCAGAACGTCACGACCAGCTAAATCAATGGCTGCTCCGCGCTCAAAGCTTAATTCAATGTTGGCACGTTGTGCTGCAATTAATGCATTAACAACGCGGTCCACATTACCACCAGCTAAATAGTGGCTTTCCAGTTGATTAATTGTTACCGTTACCCCAGCTTTATGAGCCTTAATTAACGGATTAATAACCCGTTGTGGAATAACACGACGTAGACGCATTCCCACTAATGTGAAAATACTTACCCTTACCCCAGCAGCTAGTGCACTTATCCATAGTGCAACTGGGATAAATGTTAACAAAATAACGACAGCAATAACAATGATACCAATAAAGAAAATCGGCATAAAATCAGCAAATGTTTCCATTATAATTCCTCCTCTTTTTCTACTGCTCTAACAACAATTCGTGAGCCAGCCACCTTTACTACCTTAATCGACTGACCACTGCTAATAAAGCCACCCTCCGAAACGACGTCTAAGCGTTCATGATTAAATACAGCAGTACCAGATGGTCTTAGTGGTGTAACAGTCACGCCCTCTTGGTCTAGCAATTCATGTCGGTTTACCGCCGAGACGTAACCACGGTCAGGTGTTTCTGCATCATTAAGAATAATATATTTAAAAATGCCCTTCTCTAATCCTATTCGCTTATACAGAAAGATCGCAGCAGCGATCGAGACGACAAGCGCAATTAGAATACTTATGCTCATTTGCCTAATACTAGTTGAAGCCATAAATAGCGATGCTACGATGCTTATTGCACCAATTGCTCCTAAAATGCCACCAGGAACAAAAAATTCTGCGACAATTAAGGCAATTCCGACGATAATTAGCACAAGTACCTCGTATCCAGCTAAACCAGCGATAGCATGACCATAGAAGAACGCAAGTAATGAGACGGCACCGATCGAACCAGCAACACCAAAGCCTGGTGAATACAACTCAACAATAAAACCAAGTCCTGCCAATGATAATAATATTGATACTACCACTGCATTGGTCAGAAAACGCGCAATCTCTTCAGCCACAGTTACTTCAATCTCAACAACTTCTGCTTCTGACAAACCAAGCTCTACTAATAATTCTGTTCGATGGCTTACGGTCCCTTCTGAATAACCCACTTCAATTGCTGAAGTCGGACCAAGGGTTAGATACCTACCAACAGGCGCATTATATTCCGGAAGATCAATATCTGGATCTGCCATCGCTTCCGCATAGAGTCGGTCCCTTCCCTTCGCCTCAGCAGCACTACCCATCGCTTCAAGCCAATAGGACTGGGCTTTCTCATCAGCAGCATTGCCATCACCTGTTATGATCCCACTAGCGCCAATCGTCGCTTGAGGGCTCATATAAATATAATCCGCAAACAAGGCAATATATGATCCTGCAGATAAAGCTTGACTTCTTATGTAAGCAGTCATTGGAATATCTACACTTTGTAGAATTCCACCAATATTACTTGCCGCATCAACACGACCGCCCGGCGTATTAATTTCAAGAATAATATGGTCAACATTTTCTTCAACGGCTTCAGTAATTGTTCTGCGCAAAAATGCTTCTAAACCACGTTCTACTTCTTTTTCAATTGGTATAACATGAACAAGCTTACCTTCTCCATCCGCCCTCACTACGTTAAAGTTGTTTAGCGTTAAGATGAATACGCTTAAAAGTAGACCTATTAATATTTTCTTACCAAGACTTCTGTCCATTACACCACCTCCTTGTGACACGTCGTTACGGAACACAAACTTTCTCTGGCCTCTTCTTTATTATATCATGATCATGGCAAAAAATCCCCTAATAACATACGATTAGGGGATTTCCGTTATTGAGACACAATTGTGTATTATGATAAATGTTTTTGAACGAGTTTATTCACTTCTGTTCCGTCTGCTTTGCCTTTTACCTTTGGCATAAGCGCACCCATCACTTTACCCATCTCTTTTTTAGAAGTTGCATTAACGCTTTGAATCGTTTCCAAAACAATACGCTCTAGCTCTTCTGAAGTTAGCTGTTCAGGCATGTAAACTTGTAAAACATCTAGTTCTGCATTTAAGTTGTCTACAAGATCGTCGCGTCCAGCCTCTTTAAACTCTTGGAGGGAATCTTTTCGTTGTTTTAGCTCTCTAGCTAAAACAGTTAATTCTTCTTCTTCATTTAAAACATCTTTACCAAGCTTAATTGCTTCGTTTTGAAGCGAAGCTTTTACCATGCGAATGACGCTAAGCTTTTGCTTTTCTTTATTACGCATTGCTTGCTTCATATCTTGGTTAAGATTTTCTAATAATGACATTTTGATCCTACACCCTCTTTATAAGAAACATATGTTTCTTACAGTAAAATTACTTACGTTTTCTAGCCGCCTCAGACTTCTTTTTACGACGAACACTAGGTTTTTCATAAAATTCACGCTTACGATATTCAGACAATGTACCTGATTTTGATACACTGCGCTTAAAGCGACGAAGAGCATCTTCAAGAGACTCGTTTTTACGAACGCGAGTTGTATTTGACATGCTAATTTCCCTCCCTCCGAAGCATCCAACAATTTAATCAGACAATATGTAATCTCATACATTTGTCTCTATGATATTATAATATAACACCCATTATTGGTCAACTTTTTGTTTTAGCAATAGTCTATTTGACTAGCATTTCTGTGAAAGTATCATCAACTTAAACCTTAGCTTATGGTATCGTTGTTAAATTGGGCTCTGTCATAACTTTGACCAACTGACCTTCATTAATCGGGTAACCTGATTTAGTAATTTTCACACGGACAATTTGACCAACACAATCAGCACTACCAACGAACTGGACTTTTAAATAGTTATCAGAGTAACCAATTAAAACTTGATCACCTGTGTGATCCTGATCAACCTCTTCAGGAATAACTTCGACAACCGTATTCTCATATCTTGCTGCATATTGCTTTGCTTGTTGTTCGGATAAAGAAATTAATTGGTGAACACGATAATTTTTAACTTCATCATTAACTTGATTTTCCATCTTGGCTGCTGGTGTACCTGTTCGCTTAGAAAAAGGGAAAACATGCAATTCTGAGAACCCTATTTCTTGAATAAACTGATACGTTTCATTAAATTCCTGTTCAGATTCTCCTGGAAAACCAACAATCACGTCTGATGTGATTGCTAAGCCCGGCAGAGCTTGCTTCAAGCGATCTACCTGTTGCTTATAAAATGCCGTTGTATATTTCCTTCTCATCCGCTCCAAGACTGTATCTGAACCAGCTTGTAACGGAACATGTAAATGACGCACTATTTTCTCTGATCGATCAATAACTTGCATGACTTTTTCTGTTATTTGACTTGCCTCAATTGAAGAAATTCGGATTCTTTTTAAGCCGGCAACCTTTGTTTCTAAATCATGCAATAAATCAGCAAAATCGTAATCCTTGAAATCCTCGCCATAGCCAGCTGTATGGATACCAGTCAAAACAACCTCCTGATAACCAGCATCAACAAGCTGTTGTGCTTGCTCAATGACGTTTTCTGGTTTTCTTGATCTTAATAAGCCACGGGACCAAGGAATGATACAAAAGGTACAAAAATTATTACAGCCCTCTTGAATTTTTAATGAAGCACGGGTACGATCGAAAAAAACAGGTACATCCATTTCTTCAAAAACACGATTTTTCATAATATTAGAAACACCATTAATTGGCAATCTTGTGTGTTGGTGTTCTTCGATATAGCCAATCATTTTATCTCGGTCCTGCGTACCAACTACAACATCAACACCAGGAATTTCCATAATTTCGCCTGGTGAAATTTGAGCATAACAACCTGTCACACAAACAATAGCTTCAGGATTTTTTCTAATTGCCCGTCTAATGACTTGACGACTTTTTTTATCTCCTGTGTTTGTTACTGTACAGGTATTAATAACATAAATATCAGCTTCATGATCAAAATCGACGCGCTCGAAGCCTTTATCCTTAAATTTTTGCCAGATACCTTCTGTTTCATAATGATTAACTTTACAACCTAATGTATGGAAAGCTACTGTTGTCAAGACTTTCACTCCGTTTCTTCGAAGTAGTACGATAAGCTGGATAAAGCATACATTGCCGCTGTTTCCGTCCGCAATATTCTTGGACCAAAACGAACGGGCTCAAATTGATTAGCAAGGAGCAAATCAACTTCAGCTCGCTCTAAGCCACCTTCTGGACCAATAACGATCAGAACGGAGTCGGCAGGCTTTATTTTATTAAAATACTGACTTAATTTTTTTGCCTTTACTGCACGCGTTGTTTCCTCATATGCGATAAACCTGTGTGAATATGTTTTACTTAGCGTAACAAGCTGCTCAAGTTTATGCAAGTCGGTAATAACGGGTAGTCTTGAGCGATGGGATTGTTCAGCTGCTTCTTTAGCTATTTTTACTAATCGCGCTATTTTTTTATCATGCTTTTTTTTATCCCATTTGACAACCGAACGACTCGCTTGAAAAGGGACAATTTGATTAACGCCAAGCTCAGTCGCTTTTTGAACAATCCAATCAAGCTTATCACCCTTAGGCAAGGCTTGCACGACAGTAACAGATACGGGTAATTCAACCAATTCGATCAACCAATCAATAATGACTAAATTAACCTCCTTGTCGAAACTTACAATCTCGCATATAGCCGATCTCCCATCAGGATGATTACAAACGACACGATCACCTTGCGTCATCCGCATGACATGGACAACGTGATGGACATCATCACCTGATATAATAACACCTTGATCGGACCAATTTTCTTGATCAATAAAATAATACTGCATAACTATCCAACTCTCTTTATTCAGGCTTTTGCGCTACAATTGAGATCCAATCTTCCATTTGATTTACCTCAATAATATCAAACCCTGCAGCAATTAAAGCTTGCCTTACTTCAACTTTTTTTGCTTGAATAATACCTGAGCTAATAAAAATACCACCCGGCTTTAACAGTTGGAAGGCTTCTTGTTCAAACCTTAGTATTATTTCAGCCAAAATGTTCGCAACAATAATGTCAGGATTAACTTGAACATGGTCAAGGAGGTTATTCTGTTTGACGGTAACAATATCACCAGCTTTATTAAGCTTAACATTAATTCTCGCCGCTTTGACAGCCACATCATCTAAGTCATAGGCATAGATATCAGTTGCACCTAGCTTAGCAGCGGCAATACTTAATACTCCTGATCCGGTTCCGACATCAATCACGGTTTGCTTATTCTTTACATACCGTTCAAGTGCTTGCATGCTTAGAACCGTGGTAGGGTGGGTACCAGTCCCAAATGCCATACCTGGATCAAGCTCAATAATAATTTCATCTGTTGATACAGGTTGATAGTCTTCCCACGTTGGGGTAATCGTTATTTTACCTGATACCTTCACAGGTTTGTAATATTTTTTCCATGCCGTTGCCCATTCTTCTTCATTTACTTCACTTACCGTAATAAAGTTGCGCCCAATATCAATATTATAAGCTAGTAATTGGTTAATCGCCTGTTTAATTTGTTCAACCGACTCACCTAAAAAGCTATTTACCGGTAAATATGCTTTTAGAATAACACCCTCTTCAGGAAAATCAGCTGGGTCAAGCTCATACAATTCACCAAATTTAGTTGGCCTTTCTTTAGCAAAGTCCTCAGCATCCTCAATTACCACACCACTTGCACCAGCTTCATGGAGGATATTAGAAATTGGCTCTATCGCTTCATTAGTCGTATGAATACAAAGTTCAGACCATTTCAAGTTAATCAACCCTTTTCTTTATTTTGATTTGTGCTCTTTATTCACCTTTAAAAGCACGTTTTACTTTACTAAAGAAGGATTCTTCTTGCTCATCAGCTGCTTCATTCCCGCTAAGGTCGTTAAATTCACGAAGTAACTCTTTTTGTTTTGTCGTTAAGCTGGTAGGTGTGATGACACGTATTTTGACATGCTGGTCACCCTGACCATAACCTCTAACGTTTGGCGCTCCTTTGCCTCTTAACCGAAACGTTTTACCTGTTTGTGTCCCAGCTGGTACCTTTAGTTTAACTTTACCATGTACCGTTGGAATTTCAATTTCGTCTCCCAAAGCAGCTTGAGTAAAAGTAACAGGCATATCACAGTAAATATGGTCACCCTCACGCTGATAAAATTCATGTGATTTAACTTGGACAACAACATATAAATCACCTGCTGGGCCACCGTTTGCCCCAGGCTCACCCTGACCGGCTACCCGAATTTGTTGACCATCATCAATACCTGCTGGAATATTAATATGAATTTTTTTACGCTTTTTAAGCGTACCCTTTCCACTACATGTCGTACATTTTTCCTTAATTTCTTTTCCAGTTCCACTACAATGATGACAGACCCGCTTGTTAACAACACGTCCAAATGGTGTATTCTGTTCAATATTCATTTGACCAGTACCTTGACAATGTTTACACGTTTCTGGCTTAGTCCCTGGTTTAGCCCCGCTTCCACTACATGTATCACATGTCTCCTCTTTCGGGATGAAAATGTCGGTTTCTTTACCGAAAATCGCCTCTTCAAATTCTAACACCATTGTATATTGTAGGTCATTCCCTTGCTTTGGAGCATTCGGGTCTCTGCGACCACCACCGCCACCAAAGAACATGTCAAAAATGTCCCCAAAACCGCCAAAGTCTTCTCCACCAAAACCACCACCAAAGCCTTGACTTTGCGGGCCGGCGTGACCAAATTGATCATATTGCGCTCTTTTTTGTTCACTACTTAATACTTCATACGCTTCTTTAGCTTCTTTAAACTTATCAGGGGCATCAGTATCTTTATTTACGTCTGGATGATATTTACGTGCCAGTTTTCGATATGCTTTTTTTATTTCTTCTTTAGGTGCGTTCTTTCCAACACCTAAAACGTCATAGTAATCACGCTTACTCATGAACGTCTCACTCCCGTCTCATTTATTGCATAAATTTAATCATAACACTAGTAAGTAGCGGAAGACAACTACTTCTTAAGATAAGATTAAATGAAAAAATCTATGTTAATGATGATTGTTTTACGTACTTCGTTAAATTTGAATAAAGATAAGATCGCCTGCATTTAAATTGACCAAGCAAACTGATTTGCGAAATCCACTCACATTCAATCCCTGATCCTATATAAGGACAAAAGCCAAAGTCAAGTTTACCCTGACTTTGACTTTTTTTACTTGCATTTATTTATTATCCTCGTCGTCAACTTCTTCATAATCAGCATCAACCACATCATCTGCAGTTGAATCTGAGCTGCTTTGCTCTCCTGCAGCTTGTTGTGCCTGCTCATAAAGCTTAACAGATAGTGCTTGAACTTCTTGCTCTAAAGCTTCTTTCTTTGCTTTAATTGCTTCAAGATCATTTTCCTCTAAAGCTTTCTTTAATTCTTCTTTTGCCGCCTCAGCTTTTTGCTTTTCTTCCTCAGATACATTATCGCCTAAGTCCTTAAGCGTCTTATCTGTCTGGAAGACAAGCTGGTCAGCTTCATTGCGAAGATCAATTTCTTCACGACGTTTTTTATCAGCTTCAGCATTTTCTTCAGCATCTTTAATCATTTGCTCTACTTCATCATCAGATAGACCAGATGACGATTTAATCGTAATTGATTGCTCTTTGTTTGTACCTAAATCTTTCGCTCTAACATTAACGATACCATTTGAATCAATATCAAATGACACTTCAATTTGTGGAATACCACGTGGTGCTGCTGGAATATCCGTTAACTGGAAACGTCCAAGCGTCTTGTTATCAGCAGCCATCTCACGCTCACCTTGAAGGACATGAATATCTACTGCTGTTTGATTATCGGCAGCTGTAGAGAATACTTGTGAGTGACTTGTTGGAATCGTTGTATTACGCTCAATCAGTTTAGTCGTCACGCCACCCATTGTTTCAATACCTAATGAAAGTGGAGTAACGTCTAGTAAGACAACATCTTTAACATCACCTTGAAGTACTCCACCTTGAATAGCAGCACCAAGTGCAACAACTTCATCAGGGTTAACACCTTTTGAAGGGTCTTGCTTTAGCTCTTTCTTAATCGCTTCTTGGACGGCTGGGATCCGTGTTGATCCACCAACAAGAAGGACTTTATTAATATCTGAAGCTGATAAGCCAGCATCTGATAATGCTTGACGTGTTGGTCCCATTGTCCGTTCAACCAGGGAAGCTGATAATTCATCAAACTTTGAACGCGTTAAATTCATCTCTAAGTGTAACGGACCAGCTTCACCCGCAGTAATAAACGGTAGCGAAATTGGTGTTTGTCCAACACCTGATAAGTCTTTCTTTGCTTTTTCAGCAGCATCTTTTAAACGCTGTAAAGCCATTTTATCTTTAGACAAATCAATGCCATTCTCTTTTTTAAACTCGGCTACCATATGGTCAATGATCACTTGGTCAAAGTCATCTCCACCAAGACGATTATCTCCAGCTGTTGCCACAACTTCAAAGGTACCATCACCAATGTCTAGGATAGAAACATCAAACGTACCGCCACCAAGGTCATAAACAAGAACAGTCTGATCTTGGTCACCTTTATCAATACCATAAGCTAATGCTGCTGCTGTTGGCTCATTAATAATACGCTCTACTTCTAAACCAGCAATCTTACCAGCGTCTTTTGTTGCTTGACGCTCTGCATCATTAAAGTATGCCGGAACCGTAATAACTGCTTTGTCAACCGACTCACCTAAATAATCTTCAGCATAAGACTTAATGTACTGTAAAATAATTGCTGAAATTTCTTGAGGTGTATGTGACTTACCGTCAACCTCGACTTTGTAATCTGTACCCATATGACGTTTAATCGACTGGATCGTATTTGGGTTAGTAATCGCTTGGCGCTTAGCAACCTCACCAACTTGACGTTCTCCATTTTTAAAGGACACAACAGAAGCGGTTGTTCTGTTCCCTTCTGGATTAGGAATAACCTTTGCTTCTCCACCCTCCATTACTGCTACACATGAATTCGTAGTACCTAAATCAATTCCAATAATTTTACCCATTTATATTTCCTCCTTAAACTTATGTAGTTATTGATTCACTTTTACCATTGCAGGTCGGATAACGCGATCCTTTAACTGATAACCTTTTTGCATTTCTTCTACTACAGTATTTGATTTGAATTCTGGGTCATCAACTTGTAGAACAGCTTGATGTAAGTTTGGATCAAATTCTTCACCGACAGTTGGAATGGCCTCTATGCCTTCCTTCTCCAAAGCGGTGACGAGCTGTCGATAGACCATTTCAATTCCATCAATAAAGGCCTTTGTTGCTTCACTATCAGGTTTTGTTTGCAATGCGCGTTCAAAGTTATCGACTACTGGTAGTAATTCTGTCGCTAATCCTTGAGATTTATACTTAAGATCGGCAGCTTTTTCACGCTGAGTCCTTTTACGAAAATTATCATACTCAGCTTGTAGGCGAAGAAATTTATCATAAAGTTCATTCTTCTCCTGTACTACTTTTTCGTAGTCCTCCTGATTAGCTAGTTCTACCTCAGTATTGTCTGATGGTTCATCTACTAATTCTTGCGTAGCTGCTTCCACCTCTTCTACTTCTTCTACTAATTCTTCATCATGCCCTTGATTATTTTTCTCTTCCATGATGCTTCACCTCCTGTTTCAATCAAACCTAGCTATTATAAGATTTGTTCGTGCAGAACAAAGGGGGCCTTACATCTATCCCCCCGTCATATCCATGCTATAACATACTGCTTCATAATTACCAGCGGTCAAAAGTATCTGACATGCGATTTGAGAGCAAATTGAGCATTGAAATAACACGTGAATACTCCATCCGCTTCGGTCCCAGTAATGCAATTGTACCAATTTGCTTCCCCGCTAATGAATAGGTAGCCGTAATTAAGCTACAATCCTGCATTTCATTAACTTTATTTTCATGGCCAATTGAAATATGAATACCTTCTGCTGAGGCCCTTAATAAGTTCGCAACCAAGTCTTCTTGCTCTATCATTGAATAGAGAGAATGGAGCTTACTTACATCATTAAACTCTGGCTGTAACAACATATTGGTAATTCCACCAATATAAACGTTATTAGGCTGTTGATCTAATAAGGCACCCTTCAAATAATTCATGGCCAACTCTAAATCGGAAACATAGTCAGTTAGAATTGCAATTAATTCTTGTTGTAAACGACTATGAAGCTTTACAATTGGAACACCTGTTAATTTTACATTTAGAATATTTACCAGTTTTTCTAAATCAGCAGGATTAATCTCACTCGGGATGGTAAACGAGCGATGCTCAACATGACCAGTATTCGTGACAAGAATTGCAACTGCAGTTGTCCGAGATAAATGAACAATTTGCAACTGCTTCAATGTTGTTTCATAAACTTCAGGCCCGAGAATGATCGATGTGTAATTCGTCATCTCTGATAGAACGCGAACTGACTTTTGAACAACCTGCTCAAATTCAACTAAATCCTGATCAAACACATTCGTAATAATCTGCTTGTCATCATGCGATAAATGAAAAGGCAATAGTAAATTATCAACATAAAATCGATAGCCCTTTTCTGATGGCACCCGACCAGATGATGAATGTGTTTTTTCAATATAACCCATCTCCTCAAGATCAGCCATTTCATTACGAATGGTTGCTGGACTAAAGGACACACTTGGTTTTTTTGATATTGCTCGTGATCCAATCGGTTGAGCTGTTTGGATGAACTCATCAATAATCACTTGCAAAATCAAAAGCTGTCTATTTGATAACATCGATGATCACCTCTGTTAGCACTCTTGATCTCCGAGTGCTAATTCTAATAATAAATTATCAAATTCATTAAGCATTGTCAATGCAAAAGCCTTTAAAAAATCAAGAATTAGCTAAAAGAATGGTTTCATCAAACTCGTCTAATAAAAATTGTTGAAAAACATCATTGCCAAATAATTGGCCTTGCTCAGTCATTCGAATACCTTCACTGGTGTCTTCTAACCAACGCTTCTCCTTAAGTGCTTCAATTACTTCACCATAGACCTGATCAATAGAGAAGTTATATTTACTTTGAAAATCTTGGCGATTTACACCTGTTCTTTTTCTTAAACCAAGAAACAATTCTTCTTCTACTTGCTCTTTCAACCCTATTTTTTCTGTATGCAAAACAGGTCGACCAGTAGCTTCAGCTGCCTTCACATAAGCAGGAAACGGGCGTAGGTTAGTAATACGTTCACCAGGTAAATAACCGTGTGCCCCTGCTCCAAAGCCATAATAGTATTGGTTATTCCAATAAGCAAGATTATGCTGGCTTTCATAACCTGGCACAGCAAAGTTACTCACCTCATACTGAAATTTCCCCTTTGCTTTCATTTCTGCTAATAAAAGCCGAAACATGTTAACCTCAACTTCTTCAGCAGGCTTATGAAGCTTACCTTTCTGATGACGTTGATAGAAAATTGTTTTAGGCTCTATTTGAAGTGCATACGAAGAATAGTGGGGCAAATCAAACGCCAACGCTTGCTCAATAGTGTCTGCAAAGCTCTCTACTGTTTGATTTGGTAGCCCATACATGAGATCTATACTGATATTCTTTAACCCATTATTCTGCAAAGCGACAATGTTTTGCTCAACATCATGAACGCGATGTAATCTTCCTAATGACTCAAGCAACTGATTATCAAATGCTTGTACACCCATTGAAATACGGTTGACGCCATAATTGCTTAACAGTTTAATTTTTTCAACATCTAGATCCCCAGGGTTTGCTTCAAAGGTATATTCAAGGACAGTTGGAACATCAAAGTGAGCAGCAATTTGGATTAATAGTCGTTCTAACTGACGTGCATTTAAAGCAGTTGGTGTCCCTCCACCAACAAAAATAGTCGTTACGTTTTGCTTATCAGTACCAAGGTAAGCATGCATTTCCTTAAAAAGCGCAGTTAAATATTGATCCGCCATTTTCTCTTCATAGAAGAATTTGGTGAAATCACAATAATGACAGATTTTTTCACAGAAAGGAATGTGTATATATACTGAATGAATCATAGCTTAGTTCTCCTTTCTCTCTCCACAATTTCTACTGTTATTCTTAATTTAATAGCCTATTGGTTATTTCTTTATTGGATTGTTAAATCCTTTTTACTAGAATGATGAAGCGATCTTGTTGACTTATTACGAAATGGTCATTAATTTCGCATTATTTTACTCATGTATCTTAGTATAGATCATTGCATTAAGCAAGTCATTGTATTTAATAACGTGTTTTCCGTTAATTCAAGTTAAAACTGTTGTAGTTAGCAAGGAGATTACTTAGTCTCATTAATTCCTTATACTAAATACAATTTTAAAAATTCAGAGAACAACTAATAAACACTATAAAAAACACCCCTTATCGAGGTGAATGATTGCTCTATCTTAATTAAAGAGAATAAGTCAGTTTTTTTACTCTAAGATTAAATCCATTACTTGATGACGTATGGAATCATGGAAGGCGTTGTCTTTCTTTGTAAAACCGATAATTTGTATAATCTCACCTTCAATGCCAATTACTTCGTGCATTTCACGGTAAACCTCTTCCATCCCAGCCAATGGTTGTAAAATTTGGACAGCAGGTCGTAGTGTAAATCCAGCAACACGTTGAGTAAGTCCGGTGATAACTTCACCAACTTCTATGTAATCAGATTGCGTTGGGTTTTCCAAGGCTAAAACAAGATATAATTCTTCATTAGCCAACCTTTCCTCAAAACTATTAATGGTTGCTTTTCCAAAGCTCTTCCATTGAGCGGTAAGACCTACGATTGGTGGAATAAACGTGTTCAGCGGCGGTCCAATTGTATTTAATGATAAGCCATAGCGGTATTTGTTTTTCTCCCATTTTGTAAAACGGAAAACATCTAGCATTTCTTCCATCGCTTGTTGATTTTCTGCTTCGATTTCAGTTGCAGTATAAAGATAATCTTGAAATTCACTTCTGTTTTCTTCAGCTATCCATTTGACAACATACTTCGGAGCAAGATCATGAATGAATTGGGTAGCCTCATGAACAGCAAAGCTAGGTTCTTCAGATTCACTTCCGGCTGAAGCAGCTGTAACGGAATCAATTGTCGAATCTTCATGTGCGTCGCTTGTGAATGTTGCAATAATTGGCAGTTCTTCTTCCATGTTTAGTGGATGATAATTAACTTCGAGTGCTATTCCTAATTGCTCAGCTGTAGCTCTTATTAAAGCAATAAAAGTTCCCTGTCCCATTAAAAGTTGCTGATAGTCAGGGTCAATAATAGGAAGGTGTTTAGTAAGGTCCGCATATAACACAAAAGATTGATCGTCAATTATTTTAATTTTCCAAGGTTGCATATTGTGACTACTCGCCGCTTGAATACCTGCTCTTATTAATTGAAATTGTGTTTCTGTCATTGAGGCCTGCTCATGATCATAATTATCTTGTGCACTATCATATTTTGTTTTTAAAAAAGTACCGTTCCATACTACCATTCCAGCAACAATACTTAACATTATAATCAAAACCATGATAAGCCACCTTCTTTTTTTAATCATTTCTCCACCCCTTCTAGTAAGTCACTAGCTAACTTTATTTGAGCATCAATCATTGCCTCCATAGTCAAACCATAATAATCGGCTAACCATTCCCCCTTACTATTGATTAACTGCGCAATGCCTTGAAGATGTCCCCATAAAAAAATCGCCAAATGTTGATTGAAAATGATCGGATCCAGATCTAATTTTTGAAAAATAGTCATTAATTCGAAGTTGTTTGCAATAGCTTGAATAGATTCTACTTGTTCTGGATAGTTAACAACGTAATTCATCTCATCATACCCAACAATTAAAGAACCTTTTATTGGATTATCGATCATAAAGTATAAATAGGCTTGTCCAAGATTAACAAGTTTCTCTTTAGCAGTTCTTCCTATAGAGAATGCCTTACTCATATCACCCATTAAAGATTCAAAGCTTCGTTTCACTATTGCCAAATACATTTCATCCTGACTACGAAAATAGACATATAAAGTTCTTTTACTTATGTCTGCTCGGGTGCAAATCTCATTACTTGATAGGTCTCCCCATTTTTTTTCACTTAACAGATCAAATAAGGCTTTAATAATATTTTCTCTGATTAAATGCTTTTTTTCTGCTCGCTCCATCTATCCACCCCCCAAAAGTATACTAAAGGTTTACTTTTTTAGTATAAAAGTATTGTTAAGCTATTGTCAAGCCCTAGAAATTAAGTTTGAAATTGGTAGTCAGCTAAAATAAAAAGCACATGATTCATTAATGAATCATGTGCTTAACAATTTTATCCTTACTCTTCATCCATTTTAAGAACTGACATAAACGCTTCCTGAGGAACTTCGACCGAACCAACCATCTTCATCCGCTTCTTTCCTTCTTTTTGCTTTTCTAGCAATTTACGCTTACGCGAAATATCACCACCATAACATTTTGAAAGAACATTTTTACGCATCGCTTTAATCGTTGACCTCGCAACAATTTTGTTGCCAATGGCTGCTTGAATTGGCACCTCAAATTGCTGTCTTGGGATCAGTTTTTTTAGTTTTTCAACAATTTGCTTCCCACGATCAAAGGAGAAGTCACGATGAACAATAAAAGATAAGGCATCAATTGTTTCACTATTAAGAAGAATATCCATCTTAACAAGATTGGAGGCTTTATAACCAATCATTTCGTAATCAAAGGAAGCATAACCTTTTGTCTGTGATTTTAACGTATCAAAGAAATCATAGACAATTTCAGATAGCGGTATTTCATAAATAACACTAACACGATTTTCATCTAGGTATTGCATATCAATAAAGTCGCCACGCTTACGCTGACATAGCTCCATAACGGCACCAACGTAATCATTCGGAACCATTACCGAGGCCTTTACATAAGGTTCGAGTACTTCTTCTATTGACTGGTTGTCAGGCATAAAGGAAGGATTATCAATTGACAGCATGTCACCATCAGTTTTTTTGACCTGGTAAATAACACTTGGTGCTGTCGTAATTAAATCAATATTAAACTCGCGCTCAATTCGCTCTTGAATAATCTCCATGTGAAGAAGACCTAAAAAACCACAACGGAAGCCAAAGCCAAGTGCTTGAGAGGTCTCTGCTTCGTATTGTAAAGCAGAGTCATTTAATTCGAGACGTTCTAATGCTTCTCTTAAATCATTATATTTACTAGCATCAATTGGGTAAAGACCACAGAAAACCATTGGATTTAGCTTACGATAGCCAGGTAGTGGCTCAGTCGCAGCGTTATTCGCTAGTGTGATCGTATCCCCAACACGTGAATCACCAACATTTTTAATTGATGCTGTTAAGTAACCGACATCACCAACTTGAAGCTTTTGTAAAGGTACGGGCTTCGGGTTAAAGACACCTACCTCATTCACTTCAAACTCTTTACCAGTGGCCATCATTTTAATACGATCACCGACTTTTACTGTACCTTCCTTTACCCTTATATAAGCAACAACGCCTCGATAAGGGTCGTACAAGGAATCAAAAATTAATGCCTGAAGCGGATTCTCATCATTACCAATTGGAGCAGGAATTCGGTCAACCACTGCCTCTAGAATAGATTCAATTCCAATGCCCGCCTTAGCACTTACTAATAAAGCTTCCTCACCATCTATACCAATAACATCAGTTATTTCTTGTTTGACACGTTCAGGATCTGCGCTTGGCAAATCAATTTTATTAATAACAGGAATAATTTCCAAATCATTATCTAGAGCTAAATATACATTTGCCAGTGTCTGTGCTTCAATCCCTTGAGCAGCGTCAACAACAAGAATTGCCCCTTCACATGCAGCTAAGCTTCGCGACACTTCATACGTGAAGTCTACGTGCCCTGGGGTATCAATTAAGTGAAAGATATACTCTTCATCATCATGATGTTGATATTTCAGTTGGACAGCATTTAACTTGATCGTTATACCACGCTCACGCTCTAAATCCATCGCATCTAGAAATTGCTCCTTCATCTCTCGCTGGGTTAAAGCTTTTGTTTTCTCTAGAATTCGGTCAGCTAATGTTGACTTACCATGATCTATATGTGCAATAATTGAAAAATTCCGCACCCTTTTTTGTGATCTCTCTTTTGACAATTTCATTCACTCCTATTTTCTCGGACAGCAATACTAGGTTGATTATAGCAGTGATGGCAAGATCATTCAATTGTTTTTATTACAGCGTAACACATCGAGAAGAAATTGATAGGTTGTCGATGATGCCCCGTACAGATTTCAAGTAATCCTTCAATCAACTTTCAAATTTCTACTAATTCTACTGGAAATTAGAGCATCTGGACGAATTCCGCTATAATTTTTACTAAACCTTCATATAAGAACAGTCCAACAGTTTCAATCATTTGCGCAACATTGAATAGCAAAGTTGATTGTGTAGTCTGATTCACATTAGTATCATTAGGTTGATCAGCTACCTGGTACAATTGTTCAGCGCTCGTTATAATTGGCAATTCCTTTTGCGAATAAATGACAGGATCTGTCTCCATAGGAGAGCTAGTCACTTGAGTACCCAAGACAAAGACAAAGACAATGATCCCTGCTTTTAAAAGCCATTTCATCTTGTACACAACCCTTTCGTTAAACCCTTAGTATAATTACTATTTCCCTTAACGTAACTAATGTCTATTAAGACTAGTCACTCGTACTCGTTGGTTCAGCATCCCAATAGAAATCGGCAAAAATCTCGGCAAAGGCATCTGCTGAACGATAGAGTTCCTCAAAACTATTGTCAACACCGCCAAACTCAATTAGCAGAGCTTGCTCTGAGATATTCTGATTGTAAACACCATTGCGACCTGTTCCACCCATTTCAACAACTCCTCTACTCAATCCAGGATAAGCTGCTTCTAATCTTTCATGAAGTTGTTTTGCGAGCTCGATATTTTTTTCATTCCCTTCAAAATCGGCACCTATTACAAAAAATAATCGTGCAAAATCCTCTCCTTCAATAGTGATCATCGTATCCTCATAACGTCTACTATCACGATGAAGATCGAAAACATATTCTACAGATTGGTTTTGTGCGATTGCCTCTTCTACGACTGGTCTAGAAGCATCGTATGATTGCCAGTATTCCAAACCTTCTTGATGCAAAACATTGGTGAAATCAGTACGATCTACAATTGCACCGATACCTTTATCAGCTAGACTTTGTTTTAACTGCTCACTTACTAGTGTCACATTGACGTCTGAGTGGAAAGCACTGTTGGGGTCATCCGTATTCTCTAAATGGGGTAAAAATGATTCTCGGTTATGGGTGTTATAAATAAAAATACTTGGATCATTTATTTGCTCAGGTTTGTCATCCTGTTCAGTTTTATCAGCACCGCTTGAATCAGTCACCAGTCTGTCCTCCATAATGATCTCAAGAGGTGGTGAGGATTCAACTGGTAAATTATCGTAATTCGTGTCTGCTTGTCCAACTATGATACGATATCGATATGGCTGGAAACCCGGGATCGTATTGCCAAAAAGAGTTCTAACATCTGAAAGATTAAGCTGGGTAGTTAATTGAAGCAATGTTTCAGATACTGATATGTTTGGTAATTCATCGGCATAATGTGCCCCTAATGCCCGGTACTCTGTTGCCAATAGCGCTAAATAAAGTGAACTATCAATATGTTCGCTAATTGTTGATAAAGTAGCGTTTGATAGTGCCTTTCCACGTGGAATATATGTTAATAAACCGATAATTCCATAGAGCGTCAAGCAAATAAGCATCCAGATTAGCATAGCCTTTACCATCATTGGAGCCTTAAATCCGCTTTTTTTATTACCCACCATTTACTAACACTACCTTCTCTTTTAGTATTTACTAGAGTCTATGATAGAGAAGGTGGTATTAGAACTATTTATCTTAACGAGTAAAGCTGTTTGCAACCTTACTATCAATATGCTGATGAAGCGCTCCGTTAATACCTGTTGCAATTACATTGGCCATATCATGAATTAGACCATCTATTTCCTTAGGAGTAACCATTAAATTATGACCTAACGGACTAAGCACTTCTGAAATGAGTTGCCGCTTTTCCTGGTCAGATAATTGACCAATCATACCAAATATTGCTTCTCGCTTTTCAGCATGTGGCATATCTTCTTCAGTTAATGTCTTTTCTCCAAAGTTAAGTCCAGCAGGAATTAAGCTTTTTGCTGGTTTATCTTGTTCGTTTAGTTCTCTGCCAAAGTGTTTAAACACATAGTCGATTGTATCACTGGTAATTGTAACGGCATCGACAACTGTCGGTACACCAATTGCAATCACCGGAATACCGAACGTCTCCTTACTTAGTTCCTTCCGTTTATTTCCCACTCCAGATCCAGGATGAATGCCTGCATCAGATAACTGAATGGTTGTATTCACTCTTTCAATCGAGCGAGAAGCAAGTGCATCAATTGCAATAATAAAAGCAGGCTTAATTTGCGCGATTAAACCATTAATAATATCGCTTGTTTCAACACCCGTTACCCCCATAACTCCAGGTGAAAATGCTGCAACAGGACGATAGCCTTCCTCAACAAGCTCTGGATGATGATCAAATAAATGTTTTGTTACTAAGATTTTTTCAATAACCTCTGGCCCTAACGCATCTGGGGTAACATAGCCATTACCCAAGCCGACAATAAGGCAGCTTTCATCTGCTTGAATCTCATTTTTAATCAGTAGCTCGGCCAACAATTGACTTAAGACCTCTGCCGTTGTTTGTTGGCCATCCGTATCGTGTTTTTTTATAGCATTCGATTCTAAGGTAATATAGTGCCCAGCTTTTTTATTGATTTTCTTTTCCCCTTCTTGGTTAACTTCAACATATGTGATCGTGTAGCCTTGAATTTTTTTTTCAATTACATTAACGCCGCTTGTGCTCTCTTTCTGTTGCTGTGACGACACCCCCTCACTTACATACATTTCTTTTGCTTCAACAGCTAAATCCGTCCTTACCTCTAGTTGCTCATTCCGTTCCAAAACGACCCCTTCTTTCATTTTAATATTGTTAATACTTTAGCCGAAACTAACGTATTTCATACAGAAAACGAGGCGAACAATTAGTACGAATCCATGTTAATCTTGTTGAGATTAAAAATATTTTACTCGGCTTCTGCGATTTATATTGAAAACTTAACCAAGCTTTGGTACAATGTCATTTGTTCCATAATATTTTTATTGTGGATGTGAACAGGTGGAGGTGAAAAGAAATGGCTAATATTAAATCAGCAATTAAGCGTATCCGTGTAAACGCAGATAGCCGCGCGCAAAACGCACCGGTAAAATCTGATATGCGTACACATATTAAACGTGTTGAAGTACTAGTTAGTGAAAATAACGTTGAAGAAGCGAAAGTTGCTTTAAACAATGCAATTAAAAAAATTGATAAAGCAGTTCAAAAAGGCATTATTCATCGAAACAATGGTGATCGCCAAAAATCTCGCTTAACTAAAAAAGTTAACGCACTAAGCGCGTAAATGTCATTGAAATGACCAACACAAAAAAAGATCCTTTAAATAAAGGATCTTTTTTTGTGTATAACAGAACAGTTTATAGTCATTTGACTAACCGATACAACAGCAGTTCAAACGCTAACAGCTTATCGTATTTCCCCTGCTTTATGAGTCGATCTGTGTTTGCGCAGGCATCAATACAAGCGTATAATTTCTCAATACTAAACCGCCGCTCTCGCTCCGCAGCCATTTTAACCACAAAAGGGTGTAGTTTTAACTGTTGTGTGATTTGTCGCTGATTATAGCCCTTCTGAATTAGTGTTTTTACTTGATAAATTGTGCGCAGTTGCGAGGCTAACAAGGCAATAAGTGCAATGGGTTCCTCATTTAGCCTTAAAAGATCCTTAAAGGTCTGAATCGCTCGATTTAAATCTTTCGCTATTACTGCATCAACAAGCTTCAGCCCAGATGTTTCCCCTTGATGCGAGACAAGTTCTCTAGCTACCGCCTCTGTAATATGACGTTGGTCTTGACCAATATAAAGAGAGAGCTTTTCAATTTCTTTTTCGATTAGAGCTAAATGAGCACCCGTCTCGCTAATTAATAGTTCTTTTGCTTGCTTCTCAATCGTTAAGCCATACTTCTCGATTAACTGATCAACCCATTTCTCTATTTCCCATTCTTTTATCGTCGCACACTCTATGTACATCGCTTGTTTTTTTACTAATTTTGTTATTTTCTTTCGTTCATCAAGTTTTTCGTAGGGCACAATAATAATGACTGTTGCAAAATCAACTGGGTGATTAGTAAAATTTATTAAGGCTTCAATATTATGCTCAATGTTAGTTTTAACCTGCTTTGCAGTAAGAAAATAAGCACGATCGATAATAACTATTTTTTCATCGCCAAAAAAAGGATAGGTTTCAGCTTCTAATAAAGCTGTATCAATGGTAGCCTCCTCCATGTCAAATTTAATGACATTATCCTGCCGATCTGCCTCAGAAAGTTTACTGTCAATAACCTGTTTCACAGCCGATTCAATTAAATATTGCTCTTCCCCTACAAGTAAGAAAAAATTCTTCTTCGTTTTTTTTAACTCTTTTTGTGCATCAAGATAATTCATCAATAGACAACCCCGTTCAAAATAACTATCTCTTCTATCGTAATGCTTGTTGCGAAATTTGACAAGAAAAAAGAAGGACGCTTTTAAGTGTCCTTCCCTATTTATATGAACGGTTGGGGAACAGACCTAGGCTCACTGCTTCCCAATCGATGTTTTAGCAATCCTTTTCAAGAAGACTAATTTGTTTCTACTTTTATTCTCGCCAATTATAGCTTTGCTACGCTTGTTAACTGTTGCTAACACAGTTAAATTTACCTGTTACATTCAATCATAGCTTATGGAATAAATGGATAAAACGTTCCTTTTTTACTTTGATTTGAAAAGAAAAATTGTACCGCACCATTTTTATCCGTCCGAAGAATAGTAATACCCATTTCCCGAAGCTGGTCGATAACAGCTTGATGTGGATGTTGATAATGATTATTTTTACCAACTGAGATCAGTGCAAAGTCAGGCTCTAATTGGTTAAGAAAATCAAAATGACTAGATGAAGCGCTCCCGTGATGAGCAATAGATAATGTGGTAACAGCTAATTGAGGGAAATTATTAATAATGTTCAGTTCAACATCTTTACTAATGTCACCAGTTAGTAGCCAAGCTTGATCAGCAAAATTAGTTTGCAAAACAAGTGAATTATCGTTAGCGTTGCCCCAATCCTTGAACGGACTAATGACAGTAAAGCGTTGACCTCTAATCATGAAGCTTTCACCATAGTTAACTGATTTATGAGGAGCATCTATCGATTGAATAATATCTGTATTAAAGTAAGGACTCGTTATAATTAAGCCAATCGAAAAATCCGCTACAAGTGGTGCTAAGCTACCGATATGGTCATGATCTTCATGGGATAGGATAACGGTATCAATTTTGTCAATCCCGTAATAATAAAGAAAAGGACGTATTCTTTGCTCATACAGCCGAGGCGAAGGGGTTGTGAAATCACCACTATAACTACCACCCACATCATAAAGAATAACGCCCTTTCGATAAGGTAATTCAATAATTATAGTGTCCGCCTGCTCGACATCCAGCATGGTGACCTTACCGAGCGGATTTAAATAAGGTCGAATGTTCATTACAAATAGCAAACATAGCAGTGCTATAAATATGCTAACTGTTTTTTTAACTTGTTTGCGTTCAAAGCATAATAACAAGAGATAAATCAGCAAGAAATAGAAAAGAATAAAAAAATCAGGTTGTCTACCGAAGATAATTGGCATGTATAAATACTTATTAAAGAAATCAATAATCTGTAAAATAGCTTGATCAACAATGCTAATAAGGCTATTAAGCAAACCCGTTAAATATGGAAACAGAAAAGCAATGATTACTGCTGTTACACTGAGTGGAACTAAAATAAGTGAGAAAATAAAACTAAAAAAGAGATTCAGAAATATACTAAATGGATTAAAAATATAGAAGGTTTGAATTTGAATGGGTAAGGCAACGAACATACTCAATGAGGTTATAAATATTGGCTTTACATGCTTAGGTAAGTCGCTAAGTATTTTTTTAGAAGTAATAATGAAGAACGAAATTAAAAATGAAAACTGAAAACCAAGCTGAAAAATAAAAACTGGCTTAAGAAGTAGCAACAGTACAAATGCTATACTTAAAATATCTAAGCTTAAAAAATACTGTTTAAATTGCAAAGCCATCAAAGATAACCAAGCAACAATTGCAGCACGCCATACAGAGGGTGTGCCACCAGCAAAAAAAGGCATAAAAATTAACAAAATGATGTTAAACCAAACAGTTGTTTCTTTAGTAACTCGAAAAAATTTGAGCAATATTAAAGAAAAAATCGCAATCATTATATTAATGTGTAACCCAGAGATGGCTAAGAGGTGCGAAAGATGCCATTTGGTAAATAAATCTATAGTGGGAGCATCAATTAATGACCGATCACCAAAAACAAGGGCGTACATCCATTTTAATGCATCTTGGTCGTAATAACGCTCTAAATAATTGAGCAATTGACCTTTAAGCAAGGATAATTGCCCCAGCCAATTTATACCCTGACAGACCAAATCTTCACTGTTATTAACGACAACCTGATACAAAACGCCCTGATTTCGTAAATAGCGTTGATAATCAAATTGACCAGGATTAGTAGCTTGATTGATAACCTCTATCTCTCCAGTGATCATACAGGTTGCTCCAGCGACAACCACAGTGGCATTAGAGTTAGAGAAATCAACAATTAACACTTTATTGCCCTGTTCCGCTTTTATGATAAACGATCGAAAGCTTCCCTGCTCATTATTAATTGAAAGCACCTGGCCTAGCAATCGATCCTCACTTTGTTGCATATATGTTTGGTTAAAGTGACCTGCATAATGATATTTAAAGAAAAAAATGACTACCACTATACTTAACAGTTCCAATAACCTTAGTCTTTTGTTTTGATAAAGATAGCTCAAAAACAGAAGCGCACTAATAAGGATAAGTCCGTTTATTTGATACTGAGCCCAAAAGAAGCCAGCCAGTGCAGCTACAATCAGCAAATGACCTTTTCCCCGTAACAAAATAATCTCCTTTACTATAGCTTAATTAAAAGATCTAAGGTACCTTTTACTAAAGGAATACAGCTAACCTCTACATTTGCCTCATTAAACAATTCAATGGCATATGGGTGGTTTTTATAAGCAGTTGCATAATAGACTGACTTTATGCCTGCTTGGATAATCGATTTACAGCATTGAAGGCAGGGAAAATGAGTGACATAAATTTCAGCATTTTCAGTCGGAACACCAAATTTGGCACATTGAAGAATTGCATTCATTTCCGCATGAACGGTTCTAACACAATGTCCATCAATAACATAGCAACCTTCATCTACACAGTGCGCACTTCCAGAAACACTTCCATTATAACCGCCAGCTATAATTCGCTTATCTCTTACAATTGTTGCTCCTACTGTCAAGCGTTCACAGGTACTTCTCAAAGCAATTAAATGGCTTTGCGCCATAAAATATTGATTCCAAGATATTCTTTCCATATTCATTCTCCTTTAAAGGATTTAATATAAATATTATTTTTTTAAGGGGCGGTCACTTGGTCAATAAATTTTTCAATCGTCTTCACCCCAATGCCAGACACCTCTGTTAGTGCTTCAACCGATGTAAACGGACCATTTTGCTCACGATATTGGATAATTGCTTCTGCCTTTTTTGCGCCAATACCAGGTAGTTGCTGAAGTTCTTCAATTGTCGCTAAATTCAATCTGATTTTTGTTTGATTTGCTTGGAGAGCTTGATTAGATATACCAGCTTCAAAATCAGCCTCTTCTGGTACATAAATAATCATTTCATCATAGACGCGTTCTGCTAAATTAACTTGTGTTTGGTCGGCTAGCTCTGTAAATCCACCCGCTTTTTCAATTAAATCGACAATCCGGTCTCCTGCTTCAAAACCTAGTACACCTGGTTGATAAACAGCTCCTTTTATATCAACAAGACCACCTTCATCAACCTGTTCATCATTAACAGACCATTCTTCTTCAACTGCTAAAGTGTTTTTTTCAAATGATTGCGACAAGCGGCTACTATTGCTGAAGCCAAACTCCCAAATTAAACCGCTTGCTAGCACAAAGACAACTATTACAATTAACAGATGATCAATTAACCATTGTTTCATCATTAAACTCCCTTCAAGCTTTAAAGCTATTTGCTTGTTTAATGATTCTACAAAAGTTGAGAAATCCCTTTTTGGTCTTCACCTAATAATCTGCATTTTTCACTAGTTACAATTAGTGATTGTTAAGTTTTTATTAGCAAATTAAAGATAATCATTTAAAATATATTTAAAAATTTTAATTATTTTTTACAAACAAAAAATAATCGATCGCCCTGCTCATCTGCTTGATCAGCCACTAATTTAGTCTGTTGAAAATTAGCAAAAATATCAATTGTACTAAAGCCCGCATCATATAAGAGTTGTTGGTAATAAAGAGCGGAGTATGTTAACTGATTGTGTTGCTCCTCAAACCGGTGATAAACGCTATCAGTTCGGTCCTTAACAAAAAAGGTTAAATCATGGATCATCTCGCCTATTTGGGAACCTTGCTCACAGAACCAAATGTATGAGAAATCATCTGCAACCTCGGAAAAAACTTGATTCACCATATTGTCCCTTACATGCTTAATGCTATGAACATCAAAAATAAACAACCCCTGATTGCGTAATGATTGAGCAATAGCATGTAAAGCCGCCCTTACACTTTCTTCACCCGGTAAGTAATTGATGACATCACAATAGCTAACAATTATATCTAGGTCTTGAAACCCTTCAAGCTTAGAAATATCTTGTTTAATCCAATTAATAGCCAAATTAGCATTTAAAGCTCTTGCTGATGCTTCAGTTAGCATATGCTCTGACAGATCAACTCCCGTTACTGTATAGCCTGCTTCAGCTAATTGGCAAGTTAGTCTGCCGGTTCCACAGCCCAAATCTAACAATTGATTAGCTGGCTTTAAATTATAGTTACGCACGCAGAATTCTGTAAAACTCACCCACTGCTCATAAGGAGCATCAGCCATCAAGCGATCATAAAGCATGGCCAAATCCTGATATGCCATGCTCCTAATCCTCTAGAGCTAGTTGAACAATTGGTGCATCGCCCCACAGCTTTTCTAAATTATAATAACCTCGCTCCTCTTGATGAAAAACATGACAAACGATGTCCCCTAAATCAATTAAAATCCATCTTGCTTTATCGAACCCTTCAATGCGTTTGACAATCGTGTTATTCTTTTCAGCTTGCTCTTTTACCTCACGCGCGATTGCTTGAGCTTGGCGCTCATTTGTAGCGTCACAAATAACAAAGTAATCAGCGACAAACGATACGCTTTGCATATCTAATGCGATAATATCCTGTGCCCGTTTATCATCACAGGCTTTAACAACCAATTTTAATAATGCTTCATTAATCATGAATATGTTTCCTCCAATTTCCTTTTTAAATCGTTATACATATTTAATGTTTCTGGATAAATTAAGCGCTCATGCTCAATTAAGAATTTTATCGAATTTCTTACAGCCATGAAACAAGCTTCATTCAGACTTGTCTCGGCCTTCTTTCGAACGTGATCAATGCCGGTAAAATTTCTACCTGGCTCAATATAATCTGCTAAATAAATAACTTTTTCAAGCATGCTCATATGAGCATGGCCTGTAGTATGCCAAAAAACAGCATTCTTGATAGCCTCATCCACAATGCCCAGCTCATTTTCTAATAAAACTGACGCTACAGGGCCATGCCATAATTCGTGATGGTAGGATAATAAATCAATTGGCAGTCGGAAAGTCCTGATAATTTCTTCCATTTCAGTTAAATCGCGGTATTTGGCATAATCATGAAAAACAGCTGCTAACATTGCTTGTTCTTGATCGACATCAAAGCGATCAGCTAATGCAATAGCCACATCCGTCACACGTTCTGTATGGGCATACCTACTTGCATTAAGTTGTGGCTTTACCCGTGCTAAAGCACTAGCTTTATTCATATAATCGTCGCTCCTTTATGATTTCCATAACTTTTGGCGGAACTAGATAATGTACCGGTTGATTACTTGCCAGTCGTTCTCTAATTTCTGTCGACGAAACATCAAGACTAGGTCCGTTAATAAGCGTAACTGGGTATGGTGTTAATAACTGATAATCTGGTCGTTTAACTCCGACAAATTGGGCAAGCTGAACAAGGTTGTCAACTTGATTCCATTTTGGTAAATACTCTACCATATCAGCCCCAATGATAAAATAGAAAGATAAATTAGGGTATCTTTCTATTAACGCAGTTAGCGTATCAATTGTATAGGATTTGCCTTGTCTCTCTATTTCAATTAACTCCAACTTAAATCGGTCATCACAATCAATTGCTGCCTCAAGCATAGCTATACGGTCTTTAGTAGCTACATGTGCGGCAGGCTTATGTGGCGGTGAAGCGGAAGGAATGAACCAGACTTCATCTAATGCCAATTGCTTGTATACCTCATCAGCTATTGCTAGATGACCAATATGTGGTGGATCAAACGTACCACCTAATAGCCCTATTCGTTTCATTATTAACTCTCTATGGCAATTGCAGCGTCTTATGCTCAATTGATTCTTTATAGAGCACAATAACACTACCAATAATCTGCACGACTTCAGCGCTTGTCCCTTCACCAAGCTGCTCCGCCACATCTTCTTTCTCCTCAAGGCAGTTTTGGAGCACTGAGATTTTAATTAGCTCACGTTTTTCCAAAGCTTCATTAATTTGCTTAATCATATTTTCATTTACGCCTTCCTTACCAACTTGAAAAATTGGCTTTAATTCGTGCGCCTTACTTTTTAAAAAGCGCTTTTGCTTACTCGTTAACATAAGATAATCATCCTTTATACATCTACTTGTATTTTTCGTTCAAATAATGGCAAAATTAGATCAGCATCAATCGTTACCCCCGACCATAGTTCAAAGGCAATCTTACCTTGATAAAGCAGCATTTCATGACCATGGTGAACGGATGCACCCCGTGACTTTGCCTGGTGCAAGAAGCTGGTCCAAAACGGTCGATAAACAATATCACATACTAAAGCGCAATCTTGCAAATTAGTTAAAGAGATAGCCTGATTGCTCACATCAGGTTGCATACCTACCGAGGTTGTATTAATAATAATTGTATAGTCCTGTAAAGTTCTCTCTGCTTCTAAATAAGAAACAACCGATACGTTTTCAGTATGGTTAGTTATAGAAGCAAGCTCTTCAGCCCTTTGAATAGTGCGGTTAGCTATTGTTATTTTTTTAAAACCCTCTTTAGCTAAGGCAGCATAAATACCTCGACACGCCCCGCCAGCTCCTAACAAAAGCACGGCTGCCCCCGCATGAAAAAATTGCGGATAGCTTTTCTTTAAAGCTTGGACAAATCCCTGACCATCTGTATTATAGCCATACCATTTCCCATTCTTTGCTACAACAGTGTTTACCGCACCTATTGTCGCAGCATCTCCCTCAATAAAATCTAAGAAGGGGATAATACGCTCTTTAAAAGGAATGGTGACATTAAAGCCATCGATCTGACAAGATTTAAACTGTCGGATCTCTTGGTCAAAGGTAGCCGGATTCATTTCAAACAGTTGATAGCCCCCCGTACCACCCACTTGTTTAATAAACTGCTCATGAATCCAAGGTGATAACGAATGCTGGATAGGATGTCCAATAAGACCTAGCTTCATTTTCCTCTCCCCTTAACTAAATAATAGCATCACGTTTCATAATGGGTACATCATATGGTGTTGATACAGTAATAGTTGCCGGTTGCCCAGAGAGTGTGATCCAACCCAAACCGGGAAAGACAATGTCTGTCTTTTCAGCGGTTACTTTAATCGTGCGTTCTTGCAATGCAGGGAAATGCTCAATTTCACTACTTGGTGGTGATAGCAATCCACCTAAATGCTCTTGATACAGACTATCTGCTTTTTCAATCTTGGTGCGATGAAGTTCAATACTATTTGCAAAATAGCAAACAAAGGCCTGGCGTTCACCTTTAACAAAATCAAATCGTGCTAAGCCTCCCACAAATAGAGTTTGTTGTTCATTGAGCTGATAGACCCGTGGTTTAATTTCTTTAGTTGGCGTAATCACTTTTAAATCTTTTTTTGATAAATAATGGGCAATTTGGCCACGATTAATGACACCCGGTGTGTCAAATAAAGAAGATTGTTCATCCAATGGTATTTCGATAAAGCCTAAAGTTGTACCTGGGAAATACGATGTGGTTATGGCATCCTGTTCACCTGTTGAATCATTAATTAAGTAATTAATAAAGGTTGACTTTCCAACATTTGTACAACCAACAACATAAACATCTTTCCCTTTTCGATAAGACTCAATTGCAGCTTTAACATCTTGGTAACCTTGGCCTGTTTTTGCAGACACTAAGCAAACATCTTGTACCGTTAAGCCCAAATCAGCAGCGGCTTTCTTCATCCAATGCTTTAAGCGATTTAAATTTGTTGACTTTGGTAGTAAGTCCACTTTGTTAGCAACTAAAAGAATCGGATTTTTCCCAGTTAAGCGATGCATACTTTTAATAAAGCTACCACTAAAATCGAAAATATCGACAATCTTTACAATTAAGCCATTCGTCTCGCCAATTTGGCTAATCATTTTCAAAAAATCGCTATCAGTATAAGGAACATCTTGCACTTCATTGTAATGCTTTAATCGAAAGCACCTTTGACAAATAATCATTTCATTTTCTAAGGCAGAGGCAGGAACAAATCCAGGCTTTTCTTTATCCTCAACTTGTATGCCAACGCCACAGCCCTGACAAACCACCTGTTCGAAATCTAATCGTCCCATTCAATTAACCCCTTTCTCTTGAAATAATTTAATATGCGTCGCTCTAACTGACGATTAAATTTGGTTGCTTTATCATCAGTTGCCACAATTGGAACAACCAAGATCGTATGGAATCCACCACGATTACCACCAAAAACATCAGTCATCAGTTGATCACCAATAACAACGACTTCACTTCGCTTTAACCCCATTGCTCTGGTAGCCTTAATAAATGCTTTTTTTAGCGGTTTTTTAGCACGGTAAACAAACGGTCTGTTTAATGGTTCAGAAAACAACGCAACTCGGTCTTTTTTATTATTAGAAATAATCGTGACTTCAATTCCGCCTTCCTCCATCCGCTTAAACCAATCTAATACCATTGGTGTTGCATGAGCTTGATTCCAAGCCACTAACGTATTATCTAAATCAGTAATAACCCCTTTTACACCTTTGTCCTTTAGGTGCTCAGGTGTAATTTCAAAAATACTTCTTACATATTGGTCTGGTAAAAAACGTTTTAACAAGACTTGCCACCTCAATTTACTCTTCATTAAATGTTGTTCTTTACCATCATAAACAATTTATCGTCTTCTTTCAAAAACTATTTTCGAAATTGGGCAAAAAAATAACGTTTTTCTAATAATTATTCCTTTCTAGTCAAAAGAACAGTCAAACATTACTTTTTAAAAAATTGCTGGCAAACAAATTAAATATGCGATAAATCGTTCGACAAATTCAAACTATTTTCGAATATGTGGATAGTTTTACCCACAATATAAATACCGCTATCAAAAGTTTTATAGTTGTCTTACACAGTTTTATTCACAAGTTATCTACAGGGTGTGTAGATAACTATCAACTTGTGTCAATTCCAATATTTTGGTATGGTTACGGTACATCGCAACAAGGACAGTTAATTTGATACAGGGAGGTAATGGAATTGAATCATTTATCAGATGAAGGCTTGTTAGAATCTTATCATAAAGCTACCGAATTGAATCTAGATCGTGAATTCATTAAGTTAATTGAGCTAGAAATAAATCGTAGATCACTTACGCATCTGATCAAGTCCATCGCTACCATTTAAATGTACATCGCTTAATTCTTATGGACAGACACAATTGTTAAGCATCAATCATAAAGATAGCATATAGGCATTTGCCAAAAGCTTGGAGGTGATCATTTGTCGACTATTTTAAGTGCATTAACCTTGCTGATTAAAGACGCCCTGTTCTTTGTCTCTTATGTTAAAAATCATGCCTTTCCTATGCCACTTGATCCAGATGAAGAAGCGAAATATTTAGCACTGATGTTGAAGGGTGACGACGATTCACGTAACAAACTGATTGAGCATAATCTGAGGCTCGTCGCACATATCGTTAAAAAGTTTGAAAACACAGGTGAAGATAATGAGGATTTAATTTCAATCGGAACAATCGGTTTAATAAAAGGGATTGAAAGCTACTCGCCAGACAAAGGTACCAAGCTAGCTACATACGCGGCTAGGTGCATTGAGAACGAGATCTTAAAGTCAATAGTGTAGCGGGAAAAAATGTTAAAAGGTGAAGATATCTAAATGATCTTTAAAAGAAAATGGCTTCCGCTTGCCCCAGCTATAATAGCCTGATGAAGAAACGCCCAGTAGATTGAGCACACTGTTAACAGAAATCTTGCGTTCCTTCGCTGTCAAACGTGTTGCTTGGTAAATAGATTCTGTTAATCGTTCAGTGTGCGGATAGCCTTTTTTAAACTATCAAGTGCATCTTTTGAATCCCTTAATTCCTTCTTTAAGCGTGCGATTTCCTTTTCAGCATCAGATCCATCATTCCCTGATCCTCTGTGATGAACAACACCATGATTAGCTTCAGAACTTCTCACCCACTTACTTAAGGCAGACTTACTCACTTTTAGATCGCTCGCGACTTGTTCATGTGAGTTGCCTGATGAATGATAATAGTTGACAGCGTCCTGTTTGAATTCTGCACGATATTGTTTAGACATTAACCATTTCCTCCTCGTTTAGATCCTTTAATTTTATCACTAAACGAAGAATTGTTTCTTTTTCTCCTCTCCGACTTCTATTCTAGCAGCACCTGTGTTTTAATTGAAGAATCGAGATTGAGTCGATCCCAAATTCATAGAAATCTGATTCTTCATCCACGTTATCCAACTCTACTTCAAATGATTCCGCGATAAACCTTTTCAAGTGCACTACTATCTCTTCTTTTATACTAACCACTGTTTTCAACCCCTCTACTCCATTTCCGTCTTTCTAGCAACAATGCTCTAGAAGAAAAAGTAATGACAAAAATATTTAGATACTTTTTCAAACCCTAATTTCTCCGCCAACCTTTTCGAAGCCGTATTCTCCTCTGTACAATCCCAATATGGCACATTATTTATTTGCAAACATTCATTGATTAATGCATGGGCACCTTGAAAGGCATACCCCATACCCCTATGTTTTTCTTCTGTTACAACCCCTATTACCTGTGTCTCTCTATGGACAAAAGCAGAATAACAAATACTCGCTATCTCCTCCTCGTGAATAATACAATAACAAAGTCCCCCTTTTTCTAAAAATGTTTTAATTGAGCCCCAGTACAACTCTACTTCTGATACTAAAAATTCTATATTATTGATTTTTGTATTCATTAGAAAATCATGAGTAACCTTTATTACCTTACCCTCGTTAGTATAATCTCCAGGAATGTCCTTAACCGAAGCTGGCCATGTATATACAAGTTGCGTACATTTATCCAATTTACGATGTTTAAATGTTTCTTCCAACACAGGATTCCATTCATAATGCAAACCAGATATTTCAAAAAAATTAATACCAGCCTTTCTTGCGCTTGGAATAATCTCTTCATCAATAAATTGATTCAGGTAAGGAACAAATTCCGAGTTATTTACATCCCCCGCAATTAAAAATCCTTCTAAACCTTTATTCCAAATCAAAGCTGTTTGAGGCACCCGTACATTGTCCACAAATATTCTGCTCGGATTATTTAACTTGATAATTGAATTTGCTTCAGGAACACGAGCATTGCCTTTCAATAAAGGCTCTACTAATTCAAAATCTTTTTCTTCTAATTCATAAATCATTTTAGGCACCTCCATAGGTAGAAGAAGAAATAGAAAATAGTGATACTATGTCAAGAAAATAGACACAGATTTATTCTACCGCGCTTTGCTTGGTCGCCATGATAAAACCGTTTAAATAAAGATCGATTTAAACGGTTTTATCATGGTAAATCAAGCGACTGAATTTTGATACAACTTTTCAAATTCGTTAGGTGTATAATAAGCCAACGTCGAGTGAATACGCTTTGAATTGTAGAAAAACTCAATGTATTCAAATAACAGCTTCTTTGCCTGTACCCTTGTCTTAAAGGACATTTAATAGACCAATTCACGCTTAAGAATAGCGTGAAAGGATTCGATACAAGCATTGTCATGACAGTTTCCTTTTCGACTCATGCTACTAACCATTTTGTATGTGCTTACTAATCTCTGATACGCATGTGAGGCGTATTGCACACCTCTATCTGAGTGATGGATAACACCTATCCCTGGCTGTTGTCGTTTGCAAGCCATTTTCAATGCGTTTATAACCAATGTTTTGGTCATCGTTTTATCCATGGCCCAACTGACAATTTTACGCGAATATAAATCCATCACGCTCGCCAAATACAACCAGCCCTCATGTGTGGGGATATAGGTGATATCCGTTACCCAAGCTTCGTTTGGTTTACTTACTTTGAATTGGCGATCCAAAACGTTCTCATACACAGGTAGCTGGTGTTTGGCATGGGTTATCGCCTTGTATTTTTTGACCGTACAGGACTTCCATTGGTTTTTTGTCATAATACGAGATACTGTCCGTTCACTCACCTTAATGCCTCTTCTTTTTAAGGTTTTAGCAATTTTTATGCTTTCATAGCGTTGCTTGAATTCTAAGTGCGTTTGTAGAATTTTTCGTGCTAACTTTTCATGCGTTTCTTGTCGATCACTTTTTGGTCGGCCAATCCATTTAAAGTAACCACTTTTCGACACTCCCAAAACGCTACACATCTTCTCCACTCGATACTGGGAGCGGTGTTCATGCATAAATGCATATTTTACCGAGGGCTTTTCGCGAAGAAGTGCATCGCCTTTTTTAGGATGTCATTTTCCTCCTTGAGATCACGCATTTCCTTCTGAAGTGCTCTAAGTTCAGCTGCTTCTGATGAGTAAGACTTCACAGCCTTTATATCAGCTTTTTCACCCAACCATGCACTGTATTCACGTTCACCCCAAGTTCTCTTGCCACCTGAGCAACAGACTTATTGTGTTCATGGATATACTTAACGGTTTCCATTTTAAATGCTTCCTCAAATTGTCTTGCCATGTAGAAACTCCTCTTTACTTTTTATAGTTTTATTATAACAATCTGTGTCTACTTTTTAGTCTAGCATCAGTATTTGCTTTAATCTCCTTGTATTCAATTGAAAAGGTCTTGGTTGGGATAACCCCTCAGCTATTCGAACAGAAACTTTGTCGGCTTCTTCAGTTTCTTTATCCACATCACTTGACGAATAATATTTATCTAATTCTTCTCCAATTTCTTCATATGTTTTGTTTCCTTTAACCTCTTCTTCTGAAAGACTAATAAGGTATTCTGAGGGTTTCAGTCCATCCGTTTTTTGTAAACCAAAACTGGTATTCCATAATTCTCTTTTATACTTTTCAGAGTACTTATAGTCAACTTCTTCATATGGTCTATCTTCTCCAAACATTCTCATCACCTCTCTTCTATTATACCATAAACAGCATTAGCTTTTTCCCATTTTCAATTTAAACATCACTCCTCATTTATTGAGTTATTTCATCTCTTATCACCTATTCTCGACCTTCTAGCATACGATCGTAAGCGTCAAATAAACCAAACATATGAAACCTGAACGCATCATGAGATAATCGTTTTAGATTAAAAATGATGCAGGAGGTTCTTAATGTCAAAGAAACATAACCTATGGCAAGCGCGTCTTGAATCGTGCTATGAAAGTAAATAAAGTATGGCGGCGTGGAGTCGACAGGAAAACGTCCAGATCCACCAAATGTATTACTGGAAGAGAAAACTTAAGCAACAAGTTGAGGCAGATCATGAACAACCCATTGATTGGCTATCATACGCGCAAATAGCCCATCCATTATCGACAGATCAAGCGGCGATCGTCATGCATGTTGACCAATTGTCTATCCATATTTACCTCCATGTCGATCGTGAATTATTAGCGAATGCTATTCATCTCATGAAGGATAGCTCGTACTAGCGAATTTTAACCGTGCCTACTTAGCGTGTGGGGTAACGAACCTTCGGAAATCCATTGACGAACTCGTCGTGATTGTCAAGGAATCTTTTGAGCTCGACCCATTTCCGCCTACGCTATTCGTTTTCTGTAATCGACAACGGGATAAAAAGATTATCTCATTTGGAGGCTGTGTTGCATACGTGTGTAGTATTTGACACTTACGTTATTAAACCCGCTTTTACATCATCTCTTAATTTTGTCAATGCCAGACGGTCAATAAAATCCTCCTGAATAACCGTCGTGTATGTAATCAAGTATTTCGTTCGTTGCTGCCTTTTCTTTGCACAGAGCTATTTGATCTTGGACACTGTAGCCCTTTTTCGCCTGTTCGTCTGAACTCACTCTGACATAGATGGCTTTCATGCAAGCCGCTCTCCTTATAGATGGTATATAAATACTCATAACAAGCACGCTTAGTTATGTCATTTAATTTGGTGGTCTTTGCATATACTTCATCCCCTTGGTAGAGCATATGCAATAGCCGCTTGTCTACTTGATCAATTTTAGCTAAGAGCAGGTATAAGTATTAACACTACAATTGAATATCTTTAACACAATTTAAGCATTTTTGCCGAATTTTGCGATTGCCTAGGAAATAGTTTTTAATTAATTGCATAGTTGCCTATCTACTTTTAAATACGAATATTAACAGAAGGATAATTACTTAGCCTGACAACTGACTTGCTTTTTCCAGCTTCAGAAATAATAAATTTGACAGCACTTGCGTGTTAGGATGAAATGCACCGCTGCAACAGGTCCTCTTCTTCTGTTATTAAGAGATTACTTATTATTGTTGAATTGAACTTATTTTAATTTAGTTTTATAATTTAGGTAGATATCTACAAGCGAACTGAGGGATAGTTAATGGATCAAATTAGCGAAGAATATTTATCAAAGCAACGAGCTTTGGAACTTTGGGACTCTGGTTATATTAATAAAATTGAAGCGGGTACGACAAAGGGGTTAAAAGAAATACACCGTTATCTATTCTCTGGCTTGGAGGGTTATAATGCTGGAGAAATACGTGAAGTAAATATTTCAAAAGATGATTTTCTCTTTGCGCCTGCGTTGTATTTGCAAGAAACTTTAGAAACAGTTGAAAAGCTACCTGAAAATACTTTCACTGAAATTATAACGAAATATGCGGAGATGAACGTTGCTCACCCATTTCTCGAAGGAAACGGAAGGGCAACACGTATTTGGCTAGATCAGATACTGCGAAAACAATTAAAACTTTGTATAGACTGGCAACAGATAAGCAAGTACGATTATCTTAATTACATGAAACATAGCAAGAATAATACAAAAAATATAGAACAATTGTTGAAACAAGCTCTAACCGATCAAAGTTATGATCGCGTGTTGTATATGAAAGGGATTGATAAATCCTTTGAATATGAAGATTTATCAGCTTATCAGACTGTACGTATTGACGCGGAACTTAATAATAAATAGTTGACAAAAAGACCAGGCTAAAAAAGCACATGCAGTGACCACCTAACTTTAGAATCGTTAGCGTCTCTTCATGTGCTTTTTTATTAATTAGCGTACTCTATAATCCTTAAACCTGAAACTTTGCTACAACCTGTTCTAACTGGTTAGCCAATTTTGACAATTGACTGGAGTTATCGGAAACCTCCTGCATTGAACTACTAATTTCCTCTACAGAAGCTGCGGATTGCTCAACGCCAGCTGCTGATTCTTCTGAGATAGAAGCAATATTTTCAATTCCATTACTCATTGACTCACTATTATCTCTGATAGTTGTTAAATTATCTGAAATGTTTCTTACTTCTGTAGCCAATCCATCTAAGCCATTACTAATGTTACCGAAAATTGTCCCCGTTTGGGCAACCTGATTCATACCTGTTTCAACCTCTTGATAGCCACCTTGTAACGAAGTAGCCACCTGATCTGTTTCTTGTTGAACATTAGCCACAATGCTGGTGATATCTGTTACCGAATTTGCTACTTGCTCAGCTAATTTTCTTACTTCATCCGCAACGACGGCAAAGCCACGACCATTTTCACCAGCACGTGCTGCTTCAATGGCAGCATTTAAGGCGAGTAAATTTGTTTGCTCAGCCACATCACTAATCACATTAACCAGTTTAGTAATTTGATTTGATTGCTCTTATAGCCCTTTAACTTGCGAGACAGAATTTGAAACCACATCATAAATTTTACCCATTTGTTTTATTGACGTTTCCATTTCATTTCTTCCGGTTGTGGCAAGCTTAATCATTTCTTGAGTAGAGTGATAAAGCACCTCGCCTTTGCCATTTGCTTCAGTAATTTGCTGATTAAATTCATGCATTGAATTGGCAATTTCACTTGTAGTGGTAGCTTGGGTCTCTGCACCTTGAGATAATTCCTCCATCGTCACTGAAATTTGGTCTCCAGCTTCTTTAACTTGTCCCGATGCTTCCGTTAATTGCTGACTTTGCATCGCCACAGTATTAGAGACACCTTGAATCTCACCAACAATATCAGCTAGGCTTGACTGCATACTGTTCATCGCCTGAATTAAATCAGCCAGCTCATCCTTTGTTTTACTGACCATTGGTTCTTGCTTTAAGTCACCACTTGCAATTAAAGTCATCCGATCCCTAATTGCTTTAATTGGTTTCGTAATCATTTGAGCAACAATTAAGGCAATTGCAATTGCTGAGATGAGTAAACTAACCGACACAATTAGACCCACAAGATTACTTGCTTCATTCTGTGAAAGCAAACTATCACCAGACTCAATAATAAGATCTTCACGATAATCAATTTGCTCTTTAAAATCACTCATTAACTTATTAGCAACTGGCTCTGCTACCTCTTGCAGATACCTAGCAGCTTCGTCTTGATTACCTAATTGATAAACATAAAAAACATTTTGTTCAACCATATTGCGCCAATTTCCAATTAATTCAATTAAAGGGCCAAGCTCTTCAGAATCTAGATCAACAGTTGCTTCATCTTGAATTTTTTGGCTTTCGCTGGTTAAGACATTAAATGCTTCAATATAAGTTTCATCCCCATACAAAACATAAGCTCTTGCTAAACCAATTCGTTCAGCAATGTTATTACCAAGTTTTTCATTAATAATTAATAAGGGTAACTGAGAATTAGTAATATTTATTGTTTCCTCTTGTATTTTCCAAGATGAATAAAAATTCCATCCGCTGTAACCAAACAGTAAAAGAACTAATACCATAAATCCTAATAATATTTTTAATCTCAAAGATTTAAATTGGATCTGTTTAAATTTCTTCACGTCTTTCTCCCCTTTTTCTAAGTATTCATACACTATATAAATCGACAAATTGTGATAAATATGAATTGAAAAAGCGGTGTTATTAATGAAATGAATCAATAATGATCTTTTCATGACAAAGGAATCTATCCTTTGTGCCTATACTTTCTATACAAATAGGGTTAAAAAGTCATGTTAGCAAACCTAATCTTAGCGTTTAAAACACTTGCTACCATTCAAAAGACACTGTAAAATTAGCGTATTGAATCATAAACGCATTGCTTAAAGTTGCTTGATTATATATGTAAAAAATTCCCGCTACAGTCTTGACTTTAAGAACGAGATCTTAAAGTCAATAGTGTAGCGGGAAAAAATGTTAAAAGGTGAAGATATCTAAATGATCTTTGTAAACAATGATTTCTTTGACAACGATTCGGATTAAGTGCCTCTTATCCTCAAAGGTCAATTCATCTTCACCTTTATTTAAAAAGAAATTAGCAGCTTCAACAAACATTCGCTTAGTCTGTTCACTTGACTCTTCCTCACTATTCTCCTTTTTTAGTTCGGCCATCTTATCCTGAGCTTTCTTTTCGGTTTCTCTTAGACCTCTTAATGTATGGCGCATTTCTTCGTCAGTAATATCAGAAGATAGAGCAAAAGCTTTAAGTATTTTTTCGATTCCCGCTTTAGCTTTTTGGGCTTCATCTTCTAGTCTTTTGATCTCTGTACCAACATAATTTGATTTTTTTTCTTCTATATTAATAGCTGCCAAAATATCATCAGGATTATTTAATATATCTTTAATCTGTTCCCATACTTTTTCTTCTAGATCTCTTGCATTAATGCGAAGGCCACAACCGCTATTTTTTGCTCCGGCAGTATTTTTTAAATCGACATATTGAAGAACATGTGTAGCCCAATTTTTTTGATTACGTCCCGTCATGGTATTACCACAGTTGCCACACCGCATTAATCCGCTTAGTAAATAATTATTTTTTCCCTTTCCAGACCAGCGTCTTCTTGATTCCGCTAGCATTTTTTGAGCAATATTAAAAACATCTTCATCTATAATGGCAGGACAGCTAACCTCAATCCATTCTTCTCTTGGTCGTTCAGATACAGAAATGCGCTCATGTTTGGGTAAATATTTATTCGCTAACATCCCTTCAGTGTCCCAACGATTATGATAAAAACGTCCAGCATATGCTTCGTTTAATAGAATTTGACGCACAACTTGACGGTGCCATACTTTCTTATTCTTTTTTGTCGGGATGCCTTTATTGGTAAGCAACTTAGCAATGCCATTAATGCCTTGAACTTTGTTAGTGGGGCTTGTGAACAATTCAAAAATAAGTTTTACTACCTCTGCTTCTGATTCAACAATTTCAAGCTCATCTTTATCTTTATTTAGCACAAATCCATATGTGTTAGGATCTTTCACTATTTTCCCCTGCAAAGCTTTACGTTTTCGTCCAGCACTCATGCGCTCATTAATTTTTGCTTTTTCAAATTCAGCAATTGCACCACGCAGCTGGTAAAAAAGCATGCCTTCAGGTGTTTTTTGATAATCGTGATTAACGAAAGTAATGCGTGCCCTTTTTTCAATTTCCTCTGATACAATTAGCTGATCCATGAGCTTACGGGCAAGACGGTCAGGATCATAGCAAACAACCTCTGTTATTAACCCCTCTTTTACATCCTCTCTTAACTTTGTCAGTGCTGGTCGGTCAATAAAACCTCCTGAATAACCGTCGTCTATGTAATCAAGTATTTCGTTCGTTGCTGCCTTTTCTTTGCATAGAGCTATTTGATCTTGGACACTGTAGCCTTTTTTCGCTTGTTCGTCTGAACTCACTCTTACGTATATTGCTTTCATGCAAACCTCTCTCCTTATATATAGTATACAGATAATCATAGCAAGCACGCTTAGCTATGTCATTTAATTTGGTGGTCTTGATGTTAATTTGCATGATGCTCTACCCCCTTGATAGAGCATATGTAAGACCACTTGTCCTTTTTATTCTTTTTTATTTTATATTACATTTAACATTAGAACACTCGTTCTATTTTATGCATAAAAAGGTTTGAATTCAAGTCTTAATAAAAAAAGCTTCCATATTATATATGGAGGCCTCTTGTATTAAGTTTTAAATTTTTTTATAAAACCAAATTAAATTTTAATCTGAGATATTTAGTAATTTATCTAATTGCTCTTTTATACTGTTTAGGTGGTTTAACTTCTTTATAAATTTCTTTAATTGCATGCATTGCCCAATAAGGATCATTTAACATCCCTCTTGCAACAGCAACCAAATCAGCATCTTCATTTGATAAAACAGACTCTGCAATTTGTGGATTCTCTAATCTACCTACAGCAATAACGGGTAAATTAAGATGCTCTTTAAATTTTCTGGCAAAGGGTGTTTGATATCCAGGTGTATTAAGAGGTTTTCTTTTACCTGGCAAACCCTCCCCGCCTGTGGAAATATGAAAAATATCTACTCCTGCTGTTTTAAATTCTTCTGCAATTTTTAAAGAATGTTCTAGGTCATATCCCCCATCTATATACTCTATAGCAGAAATCCTCATTATTAAGGGCATACCTTCTGGCATGACAGATTTTACAGCTTTAATAATTTCTACTCCGAATTTAGACAAATTTCCAAATTCATCTGTCCGGTTATTGATACTTGGTGACATAAATTGATGAATTAAATAGCCATGAGCTCCATGTAACTCAATAGTATCAAACCCAGCTTTAATTGCACGTTCAGCAGCTTCTTTAAAGCTTAAAATAATTCTTTTAATTTCTTTAGTCTCCAAAGATCTTGGGGGGGTTAATACTCCATTTTTTGTTTCTTCAGGAATAACCTCAACAGGGATATTGGATGGACCAACTGGCTGACTAGCGTCCTCTGCTTTACGCCCAGCGTGAGCTATTTGAATACCAATTTTACAATCAAACTTATGAACTTCTTCAATAATCTTCTTGTAAGATGGTATTTGTGAATCATTCCATAGACCTAAATCTTGATTTGTTATTCTTCCATCTGGTTCCACTCCAGTCATTTCCATGATAATTAGACCTGTTCCACCAATCGCTCTAGATACATAGTGAACAAAATGCCAATCATTTGGAACTCCATCTTCTTTATCGACCGAGAATTGACACATTGGCGGCATAACAATACGATTTTTTAAATTAAGATCTTTAACTGAAAATGATGTTTGTATTTTAGACATCTAATCCCTCCAATTAAATTATTTGCTTGCGCAATCAAATTTTACGCTTGTTTAGATTATAAACAAATTTAAGATTTATGCAAGTTTAAGGTTTTGTCATTAGGAGTATTATTGCCTAAAATTATAAAATATAGTATGCTAGCTATGATTATAAGAATTGAGGTTTAAACTAATATGGCAAGCAAAAGCACTCATAGAACACTAGATGCGTGGATAAATTATTCGAAATTTCACACTAGAGTATTAAAATCCCTTAACCATTTATTAATGGAAGAATTTCAATTAGGAATTAATGATTTTTACTCTTTATACTTTCTTGGTGAAGCTAAAGACGGCGTATTGCTGCAATCAGAACTTCAAAACTTAATTCAGTTAAGTCCAAGTGCTTTATCTAGAATGATTACAAGATTATTGAATTACAAAGGACATGAAATTATTAAAAAAAATCCACTTTTACATGACAAAAGGGGATATACTATACATCTAACAAAAAATGGATTTCATCTACTTGATCAACTTATTACTTCAATAGAAATAAAATTTAATACTTCTTTAAGCGAAGATGATTTAAGACATATTTTGTCGTTAACTAATAATTAATAAACTATTTTACACAGCACTATCACTTTGAATTGCATGACAATGACGTATTTTGAAAGAAGGTAAGGAATGAGTAATACTTTAGAGGCATTTCGTCAGATTTCCGGTGTTTTTATTATTGGAGTATCAACCTATTATTTTTTAAGTGTATTATACAAATAAACCTTGAATTTACCAAACTTATTTTTGTAACTAAAGCCCCTCACCGACCAGTGAAGGGCTTATTTCATTTAAACGTTTAATCTCAAAAATTATTTATTTAATTTCTTATAGATAAATGGTTGAATCAAGAAAAAAGCTACTACTACCCAAACAGTTAAACCTAACAACCTAAATATTGTATTATCAATAACAGATAACATAAGTATTGGTATAATAAATATCACTGAAAAGACAAGCTTTGACATTGAATTTACCCGTTTAGTCATTAATATCACCTTTTTCTTTTAGATTAACAAGGTTTCGAACCTAGGAAAAGTGCTCCAATATTCCACTTAGAATATTTACCTTTATATATATATCTAGTTTGGTTTTGGTATTTATACTGAGGATAGCACATTCCTGAATCTTGAACTTTTTTTGTAGTTCTATATTGCTTAGTCTCAACTTCTAAAACTTTATCCAATTTAGTCATTGCAGTACCACCAGCAACAACAATTATCGACTGAATTATTTTGCTAGTTGGGAATCCCGTCCAAATTGTTATAAGACCTGCAGCTACTGAAATTGTAGTACCTACTGGGACATAATTTCTTGTAGTGCCTAAGTAGAAAAGACCTCCATTTCCACTACCACCAGGGTCATTTGAGAAAGGCTGTACTTGTATATCTGCTTCCTCAAAATTAACTTCAAGTAATACACCATCTAAGTACGTCTCTCCATTTTCAGGGTTATAAACCACTTCATTACTACCGTTTTCTGTAATTATAGTAGCTTCAATCATTCCCTCGTCATTTAACTCCTGTACAACTTCTACATAAAGAGAGCTTTCATCTTCATTTAATTGATTTGCAGAGATAAATCCGACATTGCTAAAAAATAAAACCATACAAATTAATATTGTACAAATTTTCTTCAAACTTAACTCCTCCTACTTTTCAAATATATTACATTTGAATTATACTACCTAATTCTGATTGAAACAATAATATTTTCATATTTTTCTAATTTTATACATTTAAAACCTTTATGTATTTAAAAACCCACTCTAAATTTAGAGTGGGTTTTTCTTCATACAGCCTTTCCTATATTTAATCGCTGTTGCAATGCTCTTACCATAGCTGAATTAGGCGTGCTGATCACACCGTCCTGAACGATACCTAAATGCTTCTGCAGTGCTCTAACTGTATTTGGCCCAATCAGACCATCTTGCTTGGTGCCGACAATACGCTGCAATCTCTTAATCACTAAGCTACCATTTCGACCATTACCAAACTCAACACCGATAATAGCTCGGCTAGATTGGTTACGTGTCTGGTCACTAATCACACCATCTGTTACTGAGCTAATGGCATCTTGTAGAGCACGAGTTGTTTGTGGTCCCCAACGTCCATCCACTTTTAGATTAGCTTTTTTATTGGTCCTCTGTCAAGATTTCGGACAAGTTAAACGTGGAAATAATCTTAGTTTTGAATCGTGTATTTAATGATGAGCCACCGCGTGTATAAGGTGAGCTTAGGCATGCACTGTGTTCATTAACTTGATAATGCGTGCTCAAAATCATAAGGTGCCATCATGCCACAATGTTCATGAATTCTGACGGTGTTATAAAACGTTTCGATATATTCAAATACTAATTGATGAACGTGTTCGCTATCCTTAATGACGTACCGGTTAAGCCATTCCCGCTTAATCAAGGCATGGAAGGATTCGATACAGGCATTATCCCATGGATTCCCCTTATTTGAATAGCTACGGATAAACTGTTTCGCTGGTGTGGCTTCAAGATAGCTTTTGGATACGTATTGACAGCCACGATCACTATGGATAATGACAGGTTTACTCAGGTTTCGATTGCTTTTCGCCTTTTCAACAGCTTTTAATACATGTTCTGTAGCTAAATTATGCGATACCTGCCAGCCGATGATTTTTCTTGAAAACAAATCCATCACACTCGTCAAATAGGCAAAGCCAGATAGGGTATAAATATAGGTTATATCCGTTACCCAAACCGTGTTGGGGGCGGCTGGACTAAAGTCTCTATCCAGGATGTTTTTTAGCTTATTGTCAAAATCAGGCGCTACTGTTGTTCTCATGTAAGGGCGTATCCAGATGGCCTTTATGCCTTCTTCACGCATGTAATTACCAACCGTTTTCTCTGCGATCACATGACCTCTTGAGTGAAGGATTGACGTTATTTTGGGTGCTCCATATATGTGGTGAGAGG
>NZ_FODJ01000006.1:121014-188987 GCF_900110345.1 Amphibacillus marinus
TGTAAAATTAGCGTATTGAATCATAAACGCATTGCTTAAAGTTGCTTGATTATATATGTAAAAAATTCCCGCTACAGTCTTGACTTTAAGAACGAAATCTTAATGCATTTAAGATCCATTAAAAAAACGAAAAAAGATGTCTCTCTTCAAGATCCAATCGGGCAAGATAAGGAAGGAAATGAAATTAGTCTAATTGATATTTTGCAAGCTGAAAATGATGATATTGTCGACTTTATTCAGTTAAACTTGGAGGTTGCTAAGATTAGCAAATACCTGTCCATTCTTGATAATCGCGAAAAGCTTGTGTTAATGAGCCGATATGGGTTAGGAATGGCTAAAGAAAGAACACAGAAAGAAATTGCACGGGATCTAAATATTTCCAGAAGCTATGTCTCTCGGATCGAAAAGCGGGCCCTAATGAAGATTTTTCACGAATATTACCGACAAGAAAAATAAGATAGTTAAAACGCCACCAGCGTCTGTAAGAGCTGATGGCGTTTTGTGGTAAATTTATGTTATTGCTAAATTTTAATTAATAAGTAAAGTAGTGATTTGAAACTTAAAGCTCATTTACAACAGCAATAATAAGCTCTGCTGCATGACGAGCAGCTTGCTTAAGATAAGCGTCAAACGATATTGATGATTGTTTACCTGCAATATCAGATAATGAGCGAATAATGGCAAAGGGCTTATCGTATTGATAACATACCTGTGCGATAGCAGCTGCTTCCATCTCAACTGCCATAACATTTGGAATTCGCTCTTTTACCAGAGCCACACGCTCAGGGTTAGTCATAAAGCTATCGCCTGTCGCAATAATACCTTGCTTACAATTTACTTGTTTATGTTCTTTTATCATGCGTTCAATAACAGCCATTAAAGTCGAAGCAGCAGTATAACTTGCTGGCATTCCAGGGACTTGTCCATATTGATAGTTAAACGCAGTCACATCCACATCATGATGCACAACTTCATTAGCAATAACAACATCACCGATTTCCAGTTCAGTATCCAATCCACCAGCAGACCCTGTATTAATAACTAAATCAGGGTTAAATCGCTCCATTAGAATTGAAGTGGCTAATGCCGCATTCACTTTTCCAATACCTGATTTCAATAAAACAATTACTTTGCCCTGAAGCTGTCCTTTAATAAATAGACAGTTTGCTATCGTTTCTTCATAATCAACATCCATGTTATTTTTTAAATACGCAATTTCTTCATCCATTGCACCAATAAGTCCAATTATCACTTTACATCTTCTCCTCTTTGTTACTCATCATCTTCTGTTTGGAAACGATGCATCTGGTCGTGTCGATACAACATGTCAACATGCTCTGGCTGCCAGCCTTGGTTCTCTATCCAGGTAAGATAAACGCGAAAGTGCTCATCCATGGTATTATTTGAGAAGGTAGCAATAACAGATTGCGTACCGTTTCCAGATACCCATAAGTAATACATCTCATCCGTTGAGACACCCGAAGCAAGCTCTGCAGCCTGCATCATCTCTTGCCAATCTTGAGCTGATTGATCCCAAGAAAATTCATAAGGCTCTGATTGTTCAGTTGGAATTGGTGACCATTCAGATGTGTAGGCAAATTCAATGTTGCTATCAGTTTCATCAGGATCAATAAATTCAAGTTCATAATCATCAGGATTAAGATTAGGAGTAGAAGGATCATTATTAGGATCATCAGCAGATGGCTCATCGTTTCCAGTATCATTTTCATTATCAGGCTCATCTATTGGCAAATCATCAGGGTCCTCATCTAAATCATCAGCTATTTCTTGATTAGGATCTTGAACAACAGCTTGTTCATCTCCATTACCAGTTAATACTAGAATAACAATAAAAATAATAATGAGCACTGACCCAACACTAATCATAATTGTCAACCATTTCGAATTCTTTCTTCTTTTTTCGAAGCGGTTAAGTCTACTGTAGGAAGATTCATCATTAGTCATAAGTTCATTCTCCTTCCTTTAGTTACCTAAAGATACGATAAAAAACGAATAACCTTCGTTAAAGCCTCAAGCAAAGCTCGCTTCTTCACCTAGCTTCCGATAACATTTACGATAAATGGATAACACGCAAAAAGTGGCGGAATCGCCACTTTTAAGGATTATTTTACATTTAAAATCTTAACTGACATTTCCCCACCTGGTGTAGGGACATTAACTTGTTGGCCAACTTCACAGCCCATTAAACTCTTTGCAATAGGTGAATCATTTGATATTTTACCTTCGAACGGGTCAGCTTCTGCACTTCCAACAATAATATATTCTTCCTCTTCTCCATCAGGAAGCTCTTTAAATGTTACCGTTTTACCTAAAGCCACAATATTAGAGTCAGCTTGATCATTTTCAATAATGACGGCATTACGAATCATCATTTCGACTTGTGCAATTCTAGACTCAACAAAAGCCTGTTCATCTTTGGCAGAATCGTATTCAGAGTTCTCAGAAAGGTCACCAAAGTCACGGGCAACCTTAATTCGTTCGACAACTTCAGGACGTCTTACCGTCTTCAAATGTTCCAATTCTTTAACTAACTTTTCTTTACCTTCTTCAGTCATATAATAGCTTTTTTCAATAGCCATCCTCAATACACTCCTTTAACCACAAAACATAATAGATTAGTTCTAAATTGTTATTCTTAGAAAACTTGAATTATGCAGACTTACGGATAAACTGCTGCATTTATTATTAATCCATACTATGGCAGATTTTTGATATAATTTCAATAGTTTTTTTCAGAAAATTAAATTTATAGCTATTTAAGTGGATCACCTAGATATTTAATGTGTTCTTAGTAAGAATGGTTTCCACTTTAGTTGCCATTAGATCAATCGCAACATGGTTCTCGCCACCCTCAGGAATGATAATATCCGCATAGCGCTTCGTTGGTTCAATAAATTGAAGGTGCATTGGCCTTACTACACTTAAATACTGATCAATTACTGAATCAATTGTCCGGCCCCGCTCATTAATATCACGAAGTAGTCGTCTAATAATTCTAAGATCAGAATCGGTATCAACGAAAACCTTTATATCCATTAAATCCATTAAACGCTGGTCCTCAAGAATTAATATTCCTTCAACAATAATAACTTCTTTAGGTTCAACCCTAACTGACTGCTCAGAACGCGTATGTCTCTTAAAGTCATAAATAGGCTTATCAATTGGTTTTTGTTCAAGCAGCTTATTTAGATGTTCAATAAGTAAATCATTATCAAAAGCAAATGGGTGATCATAATTTGTTTTTAAACGCTCCTCGAATGGTAAGGATGCTTGGTCCTTATAATAGAAGTCTTGCTCCATAACAAGTATTGATTTATCGACAAAGCGTTCACAAATTGCTCTTGTCACCGATGTCTTTCCAGAACCCGATCCCCCTGCCACTCCAATTACGATTGGCTTCTTTGTATCATTTATCATAATGTTTTCCCCTTTACGTCCTTTTCGTTGTGATCGCAATCCCATCTCCAACCGGTACAATTGTTGTGTTATAATTCGACTGATTGATTAACCACTCGTTATAGCTAGCAATTTTTTCAGCTATCTGCTTAATTCGCTTAGTTGCTTCACATGGATGAGCGACATACCCTTTGAACAAAACATTATCGGTAATGATTATCCCATTATCTTGGAGCATTGGTGTATAGATGTTGAAGAATCGTTGATATTGACCTTTAGCAGCATCAATAAATAACAGATCAAATGGTCCTTTTTGTTTTATTTCATTCACACATTCTAACGCATCACCTTGTATTAAGTCAATTTTCTCTTGACATTCGGCCTTAGCAATATAATGTTGGGCACGTTGAGCGCGCTTCTCGTCTCTTTCAACTGTAACAATTTCAGCTTGGTTAAAAGCTTCCTGCATTTGTAAAGCAGAATAGCCAATCGCCGTACCAATCTCTAGGATTTTCTGTGGTTGCTTTATTCGAACAAGCTGTTTTAAAAAATCAATACCATCACGCTCCATTATTGGTACATGATCCTTTATTGCTTCTTGCTCCATCTCAGTCATCAATGCTGAGGAAGAATGTTGCAATTCTGTTAAATAATTCAGTATGTGCTCTTGTAACATACGCTTCCCCATTTCTGTTATTAGATCAGTACTTAAAAAGCAAGACGTCAGTAAGTTTGCTTCACTAACTGACGCCTAATTATGTTTGGTGAACACTCTACCTCGAAATGATCATATAGCTGTTCTGCTCATTTTTTAGAGATCACGATCCAAGTGTTCGTTGGCTAAACGACGATGCTCATCAAAGTTTTCGGAAAAATAAATTTCTCCATCAGGAGCAGCGACAAAGAATAAGTAGTTAGTCTCAGTTGGCTCTAGAACAGCATTTAATGAGCTTTCCCCAAAGTTAGATATCGGACCAATTGGTAATCCAAAAACATGGTACGTATTATAAGGTGACTCTATTTCCAAATCAGCAAACAACACCCGACCACGATGCTCACCAAGTGCATAAAGCACGGTAGGGTCTGTTTCTAATCGCATACCTTCTTCAAGTCGATTGTAAAAGACACCAGCAATTAACTTACGCTCATCTTCATTTCTTGCTTCTCGTTCCACTAATGAGGCAAATGTTAAAACCTCATGAACAGAGAAATCCTTGCGCTCATTTATGACGCTATAATAATCAAGCAAGACATCCTCGGTTTTATCAAGCATAGATCTTACCACCGTATCAATAGAAGGATTTTGCTCATAGAATGGGTATGTAGCTGCAAATAAATAGCCTTCCAACGGATATCTGACATCATCCTGCAAAATCTCGTCACCCAACAGATTAGGATATAAATCAATTAATTCTTGGATGTACGTTTCATCAAGCATTGCTTCAATAAATTCTTCTGCATCAATGTTTGCATGGGTTTCATACAGTCCTGCTATTTCTTCAATATTTCTGCCTTCTGGGATCGTCACGGTAAATAAAGCATCTTGCATAATTGATCCAGATTGTAGAATTTCTGATATTTCATCTAACGTCATTGATGGCGATAATTGATACTCACCCGCCTGAAAGCCAGAGACATTATTCACACGCATATAAAGACGGTATAAGCGTCCATTACTTATAATACCTTCATCTTCAAGCATACTTGTTATTGTAGAGGAAGAAGAACCTAGCGGAATCTCTATATTTACCATTTCTGTATTATTCGGATCAGCTGGAGCCAAACCATCCATGACATAGCGATAGGCACTTCTACCGCCAAAGAACAATACGGCTATGAAGATCGTAATAAGTATAAAAACAACTTTCCTTACTACACTCGCCTCTCTGCATCGCTGAATAAAGCTTTTATTATAGGCCTTTTTGAAATCAGACCTCGTACTGTCAGTTTCTACGGCTTCATTTTTTAAATCGGTTTCTTTTTCATTAGTCTCTTTAACCTCTGGTTTTGAATCATGTTCAGAATTGGACATAAAAAAATCCTCCCTTCATCCGCTACATTATACTACAAATCATGCTAATATATCTATTATTTTAACAATTTCATTGCTTATTTTCCTGTGAATATGATTATGTATTTACAAGTTAATTAATTATGTATTTCATTCATCCAAGAAAAAGCGGAGCGCACATAAATTATGCTCCCCGCTTATTTATATAAGAATCATAACAGCAGCCTTTTTTATAACTCCTCTTCCATTAGGGTATTCAACATTTCTTCAACAATTTCCCATTCCTCATCCGTTTCAATTGCAAATAAAGCTAAATCATCTTCATTTCCTTTTTCTTCATAGCGAAAAGCAAAGACTTCTTGCTCTTCATCAGCAGATTGTTCAACGGGCACAACTGCAATGTAAGATTGTTGATTTTGATCAACATCAAAGGTAAAGAGTACTTCAAATAAATGCTCTTCACCATTTTCATCTGGAATAATAATACGTTCATTTTCTGCTAATGCCATTTCTATCCGACCTCCATTTTTATTATTGCTGCGCGTCTAAATATCCTTGTAGAATCATCACTGCCGCCATTTTATCAATAACTTTCTTGCGTTTGCTGCGACTAACATCTGCTTCTAACAGCACACGCTCTGCAGCCATTGTCGATAAGCGCTCATCCCAAAGCGCCGTTTTAATAGTAAAGCGCTTGGCTAAGTAAGCAGCATATGCTTTTGATGCCTCACCACGTTCACCAATATCGCCGTTCATATGCTTAGGTAAGCCAACCACAATTTCAGAAATATCATGTTCTTTAATAATTACCGCTAGCTCATCATCAGCGGAGGCGACCAGCTGTTCATCCCATTTTATTGTTTTCAAACCTTGAGCTGTCCAACCAAAGGCATCACTTATTGCGACACCAATCGTCTTCGAACCCACATCTAGCCCCATCTTTTTCATTTTATACCTCTTTATGTTGATCAATATAGTACTTCACTAATTCTTCAATTAGTTCATCACGATCAAGTCGTCTAATCATATTTCTTGCGTCCTTGTATCTTGGAATATAGGCTGGGTCACCTGATAATAAATATCCAACAATTTGATTAATAGGATGATAACCTTTCTCCTGTAATGCTTGATAGACCGTTAACAATACGTCATTGACATTCTCTTCAAAGGGTTCTTCTGAAAAGTTAAATTTCATGGTTTTATCCATTGAATCCATGTCTAACACCCCGCCTTTTAAAAGTAAATACAATAGATTTATTCGACACTCGTAACTATTATACCTTTTTTTGTTTTTAAATAACAAGTTAACCAATTTGGCTAAGGTAAAGTTTAGCATGTGCAAGAGCATCTGCTACCTGCTCAGGATTCTTTCCACCTGCTTGCGCCATATCAGGTCGGCCACCGCCGCCACCACCACATTTTGTAGCAACTTCCTTAATTAATTTTCCGGCATGATAGCCTTGGTCAAGTAAATCTTTTGAAATACCAGAAGCAAGCTGGACTTTCCCATCGTTAACTGCTGCAAGAAGAACGACTGCTGAACCCAGTTTTTGCTTAAGCTCATCAACCATCGAGCGTAGCTGATTCATATCAGTTGCCTCAACCTGTTCAATCAAAACCTGAACACCATTTAATTGTTCGACACGATCTAGGACGGATGTTGCTTCAAGATTTGATAATTTTTTGTTTAAACTTTCGTTAACTTTCTGTAAATGTTTAATATCTTGAAATAAGCTTGCTACCTTTTCAGGTACTTGATCTGAATTAGCTTTTAGTAACTCAGAAGCATGCATTAAAGTATCTTGCTGTTGTTTGGTATGGAGGTAGGCGCCTTTTGCTGTCGTTGCCTCGATTCTTCTTGTTCCAGCTCCAATGCCAGATTCGGCAATAAGCTTAAACAAACCAATTTCCGCTGTGTTGTTAACATGACAACCACCACATAGCTCAAGACTGTATTCGGCAATCTTTACGACACGGACAATATCGCCGTATTTCTCACCAAATAAGGCCATTGCTCCCATTTCCTTAGCCTCCACTATGTCATAAAAATTAGTACTCACTGCTAATGAAGCCCAAATTTGCTCATTAACAATTGCTTCAATTTTTGCTAACTCTTCAACCGTTACTGCATTGAAATGGGAAAAATCAAAGCGTAATCGATTCGCCTCTACTAATGATCCAGCTTGATTAACATGCGTACCTAAGACATCCTTTAAAGCCTGATGCAGTAAGTGAGTTGCTGTGTGGTTTTTTTCGATTGCGTGACGTTTCTGCTTATCTAACTGCACCGTAACCTGATCACCTACAGCCAAGTGTCCATCAGTAATATTTACTCTGTGTAGATGCTGACCTTTAGGTGCCTTACGAACATCAAGCACCTCTGCTTTAGCTTTTTCTGACAGTATTACCCCATTATCAGCAATCTGTCCACCGCTTTCAGCATAAAAAGGTGTTTCTGCTAGCACAATAAGAACCTCATTACTGGTTGACTGCTTAACAAGCGTATCTTGTTCGATTATTGCGGCAATAGTTGTTTCAACAGCGGCTTGATCATAACCAACAAATTGACTTTCAACTGTTAGATCATTATAGACACCATCTTGCACTTGCATGGAATCAACCTTCTGTCTTGCCTGTCTAGCGCGATCTCGTTGCGCAGTCATTTCCTTTTTGAAGCCCGCTTCATCAATAGTAAAACCTGCTTCAGCCACATATTCTTCCGTTAGCTCCTTAGGGAAGCCATAAGTATCATAAAGACGGAACACATCAGTACCTGGAAAGATATTTGAACCTTTAGCCTGTTCCCGATTAATGATGGTGGACAAGATAGCTAGACCATCCGTTAAGGTTTCATGGAAACGATCTTCTTCTGTTTGAATGACATTACTAATAAAGGCTTGTTTTTCCTTTACCTCAGGGTAATAGGCTTCCATAATTTCAGCTACAACAGGGACAAGTTTAAACATAAATGGCTCGTGAATGCTTAATTGCTTAGCAAAACGAACGGCTCTTCTTAACAAACGTCTCAGAACATAGCCTCTTCCTTCATTAGAAGGTAATGCGCCATCCCCCACAGCAAATGCTACTGTTCGAATATGATCAGCAATTACTTTAAAGGCTGTGTCTATATCTTTAGTTTGTCCATAGTTCTCTTTGGTGAGTTTCTCCACTTCTTTTATAATTGGTAAGAATAAATCAGTCTCAAAGTTAGTGGGTGTATCTTGAATAACGGAAACCATTCGTTCTAACCCCATACCAGTATCAATATTCTGTTTCGGAAGCGGCGTATAGCTATCATCAGGATTATGATTAAATTGAGAAAAGACTAAATTCCAAATTTCTAGGTAACGATCATTTTCACCACCAGGATAAAGTTCAGGATCTGTCGGGTCATTCCCATAAGCTTCACCACGATCATAAAAGATCTCCGTGTTCGGTCCGCTTGGTCCCTCGCCAATATCCCAAAAATTTTCTTCCAACCGAATAATTCTTTCCTCAGGAAGCTTAATTGTGTCCTTCCAGTAATTAAAGGCTTCCTCATCCTCTGGGTGCACAGTTACCGATAACCTGTCTGGTTCAAAGCCAATCCATTTTGAATCGGTCAAGAATTCCCAAGCCCATTCAATTGCTTCTTTTTTAAAGTAATCTCCAATTGAGAAATTACCCAACATTTCAAAAAAGGTGTGATGACGGGCAGTGAAACCAACGTTCTCAATATCATTGGTACGTATTGATTTTTGCGCATTTACAATCCGTGGATTATCTGGAATTACCCGACCATCGAAATATGGCTTTAGCGTTGCTACACCACTATTGATCCATAATAATGTCGGATCATCCTTTGGTACGAGAGAAACACTTGATTCAATTCGATGCCCTTTCTCAGCAAAAAAAGCTAAAAATAATTGTCTAACCTCAGCTGATGTTAATTTTTTCATGCTAAAATCCTCCCTTTTATCACTTGTTTAACTTTATCATTTGTTTTATCAAATAAAAAAAGCTCACATCGCTGCATTGACATGCAGGGACGAAAGCTTGTATCGCGGTACCACCCTGATTATAGTTCACTAAAAAACTATCACCTTAGACACATGATAACGGCGTGTGACCGGCAAGCATGACCTTGCACTCAAAGCGAGCTTCTGTAACCCTTCATTTAGTATACCTTCCAGCCTTGGGTATACCTCTCTCTAAAATGGACTACTACATACTAGTGCTTCTCATCGTATTTTAACTAACTACTTTGGTTATTATAGTGAAATTTCACTGATCTGTCAATCACTTCTTAAATGGGTTGTACAGTAAAACACTTCTTAAGACAACAACAATTGGAACAGCCAAAACCATCCCCAAAATACCTGCAAGTTCACCACCGATTAATAAGACAAGAATAACGAGGATCGGATGAACATGAACACTGTGACCCAAAATTAGGGGGGCTAGAATATTGCCTTCAAGAAATTGAACAGCCACCATTCCGATAATTAAAAAAACAACTGTCTCTGTAGAAATTGTTAACGCAATTAATAACGCAGGAAAAGCACCAATTAATGGACCGAAGTACGGAATAATGTTCATGACGCCCATAAACAAGGCAAGTAATATTGAATAATCTAAACGAATAATTAAGTAGACAATATAAGTCGTTAAACCAACAAAAAGACAAATAAGTAATTGACCTCTAATATAATGACCAAGATCATGATCAATGGATCTGATCATTTGCTTTACTTTCTTTTGCTGTGAACGTGGAACAGCTTGCATCGTGCGTTGCTTTAACTTATTAAAGTCTAATAGCAAATAATAGAGTAGGACAGGGACAACTGCTAGGCTAATTAGGTACTCAGTCAATTTTGTCATACCAGTTATTCTTGCTTCAAGCCAGTTGGCGCTGTATTGATCAATTCGGTTAAACAACTTATCGATCTCACTATGAATCGGCTCGGGAAATGTGCCAACCATGTGTTCAATTTGACTTAACCAATTTCGATATCCGCTTAATAGCTCAGGAAACTGTTCAGTTAAACGCTCAGCTTGCTCAATAAACTTTGGATATGAGTAATAAGCGAGCCCACTAATAAGCAGTGCGATGAGCAAGAAAATGACGAGAATGGCGAGCCATTTAGGAATCGACCAACTTATTAGCAAGTTAACAACAGGCATTAATAAATATGCACATAACCCTGCTAACAAAAAAGGTAAGATAATCCTGCCTAAACTGCTTAGCACCTCACGATAATTGGGAAAGATGAGCATGATTAAATAAATTACAACAAGAACAATAATCGTTAAAAAACCAATTCGATACCATTTTTGATAGCGCAATTGTTGGTTGTTATCGGGTTGATGATTATTGGACACGTCGCTCATCTTCGCTAAATAAATCATTTAATGGCAATAAGCTACCATCGAGATCAACCTCGTGAATATGAAAGACATCTTGCTCACGGTGCATTTCAACGAAGCAGTTCCAGCAATAATAATGATTCTGCGAGATTTGCCCAATATTCTTGGACTTACAATTAATACATTCCATCTAAAAACACCTTCTTATTCCATTGATGTTAACTATTATGGAATAAGAAGGTGTTTTTTAAACATAAAAATGTTTTTTTACGATGATAATCTTGGCAATCTGCCTGTTATATTCATTAAAGTAACTTACATAAAATCAAATGGTGATAAGTTTTCTTCGTCTTCTATTTCTGCTTCAAGCTGATTTGCATATGTATCATCCTCAAAAACCTTTACCAGCCGCTCAGCTAGAGTCGTATAGCGCACATGTGTATCTCTTTGCTTAACTCCCTCTACGAAAGCAGACTGATTGCCACAAATAATTAGTGATTTTTTCGCTCGGGTAATCGCTGTATAGAGTAGTTTTTTCTTTAGCATCCTTCTAAAGCTCATATCTACAGGCATAATGATAATTGGAAATTCACTTCCTTGTGACTTATGAATTGAAATACAATAAGCATGCATAATGTTTAGTAAGTCTTTACGATTATAAACAACATCAGTCTCATCGTAAGTAACAACAAGCTGCTCCTCTTGTTCTACATTTTCAGTTTCTTTGAAAATAGCTGTAATCTGACCAATATCGCCATTAAAAACACCATCCTCTGGCTGATTAACCAACTGAATGACCTTATCCCCCGTGCGAAAAATAACATCCTTTGTACGCATTTCACGAACGTCTCTACGCTTGGGGTTTACAATTCGTTGAATTTCTTCATTAATGCGATGGATACCAATATCAGTTCGATACATCGGAGCTAATACCTGCATATCCATAATATCAAAACCTTTATTTATGGCCTTTTCAACAATTTGCTTTAAGGCATCAAGAATAACAGGCTTTTGACATTTAATGAAATTAAAATCTGTCGCTTTTGTTAAGACCGTTTCATCGACGCGATCATGCTTAATTTGATGCGCTAATTGAATAATCTTGGACCCCTCTTTTTGTCGATAAACCTCATCTAGCATTATGGCACTTATTTTTTCACTTGCCAGTAAATCACCAAGGACTTGACCTGGGCCAACAGAAGGAAGCTGATCCTCATCTCCAACTAGTAAAACTTGCATCTCATCAGGAATTGCCTTAAATAACTGATTCGCTAAAAAAATATCAACCATTGAAAATTCATCAATGACAATTAAGCGACCACTTAATTGGTTTTCTTTATTTTTTTCAAATCCCTCATGACCATCCCAACCTAACAGACGATGAATGGTCGAGGCCGGAAGACCAGTAGATTCTGTTATCCGTTTAGCAGCTCTGCCAGTTGGGGCGGTTAAAATATATGGAAACTTTGCCTTACTATCGTAATCAGCCAAATCTAATGATAAATCGTTTAATGTACTAAATGCCTTTAAAATACCTTTAATGACTGTGGTTTTACCTGTTCCAGGACCCCCTGTTAAAATCATAATTTTTTCAGAAAGTGCCAGTTTAATGGCCTGATATTGATCCTTCCCGTAGCTGATCACTTCCTCTTCTTCCGTCTGGCCAACTGCCTTTAACAATTCCGCTTCAACTAGTTCAAAATCATGCTCAGCTGATTTAATACGCTTTAATTGTGTTGTAAAACCGGACTCTGCAAAATAAAGTACGGGTAGAAAAACACGATCATCTTTGATAACAAGCATGCTTTCTTCAGCCATCTCCACTTGCTGTCTGTCGATTAACCCTTTATCTATATTATGCTTTTTCGCATCAAGTAATAGCGCAACATCATTAACTAGCACTTGCTTAGGTAAATAGACATGACCCTCACTCATGGCCTCGTGCAAGCAATAGATACAGCCCGCTCGGATTCGAGCTGGGTGATCCAACGCTAACTTATTTTGCAAAGCAATTGAATCAGCACGTTGAAAGCCAAAGCCCTCAATATCAAAAACATACTGATAGGGGTTATCATTCAAGACCTCAATTGCTTGCTCTTGATAGAATTGATAAATTTTTTGTGCCATTCTTAAGCCAATACCATACTTAGAAAGCTGAACAACAACGTGATCAAAACCTTGATGCTCTCTCAAACTTGCTATAAGCGCTTCCTTTCTTTCCTTGGTTAGACCTTGAATCGAGTCAAGTACCCCTGGATCTTTCAAAATTTTTGAAATTGCAGTTTCCCCCAGTTTAGTAACGATACGATCAGCTGTCTTTTTACCAATCCCCTGAAACAAATTACTTGATAAATACGCAATAAGCCCTTCCATTGTATCAGGTACATAGCGCCGATAGCTATGCACTTCATATTGCAGACCAAAGCGCTTATGATTAACAAATTCCCCTTGAAAGACATAAGTTTCACCTGCAATCAACTCACTGAAGTAGCCCTTTACAACAAGATCTGGCTCTTGATATGGTTCATTCGTTTCAAGCACCTTAACCTTAGCAATTGAAAAGTGCTCCTGCTCATTTGTATAGATTGTATAGATTAGCTCACCTTTTACATAGGGCTCCTCGACATTCTGAAGCATCTCTCCCATAGGCGTTAACTCCTTTTGTTAATCTTCTATTTGCTCTAGTAAAGCTGTTACTTGCTCTAAGGTTTGTTTAGCTAAATCATGATCAGGGTTAATCTTAACTGCCGTTTGTAAGTGTTCAATCGCCACTTCCGTCTGTTCTTGAAAAAGACGTGCAATTGCTAAATTGTAATAAGCATCACTATGCTCAGCATTAAGCTTAATCACCGTTTGAAAAGCATTGGCGGCTTGCTCAAGTTGATCAGCTTCTGCTAATGCCAAGCCATATTGAAGATGGGACTCCTGATCTACCGCATTAAGCTCGGTGGCTCGCAACAAATAAGGAAGAGCTTTAACTGCTTCACCACTATTTCTCCATGATAAACCTAACATAAAATAAACATCCGCTTCATCCAATTGGAATTCTATTGCATTAGCGAAATAAGGGATTGCTTGGTGAAATTTCTCTAGTTCAAAATACAAGTTACCCAGACTATAGCACGCCGTTGCAGAACGACTATCTAGTTCAAGTGCCCGCTTAAAAAAACGCTCTGCACGCTGAGCATCACCAAAATGAAGTAATAGATTGCCAAAGTTAATATAGCCAACTGGATCATCAGGTTGCTCCTCAATGGCTTGCTGAAAGCTTTGAGCAGCTGCCTCATAATCCTCTTGTTCAACCTGCTTGATACCTTGTTGTAAATAGTCCATAAACTGGTAGCCTCCTATTCTAGTTAACAAAAGCGAGCAGACGCTGACTTAATCATGCAGTCAACGCCTGTTCTTCTCGCTTATCCTACATATTTTAATTGTTCGCCATGTTTAAAGATTTTGTCTATCGTTGCTCCGCCAAGACAAACCTCTCCTTGGTAAAAGACAACAGCTTGTCCAGGTGTGATTGCACGTTCTCCCTGTGGATAATCGACCAAAACATCACCATTTGACTGAATCGTCACAGAAACGTCACTATCCTGTTGACGATAACGGAATTTCGCAGTGCACGCTAGCGGACTTTCTGGTTGACCATTGATCCAATTCACATTTGTTGCCACCAATTGGTCAGATACCATGTGAGGATTATCCTCTCCCGCATCAACATATAGAATGTTGTCAACTAAATTCTTACCAACAACAAACCATGGTCCGCCTGGCCCGCCAATACCTAATCCTTGCCTTTGTCCAATTGTGTAATACATTAGCCCATCATGCTGTCCTTTATCTTCACCAGACATCGTCTGAATTCGGCCCGGTTGAGCTGGTAAATATTCACTTAAAAAGGTTTTAAAATCACGTTCCCCAATAAAGCAAATACCCGTGCTATCCTTTTTAGTAGCGGTAACTAGACCGGCTTCCATTGCAATACGACGTACTTCCTTTTTCGGGAGCTTTCCCAGTGGAAACATCACTTTTTCCAACACTTCACTTGATAATTGATTTAAGAAATAAGTTTGGTCTTTATTATTATCAACGCCTCTTAGAAGCTCTACCTGATTACCAACTGTATGTGTCTGCGCATAATGGCCTGTAGCTACGAAATCTGCGCCAAGAGAAAGGGCATGATCAAGAAAAGCCTTAAATTTTATTTCTTTGTTACACATCACGTCTGGATTTGGCGTGCGACCTGCCTTATATTCGTCAAGAAAATAGGTGAAGACCTTATCCCAATATTGCTTCTCAAAATTGACAGCAAAATAAGGGATATCTAATTGGTTACAAACACGTACGACATCATCATAATCCTCTGTAGCTGTACAAAAGCCCTCGTCATCGGTATCATCCCAATTCTTCATGAAAATCCCAATTACTTCATAACCTTGCTGCTTTAGCAGTAACGCCGTCACCGAGGAATCTACTCCCCCGCTCATCCCTACTACCACTCGTGTGTTTTTATTAGTCTCCACTTATTTCACCTCCTCAATAATCGTACTTTGCTTTGTTAAACGTTTAATAATTTGACTAACTTTTGTAGCTGCTTTCTTAATTTGGGCAGCATCATTAGCTAAACCGAAGCTAAATCTGATCGCATTTTCGGTTCTAGGGTCTTGTTCACCATACATCGCAATTAGAACGTGTGATAGCTCTAAGGAACCTGCTGTACAAGCACTTCCACTAGAGGCCGCAATGCCATCTAGATCGAGATTCATTAATAAAGACTCCACGCTAGTGCCTGGAAAGCTTATATTTAAAATAGATGGTGCATATGCATTTGGGGCCCCGTTGACTTGGAAGGTAATTCCTTCTTGCGCTAAAACTTGTAAAAAAACAGTCCGATAGTTTTCATAACTTGCCTTATGAGGGTAATTGTCTTCAACGATCAGCTCAATGGCTTTCGTTAAGCCAACTATAGCCGGTAAGCTCTCTGTTCCAGGTCGTTTTAAACGCTCCTGCGCTCCCCCATGCTGAAGGGCATGGAATTTCACACCTTTGCCCGCATAAAGAAAACCAGTTCCTTTTGGACCATTAATTTTATGTCCTGAAACCGATAATAAATCTAGCCCCAATTTAGCTACATTAATTTGCTCCAAACCAAATGCCTGAACAGCATCAGTGTGAAAATAGGCTTGGTGATCCTTGATAATGGCAGCCAGTTCAGCAATAGCTTGAAGGGTACCCACCTCATTATTTACCATCATAATAGAAACCAATATTGTATCATCACGTAAGCTCTCTTGAAGTGTCCTCATCTCAACTTGACCATATTGATTTACAGGTAAATAGGTCACCTCAAAGCCTAATGTTTCTAAATGTTCAGCAGCATGTAAGACAGCATGATGCTCAATTTGTGTCGTAATAATATGCTTTCCCTTTGCTTTATTGGCAAGTGCAACCCCAATTATGGCTAAATTATCTGCTTCTGTACCACCACTGGTAAAATAAATCTCTTTTTCACTTGCACCAATTTTGTCAGCCACATAACGTCTGCAGCGATCAAGTATTGCGCGTGATTCTCTGCCAAAGCTATGAATACTTGATGGATTGCCAAAACTAGTTTGTAAGGCATTCGTCATCGCTTCAATAACCGCTGGATGCACGGGCGTTGTGGCAGCATGGTCTAGGTAAATCGCATCCATTTTCTTCACCCTTCCTTTTTATCAAAAAGCCTTTAGATATAGAACATATAAGGATCGTTTTTATCTGTTTCTTTATAAGTGGATAAATCATCTAGAGTTGTGGTATCTAAAACGTTTTTTACTGCATCACGAATTCTTATCCATAATGCCTGCTTAGCTGGCTCCTCATCCTCAATACCTTCTACTGGCGTAATTGGCCCTTCTAAAATACGAATAATATCCCCTGCAGTAATCTCAGTTGCTGGCTTCGCTAGAATATAACCACCATATGCACCCCGAATACTTTTCACTAGTCCTGCATTTCGTAATGGTGGGACCAGTTGTTCTAAGTAATGTTCTGATAAATCATGGTTCTGCGCAATCGTTTTAAGCGATATTGGGCCATCACCAATTCGTTTTGCTAATGCAATCATAATGGTTAAGCCATATCTTCCTTTTGTCGATATTTTCATTATAACACCCCTAATAATAGTCACTCTGTAAAAAAAAATACACGGTTTAGTCCATCAATTATTATATCATGAAATATTTATAACTTGCATTTCTATATTGAAATCAGTACGATTAAAGCGAATGTATCTGAATATCACGACCGTACAAATGTATTCCATTTTAAATGATAGCATAAAAGAAAGTCAAGTTTATCGCTTGTTACTAAATTAAAACATTAAGGAGTTTTCATATGGTACAACGCCCTTTAGCCTTCCGCCTACGACCAAAACACATTAATGAAATTATTGGTCAAAAGCATCTTGTCGGAGAAGGTCATACGCTTAAACGCATGGTAGAAGCGGAAAGATTGACCTCAATGATCCTCTTCGGACCTCCCGGAACTGGAAAAACATCACTTGCCATTGCATTGGCAACATCATTAAACTTGCGTTATAAATTACTAAATGCGGTTATTGATAAGAAAAAAGATCTTGAAATTGCTGTTGCAGAAGCAAAGATGTCTGGAACCCTGATCATTATACTAGATGAGGTTCATAGACTTGATAAAGCAAAGCAGGATTTCTTACTACCTCATTTAGAAAGCAATTTGATTACATTAATTGGCTGTACCACTAGTAACCCATATCATGCCATTAATCCAGCCATTCGAAGTCGGGTGCATTTATTTGAACTTAACAAGCTTACGATTGATGAGGTAGTCAGTGCATTACAGCATGCATTAGCCAATCAGGAAGATGGATTAGGAAATATTGCAATAGAGATTACTGAAGAAGCATTACAACATTTTGCCCATGCATCTAATGGCGATTTACGATCTGCTTTAAATGGACTTGAGCTTGCCGCCTTTTCAACTAAGAAAACAGCTGATCATGTTGTTATAATTGATCTTCCTGTAGCTGAGGCTTGTATGCAGAAGAAGAGCTTCTCTCATGATAAAAATGGCGATGCGCATTATGATGTCCTATCTGCCTTTCAAAAGTCAATACGGGGAAGTGATGTGAATGCTGCCCTACATTACTTAGCCAGGTTAATTGAAGCAGGAGATTTAGATAGTATTGCGCGAAGAATGACGGTTATCGCCTATGAGGACATTGGTCTTGCTAACCCTCAGGCAGGTCCTCGCACCTTAGCAGCAATTGAGGCGGCAGAACGAGTTGGCTTTCCTGAAGCACGCATACCACTTGCTGTTGCTATTGTAGAGCTCTGTTTATCACCTAAATCGAATTCAGCATACAAAGCGCTTGACCAAGCGCTTCATGATGTACGCCATGGAAATATTGGTGATATCCCAGCACATTTAAAGGATAGTCACTATCCGGGGGCGAGCAAACTTGGAAGAGGTGTTGGCTATCAATACCCTCATAATTTTTCAGGTGGGTGGGTTAAACAACAATACTTGCCAGATAACTTAAAAGATAAACAATACTATCAACCTTTACAAACTGGTAAATTCGAACGCGCTTTAAAGCAAATGTATGATTCTATAAATAATGATGAATAACTTAGCTAGATTTTGTCCATACTTTTCATAACGATAATTAATTGAGTTAGTCTATAGCGATTAATCAATTTAACAAGGAGTGAAAACAATGGCAAAGGTTAGACAAGATGCCTGGTCACATGAAGATGATCTATTATTAGCAGAGACAGTCCTGAGACATATCCGTGAAGGTAGCACACAACTAAACGCATTTGAAGAGGTGGGTGATAAATTAAATCGTACCTCAGCAGCGTGTGGCTTTAGATGGAATGCTGAAGTAAGACAAAACTATGATCAGGCAGTTGCAATTGCAAAAAGACAACGCAAGCAAAATAAACGGCACCAATTACAGCAGCAACAAAAAGACGCTTCTACAGAAGCAGCATTTTATCGTACAGTTCCTGTTGAAATAAATGAGCAAGTAGAATTAACTAAACAGATAGAATCACGCCCACAGGTAGAATTAGATTTAACTTCAATTATTAGTTATTTAAAGCAGCTTAAAGCACAGTCAGAGAAATCTTATAAGCATGTAACAGCTTATGCTAGTCTTGAAAACAAGTATAATAACCTTGTTCTTGAAAACGAGAAATTAGCAAAGCAAGCAAAATCACTAGAAGCGCAACTTGAGAACGTCCAAGAGGACTATCAAACGTTCCTTAAAATTATGGACCGGGCAAGAAAAATGGTTGTTTTTAGCGATGAGGATGATAAAAAGCTACCATCCTTTGTCATGGACAAGAACGGTAACCTAGAGCAAGTCGCAAAATAATAATGTTACTAGCATATTAACGGCTCTGACAAAATTAGTAGCCATAGTAAAAACGAGCACATGATTAAGATGAACAGTAGGTAACCTACCCAGCATCTGTAAATCACGTGCTCGTTATTTGTTTAAGAAAATAATATAAATCCCGATCGTGCCGTCTAAATAAAAAGTTTTGAACCCGCTCTTGGCAGGTGGGTGCTTTGTTTCTTGGTTTTTAAGTCCTCAGGTCAATACGAGGCATGTAAGCAACAAGAAAACGTAAGCTCCCGACTTCATAATGTTCGGTCAAAACATTAATAATCGCAACGAACACATCAGGATTAACTTATGCAACTATCTTAGCACAATTAACTGTAATAATCAAGAATTCTTGAAAAGGGTTTCACGCATTTTTATTTAATTACTCAATTTTTGCACAATGTAAGTAGTCATGAAGACTTGAACGTTTTTGGGAGAACCGTACTCAATTCCTATCCATGTTTACTTTAATATCCGTTTGGCGCGCTATGTCGTTCCGAAAAGCAATGGATTCGCTTTCCGAAGGGCTGGCTTCAACCATCTTAGCTGAACCTTACTGTGTTGGTGCGCAAGTTGAGTTCATTACATTACTAAAGTTGCTGAAGTAATCATTAATCATCTTTAAGCTGGATATGAAGATCATTAATTTGCTCATTACTTACCAGGCTTGGGGCATTTGTTAATGGATCTGAAGCAGATGCCGTTTTCGGGAACAAAATGGTGTCCCGTAAGTTTGTTTTTCCAGCCAAAAGCATTACAATGCGATCAAAGCCGAGTGCAATCCCACCATGAGGGGGCGCACCATATTCAAGTGCATCCAATAAGAACCCAAATTCATCAACAGCTGCTTCTCTAGAGAAACCAAGTACTTCAAACATTTTTTCCTGTAGTTCCTTTTGATAGATACGAATAGAACCTCCACCAAGTTCAAAACCATTTAAGACAAGGTCATAGGCTGCGGCTTTAACCTGGCTCGGGTCATGGCCAAGCTTCTCGATATCTGCTTCAATTGGTGATGTAAACGGATGGTGTGCAGCAAAGTATCGTCCAGCTTCTTCATCATACTCAAGTAACGGCCAATCAGTTACCCATAGGAAATTAAATTGATTATGATCAATAAGGTTTAAATCCTTTGCTAACTTTTGTCTTAAGGCTCCTAAGCTGTTAAATACGACATCTGTTTTGTCAGCAACAAACAACAATAAGTCATTGTCATTTGCCGTTAATGCTTTCATTAAATCTCCCTGATCTGCTTCAGTAAAGAACTTAGCAATCGGACCTTTTAAGACTCCTTCTTCAACCTTAAGCCACGCTAACCCCTTCGCTCCATATATCTTAACAAAGTCCGTCAGTTTATCAATGTCCTTTCTCGAAAAAGCTTGGGCTTGTTCAGTAACATTAATTGCACTAACTTTTCCACCTGAAGCAACAGCGCTAGCAAAAACCTTGAAATCTGAGTTTCTTACCAGCTCAGAAATATCGACTAGCTCTAGGTCAAAGCGCGTATCTGGTTTATCAGAACCATAACGAGACATTGCTTCATCATAAGTCATTTGTTGAATCGGTAAGCTAATTTCGATCCCCTTTACCTTTGTCATTAATTTTTTAATCATTTGCTCAGTCATTGCGATAATATCAGCTTGTGACATAAATGACGTCTCAATATCTATTTGTGTAAATTCAGGCTGACGATCTGCTCTTAGGTCCTCATCACGGAAACAGCGGGCAAACTGAAAATAGCGTTCAAATCCTGCGACCATAATTAATTGCTTAAACAACTGTGGCGATTGCGGTAACGCATAGAAATGGCCTTGATGAACACGACTTGGAACGAGATAATCACGCGCCCCTTCTGGCGTACTCTTCGTCAGCATTGGCGTCTCCATTTCTAAGAAGTCGTTATCATTGAGAAACTGGCGAATAACTTGTGCAGCTTGATGTCTAAGCTTAAATGTTTGTTGCATTGATTCTCTTCTTAAATCAATATAACGATATTTGAGTCTCACATCCTCTGAAACATCAGCTCCATCTAAAACAGTAAATGGTGGGTTTTTTGCTTCATTAATGACTGAGATAGATTGAGCTGCAATCTCAATTGCTCCCGTTTTCATCTTAGGGTTAACCGTTGCTTGATTACGTTTAACAACTTCCCCTTTAACTTCAATGACATACTCACTTCTCACTAATTCTGCGACGGCTAGCGCTGACTCCGATACATCGGGGTTAAAAACAACCTGAACCACACCCGATCGATCCCTTACATCAATAAACACTAACCCACCAAGATCTCTTCTTTTCTGCACCCAACCTTTTAATAAAATCTGTTCACCAACTTGCTCAACACTTAATTCTGAGGCTAACTGTCTTTTTCTTGTCATAAAATTATCCCCCTATAATACTTCTTTCATATAATCCACAATTTGTTCAAAGCCAATCAACTGTTGATTACCTGTTACCATGTCTTTTACTAGAGCCTGCTGATCAATTAGCTCCTGTTCAGCAATAATAATAACGTGCTTAGCGTTTAGTCGATCAGCTGCTTTAAATTGTGCCTTCATTTTTCTACCTGAATAATCTTTATCAACTTGAATATCTGCTAAGCGTAGCTGATCCTGAATCTGAACTGCTTTTAGCTCTGCTTCAGCGCCTAGCGCAACGATGAAACAGTCAAGTTGCTGATCAATTGGTAGCTTAATCTTTTCAGCTTCAAGTGCCATTAATAAACGCTCCACACTTAAGGCAAAACCAATTCCCGGTGTAGGCTGACCACCCAAGTCCTCAACTAAGCCATTATAGCGCCCACCACCAGATAAAGTGGTAATTGCCCCGAAGCCTTCCGCTTCACTCATAATTTCAAAAGCCGTGTGGTTATAGTAGTCTAGTCCACGGACAAGATTAGGATCAACTTGATAAGGGATGTCCATTGCATCTAAATAAACTCTGACCTTTGTAAAATAGTGATCAGCTTCTACTGTTAAGAAGTCTAAAATTTTTGGTGCTGATTGCATGGCTGGATGATCATGATCCTTTTTACAATCAAGCACCCGTAACGGATTTTGTTCTAGTCGCACCTGACAGTCTGAGCATAATTCTGCTTTATATGGATTAAAGTGGTCAATTAGTGCACGTTTGTGACTCAAACGGCTTTCTTGATCACCTAACGAATTAATGACCAGCTTTAGTGAACTAAGGCCAAGCCCACGGTAAAAGTTCATTGCTAATGCAATTACTTCAGCATCAATAGCGGGATCTGCGCTTCCTAGCGCTTCTATTCCAAGCTGAACAAACTGGCGCATCCTCCCCTGTTGTGGGCGCTCATAACGAAACATCGGTCCATTGTAAAACAGCTTCTGCGGTTGAATCGCCGCTCCATATAGCTTATTTTGAACAAATGCCCGCACAACAGATGCTGTTCCTTCAGGACGAAGTGTTAAGCTCCGTCCACCCCGATCCTCAAATGTATACATTTCTTTTTGGACAATATCTGTTGTATCACCAACGCCACGCTGAAATAGCTCAGTATGCTCAAATATTGGTGTCCTAATTTCTTGATAATTATAACGTTTGCAAATATTAACAAATTGTTGCTCAACAAACTGCCATCTTTCACTTTCACCTGGTAAAATATCTTGTGTACCTCTTGGTAAATTAATCATGATAATGCCCTCCTGTTCGGCTATTATTCCCTTAAAATATGTAAGATAAAATGAAACGTTAGTAGTTATTAAGGTGTTTAGAACTTTTTTAAACACAAAAAAAACGCCTCCCAAAAAAAGGGACGAGCGATTACCCGTGTTGCCACCCTAGTTGAATTCATTAATAATGCTATGAATTCCACTCAAAGCCATTAACGCCTGGCCCGCGGCTATACTTACTCTAACTTTCAATATAGCACCTACGGAATGTCTTTCATTAAACAGCCGGATAGAGATCCTCTCAGCTACTAGATCCCCTCTCTTAAATATCCACTTTTTTTAACTACTCTTTCCCTCATTGGTTTTAACACCATTTAATTGTTTATAATATTACTGTTTGCGACTTGTAATGTCAAGCTTATTTTCAAATCGAGAAAAAGCTTTTGACGTATGGTCTGTTTTTTTTATATGATAGTAATATATCGACACTAAATTTCGTGAACGTGTTAGTTTCCGAAAAATGTAAGTATAATTATGATGACATACATCAAAGGAGAAAAAAATGCAGAAGAAAATACCCTATCTAATTATATTTACCTTCTTACTGTTCGCACAACACATCCGTGCTGATTCTATTCAAATAGAAACAGATCAGCTCTTAGTAAGATCAGGACCTGGTACTGAATACGAGGTGATTGGTCACGTTGATCAAGGGGAGCAATATGAACGTGCAGACGAAGACGGTGATTGGATTGCTATTGCCTTTAATAATGAAACTGGCTGGGTACATAGTCAGTATACTTCAATTATCGGTAATGAATCTAATTCTCATGAAGGCACTGATCCGGAAAATGCTCAAGGTGAATTGGAAGATGAATCTGAAGGTGAAGGCGAAGGTGATCAACCAAACACAGGAAATACATATCCTTTTAACCAAATAGTCAAAGTAGATGTTGTCAATATTCGAGAAGAACCGACTGTGCAATCAGCGATTATTGGCGAGCTTAGAAAAAGGCAGACTGTGTCTATTATTGCTTCAATCGATGAAAATTGGGTTGAGATTGAAACAGACGATTTAACGGGATTTATGCCAGCATCAATTGTCGGGTTAAATGCAGTTGATAATAACTCCAGTATGCGATCATTAAGCAACAAACGGATTGTCATTGACCCCGGACATGGCGGAGTAGATGTCGGGGCAATTAGTCAAAGCGAGCACTATGAGAGCGAATATACCCTTTATACAGCTCAGATTCTGGCCAACCAATTAGAGCGACTTGGTGCAAGTGTCCAATTAACCCGAGATGATGACTTTTATTACGCGCTTACGCCTCGATCAGTGTTCGCTAACTATTATGATGCAGATGTTTTCTTAAGCCTTCATTATAATAGTGAGCCTCAGTACCCGACTGCAAATGGGATTAATACCTTCTATCGTGATGACCGTGACCAAGCCTTGGCTGACATTGTCCACGCCGCTATTCTAGAAGAAACAGGGGCGAATGATCGCGGTGTAGCTTCTGGTAACTATCTTGTGCTAAGGCACGCTCGGCGTCCTGGTCTATTATTAGAACTTGGCTTCCTTTCTAATGCTGAAGAAGAGCTACAAATTCAAAGCTTCGCTTATCAGAATGAAATTAGTAGAGGAATCATTTCTGGCTTACAGCAATATTTCTCAAATCAGACTAGGCTTGAGAATTGAGAGGTTTTTCGATAAACATTTATAACGAAAAGAGACTGACTAAGTAGTCAGTCTCTTTTCGTTATTTAATCATTGTTATTCGTTTAAATCGTAAACCTCACCTTTAACTAGGTACATAATGCTTTCAGCGATATTAGTGAGATGATCCCCGAAACGTTCAATATACCTTGCACTAAAGGCCATCTGCATAACAAGTTGAATTTTTTGCGGATTGGTCGCTGTCATTTGCAATAGTTCTTCCATTACTTGCCCGAACATACCATCAATGAGATCATCAAGCTCTGACAATTTCTTTGCTAGTTGAATGTCCTCTTTTTTATAAGCTTCTATTGCAAGGTCAATCATTTTAAAGGCGACATCGCGCATATCTGCCAGTGAGGGATGAATCTCAAGCTGATGATCGTTACCAAGATGAATAGCAGAACGAGCAATATTTTTGGCGTTATCAGCCATTCTTTCTAAATCAGTTGCCGTACGAATGGCAACAATTAACTTTCTTAAATCGCTAGCCACAGGTTGTTGACGAGCAATAAGCAAAATAGATGCTTCATTAATTGCTAAATCGAGTTGATCTAATTCTTTATCTGCTTCCATCACTTGCTGAGCTTTATCAACATCTGATTGATAAAGGGCAGCTATAGACCCTTCCAATTGAACCTTTGCTGCCTTCGCTAACTTGATTACCATGTCCTTTACTGCTTCTAACTCTAAATCAAATTGTTCACGTGCTACCATTAAAATGCCTCCTTTTATTAACCAAATCTTCCTGTAATATAATCTTCAGTTCGTTTATCCTCAGGATTAGAGAATAAGCGATTTGTATCTGTAAATTCAACAAGCTCCCCATTTAGCATGAACGCAGTTCGATCTGAAATTCGAGCAGCCTGCTGCATATTATGCGTAACAATGACAATTGAATAATCTGTCTTCAACTCTTGAATAAGCTCCTCAACCTTCAAAGTAGATTTTGGATCAAGTGCTGAAGTTGGCTCATCCATTAAAATAACATCTGGCTCAATGGCAAGTGCACGTGCAATACAAAGACGTTGTTGTTGACCACCAGACAAGCCATAAGCACTATCCTTTAAGCGATCCTTTACTTCATCCCAAATTGCTCCACCGCGTAAACTCTTCTCGACAATCTCATCTAAGATTTTTTTGCTTTTAATACCATGAATTCTTGGTCCATAAGCTACATTGTCGTAAATCGATTTTGGGAATGGGTTTGGCTTTTGAAAAACCATCCCTACCTTAGTCCGAAGTTCTTCAACCTTAAAGCTCTTATCTAAAATATTTTGATTTCGGTAATGAATCATACCAGTTGTCTCAACATTTGGTACCAGTTCGACCATCCGATTTAATGTCTTCAGAAAAGTTGACTTCCCACAGCCTGATGGACCAATCATTGCTGTTACTTCCTTCTCATAAATCGGCAGATTGATTCCCTTTAATGCATGCTTACTTCCATACCATAAATTTAAATCTTCCGTATTAAATACTTTTCTTAAGTTTTTTTCTGGCTGAGCCGTATTGGTAAGTCCCGTTACAATCTTCATTTGATTTCCCCCTGATCTAGTACCTTTGCTGAAATTTATTTCGAATAATAATGGCAACTGAATTTAACAGAAATAGCATTAGCAATAGCACGATAATAGTAGCTGATGCTAAATTAGCGTATTCACGTACTAGTGAAGCATCTAATGTCCAGTAGTATATTTGCATTGGTAAAACAGTAAAACGATCAAGTAACCCCCCTGGGAAAGGCAACAATAATGCTGGTATCCCTAAAACAACAAGTGGCGCTGTCTCACCAATTGCTCGTGATAAAGCTAAAATGGTTCCCGTTAGAATACCTGGTAAAGAGGCTGGCAGGACAATATTTTTAATCGTTTGCCATTTGGTTGCACCAAGACCATACGACCCTTCACTTAAAAATCCTGGTACTGCTCGAATTGCCTCTTGACTTGAGACGATAACAATTGGTAGGACAAGCAGTGACATCGTCAATCCGCCTGCAAGGACTACACTTCCTAGTTGCAGTGATCTTACAAAAATAGTCATCCCTAAAATACCATAAACAATGGAAGGAACACCTGCTAAGTTTGCTATGTTGGTTTGAATCACGGACTGTAGCTTCCCTTTTTTAGCGTACAGTTCATTATAGATAGCTGTTCCTACGCCAAGAATCATCGTTACAGGTATGACTACTGCCATCAGCCAAAGCGTCCCAAGAATTGCGCCCATAATTCCAGCTCTTTCTGGCACGGTTGATAAGCGATTAGAGAGGAAATCAAAGTTGATGTAGTCGATGCCCTCAGTAAAGACTTGTACTAATAAAATAGCTAGCACGATAATCCCAAAGGTTGTAGCCATAAAAAACAAGCTTTTAAATAAATTATTAATCAAAATTCGTCGTTGCATTCTTTGAATGACTTTACTATGATTTAAATACTTCATAATTAGTATTCCTCCCGAAAGCGGCGAGAAATGTATCTTGCCAAAATGTTCATAAGTAAGGTAAACACGAACAAGGTCATCGCTACCGCGTATAAACTGTAATAAATAGTTGATCCTGCAGGTGCATCACCAGCAGCGACCTCCACAACATATGCCGTCATTGTTTGCATAGACTGTGTGACATCAAAGGTAAAATTCTTTGAGCTACCACTTGCAATTGTAACAATCATTGTCTCACCAATAGCTCTAGATATGCCCAATACAAAAGAAGCAACGATACCTGAAAAGGCGGCTGGAATCACAACTTTAAATGTAATTTCAAGCTTAGTTGCGCCAAGTGCAAGAGCACCTTCACGCATTGATTTAGGAACTGCAGCCATTGCATCTTCTGATAACGAGGCAATCATTGGAATAATCATAATTCCCATCACTAAACCAGGACTTAAAATATTAGTTGCACCTAATGCTGGAATGAATTGACGTAATAATGGCGTAACAAACGTAAAAGCAAAAAATCCATAAACAATGGTTGGAATACCTGCTAACAACTCTAAAATTGGTTTTAACAGACCACGCACCCGGTCTGAAGCATATTCACTTAAAAAAATTGCCGTCATCATACCAATAGGGCCAGCCACTAGCATTGCAATGATTGATGACAAGATGGTTCCAGTAATTAATGGAAGGACACCAAATTGCGGGTTCTGACTTAATGGTCGTAAAACAGTCCCAGTAAAGAATTCAATAATAGAGACACGTTGAAAAAAGGAAAACGTTTCGGTGATAAGCACTAATACAATTCCAATCGTAGTTAAGATCGATAAGAACGCAATAAAAAAAAGTGCTTTGGGTATCGTTTTTTCAATCCAAGCAACCAAACTTGATGAACGCTTGTTTTCTTCTATTAAATCGTTAATATCTAATGTATCTGTTTTATTAATATTTGAATGTTTATTCATTAGAAAACCTACCTTTTACCGTAATAAGAGACACAATGCCCCATGCAATCAAACCTTTAATTTAATCCGCTAAGAAAAGCCAATTCCATTTGTATTTCATCCTCTGGAACTGGTGCAAAGCCAGCAATATCAGCAAATTCATTAACATGCTCCATTAAGAAAAGCGAAAAGTCCAATACCTGTTCCTTTTCTCTAGCGTTATTCAGGTTTAAGTAGGTAAAGATTGGTCTGGTAAACGGACCATATTCCCCATCTTCTTTAATATTGTCATAGGTCGGCTCAACAGGACCATTACCAAAGTCAACTTGCACAATACCAAGCTGGTCTTGATTATTAACATAATAGCCAAAGCCAAAGAAACCAATTGCATTAATATCTTCTCTAACTAATGTAACCAAAGTTGAATACTCTTGCTGTAAATCAATATCAGTTACTAGATCAGTTTCATTTAAAATTTCTTCATAGAAAAATTCATAAGTCCCATGGTTTTCATTTGGTCCATAGGTTTTAATCTTTTCATTAGGAAATGAGGGATCAATGTCAGACCAATTGCTAATACCGCCATCAGCTTGAAAAATTTTAACAATTTGCTCCTGAGTCAGCTCCGTTGCCCAATCATTGTCTGGATGAATGACGAAGGCAAGACCATCTAAAGCAATTTTTAATTCCTTAGGTTCAAAACCTGCTACCTCGGCCCCCTGCAACTCTTCATTTCTAATATGACGGGAAGCATTATTCAAGTCTGTTCCACCACGCATAATAAACTTCTGAAAGCCGGCACTTGTTCCGGCCCGTGAAACTTCTACTGAAACCTTGGGTTGTTCATTAAGCATATATTCCTCAGCAATCCGCGCCATTAATGGGTAAACTGTTCCAGATCCATCAATTGCAACTCGACCTGTTAATAAACTTTCATCATCAAGGTTTAAATCCGCATTCCCACATGCAGTAATTAGTAATACTGCTACTACCATTATTATCGTAATTAAGTACTTTTTTCTCATTATAACTCCCCCTAGAAATCAGGCTTCTATCGTATTTCTTTATACTCAACATATTACTTTCTTAATATGAACTTATCGTTAATTAAACGTTAAGAATTTGTAAATTTTATTAATTGCTACTCAACTCATTATTAAGAATGTTTAAAAGAACAGGCTTCTGCTCTGGTAAAAGAGCTTTCTTTACGTACATCATTTACAAAAAGCATTGCTTGTTTAATTATTATGCTACCTTATTTATTTACTAGAACAGGAAAAGACATTCTTACAAATTGTAAGTAATATTTTATTAAACAACAAAAAAAGCCCGATAGTGAAACGAGCTTTAAGCTACTATTTCAGTATCTGACTTTTTCTGGTTCTTCATCAAACAGCGTTGGTTAAGCACAGGAGTCGACTCTTTTTCTTATGCCTAATATTAGAAAATAATCTTACCAACGTTATTTGTTATACAACCACTTTTCTTCTTAACTGTTATGCATTAGCGGTCCGCACTGTCAATCATAATGGTGACTGGACCATCATTAATTAGGCTCACTTCCATCATTTCACCAAATACACCTGTTTCAACCTTTAAATTACTATCTCTCAATTGCGCATTAAAATAGTTGTACAGAGGCTCTGCTAACTCTGGCCTGGCTGCGCCCATAAAGTTTGGTCGCCTTCCTTTCTTGGTATCCGCATACAACGTAAACTGGGAGATCGATAAAACCTCTCCAGCAATATCTATTATAGATTGATTCATTTTATGTTGATCATCTTCATAGATACGTAAATGTGTAATTTTCCGGATTAAGTAGTCAGCATCACCTTGATCATCATCATGAGTAATCCCTAATAGAATAACGATCCCATGTTTAATCTTACCAATAACCTGTTGATCAACAGTTACTTGTGCTTGGCTGACTCTTTGAATAACCGCTCTCACGCATACATACCCCCACGATCAATTTTATTGCACAACACGCTCGACTGTATAAATGTCTTTAATTTGCTTTAGCCGTTCGACAATACGACGTAGATGATTAACATTATTAATCAAGATTGTTAAATGAATGATGACCATCTTATTACGATCTGATTTCCCACTTACAGCAATAATATTGGTTCCCATCTCATTTACATACTGCAGCACATCATTTAATAATCCACGACGATCATAGCCAGAGATCTCTAAATCAACATGATACTGCTTGGCATTGGTTGTAGACGATTCCCATTCAACTTTTAACGCACGATCCTCAATGCCTTCACCCTTCATGTTCGGACAGTCCCTGCGATGGACAGATACACCACGACCTTTGGTAATAAATCCGACAATCTCATCTCCTGGAACTGGATTACAACATTTTGCTAGACGAACAAGAAGATTGTCCACACCCTCAACCTTTACACCCGAGTCTTTACGTTTTGTTGGTTTAGCTCTTGTTTTTTGGTGAACACTTTCTATTGATTCTTCAAGGTCCTGCTTCTGTTCTTGTCTCCGCATTTTATCGGTTAAACGTGTCGCAATTTGAGAAGCAGTTATCCCTTGATAACCAACAGCAGCATACATATCTTCAATACTAATAAAGTTAAAGCGATCAGCAACACGCTGTAGATTCTCTTGGTTTAAAACCTCTTTAAGATCGAATTCTGACGCACGCACTTCTTTCTCGACTAGTTCCTTACCTTTAATGACATTTTCTTCTCGTTGCTGTTTCTTAAAGAACTGCTTAATTTTATTTTTCGCTTGCGAAGTTTGTGCCATCTTAATCCAGTCCCGTGAAGGTCCATAGGAATGCTTTGAGGTCATGACCTCTACAATATCCCCATTTTTCAAAAGATAGTCTAATGGCTCCATTTTACCGTTCACACGAGCACCAATGGTATGATTGCCAATTTCCGTGTGGATTTTATAGGCAAAATCAATTGGAACTGAACCTTTAGGCAGCTCGATAACATCACCCTTAGGTGTAAAAACATAGACAAGATCTGCAAATAGTTCAACCTTTAGCGACTCCATAAATTCTTCGGCATCGTGCGTTTCACTCTGTGATTCAAGAATCTCCCTAAACCAGGCTAATTTCTCTTCTGAATTATCTTTACCCGGCTGAAGAGACTTCCCTTCTTTATAGGCCCAATGGGCAGCAATTCCATATTCTGCGATTTCATGCATATCCTTTGTCCGAATTTGCACTTCTAACGGTGCACCCTTTGGTCCGATAACGGTCGTATGCAACGATTGATAAAGATTTGGCTTTGGCATCGCAATATAATCTTTAAAGCGACCCGGCATCGGTTTCCAGCATGTATGAATAATACCAAGAACTGCATAACAATCTTTGATACTATCAACAATAATCCGAACTGCCAACAAATCGTATATCTCATTAAATTGCTTATTTTGCAGCACCATTTTTCGGTAAATACTATATAAATGTTTTGGTCGACCAGAAAAATCAGCTCTAATATTAACTTCTTCAAGCTGAATCTGAACCTCTTTCATGACTTCTTCGATATAATATTCACGTTCTTCCCGCTTTTGCTTCATTAAATTTACAATGCGGTAATATTGCTGCGGATTTAAATAGCGTAGCGCTGAATCTTCTAACTCCCATTTTATCGCAGAGATACCTAGTCGATGTGCTAATGGTGCAAAAATCTCTAACGTTTCATTTGCCTTACTTCTTTGTTGTTCTGGTGGCATATGCTTTAACGTTCTCATGTTATGAACTCGGTCAGCTAGCTTTATTAAAATAACGCGAATATCCTTTGACATGGCAATAAACATTTTGCGATGATTCTCAGCCTGCTGCGCTTCTTTTGATTTGAACTTAATTTTCCCCAACTTCGTTACACCATCAACTAGCATGGCAATTTCATCATTAAAGTTCGCTTCAATATCAGCTAAGGTAATGGATGTATCTTCGACAACATCATGTAAAAAACCACCTGCAATGGTTTCAGCATCTAAGCCTAAATGAACGAGTATGCCAGCAACCTGAACAGGGTGAATAATATAGGGTTCCCCAGATCTTCTAAATTGATTTTCGTGGGCAACTTTGGCGTACTCATAAGCACGACTTATGCGTGCAGTATCCTCTTCGGTTAAGTAGCTTGACGCCTGACGAATGACATCCTGAGCCGTTAATATATTTTCTCTCGACATTTATAATCACCTTAATCCTTTATTAAAAAGCTCATTTAATCTAGCTAATTCATTGAATGGTACTCGTTTGTTAATTATCATAACATCTATTTTATAACAATACTAAAAATAATTTCAACAAAATTCGCTATATTTAATGTAAATCAGTCAGAGAGCTTCATAACTTTAACATATTTAGCACGATTTCCGTTTTAAGACATAGCTCTACTCACGCTCTAGCTAATTTGTTTCCTGTCACGAGATCAGGTTATATTAGACAAAAAAAGAAAAACGCACCTAAGTGATGCGCTCTAAATTTGATATTAGTACTTCATTAAGGTTAACACATCATGGCCATTTAGTTTATCACGACCATTTAAATAGCTGAGCTCAATTAAGAATGCACAGCCAACGACAACACCACCTAATTGCTCAACAAGCTTAACAGTTGCTTCAATGGTACCGCCAGTTGCCAGCAGATCATCTGTTATCAGGACACGTTGTCCTGGCTTAATTGCATCTTTATGGATGGTTAAAACATCTTTACCGTACTCAAGACCATACTCAACTTTAATCACGTCACGAGGGAGTTTACCTTCTTTTCGAACTGGTGCAAAACCAATCTCTAATGCATAGGAAACAGGACAACCAACAATAAAGCCTCGTGCCTCCGGTCCAACCACGATTTCGGCATTTTTTTCTTTTGCATAAGCGACAATTTCATCTACCGCAGATTTATATGCAGGCCCATTATCCATCAGTGTCGTGATATCTTTAAATTGAATACCCTCTTTTGGCCAATCTTGAACAACCGTAATATACTGTTTATAATCCATTAATTACTTCCTCCTTCATAGAGTGTTCCGACTCTATTTGACTCTTAAGCCATCGTTTTAATTGTTGATAATTAGAATAATACAACACTTCTTCTGCCTCACTTCTCGCTATTGCTAGCTGATATGAATGAGAATCCGTCAATGGTTTTTTCTCAACATCTGGATTAGGTCGTACTACTCCATTCGCTATTTTAACAAATTCCAGCTCAGAAAACACTTTAATTATAAATTCTATTTTATTTTTTTTCCATTGTTTATTTTTTATAATTAGATGCTGCTCTTGATTATGATCGTATTTCCCCCTCTGTAGGACGAGGCCATAAAACCATTTGAAGTCATCTCGATTAGGTAATCCAGTTAAAAAGTGCGAATGATCAGTTTGAAAGCAAGTGTAGATATTGTCGGGTTGTGTCAGCTTTAGCACTTCACTTAAATCCGCTAATTGATTAGGTAAATCAAGAATAACTAGTTCCGTTACCTCTATCTTGTTGGCCGTCAACAATTGCTCAAAATAGATGGCATTAGGGTGTAAACTATATGATCCCTGATGAAAATAGACAAATACTGTAGCTTTGTCAACAGAGGTTAGCTCCTGTTTCCAGAGCTTGGAACCACGGAAGTCAAACACTTGTCGCTCTTGAACCCTTAAATCCTGTACGAGTAGCTGTGGTGATCGTGATCCATTCCACTCATTAACCTGTAAGTGACCAATTGCTTCTATTGTTGTACCTGTTGTCATCTTATGTTGCAGGGAGCCCAATCCAAACCCCACAGTTGCGAGTTGATGGCTTTCCTGAGTTAAGGTAAGCTTTAAATGATTTTTATTAGCGCCAATTTGTCTTGCCTCTGTCGGCTCCGCCTTTATGTGAAATAAAGGTCGTGGATTTGCCATCCCAAATGGAGCCAGCTGCTCAATTTCCTGAATCATGACGATACTTAATAGAGACAAGTCAATGCTCGCATCAATTTGCGCTTGTTCCTGATAATCCTCTGGAGCAAGTTGGTTCCCAGCTAATTGATTAAAAGCAATCCGCAATTCAGCAATTTTGTCTATGGCAACAGTCATCCCAGCTGCTTGGGCATGACCACCAAATTGCAGAAATTTTTCTCTAATACTCATGCCATTTTCAAATAGGTCGAATGCTGTGATACTACGACCAGAGCCCTTTGCCTTGCCCTGTTCACTTTTAAGCGTAAGGCAGATAGCTGGTCGTTGAAAGGTACGAACAAGCTTAGAGGCAACAATACCAAGTACCCCTTCATTCCATCCTTCTTTAGCTAGGACAATAACATGTTTATTTGCCTCGGGATCCTGCTCGACTAAAGCGGTAGCCTCTTCAACAATTTGTTTGACAATTTCCTGTCGCTCTTGATTTATTAAATCAATTTCAGTCGCAATACGCTGTGCTTCTGCTTTGTCATCAGTTAACAATAGTTCGACAGCAGGATACGCTGTTTGCAAACGCCCTACTGCATTTAAGCGCGGACTGATGCCAAAGCCAATATCCTGCTCATCAATTCTCCCTTTTATCCCGGCAACCTCCTTTAAAGCAATGATGCCTGCACGCGATGATTGATTAATATAATCTAACCCGAGCTTTGCCAGAACGCGATTCTCTCCTTCTAGCGGAACAAGATCTGCAATGGTACCTATGACGACTAAATCTAGAAATTGCTTAGGGAAATAGCCTAGTAGATACTGCGCTAGCTTAAAAGCAACACCTACACCAGCAAGTGACTTAAATGGATAATCATCCGAACAATGGGGATGAATAATCGCTAATGCAACAGGTAATTGACCTTGGATCTCATGATGATCGGTAATGATTAAATCAAGTTCAAGCTCCTTTGCTACTTCAGCAGCTTCAAAGGCAGCAATCCCAGTATCTACAGTAATGACCAAATCAAAGCCTTGTCGCTTTGCTTCACGAAAGGCATTTGGATTAGGGCCATAGCCCTCGGTAAAACGGTTAGGAATATAATAATCACACATTGCTCCTAATTCGTGTAATGTTTCAACGAGAAGTGTTGTCGAGGTAACCCCATCAGCATCATAATCACCAAATACGAGGATACTCTCTCCTTTTGCGATCGCTTGATCGATTCTTTTTTTGGCGATAATAAGACCCTCTAGTAATTGAGGGTCTTGTAACTGTGCTTCTGTTGGATTCAAGAAACTTTTAATCTCATTTGGCTCAGTCAAGCCCTTTTTAGCTAAGAGCTGTTGAACAATATTCGTTTCTTTTGCAACTTCATTTTGATTATATGTAAATGTCCAATTCATTTTACTTTTTAACATAAATTCACCCCTGATCTATCTATTATACAAGACAAGCTCAGGGGGTTCAATCATTGTTATTGTTCTATAGAGTGATTGTGATCAATTAAGTCCGCTTCCGGCGTTGGCTGATCATCTTCAAGTGTAGGTGCAACACTTGAACGTAACCGTTCATTCTCCTGCTCTAATAACTTTACTTTTTTGCGCACACCAATTAAATGGTAAATACCAAAACCACCGGTAATTAAGCCACCGAAAAGCGTTGAAACTAAAATCAGTAATATTAGTGGTGATTCAGCGGTAGTGAATAAATAATTCACCTCAACTGGATCAACATTAATAACGGCAAAGACGGCGACAATTAAGGCAAAGACTAAAGCTGAAATAATATAAGCTTGTCCTTTCATATCAGAACACCTCACAAAATTAATATATCTAAATATACCACTAAATCCATTATGCCAAACTATTTAATAACACATACGTTTAAAAAAGAATGAAAAATCGGTTAACTTAATAGCGTCACTGTGCTTTCCTAAACCTGTGGGCTGTCATTTCGTTTGCGTTCGACATAAACAATTGGCTTTTCTTTTATAGTTCGACCACGCCAAACTAACCAAAGCTGAGCTGCTATAAACATTGATGAATACATTCCAGCAATTAAGCCGATAACGAGTGCGAACGAAAAATTTGAAATCGCACTTGCACCAAAAAAGTACAAAAGTATCGCGGCTACCACGATAGTAATACCCGTGTTTATGCTTCGCGTAAACGTTTGTCTTAGACTATTATTAACTATATTAGCAAGCTTAGAAAATGAGCGAACACGCTTTGCCATTTTAAGATTTTCCCTAATTCGATCGAAGGTTACAATCGTGTCGTTCATCGAATAGCCGACAATGGTTAGAACTGCCGCAATAATGGTAGTGTCGAATTCCATTTGGGTCATACTAAATAGAACGATGATAAAGAATGCATCATGCAGCATGGCAATGGTTGCAGTCACAGCAAAATAGAATTCAAAGCGAATAGTAATATAAATAATCATAAAAATCGATGCATACAAGACTGCTAGCAAAGCATTGCGTGCCAATTCTTGTCCAACAACCGGTGATACCGTACTGGCACTAACCTCCGTACCATATTGGTCTTCAAAGTAATCACGGACTTCGGTAATGGTAGCCTGATCCAGTTGTTCATTAAAGCGGACAACCGCTACTTCATTATTGACACCCGAGTAGGAGAGCGTATGTGGCTCCACACCGAGCTGTGCAAACATTGAAGTAATATCTTCCTCTGAAGTTTGTTCAATTGTATTCACTTCTATTCGTGAGCCACTCGTAAAATCAATACTTAAATTTAAGCCTAGAACGATAATTGATAGTATACCCATAATAGTCAGAAGACTAGAAATAATGAAGAATGGCTTGCGGTATTTAACAAAATCAAACTTCCATTTCGGCTCAACAAACTTTACAGCTCTAGCTTCCACGAGATCCATAACTTGAGCTTCTTTAATCCCAAACCACCGATAACGCTTTGTTAGAATATTACTTCTCACCCATAGACCGAGTAAAAGGCGTGACATAAAAACTGTAGTAAAAAAGCTAAGCACGATGCTGACAATCAGTAAGGTAGCGAAGCCCCTTACTGAGCTTGTCCCCAAAATAAACAACACTGCTGCAGCAATCAAGGTCGTAATATTGGCATCAACAATAGTTGAGAGTGAATTTTTGTTAGCAGCGTCAAAGGCTGCCTTGACAGTCTTGCCTAGCTTCAACTCTTCAGTCATCCGTTCGAAGCTAATAATATTGGCATCTACAGCCATCCCTACCCCTAAAATTAAAGCAGCAATACCAGGTAGAGTGAGGACACCATTCATCCAGCCAAACACAAGCATAACCAGATAAATGTACAGACTAAGGGTAATAACCGAAATCACACCCAAAAAGCGATAATAAACCACCATAAATAAAAAGATTGATAAGATGCCAAGTACACCGGCAAAAATCGTCTCATTCATTGCTTCAATGCCGAACTGGGCACTTACTGAGGTGGAGTATTCTTCATTTAAGCTAACCGGTAACGACCCTGCATTAAGAATATCTGCCAGTTGCTGTGCTGATTGTACCGTAAAGTTACCAGTAATCATAATAGTAGAACTATCAAGTACTTGCTCAATTACTGGTGCTGAAATAAACTTTGGTTCCGCCTCCATCATCTCATCATAATAAGCATCACCTTCCTCATAATCGAGCCAAATGACTAATTGGTTAGTAATATCAGGATTTGCCATAATGGTCTGCGTTGCTTCGCCCATTTTGGTACCGTCTTGTAACTGCACAGATACAATTGGTTGGTTAGTAGTCGGGTTAAAATCCTGTCTTGCTCCCCCTTCCACCAAATCAGAGCCACTTAAATATTCGCGATCCTCGACATCACGAAACGATAGGATAGCAGAGGTTGACAATAACTCTCGCGCTTCTTCTTCGTTAGTAATACCTGCAAGCTGAACACGAATTCGATTCGGCTCTTCAATCGAAAAGTTTGGTTCACTTACGCCGAGAACATCGACACGTTGTCGTAAGGATTGTACGGTAGCCTCAAGAACAGTCGCATTTATCTCCTGCTCCTCGTTTAAAGGCTCTACTTCATATAAAATCTCAACACCACCTTGCAGATCAAGGCCAAGCCTTAAATCTCGGGCGACATCCAGTGAGGTCGTTGCTAAAACAACCCCTAAAGTTAGTAAAATAATAAAAAAACTAATTAACCTGCTCTTTTTAACCATATTAACCCATTTCCTCCTAATTATAACCCTGCTTATTCGCTTTTTTATTTAATTGACATACTGCTGTCTAGTGCAAACCTCGGTTAATTATTGTCCATGATTGCGGCAATTGAAGACATTAAATCATCCGACTGGTGGGACTGCATTGTGATATAGCTCATGAAGACATGGGCATTTAAGTGAAGCACATCCTCAACAATTTGATGAAGCTTCTTTTCAGTCACCTTGCGCCATACTTTTGACTTTAAACAGGCCCAAACCGTGTTTGCAGTTGCCTCGTTGTAGCCTAACATTTGTAATTCGGTCACTTTACTTGCAATCACGTTTGTTATCATTGGGCGCCATTCCTCAATTACCTTTGCTTCCATTATTTTTCCTCCGATACTGTTTGTTAAATTAAGACAACAGGCATGCTTGTACGCCCATTATGCATATAGTTTATTGTAAATGAATTTTAAAACTTTGAGAAGGTAGGATTTCATTATTATGCCAAAGCAATCTTTTTTAAAGGGTACTTTAATACTCGTTCTTGCTGGACTCATTACCCGAATGCTCGGCTTTATTAACAGGATCATGATGGCAAGACTAATGGGGGATGAGGGCATTGGCTTATATAATATGGCATTGCCAACATTATTTCTTATGTATACATTATCACAGGTTGGCTTACCAATTGCTATTTCTAAGCGAGTTGCGGAAGCTGACGCACTCCAAGACCGCAAAAAAATAAAACAGATTCTTGTTGTTTCCTTGACGATTACCGGTAGTCTTAGCATTGTTTTTGTGGTATTTATGCTGTTCCTTTCACCTATTGTAGCTAATTACCTGTTAACAGATAAGCGAACCTTATATCCATTAATAGCCATTACACCAATGATTCCAATTAGTGCAATAAGTGCCGTGCTCCGTGGCTACTTTCAAGGGTTACAAAACATGAAGCCACAAAGCTATGCCCAGGTTATTGAACAAATTGTTAGAATTTTATGTATCACCTACTTGGTAAACTTATTAATGCCCTATGGCTTGGCCTATGCGGCTGCCGGTGCAATGTTTTCCGTTATTATTGGGGAGTTCGTCTCACTATTGTTTATGTTAACCTATTTCAAAACAAACAAAAAGGTTAAGGTAAGAAGACGATTCTTGTCAACCCTAAGGGCTAGTAAAGACACCTTATCTTCCTTGTTATCAATTGCCTTACCGAGTACTGGGAGTCGATTAATTAGCTCATTATCCAATTTTCTCGAGCCAATTCTTGTCGCTCAGAGTCTTTCACTTGCTGGCTTTACAACCGTCATGATTACTAAACAATACGGTGTTTTAACCGGCTATGCAATCCCTTTACTATTTTTCCCGACTTTTATTACGCATGCATTAGCGATTGCCCTTATCCCTAACGTTAGTGAAGCAGAAGCGAAAAAGCAGCATCGATTGGTGCATTATCGCATTAATCAAGCAGTTCGAATTTCATTTGCATCGGGCGCAATAGCAACGGTTGCTTTAATGCTATTCGCGGAACCCATTCTCCAATTTATGTACCAGGATACGCAGGCAAGTTACTTTATTAAATTTATGGCCCCTTTTTTCTTATTTGTTTATGTTCAATTCCCATTAAGCGCTACGCTACAAGCGCTCGATTATGCCAAAGTAGCCATGTGGGACACATTAATAGCAACAATTGTTAAATACATTGCCCTAGTCGCCTTAACCATCCAACCTCAATTCGGTATTTTCGGAACAATTATTGCCTTATCAATCGGTGCAATTTTAACCACACTTCTGCACTACGTTAATTTGAGGCGCCTAATTGGCTATCGGCTTATGCTGATCGATTTTATTAAAATGCTGAGTCTACTAGGGTTAACCTTTGTAGCTGGAAGAGGCCTTATTACCTTGTTCCCAAGCTATGCACAGCAACCTGTCCAATTAATATTGCTACTTACTTTGTTAGTTATAATCTATCTGGTTCTTGTCTTTGTCTTAAAAATAGTTACCTTTAAAGAAATCAGACCATTATTAAGAAAGCGCTGATTAACATAATCAGCGCTCATTTTTTATATCAATAAACCATTTTTCAGCAGAGTCAATGGTACAATAGGAGATCTGTGATAGCTCAAAAAAACCGCGTTTAGCTAATTCGGCTTTTAACCACTGCTCACTTTTATTAAGTAATGTTAAAGCATCCTTTTGAACTTCTCCATCAGTAATAAGTAGGTAGACAAATCCAGTAGAAACCGGGTTTTCTTTTTCAAACACTGACAGCTTCCCAGAAGGTTCAAGAATTGCAAATTCAACATCCTGAACACCTTTTACACCCTTCTCATGTAATTGTTGTGTTAAATCGTCAAAATTATAGCGCTGTTTCTTCATTTCATTTTCGTCAATCTGCCCATTGGCAATAATTAATGAGGGTTTTCCCTCAAACCAATCCCGAAATCGCTTACTTTTAAGCGAGAAAAACGCAGAAGCACGTTGAATTAAAACCAGTAACAGCATTGGGACAACCCCTTCCCAAAGCGGGGCTTTAGGATCTTCAATGGCAAAGACAGCAATTTCTGCCATCATCATGAAGATAACAATATCGAGCAAGCTTAATTCGCCTATTTCTCTTTTTCCCATTAAGCGGAAAAAGACAACAATAAAGCCATAGGTCATGAACGTTCTTAGAATAATTAACCACATGCATTTGCTCCTTAGCCAGTAGTCGATGTCTATACCATTCCCAATTACTTATGGTTTATGTAAGCTTAGAGGATAGGAAGCAAATACCTGAGCAGTATATAAACAGTGGAGACGAATAAGGAAAGCAAGACTAGGGGCACACCAAATTTCATGTAGCCAGTAAATGATATTTTTTCATTATCAGCCTCGGCTAACCCTGCTACGACAACGTTAGCTGTTGTCCCAATTAGCGAGCCATTACCACCAAGACAAGCACCTAACGCAAGCGCCCACCAGATCGGATCTAAATAGTCCATTCCATATGTTTGAAATTCTTGAATAACTGGTACCATCGCAGCAACAAATGGCGCATTATTAATGAACTGCGACAACAACCCAGAGACCCAAAGTACACTTATTGCCGTCAGAACTAAATCACCTCTTGTTAATGAAATTAAATATTGAGATACGAATTCTAACACACCAACCTCTTTTAGTGCACCTACTAAAGTATATAAAGCAATGAAAAAAAACAGCGTATCCCATTCAACCTCGGCAAAAACTTTTGTTACAGCAAGGTCCTTCTCTGTTAATAACAATAGTAGCACTGCTGCGGAAACCGAAACTGTCGTAAGATCAAGCTGAATAAACGCGTGTGATAGAAAGCCAATCATTGTAATGGATAGAATAATTGTACATTTATGCATCATCGACTTATTAACAATGTAGTCAGCTGCATTTTGGCTTAACAACTGATTAACTAAATAGGGCTTAACAGTAAGCTGCTTTCGAAATAAAAGAACCATAAAAATATTTGCAATGACAAGCATAATTAATACAACTGGACCCAAATGAAGTATGAAATCTAAAAAATCAAAATGCTCGACTGCTTGCCCAATCATAATATTGGGCGGATCACCAATAATCGTTGCTGTCCCACCAATATTAGCACTGAAAATAACAATTAATAAATACGGAAAAGCTGGCAATTCTAGGCGCTTTGTGATAGATAAAATAATTGGAACGAATAACAAGACAGCTGTGACATTATCAAGTAAAGCAGCACCTACTGCCATTAGCAGGGATGACCCTAATAACAATAGAATCGGCTGACCTTTCACAAGCTGAACAAGCGAGATTGCAATATATTGAAAAAGCCCTGTTTTCTCTGTTATTGCTACGATAACCATCATGGCAAACAGCAAAGCTATCGTATCCCAATCTATTGCCCATCTGAAGGCTTCCTCCCAGCTATAAACATGAGTAATCATTAACAGAATAGCTCCCGTCATGGCGACTAAGGCTTGATTCACTTTTCCAATAATAATAAAAAAATAACAAACTAAAAAAATGCTAATTGCAAGCATAACCGCCATCCGTCATCCTCCTTTTGAGCCCGTCCATAAATCATATGATTGATTCATTATATGATGATAACTTTATTCGAATGAGAATAGATGTCTATTTAATCAACTAGGCTCATATCTTTATAAAAAATGGACGAGTAGAAGGGAGGTTCCACTTTGAAACAACATTCTTCTGCCCTGCTGTATGGCTGGGTCACATTAATATTTTTATTAATCATAACAAGCTTGACCATGGCACTTGTACTTCAGTTTACATCTATAACAAACCCGTTATTAGACCAACTTGCTACTGTACTAGCCTTTGTCATCCTGTTTATTGCAGCTTTTATAGCTGGTTTAAAAGCAAAGAGTAAGGGCTGGTTAGTCGGCATTCTACTAAGTCTTGGCTTTAGCTTATTCGTCTTTTTGTTTCAATATTTAGGCTACGGTGAACTATTTAGTGTAAAGCAAATCATTTTTCATACCGGCTTTTTAGCAGCCTGTATTATTGGCGCAATTCTAGGTGTTAATTTAACCGGTAATCGGCAGCGGCCTGCCTAAACTTACTGTTTGTATGTATAGGTGTCATTTCGCTATCTAAAAAAGCAGTTGAAATATCCGAAACTTATTAACTTTTGTGCTTTGGCATTTACCATAGCCTGCACGGTTAAATAAGTATGGATATTTCAACTGCCATTATTTTTTTCAAATATTACACAAGCTGTTATAGCAAAAATGTGGAGCCAATAATTCCAACTAAACCAATAAGTGCAAGAATTAAAACAGGGAGCTTTGGCATTTGCTCATTATTATCCATTGCCTTGCCAAACATAAAAAAGACAAATGGATGAACCAAGAAGGTCATAGAGAAGGTAAACGTGATTAAGCCCGCCGTCTCTGCTCCAAACATGCCCTCTTGAATAGCTGCAAATAAGCCAAAGTGGGAGATTGAAGAAGCTTTAGCCATTGCACTAAAATCCATTGACATTGAACCGAAGCTGAGCAGTAACAGCCCACCAAATATTGCAATAACTTGCCACCCGAACCCGAATTTAAGTAATGCTTTTAGCTCTTCCTTATCATTATCAGCTTTTCTAATATGCAATAAGCCCATTATTGTCAATAGAATCCCGATAACAAGCATTATTATTGAGGGGATAATTAGTAAAGCCCCCTGATTAGAACTGATTGCTAAGATTGCAAATACAAAAATGTGCATAGCAAACGGGATGTTAACAAGCATTGGAGCTCGATTAGTAGCCTTCTCCCCGAGATCACCGGCAGTACAAGCGCCTGTAAGACCCGTGTGAGAAAGAGCGCCTGCTAAGCCTGGTGCAAGATTACGGACACTCACAGTCTTGCCAAAATAAATTAAAAGTGCCATTCCACCGAACATCCAAAAAATTTGGCCGAAAAAACCATAGCCTAACACAGCACCTGTCCCTTCAATTTCAAAAACCTCAATAATTCTAGATCCGCCTACAATGAAATTCGCCGCTAAAACCACTGGAATACCTGCAAAGAGGAGCGCCTTAATAGTCGGTCCTAGTATATATTTGTAACAAATTGCTCCCAATGCAGTTGTAATAACCATCGAGAAGAAAATAGCAGGTAATGCCAGCAGACTATTTATCAATTGAGATAAATAGAATGAAATTATGATAACGCCAATAATTGTAATAATTTCAAGCGCACCTTTTCGTATGTATAATGGCTTGTTAATAATCGTTGCTTTACTATCAATTAAAATAATTGATCCTACTAAACCTAGGTATGCCATAATTGGATAGTAGTTTGCTAATGAACCAGTGTTTAATCCTAGTAGTAAACGCGCAGTTGCTTCAATACCAATAAACAAAAAGAATGATCTGACGATTAGAACAAGCTGTGTTCTAGTCGTACCAAGAACAGCCTCTTCTTCATTATGAATAAGCCACTCCTCGGTATCATTTGCTTTATTACCAAATAATTTACGAATTTCTTGCCCTCCTACAAAAAAGGTAACAATTAAGGCAATGTTAGTTGTTTTTGAAAGTAATTCAATTACTGGGAATTGTTGAAGACCCGGTTCAGCAATTCCACTATAAACTAATGCGAAGCCCATAGCTAAACCGAAGATGACAATGATTAAGATCGGGGAATATCGAGTGCCAGCAACGACTGTCCTGGCAATTAAAATCATTGGGACAAGCAAGAAGAGCGACAATAAAAAATGATTTAATAATTGCAAACTATCAATTTGTTGAATAAGTTGTTCCATTAACTTGCTCCTTTTCAAAAGAATTTATGCACACTTATTCATATTACTTTGTTTTCACTTCATAGTAAACGCTATCTTGAATACTGTCACAATATGTTCATAATAAGGCCAAGCAACGCTAGGCCCAAATATTAAGAGAAAACCTCTAAGCTAAATAACAGCCTAGAGGTTCAACATCATTCATTATATTTGTTCTGCTGGTGTAGTATCCGACTGGGCAACAACTCGTTTAATAGCATTACGGTCAAATGTTAGCTTATGACCCTTGTCCACTGTGATGACAATCTTATCTTCATCAATAGCATCAACCGTACCATATAGGCCACCAATTGTTACAATTTGATCGCCTTTCTTTAGATCAGATTGCATTTGACTAACTTCTTTTTGTCTTTTTTGCTGTGGACGAATAAGAAACAAGTAAAACACAAGACCCATTAAAAGAATTGGTGAAAAACTTAATAATCCTCCTAAAGCACCTTCCATTTCATAATCCCCTTTCTGTTAGAAATTTTTTGCATTCGGTTTATTAAACCCATATTGTTCAAAGAATTGATCTCTGAAGTCACCAAGTCGATCTGCGCGAATCGCTTCTCGTACTTGCTCCATCAATTTTACCAGAAAATAAAGGTTATGGTAAGTGGTAAGTCTTAACCCAAATGTTTCATCTGCTTTAATTAAGTGACGAATATATGCGCGAGAATAGTTTCTACACGTGTGACAATCACAATTCGGATCAAGTGGTGAGAAATCACGAGCAAATTTAGCATTGCGCACAACTAATCGTCCATTTGAAGTCATACATGTCCCATTACGGGCAATTCTTGTTGGCAAGACACAATCAAACATATCAATCCCTCGAATTGCTCCATCAATTAATGAATCTGGCGACCCAACCCCCATTAAATAACGTGGCTTTTCAGTAGGTAAATATGGTGTCGTAAATTCAAGGACACGGTTCATAACATCCTTTGGCTCACCAACTGACAATCCTCCTATCGCATAACCCGGAAAATCAAGCGCGGTTAAATCCCTAGCACTCTGCTTACGTAAATCCTCGTACTCTCCACCTTGAACAATTCCAAAGAGCCCCTGATCATCTGGACGTTCATGCGCTGTTAAGCACCGTTCAGCCCAGCGGCTTGTCCGCTCAACAGAATCCTTCATATACTTATATTCAGCCGGGTATGGTGGACATTCATCAAATGCCATCATAATATCTGAGCCTAATGCATTTTGAATCTGCATTGCTTTTTCAGGAGAAAGAAACAGCTTCTCACCACTAATGTGGTTTCTAAAATGAACACCTTGCTCCTCAATTTCCCTTAAATCACTTAAACTAAAAACTTGAAAGCCACCGGAATCCGTCAAAATTGAACCATCCCAGTTCATGAACTTGTGTAAGCCACCAGCTTCCCTAACAATATCCTCGCCTGGTCTTAGCCAAAGGTGGTAGGTGTTTGATAAGATAATACCGGCCCCAAGTTCTTTTAACTCCTCAGGACTCATTGTCTTAACAGTAGCAAGCGTCCCCACTGGCATAAATACTGGTGTTTCAAACGTGCCATGCGGGGTATGAACGCGTCCAAGTCGCGCGCCCGTTTGTTTACATGTTTTAATTAATTCATAGGTTACTGCACTCATACAAACCTTCCTTTTAATAAAAAATATTCGTTATATAATTAGCATTGCATCACCAAAGCTAAAGAAACGATAGTGATTGGTAACGGCTTCTTGGTAACCCTTCATAATAAAGTCACGTCCAGCTAGCGCACTAACCAGCATCACTAACGTCGACTTTGGCAAATGAAAGTTTGTTATTAAGCCGTCAATTGCCTGATAGTGATAGGGTGGATAGATAAAAATACTGGTCCAACCACTGGCAGCAACAAGCGCCCCATCATGCTCAGTCGCAATTGTCTCAAGCGTTCTCGTCGAAGTTGTCCCAACCGCAATAATTCGTCCACCACTTTGTTTGGCTGTCGTAATTTTTTTAGCCTCTTCTTCTGTTAAATGGTAGAATTCAGCATGCATGGCATGCTCTTCAATCGCTTCTACACTAACTGGTCGAAAGGTGCCCAATCCAACATGAAGAGTTACATAAGCAATCTTAACACCCTTTGCTTCAATCTGTGCTAATAATGCTTCAGTAAAATGCAGACCCGCAGTTGGTGCTGCCGCAGATCCCTCTTCCTTTGCATAAACAGTTTGGTAACGATCACGATCAGCTAATTGCTCTTTAATATAGGGTGGCAACGGCATTTCACCAAGTTCATTTAAAACCTCAAGAAAAATCCCTTGATATGTAAACTTAACAACTCGCCCACCATGGTCTTGCAGCTCGGTACAAACCGCCCTAAGCTGACCATTACCAAAGACTATTTCTGTTCCAATACTAATCTTCTTAGCAGGTTTAACCAATACTTCCCATTGATCAGTATCTCGTTGATGTAACAATAGTAATTCAATCTTAGCACCAGTATCGCTTTTGCTTCCATACAATCGTGCCGGTAATACTTTGGTGTTATTTAACACTAAACAATCTCCAGGTTGCAAATAGTCAATAATATTGCCAAACTGCTGATGTTCAATTTGCTGACTATCTTTCTTCATGACTAAAAGCTTCGATGATGTTCTATCTTTCAATGGTGTTTGTGCAATTAATTGTTCTGGTAAATGAAAATCAAAATCCTCTACTCGCATACGGTACTCCAATCCGTCATCCTTAATTTTACTTATATGAGTTACATGATTATCCGTTATTATAAAAATTACCTTGCTTAGCTTACTTTACTTTGTGGCGCTTGTCTAGCATTTAGTCGGATTGCTTTAATGGTCGATTAAAATGCTGATAGGTTTTAGGCGTGGCTATTCTACCACGCGGTGTCCGCTGAATAAATCCTTGCTGTAACAGAAAAGGCTCATAAACATCCTCAATTGTTTGCGATTCCTCGCCAATTGTTGCCGCCAAGGTGTCAAGTCCGACCGGCCCACCCTGAAAAGCATCTAGAATACTTAGAAGTAGCTTATGATCAATATGATCCAAGCCCGTTTTATCGACTTGCAGCATTTGTAAAGCCTGATCTGTTGTTTCAATACTAATTTTTGTTTCACCCTTAACCTGTGAAATATCCCGTACTCTTTTTAACAAACGATTGGCAATTCTCGGGGTACCACGTGATCGCATCGCAATTTCAGTTGCAGCTGCTGAATCTATCTTAACATTAAAGATTGAAGCAGTTCTTTCTACAATTTCTTGTAAATCATTTGCTTGATAGTACTCTAACCGACTTAAAACTCCGAAGCGATCTCGCAGTGGTGCTGTTAACAAACCAGCACGAGTTGTGGCACCTACTAATGTAAATGGTGGTAAATCTAAACGGACAGACCGGGCTGTTGAACCCGTACCAATTACAATATCTAAGCAAAAATCCTCCATTGCTGGGTAGAGAATCTCTTCAACTGCTCTGGGCAACCGATGAATCTCATCAATAAAAAGAACATCGCCTGCTTCAAGTGATGATAGAATGGCGGCAAGATCGCCAGCCTTTTCTATCGCTGGACCAGACGTTGTTCGAAACTGTACATCCATTTCATTGGCAATGATTGAAGCCATTGTCGTTTTTCCAAGTCCCGGTGGGCCGTACAATAGCACATGATCAAGCGGCTCATTCCTTAGCTTTGCTGCTTGAATAAAGATTGCTAAGTTCTCTTTTGCTGTTGTTTGACCAATATATTGCGCTAATGAGGTTGGTCTTAAGCTTAATTCAATGACATGCTCATCTTCAAATTGTTCTCCCGAAATCATCCGGTCTTCCATTGTTTATCACTTCTCCCTGTTATTGCATCAGTAGCGCTAAACCTTTGCGGATCAGACCATCCGTCGTCATGCCTTGCTCCTGTCTTAACATCGGTCCTATTGCTGTTAATTCTTTTTCTTTATAGCCTAAAGCCTTTAATGCTTCTATTGCTTCCGTATATGACTGGTCATCTATCTGCTTGATAACTGCTTCCCCACCATGATCACTATGCCCCGTTTGTGTGACCACAACTGCTAGCTTTCCTTTTAAATCGAGAATCATCTGCCGTGCTGTCTTTTTCCCAACACCAGGAAACTGAGTTAAGAACCTCTCATCCTCTTCCTCAATTGCAACGCTAAATTGCGCGACAGAAGCATTACCAACAATTGAGAGCGCCCCTTTCGGCCCAATGCCTGAGACATTTAATATTTGTGCAAACAGTTGTTTTTCATCTTGATTACGAAAACCATACAAAACTTGTGCATCCTCGCGTACATAATGAAAGGTATGTATTTTTACTTTTTCATCTAATTGATTTTGAAAATGGAATGGGTTTGCACAAATAACCTCATAACCAACTCCTGCTATATCGATAATTGCAGACATTTCTGTAAGTTCTACGAGTCTGCCATTTAAATAATTTATCATTTTTGCTTCGCTCCCTAACATATCACTATACCTGTTTAGAAGCTATTTTACCATACAATCGTATGTTCGCCTATAGTAATCAAATAAAAAGCAGAGTCTATTCTAGATCAGACTCTGCTTGGACACTTTCACTTTGACCACGACTGCCAAAAACAGCAATTGTTTCTTGATAAACTGCTTGACTAGAAATTTTTATCCCACCTTTTAAGCTACCAAGTTGATCTGTTGTAATTAACCCTTTATTAATTGGATAAAGAATTTCTATTGCTTGGTTGTTTTCCGGTTCACCTTCAAATATAGCAAGGTGATCGCCTACTAAACCAAAATAGCCTACTTCTTTAATATAGGGAGAAATATCCTCGATCTGCTCGCGAAATACCATTTGACCAACTTTTTGGTCAATAAGCTGATAATCTTGATAATCTGCCCAAAAATCGTCCATTGCGGTAATGGTATCAATTATGGTTTCAGATTCTATTCTTCCATCTAAATATTCCTGTTGAATTGTAACTTCAATTCTAGCTAGATCCTCTGGATACTTAGCCTGTTGTTCTAGCTGAGCAACGGTTAAGCTGTCCTCGTCCTCGATACTGCGACCTGATTGATTAACATACGAATAGATTAGTATAAAGAACAGCAAGCATAAATTAATCGCATAAAAATAGCGTAAGTTTTTCATCTAGTCAACTCCTTTATAGCTATTAGCATGGTCAGTTTCTTGCTTTTTTACTCATATTCATTTGAAAATTCAACAAAAAAGCTACAAATTACTCAATTATATGAGATAATCGGTAGCTTAGTCATTCAATCTGTATAAACAACAAAAGCATATTCATCAGGGTTAACCACTCGGATCGAACGGATTTCTACTAAGTTCAGCTCAATTGAGGCACCATTATAATAACAAATGGCATCATAGATATTCTCATCATGCATCGCTAACACAAAACAGTGATCAAGCATGTTTTTTACATTGTTAAATTGAAATTCTTTTAAACTTGTCTGTAATTTCTTTTGGTATGTTACATAATACTCATAGTGATCATTGTAATTAAATAATTCTAAATAGCGAGCAATCTGTTCTTGGCCCACAACGTGACCTGATTGATCGTCCTTATTCTCGTCGCTCATCACCAACACCTACCCCACAAGCTTTTCTATTAGTTTATTCAGTAATTTTTAGCATTATGATAAACCTCTAGTGATTTTGACCATCACTCTACAAGCTGCAACTAATGATGTGGACTAGGTGTTTGGCAAGGAAATTTACACGCTCTATTTAATTAAACTTTTTTAGCAAGTTAGGACCTAATTAGGAACTTTAATCCCTTCACGCTTATGGGCTGAGCGCTGATGCATGGCTTCAATAATTTGGCGATCTTGTTCAGGAATGGTCTCGCCTCGCAAGAAACTGTCAATCATCGCATAGGTTGTTCCCATCTCAGTTTCATCAGTCTGTCCTTCCCATAAACCAGCACTTGGTTGTTTGGTAATGACGGCATCCGGTACATTAAGAAATTTCGCCATCTCTCTAACCTCACCTTTTGTCAGGTTAATAATAGGTGCGAGATCAATTCCACCATCACCAAATTTAGTGAAATAACCTGTGTACCATTCAGCAGCATTATCCGTACCAACAACTAAATAATTGTGGTTAGTTGCTACTGTGTATAACGTGCTCATACGTAACCTAGCACGTAAATTGGCGTCAGCAAGCTTGTCCTTTTCTACGTTATGAACGTCATGCTGATCAAGTACATTAGTAACTGTCGTAAATAGCTTCTCATGTGTCTCTGTTAAGTCAATGGTAATATGGTCAATGTTAGCAGCTGTTGCTACCTGATTGGCATATTTCAAATCATCTGGGTTACTTTTACATGGCATCATCACACCAATTGAATGATTCGGCAGTGCGCGCTTGATCAAATTGGCAACGACCGCTGAATCTATTCCCCCACTAATCCCAACAACAAGTCCGTTAACATTCGCTTCGCTCACTTGATCTTTTAACCATTTCACTAAATCATCTACCTTATTTTGCATGTTCTGTAGCCCCTTCCAAATTAAATGATCTTTTCTTTTTCATCCCCTCTTATTATGTCGCAAAAAAAAAGTTTATGCAATTCCTTAGTAAGAGGAGCTAGACGTAACAAAAATAGAGAATCAATCCGATGAACGAGCGGATCAATTCTCTACTAACTAATTATTCTTGTTCGTCGTTATAGCTTGGGTCTGCTGCCATCCACGGGGTCATTGGATATTGATATTGATAGTAAGGATCAGCATAGCCTGAATAGCGTTGCATTGTTGGATAGAGCGGTTGACCGTACATATTCATTTGTGCTTGTTGCATATCTTGTTGGAGATAAGGCTGATTCTGATAATGTTGATAACCATTATAATTAACCGGGTAAGGATAACCATTTTGTAAATCTTGCTCATTTACCTCTTCATCTTCGAGGTCAACATCTCCCCACTGCTGTTGTTCGTCAAAGGTTTGAGTTGGATATTGATAATGCGCTTGTGGCCAACTATTATAAAATTGATTAGCGTCCTGATATTGTTCATACTCGTTAGTGTTATAATTCTCCTCACATGTCTCGTGCTGAGCATATGGCATTGGATTCCATTGTTGTGGTGCACATGGCATCCAAACATAGCATGGACACGGAATCATATCAACGGGCTGTGGCATTGGTGCCGGTTTTTGAACAGGTTTTTTTACTTCTGCCTTAACCTCTTCTTTCTTCTCAGTGGGCTTAGGATGGTGATGATACGTTTTATTCTTAATAATCGTATCATTGTCCTCAATATCAACATCAATATTGTAATGATTAGAATATATGTTAGGCAGTTTAGGCATTTGAATTGAAACTGGTGGTAATTTAGGTAAAGTTACTTGTTTTTGTGGTGCTTTCTTAACAACCTCTTTCTTCGGCTTATGATCATCCTCCTTCACGACAGGATGAGCTTTTTGTGGAACGTGTTTGAAGGGCTCCTTGACCGCACCTTTTTGTGCAGTTGGCGCTTGACTTCCTTGCTGACTCACTTGTTTGCTCTCTGTTGGCACCTTTATTTTCATTCCTGGCATGAGCATATCAGGATTTGCTAATTGAGTATTGGCTGCCTTTAGCGCTTGAAAATCAACATTGTATTTTTTGGCAATGTTCCATAATGTATCGCCTTGCTGAACAATATGAATCTTCACGTCAGTTCTCCTCTCTCCGTACTTTTTACTAGGCAAGTAACAGGCTTATTCCCTATCAACATATGCAAACGCCCGTAAAAGTTGATTCTTTTTTAGAAAAATTAATTTTGCAAGTGTTATTTTTATAAGTGCAAGGTAACAAACTATCGGTAAACAACTAGTTTAATGGTTAATTATATGCGAAAATACCATTAGTAGGTGTAACGAATGACTGGAGTGAATAGTTAATGAGTGAACAAAATAAACTAATTGGGGAAGAGCGTCGGGCTGCTATTCTGTCGTGGTTAACAAATAGCGGCAGCCCGTTAACAGGTGGTGTGTTAGCCGACCGAGCTGGTGTTAGTCGTCAAGTCATCGTACAAGATATTTCTCTCCTTAAGGCTAAGAATGAGCCGATTATGGCAACAAGTCAGGGGTATCTTTTAATTAAAGATACCCCTCAAGAAAAAAAGCGACAGCGTATCGTTGCATGTAAGCACACACCAGAACAAACGCGACATGAACTTGAATGCATTGTCGATCAAGGAGTAACGGTCCACAACGTTATTGTCGAACACCCTGTTTATGGTGATTTAGAAGCTTTAATCATGGTCAGTGATCGCCACGATGTCGCACAATTTGTTAATAGGATTGAAACCACACACGCACCATATTTATCCGAGCTAACTGACGGGGTTCATTTACACACCTTAGAAGCAGAGAGCACCGCAAAGCTAGACGCAGCTTTCGAAGCCCTAAAAAGAAACGGCTACATTGTAGAGTGAGAAACAAAGGCGATAGCGCCCGATAGCAACGTAGCAACTGGAACGAAACAACTGAGATAAAGGAATCACGGTAAGGAACGAGCCGATGATGACTTATCGTAGGGCGCTTCGTGAAGATGCCTAGTTGCTGGGCGATGGAGCCAGACGAAACAAAGGCGATAGCGCCCGGTAGCAACGTAGCAACTGGAACGAAACAACTGAGATAAAGGAATCACGGTAAGGAACGAGCCGATGATGACTTATCGTAGGGCGCTTCGTGAAGATGGCACTTCGCTGGGCGATGGTAGCAAATTATTTGCTTGCTTTTGATCTAGTAAAAAAAACCAGCGAGGAAAGTAGTATCTACTTAGCTCGCTGTTCTATTAGCTTTTATCAGCACTTAAATAATACGGATAACTCCCAAGAACCTCAACATTACAGCCAATTGCCTCAATTTCGGCAATGGTATTCGGAATAAGAATGTCATCCATCTTTTGATCAAGGTCAATTAAGAAGTAATAATGGCCAAGACCGATTTTCATTGGTCGTGATTCTATCTTCGTTAAGTTAATCCGGCGCCAAGCAAATGCAGATAAGACTTGATGAAGCGCACCTGCATGATCTGTTGGTAAGACCACCATGATCATCGTCTTAAAGCCCTTTAGAGGCAACTGATTCACCCTTAAAGCAGTATCATTTTTATGTAAAACAACAAAACGCGTTTGATTATTATCAAGATCATGAATATCAGCCTTAACGATGTCTAATTGATATTCTTTAGCGGCAAGGTCATTCGCAATTGCACCTATCGAAAGCTCGGGATGGTCACGTACATATTGCGCTGCTGCCCCAGTTGACGCGTAAGGCTCAAGCGTAGCTTGACGCATTGTTTGACTGAGAAAATGATGGCACTGTGCTAATGCGTGCGGATGGGAATAAATCGTTTGAACCGATTGCCAATCAGCTTTCCACTTTGGATGAACCATAAAATGCTGGCGGACAGGAACAACTACTTCGCTAACAATTTTAAGTGTCTTTTCTTTAATTAAATAATCAATCGTTAAATTAACTGTACCCTCTAACGTATTTTCTAATGGAACAACTGAATATTTCACATGACCGAATTTGACGGCATCAATACAGGCCGGTATTGTTTGATAGCTCATCGCCTGATTATTAGGAAAGAGCGTATCTACGGCCTTTTTGGTAAATGTGCCTTTAGGTCCTAAGTATCCAACTGCAAATGACATCTCTATCTCCTCATTTCTAAACTAAGCACCTGAGCTTAAAATATCAACCCGTTCAATAAATTCTTGCTTCTTCAACTTATTTATTAGTCCATCTAATTCAATGTTTAGCCGCTCTACATCTAGCGACAAGGTTACATTAGCTTTGCCATTGACTGGGATCGTCTGATGGATCGTTAGAATATTGCCACCAGCTTGAGCGACTGTATCAAGAAGCTTTGACAGCGTTCCGGAACGATCCTCAAGATGGAAGAACAATGTAATAATGCGTGTTTGTTGAATAGCTTGAAAAGGAAAGACAGCATCACGATATTTATAAAAAGCACTTCTTGACAGACCTACCTCTTTAACGGCTTCAAAAACAGAGCTAGCTTTACCGCGCTCCAATTGCGCTTTAACCTCAAGTGTCTTTCGCATTGCTTCCGGCAAAAAATCTCCTCGTACTAAATAAAAGGTTTCTTCAGCCTTTACCACGCTTACCATCCTCCTTTTCAGAAAAATAACTATTCAATAAACTCAAATTCATATTTTAGCAAGCGCACTGTGTCACCATCTCGAGCACCTCGGTCACGTAATGCCTGATCAATGCCCATTCCTCGCATTTGTCTCGAGAACCGTTGCACAGATTCTTCTCTTGTTAAATCAGTCATTTTAAATAGCTTTTCAATTTGCTCACCATATAAAACAAAAGCACCATCTGGGTCACGGGTAATTTGGAAGGGCACCTCTTCTGCTTGGTGCTTATAAACCATTCGCTTTGGCGCTTCTTCCAACGGTATATCACGCTTTGGTATTTCAGCCAATTGATCCGCTATTGCAAAGAGCAAATCACGCAAGCCTGTTCTTGTAATCGTTGAAATTGGAAAAATCGGATATGCATCTGTAAGTTGCTCTTTAAATAAAGCTAATTGATCGTTAGCTTCTGGCATGTCCATCTTATTTGCCACAATAATTTGTGGCCGTTTCATCAATGATGGATCATAAGCTGCAAGCTCTTCATTAATGGTGTTAAAATCTTCGTAAGGATCACGTCCTTCAGTCGCTGCCATGTCGATAATATGGACAATAACTCGCGTACGCTCAATATGACGTAGAAACTGGTGACCAAGACCGATCCCCTGATGGGCACCTTCAATGAGACCCGGTAAATCTGCCATGACAAAGCTACGGTTATCCTCAGTTTCAACAACGCCTAAATTGGGCGCCAACGTCGTAAAGTGATAATCAGCGATCTTAGGTCTAGCTGCACTTACTACCGACAAAAGCGTAGACTTCCCGACGCTTGGAAACCCTACCAAGCCAACATCGGCTAAGAGCTTGAGTTCAATAATAATATTACGATCAACACCAGGCTCACCATTCTCAGCAATCTCTGGAGCTGGATTTCTAGCAGAAGCAAAACGAATATTGCCACGGCCACCACGGCCACCTTTAGCAATAACTGCCTGCTGACCATGCTCAGTTAAGTCTGCTAACGCCTCACCGGTGTCCTCATCCTTTACCGTAGTGCCTGGTGGAACTGCTAATATCATCGGCTCTGAGTTTTTGCCATGCTGTCCTTTACTCATACCGTTTTCTCCACGCTTTGCTTTAAAATGCCGTTGATAGCGAAAATCCATTAATGTGTTTAAGCCTTCATCTACTTCAAAGACAACATCGGCGCCAGCGCCACCATCACCACCTGATGGTCCACCGAATGGAACGTATTTCTCTCGCCGGAATGAAGCTAAACCATTACCACCATCTCCAGCTTTAATATAAACTTTGACTCGATCGACAAACATGCTGTCACCTCATTATTCTGCAGTCCAACATAGCTCTAAATGCTTGTTTACACTCTTTTTTATGCTGATCTGTCTATCTATTTTTTTCACTGATTCTTCAAGTTGTTCAATAGGGGGATTTACATCAACAAGTAGTTGAAAGGACTTATCAGTCTCTTGATGAAATTTCATTGTAACATGATAAGTGGTTAAAGTCACAGCTTGCTGTAAAAGCACCGTATAAATAGCTGTAATCATAGCAGATAATCGCTCATCAGTTACTTTAGGGTGTCCAATGCAGTCTACCTCTGTTCTTAATTGAATGGCATCTTGCTGATGCTGTAACTGCATTAACGTCACAATGGTTTGAGGAATGGGCATACTTTGTAAAGCTTGTTCCTGAACAAGCAAATCAGCAAACTCAGCCACATTTTCCTGTACGCGCGCTAAGTTACCCATTTGCGCATAGCCCATAATAAGCTGTAAGTGATTTGACCAATCATGACGATAATGACGAACTAACTTAACGACTTCCTCGTGATTCATTGAAACACCGCCCTTTACTATTGTAAGAAAAGTATAGCAAATTCCTGAACGGAGGTAAAAATTTTTTTTAGTTCTAAAAAACACACTAACCGCATCATTGCATTTTATTTGCAATAGCAAATGAAATGGCTAATTTTCTTAAATGAACAAAAAAACGTGTCTTAAAAGAAAACTCTTTCAAGACACGCCTTTGTTTTCAATTATGCTTCTTGTGCAACAGGGTACACACTTACACGCTTGCGGTCACGACCAACACGCTCGAAACGTACCACACCGTCTACTTTCGCATACAATGTATCGTCTCCACCACGGCCTACGTTAACACCTGGATAGATTTTCGTTCCACGTTGACGATAAAGAATTGATCCTCCAGTAACCGCCTGCCCATCAGCACGCTTGGCACCAAGGCGTTTCGATTCTGAATCACGACCGTTCTTTGAACTACCTACACCTTTTTTAGATGCGAAAAATTGTAAGTCTAAACGTAACATCGGTTTGCACCTCCTTATTTTTCAGAGATGGATATATATTGTCCATAATCGCGCTCGATAGTCTCTAATGAGGTGAGCATACCTTCAAGTAACAGTGCCGATTGATCAATCTGAACATCTGTCAAATTTGTTGGCATCTCGACCTTCAAATAACCACCTGCACCACCCTGGTCAATGATAGGTTCAATCTCAGTATGCTTAATTACAGCATTTGTCATGCCAAAGGCAACTGCTGAAACAGCAGCGCAAACAAGATCATGACCATGAGGACCACTTTCTGCATGTCCACTTAATTCAAAGGCTGTAATTTTATTGCTTTGTTCACGATAAATCGTTACTTGGATCATCCAACTCAACCTTAAGCATTAATTTTTTCAATTGTTACTTTAGTGTATGGCTGACGGTGACCTTGCTTACGATGATAGTTTTTCTTTGGTTTAAATTTGTAAACAGTAATTTTCTTTTGACGGCCTTGTTTTTCAACTTTAGCCGAAACAGAAGCACCATCTACAAATGGGGCACCGACTTTGACATCGTCACCACTAACAAATAGAACCTTGTCAAACGTTACAGAATCACCTGCTTCAGCAGCTAATTTCTCAACATAAATCGTTTGGCCTTCTTCTACCTTGATTTGCTTACCACCAGTTTCAATAATTGCGTACATCCTACTGCACCTCCTTAATAAACTCAGACTCGCCATTACAGGTGTGTACAACACTTAAGAACCTGATCTGCGCGGTTGTAGCAACGGGTGCTACTAAACTTGCATAACGATAAGATCATACCATGGTTTAATAAATCTTGTCAATGTTTTGTTGCTTCTTTTCTAGTAGAAATGCTTGAATTAATGCACTTGAACCTGTTCGTTTGATAAAATAGCAAGCCACACCCCTAGTTTCCACAAAATAAACATCGGCGCGGATCGGGGCCAATTGAACCCATGCACGCCAGAGCTCCTTAAATTGCTTGGTGACTTCAACAACGACTGCCTCATCACGACTCGCAATCAGCTCTCTTTCCAGCTGATATACCCTACTTTCAACTGATAGGACTTTTTTTTCTGGACGAGCATCTGCTAACACATGAGCATGAGCCGGTGACTCTCGTTTCCTTGTAAGCTCAAGTAAACCTAATGAGGTAAAGTTAAACACCGTAGTTTGAACAGAATCTGCTTTTAGACATTGATTAATCAAATTAATCAAATATTGCTGGTCTTTTTTACTTTTCATTTTAATAAAATCAATGATGATTATACCAGATAAATTGCGCAAACGTAACTGTCTAGCCAACTCCTGTGCAGCAATCTTATTGACCTCTAAGGCAGTATTATGATGGTTACGCTTACCACTATAACCCGAAGAGTTAACATCAACAACCGTTAAGGCTTCCGTTTGCTCAATCACGAGCGTTACGCCATGCTGGCATAACACAGTAGGCTCTAGCATCCGTGCAAATAATTGATCAACCGATTGTGGTAATTGTACAGCTGCTTGCTGATTCCAAATAAGCTTTTCCTCTAGCAGCGGGTAACGATCACTGACCGCTTTTACCGTCCTATTATCATCACAAACAATACTCTGAATTTCATGCAATGGAAAGCGACGAACAAAACGATTAATAACAGGTGTGTCTCGCCAAATTAACTGGCCCGCTTTCGTTTCCAAGGCAGCTTTACTTATAATCGACCACTGTTGACGTAAAACCGCTATTGACTTAATAAGCTCAGCTGCTGTACGACCTGAGGCCTGTGTTCGAATAATTAATCCCTCATTACCGAGCAGGCTGCTTTTAAGGTTTTGCTTTAAATCTGTGTTTTTCTGTTTGTCAAGCTTTCGCGAGATCGTAATTTTGTTTCCATACGGGAGAAAAACTAAACAGTCATTAGCTAAGGTTACATTTGCTGTCAAGCGTGCTCCTTTATTCTGGTATGCGTCCTTAATCACCTGCACCACTAATGATGCGCCCTCAACGAGGAGCTCTTCAATTGTTTGAGCCTGCTCTTTCTCAGCTAACACAAGTTCTTTTCGCTCTATATAAGCCAAAGCAGGCTGTCCAATATCAATAAAGGCGGCTTGAAGCCCCTTATCAACAGCAACGACTTTACCTAAAAAAATTGAGCCGACCAGTTGCGGAGAATTGGGCCGATCTAAAGCAAGCTCAATAACTTGATTATCTTCAATGGCGCAACCAATTTGCTCGGCTGCTTTTGTTAGTAGTATTAAATTAATCACGTATTAGTCCTCTCTTCTTACTGCTTAATAAGATCAGCCAAGTTAGCCCGATACCCCCCCTGATCAAAATACAATGTAAAACAAACCGATTCGGTAACTAACATGTGGTGATCAACAATCATAATTGGATGGTAACAGCTCGCTCGAAAGGATGAAAAAACATCCAATAGTCTTGTCTGACTATGAAATTTAAGTGGAATAAGCTTTTTTAATGCTGTGTTTTTACTAGCCGTTCTCCTCATAATGAGAAAACGCTGAAAGACATATAATCTCCTTTTCCATTCTAAGCGATTTTCCCAGAGAAGGAAAGTCACCAATACAAATGTATTTAATAAGAAAGCATGAAAAATAAGCATTAACGAAAATAACACACACAGGATGGATATCGAAAGGATGATCGTGTATTCATGGGCTTTCTTAAATGGTAAATAGCTCATGAGTACCAAGTAAGTAAGTTTACCACCATCTAGTGGCCAAATCGGGATAAGATTAAAAACTAAAATTCGACCATTATATATAAGAGCGAAGTCAATTAAAGCATCAGGAACAGCTGAAAGTTGTGATAAAAGCAGTAAGACCATAAAAATAAATAGATGTTGAATTGGACCCGCAAGCGTAACAAGCAATTGTTGATAAATGGGTTTATTAATATGCTCTTCGGTCTCCATGACACCACCAAAGAGCCAGATTGTAATTCGCCTAATTTTCCATTTAAATAGCGCTGCCGCAAATGCATGTCCACTTTCGTGCCAAAGTACAATAGCAAAAATTATTGTCATCTCAACAAACATCCCTGTAGTCACCGATAGCAAGATGGTCATCCAAATGGATGGATGCAAATGAATTTTGTCTTTAATAGTCAGTTTCATCAACAGGCACTACCTCAGCTGGATCAATAAATTGGTTGTTTTTCTGCATTGAGAAAAACAGCATTGCTTGATCTTCTGAAGATACTTCTGCAATGAGTTGATTAGCATAGACAAATTGATACGGGGTTACCTTAATATCCGATAGGTGGCCATAAATGGATTTACTTCGATCAGGATGTTGAATAATAACCGTCTTTGCAGTCTTGCGATCATTCCCAGCAAAGATGACTGTACCTTGTTCAATTGTGTATACTTCTGGTTCATCTTGCACTTGAATAACGATCCCTTGTCCATTTACTTGAAAATCCTCCGAGATGACACCACTTACAGGAAGAGCCATTTCTTTATAGACAGGCACCGTATCTGAATCAATAAACAGACCAAACGGCACACCGAATTGTTCCTGATACCAAGCATTAACGGTCGCAAAAGGAAAATCCTCTCGTAGCTGATTAAATAGCCAATGCTTTGTATTAGTGAAAACAGGACTTGATGTTTGCAAGATCATCATTGATACAAAGAAAAATACACTTGCCATGACCAGTTGTTTAACAAAGAACGGTGCAGAATGACCAGTTTCATGGGGCCGCTTTAATCTCTCGCTCTGCCCAACTAGAGGTTTTGGTGCACGCTCATTGCCCTGATCACCAAGCTTTCTTTTCCGTAATCTTTTTCGTTTTTCAAATGATTTTCTGACACGTTCTATTTGTTTAACCATCGTTATTCACAACCTTCTCATTCCATTTGTACAAGTCTATGAAAAAGATGCTTCCAATATGATTGGCTGCGATAAATTGATAGCTAAGCAGATTGCGGTTTGTGTTAAGCGAGAAGCATATAAAGGAAAATAGATGTTACGTTAATTAAGCTACTCTTTTTTGTGACTTCGTTAACATAAATATGGGAATGCGTTTACCAATCAATAACCTCAGTTAACGTACTAAATATGCCAAGTCCTTTCTTATCAAATAAAAAAAACTAACAAGAGTAATCACCCTCATTAGTTCATAAATTAATTACGCATACCAAGAAATCGTTTAACCTTTGAGAAAACACCTTTCTCATCCTCTAATGATTGTAGCGGTACCGATTCGCCTAGAATTCGGCGGGCTATATTGCGATAAGAAATGGAGGCTTTCGTATTTGGTTGAAAGGCAACAGGCTCACCACGATTCGATGCTTTAATGACATCCTCATCGTCAGCAACTATACCCAATAAATCAATTGAGAGTACTTGAACAACTTCATCGATTGTAAGCATATCACCCGACTTCATCATATGATTTCTAATTCGATTAATGACCAGTTTCGGCGAGCTAATCTCCTCATGCTCAAGCAAACCAATTATTCGATCAGCATCACGGACACTTGATTTTTCAGGAGTCGTCACTACAATTGCATGATCAGCCCCAGCAACAGCGTTTTTGTATCCTTGTTCGATTCCTGCTGGACAATCAATAATGATGTAATCAAATTCTTTTTTAAGTTCAGCGATCATTTCAACAACTGAATCTGGCGTTAGGTCATTCTTATCACTTGTCTGGGCAGCAGGCAGTAAAAATAAATAATCAAAACGCTTATCCTTAATCAGTGCTTGTTTAAGCTTACATCTTCCTTGTGCAACATCAATAATATCGTAAATAATGCGGTTTTCTAACCCCATCACCACATCTAAATTCCGCAGACCGATATCGGTATCCATTAGACAAACTTTCTTATTCAATAAAGCGAGAGCAGTTCCTAGGTTTGCGGTTGTCGTTGTCTTACCAACGCCACCTTTACCAGAAGTAATAACAATTGCCTCAGCCATTTAATACACTCCTTTCGAAACCATTTAATTCCGGTCTTTTCTTCGCTACTAATTGCAATCGATCAATCAAGATCTTCTCCGATTCATCAATAAATCCACATTCCATGTAAACACCCTCAGTTTCATAATCCGGAGCTCTGCTATATAAGTCTGCAATTCTAAGTTGGACCGGCTTCATAAATGAGGCAATAATAACAGCTTGACGATTTCCATTGATTCCAGCATGTGCAACACCACGTAAGGCACCCATGATATAAATATTGCCTGTAGCTTTCACCGTACCACCTGGATTAATATCGCCAATTAATAGGAGATCGCCTTGAACTTGATACACTTGTCCAGAACGAATCGTTTTCGAGACGACTCTTACCTCGCTGTCCTCCTTCCACTGAATAGCTTCAGCCTTTGAAATGACATTTGATTCAATTCCTTGCACAACTAGTTTATTTCTTTGTCTAATCAAGGTCCGTAACTGCTCATCTTGCTCCTTATGTAAAAAGCGATTTCCTAAATGAATCTTTACGGTTATCATCGCTTGATCTTCATCAAATTCATCGTGCGAAAGTGTTTTATCTAATTCATCTAATAAATCGTTAAACGAACACGAATCATCTAAAAACAAGGTTAACCCGTCTCTTGTCCCTTTGATCATGACATATTGATTCTTCAAAACCACTATCACACCTCCAAGTAATCTGTTTTGTATGAGTTATGCTCTTAGTTGATTGATCCTTTTTTCTCAAACCGCAGCTCAGACCATTTTACAAGCTTACGTTTGAAAATTAGGTAGAAAAGTAGAAAGATTAATGTGTTAATTAAAACAGTCGGTAGCATACGATAGTAAAAGTAATCAAGTGCTTCTATATTGGTAAAACCAGTGAATAGATAAATAAAATAAAGCACATAATCGGCCATTGCAATACCCACAACAGTTAACAGCAAAGCAACAAAGAAATTAGCATGCAATAGCTTTCTCATCCCATGAACAAAATAAATTGTTATTGCGTAGCTGAACATGTATACCCCGACAACACTTGTGTAAACAATATCGATGAGAACACCTGACAAGATAGCAAAAAACAAGGAATAATACGTATGTTCAAGGTCATAAAACAGCGTAAACAGGACAAGGAAAACAAAAACAGAATGAAAGACGATAATCCAGCCATGTTCCAAAAGAAAATTTGGAATGAAAGCAGCCGTTGTCCCCTGTAATGCAATCAAAAGGAGTAAAATGAAAGGAAGGTATAATCTTGACATTACTCTTCCTCACCTTCATCTAGATCAAGATCCGAAGTTATATTTCTATCAACGACAATGACATGATTAAAATCAGTTAAATTTGCCGATGGGCTGACATAAGCAATTTGTGTTAAACCATATTGATCTGTTGTTACCTCATCAATTGAGCCAACTTCCAATCCTTTTGGAAATACACCACCAAGACCAGATGAAAAAACAAACGCATCTTCTGGAATCTCTTCATAATACTCAGTAAACTCTAATACCAATTGATTTCGTTCTTCATTATAGCCAAGGATAAAGCCACGCGCATCATCATCCTGCTCCGGCAAGCTAACATTCACAGAAATACGATTAGAACGATCAAATCCATTTAACAACAGCACATTTGACGTGAACTGTGAAGTTGACTGAATCTTACCAATCATTCCATCCGCAGTAATAACAGCCATATCTTGGGCCACACCGTGCTGCGAGCCACGATCAATTGTCACCTGATTAAACCATGCCTCAGGACTTCTTGCGACAACACTAGCTTGAATAGGCGTGTAATCCATAATATTATCAGTCTTATCAATGATAGCAAGCAGCTCTTCATTATCTCTTCTAAGTTCTTGAACTTCATACAAGGTTTGCTGATATTGAGCTAAATTCTCTTTTAAAACTTGATTCTCATTGTATACGTTTCGCATATCATCAACATTGCCGATTAAATTGACGGTATAATTAACCGGAGCAAGCGCAACTTTTTGCACCCAGCCAACGGCATCCTGAAAAAACTCTTCAACAGCAGATAATTGGTCCCGATCCCTGATTGTCAGACCAACTAAACCGACTAAAATAATGAGACTTAGAAGGATCAAAAACAATCGCTTTCGGCGAAAAAAAGACATCAATAATCCCCCATTTAATTTATACTTGAATGTGATGCAATATGTGGGTGTGATTTAAAGTGCTCAATGTACTCAAGCGCCTTTCCGGTACCAATTGCTACACTATCCAGTGGGTTTTCAGCTACAAAAACAGGCATCTTTGTTTCTTCTGCAATCACTTGGTCTAATCCGGTAAGTAACGCGCCCCCACCAGAAATGACAATGCCTCGATCCATCACATCAGCGGCAAGCTCAGGTGGTGTTTTTTCCAGTGTGTTTTTAACGGAATCAACAATCGCATTTACAGTATCTTTCAAAGATACCGCAATTTCTTCAGCTGTGATCGTTATTGTTTTTGGTAAACCTGTTAGCAGATCTCGACCGCGAATATCCATTGTTTCAATATCCAAGCGTCCACCCGCTGAACCGATTTCCATTTTTACCGCTTCAGCTGTCCGCTCTCCAATCATCAAGCTATATTTCTTTCTAATATATTGAATAATAGCATCGTCCATATCATCACCAGCTGTTCGAATCGATTGACTGGTTACAATCCCACCTAACGAAATAACAGCAACTTCAGTTGTGCCTCCACCAATATCAACGATCATGCTTCCTGTTGGTTCCCAAACAGGTAAACCAGCACCTATTGCAGCAGCAAATGGCTCAGCAATCGGGAATGCATCCTTTGCACCCGCTTGCTTTGTTGCATCAATAACAGCTCTCTCTTCAACCATCGTAATTCCAGATGGCACACAAACCATAACATTAGGTTTCTTTGCCAAAGGAGAGCGGTTTTTTTGTGCTAACCGAATATAATACTTCATCATTGTTGCAGTCGTATCATAATCTGCAATAACGCCATCTTTCATCGGGCGAATAACGGAAATATTACCAGGTGTCCGACCAATCATGTTTCTTGCGTCGCTACCTACCGCCTCTATATCGCCAGTCGAGTTATTCTTAGCAACTACTGAGGGCTCACGTACAACAATACCTTTTTTCTTAATGTAAACCAATGTATTAGCTGTCCCCAAATCAATTCCTAGATCTTGTGTAAAGCTGAATTTTGCCAATTTAATCGTCCTCTCTATCTCTAAAAATCCTTAGTTGTCATTTGTTTTAGTATAACGATAAGATTGTTGTAACTTTCTTACAATCATTACGTATTAATATGAAAGCACAAGCTTGTCCCATGCCCTACATAAAGTTAATAAGTTAACGTCAGTTATTTTTTCACAGCTACGCGGTGCAAAAATATAGTTTATCGTTTACCACATTAAGAAACGCCTAACGAAAGAAATTCTTTCGTTTGGGCGTCTTAGTATAACTCGCCTCTTTAATTATACGAGAAAATACTGAAAATAGATAGTATTTATCCATATGGTAAAAATTTATTTTCACAGTTGTGACTTTCTACTCAACTCAAGTAATAACTCATAACTAAGCAGAAATTCCAGCGATTTAATTATTAAACTAAGTATACACTGGTCACAAAGTTAGCTGAATAAAGCAATAATAAGTCATAATAACTAGTTGCTGAGAATATGGATAACATCATCGCTATTTAAGTTTTCTGGCCATATTTACTTTGGAACCTTTTCACTTTTGAAGTAATCTTAACTAACCCAATTTTTAAAGAGTAATTTGCAAATTTTTTAATAATTTGAGCCAATATGTACGTTTATTTGGTATTATTAAACTAGTAAGCAAATTGACGTGTTACTGGAGGTGAAGCATTTAGCATGGATATTCAAACTATATATTTATATGGTCTTATTATTGGCGGAATAATTACAATACTTTATATGCTGATTGGTGATGTTTTTGAGGCGATTGGTGAAATTACAGTAGGCTCTATCTTAAATCCAACCGTTGTTTTAAGCTTTATTTCGGTACTATGTGGCGCAGGGTATATTATGGAGTTAAGAGAAACATTGGATAGTTTATCAATTTTCGTTTTAGCAACACTTATTTCTTTAGTAATTGTTAGTCTTCTTCATTTCTTCATCCTTGTTCCATTAGCTAAATCGGAGCAAAGCACAGCGTTTAGCATTGTAGATTTTATTGGTAAAGAAGGTGAAGTTATTACCACAATTCCGGTCAACGGACTTGGTGAGGTGTTAATTAAATCCGGACTTGGTTCAACTGGAAACATCGCAAAATGCGCTTCAAACACTGAGATTAGTCAAGGGTCTTCTATCTTAGTACTTGAAATTGACCAAGATGGCGTGCTTATTGTTGAGCCAGTCTTTTTGAAAAAAATAACGCATTAGGAGGAGAAGCATGGATTTTAGTATTGAGTTAATTATTGGTGGAGTTGTTTTAGGAATCATATTCTTAGCTATTCTTGTTTATATTGCCAAATATAAAACTGTAGGACCAGACGAAGCGCTAATTGTTACAGGGAATTTATTAGGGAGTGGATCGAATGTTGTTGACTCTGGTGATGGCAAAAAAATTAAAATCATTCGTGGTGGAGGAACTTTCGTTGTTCCCGTCTTCCAACGAGCAGAACCACTTAGCTTACTAAATCACAAACTTGAGGTTGGTACAACCGATACATATACGAAACAAGGTGTTCCAGTTACAGTTAACGGGGTATCAATTATCAAGGTTGGTTCGACAATTGAAGATGTATCAACAGCAGCAGAGCAATACCTCGGTAAAACACGTGAAGAATTAAGAAATGAAGCAAAGGAAGTACTTGAAGGGCATTTACGTGCCATTCTATCCTCAATGACTGTGGAGGATATTTATAGTAATCGTGAAGAATTCGCCCAAGGTGTTTTCTCAGTCGCTCAGAAGGATTTATCAAAAATGGGACTTAAAATTGTTTCATTTACCATTAAAGAAATTTCTGATAAAAATGGCTATTTAGAAGCACTCGGACAGCCCCAAATTTCGACAGTGAAACGTGATGCGCAAATTGCTAAGGCTGAGCGTGAAAAGGAAGCGCGGATTGAAAACGCACGAGCTGAACAAGAAGCAAAAACAGCTGAGTTCCAAAGAGATGCGCAAATCGCTGAATCTGGCAAAGAAAAAGAATTAAAGATTGCCGAATATCGTAGACAACAGGATAGCGCAAAAGCCGAGGCTGACCAAGCTTATCAATTACAAGAAGCAATAGCAAAGCAAAAGGTTACCGAGCAGAGAATTCAAGTCGATATTATTGAACGCCAAAAACAAATCGAGCTAGAAGAGAAAGAAATTGCTCGTCGTGAAAAACAATACGATGCCGAAGTGAAGAAAAAAGCTGATGCTGATCGTTATGCAGTTGAGCAAGCTGCTGAAGCAAACAAAGCAAAAGAACTGCGCTCTGCTGAGGCGCATCGCTTTAAGATTGAGCAGGAAGGTATCGCCCTAGCTGAAGCAGAGAAAGCAAAAGGTTTTGCTGAAGCCGATGTTATTAGACAGCAAGGTCTCGCTGAAGCTGAAGCAAAGGCAAAAATTGCTGAAGCGTTTGATTTATATGGTCAAGCTGCGATCATGGATATGGTTCTTGATATGCTACCTCTATATGCAAAAGAGGTTGCCAAACCACTTGGTAATATCGATAAAATAACGGTCGTTGACACTGGTGGTAGTGATGGCAAAAACAGTGGTGCTGGTAAGGTATCCGGATATGCCACCGATCTAATGGCAACTGTCCAGGAAACGTTAAAGGCTTCATCTGGAATTGATGTCAAGAGCTTGCTTGAAAGCTATGTCGGCAAGGATAATGTTCGTGAAAGCATTGATCAACTAAACGAGGAATTAAGTAAAGATGAGAAACAAACCGCGCAAGCTGAAGCAACAACAAGCGTAGAAGAAGCGTAATAATTAGTGACAGTTTCGCCCGCCAAAGGTCGAAACTGTCACTTTTTTAACGTTCTTTGAAAACCCCTGGCTATGCCGGGGGTTCTGGAAAGCTTACAGCGAGGTAACAAAAAGCCTCCCAAGGTGATAAGATGAAGTTGGTTTCCCGACCTACCACATCTTAAAACAAAAGGAGGCGTATCCTAAATGCAGGATAAGAATAGTTTAGCACACACAACATGGAAATGTAAGTATCATATTGTGTTCGCACCGAAGTATAGAAGACAAGTGATCTATGGCAAGTATAAACAAAGCATAGGGAAAATATTAAGAGAGCTATGTGAAAGAAAAGGCGTCACCATACATGAAGCAAATGCATGTCCAGACCACATACACATGTTAGTAAGTATACCGCCAAAATTGAGTGTGTCGCAATTCATGGGATATTTAAAAGGAAAGAGCAGT
>NZ_FODJ01000013.1 GCF_900110345.1 Amphibacillus marinus
ATATGATACTTACATTTCCATGTTGTGTGTGCTAAACTATTCTTATCCTGCATTTAGGATACGCCTCCTTTTGTTTTAAGATGTGGTAGGTCGGGAAACCAACTTCATCTTATCACTTTGGGAGGCTTTTTGTTACCTCGCTGTAAGCTTTCCAGAACCCCCGGCATAGCCAGGGGTTTTCAAAGAACGTTAAAAAAAGCCATTGCTTTGCGTTTTCACAAAGCAATGGCTTTTTTGTTGGTTTTAAACTACTTAAACCGGTACATAAATAATTTGTCCTTCTTCAACCATTGAAGTATCGAGCTGATTTGCTCTTTGAATTTTACTAACCTGAATCCCATACTTATCAGCAATTTGGTCTAATGAGTCATCTTGTTGCACAATATACATCTTCATTTGTGCATAGCGGTCTTCATCACTACCTTCATGATCAAATAAATCAAGTAAGGAAGTTGGGCGTGGCAGCGTTTCTTCAGGCTCTATTTCTTGCTCAGGCTCTACCCGGACCGCTTCAACAATCGGCTCTTCTTCGGGTACTCCGCGTTGTAAGACAACAATATTTGATTCTTCAATTGATTCTTCTTCTACTGGCGCTTCATCGTCGGCAACTTGTAAGTCACGATCCTGCTTTTCTTCGTTCTCAGTTGACTTTAATTTCAAATCAAATTCAATGCGTTCCTCTTCTTCCTCCGCTTGCTCATCAGCAATTGGCTCCTCAATCGAATTGATCCGCTCATGCTCTAAGCCTTGAATTACAACTGTCGCTTCTAATTCAAGCTTGCACGGCTCTGGTAAGTGGTAGTCGAAGCTATCAACACCAACAGATAAGTCCTCTAGACGACTTATACGTTCATGGGGAATCGAAATATCAACAGGAAAGTGATGGACAAACTCACAAATGCCGTCCTCGTCTCGTTCAACACTTTTAAAATACCTTAATTGCGGTGAATCGATTTCATCTATAGTCGTTTCACTTTGATCAATTTCTGATGGTAAGTATTCACCAGTTAGTGCAATAATTCCGCGAATCGCTACATGGTCTGGAAAATCCTGAATCGAAATTTCTGGGTCCAATCCTATTCCTAGCATTTCTGAAACCCCTTCTTGTCGATGGAAAAATAATGTTTCCGATAAATCAAACTGAAATGCTTTTGTTCCCTGATCAGTCACTCCTTCTCCTCCTTTCACCTCAACAAGTCCTCAATAACAGATATATGAATGACAAACTAAAATATGACAAGTTCTTAGGCAGAGCGCCTACATTATACCACTATTAATATAGTAAAAAAGCACGAAAGCTTATTAGCTCTCGCGCCATTTGTTTCGTATATTATACAAGACTTTTAATTTTAGAAAATGCTTGATCTACTGCTTCTATCGTTACCTGAATATCTTGCTCTGAATGAGCAGTTGATAGAAATACGCCTTCGTATGGTGAGGGCGGTAAAAAGATTCCTTGTTCAATCATAGCTTGGTAGTATGCCGTGAACAATTTATGATTAGATTGACTAGCCACCTGATAATTAATAACAGGCTGTTCATTAAAGAAGAAGCCCACCATCGAACCAGCACGATTTATTTGAAGCGGAACACCATGGGCATGAGCTATCTTTTGATAACCAGTTGCTAATTGTTCAAGGCGCTCATTCAACTGATCATAAGCTTTCATATCCATTGCATTGAGCGTTTGGTAACCTGCCATCATTGCGAGCGGATTACCTGAAAGTGTACCTGCTTGATAAATGGTTCCCGCTGGTGCTATTTGCTCCATAATCGAGCGTTTACCACCATAGGCGCCTACAGGTAGCCCACCCCCAATCACTTTCCCTAGGCATGTTAAATCTGGAATGACACCGTAGTGTCCTTGTGCACTATGAAATCCAACTCTAAACCCTGTCATGACTTCATCAAAAATAAGTAGACTGCCTGTTTGTTCTGTTAGTGACCTTAACCCTTCAAGAAAACCAGTCACTGGTGGTACAACACCCATATTACCGGCAACAGGTTCTACAATAACCGCAGCAATATCAGCTCCAAATTGCTCAAAGGCATGCTCAACACTAGCTAAATCATTGTATGGAACAGTAATCGTCTGTTCCGCAACAGAACGAGGAACACCTGGACTGTCGGGTAATCCGAGCGTAGCAACGCCAGAGCCTGCTTTAATTAATAACGAATCACCATGCCCATGATAGCAGCCCTCAAATTTAACAATTTTATTACGACCCGTATACCCTCTTGCTAACCGGAGCACACTCATAGTCGCCTCTGTTCCAGAGTTAACCATTCTAACCATTTCAATTGATGGCACACGTTCAATAACTAATGCCGCTAAATCACTCTCTAACTGCGTTGGCGTACCGAAGCTTGTCCCTTTCCTAACGACTTCAGTTAATGCTTCTACAACCCGATCATCTGCATGACCAAGAATAAGCGGTCCCCAGCTGAGGACATAATCAATATAGTCGTGTCCATCAATATCGGTAATTCTAGATCCTTTTCCTCGTTCCATGAAGATCGGATTCATCCCAACTGCTTTAAAAGCGCGCGCTGGCGAATTCACCCCACCTGGCAGTAGGTTCTTAGCTTGATTATAAGCGGCAATAGATTGTTTAAAAGAATGACTCATAATTACCCTCCCGATCGATCTGACTGAGCTTAAAGAATAACTCAAAATAGTACTTGGCTATTTCACTGTCCTCAGTCACACTTTGCATTTTTAATTGCTTGATTGACGGTTGAACAAGTTGATTCATTGCACTGAACATGTGCTTCTCAATTAATTGTAACTCCTGATCAGTTAGATGCGGCAGCTTAACCGTTATCCGTTTTACTGTATCGTCCTTCACCCGGTCGATCTGGTCATAGAGCTTGGCAATTGAAGGGGCAACTTGTTCAATTTTTTGATCAACTGAAAATTGTTTCAACTCCCTCTTGATTAGTATCTCAATTTGACTAGCCGCCTGTTTTCTTAAGCTGCTGTGCGCATCAATAACCTGATTGAGCTGGTCCAAATCAAATAACTGTATACCCTCAAGCGAGCGAACATCGTGGGCAATACTTCTAGGTACTGACAAATCATAGCAGATAAGAGGCTTCGTCACCACTGCTTGTATTTCCGAGCGGCCAAGTAATGGCTTTGGTGTTGAGACAGTACTGATCAAAACATCAACTTGCTTTAAATAATCTGACAATTGGTCGAGCCCTCCGTGTTTAATTTGATACGGTTTGGCCATTTGTTTTGCCTTATCAGAATCTCGATTAAGTAAAATAATCTGATGCTGGGATGAGTTGGATAGATAGTCAACCGCAAGCTGCCCCATTTTTCCCGCACCAAGAACGAGGAACGTTTTCGATGCAGTTTTATTTAGCAAGCGCTCAGCATGTTTTACTGCAGCATAGCTCAGTGAGATAGGATGATCGTTAATTTGCGTATGCTGATGGGCTTGCTTAGCAAAGCTAAGAACACGTTGAAATAAACGATTGAGTAGCTTAGATGTGGTCGAGTAATCAAGGGCAAGTTGATAAGCAACTTTAACCTGCCCGAGAATCTGGGTCTCGCCAAGAATCATTGCATCTAAACCAGTCGTAACCTTTAGTAAGTGCTCGACTGCTTGGACATTCTCGTACCAGCTAAAGAATGTGTTAATTTCAGCAGGCGATAGTTTAAATAGCTGTTGCAAATAACGCTCAGCTTTTCGTTTATTAAATAGATTTAGGTCAATAGCTAAATAAAACTCTGTTCGATTACAGGTTGACAGTACAACCGCTTCCTCTATCCCGCTAATATGTAACAGCTGTTGTAACACACCTTTTATCTCAAGAAGATTGAGTGCGCATCTTTCTCTGATGGCAATTGGCGCTTTATGATAGCTAGTTCCATACATAATAATTGCCATAGTTACACCTCCATTTATAAATAGGCAAACTGTTGTCTTTCTGATAAAATAAATAAAGACTTGTTCTGGCAAAAACCATGTTTTAAATGTGACAGAACAAGCACTCTAGTAACGTATCATATAACGCTATACCATTCAACAAAAAATCACCAGACAAGGAGGTAGCTATGCGTAAGCAAAACTACTTAACAGCATTTGTTCTAATTGGTGTCGGCTTATATTTTTTTCTGCAACAATTACACATCCCAATTCTAGCAGAGCTTGCAACCTGGCCAACACTTCTAGTCATCATTGGGGTTAGCTTATTGCTCCATAGCTATTTAACGAGGGATCATGACAAGCTCTTTCCTGGGGTCATCTTACTAGGTTTAGGCATACACTTTCTAGCCGTCTCTATGTATCCGAATTGGGTTGAGCACTGGAGTGTTTATGCCATCATCATTGGATTGGCTTTTCTAGTTCGTTATCAAAAGACTAAGTCTGGATTATACGCAGGCTTAGCTACATTATTAATTGGTCTATTCATGTTGTTAACCATTACAAATAATCAATTTTCAACAACCATACAACAATTTATTGGTATCCTTGAAGACTATTGGCCAATCAGCTTAATTATTCTCGGCATTTATTTATTAATCAAAAGGAAATAATAATTTTTGCAACAAAAAAAGAGCAATTGCTCTTTTTTTGTTGCTGCGGATAGGTGGTGCTTTGTATTGTTACAGATACAAGTTTAGCGACCCGGATTTTTACCTCTTTCAACTAATTAGTATAATAGTAAATTCTATTAATATAGCATAAAAGCAATGATGTCCCACAATGATTTATTTACCAGTACTCTTTACAAATAGGACTCGAGGACTCTCCAAGCTTCTTCCTTACCTTGTGCGGTTTCAGCAGAGAATGGAATAAGCTGATCATTTGGATCTAAATTTAGCGTCTGCTTAACAAGCTTAACGTTCTTTGCCACCTGTGCTTTTTTTAGCTTGTCTAGTTTAGTTGCAACAACAATGACTGGAATGTTATGATGCTTCAGAAATTCATACATCCTGATATCATCAGCTGTTGGCTGATGCCTAAGATCAACAAGTAATACGGCAGCCTTTAAATTCTCACGTTGGGTGAAATACGTTTCCAGCATTCTGCCCCATGCTTCACGTTCCGTTTTTGAAACCTTAGCATAACCGTAGCCCGGCACGTCAACAAAGTGAAAAGCTTCATTTATAATATAGAAATTTAACGTTTGTGTCTTGCCTGGTTTTGAAGACGTTCTTGCTAGGGCTTTGCGATTAATTAATTTGTTAATAAACGACGATTTCCCGACATTTGATCGACCAGCTAAAGCGATTTCTGGCAATCCCTCTGAAGGGTATTGCTTAGGCGCAACCGCACTAATCGTTATGTCTGATTTGGTTACTTTCATGTTTTTCCCCCACTAATGCATGTTCTAAAACCTGATCTAAATGACTAACTGCAATAAAGGCTAAGGACGCCTTTACACTTTCAGGTATTTCATCGAGATCCTGCTCATTATCCTTAGGAATAATAATTGTTCTTAAACCAGCACGGTGCGCACTTAATGTTTTTTCCTTTAAGCCACCGATTGGTAAGACACGCCCTCTTAAAGTAATTTCCCCTGTCATGCCAACCTCTTTCTTAACTGGTCGATTGGTAAGGCTTGAAATGAGTGCTGTAGCCATTGTAATTCCGGCAGACGGTCCATCCTTTGGTGTCGCTCCCTCTGGAACATGAATATGAATATCATGCTTTTGATGGAATGCTGGATCTATTTCTAACTGTTCAGCACGGGAACGAATATAACTTAACGCAGCCTGAGCAGATTCCTTCATCACATCGCCAAGCTTACCTGTTAACGATAATCGACCTTTGCCTGGCACAATACTGACCTCAATCGATAAGGTGTCGCCCCCTGCTGCTGTATAGGCTAGTCCCGTTGCTGTTCCAATTTGATCCTCTTCTTCAATCATACCATAGCGGAACATCGGCTTTCCTAACATTTTTTCTAATTGCTTTTCTGTCACAATAATGCGCTTTTTGTCACTCGAAACATACAGCTTCGCAGCTTTTCGACATAGAGCTGCTAGCTGTCGCTCTAATTGCCTAACGCCCGCCTCTCTTGAATATCTGCGGATAAGCTTTAATAAAGCAGCTTCACGTAACTGGAGCTGTCCATGACTCAAACCATGAACTTCTAGTTGTTTAGGCAATAAATGATCACGAGCAATATGCTGCTTTTCTACTTCTGTATAGCCTGGAATTGAGATAATCTCCATGCGATCAAGTAATGGTCGAGGAATCGTTTGTAAATTATTCGCAGTCGCAATAAACATAACCTTACTTAGATCATAGCTCTCTTCAATAAAATGATCACTAAATTGATTGTTTTGCTCTGGATCAAGCACCTCTAGCATGGCTGAAGCGGGATCACCACGAAAGTCATTTGCCATTTTATCAATTTCATCCAACAATAGCACAGGATTAATTGTTTCCGCTTTTCGCATGCCTTGAATGATGCGTCCCGGCATTGCACCAACATAGGTACGACGATGTCCACGAATTTCGGCCTCATCCTTGACTCCCCCTAAAGAAAGGCGGACAAACTTGCGATCAATTGCCCGGGCAATTGACTGAGCAAGTGAGGTTTTTCCAACCCCTGGAGGACCGACTAGGCAAAGAATAGGTCCTTGAAGACTGTTCGTTAATTGCTGAACGGCTAAATATTCTAACACCCGTTCCTTAACCTTATCTAAACCGTAATGGTCTTGGTTTAGAATTTTTTCCGCATGTGCGACATCAAGATGATCCTCTGTTTCCTTTGTCCAAGGTAAGGCAATTAACCATTCTAGGTAATTACGAATAACAGAGCTTTCTGCCGAACTTTGTGGTATCCTTTCAAAGCGCTTAAGCTCCTTAAGCGCTGTTGTTAAAATGCGCTCTGGCATACCTGCTTGCTCAATTTTTTCTTGTAAATCGGCAACTTCACCAGATTTACCGTCCTTGTCTCCCAATTCCTTTTGAATCGCCTTCATTTGTTCACGAAGATAATATTCTTTTTGTGTTTGTTCAATTGATTTCTTTACACGTTGTCCAATTTTCTTTTCCAATCTAAGTACTTCTTGCTCATTGGAGACCAGCTCAATTAACTGTTGTGCGCGTTCTTCAACATTAGTCATCTCTAATAAAACTTGCTTAATTGATAATTTAATTGGTAAATGTGAGCTAATTAAATCAGTTAAGTGCGAAGGGGCAGAAATATCCATAACGCTTTCATAGGTTTCTTTTGTTAATTTGCTTGATAAATCAACATATTTTTTAAATTGATCCAATAATGCACGTGTTAAAGCAAGCTGCTTAATATCATTCATCGTAATTTGCTCTTCTAATGGGATTATGTCAACGGAGAAATAATTTTCAGTCTCATGGTATGCTAATATTTCTGCTCTTTTTGTTCCTTCAACAAGCACACGAAAGGTTCCGTTTGGGAGCTTTAGCATTTGCTTTACATAGGCAATCGTACCAAAATTATAAAGGTCATCCTTAGACGGATCTTTAACTGCACTCTCCTTTTGAGCAACAAGCAGTATTTGGCGATCTTGCATCATTGCCATTTCTAAAGCTTCAATGGATGGCTTTCTGCCAATATCTAAATGCATGACCACCGAAGGATAGACCACCATCCCACGAAGTGGAAGAAGTGGAATTGTCATCGTCATCGTTTCTTTAGCCATAAATGTCCCTCCCTGTTCATTTATTTATAGAATACCCATTTTCTCACGAATGACAGTCTGTTGATAAGAAAAGAAAATCCCTTGCTCTATCACAAGGGATTAATAATTAAAATCATGCACTTTCTTTTGGTTCTTCATCTTCTGCAATGACTGAGCCATCTTCAAGTAATAGCTTTGGTCGATTATCTTCCAACTCAACTGTTTCTTTTGTAATAATGCATGTTTTAATGTCTTTTCTTGAAGGAAGTTCAAACATCACATCTAGCATGATACCTTCAAGAATTGACCTTAAACCACGCGCACCTGTATTGCGCTCCATTGCCTTTTTGGCGATGGCTTCTAGTGCATCCTCTTCAAAATCGAGTTCAACATGGTCAATGTTAAACAAACGCTTGTATTGTTTAACAAGAGCATTTTTAGGTTGTGTTAAAATCTGAATTAACGCACCTTGATCTAATGGCTCCAAAGCACCGATAATTGGTAGCCTTCCAATAAATTCTGGAATTAAACCAAATTTCAATAAATCCTCTGGTAATACTTTTTGTAATAGAGCTGATTTATCCAAATCACCAAATTCAGATTCAGCTCCAAAGCCAATAACTTTTTTACCGAGACGACTTTTAATAATTTGATCAATGCCATCAAAGGCGCCACCTACAATAAACAAGATATTGGTTGTATCAATTTGAATAAACTCCTGATGCGGATGCTTACGACCACCCTGAGGTGGTACACTAGCAGTTGTTCCTTCAAGAATTTTCAAGAGCGCTTGTTGAACGCCTTCACCAGAGACATCTCTCGTAATTGATGGATTTTCAGATTTTCGTGCAACCTTGTCAATTTCATCAATGTAAATGATGCCTTTCTCAGCCTTTTCAACATCATAATCAGCTGCCTGAATAAGTTTAAGTAAAATGTTCTCTACATCCTCGCCTACATAACCCGCCTCAGTTAAAGAAGTAGCGTCAGCTATTGCAAATGGAACATTTAAAATACGTGCTAGTGTTTGGGCAAGTAATGTTTTACCGCTCCCTGTAGGTCCAATCATGGCAATATTACTTTTAGCAAGTTCAACATCATCGGTCCCGCGTGAAGCGTTGATACGTTTATAGTGGTTATAAACAGCTACCGATAAGCTACGCTTTGCTTTCGTCTGGCCAATGACATAATCATCAAGAATATTACAGATTTCCTGTGGTTTAGGTACATCTTTAAATTCAACCTCTTCATCTGCACCTAACTCTTCCTCAACGATTTCTGCACAAAGATCAATACACTCATCACATATATAGACTCCAGGACCAGCAACTAATTTACGCACCTGATCTTGGCTTTTCCCACAGAAGGAACATTTTAATTGACCCTTCTCTTCATTAAATTTATACATCATTTTCACCTCTCAGTTAGATAAACAAGCACGCTCTCGCTTTTAAATTCAACCTTATCCTATCTATATTCGTTAAAAACTGTTACCAAAAGCTGTGGTGCTTTGCTGTCACAGTATCATCATAACAAATAATAGTTCAGATTCAAAACAATATCTCTTGTGCTGTGTTCTTAGTGTTACCAATTTATGAACGCGTTAAACGAGCTAACTTAAGTATATGTAGTTAGTATATGAAAAAAGAGTGCGAGTGTTAAGTTAATCAGCCGTTTTATTCAAGCAAAAGAGTATGCAAAACCTTACTACATAAGAAATGAAATAGAAAAAAGGTCTGTATGGTAGAAAACAAGGCGATAGTTATATTCGCCTTGTTTTCTATACATTTATTCATTCAAAAACACGTTCCAGTACTAGCGACTCATTATTTACTTTTGCTGTTTTCAGCTAAGAAGTCAATCGCTTTTTTAAATTTCAAGTCTTCTTTAATGTTATCTGTATTGCCACCAAGCATTTGCTTAAGTTGGTCTGGCTCAATTTGATACATTTCAGACATTGTTTTTAATTCTTCATTGACATCATCTTCAGAAACTTCTAGGTTTTCAGTTTCTGCAATTGCTTCTAAAACAAGATTTGTTTTAACACGTTTTGCCGCGTCTTCCTTCATCTGTTCTTTAAGAGCAGACTCGTCCTGACCTGAGAATTGGAAATACATATCAAGTGTCATACCTTGTTGTTGTAAACGTTGCTCAAATTCACGAAGCATACGATCCAATTCGGTTTTTTCCATTGCTTCTGGAATATCAATTTCAGCATTATCTGAAGCTTGATTAATAAGTGCTTCGCGCTTATTATTATCAGCTTCTGTTTTCTTTTGCTCTTCTAAGCGTACTTTTGTTTTTTCTTTTAATTCAGCTAATGATTCAACTTCATCATTGACATCTTTAGCAAATTCATCATCTAACTCAGGAAGTTCTTTCGCTTTAATTTCATGAATCTTCACTTTAAAGGTTGCTGCTTTACCAGCAAGCTCCTCAGCATGGTATTCTTCTGGGAAAGTAACCTCAACATCAGCCTCATCACCAGTAGTCTTACCGATTAGCTGCTCTTCAAAACCAGGGATAAATGAACCTGAACCAATTTCTAAAGAATGATTTTCTGCTTTTCCACCCTCAAAAGCCTCACCATCAACGAAGCCTTCAAAATCGAGTACAACAGTATCACCGGTTTCAATTGTGCCCTCTTCTTTAACAACAAGCTCAGCCAAGCCTTGGCGCTGATTCTCAATATCATTATCAACATCTTCATCTGTTACTGTTACATCAGTTTCTTCAACCTCTAAGCCTTTGTAATCACCTAGTGTAACTTCAGGCTTAACTGTAACTTCTGCAGTGAAAATAAATGATTTACCTTTTTCAATCTGAGTAATATCAATTTCCGGCTGATCAACTGGTGAAATGCCAGCTTCATCAACAGCATTTGCATATTCCTCTGGCAAAATAATATCTACTGCATCTTGATATAGCGACTCTACACCAAAACGCTGTTCGAACATACCACGCGGAATTCTCCCCTTACGAAAACCAGGTAATTGAACATCCTTTACTACTTTTTTAAATGCTTGATCAAGTGCAGCATTAAATTTTTCTGCATCTACTTCAACGGTTAGAGTGCCTAAATTGCCCTCTTTTTTCTCCCATTTCGCTGTCATACAATTTCCCTCCATATGCATACATGTAAATTCTATTTGCCGTTCATCCATCAGTTCATCTTATCGTGTTACAAGGCCGAACGCAAATTACAACCATTATATTATAACACAAACAAAGACGCTTTCAACTATTACTATAGAGAAGAGCGCACGAACTTTTATAACCTAACTACTTTTCTGCACTTTTCTAAAAAAAGCAGTTTTTAAAATGTAATAAATTATTTTTTATTCTTCCATTAGTGAAAAATAAATTTGCTCACATTCAAGTATTTGATTCATTCTATCCTTTACTTCAGAAGATAGATGATCCGCCTGTTGCTGATTAGAATGGTAAGAAGCTTTTACTAATGCTACAATTGCATCTTTTAGAATATCAACTTCATCCATGCTAGGAACCATAGGGTAATTCACGTAAAAAAAACGATCAATTAATTGGTTACTAAAGCGATAAAAAGATGGGTCATTATCTTCAATTGATGATAGTCGCTTTTTTAACTCAAGCTGAAAGGGGTGATCATTCATAAACGGAATCTGAATCGGATTAATGGTCCGTTGTTGATTGAATTTTCCCACTTTGAAAAGTCGATCAATTGATTGGGCCTGAAGCAAGCCGACAATAACGGTTTTCACAACAGGATGTACTGCTTCATTTATTAACATTTTCTCAAACAGTGTAAAGTAAGGGGCTAAATTCATTCTTTGCAAATGGTTAACAAGATGCCATTGGGCCATTGTATCTTGATTATCAAGTGCCTCTTCTAATTCGCGCTTTGTCACAAGCATTTCACGCTCAAGCTGTTCGTCAACAAGAGGTTGGTTAACTTCAAAAAGTTTCTTTAGTTGGTTATGTAATTGCTCAGGAATTTGTTCATTCCCTAAAACCTCTTCCAATAACTGACCGACTTCTTTATGTTTGTGAAACTGGAACAAAAGTGTTGCGTATATGTTTATGTATGAAAAATAATCATCATCTTCCCTTGCAATAAGTTCTTCACAAAGATCCTCAGCATCTCGATGTCTGCCTAATTCAATTAAACAGGTGAGCTTTCCCATCGAAATGTCCCGTTCAGTTATTCCATAGTCAATGAGCTGTTCAAAAATCTTTAATGCTTCTACAAATTGCTTACGGTGCAGCGCCTGCTCTGCTTGTTGTTCTAACTCTTTTCTTTGCTTAGGAAACAGGACAACATTTTTATGTTGCTGATCCATACAAGCACCTCCTTTCAGCTTGTTTCCTCTGGCTAAATTCATTCTTTAGTCATTCCTTCCCTATTATTAATCATTTCAAACAAACCAGTTGCCGAAAGTCCTGCTAGCCCACCAGACCATAGCCGCATAATTAATTCTAAGTCGGTAAATGGATAGGCGAGTGCACCTATTAACAACCCGATTAAGAAGCTTAGAAGCGGAATAATATTCTTTGGTAAATTAACTGTCAGTTTAATCATTTCTACAAGAGCCGAAATAACTGGTAGCAGAATCGTAGCAAATATTAATACCTGATCCATTAAAACGTCCCCCTTTATTATAAGAGAATACGCACTAAGACAGTCTTTCATTACGCCAAATTCAATAAATTAATTAATGATGTTGTCTTATTATAGCCCGAAAGGTAGACATTCATCAATTTTATCCGCTTTAAACTGACTTTAGAAAAATATGTGCATGAAGAGCTTGTTCCGTGACTATATTATATAGCGGGGGAGGATTTCTCCTCCCCAATTAGAACTTTAGATGACGTCTCTTTAATCTTCGGGGACGTCTTTTTCTCTTTCTAGTACTTAGCTTGATATCATTAATATCCTTCCATGCTGAGATAAAGTTCTTGAAAATGGTAGCAATTACCGCAACAAGGGTCAAAATCATCTCAACATCCATCATATCACCTCCTCCTATACTAATTCTATGCATTTCCATTTTTCGGCATGTGTAATTTGTTGAAAAAATTACATGAATAACCGAAAATACCCACATATTTAATTAGTTTTCGACTGCTTTTACCGAATAAGACTGACGGACGAGCTGATAATAAGTTTACCCTGATTAAGTAAGGTGGTGAAATAATGGACGCCCAGCGTGCACAGGAAATTACCATGGACCAAGAAATGATTGAAGTTACCTGCAACGGTGAGAAGATTTACATTGAACATGTTGATCAAAATCATGGCCTAGCAACAATTCATCCGCTTAGTAATCCTGAAGAGAAGAAAAGTGTTTCAGTGGAAGAGCTTATTGAGCATTAAAAGAACCGCCCCTAAAGGTAGCAAAAAAACATGCTATCATAGGTGGCGGTTTTTTTAAAAAAGACGGTTTGTCAAAGAGAATCTTGCTTACCTAGTATGACTAGTTAGCCTATTCGCCTACTAGATTATGAAGGTTTAAAAGCATCAATAATTAATGAAGGAAAAACAAGCATATTCTTATTGCGAGGATCAAGTTTTTTGGAGCGAAAAATAATACCAGCAGACTCATCCCAGTCAAGCCAATGAAAATCACCTTGTTCATCACAATACTCTAACAGATGGACATCGAACCCCACCTCATTAAATATATTGGTTAAGCTTTTATATTGATAAACAACTTTATGACTTGCCGCAGGATGATCAATAGAACCAGGCCCACCGACTTGAATGAGTTGTTGATATGAACGACTCCGAAAGTAACCGTCCGGTACCGCACATCTTATATAACCACCGGGCTTAAGATATTGATAACAAATAGTCGCAGCCCTGTTACCTTCTTCTAGCGTTAAATGCTCCCAAACATGTTCAGCCAAAAGAGCATCAATTGAATTTTTTGAGAACTTCCGCTCCCAATCTGCCTCATTCAGTAAACTTAATTCATCCTCTTGCGTATAAATCCAGCCCGGATTATTAAAATATTTACCAGCACCAAGTACAATCTTTCTTTCCATAGTCCAGCCCCTATTACATTATTACCTTAAGTATAACATGATCAGACTGTTATCAAGATGATGAATAAGAAGAACGCCCAGACAAGATGAGCGTTCTTCTTATTATTTAACTCTAAGTCGATCACCCGGTTGAATGATATAGCGCGGTCCGCTAACCTGGGGATTAAGCTGTTTAATGCGATTCAAACTAATCCGGTGACGTTGCGCAATAATACTCAGATTATCATTACGTTGTACAATATAATAATTCCCGTGACCATTTGGATTAATAACAAGTTGTTGACCAACACGAATTAAATTGCGATTGCGAATTTGATTCGCGCGCACTAATTGCTCCACTGTGGTTTGGTAACGTTGCGCAATTCCTGATAATGTATCCCCACTTCTTACGGTATAAACAACATCATTTACTTCATCTTTATGATCAAATTGATTAATATACTGAGTCGGATTTAAACAATTGTTGACACGATCTGCCTCCCAACCAAACTGCGGTGTTGTCCGCTTTCTCACTTCAAAGTGTAGATGTGATCCCGTCACATTGCCGGTTGCTCCTTGTCTACCAATAACAGTTCCCCGACTAATCTGTTGATTGACAACGACCAATACTTGATCTAAATGAGCATAAAGCTGACCACGACCATAACGATCCTCTAATAAGACAACATTGCCATAGCCACCTAAACCTGTTCCAGAACGTCCCATTCCCGAATAAATAACTTTTCCAGCTGTAAAGGCTTCTATTGGTGCACGATGACTTTTAACCAAATCAATTCCAGTGTGAAAATCACGACCACCTCTTATGGGATGCGTTCGCCACCCAAAAGGGGAAGTAATGCGATAGCCATTCCATTCTGCCATCTTAGTCACCTCCTTTGCCTTTTATAATAGATTCTTTCTTCATTCATCCTTAGTTTTGCCGGCACGATTATTAATCACAAGTTCAAATAGGCCTGTGCTCGCTAATCCAGCAAATCCTCCTGACCAGAGCCTTAAAACAAGAGATAATTCAGTAAATGGATAAGCAACAGCACCAATCGCGATACCTAAAATAAAGCTAATCACTGGGACAGCATTTTTTGGCAAATTAACAGATCTTTTCACAAGCTCTACCATTGATGTTACGATTGGCAACAAAATCGTTGCAAAGACCAAAACTTGCTCCATCGCAATCACCCCCTGCAATATAGTAGTCTAGCTTTACAAATATGATTATGCTCTTCACCCTGAGCTACCAAAAAACACGCTTTTATCCCGCTATATTGACAACATATTTAGCCAAATAAAAAACCCAGAAGAAAGAGACGAATTGACTCTCTCTAATCTGGTTAATTTACTTGGTTACAAGGCCACCAATTTTAATTGGACCATCCATTTCCCTAACAATGAATTGAACAGTATACTGCTTAGCAGGTAAATCGTTTAACAAAGTCAGATAACGATTCCCTCTATTTATTGAAGATAAATGAAGCTGTTGCAGAAATTCACCATCCAAGTACACCTCAATTAGTCCACCTTGATTGAAGAAATGTACAGCTAATAGCTCGCCTTCAAACTGAAAAATTAACGAGTCCCCCGCTGATTGAGCAATAAAGAAACCCTCTTCTTTCTCAAAGCCCGTTATTCGCGTTGGTTCATTCGAATATACGACCTGATCATAATTACTACCAGCAAATAAGGGATCATGATTAACATATTGAATTTCCTTTTCTCCTTCAGCTTGCTCAATTAAATATGAAGAAATTTGTTCAGCATAATACATATGACCATCCTCTGTTAGCTTAACTTCGGCTTGCTCAAATGTCAGATAGTCCTCTTCAGCATGCTCTTGTTTATCTGTTGCAGATAAAAATTTAAATCCATAATGATCAGCCATCTTAATGACTACATCTTCTACTTCTGACATACCTTCTTGCTCAATATCACCTTCAAAAATGGTAACAATTTCAGCCTTGTCATTGTGACTAATAATTTTGTCAAGCAATGTTTCTAATTGTAATTCATATTGATGAAAAGAATTTATTATATCACGATCCGCGTCTGATAGAACAAGGAAGACCAAATCATATGAAGCATCTTCAACTAAATCATTTAATTCAACAATACGCCCAAGCACATCGTTAGTATCAAATGATATATAATCCCCTTGCATACGCACATCAAACGCTTCTCTAAGTGATTGCTCGACTAGATCAGACCACCTTTCACCAGAATTAACATCCTGATAGCCAATATGATCACCTAACACTAAATAATTAACCGTTTCACCCTCATTGATTTTCCCGTATAAATCCATTTCAACTAGCCGCTGCTGCCTTTCCTTACGTTCATTAGTATAATTAGCATAAGTAACTTGAGCCTGATCATTAATATCAGCTAACTTCCCTTGATAATAAAAGAATCCAATTACAATAAACACACCAAATATAATGGTACTCAATAAAGCAACAAATAATGACTTCGCCTTCACAAAACCTCTCCCTTACACATCCATGTCTTAATAAGTATAATACAAAATTCAGGATTATCCTACATTAAATTCCCTGACTTCATATTCCATACACTGCCTAGTTCAGTCTACTAAATGCGTTCATGGTTTAACTCAATTTACTATTGAATTCACATTAGGGAGCATAAGACGATCGGCACATGTTTCCTTTTAATGTGTTTTAAAGCCGCACCTATTCCGTTAACAGCTAAACTTTTTACAGGTAGTTCTAAGGTTTTTGTGGTCAAAATACCATAATGGGTTACATACGATCATATGTAAGCGATTACTAAAAAGGAGGCAAGCTGAGATTTTCTAATTGATGATAAGGAGGTTTACGATTTGAAGAAAAAGAAAGTATTGCTTTCACTAATTATTTTTTTCACGTTAGCTATTCCTACTATTTTATATGCCCAAACGATAACAAGCAACAGTATTGGTAACCACAGTGGTTACGATTATGAATTTTGGAAGGATAGCGGTGGGTCTGGCAGTATGACATTGAATAGTGTTGGCACATTTAACGCTCAATGGAACAACATTAATAATATCCTGTTTCGAAAAGGAAGAAAGTACAATGAAACACAGACGCATCAACAAATTGGTAACTTCTCAATTAATTATGGTGTCAACTATCAACCTAATGGTAACTCATATCTCTGCGTCTACGGCTGGACCGTTGACCCGTTAGTCGAATATTATATTGTTGATAGCTGGGGGAGCTGGCGACCATCAGGTGCCAATTCTAAAGGAACCCTTACTGTAGACGGTGGTGTTTATGACATTTATGAAACAACTCGCGTAAACCAACCGTCCATTAAAGGAACTCGAACCTTCCAGCAATATTGGAGTGTGAGACGCTCGAAACGAACAAGCGGAACCATATCTGTAAGTGAGCATTTCCGTGCATGGGAAAGTAGAGGCATGCCCATGGGTAAGATGTATGAGGTTGCCTTAACAATTGAAGGCTATCAAAGCAGCGGTTCAGCACAAGTATACAGCAATACGTTAAGCGTAAACGGTCAAGCCATTCCAAGCTGGTAGTTCAAATACATGTGCTATTAACAAAAAATGAGCTGCTTTTTAAGCAGTTCTTTTTTATAGCATATAGCTCATAAAGCTTATTATAATTTCTCATAAAAACCACAAGAGTAAGAACCCACCTAAAATAAGCACCGATATTAGTACTAAACTTCCCTTCCAACCAAGGCTATTAAATAAATCCACTAAGCTCCCACCTTGATTTCGACCAGCAGCATCTCGTAAATTACCCAAATGGCTCTTTTTTAATTCTTGTTGGCGTAGCATTTCACGTCTTGCTTCAGGTACTTGTTTACCCTCGATGTTAACCACCCCATTCTTAATTTTCGAAATTTTAAATTATTGGATGTATTTGGTTTAAGTCTACGGTTTACGAGCAAACGTGTCAAGCCAGCTTTTAAATTTGTGGTTTCAATTTTTTGTGAAACTATGAACAATTTGTGTCTTTGTTGAAATTGTACTTACCTTTTGTCAAGTTAAATGGTAATATTTTTAAGATATAGTTAAACAATTAGCTGTATTCAATTCTACTCTGAGGTGATCTATTTGCTTAAATTTCATCTAATACGAATTTGCTTGTTAGCCGTTGCCATTTCGCTCGGCATTTACGGCCAATCACTTGCTGATTTCTCAGCTAGTATCTTTACTTCTTTTCATCCTACTGCATACTTAACAGCCTATACTGCTTTAAGTCTCATTCTATTCGCCACTGTTCCAATTATCTCGCGAAAGAATAGAGCGCTTTTTTCTAGTTACTTAGTGTTAACATTAGCGTGTACAATTCCAGTTTCTTGGTTTTCATTGTTTGTAACGATAATGTGGTGGGGTTAATTTGTTATGCTTGGTATAATGTGAATGTATAGTGCGAAATTAAAAAAACTACAAAGTACTTTATAATAGTGTTTTGTAGCTTTGTCTTATAAGGTTTAAGATTATCCAGTTTTTATAAAATAGTAATCATTTGCTATTACACGATAACAAAATAAAGCCTTCACTTTATTCTTAGAATGTAAATCCAATAAATTAATCCGACCAAAGAAAACTAATAATGCGAATATAGCACATTTTCCAAATGTTATTTTTTCCTAAGTTAAAGCTACTCCATAATAATAAAAAAAGAACTGCTGAACTTGACCTTGACTATAGGCACTCTAGTCAAGGTTTGAAATTCCCACATCGCCATACATGGAAAAATGGAGTTAGAAGTGGACATAAAAAATGATTGGAGAAGAAAAAATGAAAAATAGCGAGGGAAATTTTGATGATATGCCAGTTGGTGAAATAATTAGTTACGAACACTTTCTATACCTACTTGACACGGGCCGTGAGATTGAGTTTTATTTTAATAATAAAGAGTATTTCATAGGACATCATAAAGAAGGAAGAGTTCTTTGGCAAAAACAAATTCAACTTAGCGACTATTATAATGGTGATAACAGAATACTTTTAGATACCTTTAAAATTGAAAGTGTTACTCTAAGAGAATTAATTAATAAAGAGCATCTTAAAATAAGCACGGTCTTCTAAACAAAACAGACCCCTCACTAATAATAAGTGAAGGGCCTGTTTTTAATACTTTAGCGTCCCAGGAGAGATTCGAACTCCCGACCCACGGCTTAGAAGGCCGTTGCTCTATCCAGCTGAGCTACTGGGACATGGAGCGGGTGAAGGGAATCGAACCCTCATCATCAGCTTGGAAGGCTGAGGTTTTACCACTAAACTACACCCGCATTACTTATAAATTTTTTCATCATCGGCACTTCTATTGGTTAAAATAATGCGCCACTTTTTCTTACTTTACAGCCAAAATTATGTATACTTTCTTAACGGACAAGATTTATTATAGTAAGATTACGAGCAAATGTCAATTGTTTTTAGCTAAAAAAATCAAATCCAGTATCCTTTGACAAAACTAGCTAGAGAGCACTGGCTACAAACCACTGCTCCCTTCCCCTAGTCTAATCGCGTTGTCATGGCGAGGTCTGTTACCTCATTACCATTCAATTGATAAAAGTGAACGTGATACAACCCATCTTCATCCCAATCTAAGATTGCATAGGTCTCTTCACGTCTGCCTCTTGGCAATCGAATACTGCCAGGGTTAATAACAAGCTGGTCACCAACTTTTGTGGCAGCTGCTAGATGTGAATGACCATGACAAATAATGTTAGCATCTCGTTCACTTGCTCGATATGTAATCGGAGTTAGACTCATTTTAACATTATCCATATGACCATGGGCAACAAAAAAGTTGACACCGGCTACAGTAAAGCTTGCTTCTTCTGGGTACTCGGCGTCGTAATCACAGTTACCTGCGACACGATGATAACCTTTCATGGCATCATCCTGATAATCTAGTTCCGAATCGCCGCAATGAATCAGCTGCTCTACTTGATCCTGATAGTGATCCTTTAAAGCTCTTACCTCTTTTGTCAATCCATGACTATCACTAATAATTAACACACGTGGCATGCTAAGACCTACTTTCTAATTTATCGCTAACCAAGCAGCAAGCTCTTTTAAGGCATTGCCGCGGTGACTAATGGCATTTTTCTCTTCTGGCTTTAGTTGTGCCATTGTAACATCGTAGCCTTCAGGCTGAAAAATCGGATCATAGCCGAAGCCATTCTTTCCAATCTGGGTTGTCGTAATAAACCCTTTGCAATAGCCATGCTTAATCACTGTTTCTTGACCAGGAATGGCCAATGCAAGTGCACAAACAAACTGCGCTGCTCGATCCTCTTGTTTAACGTCAGCCATGTTTTCAAGCACTTTATCAATATTTCGCTGGTCATTTTTCTCAATTCCCGCATAACGCGCGGAATAAACACCCGGTTCACCTTTTAAGGCGGCAATTTCTAGTCCTGAGTCGTCTGCTATGACAGGCAGTTGGAGCTGTTTAGCAATTGTTTCAGCTTTTAGTGTTGCATTCTCAGCAAAGGTTTGTCCTGTTTCTTCAATATCAGCAATTGGTTCTGCTAGATCAAGTAAAGAAATTACTTCAATATTCTTTGCACCAAATAAACCTTTAAAGTCATTTACTTTCCCTTTATTTTTTGTTGCAATTAAAATTTTGTTCATTTAAGCTTCCCTCTCACTAATCAGATCCGCATACGTACCTAAAGCTTGCTTCTGATAACCAAAAAGATCTGTCATCCCTTGTTCTGCTAATTCAAGCATTTGTTGAAGCTGTGAAGCATTGAAAGTTGCTTCTTCTCCGGTACCTTGAATTTCAACAAACTCTCTTGCCCCAGTCATGACAATATTCATATCGACATTTGCTTGTGAATCTTCAAGGTACTCTAGGTCAAGAACTGCATCACCATTAGGCATAATTCCAACAGAGATGGCAGCCAAGTAATCTGTAATTGGAATTGTCTTCAGCTGCTTTCGATCAACAAGTTTACCGAGCGCAAGCACCATCGCAACGAATGCTCCGGTAATAGAAGCCGTTCGCGTGCCGCCGTCAGCCTGAATAACATCACAATCAATCCAAATTGTCCGTTCTCCCAACTGGTCTAAGTCGACCACCGCTCTAAGCGCGCGCCCAATTAACCGCTGAATTTCCATCGTTCTTCCAGACACTTTCCCTTTAGAAGACTCACGAATATTACGTTGCTCTGTTGCACGGGGAAGCATCGCATACTCAGCTGTAATCCAGCCCTTTCCCTGTCCCCTCATAAAAGGAGGCACACGTTCCTCAACGCTTGCGTTACAGATGACTTTTGTATCACCGATCGTTATCAAGACCGAGCCCTCTGCATGCTTGGTAAAATCTGTTGTAATGGTCACCGCTCTTAACTGATTTAGGTTTCTATTATTTGGTCTCATCATTCGTCCTCCTTGATTCTCACGTTCCTATCGTAACATATTTTCTCCCGTTATCATAAATTCACTTTGCTCTAAGCCTGATTTTTTTAAAAAAACAAACAACCCTTATTTAAGCTATTAAAAAATAGTAAAACGAGCATCCTAGAGCAGTCATTCAGAATAAGATGAATGCTGCTAACTTCGATGCTCGTTTTTGTTTTCACAACAATTATAGACTTCCTGTCGGGACAAACATATCTCGGGTAACTGGCTCACTATATGGGACACCATGTTCGTTAAAGATCTGGTCAATGTTCTCCACCGTAACTGAAACAGCTGACACGTCAGGCTGATCGGTTAATGTAAGGACGAGTGTCTCCATCACCTCTTCGGCAATATAGGCTTCGTTGACATCAGCAAGGATTTCCTCACTAAATTCAATAGAAAGTACACCATCATCAAGCTCACTTACTTCAACAAGCTCAATATTGGGGTTAAACACGTGCAGGAGATTTGTCCCATAGCTTGGTCCTTCTAATAATGTCTGTACAATAGAACTATATTTATTAAGACTATCCACTTCTACATGTTGGGTAACTGGGACATAGTAAAAGTTAGGGCCTAACTGTGCTGGGTAATAGACCGTTATTGCCTCACTGTTTAACAGATCGATCCCATCAACCTCCATAATATTTATGCCATTTGCTCTAGAATATCCTTCTGCCATAACTGTCCCAGCTACTGGCATCTCTGTTTGCTCAAAACCATTTACCCATAGCTTAATACGTTCAACATTATCAAACTGGGTTAGTGTATGTGTCATTGCTTGAATAATTTGTTGTTCCTTGCTCGCTTCATAATTATTAAACTCTTCAGAAAGATCAATAATTAACGTGCCATCCTCCTGAATGTTTAAGCCCAGTACTTCTGTTCCTGCTGGTAATACAGCCTCAAAGCCATTAGGCAGCAGATTGGTTACTGGCCCGTCCTTCACAAGGTACTCTAAAACCTGTGCGGCTACCCCATTTGTCTCAATCTTTGGTAACGCTAACGTATGCGGAACCACGACACCTTCCTCACTTAATAAGTAAAGCTGTCTAGCTACCGTCTCTTCTTCGACATCACCCTGTTCTAAACCGTCCTCACTCTCGTCAACTTCATCACCACGATCTTCTGAACCAACAGGCATATCGATCTGCTCCAAGGTTTCTTCAGATGTAAACAAACCACATCCTGCAAGAACTAATATACTTATTAAAACAATAAGAAACCTCAGACCAGTAATTTTTATCAGTGCTCGTTTATTCATGTCACGCCCTCCTTAGATGGTTGTACTAACATGTATACGAGCCCTGTAAATGAAATAGACCTGTTAGATTTGAAAAAAGATGACATTAATCTCTGGTTAAAACAAGAAAAAACAAGCCTTTATCAAAAAGACTTGTTTTTTTCTACCAAGGATTGATCAATGACAATGTTCTCAACATGCTGAACCGGATAGTCCATCCAGCGGTTAGCAATTTGCTCAAATAATTCTGGTGAACCTGTTGTATAAAAGAAGTGTTTAGCTAAGCGGTTCCCTCGATAAGCAAGTGCTTGATAGCTTAGTAGAGCACTAACTTCTCGGGCAGCCTCTTCACCTGATGAAATAATTTCAACATTGGCACCCATCACCTGCTTAATCGGTTCTGCAAGTAATGGATAGTGGGTACAGCCTAATATTAATGTATCTAAGCCACGAAGATTGGTTATCGGCTTTAGCGATTGCTCGACAACATGCTTAGCCGCTTCTGGTGAGAAGTGACCACTTTCTACAATTGGCACAAATTGCGGGCATGCTAGATCATAAATTGTTAAATCAGATGAGATTTGTTTCAATGCTTTTGGATAAGCCTTACTCCCGATTGTTCCATCCGTTCCGATTACAGCAATTGTTTTCGTTTTGGTCACTTTAATTGCTGCCCGTGCACCTGGCTGAATGACGCCGATGATGGGTATTGACAGGCGCTCACGAAGTAAATCTATGGTAAACGCAGTTGCTGTATTACAAGCAATGACCAGTAATTTAATCTGCTTCTTTTGAAGAAACTCGACCATTTCTAAAGTAAATTGTACGACTTCCGCTTCTGGTCTTGGCCCATATGGGCAACGGATCGTATCCCCTAAATAAATAAGCTGCTCTTTAGGCAGTTGTCTCATTAACTCACGTGCTACGGTTAAACCACCGACACCTGAATCGATGACGCCGATTGGTTGATCCAATTCCATCCCTCTTTTTCTATTTAATCACGAGTTATTATCCTGATCCCAGCGCATTTTCTCTAACAATAAGGCAAGTACATTATGAAGGTGATCGACTTGTTCGCCAGATACATCTTCAAGGACAGTGCTAAGGTATGCTTGCCGCTTCTGGATAACTTCATTAATTATTTCCTTACCTTCCGCTAATAAATGAATACGGACCACTCGGCGATCCTTCATATCTCGCTTGCGCTCCACAAGCTGATTTTTTTCCATGCGATCGACTAAATCTGTTGTTGTGCTAAAAGCAAGGTTAATTTTATTAGACAATTCACCAATTGTTAAGTCGCCATCTTCTAACAACCATTGTAGGGCGATGAACTGCGGGGTAGTTATCTTATAGTTTTTAAGTATTTCTCTTCCTTTATGCTTTATAATACCGTTAATATAACGAATATTCTTTTCAATTTGAGCAATCGGACGGTTTACAACTTCATTCTCCACCGTCTTAACCCCCTTCTATATTGACTTAGACACCTTTCTTGTATGATAACATTTTTTTACCGTTTTAGGTGAAAAATAAATCATTCCATTGTTAATTTTGTCACAATTCAACTCGTTTTGCGCTCCTATTTCTGATAAGATAAAGAAAAACCAAAAAGACGGGAGCGCTTTCATGCATAGTTCAACTAAGTCACAACTTACTACTAAACAAATTAATAATCTCGTATCAACTCATTTTCCAGCTCAGCAGATTGAAGCTATTATAGAGTTAACAGATGGTTATTTTAATAATGCCTACCGAATTTCTTTTATCGGTTATCAGCCTGTTATTTTAAAGATCGCACCGACACCTATGACGCAAGTTATGACTTATGAGCACAACATACTCCAAACGGAAGTAGACATGCTTGAGCTGGTAAAGCAAGCAACGAACATCCCTGTGCCGGCTGTCCTAGCCTATGACTTTTCACGGCACCAGTGTCCTTCTGCTTATTTTTTCATGGAAGAGATTATCGGGACACCATTAAACAAAATAGCGAAATTACATGAAAATATAGCAAAGGACATATTTTTATACCAGCTTGGTCAATATAATTTCACCCTTAATCAACTAACAAACACTACCTTTGGCTATCCAGGTGAGAAAAAACTCCAGGCCAACAATTGGTTTGATTGTTTTTATCAAATGATAGTATGGGCCATTCAGGATCGTTTAACGCTAGCGATTCCGTTAAGTGTTTCTGATCAGGCTATACTCGAACTTTTAAAAAAGCACAAGTACTATTTTGAAGCAGTTGAATCCGCACAGCTTGTCCACTGGGACCTATGGGCGGGTAATGTGTTTGTCGATAACAAACAAATTAGCGGTATCATTGATTTTGAGCGGTGCTTGTGGGGAGACCCTTTGCTGGAGGTCGGCTTTCGCAGTCATCAAAACGATCGACCATTTCTAGCTGGATATGGTAAGTCGACTTTTTCAGCGCAGGAACAAATTAGGATAAGATGGTATGACCTGTATCTGTACCTGATTGTTGCACAAGAAGGAACATATCGGCGTTATCAGCAGAATGACTTCCATAGCTGGGCAAACGGCTTATTAAAAGAAACATATGATTTCCTGCTACGTACTTCTTAATAAGATAAAGAAGCTGCCCTCAACAAGCAAATTAACTTGTTGGGGGCAGGATTAAGCTTATTTCATTTTATTGAGATAACGCATGGCCAGCAATAAGGCGCCAACTGGTAAAGCTTTGGCTAAAAAGCGGAACCCTGATGCCACTGGTCCTTTCGTCGAGATCGCTTTCCCGTTTCGACTTGCAGCAAGGACGTGACGTGCTTCTTGCTCAGGCGTTGTTCGAGGTAAACCAGCAATCATTGAACTACGATCCGATTCACCTGCTACATCAAAGAACTCTGTTTCAACAGGACCTGGACAAGCCGCTGTAACGATAATGTGACGGTCACGCAATTCCTCGTTTAAAGCGCGACTGTATGAGATAACGTAAGCCTTTGTTGCCGCATAAATACCGAAATTAGGCTGAGGGGCAAAGCCCGCAGATGAGGCAATCTGAATAATACGACCACCCGGTTGAATATAGGGCAGCACGATACTGGTTACCGCTGTTAATGCCTCACAGTTCAATCTAACCATACCCAGTTCATCATCTAAAGATAACTGTCCAATTTTACCAAACTTACCATAGCCAGCTGCATTGGCTAACAATTTCACATTTGGTTTATGTTCGTCTAGCTTCTCTCTCAGTTCATCATAACTGCTTACTCTCATTAAATCTAATCCGCAAGGTACCAGCTTGACAAGAACTTCATTTTGCAACTCAGTTAAGCGCTCTTCTCGTCGAGCAACAACCCATATCTCATCTAGACTGGCATACTCTTGATCAATTAATTTCACCAGCTCACGACCAATTCCTGACGATGCTCCCGTCACTATTGCGATATTTGCGATATTTTCCATTTTTTATCAATCCTTTCTGTTCCTAGCGTACTCGTTCTAAACTAAAGAAATAGGCTTGCTTATGTTTAGTTTGCTTCATATCCATGACACCAAGTAACGTATCTTGATCAATCTTTCTAAACACATCAATAATTGGCTTGGTATCATAGACCATGCTGGCACTTGCTTTACCACGATAATCTAACAACCGTAATCGTGCTTTACTTTTTGTAGTGCTGGCGACTAGCTCTAATAGCTTAACGCCTAGTGAGAAATAACGCTCTGGAATACGCTCAATCGGTAGCTCTAGTGGAACAAAGCTTGGATCTAGATAGTACAGCGTCTGGTCAGGACGAGCAAACACAAGTGGGTGAACATGCTCCTGATCCTCGAATCTTTTACCAAACCAACCCGTTCCTTCTAAAAGACCATCTAGTGGGTGACCTGTTCTAATTTCTTTTCCGCGCCATAAGCCAAACATCGCATTAACTTCAATTGGCTCTAATTGATCAAAAAAAGCAAAAGCCTCTTGCTCTGTTGCTCCCTCTAACAGCATCCTTGTGAGAACCTCATGATGATTCACAGCAACCACCTTCTTTTATGTAGGATTTGCGTCTATTATACTATGCTTCCCTATTAAGTACCTAATAAAAACCTCACATAAAAAAATAGCGTGTCAAAAAATAGAAACTGTGATAAACTGATCATGAAATATATTCCATTTCTGTGAAAGGATCCATCTCTATGAACAATTTCCAGCGGTTTACAGTCATTTTTTCAGCGGCAATTTTAATTGGTTTTGTTGCCTTTGTTGCAAGCTTAGTTACCCTTTTTATGGGGGGCCATCCACGTATCCCCGTTCTGATTGCAGCGACAGCGATCATGGTGTGGTTAATCATTGTCATTGATGTATATGACATTTTCTCAAAGTCAGTACGGACGAAATTAAAACTTATTTGCGGTGGTTTATGGCTGGTGGTAGTCATAGGCTTTTCCGGGTTCCTCATTTACCAGAATAGCTTAGCAACGTTAGATGGTGAGGAGCCAGAGATGTGGCGGTACACCCCATTTGACAATGACGGCACACTCGCTTCACTTGATCAACCAGCAACCTTACAGTTAACCGATGATCTACCTCGTCTTGATGGTGCAACTGGTTTATATCCTTTATATGCTGCCTTCGCACAAGCAACTTATCCTGAGGGTTCCTACGAATCCTATGACAGTGAGGTAATGCTGACCACAACGCCAGAAGCCTATCAAAACCTATTAGATGGAGCAGTTGATGTTATCTTTGCAGCAGGACCATCTAAGAATCAGTTGCAGTTAGCGGAAACAAAAGGTCTAAGCTTTAACCTAACACCGATCGGCCGAGAAGCTTTTGTTTTTTTTGTTAATAAACGTAACCCTATCGATGAACTATCAATTAAAGATATTAAAGGCATTTATAGTGGTGACATTACCAACTGGTCTGAGCTCGGGGGACGTTCGACCCGCATCCGTGCCTTTCAACGTCCAGAGGATAGTGGTAGCCAAACGGCTTTACAAAACCTAATGGATAACACTCCAATTATGGAAGCACCATCTGAAGATATCATCGATGGTATGGGTGGTATCCTTAATCAAACAGCTAACTATCGCAATTACCGCAATGCCATCGGCTACTCATTCCGCTTCTTTGCAATGGACATGATCGCTGACAATGACATTAAATTTTTAACGATTGATGCTGCCTACCCTTCAATTGAAGCGATTCAGGATGGAACTTATCCACTGAGTAGCGAATTTTACGCCATTACAGTTGATGATACCAATGAGAATGTGCAGGCATTAATTGACTGGATATTATCTGAGCAAGGCCAGCAGCTTGTTGCAGAGACAGGCTTTGTGCCCTTAAGTGACCCGAACTAAGCATTTCCTACTTAGCCATGTTACAATAATGCTAAGAAAGGAATGATAAGATGAAATCAATTGAGCTAGGTACAAGCAACCTGAACACGAGTGCCATTTCATTAGGCTGTATGCGTATGAGTGGGTTAACAAAAGCAGAAGCACAACACGTCATTCACAACGCCCTTGATCTGGGCGTAAATCTATTTGATCATGCCGACATTTATGGTAGAGGTTTATCTGAACAAATCTTTGCTGATGCCATTGACATGTCCCCTACTATTCGGGAAGAAATAATTCTGCAATCTAAGTGCGGCATTCGCAAGGGACAATTTGACTTCTCAAAACAGCATATTATCAACTCCGTTGAAGGTAGCCTAAAACGGTTAAAGACTGATTACTTAGACATCCTCCTCTTACATAGACCAGATACACTCGTCGAACCAGAGGAAGTTGCTGAGGCATTTGCTGAACTTAAAGCAGCAGGTAAAGTTAAGCATTTTGGTGTCAGTAATCAAAACCCAGGCCAAATAGAATTGCTTAAAAAATATCTAGAAGAAGACTTAATTATTAACCAGCTTCAATTCAGCTTAATGCACACCCCGATGATTGATGCTGGCTTCAATGTTAATATGGCGCACGACAAAGCAATTGTTAGAGACAACGGCATCCTAGAATACTGCCGGCTCAACAATATGACGATTCAGGCATGGTCCCCTTTTCAATTCGGTATGATGGAGGGTGTCTTTATCGGACACAAAGAATTTCCAGAGTTGAATCAGAAGCTCCAAGAACTAGCGGCTAAATATGAGGTAACAGACTCCGCTATTGCCATTGCTTGGATTCTCCGCCATCCAGCTAAAATTCAACCCGTTGTCGGAACCATGAATCAACAGCGACTTGCTGATATTGCCAAAGCAACTGAGATTAAGTTAACCCGTGAAGAGTGGTATGACCTGTACCTAGCAGCGGGAAATAAGCTGCCTTAAAACACAAGTAAGGAGGTGTTGCAATTAATGCAACACCTCCTTATCTGGCGCTTAAATGCTGATCCTTAGCACTATTGGTCATAAGTAAGTAATCCTCTAATGACTGACGTAAACTCAGTAAGGTCGTATACTCACTTTGGAGCATGTCTAATACAGCCATAACTAATTGGTAGCTAATAACGATAGCCAAGAACACTAAACTCATTAAGGTAAAACTGTCATCTAAATTCACCCATAAATCTTGTTCCCCGATCATTAGACTAAGCAAGCGATGCCAGACTGGATAAGCGAAGACACCAAGTACAGCCAGCACAACTAATAACTTATTCCGTTTTTCCTTAAGACGCTGCCCAATACTACTTTGAACAATTTGAAACTGACTAAGCGTTAACGATTGAGACATAAAAAGGGCTTCAAACTTTTTCTGAAGCTCAGCTCGATCGAATTCGCGCAAAACTAATCGAGTTCTAATTTTCTTTATGATAAACAGACACAAAGCAAAAATAAAGAAAGTTAACAAGGAAAAGGCCTTGCCATCAAGAAAAGCAGCGTATCTCCTTACTAGTTCGAAAATAATGAAATAAACAATGAGGACAAGCGCTGATAAGGTGTAATATTTCTTTTTGTTTTTATGTGATTGAATAAAGTCCAACTGTATTTTTATATAATCTTTCCTTAATTGATCAATGTACATATTCTTACTCCTTATAATTAAGCTATTAGTCTGTTAAGCTAGATTTGCGTTTAGTGAGACGCGAAGCTACATAAATTGTTAAATGGAATTATTAGAATCACTAAATTCACAACACCTGTTATTCAATAACATTTAAATTAAAGCGGACAAATTGTTGACCAAGAACCATCGAATTCTCATCAATCCACTGAAAAATAATAACAGCTCTATTAAGACCAGGTTCATGATCTGGCGCGCTATATTCGACTACTCCTTTACTGTCTATTTCAAGCTCCCACCATGACCTTGATCCATCCTCATAATTAGCAATTCCAAAACCTTTATTAGGCTGGTCCGCAGCATTAGCAAAATCAAATTGGAGCCAATATTTATTAATCTTTACTTCATAGGGCTCAGCCTCTACACTTGATAAGCTAAACACAAGGTTAAGTAAGTCATCTTGGGTAAACACCTCAGGCTCTTCATTCCAAAAGGTGGTTTCAATAATTAAACCATCTTTACTTTGCAGTTCTGACTGATCAGGGTTATCTCCAGCTCTGGCAATTTTTAATTCAAACTCTGGTGGAGAATCCATAGTCAATGTATAGCTGTCGCTACATGAAATTATTAATGGAAAAATAATGATGAGTAACAGCATAAATTTATTGTTTGAACCTCTCATACTATCACCACCAATCGTAAATTCAACACTTAAATTGACAATACAATATTATGGTAATTAAAGCTATCTTTTTTATGATGTTTTTTTTGCTTTTTCATTAATTGTTCACTATTTGATAACAACTACCTTAAAAAAACAAAAAATTTGTTATTATATATTGATAAAAAAATAATTTTTATTGATAAACAATAAATTTAAGGCTATAATTAGCTTATCATTTAATGACATAGATAAATATTAAAAGGTGGTTTTATAGTTGATTATTGTCATTTTGTCGCTCTTAATAGCTTCGCCCTTTATTGGAGTTTTTCTCCTAAATAAATACAAGTGGATGGGTTGGCTACTAATTTCGTTGCCATTCGTCCCGGTATTATTCTTTCTAATCTGGTCAGGACTAGAAAGTCAGCATTATTTTGTTAGAACAACTACCTTAGCTAATGAGCAGATTGCAGGATTTTCCTTAAATAGCAGCTTGTCGGCTAAACAATTAAATTATCTAAATCAGTTTGAGCGGATGATGAATGAGGATGACGGCTATCTATTTGAAAGCAATGATTTTCGCATAACAATGGATGGTGATGATAGGGTCATTTCTTTATTAGTCAGTGACCCGTCCATCGTTACCAGCTCAGGACTTAAAGTGGGGCTTACAGTAGAAGAGGCTATTGCTATTTACGGAGAGCATTATTACACCTATCGTGAAATGTGCATGGGAACAGCAATAGTTTATGTAGATAGAGAGAATCGCTATGAGCTTAAGATTTGGATGAGTGATGAGACTGTTTCTTATTTTTCGTTTTCGGTTTATTAATGTTGGATACTATGTTTGAATTAAAATCTCATAAATAATGCCAAGGTTCTTCGCAGTTACTTAAAGGTAAGATTTTTCTAGTCACTTTATGGAGGTATGTTAATTAGTTGAAGTAATGTGTTACTTACCTGACCGCGTTATACTCATTAAGCTATTTAGCTAGTGAAATTTTTGAATAATATCTAAAAGGACAAGCAATTATGCTTGTTTGTATATGTTAACTGAAAAGTGAACCAGTTGTTAAGTTAAAATTGAACCACTCATAGTTTGTGAATCCCGAACTTTCACTCTTAATATGGAGTGGCGATCATGATACCCTGATGGGGATGCGAAATCCTTTGCTACCGCTTTCCTTCGCCAAATAGTCATGCTAGCAGAGACTCCATGTCAAGCCGCGCAGTAATAAAATCAATACTCTAAGTTTGTGAATTCCCCCTTTCGAGGTGGTTCAAAATTAAATTGCGAAATAGTTCATTTTTTAATTGCGAAATACACTCATGTAGAGTGCGACCCCAATTAGGAAGGGAGCTAGACAACGTGGCAAATGATTTCAATCCACGCACTCATGTAGAGTGCGACTACAAATAAATTAAAAACCCTTCAAAAGTAGCAGGACCTTGTGTAGGTGCGTGGATTGAAATTAAGAGTTGCGTGGATATGAAGGGACGGACATGGAGTCGCACCTTGTGGGGGTACGTGAATTAAAATACTACTATTGGTATATTGAGCCATAGTCTCGTAGCACCTCGTGTAAAAATGCATCAGAGAAGTGAGTTACTGCAACATTTTTAATAGCCGTTAGTATTGAACTGCTTTTCAACTAAGGAGGGAAAATCTTGATTAATGAAGAAAGATATAAAATTCTATTTAGTAGTAGATTTGATCATTTAAAGTTAGTTTCAATCTTTTTTCTCCAAATAATGTTATTCTTATTTTTTCTTAATACTTCTTGGAATCTCAATACAAATTTATTGTCTTTCTTGATAACTAATACCTTAGTTATCATTTATAAATTGTTTAAGGTCATATTTTATCAACGAGTACATAAGGAAAAAGAAATAAAGTATATCCTGATGTTCGTTGTTATATGAATAATACTTGTTTTACTTCTAATCGTTTATTGACATGTTTGGGCTGTGCTTTTAACTAATGAGAAGCTGTTTATAAAAGAATCGAATATGGTAATATTATTATCCTTACACTAATAACAAAACCGACTTCCAAGAAGGAAAGTCGGTTTTGTTTAGAGCTGAAGCTCCCCCATACGCAAAAGCTCTACAACAGCCTGTGAACGCCCCTTAACACCTAGTTTTTGAATCGTGTTTGTAATACGTAGTGATTGCAAATCAATGCACTTCATTCGCAATTGATAATTATGTAAATAATTGTTGTAAAAAGAGGAAAAATAATAGTATAATTGATTCAATAGGATCTTAAATAAATATATACCTAATTGTTGAGACAAAGAATTACTTTTCTAAATAGGAGATGACTAACTTGACAGAAAAAAGTACAGGAACACTATACATTTTTGAGGGAGTAGACAATGTTGGAAAAACTACTATTATAAAAAAAATTAAGAAAAGATTAGAGAATGAATACATTCCTTGTTCAGTTTATAGTTTCCCCGGTAAACAAAAACGGACCTTGGGTCAATTTGTCTACAAATTCCATCATGATATTAAAAAGTACATAGATAATGATTTAAATAATATTAGCCTCCAGCTATTGCATATAGCTTCGCACATAGACATATTAACAAGGTGCATCTTACCTGATTTAAAGCAAGGAAAAACTGTACTTCTAGACAGATCATGGTGGTCTACTTATGCTTATGGGATAGCAAATGGGATTTCTGAAACTCAAATGAATATGATACTTTTACCAGAGATGGAAATCTTAAAAGAGATTAATATAGGAAAAGTTTTTTTAATTAACCGAAATCAAGATAAACTAGAGTACAGTAAAACTATTCATGAAGACATTATATCAGCTTATAAAGACTTAGCTAATAAACACAAAGAATTAGTTTTTAAGATTTATAATAATGGAAAGCTAAAAGATTCCACTGATATTATTGAGAAAATTCTACTAAGCCAAGTAATAAAAAAAGACAGTCAGAAAAATAACAAGATCCTAGACAAAAAGATAAGGAGTATAAATGTTTCACAAAAACCTGTACCATCAAAAATATACGATAACTATTGGATGTTTGCTGCGAAACGCCAAGAAATTTTTTTAAAAAAACTAGAAAATCAAAATCCTCCTTTTACAGATGATCCAATTCTATTAAAGTATCGCTTCACTAATGCTTACAGAGCATCAGATAGAGTAAGTCAATATTTAATTAAGAATATAATATATAAAAATTCAGATTTACTTCCAGAAGACATTCTTTTCCGAATTTTGCTATTTAAATTATTTAATAAAATAGAGACTTGGGAATTACTAGAGAACAATTTAGGGGAGATTACATATAAGAATTATGACTTTCACACCTACGATAAAATCCTCAACGATCAACTGTTGAATAATGTGAGAATTTATTCAGCAGCCTATATTATGCCTTCAGGAAAAAGCTCATTTCAATATCAAAAGAAGCATCAAAACAATTTGGCTCTTTTAGAGACAATAATGAAAGATAGATTATCACAAAAGATAGCTAAAGCTAAAAGTTTGGAGGAACTTTACAACCTACTAATAAAATATCCAACTTTCGGGAAATTCTTAGCTTTTCAATTCAGTATTGATATTAATTATAGTGAATTGTGTAATTTTAGTGAAATGTCCTATGTTGTTGCAGGGCCCGGAGCAAGCAGCGGAATAAAGAAATGTTTTGATAGCACAGGAAATTATACCGATGAAGATATTATACGCTACATGGCAGAGAGACAACACCAAGAATTTGAGTGTTTGGGTCTGAGTTTCCATAGCTTGTGGGGAAGACCACTTCAATTAATTGATTGTCAGAATCTTTTCTGTGAAACTGACAAATATACTCGTGTAGCTTATCCTAGTCTAAATGGGGAATCCGGCCGTTCTAGGATTAAACAATTATATAAACCAAGTGAAATGGGGTATATTAAATATTTTTATCCTCCTAAATGGAATATTAATCAGTATATAAATTAAAGTGAGGTGCAAAAGTGTTATGTTTTATTCGTTTACAGGAAAGGATGCGAATGAGGTCTGGAGTAAAGCAACAAGTGAATTAATGAGTGAGCAAAATATAACTACACCTAGTAGGTCAGGCAACAATATAGAATTATTACATGCTCTCATTCATATTGAAGACCCCACACAACGTTGGACAACAAATAGAGTCCCCCCTATTAGTATAGGCTTTGCTCTTGCTGAATTGATTTGGATTCTATTTGGAAGTAAAGATGCTAAAGTTATAAATTATTGGAACCCATCACTTCCAAGGTTCTCTGGTATTAGTGATCAATATCATGGTGCATACGGATATAGGATTAGACATAATTTTCAAATCGACCAATTAGAACGTGCTTATTTAACACTCAAAAATAATACAGATAGTCGTCAAGTTGTAATATCAATTTGGGATCCTAAAATTGATTCCCCCGATAACCAAGGACAGCCTGTTAATCAAGATATTCCATGTAACATTTGCTCTTTATTAAAAGTTAGAAATAATAAGTTAGAATGGACACAAATTATGAGAAGTAACGATATTCTTTTAGGTCTACCTTATAACTTAATTCAGTTTACAAGTTTACAAGAGGTCATAGCTGGGTGGTTAGATGTTGATATTGGATCCTATACTCACTATAGTGATAGTCTTCATTTATACTGTAGGGACCTTGAAAAAGTAGGTATTTCTAATGACTTGAAAATATTAAATAAAGACAGTTTATTCCTAGGAAAAGAAGAGTGCTTTTATAACGTAAATGAAATTTATAAGCGAATGATGAAAATAGCCTATAATGATAATATTTCAGAGGATGAGCTATATGAGATTAGTGAATTAGACAGTAATAGTTCAGCATATCGTAATATTATGTACATTATTACTCTGTATGTCGCTGATAGAAAAGGGTTCAAACTATTATCAGAAAGAATACTTAAAAAATGTACAAACGAGCTATTTGTGTTTCTATGGAGAAATTGGAAAGGGGAGAAGTGATATGTCTGAAAAAGTAAACTTATTCGTATCTCATTATGGAGGCGATGAGCAATATATAGAATCTTTTAAAAATTTAATATCAAAGAAATATGATATTAGAGATAGTTCTATCATCGAAAGCGAGCCTAATAATGCAACAAATAAAGAGTATATAAAATCAATTTTAAGATCCCGAATCGATTGGGCTGGTAAAGTGGTAGTTTTAGTAGGACTTAAAACACATGAACGAGAGTGGGTGAATTGGGAGATTAATTATGCAGCAATGAATGGTGATAAAAGAGTTGTAGGCGTTTTTTTACCTGGTGCAACGGACGCTGATTTACCAGAAGCATTAACAGATTATGCTGATGCATGTGTTCCTTGGAGTTTTCCAAAAATCATTTCTGCACTGGAGGGAAATGATTTATGGGAAGATGCCTCCGGTGAACCAAGACCCTATTTGGGTAATCGTGGAACTTGTTAGGAGTGATGTAATTGAATTTGTATAGCTATATAGTTACAAGAGATTATGGATTTGCACCAAACCCCTTCACATCATACTGCACGTTAGCTACATGTAAACCTATATTAAGGCGCAATGCATGCATTGGAGATTGGGTGGTTGGAATTGGTTCTGCATCAAAAAATAGCCCTTTTAAAAACAAAGTAATATATGCAATGAAGGTTAGTGAAAAAATGAGTTTCGACGACTACTGGGATGATCTACGTTTTATCAAGAAACGACCCAAAATGAATGGAAGTAAACGTCAAATGTACGGAGATAATATTTACCATAGGACTAATATAAACTCTCCATTTGTTCAAGAAGATTCTCACCACAGTTTGCCACATGGTGAAACAAACACATTAAACTATAATAGAGATTTAACAGGAAAATTTGTTTTAGTATCAAAGGATTTCTGGTATTTTGGAGAAGAAGCTATTCAAATTCCTGAGAAATTCATTTCTATAGCCAAAGTAATTAGAGGATACAAAAAAACTAATTCCGAGAATTTTATTAACGAATTCTCTGACTGGTTAAATCAATTTCCGCAAAAAGGATATATAGGAAAACCATACATGTTTAATAAGGTATTTACACGTTACTCTGGAAATTAAAACCATTAAATTATATGAGGTAAACTAATGAAGCGTCTAACTTTTTTATTTTTAATTATTGCCCTTACATTCGTGTTGCTTAATTTCGAACTTCAAAGTATCAAAAATTCTTATCTTTCAACTTTTTGGTTGAATTTACAGTTTATATCGACTGGACTTTACATGATTATCCCTTTGATTCTACTAACTGGCCTCCTACTACTTCTTTTTACGAATAAGTGGGCTTTGCGTGTAGAGAAAATGAACATAGGTGGGTTTAATATAATATTTGATAATCCAGCTTACTTATATAAAAAACAAATAAGAAATTATCTTGATACTAAAAGAACAATATTTAAAGTGAATTTTGAGTATGATAATTTTAGCGAAACTATTGATTCCTATTTTGAGATATATAAATTCTTTCGTGATGAAATTAAGATTCTTGGAGATACTGGAAAAAAGCGTTTTCGAAATAATGATGCAATTTTCCTGTATAATTTAACTAATCAAACAATTAGAATTCTAAATTCTTTTTTAACTGAAAATCAAAGTAACTACCGTAGATGGTACACATATATAAACAAGAATGATCAGAAAAACTATTACTTAACACCTATTGGGGAACTCCAAAAGCAATATCCCTATTATGATAAAATTTGCTCTGAATTTGAAATAGTCAATAATTTTTTTGTGAACAAAATTGCTGATGAGTTTGGTGTGGACATAGAAAAATGGAGTTTAAATTTAAAAAAAGAGAAATAAAAACACGTACACTCTCAATCCTGTTGAGAGTGCGTGTCAATTAAAGCATAAGCAATAGTTCTGTATATCAATACTTTAATTTATATTTTAATGTTTTTTTTAAATGAAAACCCTAAATCTATGCAGCCATCTTCATAAACAACCCCTTTATCTATAAGAGTTCTAAAGACATGATACAGATCTTGTTCTGTGTCGTTCAGCTGCTCAAGAGCATCTTTAATATGCTCCACGTTATATTTATGTTCATCCTTGCTGTGCAAAAGAAAAATTTGTTCTTCTGTACGCTGTATTTTCATATCTAATTCACGTTTCTTATCATCAAATTTCTGCTTATCTATAATACCATCCAAGTATATATCCAATAGCCTTTTTTGTTTGCCAGTTAGTTCTGATTGTTGTTTCTCGAGTTGTTTGATCTTACCTTGATTACTATGTAACAGCGCTTCATTAAAATTAAGGCTTATCTTATCACTTTCAATCTTTAATTCCTGGAGAATAACCTCTCTAAGATCTTCATAAGTCATAGGCTTATGATTCACACACAAACCTGATCTTCTCCGCTTACTGCACTTTAAATATTTCCAATGTGATTTGGAACCATCCTTTTTCTTCTTCCATGATTCTAAAATTACCATGTTTGAACCGCAGTGGGCACATTGCAATAATCCTCTAAATTCATTCCATGGTGTAATCTTTCGCTTACGGTTAATAACATCTTTACTATTCGCTTTTTGATAGACCTCTTTTGAGACAATGCCAGGATGATGCTCTTCGATAATAACCCACTTACTTTTAGGGTTCTCAATCCGTTTCTTCCTGCCATCTACTTTTATTTTAGAAAAGCGATTGTAGATAAAGTCGCCACAGAAGGTTCTATTCTTAATAATGCTGTTGATAGTAGTTAGCTGCCAGTATGAGCCGTGCTTTGGTGGAGGTACTAAACCTTGTTCCATTTGCTCATTAAGCTTTACTGCAATAGTTTTCATGCCAATGTTATCATTGACGTACCAGGAGAAGATTTTCTTAATAACCTTTGCTTCGTCCTTTTTTATAACAAGCTTGTTTTCAACACGATCATAGCCGTATGGCACTTTACCTATGTGATCCCCTCGTCTAACTTTGGCAGACATAGCAGCACTAATTGATACGGAAAGTGTTTTAGGGTATTGAGCTGCAAACATGGAGAACATTTCAAACTTCATGTCGTTTTTGCCTTCATATTCGCTGTCGTAACCTTCCTCAATAGTCACCACACGGACATTGTGACCAAGAAGCACCTCCTTAACCTCTAAGGCATCCTTGAGGTCACGAGCAAGCCTGTGAATGGATTTAAAGACAACCATTTTAATATCTCGATTACGTGCTTTCTTAAGGATTAATTGAAGTGCTGTACGTTCAAGAAAAAGCGTTCCTGATTTCCCTTCATCCTTTAATATGGAACGCTCATCCCATTCGTAGTCATGCTGCTCCAACCAGTAACGACAAATATCAATCTGGTTAGATAGTGAATCCTTCTGTTCGTCCTTATCGGTAGAGACACGAGTATAAATGAGATAAGGATAGTCTTTATATGTGTGTAATTGCTTATCCTCAGACATTTGATCACCTCTAATAATATTATAATCGAATTCCGTCTAAAAAGGAACATATGTTCTAGTTATTTTAAGGAAATATTACATTAGGAAATCCAAAGAATTCTTATAATTCGATCATTAAACCTCTCTCTCCAATACCCCCCATCCATACTCTCATAAGCCACCCCAGTACTTCCTTGCGCCCCAATAAACATGCCATCCCCTGCATATATACCCACATGTCCATCAACCTTATAAGTATCAAAAAACACTAAGTCCCCTGGCTGAATATTCTCATAGCTAACCGAATAACCCACATATTTAAGTGTATCAGTCGTTACACTTGTCCTATTACCTAATTCAATACCCACTTGATCAAATGCCCAGTGAACAAAAGAGCTACAATCAAACAATCCTTGTGCAATTTCATAATCATTGCGCCCACCACCAAAGGCATATGTGCTGTTATTGATCCAGCGTTCACCAACTGTCACAACTTCAGGCAATTCACCCTCATAGGATTGATTAATGTCCAAATCATCCATAACCCCACCACCAGAAAGCTTTCGATATGCTCGAACATATTTAGCTGTCTCATTTTCTTTTCTGGTAAGCTCAATTAACTTTGAACGATCTGTTACTGCATTTTTCTGATCCACAATAGTGAATAGTTCACTTTCATATACTCCTAACAGCTCTCTACTTGCTGAAACCTCCCCCGTCATAACAAAAAATCCGATTAACAGCAGCATAACAATTCTACGCATAAGCGAGTACCTCAATCTCTGCTTTAATATCTACCAAGGCTTGTAGCTGCTCTTGATCTATCTGACTTACTTTATTGTTTGTCGCTTGCTTTAGAACTTTTCTTACTTTCGGCACGTACCAGTCAGTAAACGCATCGATCATTTCCAGTTCAACAACACTTAATAACAGTCGGCAATGTTTATCCCCTTGGCCATCTGATAAACCATTTATATTCTGTTCTAGATGTGATTTAATGCCGTCATACTGTTCTAGTAAGTGCTTATTACCTGCCTTTTTAAAAGTGCGTTTTACGTTCCGCCTCGACATACTCATACTTAACAAAAGAACAGCAGCATGACTTTGTTTAATGATCAAGTCCATTTACTCACACCCTTTTATCAATTTGAGGATAATAAACACAATACCTACGATCATAGTTATTGAAGTAGCTACTAACCTCAAATTCTATCTCTCTTGTTTTGTGATCAATGACGGTCATTAGGTTAATAATCTGACTATATTCTATGTCACTGAAATCTTCGTTTAGGTACTTCTGTTGAACTGTTTTTAAAAGTAACTTTGAAAATCGCTTTAACACTCGACTGTCACTTTGTATCTTTTCAGCTAATGTCTGGTTCATGACCAACCTCCTCAATTAAATAATCCCTCAGCTTATTAAGCTCACCTTTGGTAAGCTCGTGTGGTCTGAGCATAAAGAATGATTTACGTCCGATCTTTACTTTGCGATCTACACCGTAATTCTTTGCTCGCTGCCAATGCATGCAGCTGTAGGGTAATAATAAAAAGCCATTCCGCCTTGCCAAGTCCTCAGCTACTTCTAACGTTTGATAGTAGCTGAAAGCTTGTACTTTTTTAGCGTATGCAACAATGTTTAATGTCTCTGGATATAAGTATGGTAGGGTTCGAGGATCTTTCTTTTTATAATCACGAGGTACTAATGATAGGTTGCTTAGATCCACGTTTTGTTTTCCCCCTTGCTTCATTATGAATTTGATCTAATGTCTCAAAGAAATCTCTTCCTTCACGTTCAGTGCTAGGCAATGGAAAACCTTGCACCATGTTATATGTGTCGTAAAGGTTCAGCTTAAAAATACGCTTAGCCTTCCACATTGGAATGAATTGTGTATGCATGAACTGTTTCGTTTGATAGTCCATAAAGTGGAGCTGAAAGCCACGATCACCCATTTTTCTAACGGTTATCAGAATCTCAACAATTTGCCTAATGCGACTATCGACATTGTTAATGCTAGGACTACAATACATTTGTACCGACTGCATTTTCCTTGTAAACATCAATACCTCTGTCGCTACTGTTGAGCCGTACTTGCTCCACTTTCTGTTACTAAAAGCCATCTGTGACTCATCCCAGCAGCATATAGAGCCTTGTGCTGCGGCTACCTTATACCAATCGGTGTAATGGGTCATCGGATAGCTGTCGGCAAGCTCATAGTTTGAAAAAAGCGCAACCTGACCACCGTTACGCTCTGTCTTCTCCTTCCAGTAGTGCGCCAGTAAGCTCATTAAGAATGTTTTTCCCGATCCTAATGCCCCCTGGATAAAAAGATGATGTGCCATTATCTTTTACCTCCCTTATCGCCAGGAGCCATTACAATTGGCTTCGGTGGTTTAGGGATTAATGCTTCGATTGTGTCGAGGTAATAATCAGGGTTAGCAACATCTGTTTTCCCCTGCTTCGTAATATAGTCATAAATCTCTTTGTATGGATTTTTGTCAGGGTATAGGTACTTGTTTTCACCCAACCTTTTCAAAAAAATTAATGCCTGCATTTGTGGCTCTCGAAGTGATTGTGATTTACTGGTCATTTCCTCAAGTACTTGCTTCACATCTGAAATATGAGCAACCTGTGGAAATAGATCATCCGATATGACGCTTTGTAGTTTATCGGCATTATGCATACCTTGCTGCATGTCCGTATTCTGCATTTACTGAGTTATCCCCTTTCTCTTCAAAGTTAATTGCATCTGACAGCTTACATATACTGCTATGAAATAAAGATCATTGCGATAAATGCAACAAATAGGAGTCCGAACAATAGTAGCTTGGTCATATCCATTGTGTTAGGCGGTTCTGGCGGACGATAGCTTGTGATTTGAGTGAGGACGATTTTTTGCTCCAGCTGCGCTAATCGTTCCACCTCTTCAATTGATCGGGAAGGTGCTCGGTAAAAAAAGTGTCTGCCCTCTTTACCCACAGTGATCTCACAATTTTGCAACGGCACTTTATAATTGCCATTAACCGTTACCGATTCTTTATCTAGGCTCGTCACAACCTTTATGTCTGACGTTTTCTTTTCATCATCAAAGACAATGAGCAGATCGGTCGTTTCATTTGCGTATTCCTCATCTGTCTTTTTATTTAATAAGCCCACTCAGCTTGTCCCCCTTCTTTTTCTTGACTGACCGTTGGATAACCTTCCATGCTAGATAAACGACTGTTGCAACACCTAAGCTTGCTCCAGCTCCTAACACGTACATATAGACAAAAGCATCAACCATTTCCTTTCCCTCCCTTTCGTTTTTTTCTAAATGTATTGATTTTCTCAATCGCTAAGTAACTACCGACAACCACATTCGCTAATAAAAGAAACCCTAAAATATGATAAATCGCTTCTAAATGTATTGGCGCTACTACCACCAGTGCACCCCCTCTTTAATGGCGTAATATAACCGCATTGTTGAACGAAATGTTAAAAGTGTACCTAACAGCACTGTCGAAGCTAAAGCAGAGGTGATCACCATTTGCCATTCACTAGGTAGATCACCAAACACGCTAAAGTACTGCCCTAAATTAATCCCTTGCGCCATCACCAATCGCACACTTTGTAGTCTTTCAATCGCTAAATCTAAAAATGAAATCGGCGGTTGAAAAATCGAATCGATGAATTGGCGAATGGTCTCATAAACGTTAAACATGCTAGCTCCCTCCTACTCGAATAGAAGAAATCAGTTTCATTGCTGAGATTGCGGTAATAAACCAGAGCGCAAACGATAGAATATAAGCAATTGGAGAGAGCTGCATGGGTTCCAGGGCATCAAACAACTGACCAATCGTTTCACTATAGCCATGACCACCTGATCCTCTTGGTGAATACGCTAGACTTGCTAACGTATTACCGAACCCGACAATTAATGACCATAATATTTGCGCTGCTTCTAGCAAAACCTGAAACAATCTTATAGCTAGAACACCGATCATATAAAGCAAGTAGAGCAACCCTCTAATCACATCAAAAATCACATTGACAAAGCCTAAAAACAGATCAATAAAAAACTGAAAGAATGAGCCGATTCCTGATAAGATCCACTCCCCTACAGACCAAAGCAGATCAAATAAGTTCCCAAATGCTCGTGTAATAATTCCCATTAACGATACTTCCTCTTGTCAAATGCATCATAGATCAAGTCAATTAACCGATCAGCAAATAGTGTTAGCATCATTAAGAAAAGAAAAGGTGCAACATAGAGCATGTGCCCACTAAATACAACTTCAATTACTATGTTCAATAACGCCATATTCACGCTTACACCCTCCCTTGTCTTGGTTCTCTACGCTGTCTCGACCCTATTCTTCCTTCTCGTGGTGCTCGCCCAGAGCCAATTGAATGTGATCGCTCCACTTGTCGCATTGCCCTCGCCTGTGCTTTTTCCTCTCGCACCGAGAAATTAGCTTGAGCTTGCCCCTCTCTGTCAGCTGAACTTCTATTTTTAATAGATCTACGAATGAGCTGAACAACTTTTGGAGCAAAAATAAACGCTAACCCTAGTAGCACAAACGATCCAATTAACATCAACAAACCATTAGTTGTTGTGACAAGATCAACAACCGTAAAAGGAACTTCTGCATTGCCTTGATCAGAATCAATAGGTGGCGATTCTTCGCCATTTTCCCCAATCGTCTGAATACTCACGAGCGGTCTTCCTAAAGAACTGTAGCGCATATCAGCTGCTGGAATCGTAAAAGCATGATCAGAGGCAGGTACAGTTACATATTCCCTACCATCTACTAAAATCCTAACTTGGCCCGTTTCAGGTTGTTGCCAAGTGACAAGGTAATCACCGTTTGGTAGCTCTTCGTAGTCATCACCATCAAGATCTGGTGCAGGCATTAAGCCAGTTGTTGCCTGCACGATAACACCTTGACTTTCTACTCCTGCGTACTCTGTCGTGAGCTTGTACTCATATGAGCTATTCTCTTCTACCGATAGATCATTAAAGTATGTGCCATTGGTCTCAAACAGTGGCGCAAAATCCTCGCTTGCGTTGACGATCATAGGCTTAAGAAAATCTAGCATACTTATTTCTTGTTCGGTGGTTGTTCTTCGATAAATGTTGACGTGATCAACGTAACCACTGCTAGGCATACTCCAAGATAGATCGACCCGATCATGACTTGCTTCTACCTCTACATTCACAATTTCTTCTATCTCTGGAATAGGTGCTGTTGTTACATTAACGTTTGCGTCCCCTGATTCGTAACCCTCTGTACTCACACTCACAAAATTGAAATCATAATTTGTTTCTGGTGCGAGTCCTCTCGCTGTGTAAATACCTTGATTTAATTCATCTGGCGCTATATCGTCCACTAGACTTCCATTTTGATAGACTTTGATTCTTTCGGTTATATCATCAATATTGCTGATATTGAAATCAATTTCGTTATGTCCAGCTCTATGGATGTCCACATTGACAGCTGAGGGTAGAGTGATGTTGTTACTACTTGGCACTCCAAAAAAATCAACTTCTCTGATTCTTACAGATTGACCAGACTGTGCGGATGCAATATTTATCGATAAGACATTTTTAATGTCTACTTCATGGTACATATCGTGATCGAATCTATTGGGCTGAAGTCTCATACTCTCAACGGTTTCCTCTTGCTCGTTATAATATAGTACCTCTATATTTATGTGGCTATACGTGGCTGAGAAATTCATGATAAAGCCTGTAATATCCATGAGGTAGTTAAATTCAACTTTATTTTCTACCTGATATCCAATTCGCGGTGAAATAGTGTCCAAATCAAGATCATAAGCTTCTATCGGAAAATCATTTCTCTTTACAGATGTACCATCATGAAGAATCCCGTCTCCATACCACAAGTTTTCGTTTGCTCCTATCTCCATAAACGGCAGGAAGGCAGACAACAAAATGGTTAGTGTTAAAATTTTAATCATTCATCCGACCTCCTTCCTGGTATCGGGGCTGCTCCGTTGTCTCTACCTGGCATTGGTGCTGTTTCATTCCCTGCCCCTGGAATCGGTACTGTTCCACCATCACTACCGGGGATTGGCGCTACACCTCCCCCATCGCCAGGTACTGGTGCTTGATTATCTCTATCTCCTGGTATCGGGGCTGTTGTCCCATCTCCATCTCCTGGGCTTGGTGCGAAGTTATCACCTTCGTCTGGTGCTTCTGGCGCCATGTTCTCTTGCTCATTCGGGCTTGGTGCTGTTCCCTCAACGTCTGGCGGTGTTGGTGCTATATTCTCCTGTTCCTCTGGTGCTCCAGGCGCTAGATTATCGCTCTCATCTGGATTGGGTGCTGTACCTCCCACATCTGGTGGACTTGGGGCAATATTTTCTTGTTCCTCCGGTGCAGCAGGTGCTTCCGCATCCACTTCTGGAACTTCTGGTGCAATCATGTCACCTTCATCAGGAATATTGTCTTTAAACTCATCCTGACTAGGAAGACTGCCAATTGGATCTAAAATGTCAAAGCCACCCGTCGGATCTTCCCTTACTTCTATTTCCTCAGCTCCCCCTCTAATATCATCAGCGCTAAATCCTGCATCATCTAATCCCGAAGGCAGCTGCCCTCTTGGCGCATCGATCTCACCAGTAAGATTATGATTAAAAGCTGGTGCAGATGGTGGATTGGGGGCATGTCCTAAAAGATCACCCAAGTCACTAATAAATCTAGGCACTATTGTGTCCCGAAACGTATTCGCTACCTGCTGCCAATTTGGTGGAGAAGGAATCGCATTAATAATGTCGTCAATTCGATCCATGTAATCAGACCAACCAGGGGTATTAAAGATACAGCCGCAATCATTCCCTGATCCCCCACCATCATCGCCACCATTATTGCTGCTACAGCCGTCAAACTGTACTTCATTACCGCTGCTGGTGCGTGCATAAGAAATACAGACTTCTCCACCATCATTGGAAATTAAGCGAATTGCAGTTGTGCTTGCGGGCGGTGTTACGCTTCCCGAGCCATTAGATAAGCCTTGTGAACTGATAAAACTAGCCGAATCATCAATCGTACGGTAAAAATTCATTTGGGCTGAATTAGATGCACTAACATAACTAATTGTGGTAAAGGTTCTAACCCCGTTATAGAGATCTGCCCATAAATATTGACTTTCATCTGTGGTACCGAAATAGGGATGATTCTGCGCCATTAAAACTTGTGAGCTAATCAAGAACACGCACAAAGTAGCAATTAATGTTTTCTTAATCATAATGTCCTCCTATAAAAAAAATCCGAGTGGGTAGCTTTACACTACCTACCCGGATCTTTTCAGCTCCCTTATGCCTTACCACGATTAGAAAATGCTTGGCGAATAAGTGCAATGATTTTTGGTGCGAACATAAATGCAAGACCAAGTAAAACGAATGTTGATACTAGACCAATTAATTCAAACCCTGACTCAACTAAATCTGCAACTGTAAATGGTAATGATACGCCTTCAAACATGTTATTTCCTCCCCTAATAGTTAGTTAACCTTTAAATTTTTATAATATAGGCAAAGCCTATTATTAATATTCTCGGTACTCATAATCCTGCTCATCATCAGTATTTGCTTTTTTAAAAGCGTTAATGATAATAGGGATTAAAAAGCCAACTGCTGCAACGGCTGCGGCTAACATCACCCCTGGTCCAGCCGTTTCAAGTAACATTCTCACATAACCCCAAAACTCAAGCATGTTCTCCTGTGTCCAAAAATTCATTCTCATGCTAACTGCGCCCTTCTCTAACCGCTTTTATCACGACAGTTAATAGCATACCAACAGCGATAATTGCTACAATGATCATTAAGAATGAAGCAACAGTTCTTAAAATGAAGCCAAACGTGTCCCAAAAAAACGACCAATCCCACACACCTGATAAATTCAATTCCTTCACCCCTTACAGTTTTGTTTTATGATAAATCTCAATGACTGTAAGTATAATTGCGATGCCTACTGACCAGCTAAGTAAAACAGCCATTATATCGGGGTTCCCTATAAACGCTTTGAAGGCTTCTGCCATCAGACCGCCTATCTCCATTTATTAGTGCCCCTCTCAATAGCCGTCATAATCAATTGTGTGAGTGGGAAAGTAAATAAGCTTGCTGAGATAAAAACAACGTAGACAAGAGCTATCTCTGTTTTGGTAAAGTCAACAACCTCATACAACGCTTTTCCTCCTAATCACCGAGCTAATCAGCATGAAAATTATAATGGCAAACAAGGCAGTTACGATAAGCAAATCACCTAGCGTGATCTCATGAATGATATGCAGCTCCCCACTATCCGTAACAATCCTTGTCATTTCTCGTGGATCAACAGGTACAACTACCGTTTCACCATGCATTCAATCACCCCTGCACTTGCTTGTTAACTCTAGTTTAACGAGCTGAAAAACATTTGTGTATCCCAAAACGGGGTGTTGGTATGCCAAAACACCAAAATAAAAACAATGGCATAACAGCCACTGTTTTAAAAGTCATTAATATTTTCAACCCTATATTCTTCTAAATAGAAAATTAATTTATTAATTAACATTTTTTTATCAAAAATATCAAAAAAGATAACGGGAATTATGTATTGTCCGAACATAGATAATGCAATAACTACTATAGAAGTAAATACTAAAATAATAAAGTTCTCTATATTAGCACCAAAATTTACAGTAAAAACTGCCCAAACAGGAACTAAAACAGCACTTACTGTTTTCTCAATCTTAAAAGTTTTACTAAACCAATTCTGGCTGTCTTTTTTAATGAATTCAAAAATATATTCATACCTTTTTTCTTTCTTCAAAATATACCTATTAAAAATATTTTCTTTTACAATTTCATACAAATCACTTTCATCGGCATACGTAAAGAACATCCTTTTGTATATCATTGGTTCAAAAACAATAAAAAGTATTAGTAGAATCATAGTTATCATAATTAGTGCGTTAAAATAAGAGCTATCCTCAATATTTTCTATGTAGACTCTTACTAATGCAAAAATATAAGTAAAATAAACACATAAAAAGAAAATGAATAACCTCCGATAATTTTTGAAATTATGATGGTTTCTAACGTGTAATTTTACGGTTTTAAAAAAATCTCTCTTTAAATTCGTTATGATCATTGCACCTTCAGTCTTGTTACGCATAATAATCCTCTCCTCTTTTTTAAAAATTATAACAAAAAAATACTTATAGTGCTTTTGAAAATTATAAAACCGTGCAAATTTAAATATATATCTTATATTTAAACACTGCACGGTTTGCACCTAAAACTATTCAATTTAAATCCTTACTACTCACGGCATTCATCAAACCCTTTGGAAGTACTTTTCGATCACATTTCTTCTCAATTTGGCTATCACTCTTTTCCTCTACCTCCTGAACCCCCGAACCGCCCATGCCCACTTTCATATTACCTTTCACATACAATCTTAATAGTGTTTTGATAAAGCCTGCCATATTATCGCATTGCTCAAGGAATTGATAGACTTCTGGATCATTTGTTTCCTTTACGACTAACTCTACCCTTTTACGCTTCATTCGGCTGCATCACTTTCCTGTTGCTGTTGCAACGCTCTTAAATATTTGAAATAGCCTCGAACTGTTGCTGTCTCTGAATCCTCCACTAGATAGGAGTTTTTAAAAACCTGCTTTAATTCATCACTGTTTAGCACATTTGGACCGCCACCAGTGAACAGCGCTGTATCTATTTGTGATTTATCCTTCAGCGTGGTGTTGATCGTATTAATTACCTCACGGGTATATATTTTCTGTGCTGTTAGGATGATCTCTGTTAGATCAATACACTCATTTTTATTAGGTTGATAGCTATAACCACTTTCACTGTTACCCCTTCGCACAATCTGTTCTATCTTGTACTCTGTTAACCCTCTAATCCCTTTTTGCTTAGCAAGGTTCTTTATTCGTTCAAAAAGATCATAAGCGCCATTATCTCTTTGTCCACTTTGTTTTTCATCAAGGTTTAAACTTTTCAAAGTGTCAATCAGAAGTGTACCGCCGCCAATATCAACCACAACAACATTTTCGTCCAGAAAGGATTCATTTTCGATATAACCGTTGCTATCCAATAACTCATTGTAGATCGTGCCGATTGGCTGCTGGATAACGAAAACCTCTTTCACTCTAATATTTAAGCTCTCCCCATTTAGTCTAACGTTATGATCCCCTTTGATAGCTGTGATAATATCCCTAATTGCTTCGTCATGATAATCACTTGATGGTACACCTGTTGCCACAGTGCATTCAAGAATACTCATTTTTGCTGCTGGATAATCTTTAGCCAGATTGGCAAGTGAAAAGTCAACCAATAGCTTAAATTCATTTGTGCGGTAACGATTGTCAAAGCTAATTGTATCAATGTACTTATCCGTACTTACCTGAGCAATCTCTTTTCCCCATGCATAAGTAAAGTCAGGATCAATATTCGATTCGTAACTATCTATTAACCTTTGCTGTCCGATCAATGTAAGTGAGCTTCCTAGATCCTGCTTTAATAAATAATAGGATGGGAAAACATCACTTGTCTTTTCCGATACCATTTTTGTTTGCTTGTTACCAATATCTAATGCGAATTGTTCTATCATTTTTTATACTCCTTCTGTTTTACCGTTACATTAACGGTATTAATTCAACAAAAATCCCGTCAACCCGTTAATATAACGGTATAAATTATTTTCGTTTTACAAATTCTAAAATATCCTGCCGTTCTGCACATCTGATAACATATAGCTGTCCTTCAATATGAATAAGCTCAACGTCACCCTGTTCTAAGTTTTCTAACGTGCTTAATAACCAATCTATCTTGCATTGCTTATTGTTCATGCCTTCACCCCAAATACTCAAAAATATCTGTTTGCTCTGCGAATGATCGACCTGTTTTATGTATGCCAGTCTCTAAGGTGTTGATCCAGTCGGCAATATCCTGCCTTGTGCAGCCTTCCTTCACTAGTTCATTGGGTAGCTTGTCCCCTAACTGCCAGCTATACAATTGCTTGAGCGCTTTTTCGATCCTTCCAAATCTGAACACTGTTTTTGTGTTATTGCTATAGTTGGGACGTACACAGTACTTACGCACGTACAGGTACGTCTTTCCTTTGGCTTTAACACGTTCAAGATACAATATAATCCCTCCCTGAAATCACTTCCTATCAAGCTTAAAACGGCAAATCATCATCTGATATATCAATGGGTTCCATATTCGGATTTGTCTCCTGGTGCGGCTTATTTTCCTCTTGCTGATCAGTCCCGGTCTTCTTTTTCGATTCCAAAAACTGAACTGCTCCTGCCATAACCTCAGTCACATAAATACGTTTTCCATCTGAATCCTCATAGCTGCGTGTCTGAATACGTCCATCCACACCGATCAAGCTTCCTTTATGCATATAGTTTGCTAGATTCTCTGCTGACTTTCGCCACGTCACACAATTGATGAAATCGGCTTCCTGATCGCCCTGCTGATTGGAGAAAGGGCGATTGACTGCAATAGTAAAATTCGTCACCGCTACCCCATTAGCGGTATAGCGTAAATCTGGATCTCTTGTTAAACGTCCGACTAACACAACTCGATTTAACATCTTAATACCTCTTTCCGTTTTTCTTATTTAACCAATCTATAAAACCTTTAGCTTCTTTAAACGCTTTTTCAAAACTGCTGTTTTTGCGGATAATTTTAAGCTTGTAGGGCTTATCGCCACCTTTAGGATAATTCGCCCGCCAGGCAGTGACTAAATCGTTCGCAGAGCGTTCGATATACAAATAAGAGCCAAAGCCATAGCGATATTCATAAAGATCACCACTACCATAAATATTGAATCCTACTGAGCGAGCTTGCTTATTTTCAAGTAATCGCTGCATGATTTTCAGTTTGTTTTTTGTTATTTGATTTTTTAGTTCATCTGTTACGTTGTTTTTTTGATATAATAGCTTTAGCTTTTGATTATCACTAATGATTAATTGGATATTATTATGGACTAGTTGATCTAATAGGTTATTTATCATCTTAAATTTCCTCTTCGATCATTTCAGAGTTACTTTTAGTTACTTTAGTTACCTTAAGTGACCTATTTTCCTGTTTATCCTGATTATTTTCTTTATATGGTGGGTTACTGGAACTTGAGTAACTTTGGGTAACTAAGTAACTATTAGATAACTCGTGCTCACAATCAGACAAAAAACCTAAACCAAAAAAGAAGGTTTTATTACCAGTAGACTTACGCTTTTGAAAGCCTTTCATAGCAATACGATTATTGAAGGCCCTTTTCTTCAATGGATACTCCCCGTTTTCCTCCGCCCAGGCAAGGTACTCCTTATGTAGCTCACCAACCTGAACCTTTGCTTCTGGTCTAATCACACAACATTCATCTAAAAAGCTTGATAGCAAGTCCATTTCTTCCTTGTATTCATCAGTTGCGTTCTTAACGTCATCTGGTTCTTGCAAACCATCCTGCTGCCACTTTAAGCAGCCTTCTATTGCCCAATTGAGGATACCAGCTAATTCAGCTTGTAATTTCTCTGGCAGCTGCTTATCGACCTCTTCTTTCGGGATCGTGAAATCGAATGGAATTAAACGAATCCTGCGCCATATCCCTTCATCATCACCTTTGACAATCGGCTTATGGTTCGTGGTAAAGAAAATCTTAAATTCTGGCATGAACTCGAAAAACTCTCGCCTTAAAAATCGTGCTGTGATTGGCTCACCACCAGTTAGCTGTTTAATTAATGCTTCTGACAGCTTTTGTCCGTCCTCTGATTCGACAGCTGAGACAAAGCGTGAGCCATGTAGTCTAGCTATATCGTTGTTAATACCGCCATCATGAATTTTGCTTGTGAATGTATCAGCGTTAGTCTGCTTGCTGTAATCGCCTAGCAGCTCCTTGATCGTATTTATCAAGGTACTCTTACCATTACGCCCTGTCCCCCAAAGGAAGAAGGCGACTTGCTCGCTTGTATCTCCAGTTAAGGCATAGCCAACAGCTTTTTGAATAAATTCAATTAGCTGTACATTTACTTCGCCTTTAGGCTGCCTAAAAATACTCTCTAAAAAGCTCAACCAGTTTGGACAAGTAGCGTTCGGATCATAGAAAATATGGGTATTCTTCGTCATTAGAAAGTCACGCTTATGTTTTAAAAATTTGCCCTGCCTAAGATCAACAACTCCATTGACACAATTCAGCTTAAACGGATCTTTGTTCAGCTCACCTTGCGTAACTGGCAGCATAGCTTGAGCACGATTAATGCTATTTAAGAAAACTGAGCTTCGTTCACTTGATTGCGCCCACTTATAAATTTTCTTGCGCTGATCGGTGTCGTCTACAGTCGCCATTTCACTGTACATTTCACGAAATGTTTTGATGGCGACACGCTCAATTTTTCGTTTCTTATCCTCAACCCACGTTGCCCCATCCCATAACAGCCACTCCTCAAACTCAATGCAATAGCGCAAGTTGTGCCCATTACGGTACACAAGGCGCTCAGCATTGCCCATTTCCGTCATGTTAAACGTTGGCGTTGGAGGTTCGGTTGTTTCATTTTGACTTGGTGGTGAACCGTAATTTGTTCCACTTGGTTCATGCTGAAAGGCACTGGTTAAGGTTGCTTGAAACTCACGATCTTCAATTGACGGCATGAAGAAATACTTATTTAAAAAGCGTAAAATATAAAGGCTATCTTTCTGTGAGTAACCAAATTCAATTAAACGGCAACCATGAGCATATAAGGTGTTATTCCTGCCCCCCTCATAGACTGGAATCTCAAACGGACGACTCTTTCCATCAATTTTTTTCAATCGCTCAAAGAAAATCGGCATTGGATCTAAGTCGGTATCACAAAGGTGTACCCATTCCCGACCATCTGTGTTCTTACTGGGCATCACGACTTGTCCTCGCCCAGCAAGGCGATAATCACCAACAAAACCACCTGCCATTAAAACTTTCGCATCTTGTCCTGGCACCTTACCAGTCGACTTAAAGAAGAACTGATACCCCCTCACTGTCTGTATCGCATGAAAGTTAAACGATGCCGCACGTAATGCTTGAAAAATTGCTTCCCCTTCCTGCATATCGTCTATATCAATCACATCATAGCCGTCTGGAATGACTAAGCCTGTCCACCCTTTTTGGTTGAGCCAGGTGATCTCCTGGTGTTGATCAAGACCTGGCTCATTGAGATCCTGCCATTTCTTCATGAACGGACGCTTCGCCACGTCATATTCACTCTGTTTATTCATATTGGAATACCCAATTAATTTAATGATCTTTAACGGCTTTTCGGTTGAGGGAAACAACCGAGCCAGATCAATTGAATCTGTCTGCAATAAAGCTACATTCATATGCTTAGTTGCTCCTTCCTAGCCACTTGAAAAATAATTTAAACATGTTACAGTTAGTGTGTATGATTATTTATGCAGTAAGTGTTGGCGCACTTGCTGTTTTTTTATGCGCTTAGCTTGTCCAGCATTGGCATAAAAAGAGCTTGCATAATCAATTTGAAATCCTCTCGCTCTCAGTGATCGCATCACTTGCGCTAAGGCTTTTTGCTTCTCTATCTTTTTCATCTAACCAACCTCTCTAAGAAATGGTACAATTAGGATACGATAAGTTCTCTTTTCTCTGGATTAAAATACGGCTCAACTGCTTTGTTAAAGGCTTCTTCCTTTGGGATAGTCCCATACGTCCTTGTGCCAATGTAGATGACTGATTTTCGTTTCTTCTTCTTTTTTTCCGGCATGTAATCCCTCCTTTGCTTTTAACTTATGCAGCACAGTGAGTAGGACTAACCATGTTTTTCGTCTGCGTAATAAGCAGCTTGGAATGTTTTAATGTGTTCGGTCAATTGTTCAAGGTAATAATTAGTGAAGAACATCTTTTCCTTGAGCAAATAACGATTCGGTTGTCTGCTATCAGCTTCAAAACGGTATTGAAACGTACAGTCAAGGTCAATAATAGAAATGTTGATACAATGAAACTGCTTATATTCAACCGTCTTAATGACATAACCGATGAACATATCTTTTTTGAATAACCAATCTGTTAGCTTCTGTTCAATGGTTTCAGCAATATCAGGTGTTGTATGTTCAGCAATTTCTTTTAAATCGAATATCTGTCCTGTGTGAATTTTGGCTTTTTTAGCTAGTGGCATGATTTCATTCCCTTTAAGCTGTTTCATTTAAATTTCTCTTTTCGAGAATTTTAAAGTCTTGATAAAGTTCACTTATATGCACGTTCAAAATTGCGGCTATTAACGGTACTTTATTTGCGTCAAGACCTTTCTTACCCGATTCGATTTCACTGATCATCGAAGCCGATTTATAACCTAATTTCTTTGATACATAAGCTTGAGTAAGTCCTCGTGACTTTCTTAGAATTTTAATTTGTTCACCAATGTTATTCATTAAATCACCACCTTTAAATTCTCGAAACGTGAACTGTTGTACCCATTATATATTCTCGTAATGTGAATTTCAATAGTTTTATTCCTTTTTCGAGAATATTTATTCTCATATTGCGAAATAATGATAAAATTAATTGAAATGGAGGGCTGTTTGATGAAGTTTCATGAGCGTTTAAGGAAATGTCGTGAGGAAATCGGTCTAAAACAAAATAGTGTGGCTGAAAAAATCGGAGTAAAAAACAATACTCTCTCTAGCTATGAAAAGGGAATTAGACAACCAGATTATGAAACACTTAATAAGCTAGCCAAGCTTTACAATGTTTCTATTGATTACTTAATCAATGGAAGTCAAGAATCTGAACAGCATGAAAATTTGTTCTTTTTTGATATGGAAGGTTTATCTGAGAAGGAAATTGATGATATAAAAGAGCATATTCGATATGTTAAATGGAAGTCTGAACAGGGAAAGGAAGAGTAGAAATTGGATAGAAAAAGGGCTAAAGCCCTCATTGATTTATTTAGAATGCTTACAATGTTTGTTGCACTTTATTTTGTATTTACACTTAGATTACACTTCTACTACACTTTAGCAGCGATTATCATTCCTAATGCACTGGCACAAATTCTTATTGTAGCATTGCCTAAAAGAAAACAAAGCAAGAAAAAAACAGCTCCAAAGAAAGCTGGCAAAAAGAAACCTACTGCAAAATCAAGCAAAGTTCCTACAACAAGACTTCTCCCAGACAAACAGATCTTAAAAATGCCATTAGAAAAAATGTCAGGTTCTGAATTTGAACGTTTATGTTACATGTACTATAAGGCTAAAGGTTACAGACCAAAAGAAACGGGTAAGGGAGCTGATGGTGGTGTTGATCTACTTATCTATCAACGAGAGCATAAAACTTATGAAGCTGTACAAATCAAGCATTATATTAACTCAGGAAGACAGATTACCGTTGAGCCTATAAGAATGTTACATGCAGCAAAACAAAATAAAGGTTGTCAACTTGCACGCTTTATCACCACAACTACATATACCAAGGATGCCATGCTGCAAGCCGATCAATTTTATATTGAAACACATGGGATTGAGTGGGTCAGACGCAAGATAGACACTTGGAGAAAAGAGCAGGCAAAGAGAATTAGCTAATATCTTTAGAAGATATTAGCTTTTTAGGGTTGAAAAACAGAACGTTTGTTCTTATAATGGTTTTGAGGTGATTATTTTGTACCAGAACTATAGACCATTTGATGCAGAAATTTATATTATGAATCTTTACAAGAAAATGGGGATTAATGAACCCTATCAAATTAATGAAGAAAAGATTGCATATGAATTGGAAATTAATTTAACATACTCGAACAAACGTTCTTACAGTTACCAATACAATGATTACAAAGCCATTAATATCTATTCTAATTTATCTGTTCGAGAAAGGAGAGAACGTTTCTTCCATGAATTGGCACACCTTTTAAGGCATCAAGGATGGCAATTGGAGTTACCGAAAAGCTTTATTGAATGGCAGGAGCTTGATAGCTTAAGGTTCACTTCATATGCTACCTTGCCCCACTTTATGTTATTAAAGTATGATTTGGATTTTCCTTTCATAGTAAACAACTTAATCAATGATTTTCATGCATCAAAAGAAATTTGCACAAAAAGAATAAATCAAATTAAGAAAAATACAAATATTTTTGATAATCATTTTTATAGAAAATGAACACATATTACTTACTTTTTAATGTATTATTAAGTACATAATACAACTAATATGTAATCAATTGGAGTGATTTTAAAATGAATGGAAATTCACCTGTAACCTACCATACTCTGTACGACACTTTACCGAGATTTGAATCAATGATAGAAAATAAAATTGAGAATAATGATATAAGCAATAGTAAAATAGATGTAGTATTGATTAAATCATTATTGATAGCCAAACACTTAAAAAAGGTGCTCAATAATAATGATCCCTTACTTTTTAGAAACAAAACTTTAACTAATTTAGAAAATAATATAAAAATTGTTGAGAGATCCCTTAAAAACCTTAATAATTCCAATGATTTTACTAATATCAATAGTAGAATTGACGATATCATAACTGATACCAGCAGTCTTCTCAATACTAAGGATTCAGAAGACATAAACAACATTAGGGATACTGTTGTCTCATTTAGACGGTCTTTGGGTAGACATAAAACAGTTTTAACTGAAGAAGCCTCTAATTTAAAAAAAGAAAGTACAGAACTCGCAAATTTGAGAGAACAACACATGGAAAAATTTAATTCCATTGCAAGAGAAATAGAAGAAAAAAAACAAGAAATAGTACACTTTAAAAAAGAATTAAGCGAGGAATTTCTGGATCAAAAATCGGAACTTTTTGACAATTTAGAAATGGAAATTAATGAATCAAAAGCAAAATATAATGGTGTTTTTGATGATCTCGCTAAAACACTTAAAAATGATTTCAAAAATATGATTGATATATACGATAATAAACTAGAGAGTATAATAAATGAAACTATTATAAGAAAGGATAAATATGATAAGGATTTAAGTGCCCATAAAAGATCTGTAGAGGAAATTGTTGGTATAATTTCAACAACTTCGATTTCGGGTCACTTTAAAGAAAATGCAGACTTTAATAGAAAATCAAAGAATATATGGCAAATTGTGACTATCTCAGCTTTTTTACTAACAGTTATATTCGGAATTTTCGCCTTCATGTATGATACATCTAACACTTGGGTGGGACTAGTTTCAAGAGGTATTGTAACTACAGCACTTGGGTCTTTAACTGCTTATGCAGCAAGGCAAGCTTCAAAAAGCGAGGCCGAGGAGAGAAACAATAGAAGAATGGAAATAGAGCTTAAAACTTTAGATCCATATATTGCTTCTTTTAAAAATGAAGATAGAATAAAGTTAAAAGAACAGTTATTCCCTACTATTTTTGGAAATAATACAGCTTCAGAATTAAATTTAAATGAAGCGTTGGATGTTAAAATAGATAATATTAATGACCTCCTTAAACTATTATCAGAAATAGTCGGTAAAATCAAATCATAAATTTTTTTGGTCACTATTTTAGAATAGTGACCATTTTAATTATAAATGTTATTAAATTACTACTAAAAAAATTTAGTAGTTTAAAATTCTATAAATTAATATATATGTATTATTTTGTTGAATACATAGATCTTTTCTCTCACATAAGATAAAATAGGAATATATTTTAATAAGTAAATTAACTTTTGATTTTTAAGGGGAATTTTGAATGGAAGCAAATGAGATTCTTGAAATATCGACTTCATTAGCTAGTGGTGCACTAACTCTTTTTCTTGGAACTGGTTTTAGTAAACATATGACTGACGATAATGCACCTAGTTGGTTAGAACTCCTATATGAGTGTGCCGAAAAACTAAATGATGATGATTTAATAAACAGTTTGTTTGTTACAAATGATGAAGGCGTAGTGAGCAAATGTAATTTTCAATTAACTATTTGCGCCCAAATATTAGAAGAAGAGTTCACAAAAAACAGCAAGGATATAAGGGAAGAAATAGCGACGATTATTGAAGAGAAAATTAATATACATACTATTAACCCTGACCACATTAGAGAGTTTAGAAAATTCTTGGAAAGTCACAACGATATTAACATCATAACAACTAATTATGACTCGATTATTACTGATTTCATCTTACCACAGGCAAGTAAAACTGTAGTAGAAGGCACCATACTCCCAAAAACACTAGATATTAAACCAGTTCTTCATATTCATGGATCGATCAAAAAACCTAATTCAATAATTTTAACAGAAGCTGATTATTTTAATTTTTCACATAATGAAAGTTATATGTCAAGAAAGTTATTCACTTCAATACAAGAAAATACTATTGTTATTATTGGTTATTCTCTAGGCGATTTTGATTTGAATCGCATTTTAAATGAAGCTAAGGAATTAAAGTTAGATAATACAAAGCGAAGCGATATTTACTATGTGAGCAGGGATGCAGTAAATGATATATATCAGCGATATTATTACTCAACTTTTGGTGTAACTGTATTAGAAGAAACCGAAATAAGCGATCTTTTTCAGAGAATAGAGGGGAGTTATCATGAAGCTGAAAAAATAATAGAATATTCAAAGAGACTACATGAGGTTTTTGAAAATAAGGTTGGTTTTACTGACGATTTTATTAAATTAAGCGACTCCTTATATAAGATATTATTGTGGGCAGATGTTGGCGGTCATTCATTAAGAGATGAGAGCTTGCAAAGATTAATTATAGACTTTCTTCATCAAAAAAAGAAGAAAACACTTGAACCCCATGCATGGAATCAATATGCACACTTAGCTGATTGGTTGATATATCTCGGATCAATAATAGACATTGCCGAAACCTCTATAGAAGATGAGTACCTAGAATTAGTAAAATACTCTTTCAGTAAGATGAGCAAGATTACAGAACGTGGATACTCATGGAAAGCACATTCAATTTGGTTTCAAAATTTTATAAAATTAAAAAGTTCTAATAAAACACTCATACATAAGATGAAAGAAGAATCATTTTTTCGTGAAAGTAATAGTGTTGAAGAGATTATTAATTAGATCGGAGTAAGAAGTACTTCTGCTAATCAAAAAGAGTTGAAGTGTTGTTTGCAATCACCATGAATCACATTTGAAATATGATTCCTAACTGTTTTCTGCGATATGAATAGTTCGTCTGCTATGTCCTTGGTTGTTTTATCCTGCACCAGTAGTTCGAATACTTCTCTTTCACGTTTGGTCAATAATTGCTTCGGTTTATAGTCGTGATCCTTCAAAATTTAGACCCCTCCTTGCTGTCCTTAAAGCTGCAGTTGAAGGGTATTAATTCATTTAGTCATGGTATTTTATGATGACAATGGCTTTCTGTGCTTTGCCAAACCACTTTTATTTCAAATCAAACGACTGTCATTGTGGGACAATAACCTAAATAACAAAGTCTTTTCTCAAAGTTGTGCGTAATTAAGATACATGCACAACTCATTCATTTACTATATACTAGCTAACGAAGGCATCTAACGCCAGCCTAATTAAACACCTCCGTTTTGTTTCTTTAGCATATGTAACCTAACGCCAGCTTGATACTGTCACAGGAAAGCAACATTTACGCATGAATACGAACAGCGCTTTAACGCTCCCTCTTACTTTGCAGTTCGTAAATAAGTTCCCTCATTAGATCATTTTTTTCACGCATCAAGTTTAAAATGGTGATTGCAAAATAAATGAGAAAAATAATTAAGCCCAACGGTAATAATGCCATGATAAATTGAAAAAAACTAAATAACATAGTAAACCCTCCTTAAGCTACTGATTTTGTTTCCTTAACTCCCGCAATTGTAACGCAATGTCCTCTAATGCTTCTTTTTTTCCTTGCATCAGGACAAGTACCTTAATTAAGAAGTAAATGAAAAAAACACCTAATGCTAGCGAAGCAATATACATAAAAATTGCTAAAACCAATCTTAAACCCTCCTTATCATTTATTATCACCATTTTACCATATAATCCCTTAATGACATAGGACTATTTCTACCCAAAAGCGTGTAATCTGGTTCAATAAAATCATTGCATTCCCTTTGTTAAAAAGCGATAATAAGAGATAGGCAATTGTTTGAGAGGGGATTATTTCCATGCATGAAAATATGAAGAAAATAGACAAGATTGTGAATGAACTTGAGACAACTGGGACTGGCTATGATTTATTAAGGTATGTGGCCTTGCCTGACCTACTAGGTAAAGATGCTGCACAAATTTTATATGTATTGGGTAAGAACATGGCTCGAGAATTAGCTTTTTCTTCTGTTGGGGAGATTAGTGGATTCTTTTATAAAACAGGCTGGGGCAGTCTAGAGCTTATTAAAGAGAAACGGGCTGAGCATATTTTCAAGCTGCAAACTAGGGCTATTTCACAGCGCTACCACGCTGGCATTGTGACAGATTATCGTCTAGAGGCCGGATTTTTAGCTGCGGGTATGGAGCAGCTTAATAATTATAGCTGTGAATGTGTTGAAGAGGAAAAACCGAAGAAGAATTATGTTGAGTTTCGTGTTCAGCATTACCGTTAAAAAAATAAGGACCGAGCAATTCAATCATTGCTTTGGTCCTTTTCTTGATTTAAATGGGCCAAAATCGTTTCAGCAGTTGGTACAGGTATCCCTAATCGCTGGAGTGTTTCCATTGATGCCTGTTTAATTTCGGTAATTGATTTAAAATGGGTCAGTAATAGTTTTCTCCGTTTTTCACCAACACCTGGAATCGCGTCAAGCTCTGATTTAAAGGCGCTTTTTCCTCTGAGTTGGCGGTGGAAGGTGATCGCAAAGCGGTGTACTTCATCTTGAATCCGTTGAATTAAGTAAAATGCTTGTGATTTCCGATCGAGTTCAATTACTGCTGGTGGTGAGCCATATAAGAGCTCACTTGTTTTGTGCTTATCGTCCTTTGCTAAACCACAAAGGGGAATGTCTAAACCGAGTTCATTTTCCAGCACATCAAGAGCCGCTGACATTTGCCCTTTACTACCATCGACCAAAATAAGATCGGGTAATGGCAGTTCTTCCTTAAGCACCCGTGTGTAACGCCGTCTAATGACCTCGCGCATTGTGTCATAATCATCTGGTCCCTCGACATCTCTGACTTTATACTTGCGGTATGCCTTTTTCTCAGGCTTACCATCGACAAAGACCACCATGGCTGAGACCGGGTCAGTTCCTTGAATATTTGAGTTATCAAACGCTTCAATGCGATGAGGCGTCTCAATATTTAGCGCCTCACCCAACCGTTCAACTGCTTTAATGGTACGCTCCTCGTTTCGTTCAATTAGCGAGAATTTTTCCTCTAGGGCAATTTCGGCATTTTTCCCAGCAAGCTCCGTTAATTCTCGTTTTCGACCACGATATGGAATGGTAACATCAACTTCAAGTAGTTCGGTGAGTAGCTGATAATCAATTGGTGCCGGAACAAGAATTTGCTTTGGTTTGGGATGGTTTTGATGCAAATAAAACCGGCCAACAAAGGTGGTAAAGGCTTCTTCAGCATCGTCAAAGAAAGGGAAAATTGAGACATCACGTTCAATTAGCTTGCCCTGTCGAATAAAAAAGACTTGGACACACATCCAGCCTTTATCATAAGCAAAGTTAAACACATCCCGATTTACTTGATCGTTCAAGGTCATCTTTTGTTGCTCCATAACCGCATCGATATGCTGAATTTGATCACGAAGCTCCATTGCCCGTTCGAAATTAAGGGTTTCACTCGCCTGTTCCATTTTTTGCTTAAGCTCTTTTTTTATCGTCTGATGGCCACCGTTTAAAAAAGCGACCAGACTTTGAACAATGCCATGATAGACCTCTTTAGCGGGGGGCTGCTCCTGACAAGCCAAGCACTGGCCAAGGTGGTAATACAAGCAATGCTTTCCCGGTGGATTATTACACTTTCTTAACGGGTAAATCCGATCCAATAGTTTTTTGGTTTCACGGGCTGCCAGAACGTTAGGATAGGGACCGAAGTACTTCCCTTTATCCTTGTACACCTTTCGGGTCACAATTAATCGTGGATGCCGTTCATTGGTGATTTTTAAATAAGGATAGCTTTTATCATCCTTAAGCAGCACATTGTACTTAGGATCATATTTTTTAATTAAATTCATTTCGAGAATAAGGGCTTCTATCTCAGATGAAGTGACAATATACTCAAAGTCAACAATCTCTTGCACGAGGCGCTGGGTTTTTTGATCGTTCGCACCTGCAAAATAAGAGCGGACTCGATTTTTTAATTTTTTAGATTTCCCAACATAAATAACTGTTCCATGTTTATCCTTCATTAAATAACAGCCGGGCTGAACAGGGAGAACAGCCAATTTTTCCTGAATTGTTGTTGCCATCATAAACACTCCATCACACTGATAATCTTATTCTTATTATAGCATAAACACTAGCAAAAGCCGTAAAAACACCTCATCCTATGTAAATGATGAGGTGTTTTATAGAAATTAATTAATAATATTAAAACCACCAATAATAGGTAATGGTTTCATTAACCCTTTATTAGCATTCAACATACCAATAATCAGAAATGCTAATCCGATTAGGTTCCCAATTGGCGAAATAACGGCCCAACCAAATATCGGAATAATCTGCGTTAAAGTCCAAATTAGTGCTTGATAGATAAATAAGATTAAACCCTGATTTGCGTGATATTTAGCAAATACTGAGTCCTTCGCAGCAATTAACGGAATAAAGAAAAGTAAGTATGCCAGTATTGCCATTACCTTATTTTGGTGGAAATCCTGTTCATCCGCAACTCTTTCTGTCGTCATGTTTCTACCTCCTTTCTAATCTCAAAACTTTAATAATATAAAAGTGCTTGCTGAAAAGATCGTAGCATATTCATTTATCTGAAACAATCCTTTCAGATTAAAACAATTACTTAGCACTATTTAGCAAGACGAGCTAGGTCAATGGTCGTTCATTTGACGTTTTTCTACTACTAATTTATAGTCCATCTTAACTGAAACACCTGCTGAGATCATTTAGACGATACTTATGTCTCAATCACTATGATTTGTTATTCTTTTCTCAATACCCATATTACCTATGGATAAAACTATTTTTGGAATTAAAAAATAAAATAAGCATCTAGCAGATTTGCCAGATGCTTATTCACTATTATGCATGTTGTTTAATACGCTCTTCTAATGCTTCTTTAGGCTGGAAGCCAACGATCTGATCAATAACTTCACCATCTTTGAATAATAGCAGGGTTGGGATACTCATCACGCCGTATTTACTGGTTGTCTCTTGATTATCATCAACATTCAACTTGACGATTTTAACCGTATCGCCCATTTCTTCAGCTAACTCTTCAAGAACGGGTCCAATCATTTTACATGGTCCACACCAAGGTGCCCAAAAATCGGCCAAAACTAAGTCTGAACCTGTTTCTTCAGCAAAAGTTGCATCAGTTGCATTTATAATTGCCATAGTTTATTCCTCCTTAACGAATTGCGTTTACGTATACAAGTCCTAGTATATCATCACAGGGGAAGGATTGGCTAACGGTTTGCTTACTAGCTAGTTTACCCCCAATATAAAGAACCATGCGTTTACTTGAATTCCAATATTGTTACGCCACTTCCACCTTCGTTCATTGCCCCAGCTGTTGCCGAAGCAATGTGGCGATGCTTAGCAGCAAATTCTTGAACCCCTTTTCTAAGCGCACCGGTGCCTTTTCCATGGATAATTGAAACACGTGGGTAACCAGCGAGTAACGCATCATCAATATACTTCTCAAGGGCCTGAAGAGCATCCTCAAACCGCTCGCCTCGTAAATCTAGCTCCGTCTTAACATGATAGCTAGCGCCTTTAATGGTGGCAAGTGGCTTTTTAACAATCGGATCGTCCCGCTTGACTAACTGAAGGTCCTTCTTCTTGACCTTCATTTTCATCATCCCGACCTGAACCTGAAAGTCATGCTTGCCAATCTGTTCAACAATAGTACCGTTCTGATTAATCGTTAATAGTTTGACCTCATCACCAACCTCAAGCGTTTGATCTTGATTGCTATGCTTAGAAGTGGGAATAACCTGACCCTTCTTGGCTAGGGATGGCTGAGCTTCATCAAAGAGCTTTCGTGCTTCAATCCATTCATGCTCCTTAAGCGTGGATTGATGCTTCATTTCGCGGATAGTAGCCACAATATCTTCTGCTTCTTGCCGTGCCTTTGCGACCGCCTTCTCAGCTTTCTCTTCTGCCTTTTTATATAGCGCTTCACGCTCACGTTCGAACTGCTGCCACTGTTTTGCTAAATCAGCTTTTAACTGCTCTGCCTCATCTAATGCTTGAGCTGCATCCTGATAATCTTGTTCAGCACCGCGTCTTGCTTGGTCAAGTGAGGCAATCATATTCTCAACACTTTTCGTATCCGTACCAATTAATTGCTTAGCGGCAACAATTAATTCATCTTCGAGCCCTAATCGGCGTGAAATGTCAAAGGCGTTACTTCGACCTGGTACCCCAATTAGCAAGCGATAGGTTGGTTTTAATGTCTTAACATTGAATTCAACTGACGCATTAATCACCCCAGCACGATTATAGCCGTATGCTTTCAGCTCTGGATAATGCGTGGTCGCAATAATACGGGCGTTTCGTTTCACAACAGCATCCAGAATGGCCATTGCTAAGGCGGCTCCTTCCTGAGGATCAGTTCCTGCACCTAGTTCGTCAAATAGCACAAGGGTTCGATCATCAACATGTTGCAAAATGTCAACAATATTTGTCATGTGCGATGAAAACGTACTTAGACTTTGTTCGATTGACTGCTCATCACCAATGTCGGCAAATACTTCATTAAACACCGCCAGCTGACAGCCGTCTAAAGCAGGGATTTGTAAACCTGATTGCGCCATAAGTGTACAAAGCCCGACAAGCTTTAAGGTCACCGTCTTCCCGCCTGTATTTGGTCCCGTAATGACAATAGCATGATAATCAGCCCCAATGATAATATCATTGGCGACAACTTCAGCATCAGCTAACAATGGATGTCGTGCCTGCTTCATCTCAATATAGCCTTGGTCATTCATCTTCGGCATGGCTGCGCGCATTAATTGGGCAAGCTTAGCCCGAGCAAAGATAAAATCAAGTCCAGTCAGCACGTCAACATTTTGCCTTAACGCGTGCTGGTCAACAGCAATTCTGATCGTTAATTCGCGTAAGATGCGTTCAATTTCAGCCTGTTCCTGTGCTTTGGCTTCAGATAATGCATTGTTAATATCAACAACTGCTTGGGGCTCCATAAACAATGTTTGGCCAGATGCTGACTGATCATGGACAATTCCACCTATAGCCTGGCGATACTCTTGTTTAACAGGCAAGACGTACCGATCATTACGAATGGTCACAATCGCATCTGACAGCATTTTACTCTTTGAACGCGTGTAGCCTTCAAGTCTCTCCCTAATTCGACTTTCACTTGTTCTAATCTTGGTACGAATGGTTCGGAGTTTATCAGATGCACCGTCCATTACATGACCGTGATCGTCAATGCATTGCTTGATCTCGGTTTCCAGCTCTGTTAACGGCACAATATTAGCAACCATTTCCCTAATTAGCGGTGATTGCGGCTCCTCCATTTGCTCAATGAATCGGCGTAATCGTTTACCACCATAGATTGTACTTGCAATTTGCAAACATTCCTGCGGATTAAGAATACCACCAATTTCTGCTCGTTTGATACTTGGTTTGATATCAGTAATACCGCCGAAGGGTACGTCCCCATGCTTACGAACAATCTGGACCGCTTGATCAGTTTCCTCTTGAAGGAGCTGAACTTGCTCAAGGTTAGTAGACGGCTTTAGTGCTCGGGCCTGATCCTTTCCGAGTGAAGACGCCGCCTGTTCTACTAACTGGTCAATAATTTTATTAAATTCTAAGACACGAAATATACGTGCATTCATCTTTATCACCTATCTTCTTTTTGTCGCCAAAAGGCTGTTAATCGATCAAGAGACCAAGTATTGACAACGGTCTCAGCCTTTAGCCAGCCTCGTCTTGCTACACGAACCCCCGCCGTCATGTAGCTTAATGTCGCTTTATTATGGGCATCTGTATTAATAGCAATTTGAGCACCCTTATCCTGAGCAATCCTTACCCAATCTGCTGATAAATCAAATCGCTTTGGATTCGCATTTAACTCAAGAATCGTACCTGTTTCAACTGCTTTATCAATAAGTTGTTCGACATTAGCCCGATAGCCTGACCGTTTGCCAATAATGCGCCCAGTCGGATGGGCAATCATTTTTACGTACGGATTCTCCATCGCATGGACAAAACGCTTCATGATCTCTGCTTCGCTCTGATTAAAGGAAGAATGAATCGCGCCAATGACAAAATCCATTTCCTGCAAAAAATCATCAGCGAAATCAAGATGTCCATCTGGGCGAATATCCATTTCAACCCCACATAAAATATTAATATTAGGATAGACAGTACGGAGACGCTCAATTTCTTTTCGCTGCTCTCGAAGGCGTTGTTCAGTAAGTCCGTTAGCAACTCGCAAGAACTTTGAGTGGTCGGTAATTGCGATGTAACGATAACTAAGCTCACTAGCAAGCTGAACCATTTCTTCAATTGACTGTGCCCCATCACTCCAAGTCGTGTGCATGTGCAAATCACCCTGAATGTCTGCTTGTTCAATTAAGGGTATTTCCTGCTCAAACGCTTCTATTTCACCAGAAAACTCACGTAGCTCTGGAGGAATGAAGTTCAGATTAAAGTGCTTAAAAAAATCAGCCTCAGTCGCAAAAGTTGTTATTTCTCCAGTCTCAACGTTTTCAACACCATATTCACTGATCTTCTCACCTTGAGCCTTGGCTCGCTGCCTCATAGCGACATTGTGATCCTTGGAACCAGTAAAATGATGTAAGGTTGTCGCGAATTGATCGTCAGTAACTATGCGAAAATCAACTGAGACGTCATACTTTCCTTGTAACAGAACAGAAACCTTTGTCTGACCAGCAGCAATGACCTCTTTAATATCAGGGAGCGCAAGCAGCGCATCTTTAACCTGTTCAGGTTGGTCTGTTGCAATGATATAGTCAAGATCCTTGAGCGTTTCACGAAAGCGGCGCATACTGCCTGCAATGGAGAAGCGTGTTATCTTGGGAAGTTCGGCTAAATAAGCTTCAACCCTTGCTGAAATAGGCATGACCTCATAGACGGGTAGACGTTCTGGGCGTTGGCCAACCTCTTCAACTGCTTTTAATATTTTTTCAGCTGACTTCTGACCAAATCCTTTTAAGCTCGCAATTTCACCAGCTTGTGCTGCTTTTTTTAAGCTCGTTAGATCGACCACATTAAGCTCCTGATAAAGTTGTGCTAGCTTCTTGCCACCCAAGCCTGGTAGATCAAGCAACGGCACTAGTCCGGCTGGAACCTCTTGCTCTAATTGTCGGAGCGTCTCAGACTGACCCGTTGTCAAATATTCCTCAATGACAGTAGCAGTCCCTTTGCCGATCCCTTTTATCTGTGTGTAATCATCAATTTCATTCCGTGATCGTTGATCAGTTTCTAAAGCCAAAGCCGCCTTCCGATAGGCCGATATTTTAAAAGGATTCTCTCCCTTAAGCTCCAAGTAAATTGCAATCTGTTCAAGTAATTTTATAATATCTTTTTTATCAATGGTCACCATCTTGCAGTCCCCCAACAGCCTTTTTTAAGTAAGAAAAACCCCTGTGCATGTGCTGACAAGGGTTAGCCATTAATCATATGCTCAAACCATAATGTTCTAACCTGTTCTGAAAGCACCGGTGTCTGATCAATCATGAAAGCAGCAAGGTTTGACTGTTCCAGGACAGATTGCACCTGCGCAACAGGTAGAAGTGAAGCAATAAAAATAAGGACGAATAGCACAAGGTATTGCTCAACAAAGCCAAAAACAGCACCCAATAGTCCATTAATTGCGCTCAATATCGGTAAATCCGCTACAAAATCAAGCATTGAGCTGATAATGCTTAATATGATCTTTGTACCAAAGAACAGCACAGCAAAAGCAATCATATTGTAATAAGCATTTTCCAAAGGTAACGTATCATTAAAGAAAGCCCATTGCTCGCCAGATATGCGCGGATAAGGGATAAGCATTTCTAAATGACCAGCCAAGCTATTGTAAAAATTCACAGCGACAATAAAGGCTACGAAAAAACTAATAAAATGAAAAACTTGCAGGACTAACCCACGCTTTAAACCTCTAAATACTCCAAAAACCAATAAAGCAATAATAATAATATCTAACATCGGTCTAGTAATCCTCTTTCTCTTCTATTTTTTGTAATAACTCGTTGTATTGTTCTGTTAATTTAACATAGTCATTGACAGCATTTACAGCTGTTAGAACAGCTAATCGTGTTGTATCTAAACTTTTATTATTTTGATAAATATCACGCATCTTCTCATCGACCATACTGGCAACAACGCGCGTATGGTGAATATCTTCATCACCAATAATGGTGTATTTTCGACCATATATTTCAACCACGGTCCGTGTTTTTTTTGCTTGGGACACACTAATTCCCCTTTCTATCAAATCCTAATATTTATCTTAACATGAACCGGTTGATTTAGGAAACTATTCTCTTAATAGTTTTCTTGCTATAATGAAGGAAATGATCATGAAAGGAGAAACCATGGGACAAATCGTTGTACAGGTTACCGATCAAACATTAACAAAAATGAAAGACAATTATCAAAACGAACTAAGGAATCCCCCACCTGGTGCGGCGTTTTCAGCTAAAAAGGCTGGTATTACGATTACTGGTTATAAATCTGGCAAAGTTTTATTTCAAGGGGCGAACCCTGAGATGGAGGCCAGTAAATGGGGCAACCTTTCAACTGGGCAAACTAAGCCAAAATCAGCTTCAACGCAACACCCCTATTCACCCGAACCTTCGCTCTATCGTCAATCATTAATTGGATCTGACGAAGCAGGTACCGGTGATTATTTTGGCCCGATCACTGTTGCAGCGGCATATGTAAAGGCAGATCAAATTGAACTCCTTAAAGAGCTCGGGGTACGCGATTCCAAAAACCTAACGGATGCTTCGATTCAACAAATTGCTCAGCAAATACTTTTGTTAGATATTCCATACTCACTTGTTATTTTACATAATCCGAAGTATAACCAGCTTCAAGCTAAAGGCTGGACGCAGGGTAAAATGAAAACAATGCTTCATCATACCGCAATTGAAAATGTGCGAAAAAAAATAGCCCCTGAGCAGCCTGATGGTATTTTAATTGACCAATTTTGCCTGCCTAATATCTACATGAAGCATTTAAAGTCAGAACAAAAGACGTTACCGAAGTCAACCTATTTCGTCACTAAAGCAGAGAGCCATTCAATTGCCGTCGCAACAGCCTCAATTATTGCGCGTGCAAGCTTTGTCAAGCAAATGGATTTACTAAGTAATCAGGTTGAATTCACACTACCAAAAGGGGCATCGGCAAAGGTTGACCAAGTAGCGAGTCGCGTCATCCGCCAAAAAGGAAAGACGTACTTAGACCAAGTAGCCAAGGTCCACTTTGCCAATACGGCAAAAGCATTTGCCTACTTAAAGAAATAAGTGAGGTGGTTGGATTAACAGCATAAAAGCAGTTTTTTAAAAAAAGTGGGCTCCTCTGTAATGTACCAGCAAGACTGCAAACAAAGAACTCGCCACCTAGTAGGCGAGTTCTAATACTAATACATAAGGAAAAACCAAATAACAAATAGAAGACAAATTGACAGATAGCTTATTGTGCCAACTCTACGCACTTTAACGGGATAGCCTGCTTTCTTTTCTAAAGACCGGACATATTGATAAAGGTACAGAACAAAAAGAAACAAGCCTGGTGCCAACAAAAGTCGATATCGTGAAACATCAACGTTAAGAAAAAACACGATCAGGATCATCCCTACAAGAATACCGATACTTGCATGAGCAGCACCTACGTAGAATCCATTTCTGGATGAGTGGATAGTAAAACCTCCTTCTTTATTGGCAATACTATTACCATCATAACATAAGTCTTTGCCCATTTAACAAGTCCAATAGACTTATCACCTTGACCAGATCTCCACTAAATCAGCTTCCTGTTCACCTTTAATAAATACCTGGTTAACCTCAGAAAAATCGTCTTCAATCGAAATTCTGAAATCTCCGGTTGGATTTTCCTTACTTGTTAAACGATTGTATTTCAACTCAATGACAAGCTGATCGTTATCTAATTCATATTTAACATGCGAGAAACCACTTGCTGAATAGAGCAAAAAGCCATTTAGCTTAAAAGTATCCTCACTTACGTCTACCTCTCTAACAATAACATTGGTTTCATTGAAAGTAAGCTTAGTCAGATAAACGTAATAACCACCTGCTATTATTATTAAACTAACATAATTACGACAGCAAGCTTCCGATAAATTGATTTCACTTTTACACCTCTCTTGTATGTTTAGATTCTTACAATTATCATACTGTAATTTTCCAAAAATATCAATTTACCAACCATAAAAACAGACTAGCAGAGAGTAATTACTCCTTGCTAGTCTTGTTAGTTAACCTCTTAATTCAGCCTGATGGTGGTCTTGAACAGCGGTTAGAATGGCTTGGTAGGATGCTTCTACTTCATCATCGGTTAAGGTACGCTCTGGATCAAGGTACAGTAAGCTAAAGGCAAGTGATTTCATTCCAGTAGCCAAGTGGTCACCCTGATAGACATCAAATACATGAATGCTCTTTAAAAGTGCGCCAGCTGCTTGACGGACCGTTTGCTCAATCGCACCAGCAGGCACCGCTTCATCTACAACAAGGGCAATATCTCTTGAAATTGATGGAAAGCGTGGGATCTTCGCAAAGCTTGGCTCGTCGTTGTACATCATGAAGAGATAGTCTAAATCAAGATCAAATACATACGTATCCTTTAGATCAAAGCTCTTTTGCACAGTTGGATGCAATTGGCCAATAAAGCCAACTGGTACCTCCCCAATGCATACTTGAGCTGTTCGACCAGGGTGCATGTCAGGCATTTCCATTTGGCGATAGTTAGCCGTATAGCCGAGTCGCTCAATTAGCCCTTCGACAATTCCCTTGATGACGTAAAAATCAACCTCTTTTGCTTCTTGTTGCCAAGGATGGCTGAGCCATCTCCCGGTAATCGCCCCACTCGCTCGCAGCTTTTCATCGGGTTGGGCAGAAATTTGCTCTTCTGTCGTAACAAAAATACTGCCACATTCATAGAACCCTAGATTTTGCTGCTTACGCGCTTGGTTATAGGATAACGAGGCGAGCATTTCTGGTAAAATACTTAATCTTAGTGTGCTATGCTCTTCACTCATTGGCATCGACAGTCTAACCGAGCCCTGCTTAGTCTGAGCAATCTCTGGGCTTACCAGCATACCTGCCCGCTCTGCTGTTGTAAGTGAATAGGTAATTGCCTCTGATAGGCCAGCACTTTGGAAGTATTGCTTCACATAACGCTTTAATAACTGGTGATCAGTTAACCGCCCCGCTTGTTGCGCACCTTGTGGTAACGTATACGCAAGATTATCATAGCCGTAAATACGGGCAATCTCTTCTAACATATCCTCAAAAATCGTAATATCCTGACGTCTAGTCGGAATGGTAACAACAAATGTCTCCCCGTCCTGTTCAAAGGAGAATGCAAGCTTGGTTAAAATGATCTTAATCTCATCGTCAGTAATTTCGGTACCAAGTCGATCATTAACACGACTTGTTGTGATGGTTACCTGCTTTTCGGAACGATCGAGTTGATCAAACTCAGACACGCCCGCTAAAATGGTCCCATTCGCATACTTAGCCAGTAACTGTGCCGCTCTATATCCAGCACGTTTTACCCGATCTGGATCAACACCCTTTTCAAATCTGGTGCTCGACTCACTGCGTAATTGGTGGTCCTTTGCAGCTGTGCGGACTCTGCTTCCAGCAAAATAGGCTGCCTCGAGCAATACTGTTGTTGTCATATCTGTTACCTCAGAATTAGCGCCACCCATCACACCTGCTAAAGCTGTTGCTTCTGAGCCATTGGTGACGACCAGATGCTCAGGCGATAACGTCCGGGTTTGATTATCTAGTGTAACAAACTTTTCCTGATCATATGCCCGACGGACAACGACCTGACTTGAGCCAAACTTATCAAAGTCAAATGCATGTAACGGCTGACCATATTCAAGTAGGACGTAGTTCGTAATATCGACAACATTATTAATGGGACGAATGCCAGCCGCTATTAAATAGTTACGCATCCATAACGGAGCCGGTCCAACCTTAATATCCTTAATTAAAAAAGCGCCATAATAGGGATTATCCTCTGGTACTGCTACTTTTATTGAGACGAGCTCGGTCGCACTTTCTGCTACTGGTGCAATTTCCTCACTTGGTAACTGAACCGTTTCATTTAATATTGCCGCTACTTCATAAGCAACGCCCAGCATACTGAGTGCATCTGATCGGTTTGGCGTTAAGCCTAACTCTAAGATAGCATCATCTAGATTTAAATAATCACTTACGTCATGACCCACCTCAACATCAGCTGGAAAAACAAAAATCCCCTCGACACTTTCCTTCGGTACGTATTGCTCAGCTACACCTAACTCCTGCAAGGAGCAAATCATGCCGTTAGATTCAACCCCACGAAGCTTTGCTTTTTTAATTTTAAAATTCCCCGGAAGGACGGCACCAGGTTTGGCAACGGCCACCTTTTGCCCTGCTGCAATATTAGGGGCGCCACAAATAATTTGTAGTGTTTCAGAACCAACATTCACCTGACATAAATTTAATTTATCTGCATTTGGGTGCTTTTCACATGACTCGACATAGCCGACGACAACATGATCACTTTTCGGCGCAATATAACGAATACTTTCAACTTCAATCCCGGTTTTGGTAATCTTATCTGCAAGTGCTTCTGGTGTATGTCCACCTAAATCCACATAGTTTTTTAACCAATTTAACGATACAAGCATCTTGTTCCCTCCTTAGACCTGATGGTATTGCTGTAAGAATCGAATGTCATTTGTATAGAAGTGACGAATATCATCGACACCATATTTCAGCATGGCAATTCGCTCGGGTCCCATCCCAAAGGCAAAGCCACTATAAATATTCGGATCATAACCGGCCATTTCAAGAACAGATGGGTGAACCATACCACCACCTAGAATCTCAATCCAGCCTGTTTGCTTACAAACTGAGCAACCCTTACCTTGACAGACCTTACAAGAAATGTCCATTTCTACAGAAGGCTCAGTAAATGGGAAGAAGCTTGGCCGCAAGCGAATTTCACGTTCTTCACCAAAAAATTGCTTGGCAAACTGATTAAGTACGCCCTTTAAATCACTCATACGCACATTTTTATCAACGTATAAACCTTCTATTTGAGTAAATTGGTGCGAGTGCGTCGCATCATCAGTATCACGACGATACACCTTACCGGGGCAAATCATTTTGACTGGTTTATTGCCCTTATATTCCCCCATTGTCCTTGCCTGAACAGGAGAAGTATGGGTGCGTAATAACAGGTCTTCAGTAATGTAAAATGAATCCTGCATGTCACGCGCTGGATGACCTTTAGGTAAATTTAATGCTTCAAAGTTGTAATAGTCTGTTTCAACCTCAGGACCTTCGCGCACCTCAAAGCCCATTCCAATAAATAAATCTTCAATCTCAGTTACAATATCAGAAAGTAAATGAGAGCCACCCACCTGAACAGGGCGACCTGGTAAGGTAACATCAATCGTCTCTGTCTTAAGTTGTTCATTTAAGGCAGCCGTTTCAAGCGCTTGTTTTTTACGATCGAGTTCCTCAGCAATCTCACCACGAACTTTGTTGGCTAACTCACCAAGAACAGGTCGCTCCTCAGCTGAAAGCTGGCCCATCCCTCTGAGCACCTCGGTAATTGGGCCTTTTTTCCCTAAATAAGATACACGAACTTGCTGAAGGTCATTTAATGTTTCCGCCTGCTCAACCTGCGTTAACGCCTCAGCTCTTAATGCTTGTAATTTTTCTTTCATATTAATTGCCTCCTTTTCATCAATCAAACGCATCACGAAGCCTCTGGAAATGACGTTTAGCACATACAAAAAAGCCCCATCCCCTAAAAAGGGACGAGGCTATCTAATCGCGGTACCACCCTTGTTGACAAAGCCAGTATGCTTTGCCCACTTCATTTTCATAACGGACATCGTGTCCGGTACGCTCTTACTTAGCTGTTAAATAGTAACTAAGGTCCCAAGCGCCTGCTCCAGAGTGAAGGTTCAGTCTTTTAACAATGCGTCTGCTTTCAGTCGAGGCAGAGCGTTCCTGTCAGTCATTGTGTTGTAAAAGCTTACTAACTCTTTCATTGCTTTTGGTATATTCATCTTTGTCTTATTATAGAAAACAAAGCGGGAAGATGCAACTCTTTCTTTTAAAAAATCATACTCAGTACTTTAAAGAAATTAAATAGGTATTATCACCTAAAGATAAATAAGTTAATTTGCAATAAAATTACTTTTTTATATTTTTTTCTGGAAAAAACATTGACTTAAATCAACGCTTTATATATGATTTTGTAGTACTTTATACATAAATAGGAGGATGAAAAATGCAAAACACCAAAAAATTAGTTCGTTTAGTATGTGCTGTTCTTCTTGTTTTTTCACTTTATAGCGCTCCAATTCAATCTATCGTGTATGCTACTGATAATGTTGATCAAACGATAGATAATGAACAATTTATAGGCATAGATCAAACAGAAGAAGAATTAGCTGATCGTGAAGAAAATGATAGTGTTGATCATGATTATTCTGAGAATAAAGAGTTAGATGAATCAGTTAATTCAACTCAAGACGATGATCATCAAGAAATGATAGAAGAGTCTGACGAAAAAAATATTACTACAAATGAGCCACAGGCTAAAACGATTGATTCTGAATCACCAACAGTTCATTTTGAGGACTCTGAACTTAGAAATGCAATTGCTCGTGAACTAAAGATTAATGATCGACCAATTACTGAACGTGATATGGAGAAATTGACATCCTTGTGGGTGCCGAACTATGGAATCCAATCTTTAGATGGCCTGCAGTACGCCATAAATCTTGAAAATTTATCCTTACAGAGGAATAGAATTACTGATATTCTTGTCCTATCAAACTTGAGCAATTTAGAATCTGTTAACTTAAATGAGAATCCCATTTCCGATATATCTGTGTTTCGAAGCCTTACAAAATTAAGATCACTAAATTTAGAAAACATTCTTTCAACAGATGAAGAGACAATTGAATATTTAACTGACATTGGCGTTTTTGTCAACTATAGTCTAACACCCAATGCACCAAAAGGACTATTTGCTGATGGAACCTTACACGATTTAGTCGCTAACGATCTTGGTATAAAAGGTAGGGTTCTTACCGAAGAAGATTTGGATAAATTAGAAAAGCTTGACATCTCTTATAAGTCAGTTCATTCCCTTGGTGGTTTAGAGTATGCGAATAATTTAAGTCATCTTGATTTATCATGGGCAACTGTTAACGATTTTAGTACATTACCATTGCTTACGGGACTCAAATATTTAAACTTACATTCGAATTATCCTTATAAAGATTTAGAGGTCATTTCAAGTTTAAACAAGCTTGAATACTTAAACATTCAAAATAGTAAGGTAACAGATATTAGTGAATTGTCAGCGTTCCCCAACTTAAAAGAACTATATGTAGGTGGTACTTCTATCAAGGATTTAACGCCTATTGAACAGTTTACCGATTTAGAAGCTTTATCAGTTAATTATCTTAAAGGACACGATTTAAATTTTCTTTCCAAACTAGTTAAGCTAAAATACTTAGATGCAAGTGGCACTGATTTTAATGACATTTCCGTTTTAGCAAATTTACCAAAGTTAGAAACTTTAATTATGTATTATAATGATGTTAAAGATATTCAACCATTACAAAAATTAGTAAACTTAAAATCAATTGATTTCTACGAAAGTCAAATTAGTGATATTAGTCCTCTGGAAAATTTAGTTAATTTAGAATATATTCGCATAACTAGCAGTCAAATTAGCGATATTAGTCCTCTGGCTAAACTAACCAAGCTTAAATTTCTTGGTATTCCTAATAACAACGTTAGTGATATTAGCGTTCTAGCAAATTTAACGTCAATAGAACGACTTGACTTAATTATGAATAACATAACTGATGTAAGTAGTTTAAGTAATTTAGACAATTTAGTTGATTTAGATGTATCATGGAACTTTATTACTGATTTAAAACCATTGGCAAAAATTAAAAACTTACAGTACTTATTTATACAAAGTAATAATTTAACTAATATTCAGGCATTAAAGGATGCTAAAAAACTAGTTCAAATATCCCTAAGTGACAACTTTATTGATGATCAAGAAACTATTCAATATTTCCTTGATCGTGGTGTAGCAATTTACGGTCTAGATGAGCAACATCAACAAATTGAACATGAAACTCTATTACCTCTATTCCCAGAAAGTAAAGGCTATGAAATAAAAAAAGATGGATCTATATCCATCGACTTATCCAAACAAGAGAATAAACAAGCTGCAAAATTAGACACTGAACAGGTGGAAATGCTTATTAAAAACAGAAAACCACTTATTATTTATCGTTCAGGCGTTACTGTGAACATTCCAATATCCGCTTTTCTTTACGGAAAGGACCCTATTACGATCGAAGTAATAGAGGAGGCAGCTGAAAAGAATAGTTTAAGCAAAACTTTTGTGTTTAAAATAACACAAGGTTCTAAAGTCATTAGTCAGTTTGAGCAAGGCATTACATTAACTTTTGAAGTTGATAGGAGCTTAGCTCAAAATGTAAATAATCTTAAAGTATTTTATTTTAATGAAGAAAAAGGCGTCTGGGAAAATATTGGTGGATCTTATAATGGTGGTAAAGTAACAGTTGTTACAAATCACTTTAGTAAATTTGCAGTATTTGAAGTTGCTGGTAATGACCCAACTTCAAATACTATCGTTGAAATTATCAAAACTGATAATAACAATAATCATGTACCAGGAAACAAGTCCAGTAATGATACCGCGCAAAGTGAAGAAAGTAGTAACAAACCAATTTCATCTAATAATGGCAGTACAACAAGATTACCGGAAACAGCAACAAATCTTTATGCATTCTTATTAATAGGGGTATTGCTGTGTTTAGGTGGTGCAAGTGCAATCATTTTAAACCGTAGAGTAGCAAGAGTCACTAGATAAATTAAAACTATTAGTACGGTTCCCTTTCTCCCTAAAGTTGAGTAAGAAACTTTAGGGAGCTGTTTTTTTATGGTTAAATATAATGAAGATAGGGTCAGACACAATTATGAAAATAAGTAATACACCACTTGTCGAGAAATAAGAAAGGTAGCAGGTTGCACGGCTATGAATTCTATCATGATTTACCAGTATTAACAGGGTGCCATATTTTAAAAGTTAAAGTTTAGGATGGTATAGTGCAAATTATATAAAGCCTTCACACGACTAAAACGCTATCCAGACGGACATTTTAATATATTTATTTCTTCTTGTATGTGGTTAGATAGGTATTAATAATCAATATAATGGTTAGCATAGCGCACCCAGCAATCCCATCGCTTTCCATGGACACGGCTTTGGGCTCAGAGGATGTGAGTCAGCTAGACGCTACGACATGATGTCGCGACACTCATCTAACATTCTCAAAGTGGATCTTCAGCTGCACTGGTCCCATAGGATTCTACGGGACTGCTGGGTGCTTGGGCGCCACTATTTTCACGACATAAGGAGTGAAAAAAGATCGTGCTTTCGTGCCGGTGAGTGAAAGCAAGTCCATTAGCTGACAGAGCGGGTTAATATTCTAGTCCCTCTCTTAATGTTCGTGTTTAGAACTAGTATAAGCAATTATGAAATTCATTCAATTGTTAGAGATTCAAAAAACAACTTTCATTATTATAAAATCATATGGTATAACATAATGCCCGTCGCAACACTTACATTTAACGATTCCGCTTGACCAATAATTGGAATATGAATACGCTTGTTGGCTAACTCTACATGTTGCGGTTGAACACCATTCCCTTCATTACCCACGATAAGCGCCATTTTTTCACTTTGTGGTAATGATTGAATGGGCTGTGCTTGCTCAAGTGTTGAGGCGCAAACAACAAAGCCTTGTTCTTTATGCTTAGCAATACTTTCAGCTAAATTGGCATGGGTAATTGCAATATGAAAAAGTGACCCCTGCGTGGAGCGAATTACCTTATCATTATAGATGTCAACAGTTCCCTCACCAAGAATGACTAAATCAAATCCAGCGGCATCTGCTGTCCGAATTATGGTGCCCAGATTGCCTGGGTCCTGAACGGCGTCGAGCATAACGACGCGGTTGACCCGCTTAGGTTCTAGTTGTTCCATATGTACAACAGCCAGAATACCTTGAGGTGACTTCGTTTGTGCCATATGTTCAAAAACATTGCTTGCCACTTCAATAATGGTTATGTCCGCAAGTTCAAGTTGGGTTGTGAACCCTTCAGCAACAATAACTGTTTCAATTCCCCAGCTGCTTTTTATTGCTTCTTCTATAAGATGCTCACCCTCTAATAGGAATTTCTGCTCCTGCTGGCGATATTTCTTTTTTTGCAGCTTGACAATATTCTTAATCGTTTCATTCTTAACAGATGTGATCATGTCGTTCATCCTTTTATAACAATTTGTTTTCTTAATCATACATATTTACCCCAATTCCGGTCAAACTATTTTTCAGAACGACTAAATTAAAATGAGGTGATCAAATGGATCTTAATTTAAGAAAGGCTATTCTAGCGAATGTGTCTGATAATAGTAAAGATGAACTTGAAGCAACGATCGTTGATGCAATTCAAAATGGTGAGGAAAAAATGCTCCCAGGCTTAGGTGTGTTTTTCGAATTAGTGTGGAAGCATTCTGGCGAAAACGAAAAGAATAGCATTTTGCAACTTCTTGAGCAGGGTGTTCAAACTGCTGGTGCATAGTTGATGACAAGACACTTTTATTTAAATAAAGTGAATCTTCAATTAGTGGTGGGGTTTACAGTCAGCTAACCTGCGATAAAGTGTCTTTTTTCATATTGCGCCTTGTCGATTATTGCTTTAAAATAGAAGGCAATAGTCATGTAATTAAAGGAGTAGTCAGATGGACATTCGTTTATTTCAAAGTATGCTTCAAGCGCAAACAACCGATAATCTTAGATTGCCAAGTAGCTCAAACAGCTCAGCGCTATTTAATGACTTGTTAATGACACAGATGCAACCACCCACTTTGTTAAATCCAATCGAGACCGGGCTGTCTATTCGAGAAATACTTGAAGGCAGACCATCATTATTAGCTCAGACAAGTGCTGTTACCACACCCGTTCAGGCAAATGTAGCACAAGATCTTGATGCGATTATTAAGGAAGCTGCTGCGACCTATCAAATTGATGAACGACTGATTCGTTCAGTTATTAAAACGGAATCTAACTTTAATCAGCATGCTGTTAGTCGAGCTGGCGCTGAAGGCTACATGCAACTTATGCCCCAAACAGCTAAAGGGCTTGGGGTAACTGATTCCTTTAATGCTAAACAAAATATTTTTGGTGGGACGAAATATTTACGTCAAATGCTAAATCGCTATAATAATAACACTACTTTGGCACTAGCTGCTTATAATGCCGGGCCGGGTAATGTCGATAAATATAACGGCATTCCACCGTTTACTGAAACACAAAACTATGTCAAAAAAGTATTAACGCAATATCAGGCCTAGTAACGAGATCAGCATGTAGATCTCGTTTTTTTATGGCCGTTTTCCTTGTTTGCCATCTTCAAACTGCAGATCCCAACTAAATACGTCACTGTCTGCCTTTTGCTGATAGGATAAATAAGCGCTAAAGACCTTTCCATTCTTACTCTTCAGCCCTTTGACGAACACTTTACCCTTGGCTAGGAGTTGCTTTGCCATGGTCTTAGTCACTTGTTTTTTAAAGCTAGCTAGAAATTTATCACGCTTCCAGATGACAAACTGACATCCTGCCTGCCAGTTGCTACAACCAAACCCTTTCTTACCTTCAATTATTGGATGATCGCAAAGTGGACATGTACCAACCTGTTCATTCTTGCTTGGCTCTTGTTTGCTAGGACGTGATAGGACTCTAATTGGCTTAGCCTGGTCTTCTTTTACAATGGCAACTGATTCTTTGGTGAATTGATAAATTTGGGTAAGAAATGCCTGCTTCGATAATTGATTTCTTTCAACATCATAAAGTGACTTTTCAAGCTGGCCAGTGAAATTGAGATCAAACAATTGTTTGATTGGAAAAGTCTGCACTAATTGCTGTCCTAGCGCTGTGCATTCAAGCTGTTTATTAACACGCTTAATATACTTAATATCAATCAGCTTTTTTATTGTTTCAGCTCGGGTAGCTGGCGTACCAATACTATAACCCTTCAACACCTCAACTAAGCCTTCCTCTTCCTGCTTGGATGCTTTGCCACAGGTCTCCATAACACTTAACAAGGTGCGTTCAGTATGCTTTTTGGGTGGCTTTGTCATATGAGTAGAGAGCTCCGATTGTGTAACCACTGCTGCCTCACCTTGGTACAGATCAGGTAAAAGGACATCCTTCACTTCAATGTGCTCAACCTGTTTCCAGCCCGCAACCTGCTGAATCCGCCCCTTCGTCACAAATATGCCTTTAAGTGCAAGACTCGGTATTTCTGTCCTAATAATGGTTTCATCATATTCAGCAATCGGCATAAACTGCATAATAAATCGATTTCGAATTGCTTCGTAAACGCGTTGCTCGTCTTGTGAGAGCCGCTTTGGTAACAGATAAGTTGGGATGATGGCACTATGGCTGTCTACCTTAGCATTATTAAAGACGCGCTTGTTTTTGAAAAAGTTTATCTCATCCCGATATGGCAACGCTTTGCTGTGCACCTCTAACACCTGCGCCGCTTTCTTAACTAGGCTTTCATCAAGGGCTGTGCTGGAGGTCCTTGGGTAGGTAATGTATTTTTTCTCATAGAGTGATTGAGCGACTTTCAACACCTTATCAGCCGTCCAGCCTTGAAAACGACTCGTGATATAGCCTTGGAGCTGAGAAAGATTAAATAGAGATGGTGGGTATTCCTTCTTGCGTTTCACTTGCTTTTCAGATACGACTGCTTGCTGATCCTTTAATTGACTTTCAATGGCTTGTAAAGTCGCTTGATCCGTAAATTTGTCCTTTTCCTCTGTATAAATCCCTTGATAGCTCTGCTTATCCTCTGGTTGAAAAGTAGCCGCTAGCTTGTAATAAGGCTCTGGTTGGAACGTTTTAATTTCTCGATCTCGGTCATAAATTATTTTTAAAGTCGGCAGAAGTACTCTGCCAATATTTAATACTTTTCCTTTTCCAGTTTGATATTTTAATGTGGCGACAGAGGTTAAATTAATACCGATTAGCCAATCGGTCCATTGTCGACTTAGACCGGCATTTAACAAAGGCCGTAGCTCTTGATTCGGCTTCAGTTCTACTAACCCTCGTTTAATTTCGGCAGGTGTCCATTCATTAAGTAATAGTCGTAAAACAGGCTTGTTTGTTTTACTCTTGTAAATAATACTGTCCCCAATTAGCTGACCCTCTCGATCATAATCGCAGGCAGAGATAATTTCCTTAACATCTTGCCGTCTAATTAAAGTATGGATTGTTTTTAATTGCTTAACGGCACCACCATCACGCTGCTTGCGATTTCTAGGATTAGCCTTTACCTTATACTGAAATGCAGTCGGAATAAATGGGAAGTTCTCTAGCTTCCAGCGCGCCATCTTCTGATCATAGTCCTTGGCATCATAAAGCTCAAGCAGGTGACCAAACGCCCAGGTTACCAGATAGCCGTTGCCTTCATAGTAGCCATCTTTTTTTGTCGAGACAGCCAGAGCTTCCGCAATATTTTTAGCCACTGATGGCTTTTCTGCAACAAATAATTTCATCATTTTACTCCGTTCTCAACAGGATTACTAATCTTCCTAAAGCTTATCATAGACTATCGATCGTCTCAACGGGATTGTCTATCTTTACTAAAATCACGCTAAACAGGCGGTAAAATAAGCTAATGTTTGTCTAAACTAAAAAAACTTGCCTTCATTAGTTCGAAAACCATGAAAGCAAGCTGGTTACATAAATCGTTTAATCAAATGTAATTGCTCTAACTGTGGTATTATCTAAGCCTTTAATGACCTCAACAATTAATTTTACAGCATGATCGAAATCATCCTGATGAATAATTCCGGCATGGGAGTGAATGTAGCGGGTCGCAATGCCAATGGACAATGCTGGTACCCCATTTGCCGTTAAATGAATCGAACCACTATCCGTCCCGCCAGCAGCGATAGACGCATATTGATAGGGAATATTATGCTGATCAGCTGTTTTGACGACAAAATCACGAACACCCTTATGCGAAATCATTGAGCGATCATAGACAACAATTTGTGGACCCTGACCGAGCTTACTATCTGCATCAGCTGCCGAAATCCCTGGTGTATCACCAGCAATTCCGGTATCTACAGCAAAGCCAATATCAGGCTGAATGGCATGTGCTGCTGTTTTAGCACCACGCAGACCAACCTCTTCTTGAACAGTGCCGACTCCATAAACGACGTTAGGGTGCTTTGCGTCTTTTAGCTGTTTTAGCACTTCAATTGCTACTGCACAGCCAATCCGATTGTCCCAAGCTTTTGCTAACAAGAGTTTATCATTCTTCATTGGTTGAAATTCAAAGTAAGGAATGACTGAGTCACCTGGTCTTACCCCAAACGATTCGGCTTCCTCTTTACTTGTCGCACCAATGTCAATAAACATATCTTTTATTTCATAGGGTTTTTTTCGAGCTTCCACCGGCATAATATGAGGCGGTTTAGAGCCAATAATACCAACGATATTGCCTTCCTTCGTTGCTACGGTTACGCGCTGGGCCAGCATTACCTGATTCCACCAACCCCCAATGGTTTGGAAGGATAAAAAGCCCTGATCATCTATCCGCGTCACCATTAGCCCAATCTCATCCAAGTGGCCAGCAACCATAACCTTAGGACCATTCTCATCACCGACTTTTTTAGCAATTAGGCTTCCTAAGTGGTCAGTAAACACCTCTGTTGCATAGGGTTCGATATGCTTTTTCATCACCTCACGCGCTTCTCGTTCGTTACCAGAGATGCCATTCGCCTCGGTCAATTCCTTAAACATAGTTAATTTATCATTCATTTATGTATGGCCTCCTTTTTCTAAATACCATTATAACGTAAATCTCAATTATCATAAAGGGAGCTTATTTAGTGGCAAAAAAAAATCCTTTGAAAAGCATATAAATACTTGGCGTCCTCATCATACAGATAAAAAGCCTCTTGGATATTAATGGGGCAAATGTCATCATTAATTCTAGGTACTCTTTTGGCAATGTGTAGGTTTTCTGATTGCCCTTATCCAGGGTATGAATTGTTTCCCTATTTAATAACTTTAATATGTCAATCTTAATGCTTGACTTATTAATGAATAATTTTCTTCGTATGGAAAATTAACAACTACTAGTAACTATTATTTTTTTTATGTTAATATATAGGTGGATAATAGGAGGGATGGAGGAACGCCAATGAGAAACAATAATCCAAATGAATTTGATCGTGCCTTTTTCGGTAAGCCTGGTTTTATGATTATTATCGTCCTTATCATTATCATTGTTAGTATTCTTTTAAATATCTGATTCCGCTAAAACTGGATTATCCGCATAATTCTAACAAATTTTTAGCAACTAAAAAACGAGCACCTCTTAATAGTGCTCGTCCTGCCGTTTAAAGTTTACTTCATTTTTTGCTAAATAGGCTGCTTGAATCGCCTGATCGTCAAAACCTAAATTCTCAGCTAATGTCAGGTATAAGCCGAATACGGTCAAGTAGCTTGGTTGTGTTTGATCATCCCTAAAATAATCAATGGCCCGATAAAGCTGATTAAACAAATCGGTTAAATCACCGGTAAATGGTAAATGATCAACTTGGTCAACAATAAAACCTTGATCAAGACCAAGTGAAAGGATGAAATGAATACCATCGACATATTCTTCTAAAATAACTTCTGCTGAGCTTGCTGGCTTTAAGCTCCAAAACTTAAAGCAACGTGTTTCATTAGCGAGTTCGCCTAGTTCTACGAATAAGGCAAGTATTTTTTGCTCAAACAGCTGGTCAGATGTCACGTGATGGTTAGTTTGAATATATTGATCTAGTTTCTGTTGCATTTCAAATAATGGTTTCCAGTTCAATGTCGACGCGCTCCTTTATTATCTCAAGAATTCTCGTAAACTTACGCCGTTTGACTTCTTTCTAAATACAAAGATTAATGGCACTAAGCTAATGCTTAATATGACTGTTGTCATTGGCGAAAAGCTCGTAATAGATTGGCCAATTGTCGTATAGACAATTGTCATTGGAATAACCGTAAACAATGATGACTCCATGTAAGATCGAAAATGATCTGATGATTCATAGATTAGAAAAGATAACAGATGAAAATGGATAAAAGGAATTAGTCTGAGGATAGCAATTTGACCAGTTGATAGCTCAGCATCCTGACCGACAACCTTTGCTTTCATTTTCGATAAACGCCTAGTTGTATTTGGCATAATACGGGCAAGCTGATAGAATAAAGCACTTGATAACATCACCCCAACAATAGATAGCAAAATCCCTGGAATAATGCCAAAAATTAAGCCTCCTGCAATAAAAATAACTAACACAGGGATAAATAAAATTGGGCGGATGACATGTAGTAAGATAAACACAAGAGGTGCAATTAAAAAATGTGTGCTCCTAATTAACTCAATATAAGACTCTATTTGTGCCACTTTATCATCGCCTCCCTTCGTATCTCTTCAACTTATGAAAAAAAATCACTGATTATGCTAAACCCAAAGTACCAGCACAGTCCAATAACGATCTGACAAATTAACAACAGGGGCAAACCTAGCTTAAAAGATAAATGCTTCGTTTTGTGCCGATAACCATACATACCCGTAAGCGCACCTAGTGAACCACCCAAAATGCTAATTGTCCAAATCATTCGCTCAGAAATTCGCCATTTATTTTGTTTCGCTCTCTGCTTATCTGTCCGCATTAGCAGTAATCCTATTATATTTATGATAATGATATAGGTAATGATCATGTTCATGGCCTACCTTTTTACGACTATTTGTTAAGTGATTAAACTTTACCATGAATTTGGCATAATGAAAAGAGTTGTCCTCTTAACTAAGAAAACAACTCTAAACGTTGAAAAGCTTATTTATTTAAAGCAGCTTTTGCTTGATCAGTTAATTGTGTAAATGCTTGTTGATCAGAAAGTGCTAATTCTGCAAGCATCTTACGGTTAACTTCAATACCAGCCAACTTCAAACCGTGCATTAAACGGCTGTATGAAAGATCATTTGTACGTGCTGCTGCATTAATACGTGCAATCCATAATTTACGGAAGTCACGTTTCTTTTGCTTACGATCACGATAAGCATATTGACCTGATTTCCATACTTGTTGCTTTGCTACTTTAAATAGGGCATGTTTTGAACCATAGTAACCCTTTGCTAGTTTTAATAAACGTTTACGACGCTTACGTGTAACTGTTCCACCTTTAACACGTGCCATTTTAATTCCCTCCTATATATCTAACCGAATCTATTAGTATGTCTTATCTTGGTAACATTTGATCAATACGTCTTTGGTCCCCAGCAGAAACGACTGCGCTTTTACGCAATTTACGCTTTTGCTTTTGAGACTTGTTCGCAAACATGTGGCTTGTGTATGCATGTGAGCGTTTAAGCTTTCCAGAACCTGTTCTTTTAAAACGTTTTTGAGTGCCTTTATGTGTTTTCATTTTTGGCATGAGTTGTTCCTCCTTAAAAGCATATGAATTAAAGCTTATTTTTCGTTGATAGGGGCGAGCATTAAGAACATGCTACGTCCGTCCATTTTAGGTCTTTGCTCGATAGTTGATAAATCCTTACATTCATCCGCCATCTTTTCAAGAACTTTTCTTCCAAGATCTTTGTGCGTAATTGCACGACCACGGAAACGAATTGAGACTTTAACCTTGTCTCCTTTTTCCAAAAACTTGCGTGCATTTTTTAGCTTGGTATTAAAATCATGATCTTCAATGCCAGGGCTTAAGCGCACCTCTTTGACATTAATAATTTTTTGATTTTTACGCGCTTCTTTCTCTTTCTTTTGTTGCTCAAATCGGTATTTACCGTAGTCCATAATTCTACATACGGGCGGCTTGGCCGTTGGCGCAACAAGAACTAAATCTAAATTGCGATTTCCGGCAATTTCCAAAGCCTCTTGACGAGATTTAACACCAAGTTGATCGCCATTAGAATCAATAAGTCGTACCTCGCGTGCGCGAATATTCTCATTGACATTCATATCTTTGCTAATAATCATCCACCTCCGTGATTTTTTAAAAGCGTCATGAACTATGACCTGCTGCTTTCATTTGAAAGCAACATGACCGTTGCAATGGTCAACTGACAAGCTTGCTGTTCGATTCCCAGTCTGATGGGTAAACCGTTCATCTGCTGGGCAAAATAAAAAAGTGTCGGTACTTTATGCACCCACACGTATTCTGTCATTATTTCAGAATCCTATGCTAACCTGACAACTACATTACTGTGTCGTTCAGGCGAGAAGCGGGTGCCTCTACTTGTCGATAGATCATATTCAATTTCACTCAAACTATATTATCATGCATTGCTTGGTAAGTCAACCCTTTTTTAACGGTCGTTCGAACATAAAGTATGAATAAGCACGATAGCTAATTGGGATCGCCAGCACAAGAGTAAAGAGTGGAAACATACCTTCAATAAAGAAAGAAACGAGAAACGCTAGTGCAGCTAGAAAAAAAGAACAATTACCCATTACGCTATTAATTGGTTGACCAGCTAAGAAAAAGCCCTTTCCTCTTTTTATATCTCTTGCATAGCAGAGTTCATGATAGGCCACCACGTCAAACAAGTGGTTGTCTGTTACTAATTCTTCTATACCTAGAATTTCGTCATTGCATTTTTCACAAAGAATCTTCTTTACTGTCATGATGTCACCTCTTAATCAAAAATAACAGAACATGCGCTAAAGAAAAAAATTAGCACATGTTCCCTTTTATTATTAGCTGTTTCTCATTGTTTTTTCATCAATTTCTTTCTTAATTAAAGAAATATAAGCATCTAAAGCAATTGTTTCAGATTGCTGCTCACCATAGCGTCTAACGTTAACAGCTTCATCTTCAACCTCTTTGTCGCCAACAACAAGAGCAAATGGGACTTTCTCTGTCTGTGCTTCACGGATCTTATAACCAATCTTCTCATCACGTTGATCAAGCTCAACACGAATACCTGCAAGTCTTAGCTTATCTTCAACTTTTTTCGCATAATCACTATGCACGTCTGGAGAAACAGGAATAATTCTTGCCTGAACTGGTGCTAACCAGGTCGGGAAGGCACCCTTGTACTCTTCGATTAAAAATGCAACAAAGCGCTCCATTGTTGACACGACACCACGGTGAATCACAACAGGACGATGATCCTTACCATCCTCACCAACATAAGTGAGATCAAAGCGTTCCGGTAAGTGGAAATCAAGCTGTACTGTCGACAATGTCTCATCTTTGCCTAATGCCGTCTTGACTTGAACATCTAGCTTCGGTCCGTAAAAAGCCGCTTCGCCATCAGCCTCAACGTAGTCAAGATCCATTTCCTCCATAGTCTCCTTCAGCATTGCTTGTGCTTTTTCCCACATCTCATCGTTATCGACATACTTTTCCTTGTCCTCAGGATCACGATACGATAAGCGGAAATAATAATTGTCAATGCCAAAGTCACGGTAAACGTTTTGGACGAGTTCAACGACTCTGATAAACTCATCCTTTAATTGATCTGGTCGCGCAAAGATATGCGCATCATTCAAGGTCATCGCTCGAACGCGTTGTAAGCCAGCAAGTGCGCCTGACATTTCGTGACGATGCATCGTGCCTAGCTCAGCGATCCGAACAGGCAGATGACGATAGCTATACAGCTGGTTTTTGTAGACCATCATATGGTGAGGACAGTTCATCGGACGGAGCACAAGGTCCTCATTATCCATCTCTAGCGTTGGGAACATATCATCCTTGTAGTGATCCCAGTGTCCACTTGTTTTATACAGTTCAACATTACCGAGAATTGGTGTATAAACATGCTGGTAACCCAGTCTTTCCTCGAGATCAACAATGTACCGCTCAATGCTCCGACGAATTGTTGCCCCTTTTGGTAACCAAAGTGGTAGACCTTGACCGACTTTTTGCGAAACAGTAAAGAGGTTCAGCTCTTTACCAAGCTTCCGGTGATCACGCTCTTTCGCTTCCTCTCTTAGCCGTAAATACTCCTCCAAATCTTCCTTCTTAGCAAACGCTGTACCATAAATCCGCTGGAGCATCTTATTGTTGCTATCACCACGCCAATAAGCACCTGATATACTGAGCAGCTTAAAGATTTTGATTTTGCTAGTAGATGGGACATGGACGCCACGACAAAGGTCAAAGAATTCACCCTGCTCGTAAATGGTCACCTTCTCATCAGCTGGAATTGCCTCAAGTAGCTCTATCTTTAAGTCATCACCAATTGCTTTAAAGCGTTGCTCAGCCTCTGCTCGTGAGACTTCTAGACGTTCAATTAATACATTCTCATCAATGATCCGCTTCATCTCTTTTTCAATTTTCGGTAAGTCCTCTGGCGTTAAGGCATCAGCCATGTCGATATCGTAATAGAAGCCATCCTCAATTGTTGGTCCGACCCCTAGCTTAACCTCAGCACCATATATTCGCTTTACGGCTTGTGCCATTAAATGCGCGGTTGAATGGCGCATAATCTCAATGCCCTCTGGCTGTTTATTGGTAATAATTGAAATGGCTCCATTAGCCGGTAACGGTGTTTTTAAATCGTAAAAAACGTCATCCAGTTTAACCGCCAATGCCTGCTTCCGTAAGCCTGGCGAGATCGACTGGGCAATGTCTTCACCAGTTGTCCCAACAGGAAACCCTTTTACTGTACCGTCTGGAAATGTGATGTTTAACTGCTCTGCCATACTACGTTCACTCCTTTTATAATTGTAATCGTTCGCTACGCACAAAGACGTCAATTAAAAAAACGCTCATCCCTCTGCGTAATCGCAAAGGGACAAGCGTTAGCTCGTGGTTCCACCCTAGTTCCCAACCATTCTTAACAAATAGTTGGCTTCATTAGCTCCGTAACGGGGAGAGGCGCTACCTCTTAGTTTTTTAAAAGAAAAAAATTCAGAAGTAGAGTTCAGAGGTGGTAATTATAAGTGAATTGACCAGGAAGCTTTCAGCAACACTTCCCTCTCTATTGATCATCATTCCTATAACCATGTCCTCATCAATACTTTTAAAATATGATATGCCTTGTATTATAAAAGGTTAAAAAATAAAAAGCAAGTCTATTTTTATATTTTAAACGCAATTTTCGTGATGATTACCTACAGTCTTTACATAGTAACCACTAAACTTAAATTAGTATGGAAAGGCATGTTCAGGACAAATAATGACCCGTTCTTCAAAAACATTTTGTAACGTTGTTAATATGGGGTCTGTTTGTGCATCACTATAAATGTACAAGTTCTTCGGATTCAGAGCAAGTAACGGACATAAACATTCATCATCATAGGAGAAATCATAGATATGTAGTGGTGTCGACATGATGAGTTGATCTAATTCATGATTTTGATAGCGTTTACCCCCATCTTGATAAATGCGAAGTTGATCAGCGTCTTGCTTTAAATAGCAAATAGCTCCAAGTGCTCGTTCCTTTACGAAATCTCGTAATGATTGCAGAAAGATTTGATAGCTTTCGTCTTGCTTTTTCTCGTCAATCGCACGGGCAACAACTTCATCAATCACCCAGTCCGCTTGATGATAAAACTGCTGAATTGTTAATTCGTAGTCATAGAGGTCTTTCTTGTCCTCCAGCTTGAAGTAACTCTGATAAGTGACATAAAGATCTGTCAAAAAGCTCACACCTTTATATTGCTCAGTTAACAGGATTTGCGCTGCAATCGCTAAAATTGTGTCAATTTCGTTAAAATCATAATAATAATAGTGATTAATGAGTCGATCCTTTAACGTTGAGCGCAGATCATAATAGAAAAACAGCTCTGCTAGCCAGTGTGATATCCGCTCAACATCATGATCAAATATCTCGATTTCCTGATCGTTAACTATGCGCCACATCAATTGTTGCTCTCTAAGTTTAATCCTTAGAAGATGTTGATCCATTTCATTTTTAAATTTAACTTTAACCATTTTTCATCACCCATCTCTTCTAACACTGTTACATTGTATGGGGTTGTCCAGAAAAAAATGATTAATTATCTTGTTTAAGCTTAACTTTTCTCAGTTCTTTTCTTGATGAGGCAAACAAATGGTGCCAGTGAATGTTTTTAATGATTAAATAATACCTCATTAAAAATCCCCTTCACTAACACCAAATATTAGCCAACCAAAAAAGCATGTCAGACATTTTATTGGGCTTAGCTAAAAGGTTAATCTTACTACCACTAGTCTTTGCCCTCAACCTGTCCAACTTGCTTCAACTTAGACATTCCTTCTATTATTCCCACTCAATGGTACCGGCTTACTAACCTGACGAATCCGTTCGACAATACGTCCTGCTTTAAGCTCTTCAATATCACCTCTAGTAGTCATTGATAAATGCTTCTCTAACTGCTCAAGCGAATAATTTGAGCTAAAGAAAACCGGCAAACCTTCCATCATTCGATACTGTAAAATAGAACCGAGTACCTCATCTCTAAACCAAGCTGAAATGGATTCTGCCCCAATATCATCAATCATCAGCACCGGTACTTTTTTAAATTGATCGACCTTTTCCCCAACAGAATCATCCTTAAATGATGACTTTATTTCTCTAACAAATTCGGGCATATAAATGAGCATCGAGCTAATGTTACGATCAGCCAACTTATTAGCTATGGCACCGAGAAAATAGGTCTTACCTACACCAAACGGACCGTAAAAGTACAGACCTTGACTTGGTAGTTCATTGTCTACTTGACTTAAATAGTTCACCATCTCCTCGATTGCTTGATGCCGTTCAGAGCTCCTGCTATCAATATTCTCCATGCTGGCTTTTAGGATGTCCTTTGGCATATAGAGACTTTTAATTAATGCTGATCGCTGCGCTTGGATCTCTTTTACCTTAGTGTACTTACATTTTTCATAAGTAATATGAATATTAGCATCCTCAATATGGATAATCGGTTTATAGCCTGGCAGAATATTATGCTCACAGCCTTTAGGACAATTCGCACAGTCCTTGTTTTGTGAGTAATATTCATATAGCTTAATCAACTGACGGTCAATTGCACGATCGTCTAATGCTGGATGTTTATTGATGATCTGCTTAATCTCTGAATCAGTTAAAATTTCACTGCGCATATTTTGATAGACATCTTGAAAAGATTGCTTTTCTTTCATCCATTTCTTTAGTGATGCTTGAATCGACTCCATCAGCTAACCCACCTTTATTTATTAATTTTTTTTACTATTAAAAGCTGCTAACAGTTCAGCCGCATTTACGCCGGATCCTGATTTTAATTCTGCTGGTTGTTTAGCCTGTTCCTGCTTTTGCTTTTTAAACCAGTCGGGCACAATCTCTTTGCGACCGTTTGATTTTGAGTAGTTTTTCGTCGTTGGTTTACCCGTATGCCAACCCTGATATTTTTTATGCTCTGACTTAGCTAAAGTCATTGCTTGTTGAACCGTCTTGACATTCTTACGCGCCCAATGGCTTGCTATCTTTTCTAAATAAGATTTTGATAGCTTCATATCAGATTTTAACATAACGTAATGAATAAGCACATTCATTACGCCCGGATTAAGACCTTGGTTATCCATAATGGTTGCAATCATTTTTAAATCTTGGCTGGCGGCTTGGTTTCCGTTAGCAAGATCCTCTAGTAATTCCTTAGGACTAATTGCTTCCATTCGCTCAATAAATTGATCCTGCTTAGACTTCTCGCTGTCAACAGGGGTAATCATTGCTTTTTCACGACGATTATAACTGAGTGAGCCACTAATAACTGTGCCAACTAAGTCAAAGCAAACCTGCTTAAATTCTTCTCGATCAAGTTCATGCTCACTAGTGACTGACCATTGGATCGCTTTCTCCACTTGTGTGTTAGATAGCTGATAGAGGGCAACCATTTGCTGAATAAGCTTGCGATTATGTTCAGATAATACTTTATTTAATGGCAACATCCGCGCAGCTAAGGACTGCTCAAGCCATGACCAATCGACACTATCCTTACTTAGCTGAGGTGTCGCCCCCTTTGACTGCGAGTCAAAAGTAACAGCTTGATCTGACTGTCTCAAACCAAGGTAACTATTCTGAAATACTTCAGTGAAGGGCACCGTTACCTCTTGCCCTACCTGTAATTTAGCATTAGCGCTGTCCTGATACAAGCCCGCTAATACATTAAACTTGTCTTCGCCAATTTGATGATAAAGCAGCTGACTTAACAAATCATCAGCTAAAAAGTCAGCCGGTATACTGGGATAATTCAAGCTATATTGGTAAACAGTATCGTTGTCCGTATCCTTTTGGTAGGTCCTAATTAAGCCAATTGCTTCACATTTAAGTCTTGCTTGATAAATCTCCGTTAGTGGCTGATTTAATAGTTGCATCAAATAATGATGTGAGGCTAACTGTTTAGAGCTAGGTATATGGATTAATGTCATATAGAGGGCTGTTGCATGCATCCCAATAATTGGCTGATAGAGTTGGTATATTGCTTGATAGTGATCTGCTTGTAACACGTATGAACCAATAATTTGATAGCCATCGCTAGGTAATAGTTTACCAATTGATTGATGCATCGTCATCCCCCTTCCTACTGTTTACTATAAAATAAATCATCATATGAAAAAGAGCCAATCTGGCTCATTTTCTAATCTGAGTGTTTAATTAGCTCTTTTAATTCATCTAAAAAAACATTAATATCTTTAAACTGTCGATAAACAGAGGCAAAGCGCACATATGCAACTTCATCAATATTAGCTAAGCCATCCATAACTAATTCGCCTACTTCATTACTTTCAACCTCTGAGGTGCCACGACTACGCAACTCTTTCTCGACAGACAACGCTAAGTTCTCAAGTCGTTCTAAAGAAACGGGTCGCTTCTCGCAGGCTTTAATTAAACCTCTAATTAGCTTTTCTCGACTAAATGCTTCTCGAATTCCTTCTTTTTTTACAACAACCAGGGGAATCTCTTCAATCCGTTCAAAGGTGGTAAAGCGGTAATTACACGCTTCACATTCGCGACGTCTGCGAATGGCGTCGCCACCCTCAATTGGTCTTGAATCTAATACACGAGTATTTTTATCTTGACAGTTTGGACATCTCATTTATGTTTATTCCCCCTTAGAAAGTTAAATTTCCCTGCTGTTTATTAAGTCTATAAGACGCCTGTGTATACTAATTCACTCGGTCTAATGGTGTCATTTCAGACTTAAGCTCTTGATAGAACTTTGTAATCAGGTTATGACTAAATCCAAGGTCAAACAAGCTTCCTTCTGTAGTAACTGAAAAATCAACTGCTGTCTGTAACGGCCTCACCATAATAATGGTCACAATGACAAAGGCTTTTCTTTTACCTTTGAAATTGATCGTTATTTCACCATGGTCTTTAGAGGTAGCCATAACCTCACAGCCTGGTTTTCTTTTGAAATACTGTGTCACTACATCAAGTGCTTTATCCTTCGTCGTTTTATAATACTTACTACGCAAATTTGGATCCCAGTGTTTTTCCAAAGTTTCTGAATGATTATTAAAATATTTATTAAAGGTTTCTTTAAAGCCCATTACGACACCCCATTAATCTAAATTTACTATCGACAAAAAAGTCCAATTCCACCTTATATTTTAACATGTTTTGGACAAGAAAACGATAACAATGCGAAAGTTCTCTGCTATATTTAAATAAAGCGGCTCAGATGCGTTTACTATTACTGTAATGGAAGCAATAATTACCACAACCATGAGCATGTAGTTAATTCTGGTCACTAAACTGGTTTACTTTTATCAAACTAGAAGCAAAATAACTTCTTTTTCAAAAAACAAAACGAGCAAATTAAATATGCCAGTTCTGTTTGACTAAAAAGAAATAGTCCAAGCAGAAAACGGATATTCTAAATGCTCGTGTCTTTATTTAAATTAAAAGGTTATTAAAGTGCTTCTTGAACAGGCACTTTAATTGGTCCAAGCCCTCGAGGAACTTCAACCTTCTCTAGCTTCTTAGATTGTAGGCTGTCTGCAATATAATTACATGCAACATTTGGATCAATTATATCGCCACATGTGTAAACATCAATGCTTGCATAGCCATGCTCAGGAAAGCTATGAATGGTTAAATGAGACTCCGAAATAATAACCACACCACTAACACCTTGTGGCGCAAATTTATGAAAGGCAACTTCTCTTACTTCAGCACCAGCTTTAAGCGCTGCATCAACAAAAATTTGTTCTATTCTTCCCATATCATTTAAAATCTCAATGTTACAATCCCACATTTCAGCAATTACATGTCTTCCCATTGTATCCATAATAAACACTCCCCCATTTTTACGTAATCAAAAATGATGTCTGGTTTGCCACGGGGGAAAGTTAGTCCAAAGAGGTCCTAACCCTTTAAGCAATCAGAGGATCATTTTCCTGCTGCTAAATATAACATGTACAAAGATAATCAATTTATGCACATGCAGAAAAAGTATATATCGAAATTGAGGGTTTGGCAAGATTTTTTATAACTTTTTTTATTTTTTTGTTTAATGACAGAAAATTAAAAAAGCAATAACCAATGACAAAACGTTAACCCTAAGGTAATAATAACGCTAACAGCAAATCAAATTGCTTTTTAGTAGCCAATTTTGTCCCATTGTTATCAATAATATAGTCAGCCCATGCTTTTTTTTGGTCAATACTAAGCTGTGCATTTATTCTTTTTCTAGCAGCTTGCTCATCTATTTGATCACGCGCCATTAAACGGGCTAATTGGTTATCAGGGGTTGTATAGGCAACGACAACACAGTCTACTAAATGAGTCAGCTTACTTTCAAACAGCAATGGAATATCTAAAACTACGATTGGATGATGTTTCTTGACCAATTGCTCTTTTCTCATCTTTAGCTCATCAAAAATAATGGGATGAACGATTTCATTTAATGCTGCTCGACTCTCCTGGTTATTAAAAATAAGCTTAGCTAACTGCTTACGATTAATCGTGCCATCAGCTACTAATATCTTGTCTCCAAATGTGGTAATAATATCGTAATATGCTTTTTTTCCTGGTTCAACAATTTCGCGCGCGATTTGATCTGCATCAACCACAGGAATGTGTGCTTCAATAAAGAGTTGAGCAATCGTACTTTTCCCCGTTGCAATACTTCCTGTTAATCCGATAACAATAGCCATCTATGCCACCTTCTTTAGTTCAATTTCTAGAATATAAGCCTGCTAATTGCAAGCATGATTAGTAACAGTCCTGGGAGATAGCGAATTAGACTTGGTAGTGCTTTGATGGCACACTTCTCACCAAGGCGAATACCAAGAGTTAAAAAAAGCATTGTTGTTACAGAAATGACCACAGATGCCCAAAGCGATACACCAGCTAAAGAAGCACCCATACCAGCAGCAACGGCATCAATTGATAATGCTAGTGCTAACCAAAAAGTTTCCACTCCGGAAATATGACCGGAATGGTCTAAATCCGCTAATGAAGGCTGCTTTAAAATTTCAATAACTAGGCCGATACTTTTTAATTCAAAACGGTATTTTCTTTGTACTTGTCTTTTTGGTTCTGGCTGATCAAAGGTAAAGAAACTATAGCAGCCTAACCCAAATAAACAAGCAGCACCTAAGTATCGGGTAAATTGTTCTGTTAGTACAAGCGTCAGTAGTTGACCTAGCATCATGGACAGACCAAAGATCACACCTGAGCAGATTCCGATCCAAACCACGACGTTGGCCGGAAGTCGCAATTTCTTCAACCCATAGCCAAAGCTAACCATAAGGCTATCAAGGCTAACAGCAACAGCTAAAATAATTAAGGAGAGTATATTCATCATCTCCACAAGCACCCTCTCCAAGTTTCTATAATAAAACTCAGATTAGTATATGGGCACTTGAAATAAGATGTGAAGATTAGAAATTCTTCCTATTTTAGGCTAACTTGTTTGTTGACAGCTAGGACAGAGATGGGTACCCCTGTTTGCGACTCTAATTTTTTCAATTTGATTGCCACAGCGCATGCATGGTTTTCCAGTTTGCCCATAAGCATAGAGCTGTTGTTGAAACATACCCATTTGACCCTGACTATTCAGATAACTTCGAATAGTAGTCCCACCCTGTTTTACAGCCTCCGTTATTGTCGCTTTTGCTTCTTGTAAGATAGTCGCTATTTCAGTTCGCGTCAATGATGCCCCTGTTCTAAGCGGATGAATTTGAGCACGAAATAATGCTTCGTCAACGTAAATATTCCCTAAGCCTGCAATGACAGCTTGATCGAGCAAGATATTCTTAATAACCCGTTGACTTCTCGTTATTTTAGGAGCTAAATTCTCTAAATTATAGTGGTGCTCAAATGGATCAGGTCCTAATTGATTAAGGGGCCGATTAACACGTTCATCACCTTTCTTGAAAACATGCATCGTACCAAATTTTCTAACATCATGATAATGGAGACTCTTGCCACTATTAAAATGGAACAAGATGTGGGTATGTTTATCAGCTTCCTCCTCTGATGGGTGAACTGCATATTTGCCTTCCATGCGCAAGTGAGATACGAGTGAATAATGATCTAATTCAAAAATTAGAAACTTACCTTTACGATCAATCTCTAATATCGTTTCATTGGTTAATAGCGCTTGAAACTTTTTGGCATCGTCTGGTTGTTTAATTATTTTGGGCCAATGAATATCTATCGTGGCTATTGTTTCATTTAGCACGAGCTGCCTTAAGGTTTGGCGCACCGTTTCTACTTCTGGTAATTCAGGCATTTCCTCTTCCCCTTTGCTTATTTAGCATCGTACCATGATTCGCCATAAGCGTAATCTACTTTTAGCGGCACTGCTAATTTCACAGCCTGCTCCATTGTTTCAGGGACAAGCTTCTTTAAAATATCAATTTCTTCTTTTGGCGCTTCAAGGATTAACTCATCATGAACTTGTAGCAACAATCGGGACTGTAAGCCTTGATTCTTAATTGCTTCACTTAAATGAAGCATTGCTTTCTTAATAATATCTGCTGCACTTCCCTGAATAGGTGTATTCATTGCCGTGCGCTCAGCAAAGCTACGCAAATTAAAGTTTCGGCTGGATATCTCAGGAAGATAGCGCCTGCGCTGCATTAAGGTTGTGACATAACCATCCTGCTTCGCTTGTACGACAATATCCTTCATATAGGCTTGTACACCTGGATAACTCTCCAAATAACGATCGATAAAAGCCTTCGCTTCTTTCCGCGTAATTCCTAGATTTTGTGACAAGCCGTAGTCACTTATGCCATAAACAATCCCAAAGTTAACCGCTTTTGCTTGCCGACGCATTAAGCTATCGACCTGCTCAGCTGCAACATGAAAGACATCCATTGCTGTTTGAGTATGAATATCACGATCCTCTTGAAATGCTGTAATGAGCTTATCATCATTAGCGATATGGGCAAGCACGCGTAATTCTATTTGAGAATAGTCAGCAGCGAAGATTAACCAATCTTGCTCACTTGGAATAAAGGCCTTTCTAATCTTTCTACCTTCTTCAAGCCTTATTGGGATATTTTGCAAATTAGGATCAATTGAGCTTAACCGTCCAGTTTGCGTTAAGGCTTGATTAAAACGGGTATGAATCTTGCCATCCTGATGAATCACTTTTAATAAGCCCTCAATATATGTGGATTGTAATTTACCTAATTGCCGATACAGTAAGAGCTTCTCGATAATTGGATGCTTATCCGCAAGCTGTTCGAGTACATCCGCCGATGTTGAATAACCTGTTTTTGTTTTCTTTATCACAGGTAGTTCTAGCTTTTCAAATAAGATCGGGCCTAGTTGCTTTGGTGAGTTCAAGTTAAACGCCTCACCTGCAAGCTGATGCACTTCCTGCTCAATAGCAGCTAAGCGGTCCTTCAATTCAACCTGCATAACTTCAAGCTGCTCTCGATCAACAGCAACCCCTGTTGCTTCCATTCCGCCTAAAATAACCGCTAAAGGCAATTCAAGCTCTTTTAGGAGTTCAACCTGCTGATTGTCTTTGAGAATCGTCTCTGCTTTCTCCTTTAAAATATACAATGCTTTAGCCTTTCTTGCCAAATGATCAGCTAGTTTAGGTTCTTCAGGAATGGTTAACTTTGCCCCTTTACCATAAACTTCTTCATCATACAAAACTGCTTCGTAGCCTAACCGATGACTAATAGCTGGAATATCATGATTATTTTCAGATGGGTTAATTAAATAAGAAGTTAACAATAGATCAAAGGTCAAGCCCTTCACCTTGATTCCGTACCTTAATAAGGCAACTGTTACTTGTTTTGAGTCAAACGTTATTTTATTCATCGTTGGATCTTCTAGCCATTGCTTAAAATCGTCAGATGCTAAAGCTGTATCAGTTGAGATAAAATAATTCTCCTTCTCATTGGCAATTGCAAAACCAATGATTGTCGCATTATGATAGTTATCCTCCACCATCTCAACGACGAATGATTCGTGTCCAGTGAACGGGATCTGTTTAATCGCATCGACACGAACCACTTCAAGTTTAGAAAGCTCAGCCTGTTCGTTAGCTTGATCATCATCACTACTAATTGTGCTAATTAATGATTGAAAGCCTAGCTCTTTAAATAAAGGTAGCAACTTACTGGACTGGTTACCTGAGTATGTGACGTCAGCTAACCCTATTTCAATCGGTGAGTGCTGATTAATGGTAACTAACGCTTTGCTCATAAAAGCAGACTCTTTGTGCTCTACTAATTTTTCTTTCAACTTTTTCCCACTTACTTGATCAAGATTATGATAGATATCATCAAGGGTGCCAAATTGCTTAAGTAATTTAATCGCCGTTTTCTCTCCTACTCCAGGAACACCGGGCACATTATCAGAGCTATCACCCATTAGTGCCTTCATATCAATAATTTGATCTGCTCTTAGTTCTAATTTCTCATACAGAAAAGCAGGTGTGTAGACGTCAACCTCACTTAGGCCTTTTTTGGTAATTTGAACGTTTGTCTGCTCTGAGACAAGTTGAAGCATATCCTTATCACCACTAATGACTTGAACCTCAACACCGGCATTAACAGCCTGCTTTACTAATGTACCAATGATATCATCTGCTTCATATTGCTCAAGCTGGTAATGTTTAATTAAGCTCGCCTCAAGTACTTCTTTAACTAAGTGAAATTGCTCAGATAACTCGGGTGGGGTTTTTTGTCTACCACCTTTATAGTCTTTAAACGTGTTATGGCGAAATGTTGTTTTCCCTGCATCAAAAGCGACCAACATATGTGTCGGTTTCTCATCCGCCAATACTTTAAGTAGCATTTTGGTAAAGCCAAACACGGCGTTTGTGTATACACCTTTATCATTACTCAGTAATGGTAATGCAAAGAAAGCTCGATATAATATACTATTACCATCAATCAGCACTAGTTTTTGCTTAGTTGTCATAAATGATCTCCTTTTCTCCTTCTTCTTTCTATCTAGTTTACCATGTTTTAATCAATTAATAAAAAAACACGAAATTACCTTTTGAACTGCCCCCTGTCAAGTAGACAGTGGAAATAATAAAAAAGATTTATGCGGCCATCGCTCTATATTCCATAGGGCTAAGGCCGTTTAATCTTTTTTGGTATCTTTCATGATTATAAAAATGGATGTACGCATCTATCGCGGTAGTAAGTTCCTCAAATGTCTTATATTTATGTAAATAATACTTCTCACATTTCAGTGTCCCAAAAAAGGACTCCATGGGTCCATTATCAATACAACGACCCACTCGTGACATGCTTTGTGTCATCTTTGCCGCATCTAGCTTACGTTTGAAGCCTTTAGAGGTATATTGGAATCCACGGTCACTATGGATAAGAGGGT
>NZ_FODJ01000003.1 GCF_900110345.1 Amphibacillus marinus
AAGCGACTGTTCAATAGCGTACAGCTAGATCAGCCAGACTGTCGCACAGGGTTTTTCTGTGCAAAAGGAAGGATGAACGAGATGCTAGCTATTAGGAGCTTGAGCTAGATCTAAAAATTAACCGTTTGTATGACACTTGTCAGGTCTTATCTAGTTTTGAGGGTACATGACTTCAAGTAGTACGTTCAGAATCCTGAACTGACCCACAGCCTGTGGGCCTCAATAATGGTTTAGTGACGATAGCGAAGAGGTCACACCTGTTCCCATCCCGAACACAGTAGTTAAGCTCTTCAGCGCCGATGGTAGTTGGGTCTAAGCCCCGCGAGAGTAGGACGTCGCTAAGCTAGTAACAAATTTAATATCTTTTGTAGTTAATATTTAACTACACTGTCGCGGGGTGGAGCAGTCTGGTAGCTCGTCGGGCTCATAACCCGAAGGTCGTAGGTTCAAATCCTGCCCCCGCAACCAAATTAATTTTTCTTGCTACGTTGAATAACTTACTTAGCTAGAAAATAATCATGTACTATAAGTGCAACCAATTCAATTGTTTCTTTTGAATTATTTTTTTTGGAAAAAATGGTCCGGTAGTTCAGTTGGTTAGAATGCCTGCCTGTCACGCAGGAGGTCGCGGGTTCGAGTCCCGTCCGGACCGCCATACATATTAGCTAAGCTATATTTCGTTTTCTTTAATGAAAGCAAGATATAGTTTTTTTATTTATTCCAGATTAAGATGTAATGAAGGCAGCATAATAATTATTTTCGATTTCTTTCTCGATTTTTGCTATTATAGGTATAGCGTAAGAAAGGATGCTAGCCTAATGGATGAATTTAGTTTTATTGAAGCAATTAAACAGCCTTTTTATCGAAATCAGCAAATTATTAGAGGTATTGGCGATGATGCTGCTGTTTTTCGTGAACCTTATCGAGATGTGGTGACAGCTGTTGATACATTTGTAGAGGGTGTCCACTTTTCACGGAAAACAATGGAGCCATTTCATGTTGGCTATCGAATTTTGGCGGCAAACTTAAGTGACATGGCAGCTATGGGAGCAGAGCCAATTTCTTATCTTGTCGCTATTGTCGTTCCGTCAAGCTGGAGTGATAATGAACTAAAAGAAGTTTATCGGGGCTTAGCGACAATAGCAAAGAAATATAAAGTTGATTTAATTGGTGGCGATACGGTCATTGGGGCTCAATTTGTGTTAACCGTAACAATAAATGGGGCAGTTGAGCGTGGGAAAGCACGTTATCGACATCAAATGCAAGCTAATGATTTGATATTTGTAACGGGAACATTAGGTGATTCAGCAGCGGGTTTATCGATATTATTAGATAATAAACGGACAAATAGTGTAGAGACCAGTTATCTAATTAATCGCCATCGCATGCCAACTCCACGCGTTCCCTTTGCCCGTGAAATGGCAAGGCTTAGATGCGTTGCGCTAAACGACATTAGTGACGGGATCTCTAGTGAAGCAAACGAGCTTGCCCAAGCATCGGGTTTAACCGTTTATCTAGATGAAAACCAAATTCCTATATCAAAAGCGTTAGCCCAATTTCCAATTGGGGATCAGCAGATGTTTAAACTAAGCGGGGGAGAGGACTTTGAATTACTTGGTTCTATTGCACCTTCCGAGTGGGATAAGCTTAAAGAAGTTGCCCAAAAATCAGCTACTCAACTTACCCAAATTGGATTTGTCAAAGACGAATCAGAACGGAATGGCAAAGTTTTTATAAAATCAGATGGAGACTACTACAGGTTACTTGAACCGAATGGTTATGTTCATCGAAGCTAGGTGAGATTATGAAGGAAATATTAACACACACTGCTAAGGAAACACAATCAGTTGCCCAGCAGCTTGCAAGAAAATTAAGACCTAATAGTACTATTACTTTAACGGGGGACTTAGGTGCGGGTAAAACGACTTTTACAAAAGGTTTAGGGGCAGGTTTAGGTGTGAAACGAACAATTAATAGCCCTACTTTTACAATTGTTAAAACGTATAGTGGTAATATTCCACTTTATCATATTGATGCATATCGTCTTGAGGATAGTGAAGAGGATATTGGATTTGATGACTATTTCTATGGCGGTGGGATCACGGTTGTTGAGTGGCCCCAGTTTATTGAACCGTTCTTACCTACAGAACGCCTTGATTTAACAATTGAGCGAAAGGGTGAAGACGAACGGCTAATTCGTTGCCAGCCAAGGGGAGTTTCTTTTGAAAAGATTTGTGAGGAGTTGGGGCAATGACAATTTTAGCAATTGATACTTCTAATGAAATGATGGGTCTTGCACTATATCATGATCAAAAAATAATAGCCGAATATGTATCATCAAATAAAAATCAGCATTCTACACGACTAATGCCAGCGATCAATCAAATCATGGCAGATGCGCACCTTAAGCCTAAAGAGCTAACTAAAATTGTTGTAGCTAAGGGACCGGGTTCATATACTGGAGTTAGGATTGGTTTATCTGTGGCTAAGACGATGGCATGGAGCTTGCAAATTCCGATTGTTGGTCTGTCAAGCCTGCAAGCATTAGCTTATTCAGCTAAACCTTACCAGACAATGATATGTCCTTTTTTCGATGCGCGTAGAGGTTTAGTGTATACCGGCCTTTACAATCAGCATGGAAAGGTGGTTATGACAGATCAGAACCTTTTAATGACCGACTGGTTGGCCCAGCTGAAGAAAGACGAACAGAAGTGTGTGTTTATTAGTCCAGATATAGCGGTCTATCAAGAGCAAATTATTGAAGTATTGGGTGATCAAGCCCTTTTTGCTGACTCTGGCTTTAATTATGCTCGACCAAGCATGCTAGCGTTTGCTGGTGCTGATATGGGTGCACAAAGTGTTCATGAGCTAGTCCCCAATTATATTCGTTTAGTGGAAGCTGAGGTGAAGTGGCTTGAAGCTCGCAGAAACCAAGGCAATGCCTAATGTAAGTATTCGAGCAATGGAGTTAGTTGATTTAGATGAGGTAGCGCTGATTGAAGTTAAGTCGTTTACTACACCTTGGTCAAAAGCACTCTACCAGAAAGAATTAATTGAAAACCAATTTGCTCATTATTATGTAATAGAAGTCAATCAGCAAGTCGTTGGTTTTTGCGGAGTGTGGCTTGTACTAGATGAAGCACAGGTAACCAACATTGCCATTGATCCAAGTTATCGTGGTAAGGGCTACGGTGCAATGCTCTTCCAATATATATTAAATCGTGCTTTACTTAGGGGCGCCACGCAGCTATCGTTGGAAGTCAGGAAGTCTAACCATGCTGCCAAGGCGATGTATAAAAAATTTGGTTTAGAAAAAGCTGGTATTCGTAAAAATTATTACACTGATAATAATGAGGATGCCATAGTTATGTGGGTGAAACTATGAGAGAAGAACATAGTACGTATATTTTAGCGATTGAAACAAGCTGTGATGAAACAGCAGTAGCCATTATTAAAGATGGGACAGAGGTAATAGCTAATGTTGTTGCTTCGCAGATTAAAAGTCATCAACGATTTGGTGGTGTGGTCCCTGAAGTAGCCTCACGTCATCATGTCGAACAAATAACCTATGTACTTGAGCAGGCGTTAACAGAAGCTACCATGACTATCGAAGAGATTGATGCTATTGCTGTTACTGAAGGACCAGGTTTAGTCGGTGCCCTGCTAGTTGGTGTGAGTGCTGCTAAAGCGCTAGCCTTTGCTCATCAGAAGCCGTTAATTGGGGTCCATCATATTGCAGGACATATTTATGCAAACCGGTTGCAAGAGGAGTTTAGCTTTCCGTTGCTAGCTTTAGTTGTCTCGGGTGGGCATACTGAGCTTATTTTGATGAACGAGCATGGTAGTTTTGAAGTGATTGGTGAAACGAGAGATGATGCTGCTGGTGAAGCATACGATAAGGTGGCACGTACAATGCATTTACCTTATCCGGGCGGTCCAGAGGTTGATCGACTAGCCCATCTCGGTCAAGATACACTTCAATTTCCTCGAGTATGGTTAGAAGAGGACTCGTTAGATTTTAGCTTTAGTGGGCTAAAATCAGCTGTCATTAATAAACTACACAATGCTGATCAACAAGGGCTCATTTTGAAGAAAGAAGATATTGCGGCTAGCTTTCAAGCGAGTGTAGTAGAGGTGTTGACTGAGAAAACATATCGTGCTGCTAATCAGAACAGAGTTAAGCAAGTCATTGTTGCGGGTGGAGTGGCTGCGAATAAAGGGCTCCGCACGGCTTTAGCTGAGCGCTTTGATCAAACTGATATTCAATTATCAATTCCTCCATTCGCTTTATGTACCGATAATGCTGCTATGATCGGGGCAGCTGCAATGGTTGCCTACCAAAAAGGAAACCGTGCTGATTGGGCAATGAATGCGAACCCTGGTCTTGACTTAGAAGCATATGGGCGAAGATAACCAACAAGCCGGCCAGAATACGAACTAAAGTTACCCACAATTCCTGTGTGAAATGTGGGTAACTTTTTCATTCGCTGCTATAAAAAGCTTTTTTATGTGGGTAATTTCTGTGGATAAATAGTAATTGTTTTGTGGACAATGTGTATAACTCAGTTGATAACCCATAAAACGCTGTTCTTTCTGTGGATAATTAGCAAGCTAACTAATTAGCTTTGTAAAGTCTCCCATTCCTCCATCAATACACTAATCTCTGCTGTTAGTTTGTGATTGTGCTCAGTTAATTGCAATGCTTGTTCATGATCCTGAAAAACGTTTGGTTGGCAAAGTAGCTCCTCATTCTCAGCAATCTTTGCTTCAAGCTGTTCAATTTTTTCTTCTATTTCTTCAATTTGACGAAGACGTTTACGTTCTGCCTGTTTCCGGTGTTTTTCTTCTTGAAAGCTTGTCCGATTTAACGAAACCTCATTGTCTTCGTCCTTTACATTATTTAAAGCTTCAAGTTCACGAGTTTCTGCCAATTTTTCTGAATAATAATCGTAATCACCTAAGAAGACAGTCATGCCATCAGCTTGTTGCTCGAAGACTTGGGTAGCTATCTCATTGATAAAGTACCGATCATGTGAGACAAACAATATTGTTCCAGGATAGTCGAGTAAGGCAGCCTCAAGGATTTCTTTACTGTCTAAGTCTAAGTGGTTAGTCGGCTCATCAAGAATCAGTAAATTTGCCTGCTGCATCATCAGCTTTGCTAGGGCGAGTCGAGCTTTTTCTCCACCACTCAATGTTGAGACCGTTTTTAAAACGTCTTCACCCGAGAATAAGAAGTTGCCCAGAATAGTCCTTATATCACGCTCATTCATATGGGGATAATCGTCCCAAAGCTCAAGGAGAACAGATTTATTAGAATTTAACTTTGCCTGCTCCTGATCATAGTACCCGATTTCAACATTTGCGCCTACCTGGATTTGCCCGCTTGTCTGTTTATAATCAGCAATAATGGTTTTCAGCAAAGTTGTTTTACCGACACCATTTGGACCGACTAGCGCAATCCGTTCACCTCTTGTTATGCGAAAGTTAAGGCCGTAAAAAACAGCCTGCTGTTCATTTGCAAATTGGAAAGCTAAATTCTCTACCTTTAAGACATCGTTCCCACTACGTCTTTTTATCGTAAACTGAAAGTTAGCGGATCCTTCATCACCTTGGGGACGATCAAGTCGCTCTATTTTTGCTAGCTGCTTGCGTCTACTTTGAGCGCGTTTCGTAGTAGATGCCCGAACAAGATTGCGCTGAACGAAATCCTCAAGCTTTTTTATTTCAGTCTGTTGCTTCTCAAATAGCTTCATCTCACGTTCATAATCAAGTGCTTTTTGGTCCAAATATTTTGAATAGTTGCCATGAAATTTCTTTGAGTGCTGGCGCGATATTTCATAGACCATTGTCACCGTCTTATCAAGAAAATAACGGTCGTGTGAGACAATCACAATTGACCCATGATAGTTATTAAGGAAGCCTTCAAGCCATGTTAATGTGTCAATATCTAAGTGGTTAGTTGGTTCATCAAGAATTAGTAGATCGGGCTTAGCAAGCAGTAGCTTGCCTAGCGCAAGTCTAGTCTTTTGCCCACCACTTAGTTCTTCAATTGTTGTATTGAAATCATAGTCAGAGAAGTTAAGTCCATGTAAGACGCTGCGGATGTCTGATTCGTATTGGAAGCCACCGTCATTTTTAAAGGCCACTTGGCGTTGGTCATAGTGATTAAGTAACTGCTGATAGCGGTCTGGATCTACTAACAAATCTGGGTCACCCATTTTTTCTTCCATCGCTCTAAGGGCTTGTTCTTCTACAATTAATGAATGAAAAACATTAAGCATCTCATCCCAAATGGTTTCCTTGCTTTCTAAGCCTGTATGCTGGTCCAAGTAACCAATTGAGATATCTCTTGGGTGGAACAATTCACCTTCGTCATAGGATAGCTTGCCTGCCATTATTTTAAGCAGGGTGGATTTACCTGCACCATTACGTCCAACAATTGCAATACGATCATGTGTTTTAATCTCTAGTTTTATTTGGCTCAAGATTGTTTCTGCTCCAAATCGTTTCACTAATTGATTTATTTGCATTAAAATCATCTTTGTTCACCTCATCTTTATTAGTGTATCGCATTATTTATTCAGGTAGCAAGCAAATCAGTATAGCTTTGTGGTAAAATTGTTTATACTGATAGCAAGTATGCTCATTACGCACAGGCCATTTTCGTAATAATAAAGTGCATGTAACTGTTTTCATAGGACATAAACGATATTATTTGGTAAACTGTACATACGAGACTGCAAATGACAAAACATAATAATAGAATAATTTTTAGAATAGAGGAGATTGAGCATGGCAGGACAGAGTAAAATTCCACAAGCGACAGCAAAGCGGCTACCCTTATATTATCGCTTTTTAAATAATCTACATATACAAGGAAAGACTCGCGTATCATCCAAGGAATTAAGTGATGCGGTTAAGGTAGATTCAGCAACGATTAGACGGGACTTCTCATACTTTGGCGCTTTAGGCAAAAAAGGCTACGGCTACAATGTTGAATATTTATTAGGCTTTTTCCGAAAGACATTAGATCAGGATGAAACAACAACTGTTGCACTAATTGGTGTCGGTAACTTAGGAACTGCTTTCTTACATTACAATTTCACAAAAAATAATAATACCAAAATTGCCATGGCCTTTGATGCGGATGAAAGCAAGGTTGGAGAAGAAATTGGTGGTGTAAAGGTGTATCATATTGATCAGCTAGAAGAAAAGCTGACCGATGTACAGGCAGCTATTTTAACTGTGCCTGGGTCAGTTGCGCAGCCAATTACGGAGCGCATCGTCAATTCAGGGATAACAGGGATACTTAATTTCACACCAGCTCGAATTACCGTTCCTGATCATGTCAGAGTGCATCATATTGATCTTGCAGTCGAGCTCCAATCGCTTGTTTACTTTATGAAGCATTATCCGTCAGAAAATAGCTAACTAAACAAGAGCATCTACATCATTATGTAGATGCTCTTATTTACAGGAGAGGAGGCAACTATCAGATGAGAATTCATGTTTTACAGCATGTTGAATTTGAAGGATTGGCTGCTGTTCAGGAGTGGATTAAAGCAAGAGGGTTTCCCTATATCATCCATCGCCTTGATCTAATGGATCCATTACCAGAGCCAGATGAGGTCGATATGCTAATTAGCTTGGGAGGACCAATGAGCGCGAATGATGCTGAGTTGTGGTTAAGTGAAGAGCGTCTATTGATTCAGCAACTTATTAAAGCTGAAAAACCAATGGTCGGCATTTGTCTAGGCGCACAACAAATCGCTAAGGCGCTGGGTGCGAATATTTTTCAAGGTAAGAATAAGGAAGTTGGCTGGCATCCAATTCAAGCTAGTTGCTCAACCAGCCTACCAGAAATGCCTAATCAACTAACCGTCTTTCATTGGCATGGTGAGCAATTTGATTTGCCCAAAGGAGCGGTTAATCTGTTTCATAGCGCCGCATGTGCTAATCAAGGCTTTCTCTATCAAGAGCGCGTACTTGGTCTCCAGTTTCACTTTGAATCGACACAAGCAAGTATTGATGAGCTGTTAAGGCATGATAGTAGTTACATTGATCAAGGTCAGTATGTACAGAGCGCTGAAGTAATTCGCAATCATCCAATTCCTACTCAGAATAAGCAGCTTTTATTTCGGTTACTAGATCGCTTAATAGCGTAACAAAAAAGTTCAGATCCTGATTATCTCCACTGATCTGAACTTCAACTTTATTTCTTGGTGTTTTTTTTGTACTGCTTTATTTTAAAATGGAGCTTAATAAGTCTAACTGTCAATCCATAATTAAAGCTGGTCACCAGTGCTAATAGAATGGTAATTGGATTTAAAACAGTAGCTTCAATAGACTGGAAGGCAAAGTAGAGAAACACTGAGCCGACTATAAAATAGAAGCAGGCATGATGTAATGGTGAAATACGCATAAAATAGCTTAGCCTCCAATGAGATTGATAATAATAAATTGCACTTCCTCAAAGTATTGCTCAATTTGCTCAGCAAAGAATAGCTGCATAACGACGACATAGCTGTTCATTAACACATGCGCCATAATGGGGACAATTAACCGTTTTGATTGAACATAAACAAAGGCAAATACAAAGCTAATAACAAAATAAACTAGCAAATGTGTGAAATCATTATGGACAACAGCAAAGACAAGGCCAGAAATGGTTCCCGCTATGAAGAAGTTTGTCCGTTTATAGAGCTCTCCAAAAATAATTTTACGGAAAATAATTTCTTCTAATATCGGGCCGATAATGGCGACGATAAGAATAAATATCGGAAATACACGTGATATTTCCAGAATTGCTGTTGTATTTTCTGATTCTAATTGTAACCCAAATAGATAAACTTGAATTAAATTAGCAATTGCTTGACCAAAAAGCGCCATAACCACGCCAAGAATGCACCATACCACAGTCATTGTTCCACTAGCACGGTCATCGGCTCTTGGTAGCTGTCGATCTTTCCTCAATAAAATAATTGAAATAACGAGTGCCACAATAAAACTAAAGACCTGCCAATTAACCAAAATCGTTTGAGCAAGCTCAGGATTAAATGCTTGGCGATCCACCAACCAGACCACTGGATAGGATGAAAATTGAGCAAGAATGTAGGTTAAAAGAATGGCCATATATCTTTTAGGCATTGCGCTGCCTCCTTCACATTAATGAAAACTGCAATAAACGTATTTTACCACAATCCTATCATAGAATTAAACCGTAACTTTCATGCATCATTTTTTTAAAAAAATTTAATCACAATACTTGCAAAATAATAGTGAATTCATTATTATAATAATTGTGTTAGCACTCTTTGAGTTTGAGTGCTAATAAAATCGTTTAAATCCAATTAAAAATACATGGAGGAGGTTTTATAATGCTAAAGCCACTAGGTGATCGTGTCATTATTGAACTCGTTGAAGAAGAAGAAAAAACAGCAAGCGGAATTGTACTTCCTGATTCTGCGAAAGAAAAGCCACAGCAAGGAAAAGTTGTTGCAGTAGGTTCTGGTCGTATTGCTGACAACGGAGCAAAAATCACTCCAGAAGTAGCAGAAGGCAATACAGTTGTTTTTGCTAAATACTCAGGTACAGAATTGAAATACCAAGGCACAGAATACTTAATTCTTCGTGAAGATGACATTTTAGCTGTTATCGGTTAATGAAGAATCAACTTTTACGATAATACTTAACGCTTGAAGGAGGAAATAACAATGGCTAAAGAAATTAAATTTAGTGAAGACGCACGTCGCGCGATGCTTCGTGGTGTCGACACATTAGCAAATGCAGTAAAAGTAACATTAGGACCAAAGGGGCGTAATGTCGTCTTAGATAAGAAGTTCGGTTCGCCACTAATTACCAATGATGGTGTGACCATTGCTAAAGAAATCGAGCTTGAAGATAAATTTGAAAACATGGGTGCTCAGCTTGTATCAGAAGTTGCATCTCAAACAAATGATGTAGCTGGTGATGGTACAACCACTGCAACAGTGCTTGCACAGGCGATGATCCAGGAAGGTCTGAAAAACGTTGCCTCAGGGGCAAACCCAGTAGGCGTACGTCGCGGAATTGAAAAAGCGGTTGCAGTAGCAACGGAAGAATTACGTGCTATTTCTAAACCAATTGAAGGCAAAGAGTCGATTGCTCAAGTTGCTGCCATCTCATCAGCAGATGAGGAAGTTGGCCAACTTATTGCTGAAGCAATGGAGCGTGTTGGTAATGACGGTGTTATCACAATAGAAGAATCAAGAGGCTTCTCAACTGAATTAGAGGTTGTTGAAGGGATGCAATTCGATCGTGGCTATGCTTCACCTTACATGGTAACAGACCAAGATAAGATGGAAGCTGTTCTTGAAGATCCATATATCTTTGTCACAGATAAGAAAATCAATAACATTCAAGAAGTATTACCAGTCCTTGAGCAAGTTGTTCAACAAGGTAAGCCATTACTTCTGATCGCTGAGGATGTTGAAGGAGAAGCGCTAGCTACATTAGTGGTCAACAAGCTTCGTGGTACCTTCAATGCGGTTGCTGTTAAAGCACCTGGCTTTGGTGACCGTCGTAAAGCCATGCTTGAAGATATTGCAACATTAACAGGTGCTGAAGTGATCACTGAAGACTTAGGTCTTGACCTTAAGAGCACGACGCTTGAGCAATTAGGTCGCGCATCTAAGGTTGTGGTAACGAAAGAAAACACAACAATCGTTGAAGGTGCTGGTAACCCAGAAACCATCTCAGGTCGTGTCCAACAAATCCGTGCGCAAATCGAAGAAACAACTTCAGAGTTCGATAAAGAAAAATTACAAGAGCGTTTAGCTAAATTAGCTGGCGGAGTAGCAGTTGTTAAAGTTGGTGCGGCTACTGAAACAGAACTAAAAGAACGCAAACTACGCATCGAAGACGCCCTTAACTCAACACGCGCAGCAGTTGAAGAAGGAATCGTTTCTGGTGGTGGTACGGCTCTTATGAACGTTTACAAGCAAGTTGCTGGCCTTGACTTAGACGGCGACGAAGCAACTGGTGCAAGCATCGTGCTACGTGCGCTAGAAGAGCCAGTTCGTCAAATCGTTGAAAATGCCGGTCTTGAAGGCTCAGTTATCGTTGAAAAACTTAAAGGTGAAGCAGTTGGTGTTGGTTACAATGCTGCAACTGGCGAGTGGGTAAACATGATTGAAGCAGGTATTGTTGATCCAACGAAAGTAACTCGTTCAGCACTACAAAACGCAGCATCCGTTGCGGCAATGTTCTTAACAACTGAAGCAGTTGTTGCTGACATTCCAGAAGAAGGCGGAGCAGGCGCAGGCATGCCAGATATGGGCGGCATGGGTGGTATGGGCGGTATGATGTAATCTGCCTTGCAAAATACTGGTGCATAAGTATTTTATAAGGTTGTAATTCATAAATGCTCATGTTATAAAATGAAAAAGAAACTTCCAATAAATACCTACTTTTGGAAGTTTCTTTTTTATGTGCAAACAAAATGCATTACAAAGTATCCCTGTAATTTATGTTTATTCTGTCACTCAGTGTAGAATAAGGAATTTTATAATTATAGAGGCATTCTATTGATCTGCCTCTAAACAGTTGTCGATCAATGCAGTGGTAGTTTCTTAATATCAAATCAATACATGCTCTTATTTTAATCTGATCTTCTATGTTTTCATTAAAAAAGTCCTTAAAAAGATCAATCGATGGAATTAAGTTATATAAATAACGGCAATGATCAAAAACAAAAATGTCTGAGTACATCCAAGTATCTTTTGCTTTATATTTTAAAGATACTTGATGTTTCGCATTTGCGATATAAGGAAATCCATACTGTCCAATTATTAACTCGATTATTAAGTTTTTCATCGGTATATCACAGGTTAAGTGAATATTTTTATCAAAAAAGTCGCTCTTATGTAGTATTTCTATTAAATCTGACTTCAGCACTTTTTTAATCCAAGTATTAAATCGTGAATATCCTTCTTCATAATTCTCTAGCATTGAAAAAGCAAGAATTGAATTAAATAATTTATTGTCTTCAATAAAATTATATAAACCATTTTTTTGCTTTTAAGTAATTTTTGAACCTTCTTTACTGAATTTAATAGGGGATTGTATCCTGCCAATTATGAAAAAAGATTAGATTTGATACCTACCATTTATCTCTTCATTATTTCTCCTAATCTTATTTAATTTTCTACTTTAGCACCATCCATTATTTTTTTGGTAACTCGGAAAATAGCCGATTGTTGCCAAACGTTATATTCCCCTATAATGTACAATCTATATTTAGCACGTGTTGCTGCCACATTTATAATATTAGGTTTAACCCATCTTACAGCTCCCATGGCATTCTTATCGCAACCAAGGATAAAGATAACTTCTTTCGCTTCTTTCCCCTGAAACTTATGAACTGTTCCACAATAGTTATCTACCCAATTGTTAAGATCATCTTTATATGATTGAAGTTCTTCTGATTGTTCTACTAGATTCTTTACACCATTGATTACTGTAGTGAATGGAGAAATAACATATAAATCAGGTAGACCTTTGTATGCATTAAAACTATCAATTATAATTCGAAGGGCTTCTTTCCCTTGATTAGGAACAAAATGATTTTTCTGGCCAACCTCTTTGCCGCTAATATCAAACCAAGCGGAATGGTCGAGTGCAAATTTTTCTTCATCTTTACGCTTAGCTTTCCCAGTTTGTATTTTCATTGTTTGATCATAAGAAAGGCTATTAGAAATATCAAACATGGGATTTATACATCTACGGTGAACAATAAGTGGGCAACCAACCCAAGTGGGTGGTGCATCTGTATTCATAGAATCTTTAATATAGGATCCAAATCTATTGATATTATCAGCAAATTCCTGTACAGAAACAGTCTTATTCATATAAGGTAGTAATGTTTTGTCGGAAAAAGCCTTCTTAATTGCGTCGGCATCATCTGTAACGACAGGTTCTACTTGTTTAGGATCGCCTACAATTATTGCTTGTTGACATCTCCACAATGCTCCTAGTGCAAGGTGCGGAGAAGCTTGACCTGCCTCATCTACAACTAATAGACCTAATGCGCCTTGTTCTTTAATGTTCCCTAAGAAACGCCCAACGGATGCAAATGTAGTGGACATAACTGGAGTGAGTAGGAATAAGGTATTAAGTAAGTGAGCAAACGATTTTTCTTTGTCTCTTTTTGAATAATTACATAATTCGCCTTTGTAGTTTTCTTTGTATTTCCATAGCATCTGTAAATTTTTAAAATTGTCTCTGCATGATTTCGATGAAAGAATAAATTCTTTATGTACCTGTAGTGCAAGGTAAAATAATATTTCCCTTTCTCGATTATATATTTCAGTAATCCATGGGTTGGATGTTTGTACTTTGGTGTTTGTTTCATTATCTTTAGAGCCAAAATCATTCCAAAATTGTTTGTCTATAACCGTCATGTCTTTCCTGTAGTACGCTAATTTCTCTTGAAGTTTGATTTTGTTAGCATCAATAGTCATTTCTAAATGTGTAATTTTTATTCTTTTTTTCTTTATGGACGTTGCGCATTTATCAAGGTCGTTGTGTGTTGCTATTATACTCTTCTCTACATTAATTAATTGAGTTTCTAGTTCTTTTTGTATAGCTATTGCTTCACTATATTGAAGTTTAATAGTATTAATTAATTTTTGTAAACCTTCCTTTTTGAAACTAATTCTTTGTTTTTCTTCTTTGGTTTCTTTTATTCTCTTCAATCGCTCGGTATTAATCGATCTGCCAAATAAAACTTCATACCATTTTCTTTCGTCTTCAAATTTGATTATGGAGGAACGAATAAGTTCCAATTTTTCATTTAACGCTTGTTGTTTAACGTCTTCTTCACATAAATTAACGCGTAAAGTTTTAACATTATCGGCTACTAATAATAATTCCTCTTTGTTCTTGTCTTTTTTATTTTTTAAAGATTGAAGATTTACTTGAAGCTGCCTTAGCTTGTTAGCATAATGATTAATTTCAATTTCAATCGATTTTCTTTCGTATATAAGTTGTTCTTCTCGTTTTTTATGTTCGTCGGATAGCTGACTGATTGTTTTCAAATTCTTTTTTAAATTGGTAACTATTTTTAATTGTGCGTCAAATTCTTTTTTCACCTTACTAAACCCTTTTTGTCGATCTTTTATCATTTGATTATTCACATAGAAACTTTGAATCAAATGAGATAAGACATTGAAACTATACTTACTAATATTGTTTGACTTACCCATGGGTGCTGATATAATACCCCAGTATTTATCTTCACCAAAATTGTCATCAGCTTGGTTTCGTTCTGCAAAAAGGTTGTTTGCAAGGTGTGAGAAGTAGACATCCCCTTTTTCTATATACTGTGTTTTATCTTTTCTGTACTTTTCTTTGTTTTCGGTAGTAGAGATATCAAATAACGACCGTACTTTTTCTAAATTTTCCTTTTTGTTCGGATTATCATTATCACTGGAGGACAAGCTTGAGAGCATGCCATCCATATCGGGTAAATCTTTTGTAATATTCTCAACAGCAGCATTATTACTAGAAGCAACTAGAATACTATATTTAGTTAGATCATTATTTTTAAAAGCAAAATACTTGTTTACGTATTTATCATAACTATTGTGGCTTTCTATTCCATCTTGGAAATAACGGACTTCAAAGGCATCATCAGCTGTTTCGTATGTAGATAAGATTTTAGCACGTTCAACAATATTAGAAACGATTATTTCTTTTAAAAGTGTTGTTTTACCCGTACCAGGAGGACCATTAACAGAGAAAATACTTCTTGTTTCCTCTGATTTGCTAATGCCGATATTAATCGCGATTTGTTGCATAAGTGCAGGACTGAATTTAGACGGCCACTTACCATCAGGACTTAAGTCAGGGTGTAACCATTTTTCAATGTCTGGTTTACTTTCGCGAATATTTATTCGGTCCTCGGAAGAATTCTTTTGATTCTTTTCATTATAGTTCGTATAAGCGCTGACTACATAATCAATTATGGATTCAAACATAGGGTTCAGGTTAGTAGTGTCTAAGGCATTTCTAACTAATTTTAAATCGCTTGTATAAAACCCCTTAATCAGTTCACTATAATCAGGACTTAGGCCATCTTCACGTTCAAATACTTTTTCATTTTTGTATCGTGTGTAAATGAAGCTACCCTCTACATTATATTCAAATGTTTTTGTCCCCATGTTCTTGATGTAGGTGTTAACAATTTGTTTATATAAGGTTTTTATACATTCCGAATTTAATGGCTCTGTATTACTAATAGACTGCTCGAAAAATGAAATATCTTTCATATATCTATCATTAGATAAATTAGAATCAAATTGTCCATCTGTTAAATTACATTGGTAAATTCCCCACACCAAAGGAGAAATTCTAAGACTATTTTCTTTATATGAACCATCTTCATCTAATTTTAAGCTAAACAAACAAACTTTGGATTTCTCTTGTTCTGGTCTATCATCTTCTAAATTTAACATACGGTATAGTTCTTGAATTAAAAATTCTTTGCTAACTTTCCCAATACACAAATGCAAGTTATTACTTATGTAGCTATATCGATTGAAAGTATGGTTATCTTCATTTATTATCTCTGATAATTTCTTATTACTAGGATAATCATGAAATATTGTGAGTTTATTTACTTGTCGTTTTTCTTTAAGACGATTTTTCTCTATATTGATATTTTTTTTGTTTTCTTTAGAAGTTATCGGAAATGCTTCTTGGTTTAAAAAGTCTACAAGGTACCAAAAATCTAAAACTTTTTTAGCAATAGTCATTTTATGTGTGCGATTAGACTTAATCATTATAAGCTCCCTCTTATTCCTTCGGTGTAATAGCGTGTACTAAATACTTTTGAAAAGCAGCCACGTGGTGCCAAAATTTCTGAAATGTATTTCCTAATAATATATTACCACTGTTAAACTAAGGATTAAACACTCAAACTATAAACATTAGAGAGATTTTTTTTTTGAATTTATATGCTATTTAGGTGTAATTGGTCTATCCTTGTGGGAGACGTGTAAGGCGTTTTTGTGAAAAATGTGTAGCTAATTCGCTACCCTTTTTCGCAAAAAAAGCAAAGCTGAAAAACCAAAGGCAACAAGGGTTTGAGGTTGCTTTTCTCATTTTCAACTGCAAAACAAAAAGGGATGTTCAATTTGAATAGACGAATGCTCCTATTAGTTTGATACTGTTCAGTGTGCAAAGTGTGACAAAAGATAGGAAACAAAGCCTGAAATTGCTATAAAAGAGACAGGAGTGATCAATCATGACAAACGAATTCTTAAAATTAGATAATCAAATCTGTTTCCCGCTCTACGCAGCAACCCGTGAAATAACAAAACGTTACCGTCCATTACTGGAGGAGCTCAACGTCACATACCCGTAATATCTCGTGTTGCTTGTACTATGGGAAACTGATCAAATATCAGTTAAAACATTAGGCCAACGCCTAATTCTAGATTCAGGAACCTTAACCCCAATGCTTAAACGGATGGAAGAGAACGGTCTAGTTAAACGAACGCGATCAAAAGAAGACGAGCGCGTGGTACAAGTATCGCTGACCGATAAAGGCAAGGAAGCTGAAGAAAAAGCAGCTCAAATTCCATTTAAGTTCCTTGAACAAACCAATTTAAACAAGACTGAACTCATTCATCTAAAAAAAATACTAGCTAAAATGCTAACTCAATTTGAATAGAATAGGACTTAAACGATGAACATTACGATTATTAGTGTCGGAAAATTAAAAGAGAAAGACTTAAAGCTAGGAATAGACGAATATGTCAAACGTCTACAAGCCTATGCAAATTTAAAGCTGATTGAAGTACCTGACGAGAAAGCACCAGAAAACCTAAGCCCTGCTCAAATGGAAGAGATTAAGATAAAAGAAGGCGAACGTATTTTAGCAAAAATTCCTGAGGATACACATGTCGTTACACTTGAGATTAAAGGTAAACAATTAACTTCCGAGCAGCTAGCAACCGAAATGGATCAGCTTGCTTTACATGGTAAAAGCAAAGTGGCATTCATTATTGGTGGTTCATTAGGATTGAGTGAAGCGGTGATGAAGCGGAGTAACTTTGCCCTGTCCTTCTCAAAGATGACCTTGCCTCATCAACTAATGCGATTGGTCCTGCTGGAGCAGGTTTATCGGAGCTTTCGGATTAGGAGGGGGGAGCCTTATCATAAGTAGGTAACAATTTGGGGTAAAATATAAACCCTTTAAGATTAAAGGGGTAGTTCTTTTTGATTTTATTATATAATTTTCTATAGAAGATTTAGTAAATGAAGGAATCGAATTACTCAATTCATCTTCAGGTAAAAGTGCAATGAAGGAAAAATGAATATGCTCTAAACTTTTCTTCTCAGCTTCTATTTTTTCAATGGATGCTACAATTAATTGTCTAAATTCCAAAGGCTCTAAATAGTTTTTTAGTTCAAGGAATTCTTGAAGCTGTTGACGAATGAAACTTTGGGTAACAGGTTTTAAAGATGATTCCTTTTTAGAAGGCTGTTCTTTCAATGAAAAGACCCTGTTTTTAGTTTCGCTTATCTCGGCCCGTATTTCTTTCATTCGTTCAGCCGCTTCCTTCTCAGTATGAATTCCAGATCCTGTTTCAACTGACTCCTGAACTCTTCTCCTTTGTTGTTCCAGTTTGGTTAGTTGGGATTCTAGTATTTTTATTTCCTTTGTTTGTTCTGTGAATTTAGGGTCTTGTTCAATCAACTGGTTAATTTGATTGGTAATTCTCTCGATGGCGGAATCAGATTGCAACGTCTGTGTAAGTCTATCAAACACAGCATTCTCTAGCCAATCCGCATCAATAAGGTTTGGATTACATACAGATCTTCCTTTGTTATGATACTGTCCGCAAGCATAGTATCTTTTTTTGGTTCCGTCTTTTCGTTTTGAACCGTAAAGACTTGTCATGTAGGCACCACATTCCGGACACTTAGCAATGCTTGTTATCGGGAATGTGCCTGAATATTGCCGTGGTGTACCAGTACGTCGTTTTTCCCTTAATTCACTAGCTTTACTCCAAGTCTCTTCATCTATAATTGGTTCATGTGTACCTTTTGCTATTATGGGGTTAGGGTTTTTCCCCTTTCTTCGATTTGTTTCCCAATTAAGTACTTGATTGAATCTTACATATCCCTTATATATGGGATTATCAAGAATAGTTGATGCAGATACTACAGCAAATGTTTTCCCTTTTTTTGTACGTTTACCTATTGAATTAAGGTAATTGGAAATCTTCTTTGTGCCCCATCCTTCATTCGCAAACTTATCAAAGATAAGTTTAACTGTTTCAGCTTCTTCCTCTATGACAATCAATTCCTTGTCAACAGTTTTGTAACCTAACACTATACCGCCATTAAACTTCCCAGACCTTGCTCGTTGCGACATACCCAATTGAACATTCTCCGCGAGTTCCTCTCTTTGATATTGAGCCACCGAGGCTAAAATGTTAAATTGCAAGTTTCCGTGTGGTGTACCATATTCGCCCTCCTTAATACTGATGAATCTAACCCTTTCTCTATGGATTTCCTCTACTAGCTTTAAAGAATCAGATAAAGAACGACTTAATCTACTTACTTTATAGGTGATTATTGCATCTAATTTTCCAGAAACTGCATCCTTAATTATCTTATTTAATGCGTGTCTTCCTTTTGTGCTCTTAGCACTAATACCTTCATCCACATAGCATTCAATCGTAATGTCTTCACTAAGTATTCTATGGGCGAATTGTGTACCCTCTTCTCGTTGTGCATCTAACGAGAATCCATGTTCGACTTGTTTTCCTGTTGAAACCCGAATGTATAGTCCAATTACTTTAGTCTTAGTTGTCATAATTATTCTCCTTTTCTCTGTAATTGTTGATTTGATTTTCGTTTGATTGCTTCAAATAAGTAGAAAGCAATTGTGTCAAGACTTTCATTAGCCTTTTGGATATTTGCATCGTTAGTTTCTATATTTTTTTCATCTGGGGAAATATTAGTTGTGGATTTTTCCATTGGTATAAGCCTCCGATTTAATGTATTTGATTCTGTGGTAAGACTGTAGTTTTATGCGGGTGGGAATTAAAGAAATGGATGAATAGCATGGGAAAGGTGGGATTTAAAGTTATTCTTGGGAATTCGTCAAAGACAGATTAATTAGAAGGTAAATCTGGGGTCGTGCGTATTGTGGGAGGTGTTTATTTACGCTACATAAAAAGCATATCATGAAAAATGACCTTTGTGGTTGACAATTTGTCACCACTTTCGAAGGAGAGGTTTATATAGCCTATTTAACATGAGCTAGAACAGAGTCGAACATTGGAAAGTTTTACGAAGGCTTTGTACAAGCTATGATAATTGTATTGATAAGCCAATCAAATGTAAGAATCAAATTGAACCTTCCATCGTATTGGGGAGGTTACAAAAACAAATAAATATAGTCGGATTGGGAACAAAAGTATATGGGTGAACCCTTGGTACACAACATGTTTCTGCTTCCCAACATATGACCAAGGGGGAATTAAAAATGATTCACACATTTAAACAGATGTTCGAACTCCACTATCAGGAGGTACAGGATTTGCAAAGAAGGCATAATATTAAGTACACACAGCTAAACAATTATTTTAATGGTGTATTTCCGGGAGATTTAGCTTTGTGTCCATTTCAGGGTATCTTTTATAGTTTTCGATTCGCCATATGTATGAAGCTGAGTATCCCACATTTTCAGCCATATCCTGCAATGAAAGGCTGTTTCCCATACAATATTCACGTACTAAACCTCCAAAATCCTCCACTGCTTTTGCTATTTTTGTAGTGCATACCATCTTTAATAATACTTATCCAAATTGTACCATAAATGGCAAGTAATTCTTTTGCGATTTCAAGGCGGTTTTTCATAAATATTAGCCAGCTAGACATATGGAAATTTGAATTGTAGGCAAACGCATCTTTTTCTTTTTTTTTCTTTAAAAAAGTATGGAGGGTCTATGTAAATCATCTTTACCAAACCAGCATATCTATCTTTTATTGAATGTAACGCAATCAAGTTGTTTCCTTTAATAATAAGATTATCTTTTTCACCAATTCCCGTTAGTTCTTGTTCACCTTGCTCATCATATTTCTTTATATTGGTAAGTACTTTTCGCGACAGCATCACGTCTATTTCTTCTCGTGCCAATTCCCTATGATAATATAGCTCTTTTTTTCCTACATCTTCAGTTGTCATACCACCTTCCAAAATGCAATCCTTGTATGGAAAATCTAACATTACATCTGAATCATATTTCAAATATTTACCCTCACTTGTCAAACCGACTTCATTACGGAAACGGGTGTAGCTATTCTCCCAATAATTTTTGAATCGCAGCATAGCAACGAATTCATCAATCTTGAATACAAGATTGTTTCCAACTTTTATCGAATAAGCTGTCTGTATATCATCTTTCGCCAACAATGCTTCAATTAAATTCGTTCTATATTCCCTTAAATCATCAATTACTTTCGATTTTAATAACGTTCCCTGTTCCCAATACTCAGGGAAAGAAAACAAGACTTTATTTATCTCCTTCATTAATTCAGTTTCCATGTGACAACCCCATTCCCTATGAATATTTATTTTCTTAGTTTCCTCTATATACTATATAATGAATGAGAAACTGTCTGTTTGTCCAGTTACATTCAATTGGAGATTGGTTAATATTTGTATTCAGTTATAACTAAAAATTATATATAGAGGTTACAAGTAGTGAAGCCTAGTGTCAAATGACTTATTTCTTGTCAACGTGTGTCCGTAACATGGCACAGAAGGTATATTTCAAGGAAGTTTATGAGGTTAAATGTTTGTTCTTTTAACTAGTATAATGAGGATATATACTGATTCAAGTTTAGGATGCCGATTAATAGAGTGATGAACCTAACTTAATAGAGAATAGAGATTGCATTTTGAATAAAATTGGTGTTTTCGTGTTTTTACGAGTGAACGGTTTTCTTCAGACTTTACTCCCAGGTAATACATGAAATTGTAAAGGAAAAGTGTGAGAAATACTTTATAATGGTAGTATAAAAGTATGGTAAATACATATATCCATAACAGTTCTATATTTTTTATTTATTAGGTTGCTAGATAATGAAGGAATGGAAATGAATGAAGAATTGAATAAAATACTTATGAGTGTCCAACTTCTTTTTGATACTGATGGAATAACCAGAAAGCTGGAGTGGATTCGAGGAGAATATGAACACAGTATAGAACCTGGTGTAGGTATACAAACAGGGTTTGGACATACGTTTTCGAGAATGAGCCTTACGAAATTTGAGGAAGCTGTGCAAAGAACTAATAATGATCAAGACGAAGATTTCCACCAATATTTGAACAAATTAATGTTCGAAAAGGATGTAACACAAGCCACTATATCAAGGCGTAGTTTAATTAAAAAGTCTGCCCTCAGTAGGTATATAAATGGGTCAAGAGAAGTTCCTGTATATATAGTATCTCGCATAGCATTGTCATTAAAGTTGAATCTAGTTCAAACGGAGACTTTGCTTAGAAAAGTAGGAAAGACATTTAAAGAGGCTAGGATGGATGCTGTCATTATGGAAGCGATTGAACAAGAGATATTCGATGTGGTAAAAGTCGAAGCAGTTTTGCAAAGGTTTACAAATCGTGAAGAGTCGTTATTAACAAAGAAAGAGCAAGATGAGTTGGGCTTTGGTGACATGGAAATAGAAGTAATATAACAATCAAAGTTTGGAGAGATCGTTATGTATATATCGGGGGTAACAATAAGTAATTTCAGGAGTTTTGACCAATTTAATGTAGATTTGAATGAAGGCTTATCAGTAGTTATTGGAGAAAATAATGTTGGTAAATCAAACTTTTTAGATGCTTTAAATCTTATTTTTAATAGTAATTATTCACCTAGAAAAAGGATATTGATACAAGAGGACTTTTATAATGGACTTGTAATTAAGGAAAAATGGCCGGAAATTACAATAGAAGTATTTTTAAAAGGCATCGAAACTGAAGATGAATTAGCTATTACCAGTAGATGGCTTACAAGGAATCCTGGTGAAGCAAAGTTAACTTATAAGTATAGACCTAAGGCTAATATCTCCGTGGAATCTCCATCCGAACAGGTATCTATAAATAGGGTTCAATTACCATTAAATGAATACGAATGGATTATATATGGTGGGGAAAGGGAAACTTTGGATACATTTGATTTTAATATGTTATCGAAGTTTGGAATTGAATACGTAGGTGCACTTAGGGATGCTACAACAGAATTAAAAAAGTCATCTGGAAAGTTGCAGCAGATGCTTAGGAGTATTGATTTAGAGGATAATGTTTTACAGAATATTGCAGTCAAAGTCGATGAATTGAACAAGACAATTATGCAAGGAGAGGAAATACAAAAGGTAAAAAGTGACTTAAATAGTTACTTGCACAACATAACTGGATCTACAAGACAAAAAGTGCAAATTCAAATGGGAGAAAATGATTACGACTCTCTTATAAAAAATTTAAAAGTCTTAATAGGTGACGTAGAGGATCGGGTTCACTCAGTTGAGATGAATGGGCTTGGTTATAATAATTTGCTTTTTATTAGCCTCTTACTTACACAATATACTGCGTTAAAGGAAAAGAAACTAAGCAATTTTGATTACATATTTCCAATAATCATTGTGGAAGAACCTGAAGCTCATCTACATAATCATTTACAAAAGTATTTGGCAAGTTACTTTTTTAAACAAAAAGTAGCGGGGCAAGTTATCGTAACAACACACTCTACAAATGTTAGTTCTCACTCGAACTTAGATAGTTTAATAGTCTTTTATAAATCCCACCAAAAGACAATATCTAAACGTATAGGATCCATATTCGACCCTAGTCTAAAACAACAGCTTCAGTACAAAAGATACCTGGAGAGATGGCTAGATGCTACAAAGTCGGATATATTTTTTAGTAGAAAGGTATTATTAGTGGAAGGAATTGCGGAAAGACTGCTTATACCAAAATTCTTTTCAATGATTTACAGTGAAGAAATTGAGGTAGACGGTAAGAAAGTAAAAAAGAAAAGAACTTTAGAAGGAGAAGGTATTTCAGTAATTTCAGTAGACGGGGTTGCTTTTCGTCCATTCTTACATTTATTTGATTCATCAGGTTTAAATATAAAATGTGCAGTATTAACAGACAGTGATCCAGAAAAAACTCCGCTTCTTGATGAAAATGGAGATGAGGTAAAGGGAAATAATAATGAAGTTTTAAAGGAAGAGGTTTACCCAACAAAGCCAGGCGAATTTGAATTCAGCTCAAGAACTTGTGGGCTAATTAATGACTTTGAAGGTATAGATAATATACTAATTTCCACCAACCTAAAAACATTTGAATATGACTTAATGCTTGAAGATAATAAAACTTTCTTTATTGAATTATTCGAGGAATATAAAATAGGGTTAACCGAAGCTAGGAAAAGTATATCATCAATGGAGGGTAGCGAATTTGCGAAAGAAGCATATAAGTTAATATCACAGGTTAAAGGAGAATTCTCACAGTTTATCTTAGATGAATTAAACAAAGGGAAGGATTTTAATGTTCCGAGTTATATTAAAGCAGCCTTCGATTTTTTGTTAAAAGATGAGGAGGAGTTTTAAACGTGAAGGATGATGGTAAATTTCGTGAAAGTATAGTATTTTCCCCTCTTTCAGAGCCTATAGTAGTACAAGCTGGCCCCGGGAGTGGAAAAACAACGTTATTGATTGAACGTTTAAAATATATAATAGAGAAGAGACAAAAGAATTATTTGGGGACTGGATGTATTACTTATACAAATGCGGCTAAGGACGAAATTATTTCTCGATTAGAAAAAGAAGGAGTACAGTTACCTTCTAATCTGTTTATAGGAACAATTCATTCCTTTTTACTAGATTTTGTAATAAAACCGTATTCCCATTTCTTTAATAACGAGGACATACCTTTTAAATTAGCTTCATTTGGTTTTGCTAGAAACTATAAAAACGATATAGCTACAATGTTAAAGCGTCCTCCTTACTTAATTAATAATTCCACTTTAGAAGCCTTTGAAAGTTTGAATCGAGATAAGAATGGAAACCCGTTTTGCTACAGAGGCAAAATTCCTTCTGACGTAGCAAAATGGTGGAAATCCCTTCTAAAAAGGGATGGTTATATTGATCAGCAGGATGTTGTCTACTTATCCTATCTAATATTAAACAAGTATGAGCATATTCGAGATGCTTTAAGCGTTCGTTTTCCATACATGTTGGTTGATGAATACCAAGATGTTACTTATTTTCAAGAAAGACTCTTTTTATTACTTAACCATTCTACTTTCTTCTGTGTAGGTGATTCAAATCAATCCGTCTTTGGTTTTACAGGGGCTCAGCCAGAAAACTTTAAATCAAAATGGGAAAATGAAAGTTACAAAACTTATAAACTGAGTAACAACTTTCGAAGTGCAAAACATATAATTCACTTAGCAAACAATAAAACAGATATAGAACAGGTAGAAGCTGGTATTAATGGAACAAGTGATCAGAAAGTAGTCTTTTTTAAAGATGTTGAACAAGTATCTGAGGTAATCAAACTGTTTCATAGAATACGTGATAATGTCGAGTGTGATGAAGATTACAATCCTTATATAATTTTGGCAAGACAAAATAAATACATTAGAGTTATAAGTAATCTAATAAAAAATCAAGATATTGAACCGAATATGTTTTTTCAGAAACTCAAAAAGGAGCATTATCGTCGCTATAAGATTTTATATAACTCTTTGATAGCCATTCTATTTAGACGGGAAAGTGATTTTAAACAAGCAGTTGAAAGAATTGAAGAAGCATTTAGTTATCTCCTTTTTAATGAGCATCCTAACTTTGTTGATCTAGCAAGTATAGGTTATGACAAATTTATGTGGAAGAAACTCCAAGTTTATACCTTACAGTATTTGGATGGATTGGTTCTTTCAGAGACTACAGTTGCTGAATTATTTGAGGAAATGAAAGATTTTATATCAAATCTTTCAAAAGATTTATTTGGAATTCCTATTGGAAATAAATTACGTATGTTAAATTATAACTGGAAAAATCAAGTTAAGGCGTCAAAAGGAACAACTATATCACAATTAGTAGATCAGCTTGAAATAGAAAGTAACTTATCTAACAGTGAGGGAAATGTTATTAGTATCCATAATGCTAAGGGACAAGAGGCTGAGTGTGTTTTAGTTTTGGCAGAGTCTAAATCACAATTAGATGAATGGCTTGCATTAAATAATGAAACAGAAGAAGCACGTGTAGGCTATGTTGCATTTTCAAGAGCTAGAAAATTATTATGTGTGTGGGCTCCACTAATCGAAGAAGAAGATTATGCTCACTTGGATGAAAATGTGACTTTTTTAGATAACTCTTATATTTCAATGAAAGAAACGGTATAAAATAGAATAAATCTAAAAGAATTTAGTTTTTATGGCTAATTATAGGGATGGTGATTTAGCCGAAGTTTAAATGTCATTTTGTTGCAAAATGTTTAGGTTATTTCCCTTGAACTTTAATGCGTTACATTTGTTTTCTATTAATTTTGTAAGAGAAACCCTTTAGTACCAGGCTTTATTCTATTTGTTTATTCCTAGCTTTAAATAATTAATAATCTATAATAAGCATAGTGTTACAAATTAATAGGGGGCAAATAATTGGGGAAAAAATATAAAGAGAGTTGCATAGAGATATTAAAAGAAAAAGGACCTTTATTGGGGAGTGAATTAAGAAAACACCTTGTAGAAAGGCGAGGGGTTACAGAGGGAAACGCTAGGGCAATAATAAATAGATTGAAAAATAGTGAAGCATTTCTTAGTACTGATCCTGTTAAGTTAAAGTATCAAGAATTAATATACTATCTACCTTTTCATGATTTAAGAGCTAAATTGAAATTAATAATGCCTGAACATTCTGTAACCCTTAATAGAATATATCAAGCATTAGTGGAAGAAGATGGTTTCCTGTTATGGAATGAATTTGTAAAGATTTCCGCTGGAGTGGTTGACCCCTCTCAATCTACACGTAAATCTGCAATTAATATATTCAATGATTTAAAGTCCCTTGGGATTGTCGAGGAAATAATACATTATGAACACATACCTGTAGTAGTAGCATCAAAAAAATGGTTTCCCCGAAAAGAGGACTTATCAATAGAGGTTAAAACAAGGACAAAAAAGTTATCTTTCAATAAAGGTTTAAATGAAGATCTTCTAAAATGGTTAGAGAGTATGAACTTAATAGGTTGGGAAAACTCATATGTTAGAGATGTACAAGACTTTAATGTAGGATATAATGGTTTTTATTTTGATGCTGTTGGCTACACATACTTATGGGGGCTATATCGTACTAACCAAAAAGATGAGCTATTTGAACCTGCACGGAATAAGGCAGGTTCCCCCGTCTTAGTTGAGTCTATATTGCATCGGAACGCTAAACGTCATGATATTACAGGTTTCATTAATAGAGTAGATAACTATCGTGGTCCTTTAAAGTCTAATAATAACCTAAAAGTAATTCCTATTTGTTTTGTAAATACTATGGAAAAAGATGCTTACAATCTTGCTAGAGAACGTGGAATACTTATTATGAAACTTAGTGATGTATTTGGTACTAAATTAGCTGATTCACTACAGGAGTTACAGGAAATTGACCCAGAGAAGGTTGATCCACAAAAATTGTCCTCTATACTTGATAATGTAAGTAATTCGGGTAGGGATGGCGATTTTGGAAATCTTAAAGGTTATGTTTTCAATTTCTTAGTAGCATCTATTTTCAATGATGCCGGATATAAGACAAATATAGGTCTTCACTATAAAGATTCTGAAGGAAGAAAATGTGAATGCGATATAGTTTATGAAGATGTAGATGAAATAATTGCCTGTGAGGTTAAAGGTTACGACGAAGGTAAAGAAGTAAAATTAGGTGAGAATGAAAGAGAACCAGATAGTGTTAAAAAGTTCTTTGAGCGAACCTGCTCTATAATTCAAAAAGTTAGTGGAAAAACGGTGATACCTATATTTATTACTTCTGGTACGTTTTCACAGGATGCAATAAACTACTTGGAGAAGAAAAATAATAGTAAAAGGATGAAACCATTATTAAAGCATAACTTTCCTTCTAGTATTTATTATGATCGTAAGGCGTTACTAGAACACTTTGGTAACAAAAGGAAGTTCAAAGAGCACAAACGTGTACTTAAAGAATACTTTAAACAAAAAAATAAGTAAGTTATAAGTTCTATGTCGAATGTAGTGATAAAACTATTTTTCCACCACTACATTGACTGGAACCATCAATTCATTGCCTTTATATAGTTACGGTGAGCCGTATCATAAGTAAATGATGTCAGATCACGAAAAATCAATAGAGGATTTAAAGTGTTTGCTATATCTAATCCCTATTTAAGTTTCTAATTATTAATGAAAGAAGATTATGTCATTTATACTCAACTATAATATATTAAAAACTAGGCGATAAATAGAACGAAAAAATTAGGATAAGACATTTCAAATGTGGAAGATTATTAAATGATTACCAATGTTATAATGTGAATTATAAGAATTGCGACACGACTTATTTTAGGTATGATAACTACAATAATACTATATTATATAGATGCGTTGGCTGCGGGGTCCGAGTGGAGGAAAGAAAAAAAGTAGGTACTAAAGGAAGGAGTTGTTTTAGATGAGGTGTACAGCTACAGAGTTAGAAATTGAAACAATATTTAATAGGATAAAAACTAATGATTTTGATTTGCAACCAGACTTTCAAAGGGGAGAAGTTTGGAGTGTCCCAAAGAAAAGAAAATTAATAGATTCAATTCTAAGAGGGTGGAGAATTCCTCCTATACATGTTATTGAAAATAAAAATTATGTTGATGAAGTTCTGGACGGTCAACAAAGATTGGCAACAATAAGGGGTTTTTTAAGAGATGAGATCAAAATAGACGGAAAGTTATCCCCGCTTGATGATCATATACTTAATTTGGATGGACTAAAATTCTCTCAGCTTGATGTAGACACACAAAGAAAGTTTAAAAAATATAGCGTAACAATAATTAGGCTAACAGAATATTTACCTGAGGAGCCAGCTGAACTTTTCTATAGATTGAACCAACCGGCTACATTAACTTCAGCTGAGCAAAGGAATGCCTTTGTAGGAGATACGAGAAATCAAATTAGAGAGCTTGTAGATTCGTTTGAAAGAGCAGGAGCAAACAAGGAAACTATTGGATTTACAAATTCAAGAATGGCATATGATGATGTAATTTCAAAGTTTTGTTACATATTAGAAATTGGTACCTTAAGAAGGAAAATTACATCAAGTGATATATCTGAGAAATACAGGAGTAATGAACCTTTTAGTATGAATGTATATATTGAGGCAAAAGATATTCTTGAATTCTTTATTAAAAGCGCAATCAGATCAAATGATTTTTATAGTAAAAGGCTATCGCTGAATAAAGCAACTCTATTTAGTTGGTTAATATTCTTACACCGTTATATGAATAGACTAGAACCAAATGAATTGTCGGAAATGATGTTTGAATTCGAGCATGCAAGACAGCTTGCAAAAGGTAAAGAGGATCTAAACATTTTTTCTAAGAATGATATTGGTTTAAATCTATCAGCCAAGTACCCTTTCTATCAAAGCATGTTTTTAATATTTAACCAAAGAGCTAGTATGGGAAGTACGGATGCCAACTCTATAATTTCAAGGGATATAATTTTGGAGATTTTTCTATTAATATTTTTTAAAGAGAAGCGGTTCAATGATGATTTATATGATAGGGTTATAGGGGTTTATAGCCAAACCCAAAACTTGTCTCTTACACTTGAAAAGGTAGCTGAAGAGCTAAATTGGGGGGCGCAAATATAATGGTAAGGTTGGCAAGAGCAAACGATATATGGAAAACAGTATATAAAAGAAACTATGAACATTTAATTAAGGATATAAACCTTAATGGTATAGGTGGAATAAACAATGTAGAGTTTCAGAAAGGAATATTTGCGATATGTGGATTAAATGGTACGGGGAAGTCCACAATATTATCCTCACTAAAAGATATATCCTAGGGTTAAAAATTAACAATCAGGACATAAAGAGAATTAGCGGTCATAACATTGTTGCAAATATATTAAGCAATAATCAATTAGTTGAAGTAACTAATCAAAGAGACTCACGTTTTTCAGATATAATAGCTGAAGATACATCTATATATTACCTTGATTACAAACAATCTACTAGTATTCTTGATTTTCTTGACCAGGATAATTTAGAAGAACTTATAGATCAATATGATGAGAACATACTCACACAAGAATTAATTGATGATTTAAGTTATATTGTAGGTAAGGAATATGATGAAATTATTCTATATGAAATCGAGGACGGTGAAGAGGTTATTCCTTATTTCAAGGTGAAAATATCCGATATTTACTACGATTCATTAGGGATGGGGATGGGTGAACATTTCTTATTTTATATATTTTGGGTTTTCTATAAATTAAAAGGCAGTGGAATAATATTAATAGAAGAACCAGAGACATTTATTAGTATAAATTCACAACAAAAGTTAATGGACTTCATTGCGCAAAATACTAGCAAGCTTGGTATCACCGTTATTTTAGCTAGTCATTCACCATATATAATTAAAAGAATTAAAAAAGAAAATATAATTATTTTAAATAGATATTCTAATTTCGTATCAGTTGTAAAGCCATCCGTTGCTAGAGATTCGTTGGTAACTCTCGGGTTGGAAATTCCCAAAAAGGGTTGTATTTTTGTGGAAGACAAAGTAGCTGAAGTATATCTAAAGACTATCCTGTCTGCCTATTGTTCATATATATTAAGGGAATATAACATTGAATATGTTAATGGGCATGCAGGTATTACAGAAAGACTAAGGTTTCCTAACACAGCAAAGTTCACTTATAAGTTGGTAGGAATTTATGATGGAGACATGAAAGAAGATATTGAAAGAATAAGGGATAACATTAATTGGGGATATGCCTTTTTGCCTGAGGATACCGCAATAGAATTAGAGTTTAAGAGATGTCTAAGAACCAACGTACAAAAATTTGCTGCCATGATACAAGTTGATTTAGATGAATTAGTCCAAATACTTTCTGGAATCGAGGGGTTAGACCATCATGACTGGATTACAGAGCTAACAGACCAATTAGGAAAGGATTTAGCATTAATAATTGAAAAGCTTTTTGTTATTTGGAGTGAAGCTGAGGGAAATCGTGAAAAAATAGAGAATTTTGCAAAAAATTTACAGGAATTATGTTAGAAGAAAAAGAAGCCAAGATGAAAAATGGCTTCTTTTTAATTAGTGATGTTATTTTACCCTGCAAACCGGTACGCTGAACCGTAACAATGACATTAAGAAAAATACAAATAGACACCGAGATAAAACCGTTCTAAATGGAATGATTTTATCTCGGTTTTTAATCACCGATACCAGTTGATAAGTCAGTAACACTAAAAATGTTGAAATCCTGCTTACTGTCTATATATTGATTGAAAAAATTCAAATCAATACCTGTTATCCTGTGGAAGAAGTCAATTTCGACCATCCAATCATTTTCGAGCATTTTTCGCATATCAATTATGCCTTTTTGAGCAACTAGGTCAATGATGCTTTTCATCTTTTGTGGCTTTTGTAAAGGTAATGTCTCGTCTAGTGGTTCTCTTTTTAAGTAACCTTTTCGATGAAGTGCAGCGTAAAAATTGCGGTGGCTTTTGGCATCTAATACACCTAGATTTTCAGCACGATACCCTAAGACTTGTAAAGATGTTTTCCACTTCGTTTTTAAATCAATATAGGCATCGGGATTTGTTTCATGAATGACCGTTTGCATATCACCAAAAAAGGATTCTTCGGGAAGCAAAAAGGCGCTTGCAAATTGGTTCGCTTCTTTCTCGATTTCCTTATGTTCTTTACGGTCTAAACTAGTAAATTCAACTCGATAGTGAAGTAATAAATGGCCAAGCTCATGCGCAATATCGAAATTTCTACGAACGGATGAACGCTTAAGCTCACCTAGAATAATAAAAGGCCGGTCTTGATTGGTCCATAGACTATAAGCATCTATTTCATTATCGATAGCCTTTTCAAAAATAAACACGCCACTCTTTTCAATTAGAAACATAAGGTTGTCATTTGTGTCCTCATGAAGTCCTAATTCTTGTCGTGCAAACAGGGCTACATGATTTATTAATGTTTTTCTATCCTCGGTATTCACAGTGTTTAAGTACTCAATTATTTTATTTCTCAATTGAATAATCTTTTGTGTGGGATAAGTTAATTTTGCTGTTACATAGTTAATAAAGCTGTCCAAAAATTCCATATGCTTGGTTTCAGCTTGTGTTTTGGAAATAGTATTTATTACTTTAGAACGATACGCTATATTCATAACTGGAATATTGTCTGCTTCAAAGTAACGATCAAGTACGTCTTTCTTATAGAAATATTTACTTTTCACATTAAAAATAGCTTTTAAATCATTAACAACCGTCATTTTTGGCGAAGTGTAATGATTCTCGTATTGCCAAACTGCCTGTTCTGTTACGTTTAACATATCAGAGAGCTGTTTTCGTGAATATCCATGCATTAAACGAAGATTGGTCAAATTCTCACCAATAAACATAGTGCTCCCCCTTATTTAATGAAAAATTACTTACTTTCCTCGTCCTCGAAGATTCCTATATCGAATGCCGCAGGATCAATTATATCACTCTCTTGTTCTGGGGCAATAACTTCTCGTTCTTCATCTGTTAACTCTGAACCTGATATATACTCAGAAAGATCCTGTATCCTATACGCTATATTATCCTCTGGGTTTGGCAAATAATGCATGATCTCAGAAATTTGATAAGCATCGTCAATTTTATAGGTGAGAATATGGAATTCGTGATATTCAGTCTGTAGTCGTTCAAGGTCAGCTTTTACATGTTGATCTGGTACAAACAATGTGAGTTGTTGGTTGTGTTCGATAGATTTTCCATGAGCCTGAGTAATAGTTTTAAATTCAATATCTTGATTAATTTTAGAGAGTTCATGAAGATAAGTGCGGCGAGTTCCATGACCTTTATTGTTAGTGGGTAAAATTGCCTGTGAAAATCCCTTCTCATTAAAATAGGCTGCATTCTTAATGAGGAAAAGTTTTTTAGTGTCACCATGAATGAATTGCAAATAATCCCATGTCAAACCGGCCTTAGCCTTCTTGGAAGTTAAATTAAGTTCTCCGCTAATATCAGCAACTTTACTTTCAATAAAATTCCCCTTAGTCCAGGCGAATGCAGAACTAATTTTCATATTACGATGACGATCTTTACGATGTTCAATGTAATCACGGTAACCCTCTACAATTGCATCAACAATCACTTTCCTATCATCTGCATCAAACTTATACTGTTCCAAATCTATCACTCCCTCTAATAATTAATTTAATTTTATTTTAAGTCAAACATAGTGAAAAAGGAATGATTTTTTTCGTTATTTTTAAAGTTAATATGATTATATATAATTTCGCTATAGTTTAATGTGATTGCTAGTGATTGGGTTTTATATTATGAGTATTCGGGATTATTAGTACTTTTTATATATAATCTTTTATTCCATTCACTTTTCACTCCGCTACTTACTAACCTAAACAAATGGTAGATTAACATCCCTTATGTTAGAATTAATATAGAAATCATACATCTTTATTCCCTTTTCTAGGAGGAGAAGCAATGATTGTTTATGAAGCAACAAAACAAGAATTTCTGAGCGACGTTTTTGATGATCAATTAGTGAATAACATAACACGTAACTATAATTCTCGTATTGGTAAGATTAATAAAAGTGAGGTTAGATCGTGGGATAACTCGATGCAATATATGTATCGTATATTAAGTGATGATACAATCCCGAATAATGCTGGAGTAGCGATTGAATTTAAAATTCCTTATACTTCGAAACGTGTGGACTTTTTGATCTCAGGTAAGGCTGAATATGATAAAAACTCTGTTGTCATTATTGAGCTAAAACAGTGGGAGAAGATTGAGAAAGTAGCCGGGAAAGAAGCGATTGTTAAAACGGCCATGAATAGAGGGCTAGTAGAAACAACCCATCCTTCTTATCAAGCTATGTCGTATGCGATGTTGATTCAAGATTATAATGAAAATATTCAAAATGACAAGATTAACCTGTATCCTTGTTCATATTTACATAATTATATTGACTTAGGCAGCGAAGATCCTTTAACGGACGAAATGTATCGTTTTTATGTCGATCAAGCACCTACATTTGTTAAAGGTAGCGCCAGCAAACTTAGATCATTTATTAAACGATACATAAAGTTCGGTGATAATAAAGAGAATCTATATAAAATTGAAAATGGTCGTATTAGACCCTCTAAGTCTCTACAAGATGCCCTGGCAAATATGCTGGCGGGTAATGAAGAATTTATGATGATTGATGAACAGAAGGTAACGTATGAAACTGCAATTCAATTAATTAATGATGGGTTAAGAACAGACACGAAACAGATTATGATAGTAGAAGGTGGCCCTGGAACTGGGAAGTCAGTTCTTGCAATCAACCTTCTTGTTGCACTTACTAAAAAGAACCTTGTCGCTCAATATGTGACGAAAAATGCGGCGCCAAGAAATGTGTATGCCAATAAATTAAAAGGGACGTACCGTAAGACACATATCGATAATTTATTTAAAGGGTCAGGAAGTTATACGAACTCTGAGAAGGATGAATTTGATATTCTAATAGTAGACGAAGCGCATCGTTTGAATGAGAAATCAGGTATGTTTCAAAATCTTGGTGAGAATCAGACAAAGGAAATAATTAATGCATCAAAGTTAGCGGTGTTCTTTATTGATGAACGTCAAAAGGTAACACTAAAAGATGCAGGTAGTATTGATATAATTAAGAAATTTGCCATGGAACAGGGTGCTTGTTTAACAACAACAAAATTAGAATCTCAGTTTAGATGTAATGGCTCAGATGGTTATATTGCTTGGCTAGATGATGCACTGCAAATTCGTGATACAGCAAACAAACTTCATATGGGCTCTAGCTATGATTTCAGGATTTTCGATGATCCAAGTAAATTAAAAGTAGAAATTGAGCGACTTAATAATGTGAAAAATAAATCTAGGATGGTGGCAGGTTACTGCTGGAACTGGGTGAAGGAAGGTAGAAGTGATTCTTCTTTTCATGATATTGAAATAGAGGAATTTGATTTCGCGATGAGTTGGAACTTAAATAATACGCATACTTGGGCTATTGATGAAGCGTCAGTCAAAGAGATTGGCTGCATTCATACATGCCAAGGCTTAGAATTCGATTATGTCGGTGTAATTATTGGGGACGACCTCACGTATCGAAATGGCGCGGTGGTGACGGATCATACTAAGAGAGCCAAAACGGATAAATCTTTATTTGGTTTAAAGAAAATGTTAAAGGAAAATCCAGAAGAAGCGGAAAAAGTAGCTGATGAAATTATCCGCAATACTTATCGAACGTTAATGACGAGAGGTCAAAAGGGCTGTTTTATCTATTGTACAGACAAAGCACTGGAAAACTATTTTAGAAAGCGACTAGCTCAGACTTCAGTAGTATATGGCGAAAATGAGTTCTTTAAATCAGAATCTATAGTAGCTGAGAAGAACGAAACTTATAATTAAAGGGAGTTATGACTCATGAGCTCAAACAAAGCAAGTATTGACGAATTAATGGAGCTAGTCATTTATTTTCGCGATCAGCGTGATTGGCAGCAGTTTCATAACTCGAAAGATCTCGCGCTTTCCCTCTCCTTAGAATCTAGTGAATTATTAGAGAATTTTCAGTGGAAAACGAGTGAAGAGGCTGAGAGCGAGAAGAAAGATGAAATACAAGATGAGTTAGCTGATGTTGTGATCTATGCCTTGATGTTAGCGCATGAATTGGATATTGACCTAAGTGATGCCGTGACTAGTAAACTTAAGAAAAATAATGAAAAGTATCCTGTCGCTAAATCTAAAGGGAATAATAGAAAGTATAAAGAGTTTTAGCCATAAGGCGACGGTTTAGACTAGATCAGATAAATACTATGATATTTGTATAAACAATGATATTAACAAGTTAATGAACACAGAATTAAAAACAAATAATTTGGGGGTATTACATTGGAAAACAATAATGAAAGTCTAAAATGGGTAAATAAAATCAGCAATATTAAGATTGATAGTAGAATATTAGATTATAAAATCCCGATCAGAGGAATTTATGCCATTTTTGTAAAGAATGAAGACTTTAAAGGTGAAAACAAATATTGTCTATATGTAGGACGTTCAGTCAGTATCTACGGACGGATGTTTGACTCTAATGATGGTCATATAGCTAAAATAAGAGATAAGAGGCATTTTATTAATGTGTTGAATAAGGCAAGCGACCAAGATAATATAGAAGTTTTTATAGAAGTATTAGAAGAGGTTCCTCTAGTTTATAATAATTATTATAAAGACATGCAACGCTTAGCTTCTGCAGAAAATTATTATATCAATAAGTATCAAAGTATAGATCAGTGTCTAAATCAAGTTCCAGAAGGCAGTAAAATGAGTAAAGAAGAATGGGAAAATAAAAAAAGAACTAATGTAGAGTGTCTATTAAAAAATGATAAAGGTAAATTAAATTCTCAAATAACTAACGTATTATAGAATTTTAACAATTGGAAGAAACGCGGGGATTTAGTTTGATCCTACAAATAGAGAACACGAAAAAAACCACCGATAGTCAAGGGGCGATCAAAATGACAAAGAAAGATATTCATGTAGTAAGTGCGGTAATAGTTAAAGATTCAAAGATATTATGTGCGCAACGTAACGCACATAAAGCGCTCAGCTATAAGTGGGAGTTTCCGGGTGGTAAAATTGAGCTGAATGAACACCTGAGGAAGCATTAAAACGGGAGATTGTTGAGGAGTTAAGCTGTGACGTTGATGTAGGGGAAAAGATTGTGGAAATTGTTCATGAATATGATTTTGGAATCGTACATCTTTCCGCTTATTTTTGCGAATTGGTTAACGGTGAGCCTGTTCGGACGGAGCACGAATCACTTAAATGGCTAGAAAAGCATGAACTAGATTCCTTAGATTGGGCAGAAGCAAATTTACCCACTGTGGCGAAAATACAGAACAGATAGCGAAGTCATAACGACGGAGGGATATGCATGCAGGAACTTAGAAGACTCATTACATACAGGTTTTATTAATCATGACCATGAAAAAAATGGGTACATACAAGCCGGAATTGTTAGTGAATAATATTCATACAGATGAAAATGTGTTGACTTCTTTACTTGACGAATTAAATCACTGTGAATCGTTTTTTTTTTCTGTCGCATTTATTACGGAAAGTGGATTAGCCACGCTTAAATCTCATTATTAATTTCTCCCGAAAATAAATCGTGGTTAAAATTCTAATTATAGCATTCCGCATGAAGTAAATAGAAAGCAATTGCTTGTGTTACATGAAGATAAATAGTCTCTGCTAATTGGTCACTTGAGTAGTCAAGTCTATCCAAACTTTGAGCGATCCTAACCATGTTGCCGTTCCCTTCAAAGATACAGTCCCTATTGCAGTAATCACCCCGAGTTACTAGCTATATTCTCATTTTAAATGATCATCATACTCGCCAAGCTGGACAAAGTCATATCCTTTGTCTATTAACATCTGAACGCCTTCTATTACGCCGCTACTAATGTCTGAATTTGGTTTATTCATATGAAATAAAAAAATGGAGCCCTCTTGAGCTGACTCAAAGGTGCTGACGATTTGATCTTTATTAAACGTTCCACCAGCATCACCTAAGACATTGTAATTTACAGCTGTTAACCCTAAGAACTCAACTATTTTTACAGCAATATTATCATAATAAGCCGTTCCCGATCTGAAATAGTCAGGCGACTTTCCAGTATGCTCCGTAATGAGTTGCTGATTCTTATAAACTTCATCAAATACTTCTGCTGGATTCTCTGTTCCAGAAATGCCATAAGCGGATTCACCCGTTACTGACAGGGGTTTATGATCATACCCATGGTTGGCTATTTCAAAAAGGGGGTTATCAGCTAAATCGGTAAAATCATCCTTATACTCTTCAATCCATCGGGCGTTAATGAATAAGGTAGCGGGTATTTGTTCTTCAATCAAGAAATCAATTAAATCTTCATCATACGTATCTGGCGTGCTATCACAGGCATCAAAAGTTAGTGCAATCACTTTATCATCCGTGTCTATTTCAGTGACGACTCCGTCAATGTTCTCGCCCCAGACGGTTGGAGTGTTATTCTCAAATTTTTCAACAATCGTTTTTTTTAATTGTTCATAACTAGGAGCTGATTCTTCAATGGGCTCAACTTCAACCTGTTCTTCATTATAAGTGTGATCACTAACCTGTTTTTGATCTGTATTTTTTTCGTGGTCTGTTAATTCTTCTTTAGTATCCGTTTTGCTAGCGTCATTATCATCTGCGCATCCTGCAGAAAGAAAAATAATAATAGCCACTAAAATAAGTTTCACTGTGCGTCCTCCTAAAATTGCATTTGTTCTTACACAATTATTGTATCTGTACGCTATTCATCAAACAATGGATTTTTTTAAAAAAATTAACAAGAACGGACTGTCATTGGCAAGTATCAATTTGATAAACAATTTTTAAAAATTAACCAGCTCTTAATCTGTATATAAATGTAAGCGAAGCAAGGTACGTCAGCCGTATCATTTACAATGTGACCAGCAACGGTTAAAGTGAAGATAATATAATTTTAAAACCTAGGTGTTTAATCATATCTCGATCATTAGCTAATCCCTTTTCAATAACAGCATTAAGAAACTTCTCTAATTCTTCTCTTTCGAGATCCTTTTTTTCGATTTTATTTGATTCAATGTCCTCAACAGTTTTTCTCTTTTTAGGTATAATAACGTCCGTTCCGGGATTATCCTTAATTACCTTATCTTTAATTGCCTGTCGGGATATCATATTTGCTGTAGTATTAACACCCTGAACGTTTGTCCTAGCGTAGTCAGGGGCTATCTTATTAATTGTCTTTTGATAATAGCTATGCCTGATTTTAGGAATAGGAACGCTAGCCATATGTTTGTTTAGTATTTTGATCTCTTTTTCTCTAATTCTGATCGTACTGCGCTTTACGCCAGTTAAACTTTATACCTCTAACCAGTGTGCGGCCGCCATTTGAAATGTTACTTTAATCGCTAAACTTTCATTTATGCCATCTTCTTGTAATTTTCTGATTGCATCATTAACTCTCTTTTTGGCTTCCCGTTCTGTCTTTGCTCTGCGCTTTACTTATATCTCTTACCAGTTATAGGATCAATAGGATCGGCAGCAATAGCTTGCCACCGATAACCACCCGATTTTAGTTGTACTTGTTTTGTCTGCACCTTAAACCATCCTATCAAAAAAGCGCCCAATAATGAGCGCGTTTAACTAATTCTTAAATCATTGACCCATGAATCTCTTTTCGACCATGGTAAGACATTAACTTCGTATCTAGATAGTGATTTGTTAAATTTATCAGCAATAGGTGTGTTTATATCATTAGCAATTACAAAAAACTCTGATTTTGGTCTTATATTTTCAACATCAGCAAAGGGGAATAGTGTGTTTGTATAATTATCAGCGGATGGTGTATTAACTGCCTTTATTAATTTTTCCCTTTTTGATTTAGAATGAGGAATTACAAAATCGAAATTTTGTTGATTTCCAGTTTTCCCAATGAACCCTAAATCGGGAGAAAAGATAACTTCTCTATCATAAAAATAATTTGTAATTTCCTCCGTGAAGATACTAACCGCAGTATTTTTTGAAGTTAGTAGCATATCTGAAATTCTAATCAAACATTGCAATAAGTTATGCTGTTTACTAGGGTAGTCACTTAAATCGTTAAACTCTACAAAAAGATCATTAAATTTTTTATCATACTGAACACCAAATACTTTTAAAGTGACCTCAAAGAACTCTTTCCTTTTTTTAGCTTTATTAATCTCAATCCCGAGCATATTCAGTTCGTTCACGATATAGCCATCATCAGTAAGTCTGTAATTTCCGTTTCTATCTTCGGTAAAGAAAAGCTGTATAAAATCATGATTCATATCTAAAAAGGGGGTAGTAATTTCTATGAAAGATTCTTCTTGTTTATATAACATATGCTTTTTATTCCACTGATCGATTAACGACCTCAAATCATCTATCATATCAAAATCTCCCCCTTTTCAGATTAAATCTTCTTGTAAATTGTATCCGATACTATTAATATTCCCAACTTCGCAGTACTCTAAAAACTTTTGTAAAATAATTATAAGATCCTCTAGTTGGTCATTGGTTAAGTACATTTTAGCATAAGATTCATTCAGAGGGTAAGCAACTTTTGCTCCATATTCAGAATTTGCAATATGTATATGCGGACATGGTATTCTCTTGCCCGCGTAAGGGAAGTTTCCTGGAGGGTTCTGGTGATCTGGTCCAAAGATGTCTAATCTAATTAAAGTATAATCCTTGAAACTCCTATTTCTAAGTTGTAGTGTAAATTGAGGTTTTTTTCTTCCTTTTCGATTAACGTCTACAATAAATAAGTGATTATCGCTTTTTAAATTAAGATAGTCACTGAAACCTTTTTTCGGAAGAATGTAAATATTTGAATTATGGTTAATCTCTTTTATACAATTAATACACTCGTCAATTAAGCTTTGTTCCACCTTCTCATTCCTTTCATAAAAAGCGCTCAATAATGAGCGCTAATAGATTACTTGTTTAATGTAACGTCAATTGTTATCTCATCACCTAAACTTGAAAAGCTATCATCGTTAGGCGCGCCAAAAAACATTTTAATTGATTCTACATCTTCTGCTTTCGAGTTTTCTAATACGTAAAAAATCGTGCCACTTTTCGTTACTTGTCCTAAATATTCGCCATCTATGTGATCACTTAAAAACATATCTGGTTCTAATTGCTCGCCAGTACTTGTTGTAATTGTTGCTTGTGACGCATAAAAGTTAACAGGATCTTCTGATGTGCTTTCAACTGTCATATCGACTTGGATATATTCGATTTCTTCACCTTCCATCAAGTCTACATAATCAGGATTAATAGTACCTTCAACGCCATTAACCTTTTCGATATTTAAGATAATCGGACCAGATTCAAACGTCCCTACATCCTCAGTACGACTAACTTGTGTGAAATCGCCCATTTCATTACTTATTGTTTCACCAACTGCAGCACCTGTTGATTCTGCGGGTTCTTCTTCTACTTCCTCTGAATCATCCGTACCTTCCGTTGTTTCTTCGGTGTCATTTGTTTCTGGCTGTGCAGTTGTTTCTCCTTCATCATCGCCACACGCCACGATAAACATAGTTAAAGCTAACAACAATAATAAAAACTTCTTCATAAAAATTAAATCCCCTTTGGTTATATATTGTAATCTACTATATAAGTAGTAATTACCATGGTAATAGTAAGTAAGAACATTTTCATACTATATATTACTGATGGATTGGTATGTACCAATTACAACGTCAAAATGAAAATAGTGTAGATGCCTTTTTTTTAAGTACTATTGAGAATACATTAGGTGAAATAATAATTATCAATAGCTGTATCTCCAAAAAAAGAAATATAAAATTGATCTACCTTACCTGGTTTCTGATGCGCTAGCATGTTCAAAAACGCTTCATCAAAGATTTATATTCCTGAATGAGCCTTTTCACTTACTTTTATTTTTGTTGCTAGCGTGAAGTTCTGTGAACCTCTTTGGTAAATTAAAAGGTAATTATCAATTCTTTAGTTAAAAAATTCTTTAAACCGTCATTATGGACATACTTAGTTTGGTTGTTACCCTTTGTATAATAACATAATAAACTAGAGTAGCTAAAATTAATTTTAAGAAACTAATGAAAATTTTTTTATTCATTGTTTCTCCCAATTTTCACTTTAGCGACCAGCTGAAATGACCGCCTTCTCAAGTAATGACACATGTTAATAATACACGATCCCCATATCTTCCTCAAATTGATATTTAATCATTAAGTAGTCATCTTCCCAGTATTCAATTGCCTCGTTAAGCACGCGTTCTTCTTCATCAGTTTCGGTAGTCAAGTTTTCCAGCCATTTATATGCTTCCAGCTGCGCTTCAAAGTTATCTTTAAGATATGAATAAGTATCTAAATAATCAGCTGATTCAGCCAGAACTAGGTCATAAATGCCTTGTTCAATCTCAGTGGTCAAAGCCAATGTTTCTGACCAATGGTAAGCAAGCAGTTCCTCATCAAATGCTTCTGACATTAATACAAAATCATAGGCGTAACCAGTAAACAGATTCGATAAGAGTTATGCTTCGGCTTCGTTTTCAATTGTAAGAGCAGCCATACTTCTATATGCTTTTAGCTGAGAACGAATTTCTTCTTCCTGCTGGAACTGATCATCTGGCCAATTAATGACAGCTAACTCCTCAATTAAATTTTCAATGGTATAACGATCGAGTGACGAGATAATATTTTGGTCGGCAACTCCTGACGTGATGATACCAAGTTCAGTTTGGTAGTTAAGTGTCTGGTAAGTATCGACATAGCTTATCTTGTCATATGTTTTGACGTTGTCACCTTCTAGTAATTCACCACGTGCACCGTATTGGTCAATGACCACTAGTGGCTGTTCATCATTATAATAGTCTGGTGAGAATACTACCCATACGTGTATTTCCCCGCTAAGAAAGTTTTCAAGATAAACGACTTCTTGAAATTTCCCGTTACGTACTTGTGTTGCGCCTTCGAGAAAAAAATGATTAGCATCTAAGTTTTCAATTTCAAATGCTATGATTGCGCCATCAATAAGGTTTGTCTCGCCTGAGAAGATCAGCTGTTCGCCTTTAATTGAAGCTGCTAATGATATTTCGATGTTACGATCTGTTTCATCAAAAAATGCAAAGTAGATTAGAGCAAATAAAAAAATAATTGCATATCCCCATATGAAAGCTTTCTGTGCACGTGAATGTGTTTTAAATTTAATAATTAATAGTAAACCAAGTGGGGCAAAGATGATAAACATTAATCAAGTGGGGCAAAGATGATAAACATTAATATAGAAAACCATGGCTGTGTATAAAATCGCTGTTCCTCCTGTAAATCCTCGTACACATTATCTATATTGGCGTTTTTCCACTTCATTAAATCACCCTCCTATTGAAAATCTAATGCGACAACTTTCTAATATTAATACAAAATGAGGAAATAAAGAATAGGGTATTTGGTCATCGTTGTCTTTTCCTCAAACATGGTAAGCAGAGTTCGTATTCGTTCAAGCTTTTCTTTGACTATTCCACATGTAACCGTTACCTTTAAAGTAGAAATTATTTTTAGTAGTAGGGGGAGATCAGGATGAAGTCAGAAAAAGAAAAAATGCTCGCCGGCGAGTTGTATAATGCCGCCGATCCGCAATTAGTCGCGGATCGTTTAAAAGCGAGAACTTTAGTCAGGGAATATAATCAGACACCAGAGTCAGCAGGAGCAGAACGGACAGTGTTGTTGAAAAAATTACTCGGTGCGACGGGAGAGCAGATTTTAATGCAGGCTAACATTCGCTTTGACTATGGCTACAATACCTATATTGGTGAAAATTTTTATGCCAATTTTGATTGTACAATTCTTGATGATTGTGAGGTGCGTATTGGCGCAAATTGTATGTTCGGTCCGAGTGTAAGCCTGTATACCGCAACGCATCCGCTTGATCCGACGGAGCGTAATTCGGGTACTGAGTATGCCAAACCCATTACGATTGGTGACAATGTTTGGATTGGTGGACGTGCTGTTATTAATCCTGGCGTGACGATTGGTGATAATGTCGTGGTTGCCTCTGGGGCTGTTGTGACAAAGAATGTACCAGACAATACGGTGGTAGGTGGAAACCCTGCGCAACTTATAAAGACGATACCACGAGAAAGGGACTAGCAAAATGGCAGAGCAAATTATGCTATATGAGGATTTTTCTAAACAAGAGCTTGATGACAGGCTGAAGTGGTTCTCGGCACCTAAGCGCTGGCAGCTTAATCAAACGGAAGGCCAACTCGTGATTTATCCAGCGGCACAGACAGATTTTTGGCAAAAAACACACTATGGCTTTGAAGTAGATAATGGACACTTTCTTTATTATGAAACTAATCAGGATTTTCGCTTAACAACCAAGCTTTCTGGTGAGCCTGTTAACCGTTATGATCAAGCAGGCTTGATGGTTCGTTATTCAGCCGACAACTGGATAAAAACCTCGGTAGAATTTATTCCTGATCAGCCGAATAAGCTTGGGGCGGTGGTGACGCGTGCTGGCTATTCAGATTGGTCAAGTCAGGCAGATACAGGCACTGCCACTTATCAATACTTTAGAATAACAAAGCAAAACACGAATTATTATATTGATTATTCAAGGGATGGCCAGAACTGGCAGCAAATCCGGATGGCATATTTACCAGCTAATAAACAATCGGCAATGATTGGGGTTTATGCATGTAGTCCACAAGGTCAGGGCTATCAGGCTTGCTTTGATTTTCTGAAAATTGAACAGGTCGATCAAGCAACAATAGTTTATTAGGAGGAAAGGGGAAAGTAATGATCAAATTAGTGCTAACCGATATGGACGGGACGTTCTTAAATAGCAAAGGCTATTTTAATCAACAGCTCTTTGAAGCGACTAAGCGACTAATGAAGGCGCAGGACGTGGTCTTTGCAGCAGTGACAGGTAAGCAATGTGAGCGTGTTGAGGAATTGCTGGGACCGGACGCTAAGGATTTTTACATTCTAGGTGATAGCGCGACTCGCATTAAGCATAATCACCAGTATGTCTATCAATCATTGCTAGCTAATCAAATTGGCTTAGCAATTGTTGCTAAGCTAGAACAGATTAGTCAGGCACATACGATTATTGTATGTACGGAGGAGGGTGCTTTTATAAAAGCAACAACAGTGACAGAAGAACGGGAAATTGTTCGCAGGTCATATCGTAACTTGGCTATAGTTAATCATTATCATGACATTAAGGATGATTTTATTAAAATTACTGTTCATGATCCAACTGCGCACTGTTTTGCTACCGCTGCACAGATGAATCAGTTTGCTAAGCAAGCATATATTGTGGCATCTGAAGCAGCTTGGCTTGATATTGCTAATGCAAATGTCCATAAGGGCACAACGGTTGCCCAACTACAAAAGCTATTAAATATTCGATCAGAGCAAACAATGGTCTTTGGTGATGGCAATAATGATATAGAACTAATGAAGACAGGTTCATATAGTTTTGCCGTGAGTAATGCTATTGCTGAGGTAAAGCAAGCTGCCCGTTATGTAACAGGTACTAATGATGAAGATGCAGTGCTCCACACCATTAACCATTTGTTAGCATTGCAGCAGTGTTAACCTTATTGTGCATAATTGGTGCCATTCTAATTGGGAAATGCATGCACCGTGTGTTAATTTATTAGGTGATTTCATTTAATGTAAGGGTTTACTTTTTCGGTGTGTATGCTAAAATCAACGATTATTGCGTGTTAAAAAGGAGAAGTGCAGATGTCAATGATTGAGAATCCCATTTTACCAGGTTATCAGCCTGATCCGTCATTTCTAAGGAGAGGTGACGACTATTATATTGCAACATCGAGCTTTGAGTGGTTTCCCGGTGTTCCGATTCATCATTCTAGAGATTTAGTAAACTGGCAGTTAATTGGCTATGTGTTAACAAGAGAATCGCAGCTAAATATGATTGGTAATCTTGACTCTGGAGGTGTATGGGCTCCGTGCTTATCCTATTCAGAAGAACAAGGGTTATTCTATGTGATCTTTACCGATGTCAAAAGTCGTCAAGGTGCCTTTAAGGATACTCATAATTATTTAGTGACGGCAAAGCAGATTGAAGGACCGTGGTCAGATCCAATTTATTTAAATAGCAGTGGCTTTGATCCATCGCTGTTTCATGATGACGATGGTCGCTCGTGGCTTGTCAATATGCTGTGGGATTTCCGCAAAGGTACAAATTCTTTCGCTGGTATTGTTCTACAGGAATATTCCCACCTTGAGAATAAGCTTGTTGGGCCTATTCACAATATTTTTAAAGGGACTGTGCTTGGGTTAACAGAAGCACCGCATTTGTATAAACGGAATGGTTATTACTATCTAATGACAGCAGAAGGGGGCACAGGCTATGATCATGCGGTAACGGTAGCCAGATCACGCGCATTAACAGGTCCATACGAGGTTGACCCGACCAATCCGATCCTAACTTCGAATAAGAATGATCTGACAAGCTTACAAAAGGCTGGTCATGGTAGCTTAGTTGAAACGCAAACAGGGGACTGGTACTTAGCCCACCTGTGTGGGCGTCAGGTTGTTGACGAGAAATGTATTCTGGGCCGTGAAACAGCCTTACAAAAATGCTACTGGACGGACAATGATTGGTTGCGAATAGAAGGTGGCCCCTATCCGAAGCTAACGGTAGAAGCGCCCAACCTGCCTGTCCGTCCATTTGCGCCCGAAGCGGAGACGGATCATTTTGATCAGGCTCCTTTACATCGTTATTGGAATGCATTGCGGCGCCCATTTACTGAGGATTGGCTGTCATTATCTGTGCGCACCGGTTATTTAACCTTATATGGTGGTGAGTCGATGCAATCAACTCACAGACAGAGCCTAATCGCCCGACGGTTAGATGTTTTTGAAGTTGAGCTTGAAGCAGAACTTGATTATCAGCCAGACCTATTTCAACAAATGGCGGGTTTAATCATTTATTATGATACGAAGGATTATGTATATTTAAGAGTGACTGAGCATGAGCAACACGGTAAATGCATTGGGATTATTGAATCAAAGTACGGTGAGTATGATGAGTTGCTTGCTACTGATATTCCTTTAGCAGGTCAAACTATTAAACTTAAAGCAGTCATCGAGCAGCAATGGCTACAATTCTCTTTTGCTGAGGCTGGTCAGGCTTGGCAAGCGATTGGTAATAGGATTGATATTGGTCATCTGTCCGATGATGATGCGAGCTATGTCCGATTTACGGGTACCTTTGTTGGGCTTTGTACACAGGATTTAAGTGGTCAAAAAAAGCCCGCATACTTTAATTATTTTCGTTATCAACGAAAGGCGTGAGGAAACTGGTTACAGAGACAAGAAAGAAACCACGTACGGTCATCATGCATGACCCAGAGCTAGATGATTTAAATACTGTGCTTCGCTATCTGCTGTATAGCAACCAGTTTGAGACGGAGGCATTTATCTATTCCAGTAGTCGCTTTCATTGGAAGGGAGACGGTCAGGGCACGTTATATAACGGTGAGTCAGAACATACTGATCATGGACTCGGACCTAGAGCAAGCTGGCGCTGGGATGAGAAGGTTCAGTTTATTGAAGCTGCAATTGACGCCTATGCGAAGTGTTACCCCAATCTACTTATTCACGCAGAAGGCTACCCAAACCCCGAGCTATTGCGTCGTCGGATCTATCAAGGCAATGTCGCTTTTCCGGGTGAGATCGAGTATGATAGTCCAGGCTCTAACATTATTAAACAACTTATCTTAGATGACAATCCTGAACAGCTTTACTTGCTTACAGGAACGGGACAATCGACAATTGGGCGCGCCTTAAAAGCTATTGCCGCTGAATGGAAAGAGGCAGAAAACTGGCCAGCAATCTATCAAAAGGTCTCAGAAAAAATTATTATTCAATCGTTTGGTGATCAAGATGATGTCTATCGCGACTACATTGCGCCTAATTGGCCATTAGTGGAATTCCGCCAAATGGCAACAGCAATCTGGGGCTATGATGCAAGGCGGGTAGCTCTGCCACAAGATCAGCACTATCTTTCAGCTGCTTGGACAAAGCGGTATGTGACAGAGGTCGGTCCCCTCGGCGCATTGTACCATGTCTGGGGCGATGGCCGACAGATGCATCAAGATGACTTTACTGATTTCTTCGGCTTTAAGAATGTAACCATTGAAGAGGTAATCCAGCTTGGTTATCGCGCTTGGTATCCGAGAATAGAAGAGGCAGGCTCATGGATTTCTGAAGGAGATACATCGATGTTTATGAATTTAATTGATAATGGCCTTGATGCGCACCTAGATGCAAGCTATGGTGGTTGGGGCGGCAGAAATGATTTAGACATTGCTCCAGATGAGTATGCGTCTAAGGATTACGCATCAGCTCGTTGGTTTGGGTATGCCCAGCGGGATTTCGCGGCTCGATTGCAGTGGAGCGTGACCGCGAATTATCAAGAGGCTAATCATCACCCTAAAATTAGCTTAGCTCATTCTGCTCAAATTGCAGTTAGCGCCGGAGAAACCGTGGTGCTCACGGCGTTGGCTGAAGATCCTGATGGTGATCATTTAACGGGGCGATGGTGGCATTATGCTGAACCGAGTACATACCCGGGTAAGATCAAATTGCTTGAAGAGACCGGAGCCAGTCATAGTAACGTTCATCTTAATCAAAGCGTCGTGTCACCAGCAAGCTTTGAGCGCCAACGCTCTAATCAGTTTAGTCAGAACTTTGTCTGCAAGCTCCATATACCAACTGATGCCGAAGACGATCAAACGATTCATATTATTTTGGAGGTCACAGATTTTAGTGAGCACCACTTAACGACATTTAAGCGCTTTGTGTTAACAGTGAACAATAAATAAGGGTGCACCTGCCACAGTAACTGCTGGAAGGCGGGTGCATTTTTAGTGACTAGAAATGATTAAATAATTGTGCTGTTGCACATGGGTTGAATCTCGTTCAGTTGCTCAGTAGCTAGTCCAATTTATTATGTGCGCGTCTACCCTCTCAATTATGGATTTAGCTTAAATGCTTCTCTCCAGTTGCTGTATTGCTGTTCGACTACCTTCATCACTGTTTATAAACGGAATAATTTATTGTAGGAAACTGCAGGGTATTCAAAATGCTTTGTTGAATATTATGTATTAAGTGAAAATGAAGGAGGCGATTGTGTGATTCAGTTTTCAAAGCCAACAGTTGAACAGTTTTTTCGTACGTTTGTCATCACTGATTTTACCGTCAATAAGGAAGAGAGTCGCTTAATCTTTAGTTCCAATATTGATGGGAAGGTTAATTTATGGGCGATGGATTTGCCCGATCAATTTCCATACTTATTTGCCCACCGTGATCAATCGGTTAATTTTATTAAGTTTGACCCGGAGAATCGCTATGTTCTAACGGGCTATGACCAAGATGGTGATGAGAATTATCAGATTTATGGTTTACCCATTGACGGTGGGTTACCACAATCAGTTGTCTGTGGGGCGGAGGATGAGAAATTTTATTTTGCGCATTTAAGTGAAGATGGTGAGCGTCTTTACTACGATACGTCGAGGGGAAACCCTTCTTTTCTTAATACCCATGTCTATCATTTAACAAATCAGACAGATGAACTGCTTAATGAGGGTCAGCAAGCGCCGACACAGCTTGGTGCAGTGTCTGATGATGAGCAGAGCTTTGTCTATTTTCAAATGTTTGCCAATACATATGTAACGGCATTTGTAAAACAAGGCGAGAACAAGCATTATCTAACACCTAATCATGAGGAAATTCATGTTTGCTACAATGCACTTTTTACTAATTCTGAGACTATTTACTTTGTTACTAATTATCAATCTGAATACAACTATGTCGCTAAATATGATTTGACGACGCAAACCTTTAATGAAGTGCTTAAATTTGCGCAAGAAAGTGTTGAGGATATTAAGTATGACAAAGATCAGAATGCACTCTATTTAGTAACCGAGAAAGGAGTCGAAGATTTACTTTATCGCTTTGATTTAGGAGCAGAGCAGCTTACTCAGCTTGACTGTCCAGTAGCTGTTATCGAAAAAATCCATGTTGCTGAATCAGGTCAGCTCTATCTTTTAGGCAGAAGTGCTACCGCGCCATTAAATATCTTTCAATCTAAGGATGGGCTGGCTTGGCAGAGCCTTACCAATAACCGCGTACTTGGTATTAGTGAAGCGGACATGGTTGAGCCTGATGTTGTTAAGTATACTTCTTTTGATGGACTAGAAATTGAAGCTTTATTGTTCAAAGCTAAGCCGGAGCTTGCCAATGGGCATACGATTTTTTGGCCGCATGGTGGTCCACAGGCTGCTGAGCGGAAAATGTTTCGTGCGATGTTTCAAGCCTTTTTAAATCGCGGCTATACTATTTTCGCCCCTAATTTCCGTGGTAGTACGGGCTATGGCGCAAGCTTTGTGAAAATGGTAGAGCAAGATTGGGGCGAGGGGCCGAGGCTTGATAACCTTGCTGGCCTTGATTGGTTAATTGAACAAAACCTAACCGATCCAGATCATCTATTTTTAGTTGGTGGTAGTTATGGCGGTTACATGGCGCTCCTGCTTCACGGCCGTCATCCTGACTATTTTAAAGCGGTCATCGATATTTTTGGCCCATCTGATTTATTTACCTTTGTCAATTCTGTACCTGACCATTGGAAGCCAATGATGGAGCGGTGGCTCGGTGATCCTGAGCGTGACAAGGATCGGTTTATTAAAGATTCACCTGTTACCTATTTGGACGGCATGACTAGACCAATGCTTGTTATTCAGGGTGCTAAAGATCCTCGTGTTGTTCAGGCTGAGTCAGACCAGATCGTTGCTAAACTGAAAGAGCAAGGGCGTGAGGTTGACTATCTAGTCCTTGAGGATGAAGGTCATGGTTTTTCCAAAAAAGAAAACGAAATAAAGGTGTACAGTATGATGCTTGACTTTTTGGCAAAGCATCAAACAGACTAACAGCGCAACCCAAATGAATACCCCCTCGTCTAATTTAATAGAAAAGGATGAGGGGGTGTTTATTGATAATGATAAGGATGTTAATTGAAGCAAGTGTTTTGCTAGGTGGGCCTATTGTCGTCATATATTTACTAGTTAGGCTAGTGACAAAAACATGGAAACGCTGGTGGGAAGAGCTTGCTACTTGCGCAATGATTGTCTACAGTGCGTTTATGATTTATGCACTGTGGTTAGAGCCTGGCTATGTTCGCGAGACACTATCGTATAATGTGATTCCATTTTATACGGTCTATTCGTATATGAATGAGTTAGCAATTGGATTTATCCCATTTCCTATCATTATTATGAACTTAGTCGGTAATATTGTTGTGACAATTCCAATTGGATTTTGGTTAGTATTTAAAAGAAAATCTAATAAAGTAGCCCTTGTGGTTGCTGGCATTGTGCCGCTACTTTTCGAATTAGGGCAACTGCTCCTACATGTAATCGGCTATGCAACAAGGGTTGTTGATATTGATGACTGGTTGTTGAATGGGCTAGGCATTTTACTTGGTTATTACAGCCTAACCTGGCTTGCTCGCTTTAGGCAACAAAAGCAAAAGTGTAAAGGAGAATATGAGGATGAATCACCGGCAAAAGAATTTATTTAACCAACTAAGGACATATCGAGAATGGCTGTTAGCCACTGTTGCTGAGTTATCTGAGGAACAAGCCAATCAGATTCCAACAGGATTTCGTAATAATGTACGGTGGAATTTAGGGCACGTCTATCTTGATCAATATCTTTGGCTTGAGGCGGTTACAAGAGAAGAGTCGCCAGTACCACGTCCATTTCTTCAATGGTTTAATTTTGGAACGACACCTACCAATTTCACGGACGCTACCCCGTCTGCTGCGGAATTAATTAATTTATTAGCAAATCAGCCAACAATAATCGAACAAACTTATGGAGTGAGACTTGATCAAGCATTTGAACCTACTGAAATGGGTATGCGAACAATAGAAGATGTCCTTGTCCGGACTATTTTTCATGAAGGTATGCATACACAAGCAATTAATGATTTGAAAAAATTTCTTAATAAATGACAAGAAGATTAATAATTAGCCACGAGCACATGTCATTTTGGACATGTGCTTTTCCATTATCATGCATTTAAGGTATACTTAGTATAAGAGAGCATGGAGGTGAACGGATGGATCAACATAGTTATCAACAATATGATGCAGTAGGGTTAGCTGAACTAGTTAGGCTGAAACATGTTTCGGCTAAGGAATTAGTAGATTGTAGTTTTGGGCAGATAGATAAGGTAAACGATCAGATTAATGCCGTTATTCGCCAACGTAAAGAGAAGGTTTATCAGGAATTAGCAGATTCCTCTGCTGAAGGGCAGCCTTTTTATGGGGTGCCGTTATTGGTTAAGGATATTTCTCAGGAGATAAAGGGCGAGGTCACAAGTGCAGGTTCAAAACTGTTGACCGAGCACGTAGCACGAAGCGATGCAAATTTTGTTGCTAAATTGCGTAAGGCAGGGTTCATGTTAATTGGGCAAACAAACACACCAGAGTTTGGCTTGAAAAATATTACTGAGCCAGAATTGTACGGACCAACGCGGAATCCATGGCAACTAGACTATTCTCCAGGTGGTTCAAGTGGTGGGGCAGCTGCCGCCGTGGCAGCGGGGATCGTGCCTGTTGCTGGTGCAAGTGATGGCGGTGGCTCAATTCGTATTCCGGCTGGTTTTACTGGTTTATTTGGATTAAAGCCAACACGGGGACGAACCCCAGTCGGTCCTGGTGTCGGTCGACAATGGCAGGGGGCTGCAATTGATTTTGTCCTCAGCCGCTCAGTTCGCGACAGTGCTGCTTTACTGGATGTTCTGCAAACTGTGCAGCCAGAGGCCGCTTTTCAAACACCATTTTATCCTGGCCGCTTTTTTGATCTATTGCATAAATCGTATCGACCGAAGTATCGAATTGGCTTTACGACAGCCTCACCTGTGCAAACTGAGGTAAGTGAGGAAGCGAAGCAATCGGTTCTTCGGGTCGCAAAGTGGCTAGAGGAAGCAGGTCACGTTGTAGAAGAGGTTGAAGCTCCCGTTAATGGGGTTGAACTTATGCGTCATTATTACATGATGAACAGTGGTGAGATGAATAGAGTGATAAGTCGACTAGAAACCAATTTTGCTCGTACGCTAACGGAGCAGGATATGGACATCTTTACGTGGGTGCTGCATCAGGCGGGTAAAAGCGTCTCAGCCGCCCAGTACAGTGAGAGCTTAAATGGCTGGGATCAAGCCGCTGCTCAGATGAATGAATTTCATCAAAGCTATGATTTCTATCTGACGCCGACTAATGCAGGTGGACCACCTAAAATAGGCGAACTAACGCCGTCGGAGCAGCAGATTGATCAGTTCTTAAAGGTAGATCACTTATCTGGCTCAGACCAACAGCAGCAGGTTTATGATATGTTTTTACCAAGTTTAGCGTTCACACCTTTTACCCAGCTAGCAAACTTAACAGGTCAGCCAGCAATGAGTGTACCAGTTGGTTTAAATGCGGCCGGCCTACCATTAGGGGTACAAGTTGTCGCAGCCAAGGGACGCGAGGATTTACTGCTTAGCTTGGCTAGTTTAATTGAGCAGTCAGAGTTGTGGCTGAAGCAAATGCCGGGGTTTTAGTAGAATGATAGTAACTCGATAAATGTGTTAAATAGTAAATAGATCGGATTAACAGTACCTACCTTTACATCAGTATCTGTAAAGGTAGGCTTTTTTTACTTAAATTCTCAATTGGGTAATTTACTATTTGGTTAGCATTTATTAAATCCAAGCGTCTATTATTTTTTATTCAGAATAAAGATCGCACCACCATATCCTAATAGGCACCAAACCAACAAACGCCCCTTAAACATTTTAAGAGGAGATTTCTCAATGAATAGGCTGGTTAACTTGACTCAATATTTCACCATTAGCAGTCTTTGCTGATAGATACATTGATGAAACATTATTTTCATTAATGGATAAATGAAAATAGTTTTTTTCTCCCACTCTAGAAATTGCTGCTATTATTTCCTCATCAGTTTGGCTGCCCTTTATAGCTATTTTTTAATTCCATCTTCATGAATTACGCCAAAAAGAACCGACTCTTTGAGTCCAATCGCATCAGGATAATAAAAGCTTGTGTAGCCAAGTTGCTCTGCCTTTTGGGCAACTCCATTAGATAGTACACGGTAACCGAATAAGCTTCGTTCTAATACTGCAGATAGTAGATACTCTTGCTCATTGGTTTGTTCATATAGCACAAAAGCATAACCATTTTGGTCATCTTCATGCAAAATATTAATGGGATCGTTGTGATAGTCATGCAAGACCTCTTCAACGCTTTTTTGAGTGGATAGATAAATCGTGACTAAACATAAGACGAATAAACCGAGGGAGAACTTTCTTTTGTTTGTCATAAAGGACACCTCTTTTCAGAAAAATTGGACGCATGCAAATTATAACCTCAACACTACCTCATTCTACCATACCGCATTTTTCCATTCAAACGATGCTATTACCGATAGCAATCGCAATATGACAAATGTCATTTTCAGTTCATGACATTAACTACTGCTCTAGACGCTCTCTAAATATTACAATAACACTAAGAAAAAAAGCCGATCATAGCAATTCGTTTTCATCTTGTGTTGGTGGGTAAACATTAATCATGGAGGATACGGTACATGTCTCTTTTAAAGGTAACAGAAATAACAAAAAAATTTAAAGCGAAAGTAGCACTTGATTGTTTCTCAATGGAATTGCAGGAAAATGAAGTATTAGGTGTCATCGGCCATAATGGGGCCGGGAAAACGACATTGTTTAAACTAATTCTTAATATGTATAAATCTGATCAAGGAGAAGTTCGTTTTAAACAAAAGAATTTTCATTTAAAAAATGATATCGGTTATTTGCCTGAGCAAAGAGGCTTATATGGAAAAACAAAGGTGTACGCGCAATTGCTTGCTTTTGGTTATCTAAAAGGGAAAAGTAAAACTGAACTAAAGAAGAATATTGATTATTGGATGAAGTTTTTTAAGGTTGAAAAAAGTAAAAATGAAATTTTAGCTAATCTCTCAAAAGGGAATCAACAAAAAATTCAATTCATCTCTTCTGTTATTCATAACCCCAAGCTACTGATTTTAGACGAGCCCTTTAGTGGTCTGGATTCAATTAATGTTGATCTGTTTATTAGAGCTATTCAAATTATGCAAGAGAATGGGAGTACAATTATCTATTCCAGCCATAAACTTGATAGCATTGAGCAGTTATCGACTCGCCTTCTTTTCTTAAAGAATGGTCGGAAAGTTTATCTGGATCCGGTTAAAGCTATTCAGGATCAGTATGGCTATCGATTGAAAGTTAAAAATGATTCCCTTACGGAGCAAATGCTCTTAGCGCATAATTTTACATATGAAGTAAAGAACGGTACATATGAAGTTTTCTTGCAAAAAAAACAAGATGCGGAAAGTATTGCTGCTCTTCTAACAGACTCATATACAGAAATGTTTATCGTAGAACAATGTAGTATTGAAGAAATCTTCAAACTTATTAATAAGGAGCGGGATAATGAAGAATAAATATTGGGCCTATAGTTATTTGTCTATTAAAACATTATTATTAAATAAGTCAATCCTGTTTGGGTTTGTGTTCAATTTGATAGTAGCGTTGATTGTAACGGTGTATTTAATTATTTTTGAGCCAGACATACAGTTCTTAGCCTCCTTTGATACTTTTTCTAAGAACTTTAGTAATGCACTAGGTGTATTGAATGTCATTATTATTATGATCGTCATCTTGTTGTTTACAAGCGTCAGTGCAATTATGCAAAGTGTGTTCGATGATCGAGACAGTAAGGTTTCTGAGATTATTAATACAAGTATTTCGGGGAAACACTATTTGTTTGGAAAGTCATTAACATCGTTTGCTTTAATTGTGATAACGCTGTTAAGTTCTTTGGTAGCCATCACGATAGCTATATTTGTGTTTTCCATCTTTAATCCGTATCACTTCGGTATATATTCGGATATATTAAAACCTTTGCTTTCACTAATAGACTGGAATACTCTGTTGTTTTTAATTGCTTGTCTAGGAATATGCGTGTTACTGGTGCTAACGTCTATTTTGTTTGCCTTAAGCATTTCGATAAAAGCTAGTAATATTATAGATGCGTTCCCTGTAGCCCTGCTTGTGTTAACGCCTTATTTTCTTGTGTTTGGTTTATTAATTTTTTTACCCGCGAATAATAGTGAGTTATGGCTGACTGTAGCAACATCAGCAAGCTTTATCCCAATATTATCGCCTTTATTTATATTAATTTTGGTCTTATTAGAAGGATTTTCTAGCGTAGTTTACTTGGCAATCCTTATTGCTCTCGTTTACTTAATAATATTGTTTAAAGGGGTAACGAATATTTATAGCTATGCCTTCTATGTAAATGATAAACTTACATTAATACATTTATTAAAGCTATCGGTCAACAAGAAGATTTAAGCTGAATGGAAGGTGGCGATTGAAAGATGTTTGGTGGGAAATTAGATTTAAGAATTTTCCCAAAAAGATATGGGTATTTTCCTTATGTGTTTCTTATTTATTTGTTATTTCCGGCATATTTAATCTCGCTTGAAAGCAATTGGATAATGGTTATTGGCTGGGGACTGTTAATTTTATTCTTGATTAGCTACAGACAAATCTATGTTTCAATTGAGTCAAGCGCGTTTTCCTATTGGCTTATTGTGCAAATCTTAATTATCTTTATGTTTACCTTATTTAATGTGAATAATATTTTCCTGGGCTATTTTCCCGCGTATTTTCTTAGTTGGTATCGGGATAATAAATCGTTTTATTTAGCTTATACGTGGTTTATCATATCACTTCTTCTAGCGCTAATTATTAATTATCAAAGCTTTATTAATGCTGGTTCCCTTTTTTATTTAATCTATCTTATGATCATGGTTATTGTGCCATTTGGTATTAAATCTATGAATAGTCGAATCGAGTTAGAAAAGAAGTTAACTGAAGCAAACGAAAGGATTGAAGAATTAATAAAAAGGGATGAAAGAATGCGGATCGCTCGTGATTTACATGACACGCTAGGTCACACATTCTCCTTGGTTACACTGAAAGCACAGCTTGTATCAAAGTTGGTGGATAAAGATGCCAAGCGGGCAAGAATAGAAGCGAGTGAGATTGAGCGAATATCTCGAATTGCCTTAACCCAAGTAAGAGAACTGGTTTCAGATATGAGATCTTTATCAATTGCAGAGGTCTTAGTAGAATCAGAAACCATTTTACAGTCTGCCGGTATTACTTTTCAGCTTAAGGGTGAAGGTATTGCAAATGATATACCAAGTATTTCACAAAATATACTAAGTATGTGCTTGAAAGAGGCAGTAACAAATGTCGTGAAGCATAGTGAGGCAAGAAATTGCTGTATAACGTTAAAGCAACTATCGGGAAAAATTCAACTTGTTATTGAGGACGATGGGATAGGCTTTGATAAAAAAGGCGTTAATGGTAATGGATTACATGGTATATCAGAAAGATTAGAACTTGTTGATGGTAAACTAGAGGTGCAGGTGGAACAAGGGTCAACACTAACTGTTACAATACCTATTGTAACGAAGAATAAGGAGGCTGCACTTTCATCATGATTAAAATCGTAATTGCAGAGGATCAACAGATGTTATGTGGTGCTCTCAAGGCATTGTTAAATTTAGAAGATGATCTGCAGGTTATTGGACAGGCTGGAAATGGTGAAGAAGCCTTAGCGAAGATTGTCGCTCTAAAGCCGGACGTTTGTCTTCTGGACATTGAGATGCCGGTACTAACTGGACTTGATGTCGCTGAGGAAATTAAGTCGCACAACACTGCTTGTAAAGTTATTATCCTAACAACTTTTGCGCGGCCAGGTTACTTTGAACGAGCGGTTAAAGTAGGTGTGAATGGCTATTTACTAAAAGATGGACCTAGTGATGATCTAGCAGTTTCTATTCGTCAAATTATGAAAGGAAAAGATCAATTTGCACCTGAATTAGTTTTTGGAAGTTTGCGAGATGGAAATCCGTTAACGAATAGAGAACAAGAAGTACTACGATTAGTTGCCGCAGGGAAGACGATAAAGGAAATTTCCAAACAGTTATATTTATCAACAGGAACACTACGCAATTATATGTCAGAAATAATTAATAAACTAGAAGCAAATAATCGCATAACAGCTATTGCTATTGCTGAAGAGAAGGGTTGGATTTGATCAGCTTAATGCAATGCCAAGATAAAGCGGTTATTAGCAAAAGATACGTCAAGAGATAGACGTATCTTTAAGCATCATTATTGACTGCTGTTAATTAATAACTCAAAGGTAACCTCATAATGATTTCCCGTTTCGCGATCAATAAACTGCCCAGTCGTTTGATTAAAGTTTTTGGCTTCGCTATATTAGCCGAATTCACGAACAATGCTACCATTAGTTAAAAATAACAACCGATAATCTGGCTTGGGAATGTCAAGGTCAGCAGTAGCTGTATAATTGGCAGCTTCTAATGCTTCTACTAAGTCGCTTATGTGTTCAGCATTAGTAATGTTACTGATCGCTTCAGCAGTGTCCCAGTCTTGGATAATAATTGCTGTAATTGTTGTGTTAGGAAAGAGATCGTTTTGTTGACATGCCATTAAGAAGAACATGGGTAAGCAGATAAACAATATGAGTGCTTTTAATTTACGCACAAATAGTCAACCTTTCAAAAGTTTTTTACAGTTAGCCAGACCTACATTTGCTAATAGGGTCACTCTACCTTTGTAACTAATTATTTTTTGTAAAACCATTAAGAGTAAAGTTTCTTCTTTTAAAATCATAAAACGAAGTACGTTTAATTATTATCTACCCTCTTTGTCATAGCTAAAACAAAAATTTAATAGAGCACGTAAACTTTAAATGCACTGGATCTAAATCGACTGATAACATCCAATCTTGCTTTGGCTAACAGAACGACACTTTTGGAGAAGCTTAAAAGTCATCAGGCATAGCCAATATCGTTTTCACAATCGTAAGCGCCTGCTCCTGAAGTGATGAAACAAGTGCGCGCTCATTTTGTGAATGCGGATCAGTACCGATCACACCTACCCCACATAATGTCGGAATGCCTTTGGCAGTTAGATAAGCACTATCTGAGCAGCCACCAACATACAATGGTTTCGGTTGATGATAGCCCAGTTCAGCTCGGGCATCATGGTAAAGCTGGAACAGTGCTGGTGTTTTTTCGGTTTCCTCCATTGCTAGAAAGGCAGCTTCCTTTGTCAACGTCGAAACTGTTTTATCGACAAATGCTTGATCATTAATGGCTTGCAATAACTGCTCGGCCTGTTCCAAGTCTGCATTTGTTTTAAAACGAACCCCGACCTTGAAGGTACACGCATCTGGAATGACATTTGTTCCAGTCCCGCCTTCAATTACCCCGCAATTATAGGTTGTACCATCGGGAGTTGTATGCTTTTCAATTTCAATCATTTTGTGAGCTGCTTCTTTGATTGCACTGGCACCACCTAACGGATCGTTACCGGCATGAGCAGAAATGCCTCTTATACCAAACCGATAAAAAGCGCCACCCTTTCGTTTTGTAATCACATCGCCACTTAATCGTGCACTTTCACAGGTGAATGCAGCTGCCGTAAAAGCTGTTTCCAAATCAAATACCTCAGCTCCTTGTCCCTGTGAGAGTTGATGGGCAACTTCCTCATCACCAGACAAGATCAGCTTGAGCTGTCGTTTGTCATAGCCAATGCTTGCTAACGCTTGAATAACGAACAGCGCAATGACAATTCCACCTTTACAGTCATAGGCACCTGGACCATGGAGAAAGCCATCGCGATAGGCAACCGGATCAGTCCCAAATGAGCCAACAGGCTGAACGGTATCCATGTGGGCAACGAGCACAATATTCGGAAGCTCGCTAGCAGGAGTAGAGGCAATTAAGCTGCTACCTGCATGGGCGAATGTGTACGTTTTTGTCTCAAGGTTAACTTTGTTACAATAATCCGTTAAGTAGCGCGCCACAGCATTGACTGCTTCAATATCCTGTGACGGACTCTCAATGCGAATGATGTCTTCCCATAAAGCAATCATTTCCTGCTGCTTTGCTGCTAAAAATGCTTTTGCTTGTGCTAGTTTGGTCACCCTTGTCACATCCTTTTTTCAATTAGTTTATCATAATTAGTCATCAGGCTGGTATTCAAGGATATCACCGGGCTGGCAATTTAGCTCCTGACAAATCGCTTCTAAGGTTGAAAAGCGAATCGCTTTTACTTTGCCAGTTTTTAAATTGGACAGATTCACGTTTGAGATGGCAATGGCATCAGCCAGGTCATTTAATTTCATCTTCTTATCTGCTAGTATACGGTCTAATCTTATAATAATCGCCATTTTGGTCCTCCACTATAGAGTTGTGTCGTATTCGTGCTGTAGAAACGACCCGTATTGAAAAATATGAGCCAATACGAGTAAAAATGCGCCAATGGTTAAAGCGGTAAAATTAATTAGTTCAATAGACATTGAGAATGTTCGTGTTGAAAAAAAGTACATGGCTAACGTAACCAGTAAGTCACTAAGTAAAGCATAAACGACAATTAACCAACCTAATCGCTTTAATCTTAGTGTGTTTTGTAAGATAAATGGTCCCTTCTCTTCGTACATGGTTAGTAAGATGTGTTTTAATTGATAGATTGCATAACTAAATAACGATAAGTAAATAAGCAGATTAAAAAATAATTGGACCAAAAAAGCAGCTTTAATATTAATTAGATGATCGGCAAAGCGAGGGAGGTGACGAAAGGAAACCGTTGAAAAGAAACTCGCGCCATTTTCCGTTAGGTCAGCACTTAATTGCCAATTATCTATTCCTTGTTCGATCGAGAAAGATTGAGCTGGTAAGAAGCTTGCCCATATAAGCATAACGAGCACAATAAAAAGGAACAGAAAGCTACCAGCCAAGACAAAATTTATTACTTGCAATACTCTATTTGTTGTTTGTTGCATTGAACTTACCGATTTTGCCATCAATACACACACCTTTCAATCTGAATGTATTTCCATTTTAAAATAAAAAGGACATAAATACAATTTAAAATTAATGATAATCATTAAAATTTTAATGTTATATGATATTTTAAAGGGTATATAATAGAATTAGCAAGTATGCTAAACTAGATAGATAAGTTAAGCAAACTTCTTGTTTAGTTTGGCTACAAACATAATTTTGTTGATTGAGAGGATGAAAGTATCGTGGCAAAAGCAATTTTACATAACGATTGGGCGGGTGTCCTTGGCAAAGAGTTTGAGCAAACCTATTATAAGCAATTACGTCAATTCCTCAAGCAAGAATACCAGACACAAACGATATATCCACACATGGATAATATCTTCAACGCCTTACACTACACCTCGTTTGAGCAGGTTAAGGTTGTCATTCTTGGACAGGACCCTTATCATGGGCCAAACCAAGCACATGGTTTAAGCTTTTCGGTAAAGCCAGAAGTGGCGATTCCGCCATCACTGCAAAATATGTATAAGGAGCTCCAAGCTGATTTAGGCTACTTCATCCCAACCCATGGCTATTTAGTGAAATGGGCCAAGCAAGGAGTTTTATTATTAAATAATGTGTTGACCGTGAGACAGGGACAAGCCCATTCACATAAGGGCAAGGGCTGGGAACAGTTTACTGATCGTGTAATTGAAAAGTTGAATGAGAAGCAAGAATCGGTTGTTTATTTACTGTGGGGGGCCGCGGCTCAGAAAAAGATTGCCTTAATAGATACAGACAAGCATTATACGATCAAGTCCCCACACCCAAGCCCACTCTCCGCGCACCGAGGCTTTTTTGGTAGCCAGCCATTCTCAAAGGCAAATGCATATCTACAGCAAGCTGGGCGTGAACCAATTGATTGGCAAATTACAGAGGAAGACAAGCAACTTTAAGATTAGGGTGCTTGTCTTTTTAGTGTTCTTATGCATGGTTTTTGGTAGATGATGTGTGGAATGCGTTAACGAGAAGGGTTAACGTAAACAAAGCACAATTATGGTTAAAGTCGTAGAGAAGCCCTTACCCAAAAACGGGTAAGGGCTACAGTATTTTAATTTTAGTGATCATCAATGAAGATATCAGGTTTAATCATGCCTTTATCCGTCAAATAGCGAATCTGGTAGGCACGCTTAGCTGTTTCTCCTAATTTTTCCAATAAATTATGGTTAGCATATGCGCCCGCAATTGCCCCGAAACCAGGAACAAATTGAAGTAGCTTGGCAAGGTCCATGTAATCGCGGTATTCTTGCTGGAAGCTGTACCAGTCAAGATCAGTCACAAAGGCTTTGTTTTCGTTCCAATTGTTAACCATTTGATAGGCATCACGTTGCTTTTGATCGCTAGAAAAGGCTAGTTGAAAGACATAGAGAATAAACATCCGTTCTTCATATTGATCAACGGGGTATCCATATACAACTGCAGCTTCAAATAAAAACTTAATCTTTATCGATAACAAGAGTGGGAAGTCGGTTAAAGCAAGGACGAATCCACCAACTCCGGTACCAGCACCCTCAATAACGGCTGCTTTTTGAAATGCTTTAAATTTTTCATGAAGTAATTGGTCTTTCTCATACAGGCTTTCACCAACCTGTTGTGTTTTATTTGTGGTGACGTAAGAGCCGACTAATGTCGCCTTAACCATCTGTTTAATACTTTCGGTAATAATATCATGCGCTTTTTGCGGAATCAGATTATTTAATTTAGCCTGTGCTTGCTTCGTCATTTGACTAAAAATACCTGGGCGCTTATCCAATTGCTTACGCCACTGTTCAATTTCTTTCAAGACAAGTTGTTCATACTCTGTCAAACTGATCACCTCGTTTGGCGTTTGCCTTTATTATAACAGATTGCGCACATCAAAAAAATTAAAGTCATATTTAAGTAGAGGAAATTAATACTGTAAAATTAATTAAAAGTAAAGGGTGTTAGTTTTATCGGTAAATAAATTCCAACCAATAAAGGAATTGATATAATCAAATTGATGATAAGGAGGTATAGTGACGATAAATGTGGAAAAGCCTGAATTACTGATCTTAGATGAACCAATGAAATGGATTAGATAAGCATGGTGTTCTTGAAATGCGTAAGCTATTTAAAAAACTGAAAGCAGAGGGCTTAACCATTATCCTACCATGCATTATGCAGAGGATATTTATGAGCTATGCGATACCGTATGTGAAATGGATAATGGGCAGTTAACTATTTTAGAGGATCATAGTCAATCAAGTCTTGCCTGAAAGCGTAATTGATAGAGAGAGACCAATACGCCAGCTAAAGTAAGGAGTAATAATAGAAGCAGCAGTGTGCCTTGTGCCTGTTCGTCAATAACCAAACTAACAACGGCGAATAGAAGGTAACCGAATCCAAGTAAGGTGAAATTGCGTCCGAAAATTTGGCTTACCTTTGTTTTGTCATGCTTTTTAGGATTAAAAACATTAATGACATCACCAGCTTTTTGTGAATAAATCACAGCTCCAAAAGCAATAAAGCCAATTCCAGCCAATCCTAATAAAATAAAAGTTTCCATAAATAACCCTCCATTCTATATAGTTATTCCCATTATAATACAGTGTTCATTCCTAGACAAATTCTTTACCTAAGTCAAATCAATAATGATACAATGAAGCTAATGATTTCGATCCGTTTGGACAAGCTAACGTTAACTTTAGGAGAATCAAGTGATGGACTTAACTAAAATTGTTGAAGGCAAAAAACTGAATGAGACAGAACTAACCATTTTAACCTATATTGTTGATCATATTGATACTGTACTTGATCAAGGTGTACGGACAGTGGCGAAAGAAAATTACACCTCACCCTCTGCTGTCATGCGCCTATCGAAAAAGCTGGGCTATAATGGTTTTGTTGATATGTATTATCAGCTTCTTCCACTGGTTAAGCGTCCTGATCAAGATGAGGAAATTAGGCATGAGGCTAATCCGCTTCATGATTATCATCGCTTCAATGACCCGTCCGCTATTGATGACTTTGTCGAGATACTTAGTGCCAATGTCGATCGCTACATTTTTCTTTATGCAACGGGTTTCTCGGGTATCATTGGCGAATATATGTATAAGAAATTTCTTGTTAATGGTCGACGCGTTTTATTTGCGAGCGGACAGGATTCTGTCGGTATCCTTGAAAATAACATTAACCATACTGGTGTATTTATTGCACTAACTAAATCAGGTGAAACAAAAAATATTATCGAAAAAATTAGCTATTGCAAAGCAAAGTCAATTCCAGTTGTCGTGTTTACCAATGAAATTGACAATAGCTGTTCAAAGCTGGCTGATATTGTTTTTCGAATTCATGATCCAGAAAAGCTCGATGATCGTCATATGCAATCAAATTACTTTTTCGCTGAGACAATGCTGTTGTTTGAGTATATCATGTCATTTATATAGCGTTTTGATAAGTCACCAGGCTGTAAATCCACAACAGCAGGTAATAAATCCGCGCGTAGGAGGATAAATTCGTGGCAGGAGGGTAGTATATCCGCGCGTTCGAGGATAAATCCGTGGCAGCAGCCAGTATATCCGCGCTTACAAGGATAAATCCGTGGCAGCAGGCAGTATATCCGTACGTATGCGGCTAAATCCGTGGCAGGAGGGTAGTATATCCGCGCTTACAAGGATAAATCCGTGGCAGCAGCCAGTATATCCGCGCTCACGAAGATAAATCCGTGACAGCAGGTATTAAATCCGTACGTATGCGGATAAATCCACGACTGAAGTTGCTAAATCCGCTCTAATAAAGTAGTGGCTACCATCTTAAACTAAAAAACCGAAACGTGTTTCTATTTATAGAGACACGTTTCGTTTATGCCTGAAACCCTTTTCATTGAATCCGTTATCACCTACACTGTGCTTAGACATTATTTAAATTATTTTTATTAAGGAGGCAGTTTTATGAAAGCAAAACTTATGGATAGTATGCAGCGTTTTTCAAAGGCAATGTTTGTGCCAATTCTTATTTTACCGATCGCGGGTATTTTGATTGCAATTGGGAATTTATTTACAAATGCACAATTATTAGAGCGCTTTCCGTTTTTAGATAATCCAATTACGACTGGCTTTGGTTCAATTTTATCGGGGTCACTTGTATCGGTTTTAACCAATCTTGGGTTAATCTTCTGTGTTGGGATTGCGTTAGGGCTCGCTAAGAAAAAGAAGGCGGAAGCAGCTTTTACATCATTGCTTGGTTTTCTTGTTTTTATTAATGCAATGAACCGATTTATGGATCTTACTGGAATATTAGTTGATAGTGATGCGCTTCGGGGATCAGGTCAAACCCTTGTCTTAGGTGTTCAGGTTCTAGATATGGGCGTATTCCTCGGTATTATTCTTGGAATTGTCACCGCTTATGTGCACAACAAATTTATTGATACTGAATTCAGTAATGCGTTTCAAGTATACGGTGGTGCACGGTTCGTCTTTATCTTGTTAATTCCAATCGTGGTGCTACTGGCAATTTTATTCACTTATATTTGGCCATTTTTCCAATCAGGTATTAATGCCTTAGGTGATTTTATGATGCAAGCGGGTAACTTTGGGATCTTCCTTTATGGAACTTTAGAGCGACTTCTTATCCCAACTGGATTGCATCACCTTGTTTACACCCCATTCTTGTATACATCACTTGGTGGCTTACAAGAGGTTGGTGGTCAAGTATTTGAAGGTGCGCGGAATATTTATTTTGCCGAGATTGCTGATAACAGTGTTAGTGTCTTGTCACAAACCGTTATTTGGGATGCACGTGGTATCTCAAAAATGTTTGGGTTAATTGGTGCCTGTTTGGCGATGTACCATACGGCTAAACCAGCCAATAAAGCGAAAGCAAAGGCAATTTTAATTCCGGCAGCAGTCACGTCATTTATTGCCGGAGTAACGGAACCAATTGAATTTTCATTCATGTTTATTTCACCAATCTTATTCGTTATTCACTCAGTTTTAAGTGGTCTTAGCATGGTGGTCTTAAATATTTTCAATGTCCGCGCAATTGGACCAAATGGGTTTATTGATTTCTTACTTTATAACGTGCCTTTAGGTACAGAGAAAACAAGTTGGCCAATGTTTATTGTTGTCGGGATAATCTTCTTTGTTCTTTACTATTTCTTGTTCAGATTCTTAATAAAACTATGGAATCTAAAAACAATTGGTCGTGAGGATGACGGAGCAGAAACACGTCTTTACTCAAAAGCTGATTATAAAGAGAAGGTAGAAGCAGGAAAAGGGGACAATGATCACGAAAAAGCACGTATCATTGTTGAAGCATTAGGTGGTAAGGATAATATAAAGACAGTCGATAATTGCTATACGCGACTAAGGCTGACTGTTGATAATCCAGATAGCGTTAATGAAACAGTCCTAAAGCAGGATACTGGCGCAAATGGTGTCATTAAGAAAGGGAAGAACGTTCAAGTGGTCTATGGTCTAAATGTAACCAAAGTCAGAGAGATCGTTGATCACTATTTAGGACGAGATAACTCAGAACAATAATTAAAGAAAAAGTAGAAAGGTAAGGGTGACAAACTATGAAGAAATTTTCCGTTGTAATCGCAGGTGGGGGAAGTACATTTACACCAGGTATCGTGATGATGATGCTTGATCATCTTGATCGCTTTCCACTACGTAAATTAAAGCTCTATGATAATGATGGTGACCGCCAATCAGTTCTAGGTGAGGCACTTGAGATTTTATTAAAGGAACAGGCACCTGAGGTTGAGTTTAGCTACACGACTGATCCAAAGGAAGGCTTTGAGGATATTGACTTTTGCATGGCCCATATTCGGGTTGGCAAGTACGAAATGCGTGAACAGGATGAGAAGGTGCCATTGAAGCACGGTGTAATCGGCCAAGAAACCTGTGGACCAGGTGGGATCGCATATGGTATGCGTAGTATTACCGGGATGCTAGAGATTATTGATTACATGGAACAGTATTCACCAGATGCCTGGATGCTTAATTACTCAAATCCAGCTTCTATCGTTGCTGAAGCATGCCGGATTTTAAGACCCGATTCCAAGGTGCTTAATATTTGTGATATGCCTGTTGGCACACTGCGTCGGATGTCACAGATTATCGAAAAAACACCAGCAGAACTCGAGGTGCGCTATTTCGGTCTAAATCACTTCGGTTGGTGGACCAGCGTTAAGGATAGAGAAGGTAATGAGTACATTGATCAAATCCGTGCTTACGTGGCTGAAAATGGCTACCTTACTCAGGTTGAGGTCGATACGCAGCATACCGATCCGAGCTGGCAGGAAACGCATAAGAAAGCAAAGGATTTGTTGGCTGTTAATCCAAGGTATCTGCCAAATACCTATTTAAAATATTATTTGTATCCTGATTATGAATTTGAAAAAGCAACGCCAGATTTCACCCGAGCAAATGAAGTCATGGCAGGACGGGAAAAGAAGGTCTTTTCAGCAGCGCGTGCCATTATTGAAAAAGGCACAGCGGTTGATAGTGGCTTTGAAATTGATGCCCATGCTTCTTTTATTGTTGATTTAGCCCGTGCCATTGCTTTTAACACACATGAGCGGATGTTAATGATTGTTGAGAACAATGGCGCAATTGCGAACTTCCCTGATGATGCAATGGTTGAAGTGCCGTGTCTTGTTGGAACCGATGGACCCGAGCCATTAGCACAAGGTAAGATTCCTGAGTTTGAGCAGGCATTAATGTACCAACAGCTAACCGTCGAGAAGCTTGTTGTCCAAGCTTATATTGAAAAGAGCTATCAAAAGCTCTGGCAAGCCCTGACGCTATCAAAAACCGTACCAAGTGCTAAGGTAGCAAAAGATTTACTTGATGATTTAATTGAAGTGAACAAGGATTACTGGCCAGAATTAAGTTAGTACTAGAAAAAAGCAAGTGCTGAGGCACTTGCTTTTTTTTGTTGTGCGTTCAGGAGGGTGCTATACAACGGACTTATTAAAGAAAGCTACCCACCTGAATTAGACAAATTATTTCAAATAAATATTAGTGACGAATAGAAAAGGAAAGCGATGTTTCTCCTTTAATTACGCATTTGCTGTTAATAAAATGGGCATTAGGATAAAAAAACTAATTAGAGTTAGTTAAACGCTAGCTCACAAATTATGATAAACTGGCTAAAAAGCATGAAATCTTGGAGGAATATGATGAGTCGTAGCGAACGAGCAATTTTCACTAATATGTGTATGATTTATGATGACAAGGGCCATGTACTTGTTCAGGATCGGATTAGCAAGACATGGCCTGGGATTACTTTTCCTGGTGGTCATATTGAAAAGGGCGAATCATTTGTCCAAGCAGTTGTTCGAGAGGTTTGGGAAGAAACAGGCCTTACCATTAAGTCACCCGAGCTCTGTGGGATTAAACAATTTCAAACAAATGAGGACGAGCGTTATGTCGTTCTATTGTATAAGACAAATCAATTTGCAGGTGAGCTTATCTCTTCAGCAGAGGGTGAGGTTTATTGGCTACCTCGACAAGATTTATTAAATCACAAGCTGGCACCAGACTTCGCAGCGATGGTTCAAGTTATGGAGGATGGTGAGCTTAGCGAGTTTTTTTACGAACGTGAAGCGGAGCAGGTTAAGCTACATTTATTCTAAGTCTGACTTAAGTTCCTTCTCTTCCATGTGTGCAATGTGAGCAAGTCCCCATTGATGCATACGATCTAAGATTGGCTGTAAAGTCTGACCATGAGCAGTTATCGCATATTCTACACGTGGTGGTACCTCCGGATAGACTGTTCTTGAAATGATATCATGTGACTCCAATTCCCGTAGTTGTTTCGTCAGCATTTTTTGTGTAATTTCGGGAATGGCCTGTTTAATTTCGGTGAAGCGCATCGGGCTGTTTGCTAATAAATTTAACAGGATAATTGGCTTCCATTTCCCCACAAGCACTTCTAGGGGCTCACTAACCATACAATAATTCGGAATGATCTTGTCCATATGTTTACGTTTCTTCCAATAGTATCTTTTTGGATATTATAGCACTTTTAAGTACCTACTTCAAAAAAGAAACGATTGTGTTTATACTGAAATTAGACTAAAAGGAGTGAGGTACAATGACGGAAAATAATCGACATGTTATGCCTAAATTCGAGCCAAGCAAAGGCTTGGAATTTGGTATTTATACGTTAGGTGATCATTTACCTAATCCACACACAGGGAAGCGGATTTCAGCGGAACAACGTTTAAAAGAAATTGTTGAAATGGCTCAGCTTGCTGAACAGGCTGGAATTGATGTCTTTCAGGTTGGTGAATCGCATCAAGACTATTTCGTTACCCAATCGCATCTAATTGTCTTGGCAATGGTCGCACAAGCAACTAATCAAATAAAAATCACCTCGGGAGCAACGATTATTAGCACCTCAGATCCTGTCCGCGTGTTTGAGGACGCTGCGACTATTGATTTGTTGTCAAATGGTCGGATGGAGATCATAGCAGGGCGGGCATCACGGGTTGGTTTGTTTGAATTACTTGGCTATAATTTAGCTGACTACGAGCAATTATTTGAAGAAAAATTCGAATTGTTATTAAAAATAAATGAAAATGAAGTTGTCGATTGGGCGGGAGAATTTCGCAAACCGCTGAAACATGCCCATGTACTGCCACGGCCAAATAATGCGGCGCAAGGGTTGCCAATCTGGCGTGCAGTTGGGGGTTCGCTTGACTCCGCTCAAAAAGCTGGGCGACTTGGGGTGCCAATGTACCAAGCCCATCTGGGTGGTCCTGCGTCTGTTTTTAAAGAACGGATTGACCTATATCGGACAACGGCACAATCGTCTGGTCATCAAGCTGATCAGCTCCCCGTCGCAACGGGAGGATTCTTCTATGCCCATGAGGATATGATGGAGGCTTATCGCGCTTATTATCCGCATATTAACGAGGGGATGAAGAAGACAAATGGGAGCGGTTTTCCAAAGCAAGCCTTTGCACAAGGTCAGGATTATCGTAGTGTCATTAATGTTGGTGATCCGCAATTGATTGTCGAGAAATTACTTTATCAGCATGAATTATTCGGTAATCAGCGCTATGTCGGTCAGCTTGACTTCGGTGGTGTCAGCATGGATGAGATCAAACGAAATATTACCTTAATTGGCGAGCGAATCTTGCCTGAGATAAGAAAGCATACTATGAAGAAATAAGGAGGAGATCATGTGAATATTCTAATCCTGTCGGGTTCCAATATAGGTAGTAAAACACGAGTGGTTGCTCAATATGCCTATGATAGCTTAACGAGCAGATATGGCGCTGATCATTCGTTACAATTTATTGATTTAAAGGAAAAGGATCTGGTTTTTAGTGATGGACGAAACTATTTAGATTATCAAGGTGACACTGCTGAAGTAACGCAAGCCATCATGTCAGCTGACGTCATTATTTTTGCTAGTCCAATTTTTCAGGCCGCTATTCCTGCTACTTTGAAAAATGTTTTTGACTTACTCCCGCAAAATGCGCTTCAATATAAAACCTGTAGCATCATTATGACAGCAGGATCGGACAAGCATTACCTCATTGCTGAGCAGCAATTAAAGCCAATTCTTAGTTATATGAAAGCAAACGTCCTGCCGAATTACGTCTTTGCTGTTGCAACTGATTTTGACCATGGTCGCATTGTTAATGATGATGTTCATTTTAGAATTGAGAAATTAGTCGAGGATACCATTGTACTTGCCCGTAGTTATCAGCAAATTTGGCAAGATCAAGAAGAACAATACGGATTCTAATCGCGTTAAAGAGCAATATGTGAGCGGGTGAATGCCTGCTCACTTTTTTAATGTAACTTTTTAAAAAAATGGAAACTTTCTCATTATATCAAGCGACTAATTATAAAAAGGGGCTGATTTTCTTTGAAGAAAATTGGATTTATTGTGGCGGTAAGTATGCTATTAATTGCCTGTCAATCAACTGATCAAGCAGACGATCATGACCTTGAAGTGGCGCTCGATTTTACCCAATACAGCGTGGCGAGGTATCTTAAAGCTAGTGAAATCGTCATTAATGAGCAGGACATGGTGAAAGAACTAGCGAGTGTTTTAGCGGGCGCAGTTCAAGAACCAGGGGCTGTTAATATGGCTGAACCAGAGTATGAGATAAGCCTTCACTATGATAGTAAAGAGTCTGAACAGCTTTTTTTATGGATTAATAATGGATACAACAGTACCTTAATGAGGTCTAGCAATACAGAAACGATTTATTCCGTGTCCGCAGAACAGACTGAGCAATTAAAGACGTTAGTGGCCGATCAACTTGAACAAACGGTGCATTATTCACAGGTTAGCATAAGTAGAATTGGAAGTGGTGGAACGGTGACGTATACAGATGAGCAAATAGTCACTGAGCTCGAGCAAATTTTTGCAGATGCTGTTCAACAACCGGGCATTACTGATATGGTTTCCCCGAATTATGAAGTAAAGTTTGACAACGAAGCAGGGGCATCCAGCGCCTATTTTCTCTGGACGGGTGAGGCGGGAGAAGAGCGCGCAATGATGGTTAAATCCGATACACATACGCTTTACCTAATTGATCCTTCAAAAAGTGACCGTCTTATGGAATTAATTGACGAGCAATTTTAAGCTGTCCCCAAGCTACTGTAGAGTAGGTAATTGGTTTATATTATAGCTATGCATTAACATTAAGATTTTTATAAAGGGTGTTAAAATGACCAAATTAATTTTTCAACAACAACACAGCGATCAAGTAGACTTGTTAGGTATTGCTGTGCAGCATTCATTATCAGAAGATAAACAGTTTAACATAGTAGATAGAATGATTGAGTTAGTCGCTGGTAAGAGTGAGCAAGACGTAGCTATTTATTTAGTGCAAATTTATGAAGAGGATTATGAACCTGGAAAACAACTTATTACGTTTGTGGGTGCAGAGGCATCACCTGTATTTAGTGATCGTCTTCAAAAGCTAGCTATTCCAGCAGGTAGGTTCATCTACACGGAGAATGTAAGGTTAGAAAATATTGATGATACTTATGTGCAGAGCTATGCTTTTTTTGCGGAAAATGATCATACGATTGTGGCAAACTTTGATTTTGAAAAAATAAACAGCCAATATGATGAAAGCAGCTTATTCTTTCCACTTCAAAGCAATGAAATTGTTGTTAATCATTATTTAGACTTATCAGAGTTCTTAAAGGAATATAAAACCGATTAGGCTGGCATATATCGTGCTAAGGAGAACGCAATTAACGTTTATCTGTTTCTTTGCTAGTAAACTTAATAATCTGTGCCTGAGCACCAGACTCAATAAGTAATAAAGAGTAGATGATAAAAATAGCCACACTGCCAAATAATAAACTTATTTTACCTAGATGGTGGTCTAATTAAGTAAAATCCACATCTTGATAACTTCCTGCTATCATTTCTACTTGTTTGTTGTAATTTATTTTTAACATAAAATCAGCTGATTATTCGCTTTGAAAAAAATGACTACTAAACTTCTGCATCGTAAAAGCCCTTCATCTCAACTAGATAAAGGGCTTCTTCACAATAAAGCTATAAGCTAATCTCATCTTTACCAGACACCTTCATAAACAATAACAATGATAGGACGGTAAAGATCATTAAAATCGTTGATAGGGCTGCCGCAATGCCGTAATTACCGCGAATAACTTCAGTGTAGATTGCAACGGTAACTGTTCTGGTGTTGACGGTATACAGCAGGATTGAAGTTGATAATTCAGAAATCATGGTGATCCAACTAAGGATTGCACCAGCGATAATACCAGGCATCATCATCGGAACCGTAATCTTAAAGAACGTATTCAGCTTGCTACTCCCTAAGCTTTGTGCTGCTTCTTCAATGGATGGTGAGATCTGATGAAGAGAGGCAACTGACGACCGGATCGTATAAGGTAAGCGCCGGACAGCAAAGGAAATCACTAAAATCATTGTCGTTCCCGTGATTGATAACATCCCGGTCCCACCAATACCGGTGTTGTATGATGTTAAATAAGCGATCCCTAAAACGGTACCTGGAACAATGTAAGGGATCATACTCAAGCTATCGATGGTTGATGTCACCGCATTACGTCTCCGAACAGCTAAATAAGATATGAAGACAGCGAATAAGACAACCAAAATGATTGCAAAAAAGGGAATTCTTAATGTGTTAAAGATGGAATTACCCATTCGTGAAAATGCTGCACGATAGCTATTTAAAGAGTATCCAGATTGAAAGACCATCCCACTTGTATTTTGGAATGAGGTATAGACAAGGTAGAGCTGCGGCAGCACTGCTGTTAACACAATCCCGTAGCTTGCTAGATAAACGAGTACCTTCTTAATACCAGAAACTTTCTTTGTTCGAACAGGATGTAGTGCATTCATTGAAAACGCAAAGCGTAAAGATACAATTTGTTGCAACATGAAAATCGACAGTGCAATCACGATAGCAATAACTGCTAAGGCTGAGGCAAAGGCAGCATCACCACCAACCTCACTAATAAATTCAGTATAAATTAATACTGGGAAAGTACGATAACCTTCACCAATTAACATCGGCGTACCAAAGTCAGAGAATGCCCGCATAAAGACAAGCAATGCACCAGCTAATACAGTAGGCATTAGTAGTGGAAGAACAACCTTGAAGAAGCGGCTGATCCCTGTGACCCCCATGCCTTCTGCTGCCTCGAGAATCGATTGATCAATACTTTTAAATGCACCGTTAACATAAAGAAAGATTAACGGGAATAGCTGCAAGGTGAATACAAGCACAATGCCTGAAAAACCATAAATATCAGGCATTTGCACGCCGAGAATGTTACTTAAGAAGCTCGTGATTACACCGCTTCTACCGAGTAAGAGAATCCAAGAGTAGGCACCGATAAACGGTGCTGACATTGAAGCAATAATAATTAATATTCTTAGAAATTTCTTCCCTTTAAAATCAAACATCGCAAATAAATAAGCGAGTAATATCCCAATAATTAAAGCAAAAATAGTTGCAGTGATCGAAACTTTGAAACTATTAAACAACGTATTTGAATAATAACTCATGGAAAAGAATTTAGAAAATTGCTCAAGCGAGAAGCCTAACTCACTCGTATAAAACGATTGCTTTAAGATATTCCCTACCGGGTAGACAAGAAAGAGCAGGTAGCATACTAGAATGACTAAGCCAGCAATACCCCAAATATCTAACCGAAACCGTCTCGTGTTTTTGGTTTGTTTCATTACTTCACCTCCGAAAGGTTAGTTAACCCGTCGGTACAATAGACATTAATCTTATTCGTATTAACCGTTAAGTGAACACGATCGCCAACAATTAAGTCCTCATCAAAGCTTGATTCTTCTGTAACCTGGATATGATGTTTATCTGTTAAAGCCACAACGTATTCGGTGTTCAGCCCAAGATAGACACTATCCTCAATTCTAACTTCAAATGTATCTACTGAAGCGGCATCCTCAACCCGAATAAAGTCTTCTGGTCGAATACTAATTCGGACTTGTTGATCGTCAAGATGGTTTAATCTTGGATAGGGCACGATGAAACCGTTTTGTAGCTGAAGTTCAGCAAGCCCTTGTTCGTTATGCTTGAGCTCAGCATTAAGCATGTTGGTTCGCCCAATAAAGGACGCAACGAACTCATTAGCTGGGCGATGGTATAATGATTTAGGTGAACCGACTTGCTGGACAATACCATCCTTCATAACGGCAATTTGATCAGAGATAGCCATTGCTTCCTCCTGATCATGGGTCACGTAAACAGTGGTGATGCCAACTTCTCTTTGAATTTCACGGATAGCCTGTCTCATATCGACTCTTAGCTTTGCGTCTAAATTACTTAACGGCTCATCCATTAATAAAACGTCGGGGTTAATCGCTAATGCGCGAGCCAAGGCAACACGTTGTTGCTGCCCACCACTTAATTGTTCTGGCTTACGATCCATAAACTTTTCCATCTGTATGAGTTTTAAATACTTCTCAGCCCGTTCTCTAACTACTCCTTTGTCAAGCTTACGCTGTTTTAAACCAAACTCGACATTCTCACGTACAGTAAGGTGTGGGAAAATCGCATAGTTTTGGAAAACCATCCCGATATTCCGTTTGCTGGGCTCTGAATCATTAATGCGCTTCTCGCCAAAGTAGAAATCGCCACCTTCGATTGAGTTAAACCCGGCAATCATTCTTAAAAGTGTTGTTTTACCACAGCCGGAGGGGCCAAGTAACGTGAATAATGACCCCTCTTTGATGGTAATGTTTAAATCCGGTATGACAACTGCATCACCAAAAACTTTTTTTGCGTGTTCTATTTTTATCTGTGTCATAGCAATCTGCCCCCTTATTAATTCGATTGAATCTGAACAAAGATTTCATTGTAACGGTCAACAATATCTTGTCGATTTTCTGAGACAAAATCCATGTCTTCATCTAATGCATTGATATCGGCAAATGGCTTCATTACATCATTCGTTTCGACATCTTCACGAACGGGACGGTTTGTAGTTGTTGTTGATAGGACATTTTGAATCTCTTGTGAAATAATAAAGTCGATAAATTTCTCGGCATACTCTTGATTATTGGCACCTTTAATAATGGCTGCGTTTGCTGGAAGGAATACCACGCCTTCTTCAGGATAGATAAGTTCAACATTAGCCCCATCTTCAATTAATTTAGCAACAGGGTCTTCATAAGATAGCCCAACCGCCATTTCGCCATCAGCTACTGCGCGATAGACATTACTGGAGCTTGAGCTAATTTTGCCATCAATGTTGGTATACAATTCTTCTACATAGTTCCAAGCCTCATCTGATTCGTAACCACCTTTAGCTAGTAGCATGTTTGTTAATTGTGCAAATGCACTAGATGAGTTGGCTGGGTCGCCAGATGAAATCTTGCCTTGTAACTCTGGATTTAGTAAGTCTTCATAGCTATTAATTTCAATATCACCCAGAATATCGCGATTTGCTACCAATACACTACCATCTAGGGTATAAGGCGTATAAAATCCTGTCGAATTACGGTATGAATCGATAACATTACCATCCTCTGATGATACATACTCCTCAAATAAATCAGTATGCATGGAAAACTGTGTATAGCCACCACCGAAAACAATATCTGCTACAGGAGAGTCTTTCTCACTTTCTAATTTGGCGAATAACTCACCTGTTCCTGCTTGAATAAGGTCCACTTGAATATCGTATTTCTCTTCAAATGCTGGGATAGTGGCGTTAATTAACCCCTCTGAGTTAGGTGAATAGATCACTAATCGATCAGCGCTGCCTTCCTCATTTGCACATCCGACTAGTAAAGTAATTAACCCAATAAATGCAATTGCCAGTAATAATTGTTTTCTTAACGCTTTCATAATTTTCTCCCCTTTATCTTGTGATACCTTGATTATACTTAATTGAATGCGTTTTCATATCCGAAAATCGCCCAATAAAGGGGAATATCCTATAGTTTTTCGAGAAAGTCTTTGGTGCTCATTCCGATATACTTTTTGAATACTTTGTTGTAGTATTTGTATTCACTAAATCCGCAGTCTTCAGCGATCTCGTAAACCTTTTTTTCCCCTTTTAAGATAAATTCAATGGATTTTCGAATCCGATAACGGTTTAAATAGTCATTAAAAGTCGTATGCACTTCTTTTTTAAAGCGGTCGTGAAGTAAGGCTGAGCTATAGCCAATCGCTTTTGAGACATCATCAAAGACGAATTTCTCACTATAGTGATCCCGGATGAATTGAATCATTTCATTAACAACTTCATCATGTACTTGATGTCGTTTCACCTCATTGGCTTGAAGTTCATCTAGTGCTTCTTGAGAGTATGACAATTGCTTAATAATCTTTAGTTGCTGTGCTTGCAAAATAGCGCGTTCTAATGCTTCGTAGAGCTCACGTTCATTAATCGGTTTGACAATAAATTCAGTAACACCAAATTTAATCGCTTTTTGTGCATTCGAAAATTCATTGTAGCTAGATAAAATAATGGTACAGTAGCTGTAATCAAGCGTTTCCTCTAGCATGTCAAAGGCATTTTTGATTGGCATATTAATATCGGTTAGGACGATATCAGGTTCGAGCTCTTTAATTAGCTTAGTTCCTTCCTCACCATCGCGTGCTTCGCCGACCACCAGACAATTATATTTCTCATAATCTAAGCCATAGACGAGACGCTTACGAATCAGCGCTTCATCTTCTACAATGATTACTTTATACATAGTGGCCACCTCTCATTCTTATTTCTATTATCGTGCACCGACACTTCGTTTTGACCACAAAACGAGCATGTTCATACATTAATGATAAGCGTTGCTTTGTATTAATGAGTCCATGATGCTGGTCAGGCTTAGTTGTAGTGGTTAACATTGTATTCAACTGAGTCGCTTGGTCACTTGATAGGTTTCCGCCATTATCGATCACGCGAATTATAATATCACCATGGCTTCCCCTATGAATGGCTATAAGCATCTTTAAGTCACGTCGAAACTTGAAGCCATATTTTAAGCTATTCTCAATTAACGGTAACAGTAGCAACTTAGGCACGCGTAAGTTTTTAAGATCGTGGTCAATTTTAAATTTATAGGTGAAATCTTCATAGCGAATTTGATTTACGATTAAATAATTCTCTATATAGACCAGATCATCCTGTAAAGGCAAGTCGACCCTTTTTTCGCTAATACTATAGCGCAGGATGTCGTTCATCCGTGTTAGTAATTCTTCCGCTAAACTGGTATCAACATAAATAGCTGACCGAATAGTCTCTAACGTATTCGCGAGAAAATGGGGATGGAACTGCGCTTCTAGTTTCCGACGCTCTGATTCCAAATTCAATTCGCTGAGCTTAATATTACGATCATGGGCACTTTGTAATTCGGCAAGCACCTTGTTAATATTCTCTGCCAGTGTTTCAAATTCATCCTCGGTTTTAATTGAGATACGATGGCTAGGGCTCTTACTCACTTGCATTAATTGATCGTAAAGCAAATAAAGGGAATGGCCCATTTTTGTAGAGGCTTTTTTTGAAAAAATATATGTCTGTAAAGAAATAAAAAGGGATAGGATGGCAAGGACAATTAAACTTGTGAAGAAAACCCCTGCATAGCTCTGATTGCTTACATATGCTGTAATCGTTATGTTTGAAAAGGGTCGTGTCTCCTTATGATTTATGTCATTATTTAAATTTAGTTTTCCCGTCGTCGTGTGAACGATACTAGTTGAGCTTGCAGACAGAACATTATCGTACTGATCATAGATGACATAATTGGTAGAAGTGTCCTCCCTTAACAATTGAAATTCTCTGCCATCAATAACGGAGACAGCGTAGCCAATGATAGCTTGGTCAATAATTGGCAGGACATATAGTAAGTAGGTAGATTGATTTGATTGATAAACTCTTAGTGCGCCTGTTTCCTGAAGTGGCGCTTCATTATCAATAACGATGCTTAGAAAATGAAAAAGGGCATAGTCTGTTTCAAAGATTGGGTTGGTATGTAACACTAACGCTAACGCTTCATCAAAAACTAACAGATCACTTTTCATCTGTTGCCGGGCATTAAAGCTGTAGAACGAGCTAAACACATTTCTTGAATCAGATTCTCCAGTTAGAAAACGGATGAACACATCCTTGGAAACGGCGTAGAGCTCCTGCTGATTGGTGGTTATGACATGCTTTAAGCTACTGCTATAGTGATCTAGGGTATTATTAAGGCGGTAATTTCTCATATTATAATTAAAAAAACTGACCGTGATAATGGTAATGATAATCATCAGCGTAATAATCTTAAATGAAAACTTTAAGATGTCTACTCTAATTTTTGCCTCGAATCTTTTTAACTTCATTCTGCTCCCTCTCTTCACTTCCTGCTACTTTAACTCAACAGGTTAAATGATTGCTCTTATTCTATCTGAACAATTAGTTAAAAAGCAATACGCTTTAACGATTCTGTACTAGAATAATGTAGCTTTAAGCTCCTCCTCATCCTTTAGACCTTAAAAAATTCCAGACTATGATAAAAAAACACCAGTGAATCCGCTTACACAGATTCTGACTAGCCCATATACTTAGAGTGCAAGTTAAATTAAGCCATTGAGAGGGGTTATACAATGTTTAGAAAAGGGAAAGCATTATGGTTTTTAATGGTGGCAGGATTATTTGCACTTTTATTAGTAGGGTGTACAAATGATACGAGCAGTGAGCCGAATGAAACTGGAGACGATCAGACAGAAGAAACCGATACAGCCGAAGAGACAACGGGATCAGGGGAGATAAATGTAGGAATCGTATTACCAACGCGTGATGAACCACGCTGGGTACAGGATGAGCAACGTTTCAAGGATGCCTTGGCTGGCTCAAGCTATACAACTGAAATTCTGTTTAGTCAAGGATCTTCAGCTAACGAATTACAAAATGTTGAAACCTTAATTAGTAGAGGAATTGATGTCCTTATTATTAGTCCACATGATGGTGATGCAGCAGGTGCAGCAGCACAAGCAGCAGCAGCAGAGGGCGTAACTGTTATTGCCTATGACCGCTTAATTACCAGCACAGATGCAGTTGATTACTATGTAACATTTGATAGCTTTGCTGTTGGTGAAGCGCAAGGACAATACTTAATTGATCATGCAGAAGGCACAGGTGTGCCACTTTACCTTTATGCCGGTGCATCATCAGATAACAATGCCTTTTTATTCTTTGAAGGTGCATGGTCTGTTCTACAGCCTAAAATTGCTGATGGTACATTTGTAATCGCTAACTCAAGTGAAGCAGAAGCGCTATCAGCTAATGCAGAGCTATCACGCGATGAAATGGGTCGTATTCTTGGTCAGGTAACAACAAACTGGGATCCAAACGAAGCAATTAACAAAGCTCAAACACATTTAACAGCAGCTGGCGATGATCTAAAAGGTGATGTTGCCATTTTAGCACCAAACGATGGCACTGCGCGTTCAATTGCTGATGTGTTTGCAACTGATAGTGATATTACCAGCTTTGTGGTAACAGGTCAGGATGCAGAGATGGCGTCTATTCAATATATTATTGATGGCCAGCAATCAATGACAGTCTTCAAAGATGTTCGTCGTTTAGTTGAAGATGCAATGGGGATGGCAGTCACGATCTTAGACGGCGATACTCCAGAAACGACAGGTGCCTATGATAACGGAGCAAAAGAGGTAGCCGCCTTACAATCAGAGGTTATCGTTGTTGATCAAGCTAATGTAGAAGCTGAGCTAATTGGCTCTGGCTACTATGAAGCAAGTGACTTTACTGGCTTAGAATAATTTAGAAATAATTAAAAAGAAGTAAGCGTGAAATAGCGATAGTCTGCTATCGCTATTTCAGCCTTTACTTGTTTTTTATGAAGGTGGGATGATAATGGCTAATAACATTCTTGAAATGCACAGTATAACAAAGACTTTTCCAGGCGTAAAAGCATTAAGTGATGTGAATTTCAAGGTAGAAGAAGGTGAAATTCACTGTTTAATTGGTGAAAATGGTGCTGGCAAATCAACGCTTATGAAGGTGTTAAGTGGCGTTTATCCATATGGCGAATATGAAGGTGACATTGTTTATCAAGGCAAGGTACAACAATTTAATAAAATTAGTGACAGTGTTGAGGTAGGCATAGCAATTATTTATCAAGAGCTAGCCTTATTTCCAGATTTATCTGTTTATGAAAACATTTATATTGGCAATGAAGTTAAAAAAGGCTCAGTCATTAATTGGAATCAGACAATCGTGAAAGCAAAAGCTATGCTCAACAAGGTGAATCTGAAAGTAAACCCAGAAGTATTGATTAAGGATCTTGGCGTTGGAAAACAACAATTGGTTGAGATAGCCAAAGCATTAAGTAAGGATGTTAAGCTCCTTATTTTAGATGAGCCAACTGCGGCATTAAATGAAGATGATAGTGAGAACTTACTTGAATTGATTAAACAACTGAAGAAGCAAGGCATCAGCTGCATTATGATCTCACATAAGCTTAAAGAGGTCGTGGCAATTGCGGATAAAGCAACTGTTCTTCGTGATGGTCAAACAATTTGTACGCTCGATGCTAACAAAGGTGAAATAAACGAACGAACCATTATTAAGCATATGGTTGGTCGTGAAATAAATGATATCTATCCGAAGCGTCCAGAGAAAAAAATCGGTGATACCGTTTTGGAGCTTGTCAATTGGTCCGCTTATGATAGCCAGTTAGGCCGTGATGTTGTTAAAGAAGCAAGTCTAACACTGCGTAAAGGTGAAATTATTGGCTTGGCAGGATTAATGGGCTCGGGGCGGACAGAGCTAGCGCTTAGTATTTTTGGTAATCCAAAAAATTACAAGCTAAGAGGGGACCTTGCTTTAAACGGTCAACCTAGAAAATTTAAGCATACCAGTGAAGCAATTAAAGCAGGAATAGCTTATGTCACCGAGGATCGCAAGGGCAATGGTCTCTTTCTGTTGCAAAACATCACCAATAATGTCTCAGCAGCAAAGCTATCAGGAATTTCTAACAATGGCATTATTAATGATAATGAGGAAATTAAAGTTGCCGAGTATTACAAGGAATCCCTTCATATTAAAGCCTCCTCAATTGAACAGCATGTCGGCAAACTAAGTGGTGGTAACCAGCAAAAGGTCTCACTTGGTAAATGGTTGTTTGTCGGACCAAACATTCTAATTTTAGATGAGCCGACCAGAGGGATTGATGTCGGTGCTAAATTTGAAATTTATTCAGTTATGAATAAGCTTATTGAACAAGGGCTAAGCATTATTATGATTTCCTCAGAACTTGGAGAAGTGCTTGGTATGAGTGACCGTGTTTATGTCATGGCTGAAGGAAGGATTAAAGGTGAGCTAGCAGCAGCGGAAGCGGATCAAGAAAAAATAATGGAGCTGGCCACACAATAGGAGGGAGTAACAATGAAAATTATCAATGAAGCAATTGATTTAGTGAAAGAAAATATTCGAGATTATGGGATGTATATTGCCTTATTTATTATTATGTTTACCTTTAATTTGATGACCAATGGGATGTTTATGTCATCGCGTAATATTAGTAACTTGTTAGATTCAGCTGGCTATATTGCTGTATTGGCTGTCGGGATGACTTTAGTTATTGTTATCCGCCATATTGATTTATCAGTTGGCTATGTCGCTGGTTTTTTGGGTGCAATTGCGGCTATGTTATTGATGCAACAAGGTTTACCTGTCTATATCGTTATTCCAATCATATTAGTACTGGGACTAGTAGTTGGTTTGTTTAATGGTTTCTTAATTGCTCAGCTTGGGATTCCGGCATTTGTAGCGTCCTTGGCTGGCATGCTAATCTTCCGTGGAGCATTACTTCAGGTTACTGAAGGAACAGGAACAATTATTGTGCAAAATGCATCATTTAACGCATTGGGGAATGGTTTTATTCCTTCACTTGCTCAGATTAGTGAGCGCCACTTACTCACTTTAATTGTAGGGTTAATCGGCATTATTTTTTATTTTTACGGAGAATTTAAAACACGCCATGATAAGAAAAAATATAATTTTGAAGTTGTCTCAAACAGTATTTTCGTTTTAAAATTGGTGTTTGTTTCGGCAATTATTGGTTACATTACTTGGATTTTAGCGGGCTATAACGGCTTCTCATGGACAGTTGTTATTGTTCTGTTAGTCACAATGGTCTATCACTTTATTTCCAATCGAACGGTACTAGGTCGCCAGATTTATGCCGTCGGAAGCAATCCTGAAGCTGCGCATCTAAGCGGGATTAATGTTAAGAAGATTACTTATCTCGTAATGGCTTCAATGTCAATGCTAGCGACTTTATCAGGTATTCTTTATACTGCGCGTTTACAGTCAGCAACGACAACAGCTGGGATGCTGTTTGAGTTAGATGCAATTGCTGCCGCATATGTTGGTGGTGTATCTTCTGCTGGTGGTGTCGGTAAGGTTACCGGAGCCATTATTGGTGCAATTGTTATGGCGTCATTAACAAATGGGATGAACCTACTTGGTGTAGGAATCTCCTATCAATATATGATCCGCGGTGGTGTTTTAGCAGGAGCAGTCATTTTTGATGTCATTACTCGAAAAAAAGGTAAATAGTAGACGCACAGAGGGCTCATTATGGTCCCTCTCTTTCTGTTTATAGCGACATAGGAAATTGTAAACGCAATAACAAGAATGCTCTTGCCGAAGGTGATTAAACAGTGCTATGATAATAGCGCTTACAACAGAAGTTAACTGCAAGAGGGGTGAAAAGATTGCGCAAAATCATGCATATGACGTTTATTCTAATATTTGGTGTGCTTGGTTACTTTACCTTTACATCTGCTCGGCAATTTGTTCAATCTGATTGGCAGGAACCAATGCCAATTAATGAGGTAACCCAGCAGTATCGTCTTGTTTTAATTACCCAAGATATTGATACGCCTTTTTGGAATGAAGTTGCAGTTGGCGCTCATGCACAGGCTAATCTTGATGACGTCATTATTGAAGTGCTCGGCAACTACGGTCGGAATGAAGAGGTTTTTTTACGTAATTTAGAGCTTGCTATCTATGCTAAGGTCGATGGTATCATTGTCCAAGGATTAGATACCGATGAATTTAAGGAGTTAACCAAAATAAAAGCTGCTTTCTACGGTATCCCGATTATTACGATTGCCCATGATGTGGCAATGGAGGAAAGCTTACGCCGAACCTACGTTGGGTCACCACAGTATGAGGCTGGTCAATTAATTGCTCAGCAGCTTGTTAGCGATATGGGGGAGCAAGGTGAAGTCATTTTATTTGCAAATGAGAAAAACCACTCCTTCCAACAAGAAAGAGGAGCCGGTATTGAGTCTGTGCTGGCACAGTATGCCAATATAACGGTAATTAAAGCTGAGACAACAGATGTAAGAGAGGACATCCTCGCAACAACGCAGCAGCTATTAAATGATTACCCCCAAATCAAGGGCTTTATTTCAATAGATGCTAATTTGACAGCAGGCTTAATTCAAGAGATTAGTAGAAGACGACAGGTTGATTCATTATACATTTATAGCTTTGATGATCATGCTGACATTCAACCCTTACTCAGTCAAAAAAGAATTAACGCGGTAATTGCTCAGGATCCAGTGGCTATGGGCAGGACAAGTGTGCAGGTCATGATTGAATGGCTTAAAGGGGAGACGGTACCGCTTGATTCTGAAGGGTATTTTACCGACATAAGTATTTTAAAGGCGGTCGATGAATCATGACCACGATTCAAAAGAAGATTATTACCCTTACGACCATTATGTTGTTAGTCATGCTGACAATCTGGTTAATGATGACCTTTTATAATCGCCAAAGCCTAGATAAATATAATGGCATCTTACAGCGTTATCTTGTTTTGAACGATGTTAATGAGACGAGTCAACAACTCCTTACTGAACTTAATAATTATTTAACTGCACCTTCAGAACAAATTATTGCTAGCATTGAAGAACATAAAGCCGAGCTAGGGTCTAATGAGCAAGAGGTTTGGTCCTTGGCCCACGTGGAGAATCAGTTTGATATTACCAACTACATTAACTTAATGGATAGTTTAATTGAAACAATTGACCGTTCAATAATTCTTGATCGACAGCAGGATCCAGAGGCAGCCTTAAGTGAATTTACCGATGCCACTCGGATTACCAATTACATCTCGGAAACAACGCTTGCCCTTGTTGATCAAGAGTTGAAGACATATGACACATTTTATCGAAGTATCATTGAGCAATCTGCCGCACTTAACCAGTTTGGTATCTGGTTACTACTATGGCTTACCTTTAGCTTGATCGTCGTTACCTATACGCTTTCTAGGAGTATCACACGACCGATTAATCAACTAACTGAAGCAGCCAATGCATTATCGCGAGGGGAATTCGATTCTGAGGTAGAAGTCGATTCAAATGACGAAATTTCCTTTTTAGCAAGGACCTTTAACCGGATGCGGATTAACATTAATACATTAATATCAGAAATTCAATTGAAGGCTCAGCTAGAAAAAGAATTGCAAGAAAGCAAACTCCTTTTGCAGGAAAGTCAGTTCAAAAGCTTACAAAGCCAAATTAATCCACATTTCTTATTTAATACACTGAACACGATTTCTAAAAAGGCTTATTTAGAACAGGCGTTAGAAACAAGTGATCTGCTTGTCAATATTGCTGGCTTACTACGCTATAACCTTAAACAATTGGACCGATCGGTAACGCTCTATGATGAAGTAACTGTGCTAAAGCAATATATTGATATTCAACGGGCACGCTTTACTGATCGATTGAACTTTTTTGAGCAAATAGATGAGCAATTGCTGACAGTTCCAATTCCAGCGTTAACGATTCAACCAATTATTGAAAATGCTATTATTCATGCGATCGAGCCTAATGAGGATGGCGGTAATATTTATTTCCGCATTGCCGATCAGGATGATCGTGTTTTAATTGAGATAGAAGACAATGGCCCGGGTATGAGCAAAGAGAAGATAGAACAGCTTCTGTCTGGTTCAATCATGCCTAAGGAAGGTCACTCGACGGGAATTGGGTTTACCAATGTTGTGAAACGCTTAAGGATTTTTTATAATTGTGACCATTTAATTGAAATCCAAAGTGAGTTAAACAAAGGAACCACCATTTCATTACGTCTGCCTAAGCAAAGGGGTTGAGGAGAATGATCAGCGTATTAATCGTCGACGATGAAGAGATTGAGCGCACCAGCATGTCGTTAATCTTGTCGAAGGCTTTTCCCAAGCTTGAGATTAAACTAGCGAAAAATGGGAAGTCAGCTATTGAAATAGCGAATAGCTTTCAACCAGATTTAATTTTAATGGACATTAAAATGCCGGGTATGAATGGCTTAGAGGCGATTAAGCAAATTAAGCAAAGCCAGGAGCGCACAAAGTTTATTATGGTGACAGCCTATGATACGTTCGCCTATGCCAAGGAAGCCATTAAGCTTGGGGCTACGGATTATATTTTAAAGCCCAGTAAGGTAACTGAAATTACCGCAACAATTGGGCAAGTTATTGAGCAAATTGAGGCTGAACAAAAGGAGGCGGATGCGCGCCAGCTTGAACTGATTAACTACGAACGATCTAAACGTGTTCTTGAGACGGATATGGTTACTCAACTTTTATTTGACCATGTGCACGATGTCCATGTTGATATGCTGATGGAAATGCTAAATGTTAGCAAAACAAGGGAGAGTTTTGTGTTTGTTGTTCTATTACCTGAAGGGCTAGAAAGTAAGTATCCAGCTCTTTTACGGAAAATTAAGCAAATTGATAATGTCTGGGTTGGCGCTCTATCCGGTCGTCATTTTCCTGTCATTGTTTTTCGTAATGAGCAAAGCTTCCGTGCTCAGGCAATTGCAATTGTTAGGCAAGCGTTGCCACCAGCAGATCAGCAACTTGAACCGGGTTGGTCAATTGGGATTGGTCAAGTACACCAATTAATGGATGAAATTAAGCGTTCCTATCAGCAGGGGCTAATTGCTGGATTAGATCAGACGAGAGCCAATCAGTATCGCTTTTATGAGGATTTATCCCTTGGCCAGAATAGCTGTGATCAGTTGTTAGAGAAATACCGAACCAAGGATTTCTTCGATCATGTCAGATTAGGGCGTTGGGAGGAAATTCAGCAAAGGCTAACACTCTTAATCCAATGTTTTCAAAAAGAAGATTATCCAATACAGGTTGTTCAGCAACGGATGTTAGAAATGGTGTGGCTAATTGGCCGTATCCTAGATGAAATGGATATTAAGATGACGTGGGCTTCGGTCACCTTTCAAAGTCAATCCTATCAACAGCTCTCACGTGAGTTAGGGTTGTATTTAAGCCAATTAAAAGGGAATCATGCGCGTTATATTCAAAGCATGGAACGTGATAGTATGCATCAAATCAAGCATTACATTATGCAATTTTCACATGAGGATATTTCCCTTGATCTTCTAGCAGATAAGATGGGGCTAAGCCCGATTTATATCAGTAAAATGTTTAAAGAAAAGCTCGGCATTAATTATATTGAGTTTTTAACTGAATGCCGTATTGAGAAGGCAAAGCAATTGTTAGCTGACCCTGAGAAAAGTATTAAGGCAATTACTTTTGATATTGGTTATCACGATCCAAATTATTTTAGTAAAGTCTTTAAACGGCAAACTGGGCTGTCACCGAAGCAATATCGCGTGCAAATTGGATTATTAGGATAAGGAGGTGCATGTGGATGAGGGCAACCTTACTTTTGTTTATCGGCTATATCGTTATTTTGTTGGGATGTGAGCAAAACGAGGATACTTTACCAATAATTCCAGATGATCTTCCTGACGAACAGATTGGGCACGATCAGTCTGACGACAACGGCTCAATAACCATTGGCTTATCAATGGACACCTTAATTGAGGAACGATGGAAAAAAGACCGTGATATGTTCAAAGAAGCAGTAGAAGCATTGGGAGCTCAGGTCATTATTAAAGCGGCTAATGGTAATGATGCTTTGCAGGTGACACAAGCAGAGACAATGATTAGTCAAGGGGTTGATTTACTTGTTTTAGTCCCTCACAATGCCGAAGCAGCAGCAACGATTGTCGGGAAAGCGCAAATGGCTGAGATTCCGGTCATTTCGTATGATCGCTTAGTAAAAAATGCTAATGTTGATTTGTACATCTCCTTTGATAATGAGCAGGTTGGTATGCTTCAGGCTGAATGGGTCACTGACCTTGTTCCAACTGGTAAATATGTTTATATTGGCGGAGCAGCAACCGATAATAATGCCCATTTAATGAAAGAGGGTGTCTTCTCAGTTTTACAGCCACTAATTGAACAAGGGGACATAACTGTCGTTTACGATCAATGGACAGAAGCGTGGACACCGGTTAATGCCAAGCGAAATATGCAGGCAGCCCTAGAAGCCAACTACAATGATATCGATGCAGTCATCGCAGCAAATGATGCCACAGCAGGCGGTGTCATTGAAGCATTAGCTGAACAAGGACTAGCAGGAAAGATCCCTGTTGCTGGTCAGGATGCTGAATTGGCAGGGATTCAAAGGGTTTACACTGGGAAGCAGGCCATGACAGTCTATAAGTCAATTAGAGAATTAACAGAACAAGCAGCTGACATTGCTGTCAAAATGGCTCGAGGCGAGCAAATTGAAACCGAGCTAACGATCAATAATGGCAAAAAAGATGTCCCCACTGTTTATTTAACACCAGTCCCAGTTCATAAGGATAATATTTATGAGACCATTATTGCTGATGGATTTCATAGTGAGACTGAGATTTTTGTTGATGATAGATAATATGATCGCTCTTATTTGCGGCACAGCGCTGATAAGGGTGATTTTTTGTTAGGTGAGGCGGAGGATTAGTAGCTAGGGCACAAATGAGAGCGAAACCCGCCGTAATAGGAGCGAAAATCTGAAAATAAGAGCGAACTTAGCTCGAATGCGTGCGAACGCACTCAAATACGAGCGAACGCTCCCAAAGGTTGTGATATCGCACTCAAGTAGTGGAGAATCGCACTTAAATGAAAATGAGGGCGAAACCCACCCGAATAGGAGCGAAAATTTGAAAATAAGAGCGAACGTAGCTCGAATGCGTGCGAACGCACTCAAATACGAGCGAACGCTCCCAAAGGTTGTGACATCGCACTCAAGTAGTGGAGAATCGCACTTAAATGAAAATGAGAGCGAAACCCACCCGAATAGGAGCGAAAATTTGAAAATAAGAGCGAACTTAGCTCGAATGCGTGCGAACGCACCTAAATATGAGCGAACGCTCCCAACGAGTGTGAGGTCCCCCACAAATTGACCGGACATTTTAATTTTTACCTATTAATGCTATCCTTAATGTAAAGAGCATTATCAAGACAGGGGGAGAACGTTGACAGAATTATTAATTATATTAAGAGAGATTATTGGTCCAGTTTTTGTTATTATGTTACTTGGCTTTATTATGCAAATCAAGTTTAAGCTCGATCTATCTACCTTAGCAAAGGTGAATATTTACTTTTTGGCGCCAGGCTTTATTTTTAATGCTTTATACCATATTGAACTATCAGCTAGTCTATTCGGTCCGGCTATTTTATTCTTTGTTCTTTATATTATCATCATGTTTATCATTGCACAGCTATCAGGGAAATTGTTAAATCTTAATAAAAATAAGCGGACGATTTTTACAAATAGTGCGATGTTTTTTAATTCAGGTAACTATGGTGTGCCAGTAAATGACCTTGTATTTTACGGTAATCCATATGCCACATCGATTCAGGTTGTTGCGTTAACATTTCAAAACATGTTTATCTTCTCATATGGTGTTTTCTCGCTAAGAGCCTCGCAAAAAGGGGCATTGACAGCATTGCTAGGTTATTTCCGAATGCCTGTCCTATATGGACTTGTGTTTGGGGTGCTATTCAATTTACTCAATATAGATTTACCTGATTTGATTTTAACTCCAGCTGGCTATGTTGCAAATGCAATGATTGCAATGGCATTGTTTACCTTAGGTGCTCAGGTAGCAATTATTAAATTATCAACAGGATTAAAAACGGTTTACTTTAGCTTGTTATTGCGCCTAATAATTGGACCGCTGGTAGCCCTCGGGTTAATTTATTCATTCGGTTTATCTGGAATAATGGCCCAGGCGTTATTTATTGCTTCGGCAATGCCAACCTCAGTTAATACAGCAATTATTGCTCAGGAATATAGTGACCACCCGGATTTTGCAGCACAAATTGTGCTGTTTTCAACCTTATTTAGTGCAATAACTGTTACAATAGTAATTTACTTGGCTCGGGTGTTATTTTAATTTAAAAAAGATAGGATGAAACAAATGCAGAAGGTGACGGTTAGGGACAAATTTATCACTAAATATCAAAAGGGTTATCCACAATTGTTTGCAGATGCTCTTGAAGGTCTTAACCAGCTGAAATATGAGGGAGAGACCATTGATCTTGTTGATAAAAGTGGCGACTTTATCGCACGTGGCTATTATGGCCGAGACAATAAAGGCTATGGTTGGGTGCTTACTGCCAATAAAGAAGAGCAAATTAATTTTGCCTTTTTTAGCGGGAAAATAGCTGAGGCCTTTGCCAAACGAGCTCAGCTGCTAGCAAGTCAAGAAACAACTGCCTTTCGTATCTTTAATGGTGAGGGGGATGGAATTGGTGGTTTATCAATTGATTATTATGCAGAATACCTTTTAGTCACTTGGTATAGTGAAGGGATTTACCACTTTAAGCAGGAGATAATTGAAGCCATTCAGGATGTGCTACAGGTAGCAGGTATCTATGAGAAGAAGCGTTTTGATACTGGGGGAAAGTATTTAGGTGATGATGATTTTGTTACTGGTCAGCGCGCACAATTCCCTCTTATCGTTAAAGAAAACGGACTGCAATTTGCAACTTATTTAAATGATGGTCCAATGACCGGGATTTTTCTCGATCAAAGACAAGTGAGACAAACGATTCGCGATCATTATGCAGCTGGAAAAACAGTTCTAAATACGTTCTCCTACACTGGAGCCTTCTCAGTCTATGCAGCGATGGGCGGCGCAGCCAAAACCGTTAGTGTGGATTTGGCAAATCGTAGTCAGCCTAAAACAATTGAACAGTTTCAATTAAATGGGATTAATGAGACGAAGCATGAAATCCGTGTTATGGATGTGTTTAATTATTTTAAATATGCAGTAAAAAAAGAGTTGAAATTTGACCTTGTTATTGTTGATCCACCCAGCTTTGCACGTTCAAAAAAACGTGTTTTTAGTGTGACAAAGAATTATGTGGAATTGCTAGCAGATGTGATTAATGTGACTGAAGAAAATGGTGTCATTGTTGCCTCTACCAACTCTAGTGCGATCTCAGTGCAAAAGTTTAAGCAATTTATAAAACAAGCCTTTGCTAAGCAAGGTATAAGCTATAATATTGAAAGAACGTTTAATTTGCCTGAAGATTTTGCTTACCATCCGCAATATGCGGATGGTAACTATTTAAAGGTGCTATTCATTCGAAAACTAAGCTAATATTTGTTAAAGGTGGACAGCTGCTCTGTGCTTGTCCACCATTTTATCATTATTTAGTAAGGAAATTACAATTAGCTAATATTTCATTAGTAGAAAGTAATGTTGCTTCACGCACAGACACCTTATTTATCTTTAAAAAATTCTGTACCACATGATAGCCAACGGCATATCCAGCGAAGGGTGATAAACCAACAGGATGATAGCTGTGCTCTTTAGCAATTTCATCACCAAACATATAGCTGCTAACCTCAGCAAAGCCTTTAATAGCTAGGGCATCCTTAATAATTTCCATTGAGTAAAGGAGATCTTCTTCATCTAAAGCTGTAACCCACGGTCCTAGATATGCCTCCCCATAGAGTTCTTTGGCAAAAGCCTCGGCTAAGCCCTCAATAATTAGGTAATCGCCAACTGTTACGTTACCATGATCCCAATTAAAATACGAAAATCGAATATTGTGGTGAAATTCGTGGGCAATGACTGCAGGTAGCCTAGGGCTGTTATAGGTATTTGGGAAAAGCGAAATTTGAATAAATCCTGGAATTCCACCAAAACCACAGTATCCCCTTTGTAATTTAAGCTTGTCAGGATCAGCAAGGTAAGCACCAAAGCGTAAGCGATCAGCTTTAAGATGTAATTGATTTTTGTTAAGGTAAGTAACACAATTATTCAAAGCCTGTTGTGCCGTTTCAAGAATATGCAGTTCTTTAAACTGTGTTAACCCTTGTCTCCCCAGTTCGGTCTCTAAAACGTCAAGATAGCCAAGCATTTTAGTAGCGACAAGCACATCATAGCCATCGTATTGCTTTGCCTTTAGTGGAACATTAATGCTATCCCACATCTGTTTAAACGGCTTCATCATTGTATAGCGGAAGTAATCCTCGCGCCCTTCAGCTATTGAAAAGAGCTGATCGTATTGTTTAACGGTATCCTCAATTATTATTTGCATACTTTTCACCTCAATAAAAAATGATAACCCTTGTCGCCGCGTGAAGGTCAATAGCTTTGTAAAAAAAATAATACGATGCATTTATCAGCCTTTGTAACGGGAAAATTCCTTTTTAATAAAAAACAATAAAGAAAAGCTTTACATTTGATTAATTTCCTTTTTTTACAAAACGATGAAACCGTGCTATCTTTGAAAAAAAGGAGGAGTTAAATGTCACGAAGAAGTGCTCTTAAATATCCGTTACATGTTATTTTTCACTACATTTTTAATCAAGATGGCGGAAATGATGCGATCTTAATTGATTTTCTTAATAAGCTTCTGGTTCAATCGGTAAAACAAGAGATTATTGAGTGTGTTTATCAGAAAACTGATTACACTAGTAATGCTTTTCAGCTTGAAATTAAGGCACGAACAGCCGCTAGGGAGCATCTAGACATTCGTATTCATATCTGTGATCGAGCGTATCAAGCAACTCATAATATGAGGGAGTGGGAACCACAGTATGTCGATCATGTCATTCGTGAGTCGAATCCGTGTTTGTTAAAGTCTTGCTTTATCATTAATATGTTAAATTTTAACCTTCTGACTGAGTCCCCTCAATATCACAATGTCTATCAGGTCGAAAATAAACGGAATCCTTATTTGCTGTATGACAAAATGGAGATACATTATTTTGAATTAGCTAAACTACCAAAGGGCTTTCCACAAACACCTAGTGAAGAGTGGCTCTATCTATTAAAACAACTTGTAAATAGTGAGAAGATAGGCACTTGGATAAAGGGCAGAGCCATTTATCAGCATGCGGTAACACGGTTTAATGATGCACTTAACGCAGAGCTGCTAACAACGCAGAATAATAGTGAAAAATATTGGTATGTTGAACGTTTAGAAGAACAACAGATGTTGTTATATCAAGGTAAAATGCATGGACAAGTGTCAGAACGGGAGCGAATAGTCATTCAGATGATTAAAGCTGGCTATCCATATGGACAAATTGTTCACCTCACGGGTATTTCTATTGAAGAGCTCGATCAGCTTGCGATGAATCAATATCAGAAAAATAATCAAACGATCTCGTAAGCGATTACTTTGTTGAGGATACAATTGTTTTAATCTCAACCGCTATTACAAGTAAGAAAATAGTGATTGACTTCCTAGACCTAATTCGATAAATTAGTCAAGTATGTTTAATTTGTTTAGGGGGACACAAGGGATGCAAAATCAACAAGAGATAAAAATGATAACAGCTGACCCTTCAGCACTTGGGCTGTTTGGACTTGCTATGGTAACGTTAGTTGCGTCTTCGCAAAAGCTTGGTTTAACTGATGGGGTTTCGCTCGTTTTACCATGGGCTTTCTTTTTAGGAGGGATAGCGCAACTCTTTGCAGCAAGTCAGGATGCTAAGCATAATAATATTTTCGGAACAACGGCATTTGGTGCCTTTGGTTTATTTTGGTTTGGCGTGGGTCTTACTTGGTTAATTCAGATGGGTGTACTAGGTGAAGGACTTGCTCAACAGGCAGATTCTCGTCAGCTTGGAGTAGCTTTTATCGGTTATTTAATATTCAGCCTGTTTATGACGGTTGGTGCTATGGAAACACACAAAGTATTATTTTCTATTTTTGTCGCCATCGATTTCTTATTTATTGGTTTGTCACTAAGTGCATTTAATATTATGTATCACTATACACATCTGCTAGCAGCTGTAGCTGAGCTCATCATTGCTTTGCTTTCTTTTTACGGTAGTGCTGCAATTGTCTTGAATAAGCACTTTGGTAAAACTGTGCTCCCAATAGGGAAGCCGTTCGGTATCTTTAAATAATTCTCCTAAAAAGCTGATCTAATTGATTAGCTTTTTAATATGGACATAATCGTCCAACACGAGCAATTTTTGTTAGTTACGCTTAATCGTTATAAAATTAAGATAATCAAGGCAAACTACCTAAAAAAGGTGGTTAGAGCAATGATAAATCAAGATTATAATATTGGAGATCAGGTTTATGTGATGTTACGCAATCCCCATGTGCAAGGTGCAGTCAATGTTCAAGAGGCTCAAGTTGTTGCAAAGCCAGATTATCCAGGTGAACTAGCGCTACTATTAAATGAGGAATATTTTCCATTACGGGATGATTTAGCTGTTTTTTCTGACTATTATGAGGCTGAAATAGCTTATCGAGATGCGTTTGGTCAATCTGGAGCGGAGGACTATCATGGTTAAACCCTTTGTCCCTCAGCTTGTTTATTTTGAACCAAAAGCGTTGGAGTACCCGTTAGGTAAGAAGCTGTTTAAGAAGTTCACTGATATGGATTTAGAGATTCGTGAAACGACATCTCATAATCAAGTTCGTAATTTACCTGGTGATAATGATTTTCAAAAATATCGTCATGCAAAATCAACGTTAGTGGTTGGTTTACGTAAAACGTTGAAATTCGATACTTCAAAACCTTCAGCTGAATATGCAATTCCCTTTGCCACGGGATGTATGGGGCATTGCCATTATTGTTACCTTCAGACAACAATGGGATCTAAGCCGTATATTAGAACTTATGTAAATACTGATGAAATTTATGATGCTGCAGAGCAATACATGCGGGAACGTATGCCCGAGGTAACTCGCTTTGAGGCATCCTGTACTTCTGACATTGTTGGGATTGACCATTTGACCCATACCTTAAAGGATGCGATTGAATACTTTGGTAAAACAGAGCATGGTCTCTTGCGCTTTGTGACAAAATTTGCCCATGTCGATCACTTACTTGATGCTGATCATAAAGGACGTACGCGATTCAGATTTAGTATTAATGCAGATTATGTGATTAAATACTTTGAACCAGGTACATCACGCTTAAAAGAACGAATTGAGGCTGCTACAAAAGTAGCTGAAGCTGATTACCCGCTTGGCTTTATCATTGCCCCAATTTATTTGCATGAAGGCTGGCGAGAGGGCTATCTTGATATGCTTGAGCATTTAGCGGAGATGCTACCAGCAAAGGCCAAGCAAGGACTTACCTTTGAGCTTATTCAACACCGCTTTACTGCGCCGGCAAAACGTGTCATTCAGAAAAACTATCCAATGACGAAGCTGGAGTTAGATGAGTCAAAGCGTAAAACAAAATGGGGACGTTATGGTATCTTTAAATACGTTTACACAGATGAGGAACAGGCTGAAATGAAAGAATTGTTTAAGACTCAGATACCTCGTCTCTTCCCACAAGCAAAAATTGAATACTTTACTTGAGCAGGTGTGGAGTATCACACCTGCCTTTTCTATTCCCTTATTAATAATCTAATCATAGATTAACAATCAAATCCCTTTAAAAGTCATTCTTTTACGGTGCGCACTTTTTTGTTACCGAGAGGACAATAATATCCCATACTAATTAAAGAGCTCCTTTATTTGCAAGCTAGTTCAGCTTCTTTACTTGCCAATACTTTAGTAAGAGCAGCAAGCATCTGATCAATGTCCTCTCGCTCAATAACAAGCGGTGGTTGAAAAGCAAGCACATTTCGATCAAGCCCATTTTTCCCAATTAGGAAGCCACGTACTTTCATCTCTTCTAAAATATCATCAGTCAAGTCAGCTGCGCTTATCTTAGTATTTAATGCCTGTATTTCTACACCAAGCATCAGTCCAATTCCACGAATATCTTTAATTAGCGGGCTATTAATGCTCCAAAGTGCACCCTTTAGATATTGCCCGAGTTGATAAGCTCGTTGGACAAGGTCATGCTTGGCGATATAGTCAAGCACCCGAAGAGCGGTCTCAGCAGCAACAGGATTCGCGCCAAAGGTAGAAGCGGAAGGGCGATTGAATGCGGTGGCGATTTGGTCAGTAGTTGAAAAGGTAGAGATCGGTATCCCGTTACCTAATGCTTTGGCGGTTACAAGAATGTCGGGCGTCACTCCTTCATGCTCCACCGCAAAAAACTTCCCAGTTCTCCCATAGCCAGTTTGTACTTCATCAACAATTAAGAGTACATTATGCTCCTTCAGAAGCTGATGCACCCTTTTTAAAAACCCTTTCGGATACCTAATAATCCCACCATTACCTTGGATCGGTTCAAGAATCATGGCAGCAATGTTTTCGCCATGCTCCTCTAAGGTTTGTTCTAGCTGTGCGAGTGAAGTAGCCATTGAAGCTATTTCAGCTATCTCAAGATTGTGGGGGCGATCAACAAAATAAATCTGGTCATCAACTAGCTGATCATCCAAGCGCCACATAGGGATCCCAGTAACACTCATGGCAAGATGCGTTCGTCCATGAAGTCCGCCAGATAGCGCAATGAAGCCTTTTTTCTTTGTGTAAAGTCTTGCTAATGATAGAGCTCCTTCATTAGCCTCTGAACCAGTCACGCAGAAAAAGGTTTTTTTTAATTCTCCAGGTAATAATTCTGCTAATTTTTCCGCCAAATCGACAATTGGCTGTGTTAAATAAATGGTTGATGTATGTTGCAAGCTAGTTAGCTGTTTCTGAGCTGTGGCAAAAATCTCTGGATTGCTATGTCCACAATTCATCACGGAAACCCCAGCAAAAAAATCAACATATTGCTTGCCAGTTTGATCATATAAGTATTGCATACTTCCTGACACTATTTGAGGGGGCTGTCGGTAAAAGTGGGCCGTAGCAGGCATCAAGAAAGTCTGTCTCTTTTCCAAAATTTTCTTAGGGCCAATGCTGTACATAGAAAAACTCCTTTACGTTAGTGATTAGAACGGCTAGCTGGCTACGATCGCTGATATTGATAGGATAGAGAGCCTAATGTATAACCAGCTGGATCTGCTTCTAATTGTGCAAACAATTGTTTTGCTCGATGAGGAGCTATAATTGCGGCCTGATAAGCTTGAATAATTGCTTTAAGCTGATGAATTGAATAAGTTTGACCTTCAATTCTAAGTGCTGTTAAATTATTGACCTGTAATTGTGCTAAAACAGGGAGCAGGCAGATAGATTTCATCGAGTATAAATGATTTTTTTGATATTGATCACGGTAAATAGGGTTTTCACCTTTGTCAGTCAGCAATGTTAATACTGAGTTGCTAACGTATTGGTTATTGCAGGTGTCAATTGGTGTTAACACTTCGGTGTTCTCGTATAAATCTAAGTCTAAATACATCATCTTTAGTGGTCCGTGCGCAATTAACTCAACAGGCAAAGGTGATTGCGACATAAATTGACTAAGCTGATCTGACTTACTTTCAATTGAAGCGGTTATCCGATTAACGCCAAGTTTCTGATAAAATAGGGCAGCTTGATGGTTATAGATATTTGTATTAAAGTCAGCAACAATTGAGAAATGTTTCCCGTATTTAAAGATAGAGCCCAAATTTCCAACGAGTAAGCCGTCAAACAACTGACCATACCGAGTTAAGAAATGGTCAATCTGGTCAACCTGCCCTTGAGTGACCATTTGCGGTAGAGCGAAATACACCTCAGTCGCATTCTTTGCCGTAATGATCTCTTGAATTTGATAGATTGTAAAAGGCTGATCTGGTTCAAGCACATCACCGGCTAAGTAAATCCGGTCAACCCCAAGATCAATAGCTAGCTTAGCTTGTTCGATGTTATTCACCTTAACCGTTAACTGTTTGGTTTGTCCTTTATTGGTTAGACTAGGCTGAAAGCTAGCCGTAAATGTATTGATTAAATAATCTGTTAGCTTAGGCTCCTCGGTTGGGGTCGAGAACATCTTACCTGTTGAATAGAATTTACCTGTCCCTTCATAACGCTGGTTGATAAAAGTTAACCCAGGCTTACCAAAGGCATAAGCGGTTGAAAAATCCCGTTTTCGATTATTAACCAGTTGCTCGGCCTGTTCCTTTCGATTGAAGGCAATTGGTTCTTTAATGTAGCGATCAATTGCATCACCATATGTATTAACAAGGTTAATGATAAAATCTGCTTCACGCATGCGCCCTTCTATTTTAAACGAGGTTACCCGTGCTTCGATTAGCTCAGGGATATGCTCATACATATACATGTCTCTTGCGGCTAATGGATACTCAGTCGGATAGACCTGTCCATCCTTCTTAGCGCGGTATGCCCAGCGACAAGGCTTAAAGCAGCGTCCACGATTGGAACTGTTACCCCAAATAGTTGAGCTAAAATAGCAGTTCGCGCCATTTACCGTACACATGTCACCATGCATAAAGTATTCTGTTTCAATATCCGTCTCCCTCTGAATATATTTGGCAGTTTGCAGATCCATCTCTCGAGACAGTACCACTCGTGTAACACCCTCTGCTTGAAGTGCCCTCACGTAATCACTGTTATGGACATTCATCATAACCGAAGCATGAATATCAATGGATAACGCCAAATCTTGGCAAAGCTTCACCACTGCTAAATCCTGAACAATAATACCATCAACATTAGCACGATCAAGAAACTGTAAATAATCGCTCGCTAGGTTAATTTCATTGTCATGTAATAAATTATTGAGAGTCACGTAGACCTTTTTCTCGTAATGATGAGCGCGTTTAACAGCCTCAACAATGTCGTTATTTGAAAAATTAAACCCTTTCCGCATCATGCGCATGTTTAGATATTGACCGCCAATATAAATGGCATCGCAATTCGCTAAGACCACTTGTTTAAATACGTCAAGGTTGCCTGCTGGAGCTAGTAGCTCAATTTCTCTTTCATTAAAATAGCGTGGCATTATGCTGCCTCCTCATGTGATGTGATTCACAAATGTAGTTATCCTGATTTCTTTATTGCATAAACATTAAGGTGAAATTAAGCGTGTAACCTTCTATCTTTAAAGGATATCATACCTAAGCCAGACAATTCCTCGTAGAAAATGACAATATTTTGTCTTTTTATCCTGTTTACGTAATGAAAGTATAAAAACAAGTATGTTAGTTATTCCAGCTAGGTCTACAGGCTTAGAAGAAGATAATCCTGACGCTGGTTATGTTTACTGGGTGACTACGGTAAACTGATAATAGCTAGTGTTACCTATCATGATAGAGCAGTGCAACCTAGCTATACATAATTCCATCAGACAAGCGTATGACTAACCCTAACAAGCATGGTCTTGCAAAGCATATTCGTTGACAGATGACACAATGTCACTTAGGATAAAGGTACGATATGACACGATGTCATATCGGTAGGGGGAACGGAAATGCCTAAGCAAACCTTTTTTAATTTAGATGGCGCAAAACAGGGTAAACTGGTAAAGGCATTGATGAAAGAATTCTCAAGAGCATCACTTCATGAAGCATCAATTTCCAATATTGTGAAGTTTGCCGAAATTCCGAGAGGGAGCTTTTATCAATACTTTGAGGATAAGGAGGATGCTTTCCTTTATTTAATGAATGCATATGGTCAAGAAAATAAAAAGCGCTTTGCTGCGAAATTGATTGAGACAGATGGGGATTTGTTTGCGACATTTGCTTACATTTATCGTTGGATACTGAAAGATTTAGCAAATGGGGACAAAAGTCAATTTTTCAAAAATGCTTTTCTTAATATGAATTACAAAATGGAACGCACTCTGTCCAATTACGTTGAAACCAATGACCTTGAAAATAGTCTGCCATTTATAACGGCATGGCGCTTGCAGCATAATCTTGCTATTTCAACAAAAAAAGAGCTCGTCCATGTTTTCGCTATTCTTGTCTCTGTCACCATGCATAATATTATTCACGCATTTGCCACGCAACTACCGGTTGAAAAGGCTTGTGACAACTATCAAATTGAATTAAATATGCTAAAAAAAGGATTACTAAAAAACAAATAGATAAGGGGTTTAATAAACGCTGATGGATAATCAATCAAGAAGGCCGATGCTTTATTATATTGGGATTGGACTTGTTATTGTTCTCATTTTAAATGAGATCATTATACCGTTTGTATTCAATCAGACGGTCACAGAGGTTGACTACAGTCAATTTTTAACTGATTTAGAATCAGGTATTGTTGAGTCGGTTGAGATTCAGGATGAAGAGGTGGCTTATCAATTAATTGAGGGAGAGGGTGGCGACAGCTTTACGACTGGAAGGATGGACGATCCAGAGCTTGTTGAACGCTTATATGCTCAAGATGTTGAATTCACTCGCGTAGCTCCAATTGGCCAATCACCACTTATTTCCTTTATTTTCTCATGGGTACTACCACTCGCTATTTTTATCGCAATTGCCCAATATTTTATGAAGAAAATGGGTGATCGAATGGGTGGTCCTAATGCGATGAAATTTGGTAAAAGTAATGCCAAGGTGTATGTTGAGGCAGAAACGGGTAAAACCTTTGAGGATGTTGCTGGACAGGATGAGGCAAAGGATGCTCTTGTCGAAATAATTGATTACCTTAAAGATTCTAAGAAATATCGAGAGGTTGGGGCGAATATCCCTAAGGGGGCACTGTTGGTTGGACCACCTGGGACCGGAAAAACCTTGCTAGCTAAAGCAGTTGCTGGCGAGTCAAGTGTGCCGTTCTTCTCTATTTCAGGATCTGAATTTGTCGAAATGTTTGTCGGTATGGGTGCAGCCAGAGTCCGTGATTTATTTAAACAGGCTCAGGAAAAAGCGCCATGTATTGTTTTTATTGATGAGATTGATACCATCGGAAAAAGCCGGACTGGGAATGGCCCTGGCGGTAATGATGAACGGGAGCAAACCTTAAACCAGTTACTCACCGAGATGGACGGCTTTGATCAAGATAAGGGTGTCGTCATTTTAGCTGCATCTAACCGTCCAGAGACGTTAGATAAGGCGTTGCTTAGACCGGGTCGATTTGACCGTCGTATTCCTGTTGAATTACCTGATGTCCAAGGGCGAGAGGCAATCTTAAAAGTGCATGCCTTAAAGGTTAAACTTGCTGACGATGTCGATTTAAATTTAATAGCAAGAGCAACATCAGGTGCATCAGGGGCTGATTTAGCCAATATGATTAATGAAGCAGCATTGCGAGCAGTTAAACATGGTCGAAAGGTCATTAATCAAAGCGACCTTGAGGAATCTGTAGAGGTTGTCATTGCAGGCTATCAACGTAAAAATGCAGTGATCTCAACTAAGGATAAATTAACGATCTCTTATCACGAGATTGGTCATGCCCTTGTTGCGGCCAAGCAAACGAACGCAGCCCCTGTCCATAAAATTACTATTATTCCGCGAACATCGGGTGCATTAGGTTATACCATGCAAATCGATCAGACGGAACAAGTGCTTTATAGTAAAGAGCAGTTATTAGAAAAAATAACAACCTATATGGGTGGTCGTGCGGCAGAAGAATTAATTTTTGATCGGATTACGTCTGGCGCTTCAAATGACATTGAGCAGGCAACGAAGCTTGCCCGTGCAATGGTAACGCGCTATGGCATGAGTAGTCGATTTGGCATGATGGGCTTAGAAACGGTTAGTAATCAATATCTGTCTGGTGATACCTCGCTTACTGTTTCGGATGGAACAGCGACGCTAATTGACCAGGAGGTTGAGCAGATTATTCGAGACTGCTATCAAAAGGCACTGACCATTCTTGAAGAAAATAAAGCTAAGTTACATGAACTGACTAAATTTTTATTAGAAAAAGAGACGATTTCAGGTGAAACGTTTATGAACCTACTTCACGATAAAATCGAAGCTTAGCTAATTGCGAAAAGGAGCAGATTTGTTTGGGAAAATTAAAATTAGTGGCAATTGATAAGTCCTATCGCACGGGCAATCAATACCTAAATGTTTTAAAGAAAATATCGTTAGAATTTAGAGAAAGTGAATTTGTCTCAATCCTTGGACCGTCGGGGTCAGGGAAAACGACCTTGTTAAATCTTATTGGTGGTTTAGATCAATATGACTCAGGTGATCTCGTTATTAATGGCTATTCAACTAAGCACTTTGGCAACAAAGATTGGGATGCCTATCGTAATCGCTCGATCGGGTTTGTCTTTCAGAATTATAATCTAATTGGTCACCAGTCTGTCCTTCAGAACGTTGAGATTGCTATGACCCTGTCAGGTGTTTCAAGCGCAGAACGTAAGCAACGGGCAACGAAGGCATTAGAAGAGGTTGGCTTAAAGGACCATATACAAAAGAAGCCAAATCAACTGTCAGGCGGGCAAATGCAGCGGGTGGCAATTGCGCGTGCCTTAGTAAATAATCCAGATATTATTCTTGCTGATGAGCCGACCGGCGCACTAGATTCAAAGACAAGCACCCAAGTCATGAAGATATTACAAGAGGTTGCTAAGACAAGACTTGTCATTATGGTCACGCATAATGAAGATATCGCAGAAGAGTACAGTACACGGATTATTCGTTTCCTTGATGGTGAAATTCAATCAGATAGTAACCCAATTGAGACGACAGACAGTGTCAAAGCTGAGAAGCCAATCAAAGCTAAGAAAAAGAATCGCACATCAATGTCACTGTTCACTGCACTATCGCTGTCCTTTAAAAATCTATTAACCAAAAAGGGCCGGACGATCTTAACAGCCTTTGCTGGAAGCATTGGTATTATTGGCGTTGCCCTCGTCTTGGCATTATCTAATGGATTATCAGGCCAGCTTGACGTGATGCAAACGGACACACTAGCAAATTTTCCAATTATGATTGATACTGGTGAGCAGTTTGTTAATTTTGATGAAATGGGTCCACCTGATCAAAATAATGGTGACTTTGAAGAGTATCCTGACGATACCGTTATTTATCGCTATGATAACATGGAGAATTTCTCAACACATACCAATGTGTTAACCGATGATTTTCTTGATTATGTTGATCAAATGGAGACAGAGATTGCCGATGCGATTGATAATGTTTCATACACACGTGGGGTCGAAATCAATCTTCTCGCACAGCATGATGATCAGGTTGTCAAGTTTCAAACGACATCAGACGCAATGATGATGCCAGGTATGCCGGGAATGGGTGGTCAGGGTACACATTGGCAGGAAATGCCGAGCGATGAGGACTTTATTTTAGAAATGTATGATTTCATTGGTGAAGGAAGTCGCTTACCCGCGGCTGATAATGAGGTTGCGATTGTCATTGATCGCTACAATCGAATTAGCACTGAGTTTTTTGATAAGCTGGGCTTTGATGAGGCTGAAGAGAGCTATGATGTCACAGACTTTATTGGCGAAACCATGCTTAAGGTGATCCCAAATGATTCGTATTATACGGAGGAGGAGAATGGGTTCTTTAGCCCTGCCAATCCATCTGCGTATCAGGATTTATTTGAGCAAGAGGAAGGTAAGGAACTTGTCATTACAGGTGTTTTACGGGAAAAAGAAGACGTTACGACTGCCTATTTCGAAGAGGGTTTCATCTATACGGCAGCTTTAACGGATTATATTGTTGCCAACGCCCAGGACTCTGAAATTGCCCAGGCGCAAGAAGAATCTGACCTGGATCTCTTATCAAATGTGCCATTTCAAAACGATGCAATGAAAGAGCAAGCGTTAATCCGTCTAGGGGCAATTACAACACCAACTGGAATTAATATTTATCCAACCAGCTTTGCAGCTAAGGATGAAATTAAAGCTGAACTCGATAACTATAATGAAGGGTTAGCTGAGGAAGACCAAATTGTCTATAATGATTTAGCTGAAATACTTGGTGATATTATGACCGATATGATTAACACGGTAACGTATGTGTTAGTCGGCTTCGCTGCTATCTCCCTAATTGTATCGACCATCATGATTGGTATTATTACGTATGTGTCGGTCATTGAGCGAACCAAGGAAATCGGTATTCTGAGGAGTGTCGGAGCTCGGAAGAAGGATATTTCCCGCGTGTTCAATGCTGAAACGCTTATTGTTGGCTTTGTAGCAGGTTCATTAGGAATCGCACTTAGTTATTTACTTATTATCCCAATTAATAATTTAATTGAGATTCTGACTGACATTCCTAATGTTGCCAGCTTAGCTATTATCCCAGCTGTTATTTTAATTGCGGGGAGTATGATCTTAACGCTAATTGCTGGCCTTATTCCAGCGAGAATGGCGGCGAAGAAAGATCCGGTTGTGGCATTAAGAACGGAGTAAATTTAAATTAATAAAACTTTTTTTGTAGGCTACTTTGGTCCAATTAGGGAGCAAAGTAGCCTGCTTTTTTTCTAGAGCATGTTAATAGCTTTGTTAGTAAAATAAACGGTATATACTTCGTCCTCAATTTCATAAAGTGGTTTAAAAACAAAGTTTTGTGACTGATGTCTGGTCAAATAATTATTTTGCTGCCATGGAAAGGTTTCGTAGGTATGCTCCGTTTGCGGCATAAGAAATGTTTTTGGATTAGTACAATCTCCTGTCAATCCGCAGTCACTCTTTACTAAACCAGCTAATACAATCGGACCATCAATGACAGCTACTAGCTCTGGCAAATCAGGTAAAGCTTCCACACGCAGCTCACTAGGGAAGAAGATACTTAGCTGATCATCCTGCCAATCATGGGTAAGGTCAAAATACCCGTTATGAAGTTCAACTTGAATAGCGACACCATTTAGCTGGACAGACGGTTTTCCGGTTACCCATGCTGGTACACGAAATGAAAGTGTGCGTTTTCTAGCTTGCGTCGATTTAATTGAGAATTTTAATAACCAGCGCGACATTTGACTATCATCATGCTCATCAAAAAAGGCTTGGTCATTATAATACTTCATGGCAATGGCCTGTTTAAGGTGGATGTCTTGATATGTTAATTCAGATGGGATATATTGGCTAATAATTATCTTCTCGGTTGCAGCATCTTCAAAGTAAATAAGCTCGGGATAAAAAGCTTGGGCCTGAACCATTGTGCCATGGCAACACCAGAAATCCCTTGTTTTACTGCCCCATTTCTTCTGGCTTCCTGCTGCAAGAGGAAGAAAGTAAGTGGGCATACCAGTCTTAGCATTTTGCTGAGCAAGAAAACCGTTGTACAGGTTTCTTTCAATATAATCAGCGTATAATGGATCGCCGGTCCATTTATAAAGATATTGCGCTGTTCTGGTCATATTATACACCGTACAAAATTCTTGATTTCTTTCGCCAAGAAATTGACCTAACATAAATGGTGGTGTCCAAAACTCTCCCGCATTTTGTCCTCCCGTACAGTACATACCTCTCTCAGATACAGCATTTTTCCAAAAAAGCTCGGTAATGGTGCGCCATTTCTCATCACCAGTTAGTTCGTAAAGCTTCGCTGCACCGTGAGATAATGGAATACTTGCATTGGCGTGGCAATTGGTGAGGGCATCCTTTCCTTTAAGTAACTTAGAGAACAAGCCAGCATCCCAATAACGCTTAGCTAGGTTTAAGTACTTGTCATCTTTTGTAATCCCATAGAGGGATGCCCAAACTTCAAGCATACCGGCTTCTTCTCCTTTATAGGCAGCGTGAGAGTTTGTTTTTGCTAACCGATCGGTCCATCTAATGTACCAGTCACTTAAGTGATCAAGAATATCAAGTGCCATTAGGTTATTGGCATGTAGATAGGCATTCATTAACCCCATCATTGTTTTGTGCATGGTGTATTGAGGTGACCATACATGTTGATTATTCTCTAGCTTGTTAAAATATTTTTCTGGAAATGATCCGACCCATTCACCGCCATTTAATTCCTGACACCTAGCTAGCTCGGAAATAATTATATCTAGCTTTGCTTTTAATTCAATATCTTTATCTGTCGCAATGTATGAAGCAGCGGCAGAGAGCCAGTGACCGAGAAAATGGCCTCTGAGTTGACAAGTTGGTGCTTCCCACCCCCAATGGAGCTTTGCTGTTTCGGGGTTATCGATTACTTGAAGACCAGGGAGGACAATACCAGCTTCAAGATAAAAATTTTGCAATAAGCAGGTTGTATCTAGTTCTAGAAGATACTCTCTGTTTACCTGCATTCTTTCTCGGAAGATACCAGGCAATAAAATCACATTTTTTTGATTAATAGCGTTGAGCATATAAATCTCTCCTTCTTAATTTAGTGAGCTGCAAATAGTTTAATAGTGAATTTACATGTATTATATTGATAAGATTAACCGTATACAATAGAATAAATAACGAATAACATGTATTTTTTGCTGATTATATTGGTTTCTTATTATAATGATAAGAGTAATTTATCGGAAAATTATTGATGAGTGATTAGCTATGTGCTTAACGAAACGTGCGCACCTAAGTAGAGGGGGGAAGTATGGTGAAACAGCATTTATGTGAAATTCCATGTGGCAGTATGCCGGTAATTAGTGAGACTAATTTTGGTAAAGTGACAAAGCCATTGTTGCATCTGGATCGAAGTGCGAGCTTTAGTGTACTCATATACGTCGTAGAAGGAGAAATGGAGATTTTTGAGGATGGCATCCCTTATTTATTAACCGCGGATACATTATTTTTTTTGAAAAGTGGGGTTCATCATTGGGGCGAAAAGCCGTTTCTGCAAGGGACTTCATGGTATTATGTCCACTTTGAATTTCCTAACGTAGCACAATCAGTAGAAAAAATTTACAAGAATAAGATGCAGCAGGAAGAGATAATGGATATTGCTGAATACAAAATTATTTTGCCTAAAATTATTAACTTTGCGCATAATCCTGCGATTAAATATTTAATAAAGCAGATTGTGACGAACTATAATACCGGAAGGCTAATGCATGCCTCGCTATTACTGTGGAATGTTCTGTATGATTGTTTTGAAAAAGACAGCCCTGAGCATCAATCCGAGTCGTATCCAATTAAAATTAACCAATTAATGCATTACTTAGAAGAATTTTATTATAAAAAAATTACTCATGAGGAGATTGAGATGGAGCTCGGTTTATCATATAAGTATTTGTCTGCATTACTTAAAGAATGCCTTGGCAAAACGATTAAGCAATACCAGCTTTCGATCCGATTAAAAAAAACTGTCGAATTACTATGTGAGTCGTCACTTTCCATTGCAGAAATATCAAGAGAAACAGGATTTTATGATGAGTTTTATTTTAGTAAGATATTTAAACGAGAATTTGGTATGCCACCATCACAATACAGACAAATTTATACAACCAGAATTTAATAAGATTTAGCACCCCACGGAGCGCCTAACGTGTGGTGCTGTACTGCATAAAGCGGGTCAAGCCGCTGTCAATTGTTAATGCTGTTGTTTCCGATACTTTCCTGGTGAGGTTCCATAAGTCCGCTTAAAAACACGATGGAAATAGGGATAATTGCCAAAGCCACACTTCTCGGCAATGTGCTCAAGCGTCATATTGGTATAGGCCATATGGTTGACCGCTGTTGTTAGCCGGATATGGTGGGCATACTCAATCATTGTTCGATTAGTATGTTCCTTGAACAAATGGACAGCACGAGATACGCTGAGATCAACTTCAGCAGCAACATCCTGAATGGTTAAGCCAGCTAAGGCATTCTCCTCAATAAATCGTTTCATTTTTGTTACAACAAACGGATAATTAAGGGCAGATCGTTCTTGGCGATCCTGCTTTATTGCTAAGCAAATGGATTTAAACAGGTGCATTTTTAAATCATTATTCTGCTCTGTTGGTGGTCTTCTTGTTTCACTAGCAAGAAAACGCCATAGTGCTGAAATCTGATCAATATCATGAATTTTAACATGAAAGGGTTTATCCATTGAAGCCCACCAGCGATTAATCCAAGCATCTTTACCAAACAGATGGAAGTCACCACTTGTTTCACTATCTGCTATTTCAAGTCGATACCAGTTATCAGATGGGATAATGGTAATCGATCCTTTCTCTAATGGGAAAGTCTGTTGATTTACGGTAGTTGTCGCCTTGCCCTCGGTTTGCAACCGAATAAAAAATGCACCTGCACTAACTTTTCTTGTTTCATCATAGCCATTTGTATGTAATGAATAACCACAGTGTCCAACCTTCATAAGCTCACCTCTTTTAGCAAAATCGGATATGTATTTATCATATCATCTATACCCAAATATGCAATTAAGGCGTAATATGGTGTTAAAATCATTAGTTGTATTTGTAATCGCTTACCTTAAAGTGTCATAATCGTAAACTTAAGCTTTAATTATCTAGGAGGATATAAATGAATATATTAATCTGGAATGAAAATCGTCATGAGAGGCGTGATTTTGTAGCGAGGCGAATTTATCCAAACGGAATTCATGGTGTCTTGTCTGACTGCTTAAGAGCAGCGGGGCATGTTGTAATAACTGCGACTTTAGACGAACCTAATCATGGTTTATCAGAAGAAAAGCTGGCAGAAACAGATGTGTTTATCTGGTGGGGTAACCTTGCACATGCTGAAGTTGATGAGCAAATTGTTGATATGGTTAATCGGCATGTTCTGGCTGGAATGGGATTAATCGTGTTACATTCAGGCTATTTCTCAAGCGTGTTCAAAAAGCTAATAGGTACGAGCTGTCGGCTCAACTGTAATGGAACGGAATCATCAGAGAAAATCTGGAATGTTAATCCCAGTCATCCAATTACTCGAGGGGTTGGGCAATTTTTTGATTTAGCTGAGGAAGAGGTTTATGGCGAGCATTTTGATGTGCCAGAGCCAGATGAGCTGATTTTCTTAAGTTGGTTTAAAAGTGGGGAGGTTTTCAGGAGTGGGATGACTTTTTATCGTGGGAAGGGTAAGATCTTTTACTTTAGACCTGGTCATGAAACGTATCCTACCTATCATAATAAATACGTGCAAAAGGTCATAAAGAATGCGGTCAATTGGGCAAGACCCATTCATAGCTCCGTAAATCAGGATATAGAGTTAGATCAGATTGAAATGATCTATGAGAAAGAATCGTTTATCTAGCATTATAAATAAAGCTGTCCCTAGATGCGTACCGACCGCAAAAAGTTAGTAGTAAAAGTAACCTTTGCGGCTGAATACCAGATAAAGGGACAGCTGTTTAATTCGATAGTGCTTTAATGGCGTCCTGAACAGTTAAATAGGTATGCAAATGCTTGAGATGATTACCGATCTCAATTGTTTTAATGGCAAGCTCCGGTCTAATTCCGGTTAATATAAGCTGTGTCCCAATTAACTGAGTGAGGTCGTGAAGCTTTAGCAAGGATGAAGCAACATACGTGTCTACTTCATAAAGTCCAGACAGGTCTAGAATCAAATAGTCATTCTTCGATTTAGAAAGATAGGTAGATACTGAGTGAGTTAGATGATCAAGGCGGGACTGGGTAATACCACCAATTAAAGGAAGAATGGAAATATTATCATTAATCGGAACAATAGGGGTAGAAAGTTGTTCCATTTCCGTTAATGCATCCTTTAATAAACGCTCCTGCTCTTTAAGCTCAGTTACGTCCTTCTGAACACCGACAAAATACAACTTTTCTTTGCCATCCTCTTCAATCCACATTGGATCAATCGTTAGTTCATTCCAAAATCCGCGTCCGTCTTTAGTATAGTTGTACAACTGAAGCGTTAAAGAGGTTGCTTTGCGAATAGCTTCTCGAATCTCTTCAATAGCCTCTGAACTAGTCAGTTCTCCTTGGAGAAATCGGCAATTATTACCAATTATTTCCTCGGAAGTATAACCAGTCAAATTAATAAAACCTTGGTTAACAAAAACAATGGGGTGATCAGGGAGACTAGGATCGGTAATTATTAATCCGACATTAGTATGATTAAGGGCCTCACGAAATAAATGCTGATTTTGTTCATTTAACACGATTCATTCACTCCTTACTATAAAAAATTATGGCATGAATAGCACAATAAATCAATTAATTCCTATTAGGAATAATTAACTAGGGTGTGGGGAATTATGGCGACCTTATTCGCGCATTAAATTTATAAAAAATTGCCTGAGTAGCTGATAAAAGTAGAGGAGCGTGGAAAAAAGGTAAGAGTCGCGGATAAAAGCAGGGAAGCGCGGATAAAAACGTAAGAGTTGCGGATAAAAGCAGAGGAGCGCGGATAAAAAGGAAAGAGTCGCGGATAAAAGCAGTGAAGTACGGATAAAAAGGAGTGAGCCGCGGATAAAAGCAGTGGAGCGCGGATAAAAAGGAGTGAGTCGCGGATAAAAGTAGAGGAGCACGGATAAAAAGGAGTGAGTCGCGGATAAAAGTAGAGAAGCGCTGAAAATAAACATCAGAGTAACGAATATGATATGGACATTCTAAAAATCGCTTGCAAGTAGAAGGAAATTTATAAAATAAATGCGAATTAACAGGAGGCTTGACGTATTTATATAAAAGAAATAGACTAGCTTTATTGTAGCTTAGTTGACTGTAAGCCTCCCTTTAAGAATAGGAGGAGAATCCCAATATGCTAAGTAGCCGAGAAAGAAAACCCGCGCTGGTTGCAGATACACTTTATTAGTTTGAAATGAGGAATTTAAGATGTTTAAAATATTACGTTTGCCCTTTAGAAAATTACCGCAGCTCTCTACGTTTCAATTATTTGTCATTTTTTATTTAATGGCTATTTCTATTGCTACACTGGTATTAAGTATGCCCTTTTTTCTTGAAGATGGTGTTACCGTTTCGTTTATTGATACCTTGTTTACGGCTATAAGTGCGATTAGTGTTACCGGTTTAACTGCTGTACCGATTGAATTAACCTTTAATACAGCTGGTTATTTTGCTTTAGCTTTTATTTTGCAATTTGGTGGTATTGGAATTATGACGCTGGGTACGACTATTTACCTTCTTCTCGGAAAGAAAATTGGCATCCGCGGACGTCAGCTTATTTCAGTCGATCAAAATCGATCTACTCTATCTGGTTTAGTTAAACTCATGTTAAAGATTCTTAGAACAGTTTTGTTTATTGAGCTTGTTGGCATGATAATTTTGAGCCTGCATTATCTTAATTATTTTGATACCTGGCAGGAAGCTTGGCTGCAAGGTTTTTTTGCATCGGTAAGTGCGACGACTAATGCTGGTTTTGATATTACTGGGGCGTCACTAGAGCCGTTCGCGAACGATTATTTTGTTCAGATTGTTAATATGTGTTTACTCGTGTCAGGGGCAATCGGTTTTCCCGTGCTTATGGAAATTGAACAGTGGTTGTTTATGCGCAAAGCAGAACGCCATCGGTTTCGCTTTAGCACCTTTGCTAAGCTAACCACGACTACTTTCTTTTTATTAGTATTATTCGGTGCAGTTATCTTCTATTTATTAGAACGGCAGCATGTTTTAGCTGACGATAGCTTTCTAACTGCTATTATTCATAGTTTCTTTCAATCAATTACAACACGTAATGGGGGCTTACAGACATTAGACATTAATCAATTCACCCCGACTACACTTATGTTCTTCTCATTCTTAATGTTTGTCGGTGCTTCCCCTAGTAGTGTCGGGGGTGGCATTCGAACGACGACTTTTGCAATTGTTTTATTGGCGATTTATCATTATGCCAAAGGCCATACCGCAATTAAAGTATTTAAAAGAGAGATTGCCAGGGAGGATGTCTTGAAGGCGTTTATTGTAATGACAACTGCCCTGTTCCTTTGTTTACTAGCTGTTCTTTGCTTGTCAATTAGTGAGCCGTTTTCTAATTTAGAAATTACCTTTGAGGTTTTTTCTGCCTTTGGAACAACTGGGCTTAGCTTAGGAATCACCAGTGACTTGACGGTGTTTGGCAAGATCATCATCATGATCATGATGTTTGTCGGTCGGATTGGAATCTTTTCCTTTTTATTCATCATTAGAGGAAAGCCAACGAAAGACTTATATAAGTACCCGAAAGCTAAGATGATTATTGGCTAGTCCTGTTTCAACTACAGGTAAGTTTCTAAAAAAAGACAAAAACCGAGCGTAATAGCGGTAAACTGTTTCTTTTTGGTAAAAAAATATAGTATAGTAGGGGTAGTAGGGTTACTGGGAAATGGAGGACTTAATAATATGCTTGAAATTAAATCGTCGACACATGCTGTCGTTGAGAATATCCAAAAGGTTATTATTGGAAAAAGTGAAATAGCCGTTTTGAGCTTAACCACCCTCTTAGCTAAGGGACATGTGTTACTAGAAGATGTTCCAGGTGTTGGGAAGACCATGCTTGTGCGTGCGTTAGCTAAATCCTTAAATTGTGCATTTAGTCGCATTCAGTTTACCCCGGATTTATTACCGTCAGATGTTACGGGCGTGTCTATTTATCATCCACAAACACAGCAGTTTGAATATCGCAAGGGGCCAATTGTCGGGGACATTATTTTAGCTGATGAAATTAATCGGACCTCACCAAAGACACAATCATCCTTACTTGAGGCAATGGAGGAGTCAAGTGTAACCGTTGATGGTGAAACGGTCAAAATTGATCAGCCCTTCTTTGTGATGGCAACTCAAAATCCGATTGAATACGAGGGGACCTATCCATTGCCAGAGGCACAGCTTGATCGTTTTTTAATGAAGCTTAATATGGGCTACCCAGCTGAAGCAGATGAGCTAGAAATGCTTCGTGTCATGGGCGACGTACACCCGATTGAATCGTTAACAGCGGTCCTTGAGAAAGCTGATGTTGTTAAGATGCAGGAAGAGGTCGATCACGTTTATGTTGATCCACTTGTCCAGCAGTTTATTGTTCAGTTAGTCCGGGCAACTCGGAAGCATAGTGCTGTTGAGCTTGGCGTCAGCCCGCGTGGCTCCATTGCCTTACTGCGTGCTGCTAAAGCCTATGCTTTTATTCACGGACGTGACTACGTTATTCCTGATGATGTGACTTACCTCGCTCAATACGTTCTAGGTCATCGTCTTATCTTGACCCATGAGGCCAAATACAGCAAGCAGAATGGTGCATTAATTATTAAAGACATTATGCGTCAGCTTGATATTCCTGCACGGAAGGCATTTAACTAATGCGTCAATGGCTGAAGCTTCTGACCAAATGGGTGCAGCTAGCGGTTCTTTTTGCAGCGTTATTTAGCTATGCAATGTTTCAGGGTGGCTTTGTCAGTTGGTTCTTATTCTATGCGAGCCTTCCGTTCCTGCTTTATTATCTAATCTTGCTCCTTTATCCAATTGGGAAATGGCAGGTTAAGCGAATTGTGCCGTTAGAGGCAATTGCAGCTGGGCAATCGGTTACCATTCAGCTTGTGTTAGAGCGCAGGCTACCGCTACCGTTTCCATATTTAATTGTTAAGGAGCATCTGCCCTCATCTTTGGCGGTCCGTTTTCCTAAAGATAATTGGCCAGCACTACTAGTAGATGATCTTTCAAAAAATAGAAAGCTAACCGTGAAGCAGATCGTTTATCCTATTTTTCGAAAAAGGTTAATGTTTAGCTATCAATTAAGTCAATTACCACGTGGTATCCATCAATTTAATGATTTGGAGCTCATCGTCCATGATCCATTCGGATTTGTTTCTAAGGAAACTATCGTCTCAACTGCAACGGAACTAATCGTACGTCCAGCATCTTTAGCGCTCGTAACCAACTGGACCAATCGCATCCAACAGCTTGGAGATCAAGCTAGTTCATCAATTCAAGCAGTACGGTCGAATGTGGTAACTGGGGCACGAGAATATCTGCCAGGCGACCGTGTCTCCTCAATTAATTGGAAGGCAACCGCTCGAACAGAGACGTTAATGACCAAAGAATTCGATCAGGAGCAAAATGCCGAAGGAGCTATTGTACTAATTGGGGCAAAGGAAAGCGCTGGATTTGAGTGGAACATCTCCGCCTCCTCAAGCCTGCTACAGTACTTAGCACGAAGAAATCATCAGATTGATTTCTTTTATATTGGTTCTGAACAACATTATTTATCAGTAAAGGATAAACCAGAAACTATAGTTGATGTATTCACTAAGCTAACAACTGGTCGGACAATGGATTGGCGCACGATTAGACAAAAGCAACTGCTATTTAAAGCAAGCTTTATCCATCTCTTTACTGATCATCTCTCAGACGGGCAGGTTGAGCAATTTAAGTTACTAAAGCGTCATGTTAAGCATATGACGGTGTATTGGACGAAAGCCCAAGCTGCTCAAGCTAAGCAAGAGAAGCTTCTAGCCGAACAGCTTAGATATATCGGTGTTATTGTTATTGAGATCACAGAGTCAGTGTTAGCGAACGACCGTTGGGTGGTGAATATTTAGTGAAGAAACAAACAACGCTTGGAAAAGGCCAGTCCGTGCTAACAGCCTGTCTTTACTTTGGTGGCTTACTGCTGGCATTAGAGTGGATTAAGCCGCTTCAGGAACTTGCAGACACCGATTACTTTAGGTTATTTACCATTTTTGCCGTTTTTTGCTTTACGCTAACCTATTTACAGCTACCGGCAGTGCTGTCGATTATTATTAAAAGTGGTGCAATCATCGTTATTGTCAATTGGCTTTTTCTTCCGGGTACGATGCTCAGTCAGCAATGGACCAGCTATTTAATAAATGAGTGGCAACTAAATAGCCGGGCAATTGGTAGATTAAATTGGTACGGACTAACCGATATGTTTGAAGTGCTGTTATTTTTGCTGCTCATTACGCTATTAAGCTATTTGCTCTATTTTTGGTTAATTACGATGAAGCGAGCATTTATTTATATCCTGCTTACGTTTACTTTTGTCACGGTCCTTGATACTTTTACAAATTATCAAGCCAATTATGCCATTATTCGTTTGTTTGCGATAAGCCTTGTCATGCTTGCCTTAACGTCATATTTAAAGCGACTTCAGCAGTATCAACTAAAGGTTAATTTGACCAAATGGCTTAACAAACTGGTTACGCCGTTAGCGATGCTCTTAATTGCTAGTCTATTGCTTGGCTTTTTACTGCCTAAACGTGAGCCAGTCTGGCCAGACCCTGTCCCGCTTTTGACTGAGTTAACGGGGTTATTTGCCAATGGTGTCGGTGGACTAAGTCAAGTCGGCTATAGTGAGGATGACAGTACACTTGGTGGTTCATTTGCTCAAAACAATACCCCGCTATTTCGGACAGAAACACAGTCTAATCACTATTGGCGCATTGAGTCAAAGGATTTTTACACAGGAAGTGGTTGGGAACGAACAACGGATTTAAACTTTCAACCGTTTGAAGCAGATGCTCTTGAGATCAATTTTAATGACAATACTCAACCGATGCAGGAAGCAACGGTCGAGTATTTAGATGCGGTTAACTTTGACTATCTCGTTTATCCATATGGGCTATCTCAGCCAGCTCCGACCGAAAATGGTGGCTTTATTTTTGACCAGGAGAGTGGGTTTGTTCAGTCTGAACAAGGTAGCTTACCACGAAATGAACCGATCAGCCTTTTTTATCAATATCCTGATTTCTCAACAGACCAATTAAGAAATTCAGTGGGTGGCTATCCTGCTGCTGCTACTCGTTATTTGCAACTACCAGATAGCTTGCCTGAACGCGTCTATCAATTGGCGGCCGAACTTACTGAGGGTGAAGAGACGATCTATGATCAGGTCGTTGCGATTGAGCAATATTTTGATCAAGGCGAGTTTACCTATCAAACGCGGAATGTTCCAATTCCTCGTGATGATCAGGACTATGTTGATCAATTTTTGTTTGAAACCCAGTACGGCTACTGTGATAACTTCTCAACCGCAATGGTAGTGATGCTACGTACCCTTGGCATTCCCGCCCGTTGGGTGAAGGGCTTCACTGGCGGCGAGCTTCTTGAAAACCTATCAACTGAGGATGAGACGCTCTATCGTTATGAGGTGAGAAATAGCAATGCCCACTCGTGGGTCGAGGTCTATTTCCCAGAGCAGGGCTGGGTATCCTTTGAACCAACGATTGGCTTTAGCGGTGAAGAAATGGTCTATCAAGAAACAGGGGACACGGAAAATGAACAAGATCCGTTAAATGAAGAGGAAATAGAAGAAACCGAGCAACCTGAGCAGGATGAAGAGCAAGAGGAACAAGAGGATGAAACGCAAGGAGAGAATGAATCAGAGCTTGAGGCTACGGCAGAAGAGGCCGACGAAGCACCATCTGTGACAGTAACGATTTGGCCCTGGCTGTTAGGACTGGTCATCTTAGCCATCGTTGTTGCGGGAATTAGGTGGAAATGGTGCATCAAGCAGCTCTTTTTCTGGCGCTGGGCCCGTTTTAGTACAGCCGAAGAGCTTCAGCATGCCTATCACATGTTACTAAAGCTGCTTGCGCTACGTGGCTTAAAACGCTCAGCCGACCAGACGCTCCAGCAATTTGCCCAAATCGTTGATCAGAAACTGGCTACAAATGAGCTGTCGCAGCTAACAAGTTACTATTCACGGATTCTATATCGCAATGAAGCTGAGCTAGTGGAACCAGAAAAAATCCAACAGCTATACCGATCCATTCTGGAAACAATATTAGCTTGACCAAGCGAATCGCGATTGATAGAATAGAAGCATTATTATAGTAAGCACCTCTGTATATCCTCGATAATAAGGTTCGAGAGTTTCTACCGGGAGACCATTAATTTCCTGACTATAGAGGCGGAATAACTGTGTAAATTATTCTGCCTCTGTCTTTTTTTGGACAGGGGTAGTTTTTTTCATGTTTTAGCGTGCTAGCCATGCTAGCTTAATGGGACAAGATTATGATTTGAAAAGGAGTGGCAAGTGTGCAGGTTGAAAATGAAATGATATTAGTCCTTGATTACGGTAGCCAGTATAATCAATTGATTACCCGCCGTATTCGTGAATTCGGTGTCTACAGTGAGCTTCATTCCCACCGAATAACAATTGAAGAAATTAAAGCGATTAATCCTAAGGGGATTATCCTCTCAGGAGGCCCTCATAGTGTTTATGGTGAGAATAGCTTCCGCGTTAATGAAGCAATCTTTGATTTAGGTATTCCAGTGTTAGGTATCTGCTACGGCATGCAGCTGATTACCCAGCATTTTGGTGGTACGGTCGAGCGCTCAAGCCAACGTGAATATGGCAAAGCGGATATCGCTGTCACAGACGGTGCGCAATTGTTTATCGGCACTCCAAACGAGCAAACCGTGTGGATGAGTCATAGTGATAAAGTGGTCGCAGCCCCAGCTGATTTTGTTGTTGAAGCAACAAACCCATCAACACCGATTGTAGCCATGCGCCATCAAGATAAAGAGATCTATGGTGTGCAATTCCACCCAGAGGTGCGTAATACAATTTATGGTAATGATATTCTGCGCAACTTTGTCTTTAATATTAGTGGTTGTACCGGCGATTGGACGATGGCTAACTTTGTAGAACAAGAAGTTGCCAAACTGCAAGAAAAGGTGGGCGACCGCAAAGTGCTCTGTGCCTTAAGTGGTGGCGTCGATTCATCTGTTGTTGCTGCACTCATTCATAAAGCAATTGGCGATCAACTAACCTGTATTTTTGTTGATCACGGGCTGTTACGTAAGCACGAAGGCGATATGGTCATGGAAACGTTCCGTGACGGCTTTAATATGAATATCATTCGCATTGACGCAAAAGAACGCTTTATGAACAAGCTAAGAGGCGTTAGCGATCCCGAGCAAAAACGTAAAATTATTGGTAACGAGTTTATTTATGTCTTTGATGACGAAGCAGCACGCTTAAAGGACATGGATTTCCTTGCCCAAGGAACTTTGTATACTGATATTGTCGAGTCCGGCACCGAAACCGCTCAGACAATCAAATCTCACCACAATGTCGGTGGTTTGCCAGAAGATATGCAGTTTGAACTACTCGAGCCATTAAATACGTTATTTAAGGATGAAGTGCGGGCATTAGGGATTGAGCTTGGTGTTCCTGAAGCAGTTGTGTGGCGTCAGCCGTTCCCAGGACCAGGATTAGGGATTCGTGTCTTAGGTGAAGTGACAGATGAAAAGGTAGAGATTGTTCGTGAATCAGATGCGATTTTGCGGGAAGAGATCAAATTAGCAGGTCTAGAACGTGAAATCTGGCAATATTTCACCGTCCTACCAGACATCCGCAGTGTTGGGGTAATGGGCGATGCGAGAACATATGACCACACGATTGGTATTCGTGCAGTTACTTCAATTGATGGAATGACTTCTGATTGGGCGCGGATTCCGTGGGATGTATTGGAGAAGATTTCAACACGGATTGTGAATGAGGTTGATCATGTTAATCGGGTTGTTTATGATGTGACGAGTAAGCCACCGGCTACGATTGAGTGGGAATAGCCCACTGTCCTGATCTGATAGTAAAAGGTTTATTTAAGAGCACTTTTTGGTGTCTAAATTGACTTGATTTGAGTATATTCCCGCCTAGACTCCGTCAGGGGAGTTTTGAAGGAAATACTTGAGCGGGTTTTAAGAGGGATAATCTTTAGAAGATGTCCCTCTTTTTGTGTGCTTTTCCGCCAAAAAGCGAAATTATGCAAAAAAACGTCTGAACGGTTGGCTGACGAAGTGTTAGTCAACCGTTCAGACAAGATGTGATTGGTGTGATGCAAGCCACGCAAATCGACATTCCCCTATATTTAAAAGGGGATAGGAAAACATTTAGGAATATAAAAATAGTGGTGCGAAGTTGGTGTAAGGGTTTTAATAGAAACTAAAAGAATCAAATTTTCCATTTATTTTATATAAATTTGAGTAAAAAAGAGATAGTTATTTTTCTACACTTTCAATAATTGATTGTGCAAAATCTTTTGCGCCTTGTAACAGTTTATGAGTGTAAGCCTTTTTGTTAGTAGGATCTTGTTCTGACTTAAACCAACTTTTATTCTTATAAAAAATATTACTAATTATTTTTTCTGAAGAGGATAACCCTAAAATGTCAGTCATTAAGCATTGAACATCAGCATTCGAAAACCATTCGCCTTTACCTTCCACTGTAACAATATAAAGAGTTAATATCATTTTTTCTTTAAACGTTTTTTGATTTTTAATTTCTGGATAATTTTTGAGCTTTAAATCATCAGCACTAAGAGATGCATATGTAGAGGACTTTCTATCTAGTTTTTTCCTCTGTCTTGTTGCTTTAGATTTCACTTCACTATCTTCTTTTGGCTGGTAACTTTCAACATATTCCAATCCCTCACTAGTTAAAACATAATGTTTTGGATGGGCTTTTTCAGCATTTGAGTCATCCATTATAAGACCTTTTTGAGCTAAATCATTTAATAATTGACTGTTATTAGAATATTTTTTCCTTCTAGCATTAGAGTAATATTGTTTAACATTTTCTGATGAAAAAGATTTTATTCCATTTTTATTTTCTTCATAATAAGCCGCAATTAATACAAAATCTTGCTCTGTCAATTTTCCAAATCCGTTTGAATATGAAACTAAACTTGTTCGCGATAAGTCTTTAGCAGGGGAAATACTGTACGAATCTTCTTTATTCTCAATTTCAAGAAGTGTAGCAGGTTGCTCAACTACTCCGATATTTGATTTAGTTTGACGCTCTCCACGAGTACGAACAATAGCATCAACAGCGGCAGGAAGTAGCTTATTCATGAATACAGCCCTTTCACGTTCTATTGTTTCAGCTGATCCCTCCGCTTCAAACTCTATCTCTCCAATTTTAAATTTCACACGATTTTGCACTTTATCACTCCTTATACTGGAAAGCCAGATTTATTAAATAACTCTTCAAGCATCACACGATAATTAAGTTTTATATCATCTATATCTTTTTTTCCTGCTGTATAGGTAATATTATGAGCAGAAAAATTGCCAACTTTCCGAAATGTGTCAAACTCATTTTTGATACGAGATAATTTTAATGTCTTATTATTTTTTGCATTTTTTACTATTCCCTCTAACATTATGTATCCTGAGTCAGATTTATTTTTTATATCATCATCTATATTATAGTGTTGGAATGAAAGCACAAGTGCTACTTCAAAAAGTCTTCTCATAAGGACTGCACAAGCATCATAACAATTATGAGCATAGGAGTGATTTATCTGATGTATCAACTTATCCAAATACTTTCTTTTTCCACAAAACTTTGATTCTTCCAATAATTCACTGTCGGAATCAATCGTTTCTGTATCATCCCATAATTCATTTAAGCTACTTTCTAATTCTTGCAATTTAGCTGAGATAAAAATAAATTTACTTTTATCTTTTTTTTCAGGTAAAAAAATTTTGTCTTTCCCTTTTAAAAGTTTATTTTTTAGACGGGATGGGTTTGGAGCATTATAGCCGCTTTCTATCATCAAATTTTTTATTTGAGTCATTGTAAAAATGCCCTCTCCCGTTTCTTTATAATGATAGAAACAGAGTAGTTTTGCCCGCTCCACCTCAACGCAATTATCCAATTGAGTTGTATTAATAAAATTTAATAATTGCATCTGAATTTTTACTCCCTTTTTATGCTTATAATTAGTTTTCACCTTTGATTTTTTACAACCTTCTTCAAAAAAATATTATTTATGAATCCCTATAAGTTTATTTAGTAACCTCTAAATTCAGAAAAAATCATACATATTAATCTTATTTTACTAAATCTCAATGTAATCCGTATCACTTAGTGTGATGACTAGATAATACTTTTATTTTAGAGTAAAGCGCCATATAAAACTAGACTATATATTTATTATTCCTAAATATTACTTTATAACATTTATTTTAAATACTATACCATAATATGGATCTTAGTCAATATTATGTACATAAAAAAGTTAAGCCATTTTTCAGAAAGGTATCTACTCATGAAGTTTCCTTCTTTTTTTATTGATTTCTCCTTACTTTAACATTACTTTTTAGTCTTGTTTATATGTACATAAGAGACGCCAGTGAAAATCTCTTTTGTTTTCAAACGCTTTCAATAGAGAGAATACCCTTCACCAACGTCAAATATTATGCAAACAATTTTTTTGGTTTTATTGCTTTCTACTTCACCATTACTTCTATAATTTCATTATTAATTAGGTAAGCTAAGTTCAATCGTATTTAAAAATCAAATTGCATTTTTTAAATACTTACTTATTTTTCCTCTGTATAAAGCTCATTAGGGACACGCAAAATAGTAAAGATTAATACAGCAGATAATAACAAGAAAATAAACAAAGTCAATGTGAAACCATAACCATACCGATTATGAATCTTGAGACCAGTAATGAAAATTCACTAAAACCACATCTCCCATAACAGAATTCATAACATCACGGTACAGAAAGTAAAGAAATCCTGTAAAAATTAAGAGTCATATTAGAAATTTTAATTTGGTTAATTTGAAAAATTCTAAAACATATAATATTAGAAAATATAGTAATTTTAGGAATAAGTATACAACTATACTACTAAAGACAATTTGTACAGATTAAGAGTGTTACATAAGAAAAGCTAGAGCGTAACAAAATAGCAATTACATTAGAGAAGGAAATAGCACTAACTATTATTAATGCCATGATTAATTCAAACAGCAAGAATGAAACACTGCGTTCTTGATTAGTAATAAGGAGTTGCGACGTTATTTTTAAAAAAGAACCTCTTTTCAAAAATAACAATTTTATAAACAGAAAATTACCACATTTGATTCCCTTATAATGATTTTATTTTCCACATATAGTTATTGTTAATTTCTCTCTATAATTAACATACACTGAAAATTTACTTTAAACAATAAAAAAAAACATAAAAGTGTAAGTTATATTCCAATAATATTGTAGCGTCTAAATATATTCATTATTTTTTCAGACAAAGCATTTGTATACCGATAACTATTATCCGCAAATGAGAAGATGTGAGTCTCATTATTGCTCCTAACAAAATTATGTATTGGCAGGATTTATTTAACTGGTTTAAATAAATCACTAGAAGATTCAACAAATATTGACGTAGGTTCATTTAGTTATTTTTAGAGCTGTTAACAAGGAAAAAAGCATAAGTATAAATGATTTAATTTGCAAACTCAAAAGAGATTTTTTATGTGGAGTGTTAGACAGTGGAGAGGAGTTTTAAATTTCATATAAGCATGAAGAGGAATAGTCTATAAAAGAACTTTTGTCATTATCCAAATCCTTTATTCTAAATGGCTATAAATCAACCATATTACTTTTAAGTCTCTAGAATATAAAAGAGTGGGAGTAATAAAATAAGTTTGGACATTGATAATTTGCTCCCCCATTTGATAAACAGGTGGAACTGTCAAGAAAAACTAGACATTAAGTTAACAGAATCAAGGAATTATTTCTTTCAAATTCTTTTGGTGATTAAATAGCCTAGTACAGAATGAATCCATTTTGTATTATTGCAATAGGTTTCAATGTATTTAAAATTTTCTATTTGAGCGTGATCAGTGGATGTAAAATCTGCATCATTGATTAGCTATCTTTTTATTGTCTTGTAGGAAGATTCCATGAGCGCATTATCATATAGATTGCCTTTGCGGAGCTCATGCTTGAAATCGCGCTTTTATTTCGTAGAACAACTTGAATAAGTATCGACAAGGGATCAAGGCAGTATTAGTCCCTGCTTCTTCATCCATCAAGGGAAAAGAGATTTTCACTCTTAGGTCTTTAAGGAACGATTTTCATCGACTAATAAACAGTGAGAATTTACAAGAGAAGTACCCAAGGTAGAATATGTTTGACAGTTGGAACTTTATCCAAATAGTAACCCTGAGATGGCAAAAAACTCAATATAATTATTTAGTCAATCTTCTCATGTTTCCTATATTTTTCTATCAGTCCGATTTGCCAAAGTGCTGTGATTTACTAGTTCTTTTCTTCTTTCAATTTAATCGGAACATATCTCTGCATTTGTCGATAACCTAATCCTTTTTCAACATCTTGTTGATAGATATTTTCTTCATCCAGATATGGCATATTGAACATGAAGCTTCGGCTCTCATCCAGTTTGAAATTGGTCATCTCAATCCATTGACAGATTTTATCTTGTACCTTTCGGATACTCTCATCATCCTCATCAATACTGACTGCCATAGCATAGAGACCTCCAGGGAAATCAATAATTTTAAGCGGGCTGACATCAACATCGTGAACATTATTTTTAACGGCACAGATCATTTCACCCTTATCATCAGTCCTCACTAATGTGAAATCTAAACAGTCAAATATAACTGTTTTAAACGAGTGGTAATGTTGCCATAATTGAAACATATATCCACCTTGTTTGAAAATTTCTTTCCATGAATGCGTACCAGATGTCAATGCTCTAAATGGTGGGACTCTAACAACCATGACATCGGGAATTTTCTTATCCAATCTATCTGTTATCTCAATTAAACGACTAATGTTGGCAGTTTTTCCAATATAGTCTTTATTTACAATCTGTTGCTCAATTTCTTTTGCTTTACTGTAAAGTTGCTTTATATCTGAGTGATCAGTAAAGTTTATTCTTTCAATTTCCTGAATGAAATCAAGTACAATCTCCTTTAATTCGTGTAACAAGGAGACTTCGTCATCAATATGCTCGACTTTCTTTCCTAACACATCTAAAACGACCTTTGAATCAGAAGAGGCAAAAATGCGTTGAATATCTTTAATGCTGATGTTCAGTTTACGTAGAATAAGTATTTGTTCGATTCGCTGAACTGCATGTTTATTATACATTCGGTAAGCCACATCATTATGACGTATACTCGTTAGCAATCCAATGTCTTCATAATAACGTAAGGTACGAGCTGTAATGTTATATTTACTAGAGAGATCTTTAATTTTTATTAAATTTTTCACAATTTTATACCCTCCCTGTTTCTTGATTTATTTGTATTATATAGGCTTCCCTAAAGGAAGCGTCAAGCGTTTAATCAAAAAATACTTTCCGTACCTGTAGGTAAAAGAATGAAATTGATTCAGGTGAAATAATTAAAAATATTATAAAGTGCAATTATGAAAAAATAGTAACAGGAGAGATATAGGAAAACAAAATAATATTTGTCGGCATATTTATTTTTTTGTCGACCAGAACTCAGCAATTCATGCATTAATAGAATGCAATTCAATCTTTATTAGCTGGTGCTAGGTACATATTAGAAACAGCCATTAATAGTACTAAAGATGCTCTGGGTGGAAATTTATCATTGTTATATCAACAGTAACCTATCTACTTTTAAAAAAACTAATAATAGTCATTAATTTTCGTGACTTTGACCGAACGTCAAATGATATAATTATATCAAACCACAAACTATTGTAATTGGCACAAACGGGCAGGATAAAAAGTTGTTTCGCTCTATCAAAATTTCACAGCTAAAAAGCATGCCAAAAATAAACACAACGCAAGGAGCGCTGAAAGTGAATATAAAACAAAGTAACAATATTTTGCCGAATTTGCACCCGATCGCCCGCGAAGAACATGGAGAAAATTATTGGTTTAATGGGTGTGCTGGCTATCTAATGGAGTGCTTGGGAGAGAAAGATTTCGATTATTGGTTCTTTGCAGGACTTACGGGCGATAATTTCACGCAAATTTATTCTAAGGACTATTTTAGAGGAAATAGTGCGCTTGATTATTTAATAAGTGAGAAAAATAAACATGAAATAGTGGAGCTGATTTTTAGTAATTGTGGTTATGCAAGCACTTTTGTTCCATTGAAACAAATTCTTAGTAACCGTGAAATGTACGTTCAAATGGTTATGAGTTACATTGATAAAGGTGTGCCAGTTATTTTAAATGATTATGGTAAAAATCCTCATGGTCGGTTTAGTTGGGGCGTTTTAGTCGGTTATGCGGATTTCGGGAAAACCTTGCTTTACACTGGGGCGGATGCCAGCGAACCTGATAGTATTTCACTTGAGGATTTACTTCCCAAAAATTATGCTGAAGAAGACGAATATTGCCACGGGTGGGTCTTTGTTGGTGAAAAATTGGAAGAGAAAGAACTAGCGAAAATCTACCGTAATCGCATACTTTCCCTACCCGATTTATTTGCTATTGAGAATGAAAAATTTGTCCTAGGTGCTAACGCATTTCGTACATGGGCAGACAAAATAGACAGCGGTTTCTTTGAGCAAGTTCAAGCTGTGAATTTTGATAATTGGGCCTTGCACACCGTTTATGTCTGCTGTCTTGCCACAAATAGTGGCGGTTGTAAGGGCTTTTTAGAACAGGCGCTTGAACTCAATCCCGACATGGATTTTATTGGCGAAATCATCGATATTTATACAGAAACTGGTCAATATTGGAACAATGACTATGGCACAGATTTAGAGGCGATTGGTGGCGGTTTTAATATTACACTTGAAGCCTTACAAAATAAAGAAAATCGTCCAAAAATAGTTAGTAAATTACATGATTTTGCGATTTGTATGGATGAAGTTGTCTCGTTAATTAATAAATTTAAGACGGCTAATCAAAGGAGAAATTATGACATTTAGAATTATTTCACTACCACCATTCAGAGCAGTAACTTCAGGGGTTGACACAGCTTTTGACTTTTCGGAAAATGGAATTCTTGGTAAATTTAACGCATTTTTTTCAGAGCTGTCGCCAAGGCACCAGGATAATTTTACGCCACGCGATTTTCTCTATTTTGATGAAGAAAAAGGCGGAATGGTATGGATTTATGCTATGACAGATTATTTTGATACAGGTGGTTTTAAAACAGTTGATTTTGATGGCGGATTATATGCGACTTATTACTATAAAGACGGTGATGATGAAGAAAATGATCGACTTTATAAGCAGATTTTGGACTGGATTGAAAAATCGGATGTTTTCGAGGTTAACAAATATAGAAATCACTATCCAATGGGGCATATTATCACGCCGCCAGAGGTGATTAAGGCACAAGGTTTTGCACAAATGGAGGCTTTCGTACCTATAAAATTAAAGGAAATCGACTAAAGCGATATCTAGTTTATATTAACAAACTATCATATTTTATGATGCCTTGAATTCATATTCAAAAAACAGAAGTTTAGCGCATGCAAATTCGTGATGACTGAGCAGAAGCAAGTATTCTGTTAGTACGCTGGATTTTTCAGTAGAAAGGATATTTAAGAGACAAAAGAAGCAAGTATTACTACATGATTTGTTATGGATGTGAATTTTTTGTCTCGTTAGCTTAAATCGAAAAAGTCCCTTTACAAAGACTTATCATAATCAGTATTTCTAGTTCAAGAAGCTCTTTCTCAGAAAGACGATGAGACTGTGACTTATATACAAAACATTACAGAATGCTTCTTTGGTAACTTAAGTATGCTTTCTAAAGAATGCTATACTTAATTAAATGGAACGCATGCAAACTTCTTTAAAAATTTCTGTGTGAATAAAAAAAACATCTATTACAGTTGAAAGAAGAATAGCTAATGCACCATATCAAATTCTAATGAATTCTAATTTTTGGATATAGATAGTATAATTAATCACAATGTTAACTTTGGCTTGTGTTTAATAGATATATAGCTAACTGATATGACATAATAAAAGATACTAATTAATAGAATTGTTATCCATATTGGATGTAATTGATTAATATCTAGTCCAAATTGCATATACAAATCCCATTCTGGAGAGTCCTCACTTATTTCCAAGGTTACAGCTCCAAAGTATGTTGTATAGTATCCAACATGCTCATTACTAAATAAAAGAACTATAAAGCTAATTACTAAAATTGTTAATGTGGTAAGCACTGATGCAACTAAACAGTTAAAGATTAGTCTAACTTTTCGCATAAATTACTTCCTCCTTCAACTTCTCTAAACTTAACCAACTTACATAGATTAAGAGTAATTAATATAGATAATTAGTTATTTTTGTAAAAGTTTATTCTATAATTAGGTTAAACTAAATTTTAACATATTACAATATAATAATATGAAAAAATGAATAATAAATGCTATTAGTTATTCGCTAAGTTGTATTAATTAATGATTGTTATTAAGGAATTACAGCATAAATTAAATGCAACTCCCGATTCTTGCCAAACGCTGCTCTTTACTCATCCTCTTAACAAATCTCAGGGTTCTTTTCCTTAAAGACATTTAGCGCAGAGCAACAATCAGTAAAAGACCGATTGGCTCATCTAATATTCCGTAAAACCCGTACTGATTAAAGATTCACTTTAAGTAAGCGGAACTATGTTTTATACTTAGTTAAGTAGCATTACAAAAAGAGCAATTTTATACTTGGAAAGCTTGCAATGATGCCTTAATCTGGGCTTTTCAAGTGTTTAGGAGTAGTAATAAGGAGCGATAATATGATCGACATCTTTAGTGGCTTATTTATTAATGCGACCATTATGATTAGTGCCGTAACGATTGTTTCTATTTTACTAAATAGTCATCTGTACACGTTAAATTCAATTACAAAAGAAATAAGCATTGGGGTTATTGCCGGTTTACTAGGCTGTAGTCTCATTCTATATAGTGTGAGTGTGACTGAAGGCCAACTGATTGACTTTCGTTTAATTCCGATTGCACTTGTTGCTATTCATTACTCACGGAGAGCAGCGATTTTAACGGCAGTGATGATTAATATTTTTCGGCTAACATACTATGGTGTTAACATTAGTTCTATTGTTGCCATTACAGCGGTTTCGGTCGTGACCGTTGCCACTTATTTTATTTCAAAGCTCGAGATACCAAGACACGAGAAATGGATTTATGTTGTTCTGACAAAATGTTTAGTAGCAGGAGTAAGCTTTCATTTTTTGTTGAGAGGAGAGGGGTTTTTCAACGTTATTATTCCTTATTGCTCAGGTCTTGTCATTCTCAGTTTTTTGGTCTATACCTTTACTGAATACTTTACAGCAGTGGCTACACATTATGAAAAAGTGATTGTCGAAGCACAACGGGATTACTTGACTGGTTTATTAAATTTACGACAGTTTACCTTCTTATATGAGCGCCTACTCAAGGATAAAAAATTGACGAGTAAGAAAATTGCGGTCTTGTTTATTGATGTTGATTTATTTAAAGCGGTTAATGATCGCTTTGGCCATATTACGGGTGATTTAGTTTTAATTGAGGTGAGTAAGGTTCTTGAAAAAGTGTGTAGCCCTCATGGTATAGTCGCAAGGCGTGGAGGTGATGAGTTTGTTGCGCTGTTTGAGAATATCGGTTATCAAGCTGCAGAAGAAATTGCATTACAACTTAAGGATGAGGTGAGTAAGCTCAAATTCAATCGGGGTTCTAGCAAAGAGTTTGGGATTAGCATTACGGTGGGAATCTCCGCTTATCCAGAGACTGTACAAATTATACAGCAATTACTAAATTATGCTGACATCAATTTGTACGAGCACAAAGGACAACGGGAAGCTAATAAATAGTTAGTTATAAACGTTAGGTGCTATTTTGTACAAAATAGCACCTAACGTTTATAATAAAAATAACCATAATAAAAGGAGAATCATGATGACGAAAAGTAAAGCAAAGAAACGAAGAGACAAGCTGGTTAGAGAGGGTTATCGAGACCCTGGTGAAAATAGGGGCATTTATGCTTTGGGAGATTTAAGAACAAGAAAGTGCAAGACAAAACATGAAAAACAGTACCAAAACAAATATGGAGAGCTGTCAGCCATTGATAAAAATCAAATGGATGACAGCTATTTTTGTGCTTTTACCGATGCAAATATAGCATAACTAATTGCATAGTAATAATAACATTCTCCCCAGCCATACTAGGTGTTCCACTGGAGCGATTTGAGCAAGAAGTCGGTATAGTTTAGGCCATGATTACAATGAACTGGATAAATAAGTAGCTAGGTCAGCTGTCTTAGTTAATCATGCTGATTTACTTATCGTTAAATTTCGCTATAATAAAAAATATTATCCGGGAGGAAACGCCGCATGGAAACTGAAATTATAGTTATTATTCTAGTCATTGTCATGTTTGTCGTACTTATCTATTTGTTTGCAAAGCTATTAAACGTCATTCAAAATGGGACATTAAGACGGCAAGAACAGCGCATACCGAAGTTTAACGATAAGAAATTAATGAGAGGCTACCGTAGCTTAAACCATCAAAGAAAGAATAAGTTCTTGGCCATTTATCTTACGGGTTTTTATTATAAAAGCACGTTAGCAATGTACGAGAAGCAGTTTCAACTCTATCAAGCAGAAGTCGAAAGACGAGGCTTGGACGCGAGTTAATTTATAAGATAGAGTATAACCTCCTGTAGCATGACCAACGGGAGGTTTCTTTAGTAGCGCATAGAAAGTCAGTAAAGGCCCGATTCGTTCAGCTAACAACCAGTGAGGGGATAAAGGGAGATCCCCGACTAATTGAAGGTTCACTTTATACTCGTGTTGATCTGGTAAGAGGGAGGGACTGACTTAGGTAATAAACTATTTATAGTGGTCATCTTGGGATAATCAATGTAATATGAAGATGGAGTGCTAAAATGCATTTACTGCTTAAGCAGAGGGGGCATATAATGAAATTTACCACTGAACGGCTAACTATTAGACCATTTGAGCCAGAGGATATGACGGCTGTCTTTGCTATTTATCAAGACGAGAATGTCTGCAAATATTTACTTCATAATAGTTGGACACAAAGTGATTTACGGAGAAACTTCACTAAAAAACTGAACAATAATAAACTGACAAAGGATACGGTACTTAACCTTGCAGTCCTCCGTGCTGATCAGGTTATTGGTGATTTATCTGTCTGGTATACGGATATGAAGGATACGATTGAAATTGGTTATAGCTTCTTGCCCGTGTCAGCAGGGCAGGGCTATGCAACTGAGGCTGTAAAAGGTCTCATTAATATGCTTTTTGACACTTTTGGCTGTCACCGCATTCAAGCTAATTTGGATGCGCGGAATCGAGAATCGGAAAAGCTATGTCAACGGGTTGGAATGAGAAAGGAAGCGCATTTTATCCAGGATTTTTGGAATAAAGGTGAATGGACAGATAGCCTTGTCTACGGGCTACTACAAACCGAGCATCTTCAGGGGCATGCTTAGATTTGATGTTGGGCATCTAGTATGAATATATCTGCTAGCTTGCGACGATTTAAAGAATGAAGTTAATCTGTTCATTTGTCAAGGTGGCACCCAGATTAATTCAATGTTCGTTCTTAAGCGTGATTTATGCAGCAATTGTCATAAAATTAGTCAGTTTACTTAAGTGCGCTCGCATCTAGCTCATTTACTTTGCCCTTGTCTGCTGCATGCTTTATTGGCAAGCTTTACGTCATAAACTAGTTAACTTGCGCACCTGAAAAATAATACCGCGCTTAAAACAAAAAGCTAAGGAAAATCAGCAGGCAGGCGCTGTCCAAGATAGTGATGATCATTAATACGCTTGGATACGCTGTTTAAGATCATTAACGATTTCATTTCTGTCGACTTTTTCTGCGGCGTTTTTTAAGTGAATAAGACAAACCTCGAAGCCCATTTTTTTATTCATTCGCGCCATCCACCGCCCAATTAGAGAGAGCTGACGTAGGTAATCTTCTTCATTTTTGAGTTGAATACAAATGTACAAATTAATTCCATAAGATTTTGTGTAAACCTTTTTAATGTTGACAAAAGGTATTTCTTTGCCGGCAATTATGCCCACCGAATAATTAATTAAATGATCGTGTTTGATAATGACTAAGGGTCGATTGGAAAATGTCATTTTTGCAAGGGAGAACGTTGTCAAGCTAAACCACAAAATTGCGATTAAGCCAATAAAAGCGATTAAGTAACGCCCATTTTGTTCCACCGCCAAATTGTAAGAAATAATAACGCCTTCAGATGCGAGCACATACCACACTACAAAGATAGAGGTCGCTAGCATAAATAATGAGAGTACAAGTAAGATAAAATAAGCTGTTTTACTTTTTTCAATAATTTTATCCTGTTGCGCCATCGTTTCTTCACCTCCATGTTATATAATGCTAATATTGTATCATAGATTAATTGCCGTTGTTGTACAGAAGAAAGTTGAAGTTTGTTGCAGATTAACTGACTGTAAGACCTTGATTGATTAATGATTTATTTTAGATGATCTTGACTTTAGCTGAGCAAAGTCTAATCAGTAGAGGAGTGGTGAAAAATGATTATTTTAGGTGGCTTATTTTTTCTAGTATTGGGAACGGTTTCGGCTTTTTTTCCTAATGGAGTGATCGAGCTTGAAATGATGTTTAAAGCGAGAGAATACGAACCGGCTGAGTCTTATATTACACGAACACGTTTCCTTGGCGTTATTTGGATGATTATTGGGGTGTTATTTATTTGGTTAGGTATTGCAACCATATCATCATAAGACATTATTTAGTTGAGCATGAATAAATGAATCATGCTATTAAAAGGAATCTGTAAAACGTGGCTCGTAAATCATTATTAGAGTAAAATGATATGCCTATTTTATTATGTTGTAAATCTGGTTTTAATTATAGCGAATTATTAGATGATAAAGAAATAACTTTGAAGCGCTAGCGGTAAGTTAATTCAGCAGAGCGCTTCTTTATCTTGTCAGTTGTTATCTTACATTGGATGTTGTTTTGTCTAGGCAGGACCAGATAAGCCAGTGATTAACGATTCACTTTATGAGGATTGGTCCTGTTTATTTTTATTTTGGCCTAATTAACGTAAATTCTTTGTCTAGACTAGCGTATTGGTTTCCAGCTAAGCGCGCGACAGGATTGAGTTCTTTCGTGTTAATATAACTTCTGTCTAAAACGGATTCAGCAAAACAAAAATTGACCACTTTCAGTATAAGTAAGTCAGTGATGACCACTTGTTCATCATTCTTTACGGGAACATATTGATGTAAGATTGATTCAAGCTTAATCTTAGGCTCGTTAAGCTGAGGTGGTGCAACCAGCTTGCTTTCTGATAGTGTGAAATTAGTAAGGCTTAGTTCGCTTTGATCAGGTGGTAGGGAGGTACATGTTGCATTCATGTCCTCTGCGATCGTAATGTCAACAATATGAACGACTGCTTCTTTCTGGTCTAAAATATTTCTTACCGTATCTTTCATGTGCCCATTTGCGCGAAGGGAGGAAATGGTTAGTAATGGTAATTGGTCAGATGCACCACTAAAGAAACTGAACGGTGCTATGTTAACTGTCTGCCCATCCTGTGCGAGAGTGGTGACTAACGCAATAGGGCGGGGAACGACGGAACCAATGATGTACTTGTATTGCTGCTTTACCGTTAATTCACTTGCTTTAAACGATTTCACTAGTTAAACACCTCTTAATTAAATAGTAAGTGGACGCTAAAAGAAGGGCAGCATAATTGCCCCTATTCTACTAATTTTAGGATGCTTGTGCTTAATAAGCAAGCAGAAAGAGGCGATAAATGTAATTTGTGTTACGATAGAGAAAATATCTGCTTAACGAGCTTGCCATTGTGAGTCTAAGCATTTTTTATTAAAACTATTAGTCGTTTAGCCTTGGCCTCACAATTCATTAGCAGACATAATGGGTAATCGGATAAATGGATAAAAATGCTTTAAATGCGCATTTTCTTGCTTAAAGTTAAATAGAGCTTTATAAATCCAGCATGCCAGTTCTGGGTTAGCTCTAAAACACGTGCTTATCACTAATCTTCCGAATCCGCTTATTCACCACCTGAAGCAATCTGTCCATCATTGTTGTACTCAAATTATTTCTCATCCGCTTATAATAGAGAAATTCTGGCCAATATTCCGCACCTCTTGTTAATTTAAAATTCCCTACCCCTGAACTCATGTGAAAGCAGGTTGTTTCGTTTACTTTCATCAGTGTATAGTAAGTCAGCAACCGGTAAATTCCTGCTTCTTGGGGATAGGTCAAATCATAGCCCAAGATCGGGACGGTAATGACCTGATCTAACGTCCAGCTCATCGTCACGCCGACTAGCTTATCATGATCAAAAATGCCGGTAAAGGTAGTATTTTCGACCGCAAACATCTCGATAATAAACTTGCGCGTATACTGAGGATTGATGGTTGAATACTTCTCAATGTAGAGCTGTTGATACAAGTCGACAATCCGATCGGCATAATACGCAACATCAAAATCGGTCTTTACCGTCAAATCAGTTTGTCGGGCAAATTGGCGATCTTTTTTGAAGCTTTTTTTCTTTTTAATTTTTTGGGCATCATCAGCAATGTAGACCTGTCGTGATAAGAATGGTTGATAGCCTAGTTCGGTTAAATTTGCGATCAAGCCTTTATTTAGACAGGCATTTTGGGAGCGGAAAATAATGGTCCGATTAGGCAATTGTTTGGCAACTACTGCTTCGATTTCCGCTATTTCTGCGATTGATAACGATTCAAACAGATTGGTTGAGAACAAATAGTTACCAACGTATAAGACCTTATCCGTTTTGTTTGGAACGATCCGCTTTAGACCTTTAAAGAGGGCAGAGAAGATGGTGGCACCTTTAATGTTAACAATCTTTAATTCCTCTTGGGCATAATCTAGATATTGTGCTCGTATAGAAGTGACATAGGACTGGTTTGGTTTATAGTCGGCATCGACAAGCAGCATCAGTTTATTGCCAACTTCTAAAGCGTAGCATTCCGCATTTGTTATGTTCGCGATTAGTGCAGATGGGTCGTTGCTCATCAGCACCCTGATATAGTCATACAAAGGATGGGTCACGTTTTGACATTGTGAGAATTGATCGGCACGGTAGAGTTTAACTTGACTCATCGTCACTTTGCTCCTTTCGTTCACTTGGGGGTGGGTATGAAATATCATGAACCACAAAATCGGTCACGTTCAAACCAAGCTGCCTGCCTTTCACGTAATAGCTTGCTAACACCCAGGGCAACATGCACCAGGTTTTGAATGTGAACGCTTCTTTGAGCACATCATTCGCCTGTTTATATGACCTAATTGTTTGGCGCCAATTTCTTCGCGTTATAATCCTCCACCACCAGACCAACTTGATCCCATAGCTGTCGCTCCGGATGGCTTGTGGCTTTACTTCACCTAGTAAATGGGCAATGAGATTGTCACCATCTAGTATCGCACCGACGGTTAAACGCGGGTTACATTCAATTGGATAAAAATCAGTACCGGTAAAGAAAAAATCAAAGCTATAGAAGCCATTTGCACCTAGATTTTCGGCTAAGCGTGTTATCAGCTGATCCAGTTGAGGATGCTGAAACGGGACATAGGTGATGCTGGCATAGCTTTCTATGCCTAAATTGGTATCATGGGCAATTACTGACACGAGCTGGCTATCTTTAATCATTAGGCAGACACAAATTTGCTGACCGGCTAATTTTTCTTGGACAAGATAGGCCTTATTGGTCGGAGCCTTACTAAATGCGTGTTCATCTAAGAAAACCGCTTGCCCAAACCGCGAGTATTCTGGTTTCACTAGGTTTTGAGTGAAGTCGACGTCTTGTCCGTAATATTTCTCTGTATGCGGGACAGCAATCCCTATTGATTCACACCAGTTGATAAAATAATATTTATTATGCAACGTTTCTAATAGGGGTAGCTCACCGATTAGAAAGGTAATCCCAAGCTTGTGTAGCTCTGCTTGCAGTTGTGCATAATAAAGGGTTTCTTCATTTATTGGTAGCAATAAGTCAATCGCGTTAGCCTGTAAGTAGGCGAGGACTTGCTTGCTAAATAGAGTCCAGTTTTTGGCCGGTGAAGCGATCAGCTTAACCTCTTCAAAAAAAGAACTATAGGTGGCAAAAGTCGGACTAAAATGCTCGAGCATAAAAAGCTTATGGCCTTGTTCACTTAATTTCTTGGCAAAATATAAAGCTAATGGCGAGCGACCGCCAGTTAGTGCGATCCGCATGGTTAGCTACCTACTTTCTTTAAAGGTGGAGCTCACACGACGTAGCTTCCGATCGTTCTGGTAATCAAGCTTGGTAAAAGTGATGGTGATCACCAAGTTATCGCGACACGCACTCGGAAAGAGCTGTTGTAACTGCTTAATAATGGTCTCCTCAATTGTTGCTTTCAGAGCTTTATCATCGATTTCCAATAATACTTCAATTTCATATTCACTGTGCTGGATACATTGGAACTGACTAATCGCATCACTAGCGCGTGTAATCGCATAGCGAATAAAATCAGGGAATATTCGAACCAACCCTTGATCAGTGGTTACTTTAAAGCAATCATCCTCACGCCCTTCAATGCGCTCGAGGGCAATAAAGCTACTGCCACAAGGGCAAGGCGTCTCCTGTTCGACTAGAATATCGGTATGACGATAACGAACAAGCGGTTGAGTGCTTCGATAAAGATCGGTGATAATCGGCACAAAGCGTCGTGACTTTTTGTCAATATATTCTTTTTCGATATAAACAATATCCTCATTTAAATGCATCATGCCTTCATGACAACTGATACCCAAAAAGCCCTCGGTTGCTTGATAGATTTCTTTTAATGGAACCTTCATTTTTGATTCAATATAGTCGCGATCAGTTTGCTCTAACACTTCGGCAACACTGAATATGTCCTTGAGCGGATAGGTTCGTTCATGTTGATCGTAGTAGCTGGCAATTTCTCTAAGCATTGATGGTTGAGCGACGATAACGTTGGGACGTAATTGCTCTAGCTGAGTCAGATTTTCCTGCACAGGTGTTAATAAGTCAAAAAAGTGCAACGTGATCCTCTTCTGATTAATACCGGTATAGAGATTGTTGCTGGCCCGCATAAAAAAGGCAATTACAATGGGTGTGTTTTTAAATTTTTTGCGATTAATCGCTTTTTTCATCATCATTGCTGCCCATTGGACGACCTCTTGATCACTAACTAAGAAAACGCCCTGATTGCCGGTTGTTCCCGAGGAAAGACCGACCGAAATATCGCCAAGCTTTGGTGAGAATTCTCGGCTTTCTTCAGCATGCAGAGCAATTGCTTTAGCTTCCTGTAAGCTCACACCGCGTGTATTTAATTGGTCAAATTCACGCATCATCACATTTTTATTCATAATTGGGAATGACGCATAGGTCGGCGCAACTGTGTCTTTAACTACACTGTGATAATAAGGCGAATGTTTAACGACTGTTTTCAGTTGCTTAGCTAATCTTCTTGCTTGTAACCTTCTAAACCGTTGAGGATACATGCGGTTAAGGAATGCTTGATAGCTGATGTCTAAATAAGTAGAAATAAAGGTTTTAGCCTTCTTGATTGACAATTCGGTGACCTCCTTTTACCTGATCCCATTCCATTAATTGTGCAAGTGAATGTGGGCAATGACTCAGTAAAATTGGAATATTCTGATGCTGCTGGTGCCAGCGACTGAGCTGATTAATATTTGCCATCATGCCCTGATAATTATGGACAATTAGTCGAGTAACCGGATGGGGCATGCGTTGCTGCTGAATGGTCTCAATATGCCAGGCAACGTCAACGCCAAACACTACTGGCCCTTTACTGGTTTGAAGATAAAAAATGTGCTGACCGATTGCGTGACCAGCCATCGGAATGGCGATGATGCTCTGATCACCCAGCAAATCATAGCCAAGTTGATTATCAAAGCCATATGCGGCCATTGACAAGCTGTTGGCATCTTCAAAATATGAATGAGGCGCGATAGAAGGAAGTAGTTCTTTAAAAAATCCTTTGCGTAGCTGCGCTAGTCGTGATTGCTGCATAAGTTGTTCTACATCATGTGAATACTTTAGCTGCTGATATTTGACCTCACTTAGCCCACCTAAATGGTCTGGATGGAAATGAGATAGAAAAACGTGATCAAAAGTTGCCTGGTAGATCGACGATTGAGCTAATTGACCATGTTCCTTATCCATAATTAAGTGCTGATAAATATAGCGTGGAAACCGAGCTAATCGCTGTAGAAACTGCTGTCCATAGCCTACGTCGATTAAAAGCTGACCGAACTCAGTGTGCTGGAGCGCTAGACAATAGATCGGATATTTTTGTCTTCGCCATGATCCACCTGACATCGTAAAGAACGGTCGCTGCCGAGCATGGGCAACCTTAACCACATTAATGGTGGTAATCATCGTTTTCTGACCCTCAGAATTTGCCCACCAATGGATAGTCCCGCCCCCGTACCCAAGAGCATGACAATTTTCTGGTCCCAATTCTTCTCACGCTTTAATAAGTAGTCAAGCGTATAGGGAATCGAAGCTGCAATCGTGTTGCCTGTCTCACTGAGAATATTGACAACCTGCTCTGCTTTAAATTGCGCCAACCGACTTGCCAGCATGAGACCAGCGCCACTTGCTTGGTGCGGGACGACAAAATCAATATCGGTCACAGCGACATTGCCTAAGGCATATAGGTCTGCTAAAAAGGCAGGGAGCTTGTGTTTAACCGATTTTAACAGGTTGAAACCATTCATATGAAAATAGCGATCACTTGCTTGTTCAGGGTGATATAAACCATTACCGCCCGCTTTTATTTCGGCGTCATGCGCGTATTCGGGATAGGTAATGAATTTTGAACTTAGTATATCTAAATCAAATTTGGCAGTTGTTTCTTGTTCGGTTGAGAAGATAAAGGCCGCACTAGCATTGCCAATAAGTGCATAGCTTTCGAATGCCTCAGGATTAAGGGCATCATCACCGGCTTCAGCGGAAACAACTAGTATCTTTTTATATTTGTGCGTTGCTAAAAAAGCCTGGGCAATGTCACAAGCGGTAAGAAAGCTTAAACAGGTGGCATTGACATCAAAGCACGGAATTGGATGATTCTCAGTCAAAAATTTCTCCGCAATCAAACTGGCGGTACAGGGAATCGGCTGCTCAAATGTTCCAGAGGCACAAATGAGGGCATCAATGTCCTGATAAGTTAAATCTGCATCAGCTAGCGCCTGTAAAATCGCTTGTTTGGCTAATCTTGACGTACCTTGATCAAAGAAATGACGTTTATGTACCCCTGTTCGTTTCTCCGTTTCTCCGTGGTCAAAGCCAAATTTTTCATCAAGTTCATGTGAATAAACAATGCGTTCAGGTAAATAACGTCCTGATCCGATAAGTGTTAGTTTCATAGTTTTTCTCCACTCTAATTCTTTTTAATCGTATCAATATAGTGTTTAAGCCCTTGATCAACAGTCATAATCGGTGCATACCCCAGCTTTTCCTTAGCCAACGTAATATCTAATGTTTGACTATATGCTAGAGTGTTGACGGTATACTTGGTTAACAGGGGCTCTTGCTTTAGGCGGAGCAAGTAGTGCACCGCTTCTAAACAGTTAGCAAGTTGATAGATTACCGTTTCGTTTAGTTGTTTAAACTTTACCTCTTCACCTAACAATGAAAAAATCCGCTCAATGACGACTTTGAATGCAATTGGCTCATCATTAGTTATATTAAACGTATGTTGATCAATGTCTGCCGCTTCAAGTGATAACCGCAGTGCATGAGCGACATTCTCAACACAGGTAATATCAATGACATTGCCAGCTCCTTTACGAAACAAGGGCACACCAATCTTTTGATTGACTTCCATCAAGCGCGGGAACAGACTGGTATCACCAACACCAAATAATCCTCGTGGGCGGATTACCACCACTTCAATTTGATTCTGATACTGCTTCAACAAGTGCTCAGCTGCACTTTTCGATTTAATATAATGATTTAAATACGTGTTATGCTCTGAATAATCCTCACTATCGGTTTCTTTAATATTAAACTGATCCTGACGTTTGGCATAAATGCTCGGTGTGGAAACAAAAACAAACCGTTTTACACCATTAGCAATTGACGCTTCGATCGCGTATTTTGTTGCTAACACATTGGCTTCGTAAAAAGCCTGATAACGGCCATAAACAGTTGATAACCCTGCACAGTGCAGACAGCTATCCGCATCCTTTGGCCATAATTGGTGCATATCAGTCTTGTTAGTCAATTCTAATGCCAGTGTCTCCACGCTATGTGTGTTCTTCAAATGCGTAAGCTGTGCTTCATTTCTGCCAATTGCGATGACGTCATAGTTGTTGTGAATCAGCTCTTTGATAACGTACTCACCAAGGAAGCCTGTAGCTCCCGTAACAATTACTTTGCCTTTCATTGTAAATATTACCTCTTCTCCATAATGCAAAGATGGCTGCATAATTTGCAAATAATTTAAAGAATCTCTTTCTCGTACTCTAGAAAATTTTAAAAAAGGTGTTCTATGGATGACAAAATACTGTTATCACGGTTATTGCATTCTAATTGCTAAGCGGCCATTACACCTTTGTTCTATTCGCGCGTTGAATTGTCAATTAAACAAGCTAATGTCATAATCTTTCGTCTTTTTTCGACATATTTCTATAATAGCATAATTAGCAAATGGATACGCTAGTGAACGTTGCAGCGAATTAACTAAAAAAAGATACCATTACAGCTAGTGTGATGGCTCCTATGTCGTTTAGAATAGGTAATATTTTTAATGGGGAAAAATACGCTCAGCAACTGTAGCATGATTAAATTCTTGCCCTATAACATCGAGAGGTACTTGCTTGGTTATTAAAGAGACTAGGAGAATAGCTAGATGTTGTGTATCGGATAATAACAAGATCCTTGTTAAATTTATTTTTTGATTAATAGGGAGTTACATTTGTCAATCTTAAAGAATTAATTAAGAAATTGTTAATAATTTGAATGTAAATATAAACCGATTAGGTTAACGTCTTTATAACATTTAACAAGTCATGTCTACAACAATAACGAATAAAGCCAAATGGTGTTTTAGCAGAAATCGTTCTAAACTAATTGTAGGCGGTTACAAACAAAAAGGAGGTACACGATGATTTTAGAGAAAACAGTTTTTTTGGGGGAAACGCTTCATTCAAAGGACGAAATCTTTAGCTTTATTGCTAAGCAAGCATATAAATTGGAGATCGTTCACGATGAGCAAGTGGCAGTCAGTGATTTGAAAAAAAGAGAGGCTGAAGTGTCAACAGGGTTACAGGATGGTTTTGCTATTCCACATTGTAGAACCGAAAATGTTAAGAAAACAGCTATCCTCTTTATTCGATTAGATAACGAGATAAAATGGGAAACCTTTGATGGGAAGGATGTTAAAAACGTTTTCTGTATCCTTGTGCCAGCAGGTAGTGAGAATAACAATGCTATTCACCTCCAATTAATCTCTAAAATAGCAGTTAATTTATTAGAGGATGAATTCAAACAAAAGATTGCAACTGCAAAAAGTACAAAAGAAATTGTTGAATTGATAAATTTTGAGGACTAGGAAGGGGTTAGTTAAATGAATATTGTCGGTATCGCAGCATGCCCAGCAGGGTTAGCACATACGCCAATGGCAGCATCAGCATTAACAAAGGCAGGTAAAAAACTCGGGTACAACATTAAGATTGAACAGCAGGGTGTTATGGGGCAAGTGGATAAGATTACAGCTGAAGAGGCGACAGCGGCTGATTTAGTAATTATTGCCTCTGATCAAAAGCTTGAAGGCATGGATCGCTTCGAAGGGAAAAAAGTTTACCGAGTTAATATTAACACGTGTATTTCTTCACCGGAAAAAACGATTGAAAAGTTAGTATCTGTTGCACAAGGAGGAAACTAGAATGAAGAAAATATTGAGTACAGCAAGAGGGCACTTAATGACTGGTATTTCCTGGTCAATTCCGATGATTATTGGGGCAGGGATGTTGGTTGGTATTCCATCAATCATTGGTCTAATGTTTGGAGTAACCAGTTGGGGCGAGTTTGCGGGGACAGGTACGATTTGGCAATTTCTTGAGTTAATTCGAAATGTAGGCTGGGCAGGTATTGGTCTTTTTAATGTGGTGCTAGCTGGATTTATTGCTTATTCAATTGCTGATAAGCCTGCAATCGGTGCCGGTTTCATTGCTGGTTACTTTGCCAACCAACGTGGGACAGGCTTTTTAGGTGCAGTTGTTTTGGCCTTTGTAGCTGGTTATGCAGCGAAGTATTTAATTAAAAAGATGAATTTTAACAATCAGTATTTACAGCAAATTAAAGGTGTCGTGTTTATCCCGCTCTTAACAGTGACTGCAGTTGGGATTGTGGCGGCGATTGTCGACACACCACTCGTTAATTTGAACTTAGGTCTTGTTAATTGGATTAGAATGATGTCAGAATCAGGCACAAATAGCTTATTGCTAGCTGTTATTATTGGCGCTATGATTGCAGCTGACTTAGGTGGTCCGATTAATAAAGCTGCTTTTACCGCAGTGACAGCGCTAATTGCTGAGGGGATCTTTACACCAGCTGTCTTTATGCGGGTTGCGATTTGTGCGATTCCATTAGGCTATGCGTTAGCAGTTTTTATAAAGAAAGACAAGTTTTCAAATGATCTTCAAGGTCAAGGAATTGGTGCATTCGTTATGTCACTGGTCGGAATTACTGAGGGGGCAATTCCGTTTGTGTTAGCGAATCCACTTAAGTTGACGATTATTAATATTATCGGTGGTTCGGTTGGTGCTGGTTTGGCTGCTTTGTTAGGCGCGGCAACGGAGATTCCGATGTTCGGTGGCGTATACGGCTTTCTTGCTGTCACGCAAAATAGCTGGGCCTATCTTGTTGGCGTGCTAGCTGGAGCATTAATCGTCTGTGCTGGAGCCTTAGCTTTTGGCGATTTTAATGTTAAGAAACTAGATGAATCTGCTGATGCCGACGAAATAGTATTTGAAGAATTGTAAGCAGATATGGGTTACTGGGAACCAGTAACCTCATTTTGCGGAAAGGACAAGTTATGACCAAAAATAATAGAGTAGTACATGGTGTGTTGCATACACATTGGGATCGAGAATGGTATTTTACTGATAATGAAGCAAGTGTTTTACTTGTTTATCATATGGATGAAGTTATCGAGGAATTAGAAAATGGCACAATCGACTATTATACCCTGGATGGCCAGATGAGTATTGTCGATGATTATTTACGCGTCTTCCCTGAAAAAAGAGCACAGTTAGCCGAGCTTGTAGCAAAGGGAAAGCTAATGATCGGTCCTTGGTATATTCAAGTAGATGAATTTTTAACCTCGGGTGAATCTTATCTTAGAAATTTAGAGTTAGGAATAAATATGGCCAATGATTTAGGCGGTTCGATGAATGTTGGTTATTTGCCAGATTCATTTGGACAAAGTCAGGACATTCCAAAAATTTTGAATGGTTTTGGAATTGATTCATTTATCTTCTGGCGTGGACTTTATAATCCAGATAAACCGAGAGAATTTTACTGGTCAGCTCCTGACGGTTCAAGGGTTTTATGCTCGAATATAGAAGAGGGATATTTTGAAGGAAGGGACATTGTCGAACATAGTGATGATGAGCAAGCCGGAGAAATTGTTAAGCGCAACTTAAAGCGGAGCCAAGGACAGCATACATTAATGCCATTTGGCTGGGATCAACGGCCTGTCTATCGTGATTTAAAGGCTAAGCTTAATCATATTAATAAAACAAGTAATGCTTATGATATTATCGAGAGTACCTATGATCAATACTTTGATGCTTTAAAAAGTGAACAGTTGGATTTGGAAACACGTACTGGTGAGTTCATGTATGCAGTGGTTTCAAAGATTCACCGTTCAATTTATTCTTCACGCTATGACCTTAAGCAATTAAATGATAACCTTGAACGGAAGCTAACCTATGTCTTAGAGCCGTTAATGACCATGCTAGCGGATAAAGGCATATCATATAAAAAGGAACTGCTTGATTATATTTGGAAACTAGTTATTAATAACCAGGCTCATGACAGTCTTGGGGCATGTAATAGTGACAAAACAAATTTCAACATTTTTAGTAGAGGAAAGCAAGCGCTTGAGTTAACGCACTCAACCATTGATTATCTAATGAAAAAGTTTGTCATATCTGATCACAGCATTGCAGAGAATGAGCTTGTCATTGCGAATCCATTACCATATTCAAGTCAGTCAAATATGACGCTTGAGGTGACGACGAAGTCAAAGAACTTTACGCTCTTTAATAGTCAAAATGAACAGTTAGCATTTGATGTGCTTGATCAAGTTGTTAAAAGTTCAGCCAATGTTACCCGAGATAAACATACAATACCTGAAGCGGATCGCTACTATATCACTAAGCTAGCAGTTGATTTCCAAACAGCTCCCGTTAGCTTATCAAAATTAAAGGTAATCGAAGAGAATGGTCAACTGGTGCGGGTAATAGAGGCTACAAATGATACGGTAATTGAGAATGAATACTATGCGCTCTCATGTGACAATGGACAGTTTACCCTTCAGTTAAAGGAACAAGGTACGATAATTAAGGATTTCATTTCATTTATTGATGATGGCGATGAAGGCGATAATTATGATTACTCTCCAGCCTATCAAGATCAAGTATATCAGCTAGACCTTGTAGATGCAGAAGTGTCCTGTAAAAAAGGACGATTGGTTGAAGAAATGATTGTAGAAGGACAGTGGCTGCTACCACTTAACCTTGCTGACCGTGCGACTGACCAATGTACTACAGCATTGCCATTTAAATTAATCGTTCGCTTAAATCGTCATGATAAAAAGATAGATGTTAAAATTAACTTAACAAACACGGTTAAAGATCATCGCTTAAGATGTGTTCTTAATTCACAAATTGTATCAACCCAAAGTCATGCAGGAACGCAATATGGACAAATTACAAGAGAAAATGTTGATCCATATTTAGCTGAGTGGCAAGCATTAAAATGGAGAGAAGAACCGACATCACTTTACCCGCTCCTAAACTATGTGAATATTCATGATGAGAAACTAAGCTTGTCAGCATTTACAAAGGGATTAAAGGAGTATCAAGTAACAGGTGATCAATTTAATCAAATAGCATTGACATTATTTAGAAGCGTTGGCTATCTAGGACGTCCAGACTTAATAAGAAGACCTGGAGCTGCCTCAGGGACAAAGGACAAGTATATCGCAACACCAGATTCACAATTGCTTAAAGAATTAGAGTTCGAATTCGCCATTATGCTTGATAGTCAAAGCGGTTATACTAATATTTATCAAGAATATTTAAGCTATGTTCAAGAGTTTCCTTACTATCAAAAGCAGCGCTTAAATAAATTCTTTAATCCGATTTCATATTTTATGATTAATGAAAACAAAGATACGTTAGAATGGAATCATGAAGCATTATCATTTAAATTAAATGACAATCAATTGGTTTATAGCTCATTTAGGTTGGTTAACAATCAATACGAGTTACGTATTTTCAACCCAACGCAATCGGCAATTTTTAATGAAGAAATAGAATTTAACAAGGCAATTAGCTATTGTGAAACTGATCTGAAGAATCAATTAAAGACGGATTGGCTATCATCAACACGAAAGATTATTATCGACAAACTTAAACCAGGGGAAATCAAAACGTTTGTCATTCAGCGTTAAATTTATTGAACCTCAGGAGAGATGACAAAGTGAAAGAAACTAGGCTAAAAAAAATTTTAGACAAGCTGTCTGAGACAAGTGGCTTTATTACATCGACTGAGCTAGCAAATCATTTTAATTTAAGTAAGAAAACCATTTCGAGAGATATTCGAGAGCTTAATACTTTATTAAACAAAAACGGTGCTAAAATTAATGCTAAGCCTTCATTGGGCAATAAATTTGAGGTAACTGACAGTAAACTATTTGAAGAATTTATTAGAACGGAATGGTATAAACATGCGTTTGAGCATGATGATCGCAACAATCCACAATATCGGAGAGAGTATATCCTATCTGAATTGCTTATTAACAAGGTGTATGTTAAAGCTGAAGATTTTATGGACCAACTAGTAATTAGTCGATCTACATTTAACATGGACTTAACGAGAGCAAAGGATTTTTTAACTAAGTTTCAACTCGAGATTAAAAGCCGCCCTCATTATGGTTTGTATGTTGAGGGGGAAGAAACCAATTTTAGGAAGGCTATTTTGAAGCTATTAAATCATTCTTTAGCTGATCAACAGACAGAAGGGGTTATGGAAGATATAAAAGGGGTTCTGTACAGTGAAATTAAAAAGCACAATTATGTGACAACCCTCTACTCTTTAAATGATCTTGTTTCTCATGTTTATGTAAGTGTACTCAGAATAAATAAAGGACTAGAGCTGCGAAGTGATCATACCTCGTTTGACAAGTCAATTGCTAACAGTTCTGAGTTCCACGTTGCAGTAGCAATAGCGCAAAGGTTGGAGCGTCACCTAAGTATATCAATGAATATGAATGAAAAACTTAATTTAACGATGCTGCTTATCAGCAGAATTACACCACTTAATAGTCATGATGCGTATATTATCCCGAACAATATAAATGATTTACTGGAGCGTATTGTAGCAGCAATAGATGAAGAATTTAACATTAGCTTACAGAATGATTTAGACTTTCGTATTTCTTTAGGGTTGCATCTGAAAAACATGGGAAACAGATTAAAGTATAATCTTATTCTGAAGAATCCAATTTTAGAGCAAGTTAAATCAGATATTCTGCCGTTTCAAATTGCAACGTTTATCTCTTCATTAATAGGTTGTGAGTTTACTACTGAAATTACAGAGGATGAAATTGGCTATATTGCCTTGCATATTAACTCAGCATTAATAAAAAAAGATAAATTAAAGAAGAAGAAGGATATTCTTATTGTTTGTGCGACTGGCAAATCAACAGCGATCTTGCTAAAGAATAAATTTGAAAATGAATTCTTAGCTTATATTAATACGTTGCAAACCCTTGATGCACTTGAATTAGAGCGGATTGATTTAACAAAATTTGATTTAATTGCTACTACAGTAAAGCTAAATATTACTACCAATGTTCCCATCATTGAAATTAGCACATTTTTAAGTGGAAATGATGTTGAATCGATTCGAAATCGCCTGAAGAGCAAGGAAGAAATCAATTATTTAAAGACATTCTTTTCAAAGGATCTTTTTTTTGTTCATCCTGAAGGTCAAACGGCAACAGAGATACTTGACTACTTAAGTGGTGAAATTGCAAATAAGTTTGCCGTCTCGAAGCAGCATTACTTTGAAGAACTAATGAAGCGAGAAGCTTTGTCGTCTACAGCATTTGACAATCTAATTGCCATTCCACACCCTTTAAATAAAGTAGTTGATGATTCCTTTGTGGCTGTTGCACTGTTACGAGAGCCGATAAAATGGGGACAAAAAATGGTTTCCATTGTTCTTTTAATGAATGTAGACCCAACAAAGGGAAACAAATCTGATTTCTTATATCAAACGATAACCGACCTATTATCAGATCGTCTGAAAATTAGTTTTGTGCAAAAAGCGCAAAGCTATGATGATTTTGTTTCAAAGCTTGTCTAAGCATTTGGGGGCTTAACGAACCGTTGAGGAATAGTTGACTTGTACTGTGTACTTAATCGGCTATTTTTCTAACGGTTCGCTTGCTTTACCGTAGATTAACTGACTGCAAGCCCTCATTACAAGCACACGAGGACCATTTAAGTACGCTCAGTGGAGACTAATAACCAGTCAGTAAAGACGGTTTGTTTAGAGCTGTTCTTTGGAAGGTCGCACTTTGGTCATGCCTTTAGCTGTATGACGGTAGTGCTAACAAACAGTGGGCGGTAAAGTAAAACCCCCACTAATTGAAAATTCATTTTATAATAGTAACTAAAACGGACTTGGAGGAAGTATATATGCAAATGAGTTTTAGATGGTACGGAGAGGAAGACCCAGTTTCATTAGACTATATTCGACAAATACCAAATATGAAGGGGATTGTCTCCGCAATTTATGATATTCCAGTTGGTGAGTCATGGCCGTTAGAAAAGATTCTAGAATTAAAGCAAACGATAGCGAAACACGATCTAGAACTAGCCGTTATTGAGAGTGTGCCTGTTCATGAAGATATTAAACTAGGTAAATCAACGCGAACAAAATATATTGAAAATTACAAAACGACACTTATTAACTTAGGGGAAGCGGGCATACCGGTTGTTTGTTATAACTTCATGCCTGTATTTGATTGGACACGATCTGATTTGTCCTATGCATTAGACGACGGCTCAAGAACATTAATCTTTGATGAAGAAGCGGTTAGCAAGATGGATCCTCGAACGTTATCCCTTCCAGGCTGGGATGAGAGCTACACAAAAGAAGAAATGAAGCATTTGTTAGATGACTATAAGAAAATAGATGAAGAGCAATTATGGGAGAACCTGTCTTTCTTTATTAAAGAAATTCTTCCCGTAGCGGAAAAAGCAAAGGTGAAGATGGCGATGCATCCCGATGACCCCCCATATAGTATTTTTGGATTGCCAAGAATTATTACGGATAAACAAGCGTTAAATCGTTTAGTCAACCTATACGACAGTCCGTATAATGGCGTAACCTTGTGTGTGGGTTCATTTGCTTCCGATCCTAAAAATGATGCAGTGGAAATCCTAATTGAAATGCTTGAGAAAGGGCGTGTGAATTTTATGCACACGCGAAATGTGAAGTTGGTAGGAGGGAAATCATTTCAAGAGTCAGCTCATTTATCGCAAGCAGGCTCAATTGATATGTATCAGGTGATTAAAGCACTTGTTAATCATAACTATACAGGACCACTTCGCCCTGACCACGGTCGAATGATTTGGGGAGAAGAAGGAAAACCAGGATATGGGTTGTATGACCGTGCTCTCGGTGCAACTTACTTCAATGGTTTATATGAAGCTTGTTTAAAGGCAAACGGATAGGTAACGAAAAGTAGCTCATAACAGCTTAATGGCATATATATGCCATTAAGCTGTTATGAGCAAAAAACTATCTGAACTTACCTTGAGGAACACGGTAATCAGCTTGGTAAAAGAAATTAATTTGATCATCCTGTTAAAACGGGTACGCCTTATTTGTATCTGCTTAGTAGAGGTTATTTTACAAGTAACATACCAAGTTGAAACTGGATGATAAACGGACAATTAAAGTAGCTTTGCAACACTTGTAATGTCTGCAACTTTTAGATATAATCTAATCTTTTTCTTTTTCTTTGTTGTTTCTAATTCAACCCAATCATCATCTACCGCAATTACTTTGGCATTAATATCTGTGTCAGCAGAGATATAAATGAGCTGGTTACTCATAATTCTACAAGATAATCCACGAGCTTCGTTTAGTTGCTTGCGAATCGCTATCCGCTCTTCTTGATGTTCGATTTGCTCTTTCTCTTTTTCGTGCTGGTAATGTGGGTTTTTGCTTTTAAAAAGTTCAATGACATCATCAAGTTTAGCAAATAGCATAAGTGCAACAATTAATACCAAGAGCCACCACATATTAGTCCTCCTCCTCAATTTCAAATCCAATAATATCTTTTACAAAGAGTAGCTTTTCAATCATCTGTTTATTCTCCTGCATAATGATTCTTATACTACTAGGCTGTACCTCAATAATCTCACAATGCTTAAGCGCTGTTTTAAAAAGGAAAATATCAGCATCGCTTTCCGGATTTAAATAGATGGTTGCTTTTCTATGTATTAGCGTCGATAGAACTTCAGACTTCTGCTTAGCCTGTTCGGTTACCCCAACCAACTCATTCATTGAAATGCCGTACAAATTTGCCAACTCTATTGCTTTATTAATGGTAGGTTGCGCAGTCCCGGTCTCCCAATTTGAAATGGTTTGTCGAGACACATTTAATTTATTGGCAATTTCTTCTTGGGTAAAGCCGCCTTTCTTTCTAAATTCATATATTCTTTCCTCAAACTTCACAATCTTCACCTCCTAGAGAAATTGTATTAAAGAAGTTACATAGATACTAGCAAATGTTCTTATCAATTGCGCAAAAAAACTTAACATCTCAGATTTCCCCTGACTTTAGCCCACTTTATTATCTCATTAGTGTTTAAGATTCTCTTTGCAATTCATTATAATTTGATGTAACTAAAAAAGTCACGTGCCCAATTTCTTTCTTGAACGCGTGACCTTTTATTAGTATAAGAATTCTAGACTGGCCTTTTTCGCTACCTCAAGATAATCTTGAGTGGGCTGATGATCAGTAATTACACTTTCAAAAGAAGACCAATCAGAGAATTTATAGGCATGGCTTTTTCCGAACTTGGTATAATCAACAAGTAATAAGCTTTGTTTAGCTAAGTTCATTACTTTTTTCTTGAATAAGGCTTGGGCAAAGTTAGCCTCATAAATACCGGTTAAGTCAATTCCCGTGGAACTTAAAATACATAAGTCAATGTGGAATAGCTCAAGAAAGGAATTACCATAATCGCCGACTACGCTTTCAGCATCCTTGATTGCTTCTCCGCCAATCATATATATTTTCGTGTCTTGTTGACAAACTTGTAATAGCTCATAAGCGATCTGTAAGCCATTCGTAATGATAACACTGTTCGGTAGCTTCGCTAAATACGGGACAAGGGACTTGGCTGTTGAGCTCGAATCAATGAATAAGCTCATGCCAGGACCAATGAATGTACTTGCGATTTCAGCTATGTATTCTTTTTCCCGAATCATAACATGCTCACGATAACGTGTAGAGATAACATGGTTCTTCTCAACTTCTAATACAACGCCGCCCCTGTATCTACGAATTAAGCCTTCTTTTTCTAATAACAATAATTCCCGTCTAAGCGTAGAAAGGGAACAGAATAGTTCTTTTTGCAGATCACTATTTTCCATTTTTTTATGCTTCTTTAATAAGGATAAAATTTGATCTTTTCTCAATTCATTGACCACTCTGTCCCCTCCCGCAATAAACACTAGCTTTTATTCATTTTAGCACATTTCTATTTATTGTTGTCCATATGTTTTAAAGCGTTCGGCCATGTTAGCCATTTCAATATCTGACATAACAGTTGGCGTTCCTGCGCTAGAGGCAATGAGGTGAACTTTGGAACAGTACTCCAGTTCTTCTAACACTGTATAAGCTTCAAGCATTGTTCTTCCACCAGTTAGCACGCCGTGATTTGCTAGAAGCACGGCTTTTCGATCCTTCATCGCCTCATATGCGTTGACAGACAGTTCTTCAGTTCCGAACGAGGCATAGTCTGCACAGCGGACATTCTTTCCAGCCACTGCAATCATATAATGTGAAGCTGGTAAGGGTTGTCTTAATACAGCAAGGGCGGTGGAATACATGGTATGTGCATGGATGATGTAATCTAAATCAGTCCGTTTTTCATACATAATCCCATGCATGCGCCACTCACTAGAAGGTCGCCTTGCTCCTTCTTGAATTTCACCCGTACAACTCATAACGACAATGTCATCTGCAGTGATCTCATCAAATGGGATTCCAGATGGAGTAATGAGCATCACTTGCTGTTCGCGGATAAAGGTACTTAAATTTCCTCCTGTTCCAAGGGTGTAATTATTGTCAATTAATTTATTTCCATATTCGATAAGCTGCTGTTTTTGTAAAGCGTACATCTTTTACCTTCTTTCATGAGTTATTTGTAAAATGGCCCATATGTTTGACAGGCTAAGAAATCAGCTGATTCTAAATCCTTTGTGCCAAAACCGGAAAAAACATGTGGACGAAAAATCTTATCTTGAGCTACATTGTGTAAGGATACTGGAATTCTTAACATACTTGCTAATGTAAGTAATTCAGCCCCAATATGACCATGCACACTTGCGCCATGGTTGCTTCCCCAATGATTCATCATCGTATAGACATCTTCAAATCCAGCTTCTCCGAGGTTTGGGGCGAACCAAAGTGTTGGCCAAGTTTGATCGGTACGTTCGTTAATAATGTTATGAACTTCTTCTGGAAGTTGACATGAATAGCCCTCTGCAATTTGCAAAGTTGGTCCGACACCATCGACAATATTTACTCGAATAAGTGTTAGTGGCATTTCTGCTTGTAAATGATATTGACTGGAGAAGCCGCCACCTCTGAAATATTCGTAATTTGCTCGACACCATTTTGTTTTGTCCAAACATGACTTTATATCGCTATCCGTCATATTCCAGAATTCCTTCATGGTAGCTTGACCGTGTTCATCAATACTCCCACCACTGCCATCGAGTGCACTGGCACCAGAGTTAAGCAAATGAATTAAACCATTTTGTGCTTTACCCTCTAAGGTATAACCAGTGATCCGTTTTACCGATTCGGGGCTCCAGTACGTTCGAACATCTGAGAATATCGGTGCTTTATTGGTCAATAATGTCCCAAAAAGCATGGCAGCCGCATTACACGTATCATTTTCTGTCGCAAAAGCAATGGGTTGCTTCGGACCATTCCAGTCAAAGCTACTCGTTAAAATCGCCTCTAAGAAATCGCCATTTGGTAACCAATCTGTCCACTGACGTTGCCCTTGAAAGCCTCCTGATAATGCGTTTCGTCCCTTTGCTTCTTCTTTCCAACCTAATTCCGTGAGCTTTGGATTACCAAATAAAATGTCGCGCACAATCAAAGTTTGCTTTGCAATAAAATCCCATTGCTTCTCTTCAGATATATAGCGCGATTTCAAAATTACTTCTGGGAAGTCTTTGCCGTCGTTAATGTTGATGCCCTCAGAACAATTCGTTTCAATCCATGAGCGTAGCTTTGTGTAGGCGTCAGGATCGTAAATCCCTAATTCAATTCGACGTAATAATTCTGTCATGTCTACGTACTCAATCTGCATCCCTAAATATTTCTCGAAAAAATGTTGATTGATTTGACTACCGGCAATCCCCATCGAAGAGGCGCCAATATTGACGTAAGCTTTATTCTGCATTTCACCAGCGGCAATACTAGCACGAGCAAATAGAAGTATTTTCTCCTGCACATCTGCTGGGATGCTTTGTTCATCGTTTTCTTTAACATCTGCTCCATAAATTTTATAGGCGGGGATACCTTTTTGGGCATAACCACTCATTGCAGCAGCTAAGTAGACGGCACCAGGGCGCTCTGTCCCATTGAAGCCCCAGATCGCTTTAAATGTATTTGGACGCAAATCTAATGTTTCCGTTCCGTAACACCAGCATGGGCTGACTGTAAGAGTAGCCACAACATCCTTTCGGGCAAAATCATTGTCTACTAAACTAGCATCTGCATAGCCACCAATTGTTTGCTTAGGTAAAATACACTCTACTGGCGTACCATCCATATAAAATAGGGTAGATTCAATTAGCTTTTTTGCCTGTAACGCCATCGCCATTGTTTGTTCTTCTAAAGATTCTCTGACACCACCCTGTCGACCATCAATTGTTGGTCGAATACCAATTTTGGGATAATCCATGATTATACTCCTCCTTGTTAAAGAATTACTAAACCGATTTAACTATAATAGTTTTTTTCAAATGTTCTTTGCACTTAGTTCCTTTAGTGATTCTTGATAGCATTGATAGGCTTGTTCATAGGCTTGGTTTCTTCTAGGGATAAAGTAGGTTGGCGGATGACTAGCTGTTACTAATAACACCAGCTCTTCTCTGGTCCGAATGGCTTTTAATGCTAGGAATTGCGCCAGTGCATTGCCTAAAGCAGAGCTTTCGGAATAACAAACAGCAATGGTGCATTGCGTTAAATCCGCCGTTAATTGGTTTAAAAAATCTGATTTACTACCACCACCAAACAAATAGATCGGTTTCGAGTTCTCCCCAATAAGATCAGCAAATGTGGCAGCATATTTAAAGGCAAGATTTTGATAAATGGCTAAGAATAATCTTGCCGTTGAATCCAGTAAAGGAAGGTTGTGCTGTTTTCCGTACGTTCTCAGTGCTGAACCGAATTGGCCTTTACTTAAAAAACGGTCATCTTGACTATCAAAAAAGAAGCCAATAGGTGGCTCATTTTCTAGTAATCGCTGAACCTCTTGAATAGAAATCGACTTCGTTTGATTGACTTCACGCAAAGCTTCCTCAATAAACCACATACCAAGCATGTTCTGTAACTTTAAGATTTTCCCATCGCCAGCTTGTTCATATGAATAGTTGGCTTCTAGTGGATGGCGCAAAATTAAGCCGCTTTCTGCTTTTTGCCCTAAAACGGACCAAGTTCCTGATGATAGGAAAAAACTAGTATGATCATTTGTCGGTAAGGCGTATATAGCACTAGCCGTATCATGCTCCATAACTGAGTGAATCGGAATGTGGTGTTCGCCAGTTTTTACCGTGCCTACTCTTGTATACGGTAAGACGATTGTTGAAAAAAGCTTTGTTGGAATGTCCATTTCTGCAATTAAATCTAATGCCCACTGCTGTTGTTTGATGTCAAATAATTGACTTGTGGAAGCAATTGAAGATTCTGTCAAGATCGAACCTGTGAGCAGATAATGAATTAAATCAGGAATCATTAGCAAATGCTCAGCCTCTTGCAGGCTTTCTGGATCGTTATTCTTTAAGTAAAGCAATTGTGAGCTTGTGTTAATTGATGCATTTGCGATACCAGTCCGTTGTCGAAACTGGTCAGGTAGCTTCATTCCATAGTGTAGATTCTTCTCTTGTAGCATCGTTTGGTAACATAAAGGTGTGCGTATTAATTCACCTGCACCATTTATCAAGCCAAAGTCACAGCCCCATGAATCAAAGCCAATGCTTTCAATAAAATACGTCGTTGACGCCATCCTGATGATCGTCCTTATCTCATTCATTATCATATCTATGTCCCACCGGATCTCGCCTTGCTCCTGATTAACAAGCTGATAGCCTGTAAAACGGTAAACTTCTATTTCTTGTAGGGTACAGTTATCTAAGCGATACACGATGCCCCTTGCACTGGTAGCGCCTAAATCAAAGGCTAAGATCGTATGCATATCTCCCCTCCAATTCTGAAAATATTCTCAATTATTTCAGTTAACATAATTGAATAACCCCAATTCTATATTAGAACGTTTTCAAACATAAGCGATGAACACATTTTTGAACAAACGTCAATCATGGTTTCAAATCTAGCTAAATTGGCTTGCAACCGATATCATAAAGCTAATCAATTTAATAGACGCACAGGAGGATTTAGATGACAACAAATAATCACAAGTGGTTTTCAGAAGGCAGATATGGATTATTTATTCATTTTGGGCTATATTCCATCGCTGCTAGACATGAGTGGGTTCAAACTTTGGAGGAAGTCGATGTTGAATCGTATCAAAAGTACTTTGACCAGTTTAATCCTGATTTGCTAGATGCAAAGGAATGGGCCAAGAAAACAAAGGCAGCAGGGTTTAAATATGTCACAATTACCGCAAAGCATCATGAAGGTTTTTGTTTATGGGATACAAAAGAAACCTCATATAACATTACCCAGACCTCGTATCAACGGGATTTATTAGGTGAACTGATTGAGGCATTTCGTGAAGAAGGCTTGAAAATAGGGATCTATTACTCACTTCTTGATTGGCATCATCCCGAATTTCTTGTTGATGGCTACCATCCAATGAGGAACAATCCAGAATTTATCCAGAATCAGCAAGATAATATGGAAAACTATCGCGCATTTATGTTTGCCCAAGTTAAAGAACTCTTAACAAATTACGGGACAATTGATTATCTGTGGTTTGATTTCTCTTATCAGAGTCGAGATTGGGGTACTTCAGTTGGCAAAGGAGCTGATGATTGGGGAAGTGTTGAATTAGAGAAGCTAATTTATTCCATTCAACCTAATATTTTAATTAATGATCGGTTAGGCTTAAATCGAGGTGTATTGACACCTGAACAATTTGCTAGAAGCAAAGGGATGGAAAATGAAGCTGATGTTTGGGAAACAGTGCAAACCTTAAATAATAGCTGGGGCTATGATCGTGATAATCTTAACTTTAAGTCTAGTGAAATGGTTGCTAAGCAATTAGTTGATACCGTTTCAAAGGGTGGAAATATTACCATTAACATTGGTCCGAACGCTAGAGGGTTATGGGATGAACAAAGTGATACGATTTTGTCAGAAGTAGGGGATTGGTTAACTCGACATGGTGTATCGATTTATGGAGCGACTGGAAGCAACTATCCTGCTCCATTAGATTGTCGTTACACGCAAAAAGGAAACAAGCTGTTTTTACAAATATTCAGTTGGCCTTATCGAACCCTGCTATTACCCGAGCTTGGTGGAAAAGTAGCTTTCGCGCGACTTTTGAATGATGGTTCCGAGATTCGGTTTACTGATACCAAAAATTTAAGCGGAAAAAGAGCATCTAACACCAATCTCTATAAAGAAATTACTGAAGTCAATATTAAAGAAGCGCTTGATCCAACCATGCTGATGTTAAACTTACCTATTCGTAAGCCAAATGAATTAATTCCAGTAATTGAATTAACCTTAAAGGAGGAATAAAGATGGGGATAGGCATTATTCTTGCAAGTCATGGCGACTTTGCGAGTGGAATTAAAAATACTGGTGACATGATTATGGGTAGACAAGATAAAGTAGCGGTCTGTCTCCTGATGCCAGATGACAATCCAGAACAACTTAAGGATAGCCTAGAAGCTGCAATCGCCAGCTTTGAAAAAGAAGATGAATTGTTATTTCTTGTAGATCTTTGGGGGGGCACACCCTTTAATCAAGCAAATCAGCTTATTCAACAGAGTGATCGGAACATAGAGATAGCTTCAGGATTAAATGTACCGATGCTGCTTCAGGCATATAGCGAGCGATTTAATCCCGATCGTGGTGTTACAGAAATAGTCGCTAGTATTTTATCAGAAGGAAAAGAGGGAATCCGTTCAAATACAGAGCAACCTCAACACGTCAATAAAGTAGAACCAAGCCAAGTAACCGAAATGGTAACGAATAAAAAGATGGCCCAACTGGGCATTCAACATGTCCGTCTAGATGAGCGCTTAATCCATGGGCAAGTTGCAACACTTTGGTTAGGGAAATTGGGCGCTACCCGAGTCATGATCGTTGATGACAATGTTGTAAATGACTCAATCACGAAAGCATCATTAAAAACGGCTGTCCCTGGCGGAATTAAATTAAGTATTTTGAAAACTGAAACCGCTTCGAAACGATTAAAACAAGGCATCTATCAAAATCAAAAAGTGATGATCATTGCAAAAGAAATTGAAACTATTTTTGCCTTAATTGATTCTGGTGTGCCAATTGAGCGATTTAATCTGGGTAATGCAAGTTCAAAAGAAGGGACAATCCAAATTAAAAGATCATTATTTTTAACTGAAGCTGCTATCGCAAAACTAAATGATTTAGAAAAACAGGGTGTTTTCGTTACTGCTCAAATGGTACCAATGGAAGAAGAAAAATCATTTTCACAGATTTATGGAAGGTAGGGGAATCTCATGAACATGGAAATTTGGCAAATTATTGTCCTATCACTATTAGGATTTTATGCAATTGTTGAGAATTTAGGGATTAATGTTTTTGCGAATCAAGCACTGATAATGGGGACGATCACAGGACTTGTGATGGGCGACTTAGAGACAGGGCTAGCTGTCGGAGCAACCCTACAACTAATGGGCTTAGGTATTCAAGCGTATGGTGGAGCCAGTGTTCCTGATTACATGACAGCATCGATTGTTGGAACTGCATTTGCAGTCATGAGTGGCAGAGGGGCGGAATTTGGAATTGGTTTAGCCGTGCCAGTAGCTTTGTTAATGATTCAACTCGATATTCTAGCACGCTTTTGTAATGTCTTTTTTCAGAAAAGAATTGATAATGCGATTACATTAATGAATCTATCAAAAATTAAAATGTTTCACCTCTTAGGAACAGTAAGTTGGGGATTATCTAGGGGATTACCAATCTTTCTCGTGTTTAGCTTTGGAGAAAGTATTATTGAATTTATCTCTGACGTTATTCCAGAATGGTTAACTGGTGGTTTATCGGTAGCTGGTGGGATGCTGCCAGCTGTCGGTATCGCAATTTTGCTGCGCTATTTACCAGTAAAGAACTTTATAACGTATTTAATGATTGGCTTCATTGCCGTTGCCTATTTGCAAATGCCTATGTTTGGTGTGGCATTACTTGGATTTGCTTTAGCCATTCTCCAATTTAAGAAATTAATTAGTGAACAATCAGGGCATGCTGGCTTGGTAACAGCCAATGCGAATCTGAATGTTAGAGGAGGGTTAAGCGAAAATGAATACGAAAATTAATCAAAAAGATCTTGATAAAGTAAGTGTTAAATGGTTGTATGGTAGCCAACTTTCTTGGAATTATGAACGGATGATGGGCGGCGGTTACTTATATGCCATGCTGCCAGTGTTAGAAAAATTATATGATGATGATAAAGAGAAGCAACAAGAAATCATGCGGGTTCACAGTCAATTCTTTAATACAACGCCGCATATGGGAGGATTTATCCTCGGAATGGATATTGCTACAGAAGAAGCGGAAGGATACAAAGCTAAAGACACGGTAACAGGCTTGAAAACTGGACTAATGGGTTCCTTCGCTGGTGTAGGTGATACCATTTTTGGTGTGCTATTTCCTACCGTGTTTGGATCAGTAGCATCATATCTTGCTTTGAATGGGAATGCAACTGGTGTCGTTATCTGGTTACTTGTGAACATTGCGATCCTCATTTTCCGATTCTTTTCGGTGCGAATTGGTTATAAGCAAGGGGTAAAATTAGTTAGTAGCATGTCAGGCCACTTAAATGCACTAACAAATGCTGCGACTTTATTAGGGGTAACCGTAATTGGGGCAATGATACCTTCTGTTATTAATGCACCCATTGCCTTGACGTTTACCACAGGTGATGTGGAACTTAATATTCAGGATACAATTGATCAAATTATGCCAATGATGGTTCCAGCCATTTTAGTTGGTGTTATCTACTGGTTATTAGGCAAGAAGCACTTTAATTCAACGAGAGCGATTCTTTCAATTATAATCTTGGCTGTTGCTTTAAAAGCTTTAGGAGTTATGTAAGAATAAGCTACCTCTTCTGAATGCAAAGCGAGTTGAATTCAGAAGAGGTAGTAAAGTTAGGTCAGGCTTATTTATTGAGAGCTTAGGGAATGAGGAGAATGGCAGGTAGGTTAGTCAATTATTTTTGATAAAAATAGAGTTAAAAGGGGGCAAATCATGACATTAGCTTTTTTCGAGGAATGTAAGAGACTTACAAAAGTATTGGAAGAAAATGAAGCTGGAAATATCTCGAAAGCAGCCGCAATCGTTGCGGAAGGCATTATGAATGGAGGGATTACCCAAGCATTTGGTAGTGGACACTCGTATGCAGCAGCTATTGAAATAAGTGGGCGCGCAGGAGGCTTAATTCCGTCTAAGGTAATTGCTGATCCTGCTGGAGGGATGTATGAGCAACACGAAGGTGTAGGTAAAGCGTTGATGCATAAAGTAATGATAAAGCCTCACGATGTTTTCTTTTTGATCTCTAACTCTGGGCGCAATCCAATGTCGATTGAGTTGGCGGAAGAAATAAAAAGGCAAGGGAATAAATTAATTGTAGTCACTGCATTAGCAATATCTAAAAATTCTGTATCTAGGCATAGTAGTGGTAAACTATTATATGAGTTTGCCGATGTTGTCCTAGATAATCATTCAGCGTTTGGGGATGCAGCTTTAGCTATAGACAACCTTGATACGAAAGTTTGTGGGACCTCATCGTTTGCTGCTACGCTCCTGCTCCAGCAAACGATGTATGAAGCCATTCAAATTATGGTAGAGCAAGGTTTTGAGCCACCTGTCTACCTTAGTGCAAACGTCGATGGGGGACATGAACGTAATTTAGCTATTGAAGATAAGTATGCTGATCGTATTTTCCATATCTAAATTTGCTAAGTGGTCTTTTCATAAGGAACGTCAAATTATAGGATGGTAGCAAAGTGACACTAATGAAATTGGTTAAGGGGATGAGGAAATGGAAAGTCATGTGATTAAAGAGTTCTGTGCGGAGAATCTGACCAATATTCCAGCAGCTATTAAAGCCGGAGCCAAACGGATTGAACTTTGTGACAACTTAGCTGTTGGTGGCACCACCCCATCTTATGGGGTGTTAAAAAAAACAATTGAACTCGCACATCAAGCCGATGTTACGGTTATGACAATGATTAGACCACGCGGTGGGAATTTCGCCTATTGCAAAGCAGAGATCGAGATGATGGCAAATGATATTCAAATGTGTTTGCAGCTTGGGTCGGATGGTGTTGTATTGGGTTGCTTGAAAAAGGATTGGATTGATGAAGATGCGACTTCTTATTTAATTAATAAGTCAGCAGGTATGGCCATTACTTTTCACATGGCCTTCGATGAACTTTCAATAGAAAATCAATTCAGAGCAATTGATTGGCTCGCTGCCAATAAAGTGAGTAGAATATTGACCCACGGTGGTAGCCCAGAATGTAGCATTGAGGAGAACTTCCCTCATCTCAAAGACTTAATTGAGTATGCAGCAAATCGAATTATAATCCTACCCGGTGCAGGCATTACTTATCACAATGTAGAAAATGTCCTTGATGTTCTGCAAGTAGATGAGGCACATGGAACTAAAATTGTCAAACTATCATCCTAATGCGTTTGAGCGATAGTCGTGTCTAACACGCATACTTGACAATTTAGGTAAAAAGAATCAGCCGTGCTCGCCCTCATTCTAATTTGAGGGCGATTAAACAGCTTTAATTGTCTTAATCAGCCAACCTAACTTGGTAGTTTGGATCAAAGCTAGATGAGCCAAACAAACCGATGTCGAATCCGCCACTTAAATCAAGACCATGGCTTAAATCAAACGTTTCAAGGTTGCCATAATGGCTTGCACGGGCTCTTTACGGTTAGTCTCATAGTAGTAACGGGCTTGTTTATAGTCATAGAAAAGTACTACGAGATAAAGCCTCTAAGCACGTAAGCTTCTTCGGTAGCTAACAGCATAGGACTACCACACCCCGTTACCTATCATTAATTTTAAAAAAAGCCTATGAAAGTGAACATATTGTTAGATATTATGTTGTTACGATAGCTTACTACCCGCAGTAATAAGCTGTATTAGCTTGGCTTCATCTATCATGTACCCCCGCCCCTGTTTTTTGATATAGTTTTGCTCGCGCAGTTTTTTAAATGTGTGCATTAAATGGCGATAGCTCGTACCTAGGTAATCGGCAATTTGCGTGTTGTTCTCTGAATAGTACCCGTCAACGGCAACTGTGATTAACAGTTCAGCTAGCCGATATTTAAGTTCAAAGGTTTGTGCAAGAGAAAAATGCTCCATTCGTTTTAACAACTTTTGACCAATGTACGTGCTAATAAATGTTAGAAACAAGGGGTCATTTATTAAGTGTTGCTTGACTATAGGTAACGGAATGGCTAAGCAGTGTAGCTGTCCAATGGCAACCACATCTTTAGTATGCTTTTCAGCATTGACAACATAAAGGTCACCGATTAAATCCTCCGCCTGGATAAATTGCAGAATGACATTTTTTCCATTAGCCTCAGTATTAATTATGCGTGCCTTTCCAGCCAGAACAAAAAATAAAAAATCTAGCTGTGTACCTGTTCTAATGACATATTCGTTTTTTTCATAAATAAAAAGATAACTTCTCGCTAAAATCGAGCTACTAAGGAATGGATAAGTTAGTGGTGTTAGTTGAGCCTCTTGGACATTCATTTTTTTCATGTTTATCACCTCTAATGTGAGATATCTCCTAGTTACATGCTAGCTTTCCGTATGATAATAACGGTATTAAATCTATTTTAGGAGATCATTATTGTGAATTTAAAGCATGTTTACTTATCATTGTTATTCTATCTAGTTAGTGCATTTGGTATTAGCTTGACAATTAAAGCTGGAATCGGGGTTAGCAGTTTTAATTCGTTAAATGTGACGCTATCAGAATTTAGTCAGATCAGAGTTGGAACGATTACGACAATGATTAACTTAATCTTTCTATTAATGAGCTTTCTTATTGACAAACAGCCTAAGCTGATGAGCTATGCGCTTATGATTTTAAGCTTGCTATTGTTTGGTTATACAATTAATCTGATCACCTATTCCATAATTGGCTATTTTGAAATTCGACAATATGTTATAAAAATAATTGTCTTTATTATTGGCGTCATTATTGCTGGCTTTGGGACTGGTAAGGTCCTAAACTATTATGTATTCAATTTTCCTATTGAAAAGTTCTGTTTGCTGCTAGCTCAGCGGACCACTCGGAGTTTCAAGTTTTACCGTTATGCTATTGATTTAATTTGTATCGCAGCAGCAATGAGTCTGGCATTATTTTTCAACTTAACAATAACCGTACGAGAAGGGACGATCATTAGTTTTATCCTGTTATCCGCTGTCATTTCATGGGCTAAGGAATGATGATCTGCTTGCAATTGTAACACAGCTATTAATTAATTGCTGGTGAATATGTGGCTATGCTTACTTAGCATAAGTAGCACGCAGGTTAAAAGTCCCCCACTTTAAGCATAAACAGAGCTAAGTGGGGGATCAACAGGCAGAATCGTTCAATGGTTGTTCTTTGCTCGTGCTTATGGTATGACCAAGCAGTGCGGATAAAGAAAGCCGCCACTGTATTGAAGATTCACTTTACTTCAGCGACTTGAACGATCGGCTTGGCTGAACTGTATTCACCTATGTGCTTGATAAAATTAATTAGATCTGGATTTTGATTGTGTTGATCTAAGGACGCTTGATCCTGCCAATTCTCAATCATGACAAATTCATTGTCTGACGAAATGGATTGGTATAATGCATACCGGCTACATCCTGCTTCTGCTCTTGAAGAGGCAATTAGCTGTTTAACATCTGCAAGGAAGCTGTTTTGCTGATCGGGTTTAATAAAAAAAGTGGCGCTGACACTAAGCATGTATTGATTCCTCCCTAAATTATTTAAAGGTCGTTATTTTTGCTGGATCAAGTCTGACCGACTGGTAACCTGTTTCTGTTGCTTTTCCAATTGATAAGATCATAACCGGAACATAGCGGTCTTTATCTAAGTCGAATGCTTCTGCAAGCTGATCAGCTTCAAAGCCACCAATTGGGTTGGTTTCATAGCCATGGGCACGTGCTGTCAGCATGAGTTGCATAGCGGCTAAGCTAGCATCAATCTTGACCACGTCATTCATTTGCTGCTTGGTTAGATTCTGATAATAAGGGATAATGGCCCCTAGTTGTTGATCGCGAACCTCTTTTGGCATTTTGCCGGCTTCAAAGGCTTGGTTATAAATCTCCTCACCTAATTCGTAGCAGTGCATGTCACCAAAAATTAAGATCATAGCTGAAGAGGTATCGTTTTGTTTGGTATTAAACCGGATTAACGGTCTTAAGCGCTCCTTGCCAGCTTCACTTTCAACAACAACGAAACGCCAAGGCTGCATATTAACTGAAGAAGGCGCTGTTGTTGCTTCCTTGAGCATGGTCAGCATCTCTTCGTTGGTAATCTTAACGTTTTCGTCATAGGCTCTAATAGATTTCCGTTCAAACATAATTTCGGAAAAGTTATTTGTTATAAAATTATCTGTCATAGGTAAGCTCCTCGTTGTCAAAATGATTTAGTTTATTAAGCAATTTAGCTAGGTGATTCATTTCTTGCTTGGATAGTGCTGAATAAATCGGATGCTCAGAAAAAGCATGCTCTTGCTCGCATTGGCTTAATGCTAACACCGCTTGTTCAGTCAGTTCGACAAAGACTTCACGATTGTTTTGCGGGTTACGTTCACGTATAACATAACCTTTATTCTCCAGAATCTTCAAATGCCGAGTAATTGCAGCTTGATCAATGTTAAGCTCCTGCTTGATGGTGCGCTGAGCACAGACACCTTTCTCCTGAAGCGTCATTAATAGCGCATAGCGCGTCAGACTAAACCCTGTTTTCCTCTCAAAGGCCGATGCTACCTTCTGATCAGCCAGTTTAATCTGATAGAGTAGTCTACCCAATTCATGTAAATGCATGTGTTCACCTCTCTTTAAATTGACTTATCAAACGTTGACAAGTCAATGATAAGGTAGCTTTAATGGGTTGTAAAGTGATTTGCTCATAATAATCGTGAGCCCAGCTACTTTAAAAAATAGTTTGTGAAAAAACCAGTAACCTTGTCACCTGGTTACTGGCGGACGAAATTGAGCTATAGTGTGTTCGCTAACGCAACAAAGGCAATTGATATAATAATAATCGCATTGCCAAGTAATGCAAGTCGCTTTGCTTTTGGAAAACCTGTCCATTCATGATCACGAAATCCCCACAGGTTGGCAATAATTAGTGCAAGCGCATTAAAGCCAACCCAGCCAACAATTGGTCCCAGCTCTCCTAAAAGATGAGTCGCTTTGCCATAGATAGCTAAAGCAGCAAACCAAACAAATGAAGCCACTATCACTTTAAGGTAGGCATGGCTGGCACCAGGGTGAATGTAGTCAGAAGCCGTTTTGTTCTGTAACACTTTAACCAGTGCATAGACGAAGTTAGCAACGAATCCACCAGCAAACACGACAACCCAAGCGAGTAGACTGGCACTCACGGGGTTAACGCCAGCTGCTATGGCAAGGTTGACTGGGTAATGTGCTGCCGAAGCGCCGATATTTATCGCTGCTGAGCCAATTCCAGAAATTAAAGCAAGGATAAAGCCAATTCTTAAATTTTTTTTTTGCAAGACAAGCTGGTTCGTCTTGGTCATTCGCCCTTTGATAAAGCCAGCTCTTGCTAGAATAAAAACACCAATCATTAAAACAACCATACTTAGAATAAGCATACCTAGCGCTCGTGGTGCGGGGAACTGCTGAATAATAAACATAGGGATAAATGTGCCTAATAGCAAAGAAAAGCCAAGGTTAATCCCAGTAACCAGGGAAACGCCAATCATATCAATGGCTTTACTATAAAAGACTGCACTGATTCCCCAAAGCAATCCCATTAAAGCAGCAAGCAGTAATTGATCAATTGGGGTCGCTTGAAGATAGCTGAAATAATTCGGTATCTCAATAAAAGCCCAGAGATGAGGGATAAATAAGATGCCTATTATTGAGAATAAAAGCCAAAATGTTTCCCATGAGAACGGTTGATATTTTTTAAAGCAAATACCGAAGCTTCCTTGAAAAATGCAGGATAAAAACAAGACACTTAAAGCAATAACCATGGCATACTCACCTTCTTATAAAATTAAAGATTTTTTATCGCAAATTATATTATAAAGGCAATATCCTCAAACGACTAGATAATTTAGCATTAAACTAGCAGACTATTAAAACTAAACTTTTAAAAAAATATTGACAATTTTGTGAAAACGACATAAAATATGATAATGATAATCGTTATCAATTAATTGGTAAGATTGCTACATAATATAATTATAGATAAAAAGGGGATAGCCAGATGCAAAAAAGTAAAACTAGTCTTATATTAAGTTTATTCACCATGTTATTATTGGTGGTATTAATAGGGTGTGCCAGTGACTCAACAGCACCTGAAGAAACAGAAGCCGATACAACTGAGCAAGATAGCACTGAGGTAGATACTTCTGAGGAGAGTGAAGAAGGGTATCCGATTGTCATTGAGCATGCGTTAGGTGAAGCGGTATTAGAGGCAAAACCTGAACGAATTGCTACTATCCAATGGGCAAATCATGATGTTGTATTAGCTTTAGGCGTTGAGCCAGTTGGCTTCTCAGCAGCTAACTTTGGTGTGGAGGATGACAGTGGTTTGCTACCTTGGACAGCTGAAAAGCTAGATGAGCTTGGTATTAGTGACCCAAATATTTTTCAAGACACTGATGGTTTAGATTTTGAAGCTATTGCTGATAGTAACCCAGACGTTATTCTAGCTTCATACTCTGGTATTACTGAAGAAGATTACGAGATTCTATCGCAAATTGCTCCAGTTGTTGCTTATCCTTTATCACCATGGACAACATCTTGGCGCGATCAAATTATTTATAACGCCAAAGGAATGGGTATGGAAGCTGAAGGTGAGCAGCTTATTGCGGATACGGAAGCTCTCATTGCCGAAACAGTTGCCCAGCACCCTGAGATTGAAGGGAAAACATTTGCTTGGGTTAACTTCTCAGCGAACGATCCATCAAGTCTTCATCTTTATTCAACGATTGATCCGCGCGTGTTATTCTTGCAAGAGCTAGGGCTGGTATTCCCAGACAGCATTGCCGAGTTAATCGAAGATGACACGGCTTATTCATTAAGCCTTAGTGCAGAGAATGCTGATGTTCTTGATGCTGTTGATGTTATTATTGGTTATGGCGATGATGACTTATATGAAGCAGTCAAGGCTGATTCTCGGTTAGGACAAATTAGAGCAATAGCGAACGGTTCAGTTGTCTTTATTGGAGGGAATTCTTCAATTGCAGCGGCTGGTACGCCTAACCCGCTTGCAATTGCCTACACCATTGACGATTATACCGATTTAATTGCCGATGCGCTAAGTAAAGTTGATGAGTAATACACCAAAAAAACTAAACGATGTAAGGCTAAAGCGAACGACAGCAGTTATTTTACTGTTTGTCGTTTTGCTTGCGCTTTGCATCGTTGCTTCAGTTTTATTAGGTTCACGAAGTTTTAATTGGGCTGACGTTGTAACAGCGCTGTTTGATCTTAGTAGTGATTCATATGGTGTAAGTGTGGTGAGAGAAAGAATCCCACGGACCCTGTTTAGCATCATGTGTGGAGCGGCTTTAGGGATGTCAGGTGCATTAATGCAGGCTGTAACAAGAAATCCGATTGCTGATCCCAGTATTTTAGGCGTAAATACTGGGGCAGCCCTGTTTGTTGTTGGTGGGTTAGCTTTTTTAAATATTAGTTCTGCAACGGAGTATATTGTACTCGCCATTGTAGGTGCGCTGCTGACAGCCTGTCTTGTTTATGGTATTGGCTCACTAGGGCGGGCTGGAGCAACTCCTTTGAAGCTTATTCTGGCTGGTGCAGCCACGAGTGCTGCCTTGTCCTCGTTAGTGAGCGCGATCATGATTCCCCGGTCGTACGTTATGGATCAGTTTAGATTTTGGCAAGTCGGTAGTGTCGGAGCAGGGAGTTGGAGTCATGTTCGACTGTTTCTGCCATTTCTAGTCGTGGGGTTTTTAATTGCTGCGGCGACTGCCCCAGCACTAAATGCCTTAGCACTTGGCGATGAGGTTGCCAAAGGTCAAGGTGTTAAGCCAGGGCTACTCCGACTATGTGCCGCTTTGGCTGGCGTGGTGCTATGTGGTGCGGCTACTGCCTTAGCAGGTCCAATTTCCTTTATTGGTCTGTTAGCTGCCCACTTGATTCGGTTAATACTGGGTCCTGATTTTCGTATTATTATTCCAATGTCCGCGCTTGCTGGAGCGGCTATACTAACGCTTGCTGATATAGGGGGGCGCCTGCTTGGTAGTCCTGGTGAAATAGAGGCGGGGATCATTACTGCCTTTCTCGGTGCACCAATCTTAATTATGTTAGCAATGCGAATGAAAGTGCGTGCGCTATGAGTAAATCAATTATGGTAATGATAAAAAGAGGTCGCAATAAACGGCGGCAACGGTGGCTGTTGATTAATGTACTGCTAGTCCTTATTGTATCTGGTCTGTGCGTGGGCATGCTGATGCTTGGGAATACCATTTATCCAGTTAGGGATGTCGTGCGCAGTCTATACGATCCATCAATGGGTGGCGTGTCGTTTGCGGTAGCGACCATTCGTTTACCTAGGCTGCTAGCTGGTTTTTTTGCTGGCATAGCTTTTGGGATGGCTGGTCACACCTTTCAGACCATGTTACGCAATCCTTTAGCTAACCCAGATGTACTTGGCATCACCACAGGTTCAAGTGTAGCTGCGCTCTTTTGTCTCTTGATTTTTCAAACAAATCAAACGACGGCATCTCTTTATGCTGTTATCGCTGGGCTATTAACGGTTATTGTTATCTATCTTCTTGCGTGGCGGAAAACATTCTCAATTGGCCGATTAATCTTGGTCGGATTAGGTATTCAGGCCATGCTAAATGCTGTCATTTCTTATCTGCTTCTTGTTGGAAATCAACAGGATATCCCAGCAGCTCTTCGGTGGTTAAGTGGTAGCTTAAATGGTGCGCAATTACCAGCTACGCTACCATTAATTTGGACAGTAGTTATCTGCGCGCCACTGCTCATTCTTTTAGGTAATCGGCTTAATATCCTTGAGTTAGGGGAAGAATCGGCTATCTCTTTAGGTGTGAAAACAAACAGAACAAGGCTGCTATTAATCGTGTGTGCTGTTGCGATGTTGGCTGTGGCAACAGCTTCAACAGGACCGATTGCTTTTGTTGCTTTTCTTTCTGGACCAATTGCGCAGCGATTAGTCGGTGGTGGCTATGCAAACATTGTAACTGCAGGGTTAATTGGTGCTATATTAGTGCTTGCTGCGGACTTACTTGGTCAGTTTGCCTTTGGGGTCAGGTACCCAGTTGGGATTGTAACGGGGATGCTTGGAGCACCCTACTTACTAATTTTGCTTATTAAAATGAATCGTAGGGGGCGCTTATAATGTCAGCTGCACATACATTGCAAGCACAGCATTTAATCACTAAATATGATCAGACAACAATTATCAAGGATTTATCACTTAATCTTGCAAGTGAGCAAATAAATGTTATTATTGGTGCAAATGCTTGTGGGAAATCTACCTTGTTAAAAGCAATGGCACGCCTGCTTAAGCTTGAAGCGGGTCAGGTTATCCTAGATGGAAAGAAAATTGAAAGGCTACCTTCAAAGCAGCTAGCGCGGATTCTTGGGGTCTTGCCCCAATCACCAATTGTACCAGAGGGGATTACCGTTACCGATCTGGTTGGGCGAGGCAGATATCCTTATCAATCAATGCTAAGCCGCTGGACAGACGCGGATTATCAAGCAGTGGCCGAGGCGTTGGAACTAATGGATATCACCCAATTAGCTGATCGCCATATTGATGAGCTATCTGGTGGACAACGGCAACGTGTTTGGATTGCTATGGCGTTAGCACAGCAAACAGATATTCTTTTTTTAGATGAGCCGACCACTTTTCTAGACATCGCTTATCAGGTTGAGATTTTAGATTTACTTACTGATTTAAATAAGAAACGTGGGACAACCATTGTGATGGTGCTTCATGACATTAATTTAGCGACCCGCTATGCTGATTATATTTATGCGCTTCGGGAGGGTAAGCTAATTGCCGAGGGTAAGCCTAATCAGGTGATTACGAGTGCGCTGATTGAACAAGTATTCGGCTTAACCTGTCAGGTTATTGAAGATCCAGTAGCTAAAACGCCGTTAGTCATTCCGATTGGGCGTTATCATGCTGGTTTGTAGACTAGCAATCTGTTGCTGAACGATGTAAAAACCTTTCATACTAACATTAAATAAGCTCCTGGCGATTAGTCAGGAGCTTACACATATAGATTATTTAGGGTGGGCTTCGATAACTGTTCCATCTTGATAGACATCATAGAATCCAACCGTGCCACTACCTCCACCATCAATTAATTCTTGACTCTGCACTTTGATCGAATAAAATACGTTATCGCTATCATCTGTGTGTCTGACACCGTCACTACTGAACACAAGATCTTCATTGTTTAAAAAATCTTCCGCATAGCTAAGGGCATCTTCTGCTGAAAATAATTGCGCCCGATATTCATCAAGTAGCAATGTCCATGTTTGCACACCGACAATACCATCTACAATTAACCCATACTCTGCTTGCAGATTTCTTAATTGCTGATCAGTATGCGGTCCAAAGATGCCGTCAATCTCTGTTTCGTGATCAAAGTGAACTAACATCATTTGAATGAACTCTACTTCGAAACTCTGACTACCTTGGCTAACAATTGGTTGCTCTTCTGGAGGCCAATTAAACAATGCCTCATACCCTTCTTGAATTTCTTCAGTTGTTGTGGAAGCTTCTGCTGATTGAAAAGGAAGTAGCAGAATCATCAAAGTGATCACTGGTAACAAAACAAGCCATTTCTTATTCATGCAACATATCCTCCTTTTAAATTTAACTTAAGCTTATTAATCTTTTCCACCTTTATTAAATTGTTAAACATCTATCTCGAGGAATGGTATTCACTTACTTTGTTTATCGCACAAAAAACAACCGAACGATTTTCTAATAAATCAGCGTTCGGTTGTTTTGTTGGTCTGTCCTAACATTATATGCAATTATTGCTGCTTATCAGCCTTTTGCTCCGCTAATAAATCACGAATTTCCGCTAAATACTGCTCAGCCGTTGGGGCTGCTGGTTCTGGTTCTTCTTCTTTTTTCTTACGCGCTAATTTGTTAATACCTTTAATGGTTAGAAATAATACAAGGGCAACAAGTAAGAAGTCAATGATTGCTTGTAGGAAGAAACCATAGGCGATTCTGGCTGAGCCAAGCTGAAAGGCTAATTGACTCACTTCTGCTTTTCCCGTTAATGCCACAATAATCGGGGTGATCACATTCTCCACTAGTGCTGATACAATCGCTGTAAAGGCAGCACCCATTACCAGTCCAACTGCTAAATCAATAACATTCCCTCGCATAATAAACGCTTTAAATTCCTTAATCATAATTCAATCTCCTATCTCTATCGTTTTAAAATACTTACCCCTTTGCTTTCTCTATTATTTTACTCAAGAACGTTTTTTTATTCAAATGGTAAACATATGTTGGTTAACAGCTAATTATTTGGAGTAGGCAGGTAGTGCTTTTAAGCAACAGCAAGCTGTGTCTATCAGTTAAGGATTACGAGATAGTACGTTTATTTCATTTAAAGGTAAGCGAGCAAAAAAATGATCACTATGTAGTTCGACAAAGTCATTATAAGACTTAATCAGCAAGCGATAATCTTGCGTTGCTTTTCCTAGATAATATTTGGAGAATGGTGTCAACTTTGGTAATTTGGCAAGTAATTCCTCAGCATATTGGTAGCGGCCACGGGCAATAGCTAAATGGGCTCGTTCACTTAAATCGGTAGTCATAATGCCTTTTGGTTGATTGAAATGGGCATAAATAAATGGGCGGTTTTTTTGGTCAATTAGGTCTATTACTGGTAAAATAACCTGTTTCTGAGCTATTTTATAGGCTTCATCTAGGTGGAATTTAGCGATATTAAAATCCTCAAATATGTAAGTAAGACTTAGGCTATTATGTAAATTTGCTAGTGTTAGGTAATTAGTTGCTTCAGCGAGTGCTTGGTAACCATACTTTCTAGCAAGAATTAAATCGTTTCTTTTCCAATAGAAGAAAAATAAAATATTGTCTAAGCGCTGATGGATAAACGGCTTTAAAATACTATGTTCAACTTTATTTACGGCATGCTCAAAGCTATCTACCTGCGTAAACAACCAATCATGATTAGATAGGGCGCTTTGGGCAGCGAAAGTCATAAAGGTAATTAAGCACTTTAACGCTAAATCATTGGTCTTAATCGTTACTAATTGCTGTAAAATTTGTTTTGGCGGGTGTATCTGCTGGTATTTTGCCAGCATCAACTCATAAACAAGAGCCCAATCATTGTTGAGCTTAAGAATTGTTTTTTTATTTTTCTCAATTAGTGCTTCAAGTTCAGGGAGATTGCTACTTGCATAGAAAAACTCTAACCCGACACACATTGAATAGTTGTGAGTTGTGTGTTTGAAGTAGTCCTTAAGTGCCATTTCATGCTGTTGCTGTGGCAGGTTTTTGAGTAGCCAATTAGAAAATACTTCTGCATCAAGATGATAATAACTATTTAAATTATAACTTACTTGATCGATTTTCCTCTTCATTAGTGGCTTACTCCCTTATTTTTACCTACTTTTAACTCTATCATTATATATAATGACCATGATAGCAATAGGGTAAACAAGAAAATCGTTCGACAGATTTCTTGTTTTTTCGAGCTTTAATAGTAAAAGACAACCAATTCTTATGATTTACGTCTCTAGTCCTATGTGAAGATATAGCTAGAGCCTGTTACGAATTATTTGCTGTTTAGCTAGAATTAAAGTAACGAAAGGAGGTCGATAGTTATGCGGACATTCTTGTTTGTTATCGCAGCGTTTTTTCTAGGATTAATTGTTCTATCAACGTTAGGTCCATTAATTAGCTTAATCATTACGGTTGCCCTTGGTTACTATGGTGCACGAAAATGTATTCTAGCAGAAACGACTGGTGCTAAGATTGGTTGGGCCATTGTTGCCTTAATTGGTATATCAATGTCCTTTTCAAATGCTCCAGCAATCGTTGGAGGTGTAGCCCTTGTCTTACTCTATTTTGCCTACCGTAAATACAAGAGAGCAGAGCGAATTAAAGACCATGAAAATTGGATTATTGATTAAAAATTAAAAGGAGATGAATGAAATGACAAATGTTTTTACACGTCTTAAAGATACTATCGTAGCGGATTTTCATCAATTACTTGACCAGAAGGAAGAAAAACACCCGATGACCCATTTAAATCAATACATTCGGAAGTGTGAGGATGAGGTTAAAAAGCTAAAAAGCTTGATTGAGAAGCAATATGTCATTAAACAGCAGTACCAGAAGGAATTAAGTCAAGCGAAGCATATGCTTGAAAAACGTGAAAAGCAAGTTGCTTTAGCTGAGCGAATGGATGAGTTCGAGCTTCTTGAAGAAGCAAAGCTAGAGGTTGAACAATACCGTGCCCGTGTTGAACAGTTATCTGAGATGAGTGGATCAGCTACAAAGCAAATTGAGGAAATTGAAACTAAGTATGGTGAGATGCAGCATCAATTAAAGAATCTGTATGTTAAACGGTTGGAGCTTAAGGGGAGAGAGAATATTGCTCGTGTCCATAAAGGCATTAACCAAGTCCTTCAGGCGGATTACTTAGATAGAAGTAGCAACAAATTTGCTGAAGCAGAGGATTATATTGAACGGCTTGAGCAAAAGGTAAGAACAAATTATCGCTTGCATACGCTAGATGCCAGGTTTGCGGAGCTTGAGAAAAAGGATACGTTGTCTTAATTAATATTAAGATAATAAGTAGTAGGGTCTTTAATTAGGCGCTACTACTTTTTTGTTGTCTAGGAAATGATAAAAAAGTATCTTGTGGTGTCGATAACAAAACCACGTCCAGCGCAATCGCTTAGCAACTAGGCGACTTCACGAATCGCCCTACGATAAGTCAGCATCGGTTCGTTCCCTTATAAATCAGTGCAATCTCATCTATTTGCCTAATTGCGCTCTAATTATCTGTCCATTATTCCGTCCATTTACGAAAGCCGATCATTTCAGCATGCCTTATTTCATCGTAATCAATTCTATGCTGATCGATATAAATACCACGCTCATCAGCACCGTTAATAAAGCCACTAATATCATCATAATAGTTGCCCTCTTCGTTAACAGCCTCTAGTTGAATTGTGACCTTATTATGTTTAATCGTGGCATTGTTTAGAATCTGCCCAATCTGCTCAAGTGTCATTTGTTCTTTCTGGTTATTTTCGCGGCTTTCACTTCGCAATTGCTGTTCACGTTCCCAAGAATGCTCAGACAAATAGAAGCCATGCCATTTCTTTTTACCGCGGTCATGATAGTCATCATTAACGTATTTCATCGAATACCCTCCATTCCACCAGCATGTCCCCCAACTAATGAAGAACGACTAACTGCTGTTGCTCCATCCAGTAAGCTACTCGCATGTATGAGTGAACAAAAGCCATACTTTTCTCTAATCTTATCAACGAGAAAGTCTAGCCGTGCTTCTGCCAGTTGTTTGTGGGGATCTTCAAATAAGTCTAGTTGTATACTTTCTGTATAGGTTAGCTTGCTATAGCTTATGCCAAGTTTTCGGACGGCCTGTCCACCATAATGCTTGTTAAACAGTTCTAAGCAGTATTGCGCAAGTTTTTTTGAGTGTGAGGTTGGGGCAATTTTCACTTGCTTTGCAAACCCACGCTCAAGCTCGTGGCGAGAGTAACCTACGTAAAGGCTGACACAAGCGGTTTGACAATGGTGCTTCCGAAGCCTGGTTGCGACTTGCTCAGCAATCTCACGAATAACAATGTTAAGCTCAGTGCGTTTAAGGTAATCTCTCGGTAAAATCTGTGAGTTACCGTAGCTTTTCTCAATTGATGTAATCTGCTCGCGGATATTGCTTCGGTCAATCCCCCAAGCTCCGGCATAAAGCTGTTCACCAATTAATCCCATTTTCTGGCGGAGCTGATAGAAATCATAATGCGCTAAATCATAAACGGTATAAATGCCAGCTTGATTCAGTCGAGCTGCTGTCCGACTCCCGACTCCCCACATATCGGTTAAGTTGGGGATCTGCCAAACCGTTTGAGGGACATCCTGATAACGCCATTCGGCAATGTAACCCATTGTGTGTTTGGCTGCATTGTCTAATGCCAGCTTAGCTAACAGCATGTTATCACCAATGCCAATTGTAAGATAGAGCCCGAGCGCCTTTTCGATATGAGTTTGAATTAATTTGGCTAGTGCAAAGGCGCTTTTTTGCTTAAATAATTTAATACTAGGTCGGATAGATAAAAAGGTTTCGTCAATAGAGTAAATATGGATATCCTCATCGGGCACATATTGCCGATAAATATTGTTGATCCGCATATTCATTTCAATATAAAAGTTCATGCGCGGTGGGACAATAATTAAATCGGGATGGTCGGGAATCTCCCATTTCCGGGAGACATTGCTAATACCTAAAGTTTCTTTAGCTTTAGGAGAAGCGGCAAGAATAAGCCCACCAGCATTTTCTGCGTTTGACATTACCACTAGCATGGTCTCCATCGGATCATCACCTCGAGCCACACATTCAGCTGATGCATAAAACGATTTAACATCAATGCACAAGATATCTTCACTCTTCTCCTCGGTGTAATCGAACATACTTTCGCCCCCCTTGCTAGTTCTATTATACGAACTAGCGTTCGAATAGTAAACAAGAAATACATACCAGACTAGGTAATTAATATCTAGTAAGAAGTGAATAATAGTCTGGATGATATGGCTAACCATGATTAGTCGACAAAATTTTTAAAAAGGGATTGCTAATTAAAAAGATATTAGTTATAATTTAATAAACCGGTTTAGTAAATCGATTTATTAAAAGGAGGAATGGGCTGGAAATAGTTATTTTGATAGCTAAGGACATTCCCTAAGGATCTCTTAAATTTACAGATAGATCTTATTGTGAAGGGTTATAAAGTCAAAGATTAAATTTAAGAGAAGAAGGGGTGTTAACATGGGAAAAGAAACAAACATGGATGTGGTAACATTTGGTGAGGCGATGGCAATGTTTATTGCTGATCAGCCAGGTCCATTAACGAACATGAGCAAATGCTCTTTAGCACTTGCAGGGGCAGAGGTAAACGTAGCAATTGGACTTGCACGCTTAGGCTACCAAACAGGCTGGGTGAGTCAGCTAGGCAATGACGAATTCGGACGATTTATTCTTGACCGTTTAGCTCAAGAACGAGTTAATTTAGCAAATGTGACCATTAATAAAGTGTGGCCAACTGGCTTTCAATTTAAGTCCAAGGTGCGCTCAGGAGATCCGCGGGTTGAGTATTTTCGAGCAAATTCCGCCGCAAGCAAAATTGATCAACAGCAATTTAGTAACAGCTATTTTTTAAATTTTTCGCATCTTCATTTAACTGGAATTCCTTTAGCTATCTCAAAAAGTGCACGTATGTTTAGTCAATTAGCGATCACTTGTATGCGGGAGCAGGGGAGACCAATATCTTTTGATCCAAACCTGCGTCCAATGCTTTGGAAATCGAAACACGAGATGATTGATACAGTCAATATCTTTGCCAAGCAAGCTAACTACTTTTTGCCTGGGTTAGAGGAAGGTAGGCTATTAACAGGGCGAGAGACCCCAGAAGATATTGCTGATTTTTATTTGGAGCAAGGTGTTGAAATGGTTGCAGTAAAATTAGCGAATAATGGGGCTTACTATAAAACCAGATCTAAATCAGGCTATGTAAGTCAGATACCTGTAACAAAGGTTGTTGATACTGTTGGAGCGGGAGACGGATTCGCCGTTGGAGTAATAAGTGGATTGTTAGATGGATTAACAATTGAAGAAACCATTTTTCGTGCAAATATAATTGGCGCCCTAGCTGTCCAATCTGAGGGTGATCATGATAATTACCCTACCCGAGAACAGCTAGAGAAATATCAGCGTCAATTTGTTTAATAGTGGCGTATTGGTAGATCCTAAAGAAATAACAAAAGTTGAGGAGGTTAACAATTATGAAAGAACGCAACGTCGCATCCGAAATATTAAAGTATGTAGGTGGGGAAGACAATATTACGTCAGTCGAGCATTGTGCAACACGGTTAAGGTTAGTATTAAATGACAAGAAAAAAGTTGATGATAAGGCCATTGAAAAAATTGATGGTGTCAAAGGATTGTTTTATTCTTCTGGACAATTTCAGATTATTCTAGGGACAGGCTTTGTCAATAAGGTATACAATGAAGTCATTAAGCAAACGCAAGGCGTTGAAAATGACAATAAGGCAGAAGTATACAAAAATATGAGCCTATTACAGAAGATATCAAGAACACTCGGTGATGTCTTCTTACCGATTATTCCTATTCTTGTTGCGACAGGCTTGTTTATGGGGTTACGGGGGTTATTCTTAGAGCTGGATTTTAATATTCCTGATAATTTGTTAACGCTTTCTCAAGTGTTGACAGATACGGCCTTTGCCTTTTTACCAGCTTTAGTTGGTTATTCTGTTGTTAAAAAATTTGGTGGATCACCAATTGTGGGGATTGTTGTTGGATTAATGCTTGTTGCACCGCAGCTCCCTAACGCACATGCAGTAGGACGCGGTGATGCCGATCCGTTAATGCTATCATTATTTGGCATACCGTTACCAGTTGTCGGCTTCCAAGGCTCCGTTCTACCAGCAATAGTTGTCTCAATTGCAACGGCTAAAATAGAACAACGCTTACGTAAAATTGTCCCGGACTTTTTAGATTTAATTGTCACGCCATTTTTAACCTTACTCATCAGTGTCGTAACGGGATTAATTGTGATCGGACCAATTATGCACGTGGTCGAGGGCCAAATTCTATCAGGCTTTGAATGGCTAATGTCGGTGCCTTTTGGTATTGGTGGAGCTATTGTAGGTGGTCTTCAGCAGGTCGTTGTTATCACTGGCTTACACCATGCATTGCGTGCACTTGAAATTGATCTATTAGCTTCAACTGGAGCCAACGCGTTTAATGCCCTATCATCCGGTGCTATTGCGGCACAGGCAGGGGCTGCACTAGCTGTTGTATTAAAAACAAAGAATTTAAAGAAACGGTCACTCTATCTCACCTCAACGTTCCCAGCCTTTTTCGGAATTACGGAACCGGCCATTTTTGGGGTTAACCTAAGACTTGTTAAACCATTTATGTTTGGTTGTGTTGGTGGGGCAGCAGCAGGGTTATTCTCATCACTTGTCGGCTTGCAGGCAAATGGTTTAGCGATTACGATGATCCCAGGCATGCTCTTATACTTGGATGGTCAGTTACTTCAATATATGATTGCATTATTAATTGGTCTCGTTACTGCTTTTGTGTTAACCTATGTATTTTATAAATATGAGGATAACTGATGATTTCATAAGGTCTCCTAATATGGAGGCCTTTATTCACTACTTTGTAACACCTCGAGAGGAGCTTTTTAAATGCAGTTTGATAAGAATACCAATCAGTGGCCGCCACAATACCAGGAAAAAACACTTGATAAACCACTAGCTGTACCTTACTTACAGGAGCGTCCAGCTGCTATTGATATTAAGATCGGGCGACAGTTATTTGTCGATGATTATTTAATAGATAGCCATGATCTTGAGCGGGTTTATCCTGAGCCAGAGCTGTGTGAGCAGGTTATCTTTGAGCCGAAAACACCGTTAGAAATGAATGATGGCTATAACCCATGTGCCACCCCGTTTAATGATGGGCTCTTCTATGATGATCAAGATCAAAAATTTAAAATGTGGTACCATGCCGGTTGGTTTAATGGTGTGGGCTATGCTGAAAGTCAGGATGGAATTAACTGGACGAGGCTAAAAGAGCTTTATCCAGAGCGGGAATCTGAAAGTGTCATTCCGATTGGTCCCGGCCAAATTAGAGATGGCGCAGCAGTGTGGCTTGATTACCATGCCAGTGAAAAAGACGAACGCTACAAGCTGCTTGTTTTTTTCCGAGAATTTGATTTTGAAATTAATCATTACCATAAGAAGCCGAAGCATTCTCATGATATTCCGGGCTCAATTCCACCAACAGAAAGAGCGGTATTGTTTAAATCAGCAAATGGCATTGACTGGACTGAAGTAACAGATGTTGGCCCCTGTGGCGATAATACGGGATTTTTCTATAATCCTTTTACAAAAAAGTGGGTGTTTAGCTTACGAACCTTTTCCAGCTTAGATAGTCGAATTCGAACGCGTGGTTATTATGAAACGGAGCACTTCTTTAAAGGCGCAAATTGGACAGCAGAAAATATAAGCTTTTGGTCGCGAACTGACATCTATGATATGCCGGATGAGCAAATGGGTTATTATACTCAGCTTTATGATTTAACAGCAGTACCATATGAGAGTATCATGCTTGGCGTTTTCAATGTATTTATGGGTCCACCTAACAATGTAAGTGGCATAAGAAAGCAACCAAAGATTTGTGATTTGAAGCTTGGCTATAGTCGAGATGGCTTCCACTTCAGTCGGGGTGATTATGCCAACTTTATTTCGTCCTCACGAGAGGAAGGGACCTGGAATTATGGCTATGCTCATGCGGTCAATGGTGGTTGCATTGTCGTGGAAGATGAGCTGTATTTTTATTTTTCTTGCTTTTCAGGTCAATCACCAAAGTTCGGCTCTCACAAATATGCGGGAGGTAATCTGGGCTTAGCTAAGCTGAGAAGAGACGGTTTTGCTTATCTGACTGACCAGGGTAAAACAGGGCAGCTCCTAACCCAGCCGCTAACCTTTGCAGGCAGTCATTTATTTGTCAATGTTGACAGTTCAACTGGTCAGCTGTTAGCAGAGGTGGTTAATGAACGTGGCGAGGTTATTAGCGGCTTTAGCAAATCGGATTGTCTACCAGTCACGGCTGATAGTACCAAACAAGAGCTTGCTTGGAAAGAGCATACGTTAGCGGAGCTAAGTGATCAGTCAGTACGAATTAGGTTTTATTTAGACCATGCCCAATTATATGCTTTTTGGGTTTCAGACAGTTCACTGGGCCATAGTGGTGGTTACTTAGGTGGTGGCGGACCATCCGCTTATCAAGGTAGAGATAAGCCAGCTCAATAAGCATTCCATTTCATCAATTTAAGTAGCGTAGTCATTGTATAGCAACGCTTGCCATAACCATTGTAAGCTAGTATATAAAGTTAAATAATGGTACAATTATCTCAAAAAGAAATTAGGAAGAGGTTGGGTTATGGCAAGAATAACAATGGCTGATGTAGCTAAAGCGGCAGGGGTATCTAAAAGTACGGTATCACAATTTTTAAACCAACGCTATGAGTACATGAGCGAAGAAACACGCAAAAAAATAGAGCTAGAGGTGAAGCGATTAGGTTATCAACCGAATTTTGTCGCAAGAAGCCTAAAGCAAAAACGAACAGCTATGGTCGGCGTTATTATGGCTAATATTATGCACCGCTTCTCTACAGAAGTAAGTCGTGCCATTGAGGACTACTGTAATATTAATAATGTCCATGTTATTTTGTGTAATGCTGATGATAATCCACATAAAGAAAAAAAATACATTGATATGCTGTTATTAAGGCAAGTAGACGGCTTAATTGTTTTTCCAACAGGTGAAAATGTTGAGACCTATCAAAAACTAGTTGATGAACGCTATCCCGTTATCTTCATGGATCGAAAAGTAACGGCGGTAGATATCCCTGCTATTATGGTAAACAATAAAGCGTCAACGTATCAAGTGATTGAACACTTCATTGCTAATCAACACAAAAGAATTGCAATCTTGACTGAGCCATTAACAATCTCAACCCGTAAAAGCCGACTAGAAGGCTACCGAGAGTCAATGACGGCACATGGTCTCACGAATTATCAAGATTTAATTATTAGTGCGCCAATTGATAGCTTGCTTGCCCATCTAGAGCAGATCTTTCAAGCAGAGCAACCACCAACGGCTTTACTAGCGGGAAATGACTTGGTGTTCTTAGAAGTTTTAAAATTTGTTAAAACAGAGCAGTTAAAGATTGGTGTGGATTTTAGCTTAGCTGTTTTTGATAACTTGCCATTTGCAGATTTGCTTGATCCGGCTATTACGACAATAGCACAACCATCCTATCAAATGGGACAACAAGCAGCAAAGCTATTACTAAAGCGCATCAACAATAAGAATGAGAAAATAACAGACAGCATTCATGAATGTGAACTTATTATTAGAGGCTCATCAAATCGCTACTGGGCGTAAATAAAGTGGGCTTTTTTGGATAATGAACTAAATCGATTTAGGGTTTTGAGAAGGGGATTAAAATGATGAAGATCCAGCTAGCTTTAGATCGACTAACTATTAATCAGGCAATTGCTTTGACGAACAAAGTTGTTGATTTTGTCGATGTGATTGAAGTAGGGACCTCGTTAATTAAGGAGTTTGGGATGGGAAGTGTCTCCGAGCTAAAGCAAGCTTTCCCGACTAAACAAATTCTTGCTGATATTAAGACAATTGATAATGCTAGATATGAGCTTGAGCTTTGTTACCAAGCTGGTGCAGATATAACGACAGTGATGGGGAGTGCTCACCCGCTTACCATTGAACAATGTATTCAATTTGCACAAGCAAACAATAAAGATCTAATGATTGATTTGTTAAATTTAAATGCTCACCAAAAAGAACAATTATTTGCTAACGCAGATGACCATCTTTATTTCTGTGAGCACATAAGTAAGGATGAGCAAGAATTAGGTATACCAAGAAAAAAAACCTTTTCTAGAAGGGACGATAAGTTAAGACGCATTGCCATAGCTGGCGGCATCACCATACAAACGCTACCACAATACATTCAACAACAGCCAAACATTATAATTGTGGGATCTGCTATTACGCAAGCGGATGATCCGGTGGAAGTAGCAAAAGAACTTAGTAAACATATACGGGGTGCAGACCATGAATGAATTAACCTTAATTGTAACAGAGCTTGAGCAAGTATTTAAGCGGATGAATACTGACAAATTAACAGAGCTGACAACTACTTTATTAGAAAGCCAACGCATTTTCGTCACAGGTGAGGGGCGCTCTGGTTTAATGGCTAAGGCCTTTGCCATGCGCTTGATGCACTTAGGCGCAACAGTTTATGTAGTAGGTGAAACGACTACCCCTGCGCTGACAGAAGCTGACACGTTGATTGCCTTATCAGGATCAGGAGAGACGAAAGCGACTTTATGGGCGGCACAGCAAGCTGAGTTACTAGGCTCTACGGGCGTAGCAATTACCGCCAATAATGACTCATCCTTAGCCAAAGTTGCTCAACTAGTATTACATGTTCCAAGTGCAACCAAGCACCGTAACCAAGGAGAGCTAGAGAGTGTTCAGCCCTTAGGCTCATTATTTGACCAAAGTGTCCATCTCTTACTTGATGCCATTTGTCTAATCTATGCCAATAAGATAGAAGGGGCGCAGGAACAAGCCATTCACAATCATAGTAATCTAGAATAGTGACGGCGAAATTGCTCTAACCTTAATAGAAAAACACAGTGAATTTATCATTTACTGTGTTTTTAATTTTGTTTATTTTCATAAAGAGGACGTAACAGCATCCTGATTTATTCTAGAACATATAAATGCCAATTAAAAATAGTCTAAATTGAAAAAATAAAGGTTAATTATGTTTTTTTATGATACAATATGGCTAGAAAATAAATATGGTAAATTGTTACTGTTCGTGTCTGAAGTGGTGTTTTTAAAGAAAGAGAGTTAATAAACTAGAAAAAAGGGGTTGTTTAAATGGGAGATTTATTTCTAGCTTTATTTTTATTAAGTATTATCGGATTAATTGTCGGACTTACACGACCGAGATGGATAAAGGTAAGAACAAGGAAAGAAGTTTTAAAATTTGGCTTGCCAGCTCTTGTGGTTACGTTTATTCTAGCAGTAACTTTTCTTGATACACCAGATTACCAGCCTCAAGAAGCGTTACGAGCAGCTGAACAGCACAATGAATTACTTCAAATAGAATTGGAAGAGACTCAACAAGATTTGACCCAAAGCACAGAAAAGAATCATGATCAGTTAGCGATGATTGAGGCATTACAGACAGAACGCGATGAGTATAATCAGGCAAGTGAAGCTGTTGAAGAAATAGTTGCTGAACTTGAACAAGAGCTACAAATAAAAGAAGTGGAATTGAATGAAAAGAATGAACAGATTACCGCACTTAAGACAGAGGTTAAGGAGTTAGAAGCAGCGATGCAAAGCTTAACCGCTAGCGCAAGTACTGTCAACAGTTCAAATCAATCTCAAACTGCAACGGTGTCGACAAGTCCAACTGAATCAGAAGCGAACACAAATTCAACGGCTGCTACTGATGGATGTGCACCAGGCACTGTAAGAATTAATCATGCTTCTGCAAGTGAACTGCAAAAAATTTATCAAATTGGCCCCGAACGTGCAGAGCAAATAATTAGCTTACGGAGCACGCCCTTTAATTCATACAGTGATATGACTAGAATTAGCGGAATTGGTACAAAACACTCAGCAGCCATTGAAAACGAAGACATTATCTGCTTTGATTAACATAAAATAACGTTAAACAAAAGTGATTAGAAACCAGTTGGTTTTGTTTTTTTTAGAATTAACTTTTCGCAACAGGATAAAGTGTTTTAATCAAGTATGAACAGGGTAATAACAAATACTTGAAGTGCAAAAAAGATAGTTGAGTGAAGGGAAGAAAGGCGTATGTTTTTGGCTTGGAACGAAATTAAATATTCGAAGGTCAGATATGTGTTAATTATGGGTGTATTATTTTTAATTGCCTATTTAGTGTTTTTCTTAACAGGTTTAGCCTATGGGCTGGCACAGGATAATCGAACCGCGATTGACAGTTGGGAAGCAGATGGAATTATCTTACCTGAAGAAGCAAATGGTAATATTAATATGGCGCTGTTATCTGATCAAGCAGTTGATCAAGTAGCTGCAACCGAAAAAGCGGTATTAGGACAAATGGCAGCCGTTGTAGAACGCGAGGATAGCAGTGCGGACGAACGATTAGATGTCCGTTTTTTAGGAATTAAAGTAGATGAATTTCTTATGCCAGAAATAATTGAGGGACGTGCTTTTGAAACTGATCAAGAAGTCGTGGTCGATGTTAGTCTAAGAGATGAGGGCTTACTTAGTTTAAATGACTCAGTTAGCTTACTTAGTAGTGAGCAAACGTTTGAGGTGGTTGGCTTTATTGACAATGCTAAGTTAAGTGTCTCGCCTGTTATGTATACGACAATTGAAGCCTTTCAGGAAATTCGCTTTGGTGAGATGGAACAGGAGCGTGATGAGTTAGCGATTAGTGCGATAGTGGTGCGTGCTACTAATGGCGACATAGCAAATGTTACCATTGATAATGAGCAATTAGAGCTTATTGCAATAAGTGATTTTATTAGTGATCTCCCAGGCTATAATGCACAAGTATTAACCTTTGCCTTTATGATCTCATTTTTAATTGTTATTGCGGCCATTGTAATTGGTATCTTTATCTATGTCCTAACCTTACAGAAAGTAAGTACCTTCGGTGTAATGAAAGCACAGGGTATTTCAAGCGGCTATCTGGCACGGTCAGTTATTGTCCAAACCTTTGTTTTAAGTGCAATTGGCATCGGGCTTGGGTTCCTTGGAACAGCAGGAACGCAACTTGCTCTGCCAGCAGCAGTGCCATTTCAAAGTAATGGCTTATTTTTAATCGTCGTGAGTGCGGTTATGCTAATAATTGCTGTGTTAGGCGCCTTATTCTCAGTGCGTACTATTGTAAAAATCGATCCGTTAAAGGCAATAAGTTAGGAGAATGAATATGAAAGCGATTGAGTTTATCAATGTAGAGCGTACCTTTAAAGATGGCGATAAAGAGATCGTTGCATTACAGTCAACAAACTTTTCCATTGACCGTGGACAATTTGTTGCAATTATCGGACCATCAGGGTCAGGAAAAAGTACCTTCCTTACTATTGCTGGTGGCCTACAAGCGCCATCCAAAGGTGAAGTAAAAATAGCTGGACAGGCATTTAGTAGTCAGTCTGAAAAGAAACGCTCACGAACAAGGTTCAGTGAAATTGGCTTTATCCTACAAGCGTCTAATTTGGTTCCGTTTCTAACGATTAAACAACAGCTTCAGCTTGTTAATAAGGTAGATAAAAAGAAGCAACGGGAAGAAATGCTTGAACTTTTAAATCAGCTTGATATTAAAGATTTACAACATAAATACCCCAGTGAAATTTCAGGTGGCCAGCGCCAGCGTGCTGCTATCGCCCGTGCTTTATACAATGATCCAACCATTATTCTGGCAGATGAACCAACTGCCAGTTTAGATTCCGAAAAAGCCTATCAAGTAGTCGAAATTCTAGCTCGTGAAACAAAGAAAAAGAATAAAGCAACCATTATGGTCACCCATGATATTCGGCTAGTTGAATATTGTGATCAAGTGTTTGAGATGAAGGATGGCGTACTAAAAGAGAAGAGTCCTGATAGTCTAAGTAGCGGTCAGGGCTCATAAGTTAAGTTGTCAATTTATCATCATATATTGTAAATGAATTTAGAATAGGAGTGATTTAATGAGAAGAGGTCCATTAAGAAAGTCCTCAACAGACAGAGTGTTATCAGGTGTCTGTGGCGGTATTGCCGAGTATTTGGACATACCAGCAATTGCTGTTCGGTTAATCTTTTTCTTCGGGCCACCATTGCTAACGGTCTATATTATTTTGGCTATTTTCCTACCAGAAGAGTAAGTAAAGGAGGTGAAGCATTCATCTCCTTTCTTTAGTTACCAAGGGCTACTACTAATAAAAGAAGGAATCACAATTTATTATGGCGATTCATTCACCTATTGTAATGCGTTTCTTTATTAATAATCGAGAAGGTACATTCTTGCTTCGTTACCTGAATATCTTATACCAGTATAAAGTGGTTTCAATGTTAGGATTATAGGACTGCTTTAGTGTGTCAACGCCACCTAGTGTGAACCTTTGTTTCACATAAAATCTGCAGGCACCAAGGTTATCATCTTGTGTTTCCAAGGACATACCGATAAGGTTTCTTTGTTTTGCCCATTCCTCTGCTTTCTTTAAGAGCAACTTTCCGACGCCACTGCCTCGATAATCTTTTTTTATAGCAATGTTTTCAATATAACAGAAGTGATTCCAATCTTTAATTATTCTAATTTGTCCTATGCAAGTATTATTTAGATAAGCTAAAAATAGAGTTTTATCCTCTTGGTTTATATATTCGCTCCAATCAAGCTTGTCGTCTGGAAAGCGTGTTTCTCTAGGTTCATCAAAAAGAACTTCTTGATAAGACCACTTTCCTGATTGTAAACTGGGGATAACTCTACCAGATAACTTAAAATAATCATTTGTCATATTAATATCCGCTATTAAGTCATTATTTAATGGTGCAATAAAGAGGTTACTATCATTATCCAATATTACGCACTTCCTTTTATGATGGTTTGAAAATCTTTTTTTGAAAAGGTAATTAATCCCTAACTTATTCAACATTGCTGAATAAGCCGCTCTTTATATCGTACCACAACAGTAAATCATTCCTCGTTATAATAAAAAATAACAATCTTTATAGACAGAGCTTTTTGTTATTATAAAAGGCTAAGAAGCTCAATGCTGAAAGCTAAAGTGAAACCATTGAGCTTCTCTTTTTATGTCTGATTATAAATTAAGGTAAAGATCTTTGTGTAAATGAGAAATAATTATTCTTAACTTGTCCTACTTATTTAAACCATACCTTCATTTCATTTTCGCCACGATTGCCCCACAAATGATAAGGAATTAAGGTTAGCTTGGTATCTTGAAAGCGCATGTTATCTTGATAGCTATAAAGCAGATCGGCATCCCAGAGCTGTTCCTTTTTGGCGGCTAGCGTGAGTTGTAGCGTTTTATCAAGAAGCGCACTTGTTTCAATAAGCATACCCGGTTTATTTTTATCAAGATGATAGAGGTGGAGATCCGCCTCATTATCCACTTGCTCTGCACAATAAATAAATGGACCACGTTGAATGGCGACTTGATGATTGGCTGCTCTGACCTTTGGGTTACTCCGTAAGTAAAGAATCGGCTGTTCAAAGCTTACTTCTAATGTGAGGGCATCACTCGCCACGGTAATTACAAAATAATCATCATTCTCTGTCCAGTTAGCCTCTGTCGTTAATTGAATTCCCTCTGCCCATCTTGGTTTCCGTATGAAAATGGTGCGTCCTGCCCCGTTGCTAATGGAAAGCTTTACGTGATTCTCGTATGGAAAGGCAGTTGTTTGTTTAATGACGGTATCGTCAATGGTTAACGCACTGCTAACGAACAAATTGACATAAAGATCGGCTTCGTTTTTGGTATAAATATAGCGTTCAACTGAACCTATTGTCCGGGCGAAGTTAGGTGGACAACAAGCACAGCCTAGCCAATCGGGTCTTGTTAATTTAACATGTCCTTTATTAGGGTTGTATTCACAACTATCAGGATCTACTTCTAATGGATTTACATAAAAGAAGTGCTTGCCATCAATCGAGGCGCCAGAAAGAATGCCGTTATAAAGTGCGCGCTCAATGACGTCAATATATTCGGCCTTTGGCTCAATTTTAAACAGTTCATAAGCAAAGTAAACCAGTGCAATTGAGGCGCAGGTCTCGCAGTACATGGTATCGTTGGGTAAATCATAATCCCCCGTGAAGGCTTCCCCTGCAACAGTTGAGCCGACTCCGGCAGTCACGTACATTTTCTTGCGCGTCACATTATGCCAAATTGCTTCACAGGCTGATAACAGCTCTTTATCCTTTGTATAATGGGCGATTTTTGCCATCCCTGTTGCCATATAGAGCATCCGTACCGCATGACCTTTGGCTAATGTTTGATCCTTTGGTTGGGTATAGGCTTGTAAATATTCCAAATTGACTGATGGCTTGTCAGTAGCTAAGCCTGATTCAAGGTTTGCTTGAATTTCTTTATCGTAAAATTCAGGGTCTTTGCCACGCACGTCAATAAAGAAATTAGCCAAGGCTAAGTACTTTTCGTCCCCGGTATGTTCGTAAAGACGGACAAGAGCAAGTTCAATTTCTTGGTGACCATCTGCACCTTGAATTTTCCCTTCTTCATAGCCGAAATGTGCGTCGATATGATCGACAAATTTAAGGGCAATTTGTAAGAGTGAATCCTTGCCAGTAGCTTGATGATAAGCAATTGCTGCTTCAATTAAATGCCCGGCACAGTATAGCTCATGGCTAAAATACAACTGACGATACTTTAGCTTTGGAAATTTTAGTTGAAAGAAAGTGTCAAGGTAACCGTCTTGCTCTTGCGCCTTTCCAATTAGTTCGATTACTTGATCAGCTGTTTCCTCAAGCTTAGGATCGGGATATACCTCCAGGCTATAGCCAACTGCCTCCAGCCATTTGTACACATCACTGTCTTGGAAAAACCAGCCAAAATGCTCGCCTTCTTCAATTCCTGCAGTAATCCGAAAATTTGCAAGGGCATGACTTTTGCCTGTCGGTAGGTTATTATCTTTGCGCTCTGCTTGAACGTCCACATCAATGGCATCGTTAAGCACCTCGTATTGGTATGGGATGACGGTATCCTTTATCAGCTTTAAATAGTACTGCCAAAATACATCTGTTACATGAATCTGTTTGAGTGGAAACTCCTTTAACATGTTGGTCAACTCCCTTTTTAGTAGCTAATAGCTTGCTAGCTTTAGAGCAAGCTTATAAAGGGATTATATGCTAACACCTGTTCTTTTTCGTTAGATAAAACCGCAGATGAAGTGGACAAAAGCTAGATATGTTATATAATAAAACGAACAAAGGAGGCGCTTTCATGTTTTTAACGGAAACATCCCTTGTTGGGGCACAGATTGATTCAGTGACCTTTGTTGTCGCTGGCATTTTCCAATCAAACACGCCCTGGCGACATGCTGATCGTACCAATCACAACTATGAGCTTATCATTGGTATTAATGAAACACAGTACCTTGAGGTTGCTGGTGAAACCATTCAGGTTAATTCAGGTGATGTTTTATTAATTCCGCCACATACCCCTTTCTCAGGGCAAAGGCTAGCCAATGGCGGATTATCTTTTTATTGGCTCCATTTTGAATTGCCTCAAGCGACTGAGCTAGAGCTACAGTCAAATGATACAATAGATAATCGGCAGTTGCCTCCTATTTTGTGGCCGCTCTATTCCACCAATTTAGCACTTAATCGCGAGCTGGTACTCATGCACCAATTAATTATTACGATGCGCAACCAAGCGGAAGCGCAGCTCTTACTTAATGCATTAGCGAAGACGATTTTACTTGGTTTGTCGGAAACAGCTAAACAAGCGATACAAGCGAAGCAAGCGGGCAATCATTTGATGCCCTTTATTATGGATTGGATTGAACGGCATCTTGACCAGCGCTTAACGGTCGAAGAGGTGGCTAATCATTTTGGTTACAATAAGGCGTATTTATCACACCTGTTCTCAACGAAGGTGGGGATGACAATGACAGGCTATATTCATTACTTAAGAATAGAAAAAGCAAAAGGATTGCTTCATGCAAGTCCTTATTCAATCAAGGAAATTGCCCATCTATGTGGCTTTGAGGATGAGAAATATTTTTCTAGAGTTTTTAAGAAGGTTGTTAATATCCCACCACATCATTACCGGAATAAACACCAGTTTGATTGATACAGCTGCATCTTAAAAAAGTGTGTTAAAATGCAATTATAAATAGGGCTGGCTAAAGTGAGGGAAGCCATGATTAAATACATACCAAACCTGTTGTCATTAGTAAGAGTTAGCATAGCAATTTGTTTACTTTTCTTATCCCCATATCAGCTATTGTTTTGGGTACTTTACTTGAGTTGTGGCTTATCAGATATGGTTGATGGTGCAATTGCCCGCCGTTTTAAAGTGCAGAGTGATCTTGGATCAAAGCTGGATAGCTTTGCTGATTTTGTGTTTGTTTTTAGCTTATTACTGACACTCATTCGATACCATAGTATGTCGGTATGGTTGCTGACTGTTATTTTATTAGTGGTAATCATTAAAATGACAACACTTTTAATTGGTTACATAAAGCACCGACAGTTCATTGTGCAACATACAGTAAGTAATAAAGTGGCAGGCTTAACTTTATTTGTTTATTTTCCAATCTATTTTCACGTGGCGCAACCTGTTGTTCTGCTGGTGACAATTAGCTTAATAGCAATCTATGTTTCATGTCAAGAAGCGATAGTTGTAATTAAAGGAGTAGAGCTGTAATGTTTATGAGTGGAAAAGAGCATTCATGATGATTCATAGGCGCTTCGTCTGTTAATTTGTGTAAATTGAGGAGGGACAATGCTATGTCAGACATGTTAAAACAAAGTATTGAAGCTGTCGCGAAACAGATTCAATTTTCAGGTAATGTAAGTGTTGAAAGTCCAACTGAGAGATTGGCTTTGTCTTTTGGCTATGCCAACCGTTCGGAACAGATTGTGAATCAAATGACAACAAGGTTTGGTATAGCATCAGGCTGTAAGTTAATAACAGCTATTGCCGTTTGCCAGTTGGTTGAACGTGGACTGTTAACTTTTGATACACCTTTGCCAGCCACTATTGCCAAGCAATTGAGTAAGGTTGACCAAGTCGTGACTGTTCATCAGCTGTTAACGCATACATCTGGTGTGCCAGACTATTTTGATGAAGATAAAATGGCTGATTTTGAGGAGCTTTGGGTTGATACACCCATGTATCGGCTTAGACAGCCTGTTGATTTTTTGCCATTTATTTATGATCAAGCGATGCCATTCACGCCGGGTGAACGGTTTCAATATAACAACATGGTTTACATTTTATTGGGGCTTATTATAGAGCAGGTGACCGGTCTTAATTTTAAAGCGTATGTGCAGCAATATATTTTTGAGCCACTGGGTATGGAACAGGCAGGATATTTCGCTTTTGATCAGCTACCGTCAAATACGGCATACGGTTATATTGAAAATCCTGATCAGACGTTTCGAACCAATATATATGCCTTACCTGTAATGGGCGGGGCTGACGGTGGTGCATACCTCTCAACAGCAGATATGAATAAACTTTGGCTAGGGTTAATTAATGAGCAGCTCTTGACCCCTGCTATGACAAGCCTACTCTTAACAGCGCATGTACATGCATATGACCTTACTTATTACGGCTATGGAATATGGATTAATCAGCACGAAAATGCGGATGTAATTAAGTATCATGTTATGGGATATGATCCTGGTGTCAGCTTTCATTCAAGCTATTATCCCGCCCGGGCTACCCGCGTGGTTGTCTGTTCCAATGAATCATTGGGAGCAACTGAAGTGAATACAACCATTGAAAAATATTTAGCCGTTCATTAAGACTTACGGCCACAAGCCTGTGCGCAACTTTTGCGAACTATTCGTTTTAAAAAAGTGTTGACAGCTATTTTAAACTATTGTATTTTTATTAGTAATCAATTTAATATGACGAATGTTCTTATCCAGAGAGATGGAGGGGCTGGCCCTATGAAATCTCGGCAACAGGCTACGACTAGCACTGTGCCAATTCCAGCAAGCGGATGCTTGATAGATAAGAAGAGCTAATAAGTATGATAAAGCCTCTTCTTTAAGTTAAGAAGTGGCTTTTTTTTACGACGTGAGGTCCTCAACCATAGCACATGTGCATATAGCGAATCCCCTTCAAGAAATGTCGTGCTGGAGGAAGCGAGCGTAAATATAAAAAACTAAATAGCTTTTTTCTTATCTAGAGAGATGGAGGGACTGGCCCAATGAAATCTCGGCAACAGGCTGTAACTAGCACTGTGCCAACTCCAGCAAGCAACTGCTTGGCAGATAAGGGAGTCGAATTATTATTCGTGCCTCTTCTTATCACTAAGAAGGGGCTTTCGTCATTTTGGTACACCATGAGAGGCAAGATGCATAAATAGACCACTATCCATGTGCAGTCGAGCAAAAAAAGTATAGGGGGAATAGAGAGATGGGCAGAATTGATGTCGATAAGATTGACTATATTATATCGTCAATTGAGAATTTGGAATATGGCACACTAGTCATTACCGTTCATAATGGGCAGGTTACCCAGATTGATGCAACAGAGAAGAAAAGATTTGACCATGCTAAAGTAACAAAATAATTCAGTATGCTGATTAGACAACTAAAAGCATCTGACTATCAAGACGTCATTATCTTGATAGTTAGGTGCTTATTTATTTTTAGCGCTGTAACCCCCCTGATTGGAGATTTACTTTATGAGCGATACATGCAGGGGATTAGCTCATGTTAGATAGAGATTATTTTTGGCAGAGGATTTGGAGGTTGTTAACTTGATAACATTTAATCATGTTACGAAAACATTTGGTGAGGGGGAAAGAGCGTTAAAAGCAGTTGACGATGTTAGTCTAACTGTTGAGAAAGGGGATATATTTGGCGTAATTGGCTTTAGTGGCGCCGGAAAAAGTACACTACTTCGGCTTGTCAATCTGCTAGAGCGACCAACCGAAGGCGAGATTATGGTTAATGAGCGCAATATAAGTAGCTTATCGCAAGTGGAGCTAAGAAGACTAAGGCGGAGAATCGGCATGATCTTTCAACAATTTAATTTGTTTAATGCGCGTACGGTATTTGGTAATGTTGCCTATCCATTAAAGCTAGCAAAAGTTCCTAAACAAGAAATTGAGACTAAAGTAACTGAATTACTACAATTTGTTGGTCTTTCTGATAAGGCCAATCACTATCCAGAGCAACTGTCGGGCGGCCAAAAGCAGCGCGTTGGCATAGCCAGAGCACTCGCAACCTCACCAGATGTACTCATTTGTGATGAAGCGACTTCAGCTTTAGATCCGGAGACAACTGGTGAGATACTAAATCTATTAAAGAAGGTGAATGAAGAATATCACATTACCATTCTATTAATTACTCATGAAATGCATGTCATTAAAAGTATTTGTAACCGGGTTGCAGTGATGGATAATGGTCGGGTGATCGAGGAAGGCTCTGTTTTCAATGTTTTCTCCAATCCACAAACAAAGACCGCTAAAAACTTTATTAGCTCGGTATTAAATGACCGGCTTTCAATTAAGCTCTTAAATAAGCTTAGAACAGATCATCAAGGAAGGCTATTCCGACTAATCTTTAAGGGGGACACGACCAATAAGCCAATTCTGTCCCAAGTAGCAAAGAAATATAATATTGATTTCAATATTGCTTATGGCAGCATTAATGAGCTTCAGGTTCACTTGCTTGGTAATCTAATTGTTGAATTAATTGGAGCCGATTCAGAGATTAACCATGTGATTGCTGAACTTGAACAAACGATTGAAGTAAGGGAGGTACTTGATCATGAGAGTTGACTGGACCACATTCTGGCCGCGGATTATTGAAGCAACTGGCCAAACCATCACAATGGTGTTCTTTACGCTAATCTTTGCCAGCATACTTGGCTTTACCATTGGGATATCGCTATTTGTAACAAGAAAGGGAAACATTCTAGAAAATAAAGCTATTCATCTTATTTTAAATCTATTCATTAATATTGTTAGACCAATACCATTTATTATTCTATTAGTAACCATTGGTCCATTAACTCGAATAGTGGTTGGAACGACAATTGGAACGAGTGCAGCGATTTTTCCTATGACAATAGCAGCTTCCTTTGGAGTTGCGCGAATTGTTGAGAATAATTTAGTTGCAATTGACCCTGGACTAATAGAAGCTGCTAAAGCAATGGGTGCATCACCCGTACAGATTATTTTTACTGTGCTAATTCCAGAAACATTAGGCCCATTAATCTTAGGGCTAACCTTCATTACCGTTGCTTTAATTGATTTCTCAGCTATTGCAGGAACCGTAGGCGGTGGTGGCTTAGGTGATTTGGCCATGACTTATGGTTACCAGCGTTTTGATGGTTCAGTAATGCTCGTAACGGTAACTGTTTTGATTATTCTTGTCCAGTTCGCACAGTTACTTGGTAATAAATTATCACACAAATTTTTAAGAAAATAATAATAAGGGAGAGAAATATAATATGAAAAAAACAATTTATCGTTTAGGCTTAGTTATTTTAATAGTGGGTTTGTTAGCAGCTTGCTCAAGTAATGCACAATCAGAGACCATCCATGTCAAAATTGGTGTAACGGGTTCAGACGGGCAATCATGGGACATTATTAAAGAGGGGGCAGCCGAAGAGGGCATTGAGATTGAGTTGGTTGAGTTCTCTGACTATACATTACCTAACCATGCTTTAGCTAATGAAGAAGTTGATATTAACTCATTTCAGCACTTAGCTTTCTTAAGTCAATTTAACGTTGAGAATGATTACAATATTGTTCCAATTGGAGCGACGGTTATTGCTCCATTAGGTATTTATTCAGATAACTACGACAGTATTGAGGACTTCCCAGATGGTGGAGAAATTGCTGTTCCAAATGATCCTGCTAATCTAGGTCGATCACTACGCTTACTTGAATCAGCTGGCTTGATTGAGCTAGGAGCTGATGTTGGGTTATACGGTACTTTAGATGACATTGTTTCGAATCCGAAAGATCTCGATATTGTTTTAGTTGCACCACAGCAAACACCACGCGTTTTACCAGATGTGGTAGCATCCGTTATTAACAGCGGTATTGCTGGGCAGGCAGGGCTATACATTGATGACACCCTGTTCTACGACGATCCATATAGTGAAGAAGCACGACCTTATGTTAATGTCTTTGCTGTTAATGAGGCAGATAAAGATAATGAGGCCTTCTTGACCATTGCCCGTCTTTACCAAACAGAAGAAGTTGAAGAGGCTGTTCGGGAGGATACCAATGGTGGTAGCTTAGTCGTTGATATTGATGTTGAAGATTTACAGGAAACATTAACACAGCTCCAAAATGATATTAAAGCAGAATAATTAGGAGGGAACAGAAATGGCGAAAAACTTAATTGAATACCGTAAGCTTATTGACGAGAATATTGAGCAGCGTAAGAAGACTTACTTGGAAACAAGTCATTACATCTCAGATCATCCTGAGATTGGAAATCAAGAATACAAGGCAGCTGAGCACCTAACAGCAATTTTAAAACAGGAGGGATTTACGGTTGAGCAAGATATTGCAGGTCATGAAACAGGCTTTATTGCTAGAAAAACATCAAGTAAACCAGGTCCATCACTTGTATTTTTAGCAGAATATGATGCCTTACCAGGGCTTGGTCATGCCTGTGGCCATAACATTATTGGGACAACGAGTGTGGCTGCCGGTATTGCACTTGGTAGCATTATTGATCAGATCGGTGGTACAGTATCTGTCTACGGTACACCGGCAGAAGAAGGCGGGCCGAATGGCAGTGCAAAGGGAAGCTTTGTAAAAGCGGGATTATTTAAAGATGTTGACGTGGCACTTATGGCGCATCCATCTGCAAAGACAAGATTAACAGGTAATACGCTTGCAGTTGATCCGCTTGACTTCGAGTTCTTCGGAAGACCTGCCCATGCATCCGGTGCTCCGGAACAGGGGCTTAATGCATTAGATGCAGTAATTCAACTGTTTACAGGAATTAACGCATTGCGCCAGCAGCTTTCACCTAAAATTCGTATTCACGGCATTATCACACATGGGGGAGAAGCACCTAACATTATTCCTGAATATGCGAGTGCAAGATTCTTTATTCGTGCAGAGACTTGGGAGGTTGCTGAAGAAACGGCAAATAAAGTTCGAAATATTGCTAAAGGAGCAGCACTTGCAACAGGTACTAGAGTGGAGATTACCCGATTCCAGAATGAAATTCATGAATTTGTTGTTAACCACTCCTTAGATCAAGTTATTGAACAGGAACTTGTGGCCTTAGGTGAAACAATTAATAAAGAGCCACAGGTTGCCTTCGGTTCAACTGATGCGGGAAATGTCAGCCGCGTTGTTCCAACCGCTCACCCACATATCAAGATTGGATCTGATGATTTAGTCGGTCATACGCATCCTTTCCGAGAGGCAGCTCGCTCTGCTAAAGGAGATGAGGCACTTATTAAAGGTGCAAAAGCGCTAGCGTTATCAGGTTTACGACTCATTATCGATCAGCATGTTCTTGAACAGGTAAAATCGGAGTTTGCCCATGCAAAAACAGATGAAGCAGTATCCATTTAAGTATACTAGAACAGGTTGCTCAGAGTAATGAAGCTATGCACGATCGTAAAGATTAAAGCAAACCAACTGGCTAAATGATTGTTCAACCATAGTCCTACGAAGATAAAAAAAAGTCCCGGTGCAATGGCTAAACCTAGATAAATGACAGAATGCTCAATACCAAGATAAAGAAAGAGCCACAGTAGGTAATAACTAAACAGAAACAGAGAGGCCGGAAGCAAATACTGCTTCTGGCTTTCTTCGTGTCTTGTCAACAAGATGAGGCAAGCAAACATAAGCGTTTGGCTCATTAATTGCAGACCTGCTAGCCAGAAATAGGGCGCATTATTGTGTGCTAAGGACATCTGTTCAGGAGGAGAAATTACCCAAAGCAGGTTTGGCAGTAAAATGAGGCTCGAAGCAATTAATCCATGATAAGAGAACGTAAACGTATACCCTTTCATTATGCACCTTCTATTCATTCTTTTTTTTTATTGTATAATAAGAATGACTAAATAACTAGTGAGGGAGTTGGCTTGATGCGTGTTTTTTATTAGAAAACCATTCTATTTAAAAATTTCTAATAAAGGAAGGCTAATCCTTGATTAAAAAAATAATTGAACCATCACAAATAGAATTAGATCAAATTATGAATATCTGGTATCAGGCAAACTGTGATGCCCATGATTTTATCAATAAACGGTATTGGGCAGAGCGAATTGAGCAAGTGCGAGAGCTTATTCCCACAGCCACGCTCTACGTTTTCATTAAAGCTAACGAAATTGTAGCCTTTATTGGATTAGCAGAGCACTTCATTGCTGGTCTTTTTGTTAAACAGCAATACCGTGGTCAAGGCATAGGCCAGCAGTTATTGCAGCAGGCTATGCGTGACCAAAATAGTCTAGAATTAGCAGTTTATTGTGATAACAAGCAAGCTGTAACATTTTATCAAAAAAACAACTTTGCGATCGTTGAAGAGAAGCTTGATCCTGCTGTGGAAGCGATGGAATATCGGATGGAATGGAAAAGATAACGGTAATATTGAGGGTGATAAAAAGAGGGCTAGTGTATAAAAATACACTAGCCCTCTTTACTTGGTTAAATACCTCATACCATAAATCACAAAAAATAAACGTTAAATTGTAAAAGATCAGATTATTTCACAGTGTAGCTAATAAACAAACCAGTCTGTAAAAAGCTTTAATGGCATACAATTACTAATAAGGCCTATTCAATCAAGATCTTTTATAATGGTTTTATTTAGTTGACTATGACGCTTAATTCTTTCACGTGCTATTAAGTAGATAGCTAATAAAATGAGGGTCGGCAAATTTAACATAATAAAGGTTGAGATTATTTTGATAATTGTTACTTCTATTAAACCAAGTGTCATAAGCAGAGCAATCATAAAGCTTATAAGTGGAATAATCAGTCCTAAATATTTATTGTTGCTTTTTGAGAACTGCCATTGCAGAAAAAGGATACCAGCGACTAATAGGATAAGAATGAACAAGTTGATCAGAATGAAATTCATTAACAATTACTCCTTTATTTGGTTTTTATATGCATGAATTAAAGTTTTTGCGACATCGACCTCTATTTTTTCTGATAAGGCAAGGTTCTGGATTAGGCTAATGTAGGGGTCCTTTTGGGTATCTTCAGCTAATTTAATCTTTTGAATTAGCTTATCGAGGCGGAGTCGAACGGTCGGATATGTGACCTGATAAGCTTTAGCAATCTCCTTCAATGATCCTGACGCAAGAATGAACTTCTTAATGAAATTTAAATCCTCAGGCTCCAAGGAGTCAATCCAATTTGGTTGTGTGTGCACTAGTGATCACCTCAACTATCTTTAATAATATTAATTATAACTTTAATTATGTTAAAGTCAATGTTTCGTTTTATAAAATTAAATAAATAGCCAGACTAAGTCTGGTCTATAATAAGGTAATTTAAAATTAAGCCTCAATTGTTTGCTTGTTCAAATGAGGCTAGCCCATTTTGCGCAACTCGCATAATAATGGTTGCGATGTCAGCTGAAGACAGATTTGCAGTATCCTTCAACCATGATTCAATTAAGTGAATACAGCCACTAATCGTATACGTGCTCAGATAAATAGCAAGCTCCCCTTCAATTCGATTAACTTCTAGAAATCCCCGCACAATAAAATCATGGGCCATACTTTGAATTTTTCCATAGAATCCGTCATGATCTCTTTCGTTTAGTAAGGTTAGGCAAATATTTTTATTATCCTTAATATAATCCAACAACTTAATTAGCATCTCAAATACCTCTTCGATTTGCAATGGGTAATGGGATGTTAAAGCTTGATTCATATCATGAACAAGCTCAGATTCAATTTGATTGAGTAAATCATAAACATCATTGAAATGGGCATAAAAGGTCGAGCGATTAATATCAGCCTGCTCACAAAGCTCTTTAATGGTAATTTTGCCAATTGCTTTGGCTTTAAGTTGACTAATTAACGCTTCCTTTAATACCATCCGGGTATATTTTTTTCGTCGATCCAATCAAATCACCTCATAATTAAGATAATGACAAACAAAATGTTAGTATTCCAACATATTCATTGAATATGTTGTTGAATGAACGTTTTTTAAAAAACTGTCCGTTGAATAAACAACACAGTGTCTTTATAATGAGACTATATCAATTTTACAATAGTTGGTCAACAGAATGTTTAGAAGTAGAAAAACAAAACAGGTTATCGGGCTATTTGTAAATTAGTCTATAACGGGTAGATAAGGGGAGGCATGTTCGTGAGCTATGTAAGAGTAGTTGATGAATTTAAACGCTATCAAATGGGTGAGAATACCATTGTAGCGAATAATGGGATAACGTTTGAGATTGAAAAAGGGGATTTTGCTGTTATTCTTGGACCAAGTGGAGCCGGAAAATCAACAGTTTTAAACATTTTAGGAGGCATGGATACGCCTGATGAAGGGCAAATTTGGATTGATGGTCATAACATTGCTGAAGATACGACGAAGCAGTTAACGAAATACCGTCGTGATGATGTTGGTTTTGTCTTTCAATTTTATAACTTAGTGCCTAACTTAACTGCAAAGGAGAATGTCGAATTAGCGACGCAAATTTCTCCGAATGCTTTAGATGTCGATGAAGTTTTGGAAAGCGTCGGGTTGTCGCATCGTGTTGACAATTTTCCTGCTCAGCTTTCTGGTGGTGAGCAACAGCGGGTTGCCATTGCACGAGCACTCGCAAAAAATCCAAAGCTGTTATTGTGTGATGAGCCAACTGGGGCGCTAGATTTTGAAACGGGAAAATCTATTTTAAAGCTGTTACAAAATACAGCTAAAGAAACAGGGACAACAGTTATCGTCATTACCCATAATTCCGCGATTGCACCGATGGCAGATAGAGTTATTTATATTAATGACGCAAAGGTGCGCGAGACGGTGTTAAACCCAAGACCACGCTCAGTCGATGAGATTGAATGGTAAGGGGGATTAGTCATGGCTAAAAAAGCAGCGTTGCGTAAATTAATTATTAAAGAAATCTGGACTTCAAAAGCCCGATTCTTTTCAATCTTAATTCTAATCTTTCTGGGGGTCGGTTTTTTCTCTGGTCTGCAAGCAACAGGGCCCAATATGAAAAATACTGCTGACCAATATTTTGAGCAATATAACTTACATGATTTTCATGTTCAATCAACAATGGGCTTAGAAGAAGAAGAGCTTGAGCTGATAGCTGGTCACTCTGGTGTCGAGCAGATAGAAGCAGGCTATAGCAGAGATGTGTTAGCGGGTGAAAGTCGACTTGTGATGAAGCTAATTGGCTATCGAGATGATTTAGAAATAAATCAGTATGTTGTGAATAATGGGCGTTTGCCTGAGCATAGTGGCGAAATTGCTCTCGATAACCACGAATCAATTCGGGCGCTTTACAGTATTGGTGATGAGATTACGATTTACCCAGAGAATAGTGACACAGATTTAACCGAAGATTTTAACCAGACAACGTTTGAGGTCGTTGGTTTTGTTACGAGTCCTCGCTTTATTACTGAGGAGTCAAGGGGTCAAACGTCGATTGGACGGGGGAATCTAGATGCCTTCGCAGTGATTTTAGAGGATGATTTTGATTTACCAGTCTATACTGATTTATTTGCTAAGTTTACTAAGTTGAGCGGCGAAAGCATGTATAGTGAAGATTATCAAAACCTAGCAGCACAATATAAATCTGAAATTGAGTCCGAGCTTGATGAGTATGGGCCTGAGCGAATTGCCGAGATTCGCGAAGAGGCAGAAGAAGAGCTTGCTGAAGCAGAGGCAGAAATTGCTGATGGTCGGACTGAGCTTGCTGAAGCCAAGAAAGAGCTCAATGATGCACGTCAGGAATTAGATGAAGGCTGGACCGAGCTTGAAGATGGTGAAAACGAGCTTGCCCAAGCGCGTCAGGATCTTGAACAAGGTGAGCAGGAGTATAAGGATGGCTTAGCTACCTTTGAACGCGAAATCGCTGATGGTGAGCGCCAGCTAGCTGAGGGCAGAACTGAGTTAGAGAATCAGCAACCAGTAGTTGAAGAAAGTCGGCGTGAGTTGGAGCAAGGAGAAGCCGAACTAGCCAGTGCTAGACGAGAAATTGAAGCCCAGCTTGAGCTACTAACTACTCAGCAGGCTGAAGTAAATCGTTTACGGACGGAACTGACTGAACTTTTCGAAGTGCCAGTAGATGTTATCCCAGAGGAAACGCAAGCAGAAATTGTGCAAGAAACAGCGACAATCTCCTTAGGTGAGCAAACCTTAGCGAATTTACTACAAGCTTATTTTGCAGGTGAATTACCAGCTGATCCTATTCAAGCTGGATTAAGTCAGCTTGAAGCCGAGCTTTCAGGCGGAATCACCCAGCTTAATGAAGGCTTAAATGAGGTTGAGGAAGGAGAGGCCGAAGTTGCTGCGGGTCGTGCTGAGTTAGAGGCAGGGCAAGCTGACTTGGATGCTGCCCGTCAACTCATAGCTGAGCAACAGGGGCGGCTTGAGCGTGAGCGGGCAAGCGCAGAGGCAGAACTAGCAGCTGCCCGACGGGAGCTCGATCAAGGCTGGCGCGACTATGAGTCGGGTCGAGTTGAGTTAGAGGATGCACGTCAGACGTTAACAGATGGAGAAATCGAGTATGAGGCAGGGCTGGCAACATTTGAAGCAGAGCAAGCCGATGCCATTGCTGAAATAGAGGAGGGTGAGGCTGAAATAGCCGAAGCCCGTGCCGAGTTGGCTGATCTTGAAGAGCCAACTTACTATAGCGCGACTCGCCACGATATTGGGGCAATGGTTGAGTATGCTGACAATGCTGGTCGATTAAGTGACCTAGCTTCAATTTTTCCAGTTGTCTTTTTTGCAATAGCAGCACTTGTTACCCTGACGACAATCACGAGAATGATTGAGGAGCAGCGTGGTGAAATTGGAACATTTAAAGCGCTAGGTTACTCAAACTTAGCAGTTTCACTTAAGTTTTATGTTTATGCGATTAGTGCTAGTGCTGTTGGGACCATAGTAGGGCTATTGTTTGGCTATCTTATCCTCCCACAAATAATTTTTAATGCTTATCGCATGCTTTACAACTTACCAGATATAGAGCTGTCTAACTATTGGTTATACACGTTGATATCGGCAGGAATATCACTGTTCTCGACAGTCTTAACAGCATGGTACGTGTTACGAGTAGATTTGAAAAGCCATCCAGCTGTCTTAATGCGACCACGTGCACCTAAAAGTGGAAAGAGAATTCTGTTGGAGCGTATCACACCAATTTGGAACCGACTTAATTTTATTGAAAAGGTTACCGCTCGTAATTTATTTAGATATAAGCAGCGGATGCTAATGACCGTGCTTGGTATTGCTGGCTGTGCTGCCTTAATTGTAACAGGATTTGGTCTGAAAGATGCGGTCGGCGGTATGGGTGATTTACAATTTGGTCGTGTCATACAATATGATGCAATGGTTATTTTAGATCAAGATGCAACTGATGAAGAAGCAAGTGCATACAACGAGCTAATTGAAGGTAATGCTGAAATTGAGGATCATCTTGCCATTTATCAAGCACAGTATGAGGTAAGTGAAACAGGGGTTAATACCCAAGATGTATCATTAATCGTACCACTTAACGCAGAGCAATTACCTCAATTTATTCAATTAAGAGATCGGGTTTCGAAAGAATCTTATAGCCTCTCGGATCAAGGGGCGGTCGTTTCTGAAAAACTGGCAGATTTGTTTAGTGTTGAGCCTGGGGATTCATTAACGATTACCAATGCTGATAATGAAAGCTTTGAAGTGGAAATTGCTCATATTACCGAAAATTATACCGGCCACTATCTGTATATGAATGAAGCGGTATATCATGAAGCAATTGGGGATGAGCCACTCGAGTCTAATGCTGATTTACTAAAATACGATCAGGACGTAGCATGGGAGGATCAATTATCAGAACAACTGATGCAGGAAGAAAAGGTAGTGACAACGACCTTCTATGGTCGCGTTATTGATACCTTTAATGATTCAATGGAAAGCTTGAATGTTGTTGTCGTTGTTCTAATTGTTGCTGCTGCAGGGTTAGCTTTTGTAGTCCTTTACAACCTAACCAATATTAACGTCTCTGAACGGATTCGTGAGCTCTCAACGATAAAGGTACTTGGCTTCTATGATGGTGAAGTGACCATGTATATTTATCGGGAAAATCTGATTCTGACAGCAATGGGAATCATAGTTGGTGGCTTTATGGGCCGTATATTACATGTATTTGTGTTAGCAACAGCTGCAATGGACAATATGATGTTTGCACCTGATTTACACTGGTCGAGCTACCTGTACGCTGCAGTCCTTACCTTTATTTTTTCAAGCTTTGTGATGTGGATTATGCACCGCAAGCTAAAGGGTGTCGATATGATTGAGGCCCTAAAATCAAACGAATAATAGGAAAGTCCCTCAGTGGAGCTGGCTGACACCATTTTCTGCTGAGGGACTTATTTGTTACTTCGTGAAAGCTAGCCGATCTTATCGAATATTCTTATCTCTACAGGAATCATTTACTGTTTTTAGTTTCGTAATAATAGCTTGTTCATTGTGCTGTATGGAGATTTACCGTGACAAACACTAGCATAAATACACTATTACGAGCTGGGTAAGGCGTGTATTACTGTTCAAGTAATGGTTTAGTTTGGAAAAAGCCGAACGTTAAGTTTGTCATTTTTATGAATATTCGTTTTTGGTCTTGACGGGCATCTGCTTCCCTAGTATGATTATTTTTGTATTTAAAAAATAAATAGCTTTTCGTCGTATAATCTTGAGGATATGGCTCTGGAGTCTCTACCGACCACCGTAAATGGTCTGTCTACGCAGAAGAATGAAAAAAAGGTCTTATTTTATTTATTATCTCTTATTCTACTTCTGATTAGCCAAGCCCACTCTTGATTAAGCGCAGGAGTGGGTTTTTTACGCGACGAATTGAAGAGGAGAGTAACTATGGATATTAAAAAGTTTTTTGAATTAGATCAGCTAGGTACAACTGTCCGTACTGAATTTGTTGCTGGTTTAACAACATTTCTGTCAATGGCCTATATTCTTTTTGTAAACCCGCCAATGCTAGCAGCTGCTGGGATGGATGAAGGTGCGGTTTACACAGCAACGGCATTATCGGCAGTAATTGGAACGTTAGTAATGGGGCTATATGCTAAATACCCTGTTGCCTTAGCACCTGGAATGGGCTTAAATGCATTCTTTGCGTACACGGTAGTTCTTGGGTACGGAATTGAATGGCAGACGGCGCTAAGTGGTGTCCTTGTTTCTGGTGTAATTTTTACTCTTTTAACACTTTCTGGTGTACGTGAAAAAATTATTAATACGATCCCTGCAACATTGAAGCTAGCAGTAGGAGCTGGGATTGGTCTGTTTATTGCGTTTATTGGGTTTCAGAATTCAGGAATTATTGTAGCGGACCCAGCAACAATGGTGGCACTTGGTGATTTCACTTATGGTCCAACTGCACTTGCAATTTTCGGCTTAGTTGTTACTGTTGTGTTAATTGCGTTAAAAATTAGTGGTGGTGTATTTTATGGAATGGTTATTACTGCTATTGTAGGAATTATCTTTGGTGAAATTAGTTTACCAACCTCAATCTTTGCAGCAGTCCCAAGCTTAGAACCAACGTTTGGTGCAGCAATAACTAGCTTTCCAAATATTTTTACCATTCAAATGCTTGGCGTTATCTTGACGTTTTTATTTGTTGACTTTTTCGATACGGCGGGTACATTAGTTGCTGTTGCTGAAAAAGCTGGCCTCATGAAGAATAATAAGTTACCACGCGCAGGTAAAGCATTATTTGCAGATGCAACTGCAACTGTTGCAGGAGCACTGTTAGGAACATCGACAACAACTTCATATGTTGAATCAGCAACTGGTGTTGGTGTAGGTGGTCGTTCCGGACTAACCTCAGTATTCACTGCGCTATTCTTTGGTTTAGCGTTATTCTTTTCACCATTACTAAGTGTTGTAACGTCTTCAGTAACTGCTCCGGCACTAATTATTGTTGGGGTTATGATGGCATCTACTTTGAAGGAAATTGAATGGAATGAATTTGAGATTGCTGTACCAGCTTTCTTAACGATCATTATAATGCCGTTAGCCTATAGTATTGCGACAGGTATCGCAGTAGGATTTACCTTCTACCCAATCACGATGGCAGCAAGAGGTAAAGCAAAAGAAATTCACCCGCTAATGTGGGCGTTATCCGTTATCTTTGTTTTATTCCTTATTTTCTTGGCTGAGTAAGAATTGATTTTTTAAAAAAAGCATGTCCCAAGTAGGTGGTTACCCCTAAAAGTTAGATTTTCTACTCTAACTTTTAGGGGGGCGGTACCTTATGTTGGACATGCTTTTTTGCATTTTAGGTAACGATCACTGCCTTTCGTATCTATAAAAAAATTACTGTAATGGTTAAGCGTTAAGTCAGGCTAAATTCCATAGCCGGAGGCAACTTTACGATTTTCTCTGGAGTAAGTAAGCTTAGCTTATTGCCTCACAGTACCTATAGGTGATTCGCTCTAGTCAAGACATGGTTAAACCGTTCTCCTGCAGTGCTGCTTAATCAATCTGATTAATGTTGATCGCTGTTGAAGGTTCGTCCTCACCTATTAATTGGTGGAGACGAATAATCAGCAAGCCAGCTCGATAGCTAGCATGAATCTGATCCGCTCTGACTGGATAGGGGAGATCAATTGAACGCTCAAAGGCACCATGCATAATCTCCTGCTGGATAATTTGGCCTTCTGTCTCGCCAAGTGGGATGTCACCAATAATAAATAACCGATTGCCTTTAATATACACTTTAATCGCATCAACACTGTCCAAGCCAGGGATATTGACATAGCAGGTTAATTCTTTATCCATTTGATAGATGTTTGTTTGGGGAATGGGTGGCTGCATAATATGTTCAAATGAATGCCAGAATTGATCTCCAAAGAAATGGTCAAAGCTTTTTTTCCATTGTTGCATAGGGTATCCTCCTCTTTCATGACCTGTTGATAGCATATGCCCAAATAAAGGTTTATGTTAACACCTAATTAATAGAACGAAAAGCATATGATAGTTGGAAAAAAACCAGTCCGTAGTATACAATGAGAACAGGAGGGATTCTCATGCTAGAAAATGCTGTCACGATGGTCTTAATCATCTTAGCGATTAATATCATCTATGTATCTTTTGCAACAATTCGAGTCATTCTTACCTTAAAAGGTCAAAAGTATATAGCCGCTTCAATTGGTATGGTAGAAATCGTTCTTTACACATTAGGTTTAGGACTTGTCCTTGATAATCTTGATCGAATTGAAAACTTAATTGCATATGGTGTAGGTTATGGGCTCGGTGTTATTGTCGGCTCTAAGATAGAAGAGCGATTAGCTCTCGGCTATATTACGGTGAATGTGATATCCTCAAGCCCAGAATTGAAATTTACCAAACAATTACGAGAAAAAGGCTATGGCGTCACGAGTTGGTCAGCTTATGGTATGGATGGCGATCGCCTCTCAATGCAAATATTAACCCCGAGAAAATATGAATTAAACTTATATGAAACGATAAAAAACATTGATCCTAAGGCGTTTATTATATCTTATGAACCCAAGCACATTAATGGCGGGTTCTGGGTGAAACAAGTTAAGAAGGGAAAGATCCAAAAAAGTGTCGAAGCAGAAGAGAGAAAAGCACAGCAAGAAGCAGAACAGATTGCTACAGAAGAAGACGGTCGAATTAATGCTGAATGAAACAATCGAAGAATGTTTGGTAAGAATAAAGCAAGCTGGCTTTATGCCAATAAGGAAAATTGAGAAACCTATTTTTAAAGAAATGACTGAAAAAGGTCAAGTTACCTATCAGCCAGTGGGAAGACAGGTTATCTTTGAAGTTGTACCAAGTAAAGACGAACGATAAGAGTTAGGATCATTTTATCGTTCGATTTTTATTGACTAAAGATCGCTTCCTTGTTATGATAAACATGCAGTGTTATTAATTAAAATTTAATAGTAATTCACCTCGTATAACTTTGAGAATATGGCTCAAGAGTCTCTACCCGTTACCGTAAATAACGGACTATGAGGGAAGATGAAGCATGACAACAGTAATTTATCACAGTTACCTGACAGTAAGCATTCCCATTCAAGTATGAAAAGTGGGGCATGGTTAGCAGTCAGCAATTATCCAGTTTGTTTAGCGGTTATTCTTTTCAAGGCTGTGCTTAGGTGAGTGCCTAAAGTGCTAACAATGAGTTGTGGATAGCGCCTTGATTAATTGAATCTCCACTTTATTGGGATGATAAAATGATGTTGTGATGTTACTTTGCTCTGATTTCAAGTCAATAATGGTGCGTCACTAAGTTTTGAAGTGACACATAGCTATTGTGATTCGCCTATTCATCTTCTCTCTTGTCGTTGTACATGAGGGATGAGGAATAGGTATTTTTGTTTCTTGGACAGGCAACTGATGCACGAAATAGAAGAGAAAAGAGGGATTTGATGGCTCGAGTTGGTGTCATAATGGGGAGTATATCAGATTGGCAAACGATGGCTCATACGTGTGAAGTATTAGATTATTTAAAGATCGACTATGAAAAGGAAGTCATTTCAGCGCATCGAACGCCTGAGGATATGTTTAGCTATGCCGAGAGTGCAAGGGAAAAAGGATTGAAGGTCATTATTGCTGGTGCTGGTGGCGCCGCCCATCTGCCGGGGATGGTTGCGGCTAAGACTACTTTACCAGTCATTGGTGTTCCAGTGCAGTCAAAGGCACTAAATGGTTTAGATTCCTTGTTATCAATTGTCCAAATGCCAGGTGGTGTGCCAGTTGCAACGGTTGCAATTGGATCGGCAGGAGCAAAAAATGCCGGCATTCTTGCAACGCAAATTCTGGCTACCAATGATCAACAACTGACTGAGCGATTAATAGCCTATCAGGCTAGTACAAGAGAAAAAGTAACCGAAATGAGGGATCAGCTTGCCAAAGAATAGGCTAGATTACGGCGCGACAATTGGCATTATTGGCGGTGGTCAGCTCGGCAGGATGATGGCAACAACTGCACGTCATATGGGCTATCGACTGATTGTTTTGGACCCTACCCCAGATTGTCCAGCCGCCCAACTCGCTGATGAGCAGCTGGTCGCTAATTATGATGATCAATTAGCAATTGAACAACTAGCCAATAAAGCTGATGTCGTTACTTATGAGTTTGAAAATGTTGACTTACAGGCTGCTCGTTATCTAGAAGCAAAAGGACTCTTGCCTCAAGGTGCACACTCACTTGAAATTACCCAAGATCGTGAACTTGAGAAACGTGCGATGGTAGCAAGTGGGCAATCGGTTGCACCATTTCTAATTATTAAGACAAAGGCAGACCTACAACGTGCGGTTAATGAAGTTGGATATCCAGCAGTGGTCAAGACCTGTCGAGGTGGTTATGATGGCAAAGGGCAACATAAAGTCAAAACAGAGCATGATTTAGTAGCAGTCGAGACAATGCTTGCTGCGAATGAGCGCTTAATTTATGAAGGGTATATTCCGTTTGATTGTGAAATATCAGTTGTCTTTACCCGTTCACTTGCCGGAGAGATCGTGTTTTTTCCAATCGGTGAAAATATTCACCGTGACCATATCTTACATACGACGACGGTCCCGGCAACAGTCGCGCCTGGCGTAGTAGATAAAGCAAGAACAGCCGCCCATGCAATTGCTGAAGAGATTGGTGTGGTCGGTACCTTTACGCTTGAACTATTTGTTAGAAATAATGACATCTATATTAATGAGCTTGCGCCGCGACCACACAATTCAGGACATTTTACCATTGAGGCCTGTAATGTTTCGCAATTTGAACAGCACATCCGAGCCATTTGTGGTTTGCCATTAGCTCCGGTTCATTTCCATGGTGGAGCGATTATGCTTAATTTACTTGGCGATAATATAGCTGATGCCTTTGCAAAGATTGATCAGCTACCTTTAGCGCAGATCCATATGTATGGTAAGGCTGAGATTAAGCCCAAGCGAAAGGTAGGACATATGACGTTTGTCGGTCAAAGTCGAGATGAGCTGGTTGCGCTATTAACAAAAGAGAATTTAATTTAGGGGGATTTAAACGATGATTGAACGTTATACACGCCCAGAGATGGGAGCAATTTGGACAGATGAAAACAAATACCAAGCCTGGTTAGAAGTAGAGATATTGGCCTGTGAGGCGTGGAGTGAGCTTGGTATTATTTCAGCTGATGACGTTAAGAAAATACGTCAGGATGCATCCTTTCATATCGATCGTATTCTGGAGATTGAGCAAGAGACACGTCACGATGTTGTGGCTTTTACTCGAGCAGTATCAGAAACGTTAGGGGAGGAGAAAAAGTGGGTTCATTATGGCTTAACCTCAACTGATGTCGTTGATACGGCATTATCGTATTTACTTAAGCAAGCAAACGTGATAATCCGAAAGAATATTGAGGATTTCATCGAGATTCTAAAAAATAAAGCAGTTGAGCATAAGCACACGGTCATGATGGGACGTACACACGGTGTTCACGCTGAACCAACGACCTTTGGCTTGAAGATGGCGCTTTGGTATGAAGAAATGAAGCGAAATCTTATTCGTTTCAATGCAGCTGCTGAAGTGATTGAAACAGGTAAGCTGTCAGGCGCGGTTGGCACGTATGCCAATATTGATCCACAGGTTGAAGCGTATGTCTGTGAAAAACTTGGCCTTCAACCAGCCCCAGTATCAACCCAAACCTTGCAGCGTGATCGCCATGCGCAATATTTATCTGCATTAGCACTTGTGGCTACATCCATTGAGAAGTTCGCTACTGAAATTCGTGGTTTACAGAAAACAGAAACGCGTGAGGTTGAGGAGTTTTTCGCCAAGGGTCAAAAGGGATCTTCAGCTATGCCGCATAAACGTAATCCAATTGGATCAGAGAACATGACAGGCATGGCACGATTGGTACGGGGCTATATGCTAACAGCTTATGAAAATGTTGCCCTATGGCATGAGCGTGATATCTCTCACTCGTCAGCCGAGCGGGTAATCCTACCGGATGCAACCATTACCTTAAATTATATGCTCCATCGCTTTAGCAATATTGTTAAGAATTTAACTGTTTTCCCAGAAAATATGAAGCGTAATATTGATCGAACGCACGGAGTTATTTTCTCGCAACGGGTCCTGCTATCGCTAATTGATAAAGGGATGAGCAGAGAGGACGCTTATGATCTTGTACAACCAAATGCCATGAAAGCATGGGAGTCACAGACGCATTTTAAAGCTTTAATTGAGCAAGAGCAACAGGTAACGTCATCGTTATCACCGGAAGATATTGAAGCGTGCTTTGATTACACCTATCATTTGAAGAATGTCGACCAAATTTTTGAGCGAATTGGGTTAGCATAAAGATCTGAAAGCGTCTTAACAGACGCTTTCTCTTATACATATTTTTATCTAAAAAGGGGTGGAGCGTCGTGAAAAAAGAGCTATTGTATGAGGGGAAAGCAAAGCAGGTGTTTAGGTCAGAAGTGGAACGGCAGCTCATTCTTTCCTATAAGAATGATGCGACTGCGTTTAATGGTAAGAAAAAGGAAACCTTTGCAGGTAAGGGCCGTTATAACAATTTAATCTCGGCACAGTTGTTTGAACAGCTTGCTGGAGCAGGAGTGCCAAGCCACTTTATTAAAGCACTCAATGAGACAGAACAGTTGGTTGAGGAAACAACGATTATTCCATTAGAAGTTGTCGTCCGTAATCTGGCGACCGGTAGTATTGTTAAACGATTAGGCTTTAAAGAGAAAACACCATTTCAGCCACCACTTATTGAATTCTATTATAAGGATGACGCATTAGATGATCCGATTATTAATGATCGTCATGCCCTACTATTAACCGATGCAACGGATGCAGAGCTTGATCAAATTAAGCGCTATGCGTTAAAAGTTAACGACGTCCTGCACACCTTTTTTCAAACAATTGGCGTGAGGCTAATCGATTTTAAGCTTGAGTTTGGCCGCAACCATGTTGGTGAAATCATCCTGGCTGATGAGATATCGCCGGATACTTGTCGACTATGGGACATAGAAACGGATCAGAAGCTTGATAAAGATGTATTTAGACAAGGCACAGGTGATCTATTAACGGTATACGACATGATCTTAAAACGACTGGAGGCAGTAAAATGATTAAAGTAAACATTCATATTACATTAAAAGAAGGTGTCCTTGATCCGCAAGGAAAAGCGATTGAAGGCTCATTAAGCACACTAGGCTACCAAGGTGTCGGTGAGGTACGTGTCGGCAAGCTTATTGAACTAACTTTTGCGGATAGCGATCGTGCCGCTGAACAGGTTGAGGAGATGTGTCAGAAGCTGCTAGCCAATCCAGTTATTGAAAACTATACCTATACAATTGAGGATGGTGTTGTGCAGTGAGATTCGCGGTAATTGTCTTTCCCGGCTCTAATTGTGACCGTGATATGTACCATGCAGCAAAGGATGCATTAGGCGAAGAGGCCGAATTAGTCTGGTATCAGGAGACTGCGCTTGAGGGCTATAATGCCATTTTAATTCCTGGCGGTTTTTCTTATGGTGATTATTTACGCTGTGGTGCAATCGCATCAACCTCAGAGATTGTGAAGTCACTGCATCGCGAAGCAGAGAAAGGGACGCCAATTCTGGGTGTTTGCAACGGTTTTCAGATTTTACTAGAAACAGGCTTGTTGCCTGGTGCGCTATTAAGAAATAAAGAACTTAAGTTCATTTGTCAGCATGAAAACTTAATCGTTCAAAATAACAAAACGCTATTTACGTCTGCATATCAACAAGGGCAAGTGATTTCAATTCCTATTGCACATGGAGAGGGCAATTACTTTTGTGATGATGAAACACTGGCAAGCTTAAAGGCAAATAATCAAATTGTTTTTAGCTATCAAAATAATCCGAATGGCTCTGTCGCTAACATTGCTGGCATTATTAATCAACAGGGAAATGTACTTGGAATGATGCCGCACCCCGAGCGTGCTACAGAATTAATTCTCGGCAGTGAAGATGGTTTGAATCTGTTTAAGTCAATGCTTGCTAATTGGAGGGAAAGCTATGTTACAAACGCTTGAGGTTAGTCCAGAGCTAATAGAACAAGAGAAGCATTATCGTGAAATGGGTCTAACAGATGAAGAGTACCAATCGATTGTCCGCATTTTAGGAAGACGACCTAACTTTACTGAGACTGGTATTTTTTCAGTTATGTGGTCTGAGCATTGTAGCTATAAAACTTCTAAACAGCTATTGCGCAAATTTCCAACCGAAGGACCGCAAGTTATTCAGGGGCCGGGCGAGGGAGCAGGCATTGTCGATATTGGTGATGGTCAAGCGATAGCGTTTAAAATTGAAAGTCATAATCATCCTTCAGCCGTTGAACCTTATCAGGGTGCAGCAACAGGGGTTGGCGGCATTATCCGTGATATTTTCTCAATGGGTGCACGTCCAATTGCTTCATTAAATTCATTAAGATTTGGACCGCTGACAACCGGTCGTGTTAAATACTTGTTCGACGAGGTTGTCCATGGGATTGCTGGCTACGGAAATTGCGTTGGTGTACCAACAGTTGGTGGCGAGATTCAATTTGATGCTTGTTATGAAGGGAATCCACTTGTAAATGCGATGTGTGTCGGTTTAATTGATCAAAAGGATATTCAGAAAGGGATTGCAGCAGGATTAGGGAACACCGTGCTTTATGTCGGATCAAAAACCGGCCGTGACGGTATTCATGGTGCTACCTTTGCTTCTGAGGATTTAACCGAAGACTCTGAAAGCAAGCGGTCTAACGTTCAGGTCGGTGACCCGTTTATGGAGAAGCTCCTTATTGAAGCCTGCCTAGAAGCGATTAAATCGGACGCGTTAGTTGGCATGCAGGATATGGGGGCTGCTGGTTTAACCTCATCTGCATCTGAGATGGCAAGTAAGGCAGGGATGGGGATGGAAATGAACTTAGACCTAATTCCACAGCGCGAAGCAAATATGTCTGCCTACGAAATGATGCTGTCTGAATCACAAGAGCGCATGCTCCTTGTCGTTGAAAAGGGGCGTGAGCACGAGATCATTGAAATTTTTAAAAAGTACAGCTTGGAAGCCGTTGCGGTTGGTGTTGTTACGGATGATAAGCAATTCCGGTTGCTCCATCATGGTCAGGTTGTTTGTGATATTCCAGTTGATACGTTAGCTGAGGATGCACCTGTCTATCATAAGCCATCACAGGTCCCTGCTTATTATAAAGAATTTCAAGCGATGGCGGCTTATGAGCCAAAAGTTGATGATTATAATGCTACGCTACGGCAGCTACTAGCTCAACCCACGATTGCCAGTAAGGAATATGTTTACAACCAATACGATTCAATGGTTCAAGCAAATACAGTAGTCGCACCCGGTTCAGATGCAGCAGTGGTAAGAATTCGTGATTACGATAAAGCAATTGCGATGACCACTGATTGTAATTCACGCTATATTTATTTAGATCCTGAGGTAGGTGGTAAGATTGCGGTAGCTGAGGCTGCACGTAACATTGTTGCCTCGGGAGCCAAGCCATTAGCATTAACGGATGGGCTTAACTTTGGAAATCCAGATAAACCGGAGAACTTTTGGCAAATGGAAAAAAGTGTTGAAGGCATGTCAGCTGCTAGTCTTGCACTTGATACACCAGTCATTAGTGGCAATGTGTCACTTTACAATGAATCTAATGGCCAAGCAATTTTCCCGACGCCGATTGTTGGCATGGTTGGTTTGCATCGGTCAACAAAGGATATTACCACTTCGTTCTTTAAATCAGCTGGTGATGTTATTATGCTAATTGGTCAGACAGCAGCTGAATTCGGTGGTAGTGAGCTTCAAAATGTGTTAGCGGGTAATTACTTCGGCAAAGCACCACAGATTGATCTGACGGTTGAACGTAAACGACAAGATCAGCTGTTAGCCGCTATCCAGTCTGGCATCATAAAGTCAGCCCATGATGTAGCAGAGGGCGGTCTTGCGGTAGCCGTTGCAGAAAGTCTCTTTCATCAAGAACAGCTAGGTGCTGAACTTGAATTGACAGGCGATGCTACTGCCGAGCTATTTAGTGAAACACAATCACGCTTTTTAATATCAGTTGCTGCTGATCAGGTTGATGCTTTAGTAAGTTTAGTAGATGATGCAAAGGTTATCGGTCATGTAACAGATAGTAATCAACTGAAGATAAATATTAATGATAAAGAAGAAGTGAACCAAGCTGTCGCTGACTTGCAGGCAGACTGGAAGGGAGCTATACCATGCTTGCTGAAATCAAAGGCTTAAACGAAGAGTGTGGAGTCTTTGCGATTTGGGGTCATAAAAAGGCTGCTGAAATGACCTATTATGGACTTCATGCGCTTCAACACCGTGGTCAAGAGGGCGCTGGAATTGTATCGAGTGATGGTTCAAAGCTTTATCTTCATAAAGGAATTGGATTGGTAAACGATGTTTTCCAGGAAGGAAGAATTCAGCAATTGCAAGGCTCAAGTGCTATTGGGCACGTCCGCTATGCGACCCAAGGCGGGGGCGGCTATGACAATGTTCAGCCACTCGTATTCCGCTCACAGACTTCTAGTATGGCATTAGCGCATAACGGAAATCTCGTTAATGCCTTTGCGTTAAAGACGCAACTGGAAGCGCAGGGCAGTATTCTTCAAACTACTTCTGATACCGAGGTTGTCGCACACTTGATTAAGAGAAGTGGTTACATGCAATTAGAAGATGCCATTAAACAATCGCTTGGCATGATCAAAGGTGCATACGCGTTTACCTTTTTAACTGAGAACCAGCTGTTTGTTGCACTAGATCCGCGTGGACTAAGGCCACTTTCATTAGGTCAGCTTGGCGATGCTTATGTGGTAGCTTCGGAAACGTGTGCCTTTGACCTGATTGGAGCGAAATATATGCGCGAGGTTAAGCCGGGTGAACTAATTGTTATTGATAAAAACGGCTTGCGTTCAACCAGCTTTAGCTCGCCGATGCGTCGCTCGCTCTGCTCGATGGAATATGTTTATTTCTCTCGCCCGGATAGTAATATTAATGGGCAAAATGTTCACGCGAGTCGGAAAGTAATGGGCAAGCAGTTAGCAAAGGAATCATTTGTGGATGCTGATGTGGTAACAGGTGTACCTGATTCAAGCATTTCAGCTGCAATTGGTTTTTCAGAGGCATCAGGCATTCCCTATGAGCTTGGCTTAATCAAAAACCGTTATGTTGGTCGAACCTTCATTCAGCCCTCACAAGAATTACGTGAGCAAGGGGTAAAGATGAAGCTTTCGCCAGTTCGGGGTATTGTTGAAGGAAAGCGGGTCGTCATGGTCGATGATTCAATTGTACGTGGAACTACAAGTCGCCGGATTGTTCGTCTGTTAAAAGAAGCCGGTGCGACAGAGGTCCATGTTCGAATTGCTTCGCCACCTATTGTCAATCCTTGTTACTATGGCATTGATACCTCAACGAAAGGTGAATTAATTGCTGCGAACTACTCAATTGAAGAAATGCGTGACCAAATTGAAGCGGATAGCTTAGCCTTTTTAACTGTAGAAGGCTTAGAACAATCGATTGTGACCGAGAACGATATGGCGCAAGGGATTTGCCATGCGTGCTTTACCGGGCAGTACCCGACTGAGATCTATCCAGATACAGTCATCCCGGCATATAAAGATTAGGATCAGGAGGGGAAACTCATGAGTGATGTGTATAAGTCGGCAGGTGTTGATGTCGAAGCAGGCTATCAAGCCGTCGAATTAATGAAGAAGCATATAAAACGAACGGATCGGAAAGAAGTCATTGGAGGTGTTGGTGCCTTTGCTGGCCTGTTTGATCTGGCTAGTTTTTCTTATCAAGAACCTGTCCTTGTCTCGGGCACGGATGGTGTCGGTACCAAGTTGAAGCTTGCCTTTGAACTGGATTGCCATGAGACTGTTGGCATTGATTTAGTTGCAATGTGTGTCAACGATATTGTGGCTCAAGGCGCTGATCCACTCTTTTTCTTAGATTATATTGCCTGTGGTAAAAATGAGCCTGAGCAAATTGAGCAGATTGTGAAAGGTATTGCGGATGGTTGTGTGGATAGTGGAGCCGCCTTGATTGGTGGCGAGACGGCTGAGATGCCAGGTATGTACCAAGCTGGTGAATATGATTTAGCTGGCTTTGTCGTAGGAATTGCGAATAAACCTGATTTAATTACCGGTACTGAAATAGCGGCAGGTGATACCATTATTGGCCTTGCCTCAAGTGGTGTACATTCAAATGGCTTTTCACTTGTTCGAAAAATTTTAGCAGATCAGCAGTTGTCGCTCACCGATTATGTTAGTGAACTTGGTCAATCGCTAGGTGAAGCGTTGTTAACACCGACCAAAATTTACGTCAAAGCGATTCAAGCGTTAAAAACAAACTTAACAATTAAAGGGATTAGTCACATTACCGGTGGTGGTTTTTATGAAAACATACCACGGGCCTTACCAGAGAACTTAGGCGCAGCAATTTATCAAGGCAGCTGGCAGACTCCAGCTATTTTCTCATTTTTAGCAGAACAGGCTGAACTAACGGAGCAACAGATGCTAGGTGTCTTTAATATAGGCATCGGGATGGCGGTCGTTGTCGCTAAGCATGAAACTGAGCTTGCTTTGCAGATTTTAGCGGATGCTGGTGAAGAAGCTTATGTAATTGGTGAGGTAACGACAGAAACTGGGGTGAACCTCGTTGCGAAGTAAGCAGAAACTAGCCATTTTTGCTTCTGGGACAGGTAGCAACTATGATGCCATTCACGAAGCGATTCAAACTGGTGAGCTAGAGGCCGAGCTGGTTTTACTTGTTTGCGATCGCCCACAGGCACTGGTGATAAAAAAAGCAGCAGATAATGGACTACCTGTATTCGTGTTCAATCCGAGAGACTATTCGACTAAAGCAGATTTTGAGGCGGAAATTGTCAAACAACTGAAAAAAGCAGCGGTTGAGTGGATTATTCTCGCGGGGTACATGCGTTTAATCGGTACCGTTTTATTAGAATGCTTTGAAGGGCGCATTATTAACATTCATCCATCATTACTTCCAGCCTTTCCTGGACTTGATGCAATTGGACAGGCATTTGATGCTGGGGTTAAGGTGTCAGGGGTGACCATTCATTATGTCGACGCTGGTATGGATACCGGTCAGATCATTGCCCAACAGGCCGTTGCAATTAAGCCTAACATGACGCGACCTGCACTACAATCAGCCATCCAGCTCGTTGAACATGAGCTCTATCCAAGAACGATTCAACAATTATTAACACAGGGGGAATAAGCTTTGAAAAAAAGAGCGTTATTGAGTGTATCAGATAAAACCAATTTGATTCCATTTGCAGAAGGTTTAGTGAACCATGGCTATGAACTAATCTCAACCGGCGGGACATTAAAGGCATTAACGGATGCTGGGGTAGCCGCACTGCCAGTATCTGATGTTACCCAATTTGAAGAAATCCTTGATGGCAGAGTCAAGACCTTGCATCCATTTATCCATGCGGGCTTACTTGCGCGTCGTAATGATGCTAGCCACCAAGCGCAACTAAATGAACGTAACATTGCACCAATTGATATTGTGGTGGTCAATTTATATCCCTTTAAAGATACCATTGCAAAGCCTGATGTAACCGAGGAAGATGCGATTGAGAATATTGATATTGGCGGTCCGACTATGCTCCGTTCAGCAGCAAAGAATTTCCGTGATGTGACCGTTGTTGTTAATCCCGCGGATTACGACAGTGTGTTAGTTGCGTTAAGTCAGGCTGATGGCTCAGTAGCATTTCGAAAGCGACTAGCAGCGAAGGTATTTCGCCATACAGCTAATTATGATGCACTAATTGCCAATTATTTTATCGAACTGACTGAAGAAAAAGATCCAGAGACATTAACGATAACTTATGAAAAAGTCCAATCCCTTCGCTATGGTGAGAACCCCCATCAGGAAGCAGCCTTCTATCAAGAAGCAAACATTAAGGGCGGCTCAATTGCGCACGCCAAGCAATTACATGGTAAAGAGCTATCTTATAATAATATTCAGGATGCCAATGCAGCCTTGGAAATTGTCTTAGAGTTTAGCGAAGTTCCAGCAGCCGTTGCTGTTAAGCATATGAATCCGTGTGGTGTAGGAATAGGCGAGTCAATTGAGGATGCTTTTGCGAAGGCGTATCAGGCAGATCCTGTTTCAATATTCGGTGGAATTATTGCGTTAAATCGGGAAGTTAATGAAGCGACAGCTAAGCAACTTAAGGATATTTTTCTAGAAATCATCATTGCCCCGAGCTTTTCCCAAGCGGCTCTTGATATGCTAACAGTAAAACCTAATTTGCGCTTGCTTGAAACGCCAATTAAGACAGATCTCCATGACAGTAACAAGGTTGTCAGTGTACTTGGTGGCTTGCTTGTTCAAGGACGTGACCTTGGTCAAATAGAAGCTGACCAGTTAACTGTTGCTACTGACCGTCAGCCGACCGAGCAAGAGCTTAATGAGCTGTTGTTCGCTTGGAAGGTGGTTAAGCACGTTAAGTCAAATGCAATTGTGGTAGTGAAGGATAACCAGACGATAGGCGTTGGTGCTGGGCAGATGAACCGGGTTGGCGCAGCGCAAATTGCTTTTGACCAAGCAGGGGATAAAGCGGTTGGTGCTGTACTTGCTTCTGATGCTTTCTTCCCAATGCCAGATACAATTGAAAACGCAGCGAAAGCAGGGATTAAAGCGGTTATTCAACCAGGAGGATCAAAGCGCGATCAGGATTCGATTGATGCTTGTAACAAACATGGGATTGCAATGGTGCTGACTGGTATGCGTCATTTCAAACATTAGATAAGGTGGTGCACTGAGATGAAAGTGCTTATTATTGGCAGTGGTGGGCGTGAGCACATGCTCGTTAAAAAGGTTAAGCAATCTGCTAAGGTAGCGGAGATTTTTGTTGCACCTGGTAATGCTGGAATTGCCGAGGATGCTAAATGTGTTGCGATTAAAGATGATGCGGTCACTGAACTGCTGGCCTTTGCACAGGAGGCAGCAATTGATTGGACCATCGTTGGACCAGAAGTTCCATTAACTAAAGGTGTTGTTGATGCTTTCCGGTCAGCGGGCTTAAAGATCTTTGGACCAACTAAAGCGGCGGCCTTAATTGAAGGAAGTAAGGATTTCACCAAGGCACTAATGAAGAAGTATGCGATCCCAACCGCAGACTACCAGACATTTACTGACAGCGTAGCTGCGAAGAACTATGTTAAGGCTAAAGGCGCGCCAATTGTTATTAAAGCGGATGGATTGGCGGCTGGCAAGGGAGTCGTTGTTGCTCAAACTGAAGCTGATGCCGTTGCGGCCATTGATTTAATGCTAGAGGCAAATCACTTTGGTGATGCCGGTGCGCGCGTGGTTATTGAAGAATTTTTGGCTGGCACTGAGTTTTCTCTGTTTGCTTTTGTTCAGGGTGAAGCCGTTTATCCAATGATTCCAGCCCGTGACCATAAGCGTGCTTTCGATGGAGATCAAGGGCCTAATACTGGTGGAATGGGGGCATACGCGCCTGTACCTGATTTGGATCCACAGCATGTTCATTTCACTGTCGAGTCGATTCTTAAACCGGTTGCTGCAGCAATGGTAGCGGAAGGACGTCCTTATAGCGGTGTCTTATACGCGGGCTTAATTGAAACTGATCAAGGTGTCAAAGTGATTGAATTTAACGCCCGGTTTGGTGATCCTGAAACACAGGTTGTCCTGCCCTTACTCAAAAATGACTTGATTCAAGTGCTTGAGGATCTTGATGCTGGAAAAGATCCACAGCTAGCGTGGGCGGATGGTTATGCGATCGGTACCGTTGTTGCCTCAGCTGGCTATCCCGGTAATTACTTAAAGGGTAGCCCACTGCCTGATCTTCCAGCTGATCAAGAGTGTTACGTTATCCATGCAGGGACAGCGAACTCAGCTGATGGAACTTATATTGCGAATGGGGGAAGAGTTTTGCTTGTCGGATCGAAGCAGGCTACGCCCGAATTAGCACAACAGTATGTTTATCAATATTTAAGCGTGTTTAATCAAACAGAATCCTTTTTTTATCGAACCGATATTGGTTTTAAACCACGTATGTAACTGGTCATACGTGGTTTTTGTTTTTTTATAGTGAGGTCATAGCAATTGGCAATGGTGAAATATCTACGAATTAGGTAGCTGGGTTTCTATAGCTGATAATAGTAAATATAAGCCATCTATGGTAAAGTGAATGTATAAACCAATGATGAGGAGGCTTTGTATGCGTGACGAAAAGATACTAGAATTAAAGAATTTATCAATAAGCTTTGGTGAGAAACATGTCTTAAAGAATATTAATCTATCCGTTAATCGCGGCCAAATAATAGGCTATATTGGTCCGAATGGTGCGGGAAAAAGTACAACGGTTAAGATTATTCTAGGTTTACTTGATAAGTTTCAAGGTGATGTGTATGTGTTTGATCAGAATATTCGGGGCGGAGCAGTGGATTACAAGCGGCGAATTGGTTACGTACCTGAAAATGGCGAAATTTACGAAGATTTAACAGCACTAGAATACATAAATTTTACAGGGCAAATGTATGGGCTGTCAGAAGAAGATATCACCTTAAAGCTTCAAGGCCTAATGGAAAAGTTTGAAATGGAGCAAGTCATTCATGCTAGAATTGGTACCTTCTCCAAAGGGATGAAGCAGAAGTTGCTCATTATCGCGAGCTTAATACATGATCCTGATTTAATTTTTTTTGACGAGCCATTAAGTGGACTTGATGCAAATAGTGTCATGATTATTAAAGAAATGATGGCACGGTTAGCGAAAGCAGGGAAGACAATCTTCTACTCATCGCATATCATGGATGTAGTCGAAAAAATTAGCGACCGGATCTTATTACTAAACAATGGTGAAATCATGGCAGATGGTAGCTTTGAGGAGTTAAGGGCAAAGAATCAGGAAGGCTCTCTTGAACAGATCTTTAATCAATTAACGGGCTTTGATCAGCATGAGCAGCTCGCTCAGGATATTGTCGATATCGTTCATGGAGCTAATCGCTATGAATGAGGTATTTACATTAAAGATTCTGGATCGCTTTAAGTCTCTCTTTAAGTTACTAAAGGTAGATTACGCTAGTCTACGGCTAATTATAAAGTTTAAGCTAATGATGGATCAACGTCGTGTGCCAACCATTTTGCAAGATGGAAACAGAAGAGCGAAGCCAATGATTAGCCCGTTTGTAAAATCGTTATTGATTTATGCCCTTTATGGCTTGTTTATTATCCCTTTCTTAGTTATGGGAGAGCAGTATCTTTTTCAGATGAGTATTGTCTTTGCAATGATGATGTTTATCTTAATCACATCTATGATTTCGGATTTTTCTTCGGTGTTGCTAGACGTCAGGGATAAAGTTGTCCTTGATACCAAACCAGTTGATGCGCGGACGCTTTCGATTGCTAAGGCCACCCATATTGTCATTTATATGACGCAACTAACAGGGGCATTTCTTGCGATTCCATTTGTTGTCAGTAGTCTTGTGAACGGGTTGGTGTTTAGTCTCTTATTCCTAATTGCAATTATTTTAATTAGTATATTTTGTATTGTGTCGACAGCGCTCTTTTATATGATTGTCTTAAAGTATTTTGATGGGGAGAAGCTTAAAAGTTTTATTAATGCCATTCAGATCTTTTTGACGATTGGCTTAGCAGTCGGCTATCAACTATTTGTCCAAATGTTTAATTTCGTTGATTTTAATTACACGATTAATTGGTCTTGGTGGCATTTATTTTTACCGCCGCTTTGGTTTAGTGCACCATTTGAGATGATTTTGATTGAACAATATACAGGTGAGTTTATTTTAGCTACTATTATAGCGGTAACTCTTCCGTCAGTTTTGTTGGCTATTTATATTAAGTTTATACCAACCTTTGAGCGCAATTTACAGAAATTAATGAGTTCCTCTTCAATAAGGAAGCCTAAAAAGGACCGGTTGAGTAATTGGCTGGCTAAGCTGGTTAGTCGGAATAAGCAAGAGCAGGCCATGTTTGGCTTGGCACGTTCTATGCTCCGACACGAACGAGAATTTAAATTAAAGGTCTATCCATCTTTAGGTCTATCTGCGGTTTTCCCGATCTTTTTCCTAATTTACTTTGAATCAATGTTGGAAACAGGTAGTTATCAATATGGTTATTTGTATGGCTATTTCGCTGTCCTTATGGTACCTCAAGTAGTATATATGTTGAAATATTCGAGTAAAGCAAAAGGGTCTTGGATTTATCGGGTTGTACCAGTTAAGGATGTTAAGTTGTATTATCGGGCAACATTAAAAGCGTTTATAATCCAATTATATCTTCCCATTGTGTTATTAATTACTCTAGTCAATGTCTATCTAACAGGTCCAAGTGTCCTTATTCATTTTGCGGTCATTTTGTTGACAGGGAGCTTGTTTATGGTTATATGCTATTTAACAATTAATCAGGAAAGATACCCTTTCTCTGTGCCATTTACACTCATGGAAACGGCTAATACCGTAAATATGTTTTTGGCATTGCTTATTGCAGGTGCTATGGGTATTGCCCATTTCCTAATTAGTATGGTGCCATTTGGAGTCTATGGTTATGTTGTTCTGTTAATTGTGATACATTACTATGTCTGGAAAAAAACCTTGTAATTTTATTGAGAATCGCTGTCTGAAAACAGACGGCGATTTTTTTTGTGTGGAGTAATTGGTGTTTTGCGTTAACGAGGTGGTGAAATACTCGTCTATATTAACACAACCGCGCTTTGCGTAAACGAAGCAGAGGAATCACTCGTCCAAATTAACGCACCCGGGCTTTGCGTTAACGAAGCAGAGTAATCCCTTGTCCAAATTAACGCACCCGGGCTTTGCGTCAACGAGGCGGTGAGATGTCTTGTCCATATTAACGCACCCGCGCTTTGCGTAAACGAAGCAGAGTAATCCCTTGTCTATATTAACGCACCCGGGCTTTGCGTAAACGAAGCAGAGTAATCCCTTGTCCAAATTAACGCAACTGCGCTTTGCGTTAACAAAGCGGTGAGATGTCTTGTCCATATTAACGCACCCGGGCTTTGCGTTAACGAGGCGGTGAGATGTCTTGTCCATATTAACGCACCCGCACTTTGCGTTAACGAAGCGGTAAGATCACTTGTCTATATTAACACACCCGCGCTTTGCGTAAACGAAGCAGAGTAATCCCTTGTCTATATTAACGCACCCGCACTTTTCATTAACAAAGCGCAGCAATCTCTAACTCTCGTTAATTAACCAAGCAAGTATCTTAATTTAAAAAATCTAGCAAGAAAAAATGAGCAAAATCAAATTAATTGATTTTGCTCATGCTTTTTTATTGATGAAATTGAGGTAAATGCTCTTTGTGAGCTTCCATCATCTCATCAACAATTTGCTTGGCAATTGTGTCAGATGGAGTTAATGGGTTAATCGATAATGCGAGTACGGCTTTATCATAATCACCTGTTACTGCTGCTTCAGCACTAATGCGTTCAAAGGATTTAATTTGTTGCACAAGTCCGCGAACAGCAACTGGAAGGTCACCAATAGAAATTGGTTTTGGTCCTTCCTTGGTAATGATACAGCTCACTTCAACTGCTGAGTCATCAGGAAGGCTAGCAATAGCCCCATTGTTACGTGTGTTTACTGGCTGAATATCTCGTTTATCGTTATAGATTGAGGTAATCAGTCTAACGGCAGCATCTGAATAATAGGCGCCACCACGTTCTTCTAATTGAGGTGGTTTAATGTTTAAGTTAGGATCTTTGTATAGTTCAAATAATTCCTTCTCAAGTTGAAGTACGACCTCAGCGCGTGTTCCTTTTTCTTCTGCTTCTTTTTTCGTTTTTTCAAGCATTTCACGAGATTTGTAGTAATAGTTGTGATATGGACAAGTAAGTGCATTTAAACCGCGAATAAATTCTGGTTCCCAGCCAAGTCCTTTCACGTTTTTAACAAAGCTTGTATTCTCAGGGTTAGTTAGCATATCAATAACTTTTTCCTTGACGCTTACGCCATCTAAGTAAACATCTAAGCCATAAACCATATGATTTAAGCCGGCGAAGTCAATATGCACGCGCTCGTGCTCTACTTCTAAAAGCTTAGCAATACCCATTTCAATTCCAATTGGTACGTTACAAAGGCCAATCACCTTTTCGATATTCGTATAGCGTAAGACAGCCTCTGTTACCATTCCAGCAGGATTAGTAAAGTTAATTAGCCAGGCATCTGGACATAGACGCTCCATATCGTTGCAAATATCAATAATCACTGGGATTGTCCGTAGGCCTTTAAATAAGCCACCTGGTCCATTTGTTTCTTGACCAAGCACATCATATTTTAACGGAATACGCTCATCCTTGGCACGTGCCTCAAGTAACCCGACCCTGAATTGAGTCGTTACGAAATCAGCATCCTTTAATGCAACCTCACGATCTAATGTTAAATGTACTTCAATTGGTAAACCAGCCTTTTCAACCATTCTTTTTGCTAGATTTCCAACGATTTCAAGTTTTTCTTTTCCAGCTTCAATATCCACTAACCATAGTTCAGTAAGTGGGAACTCGTCATAACGTTTAATAAATCCCTCAATAAGTTCTGGTGTATAACTTGATCCGCCACCAATTGTAGCGACCTTAAGTCCTTTAGCCATGTAAATGCCTCCAATTAGTTTGTTATGTTTTTTTACAATGTTAGTGTAACGTGTTTAAGTGATATAAGCTAGTCATTTGCTGATAACGGTATCATTTAACGTGATAAGTCACTAGTTTTTTAAAAGGAACAGGGTGTTTTTTTAGACGAGCTTACCGATACTGGAATCTTTAGAAAAAGCGCAAGCGAACCTCAGCAAACTTTGGTATACTTTAAGTGAAGCATAAACATACATATAATTTTAGAGGTAGGTAATCAACATGATGAAAAGAAGATCCTTAGTTTTTATAGCAATTTTATTTATTCTATTAAGTGGCTGTAATAATGATGCAGAAGCAAACGAGAGTGACGAGCATGCTGGCAAGTCATTTAATCGGGAGTCTGTTGAAAGTCATATTTATTATCCGCTCACAGGTCTGCAAGCAAACTTGGAACCAACAAATCGAATTGTTAGTGTAATGGTTAATAATCATCCTGCTGCCCGTCCGCAAACAGGCTTGTCAAAAGCCGATATTGTCTTTGAAATTCTAGCTGAAGGCCAGACGACGCGTTTCTTAGCTATGTTTCATAGTGAGGTTCCAGAAGTAGTTGGGCCAGTTCGCTCTGCTCGTCCGTATTATTTTAATTTAGCGAATGATTATAATGCTTTATATGTTTACCATGGTGCTGCTAATTTTATTGAAGATATGTTAAGAGCTGGTGCGGCAGACCATTTGAATGGTGCATACTATGATAATGATGGGAATTTATTTAAGCGTGAGTCGTTTCGCGTTGCTCCTCATAATTCTTATTTGCAATTTAATGCAGTGGCGGATGTGGCGATTAATCAAGGTTACCAAATGGAAGCCAGCTATCAGTCACTTGATTTTCTAACAGCAGAAGAGATTTCTGAGTTACAGGGTGAAGCAGCAACTGATATTTCATTAATGTATGGACAAGAGTCGGTCCGGTATCTCTATGATGAACCAGCTGAAAAATACTTACGCTTTAGTGCTGGGCAACAAACGATTGAACTAACAGATGAAACACCGATCCAACTAGATAATGTTTTTATTATTGAAACTACTCATCAGGTTGTTGATCAAGAAGGTAGACGTGAAGTGGATTTACAATCTGGTGGGAACGCCCTGTTACTGCAAAAGGGGCAGCTACAACGGATTCAATGGGAAAACCAAGGAGGTAGGCTGATTCCGGTTAGAGAGGGTGAGCCAGTCGGTTTGGTCCCAGGACAGACTTGGGTTAATGTCATTCCAACAGATCCAGGATTGTCAGGTGTAACAGGATTAGAATAGGGGGATTAAACAATGCAAATTGATAAACTGCGTGGTGAGCAATTGGATCAATTATTTGATGCGATGTTAACCTTGAAAAATCGTGAAGAATGCTATCAATTTTTTGATGATATTGCCACGATGAATGAGATCCAAGCTTTAAGTCAACGGCTGACAGTGGCAAAGATGCTCCATGAAGGGCAGACTTATCATGCAATTGTGGAGAAGTCACATGCTTCAACCACAACTATTTCGCGAGTGAAGCGTTGTTTAACCTATGGAAGTGGTGGTTATCAGACAGTGCTCGAACGTTTAGCAAAGCAAGGGGGAGAAGTAAATGGTTAGATTCGGAGTGATTGGGACAAATTGGATTACTGAACGGTTCCTTAGTGCAGCTGCTGAAGTTGATGACTTTCAGCTAACGGCTGTTTATTCAAGAACAGAAAAGAAAGCACAGGCTTTTGCAGAGCAATATCAGATTGCACATACATTTACTGATCTGATTGAGTTTGCGCAAAGTGACAGGTTTGATGCCGTTTATATTGCGAGTCCGACAGCCCTTCATGCTAGTCAATCAATTTGTTGTTTGGAAAATGGCAAGCATGTATTAGTTGAAAAACCAATTGCATCAAATCAAGCAGAATTTGAGCGAATGGTAGAAGCTGCTAAGTCAAATCAAGTTTTGCTTATGGAGGCTTTGAAAACGACACATGTTCCTAACTTTACCGTTATTAAAGAGCAGCTTGAACGAATTGGCCCCGTGCGTCGGGTTGTGGCCAATTTCTGCCAATATAGCTCTGACTATGACGCTTTTAAAGAAGGTATTGTCTTAAATGCATTTAAACCAGAGTTGTCGAATGGTGCCCTTATGGACCTGGGTGTTTACACGGCATACCCTTGTGTAGCATTATTTGGTGAGCCTGAATCGGTTCATGCCGACGTCTATCTGCTGTCTTCTGGTGTTGATGCCCACGGTACCATGACGCTCAAATACCCAGGACTCATTGTTGACTTAATGTTTTCTAAAATTACCACCTCCAGAATTCCATCAGAAATTCAAGGTGAGCGTGGCACCATTACAATTGATAAGCTAAGTAACATGACGGGCTTAACCCGAATTGATATGGATGGAACAAGCACAGACATTGCAGTATATCAAAAAGAAGCAACCATGTACTATGAGCTCGATCACTTTGTTAAACTTATTCTTGCCGGTCAAACAGAGAGTGGAACAAACAGCTTTGCTACTTCACGCCAGACCATACGTGTGCTCGATCGAGCCCGTGCGTCAGTGGGCCTTGTTTTTCCTGCTGATCAAACGTAGGGGTAAATGGTTATATTGATGAATATTTATTGCTCCCAGGACGTTTTTTGATCTCGCTCCAGCAAGCAATTGCCTCCCGGTGTCTTTTTCCTTTGTTCTTAGGGTCAGCAAAAAAGTCACGAATAAATTGATTGTATTCAAATTGAGGGCCGATTTCTTGCTGGTATGCGGGATCTTCTTTTCGCTCCTGCTCTTGATACCAAGCAGCTACAGCATCGCGATAGGTTTTTCCAATGTTACTTTTAAAATAGTTTTGAATATATGTAGAAAAATGAAAAGTAGGAATAACGGTCTTGAAAAAAGCTCTTACGTGTTGACTACAGCGATGATCATCACTAATAATTGTATCCAAACTTAATTGAGTCTCTGCTTTCGATTGACTACTTGGCCTTGGTTTTCTAATCGGTTCTTTTATTTCTCCTGACCGAAGAAAAGTTTCAATTCTCTCCGCAAGCTCTACTTTTGAACCAGTAGCACTTATGCCATACTGTCTACAAAATGATTGCAACTCTTTTTTTAACCAATAAAACTCCTTGAAATGATCTATACTAATTGCTCTTGTTAGGTTTTGCCTCAATGTTAATACCTCCATATTTACTTTATCATAGAACTAATGTTCTTGTTTGTCAAAAAAATGCTGTTATTTTAAAAATAGAATAGCAATAAGTTTAAAAATTGATATTCGAAAAACAGCAATAAAACTTCACCGTTTAATGGCTGTTTTTGTTATACTTAGAGATAGAAAATTTTTAAATCAATTAGCTAGAAAAGATAGGGGGCTTCATGTTGTATAATCGACAAGCATGGAAGCATGTATTTAAATTAGACCCAGCAAAAACGCTAACTGATGACCAGTTAGATCAAATATGTGAATCAGGAACAGACGCCATTATTGTTGGCGGAACAGATAATGTCACCTTAGATGGCGTGCTTGATTTAATGAGTCAAGTTCGTCGCTACACAGTACCCTGTGTACTAGAAGTATCCACTCTACAAGCTGTCACACCAGGCTTTGATTTTTATGATATCCCGATGGTGTTAAATAGCCAGGATAAAAAATGGATGATGGATGTCCAGCATCAAGCAATTAAAGAATTTGGTCATATGTTAAATTGGGACGAGCTTGTAACAGAGGGCTATGTTATTATGAACCCCGATGCAAAAGCTTACAAACTCACCAACTGCTATTTACCGAATGAGAGTGATGTAATTGCTTACGCACAAATGGCGGAGTACATGTTTAGATTACCGGTTTTCTATTTAGAGTATAGTGGTATGTACGGGGATATCGAACTGGTTAAGCAGGTTAGACATGTTTTAAAACAGACGCAATTTGTTTATGGTGGTGGCATTACAACTGTGGAGCAGGCAAAGGAAATGGCCCAATATGCGGATACCATTGTTGTCGGCAATAGTCTGTATGAGCAGTTTGCTGAAGCAATTAAGACGGTAGCGGCAGTAAAAGAGAAATAAGGGCGGTGAGAAAGTGAGTCAGCAAATGAAAAACTTACTGGATGGTTTAAATGATAAGCAAAAAGAAGCAGTTAAGCATACGGAAGGGCCACTATTAATAATGGCTGGAGCGGGTAGTGGTAAAACACGTGTGCTTACTCATCGAATCGCGTATTTATTGGAAGAAAAAGGTGTTTCCCCTCGCAATATATTAGCGATTACGTTTACGAATAAAGCAGCTCGTGAAATGAGGAATCGGGTCAGTCGATTAGTCGGTCCAGAAGCAGACTATATGTGGGTATCGACATTCCACTCAATGTGTGTTCGTATGCTAAGGCGAGACATTGACCGCATTGGTTACGATCGGAATTTCACAATTTTAGATACCGGTGATCAGCTTACCGTTATTAAGAATGTCCTTAAAGCCAAAAATATTGATATAAAGAAATTTGAGCCAAGAGCAATGCTAGCGGCAATCAGTGCGGCTAAGAATAATTTAAAGTCGGCTGATCAATTTGAAAAAGAGGTCGGGAATTATTACGACAAAGTAGTTGCAGATGTTTATCAGGGCTATCAAAAGTCTTTACGTAAGAATCAGTCATTAGACTTTGATGATTTAATTATGCAAACGATTGTTTTATTCGATCGGGTGCCTGATGTGCTGGAGTATTATCAGAGACGCTTTCAATACATTCATGTCGATGAGTATCAGGATACCAACCATGCCCAGTATTACTTAGTTCAACAGCTTGCCAAACGGTATCAAAATTTATGTGTCGTTGGTGATTCCGATCAATCGATCTATCGCTGGCGGGGAGCAGACATTCAAAATATATTATCGTTCGAGAAAGATTATGACAAAGCGCAAGTTGTTTTACTTGAACAAAATTATCGCTCAACGAAGTCAATCTTGCAGGCGGCGAATGCAGTAATCGAGAATAATGACGATCGCAAACCGAAAAAGCTGTGGACAGATAATGATCAGGGAGCAAAGCTTTTTTACCATCAAGCAGCTACTGAACAGCATGAGGGTCTTTATCTTGCTAACAAGATTGAAACATATGTTGATGAAGGAACTTTTAATTATCGTGATATGGCTGTGTTATATCGTACTAACGCTCAATCACGATCAATTGAGGAAACGTTTGTGAAAGCAAATATTCCGTACCAGATGATTGGTGGGACAAAGTTCTATGATCGTAAAGAAATTAAGGATATGCTTGCTTATTTAAGATTAATCTCTAATCCAAATGATGACCTTAGCTTCGCACGGGTTGTCAATGAACCGAAGCGTGGTGTGGGTAAAACGTCATTAGAGAAATTACAGGCATACGCGGCAGCAAATGATATTTCACTATATACCACGACACTTGAAATTGATTTTGTCGGCTTAAGTACGCGAGCCACGAAGGCATTAGCAGAGTTTGGCCAAATGATTAAGCAGTGGACACAGCAACAAGAGTTTTTAACAGCTACTGATATGGTTGAAGAAGTGTTAAAACGGACAGGCTATGAACAAATGCTTAATAATGAGCGAACCATTGAGGCACAGACACGACTAGAGAATCTTGAGGAGTTTAAAACTGTAACAAAGCAGTTTGAAAAAGATAGTGAGGATAAAACGCTGGTTACGTTCTTAACAGACCTCGCTTTAATTGCTGATATTGATCGGGTTGATGATGATCCATTTGCTGATAACCAGGTTACGATGATGACCTTACATGCTGCTAAAGGGCTCGAATTCCCTGTCGTGTATTTAGTTGGGCTGGAGGAAAATGTCTTCCCCCATAGTCGCTCATTACTTGATGAGGAAGAAATGGCTGAAGAACGGCGGTTAGCTTATGTCGGCATCACTAGAGCCGAGCAAATTCTGCACTTAACGCATGCCAAAATGCGAACTCTTTATGGGCGGACTAATATGAATCAAGTTAGTCGCTTTATTGATGAGATACCAGAGGATTTACTAGAGGGCTTTTATAGTCACTCAGAACCACATCCGTTTGAGCTGTCAAATAAGCAGCCTCCTTCGCGTCAAAACAAGCACGGGATGGCTTCGAAACAACCGGTTAAGCGCTTTGCCCAGCACCAAACAACCGGTGGGGAAAATGAGGCGTGGCAAGTTGGTAATAAGGCTAACCACAAGAAGTGGGGTGTTGGTACGGTTGTTAAAGTGACCGGCTCAGGTGAAGCAATGGAGTTAGATATTGCTTTTCCAGCCCCAACAGGTGTTAAACGCCTCCTTGCTAAATTTGCACCGATAACAAAACAATGAGAAAGAAGTGACAGTCAGTGAGCGAGGTAGAAAAGAAACTTGCTACATTAAGACAGCAAATAAATGATTATAACTATCAGTACCATGTACTTGATGCCCCGACTGTTCCTGATGCGGAATACGACCATGTTATGCAGACATTACGACAGTTAGAAGCTGAGCATCCCGAGCTAGTCACTGTCGATTCACCGACCCAGCGTGTCGGTGGTGAGCCATTAGCTGGCTTTACAAAGGTAGAGCATACCGTGCCCATGCTTAGCTTAGCAAATGCATTTAACGAACAGGACTTGCGTAATTTCGATCGTCGTGTCCGGGAAGGATTAGCTGTCGATCAGGTTGATTATGTTTGTGAGCTTAAGATTGATGGCCTTGCGGTTTCATTACGCTATCAGGATGGGCAATTTCAACAAGGGGCAACTCGTGGTGATGGATCAATTGGTGAGGATATCACCCATAATTTAAGGACAATTCGTAGTATTCCACTGAAAATAAAGGAAAAACAAACTATTGAAGTACGTGGCGAAGCCTTTATGCCGAAAAGATCATTTCTTGCTTTAAATGAGGCACGATTAGAACGTGAAGAAGAGCCATTTGCTAATCCACGTAACGCTGCGGCAGGTTCTTTAAGGCAGCTTGATCCTAAAATTGCCGCTGCCCGTAATCTTGACATTTACTTATATGCTGTTGGCAAGTGGGAAGCAGGGACCCTCGCTACTCATAGTGAACGTCTTACTTATTTACAGGAACTTGGTTTTAAGATAAACCCCGAATGGCGTAAATGTCAGGATATTGATGAAGTAATTAACTATGTTAATGGCTGGCTAAATCACCGGGCTGATTTAGCCTATGAAATTGATGGTATTGTGATTAAGATAGATCGAATTGCCTATCATGATATCTTAAAAACAACTGCCAAGAGTCCACGTTGGGCTATTGCCTTCAAATTTCCAGCTGAAGAAGCGGTAACAACGCTAATTGACGTCATTTTAAGTGTTGGCCGCACTGGTGCTGTGACACCAACAGCATTGTTGGAGCCGGTAAAGGTTGCCGGAACGACAGTCCAAAGAGCGTCACTTCATAATGCCGATTTTATTGAGGAAAAGGATATTAGGATCAACGACACTGTTGTGATTAAGAAAGCTGGTGATATTATCCCAGAGGTCGTCCGTGTTATTCCTGAACAACGATCTGGTACAGAAGTGCCCTTTAAAATGCCGGATAACTGCCCAGCCTGCGGTGCTGAGTTGGTTAGATTAGAAGAGGAAGTCGCGCTCCGCTGTATTAACCCAAGCTGTGAAGCACAGTTGAAAGAAGGGCTAACACACTTTGTCTCACGTAATGCGATGAATATTGATGGCTTAGGTGAGAAGGTTATCGCTCAGCTATACCAGTATCACCTAGTAAAGAACGTTGCTGATTTGTATCAGCTTAATCGTGATGAGCTATTAAAGCTAGAACGGATGGGGGAGAAATCAGTCGATAATTTGTTAACAGCGATTGAAGCCTCAAAAAGCAATTCACTTGAACGTCTGTTATTTGGGCTGGGTATCCGCTTTGTTGGAGCAAAGGCGGCTAAAACCCTAGCCATTGCGTTTGGAAATATGGAGCAACTGCGCGGAGCTACCGTAGAGGAGCTAACAGCCGTTGACGAAATCGGTGTGAAAATGGCTGAATCCATTGTTCGTTATTTTGAAGAAGAAGAGGTTAATCAATTAATTGATCAATTACAACAGCTTGGTTTAACTATGCGCTATCTAGGTGCAAGACCAGCTGAGGCCGATGAAGCATCCGTCTTTTATGACAAAACAATTGTGCTAACGGGCAAGCTTGAGCAGCTAACCCGTCAAGAAGCTAAGGAAAAGATTGAAGCACTTGGGGGAAGGGTGACGGGAAGTGTGAGTAAAAATACTGATCTGGTCATTGCTGGTGCTGAAGCGGGTTCAAAGCTTACTAAGGCGGAGCAATTAGGCATCGAGGTCTGGAATGAGCAGGAGCTCATTGATCAGTTAGGTTAAGGAAGAGAGGAGGATGTTTAATGAAACAAAAGATAGGATTAAGCATTGTTGTGTTAGCCTTACTTGCTGGTTGTGCACCAGACTTTAGTGGGCCAGATCAGGTAATTGATGAAACGTTACCCGATGATATTCAACAGGAGACAGCAATTATTCCGAATTACGGTGTCTCTGAGAATGAGTATCAGGTGCTATTGCCTTATCGTTTAAGTCAATCACGTGGAGTGACAACCAATCAGGTAGCTAATCGTTTAGATATTACGACAATTGAGAATGATTTGCGCCGTCATTCAGTTGATGTGTTTGATCCTGACACGCATTACTTTCAAGAGGGCCAGCAAATTGCTTCAAGTGAGTTATACAGTTGGTTATCACGGGAGTCAGATTCCTCAGAGTTGGGTCTAAATCCGACAATTAATCAGGATGCGGATAACCTTCAACAGGAAGAATTCGATAATCCCAGATATTTGTCTCATATTCTTGAACAAAATTATCTTGTCCGTAATGATGATAATGCTGTCCAATTGGCCGGTATTTCATTAGGCATCGCAATGAAATCGAACTATCGCTATCAAACGGAAATAGGGGGCCCTTTTTATTACCGTGATATTGAGGAAGATGACATGCTGTCTGAAGCCAATCGGATTGCCAATGAGGTTACTGAACGGATTCGGGCTAAGGAAGGTTTACAAGAGGTTCCAATTATGATTGCTATTTACCGCGAGGCGGCTCGAAATGAGCTCGTGCCAGGCAGCTTTGTTGCCAAAACAGTCGTGCAAGGTGGTAGCACGACAGCGGCAAATTGGGAAGCTATTGACGAACAATACGCTCTCTTTCCGTCAACACAAGGGCGCAATCTTGATTCAGATATCTCAGCAACGATTGAAGACTTACAATCTTCCATTGCCGATTTCTTCCCTAATTATGTTGGTGTGATTGGTGAAGGATTTTATCAGGGTGACCAGCTTCGCAAGCTGACATTGGAAATACCAATTGAATTTTACGGTCAGGCAGAGGTCGTGGGCTTTACCCAGTATGTCTATGGCTTACTTATGGAGAGCTTTCAAACCCATTTTGATTTAGAGGTAAATATCAAATCGAGCGACCGTCAAGAGAGCTTAATATTCCGTGAAGCAGGCGAAGAAGAGCCAGTCGTTCACATTTACCAGCGCTAATGTAAAAAAAGCCATAGTAAAACGATTTAAAAAAAGCCAATTAAACCGATAATAGCAAACGAATAGTTGCGAGCAAGCGCAATTGTTTGCTATTATCATAAGTATGTTTATCGTGTATACCGCTTGTAAATAGCTAGTATCAAAGATAATGAGAGCAATCTTGGTATTAAATAAACGGATAACTTCGTGGAGGTGATAGTATGGTAGAAATTTCAAAGGAACAGGTTAAGCATGTCGCCCATTTAGCACGCTTAGCGCTAACAGATGAAGAAGTTGAATCAATGACAAAACACTTGGGTGATATCATTCATTATGCTGAGCTTCTTAATGAATTAGAGACAACAGATGTTGCTCCAACTGCGCACGTCTTAGATTTAAAAAACGTAATGCGTAAGGATGAACCAAGAAAATGGATTGAGCGGGATGATGCACTGAAGAATGGTCCGGACGTGAAGGATGGACAGTTCCGAGTACCATCAATTCTAGAATAAGGAGGGCGACTAAGATGTCAGTATTTAATTTTACGTTAAAAGAATTACAAGAGAAGCTACATAATAAAGAAGTAACAGTTACCGAGCTTGTCCAAGCCTCATTTGATCGTATTGATCAAGTTGATGATCAAGTAAAAGCATTCATAACGTTAAACAGAGAAGCTGCGCTTGCTCAAGCAAAAGAACTAGATCAACAACCTAATTCAGGCAGTAACCCTTTATTCGGTATTCCAATTGGCATCAAGGATAATATCGTCACAAAGGGCTTACGGACAACCTGTGCCAGTCAATTACTCGATAACTTTACTGATCCCCTTTATGATGCAACGGTTATTGAAAAGCTAGCCAAGCAACAGACGGTTACAATCGGGAAATTAAATATGGATGAATTCGCAATGGGTTCATCTAATGAAAACTCTAGCTACTTCACAACACGTAATCCTTGGAATACTGATTATGTGCCAGGTGGTTCAAGTGGTGGCTCTGCAGCATCAGTTGCAGCGGAAGAAGTATTCTTCTCATTAGGGTCTGATACTGGTGGTTCAATTCGGGAGCCAGCAGCATACTGCGGCGTGGTTGGCTTAAAGCCAACCTATGGGCTAGTATCACGTTTCGGTCTAGTTGCCTTTGCATCGTCATTAGATCAAATTGGTCCAATCACCCGTACTGTTGAAGACAATGCGCATCTACTACAAGCAATTGTTGGTCACGATCCAATGGATTCAACGTCTGTTAATGTCGATATACCTAACTATGCTGATGCGTTAAAGCAAGATGTTAAAGGGTTGAAAATTGCGGTGCCAAAGGAATACCTTTCTGAACAAGAAGGATTAGACCCAGAGGTACGTGAAGCTGTGTTAGCAGCACTTAAAGTGTACGAAGATTTAGGCGCAACGTGGGAAGAAGTGTCATTGCCACACTCTAAGTATGGTATTGCCGCATACTACTTGCTTGCTTCCTCAGAAGCATCAGCGAACCTAGCCCGTTTTGATGGCGTCCGCTATGGGGTCAGAACAGAAAATGCAGACAACATGATTGATCTGTTTAAGAAATCAAGAAGCGAAGGCTTTGGCGATGAGGTCAAGCGCCGTATTATGCTTGGAACCTTTGCCTTAAGCTCAGGTTATTATGATGCTTTCTATAAAAAAGCACAAAAGGTTAGAACGCTAATTAAAAATGATTTTGATCAAGTTTTTGAAAAATATGATGTTATTATTGGACCGACAACACCGACCACAGCATTTAAAGTTGGTGAGAAGGTCGATGATCCTTTGACGATGTACGCCAATGACCTATTAACCATTCCAGTAAACCTTGCTGGTGTACCAGGTATGTCATTACCGTGTGGCTTCTCAAAGAAAACAGGCTTACCAATTGGTTTGCAAATTATTGCAAAGCATTTTGGTGAGGATACGATTTATCGTGCCGCCCATGCTTTTGAGCAAGCAACTGATCATCACAAACAACGCCCTAATCTGGGAGGTGAGCAAGCATGAATTTTGAAACAATTATTGGTTTAGAGGTACACGTTGAACTGAAAACCGATTCAAAGATTTTTAGTCCAAGCTTTAATCATTTTGGTGCACAACCTAACGAAAATGTTAACCCGATTGATCTTGGCTATCCAGGCGTATTACCTGTCTTGAATGAGGAAGCCGTGAATTTTGCCATGAAAGCAGCGATGGCACTAAATTGCGAGATTGCAACCGATACTAAATTTGATCGAAAGAACTATTTTTATCCGGACAATCCAAAGGCCTATCAAATCTCCCAATTTGATCAACCGATTGGTGAAAACGGCTGGATTGATATTGAAGTTGATGGCAAAACAAAGCGGATTGGCATTACGCGCTTGCACTTAGAAGAGGACGCGGGCAAGCTCACGCATAGTGACGATGGCTATTCCCTTGTTGATTACAATCGCCAAGGTACGCCACTTGTTGAGATTGTTTCTGAGCCAGATTTGCGCTCGCCAGCAGAAGCCTATGCCTATTTAGAAAAACTTAAGAATATTATCCAATATACAGGTGTATCCGATTGTAAGATGGAGGAAGGTTCGTTGCGCTGTGACGCAAATATTTCATTGCGTCCAATCGGTCAACCACACTTTGGTGTGAAAGCAGAGTTGAAAAACTTAAACTCATTTTCGTTTGTCCAAAAGGGTCTTGAATTTGAGGAAGTACGTCAACGGAAAGAATTGCTTGCTGGTGGTCTTATTCTTCAGGAAACACGACGTTATGATGAACAAACAAAAGAAACAATTTTAATGCGTGTTAAAGAAGGATCGGATGATTACCGTTACTTCCCAGAGCCTGATCTTGTGCCACTTTATATTGATGACGCATGGAAGGAACGTATTCGTGCGGAAATCCCCGAGCTTCCTGATGCGAGAAAAGCACGTTATATTAATGAGCTAAGCTTGCCTGCATATGATGCGATGGTCTTAACAAGTACAAAGGAGATGTCGGACTTCTTTGAGGCGACTATTTCAGCAGGTGCTGATGTCAAGCTTGCCTCTAACTGGTTAATGGGCGAGGTATCAGCTTACCTGAACAAACAACAACAAGAACTGCATGATCTTCCGCTAACACCGGACGCCTTAGCAAAAATGATTATTTTAATTGGTGACGGTACCTTATCATCAAAAATGGCGAAAAAAGTATTTGCCGAGCTTGTTGAAAATGGTGGCGATCCTGAGCAGATCATTAAGGATAAAGGGTTAGTTCAAATTTCAGATGAAGGACAGTTAACGGAAATCATTACTGCTATTCTTGATCATAACGAGCAATCAATTGAAGATTTCAAAAATGGTAAGGATCGAGCCCTTGGCTTCTTAGTCGGGCAAGTGATGAAACAGACAAAAGGTCAAGCAAATCCACCATTGGTTAACAAAATCTTATTAGCAGAATTAAATAAGCGATAAGGTATATGAAAGACTATCAATACATAAGCTATTGATAGTCTTTTTAAATGAAAAATGGTATGATATAGCAAGACAATGCACGTGAACAGGGGGATTAAGATGAAGCGCGCACGAATTATTTATAACCCTACTTCAGGTCGAGAAGCCTTTAAAGCAAAGCTCCCTGACGTATTATTGAAATTTGAACAAGCAGGCTATGAAACTTCAACGCATGCAACTACTGCAGCTGGTGATGCGACTCGGGCAGCTAAGGTAGCGATTGCTCGTGGTTATGATGTCGTTGTTGCTGTTGGTGGTGATGGCACGATTAATGAGGTTGTATCTGGTGTAGCTGAAGCGGATAAACGACCAAAACTGGGCATCATTCCAGCTGGGACAACTAATGACTTTGCTCGTGCCTTAGGGCTACCGAAACAAATAGATAAAGCAGTGGATGTTATTTTAGCGGATCATTCACATAAGCTTGATGTCGGCCGTGTAAATGAAAAATACTTTGTTAATATCGCAGGCGGTGGGAAATTAACCGAGGTCTCTTATGAAGCACCGAGTAAATTAAAAACGGTCTTAGGTCAACTTGCTTATTTTGTTAAGGGGATTGAGCTTGTCCCGCAATTAAGACCAATTCATACGCGAATTGAATATGATGGAGAAGTGTTTGAGGATGAGATTTTACTATTTTTAATTACAAACACCAATTCAGTTGGCGGATTCGAAAAATTAGCACCTGATGCTACGATGGATGATGGTTACTTTGATTTACTTGCGCTCAAGAAAAGCAACGTTGCTGAGCTTGTTCGCGTGTTAACAGCAGCGACGAGAGGTAATCATATTGATGATCCTAATGTTTTTCATGCAAAAGCAAAGCACATTAAGGTGCATACTGATGAAAAAATGCAATTAAACGTTGACGGTGAATTTGGCGGTATGCTGCCAGGTGAATTTTCAAATCTAAAGCAACACATTGAATTTTTTGTCCCAAGCCTTGAAAAAAACCAGCTTCAAATTGAATCATCAGAAGCAGAAGAGACTCCCGAGTAATATCGAGAGTCTTTTACTATGTGGGAATCAGAGGTAGTGCGGAAAACGGGAGGAAGCACTTGGATAAAAAGTAGCAGCCGCGGAAAAAAAGCTAGTGTCCTCACGACATTTTTCTTCATTTCCCGGGAAATGAACGACAACAATAGCTTTCCTTTCTAACTTGTATTTGATAAACTAACTAAAGCAATAGAAAAAGGACGTTGATTTCATGAGTAAAACAGCTACGCCAATAAAAAAGAATGAGCTTGTAACTATCCAATTTGAAGATATGACCCATGAAGGAAATGGTGTTGGGAAAATAAATGGTTACCCCATATTTGTTCCTAATGTAATCCCAGGTGAAATAGCTAAGGTTAAAGCGATTAAAGTAAAAAAGAACTTTGCAATTGGTAAATTAATAGAACTTGAGCATGTGAGCCCAGAGCGAGTTGATCCGCCTTGTGATGTTTATCTTCAATGTGGTGGTTGTCAGCTTCAGCATATGAGTTACCAGTTGCAGCTAGAGATGAAGCAGAAGCAGGTGGAAAATGCCCTCAAAAAAATTGGGCATATTCAGCATGTCAAGGTTGAGCCGACGATTGGCATGGAGGACCCGTGGCGTTACCGTAATAAAGTGCAGATTCCGGTTGGTGAAAAAGCTGGCGAGCTAATTACCGGTTTTTATCGCCAAAAAAGCCATGATATTATTGAAGGAATGGATCGCTGTATTATTACCTCGGAAGTAAACGATCGGATGGTCGAGGCGGTAAGAGCAATTGCTAGCAAACTTGGCATCTCAGCCTATGATGAGCAAACGCATCGGGGCATTTTACGGCACATTATGGTTAGAACAGGTGAAAATACTGGACAAACCATGATTGTGCTTGTTACGAGAACAAATGAACTTCCGCATAAAAAGAAATTGATTGAACAATTAACGCAAAACTTTCCAAGCATTACGTCAATAATGCAAAGTGTAAATCAGGAACGGACCAATGTCATCTTGGGGAGGAGAACCAAATGCCTCTGGGGTAAAGAATATATTTACGATACGATTGGAGAAATTAAGTTTGCCATCTCAGCTAAATCCTTTTACCAGGTTAACCCCACCCAGACAAAAGCGCTTTACGATAAAACGTTAGCGTTTGCCAATTTAACCGGTGGTGAAACAGTTATTGATGCCTACTGTGGAATTGGCACGATCTCACTTTTCTTGGCGGAGCGTGCCAAAAAAGTATATGGCGTTGAAATTGTCCCAGAAGCAATTGAGGATGCCAAACAGAATGCTAAGCTAAATGGTATCAGAAATACTGAATTTGTCGTTGGTCAAGCCGAAAAAGTGATGCCGTGGTGGACTGCTCAAGGCTTGAAGCCTGATGTAATTGTGGTTGATCCACCCAGAAAAGGCTGTGATGAAGCACTACTTCAAGCTATGCTGCAAATGAAACCAGATCGGATTGTCTATGTTTCCTGTAATCCATCCACGCTTGCTCGTGATTTGCAAATTCTTGAGGATGGTGGCTATCAGACTCAGAAAGTGCAGCCGGTGGATATGTTTCCGCAGACTGCTCATGTGGAGACGTTGGTAAAACTACAACGTCGGTACCCTTGATTTTACTGGAGTTCAAGCACTTTTGTGAGTTCTTCAGTTTCAGTAAAAATAGCGAAAATTACCATCAAAAAGACCTGAAAAGCAGTATCAGAATCAAAGTCGTTATATGACATGGTACGTGGGAACACGTCTACCAGCAGTCTGTAACCACAAAATAAACATTTCCGATTCAGACCTGATTTCCGTGAGAATAAACTTTTCCGAAATCGGGTCTTTTTCATGCCTGGTTCTTCTCGAGCTTCAACTGTATCAAGGGTTTGTCAATTTCTCTTTCTCTATTTTCTTTCTTCTATTATCGAAAGACTTTATTTTAACAGCGAAAAAAACGTGAAAAAATGGGTTAAAAAATGAGAAAAACGGGTGATTTTTGATCAAAAAAAGGTCAAAATGAGGATTTGTCGGAAAACTTTATTTTAACTGGAACGGTGGAATGCGGGTTTGAGTGGGGGGATTTAGGAAAAGTTTATTTTGGGGAACATAGTAGAGCCAAGAATTGAAATTTTGTTTGTAATATTCCATCTTAATTATGGAAATCAAGAGTTAAGAGAAGAGATAAAAGTATAGTGTAGTTGTACAAAAGAGATTTACAGAAAGTGTTACTGTGTTACTCTAATATATAGTCTAGTACTCTCTATTGTTAATTTAAAATAAAGACTAATCATTTCAAAATAAAGATTGATAATTTGTAAAAAAGCTAGGTGAAAAGAACTACATTATAAAGTATTCCTATGTTCAACAATCGAACCAAATGGTAGAAGAAATCGAAAGAGTAAAAATATTGATTAAAGATAATTTGTGAGGATTTTCATTAAAATGAGCAAAATAATTCAAATCGATGGAAGGAAAAAATAATCATTTTCAACTAACGAGTGCATAAGAAAGAAAGGATGACAAAAATGGATAAAGAATTTTCCTCAGAAGAAAATCTTTTGTTGATTAATCAACAAAAGATCACTGTTCAAAGGAAAAAAATCGATTCTCAAAGAGAAGTTGCATTATCAGTTCAAGCGATAACAGAAGATGAAAGGAATTGGATAAGGCAGGTTTTGAATGAAGCGGATTGTTGAATAAGACTTTGATAAACTTTAAATACAAAGGGGCAATTATAGTGGTAAACGTTTTTGTTGATACACAAGTATTCATACAAAAGAACTTTGATTTTAGCAATGAACTATTTAAGAGACTAATTGATGCTGTAGAGGATGACCTAATTTCCGTTTATTTAACGGAAGTTGTAAAAAAAGAAATAGAGTCAAAAATTCACGGAAATGTATATGAAACAGTCAATAATAGTCAGAAGAAATTTATTAAAGAGGCTAAAATTTTAAGAAATTTGGAGGAATATAAGAACATCTTTAATATAGCCAACGCATTAGATTGTATAAGTGATTCTTTAATAAAACAGTTCGAACAATTTTTAGGAGATGTTGATGCAGTAATAATTCCTATAGACGATATATCGCCTACATTAATCTTTGAAAAGTATTTTAGAGCAGAACCTCCATTCAGTAATAAGAAAAAAGATGAATTTCCAGATGCCTTTTCATTAATAGCTATTCAAAGATGGGCTGAGACAGAAGGCGAGGGTGTCTCTATCATAAGTAATGACCAAGACCTAAAATGTTTTTGTGACAATATAGAAAAACTTTCATTTGAGCCTTCTCTCGAATCCTTTTTTAACAGTTTAACAAAGAATGATTCTTATAATCATAAGTTTATCGTATCTGTTTACGATGCCAATTATGAGATTATGCAAGAAAATGTATTAAAATCCATTGAGAAACATGAATTTAGATTATCAAATGAAGATGGGGATGTAAATAAAGTAAGTATCAATGACGTTGAGTTAGATGAAGATCCCTATATTATTGAAATAGAGAAAGACGAAGGAATTGCCACAATAGCATTTAATGCTGTTATTTCACTACATGCTGAGGTATCTTACATTGATTATGCAAGTTCTCCTTATGACAAAGAAGAAGGAAGATACTTATTTCATCATACTGAAGAAGCAGTAGTTGAAGATGTTGTTGTTTTGCCAATTATAATGAAGATCGAGTATCAAGATCATGACAAACATGAAATAAGAATTATTGATTTAGTACTTAATGAGGATGAATTTATAGATATTGAAATTGAAAATAGCTATGATTATAGATAAGAGGTATTTTGGTTACTGTGTTCCCGTTCTTTCATCTTCTCCCTATAACTTTGTTTTCCTAGTGGAACTTAATTGGTTTCCTAGTCGGAAGCGGATGGAGAGAAGAATGTGAGAAAATACTATTTCTTGGATGGTTTTTCAATCATTATTCAATAGAATTTTTCAATAAAAAATTAATACAGTTCGAGCTAGACTCAATAGCGGAACCAGTTCTTTTCTTTCCCCTAATATCATGTCGAATCCCTTACCCAATAAGGCTTTCATTTAGGGAAGAGTTAAGAGCCATAAGGGTTCGAGGAGCGTAGGACTTTTTGACAGGAGAACATCTGGCTTGATATTAGGTAGAGATGAAGGTGGTCCTCTGTCAAGATTTCGGACAAGTTAAACGTGGAAATAATCTTAGTTTTGAATTGTGTATTTAATGATGAGCCACCGCGTGTATAAGGTGAGCTTAGGCATGCACTGTGTTCATTAACTTGATAATGCGTGCTCAAAATCATAAGGTGCCATCATGCCACAATGTTCATGAATTCTGACGGTGTTATAAAACGTTTCGATATATTCAAATACTAATTGATGAACGTGTTCGCTATCCTTAATGACGTACCGGTTAAGCCATTCCCGCTTAATCAAGGCATGGAAGGATTCGATACAGGCATTATCCCATGGATTCCCCTTATTTGAATAGCTACGGATAAACTGTTTCGCTGGTGTGGCTTCAAGATAGCTTTTGGATACGTATTGACAGCCACGATCACTATGGATAATGACAGGTTTACTCAGGTTTCGATTGCTTTTCGCCTTTTCAACAGCTTTTAATACATGTTCTGTAGCTAAATTATGCGATACCTGCCAGCCGATGATTTTTCTTGAAAACAAATCCATCACACTCGTCAAATAGGCAAAGCCAGATAGGGTATAAATATAGGTTATATCCGTTACCCAAACCGTGTTGGGGGCGGCTGGACTAAAGTCTCTATCCAGGATGTTTTTTAGCTTATTGTCAAAATCAGGCGCTACTGTTGTTCTCATGTAAGGGCGTATCCAGATGGCCTTTATGCCTTCTTCACGCATGTAATTACCAACCGTTTTCTCTGCGATCACATGACCTCTTGAGTGAAGGATTGACGTTATTTTGGGTGCTCCATATATGTGGTGAGAGGCATTGTAAATGTCAACGATTTCAGCTTTGATTTTTTCTTTCCTCATTCCCTGATGAGACGGCTTCCGCTTGACCCAACTATAATAGCCTGATGAAGAAACGCCCAATAGATTGAGCACACTGTTAACAGAAATCTTGCGTTCCTTCGCTGTCAAACGTGTTGCTTGGTAAATAGATTCTGTTAATCGTTCAGTATGCCGATAGCCTTTTTAAAAATATCAAGTGCATCTTTTGAATCCCTTAATTCCTTCTTTAAGCGTGCGATTTCCTTTTCAGCATCAGATCCATCATTCCCTGACCCTCTGTGATGAACAACACCATGATTAGCTTCAGAACTTCTCACCCACTTACTTAAGGCAGACTTACTCACTTTTAGATCGCTCGCGACTTGTTCAAGTGAGTTGCCAAATGAATGATAATAGTTGACAGCGTCCTGTTTGAATTCTGCACTATATTGTTTAGACATTAACCATTTCCTCCTCGTTTAGATCCTTTAATTTTTATCACTAAACTAAGAATTGTTTCTTTTTCTCCTCTCCTACTTCTATTCTATCAGCAGATACCAAAAAAGATTAAACGGCCATAGCCCTATGGAATATAGAGCTATGGCCGCATAAATCCTTTTTATTGTTTCCACTGTATACTTGACAGGGGGCAGTTCACTAATACTTAGAGTGTCTTTTGTTATTTATTTAGCTCTTAACCAATCTATCTTTCTAAGAAATAATGTGTATACTTTTCCTGAAAACGAGGATCTAGAACTGCATTTTTCTTTTCTGATTTTCTCTTATCATAATCTTCATTGTTGTGTATCCCAAAGATCTCAAAGATGGTCGGTTTTTCATTATTTCCATTAACAATATAACCGTCTGGAATAAAATTACCGTATTCAGGGAGCGGAAGGTAGGGCTTAAAAAATCTTACGCCTTCATCACATAGCTTCTCATAATGCTCTTTTTCGTGATGACTTTCACAATATAGACCTTCTTTTGTAACCGGAATGACTGCATAGCTGGTGAGGCTCAGTAGTCTATGGTATAAATTTGCTTTATAGGCATATCCAGCAACAACATAACGATCACTATGAGGTTCATTTTCAATCTTCGTCTGGAATTCTTCCTTATCTATGTAAAACTTTCTCGTCTTTTTAAAGCTATCTATACAATTTAAAGCCACTTTCTCCGTACCATCAGGCAATGGCTTCTCTTGTGTAATTGGCCTTGATTCATCTACATACATATAGACAAAAGAGATTTCTTTATTGACTTTAACTTCTCTAATAGATTTATACTTATAGAACATCTCATTAAACGTTTTCTTCTTTCCCTTTAAGCGAATGCGCCCGGCCACTCCATAAATTTTCCTTAGCAGCTCATACCTGTCTGGTGTTTTTGGCTCATACCCTTGAACAGAGTTCTCCCAGGCCATCATATTTAATTTCGCAACAAAGCCTAACATCGTTGTTTCATATTGAACTTTGCTTACAGTAGAAGCATTATTTGTTTTTCTATAAATGGTTTTTTTGTTATTATCCTCTTCCTTAGAAGCGGAAGGAGCAATAACTAATTTTTCTAAGTTTACTATATGGAGGCCTTTATCTTCATCATAATTCCAGCCTTTTTCATAGTCACTCCTATTAGTGTTATTAGAATGACGAATACAATCATCTTTATGCTTATGTTTTTTTGTTGACGGGTAGAGGAAAGGGTTTGATTTTACAGAGACCGATAAAGTTACATTATCAGAGCAAGCACATTGTATGGTGATTTCATTCTTTTCTTTTCTTTCATGAAGTCTTCTTAACATACCATGGTTGACCCAATTATATTCGTATTCCGTAGCAACTTTTGTTTCTTTATTTATAACCAAGAAAGATTGTTTCATTTCTATCAACTCCTTACTTTAATTATAATACAGATCCCTTATATGGCTACATTTATTGAGAGATTTATCCATTTAACTGAAGGTTGAAGAAGCATATCTTTAAGTCAGTTCAACAAAAAAATTCAGTTGCTTACAGGAAGGGGAATATGTGTAAATTGTGAATTTAAAAGATTAATCTATTTTCTAATACTCTTATCTCTACTATGTAACCACAAAATAAACATTTCCAATTCAGACCTGATTTCCGTTAGAACAAACTTTTCCGAAATCGGGTCTTTTTCATGCCTTGTTCTTCTCGGGCTTCAACTGTATCAAGGGTTTGCCAATTTCTCTTTCTCTATTTTTCTTCTTCTATTATCGGAAAACTTTATTTTAACTGGAACGGTGGAATGCGGGTTTGAGTGGGGGGATTTAGGAAAAGTTTATTTTGGGGGAACACAGTCGGTTTTAAATTTCAATAATTGAAAATAGGTAGCAAAAAATCCTGAATTCGTGGAATGAGAATTCAGGATTTTTTTTATTGCTTACTGATAGTTGTCATAATCGTATTCGATGTACGAACGGTATTCAGCTTCTATTTCCATCATTATTTCTAAGTGGTGATCAAGTTGACTTTCTACGCAAGAAAAGAAATAGTTAATATCATTAAAACATTGAGCAACATTTTTAAAATTATATCGAGTTTCTCTTTTGAATAAATAATCTCCAAGTTTATTTATTGGATATCTGAATTTACTAGAACATCCATCCCAATTGTTTAGTTGTTGAATATAAACAGAACAATCATCTAAGGTAGTATCATTCTTTTGTGCATTTGAATGCTCATCGATTGTGGGAAGAGTTGCTTTCCAAAGACCCAATATTTTGTGTTTATACTTTGTTAAATCATAATCTAGATTATTTAAATTGCAATGCGATATATAGATCTTCTTCAATTCCAACTCAATCGAATTTCTAAACAAGTAGCACATAGGTAAGAATAAATCTAAATTCTCTACATCGGCGTTCATCCGATCAAGTAAGAAATTTGCAGATCCAGAGTATGCTTTTATATAAGGATAAAAATTTTGTTGGGAAAATTGATAGCCAATAACTGCTTGTTGATAATAGTGACCACCTTCGATTAAAAGAGCTGGTTCATAATTGGATTCTGGAGTAAATGTATCAATAGATTTATTAATTAAATTGAATAATGTTGATCTAGCCCGGTCAACATTTTCGGAAATGGCTATATAGTCATAATGCTTTTGCTCTTTGAAGAAAGCTTCCATAGAACTAGAAGAGCTACATGAGGCCCTTAAGAATATAAAATAATATGAAAAGTAGATCAAGCAGGAGGGTCAGATGGAAAACTTAATGAAGTTTACAATACAGTTAGCCATGCTTTCCAGCCTGCTTGATGAAAAGATGATTTCAGAAAAAGAATTCATCAAGATCAAAGTTGATTTGGAAATAAAATACAAAATTAAACGAGGTTTAAGAGGCACTTAATTATCTACTGTGATAAAATTAAAATGATAATTGGGAACATAGATAAATGAACTATTCGGAATTACCGGATAGTTCATTTATAAATGTCAGACAGTGTCTGATGAATTGAAGTTACATATGGAGAAGGAGGGTTACATTGGAACATAGTAATGATTTACTCATATATCAGACAGAAGACGGAAAAACAAAAATAGATGTAAGACTTGAAAATGAAACTGTATGGATGACACAGAAGGCGATCGCGGAGCTTTATCAAAAAGGCGTTAATACCATTAATGAGCATATAAAAAATATTTATGCTGAAGGTGAATTTGAAGAAAATCGAACTATTCGGGAAAACCGAATAGTTCAAACTGAGGGAAATAGAGAGGTTGAGAGAACAGTACGTTTTTACAACCTAGAATTAATTATTGCTGTTGGCTACCGTGCACGCTCTAGCCGAGGTACACAATTTAGACGATGGGCAACGGAGAGGTTAAACGAGTACTTAGTTAAAGGCTTCACTATGGATGATGAACGCCTTAAGGATATGCGTAATATTGGTGATGACTACTTTGATGAGCTTTTAGAACGTATTCGTGATATTAGAGCCTCAGAAAAAAGATTTTATAAGAAGATAACAGACATCTATGCTTTAGCTATAGATTATGATGGAAAATCTGAAGAAGCTAAAAGGTTCTTTGCAACGGTGCAAAACAAGCTTCATTTTGCTATTCATGGTCATACAGTTGCAGAACTTATTGAACAAAGAGCTGATGCTTCCAAAGATAATATGGGACTTACCACTTGGAAGGGTGACAAGGTACGTAAAGGGGATATTACCGTTGCCAAGAATTACTTGACGGAAAAAGAAATAAAATCCCTCAATCGTATTGTAACCATGTATCTCGATTATGCAGAAGATCAGGCAGAAAGACGCAATCCAATGCATATGAAGGATTGGGAAGAAAAGCTCAATGCCTTCCTGAAATTTAATGAGAGAGATATTCTTACTGGTGCAGGTTCTATTTCACATGAAGTAGCCAAGGAACTTGCTGAAAAAGAATATGAGAAGTTCAATCTAAAGCGTTTAAACGAACCTGAAAAAGATGATTTTGATGTGTATCTAGAAGAGCATGAATGGACAGTTAAGAAGTAACTCTGTTTTACATTTTGCAAAATAAGTGAGTTCATGAAAGAAGTAGAAGTTATAAAGCCTAAAAAAGAATAAATTTGACCGTGCATCGGGAAAAGAACTTTCAAAAATAAGAATAGCACCTTATTGTAGAGTCAGTACCGATTCGGCTGAGCAGATGGCTAGTTATGATTATCAAGTAGCTTATTATGAACAGAAGGTCAGAGAAAACGCTAAGTGGGAACTGGCAAAGATATATTCTGATGCCGGTATAAGTGGCACTAATGTTGATAAACGCCTTGGCTTTCAAGAAATGATTCGAGATGCCGTGGCTGGTGAGTTTGATTTAGTCATTACAAAGAGTATTTCTAGGTTTGGTAGAAATACAAAGGGTGTACTGGAATACACCAGACTATTAAAAAAGCATAATGTTGCTGTATTATTTTAAAAAGAGAATATAAACACCTTCTCTATGCAAGGTGAAGTGGCCATGACGGTATTAACTTCAATAGCCCAACAAGAAAGTGAAAGTATCTCTACCAATGTAAAAATGGGTCTAAAGATGAACATGAAGCGTGGAGAGCTAGTTGGTTTTCAAGGTTGTTTAAGCTATGACTACGACAAAGAAACGAAAGAACTTATCGTCAATAAAGAAGAAGCTGAAGTTGTCCGATTTATCTTTGATTCTTACAATCAAGGTAAGGGCGCTAGGCTTATTGGTAATGAACTCAAAGTAAAAGGCTATAAGACAAAAAGAGGAAGTACCAATTGGCCTGATCGTACTATAAGGGGTATTTTTAGGGTGGAAGATAAAATCAAGAAGCTGATTGATCTTCATCTTGATGGCGCTATTGACCGTGAAAATTATGATAATAACCTTCTTGAACTTAATACAGATAAAGAACGACTAATCAAAAAAACAAATGAACTTTCATTAACTGCTAATGAAGAAAAAGAAATGAAAGCAAGACTTTAAAGCTTTAGGAAGTACTTTGATTCTAATAAGCCCCTTAAGAAGTTTGATACTGATGTTTTTGAGTCTATAGTGGAGAAAATTATAATAGGTGGCATTGATGACAAAGGTCAAAAAGCCCCGCATCAATTGACTTTTGTATTTAAAGCTGGTCCAAAATCAACAATTACTACGGGCAAAGAATTATATTCCCACTTATCACCCATCACATGTGGAGACAGTTGCTCTCCTAGCTCACAAATAATCAGCTTGTTTTTTAGAAGATAAGTTAAGATCTACTGGAGAATATCATTGGCATGAACGGATAAGATTAGTAACGACTAATCTTATCCGTTTTTTAAGTTACGCTTTAATCAAAATAAGTTATTAAATTACAATCAAATTAATTGAGAATGATTTTCAATTGATGTATAGTAATTAACATAACACACTTAGATTAAGGAGAATATATAATGCAAATATACTGGACTAAAATTAATAAGATTATCGATGAGGCACCAGAAGTGAAAACGTACTTGCTTGATTGTCCTGAAGCGTTTACTTGGGAAGAGGGGTCACACACCCATTTCGCGTTACAGGGATTTAACGCAGGTGATAAACCTAATCGTGGCCTGGTTCGTCATATGTCAATTTCGACAATAACTGATGAGGGAGCAATTGGCATTACTACTAGAATGAAGGCGCAATGTTCGGAATTCAAAAGTATCTTAAAAGGTCTTCAGGTTGGAGACGAAGTAGCACTATTTAAAACACATACGAATGTGCCATTGCAAAGAACAGGTAAAAAAATATATCTATTATCATCAGGCGTTGGCTTAGCCACATTTAGACCGCTTGTGCTCAATTATTTGAACAATATTGATCAAGTTAGCCACGTACATTCTTTAAATATTGATTCAACAAAGCATTTCTTATTTACGAATATTTTTAATTCAGATCCAAGGAAGAACTTTACTGCGCAATTTGTCGATAATCGTACGGATTACTATAAAGAAGTTGAGCAGTTAGCAGCAGATCAGGATGGACTATTTTACATTGTTGGTAGTGATGATTTTCTGGTGCAAAACATTAAGTTGTTACGTGAGCATGGAATAACGACTGATCAAATTGCAATAGATAAGCATGAGAGTCAGATAATGAGCTTTTTATCAAACGATTTACAATAGCACTATATATCACAAAAAAACTAAGCATTGTATAAGTGCCAAATGGTATACTTAGGCAATGCTTTTTCTAATATTAGTTGCAATACTAGCTTGATTTCTTCAGGGCCGATGACAGGACAAGATGTTTTTTGGTCAATCTATCCTATGTGGCGAATTAACGGTCAGTATAACCCAATTTGTATGGAGGCTGTTATTTCGGAGGCCGTAGTTGGTTCATCCCTTTAGTGGCAGGTCTGTGGTGCTAGCAATTAGTAGGTGATAAAGCAGCACTAATTAAAAAGTCCCTTTACACCGGCACGTGTAAAAGCTCCTAACTTAGTCCCTTTTTATAATTAGTTAGCCATTGCATGTCCAGTCTTTTAGCTCTTTTATAACAAATGCTAGTTTCTCATGGTTACTATAAAAAGCTTTTGAATTGATGTTTGAGAATAGTGTAGAGTGGAAATTATATTAAGTAAGACGAATAAAGGAGCGTTATAACATGGACATTAGTCGTATTAAACCTGAATTTGTAGATGGTGAGCTTGGTATTAAGCTAGGGCGTGAACAAGCACCTACTAAACTAATCGAGTTCTTAAATCTGCGTTGTCCGTATTGCCGTCAATGGTTTGACGAATCAAACGGATTATTACAACCTCTTACTGAAAATGGTAGCTTATTACGCGTCATAAAGCTGTTTAATAAAAATAAAGAAAGTTTGCAATCAGGTAATCTAATGCACAGATACGTGCCGTCAGCATCTGAACAAGCCTATCAAGTAATAGAAAAACTGTTTAATAGTCAGACCGACTGGGGCAATTTGAGTCTCACTGAAGTGAGTAACTTTGCAGAAGATGAATTGGGACTCAAACAAGTTGAAAACGCTGGAATGCTTGAAAGGATTGGGACAGAAGCACAGGCTGCCAATATTGAAACAGTTCCGACTATTATGGTAGGTGAGCATATTTTTGATCAACATATTAGCAATAAGCAATTAAAACAAATTATTAGCTAATTAATCATCATTCAATTTAATGTTGGTATGGTTAAAAGCACATGCTCGAATTATTCGAGCATGTGCTTAGTTATGCACAATTCTAAAAAGAAAAATGACAGCACATGAACATTGTCAAAGTGTAGCATTTAACCACGCTAAACAACATGGTCTAATGATGCATGGTCAAACCACAAACGTCATTAGCCTGTAATCTATCTCCCAGTAACTAACTTTCGCCGCAGCTTGGTAGAGAACCATTCAACCAATAAAATTAGGATAACAAGGCCGATTAAAATTGAGCCGACCTCATTCCACCGATAAGAATCCATTGCAAATTTTAATGGGGCACCAATTCCCCCAGCTGCAACCAAGCCTAATACGGCTGCATCACGTAAATTAATATCAAAGCGATAAATGATAATAGACAAGAAGATGGAAAACAGCTGTGGTACGATGCCAAATCGAATTTTTTCAAAGGTGTTACAGCCAATTGAGCTCATTGATTCGAAGATGCTGATATCTAGATTTTCAATTGCATCGACATAAAGCTTCGCTAACATGCCAATCGACGTTAAACCGATCGTTAGGACGCCAGCAAAGGGACCCGGACCTGTTACCCGTATAAACATTAAACCATAAACAAGCGCAGGGACTGTTCGAATTACAATCAGTAATAGTCGTGTTAAATAAGCGACAGGCTTTGTGACGATATTTGAAGCAGATAAAAAGGCAAGTGGGATGGCCAACATGCCACCAATTAAAGTCCCAAGGAAGGCAATTGCAATTGTCTCAAGCAGCAGATAGGCAATGCCCTGCTGATTTAGTGCAAACAATAACGCAAGATTAGGCTTAAAGATACCTGTTAAAATACTTTTGGCGATTGTCCACCCATTACTTTCTAGACCATTTACCTGAATTGAGGTCAACAACCAAATAATCAGGCCGACAATAATTAGTGAAATGGTTAGTAAATAACGATAATTCCTTGGTGTTGTTGCTAATTTTTGTTCAATTTGATTCATAACGATGCCCCTTTAAAGTAACTTCTTTCTAAAATGCTCGCTAACTGATTCAATAAGCAAAACAGTGATCGCTAGGACTAATAAAATCATGCCTACCCCAGCATAGTCACGCCACCCTAATCCTTCATTAAGAAGTAAACCAATTCCTCCTGCACCAACGTAGCCTAAAATCGCTGCATATCTGACATTTCCCTCAAAACAGAACAGTGAAGTCGATAAGTAATTTGGGAGGATCTGAGGAAAGATAGCCTGTCGAAAAGCTTGCCCTTTTGTCATTCCGAGGGATTCCATCGCTTCATAAGCGCCCATGTCGGCATTTTCAATTTGTTCGTATAGCAGTTTCCCTACATAAGAAAGTGTAAATAAACAGATTGCGATTGTGCCAGCAAAGGTCCCAAGGCCAAAAATAAATGTTGCAATTAAAGCTGTTACAAGTGAAGGAAGTGTTCTAAGCAAGCTTAGGAAAACACGTGCTAATCCAGTGATAACTGGCTGCTTTACAATGTTAGTTGAAGCAGCATAGGCGATCGGTAGAGCTACTAATGCACCAATAAAAGAGCCGAGCAGAGACATTTTAATCGTATCCAGTAATGGCTGCCAGATAGTTGAGATATGCGACCATCTAGGTGGCAGCATATCAGCCACAATGACAAAAAATTGATCCCAGCGTTCAAGTAACTGACTAAGATTAAACTGTGTGAGTTGAAGAGCAAAATAAATGCCCAAGCAGACCAGTAGTAAAATTATTGGTGTTCGGGAGTGTTTTTCTAAAACAATTTTCCCGCTAGGTAGTGGGATCTGCTTTGGGGGAAAGATGCGATCAAACATAGGCTTGCTCCTTTGCAATCTCAGCCAGTACTTGCTCAGTTTGTCCTTTATAAATATAATCGAGGATATCATCAGTAACCTTAGCTGTTTGGTCATCAAAAACAATCGCACCTTCACGTACACCAATAATGCGGTCAGCATATTGAAGAGCTATCTCAACATGGTGAATATTCATAATGACTGAGATATTCATTTCCTTATTAATTCGCTTAAAATCATCCATGACAATTTTCGATGTGACTGGATCTAACGAGGCAATGGGTTCATCAGCAAGAATGATTTCTGGGTTCTGCGATAATGTCCGAGCTAAGGCCACACGTTGCTGTTGGCCGCCTGATAATTGGTCAACACGTACAAAGGCTTTATCTAAAATGCCAACTTGATCTAAAGCTGTTAATGCTTTAATTTTGTGTTCTTTTATGTACACGCCAGTTAGCTTTCGAATAAATGAAAGATCAGGTACAAAGGAGACCAGTACGTTTTTCAGTACAGTTGTTCGTGTAACTAAGTTGAAGGATTGAAAAATCATTCCAATTCTTCTCCGAAATCGGCGTACTTCTTTTCCTCTTAATTTACTGACATCCATGCCACCTACTATTAGCTGACCAGAGGTAATCTCGTGCATCCGGTTAATACAACGAATTAAAGTTGATTTGCCTGCCCCTGAAAGACCAATAACAGCGACAAATTCGCCTTGCTCAATCTTAAGATTAATTTGTTTCAGCGCTTTTATTTCGTTTGTGTATGTTTTATTAACATTTATAAATTCGATCATGCTAGATCTCCATTTCATTTATGGTTTTATTGAGAAAATGAGAGAAAAAGAGAACACCTTATTGATGTTCTCATGCTTACCATCATGTCGTTAATTCATTTCTCTTAGAAGAACTTGCGCATCACGTTCTTTGTCATAGTCAGAATCAGAAGCTTCTTGATAGCCTTCGTGACTATAGATAGAAATAACGGCTTTTCCTTCATCGGTTTGAGCAATATTAATAAAGGCTTGTTGAATTGCACTTTTTAATGCAGCGGTCATGTTGTCCGCATTTTTGCTGGCACTTACTGTATCATTGTAAATACCTGATGTTACACCGATGACATTAGTTTCAGCCCAAATGTCAGCTTCACGACTAAACTCACCTTGCCAAGCATCAACATTATCTCGGCGCGCATCAGCGTAAGCAACAATAATATCAACTTGCTCAGCAGCTAAACGGGCGAAAGAACTACCATAAGAATCGACTTGCACAAGGTTTTCTAAGTCAGTTAATTTCATATTGTATTTATCCTGAAGCCAAAGGGTTGGATATATATATCCAGCTGAAGAAGATGATGACATCACAGCCCATGTTGCACTGTTTAAATCATCAAATGTTAATTCTTCTCCGTTGTTTACTTTTTCAGCTAATTCTTGTCCTTTTTCAGAGGGACCAGCAATTAGTAAAGAGCGGTAATAAGTAACCTGCTCGTCAACAGCCTCAGTCGGCTTATTATTATTCCATTCGACTGGATCTTCGGAATCAATACTTAATCCAGCACGTGTTGAGGTTAATAACACCTCAGCACCATCATCGTATAACACATATGTTCCACCAGGGATCAAGCCAATATCAGTGGTTCCGGCAGATAGGGCCTCACCGACTGCTTCATAATTTGTTCCAACCGTGATGTCGACTTCCCCGACATCAAAGCCTAGACCGGCAAGCTCGGTAATTAGGAGATCCTTTAATGGCTCAGTAGCGGTAATGATTTCATCTGGTTCTCTAGAAGGGACAAACCCAACGGACAGTTTAGTAATGACTTCATTTGAGCTGGATTCCTCATTCGTTTCTTCACTTGTTGGTTCTGATTCAGGTTCAGCGTTAGCGTCATCTTCTGTGTCGCTACAAGCAACAAGTAGTGCAATTAAAGCAGTAAATAAAAAAAGCAACAACCATTTTTTCTTCATTTCATTTCCCCCTAACAATCTCATTAACGTCGTTAACGTCGTGTACAACCCATCATAATATGAAAGTGTTAAGTTAATTCGAGAGTCTTGTAAAAGTCATGTAAATTAATTACCTGTTCGGAGTAGGAATAATAGTGGTCTATTTGACAGCTGTCTTCATAATGAAGGGGCAACCCGCATCAGGGTAGGCTATGAACTAAAAATTATAATTATCTGTCATGTGAGATGTCTTTGTTACCGAATAGCAACGATCATGGTTCGCTTGGCGAGCGAAAGAGGAAATAATTCTTGCGCGATTCCTGTATACTTTTTGCTAAGAGGAAGCTCTTAATTAGTGAAGGGCTTTAGAAAGGGGGAGCTATGGATTCTGACCTTTTATTGCATGTTTATCAAAAGCAAGCAAAAATGATTTACTTTTATCTGAGAAAGAACGGCTGTCATCACGAAGATGCTGAGGATATTGTTCAAGAAAGTTATACACAGTTCATGCGTTATTGTAAAGGGGTGGCTTCTGATAAGGCACTCTCTTATATTTTCACCACGGCGATAAATTTGTTTAGAAAGCTGTTAAAGCAAAGAGGGAAAGAACAAGTTATCGCCATTGATGATCAGCTTTTTTGGAGCAACTTCTCAAATGATCGAGATACTGAGACGATTATCTTAGCAATAGAGCAAAAAGATGAAATAATCCATACCTTGGCGAGTATGCAAGATCTTTTTAGGCAACTGTTACTATTAAAATATGATTTTCAATATAGCTATCAGCAGATTTCATTACTAACGGGCTTAAAAGAAGAAACCGTCAAAACTTATTTATACCGAGCAAGAAAGGCGTTTTATTTGAAATGGAGGGAACAGCATGGATGAATTTAGTGATGATACATTTGATGAGCGAAAGGTTGCAAAGGTACTAAAAAAAGGTAAGCGGAAATCAATGTTGACGACGGTATTTACCGCAATCATTGTCTTAATTACAGCTGTAATTGCTAATTTTGTCATTTCGGTATTCTTTAGTCAGTCGGCATTTCGCAGTAGAGATGCTTTCGTGCGCCTAACCATTCCGAATGGCTATATTAGCCAAACTTTAGATACTGTGGGAATTTTAGGCGGAACAAGTCACTACAAGGTTTCAAAAGATATGGGATTCAAAGCGGTGGTTATCGAACAAGACCACAAATCCTTTGGTTTAGTGCCAAATCTGGTATCAAGATATCATGGTGGTCAAATTGGTCTCACAGGAGATGATTGGCAACTTACCTATAAAAACAATGGCTGGCGAGAAATGCTTTTCTTTCACCCAGCAGTTGATTATGAGCAGTACAAAGATGATCGCAATTTAATTGAAGAGATGGATGGGGACAATATTTATGAAGTAGCGCTCTCATTTGACTTACCATACACATTTAGCGAACTCCCTTTTGTGGAATTGCCTGAACTGACCTGGCTGTGGCTCGATACATTTAATGAAGTCCAAATAGCTAGCTTTCAACAAGAAGCATTAGAATTTGATTGGACTATTTCGTTTATTAGGGAGTTTGAGTCTCTAGGGTTCACTATGCGTGATCGTTTAACCGCTACTACCACTAATAATTTTAGAAATGAGTATTATAAATTTCTCGATTTGTTGAGCGATAGTTTTTATCCAGGTCACAAGGAAGCACTAGCTAACATGGAGCAAGTTGAAGTAGAAGATATTGAGATATTAGGAGCTGTTATTTATGGAACAAAGGAAGAAGTATTAGAGATAATGGAGCATCAGAGTGTCAAGGCAGCTTCACTAGGTGGAATTATTGAGCATTATTAGTGCATGCCATTGATGCTAACAATTAATAAAGCTCCCAGTAATTGAAGCGGTAAGACCAAAGAAGGGCTTCATGTGACTCTATTGCTCAGTTAAATGACGGAAAAAAAGCTAACGAATACTACGCGCTAAACTTATATCGGGCATACACTTAATCATAACCTTTACAACCTCAAGCGTGAGATTGAGCAAAAAGCTTTTGCTTAATATTGTGTCAATTTAATGAAACTATGACTAAAGTAATCATATAAGGGCTTTTTTGATGATACAATAGTCATGCTTGGAGGGACGTTATTATGAAGAAAATAAAGTGTTGGTTAGATTGCCGTATTAAAAAAAAGCACAGATATAATTTTTATACGGATAGGTGCATTGTCTGTCAACGAAAATGTAAAAAAAGAAGCGCATAATAGCGTTTTTTTTTTTGCTTATTTTTACAAAAAAGTGTACTTGCTATTGTAAGATTATGAATGGCATAGCCCTAACGTTAATTTGGTCTATAGTACTAGATTGGTATTTGATTTAATAGCAGTAGTTAAAAGTATCTACTTAATTTACTATTTAGGGAAAGAAGGAAAAAAGCGATATATGTCTATTGTTGTATTATTTTAAAAATTATAGAAAAAATTGATAAATGTGTTATAATGTAGAAGTGGTAATGAAAAATACTAATTTTCTTAGTATAGGGAGGTGAGCTGATAGATTCAAACGTGTGAGGGTGCATCTTAGTTAGTACACAATGAAAGAAAGCTTAACTTTAAAAAATAATGGAGGTATCTTTTATGAACAAGTCAAAGCATTTCTTGTTACTAAGTTGTCTATCTATCCTAATGTTTATTCTATCTGCAATTCCTATTACAGCATTAGCACAAGCACCTATATTCACTGAAAATTTTACTGGTGCAACGACTAATAATTTATTTACGACATCCTTTCGTGCATTACCTAACGATTCAAGTCGGCCGATGTATTTAAGAACGGGTGGTTCTGTAACAGCTGGCTCTAATAAAGTAACATTAGATGGTGGGAGAATGACAATTGGTGCACGGACTACTACAGAAACAACAAGTAATTCTACACCAGGAGGATCCCTTGACTTGAGTCAACCCTATCGCATTGTTCTTAATATTGATAATTTAAGTGGCGATTCAAGTAAGCGCTTTCAAATTTACGTGGATAATAATACGGTGCGCATGAACGATTCAATTCATGGTGGCGCTTCGCGCGTGTATCATCAAACAATTGGACAAATGGGTACGGGTGATTTAGTTCTTGAGCCAGAAGTAGGTACAGCAAATTCCTTTATTCAGATCCGAACAGAGTCTGATGTAGCGGTAGTTATTAATAGTATTAGAATCGAGTCCCTAAGCGATGCTCAACAACCAGGAGGCCCCTTACCCACAGCGCCGGGTATACCTCAAGGAGATCGGCAATTATATGTTGCAACAAACGGTAACGATAGTAATAATGGTAGTCAATCATCACCGTTAGCTACGTTGGATCGAGCAATTAGCTTGTCAAGAGCTGGTGATGTGATTGTGATGAGAGGGGGTACTTATCATCACGATACCAGAATTACAGCTAATAATAGTGGTACTGCAAGCAAACCCATTACAATTGTCAATTATCCCAATGAAACACCTACATTAGATTTCTCTGCACAAGAGGAACTAGCAGGCAGAGATGGATTTCGAATAAATGGTGATTACTGGCATGTGCTCGGACTTCATCTAAGAAAAGCCGGTGGAAATGGTTTTAGAATTCATGGCAGTCACAATCGCATTGAAAGGTCTGTCGCTTATGAGAACCGATTAACCGGCTTTCATTTGGAGGATGGATCATATAATCTCATTATGAATAATGATAGCTATCGTAATTTCAACTTGAGAGGCAGAGTTGGCAATATGGCTGATGGCTTTGCCGCTAAGTACGAGGCATTAGGGCCGGGAAATGTTTTTTATGGTAACAGGTCTTGGGAAAACTCTGATGACGGCTTTGATTTTTGGATGGCGACAAGTACAATAACGCTTGAGAATAATTGGTCATTTGGTAATGGAAATCCTCAGTTTTGGAATCATTCGAATTTTGAAGGCAACGGGAATGGCTTTAAATTAGGCGGAAATCACTTGCCAGGTAACCACATCGTTAGGCGTAATATGGCTTTTGATAATCAGAGTAAAGGGTTTGATCATAACAATAATACCGGGGCACTAACCTTAATTCATAATACTGGGTTTAATAATGGGATAAGTAATAATGGCCGTAATTATGACTTCCCCAATAATCCAGCTAACGGTCAGCATGTCTTTATCAACAATTTAAGTGCCAATGCTCGTGTGACTGATCGTTTTGCATCCAACTCATCATTGCAGGGCAATAGCTGGCAAACTGGTACGGTAACGTCAAATATGTTTAATAGTGTTGACACGAGTTTAGCCAAGCGCCCAAGAAAGGCTGATGGCTCGTTACCAGATATTAATTTATTTGTGCCACGATCAAATAGCTTTCTTGTTAATGGTGGGGTTGATATTGGCGAACCGTTTAACGGATCAGCTCCAGATATTGGAGCAATTGAAACCGGACAGTAAAGAGATTATAATACATTAATTTACAGAAAACCGCGTTCCTTGTTGATAATAAGGGAGCGCGGTTCTTTAGTTACCTATTTTTTAATACTGTTTTTAAAGAGAGATGATCAGCATGACTCTGCTAAAAGCCTTATTGATTTTTCATGAAATTTTGCTTTGCTAAATAATTTAGTACGGTCTGGGAAAACTGGTGATGCGATTCCTTGGTATACTTGGCAATCGTATAGATTTGCGCCAAATTTTTCAACTCCAATTGGTCGACCATCTCTTTAAGGTGGGGGACATTCATATAACGATTCCAACCGTTCTCATTCCGCTCCTGATAGATTTCGAGAATCTCGGTGTCCGAATAATCCTGATACGTATCATAGTGAACAAGCCCCTTATCTGGGAGACGATCACGTGGGGCAGGGTCTTCAGCTGGATACCCTAATGAGAAGCCAACAACTGGAACTACATTAGGAGGTAAGTTAAGCAGTTCGCCAATTTGATCACAATTGGCAAGTGTCGAACCCATATAGCAAATACCCAATCCGTTATTTTCAGCAGCTAACGCGCAATTCTGTGATACCAGGGTGGCATCAATTGCACCAATCATAAAACTCATAAAATTATCAAAATGGACAGGTGCGTCATTCAGCGTAAGCCATTTCCGCATCCGATTAAAGTCTGCACAGAATGTTAACAGGATGGGAGCATCTATTACCATAGATTGCTCCATATGAGCATCAAATAGTTTGTTTTTTAGCTCTTGATCTTGTGTGACGATAATAGAATAGGCTTGCATATTCCCGCTAGAAGAAGCGCGAATCCCTGCTTCTAGTATAGCATCTAGCACCTCTTGACTCACTTGCTTGTCTGCATACTGCCGGATAGACTTATGTCCGTGGATAACATCGTTTAACTCCAAGGTATCACTCCTCATTCTTTTTTGAAAAATTGCCACGAAAACGACATTTTTAATAGGGTTAACATGCTGTTAATCTTATGACTAGTAGTATATCATACTAGTATAAAGGAGTGAGCGCAATGTTAACTGTTAGTAAAGACTATAATCCTGTTTTTAAAGAATTGAGGCTAGCGATTAAAACAGAAGATATTAATCGTGTACATGAGCAAGCTTTATATGTCCATGCTCTTGCTCATGATAAAAGATTAACGAATCTGCACCAACACACCTTTCAAGATCAGTGTTTGCAGGGGCTGAATAATATTAGCTTTCGCCACACTGTCAGCAAGAAGTATCAAGGCTATCGAACGCTCGCTTTTTTTATTTTTCACATGACACGTATCGAGGATATTTGTGCAAATACCTTAATTGCCAATCAATCTCAGGTCATTTTTAATGATAATTGGCTCGAGAAATTAAATATTAATCGTGTCGATACTGGCAATTCAATGACACAAGATGAAATGGAGGATTTCTCTGCAAATATCATTCAAGAAGAGCTGTTCGCCTATCGATTTGCCGTCGGAAAGCAAACTCAAAATGTCATTAAGAATCTGTCTGTTACTGATTTAAAGCAGAGGCCTTCACAGGAGCAACTTAATTTTATTTTCAGTTCAAAATCAGTTCTTAAACATAAAGATTCTGCCTGGTTGGTTGACTATTGGGGAAAGAAAAATATTGGTGAATTATTATTAATGCCAATTACCCTACATGAACTTGTCCATCTTAATGATTGTTTGGCGATTATTAAAGCTACAAAATAACCAACTAGCATGCTAGTTAAATAAAAGAGAAATTGAATTTTATGAAATAGATTATTCAATCACAGTTGGGTTAATATTATTACGCAGAGAATTAATGGCTTTTTAAGATAAAAACATTGCTAGTATTAATAGATAGATGCAATGATAATTGAGCAAAGAAAAGCATATTCAAGAAATTTTAAAAGAAAAGAGAAAAAAACATGGAGTTTAAATTTGAAATTACCGAAGAGGATTATCTTCAGTTCAATTTGTATCATAGTGAAAACTCACCATCACAGAAGAAACTGGTTAGGGTGTTAAGGTGGGTAATACCCATTGTATTTGCAAGCATAATCTATTATGTTGGTACGGCTGTATTCCACCAGCCTAGTCTCTATTGGCTAATTATCTCCTTACTGTTCAGTGGAGCCTGGATCATTTGGTATCCAAGATTTTATAAAAAGCAATTAAAAAAACAAGTGAGCAAGATGTTAAGCGAAGGTGACAATTCGGCGCTTTTTGGTGAGAAAACGATGGTGATAGAAGGAAATGAAATTAAGGTCTTTGACAAGTACGCTTCTACAACAGTTGTTAAAGAAAATATCAAGGCAATTAACTATTATGATGATATGATTATTATCTATTTAAGTTCAATTACAGCCCAAATTATTCCAACTAGAAATTTAGTGAAGGATGAGCAGAAGCAACTGATAACTTATTTGGACCAGCTAGTAGAAAAAGGTTAAATTGGTTTAATGATAAGGAGGTCCAGTAAATGGAGAAGTTGGTTCCGGCCCAAATACATATCATCGGATCGGTAGGGAGTGGAAAAACGACGCTCGCACGGATACTGTCAGATAAGTTTAACTTGGTCCACTATGAACTGGACAATGTTGTCTGGCAAAGAGGTGATGGTAACGATGTCCGAAGAACTAGTCAAGCAAGAGACGATTATTTAAATGAAATTGTCATGTTAGATGCTTGGATTATTGAGGGTGCACATCACAAGTGGGTCCAGCCCAGTCTTGAAAAGGCGGATTTAATTATATTTCTTGATCCGAAATATTCAATTAGAGTATTTCGAATCATTCGGCGATTTATTTTACAAAAACTAAGGTTAGAGGAGTCAAATTATCAACCTACTTGGTCAATTTTTAGACAAATGTTTATGTGGAATGCTTTTTTTGAGCGGAGCAGTAAGCATGAAATTATCGCATTATTAAGCCAATACGGAGATAAGGTCGTAATTTGTAAAAGCAAGGCTGATGTAAAGAGCCTCTTTAGCAGATAAGGCTGTGCCTAGCAATCAAGTTTCGCTAGCGCGAAGTCTTGATTACTAGGCTGTTATTCTTTATATGAAATAATCGCAATAAAACCTAAATCCTTCTTGTGTTGATTAAAGAAAGTAAACATTTCTTTAAAATAAGTGCGATTTTTAGCTTTCATGGCATTTTTGAAAATTTTTATTACTGTACCTATTCCTTCATCCCTAATCATCCCAATTGGATTCATTAACGACATTTCACCCGTTATACAGTCAAGTTTGTCAAAGCCGTTATCTAAAAATAGTTTTTCCCAGTTAGCTTGGTGATACGGTTTAGCGGGAACATGGATAACCCGTTGCAGCCCGCTAACAAGCTGGTCTTGATTGTCAGTCATTAGCAGAACATCGTGGGTAATCAGAACACCACCTGGTTTTAAGACGCGACGATACTCAGCCACAGCTTTGTTTTTTTGTTTATCACCAAGCATGGTGAGCATGGCTTCATTAATGACTAGATCAAATGATTGATCAGGATAGGGAAGACTTAATGCATTCGCTACCTCTACTTTAATGTGATCGGTCAAACCGTGGGCTGCCACCCTGTGCTTGGCGATGTCAACGACCTTTTTATCAAGGTCAACTGCTGTAATGGAACAGCCTGTTTTTTTTACCAGATCAATGGCATTGGTACATTGATTACAAGCGACTTCTAATATTTTGGTATCCTTTGTTATGGTTGCTTTTGAGAGTAACCAATTTGTAGCTCGAATTCCACCTGGCCTTAGTCGCGTTTTACCAAGGCTTGCTAAAAAAGAGTGGCCTGCCTGTGTCATAATTATTCACCACCTTTAACAACAGTCAAGAGCATCTTAAAGGCTTCAGTAGCCTCAAGTGCATGAGGGATTTCAGCGGGCATTACAATTGCTTGCCCTTCTTTCACAATAAAGCTGTTCTCGCCAATAATAATATGTGCTTCTCCTTCAAGAATTTGCACAAGTGCATCACCGGTAGCAGTGTGCATTGCGATTTGTTGCCCCTGATCTAAGGCAAATAAAGTTAGCGTCAAATCCTTTCTTTGTACAATTGCTTTGCTAGCCTTCTTATTTGGGACAATGTCAATTTGCTCGGCCAAATCAATCACTTTGTTGTGCGGTACTTTGTTGATCATGTAAAGGTCCTCCTCATTTTTATATAGATGAATTTGCTGAAAGCTTACATTTGCTTCAGCAATAATGGCGTGGCGAGCTTGTGTGGGGAGAATAACTGCTTGTCCTGCTCGTAACTGTTTCTCTATGCGATCGAGCTTGAGCTCAAGACGTCCAGTTAAACAATAAATGAGCTTCTGACCACCAACTAGCTCTGTACTAATCGACTCCCCAGCTCCTAAACTGAAAACGGTTATATCCAAAGCGGCATTATGAAAAACTTCTGTGCTAATAATCTGATCAGGAAGCGGATTGGCAACATCTTCAAACGTAAAAATATCATGAATCGGTAAATTCTTCACTGGCTCCCCCTTGTCAATAGATAACCCTATCGATATAATTAAAATGATAATGATTCTCATTTGTGTCTAAGTAAAAATACCATCATTCGCTCACTAAAGCTGTTGCATTTGCAACAAAGGAGGAATAAAATGAAGCCTAATGTCACATCGTTAGAAGGTTCTCCTTTCTTTAAGGATTTCTCAGTTTTGGATACTGAAAAAGCAATAGATTGTTTAGCTTTATCGATTAAAAAACTGGCTAATAATGAACAAATGTCATTATCTGATTTTCCATATCAAATTGCGATTATTTTAGCGGGACGGTTATCGGTAGAGAAGCTGGGTGCTGAAGGTGACCAAGTAATATTAACTATGTTAGGAGCTGATGATGTCATCTGGGCTGACAAAATGGCGTTGTCTGAGGAATACTACATTCAGGTCCATGAACCAATAAGTCTATTGGTATTTGAACAACCAATATTCCCTAAGACATGTCATTTGAGGGCTACAATTTATGAGCATCTATTGGAAGCACACCTTGAGCAAAAAATGAAGCTATTTGAGAAAATTGAATTGCTCAGCTTTCGAAAATTACGTGATCGAATGATGTACTTTCTCAGTAAGCAAGAAGAGCAACCCGGTCATTGTATTAATATCCACTATTCGCGTAACCAGCTTGCCAATTACTTAAGTGTTGATCGAAGTGCGCTTTCCCGCGAATTATCAGCGATGCAACGAGACGGCTTAATTACGTATAATAGGAATGCATTCATTATCCATCATCAACATTAAGCGCGTAACAGCTAGCGTGCTTGCTAATAGTAATACTTGCTGTTCAATTTAAAGCGAAGAGATGAGCAAGAGATGAAGGAGCAGGTAAATTGAAACCATTAAAAAAAGAGGAACTAACATACTTAAGTGAAGAAATAGTAAGGGTGTTAGTAGATACTCATGCTTTTTATGAGCGAACGCCCCATCGATTATTAGACATTTTCCCTAAAAGTCTGACTACTGAAGAGGCAGAGAAGGTGTCATTTGCTTATGAAGAATTACATTTAAAACATGAGTATAAGCATATTAGCTTTTTTAAGCAATTGTATAATGACAATGTGGGTTCACCGTTAATTGTTGAAATAGATTATCAGAATATTGATGCAGCGACTCACCTTAATATCTTAGAGGTGTTGGATCGCTATGAACAATTTCTATGGATCGAACAGCTTGTGAAGATAGATGTAAGTAGTACGACCAATTTCTTTGAAGTTACCTCATTTGAAACACTGAAGATGCTGCTACAAGTAAACACGCGTGAGGCTTGGTTTTGTAATTTTCATTTTCTTAAACTTGATCTCGTTATAAGAGGGCACTATGACCTGTCAATGGAGATGTTTTTTAAGCATGAAGAGCAGATTAAGCATTTACAAGAAAAGGCACAATTGTACAATTTGTTTATTAGACATTATCCAGAGGATTAATCGTTCTCTTCTTAATACTATTTGCGATAGCCAAGTATTTGATCAGTATGTCACTAAGTCCAAACAGTTTAATTGTCTAACAGATGAGATAATTTTTGAATAAAGTTAACCAGTAACGTAATATTTTCGATTTAGAAAGGCAAAACACTTAAAGTAATATCTAAGTGTTTTGCCTTTATTTGGTGAAATATAGTTACATTATAAAGAATTATGTAATGAAAATGATTGACTTTTTTTAAATAAAATAGTTGTGATCAAGAGTGCTGATTATTAGTAAAAACCCTTATATTAATGGTGCAGATTAAGCTTCTAAGATGCAGAAGAACTTGATAGAAATTATTTAAATTGGTAACTACGAAAAAACTTTAAAAACATAATTGACATAGAGGAAACTCTAAGTGATAGGATTTAGTACAAAGGCCAGATAAGTCCTTGACGGAAGTGAAAAACGTCTCTGTCTCGTTCATTTAAGCGCAGAGGCAGCACTTTTTGTAAAAACATTAAAAGGAGTCGGTAATTATGACAGAATCAATTAAAAAAGGCTGGACCGCTGCGGATATACCCTCACAAACAGGAAAAACAGTTGTCATTACTGGAACTGGTGGGATTGGCTATGAAACAGCATTGGCATTGGTACATGCTGGTGCGGAAGTTATTATGGCGGGAAGGAATAAGAATAAAGGAGCAGAATCGATTAGAAAGATTAGACAAACTAATCCAATCGGTCGCATTCATTTTGAACTGCTTGATCTTGCTGATTTATCGTCAATTAAAGCGTTTAGTGAACGAGTGACAGCAGAATTTAACAGTTTGGATATGTTAATAAATAATGCTGCAGTAATGAATCCACCTCAGCGGAAGCTGACGAGTGATGGCTTTGAACTACAGTTAGGAACAAATTATCTTGGTCATTTTGCTTTAACAGCCCAACTGCTTCCCCTGTTACGACAAGCGAATAAACCACGAGTGGTTACTTTGAGTAGCGTGGCTCATTTGTCGGGGGAGATCAATTTCGATGATCTCCAGTCAGAGTATTCGTATAAGCCAATGGAAGCTTATGCGCAATCAAAGCTTGCTTGTCTAATGTTTGCATTTGAACTTCAGCGTAGAAGCGACAAGGCAGGCTGGGGACTTAGCAGTATCGCAGCGCACCCTGGGATCTCGAGAACTGAATTAATTCCAAACGGGTCAGGGCAAAATAGTCCGGCCGGAATTATTCGGCGTTTTGCTGCCTTTCTTTTTCAGCCGGCAGCTCATGGTGCTTGGCCATCACTTTACGCAGCTACTGCTAAAGAAGTTGTTAGTAGTACTTATTATGGACCATCTCGCCTAAGAGAAACAAGAGGGCACCCCAAAGTTGCTCGAGTTGCCCCACAGGCGAATGACATGAAGGTGGCTGCCCAATTATGGACGCAGTCAGAAAAATTAACGAAGACAATCTTTGCTTAATATGTGAGGCTAAATTTGCATGACCTTACTTGAGAGCACTAGGAAAAGATAACTTTATTTATTCTGGTCATCAAATAGCTGAGCAAGAGAGAAACTATTAATAGAATCAAAGGAAGCGATTTTTAAATCAATAATATTCAAGTTTTTCTTAAGATCAGCCATTTGACTATTAATATTTTTTTTATGATTAATCATCATCTCTTTTCGCTCTGCTGATGTCTCAGCACCTTGCATGGTTAAGTCAATATATTTTTTTATATTTTTAATTTGCATACCACTATTTTTAAAGCAACAAATAAGCTTAATTACGTTTAAGTCAGTATCACTAAATTGTCTACGTCCAGTTTCATTTCTTGAAACGAACGGTAACAGACCTTCTTTGTCATAATATCGAATGGTGTGCGGGGAAATATCACAAATATCAGCGACTTCATTAATTGTGTACATAATGGCATACTCCTTAAAAAATAGTTTCCTTAAGTATAAATTTAATGAAAATAAATAACAAGACTGGCTGTACATCCACGGAATTATTAAAGTGGAGATTGTTGAACTGTTTCAGATAATAAGGTAGAGCAGATTCATGCGTGTTTTTTTTAAAAAAAAATCTAAATCATGCATTAAAAATGTTTGGATCTTGTATAAGCGGGAATAGAATACTACAAGGCAAATAAATATGGCTGGTAAAGGAAAGTAAAAGATTGATCAAGAGTCATATTTAATCTGCACAGCCTTGGCGGAAAATTTGCTTAATTGACGACGTAACTCGTCAGTAAGAAGATCTAGTGGTAATAAATGTAGGAGATTATCAGCAGGAAAGCAAAGTAATTTCGGTAAAGTGCATGTCTAAAGCAGCCTAAGCAAATGTTGTGAGAATGTTGTTCACAAGCATGCTCAACCCACATAATGGGTAATGGACTGTAACACAAGCGTTTAGTTTGGCGAGTAACGTTTAGTAGAAGTAAATGCAGGTAAAACTTAATAGGAAAACACAAATTTTCCGCGTATTGAAGAAGCGTGCTCATGATGGTGAGCATGCTTCTTTGTTGTAAAACTGGTCTTAATGATGTAAGCGTACTGCAAAACTGTGACAAATCTTTCACAATGCTATGCTGGTTAAAGTGCTATAATATGTGTATTGCATCACATACTATTCGGAAGGATCTGATCATCATGGGCTTTTATAGTCCGCAGGAGATTGCTAATTATACGGTTACATCGGGAAGTAAGAAGGCTAATTATACCGTGTTGCAATCATCAATATTAGGCTTTGAAGCTGGTGCATTCATTGCGCTAGGTTATTTACTTTATATTCATGTCACAGCAAACATGCCAGTGGAGTGGGGAGGCTTCTCAGCATTCATCGGTGCATCACTGTTTCCGTTAGGCCTTATCTTAACACTGCTGGCTGGTGGTGAACTGTTAACGGGGAACTTTATGGCGGTTCCTTTATCGAGGATGGAAAAAAAGGTTCGTTCACGACAAGTGTTAAAGAATATTTTAATTATCACATTTAGTAATTTTATTGGAGCCATATTTGTTGCCTATTTTTTTGGGCATATTGTTGGTTTAACCGAGAATGCCTATTTAGAAACAACCATTAAATTAGCTGAACATAAGCTTGAAGCAACATTCTTACAAGCATTTTTATCAGGAATTGGTTGCAACTGGTTAGTTGCATCGGCAGTCTGGTTAAGTTATGGTGCGAAGGATATGGCAGGCAAGATTTTAGGTATCTGGTTTCCGACCATGGCATTTGTCGCAATAGGCTTCCAGCATGTTGTCGCCAATATGTTCTTAATTCCGGCAGCCATCTTTGCTGATCATTTTACTTGGTTAGATTATGTGTACAACTTTATCCCTGTCTTCTTAGGGAATGCAGTAGGTGGAATCCTGTTCGTTGCTGGTGCCTATTGGGCAGTTTATTTAAAACAGGAGCAGTCGATTGCACCAATTGATAAACAATCCAAGCATATTGATAAGTTTCAAAAGACTAGTTAGTAGACTAGCTATCATAGATATCTGAAAGCCCAAGAGCCTATTAAATTGACTCTTGGGCTTTTGCTAATTACTAATAGAATAAATTATTGTATAATCAAGTAATGGTTAGGAGTGAGACAATGATAAATAAAACAAGTAATTATATACCAGGGGTTATGTTGGCGGTTGCGATTGCGTTTGTTGCAAGCATGACAGCTACCTATTTGCCTGTTCACATTATAAGTGCCACCGTTTTGGCATTGCTACTAGGGATGCTTATTAATGCTGTGTGCGAGCCCAAACAACCATTTGTTTCGGGCATTCGCTTTACCTCTAAAAAACTTTTAAAATTTGCAATTATCCTTTTAGGAGCTAGCTTAAATATGACTACGATTATTCAAGTAGGTGGTAGGTCACTTATTGTGTTAGCTTTTACACTCTTTACGTGCTTTGGAATTGGCGCGATACTAAGAAAAGTATTTAAATTAAACTGGAAACTGTCGAATTTGATTTCTACCGGAGCGGCAATTTGTGGCGGGTCAGCGATTGCAGCGGTAGCACCTGTCATTGAAGCTGAAGATCGCGATATAGCGTACGCATTAACAGTTACCTTCATGTTTGATATGGGAATGATTATCCTTTTTCCAATTATCGGAAAGTTGACTGGACTTACTGATACGGCATTTGGACTTTGGGCAGGGACAGCGGTAAATGATACGTCTAGTGTTGTGGCAGCTGGCTATGCCTTTAGTGAAGTAGCGGGTGATTTTGCTGTAACCGTTAAATTGATTAGAACACTGTTTATTATACCAACAGTTATCGTGTTCGCAGTTATTCATTCCTATCAGAAAAAGGACTTAGCACAAAAACAGTCTCCGAAAATGGCTAGTATGGTAAAAGCGATTTTCCCTTGGTTTATTGTTGGCTTTCTTGTACTGGCTATTTTAAATAGTGCTAGCTTAATTCCTAGCGCTGTTTCAGATGCGCTAAAGGAACTTAGTCGTTTTATAATGGTTGCAGCCTTGGCTGCAATTGGTTTGAGTACCCGCTTTAAGGACATCAAACAGTTGGGAGTAAAACCACTCCTTTATAGTTTAACGCTATCATCACTCGTTGTTGTGGTAGCTTTGCTCGTTATTTCATTGCAATGAGCATAAATTAAGTAGAACGATAAATCCATTCCTTTATCGTTCTTTTTTTTGACTAAAAAATGCCGATAGGCTAGAAAAAGAATTGCTAAACCGTCGTCATACTGTTATAGTAATCTATAACAGTATGACGAGGAGGGAATTATAGTGATTAATTGTGAAAATGTAAGTTTTAATTATCGAAAGAAAGCTATTTATCAAAATTTTAATTGGTGTCTTAAGGCTGGAACAATCTGTGGCTTGCTTGGACCGAATGGTGCCGGCAAAACAACGCTGTTTAATATGCTTGCTGGTTTAGTGTTTCCAACTAAAGGAGAGATCAACATCGCGGGGCATAACCCAAGCAAACGGGAAGCAGCTTTTTACCGGCAATTTGCTTACGTTGCTGAGACTTTACCTTGTCCTTCAATGAGTCCTATGGTATATGCAACCTTATGTGGCCCGCTATACCCTAATTATTCACCGGAACGGTTTCTGCAATTAGCAGAAGCGTTTGAGCTTGATATTGAGCAAAACTTTAATGCCTTTAGTGCAGGTGATCTAAGAAAAGCCTGGCTCGCGATCGTATTGGCCTGTCAGACAGCATTAATCTTATTGGATGAGCCATCGAAGGGTCTTGATATTAAGGCACAAGCTAGTTTGCGGAAAGCCCTTGCTGAAACAGCTGCAGCCGGCTCCCGAATTCTACTATCTACCCATCATGTCCGTGAGGTTGAAGGGATTTTAGATCATGTTACGATTATTAATCGTGGTGGAAAGCTCTTATTAAATGCTGAAGTTGCCCAGCTTTATCAACACTATTCTTTAATTGAAGCAGCTCAAGAGCACCAACTACCAAGTGATATCCTTGCGAAACAAAGACTGACGATGGGCTGGGTTGGCCTTGTCAACCAACCCGCACAAACCATGCAAGACATACCATTAGAATTATTATTTAGTGGGCTCTGTCGTCAAGAGCAGGTGATCAAGAGATGAACAATCAGCTAACATTGAAACCGAAACAGGTATTAGCTTTTTTAGAAACAGGTGCTTATCATTGGCGCTTGGCACTGCTACCACTGTTTGGGGCAGGGATAGCATTTATTAGCTTTGAGATTAGCGAGAATGCTACTAGTGGAGAGATTATCCTGCCATTCTCTTTTGCTGCGATCTTTTACACTGTGTTCCTGTATATCTTATTCTGGCACGGTAGTCTGTTATCGAATCGTTTGTTTGTTAAACAGGTCATCGCCTTAATCATTCAGTGGCCAATCTCGGTTAGGCAAAAGCAATTTTGGTTAGCCTTTCGAGGTACTTGGATGCCGGCTGGCTTATTATTATTAGGTGCAGCCTTAGCTGATTTGTTTGTTAATGGTCCATTGCTTTGGTTATTGCTTAAATCGCTTCCTTATGGTTTGGCAGCTTGCTTTTTTATTAGTGTTACATTGTGGCGCGGGACGTTTTCAGTTGCTGATCTCGGCATCATAAAGATTAGTTCACGGGAGGAAGTTAAGCTATCATTTTTAAATTTATTTGTTTTGGTTAGCCCAGTATTAGTTAGTTACTTAAATAGTTGGGCTGAACTTACGCTTGCTTGTTTTCTTTTTGGTCTGACTATTGTGATGCAAAGATCACCTAAGCTTACTTTTCAAATTACCAATAGTGCTGATTCAGTCGATCGTAATGAAAGGGAATCTAATCAAACCATCCTTTCTTTTAGTGAGAGGGTTAAGTCTAAGAGTGCTCGTATTTTTATGTTATTAAGCTGGGATTCAATTATCCAGCCGATAAAAAAACTGTTCATTTTAAACTTTGGTACGGTGTCTTTCATTGTCTTTGTCTATTATGCTATAAATGGTTTATTTTCAGCCAGCTCTGCATTGTTAATGATGGAGCGGGGGATGTTCTTAAGTATCCATATTGGTTTTGCTACTGCATTAATGCCAGGTAGTAATAGTATAATGACCTATGATGATGAATTGACATTGACAATGCTCCCAACTTCATTACTAAAGAAAGTGACAATCCGCATGACCCGTCAGTTTATTGAAACCGTATTACTTAACGTTTTTAATATTATGCTCATTACCACAGCGATCTGGTTTACGCATTCACTTTTAAATCCTTTTATTAGTCAGCCTGAGCTTAAATATGGATTAATGGTAATCTATACACTGAAAAGCAGCCTGCTCATCATCCCACTTGTTTTGGCGGTAATGGGTCTGCTTGAGCTATTGCTAAACACGGTAATTGTGCTTGCTCAGCGACTTATCACACTAAAAGCATTTAATTGGGCATTAGTGGGCGGGATTTTTATCCCGTCGATTCCGTTAGTGGTGTTAGCATTTTTAAACATTTCTAGCGGGCAGATATATGTGAGGTTAGTTAGCTATCCACTTGCTTTGATGGCGATAGGCGTCTTTTTGATAACACGAATGGGGATTTATTGGACCAGCAAAAAGATCCAGGTGGTGGCGGGATGAGTCAATCATTTCAAGCGTCTCTTACGATCTATAAGCAAATTGCCTTAGGGATAGAGAATGCCATTTTAGAAGGAACGGTAAAGCCCGGTGAGCGATTAGCCTCGCTTCGAGAAAGTGCGGTAGAGCTGGAAGTAAACATTAATACGATCATGCGTGCTTATAATATTTTGGAAGAAGAAGCAATTTTGTTCAAAAAACGCGGCTTAGGCTTTTTTGTTACAAAAGATGCGCTAACGAGAATTCAGCAAAAACGAAAAGTGGACTTTTATCAGCAGACTATTCCTGAGCTAGCTAGAACGATGAAGCAATTAAATATTAAAGAGCAAGAATTGCTTGCAGCTTTACAAAATTATTACCAATAAACAATTGAAATAAAAAAGCGCTTGTAGAAGGAGCGCTTTTTTGTTGGCTATTGAGAAGAACCAAATGTCGTTAGCGATTCCATGCCATGATCATGCTGACCTAATGAAGCAGACCAGGTAACTAGACAAATATGGGCTACTCGAAATTGCAAGTGCATTAAAGGCAATCAATGTATAGATTTACATGGAAAAAGTAAATAACTTATTGTTTTATTCTAGCAATTTATTTAAATGCAATTATAATAAAATGGAAGCGTTATAATGAGGTGAGAAAAATGAAAGTTTCCCAGTTAATTAGTGATGGAATGGTGATCCAACGCGATCGTCCGTTCATCGTAAATGGACTTAATGAGCCAAATGAAAAAATTGTATTAGCTTTCCGTGAAAAGTCCTATCAAACAATGTCAACTGCTAATGGAGAATGGCAGATTACGATTGATGCGACTAAAGCAGGTGGCCCCTTTCAGCTCACGATAATCGGCGACCAAAAGCTTGAGCTTAACAATGTCCTTGTTGGTGATGTTTGGCTTTTAGGCGGTCAATCAAATATGGAATTACCGGTAAGGCGGACGCTTGATCTATTTGCCGATGAATTAAAGACGGTGAATCAGCCGTTGATCAGGCACTTTGCCGTTCCCCAAATTTATAATTTTGAACAGCCACAAGCCTTTATCGAAGGTGGAGAATGGTGTCCAGCTACTCAAGAGCATCTCTATGATTTTAGTGCTGCTGGCGTCTTTTTTGCGAGTGAAATGTACCAGAAAGAGCAGGTTCCAATTGGGTTAATTCAGGCGGCAGTTGGTGGTACGCCAATTGAAGCGTGGCTAAGCGAAGAAACCTTACGTCAGTACGGCGGATTCGATCCATTGTTAGCTAACAATAAGAATAGTGAACGCATTGAGCAGACGATTGAACTAGAGCAACAACAGCAAGCATTATGGTATACAGCCCTTAATCTACAGGATCGGGGGCTGATTGAACAATGGTATCAGCATGGAGAACCAGCACTAGCTTGGCAGAAATTTGAGGTCCCAGGATCATGGGCAGAAACAGAATTGGCTACTATTAGGGGTGCGGTATGGTTTACAAGGGAATTCGTACTTCCTGAATCTATTGATCAAGGTCCAGCTCAGCTAAAGCTGGGTACTATAGTTGATGCGGATGATACTTATATTAATGGTCATTACATTGGCGGGACGGCTTATAAGTACCCGCCTCGACGCTATCCTATTCCAGAGGGTATTTTAAAACCTGGGCGAAATACCATTATGGTACGTGTAATAAGTACGAATGAAACGGGGCAGTTTATCCCTGGTATGCCTTATGAAATCAAGACCGACCAAGCAAGCTATTCTTTAGCTGGAACTTGGCATTATCAAGTGGGAGCAGTCACCGACCCATTAAGTCCAATGACGTTCTTTCAATACCACCCATCTGGTGTATTTAATGGCATGATTGCCCCGCTGAATGGGTTATCTGTCAAGGGTGTCCTTTGGTATCAAGGTGAATCAAACACTGGTGACCCGGACGATTATGCTGAAAAATTTAAGCGCCTTGTTAAAGACTGGCGCATTACCTTGGCAGCTCCTACATTGCCTTTTATTTTTGTGCAGCTCGCTAACCTTGAGACGGGCAACCAGCAGCAAGAGAGTAATTGGGCACTATTACGCGATCAACAGCGTCAATGTCTTGAAATAGATCATACCGCTATGGTCGTTTCAATTGATATTGGTGAGGCTAACGATCTGCACCCACAGGATAAGAAGACTCTGGGCCAGCGGCTAGCCAGATGCGCACAAGGCTTAACAACTTCAAAGCAACGTCCAGTTATGGGGCCAATCTTTCAGTCAAAGCAATTAAGTGTGGATGGTATCACCGTTTATTTTAATCATGTTGGCCAAGGGTTAGTTTGTAAAGGAAAAGCGCTTGGTGGGTTTGAGCTAAGCATTGATCAAATAAACTATCAACCTGCATGTGCTAAGATCGTCAATAATCATGTTTTTGTTTATCATGATCAAATTAAGCAGCCTAAATATGTCCGCTATGCTTGGGCGGATAACCCTACGGAAGCTAACCTCTACAATCAAGAAGGCTTACCTGCCTCACCTTTTCAAGCTTAACCTTAGCAAAGCAGGTTTGGTGAAGGTGGGGTGACCATTTAGGTTGTTGTGGTTTTGCTATACAATTTTGCAGACTTACTATCTTATCGGCAGTTAGCCAACTTTTTTTGAGCATAATGGCCTGTCAATTTCCTTATTCATACAAAAAAATATAATTATAATGCTATAGGATAGTTAAGCTGAAAACTGTCCTTTTTTTTGTAAGAAAAACTGAATAACTGCGTCTTATTAATAGGAGGTGATGACGTGACAGAATTTGAGCAGATTTATCGGCGATACTTCCGCGCTGTCTATTGGTATGTTTATCGATTGACGAAGGACCAACATCTGGCAGAGGATATAACTGCGGAAACATTTTTAAAAGCACTGTCAGCAATAAAACAGTTTAAAGGTGAGTGTGACCTAAGGGTATGGCTCTGTCAAATTGCTAAAAATAATTATTTATCCTATTTGAGAAAACATCGGCGTTTTGGTGAATTTGAACGCTTAAGCCAGATAGAAGATGATGTGCGAATTGAAGAACGTGTTGTTCAATCATATGATGTTGAAGTTGCTAAGCAATATATTACCAAACTTAAACAGCCTTATCAACAGGTGTTAGAGCTCCGTATTTTTCAAGAACTAAGTTTTTTTCAAATAGGTGTTAGGTTTCAGAAATCGGCAAATTGGGCTTGTGTCACCTATCACCGAGCCAAGAATAAGCTTAAACATGAAATGAGGGATTACCAATGAAAACGTCATGTTCGATTATTCAAGATTTACTACCTCTATACAAAGAGGGGTTAGCTAGTAAAGAAAGTGTAATCATTGTTGATCAGCATCTGACTTGCTGTCCAGATTGTCAGTTGTTTGTTAACCAGATGAATGAAACAGCTATTCCAAATGATCCAGAAGTGACAACATTTAAACAGGTAGCTTTAACAGTTCAGAAACGGAAAAGGCAGCTTATGTTGTGCTCATTTCTCTTTGCCATTACATTATTTGTTGTTGTCTTTTATCACCTAAACAAACCGCGCTTTCTACCATATACTGAGGAATTGATAACAGTTGAACAAGTTGCTGATGAGCTAGTCGTTGCAGAATTGAATAGTGCTGTTACCAACTTTGAAATAACCTGGAGCAATAATAATGCGCATATTACAACATGGAATACAATGTTAGCACCTAAAAGAACGGATGATAGTAATCAAATTATTCTATTAAGCCACCCAGATCAGTCTGTAGAGCAGGTTTATTACGTTGAACCGAATGAGGGAAGCGATTTATTGCTTTATTCACAGCAAAGAACTGATGATTTTGAAGGTGTCATGACCTTACCAAGGTTAGCTTTAAGCTATTACGTGATAATAGCAGGGATAATGGCATTTACCTGTTTCGTCGTGAGCGGTCTTACTGGTCACAACATGGTGCGTACGCTTTCTAAAAAGCTTTCGTTACTGGCAACTTGTTATGTAGTCGCTCATCTAGTAATTAAAGGGGTTAGTCCCACGACATATGTGCTGATCAGAGATTTTGGCTATATTTTAGTTGTAGCTGTAACCTTGTTTGTGAGTACTTCAATTTGGCTGGAAGGTCGCAAATTGATAGCTAATTAATAGTAAATTAAGTTCGATTAAATTTTTTGGATTTTTTTAATGTGGCATTTAGAATAGAAGCATATTTAGACAATCTTTATCGCTAATCAACGGCAGACAAAGAAAATGTTTAAATTTGAAAACCACACACGAAACGTTTCAGGAAGAACATTTGCACTTAATTTGACAAACCGTCATAAAAAAAATCTATACAAAACGTAATTGATAACATTACGTTTTGTATAGATTCGAAAGAAAAGACTTATTTTAAAGTAAGTTGACCAGGATCATTAAGTAAGTTAATGATTCCATCTAAATAACCATTTACATAAAGAATAAAGCCTAAAGTTACTGAAAGTAAAATGATTGAGGGAACTAAAAATTTCTTCATGTTATTAACCTCCTTCCATATTTATATATTTAAACGGTAACCTTGCATAAAAAAAGTCACCATTTTTCTCAATAAAATCATTATAGGATTGCATTAACATTCGTTTATCATTATATGCCCGACCAAGGTAGTACTTGGTAAAAGGTGTTATTGGTTTTATCCCTGCTAGGATTTTTTTAGCTAATGCATTATTACCTTTTGCTAATGCAAGATGGGCTTGCTCACTTTTATTTTCTGTCTTGATATCATCCACAATACCGAAATGAGCATGAATAAAAGGTATGTTTTGCATAATTAATAGTTTAATTAAGAATTCATTTTTGGTTTCAAAAACGATCTTTTGAGCAGTGTTTAAATGGTATTTTGCCGAATTAAAACTATCAAATATAAAAGTAGAAGCCAAATTAATATGGATGATCGTTTTAGATGTCTTATTATGCGACATGGATAGAACCTTATAGGCATGCTTTCTTGCTAGGATAATATCATTGCTTTTCCAATAATGAATAAAAAGAACACGATCTAATCTATTCTCTATATACGGCCTTAAAATAGAGTAATTATTAATTTGATTGAAAAGTTGCCGGTATTGACTAATCAGATTTGATGCTAAAGTAGATTCATAAGTATAAGTAAATATTGAGTGTTCTTGAAAAAGAATAACACATTGAAGAGCTGGGTCCGTTGTCTTAACAGCATGAAGTTGATTTAGTAGATTCTTCTTATTAATTTTGTTAATCTCATGCAATAACATTAATTTATATACTAAAGCCCAATCCTGATTAAGCTTATTTGAATGCGCTCTATTTTTCTCAATTAACTGATATAATTCAGCCATATAATCGTTCATATACAAATACTCTAAGCCAACGCACATTGAGTACGGATGTTTGGTATTCATAAAGTAATTGCACATTACTTGGCTAAGGTGTTCTTCAGGTACTTGTTTTTGTACCAAAAGGTAAAAGGATTCGGCATCCAGATGATAGTGAGCTTGTCCAAAGTCACAGTCATCTGCTCGTTTAATAATCAATTCTCATCCTCCCTTCAATTAATTTCCATACGTTAATCTTCTCATAAATTCGTTTTTTTTCAAGGGGTTTCGACGATGAATCGTTCGTCAAATAATGAGCCAAATCCCTATTAATCGACTTTTACTAAAGTAAACCGACAATTAGTGGGGATCTTACAGTCCGTTAATCCGTGATAAGTTTTGTTTTTTGGAAACCTTTTTACTAAAGTGGACGTATTAAAAAAGAGAGGAGGTTGTTCACCATGACAGAAATGTTTAACGATGAAGAAATTGATTTTGGCTTTAATAATGCTAGCCAGCGCTCATTTGCTGACGTATACCAACTCCATGTCGAAACAATCTATCGCATCTGTTATACAATGGTTGGCAATAAAGGGGATGCAGAGGATATGTGCCAGTCTGTATTTATTAAGCTATTAGAGAAGCAGAGGAGCTTTGCTAATGTCAACCATGAGCATGCCTGGTTAATTACCACTGCCAAAAATCAATGTATTGATCTTCATCGGAGTCGATTAAGACGAAAAGTTATTCAGTTTGATATTGATTTGCTTGGTTGGGAGGGGTTGGACCAATTTGAGTATCAGGATTTAGAAGAGCAATTAAAGAAATTACCTCCGTTAAATCGGCTTATTATCTATCTGCACTATTACGAAGGATACAAGCTTGCAGAAATAGCTAAGCTACTCCAAGTAAATTTAAACACAATTAAGACGAGAATGCGCCGGGCCAAGAAGGTACTTAGCACTGAACTAGGAGGGATAAATGATGAAAGGTGATAAACTTAATCGTTACTATGAAGCAACAGGACCTTCAGGAGAGCAGAAAGATAGCATGTTGGGCGAAATTTATCAGTCTTCAAAACGTGTGACGAACCCAAAAAGACACTGGAAAAAACATCTGCCCCTCATTCCTGTAACAGCAGCAAGCATACTACTGCTTTTAATTCTGACCCTGTTTATGCCAAGAGTGATTGAGCGTAACCCATCAGGCGCACAAGGGGACCATTACCAAATTCGGTTAAACCCGCAATACGATTCAATTAGAAATTCAGATGAGACGTTTATTGTTGAAGAAATTAATGGCTGGTTTGAAATGTTTTTTCAAATTGAGGGCGACAATATTCGAGAAATAAACATTAAGGCAGAAAATGAATATGTCGACGGCTATGGTATTAGAGAAGCAACTGAGCATTATGGTGAAAGGGATTATGAGAGTAATTATTACGATAGTCAGATCTGGTCATATAACCGTTATTATGATGATTTTCTTACACAAGAGATTACCTTTCAGTTTGATCAGGACTTTACTGCCCATGATGAAATTAATTATAAATGGACCGCCTGGGAATTATATAAGTGGTCAATTACTGACGAATTTGAACACTATTATTTTGATCGTTTCAGCCACCTGAGTAATAAAGCGTTACAGATTGTTACCGATAACAATGGTGGTCGCGTGCCTGGTGAATTGCAGCTCAATGACTATCCAGATGAACTTAAAGAAGATTTAATTACAATTACAATTACTGACCATGATGGGAATGAGACTGTTAAATACATTCAAATTAAGCTATCTAATAATGAAGATCACTATATGATTATTCAAGCTGAGGTAATAGATTAGGTTAATAGTGTCAGAAGAACAGCTAAGCTTAATAAGTTATCGACTTTTTTTGAAAAAATAGAAATAACGAGCTAACAGACTGTCAAAAGTGACAATCCGTTAGCTCGTTATTATTTGTATTTTTCCTCAAGCCTAGTCATCCACCAACCGAGCAAGGTTCCTGCAAGTAACAGTGCTGCACAAGCGAGTAAACCAAGCAGGGTTATTCCGCTATAATCAACAGGAACAATCATCACTGTTGAAGCAAACACAACCCCTAGAATAAAGTGGAAAAGTGGTCGATAAGCTTTTCGGAAAATAAAATCCATTAGTTTCGATAAGCTTAATACACAGATTACTACGCCAAGAAAGACAGGAATAATAATTGACCATTCCCCATCCTTAATACCATCCGACATTGCCTTATACATGCCCATATAGATTAGAAAATTGGATGGACTTAACCCTGGAATAATCATTCCCAGTCCAATTAAACCACCGGCGAGTACCCAAGTATAGAGATTCTGATCTACCGCACCTTGAATTAAGTTTTGCCCATAGATTAAAAATAGCAGGGCCAGCACAAATGTGATGATCAGAATATAGATATCGCGTGGTTCTCTACCATGTTTACCCGCCTCAGCCCAAAGTGCAGGAACCGTTCCAACGATACAGCCAACAAAAAACCATAAAATCGGCGTTTGGTAATTTCCAAGTAAGAAACTAACAACAAAGGAAAAGATAAAGATCCCAAAGACGGCACCTAAACCAATGGGGATAAAGAATCGAACATTTTCTTTGAAGTTCTTTGTTATATGGGCCAGAAAAGTAATAATCCGCTCGTAAATGCCGAATACAGCCGCAAGAGCACCGCCACTAACGCCAGGCAGAATAAAGCCGGATCCGATAAAAATACCTTTAATGAAGCGTAACAACCAATCAAATGAACGAGGTTTGTCCATTAAAACGTGCACCCCTTTTGTGATGAATAGATAATTTTGCCGTACGATTTATCATAGCATATTTTTTCAAAAATGCATGAAATTATGCTGTAAGTTTGTGCTATAGTCAGTATATGCAAAAGTACGTGATAAATTAGTTTAAAAGAGGTGAGCAGTATGGGTGGTGTGTTACAGAATCCGAGCTATCGAACAGTAAAGCAAATAAAAAAAGGTTGGTCTTCTGACCAAAAGTATTTTGTGCGCACGATAGATGATAAAGCATTACTTATTCGCCAAACAGAGCTTTCAGCCTATGATCAAAAAGTTAGTGAGTTTAATATGTTAAAAACATTAACTTCAATGGGGTTTCATACCAATCAGCCAATTGAATTAATTCCCTGCAAGGAAGAGGAAACTCTTTATATGATTATGAGTTGGTGTCATGGGCAAGATGCTGAGATCATTTTACCGACGCTAACCAATGAACAGCATTATCAGCTTGGGATCAAAGCTGGTCAAATGCTTAGGACAATTCATGATGTTAATGTTCCTGCAAAGCATCAAGACTGGCAGGCTTTTTATCTAAAGAAAACAGAATACAAGATTAAGAAATATCTTAGATGTGATGAGTCCTTTGATGGGGATACCTTGATCATCAATTATTTACAACAACATCAGGAGCTACTCAATGACCGACCACAATGCTTTCACCATGGTGACTATCATCTCGGCAACATGATTTTAACCGAAAATAATGACCTGGCTATTATTGATTTTAATCGTCATGATGTTGGTGACCCTTGGGAGGAATTTAATCGTCTTTCTTTTAGTGCTAAGATAAGCCCAGCATTTGCAACTGGGCAGATCGATGGCTATTTTGCTGGTACTCCACCAAAGTTGTTCTTTCAGACACTAGCCTTTTATTTCTGTAGCAATATAATTGGATCCCTACCTTGGGCTATTCCCTATGGAACACAAGAGGTTGCGTTCATGAAGCGACAAGCAGCTGATTTCCTTCAATGGTTTGAAGCTGGAACGTTGCCAGATTGGTACTTAAGTAAAAGTTAGCAAGAACGGTTTATTTATCTGAATTGTCAGAAATTTTAACAACGTGTGAGTAAATGTGACAATGTAGTTGTCTGGGTGATAACGTTGTAATATTATTACCTATGTGTTTTCAAATGCTTTGAAGGGAAGGATGACCAAACATGCAGATAAAAAAGATAGCCATTATTGGTCTGGGGGCACTTGGTGTGATGTATGCTGAGCATTTTTCAAAACATCTACCAGCTAATGCTCTCCGCATTATAGCAGATGAAGAACGAATTGAAAGATATAAAAAAGAGGGTTTTTTTAGTAACGAGCGGCGCTGTCAATTCTCGTATGTAACACCAGAAGAGGAGATGACTCCGGCTGATTTGGTTTTAATTACGGTTAAATTCAATGGCTTAGCAGAAGCATTGGAAGCAGTAAGAAATCAGGTTGGTGAGCATACGATTATTATGTCAGCAATTAATGGTATTACGAGTGAAGAGCTCATTAGTGAAGTGTACGGGAAAGAGCGCGTGCTTTATTGTGTTGCGCAAGGAATGGATGCGGTGAAAGAAGGAAACAGGCTTACTTACGCCAATAAAGGTGTGCTTTGTTTTGGTGAAGAAGTAATGACGGAGCCAACGAAGAATGTGCAGGCTGTTGCGCGTTTCTTTGATTCGGTAGCTTTTCCGTACGAAATTGATCAGAACATGAGAAAGAGACAATGGGGCAAATTTATGCTCAATGTCGGCGTCAATCAAACGGTTGCAGTATACCAAACCAACTATGAAGGGGTGCAGGTAGACGGCAAAGTAAGAGATACCATGATCGCTGCAATGAAAGAGGTAAAAGCGCTATCTGAGCATACCGATACACCACTAGATGATTCGGACCTTAAGTATTGGCTAAATTGTCTTAACCAGCTTCATCCGCAAGGGAAACCATCGATGCGGCAGGATTTCGAAGCTAAGCGCTATTGTGAAGTTGAATTATTTAGTGGGACTGTCTTAAAGCTGGCCAGCCGCTTTGGTGTCGAGACGCCAATTAACCAGATGCTATATGATCAAATTGCAGAAATTGAGTTGCAGTATACTTAAGAAGGAAAGAGGGCGCCAAGCTAGGGTAGCCCTTTTTTTAATGCCGTTATCCCCGCTTTCCGAATTGACCTTGTTAGTATGGAAAGATCGCACCTATTCCACTAATTTCGCTCTCAACTCAGACAGTTGCGCACTTAATCTATGTTTCAGTGCAATTAACAAACTTTACGTGCGAACACTTATCAATTGAGAGCGATTACTCCTAAATAAGGAGACATTCACAGGTGATGAGAATATTTTGAAGTTAAAATTCCTGTACTAATACAAAAAATTTAATAGCAAGATATATTAGCTTCTGTTTTACCTTGAATTACTCCTCTCTTTTTGATTGATACTTACTAATTTATTTGATGTATTAAGAATAACCAAACTTTTGTATTTTATTATAAGTAGCTATTCGAATAAGTAATTTGTTGTATAACAGATTGTTTTTGAATGGTTATTCACCGATTGGAGACTTGACAGGGTAAAAAGTCTGTGATAGAAAAATGATGATATTATTTTTATTTTTTAGCGAAGGTGGATGCACAGAAAAAAGGGCGGTGAGTAGGTGAAAATAGATAAAATTTTGAATAATAATGTTGTAACAACAACGAACCAGGAAGGGCAAGAAATGGTCGTAATGGGGAGGGGCTTAGCATTCCAAAAGAAGATCGGTCAGTCAATTGAAAATAGTAAGGTTGAGAAAATGTTTGTGGTACAGGATAAAGAAATAGCACTTAAACTTGACCAGTTATTAAAATACACTTCAGAGGAGTATCTCGATATCGCTTCTGAGATTTTAATTTATGCCCAAAAACATTTGCCATACAAGTTAGACGAATATCTTTATGTCGCATTAACCGACCATTTGAGCTTTGCTATTGCACGGTACAAGCAAGGCATTCAGCTAAAGAATAAGCTGCTTTACGAGGTAAGAAAGTACTACAAAAGAGAATTTCAGGTTGCAAAACGCTGCCTAGGAATTATTGAGCAACGTACCGGTATTGTACTGGATGAGGATGAAGCGGGTTCAATTGCGCTACATCTCGTTAATAGTCAATTATCTGGGGAGAACATGCAGGCAGCCATTCAAGTTACAGAGATGGTTGATAGTATTTTAAACATTGTTAAGTATTTTTTTCAAATGAGTCTTGATGAGACTACCATTAACTACGAACGGTTTGTCACGCATCTTCGTTATTTCTCTGTACGGTTTGTTCGGAGAGAGGAGTCGACAGATACTGTTGATGATTTCATGCATGAGCAGGTTAAGGTTAAGTATGCTAGGGCCTATGCCTGTACGGAGAGAATTAATCTGTATTTAGAGCAGGAGTTTAAATGGCCGCTTTCGCAGGACGAGCGTGTTTATTTAACTGTTCATATTCATCGAGTCACCTATCGTGAGCGTAAGGAAGCAGAAAATCGAAAAAATAATGAAAACGCTTAATTTTTTGTTGACAGGGAAATGTAAGCGTGTTAGATTTAAGGTGTTAATCGATTAATAAAACTATATACTATTTAGGAATGTTACCTTTTTTGGGCATAACCTGAATCAATCAAAGCTACACGATAAGTGTAGGCTTATGATTGGTTCAGGTTTTTTATTTGAAATTTCCAATTAAAGAAAGGATGAGAAAAGATGAAACATGAGCAATTGGCAAAAGATATTGTTCACCACGTGGGTGGTCGGGAGAATGTAAATAGTGTGGTGCATTGTATAACTAGACTTCGATTTAAATTAAAGGACGAGAGTAAAGCCAATACGGATGTATTAAAGAATATGGATGGTGTTGTCACGGTTATGCAGAGTGGTGGGCAGTATCAAGTCGTTATTGGAAACCATGTCTCAGATGTATACAGAGCAGTTGTCGAGGTAGGGGGCTTCCAAGCAGAAGCTTCTGATGCAAATAACCAAAGTGAAGCGAAAGGGAATCTATTTAATCGTTTTATTGATATGATATCGGGAATATTTACACCCATTCTCGGTGTTCTAGCAGCCTCTGGGATGATCAAGGGGATTAATGCACTTTTTATCGCGCTGGAGGTATTTACGGATACAAGTGGAACGTATCAAATCCTAAATGCGGCTGGAGATGGTTTATTTTATTTCTTACCCGTTATCCTGGGTTACACAGCAATGAAGAAATTTGGTGGAACGCCTTTCTTGGGAATGACGATTGCGATGGCACTCGTCTATCCAGCTCTTGAAGGAATTCCAGGTGCTAGTGAACCACTCTATTATTTATTTTCAGGTACCTTGTTTGAATCACCGATTTATGTCGAGTTTCTAGGGATTCCGATTATTTTAATGACGTATTCCATGTCAGTTATTCCAATTATTATTTCAACTCTGTTTGCAGCTAAAGTCGAGAAGTTTCTAAAGCGCGTGATTCCTTCTGTTGTAAGCATGTTCTTAGTTCCGATGTTTACAATTCTACTCATTGTCCCGTTAACGTTTATCGTTATTGGTCCAATTGCGACTTGGGCAAGTCAATTACTTGGTGAAGTCACGGTATGGGCGTATGATTTAAGTCCTGTTATTGCGGGTATCTTCTTAGGCGGTCTTTGGTTAGTGTTTGTTATGTTTGGCTTACACTGGGGTCTTGTACCAATTGCAATTAATAACTTTGCTGTTAATGGATCAGATTCAATACTTGCATTAGTATTTGTCCATTCATTTGCCTTAGCAGGTGCGATCTTAGCCGTTTGGATCAAAACAAAAAACCAAAAACTAAAAGGACTCTGTGCACCGGCTCTTATCTCATCCATTTTTGGTGTTACTGAGCCGGCGATGTATGGAATTGCGTTACCGTTGAAAAAACCGTTTATCTTTACCTTAATTACTTCAGCAATAGGTGGTGGCGTACTTGGTTTCTTTAGAGTAACAGGCTATGTTATGGGTGGCTTAGGCGTCTTTCAGTTCCCAAGCTTTATCGGTCCGGAAGGCTTTGACACAGCATTTATTGCTTCTGTTGTCGCAACAGTACTCGGTTTCGTAGTGGCCTTCCTCCTAACCTATTCATTTGGTGGTATTAATATAGAGGAAGCAAATCAAGAAATGGTCGGTGACGCTGGAAAAAAGTCCGTAAAGCCTGAGCCAGGCCAAGGTACTGCAATTGTGGTGACAAGTCCAATCAATGGTGAAGTTAGAGCTTTAAATCAAATTGATGATGCTGCTTTTAAATCAGGTGCTCTTGGTAAAGGCATTGCGATTGAGCCGATGGAAGGTAAAGTATTTGCACCTGTGGCTGGAACGGTGACGTCGCTCTTTCCGACGCATCATGCAATTGGCATTACATCTGCTGAAGGTGCTGAGGTATTAATTCATGTTGGAATGGACACAGTTAAGCTTGAAGGTAAGTACTTTAGCCATCATGTTAATCAAGGTGATCGTGTTGAGCGTGGACAGTTAATGTTGACCTTTGATGCTGAAAAAATTAAGCAAGAGGGTTATACGCTTACCACACCAGTAGTTATCACGAATTCGTCCGGTTTTTCATTTAACATCTTGGAGCAAGGGAACTATCGTGTAGATGATGTTATTATGGAATTAGTAACAAACTAGCTCTGGAAGTGGATTAGAGGTGCACATGATGCACCTCTAAATAGATAAGTGAGTTTCTAAAAAATGTAGGAGGACAATCCAAATGACTAATCAATTTAAGGACGGCTTTTTATGGGGCGGTGCAACGGCAGCAAATCAATTTGAAGGCGGTTTAAATGAAGGTGGCAAGGGACTAAATCTTGCCGATGTGTTACCTGGTGGCAAAGAACGTTTAAAGCTCTTAGCTAGTCCAGGCTTTGATTTCGAAATTGATCAGGCTAAGTATCATTACCCCAATCATGAGGGCATTGATTTTTATCACCGTTATAAGGAAGACATTGCTCTATTCGCGGAAATGGGTTTTAAGGTTTTCCGGTTAAGCATTGCTTGGAGTCGGATTTTCCCTAATGGAGATGAAACGGAAGCTAATGAAGCTGGCTTAGCCTTTTATGATCGTATCTTTGACGAACTAGCGAAGTATAATATTGAGCCACTGGTCACCATTGCCCACTACGAAACACCGTTACACTTAATTAAGGAATATGGTGGTTGGAAAAATCGTAAGTTAGTAGAATTCTTTGATCGTTATGTTGAAGCGATTTTTACGCGCTATCAGGATAAGGTGAAGTATTGGTTAACATTTAATGAGATTAATGGTGCGACACATCTACCACTTTTAGGCTTAGGTTTCTCGCCTGAAAGTGAAGCGACTCGCTTGCAGGAAAGCTTCCAAGGTTTGCATCATCAGTTTGTAGCAAGTGCGCGGGCTGTGAAGAAAGGGCACGAGATTATTCCCGAATCGCAGATTGGTTGCATGTTACTCTATGCTCCCGTCTACGCTTTCGATGCTAATCCTGAAAATGTAATGTATGTTAGAAGAGAAGCAGATCTGTTTAACTTTTTCTGTGGAGACGTTCAGGTGAGAGGGGAATACCCGTACTTTGCGAAACGTTATTTTGAAGAGAACAATATCAAACTTAAGATTGAAGCGGGCGATTTAGAAGAAATTAAGCAAGGAACAGTGGATTTCATCTCATTTAGCTATTATATGTCTCGGACGGATAAAAAGCATAAAACCGCTGAGGAAATGGGGCAAGGTAATTTAATCGGCGGTGTTAAGAATCCATTCTTAAGTGCAAGTGATTGGGGATGGGAAATTGATCCAATTGGCTTGCGGATTGCCTTGAATGAGTTGTATGCGCGCTATCAAAAACCATTAATGATTGTTGAAAATGGTTTGGGTGCCTATGATCAGATTGAAGCAGACGGTTCGATTCAGGATGATTATCGTATTGATTATTTACGTGAACACATAAAGCAAATGGGTGAAGCAGTCCAAGATGGAGTTGACCTAATTGGCTACACGCCATGGGGGTGTATTGACTTAGTTAGTGCTTCTACCGGTGAATACTCAAAGCGCTATGGCTTTATTTATGTGGATAAACATGACGATGGATCTGGAACAATGGAGCGCATGCGTAAGAAATCCTTCTATTGGTATAAACAAGTTATTGAATCAAATGGAAATGAACTCTAGAAAATAACGGGTAGGCACATTAGTTAATGTGTCTACTTTTTTTGAGTAAAACAGCAAATTGATAAGTTGCTAATATCGCCAATTAATAAAGGCATTTGCTTTCATTCCTAAGTAATTCCTTAGCCCAATAAAGCGCTCAACAATTCTTTCCCCTCGCGCAAGTTCTGTATCTGTTGTTAAGTGATTTCTGTTGCTTCGTTTCTTTTGGTACAGTTAATTTTTATTCGTTTTGAGTTGAAAGCTTTGTTCAATTATAATGAGGGATGTGCTTAACTTAAAGAGAAAGAATAGCTTTTGGGAAAGAAGCTAATAAGCAGAAGCAAGCTTCTCGGACAAAGAGAATTGAGGAGAATTTTAAGAATAAATTATTTTATAGAGGGAGGAATTAAGATGGAAAAATGGGACGTTTATGACCGCGAGCGCAATTTAACTGGAGAAACGATGACCAGAGGTGATCGTTTTACAGATGGGGCATATCATTTAGTGGTGCACGTATGTATTTTTAATCAGAAGGGACAACTGTTAATTCAACAACGGCAACCGTTTAAAAAGGGTTGGTCTAATTTATGGGACGTAACGGTTGGCGGTAGTGCAGTAGCAGGTGACAATAGTCGTCAGGCCGCTGAACGCGAGGTGTTTGAAGAAATTGGCTATAGAATTAATCTAACGGATACGCCCGTTGCTTTAACCGTAAATTTTGAACGTGGTTTTGATGACTTCTATTTAATTGAGTATGATCTTGATCTTCAGCAACTTAAGCTACAGCCGGAAGAGGTACAGGCCGTTAAATGGGCAAGCTTAGAAGAAGTCTTGACTTTAATTGATCATAAAGCGTTCGTACCTTATCACAAAAGTTTAATAGAGACTTTATTTGTGATGCGAAAAAGGATTGGTGCGCATCACTATATAATAGAAGAAAAAAGCTAGTCCTCTTACCTCGAGAGACTAGCTTAGCTAGGGAAGTCCTTGCTAGTGTAGCAATTATAATGAAGCATCAAGCTGCAATGCTGTCTGCCACTGCTCTACTTTTGCCAGGGCAAGCTGATCAGTTAAAATATCATTTGGTTTATTCCCGTGCCCAATGAGATAATCAATAAATTTAATCCCCACATAGCTAAAGATGTGATTAAATTGCTGAATCAATGGTAAGGCGGTTAAATTAGGATCAGGGTAATGTGCAGTGACAATAACATAAGCTTGTTTGTTCGAAAGATTAGCTTTTAAATCATAACGCTCATCTCTTAAATATTGACTCCAACGGTCAAAGAACAGTTTCATGTGAGCGGACATGCCAAACCAGTATAGTGGTGTTGCAAAAATGATTGTGTCGTGAGCGAGGAATTTTTCTAAAATTAAAGGATAGTCATCGTCTGCTGGTTCGAACCCTGTCGCTGTATGTCTTTGATCTACAATGGGTTCAATGTAATGATCTGCCAAATAAATGCGCTCGTGTTTAATGTTAGCTAGCAAGTTATTAATCAAGTTCTCTGTGTTACCGCCTTTTCTACTACTCCCCAAAATAACTAAAATACTCAAGATATATCCACTCCTTTTTTCTACGTTAACACAAGTGTATAATAATATTATAATTCAGTAAAATTGAAATAATCGAATCGTTGATTCAGTAAAATTGATAATAGAAAGTTGGATACTTATGGAACTACGTCATTTAATAACGTTTAAAACCATTGTAGAGTCAGGTGGCTTTAAAAAAGCAGCGGATCATTTAGGCTATGCCCAATCTTCAGTAACTAGCCATATTAAAGAACTAGAACGAGAGCTGGGTAAGCCCCTCTTTGATCGACTAGGAAAAAAGATTAGTTTAACCGAGACAGGGGAGGTTTTTTTGCCATATGCTCGTAAAATGATTGCCTTATCTTCGCAGTCAATGGAAGCTATTCAATCAGAGCACATGCCCCAAGGGTCATTGGTAATCGGGGTTAGTGAGTCACTGTTGATCTATTGGTTACCAACTGTGATTAGTACGTTTCGAAAAAAATATCCAATGGTAGATATTACTGTTAAGGCTTTAAAATATCCGAATATAGCCAATCAGCTTAAGGAGGGAGAAATTGACTTTGCTGTGTTAGTAGAGCTGCCTGATTGGCATGCACCGTCGCTCAGTTTAAAACAACTGGGCAAGGAAGCACTTTTGATGGTAACAGCTGCCCACCATCCCCCTCAACCCAATCAAACCATGCTGGTTACCGAGTATACCTGTAGTTGGCGCCCGGTAATAGATACCTATATGAAGGCATTCTATGTAGACAAATTAAGTCAAGTTGAATTACCAAGTGTTGCTGCCATTAAGCAATGTGTACTAGCTGGCTTAGGGATAGCTATGCTCCCTAGATTTGTAATTGAAGAAGAGCTAGCACAAGGCGTATTGCAATTGGTGACGCCAGATGAACCACAAGAGGAATTAGGAATCTACACTGCAATTCATAAGGATAAGTGGGTCTCTTCAAAGCTGCAATTGTTTTTTGAATTACTTGAAACCCATGCTAACTGGCGTGCCGATAATACTAAACCAATAATGTGTTTGAAAGGGCAATGAAATTTTCTTAATTTGGTCTAGTCAAAACCTGAAGCAATAATTAGGATTGTTATCATCTTGTTTGTTAATAAGTAAACATGTTCCGATAATTGCTAATGTTTAGGAGAAGGGTGTTGTCAATCTTCTACTACTCCTTATGATGCTGTTTTTATACTTGTAAGAATGATATGTTACAAATTGAGGTGCGTAAATTTTAAGCAAATTGGGCTTATCCAGGTAAATAGTCCATATTTATAATTGTCCGCACCTCTTAACCTCTCCTGTATATTATTTTTAAATATAACCGGCAGTAAAAGAGAAGACAATAAAAATAAAAGATAACTTGTACGTATATGTTTTTTTGTTTATAATTAACTAAAGAAAGCGTTTTAATATTATCGGACTTTGGAGGAGAAGGTATGACTGAAGCTGTTAAAGCGAGTATATTAGAAGGAAAGACAGTGCTGGGGATCGAGCTAGGCTCAACACGAATAAAGGCTGTTCTGATTGGCGAGGATAATCTGCCTATTGCAACAGGTAGTCACGATTGGGAAAATAGTTATCTTGACAATATTTGGACGTATAGCACAGAGGAAATATGGAAGGGTCTGCGTGATAGCTATCAGAAACTAGTAACCGATGTTGAGCGGCAATACAACGTCAAGCTTAGTAAACTTGCTGCTATTGGAATTAGTGCAATGATGCATGGTTATCTGGTGTTTGATCACAATGACCAATTACTCGTTCCTTTTCGCACATGGCGAAACAATATAACAGGTGATGCTGCTAGTGAATTAACCACATTATTTAATTATCAAATTCCGCAGCGCTGGAGTATAACGCATCTTTATCAAGCCATTTTAAATGAGGAGCCGCATGTTGCCAGTATTCATTTTCAAACAACTTTAGCAGGCTATGTTCATTGGATGCTTACTGGGGAAAAGGTGTTAGGTGTTGGGGAAGCATCTGGTATGTTCCCAATTGATTTAGCGACAAAATCGTTTAATAAGAAGATGATTGAGCAATTTGATCAGCTTGTTGAGGGAGAAGACTATAACTGGCAGTTATCAGAAATCTTGCCAGCTGTAAAAGTTGCTGGAGAAGATGCAGGTCGGTTAACAGAAGCAGGAGCGATCTTGCTTGATCCAACTGGCGAACTTCAGGCTGGTGCATTATTATGTCCACCTGAAGGGGATGCGGGCACTGGAATGGTCGCTACAAACAGTGTTGCTCAGCGGACCGGTAATGTTTCAGCTGGTACCTCCGCTTTTGCTATGGTGGTACTGGAGGATGAGCTATCAAAGGTTTATCCAGAAATTGATCTTGTGACAACCCCAACAGGAAGTCTAGTTGCTATGGCGCATTCAAACAACTGTACGTCTGACCTTAACGCCTGGCTTCATTTATTTAAAGAATACAATCAAGTAATGGGAATTGAAGTGGATACTGATACGTTATATCACACGTTGTTTAATAAAGCCTTAGAAGGCGATGCTGATGCAGGTGGTTTATTATCATATGGTTACTTGTCTGGCGAGCATATGACTCATTTTGAATCGGGTCGTCCATTATTTGCTCGGTCTACCTCTAGTTCGTTTACATTAGCAAACTTTATGCGGACTCACCTATACTCAGCTGTCGCTGCAATGAAAATGGGGATGGACATTCTGTTAAAAGAAGAGCAGGTTAATCTCGACGAAATGCACGGACATGGTGGGTTATTTAAGACGGAAGGTGTGGGACAACAGATCATGGCAGCTGCCTTAAACACACCAGTTGCGGTTCTAGATACTGCTGGTGAAGGAGGCGCTTGGGGTATTGCTATTTTAGCAGCTTACTTAATTAATAACGATGACGGTGAAACGCTAGCTCAATTCCTCACTAGTTCGGTTTTTGGTCAGCAAGCAGCACAAACAATTAGGCCTGATCCGAGAGCAGTAGCTGGCTTTGAACAATTTATGGAGCGCTATCAAAAAGGACTTCCAATTGAACGAGCAGCTGTTGAACTTTTAAGCTAATATAATAAGTAATTGTAAAAAAGTGATTAAGCTAACAGCTTAATCACTTTTTTTATGTGAAATTCTTTAATATGTTAATAAATGACTATAATATGTAGAAATGATTATTTACTGGTAGCGCTTTCTTTATTATGGTAGTAATAGCGAGAGGAAAGGAGGAGTGGGGTAATCAGCATTGTATTAGCAAACGGACTTTAAAAACTAACAAAAGGACGTGAAAGAGATGAGAACAGGGTTAACGAAGTGGTTCGTCACAGGATTCATGGTTCTATTGTTCTTTGGTCTATCTTTTCAAATTGTTTCAGCTAATACACCAGATTTTAGTATGAGAGGTTTTGCTACATTTGATGGCGGAACAACCGGTGGAGAAGGCGGTACCGTCGTCACTGTTGAAACCGGAAGTGAATTAATACAAGCACTTAAGGATAAGGACGCAAATACACCCTTGACTATTTACGTTGATGGCACAATCACGCCAAGCAACACTTCAGCAAGTAAAATTGATATTAAAGATGTATCAGATGTTTCTGTAATTGGTATTGGGACAAATGGGCGTTTGGATGGCATTGGCATTAAAATATGGCGCGCAGACAACATCATTATTCGTAATCTAACCATTCATGAAGTAAGAACAGGAGACAAAGATGCAATTAGCGTTGAAGGACCATCTAATAACATTTGGGTTGATCACAACGAACTTTATGCGAGTTTAGATGTTCACAAGGATTATTATGATGGCTTGTTTGATGTGAAGCGTGATGCTTACAATATTACATTCTCTTGGAACTATGTTCATGATAGCTGGAAAGCGATGCTGATGGGATCGTCAGATAGTGATAATGCAAACCGGAACATTACGTTCCATCATAACTATTTCCAGAATCTTAACTCACGTGTTCCAAGTATTCGATTTGGAGAAGCACACCTTTTCAACAATTACTTTGAAGGAATTATTGAAACAGGGACTAATGCAAGGATGGGTGCTCAATTACTAGTTGAAAACAATGTGTTTGAAAACTCAGTAAATCCATTAGGCTATTGGTACAGCCGAGAAACAGGTTTTTGGAATTTAGCAAATAACTTGTTTATTAATAGTACCGGAAGTCAGCCAACTGATTCAACAACTAATTATACAGTTCCATATCAATACGAGCTTACGCCTGTTCAAGATGTAAAGGCGATTGTCACTCAATTTGCAGGGGTCGGTGTTGTCCAGCCATAGTCGTGCAGTTTAAATAGATTAGCACTATTTTATATAGCTACGGAGCTGGCTTTAATTCCACATCGGGAAGAGAGTCAGCTTTTTTTATGTAGAGAGATATTAATAAGCAAAAGAGCTCATGGGGGTAGAACGAGTTAGTAATTACCTTACCTAATTTTTAATTAATAAATAGCAGTAACAGCCAATGATTCTCAATAGAACAATTAGCTGTTAATTAATTTTAAACAACCTGATAGGGGTGGTCATCACCTTTAAAGCCAGCAATAATTCCTTTCAATCCACTTTCAGCCATCGAAAAGGTGGCTTCTTCTGTAAAAAAAGCATAGTGTTGCGTAAAGATAACGTTAGGGAATTGTTTTAAATAAAAGAGCGGACGTTGATTAACAATGCGCGTGCCCATATCAAAGTGAGAAATACCGGCTTCTTCCTCCAAAGTATCCAGCGCAGCTCCGCCAATCCACTCTGTTTCAAGAGCGTCAATTAAATCCTCGGAATGAATTAAACCACCACGAGAGGTATTAACAAGGAGAACACCCTTTTTCATTTTAGCAATGGTTGCTTTATTAATCATATGGTAGTTTTCATCAGTTAATGGAACATGAAGCGAAATAATGTCACTTTCTTGATAGATGGTGTCAAGGTCAACATATTGAATGTGTGCATTAACAGATTCACCTTTGCTATAAGCGAGAATTCTGCAACCAAACCCACTTAATATATCGATAACAGATTGGCCAATTTTTCCGGTCCCAATAATACCGACCGTCATCTGGCGAAGCTCTCTCCCTTGTAGACCAGCTAAGGAAAAATCATTGACAAGTGCTCGACAAATAGATACTTTTATTTTTCTAAGGAGCATTAGCATGGTCATTACGGTAAATTCCGCAACATTGTATGGTGGATAATTCGCATTACTGACATGAATGTTAAGCTCTTTAGCACTCTCAATGTCAATGTGATCAAAGCCGATTGTTCGTGTGGATAAATGACGGATACCAAATGCTTTCAATTGCTGTAAAATAGCCCGATTTATTAGACTATGGCCGAGTACTGTTACCCCCTGATAGCCCTCTGCTAGGTTGACATTGTCAAGGGTAAGGGGATCGGCAATAATGGTAAGCTCGATTCCTAGCTGTTTCTCTAATACCTGTAAGCCTTGTTTTTCAAATGGCATCACATTATAAGCAGTAATTTTCATAATACGCTCCTTCTGACTTGATGTACCTTAATATTTGCATAGATTTCAAGATTAATTATACTGTAGTTGTCAAATAAGTCAGCAAACTTGTTCGATAAGTTAACGATTAAAGGATAAATGCTATAATATTGGTGGAGGTGAGTGATTAATATGGACAATAAAGTGATTGTAATCGGCGCTGTAGCTGGTGGTGGCAAAACAACTATAACTAATCACTTAGTTAACTGTTTTACTAATGCAAAAGCGCTTTACTTTGACGATTATGATTTCGATGGGCCCAATGATATTATTAGTTGGGTAAATAATGGTGCTGATTATAATGACTGGGATTTACAGCCTTTACTAGCTGATGTTAATGTATTAAAAGATCGTTACCGTTTTATTATAGTTGATTACCCATTCGCTTATCAAAATAAACAACTAAGTCCCCTTATCGATCTGGCAGTATTCATTGATACACCTCTTGATATTGCGTTAGCGCGGCGCATACTTCGTGATGACCAAAATAAATTAACAGAACAGATTTTTACAGACCTTGGTCATTATTTGGACGCTGGTAGAGACGGCTATACACAAATGCTGAAATGTATAAAACCTAATTCTGATGTCGTTATTAACGGCTGTCAATCAGTAAAAGCAATTACAGATGAGATAATTATGCATATGATGCGAAGCAATGTCGATCATTGTTGATGTACATAAGAATGACGAGAATGATCATGTAATTTAGCGGAAATAATTTACTTGTTAAAGCCTTATTACAGAGGTAGCTGGATTATTACCCAGCTACTTTGTCTGTTTTGCAACTGAGAATGATATCCATTAACAATTTACTTTTTAATTGCATCTTTCTTACGCCGTCATGGCTGTGATCGTGGGGGCAAAGTAAGAATTCGTTTTACTTACTCTGACTTGCTCTCTTGGAGAATTAATTAATGGTAATATTATGACAACTGAGGTGAAGGTCATGAAGCATTATTGCGTAAATGAGCAGGAATACATAATTAGACAAGCTGTTCCAACAGATGCGGAACAGTTAGCAAGGGTAAGATACCAAATTGATGGTGAAACAGAGATGATGGATCGTGTCCAAGGGGAGGCGCTGCTGACTGAAAGAGACTTTTGTACCCTAATAGAATCTGATCAGCAATTAAGCAATCATCTTTTTTTGGTTGCAGAAATAGATCAGCACATTGTCGGTTTCTTACGATGTGAGGGCAGCCAATTGCAAAGAAGCTGTCACCATGTTGAACTTGGCGTTGCAGTCCTGAAAAATTACTGGGGGCTGAGGATTGGTCAGCACATCATTAACCAAGCAATTGAGTGGGCAATGACAACTAAGTTGCGGAAAGTAAGCTTGAAGGTTGTCGAGATTAATGAAAAAGCAGTCATGCTTTACCAGAAACTCGGGTTTGTAGAAGAAGGACGGTTAAAGGAGGACAAGCTGCTATCCGATGGCTTGTATTATGATACGCTATTACTAGCTAGATATATCTAGGAATGTTAAATAATCTTCTTAACGTACTTAAAATGCTCACCATCATTAGCACTTCTGTGTTAGAATGGTCTCTATGTCAATGCACGAGTGCGGAAAGATAGTGCCTAGTAATAGAGGGGAGCCAATGAAGCGATGTTTAAGCTAACAAAATATACAAACCTTTTTATGTGGAAATGGATGTTCCTTGCAACAATAGTTGGTATTGGTGGGGGTGTATCAGCTTTAATTTTAAATGCTACAATTGATCTTTTTGCTGTCGTGGGTCGCCAAGTACCACTTTGGATTGCACCGGTCATCGGTGGTGTATGTATAACCATCTTTGCAAGAATTGATAAGAATGTATTGGGTTCAGGATCACCAAAATATATTGATGCTGTTAATCTTAACCAAGGAAATATGTCTCGACGAACATGGCTAGCTAAGCTAGTCGCTTCAGCATCAACAATTGGTTTTTTTGGAAGTGGTGGCGTTGAGGGACCGATGCTGCTAATGGGAGGTAGCTTTGCCAACATCTTGACCAAGCTGCCTAAGCTAAGTAATTGGTTGGATAAAGAAGATAAACGGATTCTAACTATTTGTGGGGCCGCCGGAGCAATTGGAGCAATCTTTCGTTCACCACTTGGTGGTGGGATATTTGCAGCTGAAATTCTGTATAAATCATCGTTGCATTATAGCGATATGTTTCCAGCCATTTTATCCTCGACGGTTGGTTTTGTGGTCTATAGCACAATTGGAACTGCAACTCCGTTGTTTGCCATGTCCAATTATTTAACAAATCCGGCTAATATTCTATACTATGTGCTAGCTGGGGTTTTAGCTGGCTGGGCGTCAGTATCATTTATGAAATTGTTCCATTGGCTTGAGGACTTTGGCGCATGGTTAGCTAAGTATGGCCTGGGTAAATATTTACCTATTATTGGCGGTATGTTGACGGGTGCTATTTTGCTTTTTTTTCCGGATGCAGGAGGCACGGGTACAGCATTTATTCAATCTTTAATTGACCAATCCTTTATGACTAGCTTTTTACTCGCGCTCTTGTTTGCAAAAATGCTTGCCACAGCATTTACGGTTGGCTTACGAGGAAGCGCAGGCTTAGTAATCCCTGCTTTATTTATTGGTGCTGTTACAGGGAGTATACTAAGTAATTTATTTGCAACCGGTGCGAATGGTCTAAGCAACGCTTTAATTATTTCGGGTATGGCTGCAAGTCTCGCCAGTATCGCAAATGTGCCAATTGCAGCCGCCGTCATGCTGATTGAAATGGTCGGCTTGCAGGTTGGTGCCTCAGCAGTCGTCGGAAGTGTAATGGGTTATGCTGTTGGTCACAAGCAAATGATTTATATTAATATGAGTCATAACGAACCAGACTATCGGGCAGCCAAAGATTTTAGAAAGCTTGATCGCTACTTTGATTAGCAATAACCTTAACCCCACCACTAAGTTGGTGGGATTAAGGTTATTAGGATTAAAGATTAAAGTGTTTCTAAGATATCGATTCGCCCACCATAGGAGAGTTCTGGCCAAGTCTTGACTCGCTCAATTACTTCGTCAAGGTTATCAGCAGTAATAATGGATATTCCGAAAAGCTTCCCCTCAAATTTTGTGGCACCCTCAGAAGTAACAGTGCTTACGCCGGATCCGGCAAAACGTTCCAATTCAAAACCATCCGCTTCTAGTTTATTCAACCAATCCCAGAGCTGCTCAATGTTTTCAGACAGATGTTCATTTGGCACTTCACCACCATTGTATGCAAGTAATAGCTTAATAAGATCACCTCCAACAATATTAGTTGCATTTTGAAACTGAATTAATTATACTGTAACTAGAAACAGAAAGTCAAGGAGCTGATCTTCATGAAAGGAAAAGGATTTCGATCTAATTGTCCAATTAATTATGGTTTAGAAATGATAGGGGATGGTTGGTCGTTATTAGTTGTGCGTGATATCATTTTTGCCAATAAACACACATTTGGAGAATTCATCCAATCAGAAGAGGGGATTGCCCGTAATATCCTTTCAAATCGCTTAAATAAGCTAATTGAAAAAGGGATGATTAAGAAGGAGGATCATGTGTCTGATAAAAGAAAGGACTATTATCAATTGACAGAGAAAGGAATTAGGCTTGTTCCTGTTTTAATTGAATTGTCGCTTTGGAGTTCAGAGCAAGAGCCAGAGACAGCTGACCAAGCCAATTGGATAAAAAAGGCCTCGTTGACAAATGAGGAGCTGATTAGCCTGACTCATATCGCTGTAAATGCGGGGAAATCGCTGTTTGATGTTATATAATTGATAAGAAGGGAAGATCGCCCATAATCACATCAGAAGTCTAGGCGATCTTTAGAAATATCATTAAACTTTTAACAATAAATAAATAAAGTAAGGTGCCCCAATAAATGAAGTAATTAAACCAACAGGTATTTCCGATGGAGCTAACAGTGTTCGAGCGAGCATATCAGCAATAAGCAATAATAAAGCTCCCATAAGAGCCGCGGCGGGAATGACATAGTTATGATTAGCTCCCACCCATTTTCGGGTTAGATGGGGAACGATTAATGCTAAAAAGGCAATTCCACCCCCGACAGCAACTGAGGATCCTGCTAAAGCAACTGCAAGAAACAGTAGCTTCGCTCGTTCCTTCTCAACTTCCACACCAAGTCCAATTGCGACTGGATCACCTAACGTAAAAAAATTTAAATAATTAGCTTTGTAGATAGCAATAGGTAGGAGAATGATGGTCCATGGTAAGATGGCAAACACCTGATTCCAACTACTGTTTGAAATGCTTCCAGACAACCAAATTGTCGCCTGCATAAAGTCATTTGGATGCAGGCGTAACTGTAAAACAATTAAGCCAGCTCCAAAGGCAGCATTGACAGCTATTCCGACTAGAATAAGGCGGGTTGCTGTCACTCCCTTTTTCCAGGCAAGCAAATAGATGAGTAAAGCAGCAATAACCCCACCTAGGAAAGCGACAAAAGGTAATAATAACACAGAGAACTGGCTAAATAATTGACTTGAAGCTCGATAGAAGGATAAGAACAAGACAACGGCGAATCCAGCCCCTGAGCTAATCCCTAATATACTGGGGTCAGCAAGTTCATTCTGGGTAATCCCTTGGAAAATTGAACCAGAAACAGCTAAGCCAGCCCCCGCTAAGAGTGCAAGGAAAAGACGAGGTAGCCGGAATTGAAAAATCACCAATTGATTTTGACCTTGATCAAGTCCAATTAGCACCCTAAAGATATCCTGGAATGGAATGCGAATAAAGCCCGTATTTAAGCTAACAAAAAAGATCAAGATAATGAGAATGAATAGTATGCTTATAATAAAGCCTGGTTTTTTAATAGTTGATTGCATTAATTATTGCCCCCTTTACGTGCCAGATAAAGTAAGAATGGCACGCCAATTAAAGCTGTCATGGTGCCGACTGGTGTCTCAAAGGGTGGATTTATCATGCGTGCGCCAATATCAGCAAGCACAAGCAAGAGTGCTCCTAAAATGGCAGAGCAAGGAATAATCCAGCGGTAATCTGCTCCAACTAAGAAGCGCGTAATATGCGGGATGACGAGTCCAACAAAACCGATCGTTCCAGCAATTGAGACGGCCGCTCCAGTAAGTAGAAGGACAACTAAAATGGCAAGAATGCGAATATGATTAATTTCAACTCCAAGCCCAATGGCAACCTCTTCACTAAGACTAAGGATTGTAATTGAGCGAGATAAGACCATTGCGCCAATTAAGCCAATGGTAACAACGGGGATAATTACTTCTAATGTAGCCCATCTTGTTCCAGCTACGCCTCCAGCAAACCAAAAACTAATATCTCTTGCGACATCAAAATGAATTGCAATAGCTGAAGATAGAGATTGTAGAAATGCAGATATTGCTGTTCCAGCTAAAGCGAGCTTAACTGGTGATAAACCCCCTCTAGAGAATGCACTTAACCCGAACACGGTTGTCGTTCCAAGACCAGCACCGATAAAAGCAGAAAGCATCAACCCCAGTGAAGTTGTACCTGGAAAAAAAGCAAATGCAAGAGCAATCATAAAAGCTGCCCCAGCAGATATGCCCATAATGGAAGGGGAAGCTAAAGGATTTCGTGTGACCCCTTGCATAATTGCTCCTGACACGGATAAACAAGCGCCAACAGCTACAGCTGCTAGTGTACGAGGGATTCGCAGCTCATAAACAACTTGGTGACTCGTTAAAGATACGTCATAACTGACAATGCTTTGCCAAATGGTTGTTAGTTCAATCTCGGCAGCACCGAATAAAATGGAGGCAATCATGCTAATTACTAATAAACCTAGGCCAAAGAGAATAATAAAAATGCCTACTATGGAGCGCTTAATTGGTGACTTGGTTAATGGTTGTTGGTGATTTGGATAATCTTTCATTACATGCCGTCCTTTAAAAAAATTAATTTTTTACTATCTTACCATATTAATAGTCAGATCAATATGTAGCTCGAGTTGTCTACTTGAGCTAGTTTGCTATTGACAATTATAGCATCTTAAAAAAAGTGTTGTAAATGAGAATGAAAATTGTTATCATTTAAAAGAAGTTTTTAATTATGCTTATGGAGGAAAAAAATGGGAAATAAATTAAAGAAACTTATTTATTTTGGGTTAATTGTATCCCTTTTAACTTTGGTGGCATGTAGCCCATCAACTGATACAGATGCAGACGAGCAAACAAATTCAAACGACGAGCAAACAAGTGATACTCGTGTTTTAACAGATGCAGTTGGTAATGAAGTCGAGGTACCAGCAAATCCAGAGCGTGTGATTGCCTCTTATTTAGAGGATCATTTAATTGCGCTTGACATCACACCAGTTGCACAATGGTCAATTCAAGATGGAGCGAGCGTTCAGGATTACTTACAAGACCATTTGCAGAATGTAGATACCATTCCGAGTGAATTGCCATTTGAAGCGGTAGCAAGCTTTAATCCGGATTTAATAATCCTTCCTTCAGCTAGTTCGGTTGAGGAAGGCACTTACGATCAGTATGCACAAATTGCCCCAACTTATATTGTAAGTGAGGAAACGAATGAAGATTGGCGTGAGAACCTCCAACGCATTGCAGAAGTGTTTGGATTAGAGGAGCAAGCAGAACAGGTTCTTAGTGATTATGAAGCTAAAGCTTCTGAGGCAAGTCAGCTTATTGAACAGGCAATTGGCGATCAATCAGCCGCTGCGATATGGTTTGTTGCAGATACCTTCTATATTGTTGGTGACGCTGTATCTAGTGGTGCTGTTCTGTATCAGGATCTCGGAATAGCAGTACCTGCCGTTGTGGAAGAAGTGTCAAGTGCAGCAACAGGGAACTGGTCACCAATCTCATTGGAAAAACTAGCAGAGTTAGATGCTGACCACATCTTTTTAATTAATAGCAGTGATTCAGGTGAAGTCTTCGATGACCCCATCTGGTCTAATATTCCTGCTGTTGCCCAAGGTAATGTTTATGAATATGCAGCAGAAACAAGCTGGTTATATTCAGGGACAATTGCCAACGAGCAGATTATTGAAGCTGTTTTGGCAAACCTAACAACTGAATAGAAAATAGCGGGTGCATTGATGGGGCCGCTGAAAATGTCCGAAAAGATAGGGATATCCATTTTAGCGTGGGTATCCTATCTTTTTTTATAGAGCGTTTTCTTGAAAAGTGTTGCTATAAAGAGTTGGAAATGTAAAAATGATACTAAAACGGTAAGGGGTTCGTCTGAATGAAAGAATGTCTTTTTTGTAATATTGATTTAGTAGCACAACAACAAGTCATAACTCAGAATGAACATTGTCTTTTCCTACAAACTCCACAAGAAGTTTAATTGGCTCAGGACTAATAGTTCCAATTAAGCATCGAGAAACAGTTTTCGCCTTAACGGAAGAAGAGTGGTCCGCAACATACTCTTTACTACAAGAAGTAAAAGCTATCTTGGATGAAAAACATCAAGCAGATGGGTATAACATCGGTTGGAACTGTAATGCTGTTGGTGGTCAGCACATCATGCATTCGCACCTACATGTTATCCCTCGATTTAGTGATGAACCCTATGCTGGGAAAGGAATTAGACACTGGCTAAAAAGTTTAGATAACAAGCGAAAAACAGCAGGTCATTTTAAATGACGGTATCCGTTTGAAATTAAGGTTTGGCTCGATATTAATTGAATTGCATTTGAAGCTTTCTTTTCATCTTGGTTTTTATTCAATTCAAGAAATCGAAATGCCATTAAACATACCAAACAAGCATGCACAAGTTAATCTGAATTCAAGTAAAGCAGTGGATAGCAAATCTCCCTAGTTTTATCAAAGTTAGATACATATTTCGGTATACGAGAAATGAATATATATTAAATCCTTTTTATACCCCTCTATAAAAGGGTATATTTTTAATGAGTTTGATAAGATATAAACAGATCTAAAATAGATAGGATGTCGACAAGATGGAGAGAAAGTTGTTTGAAAGGGTTCTACAAAAGGTCTTAATAGTTAAGACATACAGTTTGCTAGAGGAAACCATTGAACAGTTAGAACAAACTCGCCAGATTGAAATTGATGAATCAAAAGGAAGAGGAGAAGTTTTTGATAGAGTAGATCGCATCTCTCAACGTTCCATTTCAACGGAATTAAAAGGAGAAAATAATCCTAATTGGCTAAATAATATCCTCACTCATTATAGCGATATGCAAATTAGTAATTATCTTCGCTTAGTTGCAAATCTACAGAGCAAGCATGAGGGAGTAGGTATAGATTTTTCTTTGGATAATTTTATAGAGGATGAAACTTTATATCTTTCTGAACTGACCAATAATTTTATTCGAGATTTCTCTGAGAATGTAAGCTCGTTAGATATTTTCTTGTCTGATTATGAGGAAGATACCTTAAATGAACTATTTTCAATTCTAATTAAATTAGTAGAAAAAGCATCTTTAACAGCGGAGGAAGAAGATATATGTTGGAAGATTATTGAATCTTTAGAGGAGGAACAAAATAATGAGTTTGAACAACAAGGAGAATAGGAAATTTAGAACAACATGGTTTGTTACACGCCCACAACGTGATCCACAGTACTTTCCAGAGGCTCTGAAAGCGCTGAAGGAAGCCACTAATAATTTTACTGAGAAATGGAACTCTAATCGTACTATTCAAAAAAAATACGAGGAAGTTTTAGCTTCTAAAGGATTAAAACGTAAGAATATATCAGCTGATGGATCTGGTGGTCGAACATGGGCTGCAATGCTTCGAACATATAGCTTTGTCTATTTAATGGATGATGGAAGACTGGTCCCTACAAAAGTGGGTTTGGCATTGATATCGGGAAAGAATGTTTATGATAATATTCGTAAACAACTGTTAACGCTTCAAATCCCTAATGCATACTTTAATTCTTCTGGGTTTCGACCTAAGTATGAGGAAGGCTTTCGTATTCGTCCCATTCTTTTCTTACTTCGATTGGTTAATTCTAAGGAAATAGACTATTATGTAACGAAAGAAGAGATTACTTATTTTGTAATGTTTGCTAGGCAAGATAGCGATTTAAAAGACATTATTAAAAAAATTAGTGTATATCGTAAGCTTGATGATGAAGATAAAAAAATGGAAAAGGAATGTATTGCTTTATTAGACCATCGTGAACGTTCTGATAAACTAGCTCGGGACTTTGAAGCTGCTAACGGTGATGTTGCTCACACTCTAATGCTACAACTTAGTTACACAGAACTCGTTGATTACGTTAATGCTACGCTCCAGATCCCAAAAAATTCGACAACAGAGCTTATAATTAAATTATTACAGGAATTTGATGAGCGATATCCGTTCAATACGCGTTATGAAATTTCAGAAGCACGTTTTGGTGAAAGCGCAGGTCTTGATATTGAGAGCTATAAATCTAGAGTAATCACATATGAGAAAGTAGCATCCAATAAATCTAAGGAACATAATCTAGTTATGAATGTTTTGGCTAATTTCCCAAACTTAGCAGGAGAAAGCTATGATAAAATTTTTGAAATAACTTCTGCTATTTTTCCACCAAAAAAAGCAAACGAGATGGCATTAGAAATTCAGTCGATGTCTGGTACAAGTACGCCGAATATTGATGAAGATTTTATTACATCATACTTAAACCAAACAGATGATTTAGAATTCGAACGTCAATCTGTTGAGATTCTTCGTGCATACGGTTTTGAGACAGTCATACATCCTACGCCAGTTGTTGAAGGAGTTCGGACCAGTATTGATATATTAATTCATATTGATGAATCAAACGTTGCAATTTTAGATGCGAAAAACTACCGGAAGAAATTTGCCCTGTCTGCTAATCTAGCAAACCATATGGCAACTGAGTATATTCCAGAATATAACGGATACTCTGGAAAAAAAGTTCGTTATTTTGGGTATATTACCGCTTCCAGAATTGGTGGTGTATCTAATATGAGAAAAATTGTTGATAAAGCTGCAAATTATAGTGAAAATCTAAAAGTTTCAGGAGCTTTAATCTCTGCCTCAGCAATTTTAGGGTTGCTAGATTATTGTATAGAAAATGATATATCTATTGAAAAACGAAAATCTTATTTTGTTGAACTTTTAAACGATAATGTTGGTTATGAAACATATAGTCAAATAGCGCATCGTTTGAAATTGAATTAATCAATAATATAGCTCCTGCTTGGTTAGGGAATTGATTTTTTCTCGACATATGCTAAACTAGGAATACAAAGCATATGCTAGAACGTTAGTTCTTGTTTGGGAGGCTTATTATTATGATATTTAGAACAGCAGAATTGTTTGCAGGACCTGGTGGAGGTGCGTATGCTGCTAAAACTTCACGTTTTGTAGATCAGAACGAAGAGGAATGGGGTTTTTCCCATGTTTGGGCGAATGAATATGACAAAGATACCGTTGATACGTATAAATTAAATATTTTAGAAGACCCCAATGCAGAGACAGTTTTTTGTCAGGATGTTAGAACATTTGATTTAACTGATCATGAACGACTTTCAGATATTGATGCTCTAATTTTTGGTTTTCCGTGTAATGACTATTCTCTTGTCGGAAAACAAAAAGGCCTTGAGGGAGATTTTGGTCCGCTTTACACATATGGGGTTAAAGCATTGAAAGAATTTCGTCCAGACGTTTTTGTAGCTGAAAATGTTGGAGGACTGTCTTCAGCAAATGAAGGAGAGGCGTTTATTCAGATACTTAAAGAGCTTGAAGAGGTAGGTTATGTTATAACACCTAATTTTTATAAATTTGAACAATATGGTGTACCACAAGCACGGCATCGTATCATTATTGTAGGAATTCGGAGAGATCTTGCTGAGCAAGGAATAGAATTTAAAGTTCCTGCGCCAACGACGCCAACAGTATCCGATTATAGAACAGCTGGACAGGCACTTACAAGTCCTCCCATTCCTAATAATGCTTTTAATCATGAACATACCAATCATAACAAACGAACAGTTGATATGCTGTCTTACATTCCCGAAGGTGGTAATGCGTGGGTAGAGTACATTCCAGAAGAGCTACGTTTAAAAGTGAAAGGTGCTAGATTGAGTAACATTTATAAGAGGCTTGATCGAAATAAACCATCGTATACTGTCACTGGTTCAGGTGGTGGAGGAACACATATGTATCATTGGAATGAAAATCGTGCTTTAACCAATCGTGAACGGGCTAGGCTACAGACATTTCCAGATGATTTTTATTTCCAAGGTGGCAAAGAGAGTGTACGTAAGCAAATTGGGATGGCAATACCACCAGAAGGACTTCGGCATATTTTGATGGCCATTTTAAGAACGTTTGCTGGTGAAGAATATGCTTGGGTGGAGCCAACTAAGAAACTTCAAGTAAACACTTTGTATAAAGAAACTGGTAACGAGATTGCATCCTTAGTGAAGGTGTAGTTTCACAGATGCTATTAAAGTAGTTAACTGGTAACTTATCTGTTTGTAAGAAGAGACGGTCAACTTCTGGGGGGTTAAAAGTTATAAGTTGACCGTTTTATACCTTTCTTTATTTTCCATATAGAGAATTCCGCTTAAGATCGCCTTCGCTGATTGTATACAGCTTTTTGTGATAAGATAAATGTGTTAAAATAGTTGCAAAAGTGGGTGTGGGCATGAAGCATTCAATAACAGAAATCTTAAATTATTTAAAGAGTCATGTTAATGAAGGCATTTCGATAGCTGAAATTGCTAACCATTTCGGCTATAGTAAGTATCATTTTAGTCGTACGTTTAAAAAGATCACTGGCTTTTCACCTAAGTCCTATTTAGCTGCTATCAAAATTGAGCAGAGTATTGAGCAATTATTAAAAGAGAAACGAACAGTGCTGAGGGCTCACCTTCAGGTTGGTTACTTAAGCTCAAGTACTTTTTCACAAAGTTTTAAAGACAGCACAGGACTGTCCCCAAAACAGTATCAGCTTCAAGTCAATCAGCTTCATCAATTTCTTCAGGAGGAAGCAGAGAATATTGACCTGCGAAATACAATTACATATAAAGGTAAGCTTGAAAACACAGCCAACCAATGCCATGTTTATCTTAAGTACCCTGATTCATTTAATGGGGGTATTACTTTTGTTGGTTTATTCCACCATCCTATCCCTGATCACTCCCCTATTATCGGACAAGCAGTATTAAAGAAACAACACACATCCTTTATAAATATCCCAGATGGTGATTTTTATCTGTTAGCTTGTTGTATTGAGAAAAGTCATAACCCAATTAATTATTTTGTTCTTAAGGATGCCCTAAGAGGTAAAGTTGAGAAAAGGTTGTCATTTAATGCAGAGCACCCTGTTCATTCGGTAGAATTGCAGTTGCGTCCGCCTTTACCAGAGGACCCACCCATTATTATTAATCTTCCGCAATTGCTTAAAGAAGCCTTAATGAAATAACATGATTGTTAACTTAAGCAAGCTTGACAATTTCTATTTTAATTAATGTTTTTGTTCAGTACATGTTGTAAATCACTGTAATCATTCGCTGTCTTATTTTCCCTAATCTGTATTTTGTAGATCAAAAATGATCAGGCCTATTGCGTAACCAAAGCACTTAAACAAGCCTTTTTGTTGAATAAAAAACTGTTACTAGCATCGCTTCTTTTTGAGAATGATTAGTGATGAGCAAAAGTAATCTGATTTGTAGCTGCTAGCGTTAGTTCGAAAAGCTTAACCTGTGTTGAGAAGATGACATAAAAAGGTGCTCACTCGAAAGTAGCGTGGGCATATGCTAATGTAGATAATTTTATCTCCATCAAGTTTTAATAAAAGCTAGGAGGGAAAAAGATTAATGCATTATTATTACTGTAGTTATCCTCAATATTACAGCTTTCAGCCTGTGCCTATCTCTTACATGAGAACGGCAACACAACAACAACGCTTGACTGATCAAGGGCCAAAGCCTTTCGTTGTAAACATTGATCAGGGAGCCAAATCAAATCGCAATTACCGAACGGCCATATGGACTGGTGATCATTTGCAGGTAACCCTAATGAGCATTGACGTAGGTGATGATATTGGTTTAGAGGTGCACCCAGATACAGATCAGTTTTTAAGAATTGAACAAGGTCAGGCACTCGTTCAAATGGGAGAAAAGGCTGATCAATTAACGCTTAATCGACATGCAAATGAAGACTTTGCTATTATGGTTCCAGCAGGCACTTGGCATAATGTGATTAATACCGGACATGTACCACTTAAGCTCTATTCAATTTATGCCCCACCTCACCATCCTTTTGGGACTGTGCAGGCAACCAAGGCGGAGGCAATGGAGGATGAAGAAGCCAAGTAGCCAATCTTATTAATAAATGAGGCGACGGATCGTGACCAACTTTACTTTCAATTTTGAAAAATATGAAAAAGAAGATTTTGATCGCTATTATCAGCTTGTTTGTAATGAAAAGGTGATGGCAATGGTAGCTGAACGTACCATTCCATATCATGAGGCATGCGAAAACTTTCGCTCACTTATTTACGAAAATGGTCGGTTTGAATCATTTGGTATTTATAAAGTAATCGAACAACCAACAATGACCTACATTGGATTGGCGAAATTAGAATTTATTCATAAAGATGATTGCATGGCTGAAATAGGCTACATGCTTTTGCCACAGTTTTGGGGTAAAGGAAGGGGCTCGGCAATTGCGGGAGCAATGATGGAGAAAGCAAGGAATATTTATGGTCTCAAAAAAGTCTCAGCAATTATTGATCCAAAGAACTTGGCATCTAGAAGGATACTAGTGAAGCAAGGATTTCGGACAGTTCGAGTATGTGAAATTGCCGGAATGACAGCTGAAATTATGCACACTCGACTGGTACCTTAACTAACTAGAAAATTAGAGTAGCTTCCGCTTAGGTAGCTACTTTTTAATATAGTTATGTAAGATAGCGATGACAAGAGCTTGTTAGAAAAGGATAAAATTCATTTAGAAATTTTTAAGACCTGAATTATGAAAAGAAAACGAATGATCTGTATAATAGCTGTAAATGGATAAGAACAAATGAAAAAGGGAGAATGTATATGGAGATAAGGACGTTAGAGAGAATAAAATTAGATGCATTGTGTGACTGTTTTAATTTAGCTTTCTCAGATTATGTCGTACCACTACAAATGACAACTGAGCAACTCGAACGCAAATTTAAGCTAGCACGTGTTGAGTTAAGTTTGTCATTTTGTGCAGTGGACAATGATCAACTCGTTGCGTTTGTCTTGCATGGGGTAGATTGGATAGAGAACAAAAAGACACTTTTTAATGCTGGAACAGGTGTCATCCCTACATATCGTGGTCAAAGATTGGTAGAGAAAATCTATCAATTTGCTCAACCACACATGTTAAAGAATCAAGTTCAGCACTATCAGTTAGAGGTAATTCAGTCTAATCAGAAGGCAATTAGAGCCTACCAAAAGGTTGGCTATCAGATAACTCGAGAATTGGTGTGTTTTAAGGGAGAGATTAAGCAGACTCAGGTATTAGCTGATTTATCAATTGTTATTGAACAGAGACCAATACCGACGCTACCATTTAAGGAGCTAGCAGCATATGTGGATTGTAACCCAGCCTGGGAGCAATCTTTTGCAGCAATTAAACAAAATCCTGAGGGTTTAACGGCTTTTGTGGTTCGAGTTAACGACCAGCTAGCTGGTTATCTGATTGTACATAAAGGTAAAGGCTCAATTGTTCAGTTTGCAGTAGATCCTCAGCAGCGCAAGCAAGGCTTAGCGACTCGATTATTTAATGAACTAAGTAAGCATTCAGCGACAGTTTCAATTGTCAATGTGGACAAGCGTGCCACTGCTGTAATTGAGTTCTTAACTAAGATAGGTTTAGAGCCATTTGTTGAGCAGTACAAAATGGAATTGGAAGTTTAAATTGTAGTATAAAGGGGTTCTGCTATAATGCGGACCCATTATTAATTCTATTTAATAATGTTACGTTTTCATTAATAAAAGATCGCTTGCATCACCTTTCTTTAGTTGTGAGTAGACATATAGAATGGTTTAAAGAAAAGACAAAAGGAGCGGACTTAGAATAATTTAAACCCGATTATTTTTGGCCTGAAAAATCGGGTTACTGTTTTTCAATCATGATAATCTAGACTTGGTTGGGGGGATAAAATGGATTCATTAAAACAGATGAACGCCGCGATTGATTATATTGAGAGCCATTTAACCGAGGAAATTAATATCGAGAGAGTTGCCCAAATTGCCATGACGTCTTCTTATCATTTCAAACGGATGTTTTCGCTGCTTGCCGGAATAGCCTTGTCGGATTACATTAGAAGGCGACGATTAACCTATGCTGCTTTTGCATTAATGCGTGGAAAACGTGTGATAGATGTTGCACTCGAGTATGGCTATCATTCCCCAGATGCATTTGCACGAGCATTTGCAAAGCAGCACGGTATCAATCCCTCCCAAGTAAATGGGGCTGGTGTTTCATTAACATCATTTCCAAAATTAACATTTCAGCTTATTATAAGAGGAGGAACAGAAATGAAATACAAAATTGAACATCATGATGCTTTTACAGTGGTAGGCTATAAGAAACGGGTAAAGCTAAGTATAGAGGGAGAGCAAAAAGAGATTACCGATTTTATCTCAAAGATGGAAGCGAATTATGTGCAGCTAGAGCAAATATCAGATGCAGAACCAAGAGGAATCCTACACATTAATGCGAACTATGAAGAAAATGAACGGGGGCAAGGTGAATTAGACTTTTACATCGCCGTTGCGAGCACTAGGGTGGATAAACCACAGTTCGAATCGTTACACATTTCAGCACACACCTGGGCGATTTTCTCAATTGAAGGTGATTGGGATCTAATAAAAGCTAGCTGGGAAAATATCTACACGGAATGGCTCCCAACTTCAGGATATGTTTTAGCTGAAGCACCTGAACTCCTAATTAGTAAAGATAAGGTGACTGAAATTTGGCTCTCCGTTATTGAAGCATAAGTTAGTCATTAAGCGAATGTATCCTTCTTGTGCATTCGCTTAACCACTTTTTTTAGTGGAAAGTAAATTTTTAAAAATAAAAGAACAAAGTACATTGACTAAACAAAGTAGGTGTGTAAAGATATAAGCTAAGGATGAAAGGGTTTACTTAGGAGGGAATATACGATGAATCAAACAACTCTGTTTAATAATGATTGGACTTTTGTCAAAACGAAGCTTGACGTGAAAGATGTGCCACAGACTGGATTTGAATCGGTCCAATTACCACATGATTGGCTCATTTATAATACAGATAACTTGTATGAAGATGGCATTGGTTGGTATAAAAAGCGCTTTAATTATCAAGACAATGATGCCCACGTGTTACTTTACTTTGAAGGTGTTTATATGGATTCTTATCTATATGTTAATGGCCAACTAATGGGCGAGTGGAAAAATGGTTATTCATCATTTGAACATGATATTACAGCAGCCTTAGTAAAGGGAGAGAATGAGCTAGTCGTAAAGGTCGTTCATCAAAGTCCAAACAGCCGTTGGTATTCTGGCGCAGGTATTTACCGTAATGTCTGGTTAAAAACAAGACAAGCAAATTATTTAGAAACAGATGGTATTTACGTTGCGACGAAAGACGAAAACGAACACTGGCTTGTTGAGCTTGAAACAGAATCTGTAACGACCGAGCTGACGCAACTTAGTCATAAGCTGTTTAAAGGTGAACAACTTGTGGCAGAAGATTGTCAGGACGTAAATGATAGAATGACACAACAACAGCTTAAAGTCGTCAACCCAGCGTTATGGTCGATCAGTTCGCCAAGCTTGTATACGCTTGTGACTAGTCTCCAGGATCAACAGGGTAATCTAATTGAGCAAATCACCCAGCAGATCGGATTTAGAAAAATTGCGATGATTCCTAATCAGGGGTTATTTGTAAATGGTGTAAAGGAAAAAATTAATGGTGTTTGTGAGCATCATGATTTAGGCGCATTAGGTGCTGCTTTTAATCCAGTTGCTTTGAAGCGAAGGTTGAAGCTGCTAAAGGAGATGGGTGTGAACGGAATTCGTACTGCTCACAATATGCCAGCAAAAGCCTTAATGAACCTTGCTGATGAAATGGGCTTTTTCGTTTGTTCTGAAGCCTTTGATATGTGGGAACGATCAAAAACACCTTATGATTATGCCCGTTTTTTTAATGACTGGGTTTATCGTGATGTGAAGAGCTGGGTCAAGCGTGATCGCAATCATCCAAGCTTAATCATGTGGAGTATTGGTAATGAAATCTATGATACGCATGCGGATAAGCGTGGCCAAGAAATTAGTCAAATGCTATTAAACTATGTTGAGGAATTTGATCCGAAGCAGAATGGTCGTGTTACGATTGGTTCTAACTATATGCCTTGGGAAAATGCGCAGAAATGTGCCGACATTGTCAAGGTAGCCGGTTATAATTATGCTGAGAAATATTATCAGCAGCATCATCAGGAGCATCCAGACTGGATTATTTATGGAAGTGAAACAGCTTCAGTGGTCCAAAGTCGCGGCATTTATCATTTTCCATACCATAAAGCGATTTTGGCAGACGATGATGAACAATGTTCAGCATTAGGAAACAGTACAACTAGCTGGGGGGCAAAGTCACCAGAAGCTTGTATTATCGCTGAGCGTGATACGCCATTTTCATTAGGTCAATTCTTATGGACGGGTTTCGATTATATTGGCGAACCCACACCATACCATACTAAGAATTCTTACTTTGGTCAGCTTGATACCGCAACATTTCCTAAGGATACTTACTATATTTATCAAGCGGGCTGGACTAACTATAAGACGGCACCAATGGTTCATATCTTCCCTTATTGGGACTTCAACCCTGGGCAAACAATTGATGTCCGTGTTGCATCAAATGCACCAAAGGTCGAGTTGTTTCTAAATGACAAATCGTTAGGTATTAAGGAAATTAACCATGCCCATGGGAAAGAAATTGTACCGATCTGGCAAGTGACTTATCAGTCAGGTGAGTTAAAAGCGATCGCGTATGATGAGAATAACCAAGTTATTGCAACAGATGCGAAGCACTCATTTGGAGAAGTTGAACAGCTAGCATTGACAGCAGATAAAACAGTCATTGAAGCAAATGGTGAAGATCTTATCTTTGTTGAAATTGCTGGAATTGACCACAATGGTTATCCTGTGGAGAATTCAACCAACCGTGTTGCGGTTAAGGTAAGTGGAGCAGGTCGGTTAGTTGGTTTGGATAATGGCGATAGTACGGACTATGATCAATACAAAGGGCTCAGCAGACGGTTATTTAGTGGTAAGTTAATGGCAATTATTGCAGCAACAAATGTGACAGGTTCAATCTGTATTGAAGTAACAGCCAACGGGTTGCCAGCAGTAGCATTAACTGCAGAAGCAGTTGGTTCCGTTGCCAACGATGTCCAAGGGATGGTCTTAACTGAGAATCAAGAGACCGCGATAAAAACAGGCAAAGCAAACGAAGTACCAGTACGAAAAATTGAGCTTAGTTCGAAAGCGGGTCAACAGTTTACTGCTGAGCAAACTGAGATTGAAATAGCGGCAACTATTTATCCAAAGCACACCTCTTATCCTGAGCTTGTCTGGAGTGTTGTAACAGATGAAGGTGTTGAGACGAATATCGCTCAAGTCTTGGAAAAACAAGGCCGTACCATCGTTAAGGCTAAAGGTGATGGGAAATTCCGAGTCAGATGTACTACGAAAAATGGTACTGATAAAGTGAAAATAATTTCAGAGCTAGATCTTGAGGCGACGGGATTGGGTGTTGCCTATAAAAATCCGTATACATTCATTGCAGGTGGTTTATATGATGATCATATCGGGGATGTCTCAAGTGGAAATGAGCGGGGCTTTGCGACCAGTCGAGATAGCGAGACGCAAGTTGGCTTTGTCGATATTGACTTTGGCAAATTTGGTTCAGATACGATCACTATTCCAATCTTTGCATTGTCAAGCGCACAATACCCTATTCAGATTTGGGAAGGTAAACCAAGAACGGAAGGTAGCGTTTTATTAGCTGATGTTATTTATCAAAAAGAATCAATTTGGAACGTGTACCAGCCGGACACCTATAAGCTTGCTAAACGACTTACCGGCTTAACTTCCATTTACTTTTTGCTTAATGAGAAAGTACACATCAAAGGGTTTACCTTTGAACCATATAACCGTGCTTTTAATCAGAACGATGCGGTAGCGGCGGATCAAATATACGGCGATACCTTTACTAAAACAGCAACAGCAGTTGAAGGAATTGGTAATAATGTCTCCCTTAGTTTTGAAGCGTTAGACTTTGGTGAGCACGGTCTACACAAACTTATCATTCATGGTCATTCACCAATTGATAAAAATACGATTCATGTTCGGTTTGAACAAGACGGACAGCAAATTAATCAGCTGATAGAATTTACTGAGTCGGAAGGATATGTGGAGCGTGAATTTGCTTTAGAAACGGTTAAGGGTATGCAAAACGTTACCTTTATTTTCTTGCCAGGCAGTCAATTTGACTTTAGCTGGTTTAAGTTTGAATAAGGTAACAACCAATAGAATCTTGCTCAAGAAGCAGTTGAAGGTCCTCCCTCACTAATAAGTGAGGGTTTTTTGAGCTAAAAATTAAAAAATGACTTAATTTATGTGAATAGCTAAGCGTTTTTATTTTGCTAAAATTAGTTTTTTGGAACAAAGGAAATGTATAAACTTGTAGAGAATATAAAACTATAACTAATTTTGTTACAAATGTGCTACTTTCGTTGTAAAACGATCTGCAAACAAAAAAAGAGGTGTTTAATATGATCTTTTATAAACAAAGTCAGTTATTGAATTTTTTTATCATTATAAATTTACTCGTTCTGTTTGGATGTACTGCAAAGGAAGACAAAAATAATTACGAAATAGAACATGCTACTACTTTTATAGATTACCCTACTTTTCAAGCCTTAATGAGTCAGATTCCTACTTTATTAGACGTTAATCATTATAATTTTAAAGATAGCTCAATGGGAATTGATGCAATTAGAATTGATGAGCGACTTAGCTTTGGTGAACGACAGTGGATTACAGAATCAGGCAAGCTAGAGTCACCTTTAAAATCGACGCAAGAGACATTTTTCTATGAAAATAGTGATCAGAGTCGCTTGATGATTGTTACAGCAGGCTATACAGCCAGTTTTATTGGTAATGACATTGTCTATTACAATGTTAACTCTGGGTACGACATTAATGATGAGCTAGCAGAAGTAAACGATGTCATTACCATTAGTTTTCAAAATTTAATATTTACAGTGATGCAAACCTCTGACAATATTGAAATGGAGGATACTCAGGCGTTCGTGTTAGCTCTTATCGAGGTATTGAATGGATTTACTAATTCGTAACAGCGTTGAAATAGCTTCTTTTTAGTGTATTAGGTTAATGAGACAATTTAATTTAGGAAGGTTTTTAATGGCGATTGTGGTAATCAAGTTTACCTTAATCGCCATTTAGGCTTTTTTTAGGCTAGTCTATTTTTTTCGCTTAGCATGACATAAAATGTTCACAAATTATTAGAAATAATGATATAAACACGCTAGCTTTGTTCGATATAGTATAAAGAGAAGATAACTTTTGAAGGGAGTAAAGGAATGAACAGAAAAACCTATACATTTTCAGAGCGGAATAGCCTGTTAATTAATTTGTACATTTTATCTGTCGTACTGGCATCCATTATCTTATTTGCAGCCGGATTGCCATTAAGAACTAATTTAATAGGGACAACTTTTGGCATTAGTACGATTATTATTGTCTATTTAATGAATAAGTTTAAAAAAATGGAGAACTGGATTCCTTACATATTAATTGTTAGCCTTGCTATTATGACAGTTTTCATGCTGGATAATCGGCCAGCGATAACGACATATCTGTTAACCTACTACAGTATTATTATTATGTCTTTATATCATTCATATCGGTATGTATGTGTTTCAGGGCTTTTTGGTGTTTTTATTACCAATTATTTTGCAATTAAATTTGGTGAGCTTGCGATCGTCGATTACACAAATGTCCATTTAATTGCACTCAATGTGTTATTTATCCTGATGACATTATTCCTTGTTTATCAGAGCATAATTGGAAAAAGAATTCAGAATCAGACGCTTGAGCTGGCGGATGAAGCAGTGAAATCGAAAGAAGTAATGGATTTAATGATTGAGCATGTTCAATCGACTGTAAAAGAGTTAGATGCTTTGAATGTAGATTTAAAGACGCATTCAACATCGACACAAGCCTATTCAAACGGACTTACAACAACCTTCAATGAGATGGCGACAGGGATTGAGGGGCAAACTGTTCATGCAACCGAGATTAACGAAGCAATCTATGCGATTAATGAGCATGTCCAGAACATTTCAACACAAGCGAATACCGTCACAGAAAATACAAGAAATACAGTCGATAAAGTAACTGAGGGTAATCACCACATGAAACTGTTAAGTGAGAAAATCGCAATTGTTGATAGGCACTTGACTGAGGTTGTAACCGAGATGACTGATTTAAATCAAGCAACAACAGAGGTAGAGTCAATTTTAGCAACAGTTTCAGGGATTGCAGAGCAGACAAACCTGTTAGCGTTAAACGCAGCAATTGAAGCTGCCAGAGCTGGTGAATCGGGTCGAGGCTTTGCAGTCGTTGCACAAGAAGTAAGAAAGTTGGCAGAGCATTCGATGCGTTCTACTGACCAAATTACCAAGATTTTAAAGCAAATACAGTTAAAAGCCGGGCAAGCTTCAGAGCGACTTAATCAAAGTGAGAAACTCTTTAGTGAAGGGAAGGTAATCACTGAGCAAACAACTTCTACGTTTGAGACAATTGACAAAAATATTGGCGATTTACAATCAGTTTCCAATCAGCTTAGTAAGAGGATGAATAAACTGAGCCAGACCTCTAGTATTGTTCTGGAAGAAGTTGATGGTGTTTCAAGTACATCTGAGCAATTAAGTGCGTCGGTCGAAGAGGTATTAGTAAGTATAGAAGAACAGCATGTGCGAATTAATTATCTTAACGAAAAAGTAATGGACTTAGATCGATTAGCAGTGTTATTAAGAGAGAATTTATTAAGTGAGTGAGGCGGTGAGTGTTAATGTTTTTCTTTGAACAATTTCCTTGGTATAACATGCTTGTTTGGTTAGTCGTATTAGCCATTTTAATTGTATTAAATGAGCTTGTTAGAAGAAGTAAACGGGCAAGTGTCCTCTTGTTTATCTGCCTACCTATGGTTTTGACTGTCTTCTGGTATTTAAATCGTGATAATGAGATTACGTCATGGTTTACTTGGATTAAAGTATATTCAGCTTTATTAGGCAGTCTTATTTTTATGGGTGTTCGATTTTCTCATCTTCACAACAAGTATCGCTGGTATAAAGGGTTCGTAGCGGCGATCTTAGCTGTCAACATTCTTGAGGCAGTCGTTCGTGAATTTCAAGTTGGCCTAGTTGGTTTTGAAGGTATGGTAGATGGGATGTACTACATTTCTGGTGGCTGGAATTACCTCAATGCAGTTGCAGGGTTACTCAATTTACTATTAATTTGTGGTTGGGTTGGTATTAAAGCTTCAGATAGCCAATGCAAGGATATGGTGTGGCATGATCAAAGTACACTGTACATTATTGCCTATGGTATTTGGAATATTGCTTATGTATATGCTTGTGCACCAGGAAATGCCTTTTATTCCGGGTTTGGCTTAAACATAGCTGCAACTATCCCGGCATTATTGTGGGCTAAAGGTACTTGGATGCAGACTAGGGCCCACACACTATCTTTTTGGATGATTTGGGTGATGACCTTTCCTTATTTCTTTGCTGAAGGCAGTGTTTTTAATGTAACGGTTAGCTACAACCCAATTGCTAATTGGAGTCTATCAATTATAAGCCTAGTGTTAAATATGGTGTTAGCGTGCTGGCAAGTTTATCGGATCATTAAATATCGCTTGCACCCTTTTAAAAATGAAATTTGGTCAGAATTCTCATCTAGCTTAATTCATAAGCAGGTGGGTTAATTGCTTGTCCGTGAGCGTTTAGCGAAAGGCTTGTGTCGTATCTGACACAAGCCTTTCGTATTTTTTAGTACTATTCAGTTATTTTGACATGAGCATTTTATTAGTATGACATAAAACAGCCCAATTCCATGCTAATTGTAGCTCTGTTATTACAAAGAAGTGAGGGGCGTTGTTTATCACCTTGTAAACCAATTATGGAATTTAGAAGATATTATTACTTTATAAATCGGTGATATACAGCGCCAATTAACTAAATGATCAAGTTTCTAATTATTATTAGTCGTTCTAACGCCTTGATTGTGTTAAACTATGGTAAAGTTTTAAACTGCAAGGGGCGTTTGGACATGATTTATATTGGTGTAACAGGATGGGGTGATCACCATACCCTCTATCCACCCACAATTAAAACGAATGAGAAGCTGGAAGAATATAGTAGCCATTTTCCTATTGTTGAACTTGATTCATCATTTTATGCTGTTCAGCCCATTAAGAATATGGAAAAGTGGGTAAGAGAAACACCAGCTTCATTTCAGTTTGTTGTTAAAGCATACCAGGGCATGACTGGTCATCAGCGTGGTGATTCACCTTATTCTACTAAGACAGACATGTTTGCAGCCTTTACTGCGTCGTTACAACCCTTGATTGATGCAAATAAATTAGCAATGGTCTTATTTCAATTCCCCCCCTGGTTTGATTGTAAAGACGAGCATATTTTATACCTTAATTACTGCAAACAGAAGATGAAGGAAATACCGATTGCATTAGAGTTTAGAAATCGAACGTGGTTTAATCAAGCAAACTACAATAATACATTAATCTACTTGAACGCTAATAATTGGAATCACACCATTGTAGATGAGCCGCAGGTAGGAGATGGTTCAATTCCAACGGTCCTCGTACCGACAAAACCGGCTACGCTAATTCGACTCCATGGTCGCAATATACATGGTTGGAATCGGCCAAAAAACACTGAGACGAGCTGGCGGGAGGTTCGTTATTTATATCATTATAATAAAACTGAGCTTGAGCAATGGCGGGATCATATTCAAGCCTTACATAAACAATGTAAGAAAATTTATGTGTTGTTTAATAACAATTCAGGTGGAGATGCTGCTGAAAACGCTAAAACATTACAAACGATGCTAGAAATTGAGTATAATGATTTAGGTGATCAGCAATTAAGATTATTTTAAAATAATTGGATTATTAATTACCCAATCGGAAGCTCGGTTTATTCCCGCTATTAAAATCGCAGGCAATTATTTGATGTCTAACAGAAGATCATAAAAAGGAGAATTGTTACAGATGATTTATGTTGCATTATTAAGAGGCATTAACGTTGGTGGAAAGAATAAAGTCGAAATGAAGCAACTAAAATGTGTTTTTGAGCAAGTGGGGATGGCTCAGGTTTCGACATATATTAATTCGGGAAACGTGGTTTTTAAATCTGACATCTTATCAGTAGAGTCATTGTCCGAAATTCTTGAGCAAGCAATTGTAAAGCACTTCGCCCTTTCTATAAAAGTCTTGCTTAGAAATATTGAGCAATTGGAGCAGTTGATGATGAAGCTGCCTGATTCTTGGCAGAATAACAAGCAGATGAAAAGTGATGTGTTGTTTTGCTGGGAGGATGTCAGCCCTGCCGATCTTAAAGAACAATTAACGATAAAACCCGCAATCGATGACGTCATCTTTTTAAACCAAGATGTCTTGTGGCATGTGGAAAGAGAGCAGGTTACAAGAAGTGGCATGATGCGTCTCGCTGGTCAAAGCATTTATCAAAAAATGACCGTAAGAAATGTAAATACAACGAGAAAGATTTATCAGTTAATGCAGCAAATCAAGTGAAAAGTTAATTATTGAGAGGAGGAAAAATAATGGAAATCATTGAACTTACAGCTGATTCTGTATATTTAGATCAGGTGGCAGAGTTGCTACGGGAAACCTTTCCACAAATGTACCTTCAAACTGCAGAAGATCAAATTCAATATCTGCTTCGAGAATCAAATATGGGTTTTATTGCAATTAAGGATAAGCAGGTAATCGGACTGATCGGTGCTTTACCTCAGTATGGACAAAGTGGTTGGGAGCTTCATCCATTGGCAGTAGCATATAATCATCGTCTTCAAGGAATTGGGACGAAGCTAGTGGAGAAGCTTGAGGAGGAACTGATTAAGAAAGGTGGTATTACACTTTATTTAGGTGCAGATGATGTATTCTCTCAGACCTCATTAGCAAATGTGAATCTTTATCAGAATCTGTTCGACCATGTTAAAGCAATCAGAAACTTAAAGAATCACCCATATTCCTTTTATGAAAAAATCGGCTTTCAAATTGTCGGTGTCATACCCGATGCAAATGGTGTAGGAAAACCCGATATCTGGATGGCGAAGCGTATTTAAGAACTTGACCATTTTAGGTTGCGTGATATAATCAAGTCTAACTATATGAATTGATGATGAAGAGAGTAATTAATAATTACAATGAAGCGAGCTGGGGATGGTGAGAGCCTAGCTGAAGGTTATTAATGAAGCGCACTTTGGAGATATGTGCTTGAATGTTTTTGTAGTAGAGTACATCGTCTGACCTCGTTATCGGTCTTCAAGCTGGTCCAATAGTGGACAATCAGAGTGGTACCACGGGTGAAATCTCGTCTCTATATATTTTATAGAGGCGTTTTTTTTATGGATTGGAAATATCAATTGAACTAGATAGGAGTTGTGTGCAATGTATGAAGGCTTACTGGCAAGAAGAATTATTGCTTTATTCAATTTGACGATAACTGAAGCAGAAATTATGTCGCTAATTGAGCAACCGAAATTCCAAAGTCAAGGTGATTTGGCTTTTCCATGTTTTAGATTAGCCAAACTATTAAAGCAGTCGCCAAATCAGATTGCCCTTAAGTTGTCAAAGGAGATACAAGAAGCTTCTTTCGAGAGTGTTGAAGCGTCAGGTCCATATTTGAATGTATTTTTAAATAAGAAATTAGTTAGTAACAGTGTACTTACTAATATTTTATTAAATCGTTCAGCTTATGGTGCCCATCAATTTGGCAATAATAAGACATTTGTCATCGATTTCTCATCACCTAATATTGCAAAGCCATTCTCAATGGGGCATTTACGCTCTACTGTAATTGGAAATTCACTTGCTAAAATTGCAGAAAAATGCGGGTACAAGGTTGTGAAGATTAATTACTTAGGTGACTGGGGTACACAATTTGGAAAACTGATTTGTGCATATAAACGATGGGGAGATGAACAACAGGTTAGAGAAGCGCCAATTAAAAATTTATTGAATCTTTATGTGAAATTTCACAAGGAAGCTGAAGCAGATTCTCAATTAGATGATCAAGGAAGAGAATGGTTTAAAAAGCTCGAGGATAACGATAGTGAGGCTACGGTGCTCTGGCAATGGTTTAGAAAAGAGTCTTTGCATGCTTTCAATCACGTTTATAATCTGCTTAATGTCAGCTTTGATTCATTTAATGGAGAGGCTTTTTATAATGACAAGATGGCGGAAACCATTAGATGGTTAAAAGCGAAAGGTCTTGTAGTTGAATCAGCAGGTGCTGAGGTTGTCCGTTTAGATGAGTCGGCTCTACCACCATGTCTCCTGAAGAAGAAGGATGGTGCAACACTTTATGCGACAAGAGATATAACTGCTGCTCGTGATCGTTATCACAACTATCAGTTTTCAAAAGCAGTCTATGTAGTCGGACATGAGCAAAGCCTACACTTTAACCAGGTGTTTACAGTACTGGCTAAGGCAGGCGTTAATTGGGCACAAAAGATGGAACATGTCCCATTTGGTTTTATTTTAAAAGACGGCAAAAAAATGTCAACACGAAAAGGAAAGGTCGTTTTGTTAGAAGACGTCATTAATGATGCAATTAAGCTAGCAGAGCACAATATAAATGTGAAAAATCCTTCTTTACCAAACAAGCAGCAGGTAGCACACCAAGTGGGAATTGGGGCAATGATTTTTCATGATTTAAAGCATTATCGATTACACAATGTTGAGTTTTCCTTGGATGAAATGCTTCGCTTTGAGGGGACGACAGGTCCGTATGTTCAGTATACCCATGCGCGGGCACAATCAATTATTACCAAGGCTGAGTTATTGTCCGAAGATGGCTTTATGCAAGGTCTGTGCGATACTTGGAGTTGGCCAGTCATCAAGCATCTCACCGCCTTTCCTGACAAGGTTGAGAGTGCTTTTCATGAAAATGATCCCTCTCAAATTGCCCGTTATCTTATCTCGCTTAGTCAAGCTTTTAATAAATATTATGCCAATGTTAAGGTATTAACGGCGGATGATCAGCTTGGGGCAAGAATTGCATTAGTAAACGCAGTCACAATCGTTTTACAAGAAGGCCTACGACTGTTAGGTATTGCTGCACCAGATAAAATGTAACAGAATAAGGTTAGGAAAGGTTATGATTAACAGTCTTTCCTTGCCTATTTTGTTAAGTAATCATTTAGGCGAATCGATTACTAATTTACGTGCAAACCAAGTTATTTGTTGGAGCAAGATAAAAGACTATTTTGTGTACTGTCCTCGTATATTTATAGTAAAAATAAATATTGGAGGGTATCTACCTTGCATGTTTTTGACCCAAGTAAGCTTTATGTCATCTTTTCTTCGTGTGTTAGTCAAGTTGATCCCATTATTGGTAGAGTCTATACCTTAACGCATTCTGATGAAAGAGGATTTCTATTTTTAGATATTGGTTTAAGAATAGCCCATGAACGTATTCAACCAACAAGGGATGAGGTAATTGGGAGGTGGTGCTATGAAAACGGTATCTGGATTTTGCAAATTAGTGTCTGGATTGGAGCAGACGAGGATCAGAATTTAAAGAAAAGAGATTACATATTTAGACGTGAGCTTCCACTTGCATTAGAGGCAATTTTCTTTGGTGATCGCGCACTTATTTTAACAAATCAATTTTTAACAATGGCTCCTATTAAGGTGCATTTTCAGTCAGAAAAACAAGAATTTAATCGAATTGAGTGCTGGGGTACTATCTTAGACTTTATGTTTTGCTAATAAAACGCTTTCTCTCATGATCCAGTTGTGGTAGCCTTAACCATAGGAGAGAAATTGATAGGCGAAAATTGAGCGGGAACGGCTGTGAAATTAGAAATTATCAAAAAAAGGAAGGGTTCGCAATGACTATTTTATTGAAGGAAATTGATCACTCTAATTATAAAGAATGTGCTAATCTAACAGTTTCTGAGGCCCAAGAGAATTTCGTTGCTGCAAATTGGTATTCACTATTAGAAGCAAAGTATGAACCGAATCGGTTACCCTTTGGGATATACGATAACGAAGAGCTAGTAGGCTTTCTAATGTTTAGTTATCATCCAGCAGATGAGTATTATGATAAAGACTCTTGGTGGATTGAGCGGTTTATGCTAGATCAAAAGCAGCAAAGAAAAGGGTATGGAACAAAAGCCCTTAAAGTGGCAATTAATGACTTTAAGCAGACAAACCCCGATAAGGAGCTAAGAATATCAGCTGAACCGGCTAATGACATTGCTATTACGCTTTATGAAAAGCAAGGCTTTACCAAGACTGGGGAATATGTCGGTGATGAGGTTGTTCTTCTTTTGCAAAAATAAATGGAATAGGTCTATTGGAACTCACACATCCTAGCAATATGGAGGTGATTGAGTTGACCAAGCGAGATGATGCCTATATAAAACGGCCTGTAAATGATCAACAAGCGAAGAAACAGACGATGCCAAGAGAGTTTGATCATGAGTTTGCGAATGAGCCATTAACCGAAATGGAGAAAAAGCATAACAAGAAGACTAAAAAGCGCCAGTAGCTGATGGGCTGGGACATAACTAAATATTGAAATTGGGTATCCGAACATTCTGATTAAGCGAAGTGTTTTACCGAAGCGCTATACGCTTTCAGACATAATGTTCGGATTTTCCTTATCTAATTACCCTTTTGTCCCGACCTTGTAATAGCTTACGCAAAAAACTAACCTTTCCCGGAGCTTAGATGCTCATGAATGAGTTTCCATTCATTATTTGTGTTTTTGACAAAGACATTAGTGGCGCGACCACTTCCAGATATGAATTCTCCATCAAGATATCCCTCATAATAGTAGGTGTACAGGCAGGTAGCACTTGCTTGATCATGACTAATCCATTTTACTTCCCGTGCTTGATATACTTCATCTTTAATCAAAGCCCATGCTGCTTCGAAGTAGTTCTTAATTTGATCATGGGTTGTACAGATTTGATCGGTAAACCAATATACCGCATGTTCATCCAGCACCTGCTTAACTTCGTTAAAATCGTGGCTATTGGTAGCTGCTATGTATCTATTTAGTGCTTGTTGAGCCCTCATATAAGCGCCTCCTTTTATTTTTTATGGAAAAATGAGAATAGTTTTCCGTTGATGCGATGTTTATAGTGTAAAGGCCTTTATGAAAAGGAGCTAAGCGATGAAACTTACTAATGATAATTTTATCAAACTATTAAGAAAAGGGAAGCATGAAGCACTTGAATATGTAGTTGATCATTATTCAGGAATTGTAAAAGCAGTCGTGGTTAATAAACTAAGTACCTATCAAGATTATCAATTAATTGAGGAATGTATTAGTGATGTCTTTATTGCTGCATTTACTAATGCTAAACAATTCAATGGGGATGCTTTAGCATTTCGAAAATGGCTATGTACAATAGCAAAATATAAAGCGATTGATAGACAAAGAAGTCTACTTAGCAAACCTAGCTTTGCTGAATTGGAAGAGCATGTCCATGTTGTTGAGTCTGCTGAAGAGCAGGTGTTAAGGCAGCAAACAGCGAAGCAATTGTTGCATAAGCTTACTAAATTAAAAGAAGTTGATCGTAACATTTTTATTATGAAATATTTTTTAGATATGTCAAATCAGGCTATTGCTAAGCAGCTTAACTTGAGTAAAGCTGCTATTGATAATCGCTTGTATCGCGGTAAAAAAAAATTGCATCACTCAGGGCTAGGAGGCTGGTTTTATGAAAATTCTATATAAAACATTTAATCGCTTAAACTTAGATGAAACAATGGTGGAGTTACCCATTAGTGAATTAGAACGGAAAAGAATTAAACAACAGGTTTGTAACAAGCTACCCAACAAACCTGTATATAAGGTGAATCGTGGTTATACAATAGCTGTTATTTGTACACTCTTCTTAGTAGGTAACATAATTATAGCCGTACTAAATCCTTCTTTTGCAGGGAATATTCCCATATGGGGAGATGTCTTTTCATGGTTTAGTGATAATGATTCTGAGAATAAGCAAGAGGTTGAAGAAGCTATAATGCCTATTCATTTATCAGATTCTAGTATCGGAATTGATTTAACAGTTACTAATGCCTTGTATGATGGTGAACGGATTATGGTTGCTTATCATGTCAAATCAAAGCAGGATCTAGGAGAACATTTAAATTTTAGCTTTCTAAGCATTGATGACAATGATAATATTGGCTTTCAATCCTCTAGTTTGGCTATGTTAAATAAGGTGAGAGCGTTTGAATATGAAGGAATTGAAACGATGAGCATTAGCCATAGCGAGCCGACAGAAACGGTTCAAGTTACCATTGAAGGTGATCAGATAAGGGGCTATAGTTGGGATGCTTATGGAGAAAATGCTTACCGATCGGTAGAGGAAGGTATGTATAAAGGAAGTTGGACCATTTCATTTGAGTTAGAAAAAGTTGATAATCAACCGATAGTGTATAATCAAGAGGTTGTTAACCATGACTTGATAACTATTCAACTAGAAGAAATGATCGTTTCGCCATTTTCATCATATATTGTCCTTAACCATCAATTAGATCGTTCAAGTCTACGAGACGATCCATTCTTTACCGATGCTATTGTAAATTATGAAGTTGTGGATAGTGAGGGTAACGTATACTATCCTAATAGCAATCAAACGGGTTATCTTTACGCGAAAACGACGATCATTACGCCGATATTTCCTGAAGAGGTTCGTTATATTGAAGTAAAACCAATAATGACCTTATTTTACATTGACGAAGATTGGGAGAATGATTGGAAAGAGATGGAGTTTGAGCCATTTCGGATTGATTTAAAACAGTAGTAAAACGCTCCGTGTGACCAATGCCACACGGGGCGTTTTACTAGATATCCTTCTTAAACACATAGCTTACTTTACCATAGTGCATTTTCTGCTGGTAAAAGCGGTGAGCATCTGTTCTTTGCATACCTGATGATAGTGCAATGGAGGTATATTGATGATCTTTTGCCCATGACTCAGTAAAATTAAGCAATTTCTCGCCGTAACCTTTTGAACGATAATCAACATGTGTTACCAAATCGCAGACCCAAATAAACCGTCCATAATATAATGTCGTCATAGGTTTAAAGCCAATAACGGAAACGATATTTTCTTTGCTTAGTAGTGCAAATAAATGATAACGATCTACTTTAATGGCTTCAGTAACTAAATCTAGGAATTGCGCTTGATCGAGCTGCGGACGGAGCTGTTGCATTAATGGAAAGCAAGTTATAATCTCTTCATTTGATTTAAGCTGAATAATTTTAGCAGGCATGTTCTTCTTCCTTCTTCCTTCTTAATAGTTAATTATTTACATTATAGCGCATTTGTAAACTGATAGTAAAATTTAAAAAAAGTGCTATAATAGGTCAATAAAAAACAGAAAAAGTTACAAAATGTATAAAATAGAATCAATTTCATAATTACTGATAAGAGATGAATATACGAACATTAAGAAAATGATAGTCGATCACCAGGGCAACGATTAAGGTTAGAACCGTGATCCGTTCCGGCAGCCAATGGACTCTCTTTCCGAAGGCATCGCCTCAGCTAACTTGAGTAGCAGAAAGCGAAGGGACTGCTGAATGCGACACGCTATGCTAGTTAGTGGATTTTTTCATGTGTTTATTTTTAGCTAACTACGTTTAAAAACTCAATAATAAG
>NZ_FODJ01000026.1 GCF_900110345.1 Amphibacillus marinus
CGGCATAACGCACGGGTATCATCCCGAAAGTCTCGAACTTCCGCCATATTGACACGGGTTACCATTCGGCTTCTCCTCCTTATAGTGTATAGCATGACCCGATAAAAAGCACCTAGGCTCTGCTTTATTTTTCTTTTAGAACACATAGAAAAGCTGCTTTTCTGTTTTAGAAAGCAGCTTTTTACTTTGGCTATGTTGTTTTATTTATAAAATTAATAAATTAATACACCCTTACTTAACAATGATAAGAAATTCATTACCTCCACAAAATAGCTCTTAATTTTCTTATTTTTTTTTTATTACTTTTTTAAGGCCCCTGTTTTCGTAATCTCATCTAAAACATAATTCATCATATTCTGTAAAAAATTATCAATTTTATCTTTTTTAGAGAGCTCTTTAAAATAGACACCTCTTTCTGTTTTTAAATAAACCCTAACATGCTTGCTATTATAAAAATCAAAATTATTGGTTAACTTCATAAAAGGTAATACTTGAGAGCAACTAAGTAATAGAGATTGCATTGCTTTCATTACTTTTGAATAATGTTCTAATTTTGTTAATTTTGAACCAGAACCACTATAAAGATGCGTATTCAAACCAAAAACTAAAGCCAAAGTTTGAGTTTGAATACCAATAATATTACTCTTAATTGGAATATCAAATACTGCAATATAAACTTGATTTTCGTTTTCAAGTAATAAATTCATATCTTGATTTGTGTATTTTAAAACTTGTGATCTATAATCTAGGTATTTTTCATCAACTTTTTTATCAAAATTCAATTTTCTTTATTTCTCCTTTTTTAGTAATATAAAAAAAACTTAAATTATTATTTTTTAGGTCACTTTTCAAAATAAATATTGACTTATTTATATTTTCCTCTGTCAAGCTATTTAATAATTCTTTATGTTGTGCAAAAAAGTTAGAAACAGCATCTTTATATTTTATCCTTATAGTAAAACGCAACCTTTCATATTCAAAGATTATTTGATAACTTAAATATTCATATGTTAATCTATAAAACCCCATGCCTGCTGAATCATTTGAATACTCTTCGTTTTTTAAGATTATATCCTTCTCAAAATACTTTAAAAAATTTTTCTTGGTATAGTCCAAAAAATGATCATTAATGAATTTACTATCATCTGACAACACGCCATAGCACTCCAATCTTTTCAAAAGTAAAACCATGATTTTGCAGATAAGCTATCTCTTGCGAATAAAATGAACCATCACCAATATAATCAAGTGGATTATGTGATAGGTATATGTCCCTTCCAGCGCCAATTTGAATATCTAGGAACTTCTCATTTATTTTCCATATTTCCTTATCACTGTATATTTTACTTAATTCATTCCAATTATCCAACTCAAAAAATTGTGCACCAAATTCTTTAGCTTTAGTAGTATACGCTGTTGACCCACCACCATCAAATTTCCCTAATACAATTGAATCAGAATTACCAGCACCTTTTGTAGCATTAAAAGCGTGCTTCTCAGCATCCATACTACTCATTATTTTTCCAGACCCGCCAGCCTGCTTTCCACCATTCAAAACAACCTGTTCCTTCTTCACATGACCCTTAAAATTCGAAGCCTGACGCGCTCGCTTACTCAACCCAATGTTCTCTCGTATCTTCTTCCATAACGCTAAGGCGTTCAGCTTACCACTTTGACCGAAAAGGGGCTTGCCAATTGGCCCTGCCTGAATCGGGGTGTTAAGGGCAGTGAGTGGTTTCACAGTCGCCACTCCACGGACATGCTTGGCCGCTGCGGCACCACCGTAAATCATACTAACCACCCCAAAACT
>NZ_FODJ01000008.1 GCF_900110345.1 Amphibacillus marinus
AAGTGATTTGTTCCCATAGGAGTCTACGGGACTGCTGAATGCTTGATGATAGGTATGCTTACCCCTTCTTTTATTTGTGTGAGCATAAATTGAAAGATTAAATACGTTTAAGTATGTATTAGGACTGTCCATTGATAACGCAGACACCTAATTAGATCTACATAATTAAGTGGAGACAGCCAATGGGCGAGACTCCGGAAGGAATAGCATCAGCCGAAGATCCACTTGAGGAGCGCTTCCTGCTACTCAAGTTAGCTGAGGCGATGCCTTCGGAAAGAGAGTCCATTGGCTGCCGGAACGGATCACTGTTCTAACCTTAATCGTTGCCCTGGTGATCGACTATCATTTTCTTAATGTTCGTATATTCATCTCTTATCAGTAATTATGAAATTGACTCAGGTGGCTCTTTTTTTTAAAAAAATACGCCAGGAATCAGATACATAATTAAAGAGATTAGGTAAAAGCTAACAAAAACTACACAATGAGTGGAGAGGAAAGCATGCGATTACGCTCTAGAAAACAAGAAAAGCACATTATTGAAAACATCTCAGATGATCACGATGTTAACCTTTCTGAAGTATTAGCAGAAAATATTGAGCTGACAAGTCAGATGCTTGGCCATAGTGAAGACCTTGTCATTAGACAATTCCAACTAAATGATATAAAAGCAGCGTTAATGTATATCGATGGGTTAATTAATCAACAGACTGTTTATATTGATTTACTTCATGAACTTATGTTAGATTCATCCGAATTAAAACGGACTAATAATAAAGCCATATTACCTGCTATAAAAGCAAATTTATTATCAGTTGGTTCAGTTACAGAAGTAAATACCATTGCTAGCATGTTAAAAGCCTTATTATCAGGTGATTCTATTTTATTAGTTGAACAACAAATATCTGGTCTGGCACTTAACACAAAGGGTGGTGAAAGTCGTGGGATTGAGAGTGTTACAACGCAAGAGGTGGTTAGGGGACCTAAAGAAGCATTTACCGAGCGCGTTGCTACTAATGTTTCATTAATTAGAAGGCGAATAAAAGATCCTAATTTATGGATGAAAAAGTACTGCATTGGTGAAAAAACGCAAACGGACGTAATTGTTACCTATTTAAATGGGGTCGCTAATGATGATATTGTTCAGGAATTAGACAAGCGCTTAAATGATATAAAGATAGATGCTATCCTTGAAGGCGGCTATATTGAAGAACTTGTACAGGACGATACGTATACGCCATTCCCAACTGTCTATAATTCGGAGCGTCCAGATGCAATATCAGCAGGCATTCTTGAGGGTAAAATTGCAATTATTGTAGACGGTACGCCGTTTGTATTATTGATTCCTGCTTTATTTGTCGACTTTTTACAATCAAGTGAGGATTATTATCAGCGAAGTGATATTGCTACTTTACTTAGGTTATTGCGTACCTTAGCTTTCTTCTTAGCTTTATTAACACCATCCTTATACATTGCTTTGACTATCTTTCATCAAGAAATGGTTCCAACAACCTTACTTATTAGTCTAACTGCTCAACGAGAGGGTATTCCATTTCCTGCGCTTGTCGAGGCACTTTTAATGGAAGTGACCTTTGAACTGTTACGTGAAGCAGGGATTCGATTACCCAGTACAGTTGGATCTGCTATTTCAATTGTTGGTGCACTAGTCCTAGGGCAGGCAGCTGTAGATGCTGGGATCGTATCTGCTACCATGGTTATTGTTGTATCCTTAACGGCAATTTGTAGCTTTATTTTCCCGTCGTATAATTTGGCAATTTCCGTCCGAATTTTACGGTTTGGTTTTATGTTTTTAGCTGCTTCATTCGGCTTATACGGTATTTTCACCGGAATGGTTTTTATGGTGCTACACCTGAATAGCTTAAGATCATTTGGAATTCCTTACTTAACACCGTTAGCGCCATTTGTTTGGCAAGGACAGAAAGATGTATTTGTTAGAGCGCCATTATGGAAAAAGCGTGAGCGGCCCCATTTAATTAGCCAAAAAAACATTGTCAAAAACCGAACCCATGCGCCTGAACCACCTAACGGAGGCCGCTAATGAGAATATTTCTTATTTCAATAATAACCGTACTATTACTTTCAGGTTGTTGGAGTGCAGTCGAACTCTCAGATATGATGCTAGCAACAGCGATTGGTATTGATTATCACGATGGCAAGTTCCAAGTTACTTTACAGGTTATTAATCCGTCTGAAATTGCTGCTAATCAGGATAAGGCGAATCGAACGTCAGTTACTAATTATACTGTGGAAGCAGATACCTTTTTTGAGGCCATTCGGAGGCTAACAGCTACCTCACCAAGGAAACTGTTCTTAAGTCATATTCGTGTCGTTATTTATGGTGAGGGTATGGCCCGCAGAGGAATTGCTGATACATTGGATTTTTTAATGCGTGATCATGAATTTAGGTCTGACTTTGTCATGACGATTGCTAAAGATACGACAGCCAAAAAAGTGCTCGGCATCGTATCGCCATTAGAGAATATTTCAGCTGAAAAAATATATACGAGTATTGAGTCGTCCGAAAAATTCTGGGCGCCTACGAAAGAGGTAAAATTAGATGAATTAGTTAACGCGATTTTATCTGATGGGAAGCAGGCAGTAATGACTGGTGTATTTATAAGGGGCGATGCTGAAAAAGGGAGTACCTTAGCCAATGTCGAGACCCAGGATCCCTATGCTACTATTTTTGTTGAGCATATTGGTGTGTTTAATGAGGATAAGTTAATCGGCTGGCTAAATGAAGATCAGAGTAAGGGGTTTAATTACATTACAGATAATATTGCCAGTACCGTTGGTCGGTTAATTTGGCAGGATGGACGCTATATTGTTTTAGAGACAACATCAAGTTCAACCGATCGATCAGTCGTTATTAAGGATGATGAAATAACCATTACTGTATCAGTAGAATCAACAGCAAATTTCGGGGAGGTAAATGCAGATGTGACCTTCCAAGATCAAGCGGTTATTCAAGAGATTGAGCGCTATGCAGCAGAAAGGTTGAATGAATTATTAGCACGAAGTATTGCCGTTGCCAAGGAATTTGAAACGGATATATTTGGTTTTGGTGAACTTATTCGTCGGGACTATCCCCATGAATGGGAAGCTAAATACAAAGAAAATTGGGATGAATACTTTCTAACGACTAATATCAAAATCGATTCCTCAGTTAGAATTGAGCATGGTGGTATGATTACCAATCCATTATATGACGAATTAATTCACAAACAAAGGGAGTGAAGTAGGCCATGCTGATCCAAATTTGTATGTTAATTATTATTAGTATTTGTCTAATTATGTACGAGTATAAACGCTACCAATCAAAAGATTTGTTGTTTTTTTTAGGGGGTATGCTTATTTCAGGTCTCTATGTGCTAAGTGCTATTTTAAAACTCGAGATAATAAGCTTTGCTGCTTTAATGGCAACGTTATTAAAGCCATTAAAAGAACCCGTTAAAAAGTGGCTAGCAAAGTATCGAATGTAGATTTGGAGGTATAGGTATGACAGAGAAAATAAGTTCAAAACAATTTCTCGTTTTAGTATTTATGAACTTACTAGGTACTTCTATCGTATTCATTCCCTCAATTGCGACAAGCTACGGACAAGAAAATGGCTGGATTACCGTGCTAATTTCCACAATTATCGGAATGGTGTTAATTCTTTTGTTTAATGCAACGGTTAGTAATGACGATACGCTTGATTTTTTTTCAGCTATTGATCAATCAGTCGGTAAAATCATCGGCAATGTGATTATAGGAGCGTTAATTATTTTTGCTTATTACACTGGAATTGCTAACATCTGGGCGCTATCAGAGTTTGTTGGGCTTCAAATTCTAATGGGAACCCCTCCTGCCGCAATAGCCTTAATATCGACAATGACGAGCTTAATTGCTGTTCGTTATGGAATAGAGGTTATTGCAAGAAGTATTGAAATTTTCTTTCCATTTACTATTTTAAGTTTAGTTCTTCTGGCCTTACTAGTATGGCCAGAGGCGCGGTTAGAAAATATTGAACCAATCATGCAATTGAACAAAATGAGTACTGTAATAGGTGCCATTCCATTAGTTGGAATGACTTTTCTGGAAGTGATTACTTTAGTCATTATCTTAAGCTCGGTCAATAATCGTAAAGATGGGAAAAGGGCTTTTTTATATGGTGGTCTTCTAGCTGGATTCTGCATGATGATTGTTACGTTTGCCTCAATAGCTGTTTTAGGTGTACAAGGAACAGTCCGACATACCTATCCCATTTATGTTTTAGGACAAAATATTCGCATTGCCCAATTTTTTGAAAGAATAGAGGTTTTAGTTGCGTTTATTTGGTTTTTTACAATATTCTTCAAAATAGCTACAACGAATTTCATTATTGTAAAAGCCGTTCAACACCTATTTAAGCTCAAGCGCCATCAAAGTATTTCAATTCCAGTAAGCTTCTTGTTATGGACGGGTTCAGTGACTAGTTTCCCTAATGTGTTTTATGATTTTGAAGCGATAAATTCAACGTATTTGGTCCTTGGTTTTATTGTTGGTTTTCTCATTCCCCTCTTTATTGTTGTGAGTAAAAAAATTAGTCAATTACGTAAAACGTAATAATTACTGTTTACAAAACGTAATGATTACGATATAATCACTTAGTAGATTATAGTAAGGGGGAAAACCAATGAAATTATTTTTTCGTGCATTAGGTATGTACATAACCATTTTAGTCTTGGTTGCTTGTGGAGCAACAGAGGAGGATGGCCAAGAAGATCAGACAGAGAGCGTGTTGCAGGTCTATACAACACTTTATCCACTTGAGTATTTCACTAATGAAATAGGTGGTGAATATGTTTCTGTATCTTCTGTTCTTCCACCTGGATCTGATGCGCATACCTTTGAACCGACCTCTAGGATGATGGTAGAGATAGCAGAAGCCGATTTATTCATTTTTAATGATCGTGAAATGGAAGCTTTTGCTCCGCAAATTCAAGAGGCACTTAACAATGAATCTGTTAGCTTCTTAGAAGCTTCAGCCAACTTGGAGAAAATGTTATATAACCATGGTCATGAAGATGAAGATGATCATAGTCACGATCATGATCATGAAGATGAAGGTGATCATAGTCACGATCATGGTCATGAAGATGAAGGTGATCATAGTCACGATCATGGTCATGAAGATGAAGGTGATCATAGTCACGATCATAACCATGAAAGTGATGATGATCATAACCACGACCACGATTATGAAGTGAAGAGGATCACAGTGATAATCATGCTGATGACGATCACGATCATGGTGAGTATGACCCTCATGTTTGGCTAAGTCCAAGATTATCAATACAGTTAGCCGAAGAAATTCTTACTGCCATTATTAAACTTATGCCAGAGCAAGAAGCGTATTTTACCAGTCAATTTAATACGTTGGCTGATAAATTAACGGAGCTTGATGAAAAGTTCTCGGAGGCCATTAATAAATATGAGAATAAAAAGATACTCGTTACTCATGCAGCATACGGTTATTGGGAAAGGGATTATGGTATTGAGCAAATTGCCATAACAGGTATTTCACCAACAGATGAACCTTCTCAACGTAAGCTTACAGAAATTTTAGATCTAATTGAGAATTCATCAATTAACCATGTTATTTTTGAGCAAAATATTCAACCGAGAGTTGCTTCAGTTATTCAGGACGAGGCTGGCTTAACGAGTCTACAGTTCCATAATCTGGAGGTTTTAACTCAAATTGATATAGATAATGAAGATGACTACTTTACATTAATGAATCATAATATATCAGTATTAGAAGAAGCTTTACAATAAACTGATAAGGTCAAGAAACCTCATTTGTTAAAGAAATGAGGTTTCTTTTTGGGTTATATATCAAACAGCGTTGGTTATGCAAATGTTTGTACGGCTCCAGCAAAAAAGGCCGCTTTCACCCAAGGGCACGAACGTGACATCTTCAGGCTCACAGGATGTGAGTCGGTTAGGCGTTGCGACACGAAGTCGCGCACTTAGTCTGACATTCCATATTCAGTGTCACGCTAGCACCCAAGGGCACAAGCATGACATCTTCAATTCTTCAGTGTCACGCTAGCACCCAAGGGCACGGTCTCAGCCTCTTTAGAAAGCAAAGACCACTTTTTTGTGGAGTCTTCGGACACGTGCTATTCCCGCAGGAGTCTCACCCATTGCTTATCTCCCCTTGGTGGAATGTTCATCAGGAATGAATCCGTTTAAAATCAGGAGTAGAAGGGGAAATAGTGCTTATTAGCGGTCATCCAGCTAAGGTGCTGGCATTTGCTGCTTCGAAAGCCGCCCTCTACTATCTTCTCGACCGACAAGGTGTAGCTCTAATACTGACATAAAGCGAACATATCCCCACTAAGGGTTAATAACGATAGCTTTATTTAAGAAAGGGCTAATTCATCAAACGAGTTACTGGTCCTGTCAATCCGTAGACTTAATCCTTCGCCCACCCCTCAGCCAGCTTAGCTAAACCTGGATATGTTGATGCGAAAGTTGAGTTACTAACCCCCATAAAGTATGTTGGTAATAAAGTACTGAGTCTTGCTTGGTCCTCTGACAAAAAAGCTTTGATCTCGTTTTAGAATTAAATTAATCGTGAAATAATGTTGTTAATTAGCTAAGCTGTGCTTGCCGAATTGTGCAGGAATACGTTAGAGTATAGATATCTTTAACTAAATTCGGGAGGCGAACTGATGACAAACCATTTTAATACGCAAGCAGTCCACTTTTCTACCAAAAAGGCTGATGATGTCCAAAGTAAGGTAACGCCAATCTTTCAAACCACAGCCTTTAAATTTAATGATTTAGCAGATATTGAGCGCTTTTATAATGGTGAAAAAGGTTACCTGTATTCTCGGGTAGGCAATCCTAATACCGATGAACTAGGAGAAGCAGTTGCTCACTTAGAAGCTACCTCTCAAGGAATAGCTGTTTCATCAGGACTAGCCGCAATTTTAATAGCAGTTCTGGCAGTTGCTAAAGCAGGTGATCATATTATTGCAGCAACAGATATTTACGGCGGAACATATGAGCTCTTTAATGCTGAACTAAAAAACTTTGGTATTGAGGTTAGTTTTATTGATTTTACTGATCAAACGCTCATGGAAAGTGCAATTAAAGAGCACACTGTCCTTATCTATTCAGAATCAATTACCAATCCGTTACTTAGAGTTGAGAATCTTGATACTATTGTTGATCTGGCGCGAAAATACGGTTTAAAAACGATTATTGATAATACATTTGCAACACCTTATTTGATTCAACCTTATAACAAGGGAATTGATCTTATTGTACATAGTGCTACTAAATATTTAGCTGGACATAGTGATGTAACGGCTGGGGTGGTAGTTGGATCAGAAGCGCTTATTAAACAAGCCAGAATAAGGGCAATTAATTTAGGGACGACGTTAAGTCCATTTGAAGCATGGTTAGCTAGCAGAGGGTTAAAAACATTAGCGATTCGAATGGAGCGCCAAGTTTCCAATGCTACTAAGTTAGCAGGTGCACTAGCAAACCATCCAGCAGTTGATTGTGTCTACTATCCTGAGCACGCCTCTGAAGCGGGTAATGGGGCCATTGTGTCGATTGATCTAACTAAGAACTGTAACATTGATGTGTTTTTTAAGTCATTGGAGTGGATCAAGATCGTCCCGACTTTGGCTGGTGTCGAAACGACAGTTTCTTATCCACGTTCCACCTCACATCGTGCATTAGCAATTGAGGAACAGGAATTATTAGGTATTACTCAGGGTCTTGTAAGAATATCGGTAGGAATCGAGAATTCAGCCGATATTATCTCTGTTTTTACCCAGGCAATTGACTTAGCAACAAACTAAAAAGGGGAATGATGATGCGACATGCAATTGTAACGGGCACATCGAAAGGCCTTGGTGCAGCTATCGCAAAGCATATGCTTCAACAAGGCGTGCATGTCAGTGGTCTGGCAAGGAATCAAAATAATGCGCTTAATGAAGTAGCTTTGCATCAGCAAACAACTTATCAACATTTTAGCTGCGATTTAACAGATGTAAAGCAAATAAAACAATGTTTTGCTAAAATTATTACCAATATTTTCAATAAGGAGACAGATTGTGTCTACTTGGTTAACAATGCAGCTACCGTACAACCAATTAATACGGTCTCAAAGCATCATCTTGATGACGTTCAGGCACACATGCAACTAAATTTATTAGCGCCGATGCACATAACCTCTTTGGCATTAAAAGCAGCTCATAAGGCAAATGTTAAGATAGTCATTGTAAATATTTCTTCGGGCGCAGCTAATCGTATTACTTATGGTTGGAGTGCGTATGGCGCATCAAAAGCAGGATTAAATCACTTCTCTGAGACCGCTGCTTTAGAAGAACGCGAGCTCAACAGCGATAATAAGATTATCATCTTTGATCCCAGCATAATGGACACCGGTATGCAAGGTGAGATTCGCTCTACAGATGAAATGGCATTTCAACAAGTTGAGCAATTTAAGCAATATCAGCTTGAACACAAGCTTCGGTCGGCTGATCAGGTAGCTAAAGTGCTGCTAAAGTTGCTAGGTGATGAAGATAATTTAGTAAGTGGTCAGCGTTATCATATTAATGATTATTTGTAACCTTAGCCATTTTAGCAGGCTTTTACCCAATTTTCTTAATAACCCTTCCCACTTTTGAGCTACCCACATATCCTATAAGTGACTCAAGTGGAAAAGGAGGGTTCAAGATGAGTGGAGGATATGGTTATGGCTCTGGATTTGCGTTAATTGTTGTTTTATTCATCTTATTAATAATTATCGGGGCATCTTGGGGATACGGCGGATACTAAATAGACTAAAGGGGATTCCAAATAGGAGTCCCCCTTTTTTGTCAGTAAAAACCATGGCCTAAACCTCTTTTACCGGACATTTATGTATTCTGATGGTTAATCCTTAATACAATGATAAAATATATGATATAGTATTTATGGGAAAGGAGAATGTTAAATGATTCAACGAAAGAGTAAACGTGAAATTGAATTAATGACAGCAGCTGGTGAATTGTTAGCAAACATTCATCAGGCCTTAGCAGACATTATTAAACCCGGTATGACAACGACGGAAATTGACCAATTTGTTGAGAACTACTTAAAAAAACACGGTGCAAGACCAGAGCAAAAAGGCTACAATGGTTACAAATTTGCTACCTGTGCCTCAATTAATGATGAAATATGCCATGGCTTTCCACGTAAAGAACCTTTAAACAACGGTGATATTGTAACCGTAGATATGGTTGTTAATCTAAATGGTGGCTTAGCTGATTCTGCTTGGACATACCAAGTGGGGGAAGTAGATGATAAAACAAGCAAGCTTTTAGATGTAACGAAAGCTTCCTTATATAGAGGAATTGAGCAGGCTAAGGCTGGTAATCGAATAGGCGATATTGGTCATGCTATTCAGCAGTATGCAGAATCAGAGGGGTTTTCAGTTGTGCGCGATTTTACTGGCCATGGTATTGGACCAACTATTCATGAGCAGCCGCATATTCCACACTACGGGCAACCTGGAAAAGGTGCGCGCTTAAAAGAGGGTATGGCTATTACAATTGAACCGATGATTAATGAAGGAACATGGCACAGTAAAATGGACGATAATAATTGGACAGCTAGAACTGTTGATGGCAAGAAATCGGCTCAATTTGAACACACCATTATTATTACCAAAGATAAACCACTTATCTTAACTGAACAAAAGGAAAGTTAGCTTACAGGCTAGCTTCTTTTTTTTGGTGTACTAGGTAAAGCTATTTAAATTAAGCAAGGAAACGTTTATAATTAATAAAATTATATAACGTGTTCAACCCTAAAAACTAAATTGACAAACCTATAAAAGGGGGTGGTGAGATGCAAGAAACTAGCCAGTTTAAACAGGGTTTGGTCGCAGGTGTTCCAATTATGCTTGGCTATCTGCCAATTGCGATTACATATGGTGTGCTGGCAAAACAGGCAGGATTAACTTTGCTTGAATTAACCAGTATGAGTGTCCTTGTCTATGCCGGTGCGGCTCAATTTATGGGTACAAATATGCTAGTGCTAGGCGCTGGCGTAGTCGAAATTGTACTAGCAACATTTGTTCTTAACTTTCGTCATTTTGTTCTTAGCCTATCTTTTATGTATCAGTCGCGAAGCTTTCCGCATCGATGGCGGGCATTACTCGCTCTTGGCTTAACAGACGAGACATTCTCAGTAGCATCGCTTAAAACAAAACAAACGAAAGAAGTAAAAGGGTATTATTTCTATGGTGCTTTATTTTTACAAGCATACTTATCTTGGGTAATCGGCTCGATCATTGGCGGAATTGTTGGTAATGTTATGCCAACTTCAATAAGCCAAAGCCTGGGAATTGCGCTTTATGCAATGTTTATTGCATTATTAGTGCCTTCTGTAACAAAAAACTTAAAATATGGTGCAGTTGCCATCCTTGCTATGGTGTTAAATTATACGTTCGGACACATCTTACAAGACGGCTGGGCAATAGTCCTATCAACTATTATCGCTAGTTTCTTTGGGAGCTTTTTAGTGAGGAGGCAATCATGATCAATCCTTTATTTATTATTATCCTTATGGCTGTCGTCACGGTCCTACCAAGACTTCTACCAGCCTTTATTGTTGATCGTATTAGATTCCCAGAATGGATGGGACGCTGGCTTGAGGTTATTCCGTATGCAGCATTAGGCGCATTAATCTTTCCAGGGGTAATTAACGTGATACCAGACCAGCCATACATTGGCTTAGCTGGTGGAACAGCCGCTATCTTATTATCAGTGTTTAAACTTCACATCGTAATCGTAGTATTAGGTGCTTCTCTTGTTGTTTATTTGCTTAACTAATTTATGTTCTCATTTAAGTTTTAACAGTATTATTTTTTAGAGAAAGAAATTAAGCATTTCTTTCTCTAAAGTAGATTTTACTTATTAGGCTCTACATGAATATGGGCATGTGGAATACCATGTTCCTCTGCCAATCTAGCTTCAATTCGATCAGTAATACGATGCCCCTCTTTTACAGTTATATAGGGGTCAACGTAGATCGTAATGTCGACAAAAATTTGATTGCCATGCCTACGACCTTTAATATCCTGAACTTTAATAACCTCGCCATCTTGAGCAATAATTTCTCTTATTTTTTCTACCGATTCATCATCAAATCCATCAGTGAGTGTATGACTTGTGCTCTTAAAGATATCCCAAGCAGCATAAATAATGATAAAACCAACGATAATACCAATAACGGGGTCAAGCCACGGCAAACCTATTCTTGTCAGTATTATTCCCAGAAAGGCACCAAAGCTAATGAGCGCATCAGACAAATTTCCTTGTGCTGTCGCGTGTAAAGAAGCACTATTCGTTTTTTTGGAGAGTTGGCGTACAAACCAATAGACACCAAACATAATTGCAGTAGAGCCTAATGATGTCCATGCGGCAAGCATGGTTGGTTCAGGAAGGTTTCCTGACAAAAGGTAGCTACTTGAACTTAAAATAACTTGTAAACCAACCGTTACCATAATAAAAGAAGCAATAAGGGCAGCAATTAATTCAGCTTTAAAATGTCCATAGTGGTGATCGTGATCAGGTGGCTTTCGCGATATCCTTAAGCCAATAAGTACAGCAACCGAGGTAATCACATCTGTGGTATTGTTTAAACCATCTGCTTGTAATGCTTGCGAATTAGCTAGTACAGATACGACTAGCTTGGTAGTGGCCAGTAGTAAATATGCAATGATACTTACCCATGCCCCACGCTCGCCTTCTTTTAATTGATCATAAGGATTCATTTCACTTCTTCCTTCCACAATTCATTCATACAGTAGTCTATCATCCCAAAGTCGTGTGGGTCTACAGAAACATGTGGTCTCTTACCCACACTAGTTTGTACCTAACAATGAAGTTGGTTCTGATCAAATTTATTTACTAAGGACAAGCACGTATAAGTTTTGTCTGCATATGATAGTAGTCAACCTTAATTTATTACATTAAAAGATTACTTTATTTAATATACCCGCTTCAAAATAAAATACCCCGTTCTGATCGTTTAATATTAAAGAAAAAGGGTATAGTGGTATATACCCAAGTAAATTAGAGAGAAGGGGCTGGAATCCATGAAAAAAGAAAAAATGTCTTATCGGTTATCCAATAACTATCAAGGCTTTGGAACAAGTATCATGGCCAAACGCGACTTATCCTTTGAAATTAAGCTCTTAGCTCAGTTAATAATGGATGAACTCATCTCAGAACGGAACAAGGCTAACTTTGATAACCAAATTGATCGAGCATTGCAGTCAAAGGACATTGCGTTATTTAAGCAGCTAAGTCAAGATAATCAACATTATTCTATCGAGTATTAAATTTTTCAACAGATGGGCGTGATGCTTATCTGTTTTTTGTTGCCAGATAGTGCTTATTGCAGACTGGAAAGCAAATAAGATAGGCTAGTTAAAATGGTAATATCTATCTGTTTTTCTTACCCATTGAGATATGCTATAGTAATGGTGAGAAAAGGAGATTTGTCTATGCGTTATTGTTTACTTTTATTAACCTTATTAATGTTAGGTGGTTGTAACCAGACTATTAATCAGCCGCTGCAAGTGCGTGAATTTGGTAGTGTCAAGAACTTTTTACACAATGAAAAAAACACCAAAGCTTTGGCGGTTTTCCGAAAGGTGGATAAAAATGTGGTTGAGGTCAGTTCACAATCGGGTTTGTTTGTGGTAAGTAATCCAGACGATGTAGACGTATATGTTAATAAACAACGTCAGCTCCCTGATGGTTATGTACCGCCTGATTTAATAGAGCCTAAGGTTGCTCATTATGCAGATAGTGGCGATGATCGTAGGCTAATGCGGGCAGAGGCAGCTGAAGCATTAGAGGCGTTATTCGAGGCTGCAACTACTGAGGGCTTAGATTTAGTCGCAATGTCAGGTTATCGATCCTATGACAGGCAGGCTATTATCTTTCAGAATAATGTTGACCGTAATGGCGAAGAGCATGCTAGAATGTTTTCTGCCCAGCCAGGGACAAGCGAGCATCAAACTGGGTTAGCAATGGATATTAGTGCAGCTTCTGCTTCTTTTGCATTGGAACAAGCATTTTCTAATACAGATGAAGGTAGTTGGTTAGCCGAGCAGGCTCATAAATTTGGTTTTATTATTCGTTATCCAGAAGATAAAATGGCCATTACAGGTTATGCTTATGAACCTTGGCATGTTCGTTATGTTGGGAATGATATTGCCCAGGCAATTTATCAGAAGAATTTAACTTTAGAAGAATATTTCGGCTATCATTTTGAAGAGGATAACAGCTAGGTTATCCTTTTCTTTTCTATTTAAAACGTGTTGTCCTGCCTTTGTATGGTAAAATAGTTTAAAAACCCAAAAGGAAGAGGGCATATTAATGAACAAGAGAATGGAATATGATACACTCGGATCTGTTGAAGTAGATGGAGATAAATATTGGGGTGCACAAACACAACGGAGTTTGGATAATTTTGCGATAGGAACCGAGAAAATGCCGGATAAATTAATTAATGCTTTTGTATTACTAAAGAAGGCAGCAGCAAAGGCGAATGGAAAGGTTAACCGCTTATCTCCTAAAAAAATAGCAGCGATTGAGTATGCTTGTGACCATGTGTTACAAAATGATTTAGCCACCCATTTTCCACTTGTTGTCTGGCAAACAGGTAGTGGTACGCAAACAAATATGAATGTCAACGAAGTACTTGCTTACATAGGAAATGAGCATCTCATTAAATCTGGTGAAGCAGATCGTCTCCACCCAAATGATGATCTTAATCAATCACAAAGCTCAAATGATACTTTTCCAACAGCGATGCACATTGCTGCCACCTTGGCACTAACAGAAACATTACTCCCAGCTGTTGAGCAGATGGTGCAAACGTTACAGAAAAAGCAGCAGCAATTTAACCAGATCGTCAAGATAGGTCGGACCCACTTGCAAGATGCAACGCCACTTACCTTTGGTCAAGAGATAAGTGGCTGGGTGCACATGCTTGAGAAGGCTAAGCAAATGCTTACAGACGATCAAAAATATTTGACTGAGTTAGCTATTGGTGGGACAGCAGTGGGGACAGGCATTAATGCAGATCCCAACTTCGGTGACTTAGTTGCAAAGCAAATTAGCGAGGATACCGGTATATTATTTCACTCAGCACTTAACAAATTCCATGCATTAACAAGCCATGATCAACTTGTTCGCGCTCACGGAAGTTTAAAAGCCCTGGCTGCTGATTTAATGAAGATTGCTAACGATGTTCGTTGGCTTGCCAGTGGTCCTAGGGCTGGACTGGGGGAAATTGAAATTCCTGCAAATGAACCTGGAAGTTCCATTATGCCTGGTAAAGTAAATCCAACGCAGGCTGAAGCTCTAACAATGGTGGTGGTTCAGGTCATGGGTAATGATGCCGCAATAGGATTTGCTGCTAGTCAAGGCAATTTCCAGTTAAATGTGTTTAAACCGGTTATTATCTATAATTTCTTACAGTCTGTGCAATTGCTATCAGACAGTATCATTTCTTTTAATCAAAAATGCCTGCAGGGTTTAAAGCCTATTGAAGAAAGGATGGCAGCCTATTTAAATCAGTCATTAATGTTGGTAACGGCACTAAATCCGCACATTGGTTACGAAAATGCAGCCAAAATTGCCAAAAAAGCATTTAATGAACAAATAACGTTAAAGAAAGCTGCCGTAGAGCTCAAGTTATTAACGGCGAGCCAGTTTGATAAGTGGGTGGACCCTAAGCAAATGATTTAGCTTCAACGCTATTGTTAGGAAAAAAATCTCTTCGTAACAAGTAATTGCCGTCAGTAAAAAGTTAAAAACCTTCCATACTATCATTAAGGGAGGTGAACAACAATGACTGAAAGAAATCGTACAAACAAACTAGTTGTTCCCGGCGTTGAACAAAAGCTAGAGCAATTAAAATATGAAATTGCCCAAGAATTTGGTGTTACCCCTGGTCCTAGTGAAACAGCTCGTGCCAATGGTTCAGTTGGTGGGGAAATCACAAAAAGACTTGTTCAGCAAGCGCAGCAACAAATTGGACCAAGGTCATAATTGTTAGGTATCTAGTTGAACTGCTAGATACCTTTCTCATTTTAAGTGCGTAAAAAGAGAGGTGCTGTAATTGCAAGCACCTCCCATATAAAAGGGGGGTATACACTATTTAATTCTTTCTTCAGTTTCAAGATCAAAGAAGTGGCATTTATGCATGTCAAACGCAAGCTGCAATGATTCTCCACCATTAATATCAGTACGTGAATCAACACGAGCAATAAATTCTTGTTCAGAAAGCTTAGAGTAGAGATATGACTCTGAGCCCATTAACTCAGCAACTTCAATTTCAGCTGTAATAGTTGAGCCAGGATTTGCATCAAGGAAGACAGGCTCATCATGAATATCTTCAGGACGCACACCAAGAACAACCTCTTTACCGACATACCCTTGCTCACGTAACACCTTCATTTTTCCTTCAGGTACTTGAATGGTTTGTTTAGGTGAAACACGGAATCCTGATTCCTCTAAGGTTCCATTAAAGAAGTTCATTGCAGGCGATCCAATAAAACCAGCAACGAAAATGTTGTCAGGTAAATCGTATACTTCTTTTGGAGCACCTACTTGTTGAATTAAGCCATCCTTAAGAACAACAATTCGTGTCGCCATTGTCATCGCTTCAGTTTGATCGTGCGTTACATAAATAGTTGTTGTTTGAAGACGTTGATGCAACTTTTGGATTTCAGCACGCATCTGTCCACGTAGTTTAGCATCAAGGTTTGATAAAGGCTCATCCATAAGAAAAACCTTTGCATCACGGACAATTGCCCGACCGAGTGCCACACGCTGACGCTGACCACCAGAAAGCGCTTTTGGCTTACGATCCAAGTAAGGCTCTAAACCAAGGATCTGTGCTGCGTTTTTTACACGACGCTCAATTTCGTCTTTACGGAATTTTCGAAGTTTTAAACCAAATGCCATATTATCATATACATTCATGTGCGGATAAAGGGCATAGTTTTGGAAAACCATTGCAATATCACGATCTTTAGGTGCAACATCATTCATTAATTTATCATCAATATAAAACTCACCAGATGTAATTTCCTCTAATCCAGCAATCATACGTAGAGTCGTTGACTTACCACAACCAGATGGACCAACGAATACAATAAATTCTTTATCCTTGATCTCAAGATTAAAATCATCAACAGCTTTGACGCCGTCCTTTTCATATACTTTATCAATATTTTTTAGTACTAACTCAGCCATTGTTAAATCCTCCTTAATTTTTGAAAGCGTTTTAACTTATATGGCTAGTGTACAAAAAACGACTGAGAAGGTAAATGGTAAGAGTGCACAAAGAAGTTATAATCAAATTGTGCACGTTTACATTTTTTCGTTAACCAGGCATTATGGTGACTAAACAAAGTGCCTTTGAATAAGTAAAACTAAGTAGACGGAAAGCGCGCCTTCAAACTGTTTGACATCAATTCCAGTTTTTTCAATGAACTTATCAATTCGATACTGAAGACTATTTCTATGCATATACATTTCTTTGGCAGCGAGCGTTGTATTTGAATTAGATTCAAGATAAGTTTGGATTGTTCGCAATAAGCTTTCGTCTTCTGCACAATCTTTTAAAATAGCTGCTACTAAAAAATTAATCATATCGTGATCTTGAAGGGATGGTAATAAGTATGGGACTGCCATGACATAGGTCATCACGGCTTTAATGCTATACTGATTAATTTGGCTATAGCATGTTTCTATCCATTTAAAATAATAATTTGCTTTATTAAGGTCAGTTAAATAGGGGCCGACTAGAAATTTCACATCTACATAAAAGTCACTAGCAAATACTTCAATCATTTCATAGTATGCTTTAATATTTTGATCCTCTGAGGTTTTTTCCTCAATAATTATTCCTTTATCAGTTGTTACCCAAATAATAGCTGGTAGCTCAGAGTAAAGTCCATCAATTGCTGCTCTAAAGTCAATAGGATCAATCTCTGCTTTCGAAAGTGAGAAATAGATAAATCTGAATTTACTAACTGGTTGAGATGGAAAAGAACCATCTTCAAATAAAAGCCTAAACCACTGTTTTTCACGAGCAGTAATCGGGGGATAAGCACTAGATAAAGGCGTTAGTAGTAAAGCTAATAGTGCGTGATCTTTTTCATTAATATCTTCTTTCTTAATGCCAATAACGTCATTTGTCTCAGTGGTAAACCAACTGTAATTGTCAGAAGTTGCTTGACTGTTTTGCTCAACTGTAATGAGACTTGGAAAAATTTTTTTAAGTCGCTTGATCATTTTACATAGCCTCACTTTTAACTTTTTTTCTCATTATAGCAAATAGGCAGGATATTGCCCATAGCTAGTCCATTGAGAAAGGTTCTTAGTAACTGGAATGAATATGTAAATGGGCAATCCTACGCCAATAAGCTGTTTTCATTTGGCTTAAGGACATAAGTTTGTTATAGTGGAACAGTGAAAAATATCGGTCAAAGTCGTGACCATTAAATTTAGGAGGATTTTCTTTAATGTCTAATATTCAAGCAAGTGCTACTGCATTAGAGCAAGCTATTCGCGAGAGTGATGAATTTAAGGATTTAAAAGGTGCGTATGATGCTGTTATGACTGACGAAATTGCCAAGAAAATGTTTGACGATTTTAGAAATACACAAATGGAATTACAGCAAAAGCAAATGCAGGGAATTGAAATAACACAAGAAGAAGTTGATCAAGCACGCAAGGTTGTTGAAACTGTTCAACAACATGAACAAATCTCAAAGCTGATGGAACAGGAACAACGTGTTAATGAATTAATTAATAACATTAGTCGCACAATTACTAAGCCATTAGAGGAATTGTACGGATCAGAAGCATAGAAGCTGAAGATATAATCAAGAAACACCTCCAATTTTTAGAGAACATCTAAATTGGAGGTGTTTTTTCAAATAGACTAACCAGCTAAAATAAAAAAAGTCCGGCACTAAACCGAACTTATTTTTTGAAAATTATTATTCTTAAGTATTTCTTTCCATCACTTTATCAATTAAACCATATTTTTGCGCGGCGGCAGCAGTCATAAAATTATCACGGTCTGTATCTTTTTCAATAATTTCAAGTGGTTGACCAGTCCGATCGGAAAGTATTTGATTTAGTTTTTCACGCATTTCAATAATACGTTTTGCATGGATTTGAATATCAGAAGCCTGCCCTTGTGTACCACCTAATGGTTGATGAATCATTACTTCACTATTTGGTAACGCATAGCGCTTACCTGGCGCTCCAGCAGCTAATAAGAATGCTCCCATTGATGCCGCCATACCGACACAGATAGTAGATACCGCAGGCTTAATAAATTGCATGGTGTCATAGATTGCCATACCAGCTGTGATTGATCCACCTGGAGAGTTAATATAGATTGAAATATCCTTATCTGGACTTTCAGCCTCTAGAAAAAGCAACTGAGCCACAATGCTATTTGCAACATTGTCATCAATAGCACTTCCAAGCATTATAATGCGATCCTTCAATAAACGAGAATAAATGTCATAAGCACGTTCACCACGGTTGGTTTGTTCAATAACTGTAGGGATTAAATTCATTTGTAATTCCTCCTTAAACAATAATGATCTAAAAATCTTTGTACCTCTATATTACCTATATGGTCAAAAAAGGTCAAACGAAACAACTTTTTAACAAGCACTAATGACATTTTCCCCACTGTTTTGGTAATCTAAACGCAAAAATTATTATAACAGAGCTGAAGTTTTTTTGCTTTTTACAATAAAAGCGTAATTTTTCATTGAAAAGCTAGCTTGAATCGGCTATAATATTTTTTGTCTGTTATTAATATGCGCTCGTAGCTCAGGGGATAGAGCATCGGTTTCCGGTACCGTGAGTCGGGGGTTCGAATCCCTCCGAGCGCGCTAAAAGCTGTTATATTGCTGTTGCTAACTGATAGGTCGGTTGAATAGCTTTAGGAATAGCGCACGGTCTAAACCTTCTTCTTGCGATAAGTCATGACGTAAGAAGGGGGTTTTTTTCATTTGCCAGAGTGAAAATGAATTCCTATTTTAATGCTTAAGTCAAAAATGAAAATGCATTGAACCTGTTTATGACTTAACTTAGGAAAACCTGAAAACCATTTGCTGTCGGATAATTATGACGTAAAATTCGCTTTTAAGCATCTCTTAATTAATATATGCAGGTCAGCCCTGTTAAACACAGCTAACCCACAATAGCCTTTTTATATTTATTATGTTAGTAATGTTTATTTGAAAAACAGCGTTTAATAGCCAAATTGGTTTGCTTTACGTATAGAAGTAAATAAAATAGTTCGGAAATCAATAACCTAGTTCGTAAATGAAGTGTTTCTTACTTTCCAGTCTTCAAGCTTAATAAATACCCAGAAGCCGTAGATTCCAAAGGTTATTAGCGTTAATAACCACCATTTAATCCAATGACCAAATAGGCCAACAGCAGAGCCGGTAAACCGTAGTCGTCTGCCTTCAATAACAGTATGATTTATTTTCCATCCATAGATCATTGTAAGTGCTAATGGATAAGCTAAACCAAAAGTAACTGCGGTAACAATTGTTCCTAATATTTTCCATCCGATATATTGAGCTAATCCACCATCGAAGAAACTTTGTTCACCTCTTCTTGTTTCTTGAGCTCTTGATTCAATTAGTGCATGCATTGGCAAATCTCCTTTAATTTTCATATAATTGTGCGATAAATGCTAAAAAAGGCTAAAGCTACTATACCATAAATGTGAGCTAATGGATTACAAAACATGCCATGCATGTTTAATAATTTACGGTAGAAGCTATTAATGGAGGTGCTGATAAATGGAAAGAACAGACAAGCACTGCTCTTGTCGTTGTGCAAACAACAACCATGATGATCGAGAAGTGGCTAAGCCATTATCAAGAGATTATGAACAAGAATTTGCAAATGAGCTCACGGCTATTGAAGATAGACAACATATTTGTCGTAAAAGTAAACCTGCTAAAAAATAGTCACTCATTTTTCCGTTATTAAATTATTTCCAATTAAGACGCACTTCATTGTGAGGTTGCGTCTTTTTATCCCTTTGAAATAAGAAAAGGAGGTGCGACTAATGAGTCAAGAGAAGGAGAAATGGTCAGAAAAGCGAGAGGAGGAGACGAAGAAAGTTAAACCTCGTCCGAAGAAGAACTTTGAAGAATTTGCAGCAGAGGAACCAATGACGCCAGTGGAATTAGATCGTAATATTATTCCGAAAAAATGCTAATAAAATAACAATGCCCCTTCTTTACTGGTTAGGAAGGGGGTGAACACGTGCTATAAAATTTTGTCGATTGAAACCAATAAATGATTATATAAAAGAAAGTAAGAGATAAGCTAATTGCTGCTATCACATCTGTCAAAAAATGGGCATTTGAGATTATTCGATTTAAAGCGACAAGTAAAATACATCCTCCCGCTAAACCATTTAGTAATATTTTTTTACTGCTGGTAAAGAGAAATTTTACCAGATAAAGCAAAGAAAGAACTAAGATAGTCACTCTCATTACATGGCCGCTAGGGAAGCTATAAGAAGCTAGCTCCAATTCAAAATTGAATAACCGGATAACACGTTCAGAACCTGGTCGCTCTCTTTGAAATAAAATTTTGACAAAAAAGTTTAGAATGATCCCAGTAGCATTTACCGATAGAAACAGGAAGGTTAGCAAGTAATACCTTTTAAGCAGCAGATAGCTTATCGTAACAAGAGAGCAGATGATCATAAATTCTACCGAACCAAGCAATCCAAACCGGTTTAGCAATGGCGTAAATGGTTGTTCAACAAGTTTAAGTCGTAAACTGTGACCAAGCTGGTCAATACCAGCTTGATTTAATACCATTGATAGACTGGTTATTAGAAAGATGGTTAGAGGAAGTGTAATTTTGCTAATTTTAGTCATTGTTAACACCTTGACCTTTCTTTGTTCAAAAAAAGTTAGCTTACAGCTTAACATAGATGATCAATCCAAGCTAGGTTGACAACAAAAAAATTGTCGTTTAACATGTTAGATATAAACAGAATATTCCTCGTTAGGTGAGGCTCCTGTGCTGGAGATACGCTGCTGCCCAAAAACGTCCAAAGACGCCAATGGGTCAACAGGAACTATCGAATTAAGGTGGTTTTTAATGTAGCTGGATTTGATCCTATGCCGCACAGTGCTAAAGCTCTACGAATGGAGGCTAACAGTTTATTTGATATGTGATAAATATGTAGAGCACACTTCCGTTCTTAGAGGTGTGCTTTTTTTAGTTGACAGATACTAAATAGTTAAGCTGTTTTAAGGACCAAATCATTAGGAATACTGTTTAAATGACCATAATAAAGGGGGGAGTCGGCATGGCAAATAGTTCTGATCCCGATTCATATTGTAGGAAGCATTTTTTAATAAGAGCCGATTCGCACTCTCTGGAACGAGGCTCCTAAACAAGGAGGAATTTATAATGGTTAAGTTTGAACAGTTTATTCGGGAGCATTATGCAACTGAGGTATTAAATCATTTAAAGAATCGAGATAAAGAGCAGTTTCGAGAGCTCTTCTTGGATCTTCATCGAACAAACCAAATGGACATTTTTATCCAGTTAAATCAACAGTTACGTAGTCAACTTTATAGCATGGTGTCTGGTAATGAATTCGCTGATGTATTTGAAGGGCTAGATTTAGCAAAGCAAAAGCAGGTTATTCAAGAACTAGATGAGCGTTATATTGCTGCGATATTTAATACCATTTCAACAGATGAAATAGCTGATTTTCTTGCTGAACTAGACCCGAGTGAAGCTAACAAAATTCTAAATACGATTGACAATAAAAGAGCAATTGTTATTCGCGAGCTGTTGAGCTATCCGATTGAAACTGCGGGTGGTATTATGGCGAAAGAATTTGTTGCTGTTAAAGCTACTGATAAGGTCAGTGAGGTTATTGATAATTTGCGGTTTTCAGCACCTAACGCAGAAACAATTTACTATTTATATGTTTTAGACACAGAGGCTTGCTTAGTTGGGGTATTATCTCTACGTGATTTAATTATTGCTCCTGCTTTTGAGACAATTGAGCACATTATGAGTACAGATGTCATCTCAGTTACTACTGAGATGGACCAAGAAGATGTCGCAAAGATTATGCAAAAGTATGATTTTTTAGCAATGCCGGTCGTGACTAAGAAGAATGTGCTAACAGGAATTATTACCATCGATGACGTAATGGATATTATGGAGGATGAAATGTCTGAGGATTTTGATGAGTTTATTGGGGCAAAGGGTGGAACAGATTTAAACATAAGTTCTTTTGAAGCAGCTAAAAAACGTGCACCATGGATTGTATTATTAGCTTTTACAGGGTTGTTAACGGGTGGTATCATTGATTTCTTTGAAGCGGCCTTAGAAGAGGTCGTTCTGCTCGCCGTATTTATCCCATTAATTATGGACTCAGCCGGTAATGCCGGGACACAATCATTAGCAGTTATTGTACGTGCGATGGCAACCGGTTCAAGCGAGAAAAAGAGTATCTGGCAGACGATTAAACGGGAGTTTGGTACCGGCTTAATACTTGGTGTGATTGTAGCTATTGTATTGTTAATTCTAGTACCCATTGTATATGGTAGTTTTATTTTAGCTTTAATCGTCGCGGCTTCACTATTTATTACGTTGAGTTTTTCAACAATCTTTGGTGGATTAGTTCCGATTGTAATTAACAAACTTAAGCTAGACCCTGCAATTGCATCAGGTCCATTTATTACAACGGTTAATGACGTGCTAGGTTTATTTGTCTATTTTACCATTGCTTCAACTTTTATATCGTATTTATAATCGTTTTAACCGTACTCTAGTCGGAATCTAAACCAAGCTATTCTTAAACAAAGTTTTAACGAAGTATTGTTTTTTTGTAAATCTGGTTTATAATAACTTGATAAGCAACTATTTCACATCGCGTATCTGGGGGTGAGGTCGTGAAATATGTTTATTGGTTTCTTTTTGTGCTTTTAATCATTTGGGAAACAAGCGCATTGCAGAATATTTTTGGATTTTCTATATTTTGGCAGTATACGGCGAACATCATTTTTATTGGTTATTTCGCATATTTACTAGATATAAGGTTTCGGTTAATCTCTAGGTGGCTAGCCGAAAGAGTAACTAAGTCGCGTAAATTCGCGCAGCGAAGTTAGAATCTTTTTTAAAAAAATGTTAAAGTTTAAGTGCACAGTATTTAATGCTGATGCACTTTTTTTATAAAGCAAACGATAATGTTACTTTATAGCAAAACAGGGTAAAGTATAATGAACAGATCTTTGAGAGGGGTTAATTAAATGTCAATTGGTATTACAAAGACAAGGAAGGTAGTCATTGTCGGAACTGGATTTGTTGGCTCAAGTTATGCATATGCCTTGGTGAATCAAGGGGCAATTGATGAGTTGGTTTTAATTGATCTTGATTTTGAACGAGCAGATGGAGAGGCGCGGGACTTAAATCATGGGATGGCTTTTGGGTCTCCAATGCGTATTCGCGCAGGGGATTATGACGAATGTGCTGATGCGGACTTAGTCGTCATTACAGCTGGGGCTAATCAAAAACCTGGAGAAACGAGATTGGACCTTGTCGCTAAAAATGCTCAGATAATGAAAGGAATCGTTAAGCAAATAATGGATTCTGGTTTTGACGGTATCATAATTGTTGCCACCAACCCCGTCGACGTATTAACACAAGTGGTCTATAAAGTTTCTGGTCTTCCAAAGGAGAGGGTCATTGGATCTGGCACTATTTTAGATACCGCACGCTTCAGATATCTTTTAAGTGAATACTTCCAAGTGGATTCACGAAATGTACACGCCTATATTATTGGAGAGCACGGTGATTCAGAGCTGCCAGTTTGGAGTCATGTTCAAATAGGTGGATTGCCTTTAAATGTCTATGGCCAAATTGAAAACTATTATCAGGATCAAGATATGCAAGAGCTGTTTGAAAATGTTAGAGATGCCGCTTATCATATTATTGAACGTAAAGGGGCTACATACTATGGAATCGGTATGGGTCTAGCTCGTCTGACGAAGGCAATTTTAAATAACGAGAATTCTATTCTAACTGTATCAACTTACTTTGAGGGTGAATATGGTCTAAATGGTCTTTATCTTGGAATTCCTGCCGTAGTTAATCAATTTGGGATTCGTGAAATTTTGCGGTTAAGACTGTCAGATCAAGAGCAACAACAGCTTGAACATTCAGCAACAATTTTGAAGGATTTGCTTAATCAAATTGGCTATTAATAAACAAAACAGGTATGTTCTTTACTGAAGCATGCCTGTTCGAAATAAAAACTTGAGCATTTTTGCTTATTCTGCTAAACTAAAATAGTGTTGGTGTTTTTTTTAATGTTTGTGGGACGAAAACTGATCTCGCGGGACGAAAAACATCCCGAAAAGGGAGTAGAAGCATGAGTGAGTTAATTAATCTACAGAAATTACTGTGCCCTGATTTGCTTAAGACCATGCAAAGACGATACAAAATCCTACATACGATTCAACTGCTTGAACCGATTGGTAGGAGAGGTCTTTCAGAGCAAGTTGCCCTGAAAGAACGTGTTGTCCGTAGTGAACTTGACTATTTGGCACAACAGGGTATGATCGTTGTAAGTGCAAAGGGTGTATTATTAACTGCTACAGGTTTAGAAGTCATTACAAAGCTTACGCCATATCTTGATGACTTAAGCGGCTTTCAAGCGATTGAAGAAAAAATCAAGCAGACATTAAAACTTGATCATGTTATAATTACTCCTGGAGATAGCGATCAGCATGACTGGGTTAAACAAGATCTTGGGCTTCGTGCTGTTGAATTTTTGCAGCTCCAGCTTCAATCCAACCAAACCATCGCCGTAACTGGAGGCACAACGATGGCTACTGCTGCTGCTATGATGCGACCGTCTATCCATTCAAATGGCTGTGTATTTGTACCAGCTAGAGGTGGGTTAGGAGAACGTGTTGAAAATCAGGCCAATACGATTTGTGCAGAAATGGCAAAGAAAATGAAAGGTGACTATCGCATGCTTTACGTGCCCGATCCGCTAAGCGAAGAAACCTACCATTCAATCATTCAGGAGCCTGCGGTCAAAGACATTTTACATATGATTAATCAGGCTAGTATTGTCATGCACGGAATTGGTGATGCGTTTACGATGGCAAGGCGGAGAAAAGCTACCGCACACGTTTTGGACAAGCTTAAATCGGGAAAAGCCGTAAGTGAGGCATTCGGTTATTACTTCAACCGTTCTGGAGAAGTTGTCTATAAAGTTAGAACAGTAGGTATGCAATTAGAAGAACTGTCCAACATAAGAACAGTCATTGCAATTGCTGGTGGGAAATCGAAGGCAGAAGCAATTGACTCCTATCTCAGGCAAGGAAAAAGCAATGTGCTCATTACAGATGAAGCCGCTGCTAAAGCTTTGATAAAGGGTTTTTCCCTTTAAATAAATTAATGTAAACACAAGGAGGAAATAAGAATGACTGTAAAAGTAGGTATTAATGGGTTTGGTCGTATTGGCCGTTTAGCTTTCCGTCGTATCCAAGAGGTAGAAGGAATTGAAGTGGTGGCAATTAACGATTTAACTGACGCTGACCAGCTTGCACATTTATTAAAGTATGATACAACTCAAGGTCGCTTCAATGGTGATGTTGATGTTAAAGAAGGTTATTTCACTGTTAATGGTACAGATGTGAAAATCCTTTCTAACCGTAACCCAGAAGAATTACCATGGGGAGATCTTGGTGTAGATATCGTTCTTGAGTGTACAGGATTCTTTACTTCTAAAGAAAAAGCTGAGCTTCACCTTAAAGGTGGCGCGAAACGTGTCGTAATCTCTGCTCCAGGTGGAGATGACGTTCCAACAATCGTATATAACGTTAACCATGATACATTAACTGGTGATGAAACAGTTATCTCTGGCGCATCATGTACGACTAACTGTTTAGCACCTATGGCTAATACATTAAATAAACAATTTGGTGTTGTTGAAGGCTTAATGACAACTATTCACGCTTATACTGGTGATCAGAATACGCTTGACGCGCCACACCCTAAAGGGGATTACCGTCGTGCGCGTGCGGCGGCTGCAAACATCATTCCTAATACAACTGGAGCAGCTAAAGCTATTGGTCTTGTTATTCCAGAATTAAATGGTAAATTAGATGGTGCTGCGCAACGTGTTCCAGTTCCAACTGGTTCATTAACTGAGTTAGTAACTGTTCTTGACAAAGAAGTAACTGCTGAAGAAGTTAATGCAGCAATGAAAAATGCAGCAGATGAGTCTTATGGTTACACAGAAGATCAAATCGTTTCAGCTGATGTAATTGGGATTTCTTACGGTTCACTCTTTGATGCTACACAAACAAAAGTACTTAGCGTTGGTGGCAAGCAGTTAGTAAAAACTGTTGCTTGGTATGACAATGAAATGTCTTACACTGCGCAATTAGTACGTACATTAGAATATTTCGCAAAATTATAATATGTAAATGTAATTAAATAGCTTAAATAGATGAGCGGGAGCGTTCGCGCTTCCGCTATCTGTTTTGATTAAAGCATGTGCGAGCAATTCTAGCAGAGCTTTTTCTACTATGTTTATGGAGGCTTAAATTATGGCGAAAAAAATCGTAACTGACTTAGCTGTTGAAGGTAAAAAAGTACTTGTTCGTGCCGATTTTAATGTTCCAATGAAGGATGGTAACATTACTAATGATGATCGTATTGTACAAGCATTACCAACGATTAAGCATTTAATTGCCGAAGGTGCAAAGGTCATTCTTTTCTCACACTTAGGTCGAGTGAAGGAAGAGGCAGATAAAGAAGGAAAATCACTAAAACCAGTAGCAAATCGGTTAGCAGAGCTTCTTGGACAAGAGGTAACATTTGTTGCCGAAACACGTGGCGAAAAACTTGAGAACGCGATTGGCGCATTAGCTAGTGGCGATGTTTTAATGTTTGAAAACACACGGTTCGAGGATATCGATGGCAAAAAAGAAAGTAAGAACGATCCTGAACTAGGTAAGTATTGGGCAAGCCTTGGCGATCTGTTTGTAAATGACGCTTTCGGTACTGCACACCGTGCTCATGCATCGAATGTTGGGATTGCATCTAATCTAGATTCAGCAGCAGGCTTTTTAATGGAGAAAGAAATTAAATTTATTGGTGATTCAGTAGACAGCCCTGTTCGTCCGTTTGTCGCTATTTTAGGTGGTGCAAAGGTTAGTGACAAGATTGGTGTAATTGAAAACTTACTTGAAAAGGCTGATAAAGTTATTATCGGTGGCGGTATGTCATTTACATTCTTTAAGGCTCAAGGGAAAGAGATTGGAAAATCCTTACTCGAAGCTGATAAGGTCGAATTAGCCAAGGATTTATTAGAGCGCGCAAATGGAAAGATTATTCTTCCAGTAGATGCGACAGTAAATACTGAATTTGCTAATGAAGGTGATATCAAATCAGTGTCAGTTGATGAGCTTGAAGCTGATCAGATGGGTCTTGATATTGGACCTGAATCAGTTACACAATTTGCTAATGAGTTAGCAGGTGCAAAGACTGTTGTGTGGAATGGGCCAATGGGTGTTTTTGAACTTTCTAACTTTGCTAAAGGTACCGTTGGCGTTTGTGAAACAATTGCCAATTTAGAAGATGCAACAACCATTATTGGTGGTGGTGACTCAGCAGCGGCTGCGATGCAGTTAGGTTTTGCTGAGAAGTTCTCACATATTTCAACTGGTGGTGGGGCATCATTAGAATATTTAGAAGGTAAAGAATTACCTGGATTAGCTGCTATTAGCAACAAATAATTCAGCTAATTAACATAGTCACGAAAGGGTGCAGATTATGCGTAAACCAATTATTGCAGGGAACTGGAAAATGAATAAAGTCTCAGCAGAGGCGAGTAGCTTTGTAGCTGATACAAAAAGTAAAGTACCAGCTAGTGATAAGGTCGAATCAATTGTTTGCGTACCATTTCCTTATCTCCAGAAGTCAGTTGCTGAAACGAAAGGAACTGACCTTAAAGTAGCTGCTCAAAACATGCACTTTGAAGAGAGTGGTGCATTTACTGGTGAGGTTTCACCGGCTATGCTTAAGGATTTAGGTGTTGGGTACGTTGTTATCGGTCACTCAGAACGCCGTGAGCTTTTTGCGGAAACAGATGAGACAGTTAATAAAAAGGCGCATGCTGCGTTTGCTCATGGCATTACACCGATTATATGTGTGGGTGAAACATTAGAGCAACGTGAAGCGAACCAAACGAATGTCCTTGTGGCAGAGCAAGTAAAGAAAGCATTAGCAGGCTTAACAGAAGCTCAAGTTAAGCAATCGATTGTTGCCTATGAGCCAATTTGGGCAATTGGAACGGGTAAAACGGCTACCTCTGAGCAAGCTAATGAAGTTTGTACGCATGTTCGTAAAACGATTGCAGAGGTTGTTTCTACAGATGCTGCTGAAGCAGTTCGGATTCAATATGGTGGCAGTGTCAAGCCTGATAATATTGATGAACTGTTAGCTCAATCAGACATTGATGGGGCATTAGTAGGTGGAGCAAGCCTTGAAGCCGATTCATTCTTAAAGCTTGTGGAGGCTGGTGCGTAATGGCTCAAGATAAATTAGCAGCCCTTATTATTTTGGACGGCTTCGCACTGCGGGATGAAGAAAAAGGTAATGCTGTTAAGCACGCAAATACGCCTAACTTTGACCGTTATTGGAATCAATACGCTCATAACCAGTTAATTGCTTCTGGTGAAGCGGTAGGTCTTCCAGATGGACAAATGGGTAATTCAGAAGTCGGCCATTTAAATATTGGTGCGGGTCGCATTGTTTATCAAAGCTTAACACGAGTAAATTTGTCAGTTCGTGAAGGAGATTTCTTTACGAACATTGAAATTGTTAAAGCGGTTGAGCATGCATTAACAAACAATAAAGCACTTCATGTTTTTGGTTTGCTTTCTGATGGTGGTGTGCATAGTCATATTGAACACCTCTATGCTATTTTGAAATTGGCTAAAGATAAAGGACTTGAGCAAGTATTTGTACATGGTTTCTTAGACGGTCGTGATGTTGGTCAGAAGTCTGCTAAACAATATATTGAAGCTGCTCAGGCGAAAATGTCTGAAATTGGTATAGGTCAGTTTGCAACGATAGCAGGACGATATTATGCAATGGACCGTGATAAACGTTGGGACCGTGTTCAAAAAGCATATGACGCTATCGTTTATGGGAAGGGCCCACAGGCCAAAGATCCACTTACAATTGTTGATACAGCATATGGTGAAGACATTTATGACGAGTTTGTGTTACCAACGGTTATTGTAGATGATAACGGTGAGCCAATCGGGAAAGTATCCTCAGAGGATGCAATTATCTTCTTTAACTTCCGTCCGGATCGAGCAATTCAAATGTCACAAGCCTTTGCTAATAATGACTTTTCTGAGTTTAACCGTGGTGAAGTAGCGCCAACAGATATTTACTTTGTTTGTTTAATGAAATATAGTGATACAGTTACTGGTAGAATAGCTTATCCACCAACTGACTTAAAGAACACAGTAGGAGAAGTTTTAGCGAATAATGGCTTGAAGCAGCTAAGAATTGCTGAAACAGAAAAGTACCCACATGTGACCTTCTTTATGAGTGGTGGTCGTGAGCAGGAATTTGAAGGCGAAAAGCGAATTTTAATTGATTCACCAAAAGTAGCAACTTACGATTTAAAGCCTGAAATGAGTGCTTATGAAGTAACTGACGCTCTACTAAAAGAGCTAGATGAAGGTAATCAGAATGCAATTATCTTAAACTTCGCTAATCCAGATATGGTTGGTCACTCTGGTATGCTAGAGCCGACTGTCAAGGCCATTGAGGTGGTTGATGAATGCTTAGGAAAGATTGTTGATAAGATCATTGAAAAAGGTGGACAAGCAATCATTACCGCTGATCACGGTAACTCTGATGAGGTTGTCTCCTTGGATGGAACGCCAATGACCGCTCACACGACAAATCCTGTACCAGTCATTATTACCAAGGATGGGGTTGCTATCCGAGACGGCGGTATCCTAGGTGATTTGGCTCCAACCTTACTAGATCTATTAAACGTTGATAAACCAGCCGAAATGACTGGTCAATCATTAATAAAGTAGTTCCAAAAAACTTAAAATTAAAAGGAGACGAAAAACATGCCATACATTACAGACGTATATGCACGCGAAGTCATGGACTCACGTGGTAACCCAACAGTTGAAGTAGAAATTTATACAGAATCAGGTGCATTTGGTCGTGCTTTAGTACCAAGTGGTGCTTCAACAGGTGAATATGAAGCTGTTGAATTACGTGACGGGGACAAAGAACGTTACTTGGGTAAAGGTGTTCTTAAAGCAGTAGAAAATGTTAATGAAGTTATTGCACCTGAATTATTAGGTTTTGACGTAACACGTCAGGTTGTTATTGACCATTTACTATTAGAATTAGATGGTACACCTAACAAAGCTAAATTAGGTGCAAATGCAATCCTTGGTGTGTCAATGGCAGTCGCTCATGCTGCTGCAGATCACTTAGGCGTGCCATTATACACATACTTAGGTGGCTTTAACGCGACTACGCTTCCAACACCAATGATGAACATCGTTAATGGTGGCGAGCATGCTGACAATAACGTTGATATTCAAGAATTTATGATTATGCCAGTAGGTGCGCCTACTTTCAAAGAAGCATTACGTATGGGGGCTGAAATCTTCCATAGCTTGAAGAAAGTTCTTTCAGCAAAAGGTTACAACACTGCTGTCGGTGATGAAGGTGGTTTCGCACCTAACCTATCTTCTAATGAAGAAGCATTATCAACAATTATCGAAGCAATTGAAGCAGCTGGCTATAAACCAGGTGAAGAAGTTAAGCTTGCTATGGACGTAGCAGCTTCTGAAATCTATGAAGATGGTAAGTACAACCTTAAAGGCGAAGGAGTTGTTCGTACATCTGCTGAAATGGTTGATTGGTATGCTGAAATGGTTGAAAAATACCCAATCGTATCTATTGAAGATGGACTTGACGAGAATGACTGGGATGGTTTCAAACTTTTAACAGATAAATTAGGTGACAAAGTTCAATTAGTAGGTGACGATTTATTCGTTACCAACACTGAGAAGCTTTCAGAAGGTATTGAGAAAGGAATCGGTAACTCAATCCTAATTAAAGTTAACCAAATTGGTACACTTACTGAAACTTTCGAAGCAATTGAAATGGCAAAACGCGCTGGTTACACTGCTGTTATCTCTCACCGTTCTGGTGAAACAGAAGATGCAACAATCGCTGACATCGCAGTAGCAACAAATGCTGGACAAATTAAAACGGGTGCACCTTCACGTACTGATCGCGTTGCGAAATACAACCAATTACTACGTATTGAAGATGAGCTTGTAGATACAGCTAAATATGCTGGGAAAACAGCATTCTACAACTTAAGTAAATAATCGATATTTATTTAAGAACTATAATTGTAATAAGCCTTACCTCCAGTTGTTAGAAAACCTCTGACAACTGGAGTTTTTTTATTGTAAATTCTACTATATTTCTAATCATTAATTTAAAAGGGCAAATAACGGTTCTTCATCAAATGGCGTTGGGTTTGTATTACTCTAGCAAAAAGGGGCCGCATTCACCGAAGAGCACAGTCTCAGCCTCTTTAGAAAGCAAAAACACACTTTCTTGTGGGGTCTTCGCACACATGCTAGTCCCGCAGGAGTCGGCTTTTTTCTTTCGCCCAATCTTGTGAAATTATTTTTAGCAATGCTATTTTAAATAAAACCCAGATAACTTGTTATTAATACATACAATCATACAAGACTAGCCTTGTTACAGGATGCTGATTAGAAGGCCATAAGTTATGTCACTGTTAAGAGCTATCACTAATTCTAAATAAAAGAACGAGCCATTCATTATTCGGTTCTGTGCGATACAATGTCCAATAAGCGGATTCCTTTGAGCGCAACTTTAGTAAAGGCATAGATCCTCCCACCTCGTCGTTACCCTACCAACAAGTACCTCTTTTTAGCAAATGATGTTACCTTCTATTTGGACAGAGAATATAGTATAAAAAAGGCTGTCAGAGAGGGGAGCATGACGTTGACAAATAACATCAATTTTAACGGTCCGCTAGGCAATTGTTGTCCTGATAATGAGCCAGCATCAAGCGTCACCATCCATTCTATGTATGCGTCAAACACAATCGGTACTGCTATTACTGTCTTACTAGGTGGTGCTACTAATATTACGCTTCCTAGTAATCAAAGCCTCGATGGATTTATTGCAAATGGCACCAATACGATCTTTACCATTCCAGAAACAGGGCGTTACTACTTAACTTATCAAATTAATACAACAGCCTCACTTGGCATTGGGGCTGGTTCAAGGCTGCTACGAAATGGATCAACAGCGATTCCTGGAAGTATTGTTCGACCTATCGTTAGTACTGCAACGTTTAATAATGACCTCATTACTAATTTTACAGCTGGAAATACAGTCTCGCTTCAATTGTTTAGCTCGATCCTGTTAACGGCCACGCTACTATCTACAGCTGGTTCAGTTGGGGCAGCACTTACTATCATTAGAATTGAGTAATTTAGTAGTAGGTATGGGAAAAGTAATCATTCTAGAATGGAAACAAATTAAAGGATAAATTCATAGATTATCTAAAGAGGGGGAGTGAGTGAACATGGCAAATACTGAGCGCGACTTACTAGGTAACCATTGTTTAAATGTGATGCAAATATATGATTGGATTACACACTGTTCAAATCATAAAGTTAAAATACCGGTATTTCAAAAAAATAAAGCAAAAATTAACAAACAAGATATCTGTGGCGATTTCCACATGAAAGATGGCAGTCTTACCCCGATATTACTTTGGCACAATGCTTCCTCATCTTATTTGACAGGCACCATTTCCATTACAAATTATTTAGAAAGTCGCGGGTCAGTTAATGTCTATGTTAATCATAAGCACCTTCTCAGTATATCTCGTGGCACTTCAAAAAGCGTTACAGTCGATAATCTACAGTCTGTGTCAATATCCACTACTTCAAAGGCAATTAGTCAGGGAAGATACATGATTACCCTTAACGAAAAAATCATTTTAAATAATACAAAGCTGTTTGAGCTTGAGAATGTTAACCAGATGGAATGCTTTTTAACAGATAAAAATGGCAAAAGGATTGATCCCAATAAGTTAAATGAAATAAGTTGTAAAGAGATTACCCCAAAAAATAAAAGAGCACGCAAGATAATTAAATTGGCAGATGGTAAGCACGCTTCGCTGGAACGGGTGATAGTCCAAATAACAGGGTATGTGAGCCTCAAAAACTATAAGTTTAATTGCTGCCTTGGTCCTGTTCCATTTTGTTACCAAGCAGTTTATTTTCTCTGTGCACCAACTGGTACGAGCATTTCAGCCATTGTTGAGTCATTTTCATGTGAGATGTCTTTTGTACCAAGTTCTGATAATTGTGTGTGCTTTTACATTGAGATGAATTGTGCTAGTCGATTAAATATTAAATCATTTACTCATTCCAATATTGCTGTTACTGGCAAGGTAATAAAACCTCGTGAGTTGTTACGTTGTTAATGTAATCGCATGAAAAAGATTAGTGTTCATGTGTAAATAATTACGCAACTGTCGCATCAACATACTTAGGTTCAGTTAAGCTGGCTGAAGGATGGCGAAGTGTTACGTCTACGGATGGACAGAACGAGTAGCTTGTTTAATGAATGCGTACAACATTCCTAATATTACTGCCTAGTAACAGGTAACAAATGAGAACAAGGCCCATACTGTGTGATTATTTTATAAATGATTACCTAATATTGACCTTGTATTTTTTAAAAAAATAGTCTAATGTCAGCTAGTATTCGTCTAGACAATCAGGATATCCCTAACATAGAGTAATATGAATACAAATTTAAAAGAATAGGAGGAGAATAACATTGGCTCAATTAGGGAGTTGTTGTGGTGATGAGTTAGTAGGCGTTAATGACGCTGTCTGTTTTACAGTTGATTTGGAAGCAACGGGTGAAGGAGCAGATTTAATCTTATGGGAGGATGAAACAAGTTTTATTATAAATGGCTCAATTATGGTTGAGAATAATGGGATTATTGGGGCTTCGCCAACAGCTGCACTGACTGTAAATGGGGCTGCAATTCCTGGTTTTACTGTCGCACCTGGAGAGGCTAGGTCAATTACATTAAATGATATTGAAACAATTGGGTTAACTGGAACAGGAACAGGTACGGGTAGCGTTAAGGTTTCATTCTCTATTAATTACAAATATTAAGCCAATTAGTTTTAAGTAAATATAGTATACAGTGAATTTGGCCAGATATTGTATAATTTTTAAATAGTAAAGGTAGACTTAAATAACATCTAGATTAAGTTTTATCGATAACAATGCTAATTGTCACCTTATAACTTACAATGGGTAGTAGTTATAAAAGATCATAAAGTACTGTTTATAACCGGCTTTGAGAATTTTTTATGATAACGAGAAGGACGCTAAAGCGAAAATGTCTTTTAAAATAAATATTAACCCTAGTACCTAAATACTTAGGGTTAATATCTCCACTCACTTACGAATTAGATTGAGTCTGGTAAGGATAATTCAATTTCAGGCGATTCATTGACATCGACACGAACAATTCGAACACGTCGTTCTGAAACCTCTTCTGCGCAGATAGTCAAGTGTTCATAATTAAAACATTCACCATTGGTTGGGATGGCCTCAAAGTTTTCAATCACCCAACCGCCTAGAGAATGATAGCTACTATCAGGCTGTGGCACCTTCATCTTTTCAGCAAAATCATCTAGCGGATATTGGGCATCAAATTTAAAGACATTCTCGTTAACCTGTGAGACAGAGATCACTTTTTCATCCTGTTCGTCCCAAATTTCCCCAACAATTTCTTCAAGCACATCTTCCATGGTAATAATACCAGAAGTCCCACCAAATTCATCAATGACAATTGCCATGTGAATTTTCTCCTTTTGAAGCTGTAGTAACAGGCTTGAAATTTTGAGTGACTCAACGACAAATAGCGGCTCGCGCAGTAATTCTTTGACATTAACTTCACCAAATTTAATTAAATAGGTAAAAAACTCTTTTTCTGAGAGAATACCAATAATGTTATCAATGCTACCATCATAAACAGGTATTCTAGAAAAATGTTCTTGAAAGAAAATATGCTTAATCTCTTCAGTTGATTGATTAATATCAATGGCAATCATGTCAATGCGCGGGGTTAGAATTTCACCCGTAATCGTATCATCAAAATCCATTGATCGGTGAATCAATTCTCTTTCTTCACGATCAATGACACCCTCCTCTTCACTAAGATCAAGCATAATCTTTAGCTCTTCCTCAGTTAATGAAGGCATGTTTTCTTCATGGGTAAATAATTTAGTTACCGCTCTTTTTAAGCCTGAAAAAATAAAATTTAACGGCATTAGTAATTTAATAAGAACGTACATGATACCGGATATTGATAGTGCATATCGGTCAGCATACTCTTTTGCCAATGATTTCGGTAAAATTTCACCGAAAGTTAAAATAATGACCGTAGTAAACACAGTACTCACAATTAAGCCAATATTTTGCCCGAAAATTTGCGCAGCAATTGTAGCAGAAATACTAGCAGCTAGAATATTTACAATATTATTCCCTATTAGTATTGTTGATATCGTGTTATCGAATTTTTCAGCAATCTCTAACGCTTTTTTACTTCCTCTCCGACCTTCTTCTACAAAGTTCTTAAGTCTAATGTGACTAACACTTGAATATGCAGTTTCAGCAGATGAGAAAAAAGCGGATAGAATAACTAAAAAACCTAACAAAAAAATCGAATACAGGGGTATGTCTTCCAAAAAAATTCACGCTCCTAAAATAGTAAATAGTAAAGCGTACCCGTATTCAATCAGTTTTATTCACTCTATGGTTTAAGGAATTTACTTAAAGAATTGGGTTACGCAAAATGAAATAAAGCTATTATCCATTAGTGTAATCAAATTGCCATTGTTTTGCAACTTCCCAATTCACTCACTCCTAACTTTGCCTTCTCAAAAGAACGATGAAGGTATATAAATTCTATTATAGTTTATTTTATTCAGACTGTACAGAATCAGACATCTATTTTTCCGAAAAAAAATCAGCTAACTAAGTTGATTAAAAAAAGCCCTATTATGTCAAAATTTGACAATTAGGGCTTAGAAATTATTGATTTGTTTTCTCGCGAATGAATGCTTCTACTTCATCAGCAGTAGACATGCTTAATAGTTCATCTTTATAAGAAGCTAAATCCTCTTTTGATAAATCTTTAATCTGTGTCCGTGCTGGTAAAATAGAGGTTGCACTCATACTGAATTCATCAAGTCCAAGACCAAGTAAGATTGGGATAGCAATTGAGTCGCCAGCCATCTCACCACACATACCAGCCCACTTACCTTCAGCGTGAGCAGCCTCAATAACATTATTCACAAGGTTCAAAATAGCAGGGTGGTATGGTTGATACAGGTATGAGACACGTTCGTTCATACGATCAGCTGCCATTGTGTACTGAATTAAGTCATTTGTTCCGATACTAAAGAAATCAACCTCTTTAGCAAATTGACGTGCTATTACAGCAGTTGAAGGAATTTCAACCATAATTCCGATTTCGATGTCATCTGAAACGTTAACACCTTCGCTTGTTAGGTTTTCTTTTTCTTCAAGCAGTAGAGCTTTGGCATCACGGAACTCGTTCAAAGTTGCGATCATAGGGAACATGATTTTTAAGTTTCCGTATGTACTAGCACGAAGCAATGCCCGAAGCTGAGTACGGAAAATATCATCACGCTCTAGGCATAAACGAACGGCACGGAAGCCCAAGAACGGGTTCATTTCTTTAGGAAGATCAAGGTAACTTAATTCTTTATCGCCACCAATATCTAATGTACGAACAACCACTGGCTTATCACCCATTTGTTCTAATACAGACTTGTAAGCTTCAAATTGTTGATCTTCAGTAGGGAAATCACTATTTCCCATATAGAGAAATTCAGTTCGGTAAAGGCCCACACCTTCTCCACCATTGTTAAGTACACCCTGAACATCATCTGGAGTTCCAATGTTAGCGACTAGCTCAACATGAGTACCATCTTTGGAAATCGTAGGCTCATCCTTAAGCTGTGCCCAAACTTCTTTTTGTTTTTCAAAATCTGCCTGTTTTGCTTCATACTTAGCAATAACATCTTCACTTGGGTTAACAATAATCTCGCCTTCAACACCATCAACAATAATGATATCGCCGTCTTTTACATCAGTCGTTACTGTTTTAGTTCCAACAACTGCAGGTATTTCTAAAGAACGAGCCATAATTGCTGAGTGTGATGTACGGCCACCAATATTAGTAGTGAATCCTTTAACAAATTGCTTGTTTAGCTGTGCTGTATCAGAAGGTGTTAAATCCTCCGCAATAATAATAACCTCTTCATCAATTAGCGCAGGATCAGGAAAGGTAACGTTAAGTAAATGAGCCATTACACGTTTCGTAACGTCACGTATATCAGCCGCACGTTCACGCATGTATTCGTTGTCCATATTCTCAAACATGCTGATAAACATGTTAGCGACTTCATCTAAAGCCGCTTCAGCATTAACGCTTTCATTCTTAATTTTATCTTGCATTGGTGCAATCATTTCAGGATCATTTAAAATAAGCAAGTGAGCAGAGAAAATTTCAGCGTGCTCATCACCAAGTGATTGACGAGCATTTTCTTTAATCTTTTCTAACTCTTGCTTGGAAATTCCAAGTGCGTCCTGAAGTCTTGTTACTTCACTTTCTACATCGTCTACTTTCTTCGTCTCAAAAGAAAGCTCAGGTGCCTCTAATGTGTATGCTTTCGCAATAGCGACACCATTTGATGCTGCAATCCCTTTAAGCATTGACATAGGTAATTACTCTCCTAATCCTTCTTGCTTAATGACATCATAGATTGCGTCAACTGCTTCTTGTTCATCAGAACCCTCAGCAACAATCTTAATTTCTGCATCTTTAGGGATACCTAGAGACATAACACCCATAATTGATTTTAAGTTTACGGACTTACCATTGTATTCTACGGTAACGTCAGAAGCAAAGTTACCTGCTTTGTTAACAAGTACAGTTGCTGGACGTGCGTGAACGCCTGTAGCGTCTGTAATTAATACTGTTTTTTCTGCTGCCATGAAAAAAACCTCCTATAAAGTTTTAAATTAAATTTATTCAGTATACCACAAGTCTAATTTTACTTTGTTTTGCAGTATGATTTCAAGTCATAAGATTAAAAAAACAAGGTAAAACTGGTTGGTGCATTTTCAGTCGTTATCGAAAAAAGCACGCTTTCTCTAGTATACACTTTTCATACCATATCATTTTACCACTATCAAGTCCATTATCAAATTTATGTTACATTTCTTTTAGAAATCGGTTTCTTCCACCATTACTAAGGGAAGAAGCGCTTCCACATCTTTTTTTTCTGCTAAGTCGTGGTTGAAGGCCGTAGCACTACCAGCGGCTACTGCGTAACGAAAAGCTTCGCTAGTACTTGTACCACTTGTATAACCAGCTAGAAAACCAGCAACAGTTGAATCACCTGCACCAACTGTATTCACAACGTTTCCCTGTGGTGCTTGAGCCATAAAGCTTTCCGTTTGACTTAAATAAATTGCCCCTGCTCCCCCCATAGAAATAATAACATGTTCGACACGATTGCTTAACAGCTGTTTACCATAAAAGATCGCATCTTCTACAGAATTAATTGTGGTATTAAATAACTCACCTAACTCATGCTGATTTGGCTTAACTAAGAAAATTGGTGTACCAAGTAGTGACCTTAAAGCCGCACTTGACGTATCAACAACAACCTTAACACCTAATTGATGACAGACGTTAGCAAACTGTACATATATGTTAGTAGGCAATGAAGAAGGAAGGCTACCTGCCAGGACTAAAATATCATTCGGTGACAGTGCTTGAATCTGTTTAAACAATTGCACTTGTTGCTGCTCGCTAATGCGAGGACCAGGCCCATTAAATTCAGTCTCATGATTTGCTTTCAGTTTCATGTTTATTCTTGTTGGTTCATTGACCTCAATAAATTGTGTGGTTATCGCTTCTGCCAGTAAAGCATCTTCTATGAACTTACCGGTAAACCCACCAATAAAACCAAGAGCGGTATTATCAATTGCGAGTCGCTTTAAAATGCGAGATACATTAATTCCCTTTCCACCAGGGAAATATTCTGGCTCTTCACCTCGGTTTAACGCGCCTAAGCGACAATGTTCAACCTTAAGGATATAGTCTAGCGAAGGGTTAACCGTACATGTATAAATCACGCTTTCACCACCAATATTTCAGTTTTTTGTTGATAGTTCTTTAATGTATTTTCATCAATATGATCAATAATAAGTGTTGCTTGACTTAGATCAGCTATCTTGGCAAAGCTTCTTTGCTGAAGTTTGGAATGATCGGCGATAACATAGCATTGTTTCCCTAAGCTAAGAGCAGTTTGCTTGACAGCCGCTTCTTCTGGATCTGGGGTTGAATAGCCACTTTGCTCATCAATGCCATTAGTCCCAATAAGAACGTAGTCAAAATAATAATCATTTAGTGCTGCTAACGCTTTTGTTCCTACTATAGCTTTTGTGGTAAACTTGACAGATCCCCCAAGTAAATAGGAGTCGATATTAAATTGTTGCAAAGCGTCTAAATGGGTAATCCCGTTTGTCACAACTGTCACACTTTTATTAGCTAAATAAGGGATGATTTCGAATGCTGTCGTGCCTGCATCTAAATAGAGACAAGCCTGCTCAGTAATGAGAGATGCTGTGTACTTGGCGATTCTTTGTTTAGCTTCAATATTATATATGGACTTCTCTAGAAAGCTGAGCTCTTGCTGAGCAGAGTGCTTACTTGATGCCCCTCCGTGTACGCGTTTTAGTCTATTTAATGCCTCTAACTCACTCAAATCTCGTCGTATGGTAGACTCAGATGCTGAAGTCACTTGTACCAGTTCCTTAATTGTAACAAGGTTCTTCTGACTTAATAGATCGAGAATTAAACGATGACGTTTAGCTGTTAACATAGTTACCTCCAGGCAAATAATTATTCAGTTTAATCAAAAAGAAAAACGCTTAAAATAAGCTTCTTTTCTATCATAATCAAATTCAATCAGGTTTTCAATCAAAAACAGTCAAAAACGATCATTTTTTTGTTCTTATTTTTTTATTCTTAGTGAATTAGCTTGAGTCTAACCTATTTTTATGCTAAATTAATACTAGTGAATTTTAATAAGTTATCGATCTTTATTTTAAAGGTATAAAGCTCTTTAGGAGGTGGACGCAACTATGCAAGCTGTTGCGCTAACATTATTAATTATTACATCAATAGCTTTAATTGTACTGGTAGCGATGCAATCAAGTAAAAGTGAAGGACTTTCTGGTGCTATTTCTGGTGGTGCTGAGCAACTATTCGGTAAGAAAAAAGCTAGAGGTATTGATGCTGTATTACAACGCTTAACAATTGTTATGTCTGTTATATTTTTTGTTTTAACCTTTGCGTTAGGTTACATTATTTAATGACGATCACGCCAACCCTCTCTTGACAATAGAGAGGGTTTTTTTTCGATCTGATGAACAATAAGTGTGCATGGTAGGATTCAATTTGATAAGATTAAGCCACTATAAGAGATAGATTTTTAATATGCCGAGTGAGAAGGGACAAACTAACGATGAAAATACAAGAACCTAAACCATTTATGTTTAAAGAAGGGAAGCGAGCGGTACTATTATTACATGGCTTTACAGGCCATAGCGCTGACGTCCGCATGCTCGGTCGATTTTTACAAAAGAAGGGGTACACCTCTTCTGGACCAATTTATCGCGGCCATGGAAAAGCGCCAGAAGATTTATTAGTAGGGGGGGCAGCCACATGGTGGGAAGACGTCCAAACCGCCTATCAAAGCTTAAAAGAGCAGGGTTATCAGAAGATTGCTGTTGTAGGTTTATCATTGGGTGGTGTCTTAGGTCTAAAGCTTGCATACTCAGAATCAGTAGTGGGAGTTGCCCCAATGTGTTCACCAATGTTTTTTGATAATCAAGCGCAACTTAGTGCTGGATTTCGCTATTACTCACGTCAATATAAGAAGTTTGAAGGCAAGAATGAAGAGCAAGTTGAGAAAGAAGTAGACCAACTTATTAAGGATGCTGAACCATTATTTGAGGACTTAGCAGGCTTAATTAAAGAAGTCAATCAACATATTGACCATATTTACACACCTACACTTGTTATTCAAGCTAAGGATGATGAAATGATTAATCCGAAAAGTGCCAGCTATATTTTTGATACAGTAGAAAGTGAGCACAAGAGCCTTAAGTGGTTTGAACAAGCTGGTCACGCAATTACCCTGGGGCCGAAGAAAGAGGCTGTTCATGAGGAAATCTATCAGTTTTTAGAATCGTTAGATTGGGAATAATACTTATAAACGTATATAAAAGAAAGGAGCTGAGCGCTTGAATCAATTAAAAGAGAAAATAATGAACTTTTTTTCTGAAAAAGCCGAAAAACCGTTAAAGGTTGATGACATCCAAACTGGCTTAGCGTTAGATCCAGCTGACCCAGAGATATTTAAGGAGCTCGTTAAAGCATTAAATATACTAGAGCAAGAAGGAGATTTATTATTAACACGAAAAAATCGGTACGTTCTACCAAACAGAATTGGCCTAATTAAAGGGCGAATTCAGATGCACAAAAAAGGTTTTGCCTTCCTTTTACCAGATGACGAAGCACAAAAAGATATCTATATTAATCCAAGTGATTTAAAGGGAGCAATGAACAAAGATTATGTTCTTGTTCGCATTACAACTGAACAAGTGGGAGATCGGCGCTTGGAGGGTGAGGTAGAGCGGATTATTGAGCGGCTTTCAACACGTGTAATTGGCACTTATGAAGATAAAGGGAGCTTTGGCTTTGTTATCGCTGATGATAAACGCATTCCAAATGATATCTTTATAAAGAAGGCCGATACGAAGGGAGCAGTTACTGGACATAAAGTTATTGTTAATTTGACAAAATTTCCTGAAGGCACAATGGCTGCTGAGGGTGAGATTACTGAAATTCTAGGACATAAGAATGATCCTGGGATGGATATTATTTCAATTATTCATAAACACGATATTACAATTGATTTTCCAGAAGCGGTGCTTGAACAAGCTGAACAGACACCAGAGCAAATTGATCCTACTGAATTAGACCAACGCCGTGATTTGCGAAATAAGCAAATTGTAACGATTGATGGTGCTGACGCAAAGGATCTCGATGATGCTGTTACAGTTGAAAAATTGACGAATGGTAATTATAAGCTAGGCGTATACATTGCCGATGTTTCCTATTATGTTGAGTCAGGGTCACCGATTGACCAGGAAGCAGCAGAGCGTGGGACAAGCGTTTATTTAGTAGACCGTGTTATTCCGATGATTCCACACCGCTTATCAAACGGCATTTGTTCACTAAATCCTAACGTTGATCGCTTAACGATGGGTTGTGAAATGGAGATAAACGTAGCAGGCGAAATTGTTAATCATGAGATTTTTCAAAGTGTTATTAACACGACTGCAAGAATGACCTATCAAGAGGTTAATCAAATCCTTGTTGATGATGATGAAATGGTTAAATCAAAGTATCAGCAGCTTGTGCCATTATTTAAAGAAATGGAGCAACTAGCGCAAGTATTAAGGGCTAAACGCTTTCAAAGAGGTGCCATTGATTTTGACTTTAAAGAGGCAAAAGTTTTAGTCGATGAGACTGGCCATGCTAACGATGTTGTACTAAGAGAGCGATCAGTCGCTGAGAAGTTAATTGAAGAATTTATGCTTGCAGCTAATGAAACAATTGCTGAACATTTTCATTGGCTCGATGTCCCATTTATTCACCGTATTCATGAAGACCCAGACGAAGAAAAACTACAAAAGTTTTTTGAATTTGTTGGGCAATTTGGTTATCACGTAAAAGGGACTGCTAATGATATCCACCCGCAAGCTTTACAAAAGCTACTTGAGCAAGTTAAGGGCGAGCAAGAGGAGATGGTCATTTCTAAACTCATGCTACGATCGATGAAACAGGCTAAGTATGATCCAGATAGCGTTGGTCACTTTGGTTTAGCAACGCAGTTTTACACTCATTTTACTTCACCAATAAGACGCTATCCAGATTTAATTGTTCACCGTTTAATTAGAACCTATTTAATTGATGGTAAAGTTGATCAATCAACACAAAGCTATTGGAAGAGTAAGCTGCCTGAAATAGCTAAGCACACATCAGAACGAGAGCGAGTGGCAGTAGATGCTGAGCGAGAAACGGACGATTTAAAGAAAGCGGAATATATGCAAGGTAAGATTGGTGAGGAATTTGATGGCGTCATTAGCTCAGTGACGGGATTTGGGCTGTTTGTCGAATTGGAAAATACTGTTGAAGGACTTGTGCATGTCAGTGATTTAACCGATGATTATTATGCATTTGATGAAAAAACATTTGCAATGATTGGCGAACGAACTGGAAATGTATTTAGAATTGGTGATACTGTTACAATTAGAGTTGCAGCTGTTAATTTGGAAGAGCATGCGGTAGATTTTGAAATCGTGGGCATGAAAAAGCAAGCCCGTCGACGTCAATCAACGCCTTCTGTAACGCCAACTACAAGAAAGAATGATAAAAAAGACAAAAAGACCAAGAAAGGAAGCCGGAAGAAAGGTAAACGAAAAGGTAAATTGATACCACCAAAAGCAGTGAAGAAAAAGCGGAAATAGTCAGATACTAAGAGATAGGCCACAATTAAATAGTAAAAATTAAAATCCGAACATTAAGAAGGAAACGCAAGGTAAATGACATAATGCGTTCTGATTATAATGTTCGGACTTTTCTTACCTGAACGACAGCGTGTTTGTTTTTATTGATATCAGATCGTACGTTCGCTTTTTTGTTGACCAACTATTAATAATTTGATAAAATTATGCTATTAAAAAGCAAAGGTGTGAGGGAAGATGACAGTTGAAATTGTTCAGGTCCTGCGCGAGCAGTTTCCTAGAGTACGGTTAATCGGGAAATGCTACACAAACGAGGATCGCGATCGGCATGGTGGCTACTCTGAGAAATGGGAAGAGTGGTTTGCATTGGATTGGTTTGATCAACTTGAGGAGCTTAACCCCTTGTCTGAAATTGAGAGCGGTTACTTTGGTTTAATGGGATGTAGTGAAGATTTTAATACTTTTCAATACTGGATAGGCATGATGTTTGCAGAAGGTACGCCAGCACCAAAGGGCTACCAGTATGTTGATCTTCCTGAGAGTGATGTAGGGGTTTGCTGGGTTAAAGGAAAAGAGGAAACAGGGGAGATTTATGGAGAGCGACCTCATAATCTTGCTATTGAACAATTAAAGCAACACGGAATGGATCAGCTTTGTGATGATTTTAGCGGTGCTGATGAAAAATGGTGGTGGTTTTTTGAACGCTATAATACGCCGCGATTTACCAATAAACAAGAAGACGGAACGGTCATATTAGATTATGGTGTCTTTATAAAATAGAGAATAGAGGTGGTCTACCTTTCGTAGCCGCCTCTATGCCTCAGTTTTTAATCATGTTATTTAAAGAATAGCCATATAAAATCCAGCCATCCAGTAAATCAAACGCATGCTGATTAGGAATTTCTTTAAAGCCATTAATAGTAAAATCAAACCACGGTGTTTGTTGTTCATGTTCTTCTCTCAAATAAAGATCAATTGTTTCAAAAAGTCCGGCTTGCGTAAAATGGTCATCCCAAAAGTAGTGAATATGCGCATAGCTTTCACCTTTAAAGTCATTAGAAATAAATAACCACCGATTATTAGCGGTGTTGCTGAATACCCGTGTCGCACCTAATTTATGATCCGAAATTAGGCTGTGGCTATAAGGAAATGGATAATAGCATTCATAGTGATAAATATCAAGAGCGTCATTTGCGAGATTAGCTAAAATATCTCTTTTAACCGGTAAAGCAGTAATTTCATCCCATGGTTGCCCTGGTCTATTACCTGCTGCTGTTCGATTTATTAGTGGTAAACTATAGTAGCTTTTTACGGGTGAAAAAGCTAGCTTGTTTAAAACACGCTGGGCTGCCTTGTTAGCCATGTTTGTGTAGCCACCTAACCACTTAACAGTTGGTATGCCACTCAGCTCTTCAATTATCTGCTTTAGGAGTAATGTTGCGTACCCCCGACCCTGAAAACGAAGATCACTTCTTAACCTACCGAGCATGGCATTGCCACCAGGAAAGATTGTATAACCCGCTACTGTAATGAGTTGATTATTAATAAACATACCATAAAGCGCATTTTCTGGTGGGGTAACAAGACGCTTATAAACAGCAATGATATAGTCATCTGCAATCCCAGTTTGCATGGCTTGATATTTAGGTAGATCTTGTTCTGTTAATTGCCTTATCTCCATTTTTGGTAAACTCCTTTAAGCTATCTTATTCCGATCATATCATCGCATATTAGCTTTGGATTTGTCCAATAAATTAGCATGTTTAAGATTGTTTTCGTTTGTTCAACCTGTTAAAATAAAGTGTGCGCTTGCACGTGTCAGGAGGAGTATAGATGCCTAAAGGTACTGGGAAGGTCATTGCTCAGAATAAAAAAGCAAATCATGACTATTTTATAGAAGAAACTATTGAAGCTGGTCTTGTTTTACAAGGTACAGAAATTAAAGCGATTCGAGCTGGTCGAATAAATATGAAGGATAGCTTTGCACGTGTCGAGCGAGGCGAGGTTTTTTTACACAATCTGCATATTTCACCATATGAGCAAGGGAACCGCTATAATCACGAACCAACGCGGACGCGAAAGCTCCTATTGCATCGAAAGCAAATTAGTAAGTTAATTGGCGAGACACAACAAGCAGGCTATTCACTTGTCCCAATTAAAGTTTATCTTAAGAATGGCTTTGCAAAGGTATTAATTGGATTGGGTAAAGGGAAGAAAAAATACGATAAGCGAGAGGATTTAAAGCAAAAGCAGGCAAAAAGAGATATGGATCGCGCTGTTAAAGATCGTTATTGATAACTTGAAAAAAATTTAAATTTTGTTATAATAATGGTGTAAGACAAAACTAAATAGAATTGCTTAATTTAATTCTGCTTCGTTTTGTTCCTGTTTTTATGGGGACGTTACGGATTCGACAGGGGTAGATTGAGCTCAAGTTGCGTGTCGAGGTTACGACTCGTTAATCGTTACCCGCCAATAATAACTGGCAAACAAAACAATTTCTCTTTAGCAGCTGCGTAAGTAGCCTAAAGGATCCTTCCTAGCATCGCCCGTGTGCCAGGTTAGGGTCTCAACTTTAGCGGGATACGCTAGTCACCCACCGTCTGGGGTGACTAGAAGAGCACAATCAGACTAGCTACTAGGACGCCTGTTGATTGGCTGAATAGCTAGCGAATTGTGAATAAATCAACTACACATGTAGAAGCTTGAGTGCCAATATCTCTGGACGTGGGTTCAACTCCCACCGTCTCCACCAATACATACCGGTGGAACCCGCTTATTCAGCCCAAGATCCTTGCCAGCTAAGGATTTTGGGCTTTTTGATTTTGTGTGTTAAGCAGAGCCACTAACACAACGGTGCAAAGTCAGATTCTTTTAGTGATAAAATACAGGGGTATGTTAATAAATGGTTGTATATCAAATAGCATTGGTAAGCTAATTTCCCAAGATTAGGCGGCTCTTTTTTGCTGGAGCAATAAAAAATTTGCTTAACCAACGCTACTTGATGAAGAACCTAATAAATGACACCAGCAAGAAACAGAAGTGGCTAGGAGTTGTTAGACATTGAAAAACTTTTCAATCTGTTTATATTTATTTTTGGTTCTTTATACGGTTAATATTCTAGAAATAGAAAAGGGATGGAAATATTTAGTTAATGTTGGACCTCTCTGTCTTATAGGCAGCCTATTAATTGATTATTTATTCGAAAAATGAAGCTTAATTGACGATAAGATAACCCTTGCATATATTAAGCAATTAAGTATCGGGCAGCTTATTGATATAGAAATTAACCAGGAGTGGTTTTAAGCGCAACCTACTCTTGTCAATACGATGAAATAGTTGTGACAACAGTTACTCGATGATAAACCAATTGTTTTAAAAGAACCAGCTTTAGAATGAAACCGTTATTATTCGAAAGCTGGTTTTTAGTTTGTCAATTTATCGGGTGTTAACTGCTGGTGAAATATAGATTCGTGCAGAGACCGCTCTCTGATTATATCCGTGAAGCTCACTTTGAATGAGGAATATAGACAACGGTCACTAATTGATAATGTACTTTGAAATTAATCCAGTTTAGTCAATAGTAGCTTTAATACCGACTGATATACATTTGGTAACGCTTGCTGAGGGTCAATTAAAGACAGAAGATCAATGCCGTTATTAAAGGAAAGCAGAGCTAGTGCTGTCTGTTCTATTGTCATAGGAAGTGCTTCATTAGAATGATTTAAACGATTGACAAGCGCTGTTTCAATGTTTTTTTGAGCCGTTCTAATTTTGTTGACAAGTTGCAACTTAATGTCCTGATGTCGCATGGCATGAATAAAGAATTCAACTGTTAAAATCGCCCAGTCGCGATTTTTTTCTAATTCAGAAAAATAATTCTTTGACAACTCATCAATTACAAAAGCGACTGGCTTACCTGATGCCATTAATGATTCGAACGTATGTTCAGTTTTTGCTAAGTGCGCGTGTAATAGATCAAGATAAAGTGCTTCTTTACTCGAAAAGTGGGTATAAACAGCTCCTTTTGTGTATCCTGCTTGTTCGGCAATACGATCGATACTTGTCCCATGAAAGCCTTGTTGGGCAAATTCAATTCCTGCTGCGGTAAGCAAATCTTGCCTTGTCTGCGCTTTTGCTTCCATTCGACTTAAACGTTGTTTTTTCTGGTTATTGGTCATTAAGATCCCTCCAAGTTGTAACGATAACCTATTGACATACCGAATAGAATCTATATACTTATAAGTATGTGATACTAATCGGTATGTGAATGTGTATAAGTATACTAAAGTTTATTAAGGAGGTAAAGGGACGATGATTTCCATATCAAATTTAACAAAATGCTTTAAAAGTGGCTGTTTAGCGAATGATTCTATTTCGCTATCGGTTGCTGAAGGCGAAATATATTGCCTGCTTGGCCCCAATGGATCGGGCAAATCAACGCTAGTAAATCAATTGATTGGGTTATTAAAACCAACTGCGGGATGCATTACAGTTAACCAGATTGATGTTGTTAAACAACCCCATTTGGCAAGGCAATTGTCAGCCTTTCAACCACAAAGCCAAGTTCCAATTAATGGGCTGACCATGTGTGAGGCAGTTGAGCTAAGTGGGCGAATTAGGGGGCTGTCAAAGATCGATGCGCGTCAACGGACGGAAGCACTTATTAAACGTTTAAATTTAGAACAGTGGAAGACGACCAGAGGCGAGCAATTATCTGGGGGCTTAAGACGATTAACAGCCTTTTGCATGACCTGTGTAGCCGATCAGAAAGTTGTCATATTGGATGAGCCTACAAATGATGTTGATCCAGAACGGCGTCGTTTGTTATGGAGTGAAATTCATCGGATGGCAAATAAAGGCACGACCGTGGTAGTGGTAACACACAATATTTTAGAAGCAGAACAGGCGACGGATAGGTTAGCCGTTCTTTATCAAGGGAAATTACTTTGGGAGGGAAGCCCAGCAGAACTTCAATTAAAAAACGAAGCAAACTTGGTCTTTGAACTAACGTTACCTCCGGGAGTGTGCCTGAGATCTCAGTTTAATGTAGACAGCTTCGCTCAGTTAGGAAGAAAGAAATTGTTTCTTATTTCAATCAATGATGTAAACCTGTACATGAATAGAGTAATGGATTTGAAGAGCAAAGGTTTGGTAGACATGTTTTCTATTAATCCGTGGAGTGTTGAGCAGGGTTATTTAGAAATAATAGCACAATACAAAGAAACGTTGGCGGAGGCAAATAATGAAAAAACAAGTTAGAATTTTTTTACTCTTGTTTAGGTGGCAATTGCTTAGACTGCGAACGTTAATTCCACTGTTTATCGTATTGCAAATGATGACTGGCGTTGGATTTATTATTGGACTTAATTATCTGGTTCCAAATATGGACCAACAGACAGCATATTTGTTTGTTTCGGGTGCTCCAACATTAATTTTGATCATAATTGGCGTCGTATTTGTTCCGCAAATCGTTACTGAAGATATTGCATCAGGCAGTCTTGCTTATATGTTCTCCTTACCAATTTCACGTATTCTCTTTTTACTTACTGATTTGTTTGTCTGGCTACTTTCAGCATTACCGGGCATTATTAGTGCTTTATGGATAGGTTCTTGGTACTATGACTTCTCTTTTTCTATAGAGTGGCTGTTATGGCCAAGCATATTAATTGTCGGGCTGACATGCTGCTGCATGGGCTATGCAATAGCTCATCTAATTGCTAAGCCACAGTATGTTTTGATGCTAACAAACTTAGTCGTGTTCTTTCTTTTTTTGTTTACCCCAATCAACTTTCCGCTTGAACGATTGCCATCAGTCATTCAGGCCCTGCATCTCAAGTTACCGTTTATCCATATGGCAGATTTAATTCGCCAATCAATAAATGGGGAGAACCAGTTTATTACTCACCAGACAGTCATCATGTTAAGCATTTGGTTAACGCTGAGTTTCGGCATTATGATAATCGTTGTACAACGGAGGAGATAGTATCTAGTGATGCTATCTTTTAAAAATCTTGACATAATGTGTCGGTTTGTTATAATGATTATGAAATCGATTTCAGTTTATTTAGGTGGTAAGGTATGAAAATTAAAGATATTGCTAAGCTGGCTGGTGTTTCTCCAGCAACTGTATCACGCGTGATGAACAAGAATGGCTATGTTAAAGCGGAGAAACGAGAAGCGGTTGAAAAGGTTATCCGTGAAGTTGGTTATCGGCCTAATGAGATAGCGAAGTCATTAAAAAATAAACGCTCTAATATTATTGGCGTTATTGTTCCTAAGATCAGTACTGAAACAGCAAGTAGGGTGTTAGAAGGTATTACACAAATTGCCAAGGAAAGAAACTATCAGCTATTAATTTCTAATACTAATTTGCAAATTGAAGAAGAAATTAACGCTCTTGAATTTTTATCTAATAAGCTTGTTGATGGTATTATAATTTCAGCTACAGAGGTAACAGATCAACATTTAGCTGTAGCCCGGCAATTGACCGTTCCATTGGTGGTTATTGGTCAGAGAATGGCAGGATTCACTTCAATTTTGTATAGTAACAATCATGCGGTGCATGATTTAGTTGATCACCTCGTTCAGGCTGGACATAAGAAAATTGGCTTTATTGGAGTTGATCCAAAGGATAAAGAAGTTGGTCAAGTGCGAAAGCAGGCTTATATGGATGCGCTTAATCACCACCAGTTACCCTATAAAGAAGAACTGGTCGCAATTGGTGACTTTTCGATTGAATCAGGCTATCAGCAGATGGCAAGCATTTTAAAGAAGCAACGACCTACAGCTGTTCTAGCAGTGACGGATCATCTGGCGATTGGGGCAATTCAGTGTATTAAAGATAATGGGCTCTCAGTGCCTGCAGATATTTCTGTAACTGGCTTAGGGGACGTTAAACTTGCTAAATACTTATCGCCACCATTAACAACAGTACATTATTATTTCAAAACAAGTGGTCAATTAGCAGCGAGTGAATTGTTTAATCAAATCGATCAATTAAATATGGAAAACAAAGAAATTTACGTAGACTATGAACTTAGAATACGGGCGAGTGTAAAAAAAATAGAACGTAATAGTTAGTAGCCTTTACCGCAGATTAACTGACTGTAAATCCCCGCTCATCAGGTATAAGAGAGGAATTAAATTATGCTAAGCGGTGCTCAACAGTCAGTAGAGGCCCGATTGGTAATTAGTAAAATTCACACTGATAAAAGATTCACATTTTTTTCACAAAAATGTGAAATCGATTTCAGATCAACAATAATTGCAGATAGCTTTGGGCCAAATCATGGATCTATTTAATTAGTTTAGATAATATTTCTTTTTAGGAGGCAAAATAAATGAACGATCAAGTAACGATTAATCAGATTATCGAAGCCGTTGGTGGCCGTGATAATATTAAAAACTTTGAACACTGTGCAACGCGGTTACGGATTATTCTACGTGATGAGAAAAAATTTGATCAACAAAAGGCTGAAGCTGTTTCGGAAGCAAAGGGCTACTTCTTTAATACTGGCCAGCATCAGTTTATTTTTGGAACGGGTAAGGTTAATCAAGTTTTTCGAGCTTTCGAGCAAGAGATGGGCACGAATCAGCAAGTGAAAGAAGATGACTTTAAAGATGATGTTTACCAGCAACTAAACCCAGTCCAGCGGGTAGTAAGAATTTTAGCAGATATTCTGGTGCCATTAATTCCTGTACTCGTTACAACTGGTTTATTAATGGGGATAAGGGGTTTATTACTTGAACTGGGTATGAATCTGTCTGATGAAGCATTAACCATTTTCCAAATGTTAACGGATACAGCTTTTGCATTTTTACCTGTGTTAATTGTATACAGTGCAGCAAGGAAATTTGGCGGTAATCCTCTAATTGGAATTGTTGTCGGATTAATGCTTGTTGCTCCCCAGCTACCAAATGCATGGGCGGTTGTGGATGGAAGTGTTGAACCACTAAGTATCTTTGGAATTGATGTTATTGGTTACCAAGGCTCTATTATTCCTGCTATCGCTGCGGGTTATTTAGTTGCCAAGCTTGAAAAAGGACTAAGGAAAATAGTTCCACAAGTAATGGATTTAGTTCTGACACCTTTTTTAACCATTACCGTTACTATTGCTGCTATGCTATTTGTCCTTGGACCCATTCTTCAGTTAATTGAATCCGGTGTAATTGGTTTTATAATATCTATTTTAGAAGCACCTTTCGGATTGGGTTATGTTGTCTTTGGCGCGTTACAACAATTATTGACCATTACTGGATTACATCATTCACTAAGCATAATTGAGATTAATTTATTAAATGAGACAGGTTTAAACGTGATTCAAACATTGATTACGGTAAGTATGGCTGGTCAGTTTGGTGCAGCTATTGCCGCATCGCTCCTGATTAAGGATAAGGTTAAACGAACAAATGCATTATCTTCGACAGCATCAACGCTTTTTGGCATAACGGAACCATTATTATTTGGCGTTAATTTACGCCATTTTAGAATTTTTGTATCTGGTATGGTTGGTGGTGCGATTGGTGGCCTAATAACGTATCTACTTGGTTTAAAAGCGACTGGGATGGGAATTACTTTTATTCCAGGATTACTGCTATATACAAGCCGAATAAGTGCATTAATTCAATACATTTTAGTAATCGCTGTATCCTTTGCTATTGGTTTTGTACTCGTGCGGATTCAATCAAATAAAATTAAAAATGAAATGAATTAACTAAATTATTAAGTGTTGACTAATATCGACGGGGTGTTGAGGATAAATGCCTCCACCCTTAATTTTTTTAAAGGAGATGTGGGCGAATGCCAGGGACAATATATTCAATAGGTGAGGCGCTTATTGATTTTATTCCTAATCAACATAATTGTCATTTAAAGGATGTAATGGGTTTCAAAAGAGTGATGGGAGGAGCGCCAGCAAACGTTGCTGTTTCAATAGCTAAGCTGGGTGGCTATAGTAGCTTCATTTCAAAGCTAGGTGAAGATGCTTTTGGCGATCACATTGTTGAACAATTAGTGTATTATCAGGTAGAAAGAGAATGGCTAATAAGAACGAATCAGGCTAATACGGGCCTTGCATTCGTATCATTAAATGAGAATGGCGAACGTGATTTTTCATTTTACCGCAACCCAAGCGCAGACATGTTATTAAGTCCTGAGGAAGTGAGTGGGCTCTCCTTCCAAGAGGACGATGTGTTACATTTTGGTTCCGTCGACTTAATTGATGCTCCGGTCAAGGAGGCGCACCTTGCTGTAATTAAACAGGCAGAGATAGATCAAGCATTAATTAGTTTTGATCCAAATGTTAGGTTACCACTCTGGGATAGCGCTGAGGCGTGCCGATCGGCAATAAATCAATTTATTCCACATGCTCATGTATTAAAAATATCTGATGAAGAACTACAGTTTATAACTGGAATGGACGATGAACAGCAAGCGCTCCAGCGTCTTTTTATTGGTAATGTCCAGTGGGTTGTCTATACAAGAGGACGCAAGGGTGCAGTACTTCTGACTAAAACTGGTCAGATAGTAAAGCACAGCGGCTATCAGGTCAAGCCGGTTGATACGACTGGTGCAGGGGATGCGTTTGTTGGTGCGCTGCTCTATCAATTGCAAGAGAAAATGATAAGCCTTAAAACCTTAAACAAACTATCAGAGGAACAATTACAGAGGTTACTTGCTTTCAGTAATGGCTATGCCGCGTTAACGACATTAAAGAATGGTGCAGTGGAGTCGTTGCCAACACATGCAGAAACGTTAGCCTTTATGGCTAATTATTAATTATAATGCTGAAATACGGGAAGTCAGGAGAAATGAAATGAATCCATTACAGCAAGAGCTACAGAGAGCAATTCTAACCGAGCAGCATGACTTAAGGAACTTAGTTGTACAAGATTTTTGGCGTCAAGCCTTCCATGAGATGCCTCCAACAGGCTGGTTAAATGATCCTAACGGTCTTTGTCAGTTCAATGGTGTGTATCATTTATATTATCAATTCTCACCAATTGATGTTGCGGGTGGACTAAAATATTGGGGGCATAAAACATCAAAGGATCTTGTCTATTTTCAAGATGAAGAGGTGTTTTTATACCCAGATCAACCTTTTGACTTGCATGGTGTCTATTCCGGCAGTGCTTTTATTAAGGATAATGAGCTTCATTTTTTTTACACCGGAAATGTCAAGCTTGAAGGAGATTATGATTATATTAATAGTGGGAGAGAACAGAATACCATTCATGTTGTTAGTAAGGATGGCTTTACGATCACATCGCGAAAGCAAGTATTAGGGATGGCTGATTATCCGCCAGGCTTTAGCCAGCATATTCGTGATCCTAAAATTGTTCAATATAAAGATTCTTTCTATATGATCCTCGGTGCACGAACACGCAGCGACCAAGGTGATCTGCTTGTCTACAGCTCAACTGATTTGTCAGAATGGAATTATCAGGGAACGCTGTTAGAGTCTAACCCAAGCTTGGGTTATATGTGGGAGTGTCCAGATTTATTTACGTTAAATGGACAAGATATTTTAATAATTTCGCCACAAGGAATGGAAGCAGAGGTCGATAAATATCAAAATGTATACCAATCAGGGTATTTTCTTGGAGAAATGGACTGGCAATGGTGTCGTTTTAAGCAAAGTGGTCATTTCCAAGAGCTTGATTACGGCTTTGATTTCTATGCACCCCAAACATTTGAAGATGAGCAGGGGCGAAGAATGATGATTGCATGGATGGGGCTACCTGATATTGAGCCGAATTATAGTAATCCAACTGTTGCCTTTGGCTGGCAGCATACTATGACGCTGCCAAGAGAATTAGTTTTTTTAAATGGAAAATTATATCAGAAGCCTTTGCCTGCCTATCAGCAATTACGAAGGGAATTAATCACACGCCACCTCACTGTGAATGGTGAATGCAATGATCAACAGTTGTTTGGTGAAGTTTATGAGCTATCAATTAATATAGAACAATTAACAAGCTTCTTTGCTGTTCATTTAAGAGAAGATACGGAAATCAGCTTTCATGCTACTAATGGGCAGTTATGCCTTAGTCATGGAGAATCAGGCTATGGTCGAACACTGCGCCGTCTAGCATTAGAGCAATTAGACAGCTTGACTATTTTTTCCGATCGATCCTCACTTGAGGTATTTATCAATGAAGGGGAGTACGTCCTGACTTCAAGATTTTACCCTAAGCCTGGGAAAGATCGAATTAGCTTTTCTGGAGAGGCATCGATTAATATTTGTAAATGGGATCTGATCAAAGCTGACAACTGAGAGATCTAGCCGATAATGCTAGGTCTTTTTTTGCGCAGATTAGCAGTCAGTAAAGGTCCGAATTGTTCAGTTGCCGTTCCTTAGGAAGTCACCCTGGGGTTAAACCTATAAGTGGTAGCAATCTTATGGGAATAAAGCAACCTTTGCTGCTGATTGATGATTTAATTTATCATGTCTGGATGTTCCTATTAAGTGAATTCATGATATAATCGGTTGAAGCTTTTTAGTGAGGTGAGAGTCATGTTAAAAGTAAAAAATGTTGTCTTGGCTGAAGGGATGCCTAAAATCTGCATCTCAATTACTGGAGCAACAGTGGAAGAAATTATTCAGAACGTTGAGCAGGTGAAGCAATCAGAAGCTGATATTGTAGAGTGGCGTGTCGATTACTTTACTGGTGACGTTGATAAAGGTTTATGTGTATTTAAAAAAATAATACCTGATTATCCGCTTATTTTTACCTTTAGAACGAAGGATGAAGGTGGACAAGCAGCAATAAGTGCATCATCATATCTCAAGCTTAATCAACTTGCTATCCATTCTGGAGCTGTTGATTTTATTGATGTTGAGCTTATGTTTGATAAAGAGATCAGGAATCAGTTGATTTTACAGGCGAAGAATTGCAATGTGCATGTTATTGTTTCGAATCATGATTTTGAAAAGACGCCAGCAAATCAAGAGATGATTAACCGAATTAAGGAAGCACAAGTCATTGGCGCCAGCATAGCTAAGCTTGCAGTCATGCCTAATAATGTCGATGATGTTTTACGGTTGCTTAGTGTCACAAATGAAATGCGTAATAAAAAGAGTATTCCGATCGTCACCATGTCAATGGGCGGGATGGGTTTGGTAAGTCGATTGGTGGTTGAGCTAGTTGGCTCGTGTATGACCTTTGGTGCGCTAGGTGAGCCGTCCGCACCTGGCCAAATAGACTGTACAAAATTAAAAGACACACTCATACTTGTTAACCAGAATATAGGTCAATAGTATGTGCGATATGCCCTGTTAACCATAAAAAAACAGTTCAAATGATACAAAAAAAGTAGGTTTAAATGCAAAATGAAATATAACTGTAACATTTCTATCATCTTCCTGAAATTTATAGATGTTATACTAGCTTTGCTGGTCAAGTATCAGCGACATTTACTAGAATACATAATTATAGATTAATATAAGTTGAGAACGATATTATTACATAGGAAGCGAGAGTGGAGCTGCGTGAATAGTAAAAAAGTCGTAACAAGTCTAGCTTTATCAATTGGAATCCTTCTATCTGCCCCTTCTTTTGGTTCAGTCCTTTTGGCGGAGACCGAATCGGAGCTGGCATCAAATCGAGCCGCGCTACAGACTGAATTAGAAGAAAAGAGAGCTGAGCTTGAAGAGATTCAAACTGGTCTTGTTGATCTCCAAGAAGAAATTGACCGAACTAATGAAGCAATTGCAGCAAACGAGCAAGCCATTAAAGAAACTGAAGAACAAGTTGAAGAGAAAGAAGCTGAAATTGCTGAATTAGAAGTTGAAATTGAAAGACTTGAAGCAGATATTGAAATGCGTGAAGAAATTTTAAAAGATCGCGCTGTTTCATTGCAAAAAAATGGTGGTGGCATTAACTATTTAGACGTGCTCCTTGGTTCACAGAGCTTTACCGATTTTGTTGATCGCATCTCATTAGTTACTAAAATTGCACAATCTGATCAAAATCTTATTGAACAATTAGAAGCAGATCAAAAAGCTGTTGAAGATCATAAGGCAACAGTTGAAAATAAATTAGCAGAATTAAATGATACCAAAGCTGAGTTAGAGATGATGCAACAGCATGTTTTAGAACAAAAGGCTGAGCTAGAGGCTGATGTAGCTGAGCTTGAAGAGAAGCAAGCAAGAAGTCAAGCAATTATCACTGAATTAGAGCTTGAAGATCAGGAACTACAACGTTTAATTGATAACGCTCGTGCAGAAGCGGAAAGACGTCGTCAGGCTGCCATTGCAGAAGTACAATCAGAAGTCGTTCAATTTAGTGCTGCAGCACCAAGTACTAATAATAGTGCGCCTGCTGCGACAGCAAGTGCAGGTAGTGGTGCGGTTAGTGATGCAATATCAGCTGGCTATAAGTATATTGGGAATTCTACTTATAAGTTTGGTGGCGGACGTACGCAATCAGATATTTCAAGAGGTCTGTTTGATTGTTCAGGATTTGTTTCTTGGGCGTTTAGTCAAGCTGGAATAAGTATTGCTGCCCAAACTGATGCCTTGGCCAATACGGGAACAAAGGTATCGACAAGCGAGATGAAACCTGGTGATCTAGTATTCTTTAATACATACAAGACAAATGGTCACGTTGGTATTTACATTGGTAATAATCAATTTATCGGCTCTCAGTCTTCAACAGGTGTTGCAATTGCAAGCATGTCAAGTGGCTACTGGGCAGATACATTTAACGGATTGGTTCGTCGAGTTAAATAATTTCAACTATAAATATAAAGGCTACTGTATCTTAAAAGATACAGTAGCCTTTTCGGTTCTTCATCAAATAGCGTTGGTAAGATAATTCCAAAAGATTAGGCAGAAGCAAAAAAGAGCCGACTCCTGCGGGAATAGCACGTGTCCGAAGACCCGTTCGTCTAACGGACTCACATCCTGTGAGCCTAAAGATGTCACGTTTGTACCGGTGGGTGAAAGCGCCTCTTTTTTGCTGGAGCAATACAAATATTTGCCTAACCGACGCTATTTGATATACAATCACCTTTCCCCTCGTTATGCGTTACTTGCAATAACTTGATCAGCAAGGTCAGGATCGTATGTTGTTGTCGCGTTTAAGCCTGATGTTGCGTTTACAAAACTACCGGTATTAAATGCACCTGCTCCAGCAGCTGTTTTAGAAGCACTTTTGGGGGAAAGGTAGAAGCTATCACCAAAATTTATGACACCACCCCCCACTTCAATAATTTGAATAGGACCAACGATTGCTGGCATAAAAATTAACACCTCTACTTTTTTAGACATATCGAATATGTTTTATTTTGGTGTCAGCATAAATTGACTGACAATTTCCAATTTGTATTTGGGAGCTTCCACTTAGTCCTGTTAATTTAATACGCTCAACATGAATATGCGGTTGATGATTCACGGTTCGAAGCACTTGATTAGTAGGTAAAGGATAGTATGGAGCTTCTCTTGTAAAAAATGGGTAATCACCATATGCCTCATCTTCCTCTCCGGTAATGTCGGGATACTTCTGAATGGCAACCTGTCTAACAGAAGCAGTCCGCTCTGTACAATCACCAATTTGGATAGCGGATGAAAAGGAGATTGCAATAACTTTGAGATCATTGACAAGTGCTGTTCGCTCACTCATTAATCATCCCTATTTGGACTGTTTAGAACAACGTAAGAGTCTGGAGGCGTGTCAAAATACCCGTAAAGCTGAATATGCTGACTGTCTCCGATAATTAAGCTGGAAGAAGCAGAAACAGTGCCAATATCAATTTGACAAACCTTTAATTCCCAATTATGAACCTCCATCGTTGTCATCCACCTTTTTCTCAAAATGATTTGATAATGATTGCCGCAGGTCTTTTCTTAAGGCAGTCTTTATCGCTTCTAATGATAATTGCTTATTTTGATAGTATTGTATTCGATTAGGCATTTGCCGATACAAATCTGATAAAATAATTTCTTTGTCATTATTTGTTAGTTGGAGATTATATTGTGCTGCTAACTGATCTAATTCAGATGGTAGGTATTCCACCATGTCAGAATGTAGTAACTCTTTTGTCTGCTCATGGGCATGTGGGATGAAATTTTCAATATCATCTGGAGAAATTCCTATTTGCAAAACGCCATCAAGTTGCTCAATCTTTAATTGATCAAAATGATATTCAATGCGATCAATTCGTGTACGAGCTTCAGTACTAAATTGTTCTTCAATTCTTGCGAGTCTTTGCTCTAGTTGTTTTATTTTTAAGTCTTGTTGCTGAATATAATACCAGAAGTCCATTTGCATGGTATATCCCCTTTCCGACAGTGCTAAATATTGGGTTGAGATAGTGGTACAATGGGAGCATCGAATTCAGGCTTATCAAGTACTTCTGTAAATTGTCCTGTATTATTTAAACTCGCATATGTTTGAAAACTACCAGTCGTTCCAATTTGGAATACTGAAGCATTACTAATCGACCCAATTTTAATTTGATAAATAATAATCGATTGTTGTATAAACATCTAATCTACCCCATACCAGTCATAACTTGGTCGAACTTGTCATTGTCATTAATTGCCGTTTGTGCATGATCAATTTGTACGGTAACAGCATCTCCAGTATTAAAAGAGCCACCACCTGCGAAGGTTTTTGCTTCAGAGTAGGAATTTATCGAGTAAACATCACCAACATGAATAATACTTGAGGTACCGACTGATTGAATTCTTAAAGCACCGACGATTGCTGGCATGACTATTCCCCCTCCTTCATAGCTTATGCAGAGTATACACTACTGTGTCTGCTGTCAGTTGATTGAACTATATGGTTTTGAATCTGAATAAGCTGTTTATGGTAAGAATTATGAAAGTAGGTTTGCATGCTCTTATGTAAGGGAATTTATTTTAAAAAAGGAGGTCGATATTTTTGTTTTTTATTCATTTACATGTTACAAGTTGGCTACTTGCTTTTATTTTATTTCTTATAGCTTGGCCATTATACGTGAAAGGGAAAAGTCAGACAGCAATAATCCTACATTGGATAATTCGGATAAGCTATGTGATCATCTTAATTAGTGGAAGTGTGCTCTTATATAGGTATTCACAAGCGGAAGTATGGCAAACATATAGTGCTGAGGTGATTGTAAAGGCAGCTGCCGGTCTTTGGGCAGTTGTAATGCTTGAGGCAACGCTTCATCGTATGAAAGGTGGTAAACCATTTAAGGGGTTCACTGTGCAACTAGTCGTCATGTTTGCCATTACTTTAATTCTTGGTTTTGGTCGTTTACCTTGGGGATTCCTTCCTTAGTTCTCTAATTAAGATTAGTTCAGCAAGTTACGAGGAGGCTAACTATGAAGCAATAGTTAGCCTTTTAGCATGCTCAAAAATCTTTGTTGTTTATTTATGTTCTAATCTCTATCGGCAATTTAATAAATGGGCACTTCTCCGCTCGGACAGCATATACATAACTAGGAACAGCAAAGTGAGGGAGCGTGAGTGTATGTGTGGAATTACTGGAATAGTTAGCTTTAAAGGTAATATAGAAGATCAGGACACGAAGATAAAGAAAATGACAGCAGCTTTAGTTCATCGAGGTCCTGATCAGGCAGATGTCTATCAGTCTAAACATGTGTTATTTGGTCACCGTCGCTTAATTGTCGTTGATCCTGAAGGTGGGTGTCAGCCAATGACTGTCGAGCATAATGGATACGCATATACGATGGTTTATAATGGTGAGTTGTACAATACCGACCAGCTAAGGCAACAGTTAATGGATTTAGGCTGGGAATTTGAATCTCATTCAGATACTGAAGTTTTATTAAAAAGTTATATTGAATGGCGTGAAGATGCTTTACCACTATTAAACGGAATTTATGCTTTTGCAATTTGGGACCCTGAAACAGAGCACGTGTTTTTTGCACGTGATCGATTAGGGGTCAAGCCACTTTTTTATACGAAATGTCAAAATAGCCTTTTATTTGCTTCAGAAATTAAAGGCATACTTGCTCATGATGATGTACAGCCAGTCGTTACTAAAGAAGGCCTGCAGGAATTATTAGGTTTAGGACCTGCGAGAACATCAGGCCATGGTGTGTTCAATAATATTTACGAATTAAAGGCTGCCCATTTTGGACGATACTCTCGGAAGGGGTTTGAGCAAGTTAGGTATTGGCAAGTGGAAAGTAGACCGCATACGGACTCAGTAACTGAAACAGCTTTACGTGTGCGAGAGCTCTTAATGGATGCTGTCCAAAGACAGCTTGTCTCTGATGTACCAATTGGTACTTTTTTATCTGGTGGAGTGGATTCTAGTGCAATAACTGCTATCGCAGCGCAGTACTTAAAAGAGACAAAGCAAGAGCGATTAAATACATTCTCCATCGATTTTACGGAAAATGAGCGGTTCTTTCAGCGGAACAGCTTTCAACCATCTCGGGATCAGGACTTTCTACCGCTGGTTGTTGAAAAATATGATACAGAGCATCAAAACTTTGTCCTTGACCAGGTCACGCTGGTAGAGACATTAAAGCAAGCTGTTAATGCAAGAGATTTACCAGGCATGGCTGATATTGATGGATCACTGCTATGGTTGTGTGAGAGAACAAAAGAACATGTAACGGTAGCATTATCTGGTGAATGTGCGGATGAGATATTTGGCGGTTATCCATGGTTTTATCGCGAGGCAGATCTTAATCGAGAGGGATTTCCATGGATTCGATCAAAGGAGTTGAGAAATCATCTCATTCGACCTGAACTAGTTGAGCAATTGAACCTTGATAGCTATCGTATCAATGCCTACAATGAGATCATCAAGCAGACGCCCAGATGCGCGGCTGATTCACCACTTGAAGCTAGAAGACGAGAGCTTTTTTACTTAAATATGGAGAGTTTTATGTCAACACTCTTAGAACGGAAAGATAGAATGAGTATGGCAGTAGGCTTTGAGGCGCGCGTTCCATTCAGTGATCATCACCTAATTGAGTATGTTTGGAATATTCCTTGGGATATTAAAAATACCGGCGATCAGGAAAAAGGTATCTTAAGAAAAGCTTTGCAAAACATACTACCAGAAGGGATATTAGCACGGAAGAAAAGTCCTTACCCAAAAACGTATCATCCCGACTACACGAAGGCAGTTGTTACTTGGATGGAAGCGATCTTGTCAGATGCTGAAGCACCATTGTTTCAGATATTTGATCGAGAGACGATTAAAGAACTAGTAGGGAATGAAGGAGAAACGATTGATGAACCGTGGTTCGGACAATTAATGCAGGGACCTCAGTTATTAGCCTATTTAGCCCAGTTTGATTATTGGTTGCGAACTTACAAGGTACAATTAGACTTTTCTTAAGTGTTGTGTAAATAAATAAATGGCGGTAATCTAGACTGATTACCGCCACTTATTAACTTATATGAAATAATTACTCATATTTGTCATTTGAGAAAAATAAAGCAATTGTACCTGGACCGGAGTGGGCACCAATACTTGAACCTACCATTCTAATTTTAATTTCTTTGACATCATAGCGTACTTTGATCAATTCCGCTAGTTCCTCTGCTCGTTCTAGTGAGTCACCATGGCTAATTCCAATTGTTTGATTGCTGAAATCAGTCCCTCGCTCACTCATAATTGCAAGCATGCGTTGAAAGACTTTTTTTGAGCCTCTGATCTTTTCAAGGGGGATTAATTTTCCAGCATTCATATGAAGTAAAGGTTTAATTTTAAGCAATGTTCCAACAAAGGCAGCTGATTTGCTCACTCTGCCACCTCGATATAAGTACTCTAGATCGTCTACTGTAAAGATATGCTCCATATGATTAGCTTGATATTGACAAGCTGCTGTTACTTCCTCTAACGTACGCCCTTCTTTTGCTAGTTCAGCTGCCTTAATAACGACAAGACCATAACCAAAGGAAGCGCACTTGGTATCGATCGTCTCTAATGACCAATCCGGATAACTCTCTTGTACCTCCTTAGCAGCAATTACTGCTGATTGGTATGTTCCGGATAGTTCTGAAGAGAAAGCTAAATAGAGGCAGGGTTGTCCGATTTCAGCGTATTTAATAAAAGTATCTTTAAAATCTTGAGGTGTGACCTGAGATGTTTTTGGTGCTTTTCCTGCACGCATCGCATCATATACTGTCTTGGCGGATATTGTCTTACCATCTAAATATGTTTCATCGTCTAGAAGAACGGTAAGGCTCACATTGTCAATGTCATAATTTAAATAGTCCTCTTGATTTAAATCACAAGCAGAATCAGCAATTATTTTCACGTTCATATTTACAGACCTCCATATTTTTTTGGTGAATTTAAAAAAGAATGATTGCATTACATATACTTCTAGTTTATAGTTAGCGTGGTCATTCGTCAAAAGTTATTTTTTGAAAGATCAACTTTCATACATGTAACCATGGTCACTATCTTTAGAATAAATTTAGCTGATTAAGGTTTAGTAATTACGATTGCTGGCTAACACTTTAAATAGTAGGTTTTTATCGCAGATTAACAATTAGTAAAACCCCAAATCAGTGTTTCTTTTGCGAGGACGCACTTGGGGCATACCTTTAGGTGCATGCTCGTGCTATTAAGGATCAGTAGGAGATAAACAAAATGCACGGATTGAAGATTCACTTTACAAGGGGGAATACTCATGTTTATTTTTGAAGCAAAACGAATTGTTGTTGTGATCATTGGTGGGTTAATTAATGCCATCGCTCTTAATTTCTTCTTTATTAGCGCAGATGTTTATGCCAGTGGTTTTACTGGGATGGCTCAAATTATTTTTACAGTTTTGTCGGAGTTTTTAAATGTAGATTTTATTAGCACAGGAATCTTGCTCTTACTGTTAAATATTCCTGTAGCATTATTAGGTTGGTTTAAAGTAGGTCGTCATTTCACAATTTATAGTATTCTGTCAGTTTTAATGACCACGGTATTTCTTGAAATTATCCCGATCCGATCCTTTTCAAGTGATATCATGTTAAATGCGGTTTTTGGTGGTGTGCTCGGGGGTTTTGGCGTTGGTATTACATTAAAATGGGGTGCTTCCACAGGAGGGTCGGATATCTTAGCAATGGTAATGTCGCGCATGAAGGACAAACCCATTGGCGGTTATTTAATGATTATTAATGGAATTATTATCTTCTTAGCGGGTGTATTAAATGAGCCGGAAAATGCTCTTTACACACTATTAGCTCTGTATGTATCAACGCGTGTTATTGACGGTATTCATACGCGTCATGAAAAGGTTACGGCAATGATTGTGACAAAAAGAACGGATGATCTCCAAAGTGCCATTCATAAAAGAGTAGTAAGAGGTATAACGATTTTACCAGCGAGAGGTGCGTATTCAAAGGAGGATAAGTCAATGCTCATTGTGGTTATTACAAGATATGAGCTATATGACTTAGAACGAATCATTAAAGAAGTTGATCCAGAAGCATTTACAAATATTGTCCAAACAGCTGATGTATATGGCTTTTTTAGAAAAGATAATTAACTTAGTTTGACCGCCACTAAATGGCGGTCAAACTTATAAATATGTCGGTTAAAATTAATTTAATTTATGATAGAATGAATTTAACAATTAAATGTGCAATATGCACATAAACATTACCCCCCCTAAGCATATTTCGACAAGGTAATGTTACGGAGCCCGGCTGCATATGGTCAGGGCTTTTTTTCTTGAATAATCAACAATTGTGTAATCGCTGCTCATGTTTAATAATGACAGTCTATAGTGACCAATTTAGAGTTAATATAGGAATAATCCGATATTTGTAAGATGGAGAGGAGACTAACAATCTTGAAGCGATTTCTGCAACGGTTAAAGTCACATCGTTTACTTGTAATCTTTTTTATTTCTATTATCCTTATTCATATGTATTTGCTAATTAATAATTTTCAGCCCTTAATTGGCATTAACCTCACTCAGGAAAATGATCAACATTACCGGATTACCTCATTTGATCGGCTTGGCTGGGGCAGGACAAGTGGATTAGCAGTTAACGATCAAGTGATCTATGTTAATAATCAGTCAGTTGAAGCTTTTACAACTGTTCAAACACATAATCGAATTGAAGGAGCTCAAACGATTACGGTTGATCGTATTGGTCAACTTTATGTTTACGAGGTCAGTTATCATAGTGATTTATTTTATCAATATATTTTCTATCTTCTTTTACCGTTATTGTTTTTTTTATTTTGTCTACTTACGTCATTTATCCTTTATCAGCGTAATCCAGATCAAAAAAGTGCCCAGCTATTAATTATAATGTCACTGCTTATTAGCCTTGCCTACAACTCATCAAGCTTGGCAAATAAACTGTTTTTTTCAGCTGAAGTAATAATGGTTAGTGTATTGTTGCTATCTCCATGTTTTTTCTTTCATTTCGTTTATTTGTTATTTACTGAAAAAAAGAAAAATTGGTTTACCGTAAAGCTGGTGTACTTTTTATACGCAGTTGCCACTATTGCAGTGGTTAGTGTATTGCTTAACTGGCAAACTATACAAAGTGATCAGATTACATCACCATTTTTCTCAATTATTATGTTGATTATTTTTTTTCAACTTTTCCGTGGTGCTTATCTTTTGCGCTTTGACCCGGCAATTGATAGCATTTATGGTATATTATTATCAATTGGACTTGCAATTTCGCCTTTTTTATTTCTTTACACCATTCCACAGGTGTTATTTGGTCTCCAATTTATATATGTGGAAGTGTCAAATGTCTTTTTATTCTTTATCCCTGCTGGTTTCCTCTATTTAATTGTTTCTGATCAACTTTACCTGCTGAAAATAAAAATTAAGCAGCTTCCCTATTACTTGATGCTTGCCTTTTTTTTAGCAATTAGTATGACCATTATGCATGTTTCCTTCATAAGTGAGGTATTTAATCCAAGACAAATCGTGCAATTCTTTGTTTATACCTTTTTAACCGGCTTGCTCTTGTTATTTCTTAAGAAACAGTTGGATTACTATTTTCGATTACAACTATTTGTATCACAGGAAAATTATCAAGCTAGTTTATATCGATTTAGTGAAGCAATAAAAATGGAGAAGAGTAAGGATCAAATTGTTGCAGCAGCTCAACGTGAGATTCGTGAAGTGTTGAATACTGTCCATATTGAGATAGCTGAATTACATGAACCTGTCTTTAGTAATGAAGCTCTACAGGGACTTCGACCAATTTTCATACCATTAATTCGTACTTATCAAGGACAACCATTAGTTATGGGAAAGATTTATAATCGCAATGAGCTTTGTGCAATATCGATTAATCAAAAAAACGAGCAGCCTTTAGTCTTCTTTCTGGCACTGAACAAGGGCTTAAGACGAGAGCAACTTGATTGGCTATCTAGCTTAGCCCAATTCACCAACCTTGCCTTAGAAAATCAATTAAAAATTGATGATCTTCTGGCCGAATTGGAGCAAATCAAATTTTCTGGTGACATGAGTTGGTTATCAAAGCTCCTTTTTCATTGGTCGGAGAATGAGCGCAGAACTTTAGCACAAGATATTCATGATTCTTTCCTTCAGGATCTTATTGTGTTAAAAAGAAATATTGAAGGAATTAAGGATATTAAGCGGGCAGATCAAAAGAATAAGCAATTAGAAGCGGTTGAACAGGATATTCAAGATATGGTATATGATGTTAGGGAAACGTGCATGTTCTTATATCCAACGATTATCGAAGAAATCGGTTTAATTGAAGCACTTCAGGAATTAGCTGCAAAGTTTAGATTGCAATCTAATAGTGTGTTAGATTTTAAGATAACAATTCATGAACACAGAACATACTCTAAAGATGTTAAAATGGCAGTTTATCGTATTGTCCAGGAATGGTTAAATAATGCACGGAAGCACGCAAAAGCAAATCATGTTAAAATTGACTTACAGGAAAGAAGTGGCGAATTGTGCTGTCAATATATTGATGATGGAGTTGGAATAGCCTCTGGCGGTTGGCCGACATCTTATCATAATATGGGTTTACTATCAATTAAAGAGCGTGTTAGAAGCTTGCAAGGTCATGTCTCACTTGACACTAAGGAAAAGCAGGGTGTGAGAATGATCGTTACGCTACCGTATCAAGAAGGAGAATAATGTAATGAAAACAATCTTGATTGTTGATGATCATAAGATGGTTGGAGAAGGAACAAAGCGCCTATTAAGTGACGAGCAGAACTTAATAGTTGATTTTGTTTCAACAGGTGCTAAGGCACTAGAGATGCTTGATAACAAGGAATATGATTTATACATAATTGATTTGAACATGCCAGATCAGAATGGCATTGAGCTTACTCAAGCGATCAAAGAGAAATATGCTAATGCTAGAATTTTAATTTATACGGGTTATGATACAAGTGCATATTTTAATAGGTTAGCAGATATAGGTGTAATTGGCTTTTTAAGTAAAAGTTATTCAAACGAACAGTTTGTTCATGCTGTGATGTGTGCCTTGGCTGATCTTGCTGTTATCCCGGCAAAGTGGTTATATGAATTAAGACGGACAGATCATAGTGCTCAATTGATGAACGGTGATCACGTCTCACTAACTGATATGGAACAAGAAGTACTCATTCTTGTAAATAAGGGAATGTCAAATGACGATATTGCAGAACATATTAATGTGAGTCGGCGTACTGTTGAGCGATACTTAACTAAAATTTTTCAAAAAATGAATGTAAGCTCAAGAGCTGAAGCAATTGAGACAGGCAAGAAAATAGGTGTTTTACCAGAAATTATTTTATAATAGGAACTCTTTTATTACCTAAAGAAAGCTGTTAGGAAGAACATCTGTTACCTACTAATTGAGAATTCAGGTTCTACGTCAAATGTTGGGGTGAGCTCATGCTTACTCCTTCATTTATAAAACTCGCGTGTTAATATGTTTGTATTGGTGATGCAATAAGATTTTCAATCTAAAGCGGTCAAATCGACGGAAACCAAAGGCATTTCGCTTGATCACTTTGGTCTGATTATTCATCCCCTCGATATAACCATTGTGTAGATCAAAGGCAAAACTATTGAGAATCTCTTTTTGCCAATTTTTAAAGGTTTCGATCGCTTTCGTAAAGGCTGGTATTTCAGCTGTTCGAACGCGCTCATAAAAATCATATAAGTGCTCCTTAAGGGTTGATAAATCTGTGTAACCTAAGGTCTTTGCCTCTTCAAACCATATCCGATAAGCTTCTTTTAGGTCATAAGCTTTCCTCAATCCTTCGGATAAATTTAAATAACGCATTAAATACCAGTGTTGTTTTTCTGACAAATGCTCTTTTTTCTTATGGAAGACATGTTTCATTCGCTTGCACTTTTTGCGATCGTACGTACTAAACGTTTTCTGTTCTTCTCTTTTGACGCGTTCCAGAGCCCAATTGATATAACGACAAAAATGAAAACGATCAGCCACCACAATGGGTTTTCCTAAAGCTTGATCGACAGCTGCCTTAAAGGATGGGCTCATATCCATCACAACCATATCTACCTGCTGACCGTGCTTTTTCAAGTATGCCTTCACCGTTTCTTTTTTACGATCCGGCAGGATCTCTAGCGGTGTTCGCTTTATGGGATCAGCAATTAACGTTTGGTATTTCTCACCTCCTGCATCCCCTTTGTATTCATCAATGGCAATGATAGGTGGGAGCGTCTTTGTCTCCTCTAATAAGCTTGCACCTACTTCATCAAAGCGACGCATAATCGTGGTGGGGGAAGTATTGAACCGTAAAGCTATATCTCGAAAGTTCTTTCCGTGAATAAGCTCCAGAGCTACAGCCTGTTTAAAGGCTTTCGATTGACGCTGGTAACGTGATACCAAGCTATTTTGTTCATAGAAACGTTTGCCACAGGCCGAAGCACTACATCTATAGCGTCTTTTAGCGTAAAAGATGCGCGTTTCCCTCGCAAATATTTTCGTATGCTGGATCTTTTGAATACGATAGTCATGCACCTTCTCTGTTTCTGCATGACACTCTGGACATTCATGAGATTTGATCCCTAACTCCAAATGAATATGAAAGACACCCGCTTGTTCTTTACTTTTTTTAATTCGAAATTCTTCTAAACCTGGTAGAGATATGTTAGAATGCACTTACACGCAACTCCTTTTGTTTTGTTTTAGTGGTTTAAAACAAGTCTAACAAATTTAGGAGTTTGCGTGTTTTCTTTTTGTTTGATTTTTTTCTCTACCCCAACATATATTTTAGAGCCAGAATTCAGAGGGAAACAACAAAGAAATGGAGCTGAGATAGAAGGTAGGTATTGCTTTTATCTCAGCCCCTGGTTAGGAAGATGTGGCACGAAAACTAGAAAAAGAATGCGTGTCAAGTCACATGTTTTTTCTATTAATAACCGTTTTGTTGCATAATCTCTTCAATTAAATGTGTCAAACCTGACCAATCTGCATCAGGGTCTTTATTGATCGTAATGAAAAATTGATAACCAAATGCATTGTCCACACCAGGTAAAGCAATGAGTTGGTTAAGAACCTGGTACTCGCTTTCTCCACCTTTTGCGACGGAAACACTTGCGTCTCCTTGGAAAATCTGTTTGTTAGAAGTAAACTTCATTGCATTTGGATTTGGTGTAGCCTCGGCGATAACACTCATGTATAACTTCCTCCTTAAACATTGTCTTCTCTAGTTTAGCAAAACATTGAGCTAAGGTAAAAATAAATTGACCTAGCTAGTCGCTTAGTTAATAATAACTTAACTTCTGCACCCTGAAAATAGTCATTAAGCTTTGGTGGTGCTTGGGAGAGATGGTATTCAGTACCTATGTTGACCCTCTTATCCGTTTGGCGCGCTATGTCGTTCCTAAAGGCAATGGATTCGCTTTCCGCGGGGCTGGCTTCTGGCCTACAGGTTAGACGTTGTCACAAATGTTTTGGTGGGGCATGTAATTGCAAATCACTTCGGTGGGACGAGTAATCGCAGTCCCAGGACGGGACGGGTTTAGCCTAACATCCCCACTTTGTGAAGAAATGCGCGTCAAAAATGGATCTTCAGCTCATCCTGTTCCCGCAGGAGTCTCCCTATTGCTTATCTCCTCTTGGTTGGGTATTCATCATGAATGAATCTGTTCAAAAGTTAGGAGTAGAAGGGGAAATAGCGCTTATTATCGGTCATCCAGCTAAGGTGCTGGCATTTGCTGCTTCGAAAACCGAACTCTCTATCTTCTCGACCGACAAGGTGTAGCTCTAATACTGACATAAAGCGAACATATTTCTACTAAGGGTTAATAACATTAGCTTTATTTAAGAGAGGACTAATTCATCAAACGAGCTATTAGTCCTGTCAATCCGTAGACTTAATCCTTCGCCCACCCCTCAGCCAGCTTAGTTGAACCTGAATATATTGATGCGAAAGTTGAGTTAATAAAAAAACGAGAGTTAATTAAGTTTAAAGTACTCTTCAATAAATAACCCAACGCCATTTTCTTGATTGGTTTTGGTTTGATAGTTTGCAATTGCTTTTAACTCTTCAATAGCATTGCCCATTGCCACACCAACTCCGGCATATTCAAGCATTTCAAGATCATTATCCTCGTCACCAAAAGCCATCACATGAGCAGGGTCAATATGAAAATAATGAGCAATTCGCTGCAGTGCAACTGCTTTATTCATTCCTTTTCTAACAATCTCAATAATATTCCATGGCGCACCCCATTTACGGTGCTCTATAACTGAAGCATGATCACGTTCAAGACATTGTCTTAACTCGTCAATATGTTCATCACGAGGGTGAATAAGTAGGGATGTAGGATTTTCCTTCAGTTGGTTCTTAAGACTCCCAATCCGAATCGGATTTTCTTCCTTATCTGTATGAACGATCTCCATAATTTTCTCATCGTATCGATCAAGATAAACATCACTTAGAACTTCAGCCATTATATTACGAACTTCCATGTCATAACAGGTTTGAATAATTCCCTTGGCTGTTCGAAGGGGGAGCGGGCTGTGTAGTACTTTCCATTTTTGATCATGTGGATGATGGAGATAGGCACCGTTAAAATTTATCATCGGTGTATCTAAGCCTAATTCATGATAGTAGTCAAGACTAGCTCGGTGGGGTCTACCAGTTGCAATAACAACAATGTGACCGGCATCACGTGCCTTTTGAATAATTGATTTGTTTCTTGAACTAATTGTTTTGCTATCTGTTAATAAAGTTCCATCAAGATCTAATGCTATTAAATGTTTTTTGTTTGTCATTTATGCTTTCACCTCATTCTATGTACATACAGTGTAATGAAGATTTTGCTAACTGTAAAGTCATAATCTTGTTTCTTTAACTAGCGATTGAATGAATTTCATAATTGCTTATACCCGTTCCAAACACGAACATCAAGAATGGAACTAGACTATTAATCCGTTCTGACAGGCCAATGGACTCGCTTTGTCCGAGGCTGACTTCAGCTACCTTTTTGTCACAAAATGCGTGACAAAAGTGGAGAGTTAGCGCAATTCAGGTCCATGAAAAGCGGAACATAGCTCCTCAACGGGGTTAATAACGATAGCTTTATAAAAAAAGGGATTATTCATCAAACTACCTACTGGTCTTGTCAATACGTGGATTTAATTCTTCATCCACCCTTTAACCAGCTGAGCTGAACCTTAATATGTTGATGCGAAAGTTAAATTGTTGTCCTTTGTTAGTTTAAACATTTTCTTTTCATGTGAAAATTGTTTATACTATAATGTGAGCAATATGTTGAAAAATATTGCTGTTTTATTAACATAGATAGGAGTGTGTAAATGATGGATGAGGCATTACAGGAAAACTTACTCGGCGCACTGGAGAATGTAATTGATCCTGAGCTTGGTATCGATATAGTTAATTTAGGTCTAGTTTATGGCGTTGATATTGATGAGGACGGTAAGGCGATTGTTACCATGACACTAACAGCAATGGGCTGTCCGCTCGCTGGTCATATTGAAGCAGATGTTAAACGTGCTTTATCTGATCTCCCTGAGGTTACTGATACAGAGGTAAATATTATTTGGTCACCACCATGGAGTAAAGATCGCATGTCGCGCTATGCAAAAATAGCATTAGGAATTCCGGATTAATAGCAGCTTAGAATAAAAAAGGGATGACAGGGGCAATCATTTAGTTAAATGCCATGGTCATCCCTTGTTATTATTATTGGATTGTGCAAAGAATTAGAGGGCAGTTTTCACAATTTATCGCTTGTTTAAGGTAATTTAAATTAACGATGGTAATTTGCCCGCTATCAATTAAAATAATTTCTTTTCGTTTTAATTCGTTTAACATTCGGTTTACAGCTTCTCGTGAAGTAGCGCAAAAACTGGCGAGTTCCTGGTTAGTTAGTTTAACATCAATTAAAATACCATTTCCGCTTTTTTTGCCATAACTATTTGACAGCCTAATTAACGTTGAATAGAGCGCACCCTTTTTTCCATGAAGTACCAGATCCCTGAATTTTGTTTGATCCTTGCGGTATTGTAAGTTTGCTAGATTAAGAAAGCTTGTCATAGCATTTTGATCTTCGCGTATCCGCTCTCGCAGCCGTGTCTGATTAAAGACAGCAACGGTTCCAGATTCGACTACTTTTGCATCTACTAGATATGGCATACTTTCTGCTTCCCATGTCAACTCACCAATTATATCACCAGGTCCACAGAATCTAAGACTTAGCTCACGACCATCAGGTGAAGTTTTGCCAAGTAAAACTTTGCCCTCCACAATAATATAAAGGTCTTTTACCGCTTCACCTTGTCGAAATAAGAGTGTGTTCTTCTTCAGTAATGAGTAGTAATCGGGTTGAGAAAGGTAACGGGCTGTGCTCTTTGGAAGTCCGTTAATCTTTGTTAACTTATCCATGTGAAGCAGACTCCTTTCTTACTCATAGAAGAGCTATAAAATAATAAATGCAAATGTACCTAAAATAAAACAATAAATTGAGAAATAGATGAGGTTTCCTTTCGCCATAATGTTCATAAACCAACGTAGAGCAAAATAAGTTGCAATTGCTGCAGTAATAAAAGAGAACAAATATGGAAGCCATAACGTACTAAATTGATCATTAAAAAGATCATTTACAGATAAGATGAAAGATCCTAGGCTCACAGGGATGTATAGTAAAAAAGAGAATCTGAGTGCTGTTTTTTGTTTCATTCCAAGGAGCATGGCAGCTACAATTGTCGCGCCCGATCTACTTATTCCAGGAATTAAGGCAACCGATTGAGCCAAGCCAACAATGATTGCATCCTTTAAGGTAATTTCTCCTTCATTTTTATTTCCGCGTAAGTTCCGAATAACCCACAATGCAATTCCAGTGACGATTAAGCTAATGCCGACCATTTTAGCAGCGCCAAATGTTTCAGCAATTAAATCATCAAATAAAATACCGATAACACCAGCTGGGATGGTACCAATTATTAAGTATATAATAAAATCAAACTCTGGCTTGCTAGCCTGTTCTTGTTTAAATAGATAGTTAAAGCCATTTACAGCTAATCGAACAATATCGTCCCAATAGACGATGACAACAGCGATTAATGAAGCAAAGTTAACAAGAATCTCAAAAGAAAAATTGTTAACCCCAGTTCCAATCCCTAAGATGCGTTGGACAATAACTAAATGCCCACTTGAAGAGACAGGAATAGGTTCCGTAAATCCTTGAACGAATCCTAAAACAATGTATTGACTAATTAAACGTAGAAACTGTAAAAATGGCATATAAATTTCCTCCTAAATTTTCTAAAAGTCACACTTTCTTTTTTTGGGCATAGGCTAATGATGAGAAAGGGAGTGATCGATTGAAACCTGATATGTATAAGTTATGTCAAGAACACTTAAATCATTTTGTTAGTTTACAAACAGTTAATGGTGAAGAAATCCAAGGAATAATTACTGAGCTAGATGATCAGTATGTCTATTTGTCGATTCCAAATCATGGTACAGACCATCAACAACCCTATATACCTGAACAAGACCATCAACAACGATCACCGTATGGTGGTCCAGGGTATGGTCCAGGTCCAGGATACGGCCCTGGACCTTTTCCGCCTTATGGTCCCAGACCACCTTATGGCCCAGGTCCTTATCCACCGTATGGTCCGGGTTATGGTTATGGACCAGGTTTTTATCCACCATATGGTCCTGCTCCAATTCAGAGACTTGTCTTACCATTAGCCGCTTTAACAGCGTTAACAGTGCTACCCTGGTTTTAACAACGAATCCCATTCTAAGAATTTAGAATGGGATATTTTTTTATCTACGTAGTATCAATTAAAGTTCACCAAGGAGTTGGTTAGTTAAATGAAATAGTTTTCGCACACAAAAAGATCTACTTATAGTTATTATTTCCTTAAAGCCTATTTAATCATCAATTAGTTTTTCACCGACAAATATGCCAACAAAGCTAAATAACAGTGTTAACCCGATAACAGGTAGAAAACTGAACGAATAACCGGCCATACTTGTTAGGACATAGCTTAGCACTAAGCTTAGTGCGAATGACCAGATAATAATAATAATGAACCGCATGTAAGCCACCTCGTTTATTTTGCATGAATCCTCATATTATTGTATCAAATTGATTATCAAAAGGGAATAAAATTAATTCGTTTTATTAAGCCTAGAAACGGATGATCTGGTAAAATTAAAAGGATATGCTTTGTTTTATAATTCAGTTAGCTATTCATGATAATTTAACGGTATTAACCGATTTTTTTCGTAAAAAACTTGCTTCTCATGTCATAATGCCTTATATTAGTACCAAGTCTTAATTGTAGATTATAATTTTTATATAAGGAGTTTGAAGATGGCGACTGGTATAATTGGAGTTGGACATTATGTCCCTGAGCGTATTTTAACAAATTTTGATTTAGAAAAGATAGTGGATACAAATGATGAATGGATTCGTACCAGAACGGGAATTGAAACACGTCATATAGCTAATGAATCAGAGAATACTTCGGATTTAGCCTATCAGGCCGCTTTAAGTGCAATCGCAGATGCCGGCATAGAAGCAGAGGAGCTTGATTTAATTCTGGTAGCAACAATTACCCCTGACCAGCCATTTCCATCTGTTTCCTGTCAATTACAGGCTCGCCTAGGGGCAAAAAAAGCAGCAGCTATGGATATTAGTGCTGCATGCTCTGGCTTTATTTATGGCGTTGTGACAGCAAAGCAGTTTATTGATAATGGCACATACAAACATATTCTGGTTGTTGGGGCAGAAAAGCTTTCAAAAATTACGGATTGGACGGATCGGAATACCTGTGTTTTATTTGGAGATGGCGCAGGGGCGGCTGTCGTTAGTCATGTTAGTGAAGGGAGAGGAATTCTTTCTTATGAACTAGGTGCAGATGGTAGTGGCGGAGCGGCACTCTATCAGGAAGATCAAAAGATAAGAATGAATGGCCGTGAAGTTTTTAAATTCGCCGTTAGACAAATGCCAGAATCGTCAGTTAATGTCGTCGAAAAAGCGGGTTTTCAAAAAGATGATGTTGATTTCTTAATTCCACACCAAGCCAATGTTCGGATTATGGAAGCAGCTAGAACCCGGTTAGGAATTAGTGAAGATAAAATGGCATACTCGATTAACAAGTATGGAAACACTTCGGCTGCTTCTATACCAATTGCATTGTCTGAGGAAGTTAAGGCCAATAAAATTCATGATGATGATCTTATTGTGCTTGTAGGCTTTGGTGGTGGATTGACATGGGGTGCAATGGCGCTAAGATGGGGCAAATAATAGATTAAGGAGGAATTTTAAAATGACAAAAAAACGTGTCGTTGTTACAGGAATGGGAGCTATAACCCCATTAGGATCAACAATTGAACAATTATGGGATAACTTAATTGCAGGTGTGTCAGGGATTGACTTCTTAACCAAAGTAAATCCAGATGATTTTCCTGCTAAGGTGGCTGCTGAGGTTAAAGACTGGGATGCTAGCCTATATATGGATAAAAAAGATGCAAAAAGAATGGATTTATTTACACAGTACGCTGTTGGAGCAGCAAAGCTAGCAATAGATGATGCAAAGCTTGTTATAAACGAAGATAATGCTAGCCGTGTAGGTGTTTGGGTAGGGTCAGGAATTGGTGGCATGGCAACCTATGAGGAACAGTTTAGAAAATTCCTTGATAAAGGTTATCGACGTGTGAGCCCTTTCTTTGTTCCAATGTTAATTCCAGATATGGCCGCTGGTCAAATTTCAATACAATTTGGTGCAAAGGGGATAAATACGTGCACAGTAACGGCTTGTGCTACCTCTACTAATTCTATTGGTGATGCTTATAAAGTCATTGAACGTGGTGATGCTGACGTTATGATTACCGGTGGAGCAGAAGCACCGTTAACGAATATGGCTTTTGCTGGGTTTTCTACAGCTAAGGCATTAACATTTAATGATGATCCTAGCACCGCTAGTCGTCCATTTGATAAAAATCGTGATGGTTTTGTTATGGGTGAGGGTGCAGGTATCCTCATTCTAGAATCACTAGAGTCGGCAGAAGCAAGAGGCGCCCATATTTATGCAGAAATTGTCGGTTATGGTGCGACAGGTGATGCCTACCATATTACTGCTCCAGCACCAGATGGGGAAGGTGCCCAACGTTCTATGAAACAGGCTATTGAGAATGCTGGAATAGTGGCGGCAGATATTAATTATATTAATGCCCATGGGACAAGTACGCAATTTAATGATAAGTTCGAAACAGCGGCTGTTAAAGCTGTTTTTGGTGAACATGCTTCATCAGTACTTATGTCTTCAACGAAATCGATGACAGGTCATTTACTAGGAGCAGCTGGTGCAGTAGAAGCGATCGCATCGATTAAAGCGATTAATACTGGAATTGTCCCACCAACAATTAATTATGAAACAGTAGATCCAGATTGCGATCTTAATTATGTTGCAAACAAAGCAAAATCAGCTGAAGTAAATATTGCACTATCAAACTCATTTGGGTTTGGTGGGCATAATGCCAGTCTCATTTTCAAAGCGTACAAATAATGATTAAGCCCTAATAAATTAATAATTATAGTCAAAGTCGTGACAAGAAAGACGATTAAATCATTAGATTTAATCGTCTTTCTGTATATATAGAAAAATCCTAAATATAAGACTTTAGCATGTATGTTGAGCGCTTCTCATAAGTATGAATTATCAGGACAAGCACTGGGAGGTGCCAGTATGTTATTCTTAATTGGTTTTGGCTTAACGGTAGCAGGCGGTGTCATGCTTATTTTATATATGAATCTCATTCCAGCGGGTTTAACATGGACAGGCTATTGGCAGTTTGTTATTAAGCAAGCAGAATGTTTATTATTTTTTGTTGGGATAATCCTCATGTTAATTGGCTTACCTCGAATAAGTCACCGATTTAAGGATGATTAGAATTTCCTTAATTGGTGATACTATCTGTAAAAATAATGAAGTGAGGAATAGACATGAATGTCATACAAGATGTGTGGGTAAATTGGTTTGAAGGTGAAGCGAATGGCTATAATATCTGTCCGTTTTATGAGTGGCGTAAGCTTGATGATATTGAGCTAATTGATACAATCCCTGTATTGTATATTGAGTCACAGTTCTTCACTTATATTGAAAATCAACTTGATGATTTGCCAAAGAAATTATTAGACTTTATTAAAGGACAGACAGTAATAAAGGGAGAAAGAATCATATATGCAGCAATTGTTACCGATGGGCTTAACGTTCTTGCCTTTGACACGATGGGCTATCAAATGCCATTAAAGAAGAGTCGCCTTATACCTAGACAGGAGCGGAAAGTACTTAGAATGGTTGACGGTAAACAAAGACAATACTTTAGACTTAGCGATCGTCTGCAAGAAAATGGTAATCATATCTTCTCGCTAGCACCAGAAGCGATGATTGGTTTAATGCGCCGAGAAAGAGAACTGAAGCAGTTAACGATGCTAGCACTTGATGCAATTAGGCAAACTAAGAACAAGTCAGAGGTCCATTACTGGTTAATGGAATGGGAGCCAGATCAATACTTAGAAATATGCAGTTTAAACTTTGAGCAGGCATGGGAACGCTTATATAACCATGTCTATCACAAGTGGTCGCAGCGCCATGAGTTGTTTTGTCGAGCTATTATTAAAGGCAACCCGTTATTTGAACAACTATGGGAAAAAGCCCACCTAATTAAAAATCAGCCAGCACTTAAACGGATGAAATAAATAGTGAAAAAACAGCATAAGGGGTAATATTAGCCCCCCTTATGCTGAAGATTATCTTTTCTTAACTCTACCCAAGCCCATTGCCTTCTTCGCTTTTGCTAATTTTTTGTTAGCAACCAAGCTTGCTTTTTCTGCCCCTTGGTCCAGAATTTCATCAAGTTCATTGGAGTTAATAATCTCATTGTAACGTTGTTGAACAGGTTCAAGCTCTGCAATGACTGCATTTGCAACATCCTGTTTAAACTGACCATAATTCACATTTGTATAACTTGCTTCAAGTTGTTTAATGGTTTGATTTGAACAGCTTGCAAGGATGGTCAGTAAATTGCTAATTCCTGGCTTGTTCACAGGGTCAAAACGAACAACCCCTTCAGAATCTGTTACAGCACTTTTTACTTTTTTCTCAATTTGCTTTGGCTCATCAAGAATGAAGATGGTTGATTTTTGATTTAAATCAGATTTACTCATCTTCTTTGTTGGTTCTTGTAGCGACATAATTCGTGCGCCTACCTTGGAGATCTTAATCTCAGGAATTGTAAAAATATCATTGAATTTTCGATTAAATCTTTGGGCCAAATCTCTTGTGATTTCTAGGTGTTGTTTCTGATCATTACCAACAGGTACAACATCTGTGTTATAAAGTAATATATCGGAGGCCATTAGTGGTGGATAGGTTAATAGCGCTGCTGAGACAGCTTCTTTCCCGTCTGACTTGTCTTTAAACTGGGTCATGCGTTCTAGCTCACCAATATAGCTTTGCGTCTGCATAATCCAACCAAGTTGTGTGTGTGCCGATACTTCCGATTGGATAAATAGTGTTGCTTGGTTTGGATCAATCCCACTTGCTAAATATAATGCTGCCAGCGAACGAATATTCTCTCGTAGCTTTAACCGATCTTGAGGGACTGTGATAGCATGTTCATCAACAATACAGAAATAACAATTATATTCGTACTGTAATGTCACAAATTGTTTCATAGCCCCTAAATAATTTCCCAACGTTAATGTTCCACTGGGTTGTATTCCCGAAAAAATCGTTTTCATGATTGTTCACCTTTCTCATAGTAAATTAAAAAAACTCACTATCCGACTGTTACAGGGACGAATGATCGCGGTGCCACCCTGTTTATCTCGGAAATGAGATCTCTTTAAATCAGAATATCGCTTGAAAAAGCGGGTAGATAGCTACCGTGCTCAACAGCCCCAATTTCATCATACCATAGTATCCGTTCTCAGCAGCCGGACTCTCTTATAGCTAGCGGGTATAAATCATATGCTGTATCATCACATTTAAATGGATTAAATTTGTTTAAATTATAGCACAATGTGCTGGCGTTACAAGCCCAAATTTTAAAATTCCTTGCCAGCATAACTTGTAAATACAAGACTAAATACGCATACTTTTACGTTTTTATGAAAATAATGAGGTGTAATTAAGGTTTTGAGAAAATTAATAAAGGGAAGATATTTCTTATAACATCTAATTATTTTTTCATAAAAAGTAATTAATACCACATAATGGTTAATTTCTGTTTTCGTATCATTCTGTCAAAATGTCTTATATAATGTAGATAATGTGACAAACTAAATAACGGATTCGACATTAACCGGTAATAAATAACATGGAGGTAAAGGTATGTATCAGCACCATAGTAAACAGCTTTTTTCAATCCCGATACTAATACTCTGTTTTTTGAGTATCTTCTCTTTTTTTGAAGTAAACGCTTCTGAGCTAGAAAGCCTAAAGGCAACCGATTTGCAAACGAAGTCAGTTCGTTTTGAGGTACCAGAACAAGTAGCTAGACTAGCGCGCTTTTCGTTTAATTCAGGATACGCATTTGCATATCCGGATGCAGTTAGAGGTATCTACTTAACTGGTCATTCCGTCGGTGGCGCTCGATTTGAGACGTTACTTGAGTTAGTGAATAGTACAGAGCTTAATACAATGGTTATTGATATTAAAGATGACCATGGTTATTTAACCTATAAACCAGAAGAAGATTCTCCATTTAGTGATATTGCGCAAAATTACATAAGTGACCCTCAAGGCATGATGGAAATACTTGAAGAAAATAATATCTATCCAATTGCCAGGATTGTTGTATTTAAAGATAGTGTGCTAGCAAAAGAACGACCAGATTTGTCCTTTTTAGAGAACGGTGAGGTCTGGGTCAACAATCGTGGGGAGGCATTTGTAAATCCATACATGAAGGAAGTCTGGGAATATAACGTGGAAATTGCCAAATTGGCTGCCGAAATGGGTTTTCAAGATATTCAATTTGATTATGTACGATACCCTGAGGGCTTTGAACGCCGCGATGAAGATTTAGAGTATTCACTTGGTGATTACGAAGATATGGATATGGAAGGTGTGCAAAGGCGCGTTGAAGCTGTCACTAATTTTGTCACCTATGCACGTGAGGAACTAGAGCCTTATGACGTTGACGTTTCAGTTGACATTTTTGGATATGCTGCAACTGTCGAAGAAACGCCTGGAATTGGCCAGAATTTTTCTAGAATTTCAGAAAATGTAGATGTTATTTCTTCAATGATTTATCCTAGTCACTGGACACCATACTTTGATATTGACTTTCCGGATCGTGAACCATATAAACTGGTTGACGCATATAGTAAGCTTGAGAATGAGATTTTAGCTGCTCTAGATAATCCACCGGTATCCAGACCTTGGATTCAAGATTTTAGCGCGCCTTGGCTATATAGTGGCCCAACATTTACCTACGGAGTGGAAGAAGTGGAGGCACAGATTAGAGCCTTAAACGAAAATGGTATTGATGAATTTTTGCTATGGAATGCAGGGAACACATATACAGAAGGGGTGGATTATACACCTCTTAATTAGGGTTTTTTAAACAAATAAATAATTAATAGGCGAGTGCCTGAATATTAGCTTCTGATCTTATCTTTTAGTTTGAATGGAGCTTGTAGCAATTCACATAGGTATTGTGGTTGTTTATTATTCAGGACTCGCTTTTTCGGTTGATAATGCGTGTATAATTAAGCGTGAAAACGTTTAATATATAACATAAACAAGCCCCTTTAATTTCAAAATTGTCGTTATTGTATATAATAAAGTAGTGTAGATGGTTTAAGAAAAGGGTAATGAAAGATTGGATAACTATTATTTTTAAAAAGCCAATTTAAGATAGGAGGCGAATGAATGGATTGGTTCGAAAAATTAAACGAATATTTTCCGATACATGAAATGAAATCAAAGGAACATATGGAGAGATTACTTAAGGATAAAAGTGATATTTATTATAAAGATGAAGGTACCGAACACGTTATGATGTATGCTGAATTCCCTGAATTTATCTTTATTGATTACTTGTATGTCTCAGCTAGCTCACGTGGGAAAGGGCTCGGGCATCAATTAATTACAAAGCTTAAGGACAAAACAAAACCAATTATTCTTGAGGTTGAACCAATTGATTACCGTGATTCTGACTCAGCAAAAAGGCTGCATTTTTATAAGCGTGAGGGCTTTAAGCACGCGAAATCAATTGGCTACAACCGCCTGTCGCTAGCAACAAATGAGAATAGCAAGCTAGAAATTCTTTACTGGTCCCCAACTAATGAAGATGAAGCGGTAATATATCAGCAAATGAGACATATGTATGAAAAGATTCATACATATAAGGATGAAGAAATTTATGGGCAAGCTTACCAAAAGGTAGAAGATGTATTGTCTTATAATCATACGAAAGAGTTAACCGATATACTTAATCAGCTTGAGGAGGATTAAAAAGATTGCTCTTATTTAATCGGGAAAAAAGAAATTTAGATGAGAATCATTTTTTCGGTAATAAAATGTTTAAAGTAAATTTAATACGGGTATATTCTTTTCAACGAGCAAATCTATACGAGCATTTGTGTAATTTGTAAGTAATTTTTAGTTATCCCCTATCGTAATAAGATCAGGTATAGTATACTAATATTAGTAGAATTAAATTAAACTTATTTTAATTTAATAAGAAATCAAAATTATTTAAATTAAATACATTTTTTATGAGGAGTGAAGTAAAATGGTAACACTTTATACCTCACCAAGCTGTACATCTTGTCGGAAAGCAAAAGCATGGTTAGAAGAGCATGATATTCCTTATCATGAAAGAAACATCTTCTCCGATACGTTGTCCATTGATGAGATCAAGGAAATATTACGTATGACCGAGAATGGGACAGATGAAATTATTTCGACGCGCTCAAAAGTATTTCAGAAGCTTGAAGTTGATATTGATCAGATGCCTTTGAAGGATCTAATTAACATTATTCAACACAATCCAGGCATTTTACGTCGTCCAATTATCATTGATGAGAAGAGACTTCAAGTTGGTTACAACGAAGATGAAATTAGAAGATTTTTACCGCGTAAAGTGAGAACTTATCAGTTAAGAGAAGCACAAAAGATGGTTAACTAATTTAGACAATTTTATTTAACGCAACCTGTAGTGTGGGTTGCGTTTTTGCATTCTATTGGTTGTATATCAAATAGCGTTGGTGAGATAATTTCCCAAGATTAGGATGAAGCAAAAAAAGAGCCGACTCTTGTGGGAATAGCACGTGTCCGAAAACCCCACAAGAAAATGGTGTTTGCTTTCTGATTTGCTGGAGCAATACAAACATTTGCTTAACCAACGCTATTTGATGAAGAACCATTCTATTTCAATGAATTAGGTGACATTTATTGTAGAATAAGTTAAAATAGATATTTAGAGAAGCTACCAACTCTATCTTTAATGAAAGTCTTACTAAATGTAAATTGACCTTTTCGAAGGGAGTGTTATAGATGGAAATAGAGAGAATTAATGAGAATACCGTTAAATTTTATATCTCATATTTAGATATTGAGGATCGTGGGTTTAACCGGGAGGAAATTTGGTACAACCGTGAACGAAGTGAACAGCTCTTCTGGCAGGTGATGGAGGAAGCTGATAATAAGGAAGATGATTTTGACATTGACGGTCCACTCTGGATACAAGTCCAAGCGATGGAAAAGGGGCTTGAAATAACAGTAACGAAGGCACAAATTTCAAAAGACGGTCAAAATCTAGAGCTGCCAATTGAATCTTCAAATATAGATAAACAGTTTGATGATAAGCTTGATGAATTATTAGATAACAAGTTTGGTCAGAAATCTGAAGATGATCTTGAGGATGACGAGGTAGATACTGAAGATGTTTTAATTAATATTATTGAGTTTGCTGATTTTGAAGATGTAATACAATTAAGCTATGGCTTAGAAGATTCATCAGAGTTAAATAATACAGTTTATCATTATCAAAACAGCTATTATCTTGTTTTTCAATTTGATAATGAGGAATTATCTAACAAGACAAGAGAAGGCTTAATTAGTAGAATATTCGAGTATGGTAGGAAGTCTAGTGTAGCATCTGCTTTAATTATTGAATATGGCAAAGTTATTTTTGAGGATAATGGTTTGGAGCAAGTAAAAGAATATTTTAATCGCTAGGCAAAAGCTCTAAGTAATGAGCTTTTGTCTTTTTTGTCTGTTTGATTCTTAGTAGAGTATTAAGATTGATTATGGATGTTGTCTATAACTTACCTTACTTTGTGAAGAAATGCGCACCAAAAGTGGATCTTAAGCTCATCCTGATTCCACAGGAGTCGCACCCTTTGCTTATCTCCACTTGGTTGGGTATGCATCATGAATGAATCCGTTCAAAATCAGGAGTAGAAGCAGAAATAGCGCTTATTAGCGGTCATCGAGCTAAGGGACTGGAATGTGCTGCTTCGAAAACCGAATGCTACTATCCTCACGACCGACAAGGTGTCGCGCTAATACTTACAGAAAGCGGAACATATCTCCCCTTAAGATTAATAACGATAGCTTTATAAGAGAGGAATTATTTCTCAAATTAGCTACTGGTCATGTCAATACGTTGACTTAATCCTTTGTCCACCCTTCAGCTAGCTTAGCTGAACCTTACTATATTGATGCGAAAGTTGAGTAACTTGGTAAATGAAGATATTAAGTTAAGCCTTTTTAGTATCCGCTAAGCTTAACAGTATTTTCTACCTTTCCCTGAGTACTGTAATAGTAAAAAGTATGAATTGATTTAAACAGATAGTGCTAGTATATTTAAACAAGGTATTTCTTAACAATGATTACTTGAGAGAGGGTAAACGATGCTACAAGCTTTAAATGATCAAGGTTTTCTTGTTACGCCAGGTTTATTTAAGCAAGCTGAAATAATTAGGCTAAAGCTTTTACACAGCAAGTACTATTGTCCTTCTTGTCGAAAGCCTGTTACTTTAAAAGCAGGATCAAAGTATATTGCCCATTTCGCCCATGAATCGACAGCAATATGTATAAACCACTCTGAGGAAGAAGGGTTATATCATGCTCAAGGTAAGCTGCAATTGTATCAGTGGCTCCTAGCATCACGGTTAGTGCAGCATGTTCAGCTCGAATGCTATTTTCAAATAATAAAACGTAGAGCTGACTTGTCCTTTCAGCTTGAGGGTGCTAAACGTGTTATTGAGTTTCAGTGTGCAGCAATTTCGGCAACAGAGATTATTACCAGGACAAGAGACTATCAGACTATTGGTATTCAACCAATCTGGATTCTAGGTGCAAATCAGTTAAAGCGTGTAAATAGCGCAACAATTCTCCTTAGTAAGACACAAGAGCATTATTTACAAATGAATGATTACCAAGGAGGGGCATGGCTGCTCTTCTATTGTTCTAACAGTAAAAAAATGATTAAGCTTAACAACACTTGTTTAACCGGAAAGCAGAGAACCGTTGGCAATCTAAACGTGTACAGCCTTTATCAAACTGATATAAGTAGACTGCTCCAGGAAAAGGACACGTTTCTCATAAATGAGCAGTGGTTGTATGAAAAGAAACGATTTCGGATGGCTACTCCTAGCAGGTTGGCCAAACAAGATAAGCAATTTCAGGTTTGGTTATATCAAAGTCAGTTGCATCGTTCAGTCTTATCTAGCTGGGTGGGTCTTCCAGTCAAGGGTCAGCATTTGCTTAATTGCTCGATTTGGGAATGGCAGGCACGTATTTATTATGATTTTTTCAAAAGAAATAAACGATTCTCCTTAAAACAACTTCAGCTTTATATCCAACCCTTCAAACGTGATAAACAGCAGTACTTACTTCTCAAAGCTCAATCCGATCCCATTTCTGAGTATCTTAACTATTTTCTTATGTTAGGTCAACTTGTTTATCAAAATAGTACGTATTGCTGGAAAGGGAGCATTCGTACTTACAAAACACTTGATGTAGCACTTAGAAAAGATCTCCAACTCTGTTCATTATTAAATAAAGCCCTTCAAGAAAAAATTTGTTCGCATAGATTAAAATAAGAATAGATAAGCTATGCATAAAAGTTTTTTAAGAATCTCGTTTATAAAAAATGATAATGTTTCGATTTTGTATTATAATGGATTTTATAGTACATGTGTGACATTTCAGAAAATTCAAATTTAATAGTTCTTTTGAGGAGGAAAAATAGTGACAAAATCAAGTGCAGCTGAAAAATTACAAACACGAGATCAAATAGCCAAGGAAAGAACGTGGCGCTTGGAGGATATATTTACTACAGATGACAGTTGGGAAAAAGAAAGAGAAGAATTGGCTGCTGAACTAGATAAGTTTGCGCAATATCAAGGTAAGTTGGCAGATTCGGCAGAGCAATTGCTTCGTCTGCTTCGCTTCGAGGACGAGGTTTCGGAACGAATTGGGAAGCTTTATACATATGCCCATATGCGCTATGATCAAGATACGACTAATGCATTCTATCAGGGTTTAAATGATAAAGCACAAACTTTATACGCCAAAACTGCCAGTGCTATGAGTTTTGTAGTACCTGAAATATTGCAAATCCCTGAGCAGCAATTAGCAAAATTTTTAAATGAAGAGCCAGATTTACTGCATTACCGTAAGGTTCTAGATGACATTACGCGCCAGCGTGAGCATATCTTATCGGAAAAAGAAGAGGCTTTACTTGCTCAGGTTAGTGAGGTAACAAATAGTTCTTCAAAAACGTTTGGAATGTTAAACAACGCCGATCTTACCTTTCCTACTGTAAGGAATGAAGATGGAAAGGAAATAGAGCTAACACATGGTCGCTATATTAATTTTTTGGAGTCAGCAAAGCAATCTGTTCGGAGAGATGCATTTAAGGCAATGTATGATACGTATGAAAAGTTTATTAATACTTTTGCCTCAACCTTATCAGGGCAGGTTAAGAAGGATAATTTTTACGCAAAGGTAAGAGGCTATCAATCAGCGCGCGAAGCGGCTCTAGATAATAACAACATACCGGAATCAGTTTACGACAATTTGGTAGAGGCTGTGAATAACCGACTTGGGTTACTGCACCGTTACGTCGCATTAAGAAAGAAGATATTAGCACTAGACGAGTTGCATATGTATGATTTGTATACGCCCCTTGTTCAGGATATCGATGCTAAATATTCCTATCAAGAAGCACAGGAACTACTTATTAATGGGCTTGAGCCATTAGGTGAGGAATATATATCGCGACTTAAAGAGGGCTTTAATAATCGTTGGGTGGATGTAGAAGAGAATAAGGGGAAGCGGAGTGGTGCCTATTCTTCCGGTACTTATGGAACAAATCCGTATATCCTCATGAATTGGCAAGACAATTTAGATAATGTGTTTACACTTGCCCATGAATTTGGTCATTCTCTTCATAGTTATTATACAAGGGAGACTCAGGCTTTCAGGTACGGTAACTACTCAATTTTTGTGGCTGAAGTTGCGTCTACTTGTAATGAAGCGCTTTTAAATCAATATATGGTTAATCATTCGAATGATTCTAAAGAAAAACTGTATTTACTTAATCATTTCTTAGATGGATTTCGTGGTACGGTCTTTCGTCAGACCATGTTTGCAGAATTTGAACATATTATTCATCAGTTAGAGCAGAATGGCGAAGCGTTAACACCAGAGAGACTCTCTTCAGAATACTATGATTTAAACAAAAAATACTTTGGTGAAGAAGTTATTCAGGATGAGCAGATAGCTTTAGAATGGGCACGAATTCCTCATTTTTATTACAATTACTATGTGTATCAATATGCTACCGGTTATGCGGCTGCCCAGTCTTTAGCTGCTCAAATCCTCTCAGAGGGCGACGAAGCTATTGCTCGTTATTTTGGCTTTTTGAAGGCAGGTAGTAGTGATTATCCAATAGCTGTTTTGCAAAAAGCAGGAGTAAATATGACAGACAAAGCACCTATTCTACAAGCTCTTGACGTTTTTGAAGAGAAACTAAATGAAATGGAAGAACTGTATAATGAAATTGTCTGAACTATACAAGGTGATTAGTTAAGCTATTGTGTAAATTATTTAAAGCCTTTGAATGTACGACGGTGCAAAAGGCTATTCATGATAAAATGAATAACGAAAAATAAAACGGGTAGTGTAATAAACAGTGGAATAAGCCTCATTAGACCTAGTAAGTTTAGGTAGAGTGCTAATGCTAAGATAATACTTGCTATAACAAAGTGTAGTAACCTTTTCATAAGCCATCTCACATCCTTGATTATTTTAGTAAGTTACATCGATTAAAGATTAATTATATGAAAAAGCAATAACGTTTGATTAATAAATGACTGTCTATCGGTGTGTTAATAAAGCTAAAGATCATGATGAAATGTTAATTAATCATATGAAGCCTAGATAAGAAATAGAAGTATGACAGTTTTGTGACACATAAAGGAAAACTATTGAAAGATAAGATAAAAATTGTTATATTAAGATTGTGAGATGTTTAACAAACAAAACCCCTTTGTTTGATCTGAAACTTTCTCCCATCCCCCCATGGTAGAGCGAATCTACCATGGTAAAGCGTACATTCTAGTGATGTACGCTTTTTTTTTCGATATAGTTATCAACCTATATAAAAAAACCTTGAATTTAATAAAAATTCAAGGTTTTTTTATATAGCGCCAAAATATTTCATTTTTTACAGGAACGCGCTGTACCAATTGCATTAATTGTAGTTTTTTCATCTCGCTACAGGCTTTCTCATGTGACCAATCGTAAATAATAGCAATTTCGTGTGTTCCAATGAATTGAAAGTGTTTAGTTAGTTCCTCCAGAGTCGGTTTGTCCATGGGTGCTACTTCCCTTTGTAATAATTGCCTTAACACTTTGACATACACTTCATAGCGATAGGCACCTGAAAGCTTTAACCCTTCTTCCTCTTCTTCCTCATTAAAGAAAACAATTGAAGGTGTTTGATCAATTTCCATTTCACCAGATAATTTCAAATCACATTGAAGAGCTTTAGTTGCTGATTTAGAATGTAAGTCACCTTTAAACTCTTCAAGGTCTAATTCAGCCTCAGCTGCAATTCTAATTAATTGCTCATCCTTAGAAATATCTGTTCTATTTAAAAAAATATTTTCTTGTACTTTTCTTAAGTAACGACGTCCTGCCTTGCTACCTTGTAACTCAGCAGCTTTTATGGCCATTGATACATTGGCAGGAAAGGTAATTGGGTCTTCAATCCAAAGATCACCATCACAACACATGCCAGTCAGCTTAGCAGTGCGCTCCCATTGCTTTTTTAATTGTTCGGGTGCGCCTAAACAAGCTTGGTTAAGCTTTGACCATTTTCCGCTTAAAATCGGTCGCAATGAAAAAAAACGGCCATACTCTAACTGTAATTTCTTTACAATTGGTTCTAAAGACCAAGACTCTGGGCACAATGGATCAATAAATAAATAAATTTCAATGGGTTTTGTTAGAAGATCAAAGTAGCTGTACTGTGCCTTTGATTCGCTTCTAAGCTCATTAGAAGGCTCAGTTTGTTTGTAGCTCACATCGATTCTCCTTTCTAATACATTGTTGTTATGAATAGTCTAAGTTGTTTAATTACTGAACTTATTGTACCAGTGCAATTGCATTTCATCAAATAATAAGCATTGATAACGATTCTCATTAGGCGGTTTGCATGATTAACTTGTTTTTATGCTGGAAAATAAGAACTTAGACAAAGCAATGTAATTAAGATTAAATTACCTCTTTATTGTTAAAAAAGCATAAGGAATTGCGTTATCTTAACATTGTTTTTCATGAACATGATCTTAGTCTTCGCTTAAAGTTAGCTTAGATCCAGTCAACCTGAAGAGGAACGTTAGTTTAAGAAGGTAATGTCTGATAAAAGCGAACAATTTTATTTGGTGTGTCTTTTCTAGTAATACTTAGCTTTGTTAAGAGATCATGCATAATGGATTCTGCCAACTTAACGGTAGGTGCTTCAACCTCCAATTCATAATCCTCTTTATTATTGTAAATACTGTGATCAAGGGCAAGTAATCCACCAAGATATGATACTTCAATTCGGTTTGTTTGTAGCATCCCTCCATAAAATAAACCTTCAATTGGTATAGATAATTGCTCAAGCTGGTTTGCAATATTTGTTTTAATAACAGGCTGTTGTTTTAACCATTGTTTGCACTCTGCATGTGTTAAAGAATCATGCGTTTCGAGTAAGCCGTCCTTGTGCGGCTGCTTTAATGTTAGGGTATATTGATTATTTTTTTCTCTAATTCTAAGGGCAGCACCCCGTTTTTTTAGGTCAAAGTTCTTGGTTTCAAAATAGTGATTTACTTGTATAATTGGTTCAATATGACTATGGTTAAGAAAATCAAGTAAGGCTTCGTATTCCGTTTTGGTTAAAAGATTTTTTCTTTCTATTTCATATTCCTGGTGCAAAATCTGTCACTCCCTTTTTGAATCTGAATAAGCATAGTCGATTATATCATTAATTCTTATTTTTTTGTTTATAGAATTCATTTCTTGCTATGTTACAATAGAATGGATTATATCTGGGGTGGTGAATGAATGGTAGAAAAGATTAATTGGTCTACTTTTTTAGTTCCGTACACACAAGTTGTTGAAGAATTAAAGGTAAAGCTTAGGGGCGTGCGGACGCAATTTGAAATTGAGAAAAAACATTCACCGATCGAACTTGTAACCGGTCGGGTGAAGCCAATTTCTAGTATCCTAGAGAAGGTTGAGCGTAAAGGAATATCAGAAGTTGATATTGAAAATGAACTTCAAGATATTGCTGGTGTTCGAGTCGTTTGTCAATTTGTTGAGGACATCTATACCGTAGTTAATTTACTACGTTCTCGCCATGATATTACCATCATTGATGAAAAGGACTACGTGAGTTATAAAAAAGACAGTGGTTATCGTTCCTATCATGTCATTATTAGCTATCCAGTTGCGACAATAAATGGTGAGAAACAGGTAATTGCAGAAATACAGATTCGTACTTTGGCAATGAATTTCTGGGCAATCAACGAGCACTCTCTTAATTATAAATATAGCGGTCAAATACCTAAAGAGATAAAAGCTAGGTTAAAGAATGCAGCAGAGGCGGCCTTTAGATTAGATGAAGAAATGGCAAAGATTAAAGATGAAGTGCAAGAAGCACAATTAATATTTCGGAAAGATCGACGACAGAAGCAACGGGGAAGAGAGGAGTAAGAACTGTGATGAAATTTGCTGTTACATCAAAAGGCGATCACAAATCAAATAAGATTAAGTCGATAATAGAGCAATATTTGTTAGATTTTGATCTGAAACAAAGTATGACCGACCCAGATCTTGTTATTTCAGTAGGTGGAGACGGGACTTTTTTACATGCAGTTCACAATTACTTTCATCGCTTGAAGGAAACTGCGTTTATCGGTGTACACACAGGCCATTTGGGTTTTTATGCGGACTGGTTACCTGAGGAGGTTGAAAAGCTCGTCATTGAAATTGCAAAAAAGCAGTTTGAGATTGTTGAATATCCACTTCTAGCTATGCGAATCTGGCGTAAAGATGAGCCGCAGCCTGATCGGTACCTTGCATTAAACGAGGCAACAATTAAAAAAATTGAGGGATCCGTCGTATTAGATGTTGCAATTAACGGTGATGAGTTTGAACGCTTTCGTGGTGATGGCTTATGTGTATCAACGCCTTCAGGGAGTACAGCTTACAATAAAGCATTAGGTGGTGCTATTATTCATCCTGCGTTATCAGCTTTACAAATTACTGAGATGTCTTCAATAAATAATCGCGTTTATCGGACGATTGGTTCACCACTAATCTTACCAAGTCATCATGTTTGTGAATTTAAGCCAGTTGATCACAACCAAAGCTTTATCATTACAATTGACCATATCACGCAGAGCTTTGATAAGGTAACCTCAATTGAATACACAGTTGCAGATGAGCGCATTCGGTTTGCACGCTTTAGACCGTTCCCGTTCTGGAAACGTGTGCACGATTCTTTCATTTCAGATTCAAGATAGATGAGGGGGAGATTTTCGGATGTTTAAATGGACAGTAACAGCTGAACATACCGATATGCTGTTACGGGAGTTTCTTCAACATCATGCTTTACTTTCACGTAGTCTTGTAAAAGTATTAAAGTTTGATGGTGGAAGTATTTTAGTTAATGGAAAACAAGAAAGTGTTCGGCGAAGGTTAGCAATTGGTGATACTGTTCAAGTTATTTTTCCACCTGAGCAAAGAGGACCACAGGTGAAGCCAGAGAACATGGACTTAGATATCCTATTTGAAGACGATTTGTTTATGGTCATTGATAAACCGCCACGGATTGCTACTATCCCCTCTGCGCAGCATCCAACTGGTACAATTGCTAATGCAGTTGTTCATTATTATGATCAAAATAAATTGCCCTATACTTTTCATGTTGTGACCCGTTTAGATCGAGATACATCAGGATTAATGCTTATTGCCAAGCATCGCTATGCTCATAGCTTAATGGCAACTCATAAAATAGAACGAGGCTACCATGCTGTTGTATCAGGACACTTAGCAAGTAAAAAAGGTGTAATCAACGCCCCAATTGCTCGAAAGCCAGGGTCTATTATTGAGCGGACGGTAGCAGCGGCAGGGAAGCATGCTATTACACATTATCAAGTCGTTAATGAGCTTAGTGACTATTCGCTTGTACAAATTCGTCTTGAAACAGGACGCACCCATCAAATCCGGGTACACTTTGCCTATCTAGCTCATCCTTTATTGGGAGACAATCTATATGGGGGAGATTGTACTGTCATTTCAAGACAGGCTCTACACTGCTCAAGTCTTCAATTCATGCACCCAGTATCGCATGAGGTAATAGCACTATCTGCTCCGATCCCATCTGATATTAATCGACTTCTGCAAGATGTTTCAACAGCACTGAAAAACGATTAAGCTCTTGTGAATTTACACAAGCAAATTCTAACAAGTTTACTCATCGTTAAAGATAGTAAACTTTTCTTTTTGTAAAGCCTGTTGGGAGTCCACTGTTATCATTACTTCCTCTGGTAGCCGAAACGCTGCTAACTTATTACCAAATACACATCCAAGATCAATGTTAACGGTCTTGTTCAGAAAGCGTGGTTGCCAAACAGGTGTGTGACCGTAAACAATCCATTTGTCTCCAGCGTATGCTTTAGCCCAGTCTCTTCTAACTGGTCGTCCATCAGGAAGCTTTTCTCCTGTGGTATCACCATATAAAACAAAGGAGCGGGTCTTCTTATCATGGCGCCCGATTAGTTGCTCTTTAATTCCCGCATGGGCAACTACCGCATTTACTAGAGGTAAGTCCAAGTAAAGTGGTGCGTCTTTATAAAGTTGAATAAATTTCTCCTTTACTTGTTGTAATTCCGTTGGAGTTAGTCGTTCAAGCTCAGCAATTGTCGTTTCTAATCCGTGCTGAGCTTGAACGTTATTTCCGAGGAAATAACGATACAGTTTATTGCAATGGTTTCCAGGTGCGTAGTTGGCAACTCGATCTTCATAAACAAGTCGGTAAACAAGGTTTATTGTTTTTATCGAAGCTGGACCGCGATCGGTTATATCTCCAACGAAGATTAATGATCGTTGATCTGGATGAGAATATTGCCCGTTGATTTCTAGGTAACCAAGTTTATTTATGAGTTGCAGCAATTCTGTTAAACATCCATGCACATCACCAATAATATCAACCTTCATTGCTATTCCCTCCTTATATCGTAGGCAGATTAACTAACGGCTTATCCCATACTTTGAAGAATGGGGAGTTAACAGACAGTAAAGCCCAATTTGCTCAGAGATCTTTTTGTTGATACCTTTAAGTGCTAAAAATTAGTAGGTCAAAGGTATCCTTTTTTAATTGAAAGTTCTGTTGTTTATCATAATTAGTTTAGCACATTCCCATCGGCCCTTGCACTAAGCAAAAGACTAGTTATCTTATTTTTAGGGTATAGTTTGATTATAAACAGTTTTATCTTCATTTAAATAATGCTAAAATAAACAACGAAGATGAAGGTTTGGAGGGGTTATTGGTGGATGAGTTACAAGCTAAACAACAAGAGGTTTATAAACTACTCGAAGATGCACTATCAGATGAACAAATAGATCGATTTAGGTCTGAGTTTTTGGAAATCCATCCATATGACCAGTCAGAATTTTTTGAAGCGCAGTCTGAACAGATGCGATCGCTAATTTATTCTTATTTGTCCCCAGAAGAAATGGCTGACCTGATTGAACACGTTGAAGAAGACTTAGTGGGTAATTTTATAGTTGAAATGAATCCGGCTTATGCAGCCCAAATACTATCAGAGCTTGCTACTGATGACGCCGTGGATATCTTAAATGATTTGGATAAGAACAAGGTTGCTAGTTATTTAACGATTATGCCAAAGGAATCATCCGACGAAATTAAGGCATTACTACACTACGAAGAGAAAACAGCCGGTAGTATCATGACCACTGAGTTCGTAGTAGTCACTACTGATATGTCGGTCAAGGATGCAATGAGACATCTAAGAAAAGAAGCGCCTGAGGCAGAAACGATTTACTACATTTACGTTGTTGACCACGATCAGCAACTTGTTGGGGTTATCTCTTTGCGAGACCTTATTATTGCTGAAGGTTCCTTTACAATAGCGGACATTATGAGCGATCGAGTTGTCTCTGTTTCTGTTGGAGATAATCAAGAAGACATAGCTCAAATGATGCGAGATTACGATTTTCTTGCATTACCTGTTGTTGACTTTCAAAATCATTTACTTGGTATCATTACAGTTGATGATATTATGGACGTTATGGAAGAAGAAGCAAGTGATGACTATTCTAAGCTAGCTGGAGTTGACGTCGATTCAGTTGATCATAACCCAATAATTGCTGCTAAAAAAAGATTACCATGGTTAATCATTTTACTGTTCCTCGGTTTGTTTACCGCAAGTATTATTGCCCGTTTTGAAGAAACACTAAATCAAGTTGCTTTGTTAGCAATTTTTATTCCCCTTATTGCTGGAATGGCAGGGAATACGGGAACCCAGGCATTAGCTGTAGCTGTTCGGGGAATTGCTACTGGGGAATTTCAAAAACAAGGTATTTTAAAGATTCTAATAAGGGAAGCAACGACTGGATTAATTACTGGTTTGACTTGCGGTATTGCGATTTGGATTATTATTTATGTCTGGCAAGGTGTTTTCTTCCTTGGTTTTCTAGTTGGGTTGGCCATTACTGCTACATTATTTGTGGCGACAATATCGGGAGCCCTTGTGCCATTATTAATGCACCATTTCAAGGTTGATCCAGCGGTCGCTTCCGGCCCATTTATTACAACAATAAATGATATTATTTCGGTTATTATTTATTTTGGCATGGCTACTGCATTTATGCAATTTCTCATTTAATAAGGCAACAGTGCGGCTTTTTAAAGCATAAGTATGGCTTTTTAAAATGGAATAAACGATTAAAATTGTTGTTTTTCAAAATATAATCGGCTAAAATAGTATCAGGTACTAATAACAAGGTATAATTCAGGGGGCTATTATTTATGAATTTTTCATTAGATGGTAAAACATATGTTATTATGGGTGTTGCGAATAAACGTAGTATTGCTTGGGGGATTGCTAAAGCATTACATCAGGTCGGCGCAAAGTTAATCTTTACGTATGCAAACGAACGGTTTGAAAAGCCTGTAAGGGATTTGGCAAGTACACTTGAAGGCCAAGAAGCAAGTTTTTATCAATGCGACGTGACGAATGATGAAGCTATTGCCGAGACTTTTAAGCAAATTAAACAAGATATTGGTATTATTCATGGTGTAGCACATTGCATCGCATTTGCACAGAAAGAGGATCTTCAGGGTGAGTTTATTAATACGTCACGAGATGGCTATCTGCTTGCGCATAACATTAGTGCATATTCGCTTGTTGCAGTTGCACGTGAAGCAGAGTCGCTAATGACAGAGGGTGGCGGAATCGTTACGCTAACCTACTTAGGCGGAGAGCGCGTTGTCCAAAACTATAATGTGATGGGCGTTGCTAAAGCAAGCCTTGATGCGAGTATGAAATATTTAGCCAATGATTTAGGGAGAAAGAATATTCGCGTCAATGCTATTTCAGCTGGACCAATCCGCACACTCTCTGCTAAGGGTGTAGGTGATTTTAATTCAATCCTAAAAGACATTGAAGAAAAAGCACCGTTACGCCGGACCGTTACACAAGATGAGGTAGGCTCAACGGCTTACTATCTTTTAAGCGATCTATCTCAAGGAGTCACGGGAGAAATTATTCATGTTGATTCAGGCTATAGTATTTTAGGCTTATCGTAATTATCTTGGGTTAGTGTCACCTTTTCTGCTTTTACTCATATAGTATGATGTGAGAGGAGGAGGTTAAATGCATAATCGACCGATGATGTATGTGACACAACCTGATTTAAAATCACCAATTGCTAAAATGCAACAGGAATATCGGACATCACAGCCACAAATTGAAGCTACGCAATCACGTAGGCAATCAAGATCTGTTTATATCAACCGTGATCAACCTATCTTTGATGAGAGCCAAACCAGTGAAACCACTGAAAGGGATTCTCTCGAAGCTGAGTCTACCTACGAAGATACTGAGCCGGCTTCAGAACAAAAACGTTTTGAGGACATGACTAGGGAAGAGCAAGTGGATTATTTATCACGCCCATCTCCCTTTTTACCTAAACTATCTTGTCAAGTTAAAGTAGCAGATCAAACACACATAGGGAAAATAGTTAGTAGGCAAGGAGATACAATTACTTTTGAAGCAAGAAGTGCACCACGGCATCGCCAGTTCACCATAACTGAAATGGACGAGATTAAGTTGCTAGGTTTTGATAAATAAACAATACGTGATGATAATTACAAAGACTAAATCCAAACTGTTTTTTTTATGGTTGGCTTTAGTCTTTTTTGTGCTTGTGCATTAGCGGTTGTATATCAAATAGCGTTGGTAAGATAATTTCCAAAGATTAGGCGGAAGTAAAAAGGAGCCGACTCCTGCGGGAATAGCACGTTTCCGAAGACCCCTTTGAGGATGTTAGACGAATAACGCGACGTCGTGTCGCAATGTCTAACTGACTCACATCCTGTGAGCCCGAGGCCGTGCACGTTCGTGCCCTTGGGTGAAAGCGGCTCTTTTTTGCTGGAGCCATACAAACTATTTGCTTAAACCAACGCTATTTGATGAAGAACCGCATTAGCTAGCTGTGGTGAGATACTCTGATAGGATTACTATAGCTGTACAACTTTATTACTTAATGAATACTATTTAGTGGATTATCCTTCATCACTATACTAGTGCATAAGCTTACTTTTTAAAAAATAAAAGACTGCATCCGTATACACACTAAAATAGTGAGCAGGATGCAGTCAAGCTAAGGCGCTCCATTAGATAAGGAGCAAACTCAAGTTAAAAGTTTAAGTTAGCGCATTAATTGCTGGTAAGCAAGTGATATGGCAGAAACAATCAAGATTAACTGTTATACAAACGCCAGTACCGCGTAATCTATGCGTTTCTTGATCTACTGGAGATTTTGGATCACGCTTTTGTGAGCTAGGATCTCTTAATAATTCAAGTACAGCACAGTTGTCTTTATCAACACATTTTACTCGGAAATAAAAGCTGCCAAACACATTTTGAATATGATTAACACGAGCGCCAAAGCCTTTAAACGGCTTACAGTCTTTACAATAAAGAATAACTGGTACGGTATCAAGGTTGTTTGATGGAGAAGTTTCCCCAAGTAAGTCTTTAATGGATTGTTCACAGCTCGAATCGCAACTACAATCATCTAAATTATTTTGGGCATCAGCAATTTCCCGTAAAATATCGGAAACGCAATTTCCTGTATTAAATTTACCCCCACAAGACATATTAAATTGCTCCTTTCGATTAATAATGACTGACCTCATTGTCACTTATAGAATATGTAAGTTACGCTAGCCGGTGTGGGCGCTTTTAAAAAAAATAGTGAATGATCACCTTTTTGGGTTTATGAACATAGACTAATATCGACTTCATTCTCGTAATAAAAAAGGAGTGATTAATAAATGGCAGAGGAAAAAAAAGTGATTAAGGTCAATGATCTTATTATTCAAGCGGAGAACGTTCATTTTGAATCAGTTAATAGACCACAACAGCAATCCTATGATCCATTTCCGTTTTTCGGGCGACGCCCCGTGCCGGAGCAGGTGGAAGTAGATGAGCAAACTGAATCAACAGTTGAAGCTAAGTCTGAAGCAGGAGCAGAACCTGAGGAAACACCACGGCGCCATCCATTCTCATGGATATAGGAGTGACAAATAATGAATCATGCACAATTAATTAAAAATTTAGATATTATTGGCAAGCACCTAACTAAGCATGAATATTATTTTAGAAAACCCGAACAAAAGGTCTTGCCGTATATTGATCTCCTAGAAAAAGATATGCAGGACTTCGCAGCTGCTTTTGAACTTTTTGATTAACTAGCTGACATATTTCTCTCCGATATAGGGTATAGATACCATAAGGAGGGAAAGCACATGGGCTATATATTACCAATTACTCATCAGCAGATTCAACCTGTATATTTGAGTGAACGTGAACCAACCCGAGCACCTCTTGAAGTTGAAAAACTACCTGCTGCAACCTTAAGCACGATGCATGACGGTTATGGTTCAATGCTCTCTAATTATGAGGAAGCAGAACAGCAAGAAGATCTTGAACATAAGCATCGTTTAAACAGGACCTTACCAATAGTCTCAGAAATAGTTGCTAATCAGTACGCTGAGTTGACGGGAATTGGTGCTAATATTAATCGTTACGTATAAAAAAATGAGTTGCCTCACATCGTTTGGACGTGAAGCAACTCATTTTCTTCATATTCAGCATAAAAGACATCTTTAATTGAGGCTATCTGTTGTAGAGCCAATTGCTGTTCTAACCATTCTTGGGTTTGATTTATTTCGGTAAGATTATCATAAATAATTTCGCCGTCATTAATTAGAGTGAAAGGCAGAACAACTGGTTTAACCGGTAAATTTAAATCTAAGCGATCTGGTGCTTGCGCATAAGTCTTTTTAAGTACAGAGACAGTCCCATCAGTTTCTAGAATAGCATAATCAACATCTCTAATTGTAAAAACATCTTTTAATCTTAGCATGTGTTGGAGTTGATTAATATCAAGTTTATTCTTCTTCATCACTTGACGATCAAGTTTTCCTTTCCGAATAACAATGTCAGGTTTTCCTTCTATCAGTGCCCTAGAGCGTTTAAAGTGCTGACTAATCCATTCCGTTGTATACATGAGCCCCCCCCAGATTACAACTGCAAAAGATATTTCAGCTATACCTACCTGGTCATCATATAATGCATTTCCAACTAGTTCACCAAGAATAAGTGCAGAAATAAAGTCAAAGGCAGTCAACTGCCGAATTTGGGTTTTTCCTAAAATCTTCGTCATAGCAAATAGCACAAAAAAACCAAAAACTGTTTCAATTAAAATAGAGCCATAATGCATAACTAATCCCTCCGAATCCTTATCAACAGCTTGACCGATCCAGTGGTATTTTATACGTTAACTAAGCAATTTTTCCATTGAAACATGCTCAATCCCTGCTTCTAGAAATAAGTCAGAGGTGACATTGTAGTTTAAAGATTTATAGAAATCAATTGCATGGGCTTGAGCATTCAGTACAGTTTTAATTAGATGATGTTTTGCAGCTATTTGCTCGAGCTCAAGCATTAGAGTTTTGCCATACCCTTTATTTCGATATGGTGCAAGAACAGCAACGCGTTGTACTTTCCCTGTTTGTCCGACAATTCGCATGCGCGCAACCGCAACAGGTGTGTCTGCTACATAGCCAACAATATGAATGGCTGCTTGGTCAGCTTGATCCATTTCAATATTAGGATCAATTCCCTGCTCTTGAATAAATACCTGCTCTCTTACTGCAAAAGCATCCTTAACCTGGCCCTCACTTGCTGCTTCAATAACCTTCACATTTATGTCCTCCTAGTCTATTTTAAAGCTATTTTAGCATTTTTTTTAAGGGATTTAAATGAGTAGCTAATTGACAATAATAGCAACATTATATATAATCGGTAAACAAGTAAACTTTAACTAAAAATGATAACGGTTTCTTTTGATAATAATGTTATTTATTGCAATTTGCGACACTATCACTATTAGCGTGTAATTCAGAGAGTTTAATGAGCAGGTTCCATCTTAAGGAAGTGGGGAAGAATAATGACTAGAAATAATTTTGAGGGAGCGGCATACTTGTGGGCTTTTTTTACTGGTGAAGGTAAAGGTGCGGAGCAAATAAGCATTGCCGTGTCCAAGGGGAATGATGCCTTAGCTTGGCATACCTTAAACAATGGTAAACCGCTTATTACTTCGCAAGCCGGTGAAGAAGGGCTACGGGATCCGTTTATTATAAGAGCACATACTGGTAACAAATTTTATTTATTAGCTACTGATTTAAAGATAGCCAGTCGACATGGGCAAGGTTTTCACACTGCCCAGATTGATGGATCGCGCTATCTTGAAATCTTTGAATCAACTGATCTTGTGAATTGGTCAAAGCAGCGTCATGTTAGTGTTTCGAGCGAGTATTCTGGAAATACATGGGCGCCAAAAGCAATTTGGTGTAACGAGCAGCAATGCTATGTTATCTTCTGGGCATCAAACCTTTATACAACAGCAAGCATCACAAGTCGAGAAACGATTACTTACAACAGAATGATGTATGTAACAACTAAGGATTTTCAATGCTTTAGTGAGCCAGAGGTTTGGGTTGATGTTGATCGTGGCCTTGGCAAAGGATCAATTGATGCAGTTGTTGTTGAAGAAAATGGCTGTTACTATCGGTTTATGAAAGAAGAGGAAAGTATGACTATTCGATTAGATCGTTGTAGTCAGTTACTTGCAAAAGTTAAGGGAGATAAATATCCACAGCAATCTGGTCCACTACATGAGTGGGTCACCTTAAAAGAGAGAGTGGCAAACGGCTTGCCTAATGGAGCAGGTCGTTTATTTACGGGTGGTGAGGGCCCGTGTGTATTTCGAGCAAACAAAGGTGATGTCAATGGCCACAGCTGGTACTTATTTATTGATCAACCGAGTTACCATGGGGGACCTAACCACTATATTGGCTTTGCCTCCAATGATCTGACGAATAGCGATGGCTGGGTGAGCGTTGCCAGTAAGCTTAGGCAAAACTTGCCGGAAAATCAAGATGGTGGTAAGCCACGGCACGGATCGATTATTTCAATAACCAAGACAGAATATGAACAGGTACGAACGGCATTGGTTGTCAATTAGCAAAGCCAGTCTATAAACGTGGAATCATAAATAGCCAAAAACCGAGCCAGTCACATTGACATGTCTCGGTTTTTGGTTCCTTTACACACTATTTGGATGAATCCCTTAAATTAAGTGAGGTCTCGATATAAACCTTCTTAGCGACTTTCCTTTCCGTAGTAAGGCGCTCAATCACCAAATCTATTGCCGTCTCGCCCATAAGTTCCGTTTCAATACGGACAGTGCTAAGAGCAGGATAAACATATTTTGAAATACTAATGTCATCAATGCTAATGATACTTACTTGATTTGGCACATTAATATTCGCCTCGTGTAGAGCGCGGAGGACACCAATCGCAACGGGATCACTACCAACATAAAATGCTGTTGGCAGCTTGTCTTTCAATGTGGCAATCGCTTTTTTCATTTGTTGATAGCCACTCTCAGGTGTAAAATCGTCAACAAAAATATATTTTTCAGTTAATAAGTGATGTTCATTCATGTACGCTCTAAAGTACTTTTCGCGTTTGTCTTGAATCGGTTTTGCTAGACCATGGAATGTCTCATAACCACCAATAAAGCCAATTTCTTGATGACCATTCTTGATGAAATGGTCTAAAATACGCTCGGTTACTTTTTTAAAGTTAACTTGAACGGCATCAACACCTTCAATATCAAAGAATGAATCAATAACAACAATATTATTAGTTAGTTGCTTAAGTTTCTCAATTTGCTCATTCAGCATGGTCCCAACAATAATAATTCCATTAATATCTTTCGGTAAATCTAAGTAATCTTCTTTTAAACATTTAATTAATTGAACCTTGTGATAGTCAGCACGTTCCTCAATGCCTACCCGAATTGCCATGTAGTAAACATCATTTAATTCTTCGTTTTCTGTTCCCCAATGGAGCAGAGCTACTCGATGGGAAGCATGTACTTTTGGCTTGCGTTTTTTATAATCAAGCTCTTCAGCTATCTTAAAAATACGTTTCTTCGTGTCGTCTCCAACAGAAAGGGTCGAATCATAGTTAAGAACGCGTGAAACGGTCGCAATTGATACACCAGCCTTTTCTGCAATATCCTTAATGGTTGTAGCCAAGTCTTTCACCCCTTATTTTCGTCAAATAAATCTATCTGAGTCATTAATCTAGCAGTTAAACAAAGTCTATTTTTAGATTAGCCTAAATAAAAGGGTACGTCAATGTTTTTAGTAAAATTTTATTTCATCGGATGCTTTTTTTACCTAAGCTATAAAAAAACTAATTATGACTAAAAGGCTGCCTTTAGTCAATACTTCTTCTTCCGCTCACATTAATTAGGATCCCAACTGATAGAAGCGTAAAGACAAGTGATGTCCCACCGTAGCTAATAAACGGGAGAGGGATACCTGTGATCGGTAGCATACCACTAATGGCACCAAGATTAATAACTGCTTGAATAATAATTTGCACGGTCACCCCAAGAGCTAATAGTTTTAGGTAAACAGCATCAACTTGCTTCGATATTTGCACACCTCGATACAGAATAAATAAATAGCCTCCGATAATAAACAGCACCCCGAAAATGCCAAGTTCTTCAACAACAACTGCCATGATAAAATCTGTTTGTGCTTCAGGTAAGTAACCTAGCTTTTGGACACTGTTACCGAGGCCATTTCCAAACAAACCACTAGTAGCAATTGAGACGTAGGAATTTACAAGCTGATAACTTTCACTAGGATCGAAGTCCATAAATGAAGTTAACCGTTGTAATCGATAAGGCTGAGAAATGGCAAAGAAACCAATTCCGGAAACCGCAATTAAGCCTAGCATAAAAATATGAACAAACCTAACGCCACTAAATACGACAATAAAGCCACAGATAATTAAAATATGTACTGCTGTCCCTAAATCAGGTTGACCAAGAATCATAATGAAAATAATGCCCAGAATAAAGAGTGGTGGAAGCACCCCTTTAGCAAAATGATCAAGGTAAGCTTGCTTTTTTGCGTATATATGAGCAAAATAAATAATCATAAATGTTTTAACAATTTCTGAAGGTTGAAAAGCAATGGGCCCGATTTCTATCCATCGTCGAGCACTATTCCGGACAATACCTATTTGTGGTACAAGGACAAGTCCGAGTAATATGATGGAAAGTAAAACTAAAAAAGGGCTGAGCTTTCCTAAGCTTTTTAATGAAAAGAACGCCATTACGGTACATAGGACTAAGCCCATAATGAAAAAAATCAATTGTCTATTGAAATAATAACTGCCATTCTCATGTAATAAAGTACCTCTCGTGTAGCTGGTGCTGTAGACCATCACGAGCCCAAAGATACACATAGCCAAAACAGTTATAATTAGACTATAATCAAAACGTTTTAAACGGTCTTTCATACCAACGTCTCCCTACTCTATTGTTTCTTCTTCGCCAAACATATACGACTTTGTCCGTAAATGGACACTGGTAACAAGGCCAAGTGCTAGCATATTTGTTAATAAGGCGCTCCCCCCATAACTGATAAAAGGAAGTGCTAAGCCAGTAATCGGCATTAAGCCAATTGTCATTCCGATATTTTGAAAAACCTGAAAAGTAAACAAACCAATTACACCAATACAAATATAAACACCAAACAGAGAATTGGCATGAAAAGCGATCGTTATAATACGGTAAATGAGCAGGAAGAATAAAATTACTAAAATGCTAGTTCCAATAAAGCCGAATTCTTCCCCGATAGCAGCAAAGATAAAATCAGTATGTGCTTCAGGTACTCGCCCCGATTGCACCTGATAACCATTTCTAAAGCCTGCTCCAGTGAGCTGGCCAGAGCCAATACCTAATAAGGATTGCTGAAGCTGATAACCAATCCCTTGTGAGTATTCAGCAGGATTAAGCCAGCCCAGAATTCTTGGTACTTGGTGACTTGGTAAAATACTCTTTAAAAAATCAAGCTGATAAACATAAAGGTAAGCAAATGCTCCAATACCGGCAAGGCCAATTGAGGTTAAAATTGAAATAACCTTCAACGATATACTCGAAGCAAACATCATCACGAATAGTGTAAACACAATCATTAATGTCGTCCCTAAGTCAGGTTGAGCAAAAATAAGATAAAGTGGCACTACTGAGTACAGTAAAATTTTAGAGGTTACAATCACGCTTTCTTTAAAGCTGAGTCGATATTTTCCTGCCCTTGCCAGCAGCATCGCTATATGAATAACTAGAAAGATTTTCATTATTTCAGAAGGCTGGATTTCCATACCTAAATTTAACCAGCGTTGCGCACCATTTTTTTCAACACCTACTAGAGGAACCGCCAAAAGGAGTACCATGCCAACTCCGTAAAAAAACCAGGTCCATTTTTCAATCACTTCAAAGTCAAAGTAGGCAACAGCCATCATCAGAATAAAACCAATAACATAAAATACCAGTTGTCTTCTGACAAATAACATTGGGTTCGAGCTTGCATATTGACCTGAGCCACTATAGATTCCCACTAAGCTAAAAATGGAAAAGCAAACAACTAAAAAAGCTAAAGTATAATCTATTGGTAATTTCCTTGGTTGCATAATTAAATCCTCATCTTCTTTTTAAAAGTTTCTAACATTTTATTTATTCTGTTCTATCATATCAAAAAATCAATCAAAATTGTTGTAGGAAAAAATAAATCGTTAAATTTCTTACATGCTAATTTAACAACGGATTGAGAGACAGGGTTATATTTTGTGTGTTTGTTTGAATAATAAAATGACTTGACGAATGACAGTCTTTCGATTATAGTAAAAACACTGATTGAAAGATTACATACTTGACTTCGTAGCTCAGCGGGAGAGCACTTGCTTGACAGGCAAGGGGTCGGTGGTTCGATCCCACTCGGAGTCACTCTATCAAACGCTTGTCCTATTAGGGATGAGCGTTTTTGCTACCCATAAAAAAGTCAGAACACTTTTATTATCAAGATTCTGACGAGTTGGATGCTAGATTCCGATGCCTAGCTTTTTATTGATCAAGAGTAAATAATCTTCTGACTTCATTTAATCCATCGATAATTTCTGCTCTAGGGAAATGACATTGCGCTAAATATTCATCGTCATATTTATCTAATTGGGCATAGAAGTCTAAGGCAATCTGAAAATATCTACTATCATAGCTGCTAATCGCTTCAAAAAGCAGATTCTCAGCTTCGTTAATTTTTCCTTTGTCTAGCAACGCCGTAAGCTGCTCATGGAGCAGTTGGCACTCTATCTCTTCGGATGCAAATAGAACCTCATTATTGGGCTTATCTTTATTTAGAATGAATTTGGCGAGAGAGAATGACATGCCTTCTACTTGGTGCATGATCCAATCCTTTTTCTCCATAATTTCCTCCTTAAAACACGCTAATCGCTTTGGTACACAATATAATCAAATTGATTCCTTATACTGGATAATGATATATAAAATAGATTGTTTAATCAAGAGCTTTACTAGTAATTACAAAAAATTAGCCAATTATTTAGCTTTAGTACAAATAAACTTCCTCGTCTCATGACTTTGCCTGTTACTTTATCACATTGATTGACTTTATTTACAGCGTAAGGTAGTCTCTAATGAGTTGGTAACGTAACAGTAACGTTACATAAGGAGGGTAACAAGATGGTAGCGTGGTGGAAAGAAACGGTTTTTTATGAAATTTATATTCCTAGCTTTTATGACGCCAATAATGATGGGATTGGTGATTTGCAAGGAGTTATTCAAAAATTAACTTATCTAAAGGCGTTAGGGGTGAATGGTATCTGGTTAACGCCCTTTTATGAATCACCTAAGGTTGATAACGGTTATGATATCAGTGATTACTATCAGGTTGATGCCATCTATGGAAATAATGAAGATCTTGACTTATTAATAAAAAAAGCACATGCCTTAGGTATGAAAATAATTATTGATATGGTTTTAAATCACACTTCGGATCAACATGAATGGTTTAAAGCATCGAAGTTATCAAAAGATAATCCTCAACGAGACTGGTATCTTTGGCGTCCACCTAATGAGGATGGTGGACCACCGAACAATTGGGAATCCTTTTTTGGTGGATCAGCTTGGACCTTTGATGAAGGAACGGGTGAATATTATTATCATGCTTTCGCGAAAGAACAAGTTGATTTAAATTGGGCAAATTCCGCGGTTAAGGATGTCATTTATGATATGTTGCGTTTTTGGTTAAATAAGGGGATTGATGGGTTTAGGTTAGATGTTATTAATTTCTTAACAGTAAATCATGATTTTAAAGATAATCCAATCAACAAAGATGAACAAGAGCATTTATATGATAAGGATCAACCAGGCGTCTTTGCAGTGATCGAGGAGATCGTTAACTTAACAAAAGGTTATGGCGATAAATTTCTATTAGGTGAGGTTGGCTCGGAGAAGTTTGAGGTATTAATTGATTATGTGCAAAAAGCTGGATTAGATGCTGTCTTTAATTTTAATTTAGGAAGTATTCATACACTAAAAGCAGAGAAGCTATATGAAGAGCTGTTGAAAATGGATAGTAACTACGCTCCACAAGAGTGGCCAACGCTATTTTTTGGTAGTCATGATATGGCACGGCATTATTCGAGATTTGGTCAAGAAGGCTATCATGAAGCAATTGCTAGATTGATGGCTACGTTTATGTTAACTGCGAAAGGTATCCCATTCTTGTACTTTGGTGAAGAAATTGGGATGGAGGATTATCTTGCTCAAACGCAGGGAGAGATTCGTGATATTCAAGCATTAACCGCTTATGAACTTGCTAAGAAGAAAGGTGCAACAGATGCTCAAGCACTTGTCAGCGCTAATGAAAAGAGTCGAGATAAGTCTCGGTCAACGATGGATTGGGCGAACGAAAAAAATGGTGGATTTACCGCAAGTTCTCCTTGGATAGGAGCTAATGCACATAGAACAAATCACCCAGCATCAGTGCAGATGAGCGATGCTAAATCTTTATGGTCCTACTATCAAAAACTAATTAAGCTCAGGATAAATGAGCCAATTCTTGTTGCGGGAAATTATGATCAGATTAAGCTTGATGACGGTGTGATAAGCTATAGCCGATCATTAGAAAATCGATCGTTAACCGTTATGCTTAATGTGACAGATCAATTAATTACTGCCAGCACAATAAGCAGGGCGGCTAAAAGAGTAAATCAACGATGTTTGCTATCTAGTTTACGGCCAGTAGAAGAAGTGGATGATCGACTTTTGCCCTATGAAGCATGTATATATATAAGTGAACAGTGAATAATAACCAATGAGAATCGGATGATCAATGAGGGGCCATGACGAGGCCTCTTTTTTGTGGTATGACTAATTAATTAGTATGAAGGGTTCGAGCTATTGAAGAAATCGTTAATATGAAGGGAGGTGGGGAGAAACTGATAGGCATCCCCACCTAATGCTCAAGATAAGCTAAATTGACTTAACAGATTCACGTTCAATTAAGTCAGCATCAATGATTAGTTTGTCAATCGTTGTCTTTCGATTATTGATATACTTATGCATTTTGCTTAATGCGAAGCGGGCCATTTCATCCTTTCTAACACGCATCGTGGTAATTTTCGGCTGGGAAAAGATGCTGTGATTATTATCATCAAAGCCAATCACTGAACAATCATCTGGAATACGTAATCCCATGTCCTGTAAAGAACGGATCAGATAAAAAGCGGCTTTATCATTGTTGCAAATAAATGCTGTTGGTAATCCGCTCTCGATTTGATAGTCCACTTCATGATTATCATCATCTCGCTCTTTTAAGATGTGTTCCTCTTTGACAGGATAATCGTGCTCCATCATTGCTTTACAATAGCCGAGATAACGATCCATGATACTTTGTGTTGTTTTAATGTTTCCGACAAACCCGATTTCTTTATGTCCTTTTGAGATCAAATAATTTGTTGCCTGATAACTTGCTTCAAAATTATTAGTAGTAATGCTGTCTAGATCAGCATCTCTTAATGCGAAATCAACCAGAACAATTGGGATATCATAGGGCATAAGACTTTCTTTAATGTAATGCTCAGGTAATTCACCTAAGATTATCAGCCCGTCTACTTTGTGCTCACTACAAATATTAGGGATATCGTTATGGTTAAGTTGATCCTTGTTGATCACTGACAAGATGGTGCTGTAGCCCAATTTCTCTGCTTCTTTATAGATGTGTTTATAAATATGAACATAGAAATTCTCATCAGGCTCCAAAAAGACCTCTGGAACTACGATCCCAACATTACCTAGACGACTGGTTTTACTCGTTTTAACACCAGCATGATAACGATACCCTAATTCTTTGGCTACCTTAAGCACACGTTGTTTTACTTCATCAGATACATCTGTACGATTGTTGAAAACTTTAGAAACGGTGACTTTACTAACACCAACAATATCAGATATTTCCTGCATCGTAACTTTTCTTTTCATGGTAGCCTCCTTTCTAGAAGTAATGGGTATTTTATTGGAAAATAGATAATTAATTATCTTTATTAAATCATGTTACGTAACTTTTGTACAGTGAAAACCAGTAAAATTATTCAAAAAGAATAGTTATTGACACGATAGATTCAATTATGTTAAGTTAATTATAACGAATAGTTACGTTAAAAGTTGCGTAACATAAAGGAGGAAACGTTTATGAAATTAAAGGGTTTAGCTTTATGCCTTTTGACACTCATGGTCATAACAGCTTGTGGAACTACGAATAGTGGAAATAATGAAAACGAATTCATTTTTGCGACATGGGCTGCCGGGGAAGAATTACAGGAGTTTGAGGAAATTATTAATCAAGTAAATGAAAATGCGGATGGAGAATATACCGTAAAAGCATTAAGTATTCCATCAGATTACTATATAAAACTTGCAACACAGATTTCTTCTAATAATGCTCCTGATTTCTTTTGGATGACACAAGAGTTAATCTCACGCTATGCAAATCTAGGTGCCATTACCGATTTAACTGAGAAGCTAGAACAAAGTGAACAGTTAACACCAGATTTATTTTATGATGGTGTGCTCGCATCAGCCACTTATGAAGATCGTTACTATGGTGTACCGTGGATTGCAAATCCACTAATGATTTATTACAACAAAGATTTATTTGATCAAGAAGGAATTGACCATCCATCTCCTACCGATCCATGGACGTGGGATGAGTTTATCGAGGTTGCCAAGGAACTAACTGTGATCAAACAAGATGGTAATGGGAATGATTATCAACAATTTGGGACAGTCGTTGACGGTTGGCCGAATATTGAAACGTTTATGTGGGCAGGTGGCGGAGATATTATTGCAGAAGATGGGGAAGATATTTTAATTGATTCTGCAGAATCGCTTGAAGGCTTATCAATCTTAAATGAAATTTTAACATCAGGAATTACCCCAAGCTATGCCCAGGTATCTAGTCTAGGATCTAATAACGTTTGGTTCGAAAAACAACGTGCCGCTATGTTTATGGGCGGTATTCAAGATAACTTCGAAGAAAAGATGACGAGATGGGAAGAGGAAGAGCAATTTGAAATTGGCTATACACCAATGCCAGTTGGGCAAGATGGTGAAGCATATGCCTTTAACTGGACCGCTTCAACCGTTATGAGTATTGATCAGGCGGAGAATCCATTAGCATATCAAGCTCTCGAAGACATTACTTTAGAGTTTTTTAAATGGAAAGTTGCTTCGCCACTAGAAGGACAAGTTGAACGTGTGGTAGAAATAGATCCCCATAAAGAAGAAGCTCTTGAAACGATTGAACAATCATTGCTAATTGCGCGTTCAGCTAATTATATACCAGAATGGGATGTTATTAATAATCGTCTCTGGGTTGACTTATATACAGGCATGCTTAATGCTCCTGAAAGCTTCGACTATGAAGCTATGGCAAAGGAGATCGCCGACTTTGCTAGAAATGAAATAAATAAGCGTTAATAGGAGGGTCTTTATGCCGAAACAGAAGGTAGGTTTTTACTTTATACTGCCGTGGTTAGTCGGATTAATTGCTTTTACCATTGTACCAATGCTAATAGCACTCTATATCTCGATGACCAATTGGTCGATAATCGGGTCGGCAGAATTTGTCGGATTAGCTAATTTTAAGCGAATCTTTGAAGAAGGCATGTTTTATGAAACATTGTGGATCACTGTTAGATATGCATTGCTAGCCGTTCCAATGACAATAGCAACCGCCTTTATTGTCGCCATTTTCTTGAATAACAATTTAAGATTTATTGGCATTTATCGAACGATCTTTTATATGCCTGCAATTGTATCAGGCGTAGCTGTTGCCATTGTCTTTAAGTGGGTGCTAGATCCAAACTATGGTGTAATTAATTCATTGTTAGCTAATTTCGGGATTGATGGACCAAACTGGTTATATGACCCGAATTGGGTGTTGCCATCATACTTAATTATGGCTGTCTGGGGAGCAAGTGGGGGCTTATTAACGTATCTGGTCGGCTTAAAGGATATACCGAGGTCACTCTATGAATCGGCCGATTTGGATGGCGCCAACTTCTTACAGAAAGTGCGACACGTCACGATGCCGATGATGACACCAATCATTTTTTACAACATGATTATGGGGATCATTGGTGCATTTAGAAAGTTTACCGATGCATACGTGTTAGGAGGAGCCGGTAATCAAGGTAAATTCTATATGGTTTACCTATATGAAGAAGCATTTGCCTTTTACAACATGGGCTATGCGACTGCGTTAGCATGGGTGCTATTTGTTATTATTCTTACATTAACGATTATTATCAATATTAGTAAAAAATACTGGGTGCATACTTAAAGAGAGGAGTGTAGCTACTGTGAATTCAAATAGTCGAAAAGTGCGGATTAATAAGGCGATTTTATATCTTGTGTTATCGTTAGGGTCTGTCTTGATGTTGTTACCTTTTTTCTGGATGATTAGTACGGCACTAAAGCCTGATAATGCTATTTTTACCGTGCCGATTCAATGGTTTCCGCAAACATTATACTTGAATAACTTTATCAGGGCGATGGAAGTTGTTCCGATTATGCGTTATATGTTCAATACCTTCTTAATTGCTGCACTTAAAATATTCGGGGAAGTATTTGTATCAGCGCTTGTTGCCTATGGTTTTGCGCGATTCAATTTTAAATATAAAAATATCCTGTTTATGGTTTTATTAGCAACTATGATGCTGCCATATGAAGTAACAATGATCCCGACCTTTATCATTTGGTCAAGATTAGGTTTTGCTGATAGCTATGTCCCATTAATTTTACCGGCATACTTTGGCTCGGCATCGTTTATCTTCTTTTTAAGAATGTACTTTCAAACATATCCAAAAGAGCTAGAGGAGTCCGCATTAATTGATGGTGCGAGTTATTTGCAAATTTTCATCCGAATCTTCGTTCCGCTGTCAAAGGCTGCGCTCATGACGATCGGGATGTGGTCATTTATGGGTACATGGAATGATTTATTAGGTCAATTAATTTATATTAATTCACCTGAGAAGTATACGATTCAATTAGGTCTTGCTTCATTTAGTAATATGACAGGCGAGACACTCTGGGGGCCGCTGATGGCCGCCTCATTCATTGCCTTAATACCCGTCATTTTAATCCTTCTATTTGCACAACGCTACTTTACAGAAGGGGTTAAGATGTCAGGGATTAAAGGATAAATTATTAACCTTAGGGGAGGAAGTAACATGTTTAAAAAGGTATTATTAACAATTGGTTTAATTGCATCAGTAATCGTTTTTATAGGATGCCAGCAAGCAGCTGAAGGTGGCGATTTATTCTTCTACACGCAAACAGCAGATGAAATCGCAAACTGGACATCAATGGTAACACCAGGTGGTGGAGAAGGCTCAGTTGAGCTTGGTGATGATGTTGCCATCATTAAAGCTGCAGAAGATGGTTGGGGTGGTGTTCAATCGGAGGAAGTATCGATTGACCTAACAAAAGATCCGATGTTCTTTGTACGTGTTAAAGAGGCAAATGATGGTTTTATGTGGGGAGCAAAATTCGTACCAAATTCACCAGCTATTGATGAGCATGCATGGGGTGTTTATTTAATTGAAGATAATGATTTTAAGTGGAACAACTATGCTGCTGTAGAGTTAAAGGATAAGCTGGGCGAAGACTTTATTAGCTTATATGGTGAAGAGATTGAAGGTGTGTTATGGATTTATGCAACAGGTGGTCCAGAAGCTGAAGTTGAAATTTCAGAAGTGAAAATGTTAAACCAAGAGTAAGTAATGATGTGCCAATAGTTTGAAAATCAGAATGAAGCAGGCATTTTTCAATCAAAGTCAGGATTAAGAGCCAGGATCAAAGCTGATTGACTAAACCATTGGCATATTTTATTTTAAACATACTTATCCCAAAAACAGCTAGAGCAGTTAAGTTAGGAGATCCAATCTATGTATGCATATAACAAACTGAAGATACGATTAGGACTAATCATATTTACATGCTTTTTAGCGGGGTGTGATCAGGATATGAAAACGAGTAAAGATCTAAACCTCGATAAAGAAGTATTAAGGGTGTCATTGTATAACGAAGCAAGTCCAACTGATTATCAACTTATTGACTGGCAAGATCGCGCATTGGCCTTTGATCGTTTGATTTTTGACCAAGAAGCTGAAGGTAATTATCTCCCGCTTATTTGGGACGACAGGCAGTATAATTCCTTTGGTCTGCCAGCATATGTTGGCGATGGCCGTTTGCATAATGATGGTGCACAAGAGGCTGTGACCAATATAGCAGCAATTGTAAGCGCTAGTTTATTGGGGGAAGATAAAAGTGAAGGTGAGGATTACGTCTCCCAGCTAAGTGCGTTTTTTAGCGAAGAAGAAGGTATTATCTTAAATAACCCCGCAGGCAGTAGTGAAACAACCTCAATGTGGTATTTACTGTATCCGACAATCTTGTTTGCTCATGCGTCAGACTTATATGAGTCAAATGATCTGTTAAGAGAGCAATTATTAACAGCAATTGAGAGCTGGTATCAAGCTTATCTTGTTATGTACGACAATGGCAATCCAGATTTTGATTACACCGGATTTAATTTTAATACGAATGAACCATATCGCAACGATGTTTGGACAGAGCCGGATAGCGCAGTAGGAATTGGATTGTTAATGTATTATGGCTATGAAATGACTGAAGAAACTAAGTATTTAGATGCAGCCATCAATACGATGGATTACATGGAGAATTATTTTGGTAGCCCACTTTATGAAGCACTAATGTACTTTGGGCCATATCTAGCAGCTAAACTAAATGCCTATCATGGTACCACATATGACATAGCCGGTTTTATGGATGACAATTTTAATGCATCTTCTATTCCGCGTGGAGGTTGGGGCTCAATTATTGGTCAGTGGGGTAATTACGAAATGAATGGGTTATTTGGCAGTGCGACAGATGGAGGCGGTTTTGCCTTTTCTATGAATACGTTTGCCGGGGCCGGTGCAATTGTGCCGGTGGCCGCATATGATGCGCGCTTTGCTAGGAGTATCGGGCAGTGGATGCTTCACCTCGCCAGTAATTCAAGGTATTATTTTGCAACTGAAACAAATGATGAAAACCAATCATGCACCTACTTTAATAATGATTGTGCTGATATTGAAGATAGCATTAAATACGCCATTCCTTATGAAGGAATAAGAAAAGATAGTAATGGGAGAACGCCTTGGTTTGGTGGTGATCCAACTGTGTACGGCTGGGCTGAAACAGATTTCTCACTATATAGCGGTGCCCACACTGGGATACTAGCCTCTTTAATTACCGCTACCAATATTGAGCAAATTCTTCGTCTTGATTTAAATGCGACAAGGTTTTTTGAAGACGAGAACTACCCAACGTCACTATTCTATAACCCTTATCAAGAAGAAAAAGAGCTTATATACGAAGTGACGTCAGCTGGTGAAGTCAATCTATTTAATACGTTAACGAATGAAGTTATTGTGTCCAATGTTAATGACAGTGTTGCAGTCGAGATCGAAGCTGATCGTGCCTTGGTCATTGTCGAACTTCCGAGTGATGCTGAAGTAATCAAAGAAGACGGAGGGTATTATGTCAGTAATCAATTAATATCCACGGAGCTAATTGCTGTTGCGGTAAGTGGAATTGAAGAAAATGAAAGTGTTTCTGGCAAGATAACATTGGATGTTGAAGTTGTTGCTAATTATGAAACGGAAATAGCTGAAATCACTTTAGAGTTAGATGAGCACACACTTATTTTTAATGAAAATGAAGCGGTCACTTTTACTACGAAGGATTACCGTTCAGGACCAAAAAGAATGCGTGTTGGCATAGAAACGACTGATGGTAAAACGGACCACACATATTTAAGGATGCAGTTTAAATAGAAAGCAGGTAATTAGATGAACATAGATAGACATGACAACAACCCCATTATCACAACAAGTGATATTGAGCCTTCTCGTTCAGATTTTAAAGTGGATGGGGTATTTAATGCGGCTGCAACAAAGTATGGTGATGAAATCATATTGTTACTCCGAGTAGCCGAGAGCTTAAAAGAAACATTAGCAGATGAAGTGACCTATCCTGTTCTTGAGCAAGATGAAGATGGCAATGATACACTCGTTATCAAGACAATTAATAAAGTGCGTGAACGTGAACATTATGACTTTTCTGATGCACGAGTCATTTATGATCGCTCTAAAAAGCGCAAAACAGTTGCGCTTACTTCAATATCTCATCTTCGTTTGGCCAGAAGTAAAGATGGAGTACACTTCGAGATTGATCAAAAGCCCACTATTTTCCCACAAGGAAAGTATGAAACGTGGGGGATAGAAGACCCTCGGATCACTCAAATTGAGGGGGTTTACTATATCAATTATACAGCAGTATCACCACTTGGTGCAGGGACGGCTTTAATTAAAACGACCGACTTCATCACCTTTGAACGGGTCGGTTTAATTTTCCCACCCGAAAATAAAGATGTCTCGTTATTCCCTGAAAAAATTAACGGTAAATATGTTGCTTACCACCGCCCTGTTCCTAATGCTTTTGGCAATCCGGATATCTGGCTAGCAACCTCTCCTGATCTGATCAGCTGGGGAGAGCATAAACATCTGTTATCTGTCCAAGAAGAAGGCTGGGAGAATGGTAGGATTGGTGGTGGGGCACCGTCATTTAAAAATGATAAGGGTTGGATTCATATTTATCATGCAGCTGACCACAATAACCGCTATTGCTTAGGGGCATTTATAACTGATATTAATGATCCAAGTAAGATTATTGCCAAAACAAATAAACCAATTTTAGAGCCAGAAGCACTTTATGAGGTCGAAGGGTTTTTCGGCAATGTTGTCTTTACGTGTGGCGTTATTAATGAGCATGATAAGGTGAAAATATACTATGGTGCATCTGATGAAGTGATGGCTCTTGCAGAGATCGGAATTGAAGAAATCTATGATGCTTTAGGTATTAATTAGGAGGAAATTATGAACCAAACTCAACAAACGGTAGATAAATTATTAGTAGCATTTAGAGAAGAAGCGAAAACAAGTACCCCTAAGAAGATTATCTTCCATGGTGTGGAGGGGTATGATGTATATAATCCGACCGCCCCCTTTCAATGGAACGACCAAACATTAATGATTGGTCGGGTAGAGAAAAGAGATAGTGAGCACTCAAAAGCAATTTTCTTTCAAGAAAAAGCAGGAGAATTTTATCGTTTAGAAGGCATGCCAGAATATCAATTACAAGATCCCTACGTCTCATTTATAGGTGGAAAAATTGTTTTTGGTGGAACAGAAATATATCCACACCCAGATGATGCAACTAAACTTGCATGGCGAGCAAAGTTCTATTATGGTGAGGATTTACTGGCTATGGAAGAGCTCGTTACAGGCCCACGAGGCATGAAGGATATTCGTTTGATTGAGCTAGCAAATGGCACGGTAGGTGTATTTTCACGACCACAAGGAGAACGAGGAGGACGTGGTAAGATTGGTTTTACTGTTATTAATAAGCTAACAGATTTAACCGCAGAAATTATTGACCAAGCACCGTTACTTGATCAATTTATTGATGAAGAATGGGGTGGCTGTAATGAAGCGACGCTGTTGTCTAATGGGAAAATTGGTGTGCTTGGGCATATTGCAAAGTTTAGCGAAGGTGATGTAAGACACTACTATCCGATGACGTTCTGTTTAGATGCTGAAACGGGTGAATACTCTGAAATGAAGATTATTGCTGAACGGTGTAATATGCTACCTGGACCTAGTAAGCGCCCTGATTTAGAGGATGTCCTCTTTAGTGCAGGGTTAGTTCGAGTGGAAAATGGAAAGGCTATTCTCTACACTGGTGTGAGTGATGCGGAGACACAGTCGATTGAGATACCTGACCCATTTAGCGAATATGAGATTTATTTTTAACAGCAATTGTAATTACTGGTGTAGTTTTAATTAATAAAAAGCAGGATAGCAAATCGCTGTCCTGCTTTTCTCTACGTTAAATTAGTTTCCTATATAAGAAAGCAAAGAGTAGAAAGAGAAAGACGCTTATAAATGCGATAATTAAGCCGTACAAGGCAGCAGTAATAATTCCTAAAACTAAACTGTTGTCTGCCCCAATGCTAAATAAGAACTGCATGAATGACAGAACAAATACAATAGTAACAGTAATTTTCATTTTAGCTATTTGAGACTTTTTGTGCAATATCTTGTTACTCATTCTCAGTTCTCCTTGATTTTCAAGTATTAATTAGCGGTGTTTATCGTCATTATAAATGCAAATTAACTTTCGCACAATAAAAATAGTCATTAAGCCTTTAGCGTATTGGGAAGGAGAGATACTCAATACCCATGTTAACTTTCTTTTCAAGTTGGCAAGCTATGCTGTTTGATAAGAAATGGATTCGCTACGGGTTAATACCTAGACTAAATCTTTGGTCAACCCTCAAGCCAGCTTAGTTGAACCTTACTATCTTGATGTAAAAGTTGAGAATGTAATGATAAGATAACGTCTGTATGTTTCGCCATTTCATTAAAGTGTATTACTGTAACAATTTGAACTGGCACGCTTTCGCTTTGAAATGACGGTCCTATTTATTATAATGAATTTATTAATGTTTTAAGTTTTTATTTAAAAAAAGGTGTGAGTAGAATAGCAACAATATTAGTAGTAGATGATGATTCGCATATTAGAAGGCTAATGACCTTATACTTAACTAAGAGTCATTTTGATGTAATTGAGGCAGGGGATGGCGAGGTAGCATTAAGTATTTTAGCCAAGCAAGCTGTTGATCTTGCGATTGTTGATATCATGATGCCTAACTTGAATGGAATTGAGCTTACTAAAGAGCTTAAATCCTTTTATGAACTGCCTGTTTTAATGGTGACTGCTAAGCATGAGTCACATGATAAAGTAAAGGGATTTGAAGCAGGTACAGATGATTATTTAGTTAAACCGTTCGATCCGATTGAACTCGTTCTTCGTGTGAAAGCATTGCTGAAGCGGTACAATTTGCAAGCTGACAAACGGAATAAAATTGGTGAGCTTGAGATTGACCTTGATCGTTTAACGGTTTCCAATCAAGAGCAGATTGTTGAACTAAAGCGCAAGGAATGTGAGTTGCTCTTTGAGCTATCCCATGAACAAGGACGAATCTTTACAAGAACGCAACTCGTCGAGAAAATCTGGGGGTTTGATTATGAGGGTGATGACCGAACTGTTGACGTTCATATTAAACGTTTGCGCGAAAAGCTAGCTGTTTTTCCGAGTTTAAAAATAAGCACGGTTAGAGGATTGGGGTATCGGTTAGAGGACGTGAAGCCATGATTCGAAGTCTATATTGGAAATTTGTTGTTACCTTTATTACGGGTGTAGTTGGAAGTCTTCTTGCTACCTATTTTATAATATCTGTTTTTTTTCAAGATGAATGGTTCTTTCGTTCAGAATTAGAACGATCGACTGATCATGTAGTTGAGTTGTTAGAATTAGTTGACACAGAAGACCGATCTCGGTTGCTAGCTTTACTCAACAATATTGGGACCAGCCCTGTTGTTCTAGATCAGGTAGGGGAGCATGTTGATGGGAATCGTGAGGCTACTTTTTTTAACGAGGACATGATCGTGCGTATGAATCAACTTCCGCAGTCAGAGATCATGCTTTTCGTACCGCAAGAGCAGAGCTTAGTCAGGGTGGTCGGCATTAATTTGGATAATGAGTTAATACTGTTTGTTAAAATTGATTTTAATAATGAATTTACCAGTTCCAGACGGTTAACGCTAAATGCGCTATTTCTCGTTTTATTAATTGGTAGTACATTTATCATTCTTGTCTCAAAGTATTTTGTTTCAAGTATCCGCAAAGTAACCAATGCCGCTGAGCAACTTGCTACTGGTGATTTTTCAGTTAGATTAACAACTGAAAGACAAGACGAAGTTGGTCGGTTAATGCACAGTTTTAATAAATTGGCCAAAGCTTTGGCCAATATGGATGAAGTACGGGAAACGTTTGTGAGTAATGTTTCTCATGAAATGCAGTCTCCACTGACTTCTATTAAGGGATACGCACGAGCGATCCAAGATGGCATGATTAACTATGACGATCAAACCGAATACTTAGCAATTATTTATCAAGAAGCAGATCGATTATCACGGTTATCCGATAACTTGTTGAGAATGGCATCGCTAGACTCAGAAAAGCACCCATATCGTCCAGAATGGTATCGGTTAGATGAACAGATTAGACGCGTTGTTTTATCAACTGAGCCATTATGGAAGGAAAAGGACATTACCATTGAATTAGATTTAAATTTAGAAAAAATTATGGCCGATCAGGACTTAATGGAACAGGTTTGGTTAAACCTATTAGTAAATGCTGTTAAGTACAATCGTGAGCAAGGGAGTGTCCATATATCAACTTATATGGAAGGTGATCATCACGTTGTTAGAGTCAATGATACAGGTATTGGAATACCAGAGCCAGCCATTCCTTATTTATTTGATCGTTTCTATAAGGTTGACCAGGCCAGATCAGCAACGAATTCTGGAAGTGGGCTAGGGCTTTCCATTGTCAAAAAAATCATCTTGCTCCATCGAGGTTCCATTGATGTTGTTAGTAAGCTGGATGTAGGTACAACTTTCTTCATTCGTATTCCAATTAATCAAAAAAAGTCAAACTAGTTCATACTCAGTTCATATTCATCATTTATACTATAGACAAATGAATGAATAGAGGTGACTGATTTGGCTAATTATGACTTGAATTTAAGTCTAGAGCGAGAAGGTACAGGTTACTTAATTAAAACAGGCATGAAATCGTTAATGGAACGAATTGCAGCATCGTTAAGAGAAGAAGGGATAGATGCTGAGGTTTGTAAAAAAATAGATAAAGGTAGTGGTGCATAATGTTTTATTCATATGGATTTTACCCTGGAATGGATATTTTAATTTTAGTTGCCTTTTTAGTTGCAATGTGGGCGCAATCAAAGGTAAGGAATAATTTTTATAAATATTCCCGCGTCCAAGCAAGTGCCCAAGTTACTGGCTTGCAGGTAGCTCGTCGTATTTTAGATCAGCATGGCCTATATGATGTCGCAATTGAACGCTCAGGTCGTGGTGATTTATCCGATCATTATGATCCACGTAGTAAAACAGTTCGACTATCAGGACCGGTTTACAGTGGTTCATCGGTTTCTTCACTGGCGATTGCTGCACACGAAGTTGGACACGCTATTCAGCACGCCAATGGTTATGCTATGTTAAAATTCCGTACTGCGCTATTCCCTGCGGCTAATATTGGCTCTCGGATGGGACCATGGCTACTGCTGTTAGGCTTTATTATGGCATATCCGCCGCTAGTAGGCGTTGGGGTTGGTTTGTTTGCTGCAGCTGTTCTTTTTCAGCTTGTTACTTTACCAGTGGAGTACGATGCAAGCCGCCGCGCTAAACACGATCTCCTGAGCTTAGGTCTTGTAACCGGACAAGAGCAACGAGGCGTCGCTAACGTGTTGAATGCTGCTGCTCTAACTTACGTAGCAAGTACGCTAATTGCTGTTCTGCAATTATTAAAATTTGTAATGATTTTTGCAGGCCGCCGTCGTTAATAAGGAAAATATTTCAATAAAAAGCATCTGACAAAATCGTAATTAAGGTTACGACATGTTCAGGTGTTTTTTTCTTAAAGATTAATTTAATGTGACAATTGGTTAGCTTAGTCGGTTCTCAATTGAATTTAACATACTTAAAGGTTAGAATTATTTACAAAGAGGAGGGGACGTATTTTGTTTGCATTAGCAATAAAAGAAATTCGTTTTTTTAAGTTAAAGTATAGCTTGATCGGTTTTATTCTTTTTCTACTTGCTTCTCTCGTTTTTATCGTCAGCGGCTTAGCTGGAGGTCTATCATTAAACAATGTTGCGATGCTAGAAAATAGCCATGCAAATCATTTCTTTCTTTCTGAGGATGCGGAAAATCGATTAGATCAATCTGGTTACATCGTTGATGATCTACTTGAGGCATTGCCTCGTGAAGGTGGGTGGGAGCCGTTCTTAATTCAGAATTATCGGTTGGACGCTGATTCAAGTGAGACAAAGCTTGCTGTTACCATGATGCCAGTTGATCCGAATAGCTTTCTTTATCCTGGTGTAATTGAAGGTACTGACTTATCGGATAGTGAAGCTATTGAAATTGTAGTTGATCAATCAATGAAAGTGGATGGTGTTACCATTGGTGACACTTTATATGAGGAAGACAATGATCTTTCCTTTGAAGTAATTGGTTTTACTGAAGGCCAGACTTATCGACATGCGCCAGTAGCTTATTTAGCTGAGACAGCATTTTATAGTTTAGAGTTAACACCCCATACCGTAGCAAATGCAATTGTGATTGAAACTGAAGAGACTGTATTACAAGCTGCAATTACCGGGGCTTTTGATGAAGGCGTTTGGGTAGGGAAAGCGGATGTTATAGATGGTGTTCCAGGACACTCGTCAGAGCAAATGTCATTAAATATGATGATTTTCTTTCTTATTGTCATTGCGGTTTTTGTTTTGGCAGCTTTCTTCTACATTCTAACCATTCAAAAGCTTAATCAATTCGGGGTGCTAAAGGCATTGGGAGCAAGCAATCAATTCCTAATTGGCGCAACACTTCTTCAGGTACTAACCTTGACAACTGTTAGCCTAATCCTTGCAATTGGGTTTACTTACTTCATTACCACCATCTTACCAGAGGGGATGCCCTTTGACTTTAATAGCGGCTTACTTGTGCAATATTCAGTCACGATGCTTGCTGTCTCGTTAATAGGAGCTTTGTTATCAGCGATAAAGATTGTAAAGATTGATCCACAGCAAGCGATTGGGAGGGTTGAATAATGACAGCACCATTAATTCTAGACAAGATTGTTAAAGGCTACCAAGACGGTAAAGAATATCAAGAAATATTGTCAAAAGTCTCATTATCAGTTGAAAAGGGTCAAACAACAGCTGTCATTGGGCCATCGGGTTCTGGGAAGAGTACGTTTTTATCTGTGGCTGGCGCCCTCCTCTCTCCAGATAGCGGAGCAGTTATCATTAATGGACAGTCAATTGCTGGATTTTCGGCTAAACAATTGGCTAATATTCGCTTAAATCAAATTGGCTATATTTTTCAAGCGGCGAACTTAGTTCCTTATCTAACGGTAAAGGAGCAATTAAAACTAGTTATTGAAATGAATCGTAATTGGTCAAAGGATGCTCAATTGCGCGTAAAGGAAGCGCTCGGTGATGTTGGACTTGGAGAGCGACTCAATGCATATCCACATCAATTATCCGGTGGCGAAAAACAACGTGTTGCCATCGCGAGAGCTTTTATGAATGACCCTGATATTATTTTAGCAGATGAACCAACTGCAAACCTAGATCAAGCTAGAAGTCATGAAATTGTCAGACTTATTGCTAAAGAAGCCAAGGAGAAGAATAAGGCGGCAATATTAGTCACTCATGATGAGAAGCTATTAGAATATTGCTCAGTTGTATATACAATTGAAGCAGGTGAGTTAGTGAAAAGAACGTAGAGGGATTCCCCCCTCTACGTTTTTGCATTTAAATTAATGTTAATAAGCCGTTAAACTGCTTGTTATCGAGTGATTAATTAAAAAGTTTGGTGAAAACGTTCAATTATTTTAAATGCTGCCGATATAAGCTTTAAGGATAAAATGCAGAGGAGTTGGCATGACATGGATGTCAGTAGATTGTTTTCTGGAACGACTTTCACACCACAGGCTAGTGGAGATTATGTATCAGATGTCAGAGCTAAGATTCAACAATCAGGAACGAACATGGATCAGGCCCAGGTTGACCGTGTTCAAGTGGAGAGTATGGTAGAAGGCTTAAATGATTTCTTACAGCCAATAAATAGAACGATTCGGTTTGAATTGCATGATAAATTAGATCGCTATTATGTTAAAGTTGTCGATAGATTCACAGATGAAGTGATTCGCGAAGTCCCACCAGAGCAAATGCTGGATATTTATGCGGCAATGGCTGAGTTTATGGGCTTGATCGTTGATGAGAGAATATAGGGAGGGCATAAATAATGGGTATGAGAATTAGTGGATTTGCATCAGGAATGGATATTGAGGCAATGGTTCGCGATTTAATGACGGCAGAACGGATGCCATTAAATCGTATTCAACAAAATAAGACTAAAATTGAATGGCAACGTGATGCTTATCGCGAGTTAAATGTTAAACTTGCTGAGCTTGATAATTTAATGTTAGATATGCGTTTACAAAGCACATATATGGCAAAAAAAACGACATCTTCCAATAACGCAGTCACTGCGACGGCCAGTGCAAATGCATCAAATGGGAGTTATCGGATTTCAGTGGAGCAATTAGCGACAAATGCGATTAACGCCTCTAATGGTGGTATTTCCGCTGAAGGTCAAAAAATTGACCCACGCGCAAAACTATTTGATCAAATAGAGGAAGGTAAAATTAAAGGGTTCTTAAATAATGGTGAAGTAGAGTTTGATCGTACTCAACCGCAATTTTTAAAGTTTGAAACTTATGTTGAGGGAGAGATGCGAGAAGTTGAGATAGAAGTTACAGAGCAGGACACCTTAAGCTCAGTGTTGAATAAAATTACTAATAAAGGCGTCGGTGTACGTGCTTTCTATGATGTTGAACAAGATCGTGTTATCATGGAACGTACCACTACTGGTCAGTTTAATCAAGTAGAAGGCGGTAAGGAGATAGAATTCGCAGATAACGGGTTTTTAGCGAATTTATTCTCTATGCAGTCAAGCAATGAGACTGGAGGAACCAATGCTCGCTTTACTTATAACGGAGTTGAATTAACCTCTAAAACAAATACAACCACCTTAAATGGAATCACCTTTACTTTTAATGATGAAACGTCAAGCACAAATGTTAGTGTAGTATCTGATACTGATCAAGTTTTAGCGAAAATCACTGAATTTGTTGATAAATACAATGAGCTCGTGGAAACCATTACAGGCAAGCTTAATGAACCAGCATATCGCAGTTTTCATCCGCTTTCAGAAGAAGAAATGCGAGATATGTCAGAACGAGAAATAGAAATGTGGGATGAGAAGGCAAGAAGTGGTTTGCTACGCCGAGATCCCGTCCTTAGCAATGCCTTAACCGAAATGCGAATGGCTTGGACCGGTATGGTGAAAAATGATAGCCAATATAATCACTTTTCACAAATAGGAATAAATACGACAGCTAATTATCTAGATGGCGGTAAGCTAGCTATTGATGAAGGTAAGCTTCGAGAAGCTTTAGAAAATAATGTGGAGGATGTTTTCCGCATGTTTTCTAATAATGTCGATGGTGAGGGCAAGGGGATTTTTCACCGTTTAAATGATGCAGTTGATAAAACAACAAAACAAATTACCGATCGTGCAGGCGGATCTAATAGTCAGCTTCACCAATACGCACTTGGCCGACAAATTAGAGGAATGGACTCAAGGATAGCTAACTTTGAACGGCGCTTAGAGATGACCGAGAATCGTTATTGGCGTCAATTCACTGCGATGGAAAAAGCAATTCAGCAGTTCAATGACCAGTCTAATATGCTATACTCTTATTTCAACCAAGGTATGTAGCAGGAGTTTATAGAAAGGATGACATTAAATCATGAGTCAGCAGCACTACCAACAAGCATACAAGTCTAACTCAGTTAATACTGCATCTCCCGGTGAGTTAACGCTAATGCTCTATAATGGTTGTTTGAAATTTATCAAATATGCTAAAAAGGGAATTGAGGACGGTAATTTTCAAATGAAAAATACCAATATACAGAAAGCACAGAGTATCATTAATGAGCTAATTGTCACATTGGATCAAGGTGCCCCAATCGCAAAAGAAATGATGCCGTTGTATGATTATATTAATCGGCTTTTAATTAACGGTAATGTTAAGAACGATCTTGAAGCGTTAACAGAGGCATCTAATCTAGTGGCCGACTTCCGGGATACATGGAAAGAAGTCGTCAAACAGACGCGCACCATGCAGTACTCTCAAGGAGTACAAGCATAATGTCTGTGCTCGTGAAGTTGACCAATGTCACCGACCAACTGACGCAATTACTTAATCAAATGGTAACAAGTCAAAATCGTGATGAGGTCATGGAATCTGTTCAAGCATTAATCGAGCAACGAGAATTACTGTTTAGAGAGTTAGTACCACCGTTTTCTGCTGAAGATATGGAGCTAGGTGAGCAACTGTTCCAAAAGGATCAAGCAATTCAACTGCGACTTAGTCATCTTTTCTTAGAGTTGAAAAATGAAATGAAAAGTACCCAAAAACAAAAATCCTCAAATAAACAATATTTAGATCCTTACCGTCAACTGTCAACAAATTATGGTTCGTATTGGGATAAGAAAAATTAATTAAGCTGCATTCCGACTTGTATGTCGCAATGCAGCTCTTTTTTTAGCTTATAATAGTTACTGTTCATCATCAAGTAATTGTAGAAACGTTTTTGTTTGCTTGTGGCTAGGGTTATCAAGTACTTGTTCTGGTGGGCCTTCCTCGACAATAAAGCCACCATCAATAAATAGCACCTTGTCGGCAACACGACGGGCGAAGTTCATTTCATGGGTCACAATGACCATTGTCTGACCTTCCTTAGCTAAGCCCTCAATGACTTTTAGCACTTCGCGGACTAATTGTGGATCTAAAGCTGATGTCGGCTCATCAAATAGCATAATTGCTGGCTCCATCATTAGGGCACGCGCAATTGCAGCTCGCTGTTGTTGGCCGCCAGATAAGGAGTCCGGGTATTTATCTTTATGATCAATCATCCCGACTTTTTCTAGTAGCTGCTCACCTTGCTTAATTAATTTTGCTTTTGACTGCTTTTTAACAATTAAAGGTGCCTCAATAATATTCTCCATCACCGTTTTATGAGGAAAAAGGTGAAAGCCTTGAAAGACCATCCCAGAATACTTTCGTAAAGTAAGTAACTTATTCTTCTTAAATTTCCTTTCTGAAAAGGTTAGCTGATCATCACCCATCTTAATGGCCCCTGAATTCGGTATCTCCAATAGGTTTAGACACCTGAGTAAAGTCGTTTTACCCGAACCTGATGGACCAATTAAGCATACAACCTCTCCTTTTTTTACAGAAAAATTAATAGATTCTAGAACGGTTGTATTATCAAAGGATTTTTTTAAGTTAATCACATCAATCATGATATCTCCCCTTTTACCGTTGGTTTAAGTAGCGATTATAGCGCTTCTCAAGTCTTTGCTGGAAATAACCAATTATGATACAGACAACCCAATAAATTAAGGCAGCTGCAATATACATGGTCATGCTTTCATAGGTCCGACCAGCGACAATTCTTGCCGAGTATAGAAGTTCATTGACCGTTATGATTGAGGTCAACGATGTTCCTTTTACAATATCCATAAAAATACTAAACGTTGGCGGTAAGGCAATTCGTGTTGCTTGTGGGATAATAATTCGCCACATGGTTTCTGGAAACCCCATTTGCAAGGATTCAGCTGCTTCCCACTGACCTCGTGGAACGGAAAGAATGGCTGAGCGAATGACTTCTGCATTATAGGCTGCAAAATTTAAGCTTACCCCAACAATTCCAGCTACAATTGGATTATTAAATTGTACCCCAATTACCGGAAGTCCATAATAAAGAATGAAAATAAAGACAAGCAATGGTGTACCGCGCATGAATGAGATAAACACTCTTGCAGGAAGGTGAAATATCCAATGTTTGGACATTCTCATAATGGCAATAACAAGACCAAGCAAAAGGGCAAAAATCATACTAAATAATGCAATCACCATGGAAATTCTTAACCCTTGCAAAAGAAGTGGTAATGAATCTCGGACAAGTTCAAAATTAAACAAATACTCCCACTGAATTTGATTAAACGAATTAAACATAAAATACGACCTCCCTTGCTCGCTATTTTTTTGTAAAGTAAGGGCTAATTAGCAGTTTTATCATACCTGTTTTTTAATCATAGTCAAGTAAAAGGGTGAAGTCCCGATGCTATGATCAGAACATCACCCTAGTGACGCGTTATTAAAAATCAAATTCGTAAACTTCAGAGCCGTCAACTGGATCAGACGCATCTTCACCTAGAAATTCTTCAGAAAGCTCAGCAATTGTTCCATCTTGTCTTAGTGCATCTATTGCTTCATTCAGTTTATCAATTAAAGCTAAATTTCCTTTGAGGACTGGAATTGCACTTTCTGTGGCATGGTATTTAATGTTTTCAGCGACAGCCAAGCCATCATTATTAAATTCCTCAAGCGTTCTTGCTAAGACTAGCCGATCATTTAAATAAGCATCGCGATTCCCGTTTAATATATCCCGCAGTATCGCCTCTACACCGCCATCATAAGCAACTCCATCTGCCTCAATATGCTCAGCGAATCGAGCATAGTTGCTTGTTAACGATCCGAGCGCAACTGGTATACCAGTTAAATCGTCCACAGATTGAAATTGATCAAGATCTTCTGTTCTAACAATAATTGAACCGTAAGAATACTTGTAAGCTTCTGTAAAATCAAATGTTTCAAGTCGCTCTTCTGTAACTGCAAAGTCGTTTAAGGCAAAGTTAATTTGGCCATTTCTTAATGCTGGCAAGATACCATCAAAGTCCATTGTTGAAAATTCAATATCAACCTCTAAATATTCTGCAATAGCTCTCGCTAATTCTACATCAAACCCTGTTAGTTCATTATCTTCATTAAAAAAAGTTACTGGAGCATAGGTACCTGATGTTCCAACGACAAGCGTACCAGCCTCTTCAACATCTAACCATGATCGATCCGAAGTTTCTTCGCCATTCTCATCATTTTCATTACTGGCATTATTGTCATCATTGCTTGCTGAATTGTTATCATCAATCGTACAAGCTACAGTAACAACAGTAAACACGGCTAATAATAGAAATAACCATACATTTCTTTTCATCTCTTTATTCCCCCAATTCTTAATTCTGAGTTAGTTAATCAGAATAGTGTGTTATAATATACCATAATTAGTAGCAAAAATCAATTAAAGAATTATTAATATTTTGCAGGTTTTAGCAGGATATTATACGGGTAAAATAGAATTATAGATATAGAAAGGAGGACACTTTTATGAAATACAACATTCGTGGAGAAAATATTGAGGTGACTGGGGCGATTAAGAGCTACATTGAGAAGAAGATTAGCAAGCTTGAACGCTATTTTCAGACTCCTCCAACAACAGATGTAAATGTAAATTTAAGTGTCTATAATGACGAGCAAGAGATTGAGGTTACCATCCCAATGCCAAACTTATTGTTAAGAGCCGAGGAAAATCATGTAGATTTATACGCAGCAATTGACTTGGTTGTTGATAAGTTAGAGCGTCAAATCCGAAAGTACAAAACGAAGATTAACCGTAAAACCCGGCAAAAGGGTGCACCCAAACATGTATTTGCAGAAATGGAGCAGGATCTAATTCATGATCAAGAGGACGAGTTTGAGGATGAAGGATTAGATATTGTCCGAACTAAACGATTTGATCTTAAACCGATGGATTCAGAGGAAGCTGTTTTGCAAATGGATATGCTAGGTCATAGTTTCTATGTCTTTACAAATGCAGACTCTGGTGATACCAACGTTGTTTACCGTCGTCATGATGGTAAATACGGATTAATTGAACCAAACTAATACTGAAATAGATTATTAGAGCCACTAGGTGATGTTTGATTACTCTAGTGGCTTTTCATATGTTTGTTAGTAGGATTAAGTGAAAAAACACTTGAAGTCTTTTGGATCTTACCTGTACAATGTTTGTAGACTAAAAAGGAAGTGAGTGACAGCATGAAATTTAAAAATCCGGTTTTATCAGGCTTTTATCCAGATCCAAGTATTTGTAGAGTGGATGACGATTTTTATCTGGTAACAAGTACGTTTAATTATTTTCCTGGGATGCCAATTTTCCACAGTAGAGATTTGGTTAATTGGGATCAGATAGGTCATTGCTTAACGACAGAAGAGCAACTTCCATTAGAGAGAGCTGGTAATGCAGCTGGAATCTATGCACCTACTATCCGATACTATGATGGAACTTTCTATGTGGTGACAACAAATGTTTCAGGTAAGCAGAACTTTATCGTCACAGCTACTGATCCAAAAGGACCGTGGTCTAATCCAATTTGGTTAACTGAGTGGCAAGGCATTGATCCTTCATTATTTTTCGATCATCAAGGTGACGCATACATTACTGGCACGCGTTCTTATGCAGCTAATGAGCCCGTCGGGATTTATCAAGCTAAGATTGACGTAAAAACAGGCAAGTTATTATCTGGTCGCCAACGAATTTGGGAAAGTACTGGCGGTTCAGACCCAGAAGCGCCGCACTTATACTATATTAATAGTAAGTACTACCTCATGATTGCCGAGGGAGGAACTGAATACGGTCATATGGAAACGATTGCAAGAAGTGACCATCCGTTCGGGCCATTCGAAGCATGTCCACATAATCCTATTTTAACGCATCGCAGCTTAAATCATACCATTCATGCAACAGGACATGCTGATCTTGTTCAGTTACAAGACGGTAGTTGGTGGGGCGTTTGCTTAGGTATAAGGCCAATTGGGTACCCACGCAAGCACCACTTAGGTAGAGAGACATTTTTAGCACCTGTAAGTTGGGTTGATGGCTGGCCAGTTTTTGGTGAAAAGGGCCGGATTGAAGAAGAGATGGAGGGGCCTGCACTATTTAGTGGCTACAAAAGTAAGCCAAGTAAACATTATACATTTAATGGTACTAAACTAGATCTTGACTTTAACTTTTTACGTAATCCCGATGAAACAACTTGGTCCTTAAATGACCAAGAAGATTCTTTGACCCTATTTGGTGCTGCAACAACTTTAAATGAGCATGATTCTCCAGCCTTTATCGCTAGGAGGCAAGCACATCATACGTGCACGATAGAAACGTTACTAGATTTTACAGCAACTACTAATAATGAAGAAGCAGGCTTAGCTATTTATATGAATAATAAATTTCATTATGAATTAGTTAAAACAAATGACAACGGATCACCAGTAATTGCTTTAAGGAAAAGCATAGCTGATGTAAGTGTTATCGCTCAAACAAAGACTATTAATTCTGATCAGGTTATCCTAGGTGTAAAAGCTGATCCTTATCAGTATACGCTTTATGCAAAGGAAATTGATTCAAAGGGTACCATTGTAGATGAGTTTGAATTGGGTACAGCTGAATGTGGGATGCTATCAACAGAAGTTGCGGGTGGATTTACAGGTGTTTATATTGGTATGTACGCTTCTGGTAATGGTAAGGCTTCAACAGTACCTGCACAATTTAAGTGGTTAGATTACAAGGTATAGGTGCGAATTAATCTTCTGGGCATGGATAAATGAGTGGTTTTAGTCAAAGAATTATTGTCTATGAGTCATTATACGGTTTGAATAACTTTTGAAGAAAATTAACAAAAAGCTGAGAAGGGGCTAGGACATAACTAAATATTGAAACAGGGTATCCGAACATTCTGATTAAGCGTAGGTACAATACGTAAATTCCTCGAAAATAAAAAGCTATTTTCTCACGACGCGATGTATTGCCGTCACAGCTTTCCTTCTCCTGTGGGAAAAAATCACTTCGATGGGGTGAGTAATCTCAACTACAGCACGCGCTGAGGATCCACTGTGTGAAGTGTCTTTCTTCACACAGTGGGGGATGTTAGACTAAACCAGTCACGTTCTGGGGCTGGGACTGTGCGATTACTCGTCCCACCAAAAACACTTGTGACAACGCCTAACTGATTCACATCCTGTGAGCCTGAAGATGTCACGTTCGTGCCCTTGGGTAAAAGCGAGGTGTTTTACCGAAGCACTATACGCTTTCAGACATAATGTTCGGATTTTCTTTAGTTAATTACCCTTTTGTCCCAGCTCCTTACTTTTTTATATTTGTTTTTGTAGTTTTTAAGTAAAGAGTTATTTTATAATTGTATATTAGTATTCTTTGCTTCTAATAAGAATCCTTCTATTGTAAAGGCAGCCATTCCTTTGACCGTTGAATACTGACCAAGCTTTGCAAAGCTTAGTTGTAAGTCCTGTTGATGAAAGCCAATGGTATGCGATTGAATATGGCCCATGATAGCTGGAAGGAGCCAATCCTTAACTTGGAGAAGTTGGTTGCCAATTACGATATGTTGAGGGTTAAAGATATTAATACAATTTGTTAAGCCAATGCCAATATAGGTGCCTATTTCTTCAAAAAGTTTTATTGTCTTGTCATCATTAGCCTTAGCCAAAGTAATTAAATCTGCTAATGGATCAGTGGATTGTTGTGCAATTAAGCCTCTTATTTCTCCCTCTTGAATTAATGCTTGTTCAGATGCATAACGTTCCCAGCATCCATTATTGCCGCACCGACATTTACGACCATCTTTCACAATTGTCATGTGCCCAATTTCTCCTGCAAAACCTTTTAGTCCATTATAAAGATTCCCATCTAAAATCATCCCAATGCCAATTCCCATACCAATACTTGCGTAAATCATATGCTCGGAAACAAATTTAGATCCGAAACGCTTCTCACCATATGCCCCAGCATTTGCTTCATTTTCAATATAAATAGGTAAATTAAATGCTTTTGCTAATTTTTCTTTTAAGTTAATATTTTTCCAATCAAGGTTTGGTGCTAATAAGATCTCACCAACATGGCTAACTACAGCTGGGACACCCACGCCAATTCCAATAATGCCATAACGACTAGCTGGTGCTTTATTAATGAGTTGCTTAATTAAATCTAGTAAGGTGGGGTAAACAACAGCAAATGCATTGCTCTCTGTTGTTACCTTATGTTCGACAATAATTTCTCCCGTTAAGTTAGTTAACACGCCTCTTATGTAACCAACGCCTAAGTCAATAGAAACAGAATGTCCTGAACCTCCATTAAATAAGAGCATCACAGGTCGCCTACCTCCGCTAGATTTACCTGGGCCTGATTCTTCAACTAATTCCTCAGTAATTAACTCACTTACTAAAGAAGAAACGGTTCCTTTGTTTAAACCAGTAAGCTGAGCAACATGTGCTCTTGAAATTGGGGTTCGATCTATAATTGTTGATAAGACTAACGTTTTGTTTTCTTGTTTTACAACATGTTGATTCCATGTTCGTTTCATAATAACCACTCATCCTCTAACCGTTCATTAATCATGCATTTTTTCGCCTAATATTAATACTTTACCACATCAAAGCCTGATGTACTACAATTCTACAAACTTAGTTTAACTTATGGACAAACTAGGGGGTTATTGCTATACTTTTTTGGTAAAGATGTTTATTTTTTTAACTAATGTATTGCTAAATTTGCGAAACCTATTTATTTATCCAGTCAGATTAACAACAATTACGGACACTTGGGTGTTCATAATTGTAAACGTTACCAAGTAAAAGGAGAGAAAGCTAATGAATTTTGATTTTCAAGACAATGAAAAGCCACTTGAGGTACGTGTTTCAAATTTAGTCAGTCAACTAACTATTGATGAGAAAATATCGTTATTGTCAACTAAACAAAGCCCAATTGAACGCCTACATGTTCCAGAATATCGTGTTGGCGGCGAGGCCGCTCATGGTGTTGTAGATCGCGAGGGGATGTTCACAACTGTTTTTCCTCAACCAATTGGCTTATCATCCACTTGGAATAAGGATTTGTTGCAAAAAGTTGGCGAAGCGATTGGTGATGAAGCACGAGGCTACTATTATTATAAGAATAAAAAAACGGGTTTAACCCTTTGGGCACCTACAATTGATATGGAACGTGACCCAAGGTGGGGACGAACTGAAGAAGCATATGGGGAAGACCCACATCTTACTGGGCAGCTATCGAAGCACTTGATAATGGGTATGCAAGGTGATCATCCGTTTTATTTAAAAATGGTCGCGGCACCTAAGCACTTTTATGGCAATAATAATGAACATGGACGTGAATCGCTCTCAAATAGCATTGATGCCAGAAATCGCTTTGAGTATTATTTACCTGCTTTTGAACCTGCTTTCACTGAAGCAAAAGCAACATCGATGATGACGGCGTACAACGGTATTAATGGAATACCAGGTATGCAACTTAACGAAATTAGACAAGTTGTTCGTGAACAATGGGGCATGGATGGTTTTGTCGTTAGTGACGGTGGCGCACTAACATTAAATGTTGAGGAATATCATTATTATGATAATTTTCCTGAGGCATTAGCTGATTCCCTTAAAAAAGGGATCGATTGCTTTGTTGACGATAAAGAGTTAGTCGAATCGGCTGCTCATGATGCGCTAAAGCAGGGCTTAATCACTGAAGAAGATATTACGTTAGCAATCTCTCGCTGTCTAAAGGTGCGCTTTAGGTTAGGTCAATTTGATCAAGTAGATCCTTTTGAGAGCAGTAACTCACTAGAACAGTTAATTGAACAACATAAGCCCCTTGCAGAAGAAGTAACCGATCAATCAATTGTCCTGCTAAAGGATAATAAGCAGGTGCTGCCGGTACAGGCAGAGTCAATTAAGCGGATTGCTGTCATTGGTCCAACTGCTGATCAAATTTTTAGAGATTGGTATGCTGGTTATTCTAAGGATCAAGTGACAATTCTGCAAGGGTTAAAACAACGCTTTAATAAAGCTGAATTTAGCTTTACTAACGGATTTAATCAAATTGCTTTAAAGAACATAAAGCATAACAAATTTATTAAATTTAATGCTGGTAATAAAGCTGACCTCACAAACACCAAAAGAGATGCGAGTATTTTTATTGATGAAGATTGGGGTTATCACAATCATTTACTATTTGAACGGAAAAGTAAATGCTATTTGAGTCTTACAAATGGAGTGGATTTTCAGCCAGTTAAAGAAGAGGTATATGATTGGTTTGTTAAAGAGAAGATTGGCTTTTACAATTTAGATGCTAACACAACGGCTAAACAATTGACATCATGGCGTAATAAGCCCATCCAGTTTGACGAGAGTCAGGGCTTAATTGAGGCAGACCAAGGTGATGAATTTGAAAGTATCGTTGTTGAAGATGGTATTGCTAAAGCAGTACAGCAGGCTAAGGATAGTGATGTAGCGATTGTTTGTATTGGCAATCATCCGATGTTAAATGGTCGTGAAACAGAAGATCGGTTAGATATTGAGTTAGCTGCTTATCATCAACGGTTAATTAAAGCCGTCTATCGAGCAAATGCTAACATGATCCTTGTGGTTGTCGGCAGCTATCCGTTCTCGCTAAACTGGGAGCAGGCGCATCTACCAGCAATTTTCTATACAGCTCACGGTGCCCAGCATCTAGGTCATTCCATTGCTAAGTTAATTGCTGGAGACTGTTCGCCATCTGGTCGCTTAAGCATGACCTGGTACCAAGATACTTTATCCTTACCAAGTATTTATGATTATGACATTATTAAAGGGAAACGAACGTATATGTATCCGAACAATCGAATCCTTTATCCATTTGGGCATGGTTTAACCTATGGTGAGCCAGTCTATAGCAATTTAAACGTTAATCAAACACAAATTGTTGATGATCAAGTAATTACTGTATCAGTAGAGGTTGAAAATGCCGATCAGCAACCATTTGCAGAGGTGATTCAGCTTTATGCCGCCTTTAATCAGGATGCCTTTAAACGTCCAGAGCAGAAGTTAATTGGTTTTGAAAAAATTATGCTCGAACCAGGCGCAAAGGAAGTTGTCTCCTTTGAGGTAACTGCAGAGCAATTTAAATTTTTTGATGTAAGAACGGAATCAATGCGTTTATTTGGAGGTGTGGTTGTCCTGAGTATAGGCAGATCAAGTCAAGATTTACGCTTACAGACAGCCCCATTAACTGTAGCAGCACAACCAGTTGTACCACGTGACCTTTCGCAAGTAACTAAGGCAGAGATGTACGATGATTATGCGGATATCATGCTAGGGAAAGGTGAAGATGAAGTTGTGTGTGTCGTCAATAAGAATAACGGCCACTTATTCTACAATAAGGTTTCATTGCCTGAACAAGGTGCATTAATTGTACGAGCCTCAACTGACGGTGGTAAAGGAGAGATTACTTTGCATTTAGACGGTCAAGTACAAGCGTCAGCTTTAGAAGTTAATCCAGAATCACCATTTGTCTGGGAGGATTATCGCATCGCACTACCGAATGAAAAAACTGTTAAAGATCTCACCCTTTCACTTAAAGGACCAGTGGCAATTCAATCGCTTTACATTAAAGAGGGTAAATAATGATGACAACACTTAAACTAAATAAACCAGCAAAAGGAATATGGCATGATCAACCAGCTGCAAAATGGGAAGAAGGTTTTGTTGCTGGGAATGGAAAGCAAGGCTTAATTGTTCTTGGTGATCCCTGTAATGAAGTACTTATTGGCAATCACGCTAAACTTTTTTTACCAATGGGTAATCAATTTTCTGTTCCTCAGGTAAAAGACCATCTACCTGAGTTACGGGAAATAATTAATCAAAAAGGGTACCAAGCAGCTTTAGAGTTTCATTATCAAAAAGCTGAAGAAAATGGCTACCCAGGTCTGACAATGAGTGACCCCTATCACCCGGCCTTTCACCTTAGCATTAAGACAGGCATAAATCATTTTACGTCTTATAGACGAAGTTTAAATTATCAAACAGGCGAAATAACGACCCAGTTTATTGGCGATGGACAACGTTACCAATCACAGTGCTTTGTTTCGCGTGCCGATGATATTATGGTTTATCATATTAAGAACGCTGATGGTCTGCTTGATCTAATGCTAGCGCCGGAAGTTTATCAGGTTGACCAGCTTGATGGTCATTTGACTGTTAATCAGGATGGTGTGTTTCAATTAAATTATGCCTATACGCAGGCTCACGGTGGCTATTCAGTAACGGCACAAGTACTAGCGCCTGACTATGCAATTGAGAGTTTAGCAGGTGCAATAAGAGTTACCGAAGTATCGGAATGTACCATTGTTCTAAAAATAACGCCAGAGCTTGATCAAAAGAAATTTATTATTAAGCAGTCAAGCTATGCTTATTGGTTTGCTCGTCATCGCGATATTCATCAAGAACTGTTTGATCGTGTTCGTTTATCATTGACATCTGATATTGAACGGGGAAAACCGTTCGCGACATTGCTTAGTGAGGCTCAAGCACAAGAAACGCTTTCACCTGTTTTTATTGAAAAAATGTATGATGCTGGAAGGTACATGTATTTATCCTGTTCTGGTGACGCAACCCCTAACTTACAGGGGATTTGGAGCGGAACCTTTCATCCTGCTTGGAGTGGTGATTATACGTTTGATACTAATGTCCAATTGTCGATTGCAGCAGCACTTACCGGTGATTTAGCAGAGGGCCTTAAGGGGCTGTTTAGCCTAATTAAAGAATTATTACCAGGTTTTAAAGAAAATGCATGGAATTATTACGGCTGTCGTGGCATAATGGCAGCTATTCATTCCAGTAATCGAGGACAGCATTTGCATTGGAATGTGGAGTGGCCGCTTCATTTCTGGACGTGTGGAGCTGGCTGGCTGGCACATTGGTATTATCAATATTATCGTTTTACTGGCGATCTTGACTTTTTAAAAGAAGAGGCTGTCCCTTTTTTAGAAGAAATTGCGCTATTTTATCAGGATTTTCTTACTGAGGATTTAGACGGGTATTATCGATTTAGTCCATCTTATTCGGCCGAAAATGGCTGTGGTGATAATGCGACTCAGGATATCGCGGTAGCAAAAGAAGTGCTAACTAACTTAATAGCAAGCTACCGTATTTTGGGTGTAGACACAGCTAATATTGAGTTATATCAAAAGATGCTCACGAAGCTCCCGCCATATCAGATTAATAAAGATGGTGCTTTAAAGGAGTGGTTGACCCCTGAAAAGGGCGAGAATTATAATCATCGCCATTTTTCTCACTTGTATCCTATTTTCCAAAGTCGTGAATTCACTAAAGAAAGTGAACCAGAGCTGTTTAAAGCAGCTGAAACTGCTTTTGAAAAAAGGTTAGAGGCTTGGTTGTTAAACGATGATGGTGATACGACCTCAACACATGGACGTATGCATACTGCGCTTTGCGCAACACAATTTCATATGCCAGAGTTGATTAAAGAAGTCATTATGCTCGTTATTAAAAATAATTGTTTCTTTCCATCGTTAATGATGAGTCACTATAATAATTTAGAGGTTTTTAATGTTGATGGTAATGGTGCTTTTCCACAAATTGTTCATGAGTTTTTATGTGATTATCATCATGACACGTTGTACTTACTTCAAGCTTTGCCAACTGATTTATCGTCTGGCCAATTAAGAGGATTAAAGCTTGCCGACCAACTTGAAGTTAGGTTATTAACATGGGACCTCGCCGAGCGAAAATTAAGTATTAATATTATTGCTCATGATCATGACCGTGAACTTTCAGTAAAGTTACCGTTGTTTAAAGAAGCCTGTATCAATGATCGCCCAGTAGCTAGCCAGACATTGCAGTTAGTCAAGAACCAAGTGAATCAAGTCGAGATTACGTTATAAAGAAGTGCAAAGGAAAAAAAGCACATTGAAATATTTCAAGAAACCTTGTAAAGTAAGGTGAGATTAGTAAAGCTTGTCAGCAAGGAGGTAGGCAACATGAAGTGGATGTTAACTAAAATACTTGATTTAAAAATCAGTTACAAGCTTATGAGTGTCTACCTCCTTGTAACTGCAATCCCATTAATTTTTGTTGGTGTATACTTAAACAGTGGGATAAGAAATGTCGTGCTAAATAATGCTATATTTGAAACGGAGTCAAACCTTGACAAGATTGAGATTAGATTAGAGTCAGCTTTAAATCGAATAACTGATATTTCTGATCTGATTTATTTAAATAGAGATTTAGAGGCGCTGCTGACGAGTGAGTACAATAGCACCTTAGATGTGTACAATGCTTATTCAAGATACCGAATTTTTGATGATTATTTAAGATATTATGATGAAATTGAAAATATCCAGTTTTTTATGGATCGTGATATGATTACAGATTCTCACTTTATTCATGCAAATGCTAACACGGTTGCACAGGAATGGTTTCAAGAAGCTGTAGAAAAAAGAGGTCGAATTTCTTGGTTGGTTATGGAAGAGCATTGGACAAAGAATCGTTATTTAGCACTAACTCGATCGGTATATGATCAACAAAACCAGTTCTTAGGTGTATTAAGTATTTATTTTTCTAGTGATAAGTTAAGAGAAATAATTGATCCGGAAATCCATGACGCCTTTATTATTTTAGATGAGAACGAAATTGTATATAGCAATAATATTCGTGCTCTTGATATTGATCCACAATTTGTTGACGCGTTATTTAGTGCATCAAGCCAAGGGGAGACTCTGTTTGACGATGAGTATCTTGGTGAAGATGTTAAGGTTAATTTACGCCGGTTACAACCGAGTAAATCACTTATGAATGAATTGCAGATCGCAACTGTTATTCCAGTTGAAAGTCTGATGGAGCAGCCAAGTGAATTATTTAACCGGGGGTACTGGATTATGTTTACGGCGTTGGCTATTTCCATTCTTGCTTTTCAGATTTTCATTAAAACCTTCCATCATCGCATTAATACTTTGAAGCTAGCGATGGGAAAAGTTGCGCGGGGAGAATTTAATATTAAACCGACGATTGCAGGGAAGGATGAAATTGGTGAAGCATATCAAGAGCTTCATAAAACATCCCAAAGTATTCAAACATTAATTGATGAGGTTTATGTCCACAAAATTAAAGAGGAGCGGTGGCGACGGAAGCAAAAGGAGTCTGAATTTAAAATGCTATCTAGTCAAATTAACCCGCATTTCCTATATAATACACTTGAAATGATTAGAATGAAGGCAATCGTAAATCAGGATAAAGAGGTAGCTTTATTAATAAAAAAACTCAGTAAAATGATGCGTTCTGCCTTGGAAAGAACGGATCGTCCAATCCCATTAATAGAAGAGATTAATTTAATCGAGACCTATCTTGAGATTCAATCAATGCGCTTTGGTGATAAACTTACCTATCAAATAGATGTTGGAGAGGCCATTACTGATTTTTATATCTTTCCGTTACTGATTCAACCGATAGTAGAGAATGCAATTATTCATGGACTAGAACCCCAAGTGGGTGAGGGGCATCTAGCTATTCAAGTTAAAGCCTTTAAAAATTATTTTGAAATTATGGTGCGGGATAATGGTATAGGAATGGATGATCAGCGTTTAGCACAAGTGCAAAAGAAGCTTGTCGAAGGTGACAATTTAGATGGCAAGCGGATTGGTGTGCGAAATGTTCATCACCGCATCCAATTATATTATGGTAAAGAGTATGGCTTGTCTATTTCTAGTAGGCTGGGTCACGGGACGACTGTCAAAATTACTTTGCCTATTATTAAATAAATTTCAGGATGAGAGAAGGGGTACGATGTATAAAGTTTTGCTAATCGATGATGAGCCGATCATAAGAGAAGGCATGAGACATGTCATTGAATGGGAGACCTATAATTTTTCTGTCATTGCAGACTGTGCAAATGGCCGGGATGGTCTTCATGCTATTCGAACACATAACCCCGAATTAGTGTTTGTTGACATTCGAATGCCTGGCATGTCAGGCATAGAGTTAATTCAACAAGCCAAGCAAGAAGGCTATCAAGGTAGATTTGTTGTTTTATCAGGGTATTCTAGTTTTAGCTATGCACGAGAGGCAATTAAGCTGGGCATTCATTCTTATTTATTAAAACCTATTGATGAGGATGAATTAATAGAGATATTAAGAGAAATAAAAGTCCAAATTGAAAAAGAACAGAAGATTTCATCACAATTAACTGCTTACTATGATATGACGGAAGAAGAAGCATGGAAAGCGGTCATTGAGGGGAGAATTGATGATTGGCAACGATCTCATTACTTACAAGAACAAATTGGACCCTTTCAATTAGCTAGTATATCAGTAGCTGCAAACGTCAAACATTTAAAAGCCAGAAATAAGCTGTTTGGCCACGAACAGCCGTCAGCAAAAATAGTTTTGAAGGACCAACTTATTTATCTGCTTTATGTTAATACAGCAATACCTAAGATTCAGGAAGAGCTAAAGATATTGCTACAACACATTAGACTGGAGTTTGATCGCCATGCATACGCCTGTCTGTCAACGCCCTACCAAAAGTTAGCTGAAACGACAGCGGCAATTAGTCAACTACAGCAAGTGAAAAATAAAGTGTATAGTTTTTCAGCAGAATCCATTTTTCAATATCCTATTGTTTCAACAAAGTCATATGAATCGCTAAGTGGTTTACAACTAGCTGAGAAAATTGTACAGATTATCGAGTTTAAAGATCAGAAAAGCCTAAAGCAGACTATTTCAGCAACAGTTAATCATTTTAGAGCATTAGCATTAGATAAAGAAAAAGTACAGGCAGAAATCTTAGAGCTTGCTTTGTCTATTGCCCAGGGATTTCATCAGCAGTATCCAAATGTAAAGCTCCTACCAAAACATGAATGGGTCGATATTATTTACCAATATGATCATTTACAAACATTAATGGAACGATTGTTTACGGAATGGTGGGCATTGTCTGATCAGATAATGGGTTTTGCCGTCTCCTCAGACAATAGTATGGAAAGAATTATTAGTTATATTGACCATTATTATCATCAAGATTTAAGTCTTAAAATATTAGCTGATTTATTTAATTATAATAGCTCATATTTAGGGAAGAAATTTAAAAAACATACTGGGGAGTACTTTCATATTTATTTAGAAAATGTCCGGATTGAAAAGGCAAAAGAATTATTAGTAGATCGACGTTATAAGGTCTATGAAGTTTCAGAGCAAGTCGGGTATAGTAATATGGATTATTTCTATAAAAAATTTAAAAAACAAGTAGGTATGAGTCCGAAAGAATACCAAAAGCATATTTTACAGGCAGAATAATAATAAAGATGAGGGATTGCTATGAGTAAAACATTAATTGATCGCCCTATTTATCTAATGGTTAACTATCTATACGCTTTTTTAGCGACAAACTTCTTTTTTTTACTGTTGATTAGTCCATTTATTTTCTTTTTTTACTTTGCAGATTTTACTGTCCAGAATATATTACTTTACTATGTCTCGCTACTACTTTTTGGTCCGGCATTTGCGGCTTTATTAAAGACGATGGATAAGCTGGTTAAAGATAAAATTATTCAACCAGCAAAGGATTTTTGGACGTTTTTCTTACAAAATTTTAAAACTGCTTTTAAATATTGGTTAATTCAATGGACGATTGTTGTCGTTTTAATTATCGACATTTATTATGCAAATCTGTATCTACCCATTTTGTCACCTATTTTTTTAATCTTTATTGGCGTTTGTTTATTCATTAGCTGCTATGCCTTTCCAATTTTAACAAAATTTGAGGTTAAGATTAAAAATCTTTTTGTAATTTCCATTTATTCAATCTTTCGTTATATAAAAGTTACTTTATTAAATGTTTCAACACTTGTGGCATTTGGGGTTATTTTCTATGCCTTTCCAAGTATTATTGTCTTATTTTTTATGAGTCTTCTTAGTTTCTTTATTATGTACAATTTGCAGGATGTATTTAAACTACTAGAAGATCAATTCTCTCAAACTGACTCGAAGTGAGGTGGAATAATGAAAAAAGTTAGTAAGAATATTGCCATCCTTACACTAATAATAGCGGTGTTAATTGGCTTATATTATGTTATCGGTCGAGATAATCAAAGTGAAACAACGCAATCTATTCAACTAATTAATGATCCAGATGCTATTGTTGGCTTGACTATTCATAGTGAACAGGGGTTCTCTGTGGTGAAAACAGATCAAATATGGCAAGTTGAGGAGCGCAGTGAAGCCACGCATCAGGAGAGAACTACAGAGGCGATAGAACGTTTAAGTGGCTGGGAGGGAGAAGCAGTTGAGCTACAACGACGTGATGTAGGCTTAGACTTTCCTAGTTTATCCTTGACGGTGTCCTATCAAAATGGCGAAGAAAATCGTTTAATGATTGGACAGCTTAATAACACTGGAACGGGCTATTATATTGAGGATCGGAGCAATCAAGGCATTTATTTAGTAGATCGGGCGCTTGTTGAGGCATTTCCTTTTCATGTGCAGACTTATTTAGATACGCAGCTATTTAGCTGGCAAACAGATCGCTTACAGGAAATAAACATCTTTAATGGTATTGAGGAAATTAGTCTTCACAGGAATAGTCCTTATCCAGAGGAAGAGACGAGAGCAAATATAACAGGTTGGTTTATTAATAAGCCGTACACGCATTTTCACCATACGACTTACTCTATTATGGAGGTTGTTTTACAAGCGACTCAAATAATAGCAATGGACGAGTTAGTTGAAGAAAATGCAACTGATCTTAGTAAGTATGGGTTGGATGATAGTAATTTTACAATTTCTTTTATCACAGATGATAGTGAAGAACTGCTACTGATCGGATCACCAGCTACACAAAATAGCTATTATGCTATGTTTGCAGGAAGCAATCGGGTGTTTACTATTACAAATGATCAACTTGAGCCTTTTAGTTACCAATCGGCACAATATCACGATGGTTATCTGAAGATTATCCCGTTAGATGTAATGGATTCGCTGGAGATAAGCAGTGGTGATTATGAGCTAGTCATTTCAATTGAAAATGAAGGTGAGTCAGCATTGTTTACCGCTAATAATCAGGAACTCTCTGACTCAGAAGTGAGAGAAGCTTATAAATCACTAGCAGGCTTGCGAGTAGATGGCGTCGCTGAAGATATAGCATATCAGGACCCAGACTTAACCGTCACTTATCAAGTTGGGACGGAAAATAACACTAAACAAATAACACTGGATTTTATCAGCTATGACGATGAGCATTATGCTGTTTTTATGGATGCACAAAGTGATTTTATAGTTGAAAAACAAGCTGTTAATCAGATGTTAATAGAATTCGAAACACTTATTCCATAGAACAATAAAAAACTAAACGTGGCTTGGCTGCGTTTAGTTTTTTTATTATTGGAACAAAAGGTTAACTTTATAAAAGAAAAACACACTCACACTGAAATTAGTCATGAATCCTTGAACGTGTTTGGGAGAGTTGGTATGCACTACCTATGTTGATATTCTTATCCGTTTGAACGCTATGGCGTTTTGAAAGGAATAGATTTGCTTTCCACGGGTCTGGATTCAGCTTACTTTATTTCCGTTTACTTACATATCGGATAATATTCTAGTCTTTTTCTTAATGTTCGTGTTTGAAACGCAGATAAGTACTTATGAAATTCACTTATTTAGAAGCCCCGTTCGCTTTCAGTGAAAAATCTTGATAAGCCCGTTATTAATTTTGCGATTAAAGCGTAATAACTATTCTCAAAAAATTCTCTTTAAATCAAACCCAAAATAACAAGGTAAGAACTGAGTAACTGGATTATCTAAAAAGGAGCGCCAGTTTTTGTTAAAGTCTAGTTTGTCATGTAATTTATATCTAATAATTACTGTATATTCTGAAAGCGCTTACTTATATAATGAATTTATCAAGATGAGCAATTAACTACAGCATTAAGCGCTTAAGCAAGGGCAAATAACTTCATCAGCTAATTCCTACCTAAACAAATGCCCAAGTAAAACGCTAATTATTAACCTCACTATTTAAATAAGCAAACTACCTATTAAAAAGGCATACGAAGGCTTAATTAGTGTGTGAATGCTAATTCAATTAATTAAGTAGTTACTATGGCTATCTTGTAAACGCTTACTTTAGGTATTAATGTAAATTAATATAAATTTTTAGAAAATGGAGGGGTATTAAGATGAAAAAGAGACTTTTATTTCTATTAACACTGCTTTTAACCGGATTAGTGTTCATTGCAGCATGTGGTAATGATTCAGGGACCACTAGTGAAACAGATCCAGAGCAAACTGATGAAGGTGAAGGGACTAGTGAAGTTCCGGCTGAACCTGTTACCTTATCATTTTATAATGAAGATGGAGAAGAGAAATCATTTGATGATCCAGTAGCACAAGCAATTACTGAAAAAACAGGTGTTATTCTTGATATTCAGTACCCAGTAGGTGGCAGTGATGAGACAGTTCCACTTATGATTGCCAGTGGTGACTATCCTGATTTGATCTTTGCTAAAGGTGATATTGGGATGTTAATTGAAGCAGGTGGCGTTATTAAATTAGATGATTTAATTGAAGAACGTGGTGAAAACCTTAAAGCAATGTACGGTGATCAACTTGACCGATTAAGAAATTCAGTCAGTGATCCATCAATTTACGCAACAGGCGCATATGGTGTATTTGATCATAAGCTTGAGACTTCAGGTACTTTTCAAATTCAGTTAGAGGTATTAAGAGAATTAGGCTATCCTGAAATTAACACATTGGAAGAATTTGAAGATGCAATTGAAACTTACTATGAGATGTATCCGGAGATTAATGGACAGCCGACAATTCCCCTTTCATTACAAGGTAGTGACTGGCGCTGGTTAATTACTGTAGGTGACCGTGCAACTGTTGCAGCTGGTCATGCAGGAGATGGTCAATGGCATATTGATCCAGAGACTGGAGAAACAACTTATAAATTTGTCTTACCTGAATACCGTGATTATTTTAAATGGTTGAATGGTGTGAATGCGAAGGGATTGCTTGATCCTGAATCGTTTACACATACACAAGAAACATATATCTCTAAACTATCATCAGGAAGAGTGTTAAGTATCGCTGATGAGGATTGGAATATTAATGATGCACGATTTGCTTTAATTGAGGATGGTATGGAGGAGCGCACGTTCGCACCATTACCAGTTACAATGGGTGAAGATTATGTTCATCAGGGATTAAAGGATTACGGCTTCCCAGGTGGTTGGGGTATTGCGATCTCTTCAACTACTGAGCATCAAGATTTAGCGTTTGATTTCTTAGAGTGGATGGCTTCTGAAGAATCACAAATTCTTCGTAACTGGGGAATTGAAGGCGAGCACTACGAAATCGTAGACGGCGAGCGTGTCATGTTTGACGAAATTAGAGTACGACGAAATACTGATGGAAACTTCTCAAAAGAAACAGGCGTAGGTTATTATGTCTATCCATTCCCACAATGGGGATCAGGGGCAGTTGATTCAAACGGCCAAGGCATTTCGCCAAATAGTAGAGATGAAATTATTAACAATCATTTAGATATTGAGAATGAAGTGCTTGCTGAATACGGTATGGAATTATGGGTGGATTGGTTCCCACAAACAGAGGATCTTTCTCGCTCTCAGCATGGTCAGGCATTTAACTTTACCATCCCATCTGGCTCTGACATTCAAATTATTCAGCAACGTGTTGATGATATTACTGAACAAAGAATTACACAGGCCATTCTTGCTAACCCAGCTGAATTTGACGGTTTATGGGATGCAATGATTGCTGAGGTTGAAGCGGCAGGCGTAGAGCAATTAAACGGCGATATGACTGAGCTAACACAAAATATTATTAAATTGTGGAGTGGCGAATATTAAGAGATAACTTTAAAATTATATTGCTGTAAATGTAATGGGTACTCATCAATTGATAAGTACCCATTATTTTTGAAAAAATTCACCTTAGCAACCTAGTTGCACAATTATACATTCAGTCATAAAAAAGGTGCAGTTCTAATATCAACGGATTAATAACGATACCTTTATTGAGACATTAAAGTAGCTACTAATCATGTTAATAGCTAGACTTCCTCCTTTTTCCACCATTCAGCTAGTTTAGCTGAATCTTACTATGTTGATGCGAACGTTGAGTAATATTAATATCTCGTTTTGAATGGATTTTATGTCGGTTTTAGTATGTTTTCGTTGAAAGCGGTTACTTGTATAATATAATTAAAGGGATGACAATATAAGAACAAATCCTGTTAAACAAGGGAGAGAGAACAATGAGCAAAAGTATAGCCCCAGTTACTCCACAAGCTGAATTGCCCTTAGGAAAATCGGGCAAGAAGGGACAGCGACCACAACGCGCTCCAGGAGAAAAGAATATTTGGCAACGCTTGAATAACCAAAAAGCATTAATATTAATGTCTTTACCATTTGTAATCTGGTTAATTATTTTTCGCTATATACCAGTGTTCGGCTGGACAATGGCATTTCAGGATTATAAACCACAGCAAACTTTTTTTGAACAAGAATGGGTAGGGTTAAAGCACTTCCAAGACCTATTTAACGAACCCCAATTCTTTCGGGCGTTAGAAAATACAATTGGAATGGGTGTACTTGGCTTAGTCTTTGGGACATTAGCAGCTATTACCTTTGCCTTACTTCTTAATGAAATGCGCTTTACTAAATTTAAAAAATTAACCCAAACAATTTCTTATTTACCTCACTTTGTATCTTGGGTTATTGTTGCTAATATTGTCACAACAATGTTATCGGTTACAGGACCAGTCAACGGATTGTTAACAAGTATTGGTATTATTGATGGTCCAATTAATTTCATGGCACGACCTGGTATGTTCTGGGGTTTAATTACGACCGCGGAAGTCTGGAAGTCAACTGGATGGGGAGCCATTATTTACTTTGCAGCAATGGCTGGTGTTGATCCACAGCTTTATGAAGCAGCTAAAGTGGACGGTGCATCAAGATTTCGTCAAATGTGGCATATTACCCTACCGAGTATCCGCCCAGTTATCATTGTCTTACTAATTTTAAATATTGGGAATTTAATTAATATTGGCTTTGAAAAGCAGATGCTATTAGGTAATAATATTGTGGCTGATCGAGCACTTGTTATTGACTTATATGCATTAAATTACGGTATCGGGATGTTCCGTTATTCGTTTGGTACAGCAATTGGTATCTTTAAATCAGTAATCAGTGTCATCTTAATCGTAATTGCAAACACTTTTGCTAAAAAAATAGGTGAAGGTCGTGTATTCTAGTATTTATTATGCTGACCGATCTTATAGAAGGAATGAGGGGTGCTAAATGATGAAAACGAGAAAGATTACCGTGTTTGATATTGTCTTACTCATTATGATGCTCGGTGTAATTATTGTGACACTATATCCGTTTTTAAATATCTTAGCAATATCATTAAATAATGCTACAGATACGGCAAGAGGCGGTATTCATATCTTACCGAGGGATTTCACCATTGCGAATTACACTGAAATATTTGGAGGAAATGCTAATTTACTAAGTGCGTTCGGAATGTCAGTCCTAAGAACCGTAGTGGGAACAATTACTGGTATTATTGCCAGCACAATGTTAGCGTATACAATTAGTCGAAGAGATTTTGTCTTTAACAGACCAATTAGTTTTATTCTAGTTATTACGATGTTTGTAAGTGGCGGATTAATTCCAGAATATATGTTAATTCGTGATTTAGGCTTAATGAACAACTTCATGGTCTATATTCTACCTATGCTACTTACGGCATTTAATGTAATCGTTATCCGCTCCTTTATGGATAACATTCCAATGGCATTGACGGAGTCTGCAAAAATGGATGGTGCAAATGACTTTACAATCTTTTGGCGAATCATTATTCCACTCTGTCTGCCAGTTATTGCAACGGTGTCATTATTTTTAGCGGTTGGGCAATGGAACAATTGGTTTGATACGTATTTATATGCAAGAGGAAATTCTAACCTATCTACGTTACAATATGAATTAATGAAGATTCTGGACAATACTAATGTCAGTCAAGGCGCAGTAACATCTGGAAATGCTGAATTTATTGCCAGACAGACTAATCCACAGTCAATTCAAATGGCAATAACAATTATTGCAACAGTACCAATTCTCCTTGTATACCCATTCTTACAACGATACTTTGTAACAGGGTTAACATTAGGTGCAGTTAAGTCTTAATATTAATGAAAAATTAATATAAATTTATAAATTTTTGGAGGTAATACAGATGAAAAAGAGAAAATCATTACTATTCATGTTGCTATTTGCCAGCTTTTTAGTGTTAGCTGCATGTGGTAATGGAGGCAGTGAAGGCGACGGGGGAGCAGACGGAGAGGGTCCAGTTACATTAACCCTTTATAACGAGGATGGCGAAGAAAAATCATTTGATGATCCAGTAGCACAGAAAATCACAGAAGAAACTGGCGTTATTCTTGATATTCAATATCCAGTTGGTGGTAGCGATGAGAGTGTACCATTAATGATTGCCAGTGGCGACTATCCTGACCTTATTTTTGCTAAAGGTGATATTGGGATGTTAATCGATGCTGGTGGTGTAATTCAACTTGATGATTTAATTGAAGAACGTGGAGAGAATCTTCAAGCAATGTACGGCGATCAGTTAGACCGTTTAAGAAACTCGATAAATGATCCTGCTATTTATCAAGTAGGTACGTTTGGTGTTCAGGATGTACCATTAACAACTTCAGGAACATTCCAGTTGCAATTAGAGGTACTAAGAGAGTTAGGTTATCCTGAAATTAGTACATTAGCTGAATTTGAAGAAGCAATTGAAACTTATTATGAAATGTATCCAGAGATTAATGGAGAGCCTACTATTCCGTTGACTTTACAGGGCAGTGACTGGCGGTGGTTAATCACTGTTGGAGACCGTGCTACTGCAGCTGCGGGTCATCCAGGAAATGGGCAATGGTTTATCGATTCTGATACAGGCGAAACAACATATAAATTCTTATTACCAGAATATAGAGAATACTTTGAGTGGTTAAATGGTTTGAATGCAAAAGGTTTGTTAGATCCTGAGTCATTTACTCATACACAAGATACCTATATTTCAAAAATCTCTTCAGGACGTGTATTAGGTCTTGCTGATGAAGATTGGAACATTGGTGACGCAAGAAATGCGCTTATCCAAGCTGATATGGAGGAACGGACTTATGCTCCACTTCCAGTCACCTTAAGTGAGAACGAACAACATCAAGCACTAAAAGACTATGGCTTTGCTGGTGGCTGGGGAATTGCTATTTCTTCAACAACTGAGCACACCGACTTAGCGTTTGACTTCTTAGATTGGATGGCTTCAGAGGAAGCGCAGATTCTGCTTAACTGGGGACTTGAAGGTGAGCACTATGAAATTGTTGATGGAGAACGTGTTCTTCATGAAGAGGTAAGAGTAGGCTTGAATACAGATGCAAATTATGGTCGTGATACTGGAGTTGGTTATTATGTTTATCCATTCCCACAATGGGGCACGGGTGCTGTTGACTCAAACGGCCAATCGATTACAGTAAACACACGCGAGCAGGTAATTGAAGATCATCTTGAGCCTGAGCAAGAGGCACTAGATGCGTATGGTATGGATCTTTGGATTGACTGGTTCCCACAGACTGAAGAATTATCAATTTCAGAGCATGGCCGTGCGGCGAACTTTAGTATTCCATCTGGGTCAAATATTCAAATTATTTTACAACGAGCTGATGATATTACCGAGCAACGCATTACCCAAGCTATTTTAGCTGATCCAGCTGATTTTGATACATTATGGGAAGCAATGCTTGATGAATTAGACGCAGCTGGTGTTGAGCAATTAAATGAAGAGATGACACAACTCACTCAAGATGTTCTAGAACTTTGGGGTGGAGACGTACAATAGTTTAAGTTACTGATCGCAACTGCATAATGGTAGAGCCTGTTTCCTTATAAGAGGAATCAGGCTCGAACTATTACGATGACCATAATCCTTATTGGAGAGGAAGGACGTTATGTTAAATAAATCACTACCCCAAATTTGGTATGGAGGCGATTACAATCCTGAGCAATGGGATGAAGCAACATGGAAAGAAGACAATCGTCTCTTTAAAAAAGCTGGTATTAACGTTGCCACGCTAAATGTATTTGCCTGGGCATTGTTACAACCAAGTGAAGAAGAATATAATTTTGCAGGGCTTGATCAGACAATTGAACGGTTATATCAAGATGGTATTTATGTATGCTTAGCTACCAGTACAGCTGCTCACCCGGCTTGGATGGCTAAGCGCTACCCTGATATTCTCCGTGTCGATTACGAGGGTCGGAAAAGGAAATTCGGCGGTCGGCACAATTCTTGTCCAAACAGCCCGACTTTTTTAAAATTTGCACCACGCTTAGCCGAAAAAATTGCAGAGCGTTATCATGATCACCCTGCAATTGTCGCATGGCATGTGTCAAATGAGTATTGGAGCTATTGTTACTGTGAAAATTGTGCGAAGGCTTTTCGTGTTTGGTTAAAGCAACGTTATCGCACGATTGAAGAAGTAAATAAATCATGGAATACGGCCTTTTGGGGCCATACCTTTTACGAATGGGATGAAATTGTCGTACCTAGTGTATTGACAGAGGAATGGGAAGGCGGTAAGAATACCAACTTCCAAGGAATTTCTCTTGATTATCGTCGCTTTCAATCTGACAGTCTCTTAAACAATTATAAACTTGAACGTGATCGAATTAAAAAATATTCAACAGACATTCCGGTTACGACAAATCTGATGGGGTTGTATGACGAACTAGATTACTTCAAATGGGGCAAGGAACTTGATGTGGTCTCATGGGACAATTATCCACAGTTTAATACACCAATAAGTATGACAGCTATGACCCATGATTTAATGAGAGGCTTGAAAAGTGGTCAACCATTTATGTTAATGGAGCAGACACCGTCTCAACAAAATTGGCAAGCATACAATGCGTTAAAGAGACCAGGCGTTATGCGGTTATGGAGCTATCAAGCTGTTGCTCATGGGGCAGATACCGTTTTGTTTTTCCAGCTTAGGCGTTCAAGAGGGGCAACGGAGAAGTATCACGGTGCTGTCATTGAGCATGTTGGTCATGAGCATACACGTGTGTTTAGAGAATGCGCTGAATTAGGACAGGAATTAAATAATCTAGGTAGCGAGCTTCTTGGCAGTAGACTTGAGGCTAAAGTGGGTATAATGTTTGACTGGGAGAATCGTTGGGCAATAGGTTTATCAAGCGGACCTTCTGTTGCGCTCGATTATGTAAAAGAGGTTCATAAGTATTATGATGCTTTTTACAAAGCGAATGTGCCAGTAGATATGATTGGTGTCGAGGAAGATCTTTCTCAATATGATGTCGTCATTGCACCTTTCCTTTACATGATTAAAGAGGGTGTTGCAGACCGCATTAAACAATTCACAAGCAATGGTGGAACATTTGTCACAACGTGCTTTAGTGGGATTGTAAATGAATCCGACCTTGTTACACTTGGCGGTTATCCAGGTGAGTTAAGAGAACTAGTCGGGATTTGGGCTGAAGAGATTGATGCTCTTGAACCTTCAATAAAAAATGAAATCAACTTTACTAAAGATCATGGTAGTTTATCTGGTTCTTACACGTGTGATACACTATTTGACTTAATTCACGCAGAAAGTGCAGAAGTTTTAGCTACTTATGGTTCTGACTTTTACGCAGGGATGCCGGTTCTAACCAAAAATAAATACGGTAAAGGTTCTGCATATTACGTTGCTTCATGCCCAAGTCAAACGTTTGTCGATGACCTCGTAAAAACGATTATTAAGGATCAGGCACTTGTTTCTTTAATGAAGTCAGACATGGGTGTAGAAGTGACTGCACGATCTAATCAACATGGTCGTTATTTATTTATTCTTAACCATAACGATCAAGAAAGTTACTTTGATACAGGCTCTGCTACCTACAATAATTTATTAACAAGCAAAACGTATCAGGGTAAATGTAGCATCGCAGCTAAAGATGTATTTATCCTAAAAGAACAATAAAATAATGAACTGAAGGAGAAAAGATGTTATGAAATTTACAGATGGAAACTGGCTAGTAAGAGAAGGCTATCAAATTCATTTCCCAAGAGTTGTTTATGATTATCGGGTTGAAGACAAAAGTCTAACGCTTTTTACACCATGTAAGTATATTAATCACCGCGGTGATACATTAGATGGGCCATTACTTACGATTAAGTTATCAGCACCGCTTGAAGACGTTATTCGTGTTCAAGCTTGGCATTACCAAGGTGAGAAACCTAAATATCCGAATTATACTGTTGCAGACCAAGAGAAAGCTCTGAATATCGACGATACTAATGAATCACTTATTTTTTCTAGCGGGGGCTTAAAATTAACGGTTAATAAAGAACATTTTCAATTTGTCTTTGAAAATGCAGCAGGCTTATTAACGGTTTCTGATCAAAAAGGTCTTGCTTGGATTGAAGGACCTGAAGAAACAACTTACATGCGTGGTCAGCATAAACTGACAGTAGGTGAGCACTTGTATGGTCTTGGTGAGCGTTTCACCCCATTTGTCAAAAATGGTCAGTCTGTTGAGATCTGGAATGAGGATGGCGGTACTAGCTCAGAGCAATCATACAAAAACGTACCATTCTATTTATCAAGTAAAGGCTATGGTATTTTTGTTAACCACCCTGAAAAAGTGAGCTTTGAATTAGGCTCAGAACTTGTATCCCGCTCACAGTTCAGTGTGCCAGGTGAAAAGCTTGATTACTATTTGATTAATGGACCAACTCCTAAAGAAGTCGTTAGTCGCTATACAGCATTAACAGGCCGCCCAGCTTTACCACCGGCATGGTCATTTGGTTTGTGGTTATCTACCTCATTTACTACAAACTATAATGAGGAAACAGTAACGCACTTTGTTGATGGTATGGCAGATCGTGGCATTCCATTAAGCGTTTTTCATTTTGATTGTTTTTGGATGGAAGGGTTTGAATGGACAAACTTCATTTGGGATCGCAACAATTTCCCGGACCCAGAAGGGATGCTGACAAGACTTAAAGAGAAAGACTTGAAAATCTGTGTGTGGATTAATCCATACATTGCACAAAAATCGCCATTGTTTGACGAAGCGCATGAAAATGGTTATTTAATTAAAAAGCCTAATGGTGACACATGGCAGTGGGATCGCTGGCAAGCCGGTATGGGTATTGTTGACTTTACCAATCCTGAAGCAGTTAAATGGTTCCAAGATCACCTGCGTAAATTAATTGAAATGGGTGTTGATTCATTTAAAACTGACTTTGGTGAGCGTATTCCGACAGATGTTGTTTATTATGATGGCTCAACCCCTGAGAAAATGCATAACTATTATGCACATTTATATAACCAAGTGGTCTTTGACTTATTAAAAGAAGTTAAGGGTGAAGAAGAAGCAGTTGTCTTTGCACGTTCTGCAACAGCCGGAGGTCAACAATTCCCGGTGCACTGGGGTGGCGATTGCGATTCGACCTATGAAGCAATGGCTGAGAGCTTAAGAGGTGGATTGTCATTAACGACATCAGGCTTTGGCTATTGGAGTCATGACATTGGTGGGTTTGAGAATACAGCATCACCAGATGTTTTTAAACGTTGGACGGCATTTGGACTACTATCAAGCCACAGTCGTTTCCATGGTAGCTCATCGTATCGTGTTCCTTGGAATTTTGATGATGAAGCAGTTGATGTGGCCCGTCATTTTACTAAACTAAAGAACAGCTTAATGCCATATTTATATCGCCAAGCCGTTGAAAATAATAAAACAGGCGTACCTGTAATGCGCTCAATGATTCTTGAATTTCCAGAAGATCCTTTATGTGAAACACTTGACCGTCAATATATGCTTGGTGACGACATTCTTGTCTCTCCTATCTTTAATGAAGAGGGCATCGGCTCTTTTTACCTACCAAAAGGAAAGTGGACGCACTTACTTACTGGAGAAACCATAGATGGTGGTACGTGGATTAAAGAGAAATATGATTATTTTAGTCTACCACTGTTTGTCCGAGAAAATACGGTTCTTCCAGTTGGAAATAGTGATCAGAAGCCTGTTTATGACTATGCTGATTCGGTTACCTTAAAACTGTATCAGATTGCGGAAGGTGCTAATCTGAAGACACCTGTCGTTGATTACACTGGCAAGTTGGCCAATGAATTTACGATTGCTAAAAAAGGTGATACAATTACCGTATTAGCAGCACATTCTGATAAATCATACCGTATAGAGTTAGTTGGCATAGACGCCATTCAATCTGTTTCAGCAGGTGAGGTAGTACATCAGAATGGCAATATAATTATTGAAGTCCCAGCTCAAACTGATACATTTACGATCAGTCTATAGGTAAATTAAAAACCGATATTTTTACGGTAGGGATGCGTGTTTTCTCTACATTATTTAATAAGATTTAGCAACATTAGTAAACGGGCACTTATGATACTAAGTGCCCGTTTACAAATCAGTTGAGGTGAACTATGGTAAAGTTCCGAGAAGCGATTAAAGGAATGTCAACAAAAGAAAAAATTGATTACATTTGGGAATATTATAAGCTCGTTATCTTTGGTTTTATCTTCTTAATCGCCTTTGTTTGGTTAGTTGCTGATAGTATAATTAATCAGGATCCTGATCCTATCGGTCTCACCATTATTAGCGAGTCAAGCTTAACGCAGGTTGATGAGTTAAAAAATGATTTTGATTCTTTAAATACTTCTCCCCATCCACTTTTATTTGATCATTTTTATCATCAAGGTGGCATTATTGAGGACCAAGCTTTACAGATGCTTGAGCGGCTTGCAACCACAATTGGAGTCGGACAAGTTGATCTGCTTATTTCACCTTTGCCTTTTGCAGAACAACTTATTGAAGAAGAGATACTGATCCCCTTTGATGATCAACAGCTTATTAATCAACTAAATAATTTAGCTATTGAGCTATTATTAATTGAGTCTGATGTATATGGGATAAGTACCAGCTCTAATCACGTACTTACTCAATATGACGGCTTTACTGATAGCTATATTTTTCTTGTTGCTTCTGGTCGACAGCATGAGGAAGCAATAACTTTAATTGAACAACTTATTCAAGAATAACCAAAATCTAATAATTTGTTTATACCTCTAAACATTGGTTTCCAGAACCATATGTTTAGAGGTTTTTCTTATAACCTCACCTTTCGCATTCTGAAAATAGTCACTAAGCTTTGACCGTGTTTGGGAGAGTCGATAATGATAGCTTTCTTTTCAGGTTGGCGCGCTATGTCGTTCCAATAAGCAATGGATTTACTTTCCTCGGGGCTAGCTTCGGGCCGATAGGACGTAGGTCAGTTAGACGTTGTCATAGGACATGACAGGTTGAGTCTAACATCCACCACTTTGTGAAGAAAGACACGCTACAAAATTGGATCATCAGCGCATCCTATTCCCGCAGGAGTCTCATCCATTGCTTATCTCCACTTAGTTGAGTTTTCACAATGATTAAATCAATTTTAATATGCATTCCTCATCTAGTTTGTTCACATCGTGTGTAATTAAAAGCATTTTGGGTTAATATATCGCACTGGAAACTTCACCTAAAGTCACAAGCATGAGGGTTTTATTCTCGAAAGAAACGAGTTTATAAATTTCCTGGTTGAAAAAAAGAAAGCGTTTCGCTATAATAGACTTATAATTTCTTTATAATAAAATTAATTTCCAAATAGGAAAAAAGGAGAGTCTTTTTTGAAAAAACACACCATTTTGTCAAACCTAATAAAAAACAAGCTTGTTGCTGTTGTTCGAGGTAAGTCTCCTGAAGAAGCGTTACAGGTTTCAGAAGCGTGCATAAAGGGAGAAATAAAAGGAATAGAAGTAACCTTTACCTTGCCTGGTGCAACACAAGTCATTGAGCAATTGGCAATGAAATATCAAGATACTGATATAACTATCGGAGCTGGTACTGTGCTTGATGCTGTAACGGCACGAATAGCTATTCTAGCAGGGGCACAGTTTATTGTTAGTCCAGCATTTGATCGCGAAACAGCAATGCTTTGTAATACTTATCACATTCCTTATCTACCAGGCTGTGTCACCATTACAGAAATGCAGGAGGCGCTCAAATATGGTGTTGATGTTATAAAGCTATTTCCTGGTGACTTAGCTGGGCCAGCTTATATACAAGCTGTAAAGGGACCGCTTCCACATGTGCAAATTATGCCTACTGGTGGTGTTGACCTTGACAATATTAAGACTTGGTTAGACAAAGGTGCTGTTGCGGTTGGAATAGGGAGTAATTTAACCTCGTTAGAAAAGCTAGGCTCATTAGAAGGCGTTACTGAGCAGGCTAACAAATATGTAGCGAAAATTACTGATTAAGGAAGGGAGCTATTATGAAAAAAATTGTGACCTTTGGTGAGATATTAGCTAGATTTTCAACTGATCAAGGGCAGCGTCTAAGTAAGTCAAATCAGTTAACGCTTCATTATGGTGGAGCCGAGGCTAATGTAGCCGTATCGCTAGCCCAGCTTGGTCACCAAACAGCATTTGCCTCAAAGGTTCCCAATAATCATTTAGGGCAAGGCATTATTCAGTATTTAAAGGCAATGAATGTTGCAACTGACCTAGTTCAACTTGGTGGTGAGCGACTCGGAACATATTACTTGGAAGTCGGTGCTGGAAATCGTGGTTCACAGGTTATTTATGATCGAAAGCATTCAAGTTTTTCACAGACAGTAGAACATGATTGGGATTTTGACGCCCTGCTATCAGATACATCGATTTTACATGTGACGGGTATTACACCTGCTTTATCAGAAAGTCTAATCAAAATGGTTGAAGCGCTATTTAAACGGGCACAGACCCTAAATGTTAAAGTAAGTTTTGATTGTAATTATCGAGGTAAATTGTGGTCACAAGAGCAAGCTGGTACAGTGTTACGGCGCTTATTGCCATATGTGAACATTTGCTCGTGTGGTGAGCTAGACATGGTCTATTTATTTAATTATGCTCAGCAACCTGACCATCTTACGTATAAGGATAAACTATACAATTATTATCGGCTGCTAACTGATGATTATCCCAATATTGAGTATCTCTTATCAACAAAGCGTGAGAATTTATCTGCTTCGCATAATCGATTAACAGGCTATCTTTATACCAATAATGAAATCTATCAATCTAGAATCTTTGATATTGATCATATTATTGATCGAGTTGGAGGGGGGGATGCATTCGTAGCTGGAACGCTTCACGGTATTATTAAAGATTGGAATCCAGATGCAATTGTGTCTTTTGCCACGGCTGCTTCGGTACTTAAGCACACGATTAAAGGCGACGCAAATTTAGTTAGTGAAGAAGAAATTAAAAGTCAAATGAGTAGCGAGAATCAAATTTCAAGATAACTGCTAAGGAGGCAATAGGAATGGAAACACGTTATGCAACTGACCCAGAGGGGATTAAGCGTTTAACAACAGATGAATTAAGGAAGCAATTTTTAGTTGAATCTATTTTTGTTCCAGGAGAGGTGACGTTAACGTATACGCACCACGATCGGATGATTTTTGGTGGTGCTACACCAACAGATCAGGAGCTGACAATTAAGCTCGATAAGGAGCTAGGGGTAAGCTATTTCTTGGAAAGACGAGAGCTTGGTCTTATTAATATCGGTGCTGACGGCTTTGTAACACTTGATGGTAAGGAATATGAAGTGAAAAACAGAGATGGTTTATATGTTGGAAAAGGAACTAAAGAAATTCTTTTCCGTTCCAAGGATGCAAAGAATCCAGCTAAATTTTATCTCAATTCAACACCAGCACACCACCAGTATCCAACTGTTAAATTAGATATTAATAAAATGACCCCTTTGGAAAAAGGAGAGCCAGCCACTTTAAATGAAAGAAAGATTTATCAGTATGTCCACCCCAATAATTGTGAGAGCTGTCAGCTCCAAATGGGCTATACGATGCTGAGCCCTGGTAGCGCCTGGAATACAATGCCTGCACATACCCATGAGCGACGGATGGAAGTTTATCTGTATTTTGATATGGAAGCGGAGACACGTGCTTTTCACTTTATGGGTGAGCCTGAAGAAACACGTCACTTAGTGCTAGCAAATGAACAGGCAGTTATTTCACCAAGTTGGTCAATTCATACCGGTGTGGCAACAAACAATTATACATTTATTTGGGGAATGTGTGGCGAGAATATTACTTATGATGATATGGATCACATTGAAATGAGTCGCTTAAAATAATAAAAATTTGTCGGGAGGCTAAATAAAATGGTTGAATCATTACAGGATTTTTCACTTGATTTATTTTCAGTAAAGGATAAAGTTGCGATTGTCACTGGCGGTAATACCGGACTCGGGCAAGGATATTCAGTTGCGTTAGCAAAGGCTGGTGCTGATCTATTTGTGGTAAGCTACGATCAGGATTGGGAAGAAACACGTGAGCTGATTGAAGCTGAGGGCAGAAAGGTTGTCTTTTTTCAAGCGGATTTAACAGACCGGGACCAACTTAAGGATGTTGTGGCTAACTGTATTGAAGCATATGGCCGAATTGATATTCTTGTTAATAATGCCGGTACAATTCGTCGTGCACCATTATTAGAATATAAACCAGAAGACTGGGATGCCGTAATGGATATTAACTTAAATGCGGTGTACTTACTTAGTCAAGAGGTAGCAAAAGAAATGGTTAAGCAAAAAAGCGGGAAAATTGTTAATATCTGTTCAATGCTAACTTTCCAGGGTGGAAAATTTGTACCGCCATACACTGCAAGTAAGCATGCGGTCGCAGGCGTGACCAAGTCCTTTGCAAATGAACTAGCGGAACATAACATTCAAATTAATGCAATTGCCCCTGGCTATGTAGCAACAGCTAATACAGCACCAATTCGTGCTGATGAGAAACGAAATGCTGAAATATTATCGCGAATTCCAGCTGCACGCTGGGCGCAACCAGCAGATTTAATGGGAACAGTTGTCTTCCTATCGAGTCGCGCTTCGGATTATGTTAATGGTCATATTTTAGCAATTGATGGCGGTTGGTTAGCCAGATAAACTACTTATTTTAAAAAACAGCAGCGGACCAAATTGTTTGGGTCTGCTGCTGTTTACTGTTAGCTTAGTTCGTTAATGATTGCTTGTCTGCAAATCAAGATGCTTTTTATTATTTGCTCAAGAACTTCATCTGTTAGACGATACTTTGGTAAACTGACACTTATTGCCCCGTAGTTTTTATTGTCTACTGTAATACTGCTGCCAACACAGAAAACATCTAAGTCATGCTCACCGTTATCAAAAGCATAGCCTTGTACCTTGGTTTGCTCTATCTCATTAAGAAGGGCTTTTCTTGTGGTAATCGTATTGGTTGTTTTAGCTTCAAATACATGCGAATCAATATACGCGTTTACCTTTGAATTTGTGAAATCAGCGAGGACAGCTTTCCCCATTGCCGAACAATATAATGGAATTGACTTACCTATTTCTGAATAGAGTGAGACAGGCTTTTTGCTTTCAATTTTGGCAATGTATTTAATCTGACCCATTTCATGAATCCCCAAGTGCACAGTCTCTGAAGTTGCCTCCTGTAAGGTTTCTAAATGGGGCTGAGCTAGTTGTTTAATGCTAATATGATGTAAGCTTTTATTTGCATATTTAATTAAACGAGGCCCTAGACTAAACATTTTAGTGTCTGGATCTTTTTGAACATAACCAATCATTAATAACGTATTTAGAATTTTTAATGCAGTTGAGTTTGTCAGTTTTGTTTGTTTCGAGATATCACTTAGCCGTTGTGGATTATTATGCTGTGATAAAAACTCTAGAATATAGTCAGCTTTTATTAGCACACTGCCGTACGGTTGTTTTTGTTGAACCATTTAGATTCCTCCATTATTCTTACAACACATTTTTTAAAAAGCAACAAGTCAAGTACATCTAATAGTAGTAATTGTATTTTATTTCCTATTAGGAAACTCTTTTTTTTATATGGAAATTATAAACTAAATGAATAAGGTTAGCAATGTTTAATTGATTGAATTAATAAAGAAAAGGAAGGTGAGGAATGTTGAATATAGGTATAAGAGCGCATGATATTGATAGTGACAATCTAAACGACCTGAGTAAACAGCTAGCCGTTTTACAAATAAGCGCCATTCAACTTGCTTTGAAAAAATCAATAAAGGAATGGCCCATTAAGTTAGGTAGCTTAAATACGGGTTTAGCTAAAACAATAGCGAATGAATTTCGGAGCGATAATGTTGATATCGCAGTGCTTGGTTGCTATATTAATATGATTCATCCTGACGTCGAACAACGTCAAGAGGCACTTGCTTATTTTAAGGAGCATATTCGCTTTGCTCGTGATTTTCATTGTAGTATCGTTGCTACAGAGACTGGTAACATTCATAGTCAAATGGGCTATACGGAGGATAATTTCACTGAAGAGGCATTTCAACTTGTCGTCGAAAGTGTCAATGAGCTAGTGAAGGAAGCCGAGCGCTTTGGTGTAATCGTGGGCATTGAAGGCGGTGTAAATCATCCGATTTATTCACCCGAGATGATGCACAAATTAATTACGCAAATACCTTCTAATCATCTTCAGGTTGTGTTTGACCCGGTTAATTTTTTAACAATAGAAAATTATCAGAGTCAGACAAAAATGATTGATCAGGCTTTTGAACTTTTTGGTGAGCGAATTATTATTATTCATGCCAAGGATTTTATTGTTAAAGATAATCACATAAAGGTTGTTCCAGTTGGACATGGCTGGCTAGATTATCAATACTTAATTAATAAGCTATACCCGGATAAGCCACTTATTCCTATTCTCTTAGAAAACACGAAAGAACCTTTTATCACAGAAAGCATTGCTTATCTTAAGCGGCTGTTTGAGCAGATCTTATAAGGGTGTCGTTCCGCTTGTTTTCAAACTGAAATGTCTGGAACAAGCGGAAGCGCCTAAGCGAGGGATGGCAGTGTTATTTTAAGCCTACCAATGCAATACAACTATAGAAAGTAATCAGGGTAATTTGCTGTTAAATAATCCTCTATTTGGTCGTCGTCCAGTTGTTGCAATTGTTTAGCGAAATCTGATGCAAGCAACTTGCGTCTAGCGTTATCAGAGAAGCCATGTTGAAGCAGGTGCTGAATGTCTTGATCCCTAATAAAGTAGTTTAGCTTTAGAATGTTATACTTTCTTTGGTATAGGATAGCAGAAATCCGATTTGAGAATGTTATGAGATAATCAAATTCTACGTCTGTTAACAAGTCAAGCTCGTTAATATGAATACTAGCTAAGACGTCTATTTCAACAACTTGCTTCAACAGTTCAATAAAGAAATTTGTTTTTTCTTTGGCAGAGTTTGTGACAATAATTATTTTCTTTCGATTGCGTCCTGCTAGCTTATTTTTGATAATGTGCTGTCTGAAAATTAATGTTAAAGTAGCCAGTTGTGTTTCCTTTAAGGGCAAATAAGTTGATTCAAATGCTTTAATATGTCTTGCAATAACGTGAAATAAATTAATGTACTCTTCCTTGGCAAGTAACAGCTTATCATCAAAGAAATCAAAGCTGCATAAGTTTCTGAGAATACATCGATACAGGAATGAATACGCCTCAGTGCAAAGGGATTCTTTCTTGTGAAAGGTAGTAATAATATTTTGTTCGACATCGTCAACTAGTTTTTTGACAATATCGGCTAATAATGCATCTAACTTTATCGGCTCCACCTGTTTAAAATCTTGGCCACAGAGTACTAAATTAAAATGGCTATTTTCAATACTATTCTGCGAGAATTGATATTGACTAATTTCTAAAGGTGAATGAAGTGGTACATCAATCACTTTACCAAGCGAAATGCGATAATGGGACAGACAAACAAAGCTAATTAAATATTTTTTTGACGGATAACTAATAAATAGGTCTTGTGCTGGTAAAAAACTTAACAGATGTTGAATAGCATCTGTATGTCTAGTAAAAATCGGATTAAAACAGGCATGGAAAATTTCACGTTCAATGGGATTGTTTGCTTGTCTTTGATAAAGCAGCCCTTCGCTATTAACTTCTATCAATCGAGCTAGAATATGACTTACTCGGGCTCTTAATTGAAATTCATTCCCCTCAATTCGTACACCTTTCCCGGGAATCGGTTTAAGTGTTAAGTCTATTGCGTTTAGGTAGTCACTAAACTGCTTCCGGTCCTTTTTCTTTGTTGAGAGGCTTAAGCCTAATTTATCATAAATCTTTGAAAGATTAATGGTTTTGTTAAAAAAACTAACGACTAATAAATATTGGAATCGCTCAAGCTGTGACGGTGAATAGTTTTGAAAAGTAAGTTGTTTAACAAAGGCTAGATAATCCTCATAATGCAGATTTGACACAACATTTAAGTCATGAATAATAATATATTTATCTTTTGGCAATTGCTCATTAATTTCATGAGTATAACGGTAAATACTAGAGGATGAGAGCTTAAATAAGGCTTCAGCTTGTTCCAACTGAAGTGTTTTTAATTCTTGTAGGCGATTGACAATAAAAATATGTGCTTTATTCATCGTATTCGTTTCCCCTCTAGTGTTAGCTTTATGTAGAAGTATAACACAATCAAACGGTTACAATGTGAAAGCGTTCTATTTCATAATGTAACCTTGTTGGCCGGTACTAGCTCTTATATAATCAAGCTATAATTTGGTAAGCGCGCTACTAAAATTATTAAAGACATGACTTAAAGGGGAGAACCAAATGAAATCAAATTTCAAGACTGCTATTCAAACGTTTGGCCGCTCTTTACTCTTACCCATCGGTATTATGGCGCCAGTTGGTATGATTATGGGCTTAATGGGAGCGTTTACGCAAGGCTATATGATTGAGACTTTTCCAATATTAGATAATGAAACATTACAAACCATACTGCGAAGTGCTCAACAAATATCATCTGTCATCTTTAGTAATATTCCAATTTTATTTGCCATGGGTGTGGCCTACGGCATGTCTAAGCACGAAAAAGGGATTGCTGTTTTTTCTTCAATCATTAGTTACTTAACGCTACTGATGGTTATGAATGTTTATCTGACCGTTACCGGTACGATGGCAGAGCCAGATGTCATGGCTGAAGTTGGTCAAGCAACGGTATTAGGGATTCAAACAATAAGAATTGATGTTGCAGGTGGAATCATTGCTGGTCTATTGGCCGCCTATGTAACGGATCGCTTCTACAGATTGAGATTGCCGTTAGCTTTTGCATTTTTTAGCGGTAAGAAGTCTGTGCTTATTCTTACCTTTCTCTATACCATCCCAATTGGTTTAGTATTACCGTTTATTTGGGGTCTGTTTACTAGTGCGCTTATTTTTATCTCACCAATATTAATGAATGAACCATTTGGACCGGGTATTTATTGGTTATTAAATCGTGCTCTAATTCCACTTGGTCTTCATCATGTATTGGCATCAGTAGTAAGGTTTACCGAAGCTGGTGGTATCTACGTTATTGAAGGTGTGCAGCAGGTTGGTATTTTAAATGCGATGAATCAAGTTTTATTTGATCTAGGCCCATCACATGAAAGCTGGAATCGGATTATGCCAACGATCTCACCCTACCTAGCAGGTGGGCAAATGCTAACAACACTATTCAGAGTACCCGCTATTGGGCTGGCCATGTACCATACCGCTTTTGCCAAAAATAAAACCATTGCTAAGGGTGTTATCCTGACGATTGTCTTAACCGCCTTTTTAGGTAATATTACTGAGCCATTAGAGTTCTCATTTATGTTTATTTCACCACTACTTTATTTGCTCTATATCATTTTGGTGGGAATTACAACGATTCCATTAGGTATCTGGGATATCTCAATTGGCTATATTCGTGGCACCATCTTTGACTTCGGTATCTTTGGTTTACTATATGAAAACACGGGTTGGTTTAATTTAATAATCATTGGTATCCTTAATTTCATTGTTTTCTATTTTGTTTTTAAATATGTGATTAAAAGATTTAACATTACGACCCCTGGTCGTGAAGAAGAAAACCGTGATGTTACGCTGTTAAATGAAAAGAAGTATGATAGAATTGCTGAACTTGTTATTGAATCATTGGGTGGTCGAGCCAATATTGTCAATGTCGATAATTGTGTTTCTCGTTTACGAATTGATCTTAAAGATCAGGATAAGTTTAATGACAAATTAATTAAAGAATCAGGTTCATCAGGCTTCTTCTTTCCGAAGAAAAAACATATTCATATTGTCTTTGGGCCACATGTTGAATTTGTCAGAAATGAAATAGATGATTTATTAAAAAAATAGTGAAAGTGTGGAGGGGGATAATAATGCGAGCACTATACGATTCCAAAAGCTTTTCGATTAATGATCGGGGAATTAAGCAATTACTGACGAAAGAATACAAGTATCAATCATGGTTAGATGTTGAAACGGCCTTAGCTCAGGCACAAGCTGATTTTGACGTTATTCCCAAACAAGCAGCCGCAGACATTAAAGTAGCCGCAAAAATTGAGAATATTGACTTTAATGAGATGAATCGCATTTATCGAGAGATTGGCCATGTGTTTGTTCCATTTCTGAAAGTTCTTGTTAAAGCATGTCCAGAAGAGAGTGGAAAGTACGTCCATTACGGCGTAACAACGCAAAATATTCAACAAACAGCTCAGTTCTATACAGTTAAACAGGTTCATAAGAAGTTTAAATGCATTTTAAGTGATTCGCTAAAGAATTTAGCTAACCTCGCTGATAAGCATAAGAAAACGGTCATGCCAGGTCGAACCCATGGACGTCATGCGACCCCGATTACTTATGGATATAAGGCATCTGTTTGGATTAGTGAGCTGATTGATGGCATTGATCGGTTAATTGAATCAGAAAAACGCGTGTTTGCGGTCATGATGGGTGGAGCAGTTGGGACATTTAGCACTGCGCCGGAACATGGGCGACAAGTACAAAAACGGGTAGCAGAGCTATTAGGAATGTCAGAAATGAGAGTGCCATCACGCTCAATTCATACGCCCAAAATAGAATATCTAATGAATTTATCACTCTTGTGTAATGTTTGTAATAAAATGGCTGAAGAAGTTTATTATACCTCATTAGAAGAAATTGGCGAGGTTGCTGAAGGTTTTAAAGAAGGAACTGTTGGTAGCAGCACAATGCCACATAAAATTAATCCAAAGCTAGCGAAAGGGATTATTGCAAATTCGCAAAAATTATATAGTCTACTCAACCCTTTACTTCATTCTGCTACCAGAATGTTTGAGGGTGATAGTAGTACCTATCTTTTATTTGATGGTGTGATTGAGGAGGCTATTCAATTAACGACTGAGATTCTACTACGATTTGAAGAACTAACAGGTACAATTACCATTCATGACGCACGGATGCAAAAGAATGCCTGGTTAAATAAGGGACTTGATAATAGCGAATGGTTAATGATGAAGGTCGCTGAAAAACTAGGAAAAGATCAAGCTCACGAGCTCATTTATAAAATTGCTATTAGAACGTCAGCTTATAACGAAGATTTCTTAACTAATTTATTAGAAGATCCGTATATTGCTAACCACTTCACTAAAGCGGAGCTCGAGGAACTTATTTCACCTGCTAGCTATACTGGCTTAGCTACCGAAATAGCAGAGGATATGGCCTTACTAGCCAATCGCTATGCTAACAAGCTCTTAGCTGACTAAAAAAGCACAGCCAATCAGGATGTTAACCAGCCTGATTAGCTGTGCTTTTATGTTATAATATGAACTAAATTAACTTTTAAAAAAGGGGTTTAGGTTATGAGTAAAGAACGATTACTGATCATAGATGGCTTTAATTTGTTAAGTCGAGGTTATTTTGCAACTGCTTATAATAAAAGTGAAGAGCAATTAAGTCGAAACAGTAGTGGGTTGTATACCAATGCACTCCGTGTTTTTTTTCAAAAGCTGTTTAATCTTATTGAGGAGCATGAGATAACGCATCTAGCTATTGCTTGGGATGTAAAACGGGAAGAAACAGCAAGACGGCAAAAGTATGATTTTTATAAAGCAACCCGTGGAGAATTACCGTTTCCACTCATCCAGCAATATGAAACTTTAACACAATATCTTGAGAAAATAGGTGTCTATCAATTAACGCTTGCACCTTATGAAGCGGATGATCTAATTGGAACACTAGCACGACAATGGTCAAGTAGTGAGGGGAGGACATGTTTAATCTATAGTAATGATAAAGATTTACTACAACTCCTCGGACCACGAACCTCACAAATTATTGCCCAAAAGCGAACGGAAATAACATATACTTTGCAACACTTTAAGGATGAATATGGTATTGAGCCTGCGCAATGGATCGATGTAAAAGCTTTGCTAGGCGATGCCAGTGACAATGTACCAGGGGTAGCTGGAGTTGGGGCGAAATCAGCGCTGCCGTTAATTCAGGACTATCAAACAATTGAACAGTTGTATGAGCGTGTCGACCAGCTTGATCCAAAGTATAACCGTTATCAGAAAAAGCTGATTGCAGGTAAAGAGTCTGCCCGAATTAGCAAGGAACTCGTTACGATAAACTGTCTGATCGAGCACCAAACATTATTTACTGATGAAAGAATGATGTTAGCTTTTGAGAAAGAGCTTGTTAAACAAACACTTCATCAGCTTGAGGTGAAGGTTCGGATTAGTTAAGTGAAAGTTAACCAAACCGTTGACAGGTTAATCAACGGTTTGTTTATTAACTAGCTTTAAAGCGCTCTTCTAATTACTTGCTTGTAATAGCCGACAGATAACAGTCCAAATAGCGAATAGAGCATGGTGTAAATGCCCATTACAATTAACATCGGCGTCCACATTTCTGAACCAAAGAAGAACCAGCCGGACTGTACAGCGAAGAAGCTATGACTTAACCCCAGTAGTAAAGGAAAGCCAAAATTATAAAGCTGCTTAACTTTTATCCCTTCAGTTAAATCTTGTTCAGTATAGCCAATTTTTCTTAAAATGGTGTAGTTTCCTTTCTCACTTTCACTTTCATCCATCTGCTTAAAATACAGAATACATCCTGAGGTGATTAAAAAGGTTAGGCCAAGAAAACCGACGATAAACATGGCTAATCCTGTTGCTTCCCGTTGTTCTTGTCTTAAATTCAGCCGAGATAACGGCCCAGGTGTGTCTTCAAAAATTTCTTTGTTAAAAAGCTCATTTGCAATGTTTAACTCCTCAGAATTGGCAACAGTAAAGCCGTAAAAAGTATTAGCCTCCCGTTGAAGCGACGGATCTAAATTGTCAGCTAGTAATTGAAATGTGTCATCATGAACAATGGCAACTGGAGCGCCAAATCTAGTCATGGTATAGGGCAAGTAACTGTCGGATTCAACGCTAACGGATTGTTCGCTATTATCAATTTCTTGCCCAAACCAAGAGATTGTTTCAACATTTTCAAAGTTAAGGATGACCTCGGCGATAGGATCCATACCTGAAAACAATATCGCACCCTCTGCCAGCGATACGTCATCCACTTCTGCACTAGATATAGCCGCAACTTCAAGTCTTGATTCATTCATTAAGAGTGAAGCATTGGGCATCTCTTCGTCAATTTCCACCTCGGCATAAATAACCTGACGAGAAATCTGCTGATAAGTAATGCCTTGGTCAATTAAAGTCTGTTCAAATTGTTCAGCACTTGATTGACTTGTAAAGGCAAAATCTGCTGCAACATTGTTCTGTGCTGTTTGATCAGCAGAGTAATAGGTAATGTAGCTTAATGACAGCAACCCAATTGCTAACGCAGACACAGTTGTAATGATTGTTAACAATAGGGCATTTGATTTAATTCGAAACATGATTGAAGCAAGACTCATTACTTGCTTGATGTTTAAGTAACCTGATAGCCGTTTGCGGACGATATTTAGGATGAAGCCGATTGACCCTTTGAAGAAACAATAGGTTCCAAGAATAACGGATGTCAGAATTAATAGCATAACAACCATTAAATTGGTGCCACTCTCAAACAATGTCCCATCAAAAAGAAGCTGTGATACATAATAGCCAAGTCCAATTAAGAAAAAACCTACTAATCCAATAAGAGCTTCAATAAATGAGAAGCGTTTTGCTTTATTCTCTGTCGAGCCCTCTACTTGAAAAAGCTTTAATAGTGTATGTTTTTTTATAAATACATAGTTTCCAATTAGGATTAACAGAAAAACACTAGAAAAAACAATTAACGATTGTCTAAATGCTTGTGGAGCGAACGATAAGCTCGCCACTTCATCTACGCCGGTGACGTAAAACAAAACAAGCATAACAAATCTTGTCATTAATAAACCTGCTAAAATACCTATTAAAACTGAGGTGAAATAGATCACGCTATTCTCAAAAAGTAGCACTCGAAAAATCCGGTTTTTATTCATGCCAATTAACTGAAATAGACCTATTTCTCTGCTCCGTCGTTTAATAAATAAACGATTTGCGTAGAGTAGGAAAATCGCAACAATGGCAAAAAGTAAAATAGATGCAACTCTGATCCCTGCTTCCCCCCGAACTGACCCACTAGCTTGATCCATTGATGGGTCATATTGCAGGGTAACAAATGAGAAATAAAGCGCTACACTAAAAACTAACGCAAAGACATACAAGTAATAATTGGTAATGTTTTTTTTCAAATTTTGAAATATTAAGCGACTAACTGTCATGGTTTACACCACCTAGTACTGCCTGAGTACTCATGATATCTTCATAAAATTGTTTTCGTGATTGATCGCCCTTGTTGAGTTGCGTATAAATTCGACCATCTTTAATAAAGATCACGCGGCCTGAGTAGCTTGCTGCAGTCATATCATGGGTAACCATCATAATGGTTGCTTGTCGTGTTTGATTAAGCTCACTTAACTTATTCAGCAAATCTGATGCAGCTTTTGAATCAAGTGCTCCCGTTGGTTCGTCAGCGAAAATGATTCGTGGTTGATGAATAAAAGCGCGGGCAGCAGAAGTCCGTTGTTTCTGCCCACCTGAAATTTGATTAGGATACTTATTAGCGATTTGAGTTAGACCTAATTCATTAGCAATCAGTTCGAATCGAGCACGTGCCTCTTTTTTAGGGATGTTACTAATTGATAAAGGTAGTAAAATGTTTTCTTTAACGGTTAATGTATCTAGTAGGTTATAGTCTTGAAAAATAAAGCCGAGATGTTCCTTGCGAAAGGCTGCTAATTGCTTTTCCTTCAGGCGAGTCATATTTTGTGTCCCAATATGAAATGATCCCTTTGTAAGTTTATCAATTGTCGATAAGACATTTAGCAGCGTTGTTTTACCTGATCCTGATGCACCCATAATGCTTATGAACTCACCTTCTTCAATTGTTAAATCAATTCCTTTTAAAACTTCTTGTCGGTTGAACTTATTTCCATAGCTTTTATGAATTTTAGTTGCTTGTAAAATCGACATATTGTTCCACCTCTTCATTTATTGTTACTTAAATTATAAAAGTTCGTCATCATAACATCCTGCATAATAACGAACAAAATGGCAAAGCATGTGACAATGTTGTCACATGCTCGTTATATTTAAAAAGGCATTTTTATTTGGGAAAGTCAAAGTAAAGGTTGTCCCAACATGAAGGGTTGAGTTGACTTCAATTGTCATCTTTAAATGAGGCAAGATTCTTTTGACGAGATATAGCCCCATCCCTGTCGATGCGTTATTATCGTGTTCTGTTGTTGAGGTGAAGCCTTTATCGAAGATTCTAGGAATATCTTTATTAGCAATTCCCTTTCCGCTATCGGAAATAATAACTTGGGTCATGTCATTTGTATGAATGCTTTTTATCATAATTGTATTATTCTCACTATATTTAACAGCATTGGTGATTAGTTGTCTAAGTAAAACGGCTAGCCATTTTGAATCACTAATAACTTGCTTAATATTCAAATCAAGCTCAAAGCCAATTTCCTTTTGGCGACACCAAGCAATTAATGGCTTAATCTCAGCTGTTAAAATTGCTGATAAGTCAACAGTCTCAATAAATAGGTCATTTTCAATCGTGTCCATTCGATTTTGGTGTAGCTGTTGGTCTAAGAGTAGGTGAATTCTTAACCACTCATAGGTCAGGCTTTGCTTAATTGACTGTTCTTCAATTCGATCGATCATTAGCTTCATTACTGTAAGTGGTGTTTTTACTTCATGAATCCAGCTAAGAATTTGATCTTTTTCTTCTTCAATCTGGAGATGTTGCTTTGATAGAGTCTGCTCGTATAGAATGGCTTTATTTTGCCAAGCCGCATAAATAGATTCTTGAAAAGCTGTTCTTGGCTCTAGTTGCTCACGTTGCTCACTTAGTGCTTTTAAAAATGTCGTTTCCTTAGGATAGCGAATAAAGAAAAAGATGACAATCGTCACTAGGGCAATGGTTACGATGTAAAAGGCACTTGTTATCGGTATAGTTGGATCAATAATTGCAAATAAAATAATAAGTAATTGTAGGGAAAGGAGTAGTAAGAGCCAACTTTTCTTTTCCTTGATATATGTTTTAAGCATGGTCTCTATCCTCATCAAGGGCAAGATAACCTTGACCAACCATTGTTTTAATATAGTGCCCAAGTGCAATCTCTGCTAGTTTCTTTCTTAATCGATTTACATTTACCGTTAAAGTATTATCACTAATAAAGCGACTATCGTCCCAGAGTGCTTCAATTAAAGCATCACGAGTCACAATTTTATTACGGTTTTCTAGTAGTAGATTTAAGATAAATGCTTCATTCTTTGTAAGCTCAATTTTGTGATCCTTATAGGAGATTTCATTTTTTTCAAGATCAATTGTCGCCCCTAGCCACGTTCTAAGCTGGCTCGTCTCCGTGCTATAACGATAAACGCGTCGAAGAATGGCTTGAATCTTAGCGATTAGCACATCAAAATTAAATGGCTTTTCAATATAGTCATCAGCGCCGAGCTGCATCGACATGACCATATCAGTAGGATGATCTCTTGAGGAGAGAAAGATAATTGGTACACTTGAATGATCGCGAATCAAGCGACACCAATGAAAACCATCAAACTTAGGTAGTTGAATGTCAATAATAATAAGTTCTGGCTTAGTTTCTGTGAATGTCTCCATGACTTTGGAAAAATCATCAATAGTAAACACTTGGTATGACCAACTTGTTAGTCTTTCCTTAATTTCATCACATAAGGTGCGGTCATCTTCAATTAGTAAGATACGCATTGCTATCACCACGCTTTTTGTTAGTGTGTAAAGCCATTGTACTAAAGTTAATTAATAATCGCTAGCTGTTTACTAGAGTTAGTAATGGTTTTTACTATAACGTATATACTAACATTTAATGATCTAACTAGTAGAATTTTTGAAAAAGGCGTTATAAAGTCACCTAAAAAGGGAATAGGCCATTTGCGATTAATTTATGCATCGGTTGGAGAACTCATCCAATTATTGTTATAATTAATTTAAGAATCTTAAATGGAGGATAAAATAATGAAAAATCAACCGATTGAAATAATTGACTTAAATGATTTAAGCTTGTCAGAGCGTACAGCATCATACATATTACCAGCAGAAAAGCCAACGATTATTGAAACAAGTGCTAGTCCATCAATTCCCTATCTTTTAGCTGGTTTAAAACGCTTGCACATTAAGCCGGAAGACATCGTGTACATTATTGTCACACATATTCACTTAGATCATGCAGGTGGTGTAGGTTTGCTCTTAGAGTCTTGTCCAAATGCAACTGTTATTGTCCATCCAAGGGGAGAGCGACATTTAGCCGACCCTTCACGTCTTATCGCTGGTGCTAAAGCGATCTATGGAAATAGTTTTAGTGAATTATTTGATCCGATTTTGCCGGTCCCCAATCACCGACTTGTAGTGAAAGCAGATTTAGACACTTTAGACTTAGGGGGTGATCGTATCCTGACTTTCTATGATACGCCTGGACATGCAAAGCATCACTTATCAATTCACGATAGTCTAACTAATGCTATTTTTACTGGTGATACGCTGGGTATCCTTTACCCGACTTCGATGACCAATGGGACTGAGCTTATTCTCCCGTCAACATCGCCAAACCAGTTTGACCCAAACGCAATGCTCTCATCAATGAAAAGAGTTCGTGAATTGAATGTTAATACTATTTATTTTGGTCATTATGGAAAATCAGACTATCCTGATCATGTATATCATCAGTTGGCCGAGTGGTTAAACCGTTATTTGAAAATTAGTGAGCGAATTGTTGAAAAACATTCACATGCTGACTTTGAGACACTATCTGAACTTGTTGCAGAGGCACTTTTTAACCGGGTTGAGATTGAGTCGGATATTAGTGATCCAACCGTATTTGATTACATTCGCTTTGACTTAACTATTTGTGCTCAAGGTATTGTTGAATATTTATTAAATAAGAAGGACTGAGCAGGATGGAAGTTACACTCCAGTTTGATTATCAAGCAATAACGGGTGAGCAAGTAAGCTTTAAATCTGCTCCGATCATAGCTGACCAAGCACTTAAGATTGCTGCTGACCTTATTAAGACTGGTCGTACACAATTGATCAATTTTGAAGATGAGCACGGTTATAGTTATAATTATAAACAATTGCAGAAGCAAATAGCGGTGGATAAACAACGCCCCCAGTTTGTTGAATTATATTTTGATGGCGGTTTTAATCATGAGACCAAAGAATCAGGACTAGGAATTGTCATTTATTATCAGCAAAACGATTGTCATTATCGAGTCCGAAAAAATGCCTGTCTTGAACAGTTGCAATCGAATAATGAAGCGGAGTATGCCGCATTAGCATTTGGAATTAATGAGTTAGGACATTATCAGATTAGCCATCAATCAATTAAAATTTTGGGTGATTCAAAGGTTGTTATTAACCAGCTTGCTGGGGAATGGCCTTGCCATGATCCAAAATTAAATTATTGGGCGGATCAGATCGAAGCCAGCTTAGCTCAGTTAAACCTAAAGGGACAATACAAAGAATTAAACCGGAAAGAGAATAATGAAGCGGATCGTTTAGCGGGTCAAGCCCTAAAAGGAGAAGCAATAGAAAGTCGATTTAAAATTAATAATGAATAAATGAAAAGCCATCTGAATTGTGGAGTCACAGTGGATCAACCACATTGAGGATTGGCTTTTTATTGTTGGTGGGCGGCTTTCTTTTACTTATTTTAACAGAGTTATTTTAACAAGATATCAGTCTATCGAGTGAATTTATATGATATATTTAAAAGAGTCAAAACGTTGGCAGGAATTAATGAATTTTTAGCGAAAATATAACTATTGATTAATGTATACAGTTATACTTGATTAACAATAGAGGTAATAAAAATAGCTTGGATATAGCTGGAGGTAATAAAATGGAAGTTTGGTTGATAGAAATTGCAAAGGCTTGTTTGCGTCTAATAGTGAATCCACTGTTATACTGGTTTCTCCTAATTGTCTTTCTCGCCTCTCAGATGCGGATAAAAAGAGAACGGAAAAGCTTTGGTCATAAAATTTACCCCATGTTTGATGAGCTTTATGGCTTTAAATTAAAAGGATTAGCCTATGGATGCCTGTTTTCTTTAATTGTGTTAGTTCTGGGTGCAACACTTCATTACTTAATGTTAATTGGAATTATTACAATAACTATGCTATTCTCATTAAATAAAAAATTCACTTTTTTATCAAGTGCTTACATATTTGGATTTACCGCAATTATACTCTTGCTCTTCCCATATTATCAATCCTATTTACCAGTAGTACTTCAAGGAGAAGTGACAAACTTGCACTGGATTGTTTTTACCACATTGATGGGTGCGTTCTTGGTAATAGAAGCTGCAATGGTGAACTCAATTAGACCTGAACAAACATTTCCTGAATTAATTCGCGGGTATCGAGGTAAATATATTGGGCAGCATCGGCTTAAACGAATAGCATTAATTCCATTAGTGATGCTTTGGCCAATCGGGGATTTAGTAGTGATGGCAGATTGGTGGCCAGTTCTCGAAATTAACAATCAAACTTACGGTTTGCTTATTTTCCCATTTATTATTGGCTTTGAACATGTGGTTAAATCTAGTCTACCAGAGCAGGTAACCGGAAGACTCAGTCAATATTTATTAATGCTCGGATTACTAGTTATTGCCACTTCGCTTATTGGCTATTATTATGCTATTTTCTCCTTAATAAGTGTAATTGTAGGTCTAGCAGGGCGAGAGTGGCTCGCCTATCGCTTGAAAGTTAACGAGCAACATAAGAATGCTATGTTTATGCCAAGTCAAGATGGTATCAAAGTGTTAGCCATCATGCCAGGCTCCCCGGCTGTCGATATGGAGCTTGTTGTAGGTGATACGATTGTGAAGGTGAATGGAATGACAATTGGCACACCTAATGATTTCTATGAAGCACTTCAGGTTAATTTAACATTATGTAAGCTTGATGTCGTTGATCAGCGAGGTGAAATTCGTTTCTTACAGCGCCCACTCTATCAGGGTGATCATCATGAGTTAGGTGTCATTTTCGCCGTTGATCATCAAGATCGATTGGCATAGGCATGCAAACTTAAAGAAAAACCAAGCAGTCACAAGTTATGCCTGCTTGGTTTTTTCTAATTTTTTTAAAAGTGAGTCAATTTCATAATTACTGATAAGAGATGAATATACGAACATTAAGAAAATGATAGTCGATCACCAGGGCAACGATTAAGGTTAGAACAGTGATCCGTTCCGGCAGCCAATGGACTCTCTTTCCGAAGGCATCGCCTCAGCTAACTTGAGTAGCAAAAAGCGCTCCTCAAGTGGATCTTCGGCTGATGCTATTCCTTCCGGAGTCTCGCCCATTGGCTGTCTCCACTTAATTATGTAGATCTAGTTAGGTGTCTGCGTTATCAATGGACAGTCCTAATACATACTTAAACGTATTTAATCTTTCAATTTATGCTCACACAAATAAAAGAAGGGGTAAGCATACCTATCATCAAGCATTCAGCAGTCCCGTAGACTCCTATGGGAACAAATCACTT
>NZ_FODJ01000024.1 GCF_900110345.1 Amphibacillus marinus
ATTATACCCTCCGATGTGGATCCTGAGTACGGCGGAACACGTGAAATTCCGTCGGAATCCGGGAGGACCATCTCCCAAGGCTAAATACTCCCTAGTGACCGATAGTGAACCAGTACCGTGAGGGAAAGGTGAAAAGCACCCCGGAAGGGGAGTGAAAGAGATCCTGAAACCGTGTGCCTACAAGTAGTCGAAGCCCGTTAATGGGTGACGGCGTACCTTTTGTAGAATGGACCGGCGAGTTACGATCTCCTGCAAGGTTAAGCCAGAAAAGGTGGAGCCGCAGCGAAAGCGAGTCTGAATAGGGCGCATGTAGTAGGGGGTCGTAGACCCGAAACCGTGTGATCTACCCATGTCCAGGGTGAAGGTCAGGTAACACTGACTGGAGGCCCGAACCCACGTATGTTGAAAAATGCGGGGATGAGGTGTGGGTAGGGGTGAAATGCCAATCGAACACGGAGATAGCTGGTTCTCTCCGAAATAGCTTTAGGGCTAGCCTCAAGGCATGTATCTTGGAGGTAGAGCACTGATTGGACTAGGGGCCCCTACCGGGTTACCGAATTCAGTCAAACTCCGAATGCCAATGATATAACCTTGGGAGTCAGACTATGGGTGATAAGGTTCATAGTCGAGAGGGAAACAACCCAGACCGTCAGCTAAGGTCCCAAAGTATACGTTAAGTGGAAAAGGATGTGGCGTTGCCCAGACAACCAGGATGTTGGCTTAGAAGCAGCCACCATTTAAAGAGTGCGTAATAGCTCACTGGTCGAGTGACACTGCGCCGAAAATGTACCGGGGCTAAACGTATCACCGAAGCTACGGATTGTTCTTACGAACAATGGTAGGAGAGCGTTCTAAGTGCAGCGAAGTCAGACCGAGAGGACTGGTGGAGCGCTTAGAAGTGAGAATGCCGGTATGAGTAGCGAAAAAGAAGTGAGAATCTTCTTCACCGAAAGCCTAAGGTTTCCTGAGGAAGGCTCGTCCACTCAGGGTTAGTCAGGACCTAAGCCGAGGCCGACAGGCGTAGGCGATGGACAACAGGTTGATAGTCCTGTACCACCTCATAACCGTTTGAGCAACGGGGGGACGCAGGAGGATAAGGAAAGCGCGCTGATGGATATGCGCGTCTAAGCAGCGAGTGAGTCAGATAGGCAAATCCGTCTGGCAATCACAATCTGTGATGGGGAGAGAAATGAAGTATCGAAGTTCCTGATTCCACACTGCCAAGAAAAGCCTCTAGCAAGGTTAAAGGTGCCTGTACCGCAAACCGACACAGGTAGGCGAGATGAGTATTCTAAGGTGAGCGGGAGAACTCTCGTTAAGGAACTCGGCAAAATGACCCCGTAACTTCGGGAGAAGGGGTGCTTCTTGCATGAGAAGCCGCAGTGAAAAGGCCCAAGCGACTGTTTAGCAAAAACACAGGTCTCTGCGAAGCCGTAAGGCGAAGTATAGGGGCTGACACCTGCCCGGTGCTGGAAGGTTAAGGGGACGCGTTAGCCGCAAGGCGAAGCGTTGAACCGAAGCCCCAGTAAACGGCGGCCGTAACTATAACGGTCCTAAGGTAGCGAAATTCCTTGTCGGGTAAGTTCCGACCCGCACGAAAGGTGCAACGACTTGGGCACTGTCTCAACGAGAGACCCGGTGAAATTAAACTATGCGTGAAAATGCGCATTACCCGCGACAGGACGGAAAGACCCCGTGGAGCTTTACTGTAGCCTGATATTGAATGTTGGCACGATTTGTACAGGATAGGTGGGAGCCATAGAAGCGTGAGCGCTAGCTTACGTGGAGGCGCTGGTGGGATACCACCCTGATCGTGTTGACCTTCTAACCCAGGACCGTGATCCGGTTCGGAGACAGTGTCAGGCAGGCAGTTTGACTGGGGCGGTCGCCTCCCAAAGAGTAACGGAGGCGCCCAAAGGTTCCCTCAGAATGGTTGGAAATCATTCGAAGAGTGTAAAGGCAGAAGGGAGCTTGACTGCGAGACCGACAAGTCGAGCAGGGACGAAAGTCGGGCTTAGTGATCCGGTGGTACCGCATGGAAGGGCCATCGCTCAACGGATAAAAGCTACCCCGGGGATAACAGGCTTATCTCCCCCAAGAGTCCACATCGACGGGGAGGTTTGGCACCTCGATGTCGGCTCATCGCATCCTGGGGCTGTAGCCGGTCCCAAGGGTTGGGCTGTTCGCCCATTAAAGCGGTACGCGAGCTGGGTTCAGAACGTCGTGAGACAGTTCGGTCCCTATCCGTCGTGGGCGTTGGAAGTTTGAGAGGAGCTGTCCTTAGTACGAGAGGACCGGGATGGACATACCGCTGGTGTACCAGTTGTTCCGCCAGGAGCATCGCTGGGTAGCTACGTATGGACGGGATAAGTGCTGAAAGCATCTAAGCATGAAGCCCCCCTCAAGATGAGACTTCCCATCTGTAAAGAGTAAGATCCCTCAGAGACGATGAGGTAGATAGGTTCGAGGTGGAAGCATGGCAACATGTGTAGCTGACGAATACTAATCGATCGAGGACTTAACTAAAAA
>NZ_FODJ01000004.1:0-60921 GCF_900110345.1 Amphibacillus marinus
CAAGCGAACTATAAGGCAATGCGTGATACGACAAATGCGTATACGGTGACCAACTGGCTTACGCTAGGGATACCCGACATGGTGGTCGGCGCGTTTAACCCTGAGAACCCCTTATCAGCCGAGCATTTGTTGGATAGTTTTGGAGTGGTTAGTATGATCTACGGTGGTGCCGCAGCGGCCAAGCATGTACGTGGAGTGGCGACTGTGAAACCACTCACTGCCCTTAACACTCCGATTCAGGCAGGACCAATTGGCAAGCCCCTTTTCGGTCAAGGTGGTAAGCTTAACGCCTTAGCGCTATGGAAGAAGATACGCGAGAACATTGGGTTGAGTAAGCGAGCGCGTCAGGCTTCGAATTTTAAAGGTCATGTGAAGAGGGAACAGGTTGTTTTAAATGGTGGGGGGAAGACTGGCGTAGGTAAGTCATTAACATTGGAACAATTTTTGAAAGAGATGGATGAATTACCTCGAGCGAGATTAGCTAAAAAAGTGGAAGATGGACTTGTAAGCCTTCCTAATGGGGAAAGATTATCCCCTTCAGTATATATGTCTAAAGCTGAAATAGATGTTCATTTATCACTATTTGATCAGGGTGCAGTCAAAATTCAAAGTAAAGAAGCTTACTTTAATGCAGTCCAAAGGTATGGAGGTTCTATTGGTGACCCTAAAACAGGCACCTATGTATTGCCAAAAAATGTGGTTGACAAAGCTATATTGGTTTCTGACGGTAATCCACGGATCTTAGAAAATCTTTTGGGTCTTGAAACAGGTTATCTAGGTGAGAAACCCGTTTTATTGGATTTTAATAAAATAGATGGGCTGAGAGTACCTACGGGAAATGAAGCTGGAGCTTGGCAAGGATATTGGATCCCTAGTGGTTACACAAATAATGGGATACCAGAAGCAGTTATTAACCAAGTCTCCGCTGGAGGATATAAGGTAATAGATATTTTTAAATAAGGGAAGGTGAAAATTATATGGAAGAAGTATATACAGGAGATGGATTTGCAATAGTAAAGAATAATAATGAATACAAAATAGAATGGCCGCACGGTCCCTTTGATCAGGTCGTCTCTTACTCCATAACTAAGGAACTTGCTGATAAGGCATTTAAATCTTCGCAAGATGCTTATGAGGTAATGATGTATGCAAAAACAGGGAAGTGGCCTGTTAAAAGTACAGAAGATGAAGAAAAAGAAAAAGTAAGAGATTTTATAAAAAAATTTCCAGAGTTACTCATTCAGGTTCCTGATAATAGAGAGTTGTTTACACAGTCTGAGCTTAAAGAACTGCTACCTTTGGCTGAAAAGAATTTGGAGAAATAATTTTTTAGCAGTGGGGGAAATCCAAAACTTTTAGGAAACACTCGTACGCTATGCCGTGAGGTGATGGGTGATTTACAGTTGATTAGCCGCCTACTGAAAGCAATAGGGCAGATGAATGTAGAAAAAGTTGAGATAGTAAATTAGAATTACAAGCACCTTTTGTTGCTCAAAGCCACTAAAGAACAATATAATCAATAGTTAAATCATCATTTAAAAATCTGCTTTCTAATAATTAGAAGCAGATTTTTATGTCTATAAACCTTCTAAATGAGCAAATTTAAAGTCATAAAAATAACTCCCTCTGAAATTTAAAGACGTTTATAATACTAGAAGTTCCTATTCAGGCTGGGATTATGTATGCATTATTAAAATAAATTAACGAAAGGAGCAAGGTTTATGCTGAAAATGGATGAAATCCAAAACTTATTAGCTGAAAAAAATATTAAAATGATAGTTTCTAATAAGCGAATTTATATTGATGATCGATCAGCTCAATCTGTCCCCTTGGAAAACCATTATGGTATCTCTAGGGAAATCTCTAAAGATGATACAGAATTAAAATGGAGTTACTGTTTTTATTTTCGTGAAAGAAGGAATACTGAGGAGATTCGTATTTTAAAACAATTTAATACAAAAGAGAAAGCGTTGAATTATTTGTTTTTTAAAGAAATTAGTAGATACTTTATGAGTGAATTTATCATACCTAGCCGTAGTTATGAAATAGAGCATTGGACTTTTGAAAAGGTGCGTAGAGATATGGAACGGTTAAACATACCTGCTCAATACCTTTCTGATGAGACTAAAGTAGTTCCTAATTCAATAATTTATCAGCAGAAGAACAATTTGTGGTACACAGGGTTCATAAATGACAAAAAAGAAAAAATTTATGAATCTCCAAATGGCAATGGTGACAGTGAATGGTTTTTTTCTTTATATGGAAATGATATATATTTATTTTTTTTATTTGATAAATATACTGAAGAATTATTAGACAGAAATATAATAGAAAAAGCTTTTTCAGATCAAGTTAAATTAATCGTTCTTGATTATAAGTAGAAAAAAATTAAACTCTTCTCCACTCAGGTGTTCGGAAATTATTAGGTTTTTTAAATGACGAATTGTAATATTAAGTGCAACACCAAAAAACATGTTAAAAAATAAAACAGCCCATAACAGCTTCGTGTAAAATGTAAGTTACCACACAAACACATCACGGAGGCCTGTTATGAGCTACAAACATCTTACCACATTTGAAAGAGCACGTATAGAAACCCTTTATGACCAAGGAAATGCAATCCGTAGGATTGCTAGAAAACTTGAACGCTCAGCTTCTACAATCTCAAGAGAATTGGCACGTCATGCCCGAAACCGCCTTTATACTGCTGAACATGCACAGAAAACATACAGCACGCGTCGTTTGAATTGTGGACGCGAGGGAAAATGGTCGCCTGAACGTGCTGAAATTATTAATGAAAAGCTACAGCGAAGCTGGTCACCCGAACAAATCATTGGGCGATTATTTCAAGGTTCGCTCATTTTTAAAACCCTTTATCGGTGGCTTTATCAAGGATTGTTAGTTAATCGTAATTTAACCGTTCTCCGTCATAAAGGCAAGTGCCAGAAACCCCAAGAGACCAGAGGACGATTTAACGTAGGTAAGTCCATTTCGAGGAAAAGAATTTGCCTGCTATCATGCGATTTAAAAAGATACGCCTATAAAGATATATTTTGCAGACCCTTACGCCTCTTGGCAACGGGGCAGTAACGAGAATGCGAATGGTCTCTTAAGAGAGTTCTTCCCAAAGAAAACCGATTTAGCCCAAGTATCTGACCAAGAACTTATTCATGATTTATCACTAATCAACAATAGACCAAGAAAATGTTTAAATTGGAAAACCATACACGAAGCGTTCCAGGAAGAACTGTTGCACTTAATTTGACAAACCGTCTTATAAAAAAGAAAGGGGATTTGCTATGTTTGTCGTACCAGAATATATTTTAAAGCATTTGGGTTTGTTAATGGGTCATGCGTTTAATATTTTTCTCGTAGGTGTTGGGGTCACTATGTGTATTAATTTTCTTAATGAGGGGGATATCCCTGGCTTACTGTTTTCTATCGCCTTTACCCTTGCAATAGGGGCATGGACTATTCATTTAATTCGAGCGGCAATAAAGAGAGAGCGAGAAAAGGAGCAAGAAAATTAAGCTTTTTCTATTTGCAATTAAACATGTATAATTATTCTTTAAAATAGGTTTACTAGAATTATTAGTTGTTTTTTTACGAAAAGAGATGAGTAGGGTGAATTGGCTGCTATGTCAGTCATAAGTCCTGAACAGAAGAGGTTGCTTTATAAGCAACCTCTTTCTATATACAATAACGCTTACTATTTTAAATTTTTAATAGAACCCTCTGTCTATTTCTCCTAATACAAGCAAATTAACTTAATATCAGATGCACTTTTATAGTGCGGCATTAGCTAGCTTCCCACCCTTGATAAAATCTTAAAACTATATTTTTAAAAAATTAAAGAGAAATATAGTAGAAACCATTTAAAAGACTGGTTTTTTTGTAGTTTTATGGTAAAATAACAGGCGGAAAGTATTGCTATTAATTAAATAATTGAATAAGGTGGGAAGAATAAGAATGAAAAAAAGCGGACTTATTATTGTTTTAATTATATTTACCTTGTTTTCTTTAAATACTTATCAAGTTTATGCCCATCCTGGTCGAACAGACGCTAATGGCGGCCATTATTGCAGAACGAATTGTGAAAAATGGGGTTATGAGTATGATGAATATCATTATCATAATTCTGGTGGCTCTGGTAGTAGCTCCGGATCAAGCTCAAGCACAAGCACTGGTACGCCTGCCCCAGCCAAACCAAGCTACACGCAGGCGGATGTGGATGAGGGCACGGAAGATGGTGAAAAGGCAGGCTACGAGGCAGGTTATAGTCGATCAGAGAAAAGATCAACGTCAGATCATTCAGATGAAGGCTATAAGATTGGCTATTCAGCAGGCTATCTAGCAGGGTATAATGCGGGGTTAGAAAAAATAAAAGCAGAGGATCGAGATGCTGGGCTAGCAAAGGGTAAGACAGATGGTAAGCAAGGTGCTCGTGATGGTCAAGCTACGCCTGAGGCAAAAGCCGGAAGATCGGATGATTGGAACGCAGGCTATCAAGAAGCTTATCAATTAGCTTACAACAACGAAGAGCAAGTTATGGAAGCTGAGCAAGCTGGTTATGACATGGGTGAACTATTATTAGAATTAGTTGTTCCGGAAAAATATCAGGCGGACAATGCGCTCAGTGTGGCATTTAAAACGTTTTATCAAACCGGCTTTGATAAGGCATTTGCTGAAGAGGAAGCTAATTATTATCAAAGCGGCTATGATCGAGGCTATGCCCTTGAGGACGATGGGATGGATTTGGCAGATGAGCGCTTTAATGACGCATTTGAATCTGGGTATCAAGCTGGATTAGCTGCTAAATTAGCTGAGTTTTTCGAACAAGGCTATCATGATGCTTTTTTAATGATAGATTTTGAATTACCAGATTCTATTTTAGAGCAAAAGTTGCAGGAATCGTATCAGGCTGGGTTCATGGCAAATGAAATTGCAGCAGAGATAAAGAATAAGGCTTTTAATCTTGGGTATGAGAATAAAGAATATGTTATTGCTGATACTTTTTTAGTTAATGATGATTCGGGCAGCTTGTATGATGAATTATTCTATCAAGGTCAAGAAGCTAGACAAAGTGATCGACAACAGCAACTGAAAGTAACTGGAATTGTTTTAATAATTATCCTTGTCGTAGCAGGCTTGGTTTCAACTGTCTTATATCGTAAAGGAAAGCTTAAGCCAATATCATTTAAAAAAGCAAGCTAACAAGGGGATTAAATAAGTATAACCATTCTATCCCTTGAGTAAGTGTACGTGAGTCTGCTTTAATATAGGTATCGGCCGATAGAATTCTTCGAAAGGGGGAATGAATTGAAATGATTCAGTATAGTGAGGTGGCTTCTGCATAGTCAGAAGCCCTAGACAGAATGAGGTCGCCTAATTAGCGGCCTCATTTCATTATTTAACTGGATAATTGAGCTGTTTTCTAGTACGATTAACATAATAAATGGTGTGTAGGTGTTTTTGTACTGCTTACACCCGAAAACCAATTGGAAAGGGGTGTTACAGATGGTCAAATTAAAAAGCTGTGAGCAAGTTAGGCTTACTATTTTTAAGGAGGGCGTCAATGCAATACAAAAACGGAAAAGAGGTGCTTCCCCAGAGCTTGCTTGAGGAGCTGCAAAAGTATATTCAAGGTGAGCTCATTTATATCCCTAAGCAGTCCGGTCAGCGGATGGGCTGGGGTGAAGGCAATGGATCACGCCAAATGATTCGGAAGCGTAATGAGGAAATATATCGCTTGTATGAGGGTGGCTATTCTCTACAAGCGCTGGAAGAAAAATATTGCTTAGCAGCGGATAGTGTGCGAAAAATCGTTTATCAAACACGTGATCGATTACAGAACACACCGCATTAAAAAAGCAGCGTATCGATGGTAGGTAAGGTAACCATGATGCGCTGTTTTAATTAACCTTATTTATTTAACAAAGTGACAAGCAACACGTTGACCAGCTCTGACCTCTCTGAGTTTAGGTTTCTGTTCTTTACATAGCTCAGTTGCGAATGGACAACGGGTGTGGAACACACAGCCTGATGGTGGGGCGAGTGGTGATGGGATTTCACCCTTTAATGGGATGCGTTCTTTTTTGCTACCATCTAGGACGCTTGAAAACAATGCTTGTGTGTATGGATGGAGTGGTTCAGCAAACAAACTATCAGTATCAGCCTCCTCCATCATTTCTCCTAAGTAGAGAACACCAATTCGATCTGAGATGTAGCGTACGACGCTAATATCATGGGCGATAAAAAGCATGGTTAAATTTAGATTTTTTTGTAGCGCTTTTAATATATTCAAAATTTGCGATTGAATGGACACGTCTAATGCTGAAACAGGTTCATCTAAGATGGCTATTTCAGGGTCGACAATTAATGCCCTAGCAATGCCAATTCGCTGGCGCTGACCCCCAGAAAACTCATGAGGATAGCGAAAGTAATGCTCTGTCTGTAGACCAACCTGTTCTAACAATGCTAACGCCTTTTCTTGACGAATTGCAGCTTTCTTTACACCATGAATGCGTAATGGCTCCTCTAAAATTTGACCAACTGTTTTACGTGGATTAAGCGAAGAAAAGGGATCTTGGAAAATGAGTTGTAAATCTTTTCTCAGCTTACGCATTTCATTTATCTTTAAGGCTGTCAGGTCCTGGTTTTTATAGAGTACTTCCCCAGAGCTTGGCTTAGTTAATTGTAAAATTGTCCGAGCTAATGTACTTTTACCTGAGCCAGATTCACCTACTAAGCCATAGACTTCACCTTTATTTAGTTGAAATGAGACGTTATTTACCGCACGAACGTACTTGGTTTTCCCTGATAGTTTCTCAAGCGTTCCACTAGCAGTAAATGACTTCGACAGGTTTCTAATTTCTAAGATGGGTTGATGATCTTCCTTCAATCTAACCAGCCCCCTTTTTCCTCATCATACAACCAGCATTGCACGCGCTGCCCATCATTAGAAAACATTGGTGGCTCTTGTTCACGACATAAGTCAGTTGCATAAGGGCATCTTGTTGAAAAGCTACAGCCCTTTGGAATGTTACTTAATGATGGGACAGTACCTGTTATTGCCGGTAAAGGCTCGGTTCGGTCGCTGTTTAACTTAGGCATTGATGCTAATAATAGCTTTGTATACGGATGTAAGGGCTGATTGAAGATTGTTTCTGTTGGCCCCTCTTCGACAATTTGACCTAAGTACATAACTTTCACACTTGAACAAATTTCACGAACAACACCTAAATCATGTGTGATAAATAGGATGCTCATTTCAAATTCCGTATTTAACTGAATAATTAAATCAAGAATTTGTGCTTGAATTGTAACATCAAGAGCAGTTGTCGGCTCATCAGCAATTAACAGCTTAGGCTTGCTTACTAATGCCATTGCAATCATAACACGCTGTTGCATCCCACCCGATAATTCATGCGGATAGCTATTAAAGCGAGTTTCTGGTGAAGGAATGCCTGTTAGACGAAGAAATTCGATCGCCTGTTTGCGTGCAGTTTTTTTGGATAGAGACTGGTGGGTCCGAATTGCTTCAACGATTTGATTGCCAACTGTATAAAGTGGATTGAGCGACGACAATGCATCTTGAAAAATAATTGAAATATCATTGCCACGTAATTTTCTTAACTCGGCCTCTGATAAAGCCAACACATCCTTATTATCAAAGTGAATCTGTCCGTTATATTCAATGTTACCTTCTCTGTCGAGTAAGCGAATTAATGATTGCGACATCACACTTTTACCGGAGCCTGACTCCCCAACAACTCCAGTCACTTCGCCTTTTTCGATTGAAAAGCTAACACCACGGACTGGAGAGACCCGTCCTTTATTTGTGTGGATATGGGTGTGTAGTTGCTCAACCTTTAATAACGTCATCGTCCTACCACCCTTCGTTGTCTTTTCTTCTTAGTCGGACTTTGTGCAAGTGTGTCAATAAAATCGCGCAAGCCATCGCCGAGTAAGTTTAAGGCGAGAACAGCTAGCACGATAAATATACCGGGGATAACCACGACCCACCACGCATTAAAGATCACGAGTCGCCCTCCTTGCAAGATGTTACCCCAGCTTGGTGCAGGAGCAGGGACACCGGCACCGAGGAAGCTTAAGGCTGCTTCGGAAATAATGGCATCGGCAAAAATAAATGTTGTTTGTACGAGCAAAGGGGAGAGCGTATTAGGCAAAATATGATGAACAATAATCCTAAAATGACTCGCGCCCTGTGCGTGCATCGCTTCAATATAAGTTTGCTCCTTTACCACTAAAGCAGCTGCTCTTACTACCCGTGCAATGTTTGGTGTGTAGACAATCGTTAAAGCAATAATCACGTTTGTGGCAGACGGTTCTAAGGCAGCCATTAATGCGATGGCAAGTAAAATCCCAGGGATGGCAATTAATCCGTCACAGATACGCATTAAAACATGGTCAAGGGTCCGAAAGTAACTGGCTAATAGCCCGATTGTTAATCCAAGAATTGATGATAGTGCGGCTACCATAATACCAACAAACATTGATACTCTTGCACCATGGAAGACACGACTAAGGAGATCACGCCCTAATTCGTCTGTGCCAAACCAATATGTTGAGCTAGGGGCAGTGAGGCGGTTGGCTGCACTAATGCTATAGGGATCAGTTGAAACGAGCAGCGGACCAAGGATAGCTAAAAGAATGAGAAAAATAAAAGTAATACCACCGATGAGCAACGGCGTATTTGCTAAAGCTCTACTTAGACGTGCACGCTGTTTTTCTTTCTTATATTGGCGTGCGAGCTTTTTAACATTGACTTGGCTTTGCATGGTTGTCATTCTAATCACTCCTTTCTATCTAGTCGAACTCTTGGGTCAACTACACCGTAAAGTAAATCGATAACAAGGTTAATGAATAGGTAAATCAAGGTCACGATTAAGACAACGCCTTGAATGACAACGTAATCGCGACGGACGATAGAATTAATAATCAATTGGCCAAGTCCCGGTATATTAAAAATGGTTTCAATCACAACTGCGCCAGTGACAAGTGTACCAAAGGTTTGTCCAATAACGGTTAAAATAGGTAAGAATGCATTGCGAAAAGCGTGCTTAATTAGCAATGTCCTTTCTTTAAGTCCTTTTGATCGAGCGGCTCTCATGTAATGGAGGCTTAGGACATCCAGCATGGCAGAACGGGTCATTCTGGTAATTAGTGCGGCTTGAATGGCACCAAGTGAAAGGGCAGGTAGTAACAGCGTTGTTAGATGATTAATGAGCCCAGATGATAATGGCGCATATCCTGCAACAGGAAGCCAGCCCAAGTTTACACCTAAAATTAACATTAAAATTAGGGCAAGTAAAAAGTTCGGCACAGCCATCCCGAATAGAGAAAAGCTCATGAGCATCGTATCGAGAATGGTACCACGCTTATGTGCCGCAAGAATACCGAGTGGGATTGCTAAGACAATGGCAATCAGCTGTGATAAAAGTGCTAATGAAAGTGTTGGACCGATATGCTGACTGACAGCGCCAAGTACAGTTTGGTTCATAAACAGGGAGTCACCGAAATCCCCTTGAACAATACCACTTACCCAGCTCGTGTACTGCTCTATTAATGGGCGATTATAGCCCATTTCCTCATTAAATGCCTCTATTTGTGCTGAGGTTGCCTCCATACCTAATATAGTTGCTGCTGGACTACCAGGCGTAATATGAATAATTAAAAAAATGGCAACTGATACAACAAACAAAACAGGTAGGGTTGCAAGCAGTCTTTTTAATGTGTAGGTTAACAAGGAATCACCCACCTTTCCGAAGTTACTAACAAAAAAGGAGGGGGGGATGAACCACCCTCCTTACCGTCTAGTATAGCTATTCTTATTCAGGAATTCTAGCGTTCCAAACGACAGGGGCTTCGAATAGCTCAAAGTCCTCTAATTCACTACGGACAGCAACAACGCTATTATAATGCCCTAAAACGGTAGAAGCGCTTGTTTCATATAAATGCTCTTGGACAGTTGCCCAAGCCGCACTTGCTTCCTCTGGACTTTGGGCACCTCTAATATTGGCTAATCCTTCTCTGACAAAATCATCATCTAGCCCAGCCCAATCAGGTGTGACGGCTAGTAACTGAGGTGGGGTAATTTGATAGCCCGTACTTGCTAAAAATAAATCCCATTCGCCTCTAGAATCCTTTGTTTCTAAGAAGGTTGGAAAGTCATAGGTATCAACAGTCACATTCATGCCAATTTGCCGTAATTGATCCTGAATAACTAATGTTCCTGTATACATTTCATTATAATCTTGTGTCGTTAACAAGGTAATCTCTTCACCATTATAGCCTGCTTCGTCAAGCAATTGTTGTGCTAATTCTGGATTTGCTTGGTTATAGTATTCTGCTCCGGCATCTGTTGACCATTGCTCATGGTTATCACTTAGGTAACCAGGAGCTAATTCAAACAATTCAGGTTTGCTGTAGCTGGCTAGCATAATTTCTTCATTATCCAATGCTGCTAGAACAGCATGACGTAAAGCTTCGTCAGCGAAGATACCTTCTGTTGTGTTGAAGAATGCAGTGAGTGTTCCACCTGGGAACGTTAATAACTCAATGTTGTCATCAGCATCAAGCTGATCGTAGCTATCAATTGGGATGGTATCCGCTACATCATAAAGGCCAGTTTGAATACCGGCAATCCGTGTCGAGTGATCGGAGACGAAATGGAATACTAAACGCTCAGTTGGTGTAGTTATTTCCCCGGTAAAGCCACTAGGCGCACCTTCAAGTGATTGATAGTCCTCGTTACGAACTAAAGAAATATGTTGGTCTTGACGCCATTCTTCAAATTTATAAGGACCGGTACCAATATATTCAGAAAGTCCATTTTCCTCTGTTATGGATTCAATTATTTCCTTGGGCATTATAGAAGGAAATTGTGCCTGAGACGCCATTAGAATAAGTACATCTGACGTGGCTTCAGGAACGTCTAATTGAACGGTATAAGGATCAATCTCAGAGAAGCTAGCACCTTCTAATAGCGCTATCGCACGAGAAGATGTTACGAGCCAGCGATTCATAGAGGCGACCACGTCTTCAGCAGTCATTTCTTCACCATTATGGAAATGAACACCTTCACGCAAATAAATAGTGTAAGCTGTACCATCTTCACTTACCTCATAGGATTCAGCTAACACAGGTGTAGGCTCATAGCTGGCATCTAACTGAAATAATTGCTGGTATACATTCCCAGCTATATCTAATGCAACAGCTGAGACAGTTTGTGCTGTATCTAGAGTTGGTGGTTGAGCTGTAAGCGCAATATTTAACTCGTCCCGATAGCTGAGGTTGTCTTCTTGTTGGTTGGAATCCGTCTCTGTATCTTCCCCTTGCTGACCAGTATCATTACCACATGCAGCAAGCAATAAAAAACTTACAAATAAGATAGCGATCATTTTAAATCGAAAAACGCTCATTGTCTTTCCCCCTGGGCAATTAAATTATTCCTATTAACATACTAGGTTTTAATTATTATAGTCGACAAATTTCGATAAGGCAATATAGTTGCTTGATTTTAGAGCATGATAATTAAGTCGAGTATGCCTTTATAATGGCTAAATTATCTACTCTATATTCATCGACCCTTTCCTGACCTATCCTTTTTATGGTTAATAATTGATTTGCCCACTATCGATGCTGCTAAAGTTTGGTTGTAAAGATATGATAAGGCTTCAAAGTTAATGCTTTAGCCTTTTCTAACCGAAATGGATTAGAGCCTCTTCAAGAGTTTTCGTTTGACCAAATTTTGATTAAATCACAATTTGTTGCTGCTGTTTGGATTAGATCAAGATAGTAATAATCTTTTGAAAAGCTCTTTTCTTGATAAGCAATGACGAGTTAGTTGGCAAGTTTATAAACCTGCTCATCAATTAGATAAAGTGGAACTTACAAATGATTTAATTTAATCATGATGAATAATATGTAAATTAATCGTTTCTGGTGTTTGTTTAGCAATTTAATAATTGTTTTCAGGCGAGCAAACGTAACAGGATGATGGAGGGGGCTGCGCCTAATTAAAATATTTGTTTTTTTAGATAGCAGAGTATCGATCCACTTGGAAGGGGGCTATACTACCTTATGAATCTCCATGTCGTTTTGAAGAATGTAAATAAACTTGCTATTCTCGTTATTTTGAATGCCACCTATTAACTGCTAAGATGAGCATAAATTTAAGTGTAATGCTTATGAAATCGGGCTGGGTATGTCAATTTCAATTCTAAGATTATGTAAGATGACTTCTGGGAACATGGAATGTAGATATCAAATAACGCGTAACTTTTACCTTTTTTTCAATTTAATTGAGAGAAATATCAAGTATGCTTGTTTTAGAGCTGGCTGTTATAAATAAGGGGCTAAAACAAAAACGTATTCCATGACCGATAAATTTGACAAATATAATGCTTAACCACAATTACAAGTGACCACAGCCTTTAAAGAAAAAGCAAAAGAGCGAAGTATAGTGACTTAACAATGGACAAGGGTATGATGCTGCAGTATCCTCTGGTCTGATTGGTATGGAATGACAAGGGTCATGGTCATATTGATGATTAACCTGAAGAGAATATTGAAATTAATCGGTCAAAAGCTTGAAAATAAGACGATTTAGATTCATTTTTTGAATTTAAATCGTCTTTTCTTTAAACACAGCTCTTATGCGTCACTTTTTTAGTGGTATCACTTAAAAGGGTTTTTCTGTATAAAAACATTAATTCACAAATAGATTTAGTGATTCTAGTGCATTACCGTTAAAGTCGAAAAGCCCTTGATTAGCCCAATGATTTCCTGTGTCAGCAATATCGTTGGCATATTTCATGCCAGCTAGACTAGCCCAGCTTGTTCCTTTTACAGGTAACCAAGCTGGCTCCCAGTATACGATTCCTAAAGTCTGATAGCCCGAACCATGTGCTTTTCTGACACAAGTAAGTAAATCTTGAAGAAAAGTGGTTTGACCTTCTATCGAAAGGGAGTAACCTGTTTTAGTAGCCAAATCGGCTGTACAAATATTTTCTCCTTCATTAGGGGCTTCAGAGGTAAAACCGAAAGCAGTCTCAACTATAATCATATCTTTGTTAAAGCGTTCGCCCAGCTGTGTTAAATTGTTTTGCAATGCATGGAGGTCTTCATGCCAATAAGGATAATAGGACAGCCCAATAATATCGTAATCAATTGCGCGAGCAGTCATTTGATCAAACCATTCGCGATAAAGGTCGTCTGCACCACCGAAATCAAGATGGAGGATGATTTTTAGTTGCTGTTTGCAATAGCTTTCTCTTGTAGCTGATATACCAGCCTCAAGTAAGCGGGCTAGCGAATCGTATTGCTTGCGTTTTGTTAGTGAATCAACGGATGCAAAGCGTCTTTCTTCAGCTAGATAATGAGGTGTCTCTCCATCTGGCCACAGCATGCCGTTCGTAATTTCGTTACCGATCTGAATATAATCTGGGATTACTCCACACTCATCACAAGCACGTAAAACATCCTTCGTGTAAGTATAGACAGCTTGCTCAAGTTCTTTACCAGTTAAAGTAGCCCATTGCTTTGGTTTTGTTTGTTTTTTAGGGTCGACCCAAAAGTCACTATAATGGAGGTTAAGCATGAACTGCATCCCTGTATCCTTTGCCCGTTTAGCAAGCTTTAGCATCGTTGTTAAATCATTTGTGCCACCTAAGTATGGTTTTTTGTGCTCATCATAAGGATCAACCCATAGCTTAAGTCGGACTGTATTTATATTTTTCTTCTTTAGAATTTCAAATAGATCAACGGTGTTATGATTTAGGAAAAAGGTACCGCCGTGTGCTTCTACTTCAGCTAACGTTGAAATATCAACGCCTCTAACTGCAACTTCTTTCAAGTCTATCACTACTTTCTATTGAGGATATATGCTTCTATTCGTGTGTGTCTAAATAATACCTTTATAAAGTAAATGACCAGAATTAGGACTTATCTACAAAGCAACCACCATCAATCCAGAGCAAGCTGGATGAGAAGGTGGTCGAGCTGCTTTTGTATAAAGTTAGATAAAATGGTCATTTGATTTTCTCTTTAATTGTACCAACTGCCTCTTTACTTGTTTCGTTTTAGAACAGCAAAGCCATATGCGGCTAAAGTCAACTGCTTATCGTTGGTCGACAGCCGATTAATAATTGCTTGATAAGGACGTTCATCTAGTTCAACAATCTGATTAGCTCCTGTAAAGTTCATGATAAAAATATAATCATGGTCTTCACTTGAGCGAATCTGCGCTGTAACGCCTTTCGGTAGTTGACAATTTAACACAGGTGTAATACCAGCCTTTTTGACAAGCTGGGTGAAGAACTGGCTTGTGAATGCTGCCTCATTACGAGAAGCGATGTAGTATGCCTCACCTTCACCAAAATGATTGACCGTTAATGCGGGCATGCCCACATAAAAGTCGGATTGATATGTGGCTAAACTTTCTGCGCCTTCTAAATGAATTAAGTCACATAGTTCCTTGGCAGAGAATGATCCGGAAATACCAAATGTATTATCTGCTTCTAGTTTAATGCTATTGGGCTGTCCATCTGATAAAGCATCCATTTCTTCAGACCAGATGCCTAGTGTCTTGCGTAACGGTCCTGGGAAGCCATCTAAGAAGCAGAGATCATTCTCATTGACAATACCAGACCAATACGTCGTGACAAATGTTCCACCCGCTTTAACAAATGCTTCGATACGTTCGCCAACACCTTCATGAACCATGTATAACATAGGAGCAACAACAAGTTTATATTGATTAAGATCCCGATCCGCACTTATGATGTCAACTGGAATGCCTTGATCCCAAAATGTCCGATAATGCTCTTTTACAGTGCGCTCATAGTGCACACCAATATTTCTCGGTCCTTGAGCATCGTTAAGTGCCCAGCGGTTTTCCGTATCAAAGATGATTGCGACTTCAGGTTTTACTGATGAACCCGTTATTTCGTTTAATTGTTCTAATGCTTCACCTACATTTGTTACATCCTGAAAGACACGTGTATGCTCATGCCCAGCGTGATCAACCACTGCACCGTGAAATTTCTCGCTAGATCCACGACTTTTTCGCCATTGAAAATACTGAACAGAGTCAGAACCGTGGGCAACAGCTTGTATGGAAGAGAGTACATGCATACCTGGTTTCTTCAGTTTACTAATTGCTTGCCAATTTGTTGAGCTTGGTGAGCTCTCCATTAACAAGAATGGTTTACCATTTTTTAATGAGCGGAACATATCATGATTTAATGACGTCCAAGCTGCAACATCAAGATCATCGTCACTAAAATGCCAAGTTGGGTAAGAATCCCAAGAGACAACATCAAGATCATCAGCGAACTTAGCGTAGTTTAATCCCTCAAATGCTTCCATAAAGTTCGCTGTTACCGGTAATTCAGCATTTTTTTCTTTTAAAGGTTTTACTTCGTGACGGTAAAAATCAAGCGTTTGATCAGTGACAAACCGTTTCCAGTCAAGGTTTTGTCCGTGAACCATTGTTTCCCCATGTGGTGCAGGTGATTCGACTTGTGACCAGCTTGTGTACGTATGGCTCCAGAAAGTTGTCCACCAGGCTTGATTTAATTTATCAAGTGTTTGATACTTCGCTTTCACCCAGTCACGGAATGCATGCTGACAATGATCGCAATGGCAATCACCACCATATTCATTTGAGATATGCCAACCAATTACGCCAGGATGATCGGAGTAGCGTTCTGCTAATTTAGTGTTCATTTGCTTAATTTTTTCACGGTATATAGGTGATGTGTAACAGTGATTATGACGCATACCATGAAGATTGCGGACACGATTAGCACTGACCCGTAGAACTTCAGGATATTTCTCTGACATCCATGCAGGTCTTGCCCCACTGGGGGTAGCTAACAATACGGAAACCCCGTTTGCGTGTAATTGATCAATAACATGGTCAAGCCACTCGAAATTATAAGTGCTTTCCTCAGGCTCTAACTTTACCCAAGAGAAAATACCGACAGACATAACATTACATTTAGCGAGCTTCATTAATCTAAGATCTTCTTCAAAGACACCAGGGTAATCAAGCCATTGCTCAGGGTTATAATCTGCACCATGAAGTAAATACGGTGCTTTTTTAATTACGGGTTTAAACATATTATTCATCCTAACTTAGTATTTTTAGCTTCTTCGTTTTTTTTAAAACTGTTAATTACTACTCTTTCGTTCCACCTGCTGTTAGTCCTGTAATTAAGAAACGCTGCAAGAATACGTAGACAACCGCAACAGGTATGGCAATTAACATTGAGCCTGCTGCAAAGCGGGTAAAGTTATTTGAAAACTGATCATTAATAAAATTGTACAGCCCTAATGCCAGTGTATAGTTCTGTGGGCTTCGTAAGATAATTGACGGTAAAATAAAATCAAATAACGGCTGCATAAAGTTAAATAATGCTACAACGGCTAGTATTGGCTTGGCTAAAGGTAAAATAATTTTGATGAACACGGTAAAGTGACCAGCCCCATCAATCTTAGCTGCTTCATCTAATCCGCGTGGAATCGTATCTAGGTAGCCTTTGACTAACCAAGCATTGAACGGAATTTGGCCGCCGACATAGACAAGGACTAACCCAGTAAGTGTATCTAACAGGCCAATTAGATTAAGTAAAATATAGATGGCAACCATCGCCATTAAAACAGGGAACATTTGTAGGATTAAAAAGGTGTACAACCCTGACTTTCTACCGACAAAGTTGTACCTTGAGAATGCATAAGCAGTAAAAGTCGTCAATGTTACTGACAAGAGCACGGACATACCAGATACAATCATGCTATTTCGATACCAGAGTAAATAATTACTTCTCTCATCGGTAAATAACCATTGGTAATGAGTAAGAGACCAATTCTCTGGAATAATGGTCGATGAATACAGGCTTGTCCCCTGGTTTAATGACATGCCAATTGCCCAAATGAGTGGGTAAATAATAATGACTGCCATTAGAGCGAAGATGGTGTAAATACCAGCTAACTCTAGGCGTGAACGCGTTTTTGGGTGCATTATAGATTCCCCTCCTCTTTAAATGCAGCAGTTTTACGGAATTGAAAGATTGCGAAGATTGATACAATCAAACCGATGATTAACGAAATGGCTGCTGCCATGCTGTAATTGTTTGTGTCAAAAGTCAGTTTATAGACCCATGAAATCAAAATATCAGTACCACCAGCATTTTGACCTTGGACAGCAGGTCCACCTTCATTAAATAAGTAAATAATATTAAAGTTGTTAAAATTCGTTGTATATTGAATAATTAACAATGGTGCTGTTGCAAATAACAGGTGTGGTAAGGTAATATGCTGAAATTTCTGCCATCGTGAAGCACCATCCATATCGGCTGCTTCATACCAGTCACTTGATATGCTTTGAAGTACGCCAGAGAACAAAGCGAAGATAAATGGGTAGCCAAGCCATGTTTGGATAAAGATTAATACGACTCTTGTGTAAACGGGATCTGTTAACCAAGGTACTTCTATATTAAAGAGTGGCATCATAATATCACTATTAATTGCGCCAAATTGATCGTTAAACATGGCAGCAAAAATTAAGATGGTTACAAATGCTGGTACTGCCCATGGCAGAATTAAAATGGTCCGAATTGTTTTCTTGAATTTTACCCGAGCATCGTTAACCAGTACTGCTAAAAACAGGCCAAGTGTAATTTGAAAGGTAGTCGCAACGACAGTCCAAATAATAGTCCAAGAGAACACACTGACAAAGGTGTTGCGCCAGAGACCTACGGTAAATAAGCGACCAAAGTTTTCAAACCCTACCCAGTCAACCAAGTTACGGGGTGGAGAATTATAAAGGTCATAATTTGTAAATGCTAATGAAATAGCGAACATTAGTGGAAATACTACCGCAAATATTAGCAGAATGAAGCCTGGTGTCGTCAATAAGTAAGGGAATGTTTTATCATAGAAGATCCGGAGGGACTCACCTAATTTTGGCGCGATCCAACCCTCTTTAATGGCTTTGGCTTGCTTAACAGCATCCTTTACATTGAAAAAATAAAAGACAGCAGCAAATGCAATTAGAATTATTGCTAACAAACCGTAAACGAGAAGAAAGACAGAATGATCAAGTCCAGCGATCTCGCCTAAGGTGGTAATTCCCCAGATTCCAAAACCAATAAATTCCCCAAAGGTAACAAGAAAGAGTATTTCAAATAACGCAAAGGCTATCCCTTTTAAATAACGCTTGTTGTAGAGTTGTCCAAATCCTGCAAAAATGATTGATAATACCATAGCAATGGTAGGGTTATGCTTGCTTACATTGGTCTTTATTGTTAAATGCCCTTGTACAGACAATACATCCACCTCTTTCAAATAATCTATATTTCACCTGTTTATAAGCGAGCTCCTAGCAGCATATGAACAAACTTTTTTTATCTACAGTAGATGAAAGAGTGGGCGTTCTCCCACTCTTTCGTGTGTCTGGCTTAAGCACTCAGCAACTAGGCGCTTGAAGCCTTTAATGTTATTGGCCTTGCAATTCAATTTTGTCTTTAATATTTTGGACAATGTCGGTAAGTACTGCTTCGACTTCTCCGCCGTTAACAATAAGCTCAATTGCGTCGTCCATATCCCAAACAGGCGACATTTGCGGGATATTTGGCATTGGCGTGCCGTGTTCAACTTGCTCGGTATAGCCTGCATAAATGGGATCATTAATATTGTCTAAAATTTCAGGTCGTGGTGGTAGTTCGCCGGTCACTTCATAATAGTAATCAGAGTTCTCGTCGTTGGTTAGGAATTTGGCAAGATCCTGTGCCCAAGCTTGATTGTCTGAATAATAGGATACTAGCCATGATTTAACACCTACAAATGATGGGGCAACCGCACCATTGATCTGAGGCAATGGTGCTGTAGCTAAATCATCACCCAGTGCTTGTCCATAAATAGGCATATTCCAAGGTCCACTAACGACCATTCCAACACGTCCTTCAGAGAATAACCCATCTAATACATCAACGGTAACGGTTCTCGGTATCGCACCAGATGTAATAAATTCTTGGTATTTCTCCAATCCTTCAATTGCTCCAGCATTATCTAAGCCAATGTCACTAGGGTCGTATACACCATCTTCTTCCGCAAATACATAGCCACCGTAGCCATTAATAAATGAATATAAATAGTAAAATTCAGGTGAGACAAGAAATCCGTAGAGATCTGAGTCATGTTCGCGTAAGTCTTGTGACATTGTCAATACGTCTTCAATGGTCTCTGGTGCTTCATCAATAAGACTTTTATTGTAAAATGCAAAGTACGTTTCAATAGCGACAGGTGCACCGTAAATATCACCTTCGTAAGTGAAGGCTTCAATAGCTGCATCAGTAAAATTTGCAAGTTCTTCATCTGTATACGTTAATGGCACTGCTAATCCTTGAACGACTGCGTCACCTAAACGATCTTGGGGCTGAAAGAATAAATCTGGTCCGGTCCCACCAGGTCCAGCTAAAGCTAACTCTTCTAATTGATCGGGCAAGGCAATGCGCTCAAACTTAATTTCAATGCCTGTTTCTTCAGTATAATTAGCGAACTGTTCAAGGTGAACGTCCTCAGCAATGTCCTCATCATTAATCCAAACAACTAATTCATCTGGCTTGGCAGGCATACCATCCTCACCAATCTCGGGAGCGTCCCCCACCTGGTCGCGGTCTGGGGCACAGGCAGTAACAATCATTAACCCTACCATTAAAAGTAATAAAAAAAAGCGTGATCTATTCATCGATTTAAACATAAAAAAACCTCCAATTAATTAATAAATTAATTTAACTAAGCTTACAAAATAATTATAAAACGTTTTCATAATATTTTATATATTAAAATATTCTCAATAAGTTTCAAATAATTAAACTTATATTGACTGTAATCCGCTTTCTAAATATCTAAAGCAGAATGTATGATCGTCTTCATTTTGAAATTTTCTATCTCAATTTTCGCAGCTACATATTAAGGTTCAGCTAAGCAAGCTCTGCAGTAAGAAAATCCATTGCTTTTCGGAACAACATAGCCCGCCAAGCTGAAGCAGAAAGTCAACACTGGTATTACATACCGAATCTCCCAAAACGGTCAAGGCTTAATGCCCTTTTTCAATATGCGAAAAATGAGTTACTATCTAATGCTTGCATACCTTGCTGTAGGCTCTCTAAAAAATAAAAATAGAGCCCCAGCTTTATTCAGTCGCTGTGACCCTAGATAACTTTTGTAGCTGCGAACACGCGGTAATCGAGTACGTTCATATATTTCATCGTGATATTGTAATAACTAACCATCATTTCATATAACTCTGGTTTAAAAATTAGCGAAAAATCAAACTCTGGAACAGACTGGTTTTGAAACAAGTTTGGAATAGTCAGGGTATTTACGTTTTTAAAGCCAGCCTGTTTAAATAGTTTAAGCCAGTCATTCTCTAATAAAATCGATTCAAATCCGTAAAAAGCTTGAATTTCTTGCTCGTTTTCTTGAGGAAGTGGTTCATTAATCGTTAGTTCGTTTGCAATTAATGAGCCATTAGGTTTTAAGACTCGATAAATTTCAGTTAATGCTTTTGGTTGATTAACAAAAGCAAGTACCGATTCAGCTAGAACGATGTCAAAGAAAGCATCCTCCACTGGTAACGCTTCAACGGAACCATGCAGGATATTAGCGTCTAAATCATCTCTAATCATTCTTTCCCTTGCTCGAATTACCATATTAGGGTTAATATCAATGCCGGTAACATGGGCGTCATAGGTTTCCACTAAATACGCTATTGTTTGCCCTGTCCCACAACCAACGTCTAATATCGTTGCCCCCTTGTTGATTTCTTTACAAGTAAGGATATCACGTGTTAACTCTATTCCCCCAGGGTGTGCACCACCAATACCAAGTTTAGAAAGAAAATTAAGGTAGTTCATCTCTTGAATAATTATCACCTTCTTATGCTTTATGATGTATAGCATATGAGAGCCTAGATAGAAGGTGCGTGTTTTCTAACAGGTATTTATCCTGCACAGATAAAGGGTCATAAGTTAATGATTCAAAAGACCTAACGAAAAAATAGAGCTAGGCCTTTTCGTTGATGCGCCTACTTTTTTAGAGTGGAGAAATATTACAGTGTAGTCTAATCAAAGTATGGATAGAGGTATTTATGGTAAAATAGTAACTTTTGTTGAAAAAATTCTAATTATAGTTATTTTATCCTGGTTTTTGTCGATATAAGAAGAGTATTTAATTTTTTGTCTAGGAGGTGAGGCTACATTGGTAAGTTTAGCTACCAATTTAGTCAAGAGTTTGAAGCGCTTGGGGTGTGAGAAGGTTTTTGGCATACCAGGTAAACCGATAGCACCATTACTTATTGAGATGGAAAAACAGGATGTGCGCTTTGTTCTGGCTAGACATGAATGCGGAGCGGGCTATATGGCAACAGGCTATGCCTTGCAAAACAAAACACTTGGTGTTGCTCTGGGTACATCTGGTCCAGGGGGGACAAATATGCTGACGGCAGCAGGTCAAGCAAAAGCCTTCAATGCACCCGTTCTATTTATTACGGGTCATCCCCCTTTACGTGATTCTGGTAAAGCGGTTGGACAAGACTCTAGTCAGTTCGGTACTGATTTAGTTGAGCTGTTTAAGCCATTAACGCTCTTTAGTGCACGAATTGATGATGCAACTTTACTTGAAGGCTATCTTCAGCATGCGCTTCAAAAGGCACTTACTGGTAGTAAAGGGCCTGTGCATTTATCAATTCCATTGGATGTTCTAGGCACAGATCTACCAGTGTTTCAGTTTCCTAATTGGGAAATTACTGACGAAGTTGTTTCAGCAAATCTTGAGCGTGTTGCGAGCAGCCTGCAAGGGGCAAAAAGACCGGTTGTACTTGTAGGTAAGGGTCTACATAGTGCCAAAGCCTATCAAGAGCTGCAACAATTTGTAGAAGCGTGGCAGATTCCGATCATGACAACGCCTGGCGGAAAAGGCAGTTTCCCGACTAAGCACCCACTATCGTTAGGAAGCTTTGGACTGGGTGGAACAGCGGCAGCAGATGCTTATCTTCGTGAGGGTGTTGATGTCATGGTTGTCATCGGTACGCGTTTATCTGATATGTCAACAGCAGGTCTAACTCCAGAATCGTACCCAAATCAGATTATTCAATTTGATCAAGACCCGACCTTTGTTGGAAAAACGATTGAGGTTGACACCTTGTTTGTTAAGGGCGATGCTAAAGGCAACTTAGCTGAACTTAATAGCCGTTATTCAAAAACGGATCGCAATAGGCTTGACTTGTCGCCCTATTGGTTAGAGGAAAATCAACAATGTAAGGCAATGGCAAGACAAGCGTCTAATCATGCACGCTTATCAACGGCTAGCGCTATGATTAAACTACGTAACTGTTTACCAGATCAAACAATTGTATATGGTGATGATGGTAGCCACACCTTCTACGGTATTAAGTATTTCGATACGATTCACCCGGGGACATTTTTCTTTGATGATGTCTTTGGGGCAATGGGACATGGTTTAGGTCTATCAATTGGAGCTGCGTTAGCGGAGCCGGAAGCACCAGTTGTTTGTTTCGTTGGCGATGGCTGTTTAATGATGCACGGTATGGAATTATCAGCTGCTGTTGATCAGCAAGCTAATATGACATTTGTTGTATTTAATAATGGCATGCTTGATATGGTTGATAAGGGGATGAAGCACGGACTTGGTCAAGCCGTGGGTACCCAATACCGTCATGGGATTCATGCAGCACAGTTTGGCGAATCGCTAGGGGTAACAAGTGTTCGTTGTGAGTCGATTGATGAAATTGAACATGCTATTGCAGCTAGTTTAGCCCACTCTGGTCCATATCTAATTGAATTGTTAACCTTAAAGGATGAGGTGCCTCCAACAATGAAACGCGCTAAATTTTAGCAAATAGGCTAATTATTAAAATTAAAAAAGTGGGTGATCAAAGTGGATAAACAAGCATTTGGTTGGCGCAAAATAGAAGAGCTAGCAGGTGAACAGGGCATAAAATCAATGAAGGCTGTTGAAGAATTTTCGCCGCGGTTAGCTAAGCTAGCTTTGGAGTTTGGTTATGGTGATGTATATGCAGACGATAGTCTAACCATGCAACAGCGTGCGCTTATCACCCTGTCTTCACTCATAACTCAAGGGGATGCTGGGCGAGGTTTGCATTATCATTTTAGAGCTGCCTTAAATATCGGTCTTGAGAAGGCACAAATTTTAGAGCTTATTAATCATTGCAGTGCCTATGCTGGGTTTCCTAAGGCAATTCATGCCTTACATATTTTTAAAGAAGTACTTGAGCAAGCAGAACAAAAAAAATAGGAGGAATGTAAAAATGAGTAAATATGAGTATAAAGAGTATAAGGATGTTTTTTACTTTAATTATAAAGAAATGGCACAAACTGTTGCTGAAGCAAAACAACAGGCTGACTTTGTTAGATCTCAGCTCCAAAAGCCTACTGTTAAGAAATTTCTTAATGATAATAGCCTTATTCAAGGGGTAGCAACACAGGATGTTAATCAAGTATGGGGAGAGTTAATGCAGGATATTGCAAAGTATGTTGAGAAGACTGCTACTGTAGCACCTAACGTAACGCTTAAGATGCAGTTAAATAGATTATCCCGTTCTGCTGGAACGTATGAAAGCCTAAAAGCTTTTACGAGTGTTGGCGAAGCAAAAACGTTTCTAGGCGTAGAAGATATGGAAGCCTTGTAAGGATGATAGTGATGAAAAATGATTCAGTTTTAACTGTGAAGAAAAATGCAAAAAGAAATTTTATTGTCTATTCTATTTGTATGGCAATTCTACCCATGATTACAATGGTCACTATTGTCGATTTATTGTCCCTCAGCTTGACAAATATCTATTTTATCATAGGGGCTGTGTTGGTCATTCTTGTTGTCATCACCTTAGCTTTTCTATTTGCTAAGGCTCTCTTTAAAGAAAAGGGTACTATTGAAGCAGATGAGTCAAAGCCTTTAGAAGAAGCAGTCGGGCATGATCAGGATACAAAAGCGCTCACTTCACAAACGGCTACTGTTGCGAACCAATTAATGTCAACGACGAAGGAATCTAGTGATGCAGTAAGTGAAATTTCACAGACGATGCAGGAAATGGCATCTGGTGCTGATGCGCAAGCAAATGAAATTCATGAAATTAATCAGACCTCAGGACAAATCTTTTTTAGTCTTCAGGAAATTGTGGAGAGCATTAGCTTTGTTTCTGAAACGTCTAAGCAAGCAATTGGTCAATCAAGCGAGGGAGACAAGGCTGTTGAGAAAATCATGAGCCAAATGGATTTAATTGCTGATCAGGTGGGGCAATCAATTGAAGTTGTCCATCAACTTGATCAGAAAACAAATCAGGTTGGCGATATTTTGTCATTAATTACTGACATTTCCAATCAGACCAATCTATTAGCGTTGAATGCAGCAATCGAAGCGGCGCGTGCAGGTGAGCACGGCAAAGGATTTTCTGTAGTTGCTGATGAGGTTAGAAAACTAGCTGAACAAACGAATGATGCAACAAACAAAACACAAGGTCTTATCCAAGAGATTCAAGTAGGTACTTCGCAAGTAATTGAAGTTATTACCAAGGGTGGCCAATCAATTAAAGATGGCGCTCAGTTAAACGAAAATGTTAAGAAAGTCTTTCATAATATTGCAGGCAATGTTAATGAGGTCGATGAATTTATTCAAGATCTAAATGCTGCGATCGGTGATGTTACCTCCAATATGAAGCAAGTTAATAGCTCGATTGAGAAAGTATCTGAAGAGGTAAGTAATTCAAATGGTAACATTGAAAACATTGTAGCTGTCATTGAACAGCTAAATGCTTCAATGCAGGAAGTAGCAAGCTCATCAGATCTGCTTTCAAATATTGCAAATAAGTTAAATGATCAGATTAATGAATAGCTATTAAAGAGAACGTGATGCACTGATTCTTGAAAGGGTGTATCACGTTCTTTTAATCTTAACGGTTAATCTTACAAGAAAATGCATGATCGGTAATTGACAAGCTGAAGTCAGTAAGATAGAATTGAAAAAATGAAAGCGTTATCATTTTAGCTTTTACTGAGGTACGTGCCTCAATAAAAGTAGAGACGGTGAATTTTATGAAAGTAACTGCAAAAAAAATAGCTGAAGAATTAAATCTATCTCTAGCGACAGTTGACCGCGCCCTTCATAGTAGGGGAAATGTAAGTCCAAAGACGGTCCAACGTGTTTTAGCTAAAGCAAAGGAGTTAAATTACAAGCCGAATAAGTCTGCTCTTTTTTTATCTAAGAGAAAGTACGTCCGGCTAGCATTTTTATTCCCTCATTATCCTGCTTACTTTTGGGAAGGAATTGAGACGGGCATTCAGTCAGCCCTAGACGATGTTCAGGATTACGGCTTTGAAATTAATATTTTTAAAACGAATTATTGTTTAAAGGATCAGAAGGAAGCTGTTGAAGAAATTATTGCCACCAACCTGTACAATGGCTTAGTTATCTGCCCAGTTGATGATCAACAATTAACACAATTGATCGCTGAAACAGGTGGCGATGATTTTGCTATTTTCACCTTTAATAACGATTCCCCTCTTAGCAATCGCTTATCATATGTAGGAGCAAATTATCATCAGGCAGGCAGATTAGCTGGTGAAGTATTAAGTCTGCTTACCTATCAACCCAAGCAGCTTGCTCTCATAGTAGATGATAGTAACACAAACCAAATGCGTGACAAGCGGCAAGGCTTTGAGACATTTATGGCTGAGCAAAGTCCATTAACAAATGTACATGTTTTAAAAATTAATAACAGCCAATTAGATCAATCAATTAGAAGCTGTTTAGAGCAGCTAACGTCTGCTGATGGCATTTATGTCGCTTGTGGGTCATTAGCAGAGGTTGCTAATGCAATGACTCATTTTCCTGAATTTATTAACGTTAAATTAATTGGTCATGACATGAGTCAGGCAATCTATCAACATTTGCAACAAGGTACTGTTGCAGCAACGATCTGTCAAAATCCTTATTATCAGGGTATTCTAGCCGTAAGAACAGCATTTGACCATCTTATGCTCGAACAGCCAATTGATAATAAGGAGAAGATTGTTAAGCTAGAAATCGTAACTAAGGAAAATTCTTTTTATTATTTATGAGTTAATGATTTTTTAAAATAAAGCTGGGCTAAATTAAATAAGGAGAAGTGCATATGTAATCGCACTTCTCCTATTCTATTAAAGCTTATTGTATGTTAAACTGCACTTTTTTTCCTAAGCTTTAACCTAATATATTTATCAATCTCGACAACAAGAAGCACAATAATACCAGCAATGATCGCAATTGACCACTCTAATAGAGTTAATGGTTCAGTATAGAAGACAGCTTGCATGAACGGTACATAGGTGAGAATAAGCTGCAAGATAAGCATAATCCCGATAATAAGAAAAGCTTTCTTATTGGTGAAAAAGGCTTTAGAGAAAGCTAGGGCTGCAGTACGGATGTTAAACAGGTAAAAAATCTTGCTCATGACAATAATGTTAACCATCATTGTTCCTGCGGTTACTTTATCTGCCCCCATGTCAATTAGCCAATCATAGGCAATTAAGCTGATCAACGCCATTAGTACCGAAACATAAGTCATTTGCCAGATATCACGCTTATTCATGAGTGAATCGCCTGTTTTTCGTGGAGACCGACTCATGATGCCGGGCTCAGCAGGTTCAAAGATAAAGGCAAACTGAATCGTAATTGCCGATACCATGTTAATCCAGAGCATCTGGGTCGCCTGTAAGGGCATGTCACGTTGAGCCAGAATGGTAAAGGCAATAATTAATCCTTCGGCAAACGAGGTAGGCAACAGGAAGAGAATACTTTTTTTAATGTTCTCATAGATTCTGCGTCCTTCTCGAATGGCTATCGCCATTGTGGAAAAGTTGTCATCTGCTAATACCATATCGGCAGATTCCTTTGCGACATCTGTTCCTTTCATCCCCATTGCAATCCCGATATCCGCTTTTTTCAGAGCAGGTGCATCATTAACACCATCTCCAGTCATGGCAGTTACCTTACCACTCTTCTGTAGTGCCTCAATAATATCAAGTTTATTCTTTGGTGTTGTTCGGGCAAAGACCTGATAACTATTAACAATATCTTCTAATTTCTCGGACGATAATGCATCTATCTCAGCACCGGTAATGGTTTGGATATGATCAGCTAGCCCTAAGTGCTCGCCAATAGCTTTCGCTGTAATGGGGTGGTCACCGGTAATCATTTTAACTGCTATCCCAGCCTGTTTCATGACTTTCAAAGCCTCTATGACTTCTTCGCGCGGTGGATCAATGATCCCAACAATCCCAACCAGCTTAATGCCACTGGTCAAGTCCTCATGGTTAATGCTATTCGCTGATTGATCAACATCTTTAACACCGACAGCAACAACCCGCTTTCCTTGAGCAGATAAGGCATCAACTCTTTGCTTCCAAGTGTCGTTGTCAAAATGCTGATCAAATGCCTTTGCCATTGGAAAGAGGCGATCAGGCGAGCCTTTGATGAACAGCTTACGTTCATTATTGTTATCAATGGCTAATTTGGCGATATATCGATAGTCCGAATCAAATGGAATCTTGTCAAGCTCATCCCATAATGGTTGATTAAGGCCAAATGCTTTATGGTAAAGTGTTAAAAATGATCCGTCGGTGGGCTCACCATTGATAAACCAACCTTCTGTATCATTAGTTAATACAGTATCATTGGCTAGATAACCGGCTACTAATAATTCCGCCAACTCAGGATCATTAGCCAGATCGACCACTTCATTGTTCATCAACAGCTGTCCGTTAGGTGCATAACCAGTTCCGGAAACGGTGTAGTAATGTTCAGACGTATAGATATCTTGAACAGTCATCTCATTTTTTGTTAAGGTACCCGTTTTATCTGTTGCAATGACGTCAACTGAGCCTAACGTTTCCACTGCAGGTAAAGTCTTCACGATGGTCTTGTTCTTTTTCGCCATATCACTAACACCCATGGCAAGAATAACAGAGGTTGTTGCCGGTAAGCCTTCAGGGACAGAGCCAACAATCATCGTTACGATTGCTAATGCGAGCACCGCTAGTGAGTATGTTTCAATAAACAACCCAAAGATAAATAAGGCGATTGCCGCACCAATAATAACGTAGGAGATACCTTTACCAAGATTATCAATCTCTTTCATTAAAGGTGTCTTCTTTTGCGCAACTTTATTTACCTCGGTCGAAATTTGTCCGATTTGGGTGTCAATTGCTGTTGCAACAACAACTCCCGTCCCACTACCGTTTGTAATTGAGCTAGAAGCGAACGCCATATTCACTTGATCAGCTAATGGTGTTGGCTGCTCAATTATAATGGATTGCTTCATAATCGAGTCTGCTTCACCGGTAAGCGAAGACTCTTGTATTCTTAAGTTATCAGCATCTACAATTCTTAAATCGGCAGGTACATGGTCCCCGGCTTCTAGATAGACTAAGTCACCAGGTACAATATTTTGAGCGGGAATATCAATCCGATGACCCTCGCGAATAACCGTAGCATTCGACGAAAGTAGCTTCTGAATTTTCTCAAGAGCATTTGAAGCATTTACTTCTTGATAATAGCCAATACAAGCATTAATAATAATCACCAGACCGATAATTATTGAATCGGACAAGTGTCCCATGCCAAAGGTCAAGCCAGCAGCGACAATTAAAATATAAATAATCATATTATTAAATTGGCGCAAAAACAGTTTCCATTTTGGTGTGTCCTCATGCTCAATTTGATTAGGACCGTGTATTGCCAGGCGTTCCTGTGCTTCTTGCTTTGTTAAGCCTTTTTCTGGAGAAACCTTAAAGCGTTTAAAGACCTCCTCTTTAGCAAGTTGATAAAATCCTTGCTGTCGAGCTTCTATATTGTTCTTCATTTTGTGTTTTCCTTCTTTCATATAATTGTGAGTACGACAAAAAAACAGCTTCCTTTTTTATTTCTAAAAAATAAAAAGAACCCGTCTACTCACGTAATATAAGAAAAGGAAAGCCTTTATTTATGGTCGCCCTATGGGGGTCTGCATCTTCTTCTGCCTCATTCGGTTGGCAATTAGAAAAAGCAACTGTCCTTGACTCGTCCAATGATGATTCCACCTCCTCAATCAGTAATTAGCTTTGATTATATATAATCTGCTAACAAATGTCAAAGGGCAAAGACTAATACGATAATCTAGCATACTAATTACATACTATGCATAGAATGAAAGGTAGACTTGGATGGTTAATAGAGAGGGTGTTGGCTATCGTGTTATGTGCCGAGCAATTGACAAAGAAATATCGCACTGGAGAAGGTGTTTTTAATCTTAATTTTAAAGTGAGTAATGGAAAAATAGTTGGACTTGTTGGGACAAGTGGCTCTGGTAAGACAACATTAATGAGATGCCTAGCCGGATTACTTGAGCCAGATGAGGGCCGAGTGCTATTAGACGGCTCACATCCTAATACTAGTGAAGGAAGAAAAAAGATCGCCTATTTGCCTGAGCAGGCTGACTTAATTCCAGATTTAACAGTAGTTGAGCAACTCCATTTTAAAGCAATGGCCTTTGGGCATAAAGGACCTTCACTCGAGCGTATCGTTCAGGAAGCGATTAAAGCGGTAAATCTTGGTGCCTATGCTGAGCAATTATGTGGCCAGTTATCGGCAGGACAGCGGAGGAGGGTATGGCTTGCTTGGGCTGTGCTACAACAGGCTGAGCTATATTTGTTAGATGACCCGACATCAGGGTTAGATCGAAAAACGCAAAAATGGTTAAAACAATGGTTGGATGAACAAAGGCTTGCAGGAAATAGTATTGTAGTGGCTACCCAACATATTCATTGGATAGAGGATATTGCGGATTATTGCCTCGTACTTGAGCAAGGGAAAATCGTAAAAAGAAAGAAACGACCAAATAAGCTTATTGTTCTAGATGAAAAGTTGTTAAATAGACAGGATTGAGGGGACTGATAATGCAAGTTATTTTTTTATTACATCTTCGGCGATATAAGCGGCAGTTCATGAATCAATTTAGCAAAATGGACAATATCTTGTTCATTGCTGTACCTATTATTGTAGCGGTATGGTTTATCCAGCATTATTTTTACCTAAAGCCCGATCAGCTAGCAACGAGGTGGATAGGTTGGTTAATGGTTGGATTTGTTTTGATAGGAGCAATAGCTGGACTTTTAGCGAGTCTGCTACCGGTGAATCGAAATGATTTAAGCTGGTTAACTACAAGTCAAACGGAATTGGTACGCCAAGTGTGCAGTCTCTTTATTGTCAAGGTTGTGCCTTTCTTTTCTGTGTGGATTGGAGCAGCAGCTTTATTTGAGCTTTTTCTATTTGTTAGGGGAGACTGGCAGCCGATTGTCTTTAAAGCAATCGTTTCATTTATCGCTTTACTTTTTCCTAGCTGGCTTGCTTTTTGCTGTTCAACCATTCGAAGTGATGCTATGAAAAAGAGGCTAGCACTGGGTGTTGCTAATTTATTAGGATTTGGCTATCTTGTCCTAACCATTATGCTCATTACTGATGACGGTACTTCATTATTTATCAGCCTACTTGATCAGTTAGGTGCGTTTGTTTATGGACGAATAACCCTTGTTGCAGTCTTATTGTTTTTACTGGCTGTTGGTGTGTCTATTAGTTTTATTATCTACTTTATAAAAAAGCCTACCTTTATAACTTTTATCTATAGTGAAACAGAATCTTTGGCTAGAAATAAGCAAAAACCTATGCGATTAGGATTAAACAAGAGTATGGTTAGTAATCGCTACCCATTTGTTTGGCTTGAATGCAAACGGATAAAGGCTAAGCGAGCAGGGGTGGTCTTTATAATTAGTTTGCCTGTCATTGTTTTGTTGATCGTTAAAGCTCCCTCTTATTATGAAGGATTGTTTGTCTTTGCAAGTCTATTATATCTAATTGCTGGCTATCGCTCTCGTGTTATTCAACATCATTGTTATCATACGCTAATATTGTTTCCTGGACGTCTGCTCACTAAAGTAATTCAAATTGAGGTGCTCTCGATACTCTCAGTTGTAGGCGGTGTCGTTCTCTTTCATTGTCTTGGACTGCTGCTTAGCATCCAAGTGACTGGATCTAGAATAGTTTTACTCTACCTACTGCTTGCCTTGGCCATTGTTATAAGGTTATATACGCTAATTCGCATGAGTAAGCATCATCAATTGTTAGGCTTGAACTACTTAAAATGGATATCAGCCTGGTGTTTACTAATATTTTTTACTAGTTTCTTGTTTAGGTTTTTTCCGAGTAGTCAATTAACTAATTTGATCTATGCTTATGGTAGCCTTGGTATCTTGCTTGTTTTTGGAATCCATATGATTCTCTTAATGAATCGAGTAAAGGCAGAGTTATGATGACGTTTAACTATCTTAATCTAACCATTAATAGTATTACTCTCATGTAAATAGTGAGTAAGGTTTTTGTTAACGTTCGGTAAATTCCACCTCTAGCTTACGAAAGCTTGCTATAGTGAATAAAAAAAGAGGTGGACATCATGATCTTAAGAATAAAACATCGCTTAGTACTTATTGTTGTCATTAGTTTTGGTTTTTTAATCAATACAGCTTATACACATGCCGAAAACGAGCAAGAGACTCAAACCAATTATGAGATATTGATGATAGAGGAGGCATTTACCGATGCCTCCCTTTTAGCGGCCGTAAAAGAAGAAATAGCAGCGCTTGGCTACCATGAACTTAGTTATGAAGCTTTAGCAACTATTACTGAACTAGTAAGCGTCCGCAATCAAGGGATTTCTAGCTTGGCAGGAATAGAGCTGTTGACCAATTTACAAGCTCTTGAAATGCGCTCCAATCAAATAGATGATTTAACACCGCTGTCAGCGTTAACCCAGTTAGAGTCAATTGATTTAAGAGAAAATAGCCTGGTAACCTTAGTTGGTATTGAAAATTTAATTAATCTAAAAATTTTAGACGTACGGGTAAACGCTATTGAATCATTAACACCGCTAGGACAATTACTTAATTTAGAGCAACTTGATATTCGTGATAATCGTGTAACAGATATTACTGCTCTTGAAGATTTATCACAGCTTACTGAATTTAGTGCAAGGAATAATGGCATCGTCGATGTAGCACCTTTGGCCAACGCAACAGAAATGGTGGAGCTAAACCTTCATTCAAATCAAGTAGCGGATATATCTGCTCTATCCTCGCTAACGAAAATGGAACGGTTAGTATTGAGAAGGAATAATATAACTGATATTAGTGCGTTACAGTACATGAGTAGATTAGAGGACCTTAACATTCGTGATAATGCAATTACTGATATTCGTCCGTTGGAAAATTTAGCAAGGCTTCGTATTCGTTTGAACCTTGATGGGAACACGGGAATTACTGACTTCACACCAATTGCTCACTATTATCATGAGATAGAAGATGTTGATTTTGTCTTACCTGGTCGACCTCCAATTAATTTAGATGATTTGAATCCGGTCATTGGTGAGGCAAGACTAGCAAGCATAAGGACAGATGTGCTGGCTGCCAATGCACATATTACTGATCGTAATATTCGCGCAACCAAGCTTGAGCAGCTGGCAACTGGACCGTTTGCTTTTTATCGTGGGACTGCTTCACTATTTTTTCGAGATATAAACAATAATGTCATTGAATTTCCTGAAAGCTGGAATGCGCTAAATCAGTTTAATACGTGGATTACAGGTGATTTGCATATAGAAAATATCGGGTTTTATGGTAATCGATTTGGAGAGGCTATCTTTGAATTAAATGATTTTGACGAAGTAGGAATTGCGCCTTTTTACTATGATCTAGTAAAATTTGGTACGAGTCTCTACTTATTAAATGATGCGGCACCAAGACTACAGCTTGAAGAGACTACGATTATGAATAGTGTCAATCATTACGCTAGCGCCTATCAAGCAGCCGTTCAGCGCGTTGCGGATGGAGAGATTAATGTTGAAGAGCATTATTTTACTCAGGATAATTTAACTGGGTTTATTGGTGAGTTTGCAAAATCTGTGAGTGGTGAACCATTAAATAATCAGTTAACAACTTGGACAACAATAGGAAATGGCCGACAATTTGATATAACAAACAACCGCCTTGCTTTAGCTACAGAGACGGAAAAACAGAACATAATTGATAACTGGTCGACGTACATCGCAGGCATTGATCAAAATATAAAAGATGAGGTAGGACAAGACTATTTTGAAATTAAGGATATTGCCCGCCGAATTAATGCTGGCCTAGGTAGCTTGGGCTATGATCGTTTCTATATCTTGATTGAGGGAGAGACATCATCGCTAGAGGACGATATTATCCTAGATGTGAAAGCTCAGGGACCATCAGCTGTTGAGGCTTCAGGTTTATTTAACGGATCAGAATATGGAGCGCATGCAAACCGAACTATTGCTGGAACCTTTGCGTTGCACAATTTTGCCGATATTCACTGGGGGACATTAGAGGTCAATGACCAGTCTTTCTTAGTAAAGGAACGGTCGCCTTTTAAAGATGAAGTTGGTCCAACTGATTTCGCAGGCGTTGCTGATTTAGATAATTTTATTCAGGCAAGTGCTGAAGCAACTGCCTATGCCCATATTAGAGCCGCGCGTCAACTGGGTGTTAATGATTATGTTAATAATTTAGCTACCGTTTTTACAAATTATGGTGATGATTTTGCTGAAGAATTTACTGAAGTTAGCTTGCGTTACTATGCTCAGGTTCTTAGTGATCAGCAATTGTATAGAGAGCTTTATGCTGATGGTGCATTTGAGCAAGATGAAGAAGAGAATGGTGCTCCAACAGATCCAGTAGATTCAGAGGATCCAATCGATTTGGAAGATCCAGTAGATTCAGAAGAACCGATTGATGAAGAAGATTCAATAGACCCCGCAGACCCAGTAGATATAGAGGATTCGGTAGATCCAAGTGAGGGAACAATTGAAGATTTACGTAATGAAAGTGAGAGCAGTGGTGAGGCGTTACCAGCAACGGCAACAACACAGTTTAACTATCTGATTTTGGGACTAGTGCTCCTTTTAAGTGGGGGCGGCGTTTTCACCTATTATAGATTGCGAACTAACCAAAGCTAATAAAAGAGCAGATTAACTGATTGTAGGCCCCCCTTAGCATAAGATGAGAATCCAAGTATGCGAAGTGGGGGTTAACAGTCAGTCAAAGTCAATTTGTTCAGAGCTCTTTTTTGGAGGCAACACTTTGGTCATAGCTTTAGGTGCAAGCATGTGATGCTGCCAATTAGCGGAGGAAAGAAAACCACCACTAAATGAAGATACTCCTTATTAGTGAATACGCTGCTTTTTGACTAGCGAGTGTCAATTGGATAACTTTAACGATTATTCATCTCATTCGGATGTGGTCCTCGACGTCTATCTAGGTTAAGTGCATTAATCTGCTCCATCTCCTCAGTCGCCAGTTCAAAATCAAACACGTTAAAGTTCTCCTCAATTCGCGATGGTGTCACGGATTTAGGAATAACGATTGAATGGCTTTGTAAATGCCAACGTAAGATAACTTGAGCAGCAGTCTTGTTGTGTTTAGTAGCAATTGCTTTAATAACATCGTCTTTTAAAATATCGCCGCCTTGCTCTAATGGGCTCCATGCCTCAAGGTAAATATTGTGTTGGGCACAAAAGGCTTTCAACTCTGTTTGAGCTAGATGAGGGTGACATTCAACTTGATTCAAAACGGGTTTAACATCACATTCCTTTAACAAACGCTCAAGGTGTTCAATTTCAAAATTACATACACCAATGGCTTTAACGCGACCATCTTTGTAAAGGTGTTCAAGTGCTTGGTATGTCTCAATATACTGATCGTACTGTGGAGTAGGCCAGTGAATAAGATAGAGGTCGACATAATCCAATTCAAGCCGAGCTAAGCTTTCTTCAAAAGCGCGTAATGTACTGTCGTAGCCTTGATCACTATTCCAAACCTTGGTTGTAATAAATAAATCTTCTCGTGGAACAGTCGTGTTCTTGAGGGCTTGTCCAACGCCTTCCTCATTACGATAAATCATTGCCGTATCAATTGAACGATAGCCGACTTCAAGTGCTTTATTAACAGCGGCTGTAGCCCCCTCATTTTTTACTTGCCATACGCCAAATCCTAGCTGCGGCATTTTTAACCCATTATTTAGTGTGACATAGTTCAATAGTATAACCACCTTTTATAGTTGGTATTAACAAGTACCCCTCTTTTTTAAGAGCGTAAACGACAGCGTGTCCCAGCGGTGTTTTACTTCACGTGCATTTCATTGGGGTCTGATCCTTTACGGCGATCAATATTTAAATTGTCAATGATGCTCATTTCTTCATCACTTAATTCAAAATTAAATATATTAAAATTCTCTTCAATTCTAACAGGAGTAATTGATTTTGGAATAACAATAGTGTTGTTTTGAATGTGCCAACGTAGCACTACTTGTGCTGCCGTTTTATTATGTGTAGAACCAATTTTAGTAATGGCATCATCCTGTAGTACTTCGCCACCTTGCTCAAGCGGGCTCCACGCCTCAACAAAAATATCATGCTGTGCGCAAAAAGCCTTTAACTTCTTCTGTGTCAGGTGAGGATGACACTCTATTTGATTAACGACAGGTTTAACCTTGCATTCCTGTAAAATACGTTCGAGGTGTGCGATCTCAAAATTACTTACACCTATGGCTTTAACACGTCCTTCATAATACAATTCTTCAAGTGCTTGATAAGTTTCAATGTATGTGTCAAACCTAGGCGTTGGCCAGTGGATTAAGTAAAGGTCAACATACTCAAGGCCAAGCCGCTTAATACTTTCCTCAAAGGCACGTTTTGTATTTTTATAGCCTTGATCAGTATTCCAGACCTTGGTGGTAATAAATAACTCTTCCCTTGGAATTTGTGATTCTCTTAATGCCTTACCCACACCTTCTTCATTACGGTAGATCATCGCCGTGTCGATGGATCGATAGCCAACTTCAAGTGCCGTTGCTACCGCCTGAGTAGCCTGTTCGTTCTCAACTTTAAATACACCAAAACCGAGCTGCGGCATCTTAATGCCATTGTTCAACGTGACTAAATTCATGTACCTAACCACCTTTACAGATTTTTTGGTTATTGCTATTGTCTGATTGTAAGCTCCATTTTAAACATATTAGACGAACCGAAGTATCGTCAGTGAAAGCCCGATTCGTTTAGAGCCCGTTCTTTAGGTGCTAACAATTAGTGAAGGATCAAGAAAAACGTCACTGCTTGAAGATTCACTTTATTTACCACTTCTATTATAAGTTAAATAGCATCAACTAATCAAAGGATTTGCTAGTCTGGTTGAAATAATTGTAGCTCGCAGATTAACTGACTGTAAGTCCCCATATCAAGCATAAGAGAAGCATTCAATTATGCAAAACGGTGATCAACAGTCGGTAAAAGCCCGATTGGTTCATCTAACAATCAGCGAAGCTCGCACACTTTACCTTCTATAGTTGTTCATATTGTGTACACAATTAAGATTAATGTTACTATAGGGATAAATATTATATTTGCTTGTAGTAGCTTCACGCCAGATTAGTAAATATAAGAATAATGCCAATGATGAGGTGACGGTCATGCCTGTTTACAATAAATTAGTCCGGGACAAAATTCCTAGTATAATAAATAAATCTGGTAAATTAGCTCAGATATGTATTTTATCAGATGCTGAGTATCAAGACGCATTATCTGAAAAACTGAACGAGGAGATTGAAGAGCTTATTGAAGCGCAGACCAGAGAGGAGCGACTTGAGGAGGCGGATGATGTTTTAACGGTATTAGAAGCGTTCCTTTGCCATTACGGGTTAACCATGCAGGAAGTTGAACAGGTTAAGGTGAACAAGGAAGTCAGTCATGGTGGCTTTAGTCAGCGGATATTTCTTGAGGAGGTTAAATAATGAGCTGTGAATGGGGATAGTGAATAACTCCGGTACACGTGTATTTTAATTTCGCGCGTTCCACGCAATATAATGCTGAGCTAATTTTTTTAAAAAAATAAACCAATACGGTAATTAATTTGCGAATTCCGCATTGGTTTGGATGATAAATTAATGATTTTGTGTTGCTTCGAGTACTTTCTTAGATCCAAGTGAAAGAAAGACGCTGATTGGGCTTGCCTCTTTTGTCAGTAAATGCTGTGTGAAATAGTATGACAGACCTAACGGGATAATTGCACAAAGCCAAGCTAATGGACTAGCAATTACCGCCCCGTTAAATCCGAAATAATGAGCTAAGACAAAGGCGCCGATAACACGTCCGACTAATTCCATAATGCCAGCTAATGTTGGTGCGAAGCTATTACCGACCCCTTGAATGGTGTGCCTTAGTAAAAATACCAGTGCTAACAGACTGTAAAAAGGCGCTTGTAGCTTGAAAAATTGTTCTGCTAAGTCAAGTACAACGCTGTTAGCGTCATTTACAAAGAATGATGACATGAAGCGACCACCAAAGAATAGGATTAATCCAATGACAAATGAGTAGCTGATCGTAATTAATAATCCTACCCGCATCCCCTTTTTAATACGGGTAAACTGCTTGGCACCAAAATTTTGAGCGGCAAATGTCGACATCGTTATGCCAAAGGCGGGTAGTGGCATTGTTAGCAATTGATCAATTTTACTAGCAGCGGTAAAAGCAGCCACTGACAGCGCACCCAATTGATTTAGTGTGACTTGAATTGCAATGGAACCAACAGCAATAATTGAATACTGGAAGCCATAAGGTAGCCCAATGCGTAAGTGCTCAGCATATTCAGCCCACTCTAGAGTCCAGTCCCTTTTCCTAATGTGCAGGATATGTATTTTCTTCTTAATGTACACCATACATAAAAGAGAAGCGACGAGCTGAGACATAACCGTTGCTATACCTGCACCAGCTAAATCAAGATTAAAACCAAGAATAAATAAATAATCTAAAGCTATATTTAATAAAGAACTAATGATTAAAAAAAATAATGGGGTCTGGCTATCACCAATGGCCCGCAAAATATTAGCGAGAAAATTAAACATCACAGTTGGCCCAATGCCGAGAAAAATGATAAATAAATAATCATAGGCTAAATCAATAATCTCTGGTGGTGTCTGCATAATAGTTAGGATATTTCTTGTATTAAGTGCAGCAATGATTGTTATCATAATACTTACGATACTTGTAATTACAATACTAACGGTCAGACTTCTTTTTAATGCGGCCTCATCCTTTCGCCCAAACCGTTGAGCTGTAATAACGGCTAGACCTGCTGTTAAACCAATAGCCAGTCCTAAGATTAAAAAAGTAATACTTCCAGTGGCCCCAACTGCTGCTAGTGCATCCAATCCAAGAGTCTGACTAACAATAAAAGTATCGGAAATAGTATAGAATTGCTGAAACACATTCCCTAATAGCAAAGGTAATGTGAAAAATACAATAAGCTTAAATGGGTTTCCTGAAGTCATATCTCTTCCCATTTTGCACCCCCTCTTAATATGCGGTTTCATTCCCCTAGAATAGTATAGTCCTATCCTTTAAAAAAGCAAGTATTAAAAACTATTAATTGATATAAAATTTCGCAATGATAAAGGCACTGTAAATGAATGAATATCTGCTCCCTTTTTTTGTTTTTTAAGCTATAATTTAGTTATATAGTAGCGCGTAGGGTAGGGACATTTATTTAAAAACTGGAGGTTAAGATGAAGCTTTTTCGATGGATAATGAGTGGCATTATTTTTTTAATTTTTACTATTATTTGTACATTTCTACTTTTTATTATCACACAATACTATCACGAGCGCCTTTATGGTCGAGACAATTATTTAATGTGGACTTTTAATGAACCATATGTCAATCTATACATTATTTATATCGTGTCATTATCGTATTGTTTGGTAAGCTTATTAAAGCGACGTTTTCGCCTGAAGTGGTTGTCATTACTCAATAGTAAACGTAAACTGCTGGTTGCTATTGTTATCAATGCAACAATAATTTATGGTTTAACGACGAACGTAACGATACTTACAGATAACGAAATAATAGATTACCATCCCTTGAAGCCAATGGGACAAAGGTATCCTTATCATGACGTGGACAAGATTAATTTAGGTGCTTCTAGAAAGGGGCATTTTTATTATCGCATTACTTTAATGAACGGCAAAACAATTAATTTAAATAGTGTTGGTGGCGTAAAGGATGATCAGCACCCATTTTTTATTATTGAGCAATTGGACAATTCACTTGTGCAATTACTTGTTAATAAGCAAGTTGATTCAAAATATCTAGCTAGAGCAGAGCTGGATTTAGCTAAACCCTATTCGGATAGTATGTGGCGCATTTTCAATCGCACAACTACAAAAGACTAGCGCTTGAACTAGTAAAAATATGATGAAAGGTGGTCATTGCTTGCTTTTTAGTGTGATCGCTACTGTAGCTATAAGTGTTGCAAGTATTCAGTATTATCTAATTTATAAAAGTTTTCGTCATGTTAAGTATGGGGACGTTTTGACAAGAAAACTAAATAAAGACACGCAAACACGACTCAGGACAATGAATATTTGGTTCGGAATTTTTTTGATTGCTGTAATTGTTGTTATCATGACATAGCTACTGATCATATGCTTAATAAATCTTTGAACATTTGTCATAGCTTACAGAATAATCGTGGCAGATATTCGCACATAAAGCTAGAACCCATTAGATTACCATGTTAAATTTGCTCTTGTGAAAAAGATCACTTTAGGAAACTAGTTTGTTAGTGAAGGGGAGGGGTTTGAAAGTGCAGATTGGGATACCGAAGGAAATTAAAAATAATGAACGTCGTGTAGCGATTACGCCTAATGGAGTTCAGTTGTTGGTGCGGGATGGCCACGAGGTTATTATTGAGCAAGAGGCCGGCACGGAAGCGGGCTTTACCAATCAATTATACGAAGAGGCTGGTGCAAGCATAGTAGTCTCTGCTCAAGAAGTATGGGCAGCAGATATGGTCATTAAGGTAAAGGAACCACAGGAAAGCGAATATGGGTTTTTTCGAGATGATCTTATTTTATTTACCTACTTGCATTTAGCTAATGAACCTGCTCTTACTTCAGCATTAAAGGCATCTGGCATTACTGCAATTGCCTATGAAACAATGATGGATGAAAAAGGTGGCTTGCCTATTTTAACGCCAATGAGTATTGTGGCAGGGCGGCTAGCACCGCAACTAGGTGCACACTACTTGCAGAGTCCGCAAGGTGGGGAAGGGGTATTAATTGGCGGTGTGCCTGGTGTTCAGAATGGTAAGGTTGTCATTATTGGTGGTGGTGTCGCTGGTCAGAATGCGCTTCAAATTGCTAAGGGCTTAGGAGCCCACGTTACCATTCTAGACGTAAAACTAGATGTTCTGCAAAGAATTGAAGATATTTACGGTCAAGATGTTGTCACATTAATGTCTAATCAGCTAAATATTGCCAAGGCGGTAAAGGAAGCAGATGTTGTTATTGGTGCGGTTCTAATTCCTGGCTCCAAAGCTCCTAAACTTGTATCTGAAGCAATGGTAAGTGAGATGAAGCCTGGTTCAGTAATTATTGATATCGCGATTGATCAAGGTGGAATTTTTGAGACAGTTGATCGAACCACTTCCCATGATGATCCTGTTTATCAAAAGTATGGCGTGCTTCACTATGCTGTGCCCAATATGCCAGGTGCTGTGCCAAGAACGTCGACAATAGCTTTAACTAATGTGACCATTCCTTATGCGATTAAAATTGCCAGACAAGGTTTTTTAGCTGCATGTAAGCTAGATCAAATGATTTATACAGGTGTAAATATTTATCAAGGTCATACGACTAATGAGAATGTAGCCATGGCGTTTGAACAGCAGTTCACACCATTAGCCGATTTGCTTTAAATTTAGGTGCGAAAAAATAAATTTGAGTGCGAAAATTATCTATTGGGAGCGATTGTGCATAAATGAGTGCGATCGCTCCTATTTGGTTAAATTCGCTCTTATTCACGTCGGTTCGCTCTCAAGTAAGTTGATGTCGCACGCATTTAAATTTAGGTGCGAAAAAATAAATTTGAGTGCGAAAATTATCTATTGGGAGCGATTGTGCATAAATGAGTGCGATCGCTCCTATTTGGTTAAATTCGCTCTTATTCACGTCGGTTCGCTCTCAAGTAAGTTGATATCGCACACGTTTAAATTTAGGTGCGAAAAAATAAATTTAAGTGTGAAAACTGTCAATTGGGAGCGATCGCGCATAATTTCTGACTAAGTCAATAAAAGCCTACAAAAACGACCTACCCCCGTTTATAATGAAGAGATAATGATTCTTGGCATAGTTATCAATCAGAGGGCTAAACGATTAGTTGAAAATGTTATGACGTGTAGAGAGGAGTAAATGAACATGAGTCGTTTATATATGAAGCAAAAGGTGTTTAGTTTGGGCGGGCGATTTACTGTTAAAGATGATCAGGAAATGGATAAATATTATGTGGAAGGCAGTTTTTTAAAAATTCCTAAGACGTTTACGATTCTTGATCGTGATCAACGTGAAGTCGCCCTAATTACGAAGAAGGTGTTTAGCTTTCTACCTAAGTTCTTTGTAGATGTGGATGGAGAGGAAATTATAACCATTCAAAAGGAGTTTTCCTTCTTTAGGGCACGATACCATATTGCTGGGGTAGGTGTTGAAGTGCAAGGTGACTTCTGGAATAAGCGTTTTGATGTGGTCAGTAACGGTGATTATGTTGCCCGTGTCAACGAAAAATGGTTTACCTGGGGGGATACTTACGAAATTGATGTCCAAGATGAGTCCTATGAACATATCGTCATTGCGCTTGTTGTAGCGATTGATTTTGTTAAGCAAGAAGAGCGAAATGCTTCAAATTCGGGAGGGTAGTTATGCTTTATATTGAAACAGAAAGGCTGTTATTAAGAGACTGGCAGGAAGCTGATTTACCTGCATTTACAGCAATGAATGCAGATCCAGAGGTCATGCGCTTTTTCAGGAGTTGCTTATCTGATGAAGAAACACGACAATTTTATCAACGCATTCAAGAGGAATTTAACCAAGAATCATTTGGCCTTTATGCGGCTGAAATAAAGCAAACAGGAGATTTTATTGGATTTATTGGTTTTCACAACGCTGCATTTGAAGCCGATTTTACGCCGTGTGTAGAAATAGGTTGGCGGCTAAAGGAAGCGGCCTGGGGAAAAGGGCTGGCAACTGAAGGGGCGAAGGCTTGTTTAGATTATGGCTTTAATCAGCTTGGTTTAAGTGAAGTATATAGCTTTACCGCTGCGATAAACCAACCATCAAGGCGGGTAATGGAGAAGATAGGGATGGAATATGTTAAGTCCTTTGTTCATCCGGTTGTCAAAAACGATGAGCAACTTGCACAACACGTCCTTTATCGAATTACCAAAATCTAAATGGAAGTTGAGCACACAAGTTAGGGCACATGCGTTGAACGACGCATGTGCCCTAAATTTCTTTTAAACGACCTTTATACCATTTTTAAATACAATGGCAGGTTTTTCATACATAACAGTTAAATCCTGATCAGGATTACCGTCCATTAAAATTAAATCTGCTTCATATCCCTCTTTAATTTCACCAGTTACGCCCTCCAGGCCAGCAATTAATGCGCTATACTTGGTGGCCTGCAATAGAATATCGATATTCTCCATTCCGCAAAGCTCCTTGCGCATTTTAAATTCAATACCAATCCGGTTAGAAAAACTATGAATGGATACGTCGGTACCAAAGCCCATCTTAAGTCCAGCTTGATAAGCTGTGCGTAATCGTTTTGATGATGCTTCAGCCAATACTTTTAGCTTTTTCTCTAAAATAGCATCATCCTTAGGATCGCGGTTGTTTGGTTTACGATGATGCATTGGTGTCAGTGTTGGTACAAGATAGCTCTGCTCAGTTTTCAAAATTTCAATTGCCTCATCGTCAACGTAAGTCGCGTGCTCAATCGTATATACGCCATCTGCTAAGCACATATTAATTGCCTCGCGACTATGACAGTGTGCTGCGACTTTCTTTCCTTCCATCGTCGCAATTGTTACTGCTGCTCTTATTTCCTCAGGGAGGAAAATAGGTTGTGTCGGTACGCCACTAGTTTGAAGTGCTGAGCCAGATGCGTATATCTTAATAATGTCAGCACCTTCTGCAAATTCTTCACGCGCTGCTTTGAGCATCTCGTTGTGGCCAGTGACCTCTCTAATAAATGAATCACCAGCATGATAATTCTCTTTACTTGTTGGGCGAATGATTTTCCCGCCACCAATAACACGGGGGCCTATGAAAAGCCCTTCATTAATGACCTCTCTAACGGCATGTGAAACACGGTTTGTACTGCCCATATCTCGCACAGTTGTAAAACCATAGTCTAAATAGAGCTGAGCGCTTTGCATTGCCTTTTTCATAATAGTAAAGTGATTCGCTGCTGTTGGCATAATTTCTTCTTCAGAATGGAGATGGACATGAAGATCAAATAAGCCTGGAAGAAGCGTTTTACCCTTACAGTCAATTACTATTCCTTGAGCGGTATGGCTGTCTGGGTCAGCGATGCTAATGATTTTCCCTTCATCAACGTAAACATCGGCGATCGTTAAGTGGTGTTGACCTGATAACTCGGGAATAAGACGACAATTCTTTAATGTATAAGACATTTTAATAGCCCTCCGTAGTATTATTTATGAATTAAGAGTATTCTAGTTTAATAATAAACACTTTGTCAACATAGGGTCTTTTAACAATATCTGAGATAATAGCTATTATATCAACTAGTATAAGTTAATTCACATTATTTTTTAAAAACTTTGTCAACTATATTTACACACTTTGTTGACTTGGTGAAAAGTCGATGATATGATTAGCAAATAAATTTTGAATTGTCTGATTTTTCGCATTGCTAGTTTTTTAGAGCTGGCACACAAGGCGATAGCCTCGCAAAAGTTAACTGAAGACACTTTCGATTAGCTGAAAGAAGCTGCTCAAATAATTCAAATATAACTAAAGCTTAGGGGGACAAAAGGTGAATAAATTGTTTAATAAAAGATTTGTGGGGTTATCTTTGCTTGCATTATTGTTTGGATTAGCTGCGTGCTCGACTACGACAGGAACTGAAACGCCTCCATCAGAAAATAGTGATGAAAGTAATGATGTTGAACAAGCTAATATTGACCAAATATTTACGTTTGCCGGTCACAATGACATGGTTTCCTTAGATGTTAGCTTAATTAATGATGAAATGTCCGCATTAATTATGTATGCCATTAATGAAGGTCTTGTCCGCAATAGTTACGATGAAGTGGTAAGTGGGTTAGCGGATTCCTACGATATTTCTGAAGATGGACTTATCTACACGTTTAATTTGCGTGATGCAACTTGGTCAGATGGGGTTGAGGTTACAGCTGATGACTTTGTTTACTCATTCTTTAGAACATTAGATCCTGATACAGGTTCTTCTCAAACAAGCTCATTTGATTCGATTGTAAATGCCGCAGCGTATGCTTCAGGAGAGCTCACTGAGCAAAGTGAAGTTGGTATCGAAGCACTCGATGATAAAACATTGCAATTGACCCTTGCCGTTAATAATCCTTTTTTCATTGATCAGCTTGCCCAAGGAACTAATTTTTATCCGATTAGACAAGATCTCGTTGAAGAGCATGGTGAGAGTTATGGGTCAAATCCTGAAACGTTTATTGGTACGGGTCCATTTGTACTAACAAGCTGGGAAAAAGAATCAACAATAGAGTTAGAAAAAAATGAAGTTTATTGGGATGCGGAACGGATAACGCTAGATAAAGTCATTGAGTTAATTATTCCAGATGAAAATACGCGAGTAAGTATGTTTGAATTAGGTGATGTTGATGCACTTTACTCCATTTCAGCAAGTCAGACAGTCAGTTTTTCGGATTATGGAACTTATGCTGGGGGCACTTTGCAATACTTAGCGCTAAATAGTGATGAGGGCGAGCTACTGAATAATGAAAGCTTACGGAAAGCACTAAGCTATGCGATTGATCGGGAATCGATTGTAAATGCCATTGCTTCTCCAGGAACTGAAGTGGCTGAACGGATGGTCGATCCATCAATCTTAATTGAGGGCGATCCATTTACAACGCTGTTCCCTAATTCAACCAATGTACCAAGCGGTGGAGATGAAGAACAGGCACTGGCTTATTTGGAAGAAGCACTTGATCAGCTAGGTCTGTCAGATCCAGCTGAATTACCGGACATTACTTATGTGTCAATGGATTCTCCCGTTCACCAGCAGTATGCAGAAGCATTGCAGGAAAACTGGCGCGATAAGTTAAACATCAATGTTAATTTAAGTATTTTACCAGTTCCACAGGCAATTGGTGCTTTAATAGAAGGGGATTTTGATATTACACTTGTTAGTCAGAGTACAGGAGTAAATCCAGATACGCTCCTAAAAGGTTTTACAGTAGGTAATGGAAATAATTATTCGAACTGGGAAAATGATGCGTATTCTGAGCTAATAACTGAGCAAGCAAGTAACCAAGACTTTAATGCTAGTATGGAACAATTGCAAGAGGCAGAGTCTATCCTATTGGAGAGTGCAGCTACGGTTCCACTGTGGTTACCTGGTTCGGCATACCTGGTCCAGGATTATGTAGGCGATCTGCATTATGGTAGACAAACAGGTTCGATAGAATTTATCTATGCTTCAATACTTGAATAGTTAAGCAATAAGATGGGGACGCGCTCGTTATGTTATGATCGTTGACCCTGTCTTTTCCATTCTAGAAGGGAAAGGAGAGCGGATTGAGCGTGATTAGGTTTATTGTTAAGCGATTTATTATCTCTATTGTAACCATTTTTTTACTTGTTACGTTATCCTTCTTTTTATTAAGAACCCTTCCGGGCAACCCGTTTCAAACGGAAACCTTGCTCACTGTTGAAATGCAGGAAAAGATGATGAGCTATTATGGATTGGATAAGCCCTTGTTTGAGCAATACTTGACTTATATGCAAAATTTACTTCAAGGTGATCTCGGCTACTCCATTAAATATCGAAATCGCACAGTGAATGAGATAATTGCCACATCATTTCCAGTCTCCGCTGACTTAGGGTTGCGAGCACTAGCTGTTGCCCTGCCGATTGGGTTATTTCTTGGCGTACTATCCGCCAGAAAGCGTGGTAAACTGACTGATTATTTATGTGTATTGTTATCTGTTATTGGCGTTTCAATACCAAGCTTTATATTGGGCTCTTTTCTACAATATATCTTCGCTTTGAAATTGCAAATTTTGCCGATGGCACAATGGCAAACGGAATGGCATACGATCCTGCCCACAATTGCACTAGCTTTATCGTTACTGGCAATATTAACACGAGTGATGCGAGCGAGTATGCTTGAGGTCATGTCACAGGATTATGTGAAAACGGCCAAGGCAAAAGGCTTAAGTGAAGGGAAAATCGTTAGGCGTCATCAAATTAGAAATGCTAGTATTCCAATCTTAACAATGCTTGGTCCAATGGTAACTAGTGTGCTTATGGGCACATTTGTTGTTGAGAAGATCTTTGCCTTACCAGGCTTGGGTCAGCATTTTATTAATTCAATTACTGGTTTAGATTATACGGTAACTTTGGGACTGACTGTATTTTTTGGTATTTTTATGGTTTTTGCTAATTTTCTCGTTGATATTGCATATGGCATTGTTGATCCACGGATCAGGTTAATGAAGTGAGGTGAGATAAATGAGTAGAAGTGAACAGTTTATGATCGAAAACCCTTTTGAACGAGTTGGAGCAACAGATCATGCTAATGACCCGATTGTAAGACCGACGATTTCTTTTTGGAGTGACGTAAGAAGGCGCCTAATTGCAAACAGGGTTGCAATGTTTGGCTTAATCTGTATTATTCTTATTTTGATCCTGGCTATTATTGTTCCTGAACTGTCATCATATAGCTACATGGATCAAAATTTAAGTAATACCAATGCTGCGCCATCACGGGATCATTTTTTTGGTACGGATTCACTTGGTCGAGATTTATGGGTGCGCGTGTGGGTTGGTGCCCGTGTTTCACTTGCGGTTGGGATTTTTGGCTCAATTATCCCAAGTGTAATTGGAATTGTCATCGGTGGCATCTCTGGTTACTTTGGTGGCTTTATCGACACAATCATTATGCGAGCGGTCGACATTATTATTTGTATTCCCTCGATGATTTATGTCATTTTAATTATGCTCGTGTTCGGTTCGGGGCCAATTCCGTTAATTATTGCCTTTGCTTTAACAGGATGGATGGGAGCAGCACGTGATGTACGAGGACTTATTCTACAATTGAAAGAACGTGAATTCGTTTTAGCCTCCAAGTTATTAGGTGCCTCACATCTATCGTTAATTTTTAAACATCTAGTACCTAACACATTAGGTATCGTTGTCGTGGGTATGACGATGAGCGTGCCGGGAGCGATTTTTCAAGAAGCGTACTTAAGCTTTATTGGTTTGGGGATTTCACCCCCAATCCCAAGCTGGGGTCAGCTTGCTAATCTTGGAACAGCCGTTTTCCGAATTTATCCATACCAGTTATTAATTCCGGCGCTATTAATCTCGATTACCATGCTATCATTCAACTTATTCGGTGATGGCTTACGCGATGCATTAGATCCTAAATTACGAAGTTGAGAGAGGGGTGAGCAAATGAAAGAAACCCTATTGGAAGTAAAGCAATTTAAGTTTTCTTTTGATACGTATGCTGGTGAGGTACAGGCTGTGCGTAATATTTCTTTTCATGTCAAGGAAGGCGAAACATTAGCTATCGTAGGAGAATCTGGTAGTGGTAAAAGTGTTGCTGTTCAAAATGTGATGAAATTAATTCCATCACCGCCGGGACGTATTATCCAAGGACAAATTATTTACCAAGGTGAGGATATCACGCATTATACGGATAGACAAATGGAACAGCTTCGCGGCAAAGAGCTATCGATGATTTTTCAGGACCCAATGACAAGTTTAAATCCAACAATGAAGATTGGTGATCAAATTATTGAAGGTATTCGGAACCATGAACCCATTCCAAGAGCAGATGCTGTTAAAAAGGCTATAAAATTATTAACTGAAGTGGGCATCCCTGATCCGAAAGATAGTCTATCACGCTATCCCCATACGTTTTCAGGTGGAATGAGGCAGCGGGTTATGATTGCCATTGCGCTAGCATGTAATCCTAAAATTCTAATTGCTGATGAGCCAACTACTGCATTAGATGTGACGACACAGACACAAATATTGGAACTGATGAATGATTTAAAAGAGAAGCATGGGACGTCAATTGTTATGATTACCCATGATCTCGGTGTCGTGGCGAAAATGGCTGATCGTATTGCTGTTATGTATGCTGGAAAAATAGTCGAAACCGGAACTGTTGAAGAAATTTTTTATCAACCAAAGCACCCATATACATGGGGGTTACTGCAAAGTATTCCAAAGGTCAGTAGCAAACGGATGGGCAAATTAGAAACAATTCCTGGTACGCCACCGGATTTAATTGCTCCACCAAAAGGCTGTGGTTTTGCATCACGTTGTAAATTTTGTATGAATATTTGCAAAGAAGTAGAACCAGAGTCCGTATCTATATCAGCTAGTCAATCAGCAAAATGCTGGCTGCTTGACGAGCGAGCACCTCGTGTTGAGCGTGAACACGAAGAAGTTAAAAAGTATAGTTGAGGTGATTAAATGGCTGAGCCAATTCTAGAGGTTATTGACCTTCAAAAGGAATTTATCGGATCACGAAAAAAGAGAATTAGAGCTGTCAACAATGTTAGCTTTACTATAAATGAAGGTGAGACTTTAGGGGTTGTCGGCGAATCTGGGTGTGGTAAGACAACGGTTGGACGTACAATTGTTAGGCTTTATGATGCCGACGGTGGTAAAGTTCTTTATCGTGGATTAGATATTCATAAAGCGGATCGTCGGACAACTCGAAAGTTAGCTAAGCAAATACAGATGGTTTTTCAAGATCCTTATTCCTCACTTGACCCACGTAAGACAGTGCTATCAATTTTGGAAGAAGGACTAAAGATTCATAAGCTTTTCCGAACTAAGAAGGAGCGCATTGAGCGTGTTTATCAGCTGTTAGAATTAGTTGGCTTAAACCGTGAGCATGCCAATCGATTTCCTCATGAATTCAGTGGTGGGCAACGGCAACGAATCGGTATTGCCCGTGCCTTATCAGTTAATCCCGAGCTAATTGTCTGTGATGAAGCGATTTCTGCTTTAGATGTCTCAATTCAAGCGCAAATTATTAACTTATTAATTGATTTGCAGGACCGCTTAAAGCTAACTTACTTATTTATTGCTCATGACATCCATATGGTGCGCTATATATCTGATCATATTGCGGTCATGTACTTAGGGACATTAGTTGAAAAAGCCTCTACCGAGCAACTATTTAAAAATCCGCTCCATCCTTATACGAGGGGGTTGCTTGAGGCTATCCCGGTACCTGACCCAAAACATGAGCAACAGCAATCAACACTTAAAGGTGAGGCAAAACCCCTAACAATTGAGCACGAGGGGTGTCGGTTCTATAATCGCTGCCCATTTGCTAAGGAAATTTGTCGGGACAGTATGCCTGCTTTGAAAGCGCATGATTCTGGTCAAACAGTTGCCTGCCACATGGTACATAGCGAAAATTGGTAAAAGGAGAGGTAATCACATGATAACAGAAGCACAAATGTGCGCCGTTTTAAATGAAGCATTAGCAACAGGTAGTGATTTTGCAGAACTCTATTTTGAAGAAAAAGATGAGTTGAATATAAAATGTGCTAACGGATCGATCCGGAATATTACCACAACCCGGATTTCGGGAGTAGGTGTTTACTTACTACTTGGGTCAAAAAGTGTCTATGGGCACACAAATGATTTGTCCTTTCATAATTTGATTGCGGTAGCACAGCAGCTTGCCCAGTTACTAAAAAATCAAGGCAACAATCAAGCTAAGGTCCACGATTTTACCCAAAAACGTTACCAAAACCCAAACCGTGTTGAAATCTTCCCGGCATCAGTAAACAATCTTGCCAAGATTAAAGTAGCCAAGGAAGCCTATCGTGCGATTCAAGACTCAGGTATTAAAGTTAAACAAGCAAATGTCGACTATTTTGATACTGATCAGCGGGTTACCATTTGTAACAGTAATGGATTGCTGACTGAGGATCGGCGTGTGACAAGTCGGTTGCGTTTGCAGGCGACAGTGCAGGATGGCCAACAGTCGTTATTTGATTGGAAGGATTATGTTTTACCACATGGATTTGAGACATTTCGATTAACAGCTAATTATACTGATTTTGCTAAACAGTTTGTTAAAAACATCTTAAAGCGATTGCGCGCAAAAAGTGCCCCTACAGGAGTCTTTCCTGTCGTATTTGAGTCTGGAAGCTGTGGCACGTTCTGGCATGAGGCGTGTGGTCATCAGCTTGAATCAACAGCAATTGCAGGCCAGCGCAGTGATTTTGTTGACCTAATCGGGAAGAAGGTAGCCTCGGATAAGGTCACGATTATTGATGATGGTACAATTCCAGGGCTATACGGGTCAGCTGCAATTGATGATGAGGGGCACCCAACTCAAAAAAACATATTAATTGAGAATGGGATTTTAACAGGTTACTTATGTGATCGATTAGGAGGGCGAAGACTTGGTTTACCTTCTACAGGGAGCGGCCGTAGACAAAGCTATACGTATGCACCAGTTGCCCGCATGACCAATACTTATTTAGCCGCAGGGACTGATGATGATGATGAAATGATTAAGTCAGTTGACGAGGGGCTCTACGTTAAGGGCATGGGTGGTGGTACAGGTGGACGTGAATTCTCTGTTGAAGTAATCGATGGCTATTGGATTAAGAATGGCCAAATTGATTACCAAATTAAAGGCCTTACCTTAAATGCACGTGGTATCGATATAATGAAGAAGGTTGATCGGGTCGGAAAACGTTTAGAGACAGAGTATGGTGGCTTTTGTGGGGCAGCCTCTGGCTTGTGCCCAGTGACAAGCTTTCAACCGCGCATGCGTGTGACTGAGATGGCAATAGGGGGTGGTAGTCATGGCTGATTTAGCTAAATATTACACGTATTTAATGCACTTACCAGCGCCAATTAAAGAAGCAGAGGTAAATGCAGAAACGATTGAGCGGCAGTCACTCATTTTCACAAATGGAGCTGTTGCGGAAACCTCTGTATCGAATGTGACGGAGCTGTTTGTTCGAGCATCAGGGGTTAGAACGGGCTACGCCTACACGCAGGATTTGGCTGAAGAACCTGAGCAAGTTATTAAACGAGCATACCAAAATTCTGAAGTTGTTGAACGTGATGGCAAGGATCAGTTAAATACAAGCCAGACAGTTAAACAAGTACTCAAGCCAACACAGGCAGAGCATTCAAGCTTCGATAGCTTAAAGCAGCAGGCGCAAATATGCGAATCAATGATGAGGCAATCAAATGAGCAGATATTGAATACAACAACAACTATCCGTGCAGACCATCGTTCATCTCATGTAATAAATTCTAATGGTGTTAACTTAGAATCACACAAAACGGTTTACTATGCAAACATAACTGTAATGGCAACGTATAATGGCTTGGACTATAACGCATCACTTGAGGCGACAGCTACCTCCTTAACTGGCTTTAATTACACTCATATTTGTGACAAGATTAATAACATTCTTAAGTATCAAATTAATCCAGTAAAACTAGAAACAGGCTATTACAAGGCAGTTCTTGATGCGACCGCTGGGGTAAACATAATGATGACCGCCTGGCAATTATTTAGTGGTATGAAGTATAATGATGGCTCTTCAGCATTAGCTGGAAAGCTAGGTGAACAAATTGGTTCAGAAGCTTTTTCTGTTAAAAATGTACCTAACCATCCGCTAACTGGCTACACCTATGATTTTGACTGTGAGGGTTCGCCAGTACAAACGCAAACATTAGTTGAATGTGGTAAGCTCAATGCCCTTATGGAGAATTTGGCAAGTGCTGGGGAGCGGCGAATGGCATCCACAGGGAATGCGGGGAGATATGCCCTGCTAAGTGGGACAATCCCGACTGATATTATTATAACGCCAACTATTTTCTATATAGAGGCTTCAGAACAGTCTATTGATGAACTATTAGAAAAGATGGGAGACGGCATTTACATTACAGAATCCTATGATGTCTTTCATTCAATTAATATTGCTTCTGGTGAATTTTCAATACCTTGTAGAGGAGTAATCGTAAAAAATGGTAAAATAGAAGATGCGGTTACCAATTTGACGATTTCGGGTAATTTGCAAGAATTATTTCAATCAGTACTTGCGACAGGCTCTGACTTGTATATTGAAGAATTCCTCAGACAGAGCTACGCAGTGGGTTCGCCAAGTATGTTAGTTGATAAGCTTCATATCACTGGAAAATAAGTATGGTTAGAGGTGAGTTTCAATGGAAAAAAAAGAAGCAATTGAATTTTTAGATGGTTTAGCGAAGGGCATTTCTTCGATGTTCGGACAGCAATGTGAAACATTAATCCATGATATGAGTGTACCTAAACATCCCATTGTAAAGATTTACAACGGGCACGTGACTGACCGTACTGTGGGCTCTACAAAGGATGTCTATGGAAATGAGGCGGGCGAGGAAGAGGTATTTCTAAATCAAGATTTTGTTAATCATCTGGTCACCACGCACTCCGGTAGGAAAATTAAATCGTCAACATTTCACTATAAGGGGCAGGCCTATCACTATGCACTTGGAATTAATTATGATTTTACGCACATCTACACCTTCTCAAAAATTCAATATGACTTTATGAAGGTTGATACTGACCTCGACCTGGCCATCACTGAATTAGATGAAAACCGATTGTCGATTCTATTTGATACATGCTTGCTGAAAATTGGTAAAAGTGTAGATGCTATGAATCGTTCAGATCGGATTCAGTTGTTAAGACTTTTACAGCAAGAAAAGGCCTTTAATTTTAAAAAATTTGTGCCTTATGTTTCGGAACGATTAAACATGTCACGGTACACCATTTATAAATACATTAAAGAAATTGAGCAATAAAGTTAAAACAGTAAATGACAGGGGGGAGAACAATGAGGATTGAAGCACGGTTAGCGGAATTAGGATTACAGCTACCAGAGGCGGCTCCACCAGGTGCTTCCTATCTACCAGTTAAGCAAACAGGTAAACTATTATATGTCTCTGGACAAATTCCCATGCTAAATGGCACACCACTATATGTAGGGAAAGTCGGGGGACATCGAGATCTGTCCTATGCCCAAGAAGCAGCACGCCTTTGTATTTTTAATTTGCTCGCAGCAGTTAAAGCGCATATTGGCAGTCTTGATGGTGTTGTTGAATTTATTAAAATACATGGTTTTGTAAATAGTGATGTAGGCTTTGATCAGCAGCATATTGTCATTAATGCGGCCTCAGATTTGTTGTTTGACATCTTTGGAGAGGCGGGTCGCCATGCCCGAACTGCGATTGGTACCAATCAGTTGCCTTTAGATGTGACAGTAGAGATTGATGCAATTATTGAAGTAACCAAGGAGGGCTCTTGTGAAATTTGATTTCGACCGTCTAGTAAATCGAGAAAATATTGGAAATATGAAATACATCAGCCATCCAAAGTTAATAGAACAGAAAGGCATTATTAGTTATGCAGGTGCAGAAATGGACTTTAAGACCGCCCCTGTTATTATTGATGCGATTACTGACCGGGCTCAAAACGGCTTATTAGGCTTTACGCTAGCTGATCGTCACTATCTCGATCAATTACGGTGGTGGATGGCTACTCAACGACATTGGGCAGTAGCTAGAGACTGGATTATCCCTACGTATGGAACGATATTCTCGATAGCAACAGCCATTCGCGCCTTTACACAGCCGGGAGACGGCATTATCGTACAACCACCTATTTATCATCGGTATCAACAGGCTATTGCCCGTTTAAATAGAACGATATGCTCTAATCCACTCATTTATCAGGATGGTAAATATGAGATAGATTTTAACCATTTAGAGCAATGCATGGCGGAACCGAAAAACAAGATATTTATATTATGTAATCCACATAATCCAGTTGGGCGGATTTATGAGCAGAATGAGCTTGAACAAATCGCTCAGCTTAGTAAAAAATACCAAACGCTTGTTATTAGTGATGAGATATTTGCGGAAATTAATTTTACTGACCGACATACGATTCCCTACAGCTCAGTGCTTAACGCTGATCACTTTGGCATTGTTATGACATCACTAGGTAAGACCTTTAATTTAACTGGTGTCAACCATGCTAATGTTATTATCCCCAATTTGACTATCCGCGAGCGCTTCAAAGAACAAAGAAATGCTGATCACTTTGGTAGTATTGATCCAATGACTCATGCAGCAGTGTGTGCTGCATACTCACCGGAAGGAGCAGAATGGCTGGCTGAGATGCTTAGCTATGTTAAACAGAATATTAATTTTATTCAAGACTACTTGTACAAGTATCTACCATTTGCCAAAGTAATAGATACCCAAGGAACTTATGTAGTCTGGATAGATTTCAGCAAACTGGAGTGGAGTCAAGAAACCCTAGAGTCATTTCTTATTAATGAAGCTTATCTAGATTTGGATTCCGGTCTTAATTATGGCGTAGAGGGTAGCGGTTTTATGCGCATGAACGTTGCATGTCCAAGGGCAGAGCTAGAAAAGTCAATGCATTTATTATATCAAGCAGCATTAAGAAGAGGTTTGGTCAGTATTAAAAAAAAGTCTTGACCACTACTTAAATAGCAATTCGTTATTAGTAAAACAGCTAATCGTTAGATAAGAACCAGTATTGAACGCAGTGAAATGGTTTGGCTAAGCCACTTCAGATGGAAAAAATGATGTACCAGAAGGTTGCGCACCTACACTGGTACATTGTTGTTTTTAAGGGTATTATTGTGCTGTAAAAACATGAGGGCGCATTTTAGCAATTTCCCTTTCATTGAAAATGGACTTTTCCCAAATCAAATCCCGGTCTGCTTCCATGGTGGACAATCCTTTGAAAATTTCGCGGTGTCTTGTTTCATTATCTTCTTTCATAGATTCCATCACGGTTTGAAGTTTATTTTGACTGTTACGAAGCTCAGTAATATCCTCGCGCATGGCTACTTGATCTTTGCGCATATTATCTTGTTGTGCTTTTAAAGCAATATAATCTTCCTTAATTGAAGCGACCATGTTAATTAATTGGCCAATCATATCCTCTAACCGATTAAAACGTGTTTCGATTGCATGATCCATCTTAGTCTCACCTCCTTAAATATAAGTCTAGTATAGCGAAGCTTGTCATTTGATGCGAGTAAATCATGATAAAAATTTTCTAGTAGAAAATGTGTTTACTCAAAAAAACAGTTAACGTTTTTCTTAAATGTACAATTAGGTCATATGAACAAAGCTATTAAGAAATGGTGTATAATAAATAATAAAGCAAGGAGGTAAGAGACATGATTGGTTTTATTGGATTAGGAATTATGGGTAACCATATGGCTGAGAATTTACTTGATCATGGCTATGAGCTAGTTGTACATAATCGGACGAAGTCAAAGGCAACGAACTTGTTAGCAAAAGGTGCAATCTGGGCTGATTCCCCGCAAGCATTGGCAAAGCAGGTAGATGTCGTTATTACGATGTTAACTAATGAAGAGGTAGTTAATCAATTGGCATTTGGTCCGCTCGGGTTTTTAACGCACGCAGAGGTACCTTTATGGGTCGATTGTAGTACAGTTGGACCGAAAGCAAGTATAGCATTTGCTCAGCGAGCTGAAGAGCAAGGCGCGCGGTTTCTCGATGCACCGGTTTCTGGATCAAAAATCCCTGCCCAAAAAGGTGAGTTAATTTTCTTGGTGGGTGGTGATCAAGGAGATTTAGCACAGGTTCGTCCGATGCTTGAGGTAATGGGTAAGGACATTCAATATCATGGCGAGCATGGGAAAGGATCAGCGATGAAGCTTGTTATTAATCTCATGCTGGCACAGGCAATGGCTACCTTCACAGAGGCGGTTGCTTTCGGACAAGCAATTGGACTAGAAGAGCAGACTTTAGTCGATACGTTATTAAGCAGCCCTACAACAGCACCAATTTTAGCCACAAAGCGGGACAAGCTGATTGAGAAGGACTTTGCCGAGCAATTTCCACTTGAGCACATGCATAAGGATTTGTATTTAGTCAGTAAGGCGGCTTTTGACCAAGGTGCTTCATTACCCATTGCAGGAGTAACGAAGGAGCTGTATAGTCTTGCCAAGCAATATGGTTATGGACGCGAGGACTTATCAGCCATCTATCAGTTATTTATAAAAAACAAATGATGAAAAATTTTCATATTTGTCATTTTTATAGTAAACTATAAACAAATGTAAACGCAATCACAAAAAGGAGCGATTTGATGGGAAAGAAATTAAAATGGGGTATTCTAGCAACAGGAGGTATTGCTGAATCTTTTGTAAAGGATTTGGCTCATGCTGAAAATGGAGAAGGCTATGCGGTAGGTTCAAGAACATTAGCTTCAGCAGAGAAGTTCGCCGAGAAATTTAATCTTCCCAAAGCATATGGCTCCTATGAGGACTTGGCAGCAGACCCTGCTATCGATGTCATCTATGTCGCAACACCACACCCTTTTCATAAAGAGAATGTCCTAACCTGTTTACGAGCAGGAAAGGCTGTTTTATGTGAAAAACCTTTTACAGTCAATGCCAAGGAGCTAGCTGAACTTATTTCCTTCACACGTGACCAAAAACTGTTTTTAATGGAAGCGATGTGGACAAGATTTCTACCTGTTATCAGAAAGGTACGAGACTGGATCGAAGCAGGAGAGATAGGTGATGTTCGCTTAGTAAAAGCCGATTTTGGTTTTAAAGCACCTTGGGAACCAGAATGGCGCTTGCTTAATCTTGAACTTGGGGGTGGAGCACTACTTGATACGGGAATCTATCCGATATCATTCGCCTCAATGGTGTTGGGTCCACATCCTGAAAAAATTATGAGCACAGCCCATATTGGTGAGACTGGGGTAGATGAACATTTCTCTATTCTGTTATCGTATCCTAATGGTAAGGCGGCAAGCTTGAATGGTGGGGTTCGACTAGGCTTAACGAATGAAGCGACCATTCATGGGACAAAGGGATATATTCAAATACCGGGCTTTCTATATGCAAGAGAGGCAACACTTTATGGTGAGAATGCTGTCCAAACATTCAAAGATAACAGAACGGTTTCAGGCTATCAATTTGAGGCGGAAGAAGTTGGCCGCTTATTGCTGAATGGTCAGTTAGAAAGTGATATTATCACGCTTGATGAATCACTGGCGATTTTACAATTAATGGATCAAGTGCGTGAACAATGGGGGTTGAAGTACCCTTCTGAAAGACAATAGTGAAGTAGAACTGTATTTTATATTAGTGAACAGAACAGTTCAAGTTCATTATTATTGTGCAGTGAATAAAATTCTGTTCCTCTTTGCTAGAACGTAAAGTTTAGTGAAGCGTATTAGAGCACCCTTTTTTAGAGTGAGCTCTAATACGCTAATTAATAATAAATTGATATTTATTTGGTACTATCTGTTGCAACTAATCTATTATTTACTATTCTAACAAGAGTTCCTTGATTCACTAATGTTTGTAAGGTATTGCTAATATGAGTTCTAGATTGTGTATAATTAAAATAACCGATTTCTCTACCCACATAATTGTTGTATAAGTCCATTTCCTTATCTATTCCTGATGATTCTGATTCGTGAGCAGTAGTCCATATCTCAGCTCTTTCTACTCCATATGCAGGGCCTCTTGTAACGGCTCCAAATTCCTGAACGAGTATTGCATTCCAATATGCATGTCTGAATGCATCACCATTTCCTTGAGATAGACCTGAGTTATAGATCGCTTCACTAAGGTTTATGGCTGCTAATGCTGTTGATCCATAAATTGTAAACTCACCAGGATTACTCTTTGCTAAATTTACTTCCGCCTGAGTTATTCTTAATCCACCAGGAAGTTCATAACCCAGAGGAAGGATAGTATCTTGTTCAATTTCTAAAAAATCTCTGATTTTTTGTGTAACTAAGAGATTAAATTCATGTTCAGTGTAATGACTAATACTCCCTTTAACATCTTGGTAAATAGTGTTTAAATTTTCAAAACTAATACTTCTAACTTCTTGTTCTGTCAAGTAGTCTTTCTCAGCCGCTGCTAAAATGGTTGGTGAAAGGGTTATCATCAGAAAAAAACTTAAAATAATTAATGCTTTTTTAATCAATTTTTCTCCTCCTAGTATTAAAAATGGAATTTCAGTTATATTATTACATATGCACCGCGTCTTTGTAAACGTTTAATTGTAATTTTTTGTTTTTTTTTATAAAAATAATACCGTATAGTACTTGCTTTATGTTATATTTGAATAAACCAATAAAAGGAGAGAGAATATTTTGTTTTTACAAAGATTTTTTTCGCTTTTTTACATAATCTTGAGTTTTTTTTCATTCTTTATTAGTTTGATCTATATCTTTTTAATTATAGAGTTTAAGCCTGTTGTTGACTTTATGACGCTTCTAATAATTAGTGCACCTTTAATATTTATGCTTGTTAGTGGTTTTTTTTTAAACATGACATTTAAATTATCGATAAAAAAAACTAAGATGATAAAATATTCTAATAGTATCATGATTTTAATTTGTATCCTAAATCTAGTTATACTATTAGTAAACAATCGCTACAATGAATTCTCTCAGAAGAGATGGCTAGAACATGAGGATAAAAGGGTCTACATGATAGGTGACCTTATTCAAAACTATCAATTACTAGGTATGGATATAACTGAAATATACTCGTTTTTAGGAGAACCAATGATGGTTGATAACAATGAGAGTAAAGTATTAACCTATTATCTCGGAAATGAACGTGGGATAATAAGAATTGATAGTACAGTTCTAGAGTTAGAATTTGATGAAAACGAAGTAATAAGTAACTACCGTGTGAAAACAGACTAGTAATGTCAATGAAGTCTCTATATAATAATCTCTTTACAATACTAGACCCCAAGTACCCTTCTGAAAGACAATAAGAAAAGTATAGTAAATATGGTTATTGAACGTATTTCCGTAAGTGGCTAGTTATTTGTAAGTCTACTTGCAATGATTATGAGCGATACTATAAGTTTTTGTATTTAGGTTGTAAGTCTCGTTTTATTTGAGGCATAAAGTTTTTTTTACCTTTATCGCTTTTAGATAAAGGTTTTTTTATGAGGAAAATGTAACATATATATACCTTTATGAAATATATATGTTACAATATAAGCGAGAGGAGTTATGCTTATGAGCAATCCGGTCAAAGTAGCACGGGTAACGGTTGATTTAACACAGCAGCAGCTTGCCGAGCAAGTTGGAGCAACAAGGCAAACAATTAGTTTAATCGAGAAGGATAAGTATAACCCTAGCCTAAATTTATGTTTAGCCATTTGCTATGCGGTTGGGCAAACCTTGGATCAATTATTCTGGCAGGAAGAGGAGGATGTAAAATGAAAAAAATAAAAGATGAACGACTTAGAGGGCAAACATTAAAGAGTATTCGACTTGCTTTTTTAGTCCAGACGACTGGAATTATCATTGTGATGGGTTATCAGGCCATCACCGACAGTATTAACGCTATGCTAAGCAATCCCGTTTGGATTGTATTACAAATTAGTATGATTGTTTTACTCGTTGCCAACATGGGGTTTCATATGATGTTTACGATCAAGCACCGGGTAAAAAGGCTACTATTAGTCATCTCAAATTTAGTATAATCGGTTTTCTGATTAGTGTTTTTTTTGGTGGACTGGCTCGCTTTGGTCCTGATGCTGTGCCAACAAGTCAAGCACTTTTAATCACGTTGATTGTATTCATTTGCTTTCAACTTGCCGAGATCCCTCTTTATATTATTAAAAAGAGACGCAAGGAGAGTTGATTGGTGCAAAGTAGAAACTATTATACATTAACGATTTAAATTAAAATAGTTTCCCGAAAGCTAAAATTTTAATTTTGGCTAGCTAATAATCAATCGCTAACTAGGCGTGTTCGATTTTTGTTAGGTTGTGCAACAAATAAAGACCGGCATAAGCTTGACATGACCATGGCAAACCGTATGAAATTGCAGCGCTCCCCTTTTTTTGGGGGGAGCGGCTTATTCCTCCTCAGCCTTCTCCCCAAATAACTCAGGAATCATGGTGAAACCGTCAATAATAGTATCCTCTTCAACCTCAATCATTAAATAACGTTTCCCGGCGAAGTGAACCTGACGCAAGTGCCGTAAATCCTCAGGGCTAACAGCAACATTAGTATTAATTTTAATCGATTTTGATTTATTTTTTGGCACGATATTTTTGGCTTTTAACTCATATTGGTCATCATCAAGCACATTATGAAAGGCGGTCTTGATTTTCTCGGTATTAATACCTTCAACCCCACTATGAATTAAGACTTGTTCAACATCCCTGTAGTAAAGCTTTGCAATGTCCTCCTCTGACTCTTGTTCCTCGACCACGCGATTAATTTCTTCATAAACATTAGCAAGTGTAGTTGTATTTAATTTATGACCCACTGCATCACGGACAATCTCTTCAAAGATAATAATCTTATCCTCCTGAGCAGTAATTGATTCCTCGGCATTAAGGACAGTATCAATAAAGTTGACATCAGGTTCATTTGCTTTTGGTGCAGCGTAAAGGATGTGATTAACATCGGCACTATTGTCTGTAAAGCAAGGAAACAGAAAGCCGCCGATTGGCTGCGTCAAGTTAATAATTGGATCAACAATAACATTATATTTAAAGGCTTTCTCGACATAGTCAAA
>NZ_FODJ01000004.1:60931-241272 GCF_900110345.1 Amphibacillus marinus
TAAACCGCATCCCGGTCACTTTCTTCTGTATCCGTATTCGATTTCTTCATTGGTTTTAAGTAATCGCCCTTTACAAAGGTAACAACAATATCCATTTTTACCAACTTTAATTTTAGGTGCTTCTTTAAGTGAGGTACCAACTGGACAACTCATTTCTGCCTTACAAGCAATGAGGCTAAAAAAAAATATTGTTACAACGTTGGGTGTTATGCTAAGGTTTTTTCCTGTTCTTATTAGTGAAAACAAGACCTTTCAAGAGGCAGCAATGTTGAGAGGGATATCTTACAAGCACATAAGAAATTGGCAGCATCCTTTAAGAATATTTGAGTACTCAATTGTCCCGTTATTAATGCGAACTATTAGCTTAGGTGAAGATTTATCCATGAATGGCTTTATGAGAGGTATGGATATTGAGAAGCGGCGTACAACCCTTTACTCTAACTCTTTGACTCAATTTGACCTGCTAATACTCCCCATCCTTTTTACGTTGCTTTTTATTTTTCTAGCTGGCTGATTTTTTTACGGTGATTATTTGAACGAGGGGTAAAATGTATGCTAACACTAAGTAATATAAATTTTATTAAAAATGAAAAACGCATTTTAAGTAACATAAACATAGCTGTTAAGGAAGGTGAATGTATTGCACTTGTAGGAGCATCAGGATCAGGTAAGTCGAGCTTATTAAAAGTCTTTAGTGGCTTAATTCCGCATTTCTACCAAGAAGACCATTTCTCAGGGCAGTTATTTACAAACGGAGAGTTGGTAACAGAAGCTAATTATGAAGCTTATATTAAAAAAACTGGTGTTGTTTTTCAAGATCCTAAAAGCCAATTTTTTACATATAAAGTAAAGGATGAATTAGACTTTGAGCTTGAGAATAATGGGTTGGAAAGAGGTTTTATTGAGCAGAAAGTTAAGCAAATCGCACGGCTAATTAACATTAGCCATTTGCTAGATTGCGCTTTAGACTCTCTTTCTAGTGGTCAGAAGCAAAGGGTAGCTATTGCAACTGCTCTAATAAATGATAGTGACACGCTGATTTTGGATGAGCCAAGCTCAAATTTAGATCTTTCAGGGACAAATTTACTTAAAAAACTGTTGCAAAGCGTTAAAGATACTGGGAAAACCATTATTATTGCTGAGCATCGTGTCTACTACTTACGTGATGTTGTCGACCGCTTTATCTATATTCAGGAAGGTAAAGTAATGAAGACTTATACTAATAGGGAGTTTTTCTCACTGCCAGATGCACTTAGAGGAGAGCTTGGTATCCGTAAGTTAAGTATAAAAGCTATTAAACCTGATCGGCTAACAAAAGAAATACCTGATAAAGATCCCTTAGTTTTAAATGATGTAAGTATTGCTGTTAAAAGAAAACAGTTGATAAATTCGATTAACTTAACACAAAGTCGAGGAGAAATTATAGCTATTATTGGAAGGAATGGTGTTGGTAAAACAAGTTTTGCCAAAACTATTCTTGGTACACAGAAAGCCATGACTGGGCATTTTCTCATAGCTGGGAAACCATTAAATAAGAGAGAGCGTTTAAAATCGGTCTGGATGGTTATGCAAGATTCTATTTATCAAATATTTGGTGATAGTTCCTATAATGAGCTGCTTATTGGTCATGTGCAAAGCTCAGCGGATCAGATTAAAAAGCTGCTGAAGAAGTTTGATTTATGGCATGTAAGATTTACACACCCATATAATTTATCTGGTGGTGAGCGGCAGCGTTTGATAATTGCAGTTGGTCTTCTTCAACAGCGACACGTGCTAATTTTTGATGAACCGACTTCAGGTCTTGATGGTAAAAATATGTTAAGAGTTTCAAGTATAATTAAAGAAGCAGCACTTGATCATTATACGCTCATTATTACTCACGATCCGGAGCTAATTGCAGAAATTTGTGATCGTGTGGTAATGCTTGATCACACCGGCGTTGTCTTAGACCTAAGAAAAGAACAATTGGATGGATCTACCCTTGAAAATTTATTAACGTTTTAGTCATTAATAGTGAAATATGATATGAGGAAAAAATTTAAATTGTGAAAAGTGCGCAAAGCTGCTCGAATGTTAAGTTTTCTAAAGAAATTTACCAGATTGGTTAGTTTAAGTTCAGTATAATACTGTTCTAGAACTAGCCCTTTTTTTAAAAAAATAAATCGTAATCGTTACTATTTACTTTAATGATTAAAAATGGTATACTTTTTCTTAAAACGTAATCATTACGATTTACTTTTTTGAATTAGTTTAATTTGAAAGGATGAGTAATATGGCTAAGAAGTCTAAAATAGTTAAAGAAAAAAAGCGTCAAGCCCTTGTTGAACAGTATGCAGATTTACGGAGAGAGTTAAAAGCAAAAGGTGATTATCAAGCCTTGAGAAAGTTACCACGAGATTCTTCACCAACACGGTTGAACAGCCGTTGTGAAATTACTGGGCGTCCAAGAGGGTATATGCGTAAATTTAATATGTCTCGTATTGCATTTCGTGAATATGCGCATAAAGGTCAAATTCCTGGTGTGAAAAAAGCGAGCTGGTAAGACCTTAATAACATTAATTGTTTAATCAAGAAAAGGGGTTGGAGCTAATATGGAGCAAACTGTCGATGTTATCATTGTTGGCGCTGGCCCATCGGGTATTGGTGTGTCAGCCCTACTCAGTCAAATGAATTGCCATTCTTATCTTATCCTTGAACAAAAGGGGATTGGAGGATCATTTCATAGATGGCCAAAAGAGATGCGCTTCATTACCCCTTCTTTCCCAGCGCAAGGGTATGGCCAAACAGATTTAAATGCAATTGTACCCAAAACATCTCCAGCATTTACGTTAGATATGGAGCATCCAACTGGAGAGGCTTATACGCAATACCTTGAATTAATAGTAGATCACTTTGACATACCAATAAAAACAGGGGTTTACGTTAACAAAATAGAAAAGCACGATAACCAGTTTGAAGTAATAACAAATAAAGGGTTTTACAAGAGTAAATATGTTATCTGGGCGGCTGGTGAGTACTGTTACCCCAACTTAAATCCATTTCCTGGCGCACAACATGCCAGACATAATAGTCATGTCAATTCATGGAGTGATTTAAAAGGAGATAACTACATTATTATAGGTGGATTTGAAAGTGGGATGGATGCGGCTTATCAGTTGGCCCGTCTAGGTAAATGCTCAAAGGTTCTTGCCAAGTCTAAAACATGGGAAACAGGTAACAGCGATCCGAGTATCGCTTTATCAACCTATACTTATAACCGAGTTAGATCTTACATTAATTCGGGGCACATTGAAATTATTGAAGAAGCTGGGGTTTCTCATTTAAAAGCAGATCAAAATGGTTATCATGTCTATACAAATAATGGATCGAGCTTGTTAACGAAGGAACGTCCAATCTTAGCGACTGGTTTTATTGGTGGAACAAGTATAATTAGTAATCTTATTAAGTATGGTGAACATGGGAAAGCATTGGTGAATGAAAAAGATGAATCAGTAGTGACGAAGGGGCTGTACATTGTCGGCCCAGAGTTGCGTCATAGTTCTCATATTTTTTGCTATATTTATAAGTTTCGTCAGCGTTTTGCGGTAGTTGCACATGCAATTGGTAAACAATTAGGGCTAGATTTAACTGCTATCGAGGCTTATCGACAAGAGAACTTTGTACTTAATGACTTATCCATGTGTGGAGAGCTTTGTCAATGCTAGGGGTTGAGTCTAAGCAAGCGACTATGCTAAATGCTGCCATGATAGGTTTTGAATCAGTTGGCAAATCAGCAATTTTTCGCCAACTAACAGGGGATCATCGGTCAGTAGCGCGCAATGTAAAAGGGTCCACTATTTCAGCAAGAGAAGCACAAACAATAGCGAATACAAGTATACGGTTAACTGATCTCCCGGGTATCCAAGTAGAAGGCGATAGTATGACGACCAAGCTAGCCCTAAGTTATACCAAAGAAGCCTCTTGGTCAGAAGTCATCTTAGTTGTTGTGATGTCAACTCGCTTAAGAACTGAACTGCTAAACTTGTATAAGCAAGTTAGTTTAAAAGGGAAGCGTGTTGCGATTGTTGTAACATATGCAGATAAGTATGAACCAAAACCTTTTGAGCAGAAGAGAATAAAAGCATTATTAGGTGTGCCTGTTACATGGGTTAATGCTAGGCATCTGACTTCAGAAATGCAAGATAATGTAATGAATTGCATAAAACAATCTGCTATATGGGGAGCAACAGCCAGTGTTTTAACATTCTTACCTGATCAGTTAAGTAATAATGAACCACAGAAACTATTATTTCTGCAAGAACCTATTATAGGTTCTCTTATTGCCTTGTTAATAATCATGTTAATCTTTGCTGTGCCAGTCTACTTGTCTTATCTATTTGTTGTTTGGTTAGAGCCTCTTGTAGAATTGTATGCTCTCGAACCAATTGCCAAACTATTTGAAGGAACGGCTGAATGGTGGGCAGTGTTGATGGTTGGTGATTACGGTCTACTGACACTAGGAAGCTATTCATTTATTTGGGCATTCCCAGTCGTACTGTTAATGAGTGTGATGACGGTAATAACAGAAGAGACTGGCTTACAAGAGCACTTAACTTCATCATTAGATCCTTGGATGAGAAAAATGGGTTTAACTGGACGCGATTTACTACCTGTTCTGACTGGTTTTGGATGCAATGTCGTAGCGGTTATGCAAAGTCGAAGTTGTAGCCAGTGCACAAGAGCTTCTTGTGTTTCCTTAATAAGTTTCGGATCAGCATGTAGCTATCAAATTGGAGCAACACTTTCTATTTTTAATGCTGTAGGGGCACCATTGCTATTTCTTCCATACATTAGCCTGCTTTGCCTTGTCGGGGCTATCCATACAAAAATCTGGTCAGGAACTCAGGAGCATGATTTAAATCGAGTAGCTCCATTGCCACCTTTGCAGGGTATTGACAAGAGAGCTATGGCTTGGAAGGTATCCGAGGTCATTAAGCAATTTCTATTTCAAGCGATGCCAATCTTTTTAATTATCTGTGTCGTCGCAGCATTTCTTGAATTATTTAACGTGTTAACCTGGGTAAGTCAATTAATAAGCCCAATCCTTTCTATCTTTTCCTTACCTGGCGAGGTTGCTCCAGGATTAGTTTTTTCCTTTTTGAGAAAGGACGGGCTAATGATTTTGAATCAAGGGCAAGGCATGATGCTAAGTCATTTATCAATTAATCAAGTGTTTTTGCTAGTTTACCTAGCATCTACATTGTCTGCTTGTCTTGTTACAATTGTTAGTGTTGGAAGAGAGTTAAATTGGAGAACGGCAGGTTCAATGATGATTAAACAATTTGTTACTAGCATAGTTAGTACGGGGCTTTTAGCCCTACTTTTCTTATGGATTTAATGAAAATAAAAAAGGAGATGTAAATCTAGTGAGTCGAATTCCTGTAACTGTATTAAGTGGTTATTTAGGGTCTGGGAAAACAACCCTTTTAAATCATATTTTGCATAATCGCGAAGGATTGAAGGTTGCTGTCATTGTTAATGATATGAGTGAAGTGAACATTGATAGCGAGTTAGTTCAAACTCAGGGCGGTTTTTCAAGGACTGAGGAAAAACTAGTGGAAATGTCAAATGGTTGTATTTGTTGTACACTTCGTGAAGATTTATTGGTCGAAGTTGAGAAACTTGTGAAGCAAGGTTCGATTGACTACATCGTTATTGAATCATCAGGAATTAGTGAGCCTATTCCTGTTGCACAAACCTTCTCATACATCGATGAGGAGATGGATATTGATCTCACAAAAATTTGTCGATTAGATACCATGGTAACTGTTGTTGATGCTAATCGTTTTTTAGCTGACTTTGGTTCGGGAGATTTGCTGCTTAACAGAAAGCAAGAAGTTAGTGAGCATGATGAACGTCATATCGCTGATCTTTTAATTGATCAAATTGAGTTCTGTGATGTGTTAATCCTTAATAAAATTGATTTAGTCTCAGAAGACGAGCTAACAAAGCTTGAGGGCGTGATAGCAAAGCTTCAGCCTCGTGCCAAAATCATTCGAACAGTAAAAAGTAAAGTTGATCCTAGTGAAATTATAAATACTGGTTTATTTGACTTTGATCAGGCAAGTGATTCTGCAGGATGGATTCAGGAATTAAATGTTGGAGCCGCTAATCACACACCTGAGACTGAGGAGTATGGCATTGGTTCATTTGTATACCGGGCCAGACGACCGTTTCACTCTGAGCGACTTATTAGCTGGTATGAAAATTTACCAAAAGAAATCGTTCGTGCAAAAGGAATAGTATGGTGTGCCTCTCATAATAAACTGGCTCTACTATTATCCCAAGCTGGACCTTCTGTTCAAGTTGAGCCTGTTGCTTATTGGGTTGCTTCGTTGCCAATTGAAAAACAAAAGCAAATTATTCAATCAAATCAAGAAATACAGGATTTATGGGACGATGTGCATGGCGATCGTCATACGAAGCTTGTCTTTATTGGTATTGATATGAATGCAGAAGAAATTAATTCTGACCTTGACCACTGCTTATTAAGTGATCTGGAAATGGAAGAGGATTGGTCAAAGTATCCTGATCCATATGGTTGGCAGTTAGCCTAGTGGAGGGAAGCAGAAATGATTTTATCGGGTCAAACAATTAAAGAAATGATTGAAACTAATCAGATTACTATTGAACCCTTTGAACCTCAAACCATTCAACCAGCGTCAATTGATTTACGGTTAGGTGGACATTTTCTTATCCTTGATGAGATGTCTACTCCGATGCTGTCAGTCAATGATAATGCTCATTATCATGAATTAACAATTAGCGAGGAAGAATCTGTTGTTATTCCTCCCCATACCTTTATGTTAGCAACAACTATAGAGACAGTACATCTTCCTAATAATTTGACTGCTTTCGTAGAGGGAAGAAGCTCAATTGGTAGGCTAGGTGTCTTTATACAGAATGCGGGGTGGATTGATCCAGGCTTTAACGGTCAAGTGACACTTGAGCTGTTTAATGCAAATCGTGTCCCGGTTAAACTAAAGGTAGGTATGCGTGTTTGTCAGCTTGTTATTGCTCAGGTTGATCAAACGACAGCAGGCTATCATGGGAAGTACTTACTTCAGCATGGGGCAACAGCAAGTAAAATCTATCTAGATTAAAAGTGGGGATTAGAATGAGAAAAAGGATACCTGTTACAGTTTTAAGTGGTTTTTTAGGTTCGGGTAAGACAACATTACTTAATTACCTGCTTACTAATCAGCAAGGATTAAAGGTTGCTGTTATCGTTAATGATATGAGTGAGATTAATATCGACGCGAAGATAGTAAAGGATGGTGGCTTTGTTCGAGCTGAAGAAAATTTAGTTGAAATGAGTAATGGCTGTATTTGCTGTACTCTAAGAGAAGATTTAATAATTGAACTTGAAAAGCTTGCACAGCTAGATGTTGATTATATTCTCATTGAATCTAGTGGAGTGTCAGAGCCAATTCCAGTAGCGCAGAGTTTTGTTTATTATGACGAAGAGCTAAACATTGACTTAAATAAACTATTTGAACTTGATACGATGGTCACCGTCGTTAATGCACAGCAATTTTGGCAGGATTATCAGTCAGAAGAGTTGTTGCTTGATCGTAAAATAGCGGTAGGTGAGGATGATCAACGTGGTATTGTAGACTTATTAATTGATCAAATTGAATTTGCAAATGTTATTGTACTAAATAAAACAGATCAGGTACCAGAAGAAAGTACTAACTTCTTAACAGGTCTACTAAAAAAGCTGAATCCAGATGCCGAAATTATTTTGACAAAATTTGGTCAGGTTGATCCGTTGGATGTGTTAAATACAAGAAGCTTTGACTTTGAGCGAGTAAGTCAAGGAGCAGGCTGGATTAAGGAATTGAATGAAGAGCACGTTCCAGAGACAGAGGAGTATGGAATTAACTCGTTTGTTTATCGAAGACGCCAACCTTTTCACCCCCAACGTCTGGCTAACTGGTTAGATTGCTGGCCAAAACAGATTGTCCGTGCAAAGGGTTTTTTCTGGCTTATATCTCGTCCTAATATCGCTTGCCTGCTCTCACAGGCAGGTTCAATGCTAACTATTGAGGCTGCAGGTAAGTGGCTAATAAGCCATACCACAGAAGAGCGTGAGGAAATGCTTGAGCGGGAGCCGGAGTTGGCAAAGAGTTGGGCTGATTATCAGGACGATCGTATGACTGAACTCGTTTTCATTGGTCATAATCTTAATAAAATTGCTATTGAGCAGGAGCTAGATGCCTGCTTGTTAACTAAAGCAGAACGAGAAAGTGCTCAGGATTTCCCTGATCCTTTACCAGTTTTTTTGTAGTGAAAGTGTTAAAAAGAGTGAGCAGCTCGTTTATTAAGCTGTTCGCTCTTCTTCGCTTATTAGCTTAGCCTTCAGCCTTCTCCCCAAATAACTCTGGAATCATGGTAAAACCATCAATAATAGTATCTTCTTCAACTTCAATCATTAAATAACGTTTTCCAGCGAAGTGGACCTGGCGCACGTGCCGTAAATCCTCAGGACTAACAGCAACATTGGCAATCTTTGTATTAATCTTAATCGATTTTGATTTATATTTAGGGACAATATTTTTGGCTTTTAACTCATATTGGTCGTCATCAATCACATTATGAAAGGCTGTCTGGATTTTCTCAGTATCAATATCTTCAACCCCACTATGCTTCAAGACTTGTTCGACATCTTTGTAGTCAAGCCGAGCGATTTCTTCCTCTGAATCTTGTTCTTCAACAACGCGATTAATTTCTTCATAAACATTAGCAAGTGTAGCTGTATTTAATTTATGCCCAACTGCATCACGGACAATCTCTTCAAAGATAATTTTGTCCTCTTGAGCAGTAATCGACTCCTCAGCATTAAGGACCGTATCAATAAATTCTACATCTGGTTCATTTGCTTTTGGTGCTGCGTAAAGGATGTGATTAACATCGGCACTATTGTCAGTAAAGCACGGAAATAGAAAGCCGCCAATTGGTTGAGTTAAGTTAATAATCGGATCAACAATGACATTATATTTAAAGGCTTTCTCGACATAGTCAAAAAGGAGTTCCTTTTTAGGGTCCTGTGTTTTATTCATACTGCACAAAATAAATTGATGAGAATAAACCGCATCCCGGTCACTTTCTTCTGTATCCGTATTCGATTTCTTCATTGGTTTTAAGTAATCGCCCTTTACAAAGGTAACAACAATATCCATATCGTACTCACGCTCAGCGAGCATTTTTTCTACTAGCTTCAGCATTTGTGCTTTCCAATCTTCACCATTATCAGTAAGTAAGCCTTGGTGGAGAATAAGCTGACTTGGGTCTTCACAATCAGTTTGAAATTTTAATTCAAACAGCTTTTCATCAATTGCCCCCGTTAATACCTTTTTAAAGTTCGCTAGAAACAGCTCTTGTTCATCTTGATCTAGAATATTAAAGGGTCGACTCTGCTGATGATAGACCTCACTCGATTCCTTCATAATATAAACATTAAATATCTCACTGATATGTAATAAATCATTTTCTTTTTTAAATTGCTTCTTTAGGTTAGCAATATCTTTTTTATTCATGGTCAGACCTCCTGTATTAGCAATTCAAAAGCACCGCTCACCTTGGATTGAGCGGTGCTTAGCAGTTGCTGTTTGTTGATTTGTAATGTAAGTAATAGAAATAGCCACTTAAGCAAAAACCGATAAGAATAAAAAAAACAAACAACGGTCCAGGATGGATTTCAAATCGAGCTGCTAGAAAAAACTTAAGTAATAATAACGTAAAAGACCAAAGTAACACTAACGTTCCTGAAATGAGATAAATAGTGACTCACACCCATCAGATAAAGTCGGTTGATTGCTAATCATTCGCTAATTATATTCTACAGCTGATAGATCTCTCGTGCAATAGTTTCAATTAGGAAAATAACTGGGACTTGAGTGGTCACGTTGGTATGGAGATTAAACTCTTCCGTAATATAATAGGAGATATTGACGTCAGAGATCTTGGCAATTGTTGAAAGTTTGTTATTGGTAATACTAACAATCTTGCTTCCTTCTTGCTTTAACTTATTTACCTGAGAAATAGTAAAAGGGTTCTCTCCTGAGACTGATAAAGCAATTGTCACACTTTTATTTTTTAATTTGGCATGTAAGGGATAAGAGAAGTCTTTAATATAAGTCGAGAATTTGCCTAAACCTGAGAAGTATCTTGCCCCATACTCGGCCAAGATACCAGAGCTACCGTTACCAATAAAGATAACATTTTCTGCGTCCGAAACAAGACTGGCAGCCCGTCCAATCTGTTCATCACGATCAGCATGAAGCGTCCGTTCAAAAAATTCAAGTATCGCATGCTGACTACTTTTAATTGGCTGCTTTTTCCCTTCTTGAAGCTCCATCTTAAGCTTGGTTTTAAATTCTGAGAAGCCCTCACAATTAAGCTTCTTACAGAATCGCAGAATGGTTGCAGTTGAAACATGGGTAGCGTCTGCAAGCTCTCTAATGCGCATGTAGGCAACTTTCTCGATATTCTGACAAATATAATGATAAATGCCCATCTCTAAATCATTAAATGATGAAATTATTTGACTTGTGAACACCTAAATCCCTGCTTTCTTAATGAAAAGAATAACAACAAGCGTATTGCGTTAATTTAATAGCCAATCATTATGACGAAGTAAGCTTATAAATCAAAGTATATCATATGACACAGTGTGTTACAATTTTGTCACAAGTAACTAGGCAGGATAATTAGAACAGAAATGTAAAAGTAGCTATTAAAGTTAGCTAGGGCAAGGTAAGCTAAAGATAGACATTAATTATTTACTTAAACAGGAGGAATGTAGAATGACAAAAAGTCGTTTTCCAAAAGGATTTCTTTGGGGTGGGGCAACAGCAGCAAATCAAGTGGAGGGAGCGTTTGATCAAGGCGGTAAAGGCCTATCTATTTTTGATATGGTGACGTTTGTACCTAAGGAAGAGCGTAAACAAATTGAGATGGATGTCAAAAGTGAGGCTGAGCTTGAAGCGCTATTGGCAGGTGAGAAAGGTGATAACTTCCCAAAAAGAAGAGGCGTTGATTTCTATCATCGCTACAAAGAGGATATTGCACTTTTTGCTGAGATGGGGTTTAAAACATATCGCATGTCGATCTCCTGGCCGCGTATCTTTCCTAATGGAGATGAGTTAGAGCCAAATGAAGAGGGCCTTGCATTTTATGATCGTGTCTTTGATGAGCTTTTGAAATATAACATTGAACCATTAGTCACGATATCTCATTACGAAATGCCCTTACACTTGGTGCGCGAGTACAATGGCTGGGAGGATAGACGTGTTATTGAATTTTTTGTTAGATACTCAAAAGTACTTTTTGACCGTTATAAAGAGAAAGTAAAGTACTGGTTAACTTTCAATGAAATTAACGTTTCATCTTTAGCGCCTTATATTGGTAGTGGGATGTTAGTTGATCGCCTAGCTAATCAGGAGCAGTCTATCTATCAAGCCTTACATCATCAGTTTGTTGCAAGTGCGTTAGCAGTGAAGGCTTGCCATGACAGTATTCCAGATGCACAAATTGGTTGTATGCTAGCAAGAATGGAAGCCTATCCTGAAACGTGTCACCCTGATGACGTACTGGCTGCTTTAGAGGCTGATCAGCGTAATCTCTTTTTTACCGATGTCCAAGTAAGAGGTCAATATCCCACTAGCATGTTACGCTATTTTGCAAAGAATGGTATTGAAATTAAGAAGTTGCCAGGGGATGAAGAACTTCTTGCCGCACATCCAGTCGATTTCTTGTCATTTAGTTATTATATGTCTATGGTAGCTAGTGGAAATCCTGACAAAGCGAAGGATAAGGGAAACTTCTTTAGCGGCATAAAAAATCCTTATTTAGAAGCATCAGACTGGGGTTGGCAGATTGACCCGAAAGGATTACAAACAACGTTAAGAAAAATGTATGATCGTTATCAAGTTCCTTTGTTCATTGTTGAAAATGGTTTAGGGGCATATGACAAGGTAGAATCAGATGGGTCAATTCAGGATGATTATCGCATTGCGTATTTAAGTGCCCATATTGATCAGGTAGGAGCGGCCATTGAGAGTGGGGTTGAGGTGTTAGGTTTCACTAGCTGGGGCTGTATTGATCTTATCTCTGCAAGTACGTCTGAGATGTCAAAACGATATGGTTTTATTTACGTAGACCAAGATGATTATGGCAATGGAACCCTTGAACGGAAAAGGAAGGCATCCTTCCATTGGTATAAAAAAGTCATTGAGTCAAATGGTGCTGATCTAACTTAAATGGTAAAAAAAGAAAAAACCTCTATAACATAGAGGTTTTTTCTTTTTGCCGTCATGTTTTTTATTTTTTGATAAAATAAGGGTTAGACCGTATCTTTTTTTAGATTTCTCTCGTTTAAGTAAATGAAGGGGGTAAATAACATGCATTTTAATGAAAGTTGGCAGCAACATCAATCTTCGCTGCGCAAGGCGTGCTTATTGTTTACACAAAATTATCATGATGCGGAGGATTTAATGCAAGCAACGTGGCTTAAAGCCTACCAACGACTGGGTGATAAGGAGTTTACAGTTTCTACAGCGTATTTCACGACCATCGCAAAGCATTTATGGATTGATCAAAGGCGTCGTAAGAATTTACCTTGCACAAATATTGACCAAGAGGCGCTTTTGCAAATTCCAAGTCGAGCAGTGAGTGATACAAGTGAGCTTACTTGTCTATTAAATTTGCTTGTTACCCACCTTACGACTAAACAGCTTATTATGTTCTTGTTAGCGGATGTCACATATTGTTCATTAGCAGAAATCGCGCAGTTAACACAAACGTCTCTTGGAGCGGTTAAAGCAAGCTTATTTCGTGCAAGGCAAAATGTTGATCGATATGTCCGGGGTCAATTAGATAAAGATGTTGAGTTGGCGGACGAAGAGTCAATCCTTCGTGTGCAATTGTATGTTCAAGCGTTACAAAGTGGTGATCACCAATTACTATCCCAGCTACTGAACGAGCAATTATCTGTAGCAACATTGTATGCGATCAGTCAGCAATCATTAGGGCAATCCGCAACCATTTACATGTGTGCTTAGCAGTTATTATTGAAAAGGGGTGCTATTCATGAGTATACCGATACCATACGTCATTGACCAGACAGCAACAGGGGAAAGAAGCTACGATATTTATTCAAGGCTACTAAAAGATCGAATTATCTTTATTGGCTCAGAGATTAATGATGCCCTGGCTAATAGTGTTACTGCACAATTGCTCTTCCTTGATTCACAGGATACCCAGGCAGATATCTCAATTTATATTAATAGCCCAGGCGGCTCGATTTCAGCTGGCTTTGCCATGCTCGATACGATGGAGCACGTAAGAGCGGATATTAAAACAATATGTATTGGTATGGCAGCTTCCTTTGGAGCACTGTTACTGCTTGCTGGTACAGAGGGAAAGCGCTATGCTTTGCCAAATGCAGAAATTATGCTCCATCAGCCCTCGGGTGGGGTAAAGGGTCAAGCAACCGATATGAACATTTATGCACGTCGAATTTTGAAGCAACGTCAAGCGATTAATCAACTTATTGCCGATCGCACAGGACAGCCGGTTGATAAGGTTGCAACCGATGTTGAACGTGATTATTTTCTATCTGCTCATGAGGCTAAAGCATATGGTGTGGTTGACCATATTTTAACAAGAAATTAAGCTAAGTAATAGGGTGCCATTTTTGGTGCACCTATTTTTTTTGTTAGTGCTGGGCGGACGATAATTAACTATCATACATAGTAATAGCAATGATAGAGAAGAAGGAATGGCATTCATCAGCCATGCATATCAAGATGTGCCGTTCAAATTGTCGAGTAAGGGGAAGAGACAATAATTGGCGCCGCCACCGTCACCATCATCCAGCGCTTTCCTCTAGGGAGCTGTATATTGCTTGCTTTAATGAGAAGAAATTAAGATCATTTGGCTCTAAAGAGCTGTGGATAAGTTTGTAATTAAAATCACGGGAGGGAATGAAGATGGTGTGCTCGTGTGACATCAAAGATCGCCTTAAAGTAGGAAGGAAAAGTTGGACAATTAATGGTGGGATCGCAGTAGCCTAATAGAAGGTAATTATTTAAATAGCTTTCAAGCGCTCTAATCATAGCACAGGAAATCACGGGAATGCTAAAGGAGAACATGCTGACTTTTAAGCTAGCGAATTTGGCACAGAGGACTTTGCTTATTTCTTGTAAGAACGTCAGGGTATCTATGTTCATGTGAGGGCCACCGGTATTTATCAACAGCTTATCCACATCACCAGCTTGTGTTTAATAGTAATGAGCAATCACTTTTGTTGATTCACCAGGCTTTTCTAAATAGTGCAGCAAACTATGTTCTATGGGAGATGGAGATTAAATGAAGGCATTATTAGTTATTGATGTGCAAGATGGAATTATTAAGAGTGGGGCATTTAATAAAGAAATTGCTAAGATAGAGGTAACGATTCAAGCATTTCGAGCCAAGAATCGACCTGTTATTTTCTTACAGCACTTTGACCAAGATCACCAGAGTCCATTACATCGTGACAACTCAGGTTCAAAGATAAATAAAGTGCTACGGCCATATGCGGAAATAATTATTGAAAAACAAACACCAAGTGGTTTTTTTAAAACTGAATTGGCGAGCGTCTTGGAGAGACTAGAAATAGACCAACTGTTTATTACAGGGTTTGAAGCAGAGTTCTGTTGTTTTTTTACAGCAGTTGCCGCTTTTGATCGCGGCTTTAAGGTGTCAGTAATTGAAGATGCAATTGGTGCAGTTAACACAGGAGCAACCTATCAAATGGCTGATTTAGATGTGAAACGATTTGTTGGTACGGTTTTAAAATGGTCAAACGCTGCTGAAGTAATAAATGCACAGGAAGCTGCTTGTCGTTTATAGAATTGAGTATAATAAGGGCTTTTACTTAGCTATAGTTTAATTAATGGAATTTCTATATTTGTTAGATTTTTCAATGTAACATGCAGCTCTAACTTGCTATTTATCGTTGCTAAAAAGACCTCGTTAAGATCGCCAATGTTACGTTGATCTAGTTGTCTAAATAACCATTGCTCATCCGTTTTGACATGTTTTAAAATATCTCGATCAATGACACCTTCAATAATGACAGGAAAGGTAATGGCGGGTTGAGCTTCTAACGAGCCAATATCAGCCTTAGTAACATTGCGCTTGTCGCTCTTTTTTAATACGGTAAGTACGCCATTGGGTTCAATAATACCTGTCTCCACATCATTAATATCAAAGACATCCTTTTCACGGAGCATTTGGAAAATAATATCAGTTGTGTAGCGAATTGTGCGTAGGTTTTTATATAATAGCTGACCATTAGTAATGACAACAGTTGGTTCAAATGTTAACAATCTGTTTAATCGCTGACTTGCGCGCTTCCAATTGGCAATGGTACGTTGTAATAAGGCAATGGAAATGATTGCCACAATAGTGGGGAAATGCTCGATGTCTGGGTCGGCAATATCTGCCCCAACAACTGAACCGAGTACAATAATAATGAGAAAGTCAAATACTGGTAATTGTCCAATTGCCCGCTTACCCATGTAAAGAACAATAAAAAGTAGTAGTGGGATGATCGTAATAATACGGCCAATGATTAATGCGGAATTACTTAAATAATCCATTTAATGCCCTGCCCTAATGTTAAGATTTAGTGTTATTAGCCTGTCCGATTACTCGTTATCCATACTAATGAAGAAACATAAAGGTGTATACGGCAAAAAACCATGCTAACCAAAGCTGGCTAACATGGTTTTTAAATAATTTAATTTCGAATCAAATAATCGAAGGCGCCGAGTGATGCTGTGGCACCAGAACCCATTGAAACAATAATTTGTTTGTAGGGGGTATCGGTACAATCGCCAGCAGCGAACACACCTTTCAAACTTGTTTGATTATGCTTATCAACGACAATTTCACCCATTCGATTACGTTCAACGGTGTCCCCTAGCCAATCGGTATTAGGAACTAGACCAATTTGAACGAAAACACCAGCAAGCTCAATATGATGGTGATCATTCGTCTCACGATCAATATAGCTTATGCCATTTACTGTGTCATCTCCGGTAATCTCTGTTGTTTGTGCATTTAAAACAACATCAACATTTGGTAGGGTGTGTAGCCGTTCTTGCAGCACTGCATCAGCTTTTAATTCAGGTAAAAATTCAAGCACCGTTACATGCTTAACAATACCGGCCAAATCAATCGCAGCTTCAACACCTGAGTTACCGCCACCAATAACTGCAACATGCTTACCTTCAAACAATGGTCCATCACAGTGGGGGCAATAGGCGACCCCTTTGTTTTTAAACTCTGCTTCACCAGGTACGCCAATATTACGCCAACGTGCCCCAGTTGAAATAATTACTGCTTTACTTTTTAATGTTGCACCATTATCTAGTGCGACCTCAAAGAGTTCATTTTTTTCTAAACCAGTTGCTTGGAGGCTTTTCATAATATCTACGTTATAATCATTGACGTGCGCCTCAACGCTCGCCATGAGCTTAGGTCCTTCAGTATACGAAGTGCTAATGAAATTCTCAATCCCTAGTGTATCCATTACTTGACCACCAAAGCGATCAGCAACAATACCTGTGCGAATGCCTTTTCTTGCAGCATAAATGGCAGCACTTGCTCCGGCTGGACCACCACCAACAACAAGGATATCAAATGGATCTTTTTCATTAATTGAGCTAGTATCAGGACCAGAACCGATCTTTGCTAAGATGTCATCAAGTGTCATTCGACCAGATTCCATAAATTCACCGTTCAAGTAAACGGATGGGACCGCCATAATGTTCTTACTTTCGACCTCATCCTTAAAAGCTGAGCCTTCGACCATTGTATGGGTAATGTTAGGGTTCAACACACTCATGACATTTAATGCCTGCACAACATCTGGACAGTTGTGGCATGACAGACTGACATAAGTGATAAAGTTATAGCTACCTTCAATTGCTTTAATTTGCTCTACTTGACTGGCTTCAATCTTGGGTGCACGGCCACTTACTTGAAGAAGCGCCATAATTAAAGAAGTGAACTCATGACCAAGTGGAACACCAGCGAAGGTAACACCTGTTACTTCGTCCTTGCGACTAATGCTAAAGCTTGGCGTGCGGTCTAAGCTTGCCTCTTCAACTGAGATCAGTGCTGACATTGATGAGATTTCATCAACAAGCTCTTTAGTCTCTAGAGAAAACTTGTCGTCACCAAGGCTAACCTTGATGACGATGTCGTTTTCTAAAAGCTCTAAATATTGTTTTAGTTGCTGTTTAATGTCTTGATCTAACATACTTATCAAACTCCTTAAATTTTTCCAACAATATCAAGACTTGGCTTAAGTGTTTCCGATCCTTCTTCCCATTTCGCCGGACATACTTCACCTGGATTTTTACGGACATACTGAGCTGCTTTTACTTTATTAATTAATGTGCTTGCATCACGACCAATACCACCAGCATTAATTTCAACAGCTTGAATGACACCATCTGGATCAATGATGAAGGTACCACGGTCAGCTAGACCAGCTTCTTCATCTAAAACATCAAAGTTACGAGAAATAACCTGAGATGGATCACCAATAAGTGGATACTCAATAGAGCTTACAGCTGTTGAATGCTCGTGCCATGCTTTATGCACAAAATGCGTATCTGTAGATACACCATATATTTCAACATCTAATTCTTTAAGTGCTGCGTATTCTTTCTGTAGATCCTCTAGTTCAGTCGGACACACAAAAGAAAAGTCGGCTGGATAAAAACAAACAATGCTCCATTTACCTTTCAAGTTTTCTTCTGTTACCTCAAAGAAATCTTTTCCTGCTTGAAATGCTTGTGCTGAAAATGGTTGTACTTCTGTACCAATAAGAGACATAAATTGTCTTCCTCCTTTAAATTGTTGTTGAATAATTACCATCAGCTCATAAAAGTAGATGTTATTAACGATAATTATTCTAATTCGATATAAGTTATTATAAAGGATCTGTTTTATATGTCAAGCATAACGATTTTTTGTTGTTTAGAGATAAAACACTACTGTTTTATAGTGTTTGACAAGCTATTACAAATATACTGATTATTTTTAGCTATTAAGTATAGCTTAATTACAAAATGATTTTATTATCGTTTATCCATCAGTATTTGATAAGGAGTATTTGTAAAAAGCGTGATGCCCTTCATAAGTCTTGGCTATCCAAAAAATCTAAGTTCTGTATCTTCTACTTCTACGCATATGATAAAGAAGAATGGGGGTAGAATGATGTATCAAGAATTACCTTTATCTATAAATACGGAATGCACCTCAACAAGCCCGCAAATGTCGGTGTACTTTCCGGTACTAACTGATTTCGCTGACCAATCAGTTCAATACTTTGTCAATATGCAAATTGTTAACGGGGTACAACAATTAATTAAGATTCAAGAAACAGAGTTTACTACTCCAATTGTTGAGATGCTAGGTCTATATGAATTAAAAAACAATCAGCAGCAGGTTTTAAGTTTAGTACTATCAAATTACACCTATCATGACAAGGCTGCGCATGGTATGACTTTTTTAAAAGGGTTAACGTTTAATCTGCCCGAGCTTAACGTCTATCAGTTAAATGAACTGTTTAAGCCAGGGACTAATTATGTAGAGGTAATATCTGCACATGTTGCGGCTCAAATTAAGCAACGTGACCTACCATTGCTACAACCGTTTGAAGCAATTAAACCTGATCAGGATTTTTATATTGCAGATAAAACTTTGGTGATTTTCTTTCAGTTGTATGAATTAGTTGCTTATGCTTTTGGGTTTCAGTATTTTCCAATCTCGATTTATGACCTAAGCGAAATTATTAATGAAGACGGACCATTAGGAAGAATGCTTTAATCCTATATTGGAAATGGCCTAGCGAATTATACTGCTAGGCCATCATGGATAACTAATGATTAGTCAAATCTTCTCCATTTGAAGAAATAACTTGTTTATACCAATTAAAAGATTTCTTCTTTGTTCGTTTCAAGGTACCGTTGCCTTCATTATCACGGTCAACATAAATGAAGCCATAACGCTTTTTCATTTCACCTGTTCCGGCACTGACAAGATCAATACAGCCCCATGATGTGTAGCCAAGTAAATCAACCCCATCTAGATCAACTGCGTCTTTCATTGCTTGAATATGTTGTTGGAGATAATTAATTCGGTAATCGTCAGCTACGTATCCATCTGCATCTGGTGTATCAACTGCACCTAATCCATTTTCGACAATAAAAAGAGGTTTCTGATAGCGATCATAGAGTGAATTCATTGTAATCCTAAGACCAAGCGGATCAATTTGCCAACCCCATTCGCTTGCTTCTAAATAAGGATTTTTTACAGAGGCAAATAAGTTACCTGATGTCTTTTCGTTAACTTTAGGGTCGGTTGAAACGACTCGAGATGAATAGTAAGAGAAAGAAATGAAGTCAACAGTGTGCTCCTTGAGTAGCGCTAAATCACCATCCTCCATCTTAATCTCAACCCCTTTTCTTTCAAGCTCTTTTAATGCATAAGCTGGATAGGTTCCACGAGCTTGTACATCAATAAAGAAGTAATTCTCACGATCAGATTGTTGAGCTTTAAAGACATCCTCTGGTTTGCAGGAATAGGGATAGTAATGTCCAGCCGCAAGCATGCACCCGACTTGGTTGTTGGGGTCAACCTCATGAGCTATCTTGGTAGCTAAGGCACTAGCGACGAGCTCATGGTGAGCAGATTGAAATTTCACCTGTTCGGCATGCTCTCCCTCTTCAAAATATAAACCTGCACCAAGGAATGGGGCGTGCAAAATCATATTGATCTCATTAAATGTTAACCAATATTTGACCAAACCTTTGTAACGGGTGAAAATGACCCGACATAGATTTTCGTAAAAATCAATCAGCTTTCGATTGCGCCATGCACCATATTCTTCTACTAAGTGCATCGGACAATCAAAATGTGTAATAGTTACAAGTGGTTCAATCCCATACTTATGACATTCCTTAAAGAGATTTTCGTAGAATTGAAGACCTTCTTCGTTTGGTTCAGCTTCATCACCCTTAGGGAAGATTCTACTCCAAGCAATTGATAGTCGATAGGTTTTAAATCCCATCTCTCCAAACAGAGCAATATCCTCCTTATAATGATGGTACATGTCAATTGCCGTTTTCGCCGGATAAAAGTGCTCGTTATCAAAACTAAACATCTTTTGCTGGCCGGTAATAATTGCTCGCCGGTCCTCACCGGTGGGGATAACGTCAACATTAGCTAGTCCTCTACCACCTTCATCAAAGCCACCTTCACATTGATTGGCAGCTGTTGCGCCACCCCACAAAAAGTCCCTTCTAAATCCCATAATGCTCCTCCTTCTAAAAGATCAGGTGATAAAAGCTTCAAAATAAGCTAATAACCCCTGCTAATAATAGTGCAGAATAACTGTCAGTAAAAGTCTAATCGTTTAGAGCACGCACTTTGGTTATCCCTGTCGATGTTGCCTATGATGCTAATAATCAGTGGGGGATAGAGAAAACCCCCACTGATTGAAAACCATGTTATCGAATGGCTTTAATAATTTTCTCACCTTGTGCAACGTTTGATTCAGTTAAACTAATGATATCACCAAAATCAGCAGAATTTGTAATAACAATTGGTGTAATAGTTTTATATCCCTTGCTGGCAATGTCGTTTAGGTCGAACTCAATTAGTTTATCACCAACAGTTACTTTCTGCCCTTTGTCAACAAAGTACTGATAACCTTCCCCATTAAGCTGAACAGTATCAATTCCGACATGAATAAGTAGCTCGAGGCCATCATCACTCGTTAGACCGATTGCATGCTTTGAGTCAAAGGTAGCTGTTACAGTCCCAGAAATAGGTGACGTTACCACGCCATCAGCAGGTTTAATTGCAACCCCATTACCTAGAATCTCCTCCGAAAACATTCCATCCTCTACAACAGCTAGTGGGACAACAGAACCGTTAATTGGGGAGTAGATCACTTCTTCAGTTGCTGATCCTGTTTGCTTTTCTTCGGTCTGATCTGTCACACTTCCTGGTTTACTGGCGGCAAGTGCATCTTCTTCCTTACTTGGATCTTTGTACAGAATATATGAAACAATGAAGGCAACCACGATACTAATTGCAGCACCAATAATCGCAAAGGTGAAATGACTTAATGTGTCATCACCAATATAGCTTGGTAAAGTGAGTATGCCTGGTGAACCACCAGCAAAGTTTCTGACTCGGAAAATACCCATAAAGAGACCACCGACACCCCCACCAATCATAGCGGCATATAACGGTGTTTTATAGCGCAGGTTTACCCCGTAAAGTGCTGGTTCAGTAATACCAAACAGTCCGGTTAAGCCGGCTGTAGAAGCTAATTGCTTAATTGTAGAATCTTTACTTTTAAAGCTGACGGCTAGCGCTGCTGCGCCTTGTCCAACATTAGAAGCAAGCATACCTGGGTAAATAACCGTATCATAGCCATTTACCATCCGGTTGTTAATTCCAATCGGAACAAGACCGTAGTGTGTTCCAGTAGCAACAAACAAAGGTGATAACGCTCCGATAATTAATGGAACAAGCCATGGACTAAAGTTTTCTAAAGCGGTAATACCTGATGAAATAAGCTCACTAATATAATGACCTAAAGGTCCAATGACAACCAAAGCAAACGTCCCGACAATAGCAATCGTAATTAGCGGCTTACTAAAGAATTTGATTGCCTTTGGTGAGATGCGATCAGCAATCGGCTCAATATAAGACATGAACCATACGGATAAAATAATTGGAATAACTGATGAGCCATAAGTCACGGCAGAAATCGGTAAGCCGAACAAGCTGATGCCATCACCTGCTTCTAAACTATTAACCATGGTGACAAAATTCGGGTGAAGTAAGATACCACCAATCATCATCGCTAAAAACATATTTGCTTTAAATTTTTGCGCTGATGAAGCAGCTAATAAAATTGGCAAAAAGTAAAAGGCGGAATCGGCCATAAAATTAACGACTTGATAGGTTTGGCTTTCGTTATTAACCAGTTCAAAAACTACTAATAAAGAAAGGACAGCCTTTAACATCCCAGCTGCAGTGATGGCAGGAAGGATAGGTGTGAAGATCCCGGTTATTGTGTCAATAACCTTGGCCACTGCTTTGCGATCATCCTTTTTATCGTCCTCGTCATTATTTCCACCAAGTTCGGGAGCCTGTTTAGCCATTTCCTTATAAACACTGCCAACATCACTACCGATAATAACTTGGTATTGCCCACCTTTAGATACGACGCCCATAATCCCGGGAGTATTTTTTAACTGTTCGGTATTTGGTAAATCGTTGTTCTTTAAATTAAAGCGTAACCTTGTTGCACAATGTCCAACATTGTTAATATTTTTTTCGCCACCTACATTTTCCAAAATGGTCTTTGCTAATTCTGGATAATTCATGTTCGTTCCTCCTGAAATATGAAATAAAAAATACCTAAATAATCTCCTGATAACCTCTTGTTAAACAGGGGGAGTTATTTAGGTATAGCCTGCACAACCAGTAACAATCCTATGTTAATTATTTAATTAAATTGACGAGCCTGTTACTCTTCTGATATGAATAGTTAAGTAGATCATCTCGTCTTCTTTAAGATCGCGACCGAATTCCTTAATAATATACTCGCGAATTTTTAGGGCACAGTCATACTCTTGCTTATAGCGTTCTTTTAAAATAAACAAGAAACCGGCGTCTTTATCCTGCTCGAGCTCAACACCACGGTATAAACGATGAACAAAAAATTTCAAATGTGTGATAAAGCGCTCATAATTTAGGGAATACTCATCTAAATCAATTTTATAAAAATACTTAATAATATTAAGGATGTTTTGAATAATTTGCGTCATTTCAGACACTTCACTAACCTTAGACATGTCAAGCTCTGCGTTGACGATATGCAAAGCAATGAATCCTGCTTCGTCCTCTGGCAATGCAATACCAAGCTTAGCCTTAATAATTGAAATGGCTTCTTTTCCAATTAGATACTCATGATTATAGAAACGTTTAATCTCCCATAGTAAGGCATTTTTAATTGGTAGCTTCTTTTGAAAACGTTCAATAGCGTAATCAATGTGATCGGTCAGTGTTAAGTAAATGTTTTCACTTAGTTTCTTTCCTAATGATGCTTTGGCAAAGCTAATAATTTCATTGGCAACTTGAACATGCTCTAATTTAATGTTAGCAAGTAGCTGGGTAAGCTTACTCGTAGTCATGTCCTTATTGCTTGTATATACTTTCTCTATTGCCTCTTCATGAATAGGATCACCAGGCTTCTTCTGAAAACCAATCCCTTTTCCCATTACTAACACTTCATTGTTTGCGCTATCAATAGATTTGACAATGTTGTTGTTAATTACTTTATTTACTTCCACAGATTCTATCTCCTCGGGTGAGATTACATCAGCTAGCTAACCCATTAACTTTGTCAATCAGTCACGTATAGCCCATTTATAATGGTAACAACCCTGACTTTATCCTTATTAGAACATAAGGTATATTTAATGTCAACCTTTTTTAAGGTATGAGAATAAGTGTTTGAAAGCGCTATCTTTTAAGAGGTGGAATGATTACGGTTGGATAAAGCGTATAATCCATTACTACTGGATGGTTAATAGAGCACAGGGGTGAGGGGAGAGAAAAAGACCAGATGAGACAAGTCGAATAAACGAAACTGTTTTCTTAATCGGTTCGCTCCTTCGGCTTGATGGCAACGAAGGAGCTTTATCCGCGATCGCTGGCTAATTTGCTTTTTTTAAAAATTGAATCGCACGATAGAGGGTTGCAAAAGTATGAATAGAACGAAAGTTAATATTTAATTGGACAAGCTTTTGTGCAAGTTCGGGCCTTATCCCACTAAGAATAACTTGAATCCCTATTACACTTAAGGCTTCATTCAGATTAACTAAAATGCCGGCAACCATGGTATCGACGATTGGAACACCGGATAAATCAATCAGCATAGTCCTAACGCCTAATGATCGTCCTTCATAAAGAGCAGTTTCAATTAATGAATCAGCTCGTTCCTCATCAAGTGTCCCAATAATCGGAATGATGGCTATTTGGTCTGATATTTGTACAATTGGGGTAGATAATTCTTTAACTAATTGTTCAAATTCATTATATTTTTTTACGTAATGCGTAATGTAACATTCACTTAAATAAAGACCAGCTTGATTGGCTAAGCTATTAAAGTCTTTAATAACAGAATAAAAATCTGTGTAGCTAAGCGCATTGTATTTAGCTTCTTCAATCATAATGGTCTCAACGGCATCCTGACAGACTTTAACTTGTTCAATGGCAAGCCTAATAGATAAATCCTCACTTATTAGTACACTAGTAAATTGATCGCACCAATCGCGTAACATCATAAAATCGGTTGCTTGGCTAATGTGATCTGCATAAATCTCAATTAGTCTTTCTCGCCAATCCGGAAGCTGAACTGCAGGTTTAGCAGTATCCAAACGATAGCTAGCTAAGATAGCCTTATTATGTAATATTTTCTTTCCTATAGCCTGTTGAATGTCTTTCGGTGAAACTTTAGTCATAGGTTTAATTCACCTCCTTTTTGGGTATAAAATTATTAAAACTGCTAGATTGTTTGACAAGTTTATCATAGTGAGATTAAGGCATAAAAATCAAGTAGGCACTTTTTGGTGCCTACAAAAATAAGGAGCACAAAGCGATGAGAGAGACAGAAAATCATCCAATTGAGGTAACAATGGATGTCGTTTGTGGTAAATGGAAGGCTATTATTTTGTTTCAGTTGTTAGAGGGGACTATTCGCTACAATGAGTTGCATAGGAAAGTGTCGGGGATTAGTAAAAAAATGCTGACACAGCAATTGCGCGAGTTAGAACAGGATTTACTAATTAAACGAATGGAATATGATGAATTACCAACGCGAGTAGAGTATGAACTAACGACATATGGTAGGAATTTAGAAGCGACGCTTTATTTTATGGCCAAGTGGGGCAGCGAACATCGTGAAAAGATGGAGAGAAGTGGTGCGTGATCACGCACCACTGTTTGACTACTTGCTATTATGAACGGGTTAGTTACATACATTGAAAGCTCCAAACTTGATTAGGGTTAATGCTGTGATAAACCCATCCTAGTCTCCCCCATCTAAACCCACTGATCCGCTGGCGTGTAACGAAGGTTGGAAAATACCAAAACTGCTGACCGTTATTTAACCAGATGTAAGTGTTGGTAAATAAGCATCTTCTTATGCCTCGAGCTCCTTGTTGGCCTCCAATACTTAATGGAGCAATTTCAGGTGGAGCAGCCGTTGGTACAGGTGTTGCAGTTGGTACGCGTAAGTTCTCATTCATTTAAACAGCCTTCTTTCATTTTTTTTTACTTTAATTAGCACAGTCAAATGCCTAGTCATGCTTATGTTAGTCTATGATTAGCTTCAACAAAAGTGACGAGTAACTGCAGTGTGCATTCATGAAATTGGCTTAAATGTAAGAAAAGATTTAGCGCAGACTAACACAGCCAGTAAGTACCTGGTTCGTCCAGAGATGGCACTTTGGTTAGACATTGGCTGCATACCTGGAGTACTAACAATTAGGGGATGATAGAGAAACCCCAACTGATTAAAGCGTCATGTTATTTTCACTTAGCTAACCGTTTTAAAATAAAGTATTCTAGCGTACGCCAAGGTAGGAGTCGCTTGACCAAGAGAAGCAAGTGTGCGCCTTTGCCGATAGTATAATAAAGCTTGGGTTTCCTTGATTGACAGATACGCTTAATTAAGTTGGCTACCGCTTTAGGATCTTGACCTTTATCTCTAGCTTGCAGGGCATAATTTAAGACTGTCTTTTTAAGTGTGCTTTGTGTTTCATTAATTTGAGCAAGGCCTTTTGACCAGATCGCTGTTTTAAAGGAGGCAGGTGCAACTAGAGAAACAAAGATATTATCCTTAAGCAACTCAATTCTAAGACTCTCGCTAAAGCCAGCTAAGGCAAATTTAGAAGCGCAATAAGCCGACATACCAGGTAACCCTATGTAACCACTGATGCTACCAATGTTTATAATTTGTGCGCGATCTGACAGTTTAAGTAAGGGTAATAAATGATGAGTAAGGGAGAAGACGCCATTTACATTTACATCTAGCTGGTGTCGCCATTGGGCATCAGCTAAATTGTCAATAAAGCCACCCTGGCAATAGCCAGCATTATTAATTAGCACATCAATATGGGTGTGCTGTTCTGCGAGGTAGTCTTTAAAATTAAGCACATTTTCCAGTTCAGTAACGTCAAGGCGATAAATCTCTAGATTGTTGGCAAGTCCACGTTTACGTGCTTCTGCTAGTAATCGGGATGAATCAGCGGTCATGCGCATCGTCGCAATAACGTAATAATTGGCCTCCAACAGCTCTAAAGTAGTAAGGAAGCCGAATCCACTATTGGTTCCAGTTATTACAGCTTTTTTCATTTTTAACTCTCTCCTTGTCACAATAAAAATAAGCACCTGGGATAGATGCTCTTAATTAATCAGAGCGCATAGCTTCAGATGCTTACGTACTCAACTTTCACATTAACAGTCCAGCTAAGCTGGCTTCAGCCAGCTCTACGTATGGCGCACTAAACAGATAAGAAAGTCAACAGGGCTAGTGCACACCGACTCTTCCATACACAATCAAGGCTTAATGACCATTTTTAGTGTGCGAAAGTTGAGTTATTAAGAAGTATTACTAATTAATTATTAGAAAATATTGATAAAAACCAGTCCCAGATGGCTTCAAAAAAGTTTACCACACTTCTAATAACGCCTTGCCCTTCTTCGCTTTCAGCAAAGTCACCTAACCAATTCCGAGTTGCTTCAATGGTATCCGTTACTTTGCCCCAATCAATATTTAAGTTTCTTAATTTATTAAATAAATCAACAAGCTGACTTAACTGGCTATCCGTTAAATTAATGCCAAGCTCGTTCGCGAGTCGTGAAATTAGGTCACGAAGTTCTTCAGCTGTTTGTGGATTTTCCTGTTCAATCCGCTCTTTAATTTGGTTCATAAAATCAACAGCCGTATCCTCATCAATTCCAGCGTCTTCTGCTAATTCAGCAGTTACTACCATTTCTTCGTTAGCGGCTTGTTTAAGTTCTTCATTAATGGTTTCACCAGTAGTCTCCTCATATGCTTTTATAATTCCAGTTAAAGCACCTGTACCGGAGACGGCAAACGGAGCGGTGACATAAATCTCAGCTCCACTAACACCAGCAGTTGCAAGGGCATTTGTGTACATGGCGCCAGTAATATAGTTAATGTTGTTGGTCGTAACGGCAATTCCGGTATTATCATTGCGTAAGGTAATTTTTGCTGAAGAAATAGCATTTGATCCGATTTGACTAGCTGGAATGTATTCACCTAAATAATTGTGTTCCTCTTGATTTGTGACATAGATAATTTCGTAGGCATCTTCATCCTCAACACCGAGGTCAGATAAAACGGTTGCTCGTTGTTCAGCCGACAAATCCTCACCTAATGTAATAATTACTTCCCCTTCAATTGCATCAGCAAAGACAGGTGGGAGTAACGTATATAGAAAAAATGCCACGGCCATTAATAATATACTTGCTTTTGGGATAAGGTGTTTCATTTAAATGCCTCCTTTATTTGCAAAAAGGGTAATTTTTCAATAACCCACTCTCTATCTTACACTAAAACAATTAGCTTGTCCGCTTTTATCATAAGTCTATGTGTAATCGGTTATTATAGAACTGCTAAACATAATGATAAACTATTAAAGAGAGTTTACTATAATTAATAAGACGACATTGAGAAGAAATTAGTTACGCAGAAAGGTAGTAAGCTGCACAATAAAAACTCACTTACGTACAAGTAAGTGAGCATACATTTAGCGGTATTCGTTTAATTATTCTGTTAGATCGCCACCGTCAACGATAAAGGAAGGTTCACTTTCTTTTGTACTTCAATTTTTGATTTTGCACGATTGGATTAATTCATGCTAAGTACCCAACTCCGCGGAAAGCGAATCCATTGCTTTTCCGAACGATACAGCTCGCCACATTGATAAGAAAGTCGTGCATACCGACTCTCCTAAACAAGTTCAAGGCTTGATGACTATCTTCAGTGTGCGAAAGTTGAGTGAAAAAGATTTAGGTTTTTTATTCTTACTGCTGCCTCTACTAAACGGTCTGAGGGAGTAACAAGGCCAGTACGGACGTAGCCTTCACCACATTCACCAAAGCCGTTTCCAGGGGCTACGACGACATGCGCATGCTCCAGCAAGTAATCAGCGAAAGTCTGCGATGTAAAGTGATCAGGTATTTTGAGCCAGCAGAAGAAGGTACCGCTTGGGGCTTTGACTTGCCAACCCGCTTCCTCTAACGCCGCTACAAATTTATTTCTCCGTGTTTCGTAGGTTTTCGTCAAAGCAATTGTTTCATCCTGTGGGCCAAGTAAAGCCGTGCTGGCAGCATCTTGGATTGCCCCGAACAAACTGACATAAAGATGATCTTGAATTAAATTAATCTGTTTAATAACAGAGCGATTACCAATGGCAAACCCAACCCGCCATCCCGCCATATTATAGGCTTTGGATAAGGTAAACATCTCAATGCCTATATCTTTTGCGCCTTCTGTCTGTAGAAAGCTGCGCGGCTTTTCACCATCAAATCCAATGGTTGCATAGGCGAAATCATGACATACACAAATATTATGAGTCTTGGCTAATGACACGGTTTGCTCGAAAAAAGCAGGGGATGCTGTAGCTGCCGTTGGGTTATTTGGATAATTGAGAAACATAAGTTTCGCCTCATGCAACTGCTCAGTGGTTAAAACGTTATAGTTAGGTAAAAAGTTATTTTCTTCTAGCAACGGCATCATAACTGTTCTTGCGTGTGCAAGTGCAATCCCCGACATATAATCGGGATAGCCTGGATCGGGTAATAAAGCTAAATCACCAGGGTTTAGTAAGCATTGACTCAGCTCTACTAACCCAGTTTTAGAACCAGGTAAGATTGCTATCTCATGCTCTGCATCCAACTCTACGCCATACTCTCGCCAATAATAGCTTGCAACAGCTTCCTTAAGCTTGCTATGACCACGAAATGGGGAATATTTATGATAATCTGGATTAGCTGCTGCTTTCTGTAATGCTTCAACAATATAATGAGGTGTCGGCAGGTCTGGATTTCCTTGACCAAGATTAATGACATCATGGCCTGCTTGCACCAAAGCTTGGGCTTTGTTGACTAAACGCGCAAAGAACTGGTCGGGTAGGCGCTCTAACGCTGTTGAGGATGGAAATGTATTCACGGTTTAACACCTCTTTATGATAAATTCGAAGTTTTAAAGACTATCATAGTCAAAGTTGTCACAAATGTAAAGAGAGAATTATGACAATTATGAATCTTGACACAATAGTGGTCGAGTGGGATAATTTGCAACAACTAACGCAAGCATTTAAGGGGATGATGGTTTTGGAATCTATTCAAGTTCAAGGGGCCCCCAATCTATATCGTTGTCACTCAGGGTCTCTTCAAGCATTACAGCAAGCAGTCATTAACGAGCAATGGAAAAAGGGGTTGCTCATTCACGGTGAGCAATCATGGCGAGTTGCTAAGCCCTATCTGGATAAGCTTAATTTAAATTTGACTGGAGTCAGGTATTGTGGTGAATGTACCGAAGCTGAAGTTGATCGCTTAGCAGCAAAGGCAGAAATAGAGCAGGCTGAATATATCTTAGCGGTGGGGGGCGGAAAGATATTGGATCTTGGCAAGGCCTGTGCGATAAAGCTAAACATTCCATATTTACTTGTGCCAACCTTAGCTTCTAACTGTGCACCATGGACACCATTAAGTGTTTTTTACAATGAAGAAGGTACCTTTATCAAGCATATTGTTTATGCCCAAAATGCTTATCTGGTGGCTGTTGAACCGGAGCTTATTCTGAATTCACCAGTTGCCTTTCTCCGAGCTGGAATTGGCGATACGATTGCAAAGTGGTATGAGGCTGATGTCTTAGCACGACAATTAAAGCGTAAACCATTAGCAGTTACTATTGCTCTAAATGCAGCACAATTGTGTCGTGATCTTCTACTAAAGTATGGTGAACAGGCAATTGTCGATCACGAAAACAAGGAATTAACACCTGCGTATCTCCAAGTAATTGAAACTATTATTATGGCAGGTGGGATGGTTGGCGGATTCGGGGAACGGTATGGTAGAATTGCAGGAGCACACTCTATTCATAATGGGCTTACTGCTTTGGCAGAGACTCATGAACAGCTACACGGTGACAAGGTTGCATATGGTATATTAGTGCAATTGGCTTTGGAGAATCGGTTTGATGAAATCGAGGAGCTTTTGCCTTACTATCGCCGTCTAGGCTTACCGGCAGCGCTCAGAGAGTTAGGTGTAAAAGACCAATTAGACTTAGCGTTTGAGTGCGTTGCTCAAACGGCCACTAGGCCCAGTGAGTCTATTCATCTTATGGAAAATGCATCTAAAGAATCAGTGGCTCACGCTATGAAGCGGTTAGAGGCTTGGATTGCTATCTAAGTGAATTTAGGAGGTAAATAATGAAACTTGCGCTTATTCAGATGGATATTGCTTTTGGTTTACCAGAGGTCAACCGTGCTTATGTTAAGAATCAAGTGGAAAAGATAGTTGCTCAAGGGCAGGTAGATTTAATTATGCTACCAGAACTGTGGACAACTGGTTATGACCTTACGCGTTTCAACGAGATTGCTGAGGATAATGGGCAAGATACAATCACCTTTATTGCAGATCTGGCAAGAAAGCATCAGGTTCACTTTGTAGCAGGTTCTATTGCTAATCGTAAGCATGATAAATTTTACAATACTTTAATTGTAATTAATAGCAACGGGGAAGTAGAAAAGCAATACGACAAAGCTCACCTCTTTCGACTAATGGACGAGGATAAATATCTAGCGGAGGGGGAGGATCAGGGATTATTTATTCTAAATAACTACGTATCAGCTGGCGTTATTTGTTATGATATTCGCTTTCCTGAATGGATTCGTACCCATATGCTTAATGGAGCAAAGCTTCTTTATGTCGTAGCAGAGTGGCCCAAGGCACGAATTGACCATTGGCGCACCTTACTTATTAGCCGCGCAATTGAAAACCAGTGCTATGTCATTGCTTGTAACCGAGTAGGAGAAGATGCGAATAACCGCTTCGGTGGTCACTCACTTGTTGTTGATCCTTGGGGTAAGGTTGTCGCTGAGGCTGCGGAAGAGCCGACGACACTTTATGCAGAGATTGACATGTTAGAGGTTGATCGTATTCGAAAGACTATTCCTGTTTATCAGGATCGTCGAGCTAATTTGTATCGCTTACAAAAATAAGCTATTATAAAAAAATTCTGATAAAACAAAAAAAAGGTTTGACTTCTTTTAAAAGCCATTGTAAAGTAATTATCACAATCACATAACGAATTGAACAATTCTTATCCAGAGAGGTGGAGGGACTGGCCCTTTGAAGCCTCGGCAACAGACATGTGATGTCACTGTGCCAATTCCAGCAAGCTAGTATGAGCTTGAAAAGATAAGGAGAGTACACTTAATTTATATAAGGACTCTTCATATCTAAGCAGATAAGAAGCGTCCTTTTTTATTTTCTTTTAAAAAAGAAGTACACATTCGTTCATGGATAAAAGGGGGAGTTTAATTATGAGAAAATTAGTTTATTTACTAGGTTTATTTATTACTGTCGTTGCCTTGGTAGCGTGCGGAGATAGTGCGGGTGAGGCACTGTCAGAAGATGAAATTACAGTAGGCGTTACGGCTGGTCCACACGAGCAAATATTTGAGAAGGTAGCGGAATTAGCAGAAGAACAGGGTTTAACCATTAATGTAGAGGTATTTACAGAGTATGTTATACCCAATACAGCATTGGCTGAAGGTGAGCTTGATGTAAACAGCTACCAGCACAAACCATTCCTAGATAACTTTAAAGAGGATCGTGGTTTAGATATCGTTGATGTGGCAACAACAGTAAATTTCCCAATGGGGATTTACTCATCTGCTATCGGTGATGTGTCCGAACTTCAAGATGGTGATTCAGTAGCGCTTCCAAATGATCCCACTAACGGTGCGCGAGCACTTATGCTATTTGAAGATGCTGGTCTAATTACTTTAGCCGAAGGTGTGGGAGCAGCGGCAACAGTATTAGATATTGAAGAAAACCCATTAAATCTTGACTTTATTGAACTAGAAGCATCACAAATTCCGCGACAATTGGAGGAACTAGCAGCTGCTGCAATTAATACTAACTTTGCTATTGAGCATGGTTATGTTCCGACAGAAGATTCTATCTTCATTGAACCAGGTGACTCACCATGGGTTAATCTCCTCGTTGTTCGAGAAGAGAATGAGGATGATCCAGTTGTTCAGACATTAATTGATATTTACCATTCTGATGAGGTTAAACAATTTATTGAAGATACTTTCGAGGGCTCAGTCGTAGCGTCGTGGTAATATCTTCAGTAACAAGCAAGTTAAGGGGTAGATTGAATGATTGAATTAAAAAATGTAACGAAAAAATTTGAATCAAAAAAGAAGGGCCACGCCATTCTTGCATTAAAAAACGTGAATTTAACAGTAAATCAAGGTGAGATATTTGGTGTGATTGGCTATAGCGGAGCAGGGAAGAGTACCCTGGTTCGCTGTGTCAATTTTTTAGAGAAGCCTTCATCTGGTGAAGTCATTGTTAATGGTCAAACACTAGGCAAACTTACTAATGACCAATTGCGTCAAGCTAGACAGAATATTGGTATGATCTTTCAAGGGTTCAATTTATTAAAGACAGCGAATGTGTATGATAATATCGCTATTCCCTTGAAGCTAACGGGTATACCTGCTTCAGAAATTAAAGCGCGTGTTGAAAAGTATCTTAATATTGTTGGGTTATCCGACAAAAAGTATGTTTTTCCTAATCAATTATCTGGCGGGCAAAAGCAACGTGTTGCAATAGCCAGAGCCCTATCACACGAACCGGATATTTTACTTAGTGACGAGGCTACCAGTGCTTTAGATCCAGAGACTACAGACTCGATCTTAAATTTATTATTAAAGATCAATCGGGAATTTGGCATTACCATCCTGCTGATTACTCATGAAATGCATGTTATACAAAAGATTTGTGATCGTGTTGCTGTGATGGAAAATGGTGAAATTATTGAACAGGGTAATGTTATTGATGTTTATAGTGATCCCCAAACTACAACAACAGAACGCTTTGTTAGTAGTATTTTTCCAAGTGACATTCCCAACGAAATTATTGAAGAGTTGGCTCAAAGGGGCCCAATTATTCAATTAACATTTGTTGGGGAATCTGCCGATCAACCCGCACTATCAATGTTAGCAAAGAAATTTGATATTCATAGCAATATTCTGTCTGGAAATATTGTACAGCTTAAGGACCGTCCATTTGGTAAGCTTACTGCCCATATTCAAGGTACCAAAGCTGAAACAGATAAGGCTTTGCATTATTTAATTGAACAGGGTGTTAAAGTGAGTGAGGTGAAGGTTAATGGCTAATTTTTTTGATCAGATTGATCGCTGGGGTGGGCTAATCTGGCAAGCGACAATAGAAACCTTCCAAATGGTAAGTATTTCGTTAATTATCTCGATAATCATTGGCCTTCCTTTAGGAATACTCCTTGTTATCACGAGACCAAATAAAAGTTACAATAATAAATTTATCTATCAATCATTGAATATTGTTATTAATATTATTCGCTCCATTCCATTTATTATTCTATTATTCACATTGTTGCCTTTTACGCGCTTTATCGTAGGTACTTCGATGGGGGTGCGGGGTGTTATTCTCCCACTAGTTGTTTTTACCGCTCCTTATATTGCGAGGTTGATGGAGTCGGCACTGTTAGAGGTTGATAGAGGTGTACTTGAAGCATATGAAGCAATGGGGATAAAAACACGCGATATAATTTGGCATGTGATGGTTCGCGAGGCTAGGCCATCTATCATCCTAGGTATCACCATAGCCGTAATTGGCTTAATTGGAGCGACTGCAATGGCTGGGTTGGTTGGTGCAGGTGGTCTTGGTGATGTTGCCTATCGTTTTGGTCATTTGCGCTATGAACCAGAGGTCATGTACGTAACTATTATTATTTTAATCATTATCATTCAGGCAATTCAATCAATTGGTAATGTATTGGCGTCCCGTGCTAAAAAGGATTAAGGAAGGGATTTTATATGAGCAGTATGGAGCGATTTCAAACAGACTTACCGTTTTCCTTTCATGATTGGGAAGAACTTGCTCAACAAGAGCTTGATCCAGGTGCATTTGGTTATATTCAAAGTGGGTCGGGTAACGAGACGACACTTAGACATAATGAACAGGCATTTGAGAAGTGGTCAATAATACCAAGAGTGCTAGCTGATGTCTCGGCACAAGACCCCACAGTTAAATTATTTAGTCGTGAGCATCAGGTGCCAATTTTATTGGCACCAGTTGGCTTTCAGGGTATTGTTCACCCGGAAGGGGAGCGGGCGTCAGCTAGTAGCGCATCCGAGAATGGCTTCCCCTTTATTACAAGCACTGTATCATCTGTTTCAATTGAGGGAATTGCAAAGCTCATGAATGATGTCCCATATTATTTTCAGCTATATTGGCCAAATGACCACGATGTTGCAGTAAGCTTCATTAAACGCGCAGAGCAAGCTCAATATGCGGGTATTGTCGTGACCGTCGATACACCCTTTCTCGGCTGGCGAGAACGAGATCTGTCTAACCATTATTTCCCGATGCAGACGGGAGCAGGTATTGAAAACTTTGTAAGTGATCAGGTTTTTCAAGCGAAATATAATAGCGATCAGTCGTTAACAAAGGCAGACTTTATTAAAACAATTCAATCAATTTTATTTAAGCAGAATCTAACTTGGCGTCAGATTGAATGGTTAAAAGAACAAACGCAGTTGCCAATTATTTTAAAAGGTGTATTACATCCTGAAGATGCGAGGCGTGCTGCGGCACTCGGTGTCGATGGTTTAATCGTTTCAAATCATGGTGGGCGGCAGTTAGATGGGGTCATAAGTGGTTTAGACGCGTTACCGGAAATTGTGACAGCGGTCGGCAATGAATTGACTATCCTAATGGATGGTGGGGTTAGACGGGGTGCTGATATTATTAAGGCGTTAGCCTTAGGTGCAGATGCAGTGCTGTTAGGAAGACCCTATGTTTATGGCTTGGTGAAGGGGCAACGCGGTGTGACAGCGGTGCTCACAAATTTAAAGAAAGATTTCGTAACGGGTTTGGCAATATCAGGTGTAACATCACCATCAGAGCTTAATTCAGCAATCATAAAAAGACTTGGTTAATTAAATGCCAAGTCTTTTTTAAGATCAATTCACGAGTTAAACAGCTAAATAAAGCTTAATATGAGAGGGACTTAAAACATAAATACCGTGCTCATCCTTATTCGTTTCATAGCCTAGTCCGTGCAACTTTTCAATTACTCCTACTTGCTTTTCATCATCAGGATAGACAATTGTATATGAGCGTAATCCAGTATCGTGAGCGGCTGCAGGCGGTGCCCCAACACCGTTCCATGTATTTAAACCAATATGATGATGGTAGCCTTCCGTTGAGATAAACAAAGCCTGATCACCGAAGCGGCTGACAACTTCAAAGCCTAATCCACGGGTATAGAAATGCTCAGCAGCAGTTAAATCACTAACGTGTAAATGAATATGACCAAGGACAGTAGTAGCCGGTGCTTGCTGCCAGTCTGATAATTCTTGAGCTATTTCGAGTAACTCGTTAGCTTTTAGCGGATCGATGCTCATCTTTACCAAGTCATTCTGCCAGCTCCATGATTCTGGTGGTCGATCTGCGTAGACTTCAATGCCGTTACCCTCAGGATCATCAAAGTAAATGGCCTCACTAACTAAATGATCTGACGCACCTATTTGTATATTTATACCAATAAGGTGTTTTAAGAATCTGGCAAGTTCAGAGCGAGAAGGTAAAAGAACCGCAAAATGATAGAGACCGGTGGTTTTAATCGTTGCTTTCTTATAGCTGTTATCCTGAATTAGTGTTAGTAAAGGGGGCTCGTTAATAATTCCTAATTGGACAAAGCGATCTCCCTCTTTAATGACAACAAAGCCAAGGACAGTTTGATAAAATTCCTTCATCTTTGTTAAATCCTGTACGTTTAAGCTAAGACTTTTAATATAAGTGGCTGGCTTTTTGTGAAAGCTCATCTGAAACTCCTCCTGTCAATTCAACCCCGACTAACGCGTTAGTTAAACCGGTTTAATGTAGTGTAGCATAAAAAAGAAAATATATGTACAGTAAAGTCTTGAAATCGAGATTTTTCCCAATAAACTTAACTTTTGCTAATAACTTCTCAAAAAAATGTGCCGTAACTAAAAATCGTGTATTAAATCGAAAATGATGGTTGGCGTTTACCGGTAGCTAATTATGGGTATTAAGACTTCAGGACTTAAGTTATAGTCTGACCCATAGGAGGATGAAAAGTGACCTTATTAGCGAACAAAGAAAAATTTGATAGTGAGATAAATCAGCAGGTTTTTGCTGCACTTGAGCACAATTTAGCAATTATTCGTTTTAATCGCATGCAACAAGTAGAATATGTGAACGAGAATTTTGCAAAGACAATGCATTATACTAGAAATGAAATGATTGGGATGAATCATAAACAATTTTGTTATGATCACTTTTCCTTAAGTAAGGCTTACCAAGCGTTTTGGGAGCAATTATGGTCTGGTCAACGATTTCAAAATAAAATTGAACGAAAAGACAAAAAAGGTAACAAGGTTTACCTAGAAGCAACCTATATGCCTGTCTTTAATAAGCAGCAGCGGGTAGTTGCAGTGTTGAAAGTTGCGACCGATTTAACGAAACGACAAAAGTTAGTGGAGCAGGTCGTAAACAAGTTAAATGACCAGTCAACGGAATTATATGCTCGCTCTAAGTCTGGTGTCGAGCAAAGTCAATTTGTTGCAAAGAAAGTTGATCATGTTACATCAGTATACCAAGAAGGACAAGATACATTAACTGCGTTACAAGCCAAAACAGCATCAATTGAAGGTATAGTTAAAACAATTCGCAATATTGCATCGCAAACAAACTTACTTGCATTAAATGCTGCGATTGAAGCTGCCCGTGCAGGAGAATATGGGCGTGGCTTTAATGTGGTCGCAACTGAGGTTAGAAAGCTTGCTAATGGCGTTGATGCTTCAATTGATGAAATAAAATCGGAAATTGGGAAGATTACCATGGGGATACAAGCAATTGCTAAAAGTACTTCCTTAGTAAAAGATAATATGGAAGAGATGCAGCAGGAGTTATCGTTAGCTGCTAATGATTTTGAAGATCTTTTTTCTGTAGCTGAACAAGTTGAACAACAAGCTCAGGAAGTAGCTAAAATAATTTAGAGAGTGTTCTGTAAATGAAAGAACTTGCACCAGCACTTAGCGTGTGTGCTCGTTCTTTCAATACATAGTAGTTTGCAGCTTTAAGCTTTACTCTCTGCAGCGGTGATGGGTTCAATCTTCCCTCTCGGTCGTTTACTTTCGTTAACATTAACCTTACTAGTACCGACAAACAAGCCACCTTCATCAATAATAATACCAGACGATTCAATGTCGCCAGTAACTGAACCACTTGCTTCAACATGTACGGTTTGGTTAGTATAAATTGCTCCCTTAGCTTCACCAGCTACAATGACATGCTTAGCCTTAATTGAAGGCTCTGCAGAACCTGTTTTTCCAATATAAACATCACCATTGCATTCAATTTCTCCTAGGACCTTGCCATCAATCCTCAGGCTAGAAGGAAGTTTAATTTTTCCTTCAATTACTGTGTCTTTTCCAATAACCGTATCAATCATTTTTTCGTTTTTCTTACTTAACATGCTAACAGCTCCTAAATGGGGTTTATTCTTGTTCAAAAAAATCCAAATAAAACTCTGGATCAACAGGCGTGCCATCTTTTAATATTTCATAGTGTAAGTGGGGTCCAGTGCTTCGTCCGGTACTACCAATCGCCCCAATCACTGAGCCTTTTTTGACCTGTTCACCTTGCTCAACATTGATTTCCGAAAGGTGTGCATACAGAGTTATGTAGCGATCATTGTGTGAGATGCGAATCGTATTGCCGTAGCCACCGTAAAATTCAGCCAGTGTGACGACACCGTCACCTGCTGCAAACACTGGTGTTCCGGTTGCGCCCCGAACGTCTATTCCTGAGTGGATGGACTGTGTGCGATTAAATGGATCAGATCGTGGTCCGAAGGCAGATGTAATGGTGTCTGGTTCTGTTGGCCATGCAGTCGGAATATATTGCAGGTTATGCTCCAGTTGCTCAATATTCGCTATTGTTTGGTGGTAGCGGTCAATCCATTCAGTTGTTTCTAGTAGTGATTGTTGCTGAGATAGCTGGTTAATTTCTTCATCTAGCAAAGGAATGTTAATTCCACCTAAAGCTTCTTCGGGCATTTCATTTATGTATTGGTGAAATTTTTCTTCTATTTCATTAAGTTGTTCAAAGCGCTCAATGACTGTATCGCGTTCATTTTCTAGTACTTCAACTTCAGTTACTAAAGTGTCTTTACGATTTTCTAAAAGGGTTACTTGTTCACTAAGCTGTTTGTTAGTTGTGGCTAAATTATCATTCAACAAGACATTGTAGATTAGTAAGATAATAGGTATTAAACCAATGATAGCGAGCACAACTAATAAGATACGAGGGAAATACAATTGTCTCGTTTGCTTATGTGCTTGATTAGATATAATCGTAAACGTGAGCATCCTCGGTCTAAATTTCCTTAGACTCACATTCGCCTACTCCTTTCTGAAATGAATTCGACTAAATATTACATTATTCTAAATAATCTATGGTAGTCCACTAATACCATACTTAAATGCCTAAAATTTATCAAGAGATTATCATGTTTTGTAATCAAGTTGAAATATAGAGTTGAAGTTTTTGTCTAAAATTGGGTTTTAAAAACTTAATAAAGCACTATGAAATAATTGTCTCAGAAAATAAAATTAACCCTAAAGCCTTAGTAGGCTTTAGGGTTAATCTCGTTATGTGTGTGAAACAATAAAGCTGGCTTGGCCAGAAAGGCTGTAGCTATCTACAGTAGCGGGAATAATGAAATGCTCACCCTTCTTAATTGAGTAAGTCGTTTCATTTACAGTTAATGTTGCTTCACCATCAACGACACTAATCTGCACGAAATCACAATCTCGCTCTAATGTAACGGACCCACTTAACGTCCAATGGTAAACGGTGAAGTAATGCTCTTTAACGAGTTGTTTAATCTTCAATCCTTCAATGGTTGTTTCCGATTGCGAAAAGCTTGGCTCGACATGTGGCGCAGTAGTAACCTCGATTGAAGAAGCTAAATGGAGCTCCCGTGTTTGTCCCTGATCATCTGTGCGATCATAGTCGTAAACACGATAGGTAATATCTGAGCTTTGTTGCGTTTCAAGAATTACAATGCCTTTTCCGATTGCATGAATCGTTCCACTAGGGACATAAATAAAATCGCCAGCCTTAGCAGGAACACGACGTAATAGCTTGTCCCATTGACCAGTTTTGGCTAATTCCTCAAATTGATCGTTTGAAAGAGCGTGGTGACCAAAGACAATTTCAGCCCCTTCTTCAGCCTGTAGTACGTACCAGCATTCTGTTTTTCCATAGGGTACACCTTCTACTCTTTGAGCATAGTCATCGTTAGGGTGTACCTGAACAGATAAATCGTTTGCGGCATCAAGAATTTTCACGAGCAGAGGGTAAGCTTCATGATTATCTACTGCCTTGTTAAATAGCTCAGGTGCATCTTCCCAAGCATTCAATAACGTTTTTCCAGCTAGTGGTCCATTAACAATGGTACATGGACCATTTTCATGAGCAGAGATAACCCAAGCCTCTCCAGTTAAATCATTCGGAATGTTATAGTCGAACAGGGTTTTTAGTTTGCGCCCCCCCCAAATGCGCTCCTGAAAAACAGGCTGTAAAAAAATAGGTGCATCATACATGATATCGTCCCCCTTTGTGTAATTTATCACGGATAACTAACTGTAAACTTCCCCACATCAAGGATAGGTAGAAAATCCAAGTATGCAAAGTGCGCTATCAACAGTCAGTAAAGGCCCGATTGGTTCAGAGGCCGTTATTAGGTCACACCTGTGGTGCTAACAATCAGTACACTTCACTGATTGAAGGTTCACTTTATCCTTGAAGGATAAGTGCAGCGGCACCAATGACGCCGGCATTTTGATCAAGCTTTGCTGGAACAATTTCAGTTGCTCTGCTAGCGGGGTTCAATGCAAAAGTCTTGACGTATTCCTCCACCTCTTTAAATAATACATGACCCACCTTAGTTACGCCACCGCCAAGGACAATTTTTTCAGGATCAAACGTATTAATTAATGTTACACAAGCAATACCGATTGTCCGAAAGACATCCTGAACAAAAGGTTTCAAGATGGGATCATCTTGCTGATAGGCTTCAATTACTTCTACAGTTGATAAGGATTTGCCAGCGAGCTGTGAGCCTTTTCTGGCAATGGCTGTTCCTGAAGCGATATGCTCTAAGCAACCATGCTGACCACACACACATTCACCGTAGCTAGGATTGATAACTGTGTGACCAAAATCACCTGCGTTGCCACGTAAGCCAGTTACCAATTGACCATTTACATAGATGCCCGCTCCAATCCCTGTGCTAATCGTTAGATAGACAAAGTCATTGGTAGCTTGTGCTGCCCCTAACCATCTCTCTGCTAGAGCAGCTGCGTTAGCATCGTTTTCTAAACGAATGGGTACAGTAAAATGGCTCTTAAATTGTTCAACGATCGGTATGTTTCGCCAATTCTTTAAATTTGGTGGACTTGTAATAAGTCCTTCCTTGCTATTTAGCGGTCCAGGTGCACCAATCCCAATGCCGATAAGGTCAGAGTCCGAGAGAACTTGTTCATCTAACTGTTGATTAACGGATGCTATAATGCGCTCAATCATTTCTGTTGGCGCTATGGTTAGATCAGTTGGTAATTTATCCTCTGAAACAATTTTCCCTTGTTCGTTAACAAGCGCAATTGCGACTTTTGTGCCGCCAATGTCAATTCCGACAGCATATTGCATATATTCATCCTCCTTTTTTACGTTAAAGTTGACTACTACTTAATGACTTAAGATGAATGATTAAGTAGCTATTAATTATTTAAGGCTATCAAGGTGTTAATAAATTCACGATAGCTGGTACATTGAGTTAAACTCTGAATTAAAGCAGGGTTATCGACCATTTTCCCAAGCATTTCATACATGTTTTGCAAATCTTCTTTGCTATCTTTCTCAACGTTTAATAAGCAGACAAACTGTACACGATTACCAGCCCAATCAATTGGCTTTTTAAGTGTACAGATGGTTAGGCATGTTACATTGGTTTGCGCTGTTATGGGGTGAGGGATTGCAATTAAGTTACCATAGGCGGTTGGTGCGATACTTTCCCTTTCGTAAACTAAGTCTAGATAATTATTAGGTAGGGCTACCTTATCTTGTAATTGCTTGACTAAAAAGGTAAGGACGTCTTCCTTTGTTTGTAAGGGTTTACTTAAAAAGAGTAAATCCTCTCGAATATATTCAAACACACTGTTAACATCCTCTTCGACAAACGCTTCAATTTTAACAATATCCTTCTCAGTCAAAATTGCATTAACTTCAATTACAGGAACCGGGACATCCTGGTGAATTGGAACTGAGCTAACAATAAAATCTGTTTTGTCAAAGGGAACCTGCTGTAATTTGTAATATTCAGTTGTGCCAAGTATCTCAATCCGGGAGCCGAACTGTGACTTTAGCTTATATTTAATTAAATGAGCACTTCCTAAACCCGAGGCGCAGACGATAAAGCAACGAATTGGCCCTGTTTGCATTTTTTTCCGTTCAATAGCTGCACCAATGTGCAACGCGATATAGCCAATCTCATTTTCATCAATGGCAACGCCCATCAATTCCTCTAACACCAGTCCAGCGACAATCCCTGCTTCAAATGCAAGGGTATAGTTCTGCTTAATATCATTTAACATGGGGTTGCGCACATTCATGCCGTATTTATACCGGTTAATAGCGGGTTTTAAGTGCAAACCCAGGCCGATAATAAGTTCCTTATCATGACGAATACCTAAGTGCATTTTCGCTTCAAGGGCATCTAATATTTGTGTCGTCATTGATTGAATGGGTTGATCCATAATCGTTTCAATGGTTGTCTCACTCATATTTGTTTGACTAACCATTTTGGTACCGAGCAAATGAATAGCGATATAGGCTACCTCAACGGTAGGAAAGGTGACACCGAGTATTCGTTCAGCAGCAGTTACAATGTTCTGCGCTACACGATATTCACGCTGTTTAGTTATTTCGTCAATATCCTGGGTAATGAGTGAAACGTGATGTCCACTTTTAATGCGCTTATAAGCAATAGCGATATGAATGAACAAATTATTAATTGCAATATCAGACAATGATATCTTATGTTCACGAATTTCATTAATTAATAGCATCCAAATTTGTTCAAGTTGTTCAGCATTGATGTCAGCAATTCTCGTTAATTGATCCTGCCAAATGGTAGTAGAAGCAGAACGGCTGCGGTCGAAAATATACTCAGACATCGCGAACCGAAGCTTAACTTCATTACCAATTGCCTTTAAGCCGTAATTGGGTTTCTTATCGAGTGTGATATCATGCTTATCGAGTAGCTTTTTAACTTGTCTTAAATCACTTTGGATCGTTGACTTACTAATATGCATTTCATCACAGAGCTCGTCGAGTTTAAGGTAATGTTCAGAAAGTAAAAATTTTTTTAATAAGTATTGGACCCGTGCATCGGGTGAATTAAGTAAATGATCGCCATCAATTTGACCTTCAACAAATTGATTAAGATATTGCCGGAAATCCAAGTCATCCTCAATGATGAGCTCATAGCCTGTTCCGCGAGTAGACTTGATTCTTGCCCCGTGCTTACGTAGTTCGTAATCAAGCCCTTTAATATCCTCTCTAATTGTCCGAGAAGTGACATCTAGAACATGGGCTAAATACTCACTGGTAATCGGCTTATCTGATGCCATTAGCTCACGCAAAATAATAATGATCCGGGAGTTCAATTTATCATCCCCTTTTTTGATCCCTAGAGCTTAGCAATAAAGCGTATACGTTCATTATAGCTTGTTAGGAACTAATATGACTAGATAATTAACGAAAAAAATAAGATTTAGTACGATCTATTTAAAAGAAGCCCGGTCTAGTGAATACCCCTTTATTCAGGTGACAAAATAAGCTAAAGGGGAGGGGACTTTCAGTTGTGGCGATAATAAGCTGAAAAGCGTAGCAATTTTCATCGCTACGCTCTAAGCATGCATTCTTAATCGTTAAAGCCGTTTTGCTTCGAGACATCTGCAAACCAAGAGGCACTCTTCTTAGCTGTTCGTTCTTGTGTTGCTAAATTGACAGAGAAGAAACCATAGCGGTTTTTATAAGCGTTTGACCAAGACCAATTATCCATGAAAGTCCACAGATGATAGCCCTTGACATTACAGCCTTCTGTAATAGATTTGTGTAGCCATTTCAAATGCTCTTTAATAAATTCGATGCGGTAATCATCTTCAATTCGACCATCTTTTAGGAAGCGTTCTTCATTTTGCACGCCCATGCCATTCTCAGAAATAAATGATTCAATATTGCCATAGTTTTCTTTTAAATTAATCATAATATCGTAGATGCCTTTTTCATAGATTTCCCAACCACGATAAGGATTCATTTTACGACCAGGCATTTCATAATTATCAAAGAACCAGTCCGGCATGAATGGACCGTATGGATTAGGTAGATGAGCCTTTGCTTGAACACGTCTTGGTTGATAATAATTAACACCAAGCAGGTCAACAGTATTCTCTTTAAGTAGTTCCTTATCGCCTTCCTCAGTATGAGGTAAATGACCATACTCTTCTAATAGGCTAATTAGATCTGCTGGATACTCACCCTTAACGGCCGGATCAAGAAAGCTACGGTTAAAGAATAAATCGCAAATATGGGAAGCTTTCAAATCGGCAGGGTTTTGGCTGCGGGGATAAGAAGGCGTAAGGTTTAACACTATCCCAATTTTCCCATCCTGCGTCTGATGATAAGCTTGTACAGCCTTTGCATGTGCAATCATGGTATGATAACCAACCTGTATCGCTTTTCTAGCATCAACCACATTTGGGTAGTGGAAGTCATATAAATAGCCACCTTCAACCGGAACAATAGGTTCGTTGAAGGTAAACCATGTCTTTACTCGATCTCCGAATAAACGAAAAGCTTCGTTTGCATAGTTTACATAAGCTTCAACCACATCCCGATTTTCCCAGCCGCCTTGGTCTTGGAGCTCAAGTGGCATATCGAAGTGGAAGAGGTTTACAAATGGTTCAATATCATTGGCGATCAGTTCATTGATCACGTTATTATAGAAGATTACTGCATCATCGTTAACTTTACCGACGCCACCAGGAATTAGTCGGGCCCATGAAATTGACATTCTGAACGTGTTATGTCCAATCGACTTCATGTTCTTGATATCCTCTTGATAACGATTGTAAAAATCAGATGTTGTGTCAGGACCGACATTCTCAAAAAACCGATTTGGTTCTGTTGCATACCAGTGGTCCCAGATATCCTTGCCTTTGACACCATTATTTGAGCCTTCAGTTTGTGTAGCTGAAGCAGCGCTGCCCCACCAGAAGTTCTTAGGAAATTGATAATTTAAAGTCATTGTGTTGTCTCCTTACTTATTTCTGTAAATTTCAATAATCTCGATAGCTAAATCTCTTACTGTCATTGATGTCATTAAATGATCCTGAGAGTGTACAAGGATGACATTGACACTTTGGCCATCTCCACGAGCTTCTTGCTGAAGTAGCTCAGTTTGGAATTTGTGTGCTTTGCCCAGCTCTTCGCCCGCTTCCTTAATTTTTAAATCAGCGGCCTCAAAGTTACCTTCCTTGGCTTCCTGAATGGCTTCCATTGCACTGGATTTTCCATTACCTGCATATAAAATAATTTGAAATGCAATCTCTGTCATTGTTTGTTCCATGTTGTTGTCCCCCTTGATTAAAGTCCATTAAATGGCATGCGTATTTCCCTATAAAGGGAAATACGCATGCTTGGTTTATAAATGCTTAAGCAGCATTTTTTTCACTTTCGTAGTACTGTTTGTCAATAACTTTGATAAACGGTACCCAGATAACAAATACAATTGCCATGTTGATTAACTGCATAACACTACCCATAATGTTGTTACCTGTTGCTAAGAATCCACTAATTAATGCCGGTGTTGTCCAAGGGACGATAACGCCAGCAGGCCGTGGTGCAAAGCCGGTTGCCATGGCAAAGTAAGTAACGATAGCAACTACAACTGGTGCAAGTAACCACGGTATAACAACCATAGGGTTCATGATGATTGGTAAACCGAAGATGACGGGTTCATTTACATTAAAGATACCTGAACCAATACCAAGCTTACCAAGCTCTCGGTTTTGTCTGCTTTTTGCTACGACAAAGATTGCAATTAGAACAGCAAGTGTCATCCCAGAACCACCAATACCTACAATAAACGTATCAATAAATTGTTTGGTAACGATGTTAGGTAGTTCTTCACCAGCCTGATAAGCGGCAAGGTTTTGATCGTTAAGTGTAAACCAAATTGGATCTAGAACTGAGTTGATAATAATTTGGCCGTGTAAGCCAAAGAACCAGAAGATTTGAATTAAAAGCACGGCTACAATGGTAGCTGGCAGACCACTTCCGAGAACAGTTAAAGGCTCTTGAATAATAGTATATATAAAATTCTGTACCGTATCAAACGGAGTATAGCTAAAAATAATTCGAATAACTAAGAAAATTGTTAATGTAAAAGCAATTGGAATAAGTGCTGAGAACGAACGAGAAACTGCATCTGGAACACCAGCTGGCATTTTAATCGTTAATTTCTTATTAACAAAGTATTGATAGAGTTCAGCGGCAATAAAGGCACTAAAAATCCCTAAGAACATACCTTGTGCACCAATAGCTGAAGTTGGGATAACGCCACCCGTACCATCTAATACTTGCGGAGTGAGCACAAGGAGTGCACCAATTGCAACAACCCCACCATAAATAGATTCGCCACCACGTTGTTCAACCATTTTATAACCAATACCAATAATTACAAAAAGACCCATGATACTAAGAGTGGCAGCTGATGCTGGATCTAATGCATTTTTATATGATTCTAAGGCGCTTTCACTTAATACTTTGTCGAGGAATGGTAAATTAGCAATAACAACAAAGATTGAACCAAAAATAATTAACGGCAAAGCAACCATAAAGCCATTACGCAACGCTGTTAAATAACGGTTGTTGTTTAATTTATCAGCAATTGGCATAAGAACATTTTCTAATACTTCCATAAATTTATTCATATTTCTTCCTCCTTTTTATTGTTTTTAAAAGGTATTATTATTCACCAATAAGTTCTAAAGCTTTGTCAAGAACAGCTTTACCATCGATGCGTCCATAAGAGACAGGATCAATGACATCAAGTGGAATGCCCACCTCGTTCGCTGTGACTGAGAATTTCTTTTTCATAAAACGCATCTGTGGACCAATTAATAGAACATCAGCACGTTTCATATCTTCAGGTGCTTTATCTTGAGCAACGGCCCAGATCTCTGCATCAATACCGCGCTCTTTTGCGCTCTCTTCCATTTTTGATACAAGTAGACTCGTTGACATGCCGGCAGAACATGCTAATAAAATTCTTTTCATGACTATTTTCTCCTCCTTTAATAAATGATGTATACCGCTTACAACCTCATTCTATTTTAGAAACGCTTTCATTACCACGTGTAGTTTTTCCGTTTTAAAACGGAAATGAGTTATTCAAGACGTTAAAAAGCTCGTTAGCGCAGTACTGCGCTAACGAGCTTTTTATTAAGGGGGGTGTAATATTAATAGCATTCCCTTTTTGAAAATTCGGTAAACCTCATTTACTTATAAACTTGTTCACTATCTATGTCAAGTAGTCGAGAGTGAATCAGATCACGGTACCAGTAGGCAGACTTTTTAAGTTTGCGGTTCCGGTTATCGGCTAAATTAATCTCAACCAAGCCATAGCGATTTTTAAAAGCATTCATTGGCGAAACATTATCTGAATATGCCCACAGCATATAACCGCGGCAATTTGCACCATCCGCTACTGCCCGCAAAAGCTGGTAAATATGATCGCGAATAAAGGTAATTCGGTAGTCATCTTGGATAATGTTTGTCTCATCCTTAAAGCGGTGCTCATTTTCAACACCCATGCCATTTTCGGCAATAAACCATTCAATATTGCCATACTCGTTCTTCATCCGCATCGCCATGTCATACATAATTTCAGGATAGATCTCCCAACCCCGGTGCGGATTCATATTCCGGCCAGGCAGCTCGAACTTTTCATAATAATAGCTTGGGTGAAAAGGAACTTCATCGTTCCAAGTTGCTGTTTGGGCTTGAACACGGTGCGGGAAGTACAGGTTTAACCCGACATAATCAACCGTATTAGCTTTAATGATCTCAAGCTCTGCATCAGTGTAGTCAAACGTTATGTTGTGCTTGTCCATCAGTTGCCATAACTCCTGTGGATACTCACCTTTGATGGAGGGATCAAGAAAGACCCGATTAAAGAAGAGATCATAAATGCGAGCAGCCTCCTGATCATGTGGGGCTGAAGAACGGGCATAAGTAACCTCCGGGTTCAGGATGACACCAATCTTTGCACCAGTTTGATCCAGTTTTTTTTCCTTGAAAAGCTTCACCACTCGTGCTGTTGCAAGGGCTTTATTGTAGTTCCACTGCATCCACTTGCTCGTGTTTTGCTCATAGGGATAACGAATAGCATCTAAATAGACGCGTGTTTGAATGACAATCGGTTCATTAAAAGTAAACCAGTGCTTCACTCGATCGCCATAGCGTTCAAACACTTTTTCAGTATACTTTAAAAAGAGTTCTAGAACATGCTTAGACCCCCAACCACCATATTGTTCAAATAATACAGCGGGTACTTCATAATGTTCTAGGCAAATCATGGGCTCAACACCATTTTCGAGTAGTACATTGATAAGATTATCGATGTAATTAGCATAATCTTCATCGACTTCCGCATTTTCATAGTCAGTTAAAAAGCGTGACCAATTAATTGAGGTGCGAAAATGGGTAAGTCCTATTTCCTTCATTAACGCAACATCTTCCTGATAACGGTTGTAGAAGTCTGTTGCCCCTGCTGGTCCATAGCCGTTATGCCAAACGTGCTGGGCATTTTTGTACCATAAATCAAGGAATGAGTCTTGTCCTTCCTTTTTTCCTGACCACCCTTCTGTTTGCCAAGCAGAAACAGCAGCTCCTAATATGAAATCTTCTGGAATTTTAATTTTGTCCATAATTTTTTTCATCCCCTATTCCTTTGTGAATGCTTCCCAGATACCTAATAAATAACTTGCGCCAAGTGCTCGATCATAAAGCCCGTAGCCTGCTCGGCCTTGTTCACCCCAAATCATCCGTCCATGATCAGGGCGCATATAGCCACTGAAGTTGGAATCAGCATATGCTTTTAAGATACCAGACATATCTAAACTACCAGTAGCAGAGTAATGCGCTGACTCTTCAAAATCACGATTGTCTAGAATTTTTACATTACGCATATGAGCAAAATGGATTTTGTTTTTTTGTCCGAACTTTTTAACAAGCTTAATAACATCATTATTAGCGTCACAGCCTAATGAGCCACTACAGAGCGTTAGCCCATTACTGTCACTGTCAACGATACTAATTAAGCGATCTAAACTTTGTTCATTTTTGATAATACGGGGTAAATCAAACAATGACCAAGGTGGATCGTCAGGGTGAATTGCCATTTTAATATCACATTCCTCAGCGACTGGAATGATCGCTTTTAAGAAATAGCTTAAGCTCGCCCAAAGATCCTCATCTGTTTTATCTTGATAAGCCTCTAGTAATGCCTGTAATTCCTGCTTTTGATATGAGGTATCCCAGCCAGGAAGTGCTAGGTTATTTTTATCTTGACTTAATTTTTCAAGCTGTTCATTGTAAAATACTAATGTTGATGATCCATCAGGGAGCTGTTTATCCAACTGGGTCCGAGTCCAGTCAAAGACCGGCATAAAATTGTAACAGATTACTTTAATACCGGCTTTGGCTAAATTACGAATGGTATCCTGATAATTGCTAATATATTGGTCTCGTGTAGGGTGACCTAGCTTAATATCCTCATGAACAGGTACACTTTCGATAATTTCTAAGTGAAGCCCGGCCTCCTCAATTGTTTGTTTAAGTTTAGTGATTTTGTCTAGCGGCCATACGTCACCGACGGGTATATCATAAAGCGCACTAACGATGCCATACATACCAGGGATTTGGTTAATATACTTAAGCGGTACCGGATCGTCATGCCCAAACCAGCGAAAAACCATTTTCATTTCTGTCACACCCCAAATTTCCTTTTTAATTTGGCTTTATGTTCTTACATTGTCAAGGTTAAGCCTAGCATTGATATTTCCTATATGAATAAGAAGTAATAAGTAAGCTAGAATAAAAGCGTAGCAGAATTAGGCTACGCTCTAAAGTTTTTTTATTCACTAAAGCCGTTCTTTTGTGCAGTTTCTGCAAACCAACTTGCACTTTTTTTAGCTGTTCTTTCTTTCGTTTCTAAGTTAACTGAGAAAAAGCCATAACGATTCTTATAAGCATTCATCCAGGACCAATTATCCATAAAGGTCCAGAGATGATAGCCTTTGGCATTACATCCTTCGCTAATTGCTTTGTGCAACCATTTTAAATGCCCCTTGATAAATTCAATTCGATAATCATCCTCGATTCGACCTTCTTTAATAAAACGTTGTTCATCTTGAACACCCATCCCATTTTCTGAGATGAATGATTCAATGTTACCATAATTCTCTTTAAGGTCGATCATTATGTCATAAATTCCCTTTTCGTAAATTTCCCAACCACGATACGGATTCATGTTTCGACCAGGCATTTCGTAGCGATCAAAAAACCAGCTTGGCATAAAGGGGCTGTGCGGGTTAGGGAGGTGATCCTTTGCCTTTACTCGACGGGGTTGGTAATAGTTCACCCCTAATAGGTCGACAGTGTTTTCTTTTAGCAATGCGCGATCCTCTGGTAAGGTGGTAGGTAAATGCCCATACTCCTTTAGTAATTCAATTAGCTCAGCTGGGTATTCTCCCTTTACAGCTGGGTCTAAGAAACTTCGATTAAAGAATAAATTAGCAATGCGCGAAGCTTTTAAGTCAGCTGGATGCTGGCTACGCGGATATGACGGTGTAAGATTTAAGATAATTCCTATTTTACCGTCATATGCTTGATGGTAAGCTTTTACTGCACCGGCATGAGCCAGCATGGTATGATAAGCAACTTGAATTGCCCGTCTTGCATCAACTACATTTGGATAATGCATATCATATAAATATCCAGCCTCTACTGGGACAATCGGTTCATTAAAGGTAAACCATGTCTTGACACGATCACCAAACAAAGCGAAAGCTTGCTGCGCATATGCTACATAGGCATCAATGACGTCACGATTTTCCCAGCCTCCTTTTTCCTGCAGGGTCATCGGCATATCGAAATGATATAAGTTGACGAAAGGCTCGATTTCGTTAGCAATTAACTCGTTAATCACTTGATTATAAAAATCGACCGCTTCTTGATTAACCTCTCCAGTACCTGCTGGAATTAATCGTGCCCAAGCAATAGATAACCGAAAACTATTATGTCCTGTTGCTTTCATGTTTTTAATATCTTCTTTAAAGCGATTGTAAAAGTCAGAGGTATAATACGGTCCAACCCCTTCGAAAAAGCGATTTGGCTCTGTCTCGAACCAATGATCCCATATGTCTTTTCCTTTTGTTCCATTATGTGATCCTTCAGTTTGCGTAGCTGAAGCAGCGCTTCCCCACCAAAAACCGCTAGGGAATTGATAGTTTTTAGTCATGGTTAGCCTCCTTTACTTATTACGATAAATCTCAATAATTTCAATTGCTAAGTCTCGAACGGTCATTGCCGTCATTAGGTGATCTTGTGAATGAACGAGGATGACATTTACCCCGCCTTGTTCACCCCGTGCTTCTTGCTGTAGTAATTCGGTCTGATATTTGTGTGCTTTTCCTAATTCCTCACTAGCTTCAATAATTTTAGCGTCTGCCTCTGTAAAATTACCTTCTTTAGCCTCTTGAATGGCCTCCATTGCACTTGACTTGCCGTTTCCCGCATACAAGATAATTTGAAAGGCAATCTCTGTTAATGCTTGTGTCATCATTGCTCCCCCTTTAGTAAACCCTTTAAGTTAGTCATTATTTAATTCACTTTGTAAGTATTGCTTGTCTAATAATCTGATGAACGGGAACCAGATGACAAAAACAATTCCAATGTTAATTAACTGCATAACAGCTCCCATAATATTGTTTCCGGTGGCTAAGTACCCGCTAATAAGTGCAGGCGTGGTCCATGGTACGATAACCCCAGTTAGTCTAGGTACAAAGCCAACTGCTGTAGCAAAGTAAGTGACAATCGTGACAACCACTGGCGCGACTAACCACGGAATTAGGACAAGTGGATTCATAATGATTGGCAGGCCGAAAATGATTGGCTCGTTGACATTGAATGCTCCCGCTGGTCCACCAAGCTTTCCAAGCTCGCGCAATTGTTTACTGCGTACGACAAGGAATAATGCTATGACAACTGCGAAGGTCATACCCGAACCCCCAAGCCCTACGACATAGGTGTTAAAAAATTGTTTAGTTACAATGTTTGGTAATTCTTCGCCTAATTGAGAGGCTGCTAAATTCTGATCATTTAATGCATACCAAATAGGATCAAAAACTGAATTAACAATGATTTGACCATGTAAGCCAAAAAACCAAAATACTTGAATTAATAGCACGGCAATAAGCGTTGCGGGCAATCCACTACCAAGAACGGTTAAAGGCTCCTGAATAATGGTGTAAATTAAATTTTGGACAGTCTCAAACGGTGTAAAACTAACAATAATGCGAATGACAAGAAAAATGGTTAATGTCAAGGTAATTGGAATTAAAGCACTAAACGATCGTGATACTGCTCCTGGGACCCCTGCCGGCATTTTAATTGTTAAGTTCTTGTTAACAAACAGTTGATAAAGCTCAGACGCAATAAAAGCAGTGAATATTCCTAAGAACATACCTTCTGCACTAAGTGCTGATGTAGGAACGACACCAGATGTGTTATCTACAACCTGAGGTGTAAGAACGAGAAAGGAGGCGAGCGCTACCACTGCGCCATAAATCGCTTCACCACCGCGTTGTTCAACCATCTTATAGCCAATTCCAATTATTGCAAATAAACCCATAATACTTAATGTGGCTGCGGAAGCTGGGCCAAGCGCATTCCGGTAAGCCTGGTACGCCTCTTCACCGATAACGCGATCTAGGAATGGTAGATTTGCTAGAACGACAAAAATAGAACCAAAAATTATTAAAGGTAAGGCGACCATAAACCCATTACGAAGCGCAGTTAAGTAGCGGTTATTATTTAAGCGCTCTGCTATTGGAACTAATATATTTTCAAGTTTATCCATAAACGTATTCATAAGCTGTTATCCCTTCTAATTTATCTTTATTTAATTACCAATTAAGTCAAAGGCTTTATTAAGAACAGCCTTGCCATCAATACGACCATAGGAAACTGGATCAATAACATCAAGTGGAATCCCAACTTCCTCTGCAGTAACGGCGAATTTTTTCTTCATGAAACGCATTTGCGGTCCAATTAGTAAGACATCCGCTCGTTTCATCTCCTCTGGTGCTTTATCTTGAGCAACTGCCCAAATTTCCACTTCTTCGCCGAGCTCCTTAGCAGCTTCCTCCATTTTTGTAACGAGTAAGCTTGTTGACATGCCAGCAGAGCAGGCAAGTAGTATTCTTTTCATTTTAAAAATCCTCCTTGGTTGATTTTATTTTGATATAGCTAAACCTTAATATAATAACGCTTACACTTACATCTACTCTTTTTCCTACACATGTAGGAAAAATGAGATAGATCATTAGTTTGAGGCCGATAAATCTGTTGTTGAAGAGGGATAAGCTAACAACAATTAACACAGATTGACTTCAATATAAGTTACCCGTTTTTAAGTATAACTATTCTTATCGCATGGCGGAGAATAAGCACAATAAAAAACAGAGACACGTAGTGTGTCTCTGACTAACTAGTGACCGCCCTAATGAATAGCAGTTAATTTTGCCTCAATTAGACTTGTGAAGTCTTGATACGAGTTCACATTGACGAGCTGCTCTACTAAGGTAAGGTCTTCAACAACGCCAACAAGAAAAGAAAAAATCTCCTGTAGTTTCTGATCATCATCCTTTTTAACACTAAGCATGCAAATAAATTGTACCCGCCGTCCATCCCAGTCAATAGGATTTCTTAATGTGCAGATTGCCAAAAAGGTGGAGTCTGTTAAGCGTTCTATTGGATGAGGGATCGCTACCGAGTTGCCAAAGCAAGTAGGTGACATGATTTCACGTTGATAAATGGCTTCTTTAAAGTGACGATTAACCAACCCTTGCTCTGTTAGCTTTGCAATTAGAAAATCAAGGACCTCTTCCTTTTCTTTGAAATCCTTTCTGAAAAAAGTACGAGCAGGGTCGGTATAATTTAGGACATTTCTTGAATCTTCGCTTAAAGCGCGCTTAATCTTGTCAACATCACTTGCTCCAATAATCGGATTGATAACTAATATTGGAATGGGTAGCTCTTCCTCCAAATAGTCAACAGAGATGACGAAATTGAGGTCTTTCATTGGATAAGATTTGAGCTCTTGTTTAGTAATCAAGTCAACAATCTTTAATTCCTGATCAAATTTTTCCCGTAGTTTATAATAAATAAAATAAGAAGATGCAAGCCCCTTTGGACAAATAACAATACAACGTTTAAAATTCTGTTTAACTTTAGATTTTTCCAAAGCAGCAGCAACATGTAAAGCTAAATAAGCTGCTTCATCTTCATTGATGCTCAGATTTATTAACGCTGATAATTTTTCAATCATATAAATTCCAATATCAAAAGCAAACGGCTGCTTGAGCTTAATATCGGACAGTAGCGGGTTGTAAATTGGCATGCCGATCATTAGCCGATGAATAGTTGGTATGAGATGAAGGGCAAGTCCGTTGACTAAATGTTCATCCAGTAATAAATTCAACCCAAACTGATTATCAGCAGCTTCTATCAAAGTAATGGCTAGTTGCCTGTCCGCTTGATTATAATAATGGCTTACTGTAGCAGGATCTTTGTCGTGCTGATTATAAGTAATCAACTTTGCTGCTAGTAGAAGATCACGTATATAGAGAACCTCAGTATTAGGTAGTGTTATTGTAAGTGTTCGACTTAATGCTGATGCAATTTCTTGTGCTGTCTGATATAAAAAATCATTTTTAGCTGGTAACACATTATGTTTTTTTTGTTCAACCAGTTGGTCTTCTATAATTCTTAGGCACATGATAAAAAGTTGTTCAACCAAATTTGATAAACCTTCGTCAGAGATCGGAAAGTATTGAAAGGTAATATCGGTCCCGAACAAATCTTTAATCCTGTTATATAGCTCTTGTTTCTCAAGTTCGTTATTTGTTTGGTTTGCAGAGAAAGTATAATGGGTTAGACAATAACGACGCTGTTCTTCTTGACCACTAATTTTCACCCCGTAGTTGGGTTTTTTGTCTAAAGCGAGTCTGAAGGGATGGAGCTGTGCTTTAACAGCTTTCAAATCTTTTTTAATTGTCGACTCACTAATAAATAGTTCATCAGCCAGATCAATTAATTTTAAATAATGATTTACACTTAATAACTTAAGGATTATATAGTAAACACGATCAGCTGGTTCGACAGGGATAATATGTGCATCTGAATTTGTCTGGTAATAATCCGCTTCAGCCAAAAACAGCTTCAATAATGCTTGATCGGCAACAAGTAGCTTATAGCCCTTACTAGCTACAGCTTCGAGCTTAGCGCCGTGTCTGTCGATAATGGGTGTTATTATTTTAATATCATTTCGAACCGTTCGGGTTGTGATGTCCAATAGTTTAGCCAGATCTCGACTTGATACTTCGTGCTCGTGCTCAAGCAGTATGTGGATTAATTTAACCTGTCGAATCGTTAACATTCAATAAGCAACCCCTTTACATAATCTATCCACATCTTTTTTACAAAAGCTTACCCCTATTAATGTTATCTTGCAAAAGATATGTATGCAGTAGCGAGAAAATAACTGCAAACATCAAGTAGCAAAGCTATTATTGAGTAATTGACAATATTCGTGTATACTAACTTGTATACAAGTATACTTGAATGTTATGGGGGTTGCAAATGGTACTTGATCAAGAAAGGCTGTATCCAGAAAAATGGCTTGTTAGGGCTTCAACAGGAGAGCGGATTGCCTGTGAGGTTAGAATCCAAATCATTGCGGGGGTGATCGAGTCAGGGACGGTTTTATCTGAGAATAAGCTTGCTAATGATTTTGACGTTAGTCGTTCGCCAGTTAGAGAGGCATTGAAACTGTTAGCAAGTGAAAACTTAGTTCGCCTTGAACGGATGGGGGCTGTGGTTCATGCATTAACTGAAAAACACATAACCGAAATGTATGATGTCCGCATTTTAATTGAGACATTCGTGTTTGAGCGATTGGTAAGTCAGAACGTTAATCCGTTAATTAAGGAATTAAGTAAAATTGTCCAAATGATGAAGGTTGCCATTGACTATAGTGATGCAGACGAGTTTGCCCATCAAGATCTACTTTTCCATGAAACGATTATTCAAGGCATTGATCATGCTTACATTTCAATGATATGGAAAAACCTCCGACCAATAATGGAAAGCTTAATATTACTGTCAATGCGTCAGCGTTTTCGGGCAAACGTTGAGGATTTTTCTAGGGTAATTGAAAATCATCAATTATACATTGATGCCATTAATCAAAAGGATCGGCAGTTAATGAACCAGTCGCTTCATCACAATTTTGATGATGTCCAACAAACAATTGATCAGCTTTGGCGCACACAACAAACTTTAAACAAGGGAGAAGTTACCAATGACTAAGCTTATGCTAGGGATTGATATTGGCACAACGAGCACAAAGGCAGTGTTATACAATCAAACGGGTAATGTGCTTCAACAGGCAGCTCAAGAGTATCCGCTGTACACGCCTAATATAAATGTAGCTGAACAAGATCCAGAAGAAATTTATCAGGCTGTGATCACGGTGATTAGGCAAATTACTAATCAACACAATGACCTTATGTTTGTTTCATTTAGTAGCGCAATGCACAGCTTAATTGCTATTGATGATAAAGACGAAGCGATTACGCCATGTATTATTTGGGCAGATAATCGCAGCAAAGCATGGGCGACAGATATCTTGCAGCATCATGATGGACTGAATCTTTATCAAAGGACAGGAACGCCTATTCATCCCATGTCACCATTATGCAAGATTAGCTGGTTAAGGCATGAGCAACCGGATATTTTTCTAAAAGCAGATAAGTTTATCGGGATTAAGGAATTTGTCTTTAAGCGTTTCTTTAATCAGTACGTAGTGGATCATTCCATTGCTTCTGCCACTGGATTAATGAACTTAAAGAACCTTGATTGGGATCAACAGGCACTAACTGTTGCTGGGATCGAGAAGGATAATCTTTCAACATTAGTCCCAACTACAGCTGTCTTCACACAACTAAAGCAACAGGTTGCTAATCAGCTTAACCTTGATTGCAACACACCTTTTATTATTGGAGCTAGTGATGGAGTGTTGTCCAATTTAGGAGTTGATGCAATAGGCAGTGGTGATATTGCGGTCACGATTGGTACAAGTGGTGCTGTGCGGACTACACTAACAGAGCCCAGGACTGATAGTGCAGGGAGGACGTTCTGTTATGCGCTAACTGAGCACCACTGGGTAGTTGGAGGTCCGGTTAATAATGGTGGTGTGGTACTCCAATGGATAAAGGATCAACTTTGTACAAGTGAAGTGGCGGAAGCAAAAAGGACTGCTACTGATCCCTACGATTTAATTATGCAGTTAGCAGAGAGTGTTGCGCCGGGTTCAAATGGGTTAATCTTTCATCCTTTCTTAACCGGCGAACGAGCGCCTTCTTGGAATCCTGATGTAAGAGGCTCTTACTTTGGTCTAACACTAGCACATAAAAGAGCACATTTAATCCGTGCAGCATTAGAAGGAGTAATTCTTAACCTCTTTACGGTGTATCAAGCTTTAACAGAGATGATGGAGACAAAGGCAACGATGATCCGAGCAACGGGCGGCTTTGCCAGGTCACCATTATGGCGGCAAATGCTCGCAGATATTTTTGCTGTTGAAGTAACCGTACCTGAAAGCCATGAGAGTTCCTGTTTAGGTGCCTGCATACTTGGCCTATATGCCCTTGGGGAAATAACTAGTTTAGAAGAAAGTTCAGCATTCTTTGGTCACAGCCATCATCATCAGCCAGATGAGAAGGCTAAGCAGGTTTACCAGCAATTAGCTCCAATTTATAGCAGTATAACTGCCGATTTAAAAACAAATTACCAACGAATAGCTGATTTTCAGGCAGCTAATGAATAAAGGGAGTTGATCATATATGAAGCATTCAATTGGCGTCATTGGACTGGGTGTTATGGGCAGTAATATTGCGTTAAATATGGCTAGAAAAGGAGAACGCGTTGCTGTTTATAACTATACAAGTGACCTTACGAATCAATTAATCGGACGTGTTAAAGATGAGCAAATGACGCCATTTTATCAACTAGCTGATTTTGTCGAGTCACTGGAAGTGCCACGAAAAATATTTTTAATGGTGACAGCGGGCGATGCGGTTGATAGTGTTATTCAAGCGTTAAGACCTTTACTAGGGAAAAAGGATATTATCATTGATGGAGGGAATTCACACTTCAAGGATACTGCAAATCGTTATCATAACTTGAAAAAAGATGGGATAGCGTTTATTGGTGCAGGTATTTCAGGGGGAGAGGTGGGTGCATTAGAAGGGCCGGCTATTATGCCTGGTGGTGATAGAGAGGCTTATCAACTGGTGGCACCAATCTTAACTAGAATTGCAGCACAAGTAGACGGTGAGCCGTGCTGTACGTACTTGGGTATTGAAGGTTCAGGTCACTTTGTAAAGACTGTTCATAATGGCATTGAATATGCAGATATGCAGCTAATTTCTGAGGCTTATAGTTTATTAAGGTACCGACTTAAGCTTTCGCTAGAGGAAATTGCTAGCCTATTTGACCAGTGGAACGCCGGAGAGCTTAACAGCTATTTGATTGAAATAACAGCAACAATATTGCGGAAGAAGGACGCCATAACTGGCGCACCTCTTATTGATGTCATTTTGGACAAGGTTGGCCAGAAGGGGACCGGTATGTGGACTAGCTTGCAGGCAATTGAGTCAGGAATTCCTTCGTCGATTATGACCGAGTCTTTATTCGCCCGGTACATGTCTACCTTAAAGGAAGATCGCCTGAAAGCGGCTGCGCTGTTATCCGGACCTGATCAGGATGAACGGAAGCTCGATAAGCAACAGTGGATTGAGTTTATCAGACAAGCACTCTACATGGGTAAAATTTGTGCCTATGCCCAAGGGTTTAATCAATTTAAAATGACATCGGAAAAATATAACTGGTTACTACCATTGCCAAAGATTGCGCGCATTTTCCGTGGTGGTTGCGTTATTCGTGCTAGCTTTCTTAATGACATCTGTAAAGCATATACAGAAAATCCCGGGCTTGAGAACTTATTATTCTCGGATTTCTTCTTAGAAAAAGCAAAGGCATACCAGCAATCCTTACGTTTTGTTGTGAGAGAAGCGGTTGGATCAGGAATAGCATTACCTTGCTTTTTGTCATCATTAAGCTACTATGATAGCTATCGCACCGCTCACTCTAATGCTAACCTGTTACAAGCACAGCGCGACTTTTTTGGTGCTCATACCTATGAAAGAAATGATCGGGCGGGTGTATTTCATACGGATTGGGAAGTCGCTAACGCCGATATTTACGGTTAAGATATTTTATTGCGCAGTGAGATGCTGTTTGATATGATAGGATTAAACTGATAAAGTAATCGGCTAAGTTAACGGCGGTGTCGTTTAAATGAACCGACCAATCATGTATCTGGTTGATAGGATGTGTAGGATAGATGAAGAGTAACGTAACGATGAAGGATATTGCCAATAAAATTGGTGTTAGTAGTGTAACGATATCAAAAGCCTTAAATGATAAAGAAGGTGTAAGTGAGGAGTTAAAAGAGAAGATTAAGCAGCTTGCGGATGAAATGGGCTATCGCTACAATTCCATGGCCCGCTCAATGAAAGAGGGAAAAACATACAATATAGGTATCGTTATTCCGGAGCGTTTTTCTGGCGGCATTTCACAATCTTTTTACTTTGAAGCTTATCAGTATCTTTCTGCTAAACTAGAAGCGCACGGCTACTATGGCATTATGAATGTACTAACCGGTGTAGATGAAGAGGCGCTAAATTTACCGCGTGTTTATAAGGAAGGAAAGGTAGATGGGTTTATCTTTCTTGGCCAAATTAATCAAAACTATCTTAATCGGGTTAAGTCAATTAATATCCCGATGGTTTTCTTAGATTTTTATGATGAGCATGATGATATCGACGCTATTATTACTGATAATTTTTATGGTGCATATGACTTAACAAATCATTTAATTCACAACGGACACAGCGAGATTGGTTTTGTCGGTAATCTCTACTCAACTAGTAGTATCCAAGATCGGTTCTTAGGTTATTATAAATCATTGTTGGAGCACAATATCGAATTGGATCAAGCTATTCTTATTAATGATCGTGATTCAAAGGGGATTTTGATGCCATTAACGTTGCCCAAACGTTTACCAACGGCCTTTGTCTGTAATTGTGATCAAGTAGCAAATAGCTTAGTTAAAACACTTCAAGAGCAAGGTTATTCAGTACCACAGGATTGCTCAGTGGTCGGGTTTGACAATGATATTTATGCAACGATTACCGACCCGCAGTTAACTACGGTAGCAATCGATATTGAAAATATGGTGAACCATGCAGTAAGGTTAATGATAAAAAAAGTAAACGGTCAGAATAAGGTTATCGGTCGAACCTTAGTAAAGGGGAAAATTGTTAAGCGAGATTCGGTTAAGAATTTACAAAAGCTTTAACGAGTCTAATTCGAACCTGTCAGGCGATATCTAATTAAATTTCTAGTAACTAAATTCTAAAAAGATCAAAGGGAATGAGCTTATGCTCCTCTCTTTGATCTTTTGTTTAAATAGTGATAAAAGCTTAATTCGTTCAAAGACTACGCTTTGGAAGGCGATACTTTGGTCATGCCTTTAGGGTGCAAGTGTTTTTGGTGGGGCGAGTAACCGCAGTCCCATGCCGGTGGTGCTAACAATTATTGGTACATCCCCCTGATTTATGATTCATTTCGTTTTACACAACAAAAGCTAGACAAGTCATCTAATATAAGTTTCGATTTCGCCTTTCTAATTCTTACACAGCTTTAATCACAAACAATTGTGAATGATAATCGCCAGTACGTTCTCTACTCCAATATTCACTGGTTCGGTCTGTGTAGTCTTCGGCTAGAATAAGACCAATGTTCATTAATTCATCACCGTAGTAGGTTTTGTTAAGTTGCTTAACTTCATATTGGTGATTAGGATCTAAGCCAGTTAGCTTAATACGCTTATAGCGTTCGCTCGGTTTTGCAAGAACTTGGTAATAACCTACTAGCGCTTCTTTTTTATCCTTTGCCACGACCATCCAAGCTGTTTCGTTTGAATCAAAAGGACTTTGCAAGCGATGGAAATGACCGTTTCTAATTAGCGAGCGATGCTCTTTATAAAATGCTGTCTGTGCTCTAATGCTATCCTGCTCTGAATTAGTAAGCTTGGTAATATCCAATTCATAGCCAAAGGTGCCAAAGTAGGCAACGTTTGCCCGCGTATGAATTGATGGACTTCGATGGACCTGGTGGTTAGGGACAGCGGAAACATGGCTACCAATGGCACTAAGTGGATACACCATAGAAGCACCATATTGAATTTTTAGTCGTTCAACAGCATCGGTATCATCGCTAGCCCAAGTTTGTGGTGCGTAATAAAGCATACCAGGGTCAAATCTTGCACCACCCCCAGCACATGATTCAAAGAGAATTTCCGGATACTTTTTAATTAAACGTTCATATAGCTGATAAACACCTAAGATATAGCGGTGAAACACTTCGCCTTGCTGGTCAGATGGCAGGGCACTTGAATAGGCCTCTGTAATATAGCGATTCATGTCCCATTTTATATATGAAATGTTTGCACTACCAATCACATCATCCATTAGTTTATAAATATGATCAACAACTTCTTGCCTTGAAAAATCTAACACATATTGATTTCGCCCATGTGAAGGTGTTCGCTCTGGTGTCGCAATAATCCAGTCCGGATGTTGATCAAATAGCTTTGTCCCCTTACTAACCATCTCTGGTTCGAACCATAAGCCAAACTTCATGCCAAGTGCTTCAATTTTCTCAGCGAGTCCGCTGATGCCGTTAGGTAACTTATCCTTGTTTTCAAACCAATCCCCTAATGAAGAGGAATCATCGTGCCGTTCACCAAACCAACCATCATCTAGAACAAACAACTCAATACCTAGATCTTTAGCTGTAGTAGCAATGTCTAAAACTTTCTCTTCGTTAAAGTTAAAATAAGTAGCTTCCCAGTTGTTAATCAGGACTGGGCGGGTCCGATCGCGCCAGTAGCCTCGGGCAAGGCGATCGCGATATAAGGTGTGAAAGGCTTGACTCATTGCATTAAGCCCCTGACTAGAATAAACCATTACACACTCAGGTGTTTGAAAGGATTGTCCTGCCGCTAGCTTCCAAGCAAAGCAAAATGGGTTAATACCAAGCATTACTCGGCTGACATCATAATTATCCACTTCAATCTGCGCAAGGAAATTCCCGCTATAAACCAGACTAAAGCCATATACCTCACCGGAATGCTCATTAGTGTCAGGGCGCTTTAACGCTAAAAATGGGTTATGAACATGACTGCTAGCTCCACGTGTACTTGATACAGCTTGTAACCCTTTAGAAAGTGGTTTAGCGGCTAAATGTGTTTCTCGTGCCCACGCACCATTCAATTGGAGCATGTCAAACTGGTCATCGGGTAAGTCAACACTCATACTCATGGCGGTATCAAGGGTGTAGATGTGATTACTATCGTTAATGAATTTACAATGTCTTGTTATTACAGGGCGCTCGGTATAAATACAATAGAACAATTGGAGGCGAACATTAAGTACATGGTCTTTTAACGTAATAATGAGTGTTTCTGCTTCTTCATCCTCGTCTACATAAGTGGCAGGTAGATTCTCTAAGCTAGGCTTACCTGGTACTGTTTCGTAGCTATCAAATTGAAAGCTAGTCACATGAGAACCGTGCTCGTTTTTGATCAAATGAGCTGGATAGCGGAAATCTGTGGTTCCATAGCTCGGGTACTCCTGTTTAATATGTTCTAAAGAAGATGTGTGATCGTCCTCGACAATATTACAACCAGTCCGGACTTCCCGTTCAATTAGGTGGGAATAGGATTTTTGATGAGTAACCTTTTTGCCATAGTATAAATGCTCAAGCTGGTTGGTTTTTTCGAGCACGCGAAAAATATAGCTTACATCATTATTTTGCAAATGAAATTCTTGACTTGCATAGTTAATATAAATTGTCATATAATCACCTCATAAGTAATAAAGTTATCGATTAGCTAATAATGTTAGTTTATCATGCTTATTTTCTAAACGCTATAAAAAACGACTAATAAATTTGTCGGAAAAAAGCTAGGTACTTGCCCAAGGTTTGTTAGGTTAATGGCAGTAAGCGCTTAGTAGAATAAATATTAGTGAAGAGGAGATCGCAATTATGAAAACAGAGCAAACAATAACGATTGACAATTGGAAGTTCCGTCAGAAAGGGGAAGAACAATGGCTAAGTGCTCATGTGCCAAGCTTTGTGCACACTGATTTACGTGCGAATGGTAAGATTGCTGATCCTTTTGATGGCGACAATGAGAAAGCGCTTCAATGGATTGATAAAGTAGACTGGGAATATGAGACTAGCTTTACCGTAGATCAAGAGCTTCTAAACGAGACTAGTATCGAGTTTGTGTTTAATGGCTTAGATACATACGCGGATGTATATTTAAATGATCAATTAATCTTACAAGCAAATAACATGTTTCGTGTCTGGCACGTCGATGTCAAGTCACTGCTATCAGTAGGGGACCATACACTCACTGTTCACTTAAAATCCCCCATCCAAGAGGATCTTCCTAAGCTAGCTGCGCTAGGCTATCATTTGCCAGCCTCGAATGATGATTCCGAGATGGGTGAACTAGGAGATCGGAAGGTTAGTATTTTTGCGCGTAAGGCCCCTTATCATTATGGCTGGGACTGGGGACCGCGCTTTGTGACAAGCGGTATTTGGAAACCAATAGAATTAAAAGCTTGGTCTGAGACAAAAGTAAACGACTTCTATATTAATCAAAAGTCGATAACCGAAGAACGTGCGGTTGTAGATGCTGAGGTTATTGTACAAGCTGATAGCACTTGGTCTGGTGAAGCAACGATTCAAACAGAGGAGCTATTCTGGAAAGAGAATGTTAGCTTGGTGCCTGGTGAAAATGTGCTTAAGCTTGAGCTTGTAATTGACAATCCGAAGCTTTGGTGGTGCCATGGCTATGGCGAGCAACATCAATACACCTTTGAATTTGAGCTTAAAAACGAGAGCGGGCTACAAGCTCAAGGTAAAGTAACAACAGGCTTACGATCCGTAAAGCATGTTCGCAATGCCGATCAACATGGTACGAGTTTCTATATTGAGTTAAATGGTGAGCCAATTTTTATTAAAGGTGCAAACCATATTCCAAATGATAGTTTTGTAACTGAGATTACAAAAGAACGTTTTCAATACGAAATAAAAAGTGCTGTGGCTGCGAATATGAACATGCTCCGTGTTTGGGGTGGCGGTGTTTATGAGGATGACTATTTCTATCAGCTCTGTGATGAGCAGGGCATACTTGTTTGGCAAGACTTTATGTTTGCTTGTAGCATGTATCCAGGCGATGAAGCTTTTCTGGAAAATGTTAAACAAGAAGCAGCCGATGTGCTAAAGCAGCTACGCTCCCACCCATCAATTGTGTTCTGGTGTGGCAATAACGAGATTGATGCAGCTTGGGCCCATTACAAAGAAGAAGCAGGTTGGGGCTGGAAGCAGGATTATGATCAGCCAACTCGCGAAAAAATCTGGCATGATTATCAAGAAATCTTTCATCATATTCTTGCTGATCAAGTAGCTAGCTACGCTCCAAATGAGCCATACTGGCCATCTTCACCACTTGTCGCGCTTACTGATGACGAGCACCAGCATGCAACTAAAGCGAGTGGTAGTGGCGATTTACATTACTGGGATGTTTGGCACGGTAAAAAACCGTTTGAAGCATATAACGACAATATTTCACGCTTTATGAGCGAATATGGCTTTCAGTCATTTCCAGAGCTTCGGACAATTGACAGCTTTGCACACGAAGAGCGTGATTTAGCAATTGAATCAAAAGTCATGCTTCATCATCAAAAAAATGGGGCTGGCAATCGCCTCATTAAAACGTATATGGATGAGTACTTGCCGGAGCCAAAGGATTTTCGCTCATTTTTATATATGAGCCAAGTACTACAGGCTGAAGGAATAAAGACAGCAATTGAAGCGCATCGCCGTAACATGCCATATTGTATGGGAACGTTATATTGGCAAATTAATGATTGCTGGCCAGTTGCTTCTTGGTCAAGCATAGACTACTTTGGTCGCTGGAAAGCCTTGCAATATTTTGTTAAAAAAGCTTTCAAGCCAATTATCTTATCAGTCGTTCAGACGAAAGATCAACTTGAATTTCATGGCATAGCCGATCGGCTATTAACAAACAAGGCCAAACTCATCATTCAAGCCTATAAATTAACTGGTGAATTACTTAATGAAACAAGTAAAGATTGTTTGCTAAATAAAGGGCAAAGCACGGTGATAGCTGTACATGCAATTAAAGAATTAATTGGTCATTACGATCGGGAAGCTGTTGTCATTGTTGCTAATTTAGAAATCGATGGAAAGCAGATTGATCAGCAGCTCCATTACTTGGTCAGAACAAAACAATTACAGTTGCCGAAATCATTAGTAACAGTAACACCAACAGCTGAAGCTAATGTGTTTAACGTACACAGCACGGCATTTGCCAAAAATATTTGGTTAGATACAGCTGCTCTTGGTTATTTTACGAATAATTATTTTGACTTACTTCCTGGTGAGGTTAGGCAGATTGACTTTATACCTCGTAGTCAAACAAGTGAAGAAACGATTTCAGTCGATGTTTATTCAATGCAAGATATGATTTAATTAAAAAGTAACAAGGAGGTGATTACGCTCCTTGTTACTTTTTTGTAGTTGTATTTAATAATGGCCGTGCCTGATGATAGATCTCTAGCGCCTCGCTCTTTCCTTCAATAAGTTCCTCGGCGATTAATTTTGTTAACGCTTGGCTATAGACAATGCCGTTATCCCCAAAAGCAAAAACGAAGTAGCAGTTTGGAGCTTGCTCGTACTTACCGACTATTGGAAGACCATCGACGGTTCCGCCATATTGAGCAGCCAGAAATGATGAAGGCTCTACCTGCATCGACGGGAACAGTTTATTTAATGCTTCGATTAACTGATCGCGTTTACTAATTAGCTTGGCATCACGATATTCAGGATAAATCGTCGTTTCATCCAGTCCACCAATAATAAGACGATTATCCGCCGTTGTGCGGATATAAACATATGGCCGAGCTGTTTCCCAGATCATTGTCCGATTATACCAAATTTCGGATGGATCGATAGGTGCTGTTGTGACGGTATAAGTACTACTAAAGGTAATATTTTTATCATTCTTAAGGGTAACCCCTTCATAACCACAGCAAAAAATAACCTTCTTTGCCCTAATTTGATAACCGTTCTTTGTATAGATAATGACTTCATCTGCCTCAAATTTATGGCCATTCATCTCAGTTTGTTCATAAATGGAGACACCTTGTTCAGCGGCATAATGTATTAAGCCGTGGGTAAAAGAAAATGGATTAAGTTGCGCATCATTGTGAAAATAAATCGCCCCAGGTTTTGAAAAATGATAGCGCTGTTTTATTTCATTTTCACCAAGTATGGAGACTTGACAACCTTCATCCTTAAGAATACGATACTCCGTTTCTAATTGGTCAAGATCTTCAGGGACGGTTGCAAAGTAAAGGGAATCTCTGCGCTCAAATTGACTATCGAAGTTAATCTGCTGAGAAAGGTCCGCTAACTCATCAATAGCTTGACGACATAATTGCAAGTGCGTAGCCATAGTAGGATAACCAAATGTATGACTTAATGTCGAGAAAGGACGCTCGCCCGCATATTGGATAAGGGCGGTATTGGCGCTCGTGCTACCGGAACCAACTTTATTTTTATCAATAAGCACCACATTTTTGTCGCAATTACTAAGTTGATAAGCCATTTGAGCCCCTGTGCTACCGCCACCGACAATTAAGATATCACATGTTATATTTTTGGTTAATGGCGGATAGCTTGGGCAATCAGCTAAAGTTGTTGGCCAATAGTATGTTCCTGATTGAATATTCATTGTAATCACCTCCAAATTAGTATTCTTTAAAAAAGTGCTTTAATCCATTAAAAGCGAAAAAAACAAGATAATTTGCTAAAATATAATAACAGCATAAGGGGTGAGCAAAGCCATGATTAAACTTGAGTATTTTAATGAGAGTGATTTTCCACAATTCATAAAATGGTGTGAGCAAATGACTGAGGCAGAGTTGTTTCAATGGGCAGGGTCTGAACTGGTTCACCCTATTCATTATGAAAAACTAAAGGCGTATATAGAAGGAGCTAATTCTGCTTATTCTGAGCGCTACATTTATCGCGTCGTTGATTTGAAGCTTAACAAAGTAATTGGTCACTTACAGCTTGCCGCAGTTAATCATTCTCAATCTAATGCAAGGATATCCCGAGTTCTAATTGCAGATAAATCCCTAAGAGGAAAAGGTTATGGACAACAAATTATCTTGCGCGCTTGCCGGATTATCTTTGACCAGTTTGGTCTCCATAGAGCAAGCTTAGGCGTATTTGATTTTAATGTGTCCGCAGTAAAATGTTACGAAAAGATCGGTTTTAAACAAGAGGGCTTGCTAAGAGAGGCGCGAAAGGTTGGGGACGTGTATTGGAACCTTTATGAAATGGGTATGCTTGAGCATGAATGGATGTCTATTAAATCATCGTGGGAGGATACAGTTAAGTGATTTATTTAATAATGTTCATATTTTTGTTATTTGTCATACTCAGCTGCTTGAGCTTTTACTTTTTCAGACTGGCCATTTTACGAGGGAAAACACCGTTTATTGTTGGGGATGTTAATTTAAAGAAAGACCCGAGCTTAAAGAAACTAATAGAGGCAGACCAGACTTGGTGGGATAACCAACCTTTCTCATGCTGGAGTCTGACGAGTAGAGATGGGTTAAACCTCCATGCTTACTATCTTCCGGCAAAAAATCAGACAAATAAGACTGTCGTACTTGCACATGGCTATGCTTGTGATGCGCAAATTATGAAGGAATTTGCACGGCTCTATCATGAGGAGTTTAATTTCAACATTTTGGTTCCCGATGCAAGGGGGCATGGCAGAAGTGAAGGGATGTTTATTGGATTTGGTTGGAAGGAACGAATTGATTATCTCGATTGGCTTGCCATGATTATAAAGAATTGTGGCGCGGGAAGTGATATTTTATTACACGGTGTTTCAATGGGAGCGGCAACTGTTATGATGGTAAGTGGCGAACAGCTGCCAGAGCAGGTGATAGCAATTATTGCAGATTGTGGCTACACGTCTGTTAAAGAGCAGCTTGCCTACCAGCTCAAGCGACTGTATCGCTTACCTGCTTTTCCACTCATTTATACAACCAGTTTTGTTTCAAAATGGCTCGCTGGTTACAGCTTTAACGAAGCCTCGCCACTAAAGCAGGTTAAGAAGGCAACCATCCCCATTATGTTCATCCATGGTGATCAGGATGCATTTGTTCCAACTGAGATGGTACATCGGCTTTACCAAGCCTGTTCGGCGGAGAAAAGGTTAGTCATTATTGAAGGAGCTGGACATGGGCTAGCTAACCGTGTCAATCCAGCAAAATATAAAGAAGAATTACTTGGATTTCTAATGAGGTACGGTATTTGATTGATTATCATCTAAGTTAACTCAATAGCAAGAAAGCGTATGACAGGGTATTGCGAGCCTGTCATACGCTTTTTTTGCTAGTAGATAAAGAACGGATTGCTTTTAAAAGTTCATCTGGACTGTGGGCAACTAGATTAGGAGCAGGCATATCCTTGGGTTGTTTGCGATAGCGGTGATTAAACCAAAGTGATTGCCAGCCAGCCTGCTTAGCACCCATTACATCATTGGTAAAGCTATCGCCAACGTACCATGTTTGTCCACGATCAAGCTGCATTTGTCCTTCGATAAATCGAAATAACTCTATGCTCGGCTTTGCATGTCCGATTGAAGCAGAAATAAAAGTATGTGCAGGCTGTACCCACTTTTGTAGTAACAGTTGGTCAATTTTCATTTGTTGATGTTCAGTATTGCCATTTGTTAGAATGCCAATCTGCACATTTTGCTGCATGAGCCAGTCAAGTGCTTTGTAAAGCTCTGGGAAAAGTGTTATTTTAGTTTGAAAATGTTGATAACATTGTTGAAATTTTATCGCCTCATGTTCGGCAATTAATAAACCAAGATCTGCACAAGCTTTGGTAATACGGAAAATTTGTAATGCTAATGATGAAATTTCGCCATTTTGTTCAGCTTCAAAAACTTGATCGCTATAGTCGCGACTAGCGAGAAAAAGATGATACAGTTCATCATGAGAAAGTGAGTAATTAAAAGTATAATTAAATGCTAATTGAAAGGGGATAAATTGATCGTATAAAGTATCATCAACATCAAAGATAATGGTCTGCATAACATCCTCCTCATACCCTATCATACCACAAAAATTATTGTAGCTATAATTGATTAATTGTAAAAATTTTTAGAAAATTCGCCTTGAAAATACTGTGTTTACTTGATAAACTATTTAAAATGAGTTAGTTCAACATGCAATTTAAAGTTGCTACATAGAAATTGCTTAGTAGCTTAAATGTGATTAGGGCTGTTTTTTTGCTGAATAATGTAAGAAAATCTAACAGGGTAGGTGTTTTTAATGAAGCCAGTATATAACTTTTCAGCAGGTCCTTCAACACTGCCGGCTGACGTATTAAGGCAAGTGCAAGCGGAACTTATTAATTATTCCGAATCGGGTATGTCGGTTATGGAGTTGAGTCACCGCTCAAATTTGTTTGAAGCAATTATTAATGAAGCGGAACTGTTAATTAGAGAGCTACTTAGTATACCAGATAACTATAAAGTACTGTTTTTACAGGGTGGTGCTTCACAGCAGTTTGCTATGGTGCCCTTAAATTTACTGATAGGAAGTAAACAGGCTGATTACGTCTTAACCGGATCATGGTCGAAAAAAGCCTATAATGAAGCGAAAAAGTATGGTGAGGTGCGAATTGTTGGAGAAGATACGATCAATCAAATTCCAAAGCTGACAATAGATTCGTTTAATCCTGAAGCAGACTATGTGCATATTACGACTAATAATACCATTGAGGGGACAACCTTTTATCAAATACCAGATACAGGAGATGTCCCATTAGTTGCTGATATGTCATCAAATATTTTATCAACACCAATAGATGTGTCAAAGTTTGGCTTAATCTACGCGGGAGCTCAAAAAAATATTGGACCAGCTGGCATGACCCTTGTTATCATTCGTGACGATCTAATTGGTCAGGCACCTCAATCAGTACCAACTATGTTAGATTATCAGACGCACGCTACCGCTGATTCGTTATACAATACCCCACCTACTTTTTCCATTTATGTCGCAAAGCTAGTATTTGAATGGCTAAAGGGATTGGGTGGTTTAACTGAGATGGAAGCCCTCAATAAGCACAAAGCGGAATTATTATATAATAAACTCGATCAGTCCTTGTTATTTAAGTCGCCAATAGACAAGCAAGATCGATCATTAATGAATGTTCCATTTGTTAGCAAAGCAGGAGATGAGGCGCTCGAAGCAGCATTTTTAGAAGGAGCCAAAGAACGAGGTTTTGAAAACCTAAAAGGGCACCGTTCTGTAGGGGGAATGCGGGCAAGTATTTATAATGCCATGCCTTATGAAGGTGTCCTAGCACTAGTCAATTATATTACAGAATTTGAACAAAACCAAATAATTAAGTAGTTTTTGGCATAGGTAAGCAAATGTTTTAATTTGTCTCGTCTATGTCTTTTTTTATGTTAACTAATCATTTAAAGGTGGTAGTCATAACAACATGATTTGTTTTGAAGCCCACTGTTAACAGCCTATAGTTAATAGGAGACGGGTATGTTGAAACAATTAGAAAATAAAAAAGATAACGCTGATAAGCAGAATAAACAAGAAGCTTCTTAGGTCAATAATAGGAATACTCTTCATACTAAACCACCTCTCCTAGCTTTTTACTAGTATAACACATAATTCCGATAAAAATAATATGATTAAATTTTCCTCATATTTTTTTATTTGAGTCATAAAATAGATTAGTACAAATGGGATGGGGGATTAAATGAAGCGAATTCTTATTATTAATGGACATGAATGGTACCCGAACAGTCAAGGTAGATTAAATGAGAAGTTAACGAATCATATAAAAAAAAGACTAGCAGGTAGTTATGAACTTAAGGAGACTATTATTGATCAGGGCTACTTAATTGAAGAGGAGCAGGAAAAGTATAAATGGGCTGACTGCATTATTTATCAAACGCCGATCTTTTGGTTTAGTATACCTGGAAAATTAAAGACTTATTTTGATCGCGTGATAAAGTCAGGTGTGTGTTTTGAACAAAGTGAACAGTATGGTCGAGGAGGATTGTTTAAGGATAAGCATTATATGCTCTCCACAACTTGGAGTGCACCAGCTGATCAATTTAACAGCCATGGTGGTTTTTTTGAAGGCAAATCACTAGATGATGTCTTATTTCCGCTTCATCGAACGCATGCTTTTATCGGTATGAAACCGTTAAAGACCTTTTCGTTGCATCGTGTTGCAAAGCAACCTGAGCTACCAGAATGGTTAACGTATTTGGATATCCATTTACAGGAAGTGTTTGATTTACCTAAGCAAAAACAACAAGCACCCAATATATTATGATATATTGGGCGCTTGTTAATTAAGAATTTAGATAACGCCCTGTGCAATCATAGCATCGGCAACCTTTAAGAAGCCAGCAATGTTTGCGCCAACAACAAGATTGCCAGATTTACCATACTGATCAGCTGCTTCGATGCAGTTTTTATAAATGTTCTTCATAATATCTTGAAGCTTTTTATCAACCTCTTCAAACTTCCAGGGAATTCGGGAGCTATTTTGGGCCATCTCAAGCGCTGAAACTGCAACTCCACCTGCATTAGCAGCTTTAGCTGGTCCGAATAGAATCCCGTGTGATAAGAAAACCTCAATTGCTTTTAACGTTGATGGCATATTTGCACCTTCTGCCACTGCCTTAACACCATTTTCCACTAATTGCTTAGCTGCAGACTCGTCTAACTCATTTTGAGTAGCACATGGTAGCGCGATATCACAAGGGATTGACCAAATCTCAGTCCCATTCTCAAAAAACTTAGCATTAGGATGCTCGTTAATATATTCTTTAATACGTTTTCGCTCAACTTCTTTAAGGCGCTTAACTGTCTCCAGCTTAATGCCTTCTTTGTCATAAATATAGCCATTTGAATCGCTACAAGCTACTACCTTAGCGCCAAGTTCCACTGCTTTCTCAATCGCGTAAATGGAGACATTACCAGACCCGGATACGACAACGGTTTTTCCTTGTAAGCTGTCACCTTTATCTGCTAGCATTTCTTGGACAAAGTAAACAGCCCCGTAGCCTGTTGCTTCAGTACGCACTAAGCTACCCCCAAAGTCTATCCCTTTTCCAGTAAGAACCCCTGCTTGATAACCCCCGCGCATTTTCTTATACTGACCAAACAGGTAGCCAATCTCTCTTCCGCCAACGCCAATATCGCCAGCTGGTACATCTGTATCGGGACCAATGTGTTTGGCAAGCTCACTCATGAAGCTCTGACAGAAGCGCATAATTTCGTTATCAGATTTCCCTTTAGGATCAAAGTCAGCTCCTCCTTTACCGCCGCCAATAGGCTGACCAGTCAAGGAATTCTTGAAGATTTGTTCAAAACCTAAAAATTTAATAATACTTGCATTAACGGATGGGTGGAATCGAAGACCACCTTTATATGGCCCGATTGAACTGTTAAATTGAACGCGAAAGCCTCGATTCACTTGCACTTTGCCTGCATCATCTACCCATGGAACACGAAAAGAAATGATGCGTTCTGGCTCAACTAATCGTTCTAAAATTGCGTGATCAATATATGAAGGATTTAATTCAAAAACATTGGTTAGAGAATGGAGAATTTCTTCAACGGCTTGATGAAATTCTGTCTCGTTAGGATTTCTTTTTTTTACGGTTTCAAAAACACTTTCTACGTAGTTTGTAGCTACTTCTTTTGACATTATAGGTCCTCCTTAGCATACTTACTTTTATTGTATTTCGAAAAATCTGAATTATTTATGTTATGGCTCAGTTTAAGCTTTGTCAGATTAAATAACAATATGAATAATGGATAATTACATTCTAATTTGAAGATTAATAACGAGGTATAAATGTAATTTTCTAATTTTTAGTAAAATTAAACAGGCTTTAAATGGTTTATTCTTTATTTTCAATCGGTTTTGAAGATGATATTTATCATAATAAGAGAATTTTCATAAATGACTAATCAATAAGGTGCAAGCTATAGATGTAAAAAAATATGACGAACCATCAATCCCCGTTTATAAAATGATTAAGTCATTAATATCCAAGTGTCAGAAAATGCGTTATACTAATAAAGATATAGATCATGTTGAAAGAAGGTAGCTGAATGTCGGAGCAACAAAATACTATAACGAGAATTGAACAGAATAATAAAACCTTTATCTTAATTGGAACTGCTCATGTGTCAAAGCATAGTGCTGAAGAAGTAAAACGTGTCATTGATGAAGAAAAACCTAATTCAGTTTGTGTCGAGCTAGATGAGCAACGTTATCAAGCGATCATGGATCAAAACAGATGGAAAAATACTGATATTTTTAAAATTATTAAAGAAAAAAAAGCGACTTTATTATTAATGAATTTAGCTATTTCCTCGTTTCAAAAAAGAATAGCAAAACAGTTTGATATTAAGCCAGGTCAAGAGATGATTCAAGGTATTCATTCAGCACAGGAGCATGATGCAGAGCTTGTCTTAGCTGACCGCAATATCCAGATTACCTTTTCACGAGTTTGGGGTGGGGTAGGTGTAAAGGGCAGGATGCAATTGTTAACACAGGTGTTGGCAGGGATATTCTCAAATGAAACCATTACAGAGGAAGAATTAGAGAAAATGAAAAGTCAGGATACCATTGATAGCATTCTGAGCGAGTTTACCGAGTCATTCCCTAAGCTGAAAAAACCATTAATTGATGAGCGTGATCAATACTTAGCTGAAAAGATTAAAACAGCTCCTGGAGAGAAGGTCGTCGCTGTTCTGGGTGCTGCCCACGTTCCAGGTATAAAAAAAGAGTTGGCTCAGAATCATGATTTGGATGCATTAAATACTGTACCCAAAAAATCAAAATGGCCCAAGCGGCTAGGTTGGATAATTCCAATTGCGATTGTGGGCATGATGATTACAACATTCATCATGAATCCAATCGCAGGTTGGCAGCAGTTAACGAGCTGGCTGCTATGGAATGGTACTTTTTCAGCAATTGGGGTATTTATTGGCTTAGGGCACCCATTAACAGCAATAACGGCATTTGTTGCTTCTCCGTTTACGTCACTCAGCCCATTTTTAGCTGCGGGTTGGTTTGCGGGCTTGGTACAGGCTTATATTAAAAAGCCTCAAGTTGCTGATTTCGAGCAATTAAATGAGGATGTTTACACGGTTAAGGGATTCTGGCGCAATAAAGTTTCGCGCATTTTAGTTATTATCGTTTTAGCTAATCTAGGGAGTTCTATTGGGACATTGATAGCAGGGACTGATGTTATCCGTGTATTTATTAATAATTTATAAGGCAAGCCTATAACAAAAATCAAAAAAGATCAGCTGCTAGTTTAATCCTAACTAACAGTTGATCTTTTTTTGTATTGCACGTTGTTCTGCACCTGGTTTTTAATTAGGTTTGTTCGGGAATACTAGCATTACGATTAGAAAGAGAGGATTAAAGAATGCGGATTTTAGTATGGTTTAGAGAGGACTTAAGACTACAAGATCACCCAGCCTTGAATGAAGCAGGTAACCGAGGGGAGATTCTCCCCGTATATATTCATTCCATTGCTAATCGAGCTGCTTCTGCTCAGGATTGGTTTGTTAAAGAGCATTTGAATCAATTAGCTGACGATTTAGCGCAGCAGGGTCTTGCTCTTATTATCAAAAAAGGTGACCCTCAAGTAGAATTGGCTACTATTATACAGCACTATCAGCTTGATGCTATTTATTTTAACCAAAGCCATCTAGCTGAGGAAAATGCCTATGATTACGAGTTGAAGCGTGTTTTTGAACAAAAAGGCGTAAAGGTAAAGCTGTTTCACAGTAATATGTTAATTGAACCAGGCTCAATTGCTACTGCTCAAGGAGATCCATACAAAGTATTTACCCCGTTCTGGAAGCAGATGATGAAGCAAGAAATTATTAAACCAACTAAAGGCCCCTCAGAATATAAAGGTATAAAATCTGTAGAGCAAACAGAAAGCAAGCTATTGATTAAAGAAGAAAAGTGGATGGGGAAATTACAACCGCACTGGCGAATTGGTGAACGGGCAGCTCATGAGATATTAGAACAGTTTATTAAGAAGAAGGTATTAACCTACCATGACAACAGAGATTTCCCAATCGAAGATGGTACCTCTAGTTTATCACCGTATTTAGCTGTCGGTGCAATTAGCCCTCGAATTATCTGGGCTAGGCTACAAGAATATTTAGCTGGAGCTGCTGGTGAAAAAACGGCTGCTATTGAAAAGGGAAGCTGGGCCTTCTTAAGACAACTAGCTTGGCGAGATTTTGCTTACCAACAATTAGCCGCTCATCCACAGGTGAGTTATAAGTCAATGCGGCCAGAATTTGATTACTTCGATTGGCGTGATGATGAGGTGTTATTTCAGGCGTGGAGAGAAGGGAAGACAGGCTACCCGTTAGTTGATGCTGCGATGAGGCAGTTGTGGGAAATGGGCTGGTTATCAAATCGGATGCGGATGGTCGTAGGGTCTTTTCTAACAAAGCACTTGCGGATTGATTGGCGGGCAGGGCAACAATGGTTTAAGGAGACTCTAATTGATTATGACCTAGCAAATAATACACTTGGTTGGCAATGGATAGCTGGATCGGGCTTCGATGCGGCTCCGTACTTTAGAATTTTCAACCCAACCTTGCAGGCAGAGAAGTTTGATCCGACAGGAAAGTTTATTAAAGCCTGGGTGCCTGAACTGAAGCAATTAACTCCACCACATTTGTTTAATCCCGATCAGGCAAATAATGATGAATTAACACAGGCAAATGTAAAATTAGGAACGACTTATCCAAAACCTATTGTTAAGCATAAGGTAGCACGAGAGCAGGCTTTAGTTGCCTATCAACAAATAAAAGGAGGATAAACCTAACATGAAATTCTGGCTTAATTTAATTATGCTTATGGCTGTTATCGTAGTGAATGCCCTAGCCAATCTTATCCCAATTAATGGAATGGAGAGCGGTGAGATATCAGATCGCTTAAATGTATTATTCACCCCAGCTGGCTATGTCTTTAGTATTTGGAGCTTAATTTATTTACTATTACTTATCTGGGTGTTCAGGCAGTGGCCGGAGCATCGACGTGAACTTGGTGTTTATGTTCATAGTCACTATTTATTTTGGCTATCCTGTCTCCTTAATATAAGTTGGATTTTGCTCTGGCACTATCAATTTTTTGGAGCAACAGTTATCGTTATGGTTATTTTATTGCTCACTTTAATTATCCTGTATAAAAAAATTCAGCGAAGCGCGTTGTCCTTTTTTGATCAGCTTCCCTTTTCAATCTATTTAGCATGGGTTAGTGTAGCAACGATTGCCAATATTAGCTATTACTTGGTTGAAATAAATTGGGCTGGGCTAGGCTTAGCTCAACAAACCTGGACAATAGGGCTGTTGCTGCTAGCTGGTGGATTAGCAACTTGGTTTAGATATGCACAGCGAGACGTATTTTTTCCCCTTGTGTTTGTCTGGGCTCTGGTAGGTATTGGCGTAAATAATCAGGATCATGCCCAAGTTGTTAGTACCCTAGCGTATGTGCTAGCTGGTACTGTTGTTATACTAATATTATTAGTACGGAAAAAGAACACGCACATCTTTAAATAAAAATGGAAATAGTTTGTATATTTCTAGTGATATGCCAATTACATTCTGCTATAATGAGGTGAGATTTTTAATTAAAGGAGCGTGCATATGCAAGGCAATTATTTACGTCACACTGACTTAACGCATAATAATGAATTATCACCGCTAAGAAATGAATTAAAATGGAAGGAATGGCTATTATTTGTTATTGCTTACCCTGGGTTTAGTATTGTCCTTAGCTTTGTTGCGGCAATAGTACTTTCGATTATTAGTGCTATAATCGAGACTGATCTAACACATTACTTAATGATGATTCAATACGCTGCGCTTCTTGATGCGGTTGCCTTTGGACTAGCACTCCTAATTTTTCGATCAGTTAGGCGTTTTATTAGCAATCAATTTTCAATGGAGCCGTTTAAAAAGATAACCACCTATGTTTATATTGTCGCGACAATGGGGCTTACCTACATTTCGCAACATATCATTATTAATCTCTTATCCTTAGAAGAGGAAGGCAGTCAGGTTAGCCTGTTTGGCATTGATCAAATGGAACTCACTGCAATGAATATAAGTTTTCTAGTTGTAGCTTTTGTTTTACTAGCTCCAATTACCGAGGAAATTCTGTTTCGTGGTATCTTGTTTGGTTTCTTAAATAAAAAACTAGGTTTTCTACTGGGCTTAATAAGTTCATCTATTATTTTCGGTTTGCTCCATCCGGGGCATAGACTTTCAGTAACCATTATGGCATTACTCCTTACAACTGCTTATTTTAAAACAAAATCATTATGGGTAACAATTGCTATCCATATGATTTGGAATGCCTTTGCTACATATGGTCTTTTATCAATGGTTCTTTAATCGTTAAAGAGTAAAGGAACGATTGAAGGCGTCGAGCCAGCAGACCGTGCTTGAAAACGATCTGTTGCTTTATCGTAGCTATAGTCAGCCTGCCATTGGAAATAGTGAATCGTGACTTGTTCAATAGCAAAGAGGAGATACGCGAGTTCATCGTCGCGAATAGTTGGGTGCAATGATACCCGCACCCAACCAGGACGATAGGACTGATCACCAGCAAGAATTTTTTTAATCATTTTATTTGAATAGTTTTTACTTAGTTTTAATAAGCTATGTCCATAAGGTCCAGCACAGGAACAGCCACTTCTTACTTGAATACCGAAGCGGTCGTTCAATAACAATGCAATAAGGTGATGGTGCATATTTTGAATTGTAAAAGAAATAATACCAAGTCGTGCTTCTTTATTGGGATAGCCTAAGATAGTTACACCATTTATTTTAGCTAGCTTTGGTAAAAACTCTGTAAGAATTTCTTGTTCTCTTTGGGCAATTAAAGCAGGTTCCATCTCCTGCTTGAGATCAAGTGTAAGTGCGGCTTTAATTGTTTGCATAATTGCTGGTGTTCCACCATCCTCGCGTGTTTCAGGATCATAATGATATTTATATTTCCCCCATTTATTTGTGTATAACACCGTTCCGCCACCGGGCTGGTCAGGAATTGCTGAGCTTAAACATGACTTGTTTACAATTAATAGCCCTGATGATCCTGGTCCCCCTAGAAATTTATGAGGTGAAAAGGCGATGCCATCAAAGTAATCCAACTCATCAACATGCATGTCTATTTCTTCATAGGGTGCAGAGGCGGCATAATCAATAAAACACTTACCACCATACTGATGCATGAGCTTTGCTGCTGCATGAAAGTTAGTCTTAATGCCTGTTACATTAGAACAAGCAGTGAATGCACCAATCTTCATCCGGCGGTCTTGATATTTCTTTAATAGTTGTTCAAGATGATTTAAGTCAATTTGGTGCTCTGTAGATAATTGAACGACCTCAACATTTCCAATGGTTTCTTTCCATGATAAATAATTTGAATGATGCTCCATTAATGAGGTAAGAATAATTGGGCGCTCCTGCTCTGTGATGGTTAACGTATTAGTTAACGCAGCCGGTACGCGGATGCCTAGTAAGCGTTGAAGTTTATTTAGTGCGGCTGTTGTCCCAGCTCCAGTCGCAATGACGAGGTCATCTTCACAGGCATTTACATGAGCCTTGATTACTTTTTTGGCATGATGATAAACTTCAGTAATTATACTACTTGTTGTGTTATGATCAGTGTGCGTATTACCAATCCATGGGCCAATAATATTTGACAATTTATCTTCAATCGGGTGATACAAACGCCCGCTTGCCGTCCAATCGGCGTAAAGGAGCGGGAAAGTTCCATATTTTGTTGTGAAGTAATGGTTTGCACCGATAGTTTGAGTTCGGAAATCATCAAAATGCTTTTCTAGATTGCTTGTTTTTGACATTAAGCTCCCCACTTTCAATACAGCCCGCAGGATAAATGCGACAACTAGCAGGCAGATGATATTAGCTGTCCTGTTCTCAATTATCGTATGTTTACGGGCTTGCTTATGTTTGTAAATGATAGGTTTAGAACAACTTAAGCTTTTTTGTTGAATAGTTGGGTTCCTCATAGACTTTCCACTTAGTTATGGTAAAATAAGATTAATAGTTTATTGGGGAAGGGGGCAGCAGGATGAAGTTATGGTTGAAGAAATTATTTGTTACAACAGTTGCAATTTTAACGTTAGGCATTTATGTACCGCCGTTAGATGTTGATGCTGAGTCTACAGTGGATAATAAGGCGATTGGTTCGGAAAGAGCCCAATCTGAAAAGACTACTGAACTACTCTTTAATCATGCTCCAGTCATTGATGCACAAGCCAGCGCGGATTCCTTAACTGATCCTGTTGAAGCATGCCGCCTTCAAGCGCGGGAGTTGACTTTGACAAAGCTAGGTCCCAAGATCTTAAACCAAGTCGATCAGCAGGTCATTGAGGAAATTTTACCTCATATTGAATATGTCATTAATGAAATTGTAGATGAGCCAACTGATTTTCAACTAATTGGTCAGCACCATGCCGGCTATGGTGAGCGCATCTTTGATTTATATAGTGAAAAAGACGATCAAATTGTCGCTAAATTTCATGTAAGAAGAGAGAAACGCCCACTGGACGGTTATTGGTTTAATTTCCATTATCATATGCAAGACGATGAATTTGAAGCGCATTACCCAATTGGAGAAGTATATTGGAGTAAAAATACACCACCTAAATGGATGAGCTAGAAAAAGTTTACTTTTTCTAGCTTGTTTTTTTTGGGATGAGATGGATGGACGCTATGTTTTTGCCACGCTGCTGAAATGTGGCGCAGTATCGCGGATAAACAGTCCAGGACGCTGAAATGTGGTGCAGTATCGTAGATAAACAGTCCAAGTCGTGGAAATCCGCCCCGAAAACAACCGCATATTCAGAATTAACTTATCCCTCTTACTCGATACCATGTTTGATTTTTGAAATATGGGGAAAGTTTATCTTGACAACATAAATTTTAGGAGGGAAGAACATGGTTAGAGCAATTCAAGTTTATTTACATGATGAGGATGAAGCGGAACAGTTAAAGGCGAAGCTTAGTAAATACGATACCCAAGATGTTTTAATTGATTATCTGGAAGCAACTAGTGGTTTAGATCTTGTTGTCCCACTTATTCAAACGGGGACAACAATTGGTGATACACCAGATTCAAGTGTCGGTACCTCGAACGCGAGTGCCTATTATGTAGCAGCCGAAGATGACGCTTCAGGTAAATCTAGAAATACTGTACTTAGTTTTCAAATTAAAGAAGAAGATGTGGAAGATGTGCTGATTGAAATTCATAAAGCGGGTGGTTACGTCGATCAAGCCTTTTTTAAAAAATAAAATAAAAACCTCTTGACTCACTTGTATATACAAGTTAAAATGAAAGCGTGAACAGGTAACTTGTATATACAAGTTATTTATGCATTTATTTATTTTATTCGGTTAATTTAATTATTAATTAGGAGAAAGGGGTTTGAACATGGCTAAGTATACAGAGTCAGCAAAAGAGCTCTTGGAACATATTGGTGGAAATGAGAATATTTCAGTAGTAACACACTGTGCCACAAGAATGCGCTTTGTTTTAAACGATAATGATAAAGCGGATAAACAAAAGATTGAGGATATGGATGTTGTTAAAGGAACCTTTACTAATGCGGGTCAATTTCAAATTATTATTGGTAATGATGTTGCGACATTTTATAATGAGTTTAGTGAAATAGCGGGTGTCGGTGACACATCCAAAGAGGATGCTAAAGTTGCGGCTAAGCAAAATATGAGCTTTATTCAACGGTTAATTGCCAATCTTGCTGAGATATTTACACCTTTAATACCTGCATTAGTGGTTGGGGGTCTTATATTAGGTTTTCGTAATGTAATTGGCGAACTACCAAATTTCGGACCTAATAATGATCAAGCTCTTGTTGAGTTATCACAGTTTTGGAGTGGAGCAAATGATTTTCTCTGGTTAATTGGGGAAGCTATCTTTCATTTCTTACCAGTAGGGATTGTTTGGTCGATTACGCGTAAAATGGGGACAACCCAAATACTTGGTATTGTACTAGGTATAACGTTGGTATCTCCACAATTATTAAATGCTTATGGTGTTGCTGAAGCAACAGAAATTCCGTTCTGGGATTTTGGCTTTGCGACAGTTGATATGATTGGCTATCAAGCACAGGTTATTCCAGCTATTCTTGCCGGTTTTGTCCTTGCTTATCTTGAATTAGGCTTACGTAAAATCATCCCAAATGTTATCTCAATGATTTTTGTGCCGCTTTTTGCTTTATTACCAGCGGTTATTGTTGCCCATGTTATTTTAGGACCGATTGGTTGGGTAATCGGTGATTGGATCTCTAATGTAGTCTATTCTGGCTTAACCTCAGCGTTTGGTTGGTTGTTTGCAGCAGTGTTCGGCTTTGCCTATGCACCATTGGTTATAACCGGACTACATCACATGACTAATGCTATTGACTTACAATTAATGAGTATTTTTGAGGGTACTAACTTATGGCCAATGATAGCCTTATCTAATATTGCCCAAGGATCAGCTGTTGTGGCAATGATCTTCTTAAATAGACGTGATGAGAAGGAACAACAGGTTTCGATTCCAGCTGCTGTCTCTTGTTATCTAGGTGTAACTGAGCCAGCGATGTTCGGGATTAACATTAAATATGGTTTCCCATTCTTGGCGGCGATGATTGGTTCGAGCATAGCTGCAGTAATCTCGGTTGGGAGTGGCGTTATGGCTAATTCAATTGGCGTTGGTGGGCTTCCAGGGATCTTGTCTATTCAATCGGCGCATTATCTGATGTTTGGAGTCGCCATGGCAGTAGCAATTGCAGTTCCGTTGGTGTTAACTTTTGCTTTAGCAAAAACCAAGATGGGAAAAAATGCATACGAACGATTAGGTAAATAGGCAAGCAGTAACAACCATTTCCCAATGTGAAATGGTTGTTACTACTTTTTGAAGTGGTTTGTAAAATTAAAAAATTCCAGATAAATGACTATAAGGGGATGAGAAGGTGACGCAAGCTTGGTGGAAAAAATCTGTTGTGTATCAAATCTATCCGAAAAGCTTTAATGACACAACCGGTTCTGGAACTGGGGACATAAACGGTATTATTGAAAAATTGGATTATTTAAAAAAGTTAGGTGTTGATGTGCTGTGGTTAACCCCTATTTACGAATCACCACAAAATGATAATGGCTATGATATCGCTGATTATTATCAAATTTTTAGTGAGTACGGTACGATGCTGGATTTTGATCGCTTGCTTGAGCAAGCGCACCAGCGGGGCTTAAAAATCATAATGGATATTGTCGTTAACCATACCTCAACAGCGCACAATTGGTTTAGACAATCTGCTAGTGGTAAGGGCAATGCCTATCGTGATTTTTATATTTGGAAAGACGGCAAGAATGGTCAGGAGCCAACCAATTGGCAGTCGAAATTTGGTGGTAATGCGTGGCAATATGATCAAGATACCGACCAATATTATTTACACTTATTTGATAAGACGCAAGCTGATCTTAATTGGGAGAACGAACAAGTGAGAGATGCTGTTTATGAAATGATGAACTTTTGGATTGACAAGGGTGTAGATGGCTTCCGTTTAGATGTTATTAATTTAATCTCGAAAGATCAAGACTTTCCTGATGATGATGGCTCAGTTGCACCTGGAGATGGTCGGAAATTTTATACAGATGGACCAAAGATTCACCAGTACTTACACGAAATGAATCAGCATGTCTTTAAAGGGAAAAAGCTGATCACGGTTGGTGAGATGTCATCAACCTCAATTGCGAACTGTGTTAAATACACGAATCCTGAGCGTGAGGAGCTTGACATGACGTTTAGTTTTCACCATTTAAAAGTGGATTATCCCGGTGGTGAAAAATGGTCGAAGGCGCCGTTTGATTTTCAAGCGCTAAAGCAAATTTTATCTGATTGGCAGGTGGGAATGCATCGAGGAGGCGGCTGGAATGCTTTGTTCTGGTGTAATCACGATCAACCGCGTGTTGTTTCCCGTTTTGGCGATGATGGTAGTTATCATGAGCAATCTGCAAAAATGCTCGCAACAACTATTCACCTGATGCAAGGTACCCCGTATATATACCAAGGTGAAGAGTTTGGGATGACAAACCCTAATTTTGATGATATTGATCAGTACCGTGATGTTGAATCATTAAACATGTATCGAATGAAACGAGAAGAAGGGCTACCTGAACCAACTATTATGGCTATTTTAAAGCAAAAATCGCGGGACAATTCTCGAACGCCGGTACAATGGAATGGTGACAGGCATGCTGGGTTTACAACCGCTGAGCAGCCGTGGATCAATGTTGCTGCAAACTACCCAACTGTTAATGCTGAACAGGCGCTTAATAACGTCGACTCGATTTTTTACTATTATCAGGCATTAATTAAGCTTAGAAAACAATACGACATCGTCACAACAGGCAGTTATCGGTTGATTTTACCAGAGGATCGTGCTATTTTTGCATATGTGAGGAAGGATCAGGATGAACAATTAATTGTTTTAAATAATTTCTATAATCAACCTGCAAACTATGATCTCAGCCATGAGGGCTTGAGAGAGTGGAGCAATGAAGAGGTATTGATAGGCAATTACAATGGTCAAACGGGTCATGCATTAAAGGGTGAACTACGACCATATGAAGCAATTGTTTATCGGGTAACTCCTTAATCACAAATTTGATGTGAAGGTAAGGCGTTAAATATGAAAAATAAGTATGTATTGATCTATCAAGAATTAGCGGAGCAAATTGAGGATGGCGACTGGCAAGTTGATCAATATTTACCTTCCGAAAATGAACTGAAGGATACCTATCAAACGTCACGTGAAACGATTAGGAAAGCACTCAATCTCTTGTCGCAAAATGGCTATATCCAAAAGGTGCGTGGCAAGGGTTCTGTTGTAATAGAGCGCAATAAATTTGATTTCCCGGTTTCTGGACTCGTCAGCTTTAAAGAGTTAGCTGAAAAGCTTGATCAAGAGATTCAGACAGTTGTCCATGAACTGTCGCTAATTAGCCCAAATCGTCACATGCAAAAGCAGTTGCAAATTAATGATCAAGAGCAGGTCTGGCAAGTCACCAGAATTAGAGACTTCTCAGGTGAACGCGTTATCCTTGATAAGGATTATTTAATTGCGCGTGTTGTACCAACATTAACTGAACAAATTTGCCAGGATTCTATTTATGCATATCTTGAGGGAGAGCTTAATCTGACAATTAGCTTTGCTAAAAAAGAAATTACTGTTGAAGAACCAACGGTGGAAGATAAAGCGTTACTAGATTTGACGGGCTTTCAAAATATTGTGGTTATTAAAAATTATGTATATCTAGATAATGCAGAATTATTTCAATACACTGAGTCTCGGCATCGACCCGATCGATTTCGGTTTGTTGACTTTGCCAGAAGACATCATTAAATGCTTGAAGAGTATAGATAAAACGGCCACTTGGTTTAAGTGAGCGGCTTTATCTATACTTTTTTTATTTGGACAATAGAAAGCTGGCTATCTGTTTATAATAAGTATTGATAAACGCTCAAGAAATGTGCCAATGACCCAGCTAAGATAAAGAGGTGAAACACCTCGTGGAAGCCAAGGTGCTTGGTTTTTATCCAGTTTGGTTTAATGGCATAAATGATGCCTCCTAATGTATAAATAATCCCACCGATAAGTAGTAATGATAGTCCGATTGGTTCTACTGTCCGGGAGAGCGGGACAAAGGCAAAAGCAATTAGCCAGCCCATTAATATATACAGTAATGTTGAAAACCAACGAGGACAGCTAAACCAAGTTAGCTTAAAAATAATACCACTTAAAGCAATTGTCCAAATAACAATGAGCAAAATTAAACCAAACATACCATCTAGCGCGATTAAGCAAAAGGGTGTGTAAGTCCCCGCTATTAGAATGAAAATCATAGCATGATCAATTTTTCTCAACCATTTTATTACAGTTTGTTTAGCAAAAGTAGCATGATAAATGGTTGAAGCACAATAAAGTAAAATTAAGCTAACTCCAAAAATTAAAACAGACAGGAGCACTGTAACTGATCCTTGTGTATAAACAGCTTTCACAAGCATAGCCACTAAAGCGATTAAGCTGAAAATAGCACCAAAAAGGTGAGTGAAGCTGTTTAGTGGTTCTCTAAACCTTATCAATGTAAAAACAACCCCTTTATATAGTTTTTAATACTATATAATATAATATCATAATATATAAATGAGTCAACCTTTACGACGTCTAATCGTTATCGTATAATGAGAGGGAATAATAAGAAGGGTCGGGGATTCGTTATGACAGACTTGATTAAGATACTTAAAGACCTTCATCAAGATACCTATATTAAGGCAGATAATATTCCATCATTAGCACTATACATGGATCAGGTTACGCAATTGTTTGAACAAACTTATCATAATAGTAAACGGCAGCCTGATGAAAAAATATTGACGAAGACAATGATTAATAATTATGCAAAGGGGAAATTACTTCCAACAATAAAAAACAAAAAGTACACGGAAGCACACATCATGTTAATTCAATGGATTTACCAGTTAAAGGGAGCGTTATCCATCCAGGATATTAGTCATGTTTTGCAGCTTGTTACCACTATTGAGGAGCGGGGCGAAGACTTAGCTTCAATCTATCAGACTTATTCGGCATTAATGGATATGCAATCAAGTGATTTTGTCAAATCCCTTGAACAGCAGACTGCCAGCATTCAAGGTCAATTACCTAATCAGGATGAGCAATTAGAAACGTTTCTAATGATTGTTTCACTTATTCATTACAGTAATATGTATCGAAAAATGGCGGAACGACTAATTGATCAAACAAATGTCAAACAAGACTCTGCTGATCATTAACAGGTGAAAAAGCGACTGGGACATAACTAAATATTGAAACAGGGTATCCGAACATTCTGATTAAGCGTAGGTAAAATACGTAGACTCCTGTGGGAACAGCATGAGCTGAGGATCCACTGTGTGAAGTGTCTTTCTTCACACAGTTAGCCGAAGCCGTGCCCACGGAAAGCGAAGTATTTTACCGAAGCGCTATACGCTTTCAGACATAATGTTCGGATTTTCCTTATCTAATTAAGCTTTTGTCCCAGTCGCTTGTGAATGATCCAGAATTAAAGATACTCTGGAATTAAATAAAGAACCAGGGTAGGATTGCTAATGTACCGATTGCGCCTAATGCAATTCCTAATCCGAAGCCGGAACCAGCGCCCCAGCCCCAATAGCCCCAACTGTGACCCGTAGGACGTCCGCCAAAAGGTTCTAAATAAACGTGTGACTGGGTAACGTTACGAATGACCCCTCGATGCTCTCTACCATCAACTGTCCGAATGGATACAGGTCTACCAATGTTTTGACAGCAGGTATGATAATGGCCAGACATGTTATCGCTCCTTTCTCTACAGAAGAAAATCATCATGTTCAACCAATGTTTTTGAACACTTACTACAACATATGATAAATATATAAGTAATGTAGAGGATAAACGCTGAAGTTTAAAGGATCGATAAAAATAATTCTGCTGGTGTATTTAGGACAAGGGTCCTACTGGCGTTAGTTTGTCTTGCCCACTCCGAAACAAGATAGTAACCAACCTGATAGCCAGCTAAGTCTGGTAGATCCTCAACGTTACCATACATAATCCGACTATGCAGCGGATGCCTTTCGTAAATAGTTAAATTCGGTTTGACCCATTTATTCCAAACGGAAAGAAAAGATGCTTTTTTTAGAGGTGAAGAGAATAACCCGGATGTTTGCAGATTGCTATCGCAGTATGCATGAACGAGGTACTCGGCAACGCCTTCTAGAATAATTGTGTCTAGCAGAGTTAAACGCCGAGTTGTGCTCAATCGATACGCGTGGCTATACTCATGAACAATTAATGCTTTTAGCTGTTCAGGTAATATTTTGTCAGTTATAAAAAGAAAGATGGTAGCTTGCACGGTTAATCCGGAAATACAGTTGAATTTTTTGGTTAATACGTTATTGTTTAAATCAGCAGGGAGTAGGATGATCTTGGTATCAGGGCCATGCCACTGCTCCTGAAAATGCTTGTAAAGGTCATCAACCTGCTGCCAAACATCACTATTCAATAATTGTTCTATCTGTTTATGATTGTTAGCGGCTGGTTGAAACAGACCGTGCTGCTCCAAAAGCCATTTTAAGTCAACTAGGGCAAGGGAATCAATGACAGTGGATAGTGGTTCTATAATGGTAGTGGTTAAACTTGTATGATCCTTCTCAGAATTTAAATAGTTTTCAAGTAAGTTGTGAGAATGATAAATGCTCATGATGGCTGTCTAGGTTTTTTTTGACAGACGAAGAGATAGCTACTGAGACTTGGTCTTATTTGTTCAATTAGTGCATAATGATAGGCCATCAGTTCAAAGTAAGCAGGTGCGATGTCATTATCTATCTCAATGTCTAAAGTCTCCCCAGACTCTGGTTTCAGGCTAATAACTTCTGTAATGGCAAAATCAGCGGCTTTGATCTGTGTTAACCACTCATCTTTAGACAGTAGTCTATTTAAACCGTAGAAAGAACAGAACTCGTTGTGAAGCTCATCTTCTAATTCATGTTCAAGCGTAAGTTCAATTAGGCAAGCAATACCAGCTGGACGAAGGAGTTGGTTATATTTTTTTAAACTACTATGGATATTAGTAAAAGAGGTGACTGATTCGGCCAGTATGCAATCGATTGACTCATCTTTAATCGGTAGCGCAGCTATCGTTGAATGGAAGAGCATGACTTGAGCGAATTGATCAAGATGGGCTCGGGCATGCTTGATCATTCTCGGGTGTGCATCTACACCATAAAGCTTGCTGTTTGTGATGGTAGCAAGATAACCTAGGGTTTTACCAATGCCACAGCCAACGTCTAATATGCTATCATGGGGATAAGTTATCATTTTGCTAATGGCTTTTTTTGTGGCATTAGTACCACCGGGATGTGCAGCTCCGATTTTGAAGGCGGCAATCATATCTGTATAAGAATAGGACATTCTGTTAAGCTCCTTTTTGAAAAATAATTTTTTATAGCATATGCTAAGCATTTGTATCGGTTAGTAACGCACAATTAAGACTTTATCGTAAAAAAATCCTGTTTACCTTCATACAAGTTTGTAGTACGATAAAGAATAATTTCTAAATATTCAAATGAATTTCACTATAATGAAAAGCAGGTGTCAAAGATGGAACAGAAGGAAGTAGAGTTGCTGCAGCTTTTAGAGAAAAATGGGCGTTTGCCAGCTGATACAATTGCAAGTATGTTAGATCTTGGTATAGATGAAGTGGCTAGCATGATTGAAAAGCTAGAACATGAGTGTGTGATTTTAGGTTATTCAACGTTAGTCAATTGGGCAAAGGTTTTAAAGCATGAGAGTGTAACAGCAATGATTGAAGTTAAGGTAACACCGGTAAGAGGAAAGGGGTTCGATCATGTAGCAGAGCGCATTTACCGTTTTCCTGAAGTCAAAGCTCTCTACCTAATGAGCGGATCTTATGATTTATCAATTACGCTTGAAGGTCAAACGATGATGGAGATTAGTCGGTTTGTTTCAGATAAACTCTCAACCCTAGATTCAGTGGTTTCGACAGTAACGCATTTTGTGTTAAAGAAGTACAAGCATGATGGTGTTGTGTTTGATAAGAATGACGACCAGGATCGCCGCATGATGGTGACGCCATGATTGATCACTCCGCTCACTTTATTGCCGATCATATTCATGAGTTAAAGCCTTCGGGAATTCGCCGTTTTTTTGATCTTGCTTCGAAAATGGACAATGTTATTTCTTTAGGGGTTGGTGAGCCAGACTTTGTAACGCCTTGGAATGTAATAGAAGCAAGCTTTCATTCGCTTGAGTTAGGCTATACCGCGTATACTGCTAACGCTGGTTTGTTAGAGCTCCGACAGGAATTAAGTTCTTTTTTAGAAACAAGCTATCAGGTTAGTTACGACGCTGAGAAGCAACTCCTTATTACTGTAGGGGCAAGTCAGGCTATTGATATTGCTTTTCGAGCAATTATTAATCCAGGAGATGAAGTCATTGTCGTAGAGCCAAGCTTTGTGTCATACGCACCGACCATTAAGTTAGCCGGTGGAGAACCTGTAGTAGTAGAAGCAACTGAGGAATTTGCTTTTAAAATCCAAGCGAGTCAAATTGAACAAGCAATTACGAATAAAACAAAGGCCATTTTAATTTGTAGCCCTAATAACCCTACTGGAGCGGCACTTGGCCTTGATGAACTGAATCAGATTGCACGAGTTGTTGAAGAGCATGACCTGTTGGTCGTCTCTGACGAAATTTATGCTGATCTCCTTTATGATGAATCATTCACAAGTTTTGCCTCAATAGAAAACATGAAGAAACGCACCATTTTAATTTCGGGCTTCTCTAAAGCCTTTGCAATGACTGGCTGGCGCTTAGGTTATGCGGCAGCTCCAGAGGCTATTATTGCTGCTATGACAAAAATTCACCAGTATACGATTATGTGTGCACCGACAATGGCGCAATATGGTGCACTAGAAGCGCTGAGAAATAGTCAGAGTAGTGTAATAGAAATGAAGAATAGCTATCGTCAACGCCGTAATTATGTTGTAAAGGCTTTAAATGAGATGGGCTTACCATGTCACATGCCTGGAGGAGCTTTTTATGTCTTTCCATCGATTAAGGAAACAGGCATGACCTCGGAGGAATTTGCAGAAGCGCTCCTGAATGAACAACGTGTAGCGGTGGTTCCTGGTCATGTCTTTGGTGAAAGTGGGGAGGGTTATGTTCGCTGTTCATATGCGACATCTATGAAACAGTTAACTGAAGCGATGCAACGTATGAAAATTTTCTTGAAGGATAAAATTAAATAGTTAGTTAAACAGCGATTTATCAACATGATAAATCGCTGTTTAACGATTAACGCTTCTTCATCAAATAGTGTTAGTTAAGCAAATATTCGTATGGCTCTTTTTTGCTTCCGCCTAATCTTGGGAAATTATCTAACCAACGCTATTTGATATACAACCCGATTAACAAGCTTGTTAATTAATTTCTAAGAGAACGCTTGGATTACTAACATTTTTAACAAAAACAATGTTATAATACGAATAATTAATAATTAATCATCAAGAATGTACGATTTTTCAGAAGATAGGAGTTGTTTGAATGCAGTCGGATTTAGCTATAGCCAATCAGGTGAAATTAAAGCCAATTCATGAAGTAATTGAGAGGTTAAATATTCGTGAAGATGAGTGGGAGCCTTATGGTCATTATAAAGCTAAGCTTTCATTAGACCTAATTGATCGTTTAGCTGATAAGCAAGATGGGAAATTAATACTAGTTACCTCAATTAATCCAACGCCAGCAGGGGAAGGGAAGTCGACAGTTAGTGTTGGATTAGGTCAAGCGTTGCAAAGGTTGGGCAAGAAGACGGTAGTAGCATTAAGAGAGCCTTCATTAGGTCCGGTTATGGGTCTGAAGGGTGGAGCGACTGGAGGAGGATACTCACAGGTTGTTCCCATGGAAGAGATTAATTTGCATTTTACTGGCGACATTCATGCGATAACAACGGCTAATAATGCTTTATCCGCTTTTATTGATAATCATATTTTTCAAGGAAATACGTGTGGGATTGACACGAGACGCATTACGTGGAAGCGAGTTTTAGATTTAAATGATCGTTCACTGCGCGAGGTCGTTGTTGGCTTGGGTGGTGTTAAACAAGGTATTCCTAGGCAAGATGGTTTTAATATTACGGTCGCATCAGAAATTATGGCAATATTATGCTTGGCTACAAGCTATCAAGATCTTCGTGAGCGCTTAGGAAAGATTGTAGTTGGCTATAAGTTAGACGAGACACCGGTATTTGTGCGTGACTTAAATGTTCAAGGTGCGCTTACATTGTTACTTAAGGAGGCGCTAAAGCCTAATCTTGTCCAAACGATTGAAGGTGTACCCGCAATTATCCATGGTGGTCCGTTTGCCAATATTGCACATGGGTGTAATAGTATTGTTGCGACGAAGCTTGCGAGTAAAGTTGCCGATTATGTGGTAACAGAAGCGGGTTTCGGAGCCGATTTAGGTGCGGAGAAATTCCTGAATATTAAAGCAAGGGTCGGAAATTTAACCCCAAATGCCGTTGTCGTTGTGGCCACAATACGTGCCCTCAAAATGCATGGTGGCTTAGATAAGCAATTCTTGGTCGAAGAGAATTTATCTGCATTAGAGAAAGGAATAGTCAATTTAGAAAAGCACGTGGAAACAATTCAAGCGTTCGGCTTACCGCTAGTTGTGGCTATTAATCAATTTGGAACAGATACGGAAAAAGAAATTGATTTTATTAAATCTTGGTGTGCTCGTCGTAGGATTGAGGTCTCATTAACAACAGTTTGGGCTAATGGTGGTCGTGGAGGTGAGGAGTTGGCAAGGCAAGTGCTTGCGACTATTGAGCAGGATAATAGTTCGTTCAAGCCACTGTATGATCTATCAGCGAGTATAAAAGAAAAAATGACGCACATTGCTAAACAAGTATATGGTGCGAAGGGGATAGAACTGTCTGCCGTTGCCGAGGAGCAAATAAAGCTTTTTAATAAGTATGGGTGGGATAAGCTACCGATATGTATGGCGAAAACACAGTATTCACTTTCCGATCAGCCAAATCTTATCGGGCGACCAAGAGATTTTATAATTAAAATTAGAGAATTACGCCCATCAATTGGTGCGGGCTTTATCGTGGCCATGACTGGTGAGGTGTTAACAATGCCGGGCCTGCCTAAGGAACCAGCAGCGCTAAAAATGGATTTAGATGATCAAGGGAGAGCTTCGGGCCTATTCTAATCTTAGCCGTTAACTACGCTAAAAATATCAGTTGAAGCGGGCAATAAGACTTGTCCGGTTCAACTGATCAATGATTATGCATATGGGCAGCTATACGATGCCAATTATTCAAGAGCAAATTCAATTTCACTTCTATTCCGCGAGTATTTAACTTTTAAATCCTTACCGTCAAAATACCATTCATCCTTAGCTTCTATAAAAAAATTAACGCCAGCTACTTCAACTTCTACAGCTGGTTCAAATGGTGTATCATTCTTACTTATTCCGAGAGAGAAACCTGCTTGTGCTCCACTGTGACCACCGTACCGCACAAAGAAACGAATAGCATCACCGTCAGTTAACTCCAACTCATCGACTAACCACTTATAAGCTGGTTGAGAAATATTTATCTCCACACAATTACCTCCTTTATCATCATGATAACGAAAAGTCTCTTTTGCTATCTGTCATGACAAATTATACATGACCGTTTGTTAGATTTAAAGCCAAAAGGGTATGTTAATAGCTTTTGTTAGATTTTCTTACAAAAAGTTCGATTTAATTAACAGTTAACGTTATAATGATAGAAAAGATATCACAAATGTGAAAAAATGGTGGTGATTGGAATGCATCATGAGACATCGTACAAAGAACGAAAAGTAATTACGATCGGCGTAGTTAGCGAATTAACCGGTTTATCTGAACGTCAAATACGTTACTATGAAGAGCGAAAATTAATTTTTCCAGAAAGATCGCCTAAAGGCAATCGTAAATATTCATTCTTAGATGTGGAACACCTCATGGATATTGCAAACAAACGAGAAGAGGGTGTGCAAACATTTGAGATACGCCAAGAAATGTTACGCAGGAAACGTAAGCAAGAAAGGAACGGGCGAAAAGAATTGCTTCGTGGCGAAATTAACGCGCGCTTTGGAATTCAGCAGAGTGAGTAGAGATATTAAATAATGGTTGTAATGGCGTTAGGGGAACCTAACGTTTTTTGTTTGGGTAAATGCATTCCTGTGAAAGTGGGAAGCGAAGCTGTGGCTTATTATTATGCACAAGTCAGAGTATTTATTCGTTTTAAAAGCGCAATTTGGTTCTTAATTAATGAAGACAAGAAAAAATGTCGAAAAATAAGTCTAAACACCTACAAATTTCGCGGTTTATCTATTCTTAGTCAAAATGTCCTGCTATAATAAGTGTAAGAATATCTGGATACCTATTAGGTAAATAGTAAGTTTTAGCTATTACTAATTAGATATTAATGAAATAAGTATTGTGCTAAAAGTATCGGAATAAATGTATATATGTGTAAAAAATCCTTTTTGCTATTTATATTTCCAGTAATAGCTTTTAAGTTAGTTGACGATTATGGTTAAAAAAAGTAACATTATGTCATAAGTTGGTGAGTATTAGCGCTTTTTTTATATGCAAGAATGAGACAGTTAAAGCTTTGTAAATTCTCGGAGAAAAGAAGTGATTAATTAGGTGATGGAATTATTGTTTATTAAAAAATCTTCCCTATTACGTGATGGCATTATTGAATTATTAAAGCGCCAATTTGTTGACAGCCGGATAACATGTTGTGATGAGAAGGATGAACATATGCTGATTCATTTAGGTGAGAAATCAGATTTAATTATTATTGATATACATACACCTGTTTCAGTGGAACCGCTAGCTCGCCATCTTAGCTCGCTAAACAAAAAAGTTATAGCTTGGGTTGAGGATATTAATGCCCCTTGTACCACGTCGTTGTTTGCCATTGGCTTAAATGGCTACCTCTATTATGACATTGATGAAAGGACATTGACTAAAGCTATTAATTTTGTTTTAGAAGGAAAGCGTTTTGTTTCGCCGGTGCTTGCATCCTGTCTCGTTGAGCTATATGCAAGGTCGCAAAGTAAGCAACTCCAGCCACCGATAGGTGTATTGTCTAAGCGGGAATGGGAAGTTTTACAGTTATTGGTTAAGGGCTATAGCAATGTTCGTATTGCAAATGAGTTGTTCTTATCCGATAAGACGGTTAAGAACTATGTTAGTTCAATTTTAAACAAGCTGGAGGTTCCTGACCGCACGAACGCAGTTCTAAAAGCGTTAAAAGAACAATGGATATACTTATAAGAAAAGAGGGGGTTCTCAATCCGAGTATGAGACCCCTCTCTTTTTTATTATCCGAGAAATGTGGTGCTGTTTTTGAAAACAGCTAGCCTTATCACTACATGAATTCTGTTGCAATAGACACTATCTTTTCTTTTTTTCAACGCCTATATCCTGAACGCGTTGTCCAATCGTTAATCATAAGCATAATTCCTTTTTCTTACTTAATGATAACTTGTAAATAACTCACATATGATTTTAAAATAAGTAGATAATAATGTTAGAAACTCCATATAGGTATTGTATACTGGCGCCCCCAAACGCGGTCGAGGCATAAGAACTGGTTTCACTGTGCTAAAGTTGAGATAGAAAGAAGTGATGAAAGGATGATTTTGCTTGAAAGTAAGAATGATAAAAACATTATGGATTGGGTTATTAGTAGGAGTTCTTCTTATATCAAATAGATATGCGATTATTGGTCATAATGACACAAGACGCCCCTTTATTCCTGGTAGAGAGCAAAATATTTTCTGAAAAATATAGTTTGGTCAGGTGTAGGGAATTGTTAATGACTTTTTTTTGCAGCTAAACAGTCAGTATAAGCTAATTTGTTTAGAGGGCATTTTTGGGGGATGCTTTGGTCATGCCTGTTGAGTTGCTATCAGTCAGTAAGAGATAAAGCCCCCAAAAATATTTAAAGATTTACTTTGTTTGAAGCTCATCCTCTTTTCTTTCCTAATACAAACACTTATAATGAATCTATTAGAGAAATAAGTGTAAGGAGGGGATGTCGTGCCTGAAAAACACGCCTTAGTTCCACTAAAAATGCTCCTATTTTGTTTTCACGGGGCAAACACAATGGTGGTAAGTTTTTTGCCATTATTGCTTACATATCGAGGCTTAACTGGACAAGAAATTGGTTGGGTGCTAGCTATTGGACCGGCAGTATCTATTTTTTCACAGCCATTTTGGGGGTTTATGAGTGATAAGTATCAAACGGTTCAGAAAGTATTAATTACTACTTCAATTGGTTTAGTCATTAGTAGTGCTGTCTTCTTTCAAATGAGAACCCTTACGCTAATTTTTGCGTTAGCTGTTGCCTTCTATTTTTTCTCCTCCGCCATTGGTCCGCTAGCTGACAGTTTATCACAGCGGCGTGCGGCAGCATTAGGTGTGTCGTTTGGAGCCATTCGAACATGGGGTTCAATCGGATTTGCCTTAAGCTCATTATTAGTAGGTGAGTTATTGGGGTGGTTTGGTATTCAATACTTAGTTATTCCATATGTAATAATGGCAAGTCTTGTCTTAATAGTTAGCTTACGTTTAACCGATATGAAGGTGGAAACGAAGCCTGTGCAGCTTAGTGATATAAAGGTGTTACTAAAGGACAAACGGTTATTGGCATATTTAGCTGTCTTGTTACTTGTTACCATAACGCATCGAACCAATGATAATTTTATTGGATTATTTATTAGTAGCCTGGGCGGGCGTGATAATTTGGTTGGTTGGGCCTGGTTTATGGGTGTAGCTAGTGAAGCGGCTGTTTTTATGTTTGCGGGTAAGTGGTATCAAAAATACCATCCGCTTATTTTTATGGCCTTTGCGGGCATGCTTTATGGGTTAAGATGGCTTTCGTATGGCTTTGTATCAGACCCGCTAATTATCGTGCTGTTACAGGTTCTTCACGGGGTCTGCTTTGGCGTTTTTTATCTAGCCGCATTCCAGTATGTTACCCGACTGATTCCTAAACAGCTTCAGGCAACAGGCCATTTAATGTTTATGACCTTTTTCTTTGGTATCTCTGGAATTATTGGTGCATTAGGTGGTGGCTATCTGCTGGAGCAGTTTGGTGGTAGTGTTCTGTATTTAACAATGGGCGTAATGGCATTAGTTGGGGCGCTACTAATCGTTGTTTATCATACTTGGATGCAGAGACGATAATCTATTTATGCCTAAGTATAGGGGGGATGGCATGAAGCGAGAGTATGTCGTAAAGGTTTGTTTATTAGCGGGGAAGATTATGCTTCAAAATGGTGCTGAAACATATCGAGTCGAAGATACCATGGTGCGTATTGCTCAGGCCTATGGTTTTGAGGGAGCTCAAAGCCACGCTACACCAACAGCAATTATGTTCGCATCAGATATAACGGAGCCGACAAATTTTGTGCGTATTGTTGAGCGTGAGACGGACTTACATAAGGTTTCACAAGTGAACAGCATCTCAAGACTCATTTCAGCGGAAAAGCTTATCATTGAGGATGCTTATGAACAGTTAACGGTCGTTGCACAGCAAAAGGACACTTATCCTACCTTGATTAAGCTACTAGCTGCTGCCTTGTCAAGCGGTTGTTTCATGATTATGTTTGGTGGTCAATGGTATGACTTTATCTCGGCAATGCTTGTTGGTGGAATTGGTTATGGTATGGTTACCTATTTTCATCAATTAATAAAAGTACGGTTTTTTGCTGAATTTCTTGCTGCAATGGTCATGGGTTTTTCATCATTTTTATTAGTGAATGCTGGTATAGGGGGGGATATTGATCGTATCATAATAGGTGCTGTTATGCCTCTCGTGCCGGGTTTACTGATTACAAATGCGGTACGTGATCTAATGGCTGGTCATCTCGTGTCAGGAATAACCAAGGGTGCAGATGCATGCTTAACTGCACTTGCAATTGGAGCAGGTATTGCAGTTATTTTCTTTATCGTCTAAGTATGGGAACGATAAGATGGGAGTGGATGGAATGCTAATTGAACAGCTAATCGTTAGTTTTATCGCTACCGCCTGTTTTTCAATAATATTTAATGTCCCACGGCAGGTGCTGCTACAATGTGGGTTTTCTGGAGCGATAGGCTGGTCGGTCTATACAGTAATGACCATGTATCGGCTTGATGCGATTTTAGCTACTCTAGCCGCTTCAGTTGTAGTTGCTGTCATAAGCCAAGTTTTTGCCAAGTGGTTTAGAAGACCAATTATCATCTTTATTGTATCCGGTATTATGCCATTGGTTCCTGGCGGGGTAGCATATAATACTATGCGTCAATTTGTACAGAATAATTATGATTTAGCTATTCCGTTAGCAGCTAGAGTAGTCATGTTGTCTGGAGCGATTGCGCTTGGGCTAATTTTTTCAGAAATTATCAATCAAATGATTCGCAATGCCAAGTGGAAGAGATACCAAAGTAAATTCGATCGCAAGGGAATTACGCGGTCTTAAGAATAATAAATCAATAGCGAGGAGTATGTAACATGATTGTGTTAAAAAAAGATAAACATTCAGATTATCAAGCAATTAATGACAATGGCACTGTTAGTATTGGGAGATCGAGTCAAAGTAATCAAGATGGGTTTTCGCCAGTTGATTATTTGTGTAGCTCTGTTGCGCTATGTATGGGGCTTAATATTGATTCAATTACTGAGCGAGACAATCTTGATATATCTAGCTATACCATTGAGGTTTCTGCGACAAAAGCAGTTGATGCGCGTCCATCACGAATGGAGAAGCTTGACGTTAAAGTAGAACTTATTGGGAATATCGATGATAAAACAAGGAGTAAAGTTATTAAATCAGCAAAGCGAGGTTGTACAATTGGCAATACACTAGAGCATGGTGTTCCAATCAATTTAGTCTAACGATCGTAAGGCTTAGGAGGGGATTAAAGAATGAGAATCGTAACCTATAAGTTAAATAACAGTGCGGCAGATTATCGGATGGGCTTTATGCGCGGCGATAAGGTCGTTGATTTGGGTAAAGCGACTGAATATATGCAGGCACAGTTAAAACAGCCTGAGCGTACTTTTATTTGCCCAGCAGACCCTGTTTCATTTTATCAAGGCGGATTGTTAAACTTCGAACTAGCAAAGAAAGTAGAACAATTTTATCAAGCTAAGCATTTAAATGAATATTCGTTTTCGAGGCATGATGTTAAGCTGGGTCCACCTGTAACACGCCCAGAGAAAATCATTTGTATTGGCACCAATTATCGTGACCATGTTAAGGAAATGAAAAGTGAGGTGCCGCAACATCCTGTACTATTTGCTAAGTTTATTAATGCGCTGATTGGCCCGGATGATGAGATTGTCAAAAGTAAAAAAACAACTAAGCTTGATTATGAGGTTGAACTTGTCATTGTTATGGGTGCACAAGCAACGGATGTTGCAGAAACTGATGCGCTTAACTACATCGCAGGCTATACGATAGGTAATGATATTTCTGCACGGGATTTGCAAAAACGGACGCCACAATGGCTCCAAGGAAAATCACTTGATCGCTCGACGCCAATAGGACCTTGGCTGGTAACAGCAGATGAACTAGTAGATCCAGGTCATCTAAAGCTGACCTCAAAGGTAAATGGGTATGAGCGACAATCGGGTAATACCAATCAATTAATCTTTAATATTCCATATCTTATCTCTTTTATCTCCTCGTTAATGACGTTGGAGCCAGGTGATATTATTTTAACAGGTACGCCTGATGGAGTTGGCTTTGCGCAAAATCCACCAACTTTTTTACAAGTTGGTGATGAAGTTGAGCTTGAAATTGAAGGAATTGGTCTGTTGAAAAATAAAATTATTGAATGAACGTTGAGTGGGTGATATCAAATCATCCGCTTTTTTTGTTAAGTAAGTTCAGGAAGACTCTTGTTAGACAAGGGGGTTATTGCTTTATTTAAAATAATATGATAAATTATAAACCTATTAATCCTATAATTCATAGTTATATAGTAAGAATTTAAGGAGAGAGGTAAACAAGATGGGGAGAGAGTTTTTAGGTTTATTTGATAAATGGGCAGATGACTATGACAATACGGTTTCTGGGTTGGATAATGAATATCACGACGTATTCTTGCATTATGATCAAATTCTCGATCAAATTGTCAAGCAAGCTACAGGTGTTGTTGTAGAATTCGGTAGTGGAACAGGCAATCTGACGAAAAAACTACATGATGCTAACATGCAAGTTATTGCAATTGAGCCTTCTCCGGCAATGCGAGCCAAGGCATCAGAAAAAATACCGACTATCAATATCTATGATGGAGATTTTTTGAACTTTCCTGCGTTTGATAAAGAGATTGATACTATCGTGAGCTCCTATGCTTTTCACCATTTGACTGATGCAGAAAAGCAGGAGGCGATCGTAAAGTACAATCAACTACTTCCAGTTAATGGTCGAGTGGTGTTTGCTGATACGCTTTTTCAAGATGAGACTAAAAAGCAAGCTGCTATTGAAAAGGCGGAGTCAAATTTAGCTTATAATTTAGCACAAGATTTAAGAACAGAATATTATCCATTGCTGGAAACGTTAAGAAAAATCTTTATAGAAGCTGGATTTAGTGTTTCCTTCCAACAGATGAATGACTTTGCTTGGATTATCTTTGCTGAGAAGAAAAAGGAGGTTTAAAATATGGTTAAAAAAATGAATGTAGAAAGTTTTAATCTTGATCATACCAAAGTTAAAGCACCCTATGTCCGCTTAGTTGGGGTTACAACAGGGGTAAATGGGGATAAAGTTTATAAATATGATCTTCGCTTTAAACAGCCTAATGAAGCACACATGGAAATGCCCGGGTTGCATTCACTCGAGCATTTATTAGCAGAGAAGATTAGAGATCATTTGGACAATGTGTTAGATGTTGGGCCAATGGGTTGTCAAACTGGCTTTTACCTAGCAGTATTAAACAATGATAGCTATGATGACATTATTAAAGCATTAGCGGTAACGCTAGAAGATGTTATGATTGCGACTGAAGTTCCTGCGTGCAATGAAGTCCAATGCGGCTGGGCAGCCAGTCATAGCTTAATTGATGCGCAAGCAATTGCGCAAGAAATGTTAAACGAACGGTCTCAATGGTCGATTGTATTTAAAGAAGAGTGAGGCGTAAGAAATGGCGCGATTTGAGGATGTACATGAGACGATTGGTAATACACCATTAATTGAGCTTAAAAGCTTTCGACGAGAGAATGACGTAAGACTATTTGCGAAGCTTGAATATTTTAACCCGGGTGGAAGTGTAAAGGATAGATTAGGAAAAGCAATTGTTGAGCAGGCATTAGCAACAGGCCAGCTTAAACGAGGTGGGACCATAATTGAACCGACTGCTGGCAATACCGGCATTGGTTTAGCCTTAGCCGCTTTAAAGTACGATCTTAAGGTTATTTTTTGTGTGCCTGAGAAGTTTAGTATTGAAAAGCAAACGGTGATGAGAGCTTTAGGTGCTGAAATTGTCCAGACAGATTCCAGCCTCGGCATGCAGGGGGCAGTTATGCAGGCAAAGCATTTGAAGAAACAGTACCCTAATAGTTACTTGCCGCAACAATTTGAGAACCCTGCTAATCCTGAGGCCTATTATCAGTCACTGGCACCAGAAATTTGGAAAGAATTAGCTGGTAAAATTAATGTCTTTGTGGCAGGAGCGGGCACCGGGGGTACATTTGCAGGGACGGCGCGTTATTTGAAAGAAAAAAATTCGTTTATTAAAACGGTCATTGTCGAACCAGAGGGCTCTATTATTGCTGGTGGTCATTCAGGCCCACATAAAACCGAGGGGATTGGTATGGAAGTCATCCCGCCCTATATGAATCTTGATCATTTCGATGCCATTCATACAGTTCCAGATGCGCAAGCATTTGAACTCGTTGCTAAGCTGGCACGAAAGGAAGGCTTACTAGTTGGCAGTTCTTCTGGGGCGGCCATGCATGCTGCGCTTGAAGAGGCGAAGACTGCCCCGGCGCATAGCAATATTGTTACGGTTTTTCCTGATAGTAGTGAACGATATTTAAGTAAACAGATCTATGAAGGAGGTATTTAACATGCGTCAAAAAACGAAGATGGTGCATGGTGGTATTACGGGAGATGAACAAACTGGCGCTGTTTCCGTACCCATTTACCAAGTAAGCACTTATAAGCAGCCTGAAGCAGGCAAACATACTGGTTATGAATATTCAAGAACTGGGAATCCGACTCGCCATGCACTTGAAACGGTAATAGCAGACTTAGAAAATGGTTATGCCGGATTTGCCTTTGCTTCAGGAATGGCAGCCATTACTAGTGTGATGATGTTATTTAAGCCTGGTGACCATATTATTATTACTGATGATGTTTACGGTGGTTCGTACCGCCTGATCACAAAGGTTTTGATGAACTTTCAATTAAGCTATACATTTGTTAATACAGCGAATTTGAAAGAGATTGAAACAGCACTAAAACCTGAAACAAAGGCTATTTTTGTAGAAACACCAACAAACCCATTACTTAAAATTACCGATATTCAAGCTGTTTCTGAGCTTGCAGATCGGCAGGGATTAACAGTAATCGTGGATAATACCTTTGCAACACCTTATTTTCAAAACCCAATTGATTTAGGTGCGGATATCGTTGTTCATAGTGCAACTAAATATATAGGTGGTCACAGTGATGTTGTTGCAGGACTCGTTGTTGTTAATTCAGCAGAATTGGCAGATTCCGTTCACTTTATTCAAAACTCGGTTGGGGCTGTTCTGGGACCGCAAGATGCTTGGTTACTGATGAGAGGGATTAAAACACTTGGGCTTAGAATGGAGGCGATAGACCATAATGCAAGAAAGATTGCCGCTTTCTTGGCTGAGCATCAGTCGGTAAAGCAAGTGTATTATCCTGGGGATGTATCGCACAGTGGCTATGAGTTGGCAAGTAAGCAAGCCCGTGGCTATGGCGGGATGATTTCATTCGATGTAGGAAGTGAAGAAGCTGCTGACCGAGTCTTATCACAAGTAAAGTATTTTACTTTAGCGGAAAGCTTGGGTGCGGTAGAAAGCTTAATTTCTATTCCTGCTAAAATGACTCACGCCTCAATTCCAAGAGAAAGAAGACTAGCGTTGGGTATTGTAGATGGACTGATTAGAATTTCTGTTGGCATCGAGGATATTGATGATTTAATTGAAGATCTTACAGGGGCATTAGCATAAGTGATGAACAGAGCTTTTTAACGCTTGGTTAGTAATTAGCCAAGCGTTTTTTTATTGGCTAGAAATATATAGTGTACATAGAGTTGTATTTGTTGTTGATTGTAACAATAATTATAATTAATAGCCCTTGGTTTTAACTTAAGGTGAGATAACGTTTTACAGTTATTAAGTCAAAAATAACAGGTGGATGTTTAACCATAACTTATTGACAAGTTGCAAAAACAGAATTAAAATGTAAGTACAAATTTTAAAGCGCTTACAAAAGAGGTGGAAAATGGATAAGAAAAAAATAATTATTCTTTTAATAGCTTTACTAGGTCTCATAACTGCTTTCATATTTATTATTCAGATATCTGATGGATTTTTAGGAAAGGCTAGACTGAGAGAGGGGCAAGATAAAGTGACGGAATTCGCACTTGAGGATATTAATTTTAATGAAGTGTCCGTACATGATCCTTCAATTATTAAAGTTAATGATACCTTCTACGTATTTGGGACGCACATTGCAGCAGCAAAATCAGCTGATTTATTAAATTGGACACATTTCACTAATGGCTACACAACCCCTGATAACGTTCTGTATGGTGACCTTTCCGCTAACTTGGCGGAATCGTTTGCTTGGGCGGGAGAGAATGACGCTGATAGTTATGGGGGTTACTCGGTCTGGGCGCCAGAAATATTCTGGAATAATTATTATGTCAATGAAGATGGTACAACTGGTGCATTTATGCTTGTCTACAGTGCTTCATCAACCTATATCCGTTCAGCAATTGGCTTTGCAGTTGCTCAGAACATTGAAGGGCCGTATCAGTATGTTGATACATTAGTTTATTCAGGATTTACCGAGCATGAGAGCTATGACGAACGGAGCACGGTTAATAAGCGTTGGGATGAAACAAATATAGCCGCTCTAATTGAGCAAGATATGATAAATGAAAAAAACCCGAACTGGTTTACAAATGATGGTGAATACAATAACAGAGATTACCCCAATGCCATCGATGCCAATTTGTTTTTTGATGCTAATGAACGCTTAATGATGAGCTACGGTTCGTGGTCGGGTGGTATTTTCTTGCTTGAGCTTGATAAATCAACGGGGCGAGTCGTTCATCCAGGGGAAGATGGGGAAACTGCAGATGGGAGATTAATCGATCGCTATTTTGGCACCAAGATCTCTGGTGGGTATTATAAATCGGGTGAAGGCCCTTATATTCATTACGATCCTAACCATAATTACTATTATCTTTACGTTACCTATGGTTGGCTAGAAGCAGACGGTGCATACCACATGAGGCAATTCCGTTCCGACGCTCCCGATGGGCCTTATCTTGATGCGGCAGGTCAGCCTGCTGTGCTACCTGGTGATGTTAGTCATGCGGCTTTTGGAAATAAAATAATGGGTAATTTCTCTTTTGCCAGGGAGTTAGGTGAGCCGGGCTTTGGGCCTGGTCAAGGGTACATGTCTCCGGGACATAATTCTGTTTACTATAATGCTGAAACGGAAACATCTTATTTGGTTTTTCATACCAGATTTCCTAATCGTGGTGAAGCGCATGAGTTACGGATTCATCAACTGTTTATGAATCGAAATGGATGGCCAGTTGTCGCGCCAAAACGTTTCTCTGGTGAGGTTCTCAGTGATTCCTTTAAAACAGTGGATGTGCTCGGTGCTTATAAGTTCATTAATCATCAAAAGGATAATGATGCAAATGTGAAAGTCTCGCAAATAATTAATCTTCATGAGGATGGCACCATATCTGGGGCAATTGATGGGACATGGGCGCGTGACGGTTATTATACTGCCATAACCATTAATAATTTGACGTATGAAGGTGTGTTTGTTGAGACTTGGGATGAGGCGGCTAAGCAAATGGTCATGTCCTTTACTGCTCTGTCTGATAATGGGGTGTCGATTTGGGGAATGCAATCGCCGAGCGCAAATGCTACACCAGAGGATATTGTAGACCGTGTTGACAAGGCACTAACTATTGCTAATCAAGATCAAATTGTTTCAGACTTAACCCTAGCCACTACCGGGTTTGGCCAGACGACAATTGTGTGGGCATCGTCAAATGAAGCCGTTATCTCTACAGAGGGTATTGTTAATCGGCCGGTAGATCAGGATGTAAGCGTCACGTTGACAGCGACAATTACAAATGATGAGGTGTCAAAAAGCAAGTCATTTACATTAACTGTTCTTGCTGAACATGAGGTCGCGCTCACTGCTCACTATTCTTTTGAGGGTGATTTAGGAGATGAGACGGGGGTATGGGCAGATGGCGAGGTAATAGGTGAAAGAATTGGTTTGGAGGGTGGTAACTTAAGCTTTGAAGCAGGTGTTAGTGGCCAAGCAGCCTCATTTAATGGGGAATCGGGTATTGCATTACCAGATCAACTCATTAATTCGTCCGCATACACTGTTGCCTTTTGGGTTAACCCGACAACGTTAACGACTCATACACCAGCTTTTTTTGCTTCTACAAGCGAGCAGAACTGGCTTAGTATGGTGCCGTATGGCCACATAGGTGAGACCATGCTCTGGTCAGGAAGTGATGATTGGTATGATGCGCCAACAGGACTTCATATTAGGGAAAATCAGTGGTCTCACTTAGCATTTACTGTGGAAGGGGATACTGTAGCAGTATACGTTGATGGTGAACAACGATTTACCAGTAAGGGTTTAACAAATTATTTGACAGCTAATACCGGTTACTTTGCCTTGGGTGTCAACTATTGGGACCCGCCATATCAAGGTTTAATTGATGAATTAGTTATTTTTGAGGGTGCTTTATCTGAGCGAGCAATTGATACGCTCTATCAAGAGGTGGATCTACACTAGACACAATAAAGGACATTCACTTCAGCAGATAACCGCTACTTCATTAATCTTACGGACAGGAGTTGACAAAGGAATTTTGTCGTCTTTTCCCAGAGTGAAAAAGGCCTGCTCATTTTGTGAGTTTAGAATATGAAAAATAAACTGAATAAACATACATGCTTAACCATTAAATAACAAATATAGTCTAATAACAGCTAGTCATTAAGTTGGAAAAGAGAGGGAATGACCAATGAAGATTAAAGACGTACCAATAGTAGAGATTGAGGTAATAGGGGATCAGCAGCCGGCCTTGCCTACATCAGTAAAAGTAAATTTAGAAAATGATTTAGTCGCTTCTTTTCCGGTTGCTTGGGATAATCAAGTAAGTGCTAGTAATCCTGATATTGTATCAGGTGAATTAATTGTTGACGCTTATCCTACACCGTTTATTGAGCAGCGTGCAGATCCATACTTACTTAAACATGAGGATGGTTTTTACTACTTTACGGGTTCATATCCATTGTATGACAGGATTGTCCTAAGGCGAGCGCGTGAAATTAAAGACTTACCAAATGCTGAAGAAATTGTGATATGGGAAAAACATGAAGCTGGCGTGATGTCAGCGCATATTTGGGCACCAGAAATTCATTATATTAACGGCAAATGGTACATTCATTTTGCGGCGGGAGAGCATGATGATGTATGGGCTATTCGTCCGTATGTGTTGGAATGTGACTCAGCAAATCCTTTAACGGGTGAATGGAGAGAGAAAGGGCAGATAAATACCAATTTTCAAAGTTTTTCACTTGATGCAACAACTTTTGAGCATCAGCAGAAACGTTACCTTGTTTGGGCACAAAAGGTTGAAAATGATACCATTTCAAATCTGTATATTGGTGAAATGGAGAATCCTTGGACCATAAAAAATCAAGTGTTATTGTCAACACCTGAATATGCTTGGGAAAATAGTGTCCTCGCTGTAAACGAGGGAGCTTCCTTTTTGAAAGGGAATGGTAAGGTGTTTATTGTCTTTTCTGGTAATGCGACAGATCATAACTATGCCATGGGTTATCTGGAAGCGGATGAAGATGCCGATCTACTTGACCCAAGCGCTTGGACGAAGACAACGGAACCGATCTTTATTACATCAGAACAAACATCATTATACGGACCAGGACATAACAGTTTTTCAGTAGATGAACATGGTGAAACTATTATAATCTATCACGCGCGACCATACAAAGAGATTCAAGGAAATTCGTTGTACGATCATAATCGACATGCTTGCATTCAGCGCTTATTCTGGAATTATGATGGCAGCCCATATTTTGGTCAACCGGGTGACCAAGTTGAATCGACTAAGCAACGTGTTAAGGCAAGAGTTATTAGAAAATAGACAAAGAAATGAGTTCCTCATAACTTTTTTAATTAAAACAACGAGTATATGATAAATAATAGGTGCTTATCTATTTTTAGGATAGGTAAAAGATTGTAAAATCAATATCTGTACTTAGCGTATACTCGTTTAGAATTCAACAAAACAGTTTATATGTAATAGCTTTTAAACACGATGTCTTGTTTATGATTTCCAAATTTATCTCCGAAAAGGGTTACGCCTCCAACGTGCTCAGCATCTTTTTTAACCTCTATTCGAATTGTCCAACCATCTGTATTTGCATCCATATCGTCAATTGTTACATTCGAAAGCTTATCTCCATCCATATACGTGCCATGCGTAGTGATGCGTAATGTTTTTAATAGGCCGTATTGATTAATATTGTTGGGCCACCACTCAGGCGTGAGACTACCACGCGTGTCGGCAAAATCACCAGGGCTTTGCCATGTGCCAAGTTCAATATTATTTAAGCTAAATGTTATATCGGAAGGCCAAACTGAGTTCGAAAAAGGAAACTCAGAGGATATTTCAAAACTAATATCGATTTGCTTTAACTGATCATCTGCTTCAAGGTAATTTGGCAACTTGTATTCAATATAACCTTGCGTAAACCATAAAATTCCTGCTGTCACACGTTCAGGTGCTAAAAAATACTTGGATTGATCGACAGGACCAATAAAATCCTTATCTGATGCAAGTCCACAGGATGGCTGAACAGAGAAATTAGTATAATGACCGATTGGAACAGAGGTCTCATAGATTAGATAAGATTGTTGAATCTTCTTAGGAAAATTAATTTCAATATGATCTACTTTTAAAATAGATAGTCTTTGAATACCAGATTTACCAGGTACCTTCTCTGTTCGAATGATTCCTGCTATTTCAAGCTTTTCAACATGCTTTTTAACAATGGGACTACTAATTTGTAGCGCTTCAGACAGTTCCTTTAAGTTTAATTGCTGATCAGATAGTAATTGAATAATTTTTAAGCGAACAGGACTTGCTAAAGCGTTAAAAACGGGTAATGAATGATCATCAATATAGAGTTGCATGCGCCGCGTTCCTTTCTATTTGTAAATTAATAAAAATAAAAAACTGTGGTTTAGTTTGTAAAGACCACATGTTATCCAGTTTGATTAATAAAAAGATTAATCAAACTGTTTATTGATCTAAAATCCCTCTTTTAATCTTAACAAAAACATTAATTGAAAGCAAAAAAAACTAAGTGATTTACAATAGTGTTATTGACAACGCTTACATATACGTATATATTTATATGTAAATAGAGCGTTAACTTAGCTGTTCAAATTTAAAGTTAGAACGTAGATCATGATATATCAGGGGTGAGGAATGTGCTTTGCAAATGCAATGTTCAATTAATAGTAATGACAGTGTTTTTTTATCTAGCTAGTATACCGTTAGGACATATTGAAGTTACGGCAACTACAGAAGAGGCAGATGAACAGGCTGAAACTAATCTTACCGAATTAAATGAAATGAACAAAAGTAATGTTCAACAAGCGAATCGTTATAGCAATTATGTAGATGAGCTTGAAGCGCCTTACTACGATGGGCAGGTAATTGTTTATGATCAAATGGGTGAAGTAGAAGCTAGTCGTGTCATGACGTTTCAAGGGATCGAAGTTATTAAAGCTGACCAGGCTGAAACGACAACGTTCGTTATTAATGCCCCAGAAACAGCCTATTATCATCTAGGCTTTACCTATCAAATTGACGGATTTAGTGTACTGCCAACCCAGCTTGAGATGAAAGTTAATGGTACCTTCCCTTTCTATGAGATGCGTAATATTGTTTTTGAAAATGCTTGGAAAAATCCTGAAACGGTCCAGGTTGATAAGTATGGCAATGAGATTATTCCTCAACCAATTAAAATAGAAGACTGGCAACAGAAATATGTTATTGATTCAAGCTATCGCGATAGTCTACCATTTCTTATTAAGCTTGATCAAGGTGAAAATGAAGTGAGTTTAAAAATCACAGAAGGCAATTTACTTATACGTACAATTGAATTGGCTCCTAGAATAGAATTGCCCGACCATGAAGATGTGCAGGTTTCAGGCGATCATTATATTGAAGTTGAGGCTGCGAGTGAATTATTAAAACGAAACGATTCGTCAATTAGAGCAAATGCATCCTTTAACGTTAATTTATCACCAAGTAGTCGAAGTAAGCGTGTGTTAAATCATATTGATCCGGGTGCTTTTAAATCTGCAGGTGATAAGATTTACTATCAAATAGAAGTTCCCGAATCTGGTTATTATTATCTTGGTTTACATTATCAACAGAATGCCAAAGTCGACTTCCCAGTTTTTATGAATATTGAGATAAATGATGTAATACCCGTGCAAGCTTTACGTGATTATCCGTTTTCTTATGCGTCGCAGTACACGCATCATACGTTGAGTGATCATGCGGGTAAAGCGATACCTATTTATCTTGAAGCTGGATTAAATACAGTTAGCTATCAAATTACGCTTGAACCCATTAAAGCAACGCTAGAACGTGTTGAACAGCTAATTCAAGAAATTCAATCACTCTCATTGGAATTAACCAATTTAGTTGGACCAGAAGTTGATCGGCACCGAGATATTAACGTTGAGGTTTATATACCTGGAGTGACCGAACGGTTAATGAAATGGGCTGATGAATTAGCAAATTTATATGAGAGTGTAAAAGCATTTAATCCTAATCGGAATGAAATTGGTGCTTTCTCCGGTTTAACGATTGCTGAGCAACAGCTTAGAAGTTTAGCTGATCAAGTGGAGAAGCTTGCTCGTCGGAAAGCGGAATTATCAACAGGTGCTAACTCAGTAACAGCCTATTTAAGTAATTTGCTTCAGGATATGAATAACAATGGTATTGGTATAGATCAATTTTATCTCTATCAAGATGCAGCTGATATTCCTGTACAACCAAGCTTTTTGACTAGAATATGGGCAAATGTTGAGCGATTTTTCTATACATTTGGCGAGCAAGATTATCAGGTGAGTCAGGTTAATTCAGACCACCTGCAAGTATGGGTTAATCGCCCGAGACAATATGTTGAGATTATGCAACGTTTAATCGATGAAAGTTTTACAGCAGAAACGGGTATTGAAGTTGACTTATCACTTATGCCTGACCAAAACAAACTAATTTTAGCTAACGCAGCTGGAGAAGCACCTGATGTTGCGCTGGGTGTTAATTATGCACTTCCTTTTGAAGTTGGTATTAGGGGAGCATTAAAAGATCTGACTGAGTTTGCCGATTTTCACGAAGTATCTCGTGATTTTGCACCTGGCATGCTTGTGCCGGCCATGATTGGTAATAGTATTTATGCATTACCAGATACAATGAATTTTTGGGTTATGTTTTACCGAGAAGATATCCTAGCAGAGCTGGATTTAGCAATTCCAGATACTATTGAAGAAGTACGATCTTATTTGCCAGAACTTCAGCGACGTGGCATGAACTTTTTCTATCCTACAGCTGGTATGCCGGGAATGAAAATATTTGCCGGAACGATGCCGCTTATCTATCAGAGTGGTGGTCAGCTTTATGGGGAAACGATTCATCGAACACGTTTAAATGAAAATGAGGCAATCGAAGGTATGCGTTTGCTTACTGATCTTTTTACCATTTACAATGTTCCTTATGATGTGCCGAGTTTTTATCAACAGTTTAGGGATGGATCTATTCCAATTGGAATATCAGATTACTATATGTACAATTTAATTCTTAATGCAGCACCAGAGATTGCTAACGTTTGGGATATTGCGTTAGTACCAGGAATTGAAAATGAGACAGGTGAAATTGAACGATGGTCAACCGGGGGAGCAGAAAGCAATATGATTTTTGAAGACACAGCAAATTCTGAAGAAGCATGGGCTTTTCTAAAGTGGTGGTCATCAACTGAAGTTCAGGTAGCCTTTGGAAATACCTTGCAGACCACTTATGGACCAGAATACATGTGGAATACCGCCAATTTATCTGCTTATGCAGATTTACCATGGGCAAGTAGCCATAAAAATGTTGTGTTAGAACAAGCTGAGTGGATTGCGGAAGTTCCTCGTGTACCTGGTAGTTACTTATTAGAACGAGAGTTGAGTAATGCTTATAATGCAGTTGTGCTGGATGGCGATAATTTACGAACAGCTATTGACTTGGCAAGTAAGCGTATTAATCGAGAAACGGTGCGTAAGCTTGAAGAATTTGGGTTTATGGAAAACGGTCAGGTAATTGATCCTTATCTGAATCCAGAATTACGTATTGAAGAGCTATGGGAGGATTAAGTATGAAGGGAAACAAGAAAAATCCATATCTTTTTCTATTGCCGTATCTTTCACTATTTACACTATTTATCATTGTACCTGTTTTAATGGCGATTTTTCTATCATTTACTAATTTTAACACAATTGAAGCGCCAGATTTTATCGGCTTTCTGAATTACATTAATTTAATAACACAAGATGAAATTTTTATGCAATATGTTCTACCAAATACTATTTTATTTGCTGTTATTGTTGGGCCGGGGGGTTATATTTTATCGTTTATTCTGGCTTGGATACTTGCCCAACTTACCCGCATACCACGAACAATTTTCGCTTTGATCTTCTATTCGCCATCAATGACAGCTGGTATTGCTATGGCAGTAGTTTGGCGCGTTATTTTCAGTGGTAATCAGTTAGGCTATGCCAACAATATTTTAATGAATATGGGTGTTATTACGGAGCCAATCATCTGGCTTCAGGATACACGCTATATCTTACTTATTATGATTGTTGTCGCGCTCTGGAGTAGCATGGGGGTAGGGTTTCTCGCAATGATGTCAGGTGTACTAAATATTGATGAGTCATTGTATGAAGCTGGTGCTATTGATGGGGTTAAAAATCGTTTTCAGGAACTCATCTACATCACCATTCCATCGATGAGACCGCAAATGCTTTTTGGCGCAGTTATGGCTATTGTAGGTACTTTCTCTTCAGGTGCTGTTGGTGTCCAATTAACAGGAGCTAATCCAACGCCGTCTTATGCCGGTCAATTAATGGTTAATCACATTGAAGATTACGGCTTTATCCGTTTTGAAATGGGCTATGCTGCTGCCTTATCTGTTATTTTATTGCTCATTATTTACCTGTTTGCCTATATTTCTAAAAAATTGTTTAGTGAAACTTAAGAAAGGAATGATGAGATGGCTTTCAAAAGTAGCGGTATAAATCCTAAGCGGTTTCACCGTAGCCAGCTAAAATTTTATATATTTTTAGTGCCATTTTCCATATTTATGGCGCTTCCGATTGTTTTTATTGTCAATCATGCATTTAAGCCACTTGATGAGCTTTATGCTTTTCCGCCAAGATTCTTTGTTCAGCAACCAACAACAGAGAATTTTCGTAACCTGTTTCAATTAGCTGAATCATCGGGTATCCCTCTAAGTCGCTATTTGTTTAACAGTATATTTGTTACCGTTTTGGTTGTTATCCTGTCTATTGCCTTGTCTACCTTAGCGGGTTATGCATTATCCAAAAAACAGTTTAAAGGGAAGAAATTGTTACTTGAAATGAATAACACGGCTTTAATGTTCGTGCCAATCGCTGTTATGATTCCAAGGTTTTTAACGGTATCATTAATAGGTATTGAAGATACGTTTTTGGCCCATATTTTACCGTTAATTGCAATGCCAGTCGGATTGTTTCTTATTAAACAATTTATTGATCAAATTCCCGACTCATTGATAGAAGCAGCTGTAATGGACGGCGCTAACGATTTAAAGATTTATTGGAAAATCATCTTGCCTTTAATTAAACCGGCAATTGCTACTGCTGCGATCCTAGCATTTCAACTCGTATGGAATGATTTAGAAACATCAACACTTTACACAACGAGTGAGAATATGCGAACCCTTGCATTTTTTATGAGCACGCTGGCAGCACAAACAAATGTTGTAGTTGGTCAAGGGATGGCAGCAGTTGCCTCGCTTATTATGTTCGTACCTAACTTAGTGCTGTTTATCATTTTACAAAGCAAGGTCATGAATACAATGGCGCATTCTGGATTGAAGTAGGTGTTAATGATGAAACGACTAAAAAGAATAGCGTTGCTTTTGCTAATAGGATTTACTTTGTTTTTGTCCATTGTTCCAATAACTAAAGCAAATACAGCTTACCGAACTTTTACCGAAGACGGCTATGGACGTTATGTTGAAACCCAAACGGCATACATGGTAACAGAAACCATTGTTAAATTCGGCGACGAAATCTTTTCACAAGCTCAAGATATGAAAATAGGCGCAGATGGTTTAATTTATTTAGCCGATACCGGAAATGGGCGGATTGTTGTCGGGAATGCGCAAGGAGATTTAGTTAGCGTGTTCGGTGAGGAAGAATTATCACGTCCAACCGGTCTGTTTATCTCGCATGATGACAAAATATATGTAGCAGATGAATCAAACGCACACGTATATGTCTATTCAATTGAAGGTAATCTTCTTCAAGCTTTTGGGCGACCAGAAAGTATTTTGTTTGGTGAGCATGCAAATTTTACTCCGCTAAAGGTAGCTGTTGACCAAAGGGATAACATTTACATTATTTCGCGTGGTAACTCAAATGGTATTATTCAAATAAATGCGAATACGGGACAGTTTCTAGGCTATTTTGCACCGAATGCAACTGCGGTAACTCCGATGACGGTATTTAGGCGGGCTATTTTTAACGATGAACAATTAAGCCGGATGATTGATATTGTGCCTCCTACATCAACAAATATAAGTATTGATGATCGTGGCTTAGTCTATTCAGTTTCGCAAGGTGAACGGGTACAAGCAATTAGAAAGTTAAATGTCGCCGGGCAAAATATCCTTCAAACGCGTGTGGCAGACGCTTTTCCAGCCGCTGTTGAGGTGGGTTCACTCGATAATATCTTTGTCGCAAGTGAAGACGGTTTCATTTATGAATATACCAGTGAAGGAAATTTATTGTTTGTCTTCGGTGGACAGGATGATGGTCGTCAACGGGTTGGCTTATTTCGTAGACTGTCATCAATAGCGGTTGATCAAAATGATCGTATTTACGCCCTTGATCAAGATCGTAATCAAATTCAAATTTTTCAACCAACTGAGTTTGCTAATCTAGTCCATACATCATTAGAACTTTATCAAAATGGTGATTATCAAGCAAGTAAGGAACCGTGGGAGGAAGTTATTCGCCTTAATAGTCTCTTTGATTTTGCCTATTTGGGTTTAGGTGAAGCCTTGTTTAAAGAAGAGGATTACGCAGAAGCGCTCACCTCTTTTAGGCAGGCGAAATACCATGAAGGATACTCTGATGCCTTCTGGGAAATTCGTAATGATTGGCTGAGAGAGAATTTAGTATCCGTTATTGTTAGCTTAGTAGTCATTACGATAGTAGTTAGGATCTTAACGTTAATTGAGAAGAGGTATCATATTTGGTTGCGCTTTCTCCAGCGGATTAAGAAACGCTACAACCTAACTTTTCTTGAAGATGTTGTTTTTATGAAACAAATGATTCGTCATCCACTTAATAGCTTTTACAGTATTCAATATGAAGGAAAAGGAAGTATGTGGTCGGCTAGTTTTTGGTTGTTCGTAATTTATCTTCTTTTTATTATGGAAAAGTATTTCTCGGGATTTATCTTTACTTATGTAAGAGATGGCGAATACACGTTAGGTATGGACTCAATCATGTTCTTTGGCGTAACCGCGCTTGTACTGGGGTCGAACTATTTAATTACGACTATTAATGAAGGTGAAGGAAAGTTCAAACATGTATTTACAGCCTTTGTCTATGCCTTTGCCCCTTATTTTTTCTTTAAACCATTTATTATTTTAATAAGCAATGTCTTAACTTATAATGAGGCGTATTTATTAGGGTTGGCAAACACAATCGTTTATGTCTGGATTGCTGTACTTGTTTTCCTGATGATTAAAGAGATAAATGACTACACCATCCGTGAAACGTTCAAGATAATATTCTTGACATTATTCTTAATGATCATTGCCATACTTTTCTTATTTATTATTTACATTTTAGTTGTACAGATGTTTCAATTTATTGTATCAGTCTTCAATGAGGGGGTGTATCGCATTGAAAACCGTTAAACCAATGCGTTTAATTAAACTAATTCTATTCATTGGCTTGGTCAGCTGGTTCGCTGTCTTTCTCTTGACTGGTGATCAAGAAGATATGGAAATCACTGGGCCACAAACGCCGATTGATATTGAGCCTGACCAAGAAGCTGGTGTGGATAGTGAAGATGGGCAAGCACCTCCAATTGAAGAGCCTGAACAGGTTGAACTTGATGAAGAAGAGCTTGAGGAGCTACTTGAAGAACAAGAGGGGTTGGCTTTAGTACTTGATACTAAACAAGATGCAATTAATGGGCACCCATTTTTCATTGAAAATGAGAACTACGAGTTGTATTTAAAAGAGGAGAATCTATCTATTATTCTAAGAGAAAAGGAATCAGGAGCGTTGATGTACTCTACTGTAGATGAGCCAATTGGTAGTAATGAAACTTGGCAAAATTTCACCCAATCAGGCATTGTGATGGAGTACCTAGTTGGAACAAATATTGTGGTATACCGCGCCGATATGTATTCTGAAAATCCGGATAAAATGGTGACGCGTACTGCAGATGGTTTTGAAGCAGATATTTACTATCCTGAGCTTGAAATTGGCTTTAAAGTAAGCGTGACTTTAACTGATTTAGGTATAACGGTAGATGTTCCTCAAGATCAAATTGTGGAGGAGAACGATCGTTATCGCATGGCTAGTCTCTATGTCTATCCGTTCTTAGGTCACACTCTCTTAGGCGATCGAGACGGTTACATGTTTATTCCCGATGGATCAGGTGCTTTAATCCATCTTGATGATAAAGATGGAAAATACTCACAACCGTATTCGGCAATGATTTACGGAGAGAATGCTGGTATCGACGATCCATTTGTACTCTCATTATTTAATAACATGGATCCCTTCAATGATCCTGAGCAAATTATTGCGCCGGTATTTGGGATGGTTCACACCGATAATCAGCTAGGCTATTTAGGGATTATTGAAGAGGGTCAATTTAGTGCGCGATTAGAGGCATATCCGAACGGTGCCATTCTTCCGTACAACTGGATTACACCAAAGTTCATTTATCGTCAAGTGTATAATCAACCAACAAGCCAAGATACAGGGACGATGGTTGTTAGACAGCGTAATCGAAACGACTTTGATATTCGTGTTCATTATCAATTTGTTGCTAATGAACGAGCAACTTATTTAGGTCTAGCTGAACGATATCGTGATTATTTATTAGCAAATAACTTAATTGAATCTAAAGAAGATGAATTCAAGCTTAGGGTTGATTTATTAGGTGCTGAGGTTGAGCAAGGCTTGTTGTTTAAAAGTAATGTGCCGATGACAACTTATTCACAAGCGTATGATATTTTAACAGACTTAAAGGGGCGAGGGGCTTCAAACATTATGTCTGTCTATAAGGGCTGGCAGGATAAAGGACTTCATGGTGGTTTGCCAATTCGATCATTTGATCCAGAAGCTACCTTGGATGACGGCACAAGCTTAACTACCTTACTAACTGAGTTAGCGGACGAATCAATTGATTTGTTTCTCTATCATGATGGACTGCGCATTAATATGGAAGAGTTAGGAACAAGTCGCCACCGCGTTATGAAGAAATTTAATAAGCGTACCTATAACGAAGAGGTTTTTGGTAAGGTTTATCGAGAATTCAATTACTTGCATCCACAAGCGACTATTAATGTCATGACAGATGTGCTAATAGATTACCAAAATGAAGAAATTGATAATGTGCTAATAAGTGGTATTTCCAACACGTTATTCTCGTATAGCGAAGGCAATCGGGAGTTAGATCGTTTATCAACCAAAAATCATTATCGATCAATTATAGAGCAATATTCAGAATCGCTTAACCTGCTTCTCGAGCAACCATTTGCTTATTTGTGGGACCAAACGGAGGCAATTATTGATTTACCATCTCGGTCATCAAATTATGTTTTTGTTGACGAGGATATTCCATTTATTGCATTGACTTTAAAAGGGGTTATGCCAATGTATGGGGAATACGTTAATTTTCAGGCAAATCAAGCTGCTTTCTTTTTACAAATGATTGAACAGGGCTTACATCCTTCGTTTCTCATTACCCATGAAAGTCCTGCCGAGTTAATTAACACAAATGCATCTTATATTTATAGCTCGCAATATGAACGCTATCAGGAAATGATTCCATCCTATTATGAAGAATTAGAGCAAGTACATGCAGCTGTCGTTGGCGCAGTTATTGTCGATTATCAGCGTTCTGGATCAATAACTAAAGTTAGTTATGAGAATGGAGTAGACATTTACGTCAATTATAGTGATGTCGAAGGCAGTCTTGATGGAGTTATGATTGAAGGCTTGTCCTATAAGGTGGTGAATGATTGGTGAAGATGAAACGCGAAACGTTATATGGCTATTTGTTTATTTTACCTTGGCTAATTGGCTTTCTTAGTTTAGTGCTTTATCCAATGATCCAATCGTTTTACTTTAGTATGAATGATATGCGCATCACACCGCATGGCCTTCAATTTGTTTATGCAGGCTTTAACAACTTCCTTAATGTGTGGTTACAAGACATGTTTTTTATTCAAGAGCTAATGGCTTTTGCATTAGATACCTTTATTCGAGTGCCAGTCATTGTCGTCTTCGCGTTAGTTATTGCTATGCTCCTTAATCAAGATGTCAGATTTAAAGGATTATTTAGAACCATTTTCTTTTTACCTGTTATTGTGGCAAGTGGTCCAGTCATTAGTCAGTTGGTTGATCAGGGCGCTACGGCAATTCCTATGTTAAACCAAGATATTATTATGAGCATTCTAAATGCATTGTTTCCGACTTGGTTTGCTGGTGTGTTGAGTAATTTATTTAATGAAATTATAACCATTCTGTGGTATTCCGGTGTGCAAATCTTACTTTTTCTAGCTGTGTTACAGAAAATTGATCCTAATTTATATGAAGCAGCTAAAATTGATGGTGGGTCAAGCTGGGAGTGTTTTTGGAAGATTACGTTGCCAACGATTAAACCATTAATTTTAATTAATTTGATTTACACGCTTGTTTCGCTGGCGAATAGCGGCCAAAATCCAATTATTAATTTAATTTATGCCAACATGTTTAATGCGACGCGCGGGTATGGCTTTGCTTCAGCGATGGCTTGGATGTATGCCGTTATTATTGTGCTTATGTTAGGTATTCTATTATTAGCGTTTCGCGAGAAGAAAGTGAAAAAGCGTTAGGAAAGGAGGGGTGTGCGATGGCGACAAAACAAGCAACACGACTAATGAATGTGTTAAGAAATGATCAAATGGATGCTAAGGAAAAGTTGCATCTCGTTCGTTTAAAGTTGCACCATATTCTATTTGGATTTAATGACCGGAAAGGTCTCTTGCTTAAACTTGTCATATATATGCTGTTATTAGGAATTGGCTTTGTTTACTTGTATCCAATACTCTATATGTTTATAACAAGTATGAAGTCATTAAATGATCTGTTAGATATGGCTATTAATTGGATTCCATCAAGCTTTTACACTCAGAATTACCAACAAGCCTATTCTGTTTTAAATATTAGACCGGCATTATTAGGCAGTATACAAATTGCTTTGTTTCCAACGATTTTACAAGTGGTTGTGTCTGCTACAGTAGGTTATGGCTTTGCTCGGTTTAACTTTCCTCTTAAGCGTCTGTGGTTTGGATTAATGTTATTTAGCTTCATTATTCCACCACAAATCTTAATGATGCCAACCTATCGCTTGTTTAGTGAACTTGGTTTGACGGGTTCACTGAGCGCTTTTACAGTCCCCGCTGGTCTGGGACAAGGGTTAAATAGTACAATATTTATCCTGATTTTTTACCAGTTTTTTAAGCAAACACCGAAATCGTTGTATGAAGCAGCTGAAGTTGATGGCGCTAACCAGTTGGTAAGTTTCTTTAGAATAGCCATTCCAATGGCTGTTCCTGCATTTATTGTTGCTTTCTTGTTTTCGTTTGTTTGGTATTGGAATGAAACGTATTTAACAACGCTCTATTTAACCAGCTCGTCAACAGATATTACGACTATTCTTATTCAACTGCAACAATTTGAAACGAACTATCAGTCGTTATACCCAACTACTGAGGCGAGTCCGAATAGAATTAATGAAGGAATCAAAATGGCAGGGACTGTTATTAGTATTTTACCGTTACTTGCGACTTACTTTTTTCTACAGCGTTACTTTGTTGAAAGTGTTGATAACACAGGTATTACCGGTGAATAATCACCGTAATATAAATTTATTAAAATTCCATTAAGAGAAATGGGGAGAAATGATGAGAAAAAATGTATGGCCGATCTTATCAATTTTGTTAATTATGGTTGTGTTCGTTACGGGCTGCTCGTCAAATGATTCTGATGAACAAACAAATACAGGGATAGTGGAGTCAGAAGAGGGTAGCGAACATGCTGAGTTACCACCAATGACTGATGAGGAAATTACGCTAACGTATGCGTCTTGGCAAAACCATGAGTTACAAAACTATTTAGCTGAGCAATTTACCGCCAAGTATCCAAACATAACAGTGGAAATCGTTGCCTTGGAGCAAGATGGCTGGAATGATCATTTAACGAATCTTGCAAGTACGGGTGACTTGCCTGACGTTTTCTGGTACATGGGGAATGTCGATATTCCTATTCGTAACATGTGGCTAGGTGACTTTACCTCATACTTCGAGGCCGATCCTGAAACAGATCAGTTACTTGATACAATTGTTGACAAAGGGTATTTTGATGGAGACCGGAAGCTTGCAGCGCCAACGGCATACTTACCGTATACCATTTTCTTAGATGAAAATTTATTTACGCAACAGAACGTTGCGATGCCTTCAGCAGACTGGACCTATTCTGAAATGTTGGACCTTATTGAAGAGATGACCATTCCAGAACAAGGGATTTTCGGCTACAATACCTTTACTAAGCTGGTTACCATGGCGCCGATTGTAAATGGCGATTCTGATGGTGAGTTTGGTTGGGATGGCGAAAGCTATGATATGACAGGTGAGTGGGATGATGCACTAATGAAGCATGGTGAATTTGTCCGTAATGGCAATCATGCACCATTCTATGATACTGATGAAGCAGAAGCGGCATTTGGTGATCGAGAGCTCTGGGCAGCTTCAACTGGCCGTATTGCCATGCAATTTGATGCTTGGTGGACAGTTGATCTGTTTGGAACAGACGAATTTGTTGATAAAGGAATTAAATGGGTTCCTTATGTCGTTCCTAAAGGTGACAATGCCCAAACAGAAAATAAACCAGCTTTTATTGACTTTGGTTCAATTTCAGCAGCAACAGATCATCCGAGAGAGGCATATGAGTTGTTGAAGTTCTTTGGTTGGGGAAGAGACGGATGGGAAGCAAAGCTAGAAGCATTCCAGACGTTAACGCGAGAGGATGGTGAACTCGTCTTTAATCATCCTGATGGATTACCACTTGTGAAAGACGAGGATCTGTGGGAAGAATTACGAACATTGCTACCAGATTTAGATTACTATGATGAATTCCTTGCGAGATCAAAATATCCAATTCCTTTAGGTGGTGCTGCAATGCCTGGCTTCCAAACCTACCTGGACGAAGTTTACTTTGGTGGAGAATATGGAGATGTTGAAGCAGCTGTCATTAGCGGTGAGGTCAATGCTTATGATATTTCTTCTGACTTAACTGAATTAATAAACCAGTATTATGATCAAGCCCTTAATGAACTGTTTTACTAAAAGCAATACTTAAAACAAATAGCTGATATAGCAAGCGAAAAATGAATGATTAATTGATTGATATGCTCTCGTTATGTGGTTCGGGGGTTCTTGTAATTTCTCGATCTGCTATAAAGAGAGCATGTCTGCCTTGGAATGTAATTGGTCGTGATTAGGGTGTGCTTTAATCTGCTCTCGACCGAAAAATGAGCGATAAACATACTAAGATTAGTGGGTAAGATTGATCCGTCGATGATCTTACCCACTAATCTTAGTATGTTTTACGTTTAAAGAGCATTTAAGTATGTACCAATTAGCTTTTCTGCATCAAAAAATAGTCGAATTTCTTTGTTGTAGCATGTGGTCAACCCGTTGTTAAAATTTCTCTAGTGTCAATTCTCTCGCATTACCTCCAGAAAGTCCCTTGTTTTAAAGACTTAGCAAGTGTTATTGGGTCTTTACGACCGTCACTAGATACGCTTTCCAACTCCAAAAGAACCCGTGCTTGTAAACACTTTATTGTGCTCTCATCTATGTCAGCCCACCAGTTGTTATAGCAAATAATTTAAAAAAGCGCAAAGTGAATATTTATTCACTAAATGTTGATTTTTTAATTAAATATTAATTATCTATTGTATAAACATGCACAATGAAGTATAATAATTAATCACAAAGAGAACGGATTAGGGGTGTGAAAAAGATGAAGGTTGCCATTGTTGGTGGAACGGGCTATGGAGCAGTAGAGCTTATTCGTTTCCTAGAACGCCATCCAAATATTAAAGAGATAAAAATTGTATCGCATTCGCAGGCGGGTAAAGCCTTTGAAGAGGCATATCCACATATGACTCAAATTGTTAGCCAGCATATGTCTGCATTAAGCATTGAGGAATTAGCTAACGAGGTTGAAGGTGTTTTTTTTGCTACGCCGTCTAGTGTTAGCTACAAGTATGTTCCTGCTTTAGTTGATAAAGGTGTGTTTTGTATTGATTTGTCAGGCGACTTTCGGTTAGCTGACCCTGAGCAATATGAACAATGGTATGGTACAAAAACAGCAGCTAAAGTCGATTTAGCTAAAGCGGTTTATGGCTTAAGTGAACTGTATCATCAACAAATTAAAGCCACCAAACTAGTTGCTAATCCAGGTTGTTATCCTACGGCTACTCTATTAGCTTTACTTCCTGCCTTGGAGCATAAAGTAATTAAGGAGACGGGTATTATAATTGATGGAAAGACAGGTGTTTCTGGGGCAGGACGCAGCATGTCACTAGCTGTCCATTTTTCTGAAATGAATGAAAACACAAGAGCATATAATGTATGTCAACATAAGCATATTCCGGAAATAGAACGTTATTTATCGGATCGGACTAACAAGGAAATCCAGATTAATTTCACACCACACATTATTCCAATGACAAGAGGGCTAATGGCGACAATTTATGCTGATCTTCAAGAATTAATAACAGCAGAAGAAATTGAGCAGCTGTATCGAGATTACTATCAAGGGCACACATTTGTGCGGATTCGACCAATAGGTCAGTTACCTGCGACCAAGGAGGTTTACGGTAGTAATTATTGTGATATCGGCTTGCAGGTTGATAGACGAACCAACAAACTCATTATCGTTTCGGTTATTGATAATTTAGTAAAAGGGGCAGCAGGCCAAGCCATTCAAAATATGAATATTTTAAACGGATGGGACGAACAGCTCGGATTAAATGACGTCCCGATTTATCCTTAAGGAGGTCATTTAAATGCATCTTACAACATTAACAAAGCAAATAAAAATTATCCAGCATGGGGATATTGCCACGCCTACTGGCTATCAGGCTGGAGGTCTACACTGTGGTATTCGTAAGAAAAAGCTAGACTTAGGCTGGTTATTCTCTACTGTACCTGCATATGCTGCAGGGGTTTACACGTTAAATAGCTTTCAAGCGGCACCTTTAAAAGTAACAAAGGACAGTCTTTCTGTCGATGGTAAGCTACAAACACTAATTGTCAACTCAGGGATTGCTAATGCATGCACGGGCAAGCAGGGAGAACGAGATGCTTATGAAATGCGTCAGCTAATTGCTGATAGGTTTAATGTCAAGCCTCATCATGCAGCAGTGGCCTCTACGGGGTTAATCGGGGAACCACTTCCGATGGCAGTAATTCGCAAAGGGGTTAACGCTATTGACCCAATGGTTCAAACAAGTGATCAATTCGAAACAGCAATCCTTACGACAGATACAAAAGAAAAAGGGCTGGCTATAGAATTAGAGATTGATAAAAAGAAAATTAAGATCGGTGGAGCGGCAAAAGGTTCTGGGATGATTAAGCCTAATATGGCAACAATGCTGAGCTTTATCACCACAGATGCAGTGGTTGCTCCTCGTGCACTAGATAACGCTCTAAAAGAATTGACTAATCAATCCTTTAATATGATTACGGTTGATGGTGATACGAGCACAAATGATATGGTTTTACTTATGGCCAACGGCTTGGCAGGAAATAAACGTTTAGATGAAAACCACCCTGAGTGGTCCATTTTTCTTGAGGCATTGAGCTTTGTCTTTCAAACACTTGCTAAAGAGATTGCCCGTGATGGTGAAGGGGCAACCAAGTTAATCGAAGTCCAAGTGGATGGAACAGCAACGAACGAAGGTGCTGAAAAAATTGCCAAAGCAATAATAGGCTCTAATCTTGTTAAAACCGCCATCCATGGTGCTGACGCAAATTGGGGGAGAATTATTACCGCGATTGGTTACAGTGGTGTCATCCTTGATCCGGAGCATGTTACGGTCAAGCTTGGTAACATACCCGTCGTTAACCAGGGTGTTCCCGTCCAATTTGATGAAGCAGAGGCAAAGCAATATTTAGAGCAAGATGAAGTCCTTATTCTTGTATCGTTAGGAAATGGTCCAGGACATACGGTTGGCTGGGGCTGTGACCTATCTTATGAATACGTCAGAATTAATGCCTCTTATCGCACGTGAAGGGATGATAAATGTGTCTTACTTAATTATTAAATATGGTGGAAGTGTTGTTGATAAGCTACCTAGCGAATTTTATCAGAAGCTTGCTGTTATCCAGAAGTATTATGGAATTAAACCAATTTTAGTCCATGGTGGTGGTCCGATGATTTCTTCGCAACTGAAGCAGATGGATGTGACAACGACTTTTGTAGATGGACTAAGAGTGACAACTGACGAGGTACTTGATGTTGTAGAAATGGTGTTGAGTGGAAGTATTAATAAGCGTATTGTCCGACAGTTGCATGAGCATGACATTAAAGCAATTGGAATGAGTGGAGTAGACGGACATTTATTACAAGCTGAACCTGTAAAAGAGTTCAGACAAATTGGTTATGTTGGTCAGGTTAACCAGGTTAATGTTTCCTTACTTAAAACCCTTCTTGAACAAGAATATGTTCCGGTCATTTCACCTTTAGCAATTGGAGCTAAGCAACAACGCTATAATGTTAATGCAGACACAGCTGCATCAGCCATTGCATCAGCGTTGTCTGCACCGCTTTGCTTTATAAGTGATATCCCTGGTATTTGTGTTGACGATCAAGTTATTCACTCAGCCGATCAAATGACAATTAACCGGCTAATTGACAGTCAAACAATCTACGGCGGAATGATTCCTAAGGTAAAGGCGGCCCTTAATGCGCTTGAAACGGGTGTGCCAGAGGTCGCCATTCTTGATGGAATGAATCCTGCCAGTTTAGAGGCATTTGTTAACGGGGAGTGTTGTGGTACACGTATTAAATTGAAGGAGGTCTCCCATGTCTAACTCAGTAACAGTAGCGGAAAATAATGCCGTTATGACAACTTATACGCGGTTTCCGATTACCTTAACGGAAGGTAAAGGTAGCTTTGTATGGGATGATCAGGGCGCTAAATATTTAGATTATACAGCTGGTATTGCTACCTGTAATCTAGGTCATCGACCAGCTACTGTGCAAGCAGCAGTCGAGGAACAGTTAAATAAGCTCTGGCATTGCTCCAATTTGTATCACATTCCAAAGCAGGATCAGCTTGCTGAGCTCTTAGTAGATCAGACCTGCTTTGATCAGGTTTTTTTTGCAAATAGTGGTGCTGAGGCTAATGAAGGTGCCATTAAATTGGCGAGACGTTACGCTCATAAGATTAAACAAACGGATCAGTTTGAGATAGTTACGTTCACTGATTCCTTTCATGGAAGAACATTAGCGACGATGTCAGCTACTGGTCAGCCTAAAATACAGGATGGCTATGCTCCTCACATGCCGGGCTTTAGATATGCACGCTATAATGATGAAAAAGAATTTGCTCAATTAATTCAGCCGAAAACAATTGCTGTTATGCTTGAACTCGTCCAAGGTGAAGGGGGGGTTATCCCTGCTGACCAGGCATGGGTCGATCAGCTTGTTACATTATGTCGCCAACATGGTGTGCTTATTATTGTTGATGAAATTCAGACAGGAATGGGGCGGCTAGGCTCTCTCTTTGCCTATCAACAATATGGTTTTGAACCGGACATTATGACGGTTGCTAAAGGCTTAGCATCTGGTTTTCCAGTAGGGGCGGTTTTAGCCAAAGCTGACATTTCCACTGCACTTACACCTGGTTCACATGGATCAACCTTTGGAGGAAACCCATTGGCAATGTCAGCAGGATTGGCAACCTTAGCCCATATTTGTGAGCCTGCTTTTTTCGAATCAGTTAGCAAGCAACAACAATATTTGTGGCAACAGTTAAATGTATTAGCTGAGCAAGCTGAGGATATTGTAGAGATTAGGGGAAGTGGCTTCTTAATCGGGATAAAGGTGTCAACGAAAGCAATTGATTATGTCAATAAAGCAAGGGCGGCTGGTTTGCTTATTTTGGTGGCTGGACCACAAGTCATTCGAATTCTCCCTCCGTTAAATACCACAAAACAAGAAATTGATCAGGCTTGCAAAATTTTAAATGCATTGTTTCTAAAAAACGAAGTTGACAACTACTAATGTGCTCAGTATAATAATTCGGTAACAAACTATATATATCCGGTTATTCGGAGAGGTTCTTAGCTTAAACCCTCTATAAAAAACTAAGGGTATATGACATGATAAAACAAGCCATATCCTTTGGGATGTGGTTTTTTATTGTTTAAAAAGAATAAAAAAAGTGTCCAGAGGATAACAGTGCATACCCAGCTCTATCTCCTTACAATAAGTTGTGCCAACTGCATAATTTTAAATAGGTGAGGGTGTTAAGGGTGGAGAATTATAGGATTCTTTTATGTCACGTTATAACCAACTATATTTTATTGCATTTTCATATTTAGGAGGAAAATACCAATGCAAGGAAGAAAAGATCATGAATTGAAAGATCTCTCACTATTAGGTAATCAAGAAACACGTTACAGTTTTGACTATACACCAGAAGTACTAGAAACGTTTGATAACAAGCATGTTAATCGAGATTATTTTGTTAAATTTAACTGTCCAGAGTTTACAACATTGTGCCCGAAGACTAATCAACCAGATTTTGGGGCTGTATACATCAGCTATATTCCTAGTGAGAAAATGGTTGAAAGTAAATCATTAAAGCTTTACTTGTTTAGTTTCCGTAATCATGGCGACTTTCATGAGGATAGTATGAATATTATTATGAATGATTTAATTAAGCTAATGAAACCAAGGTACATTGAAGTATGGGGTAAGTTTACACCGCGCGGTGGTATCTCAATTGATCCATATTGTAATTATGGTGTTCCAGGAACAAAGTATGAGCAAATTGCTGATCATCGAATGATGAATCACGATTTATACCCAGAGAAGATTGATAATCGATAATGAGAGTGACCGCTTAAGCCCTGTGCTAGTAGAGGAAGGATGGTACGGATTACTCTGCTTTGCCTTCTTTAGCAGCTTTTGATAAAGTAAAAGGGATATTAAATTCTAATTTAGAGGTGATACTCTGTGAATAAAACCTTTCGAGCCTATCAGCTCCAAAAAACGAATGGCACAGTGACTGGAGCTGTAACAACACTAACCCAAAATGATTTACCAGAAGGGGAAGTGTTAATTAAAGTTCAATACTCGGGCCTTAATTACAAAGATGCCATGGCAAATATGCCTAACAGCCCAATTGTTAATCAATATCCGTTTATTCCGGGGATTGACTTGGCTGGTGAAGTGGTAGAATCGGTCGATGATCGCTTTGAAGCAGGGGATCTAGTTATTGTGACAAGTTACGCATTAGGCGTCAGTCACGATGGTGGCTATAGTGAGTATGCTCGGGTAAAAGCGGAGTGGGTCATTCCGTTACCACAGGGCTTAAGTCTAGCGCAAGCAATGCTTTTAGGAACAGCTGGTTTGACAGCGGCAATGTCTGTAGCTCAGCTCCAGCAGCAGGGAATAGAACCTAATTCAGGTCCTATTCTTGTTACGGGTGCTTCAGGAGGGGTTGGCAGCATCGCAACAGCCTTGTTAGCAAACCTAGGTTATGAGGTTGAAGCCAGCTCTGGAAAACAAGCTAGTCATTCATATCTAACAACGTTGGGTGCGTCGGCTGTCATGACACGGGAAGATGTAGTGGGTGAAAAAGTACGTCTAATTGATAAACAACAGTGGGTTGGTGCTGTCGATTCTGTTGGTGGTGAAACGCTTGCTGCTGTTTTAAGTAAATTAAAGTACAACGGGGTGGTGGCAGCAAGTGGACTTACTGGAGGGATTGAAATTCCAACTTCAGTTTACCCGTTTATCTTGCGTGGGATTAGCTTAATTGGCATTGATTCCGTTTATTGCCCAATGGAGACGCGGAAATCAATCTGGCTACGCTTAGGATCTGATATGCGGTTGTCTGATGAGCAGTTTAAGCAGATTACCAATCGGGTTATTTCTTTAGAAGAGTTAAGTAGTAATCTGCCAACATTACTCGAAGGTCAGTCTTTAGGACGAGTACTTGTTAAAATCTAAAATAGCTGAAACATTTTTAAAAATGATGCTGGAACATAACTAAATATTGGAACAGGGTATCCGAACATTATGATTTACCGAAGCGCTATACGCTTTCAGACATAATATTCGGATTTTCCTTATCTCATTACGCTTTTGTCCCAGCCTTATTTTTAAAATGGATAACTAAACGTTTACTGTACTGAAGCTATAACCTGAATCTATGGCACAATCTAATACTCAACCATAAAAACGAATTTTTCATCTAGTTATTTATTTTTGCACGTGTTAGAAGATAAGTAATAAACAATAAAATCGTTAGTGTAGTGCAATCAGTAGCCCCTTCACTTTCATACCAGGAGCACAAACGTCACATCCTCAGGCTCACAGGCTGTGCATCAATTAGCGTTGCGATATGACGTCGCGCTTAGTCTGCCAAACCTTCACAAATTCTAATAGTGGCTTTACTCCTCACTTTTAAGCACATTAGTTAAGAAAATAAATTTACATATTGAATGTACGTACAAATTATATTATTATAGTTCTATAAGTATATACATCCGTACAACAATTAAGGAAGGTGTGATTCATAATGTTAGAGGCATTAAAGGAGCAAGTGCTTCAGGCAAACCTTGCCCTGCCGAAGTATGGGCTAGTTACATTTACTTGGGGAAATGTAAGCGGTTTCGATAAAGAGCAAGGTCTAGTTGTGATAAAGCCGAGTGGTGTGCCTTATGATGAACTGACTATTTCTGATTTAGTAGTCGTTAATTTAGCTGGTGAAATTGTTGAAGGAGATAAAAACCCTTCATCTGATACCGCCACACATTTGGTTCTTTATAAGCATTTTGATCATGTGGGCGGAATTGTGCATACCCATTCACCGTGGGCGACGAGTTGGGCTCAAGCCGGAGAAGATATCCCGGCGTTAGGTACTACACAAGCCGATTATTTCTACGGCGATATTCCGTGTACGCGTCGCATGACAACGACAGAAATTAGTGGTGAATATGAACGGGAGACTGGCCATGTCATTGTTGAAACATTTAGAGATCGTGATCCGCTAGCTATCCCTAGTGTGTTAGTGCACAGCCATGCGCCATTTAATTGGGGGAAAGATCCCAAAGAAGCGGTACATAATGCGGTCGTCTTAGAGGAAGTAGCAAAAATGGCTTTTTATAGTCGTGAAATTAATCCTAATGTTAAGCGTATGCAGCAGACATTATTGGATAAACATTATTTGCGTAAACATGGTAAGCATGCCTATTATGGGCAATAAAGTAAAGTGAATAAGGGAGGAAATATTATGGTACGTTTAAAATCTTATAAATTTTGGTTTGTAACAGGAAGTCAGCCGCTTTATGGTGAGGAGACGCTTAAAGAGGTAGAGGACAATTCAAGGAAAGTTGTTAATGGGTTAAATGCAGCTGGTATCCTACCATACCCAATTGAATTTAAAGAAGTGGTAACAACAGACCAAAGTATTCATAAGTTAGCGCTTGATGCAAATGCAACTGAAAGCTGCGCCGGTCTCATAACTTGGATGCATACTTTTTCGCCTGCAAAATCATGGATTGCTGGCTTAAAGGCTTTACAGACACCATTGTTACACCTGCATACACAATATAATCGAGACATTCCTTGGGATTCTATTGATATGGATTTTATGAATACGAATCAAGCTGCGCATGGTGATCGCGAATACGGTTTTATTGGAACGCGCCTAAGTCTTGGTCGGAAAGTCATTGTGGGTCACTGGCAAAATGACAATGTCGTTAACCAGATAGCGCAATGGATGAGAGTTGCGATCTCAGTCAAAGAGGGTATGAATATCCGTGTTGCCCGCTTTGGGGACAATATGCGTAACGTTGCCGTCACTGATGGAGATAAAATAGAAGCGCAAATTAAGTTTGGTTGGACAGTCGACTATTATGGAATTGGCGATCTTGTTAATGAGATTGATCAGGTAGAAGATCAAGTAGTCGATGATTTGTACAAGACTTATGAAGGCTTGTATGACTTGCCAGATGAAGCTAAGCAATCAGGGAGCATTCGTGAAGCTATTCGCTACCAAGCAAAAATTGAAATTGCACTGCTATCCTTTTTGCGGAAGGGTAATTATACAGCATTTACAACTAATTTCGAGGATTTACATGGCATGAAACAGTTGCCAGGCTTAGCTGCCCAACGATTAATGGCGCAAGGCTATGGTTTTGCTGGCGAAGGTGATTGGCGCACCGCTGCTTTAACGCGATTACTTAAAATAATGTCAGACAATAAAGATACTTCTTTTATGGAAGATTACACTTATCATCTAGAGCCTGGTAATGAAATGATTCTTGGTTCACACATGCTTGAAATATGTCCGACCATAGCTGACACTAAACCAAAAATTGTCGTAAATCCATTAGGTATTGGTGGGAAAGAGGACCCTGCCCGCCTTGTTTTTGATGGGAAGGCCGGCACTGCTGTGGTAGCGTCATTAATTGAATTAGGGGGTCGATACCGACTAATTGTTAATGAGGTTAACGCAGAGGCGTCTAAATTCGATACGCCGCACTTACCAGTTGCTAAAGTTCTTTGGAAACCAGAGCCGTCCTTAAATGAGGCAACCACTGCTTGGATATATGCAGGGGGGGCTCACCACACTGTTTTCTCATTTGCGGTTTCAACAGAGCAGTTAGTTGATTATGCTGAAATGATGAATATTGAGTGTGTTGTTATTGATCAGCATTTAAGCCTACGACAATTTAAAAACGAATTAAAATGGAATGAAGTTGTATTTAAAAGAGGCTGAGGCATAACTAAATAATGAACTGAGTATCCGGACATTATGACAATGCATTTTGCACATAATGTTCGGGTTTTTCTTATCTAAATTAAACCACCTTGTAGGCTGTGGTTATCGCTTACGAGATTAGCTTGAAAATAAGCTGTCTATATTATGAAAAGAGAAATGTAAGTACAAATTTAAGATTAATTAGAAAAATTTTCATTTATGAACGTTTTTTTATATAAATGGTTCTAAAAAAATGATATGATGATTAGTAATTGGGTTTAGATAGTGAGGTGTATCGATGCAAACGAAATATAGCATTGTCAAACAAGCGATTAAGTCAAAAATCTTAGATGGAACCTTTCAGCCGCACCAAAAAATAAGCTCTGAAAGTGAATTAATGAAGCAATTTAGTGTCAGTAGGCATACGGTAAGGCTCGCTATCGGGGAGCTTGTGAATCAAGGGTGGTTATATAGAGAGCAAGGCTCAGGTACATTTTGTGCAGATCGCTCTAAACTGGAAGAAGGGCAGAATGTCAAAAACCAGAAAAATATCGCAATTATTACAACGTATATATCTGACTACATTTTCCCTTCTATTATTAGAGGGGCTGAGTCTTATTTGAGCCAGCAAGGCTACCATGTAAGTTTATTTAGTACCAATAATGACCATAAAAACGAACGGAAATTCTTAGAAAGTATTTTAACTCAGCAGTTTGATGGCGTTATAATTGAGCCGACTAAAAGTGCAATGAGTAATCCTAATATTAATTATTATTTAAATCTTGAACGAAAAAATATTCCTTATATTATGATTAATGCTTATTATGATGAGTTAGAGCCACTAAGTATTACCTTAAATGATGAGGTGGGTGGGTTACTGCAAACTGAGCACCTTATTGAATTAGGGCACAAAAACATTGTGGGATTCTTCAAAAATGATGATAGTCAAGGGTCGAAACGTATGAAGGGATATTTAAAAGCACACCGCAGACATGGGCTTTTACTTAATCCTAATCATATTATAACTTATAAAACAGAGGAGAAGCATCTGAAGCCGGCGGAAGAGTTAGATAAACTACTTTCCTTGCCGGAAGCCGAACGACCAACCGCATTGGTTTGTTATAACGATGAATTAGCAATTATGCTACTTGATGTACTAAGAAAGCGGAAACTACAGGTTCCGAGAGATATTTCTGTGATCGGTTTTGATGATTCTTTTTTAGCAGAGGTTTCTGAGGTAAAGTTAACAACTATTAGTCATCCACAAAGTGAAATAGGTAAGGTAGCTGCCGAAACAATCTTAAACATCATTAATAGTTCACATGCTAATCCGAAAAAGACTAAAGGTAATTTCGATTCAATTGTATTTGAACCAGAACTAGTCATTAGAAGTTCCACGGCTAAAATAAAGTAAATAGCGTTAAACATAATACATCTGGTCGACAAGCGAAACATAATTTCACTAATTCAGATAAACAATAAGCACAAGAGCACTTCAAAAAGCCTTTCTTTACTGATGTAATGGGAGCTTAAGTAGTGCTTGTGTGCTTTTTTTGGCGTATTTTTATCAGACTTGTCTAAATCGAGTAACAATATGTTAAGTGAAGTATATTAGGATCGAAGTTGTCCGATCGAGTTTGTTAGGTTTAGAGTAATTAATATGCTTCCTTTAAAAAAATAAGTTATTTTCGCACTTTTATAATTGAAATGCCATACAATTCCGTATATAATGTAAGCGTAAACATATACGTATAAATTATAAATGAGTTGGAAGGGCAATTTACGCATACTGCAGAAAGGTATCGTTTGGGTAATAAATTTAAATGCCGGTATTAGCAAAAGTACAGTTTGACAAGGTGGAAAGCAAATTATAACAAATGGATGATGGTGACAGTTGTTTATGTTTTTTTACTTGGTTAGACAAAGGCTTAAACCAGCTTATTAGATTTAAAGTATATAAATTTTATAAACAAGTTAAGGAGGATTTAAGATGTCAGGATTAAAAGCAAAAATGGTTCTAGACAAACAGTTTCAAATTGCAAAGGTAGATGAGCGAATTTACGGTTCGTTTATTGAGCATTTAGGACGAGCTGTATATGGCGGGATATACCAGCCAGAGCACTCTGAGGCGGATGAGCAAGGATTTCGGAAAGATGTTATTGAACTTGTTAAAGAGCTTAGGGTTCCAATCGTACGTTATCCAGGTGGGAATATGGTTTCTGCTTATAATTGGGAGGATGGGGTTGGTCCGAGAGAAGATCGTCCAAGAAGGCTTGAATTAGCATGGCGTACAATTGAAACAAATGAAGTAGGAACGAATGAATTTGTTGATTGGGCTAAAAAAGCTGGATCTGATGTAATGATGGCTGTTAACTTAGGGACTCGCGGTATTGATGCTGCCCGCAATCTCATCGAGTATACTAATCATCCAAGTGGTACATATTGGAGTGACCTTCGTCGTTCTCACGGTTATGAAGCACCACACGCGATAAAAACGTGGTGTCTAGGTAATGAGATGGATGGTCCGTGGCAGGTTGGTCATAAAACAGCATATGAATATGGGCGTTTAGCCCAAGAGACTGCCAAGGCCATGAAACTTGTTGATCCAACAATTGAGCTAGTTGCTTGTGGTAGTTCAAATACAGGCATGCCGACATTTCCAGAATATGAAGCGACAACACTTGATATTGCTTATGATCATGTTGACTATATTTCGTTACACCAATACTATGGTAACCGTTCCAATGATACAGCTAATTATTTAGCAAAAAATCACGATATGGATCATTTTATCAAAACGGTAATTGCAACATGTGACTACATTAAAGCTAAAAAAAGAAGTAAAAAGACGATTAACTTAAGTTTTGATGAATGGAATGTTTGGTACCACTCTAATGATGCCGATCAAAAAATTGAACCATGGTCAATTGCTCCTCCACAACTAGAGGATCACTACAACTTTGAGGATGCACTGCTAATTGGTAGTTTACTCATTACCTTTTTACAGCATGCTGATCGTGTGAAAATGGCTGCGATGGCTCAGCTTGTTAATGTTATTGCACCTATTATGACTGAGAACAATGGTAGAGCGTGGAAACAAACAATTTTTTATCCTTATGCCCATGTTTCAACTTATGGAAGAGGTATTTCACTTAAGCCGATTCTTACTGTACCCAAGTATGATAGTAAAGACTTTACTGATGTACCTTATGTAGATGCTGCATCGGTTTACAACGAAGAACATGAAGAGTTAACCATCTTCCTTGTTAATAAGCATCTAGAAAGTAGTATGCCAATTGAAATTGATTTAAGAAGCTTTACGAATTATCAGCTTGTTGAACATATGCAACTTGTTCATAATGATTTGAAAGCGGTTAACACGAAAGATCACCAGGCGGTTTCACCAACTTATAATGCGGATTCTACCCTTGTTGATGGGGTCTTGACTGCGCAATTAGCTAAGACATCATGGAATGTTATTCGCTTGAGAAAATAATTGGAGTGGGTCAAAGATGAAGCATCATCAAAATGCGTTAACACCACCATTAGGCTGGAATAGTTGGGATTGCTATGGTGCGACAGTTACCGAAGCAGAGGTGAAAGCAAATGCGGACTATATGGCTAAACACCTAAAACAGTTTGGTTGGGAATACATTGTTGTTGATATTCAATGGTATGAACCAGATGCAGTGTCTTCTGTCTATCACCCGTTTGTACCGTTGGACATGGATACATTCTCAAGGCTAATGCCCGCAACTAATCGCTTTCCCTCTGCGAGGGAGGGAAAAGGGTTTAAACCATTGGCAGATTATGTGCATAGTTTAGGGTTGAAATTTGGTATCCATATTATGCGTGGTATTCCTCGTCAAGCAGTGCATCAAAATCAATCTATTAAAGGAAGTAACCAAACTGCGCGTGCTATTGCGCATACCAATTCAATTTGTCCTTGGAACACGGATATGTATGGGGTTGATTCAAGTAAGGAAGGAGCGCAAAGCTATTATAATTCCTTATTTGATTTGTATGCAGAGTGGGGAGTAGATTTTGTCAAAGTTGACGATATTGCCGATTCCAAGCTATATGGTGCTCATATCGAGGAAATAAAAATGATTAGACGTGCGATTGACCAATGCGGTCGATTAATGGTACTTAGTTTATCTCCCGGCCCGGCTCAGTTAGATCATGCTGCCGTTCTTGAGGAGAATGCTAATATGTGGCGCATGACCGACGACTTCTGGGATTTATGGCCACCGTTATATGATATGTTTGATCGCTGCTATCGCTGGAGTAAGAATGTTGGCCCTGGGCATTGGCCAGATGCCGATATGCTGCCACTAGGTCGAATTGGGATTCGATCAGTTGACGGTGGGGCGAGTGATCGATATACGCGCTTTACCAAAGACGAGCAGAGGACAATGATGACGCTCTGGTCAGTCTTTAGATCGCCACTTATGATCGGTGGTGAATTGAGAGACAATGATGATTTCACACTTGAATTGTTAACAAATAAGGATTTGTTAGCGATTAATCAACATGGATCTGCCGCAAGACAAGTATATCGCCACAATGATCATGTTGTTTGGTGTACCAATGGTCATGATGATTCGGTGTATGTTGCGTTGTTTAATCTAACTGATAATGTTGGGACTGTAACAGTCACCAGTGAGCAACTTGGCTTACCAATTGATAAATTTAATTGTGTTGAGGATGTGTGGACTCATGACATATTGCCACAGGGGAACTATGAGCTAACTGCTAGCTTACGTCCTCATGCTTGTCAATTGCTTAAATTAAAACAAAGTAGAGGTGTGTAGTGAGATGAATAAAGGAATAGTGAATGTAGATATTTCTAAAGGGATAATTGATAAAAACATATATGGCCAATTTGCTGAGCATTTAGGACGTTGTATTTACGAAGGGTTATGGGTGGGCGAAGATTCTGACATCCCTAACACAAACGGTATTCGCAATGATGTTCTACAAGCTTTGAAAGATTTAAGTATTCCTGTTCTTCGTTGGCCTGGTGGCTGCTTTGCTGATGAATATCATTGGAAAGATGGGGTTGGCCCAAGAGCAGATCGGAAACGGATGGTAAATACACACTGGGGTGGTCTTGTTGAAAATAATCACTTTGGGACACATGAATTTATGAAACTCTGTGAATTACTTGAGACTGAGCCTTATATTAATGGAAATGTTGGCAGTGGTTCGGTCCAGGAAATGTCGGAGTGGGTTGAGTATATGACATTTGATGGTGAGTCACCAATGGCTAATTGGCGAAAAGCAAACGGTCAAGAGAAACCATGGAAGGTTAAATACTTTGGTGTAGGTAACGAAAACTGGGGCTGTGGTGGACATATGCGTCCAGAGTATTATGCTGATCTTTATCGCCGCTTTCAAACATATGTCCGTCATTATGGCGATAATCGCATTTTTAAAATAGCTGGCGGCGCGAACGTTGATGATTATAATTGGACAGAAGTGATGATGCGAGAAAGTACGCATCTTATGGATGGTTTAAGTCTGCATTATTATGTACATCCCGGCGGCTTTTGGGCAAAAGGTGATGCTGTTCGTTTTGATGAGCAAGAGTGGCGTGTCTCCATGCAAAAAGCCTATCATATTGAAGAGCTTATTAATAAGCACAGTACAATCATGGATAAATATGATCCAGATAAACGGATTGCAATGATTGTAGATGAGTGGGGGGCATGGTATGATGTCGAGCCAGGTACAAATCCAGGCTTCCTATATCAACAAAATACAGTTCGCGACGCTGTTATTGCTGGAATTTCCTTAAATATCTTTAATAATCATAATGATCGAATTAAAATGGCTAATATTGCCCAAATGGTTAATGTTATTCAAGCAATGGTGTTAACAGAGGGTGATCAAATGATATTAACGCCAACATACCATGTTTTTAAAATGTTTAAGGTACACCAAAATGCTGAGCGAATCGCTTTGGATCTTGACGTAAATAAGCTAGAGATTGATGGAAATCAATATCCTCAAGTTAATGGTTCTGCCTCTAAGCAACAAGATGGCACAGTGAATATAAGTTTAACGAATGCCGATATAGATAATGAAGCAGTAATTCAGCTTGAATTAAGAGGACTAACTGTCGCTAACTTATCTGGAGAAATCATTACATCAAGTAAAATGAATGATCGAAATACGTTCGATAATCCTAATAAAGTTCAGCCTTTACCATTTAAGCAATTTAATCGTTCTGGTGAATCAGTGCAAGTAACTCTGCCGCCAATGTCCGTCGTTATGCTGACGGCTAAAGATTAGTCTGAACTTGTATAAGAGAGCATGATACGTATACATGTCAGAAATCGGTTGTTCGTTTTGTTAAGCTAAAAAAAGCAAAATAGACGATTACCTTGGCTAATGTAAACCAAGCGTTCGTCTATTTTGCTTTAGTATACTTATTGCATCACCTTGACGTGAAACATACGAGATCGTGGTCCATCAAATTCACAAAAATAAATGCCTTGCCATGTCCCTAAGACAAGACGACCGCCAGCAACAACAATGGTTTGGGCGTGACCTACCGTGCTTGTCTTTAGGTGAGCGGCTGTATTTCCTTCAATATGCTGATCTTTAGGGTGATCCCAAGGATAAGCTTCATCTAATCGTCTTAGAAAATCAGTTTTAACATCAGGATCGGCATTTTCATTAACTGTTATCCCTGCAGTTGTATGCAGTGATGATACGATAATAACACCATCCGCAATTCCTTGTTGATTAATCCATGCTTGAATTTGCTCAGTTACATCAATCATGTCGCTGTGATGCCTTGTCTGTAATGAAAAGGTTTTAAGCATTTTTTTCAACTCCTTTTTTAGGTTAACTGACTATAAGCCCCCACTAGAAGTGGAAGCGTGGAATCTAATTATGTTATGAGGTGGACAACAGTCAGTAAAAGCCCGATTGGTTCACCTAACAGTTTACTAGAAAAACCGAACTGTGGTAAAATTTTAAGATCAAACTAGTAAAGGGGTAATAAATAATGTCTAGAAAAGCAGTTGAAACAAATAAAGCGCCGCAAGCAATTGGACCATATTCTCAAGCAATTGATCTTGGTGACCTTGTTTTTGTCTCAGGTCAAATTCCGTTAAATCCAGAAACAATGGAAATTGTCGAAGGTGACATTAAGCAACAAACAATTCAAGTAATGAAGAATTTATCAGCCGTATTAGCAGAAGCAGGTTTGAGCTTTGATCATGTTGCTAAGTTTACTATTTATTTGACAGATATGAATGACTTTGCAAGCCTGAATGATACGTATGCAGCATTCTTGAAAGCCCCTTATCCAGCTAGGGCAACTGTAGAAGTTAGCCAACTTCCAAAAGGGGTAAAAGTAGAAATGGATGTCATTGCTAAGAGATAATCCTAACAAAAACGGACAGATTAAGATACCTGTCCGTTTTTTAAAATTAATTCTATTCGGTTTGACCAGAGTGCGAGCAAATGAGTTTAACTGCCAGCCGCTTAGGCGGCATGATTTGCAGCTAGTTCAGGATGCTTTCGCTGAGCTATCGCCATAATGCCGCCGCTCATTAGTAACAGTATGCCAGTCGTAACAAAGACAGTCGAATAACCAAAATAGGCACTAATTGTTCCACCGAGCATTGGACCAATCATATTTCCAAAGAAGCGAAGACTAGTATTGTAGCCTAGCACCTCCCCCTGCATAGAGATTGGGGCCTCTTGACGAATATAAGCAATTCGAATTGGAATAATACCACCTATCGCTATCCCCAACAAAAAGCGGATAATGACAAGTTGCCATAGGCTGGTAACCATGCCCCCTGGTAAATAGATAAGCCCAGCAGCAAAGAGAAGCCAAGTAAGGAGCTTAATATAGCCAATACGATCGCCTAGCCCACCCCATTTGCGTGCCATTAATAAATTACCTAGTCCAGCAGCGGAAAAGGCTAGACCGGAAAAGAAAGCAATATTAGCCGGTCCATTAATATCTCCGACAAATAACGATAAGATCGGTTGTACGCTAAAGTTTGCTATTTGGACAATCATTGACATAATCATGACGATTAAGAGCATAGGTTGCCGTAAAATGTGGAGAATAACTTGTCGACTAGTATATTTGATAGGTCGCTCATCCTCCTGTATGCGAAATTCTTTTATCCCAAACAAGACGAGTAGACTAGCGAAAATTAAGACAGCAGCCAGCCATTGAAAAGTGGCTGAATAGCCAAATAAGTCCGCTAATGCGCCACCAATAAGTGGGCCCATTAGTGTTCCTGTTATACTACCTGTTTGTAATGTACCAAGTACCTGACCAGCTACTCGTTTTGATGTTTGAGTAGATATAAGGGCTTGTGACATTGAAATAAAACCAGTAAAAATACCCATAAACATCCTCAGAAGAAATAATTGTGGAATTGAGGTAACTAAACCCATTAAAAAAAGCGAAATACTCAATCCGAATGCAAATGCAACAAGGATTGGTTTGCGCCCATAGCGATCACCTATTTTGCCCCAAATAGGAGAGAATATAAATGCCGTTACAAAAGTAATGCTAAAGATCAACCCAGACCATGTTTGTACTTGGCTGGCGGAATGATTTCCTAAAGTATGAATATATAGTGATAAAAATGGTTGAACCATTGTGATGCTACCAGCAATAAAAAAATTGGCAAACCACATAATCGCAACATTTTTCTTAACCAATTGTTGCTCTTGAATACAAATCCCTTCTTTCTAACCTAGAATATTTCGCCTCTCTAAGTATATTATAGCTGATTTTCTTAGTGGATGAAAGAGATTCGCACGAATGACGGTTTATCATAGTTTTTTATTGGATAATCGCTTAAAATAGAAGTAGAAATTTCGAATCCATTTGTATTTTGTAATATAAGAGGAGTGAAAGAAATGTCAGAGAATAAAGATTGGCAGCAAGAGTTTGACCGTGTTAAATATGTTAGCCAATTTGTCAATCAAAAAATTCAACGGATAAAGAAATATATGACAACATTAAAAGAACGCGTTATTGATATAAGGAAAGACTTCTGGGACGATGTTACGGTTAACTTAAGTGAGCTTGATGATGCCATTGAAACACAGGCTAGTTTGAAGCAGCAAGCCGAGTTTTTATCTGAGCGTGAGCGCAGTCATGGTCAGCTTGGTCAGCAACTAAGCAAATTGCTCGACTTAAAGGAAAAGCCGTATTTCGGGAGAATTGATTTTATTGAACAAGGTGATCGGCAAACAGAAGAGATTTATATTGGGACCGCTTCTTTAATGGATGAGCAGGAAGAGGAGTTTCTAGTTTATGACTGGCGTGCACCGATCTCCAGCATGTACTATGATTATGCACCTGGCCCAGCAGCATATGAAGCGGTTACTGAGAAAGTAGATGGTGAGATTACACTAAAGCGGCAATATGTGATAAAACAGGGACAGTTGACAGGCATGTTTGATACCGGTTTAACCATTGGTGACCATTTGCTTCAGTCTGTTCTTGGTGAATCATCGGATACTAAAATGAAAAGTATTGTCGCAACCATACAACGAGAACAAAATAAGATTATTCGAAATGAGAAGAGTAGAATCCTTGTAGTCCAAGGTGTTGCTGGCAGTGGGAAAACATCAGCAGCATTGCAGAGAGTTGCCTATTTGTTATATCGATATCGTGAAGAGCTGAAAGCAGATCAAATGATCTTATTCTCACCAAACCCATTATTCAATAGCTATGTTGCAAGTGTATTACCTGAACTTGGAGAAGAAAATATTAAACAGATGACTTTTTATCATTATGTTGACCAACAATTGGGTAATCGGTTTACAGTCGAATCCCCGTTTGAGCAACTTGAGGCTACCTTAAAGCAAAGGGAGCAACATGATCAAGTTAGGCTGCAAGCTATGCATTATAAATCTTCAGAAGCCTATCAGCATCATGTTGATGCCTTTCTCGAACAATTAAAAGCACAGGGGCTTGTTTTTCGAAATATTCGTTTCCGAAATCAATTATTGTTTAATAAAGACACACTAAATCATTTTTTTTATCAACTACCGTCTAACATGAGTATTCAAAACAGGTTAGTTAAAATGACAGAGTGGTTGCTTACTAACCTTAAGGAGAAGGAACGTGGGTTTTTAAAGGCAGAATGGCTAGAGGATGAATTAGAGCTATTAGATAAAGCTGATTTTCAAGAAGCATACTACGAGATGCAGTCTGAGCAGGAGGAGCAATTTGAAAGCTATAACGATAGTGAAAAAGAGGCACTTTATTTAAAGGCTAAGTGGCTAAGAAAACAACTGAAGCCATTAAGGCAAAAGATTACCCAGTTTAAGTATGTTGACACGATGAAAACATATTTACAGTTGTTTGAACAAGAAGGTACTGCAGAAATGAAGGATGAAGAGTGGCAGCACATTGCACGCTTTACCAAGCAGCATATTACCCAACGTTATCTAACTTGGGAAGATGCTACGCCATTCTTGTATTTTGAAAGAATGCTGATCGGGTTTGATGAAAACAGAATGATTAAACATATCATTCTAGATGAGGCTCAGGATTATTCAACCTTCCAGTTAAAATACCTTGCACGAATATATCCAAGCTGTAGGATGACATTACTTGGTGATGTCAATCAAGCTATCTATTATCATGCATTGTCTGAGCAAAATGTATTGCAACATCATCATTATGATGAGCAATCATTTATTACCTTATGGCGTAGTTATCGATCTACAAAGCAAATTATTGAGTTTTCTAAAGCATTTATGCCTAATGGCAGTAAAATAGAGGCGTTTAATCGATCTGGAAGTCTTCCGGTTGTATTGGAGGTCGAGAATAAAACGATTGCTGAGCACAAACTCTACGAAGCAATTGATGGTTATACGAATAAGGGCTTTAACAATATTGCTGTCATTACGAAAACCTTAAAAGAGGCAGAAGAATTGGCCAATTTAATTAAGCCAACCTATCCAGAATCCCATCTTGTCAATATTGAATCGCATACCTTTAATCCCGGCGTGCAAATTATTCCGACGTATCTCGCTAAGGGAATAGAATTTGATGCAGTTATTGTTTATAATGCCTCAGCGACGCATTACCAAGATGAGCTGGAAAGAAACCTATTGTACACAGGCTGTACACGAGCCATGCATGCATTAACAGTTATTGCTATTGAAGAGGTATCAGCGTATATAAAAGAGGTGCCAACTCAATTCTATCACTACTATAAAGTACACCAGATTAGCGGAAAACAGTAAATTTTACAAAGAGATCATGTCAGTGGCACTTAGCCTTTCCGACATGATCTCTTTTTTAGGTGACTACATTAACAATAAGATGCTTAATGCCATGACCACCATTCCTGCAATTAAACCATAAATTGGAATATGCGTTTCGTCATAGCGCTTCGCTGCTGGCAAAAGCTCATCCAATGAAATAAAGATCATAATCCCTGCTACCCCAGCAAATATAACGCCAAATACAGTATCAGTTAGGAAGTTCATTAATAAAAAATAAGCAATTATTGCACCGGCAGGCTCAGCTAAGCCAGACAGGAAAGACAGTTTAAAGGCTTTTTTCTTACTGCCTGTTGAATAATAAATAGGTACTGAAATAGCAATTCCCTCAGGAATGTTATGAATCGCTATTGCTATTGCAATAGGTATGCCCAGCTGTGGATCCTGCAAGGTTGCTGCAAAAGTTGCTATCCCTTCTGGGAAATTATGAATCGCAATGGCCAAAGCGGTAAAAGAACCCATCTTTAATAAGTTAGCATCCTTAACTTGTGCTGGATTTTTATCCATATCCTCAACTTTTTTTACTTCATGTGGATTACCCTGTTTGGGAATGAAGCGGTCAATTATTGCAATTAAGAGCATTCCACCAAAAAAACCAACGACAGTCATCCAATTACCCTTAACTTGACCGAGCTCATTTGTCAACGCATCTTGTGCTTTAGCGAATATTTCAACCATTGAAACATAAATCATAACGCCAGCCGAAAAACCTAAAGAAAAAGACAAAAATTTCGTATTGGTTGTGGAAGTGAAAAAAGCCAGTAAACTCCCAATTCCAGTAGCAAGCCCTGCGAATAATGTTAATCCAAAAGCGAGCAAAACATTCTGGTCCATTTATGTTAATCCTTTCTATCCTTAATATTTGCTTTAATATTATAGGCTTAGGTTCAAAAAATTGTGCTTGGTCTTAAAAGTTTCCTCAGACCAACATGGTCTTATTGTAATCTGAGCAGACTTATTATGCAAACAATTTTAATGAGTTACTTAAAAAATATATTAAGAAAAAACATTGTTAGCATGTGTAAGCAGCTAATGTTCTAAACATTGTAATCCCTTAAAGCACCGAAAAGAATGTACGGGACTGGTTGAATTATAATAGCTTACCTTTCGCATCAATATATTAAAGTTCAGCTAAGATGGCTAAAGCCAGCCTAACGAAAAGCGAATCCATTGCTTTTCGAACAACATAGCGCGCCAAGCGGATAAGAAAGTCAACATGGGTAGTACATAACGATTCTCCCATAGACGAGCAAGGCTTCATGACTATTTTCAGTGTGCCAGAGTTGAATAATAAAAAAGATAGTTGCTCTGTAAACAGGCCAACTACCTTTTCAAACAAGTATTTCTTAAAAATAGCTACATTACTTCGTTACAAGACTATGGGCAGCTGCTTCATCTGCCACAATTGTTAAATTAGGGTGTTTTTGTAAAATTGAAGCAGGGAAGTCTTCCGTCACATCTGATTCGATAAGCTGTTTAAGTGCTTCTGCTTTATTCTCTCCAGAGATGAGTAAGATAATTTCTTTGCTTTCCATAATGGTTGCAATTCCCATCGTGATGGCATGAGTAGGAACATCATCCTTGCTTGCAAAGAAGCGGGCATTTGCCTCACGTGTCAAATCATCCAGTTCCACAACATGAGTGCGGCTAGAAAAAGGTGTGCCAGGTTCATTAAAGCCAATATGTCCGTTTAAACCGATGCCAAGTATTTGCAAATCAATGCCATTCGTCTGTGTAATTAGTTTTTCATAATCTTGGCATTCTTGGTCGGGTGATGAGGCGATGCCGTTGGGAAGATGAGCATTTTTACCCTTGATATCAATGTGATTAAATAATTTATCATGCATGAAATAGTTGTAGCTGTTATGGTCATCGCTAGGTAGCCCCACATATTCATCTAAATTAAATGAAATGACGTTTTCAAAAGAAATTTGCTTATTTTGATAGGCATTAATTAAACTTGAGTACATGCCTTCAGGTGTTGAGCCAGTTGCTAACCCTAATACGGGCTGCTCTAATTCATTAATCCGCTTAATGAGATGCTGACAAGCCCAATCACTCATTGCTTGATAGTCTGTTACTGTAATAATGTTCATGATGCTCCTCCTTGGAAAACAATTTTTCCTTGTGCAATTGTTGTATTTAAAGTCAATGCGTCATCTACAATTAGTAAATCGGCATCTTTTCCAACTTTAATTGAGCCTTTCTGCTTAAAAATGCCTAATTGTTTAGCTGGATTAATGGCTGCCATCTTGATAATATCCTCAAGTTTAACGTCAGGAATGTTGAGTAGTTGTTTAGCACCATCGATCATATTGAGGATACTACCTGCAAGTGTACCGTCCTCAAGGACTGCGCGGTCCTGTGAAACAAACACAGGTTGCCCACCTAGCTCGTAATTCCCTGATGGTAACCCTTTGGCTCGCATTGCATCGGTGATTAAGATTAATCGCTCACTTCCAATGTTCTTGTAAATAAGCTCGAGCATGCTAGGGTCAACGTGAATGCCGTCTGCGATAATCTCTGCTTTAAGTGATTCTGATAGAAAAGCTGCTCCGACTGCACCGATATCGCGATGGTGAATACCGTTCATCGCATTGCAAAGATGTGTTAGCTGATTAACGCCTCGATCAACCGCCCGCTTTAATTCACTAAATCCAGCATTAGTATGCCCGGCAGAAACATTCACACCTTGCTCGCGTAAGGCTTGAATAAAGCTACCATCATGGTCGTGTTCAGGTGCAATCGTAATCGTCTTTATTTTATTGTCAGCTAAAGCTTGCCAGTGCTTAAATAATAAGAGATCAGGCTGACAAATGTATTGTTCTGGTTGTGCGCCTGCTTTTGACTTTTCAACAAATGGTCCCTCTAAATGAACGCCGAGCAGTTGAGCTGTTCCTTCTTTTTGTTGATAGGTCGCGACATTGCATAAAGCGGCTTCAATTTGAGGGTGAGCTTGGGTAATTGTAGTCGCTAAAAAACTTGTTGTTCCTTCAGTGACTAAATACGAGGCCATTTTATCTAAGGCTTCAGGGGTTGCATCCATCACATCAGCGCCGTTAGCGCCATGGATATGTGTATCGATAAACCCAGGGATAAGATTCAGCCCGGTCCCATTAATAATGGTGTCCGGTTCACAAGGAATGCTAGCTGCAATTTCTTGAATAATGCCATTTTTAATTAAGACATCACCTGCAATGACTTTGTTCTCTAAATAAACATTAATATTCTTTATTAAGAGCATAGATAGGTTCCTCCTAGAAGAGCTTATTGGTGGTGTTTTCAGTGATTTCACGTTTAATTCGTTCAGCTTCCTCACTATTTAAAATAGTTATGCCCGTACAAATAAGATCAATAAGGTAGAGCTGAGATATTTTAGAGACAAGTGAGCCACGATCAAGGGGATTTTCTTTTGCAGACGATAATAAGACGATGTCAGCAAGCTTGGTCAGTGGTGATTTTGAATAGTTCGTTAGAGCAACAATACTTGCTCCTTTATTTTTTGCAATGGTGATATTATCAATAATTTCTTTAGTACTTCCGGTCAAGCTAATCGCAATAATTACCGTATCTGCTTTCGACGAAGTAGCACGCATAATTTGGGCATGTGTATCTGTAATAACTTCAATATTCTTTCCAATTCGCATAAGACGATTCTGCATGTCTAATGCAGCAATTCCAGAAGCGCCAATTCCAAAAACAACAATATCATTACTTGAGTTAATCAACTTAACGGCTTGATCCAACTGCGTTTGATCCACTAAATGGTAAGATTCTTCAATAGCTGTCACCATATTTGCTTTAATTTGGTCAACGTAATCTAATGCGCTTTCTTGCTGGCGATAAGTTTGTTCATGAGCATATGCCAGTTTAAATGCTTGAAATCCACTAAAGCCTATTTTTCTAAAAAATCGTAGCGCTGTTGCTTCAGCAACCTCACTGTTTTCCGACAGCTCAGTTAAAGAGTCGTAAATAATGTTCTCGTGATTGGTTAAGATATAATGGACAATTTTTTGCTCGGATTTAGTAAAATGGTGCTTATGTTGTTCAATTTGGATTGATGGCTTAAGTGAGTGGTGTGAATGATCATGCATGTTTTCACTCCTTTTTGTTAAGTCAACTATACCACTTTGAATGTTAATGGTCAAATTACAATATATATTTGACTGTTAATTGTCAAAGATCAAAACGTGACAAATAAAATTGAGCAAAGATATAATGGAAGTACCAATGGGTAAGAAGGAGAATTAACTAAAAAATGGGATCATTAATTATTTTAATTGTTTTAATTCTATTAAATGCTTTTTTTGCGGCTTCAGAGATCGCGCTTGTTTCGCTAAATGATAATAAGATTGAGCGAGAAGCTGACCGGGGAGATAAAACAGCTCAATTGATAAATCGCTTACTTAAACAACCTGGGCGTTTTCTCGCTACCATCCAAATTGGAATAACTTTAGCTGGTTTCTTAGCCAGTGCATTTGCAGCTGATACATTTGCGGCGCCGGTCGCTGAGTTCTTGTATGAATGGGGGCTGCCATTATCATTACCGGCTATTAATACCATTGCAGTCTTTGTCATTACTATTTTGCTATCCTATTTCACCCTTGTTTTTGGAGAGCTTGTACCGAAACAGCTGGCGTTACAAAAGGCAGAGACAATCGCACGTTTTGTCGTTAAGCCCATTACTATTCTGTTTAAAGTAAGCCTCCCAATTGTGGTATTTTTAAATGCTTCAACTAATCTTTTTGTGCGGTTATTTGGTGTCGATCCAAACGCTCAGAATGATGAAGCGACCGAAGAAGAGATTCGGATGATGATCGATATTGGTGGAGAGCGGGGAACAATTAATACGCGTGAAAAAATGATGATTCATAATATTTTTGAGTTTAATGATAAGCGTGTATCAGACGTCATGACGCACCGGACAGCTATATCTGCAATTGATGTTCGCGCGGGTATAGAAGATATTATTAAAAAAGTTAGTGAAGAAAGATATACCCGCTATCCAATTTATGATCAGCATATTGATCAAGTAGTTGGTATTTTACACACAAAAGATTTAATTCCCCTTTTAACAAGTGGATCTGACAGCTTTGTTCTTGAGCGTATTATGCGTGAGCCTTATTTTATCATCAATGGAAAATCAATTGACGAAGTGTTTCGGATGATGCAGGCGGAAAACCTACATATTGCGATTGTAATTGATGAGTATGGTGGCACGCATGGTTTAGTTACCATTGAGGATTTAATTGAAGAGATAGTTGGTGAGATCTCAAGTGAGCATGGCATTAACGAGGACCAGCTTGATATTGAACGGATAACAGCTAACGAAGCAATTGTAAAGGGCAAGACCCACCTCGTTGATTTTAATGAGTACTTCGGTGTTGAGCTTCCAATCGGTCAACACGAGACCATTAATGGGTTTTTAATTAATCAATTTGGCCGGATCCCGCAACAAGATGAACAGGCAGAGCATGTTTATAAGAATATAACCTTTAGCATTGTTGAGGTTTCTGACAAGCGTATTGAAAAAATTCATGTCAGCATTAACTAGCTAAAAGTCTGATCAGCAACGTTGCTAGATCAGACTTTTTAAGTTAAATGGTTTCTTTTTCTAAAAGTGGTTTAATTTTCGGTAAAACTAATGCGGCAATTACTGATCCGACCAAACTACTTATGATAAATCCAGGTACAAATGCAAAGACGCCAACCGCTTGATCCATCAAGATGCGTGCGACTGGGATAGCTAATAACGAGCCGATTATGCCAGTCCCAATGATTTCACCCACAATAGCCGCCGTAGTTGTTTTGCGCATTCGAAAAAAAAGCCCAGCTGCGATAGCACCGGCTAGCCCGCCAGGAAAAGCAAGTAATGTGCCCAAACCGAGAAGATTTCTAACTAAACCAACCCCGAATGCAATAATTACTGTAGGAATCGGGCCTAGTACGACGGCGCTAATGACATTTAACGCATGCTGGACTGGAAATGCACGTGCAATTCCAGTAGGAAACCACAAGAATGAAGCACCTAACACACCAATCGCGATAAAGGCAGCCATCACCGTCATTTGCTTTGTTTTGTTCATAAGAAAAGCCCTCCTTTAATGTCAATTAGATAATTAAAATTATCTAAAATAGCTTAAAGACAGGACCTGATAAATAGAAATAGAGTAACTATACTACTTCCCTCCGCTAGTATAAACTAGATCAGGTCCATAAGAGTTAAAAAGCTTTAGCGCGCTTTTCTCTCAGCCCATACAGATGGGCACCCCTAGTAGTCAAAGCTATTTAATTAACGAAAGCATAACATATTTAAGTTAGTTTGAGAAGGGGAAAAATATTTATCTTGAATTCGAGATAATTTCAGGTTATACTAAAGTTAGTTAAGATGGAAGCATAATTAGCTATAGTAGTGGTAATGATGATGTAATAATTAGGGAGGTTCAATTCATGCAATTATTAGGCATTCACCATGTTTCGGCGTTAACTGCAAGTGCAGAACGCAATTATCAATTTTATACTGATGTTATTGGTCTAAGACTGGTAAAAAAATCAGTGAATCAAGATGCTCCCGATATGTATCATTTGTTTTATGCTGATGAAATAGGTCGTCCGGGAACAGACTTAACCTTCTTTGAAATGTTAGGTATTGGGCAAACATACCGAGGAAATAATAGTATATCGCTAACCGGTTTAAGAGTAGCCAATGATCAAGCGTTAGCTTATTGGGTTGAACGGTTTAATCACTATGATGTAAAGCATCAGGGCATTGAGCAACAATTGGGTCGTGCCGTTGTTTTCTTTGACGATCCTGAAGGCCAACGGTTAATGCTAGTCTCGGATCAACATAATCAAGGGATTGAAGCGGGGATCCCTTGGGAAAAGGGCAATGTCCCACAAGAGTATGGGATTACTGGATTAGGACCAGTCCGGCTAACCGTTCCAGAATTAGTGCCAACTGAAAGAGTTTTGGTCAATGTCATGGGGTTTAAGCATGTTAGTAGCTACCCTGCTTATCAAGATGGTCAGCCTGATGTAGAGGTATACCAGACAGGCGCTGGTGGAACAGGTGGGGAGGTTCATATTGAAGTGAGAACAGACTTACCACGTGAACGGCCGGGACGTGGAAGTGTTCATCATGTTGCATTTCGTGTGAAGGATAAGAAAACGTTAAATCAATGGTTTGAGCGCGTCAAAGGAGAACGTATGCCTAATTCCGGGATCGTCGACAGATATTATTTTCAAGCACTTTACTTTAGAGAGCCTAATGGCATTTTGTATGAATTATCGACGGATGAGCCAGGGTTTGCTGTTGATGAATCCGTTGACCAACTTGGAGAAACGCTTGCTTTGCCGCCGTTTTTAGAAGATAGAAGAGCTGAGATAGAAGCGACCATTAAACCACTAAATACAAAAAAGAGAAGTCGCGGATAAACCTAAAAAAGCAAGAGAAGTTACGGAAAAGTTGAGGTAGGTAGCAAAATCGCATTTAATACCGCTAATAAATAAAGCATAGTACGCGTAAAGGGCTAAAATGATGGATTCCTATTTGCATCATTTATCGTAATCAACCACTTTTTTCACAACCCATTATCTGTGGGTTGTTTTTTTGCAAAGAATTAATTTTTTTAAAAAATACTACGAATGTTTCTAAACATGCTATACTAGTTTTTAATTATAGAGAAAGAGGGGATGAACATGCCAACACCGAAAGCAATCTTTCTAGATATGGATGGTACGTTACTTAACCATGACAATCAAGTAACTGAACGCACGAAAGACGTGATCAAACAAATTAGGGCAAAAGGTATAAAGGTCTTTGTTGCAACAGGTAGAGGAAATGAAGAAATTTATCCAACAGCTCCGGACGATTTTGAAATAGACGGTTTTATAAGCTCTAACGGTATGTCTGGTTATTTATCTGGACGCAAGCTATTTGAGTACACGCTGCCAGTAAAGCTGGTCAAAGAAGTTATTATCAAAGCACGCACACATCAAGTTTATTATGAGTTGTTTCCAACGCAGGGGGCGTGTCTAGCTGAGCGTCAGGATTATCCTTATTTCTCGAAGGAGACGTATGAACCAAAACCTGAAAGTGTTGGTATCAACGAGTGGACAGAGCGCTTAGAATCAATGGAACAAGCAATTGAATGGGTAGATAAGATTGAAGAAGGTCAATATTCAAAATTTTACTTTTTTAGCAAGGAGCAAGCACATATCCAATCATGGGGTGCTGTTTTAGCAAGTCTGCAAGAAACGCTACCGTTTTCAACATCGTCCTCTACACCTCATAACATTGAATTGATGGTAGCTGGAAAGAATAAAGCAACAGCAATTGAAGAATTTTTGGCTGAACTAGCTATAGATGCTGCCGATATATTAGTAATGGGCGATAGTTTTAATGATGTGCAAATGTTCGCCCTCGCTGGAGAAGCAGTAGCGATGAAAAATGCACCTAAAGAAATTAAAGACTTGGCAACTGATGTGACAACACACACGTGTGATGAAGAAGGGGTTTATCATTACCTTTATAGTCGGTTTTTAACAAAATAAATGAATAGATCCGCATGTATAAGCTTATGGATGGGCATAAGCGTCTCTACCGGATGACCGTAAATCATTGGACTACATGTACATAAGCTGAAGGTGCAAACACTACCCTTTTGTTTTTGTGCATCCATGAAGTCTAGTAAACCTAGGCTTTTTTTGTACAGCTAAAAAACTTTAAGGAAGGTGTTAGAAATGATTAGTCAATTATCTAGAATAAATGAACAATTAATTGCGGTTGCTTTAGGTGAACAGCCTGCCGATCTTGTGTTGAAAAACGGAACCTTGGTTAATGTTATTACTGGTGAATTAAATAAAAATATTGATGTAGCCATCTACCAAAACCGAATTGCCTATGTCGGTAAGGCAGATCATACAATTGGAAAGAGCACAACGATAATTGAGTTAGCGGGTAAATTTATTGCGCCAGGCTTGATGGATGGTCATATGCATGTCGAGAGTACAATGCTAACCGTCACTGAATTCGCCCGAATTGCATTAACGAAAGGAACGACAAGTATTTTTATGGATCCGCACGAGATGGCCAATGTGTTTGGTAAAGATGGCGTGAAGCTTATGCATGAGGAAGGGGCAAGGTTACCCTTGCATGTGTTTACCACCTTTCCATCGTGTGTGCCTGCAACAGATGGCTTAGAGGATGCAGGAGCATCAATATCGGTTGCTGATGTCGAAGAGGGCTTAACATGGCCGAATGTCGTTGGCTTAGGCGAAGTCATGAACTTCCCCGGTGTGATTGGCAGAGATGCAAAAATGATGGGGGAGATTAACGCAACCATTGCCGCTGGGCGAACGGTAACGGGACATTTCCCCGAGGGCAGTACTGAGATGCTCCAAGCATACTTAGCTGCGGGTGTTGATTCATGCCATGAGACGGTGACCAAGGAGCAAGCCCTAGAAAAACTAAGGTTAGGGATGTACGTCATGATTCGAGAAGGTTCTGCTTGGCAGGATGTTAAAGAGGTCATTAAGGTCATTACAGAGGACAATATTCAGACTGATCAGATCATGCTTGTCACGGATGATATCTACCCACAAACATTAATGGATAAGGGACAGATTAATTATGTTGTAAGACGTGCGATTGAAGAGGGCGTAGATCCTGTCACAGCCATTAAGTTAGCTACGATAAATACGGCGAGGTATTTTAAGCTAGCAGATGACTATGGCAGTATATCGCCACGTAAAATTGCGGATATTATTGTACTTGATGATTTAACCACAATGAACCCACAGTTGGTCATTGCCAATGGTGAAATTGTGGCGAAGGATGGCACCATTGTTAAAGATATACCTACCTATCGGTATCCTGACTATATTAAACAATCCATTCATGTTAAACGAACACTGACGGCAGAGGACTTTCATTTCAAAGGAGTGAAGGGGAACCAACAGGTAAGTGCTAATGTGATTAATATTATTGAAAATAGTGCGCGAACAGAACGGGGACAATTTACCTTAACAGCTGATCATGACGGGTATATTCATGCCGATTTGGATCAGGATGTTATTAAGTTAGCTTGTCTAGATCGCCATCATCAATCAGGTGATCGATCGTTAGCGTTTACGCATGGCTTTCAATTGAAACGAGGGGCTGTTGCTTCCACGGTCGCGCATGATAGCCACAATTTATTGGTTATGGGTGTTAACGATGAAGATATGGCAATAGCCGCAAACAAGCTAGTTGCATTAGGTGGTGGCATGCTAGTGGTAGAGGATGGTAAAGTGATTGCAGAGGTTCCAATGCCTGTTGCAGGGCTAATGTCAGATCACCCCGCTGAGCTGGTTGTTGAACAGGTTCAACAATTAGAAGCAGCATGGAAGCGATTGGGCTGCCCAATTCATGCACCGTTTATGACATTTTCACTAATTGCATTACCAGTCATACCAGATATTCGTATTTCAAATCGTGGCTTAGTTGATGTGACAACCTTTCAATTAATTGATGTTGTTAATAGCTAAATGTCATTTTTAATTTTAAAAAAACAGAGATAATTTAAAGCTACTTTAGATTATCTCTGTTTCTCTATTTAAATAGTGCAATGAGCTAAGTTCCATTTACCATTAATTCTATGAGTAGGTTCTTTAATTAAGTTAACTTACATGTTAAAATAGACTATTAGATGAACTGAACGATAGGAGATACAACTATGCAACGTGGTAGCTTTAAAGGAATGAAATCATTAAATAAATCGATTATTCTGACTAAGATTTTAAATGAAGGACCGATTTCCCGAGCGCAAATTGCTAAAGACACGCAATTAACTCCGCCAACTGTAGGCTCCTTAGTTAAAGAGCTAATTGATCAGAGGATTGTTAAAGAAAGTACCCAAGGCACTTCGAAGGGTGGACGGAAGCCAACCATGCTAGTCATTGATCAGCAAGCGTATTATATGATCGGAATCGATGCTGGTCCAAGTCAAATTGACCTTATCCTAACTGACTTATCAGGAAAAATTATTGCCAATGCACAGCATCAGCTGCTACTCCCAATTACGGATAAACAATTTTTAACACAGCTTATTCATGTAACAGAGGCAATGGTAACAGATCATGTGAAGTATAGCGATCATATTATTGGAATTGGTGTTGCTATGCATGGTGTTGTAGACGCAAATGAGGGGGAATCTCTTTATGCACCTAATCTAAATTTACGTGATATGCCAATTGCAGAAGCTTTGTCCAACCATTTTTCATACATGGTAAAGGTGGAAAATGATGCACGAGCGCTTGCGTTGGCAGAGACTTGGTTTGGACAGGGCAAGGGCTACGATCGCTTAGTCGCTGTTAATATTGGTACTGGTGTTGGAGCAGGGGTAGTGATAGAGGGCGACTTGTATCATGGAGAGACGTTTATTGCGGGAGAAATTGGTCATATGACGATAGATTTAAATGGTGCGCGCTGTAGCTGTGGAAATTATGGCTGTTGGCAAACGGTTATCTCTGGGCCATCTATTGCGACTAGAACGAAGCAATTTATTAAAGAGGGCATGGATACGTCACTAACTGACTTAACCGATGTGACCGCCTTTGATGTTTTCGAAGCAGCCGAAGCGGGTGATACTTTTGCACAAAAGATTCTTACCGAGACCGGCTATTACATTGGTGTTGGTTTAACGAATTTAATCCATACTATCAATCCTAGTCAAATCATTTTAAATGGTGGGGTAATGAAGGCGAACACGTATTTAATGCCAATCATTAAAGAAACTATTGCTGAGCGGGTGTTAACGAGAGCAGCAAAGGATACGCTTGTTACTGTTTCTGAATTAGGGGATCATGCTACGGCGCTCGGTGCAGTTGCTCTTATCCTAGTTGAGCTTTTTGCGAAAAACGGAGAATTGGAGCTCTAACTTCTAAAGAATAATTAATGCGCATCACTGCATACAAATCGCTTACTTGATAAGCACGTATGCAGCGATGCGCATTTTACTGTTACGCTTATAGCACTGAGAAGGTAAAGGTGGTTGATTTTCGATAAACCTCATGTGCACCTAACAAGATGGTTGGAAAACCATCGTAAACCAATGACGCTGGAGAGCTTTGTGTTTCTAAACACACACCTAAGTACTTAGCAGAGAGCCGTTCTTTAAGCTTAAAGGAATCATCCAGCCCATTCGATGTATACATCACAACACCTGGTTGATCTGTTTTAACCGTTAATACGCGGCCACTTACAGGATCAGTTAGAATAGCATCTGCTGCTTGTTGCTTATTAAAGATAAAGAAATGGTCATAACCATTATTAGCAACGATATTTTGTGGATCAATGCTGTTAACACCATCACGAAGTGGTCGACCACTGGTAAAGTCAAATGCTGTACCTGTTACGGGTAAGATTCGGCCAGTTGGAATCAACGCGTCATCAAGCTCAACAAATTGATCAGCATCTAACATCACCTGATGATTCAGAATATCTGTTTCAAGATCGCCTGAAAGATTAAAGTAAGTGTGATTTGTTAATGTTAATACAGTATCCTGATCAGAAAATGCCTCATAATCAATCTCAAACGTATTTTCAGCAGTCAGTGTATAAGTAACCTTGTATTGAACTGTACCAGGGTAACCACTCTCTTCATCTATACTAGTGTGATAGAGAACCGCCGCTAAGCTTGATGCACGCTCAAGTAGTTCAACCTGCCAAACGATATTATGAAGACCAACTTGGCCCCCGTGTAAATGGTGGTCGCCCTCGTTAGCTGGTAAAGAAAAAGTTTTTTCACCAAGCTTAAAGCTAGCATGATCAATTCGACCGGCTACCCGCCCAATTAGTGCGCCGAAATAACTGGTGTTATTTAAATAGTCTTGATAGTCATCAAAGGCAATGACAACATTCTGATATGTTTCGTTACGATCAGGAACTTTTACTGAAGTGATGATGCCACCAAAATCTAAAAAACTAACGGACATGCCATTTGTATTAGTCAGTGTGTATTCTGTCCATTGGTTACCATCCACCTGCAAAGGCGTTGAAGTCATTTTCATTTGTTTCTTCCTCCTGTTTTTTAGCTGTTTAGAAATGAAATAAAGCGCTTAAATGCCGCTTCCCCTTCTATATTCAATTTAAACACACCAGAATCCTCTAATACGCGAGTGAATTTTTTGGCTAATGCTTCTTCAATAACCCCTTGAACGTTTTCTGGCGTGATGTCCGTCTCGGCTCTTAATTGGTCTGCCCATGCTTGATGATAGTCTGCGATTGAGTCTGACTGTTCTGTTAAATAGGCGCTAACTTGGTCGAGCTCAGGCTTAAGTCGTGGAGGTAAGACAGCTAAACCCATCACTTCGATCAATCCAATGTTCTCCTTTTTTATATGATGAACATCTTGGTGAGGGTGAAATATACCATCTGGGTGCGCTTTATTTGTTCGGTTATTCCTTAAGACCAGGTCCAATTCAAAATAGCCATCACGGTATCTCGCAATTGGGGTAATGGTATTATGTGGCGTATCGTCAGAATAGGCTCTAATTGCAACTTCCTCATCACTATAGTTCCGCCAGCTTTGTAAAATAGCGTCACCAGCTTGGACAAGTTGTTCTTGTTCAGGGTGGCGTAATCGAATGACAGACATTGGCCAATTTAAGACAGATGCCTGTATATTTGGATAATTTTGTAACTCAAATGAGAACAAATTTGCTGCCTCTGTCATACCAAACGTATAATTACCAGCTTGATAATGATCATGACTTAAAATGCTGCCACCTACAATCGGTAAATCAGCGTTAGAGCCAATAAAATAGTGGGGGAATTGCGCCACAAAATCAAGCAAGCGTTTAAATGTCTTTTTGGCGATAACCATTGGGCGATGGTCTTTGGCAAAGACAATACTGTGTTCATTGTAATAAACATAAGGCGAATATTGAAAGAACCACGCTTCTTTATCCAACTCAAGATCAATAATTCGGTGATTCGAGCGCGCCGGATGTCCTGTTCTACCAACGTAGCCTTCATTTTCTCTACAGAGCAAGCACTGTGGGTATTTCACAGCTTGCTTCAGTTGACGCTCCCGCTTAATTTGTTCGGGGTCCTTCTCAGGCTTGGAAAGGTTAATGGTAATATCAAGCTTTCCATAGGCCGTCTCCGCCTGATAATGAATATTTTTCGCTATACGTTCTGTCTGAATGTAATGACTAACTTGACTCATGTGATAGAAGTAATTTGTTGCTTTCTTAGGGTCCTGCATGTATAACCTTGAAAAAGTATGATTAATTTCAGATGGCTTTGATAAAAATACATTCATTAGCTGCGCATCTAATTTTTCTCTATCGTCTAGGGCGCTATCAATTACCGAGTGCTCCACAGCATAATTAATTAATTGATTGAGAAGCTCAGGAATTGAAGCCTCGCTTTGCAGTGTATTAGGCTCGGTAAAGCTGTCCAGCTTTAATAAGCCAATTAGTTGATTACGACTGTAAATTCGATCGCGTTCTTCAATCAGTCCGGCTTCAATGCTCTTATTAATGAGCTGTTCAATGCTTTGTTCAATCATGGTTATCCTCCGTTCGGTGCAAATCTATTTAGCATTTAAAAGTGATAAAACTATGATCGCACACATTTCAAATCATGGTTACGACTAGCAATTAACTTTTATCGCTTATTAACTAACTGTATCCCCCTATCAAGCGTATGCGAAGTATTTGAGCAGGCTAAGCGGGGGATCAACAGTCAGGAAAAGCTTGATGCATTAAGAGACTGTATTTTAGTCGAGCCTTTAGGTGCAAATGTTTTCGATAGGGCGAGTAAACGCATTCCCATGCCTGTGGTGTTATCTTTCAGTGAAACGCTCACTAATTAACGGTTCACTATTGCTTAGTGCGATTATGATAACCTTGTGGGCGTAGTTGGTGCCAGCGCCAAGCATCTGTTAAAATTGTAGTAATATCTGTTCGGCTAGGTGACCAACCAAGCACTGCTTGCGCCTTAGCAGATGAAGCAATTAACGTACTTGGATCACCAGCGCGTCTTTCACCAATTTTTTCTGGAATCGGATGGCCAGTAACCTGACGAGCGGCTTTGACTATTTCTTTTACCGAAAAGCCCTGTGAGCTACCAAGGTTAAAAATATTACTTTCGCCACCATTTTGAAGGTACTCAACGGCACGGATATGGGCATCTATTAAATCCTCGACATGGATGTAATCTCGAATGCAGGTGCCATCCACTGTTTGGTAGTCTTCACCATAGATCGTGATAAAATCTCTTTGATCTAATGCTACTTGTAGCACGATCGGAATAAGGTGTGTTTCGGGATCATGATCTTCTCCAATTGCGGCATCCTCACGTGCCCCTGCCACGTTAAAGTAGCGAAGCGATACATAGCGCATGTCATATGCCTGTTCACACCAGCGCATTAGCTTCTCCATCGTTAGCTTTGTTTCACCATAAGTGTTAGTAGGGATAGTTGGCATCTCCTCTGTAATAGGGACAGATTCAAGCTCACCATACGTGGCAGCTGTTGAGGAGAAGACAATGTTCTTAATGCCAAACTCTTGCATGGCCTGTAATAAAACTTGTGTACCGTACACATTATTGTCAAAGTATTTTAAGGGATTCTCCATTGATTCGCCTACTAAGGAGTTTGCAGCAAAATGGATGACCGCATCAATCTGTTCGTGTTCAAATACCTCTCTTAAAAAATCAATTTCACGAATGTCCCCTTGGTAGAATTGTGCTTCTGGGTGAATAGCTTCATGATGACCGGTTGAAAGATTATCAATGACAATAACATGATGGTTTTGTTCAATTAATTGATAGACTGCATGTGAGCCAATGTATCCTGCACCACCTAATACGAGAACATTCATTAAATATTGCCTCCTGTCAGTTCTTTTGCGCCATCCCCGATGGTTGCCTCATAGAAGGTAGGGGCATAGCCAATTTTGTTGGTATAGATTGTTTTTATTTGGTCTTTAAAGGAATCAACTTGTGCTTTATCAACAAGTGCGATGGCACAACCGCCAAAACCCGCACCAGTCATTCTTGCTCCTAAAACGCCTGCTTGCTGCCAAGCTGTTTCTGCTAATGTGTCTAATTCAACACCTGTTACCTCATAATCTTGCTTTAAAGATTGGTGAGATTGGTTCATTAACTGACCAAAACCAATTAAGTCACCACTTTGCAGTTTAACTAAAGCATCTTTAGTCCGTTGATTTTCATAGACAGCATGCTTAGCCCGTTTGCGCTCGGTAGCATTTTTAATCACATCTTTGTGGGTCTCAAACTGATCTGTTGTCAACTCACCAAGGCTATGAATGGGCAACACCTCTTGCAATTCCTTTAACGCGCGTTCACATTCACTGCGACGTTCATTATACTTAGAGTCTGCTAGTTCACGTCGTTTGTTCGTATTCATAATGATAATAACATAATTTCCAAGTTCAATTGGTGCATATTGATAATCAAGGGTATTGCAATCTAATTGAATAGCATGATCCTGCTTGCCCATCCCAATTGCAAATTGATCCATGATCCCACTGTTTACGCCGATATAGTGATTTTCCACCTGTTGCCCGAGCTGAACCATGCGAATGCGATCAATGTTGAGCTGATAAAGTGACTCAAGAAGGACACCTGTTACAAGTTCAATTGATGCAGAGGAGGATAGCCCAGCACCGTTTGGAATGTTGCCGTAAATAAGCACATCAAACCCGGTATTGATGTCAAACCCTTCATCAATAAATGCTTTAATCATTCCTTTGGGGTAGTTGGCCCAATTATCTGCTTTGTTATAGTCTAGCTGTTCTAGATTAACTGAAATAATGCCTTTATCCTCAAAGTTCACTGAATAAAATTGAACCTTGCGATCATCACGTTTTGCTGCAATGGCATAGGTACCAAATGAAATTGAAGCAGGGAAGACATAGCCGCCATTATAATCGGTATGCTCGCCAATTAAATTGATCCGTCCAGGTGCAAAAAAAGTATGAACTGGCTGGACCGGTTTAAATCGAGTTTTAAATTGTTCTATGAGTGTGTCAAGCTTCATAAATAGCACACATCCCCTTCTACTTAATTAAATTAATTTATTAATTACATTCTAGCATGAAAAGAAGCTAAAAGCAATAAATTTTTTAGTGATGTAATTAGTCTAAAGTGCATGACTGCGTATTTTAAAAAAGATATGCTATACTTACTGCAACAAAGGGGAGAAAGGATGGGATTGAAGTGAAGCTTGAACAAATTATTAAAGAAAGACGCTCAATTTCAATGTTTGAAGATCGAGAAGTCGAGCCTAAAGAAGTTAAGGAACTGCTAAAAACAGCTATCTGGGTTCCGAATCACAAAATGACACAGCCATGGCGATTTGTCATTATCACAGGGGAGACAAAGGAACAGTTAGCTCAGCTTGCTGGAGACTACATGGGTAAGGGGAAGCAGGGTGAGGAAAGAGACAGTGCTGTTCAAAAGGCTTATCAAACCTTTAAACAAGTACCAGTATTCTTAATGGTGTTAATGGAAGAAAATCATATTCTAAAGTTAAATCAAGAGGACTATGCTGCCACAAGCTTAATTATCCATAACCTCAGCTTATTAGCTTGGGAAAAAGGTTTGGGAATGGTCTGGAAAACTGGGCCGCTAACTGATGACCCTGCATTTAGAGAATTAATTGGTATTAACAAAGGAGAAAAGTTTGTTGGTATGGTTCAAATTGGTTATCCTAAAAAAGTACCTAAGGCAAGGCCGCGAATTGATGTAGAAGAACGAATTACAGAACTTAACTAGTTTATAACCTCTCAAATTAGATAAGAAACCACTCTAATTAGAGTGGTTTTTTTTGGTGGACAAATACGTTATAATGGCTGAAGATAAGAAATAATTTAATAAAGGAGACTTCTAATGGAACATAAACAATTGAAAGCCTTTCCAAATAACTTTTTGTGGGGTTCAGCCTCTGCTGCCTACCAAATTGAGGGCGCACATGACCAAGATGGTAAGGGGCCATCAGTATGGGATGTTTATACTAAAATCCCTGGTACAACCTTTAAAGAAACAAACGGTGATATTGCCGTAGATCACTACAATCGTTATCAAGAAGATGTTGCTTTGATGGCGGAGCAAGGCTTAAAGGCTTATCGCTTTTCAATTGCCTGGGCACGCATTCTACCAGAAGGGCGCGGTCAGATTAATGAAGCCGGCCTGCAATTTTATGACGATTTAATTGATGAATTAATTAAGCATAATATCGAACCGGTTGTAACGGTTTATCATTGGGACGTGCCTCAAGCACTAATGGATGCCTATGGTGCTTGGGAGTCACGTGAAATTATTGAGGATTTTAATTTCTATTGCGAAACCATCTTTAAACGCTATGGTGATCGGGTTAAATACTGGGTGACCTTAAATGAGCAGAATATTTTTATTGGCCTAGGCTACCAAAAAGCGGTTCACCCTCCAGGAGTAAAGGATTTAAAACGGATGTATCAGGCTAATCATATTGCAAACATTGCCAACGCTAAAGCAATTGAGACGTTTAGAACAGTTGTTAAGGATGGTAAAATCGGGGCAAGCTTTGCCTATTCGCCTGTCTACCCATTTGATAGCAACCCTGACCATGTGATTGCTGCTGAAAATGCTGAAGAATTAAATTCACATTGGTGGATGGATATCTATGCATGGGGAGAGTATCCACGTGCGATCTGGAACTACCTAGAGGCGGAAGGTTTAGCACCTGATGTTGTCGAAGGTGATTTTAAGCTAATGAAGCTGGCTAAGCCAGACTTTATGGGATTGAATTATTACCAAACAGCTACCGTAAAAAGCAATCCGCTTGATGGGGTTGGCGAAGCAGCGATGAATACAACTGGTAAAAAAGGGTCCTCCAAAGAATCTGGTCTACAAGGGTTGTTCAAGCATGTGCAAAATCCTTATCTAAAAACAACCGATTGGGATTGGACAATTGATCCGAAGGGCTTACGTGTTGCCTTAAGACGAATTGCTAACCGTTATCAGCTTCCAGTACTTATTACTGAAAATGGTCTAGGCGCCTTTGATACATTAGAGGACGGCGATATTGTCAATGACGACTACCGGATTGACTTCTTGGAGTCTCATGTTCAGGCAATCCAAGAAGCAATTTCCGATGGTGTTGAGGTTATTGGGTATTGCACCTGGTCATTTACCGATTTATTGAGCTGGCTTAATGGCTATCAAAAACGCTATGGCTTTGTCTATGTTAATCGTGATGAAGACGGACCAAAGGATTTGCGTCGAATTAAGAAGAAAAGCTTTTATTGGTATCAGGAAGTCATTAAGGCAAATGGTTTAATAGACAGAGTAGCGAATAATTTATAGCTTAAAAGCGTTTAGCCGTCCATTGTATAATGGGCGGCTTTCTTTATATTGCTAGCAAAAATAGCAGCTAAATCCGCGCCAAATCGGAAATATCCGCATCCAGACTAGCTAAATCCGTACCTAAGCAGAAATATCCGCATCCAGATCAGCTAAATCCATGCTTAAGCAGAAATATCCGCATCTAAGCAGTTATATTAGCGTTTATCTCAACTTATGTCTTTTGTAGTTCAAAGTAAGTTGCTTTTGCCAGTCGTTCAATTAAATAGATGACAGGGAGTTGGGTTGTTAAATTGGTATTCCCAATAAACTCTGTACTAGCGTAGTAAGCAAGATTATAATCGGATACCTTTGCAACAGAGCTATTAGCATCGTTGGTAATACTGACAATAACACTACCTTTTTGCTTAAATTGATGAACCTGTGAGAGGGTAGCTTGGGATTCTCCAGAAACAGATAACACAATCGTCACACTGTCTTCAATATATTGTTCATGAATCGGCAGAAAAGGATCTTTAAGATAGAATGCAAATTTTTTTAGACCAGAGAAATATCGTGAGCCGTATTCAGCTAGAATGCCTGAGCTGCCAACCCCTGTGAAGACAAGGCGCTTCGAGTTGGCAATTACTTTGGCAATATTTATAATCTCTTCCTCAAAATCGCGCGTCAATGTCCGCTCTAGAAACTCCGTCAGGCTTTTTTCTCCTGCAATTACATGCCCATCATTATCTGCATCCTGTTCTTTCTTATAAAGTTTTAGCTTAATTTTAAATTCGGCAAAGCCATCACACCCAACTTTTTTGCAGAAACGTAAAATAGTAGTTGTTGATACCCCTGTGGCAGCTGCTAAATCGCGAATGCGCATATAAATAGCTTGGTCTAAATGCCTAATGATATAGCTATATAATTTATGGTCAAGATCTGAAAAACTAGCAATTTGCTCACTAATAAACATAAATAATTCACCTCTTAACGTACTATTTATTCTAATTTAATTATAGACAATCCCATTTCAAAGACGCAACTAAATGTGCTAAATGCATGAATTCCGTAAAAAAAATAACAAAAAGATGTATAAAATCATGATTTATTGCCCCACAATGACAAATGTAACAAGAAGTCGCTCTAAATTCATTAACCTTTAATCGCCGTGTAACCTACGAAGCTTAGTTTTGTATTATCATGAAATCTGCTGAACAAAAAGGAGGCAATTAAAAATGAAGAAAATGGTTATGTCGTTTATAACTGCTACAGTTGTATCGGCGGTTATACCAGCTACACTTCATGCACAAGAATATGAAGTAGAATCAGGAGACAGTTTATGGCAAATTGCACGTGACTATGAAACAACTATTTCATCGTTACGGGAGCTCAATGATCTTGATTCAGACATTATTCACCCAGGTCAAGTTATTCAAGTAGAAGAAACTATATATCATAAAATCGAGCGGGGTGATACCCTGTATGCTTTAGCTAAAGATTATGAGGTCACAGTGCTAGATTTAATGGATTGGAATAAACTTGAGTCAGATCTCATTATTACGGGTAATGAGTTAGTCATTTATCCAAATGCCTCAGAGGTCGATTATGACCCTGAGGGAGAACCGGCTCAACCTGCATCAGCACCAGTTGATACACCAAATGAAGTTGAGCAGACAGAAGCAGAATCTAGTAATACTAATGAATCTACTGGTCAAAGTGATCAAAAAACAATGACAATGAGCGCAACAGCATACACAGCAGAGTGCGATGGTTGTACAGGTATTACGGCAACAGGATTAAACTTAAACGAAGATCGTAATATGAAAGTTATTGCTGTTGATCCGTCTGTTATTCCATTAGGAACCCGTGTCCATGTTGAAGGATACGGAGAAGCCGTTGCTGGTGATGTCGGAGGAGCAATTAAAGGTAACAAGATAGATATTCATGTCCCAACACGTGATGAAGCCATTAACTGGGGTGTACGAGAAGTAACTGTTACCATACTTGAATAATAAAGCATTTAGCACCACTTAAGCAAAAATTGCTTAGGTGGTGTTTTTTAGATTATAACCAGTCTGCGCATTAAAAAACGGAGTTAAGTTATCGTCAAGGTTATTGCTAAGCATATCCTGATATAAAAAGGGCATTTATGTCTATTGCTAAGCTGTTATAACAAAGGCGATGAACAACTATGATTAAGATTTAATTCATAGATGGCCGAGCTAATTGCATAAACTAAATTAAGCAGTTCTTTGTTTAAGAATGAGAATAATTAACTTTGATTAACCAAAAAACAAAAAAATTCGTTGACATGTAAGCGTTTACAATATAGAATAATTTTATTAAGTTTAGGATTAGCTTAATAATTAAGTAAACGGATGTTAATTATTAAGTTTTTCACAAACTAAACCACACATCGCAAAGATGGATAGGGGATTAAAACCCCTAAACTAAGGAGGTGAAGCATAACGGTGTGAATGTGTAATCGTTTATTTTTTTATTAAGTAACAAACTAAAAAAATAAAGTAATGGAGGGTTCTTAGAATGAAGAACTTACAGTTTTCCATGTTGGCATTCTTTTTAATTATTGCATTAGTGGGGTTAGTAGCATGTGGCGGTAATGATGAACCATCAGCGAATGAAGGTGATCCAGAACAAGAACAGGAAGTGGATAATGAAGGTGAAGAAGAGCCTGCCGTAGAAGAAGAAAGCTATGATTTAGGTGGTCGGGTTATTCGGATTGCCCAACATTGGGATATGACACCAGAGGGTGGGACAGAAATCGGTGACTTAACCGTTGAGCGCTGGCATGAGGTAGAAGAAAAGTACAACGTTAAAATTGAATGGGTTGTTGTCCCTTGGGAAGAAAAAGTTGACCAATTGACCTCGACAATTTTAGCTGGTGAACCATTTGCAGATATTGTTGGTTTAGATGCTAACCAAGTTGCGCCGTTGATTCAGCAAGATTATGTATACGCGTTAGATGAACTTATAGATTTAAACGAATCACAGCTATCACAAGCTCTGCAAGATATTTACACAATTAGTGGGAATGTGTATATGTTCGGTCACCAGGTTAATCAAAGTGGAGGCATGTACTATAACAAAACAATGTTTGATCAGGCAGGTTTGCCAGATCCCTTTGAATTACAGCAAGCAGGTGATTGGACATGGGATGCAATGCTTGAAGCAGCAATTCGCTTAACGGATGGCACAACATACGGATTAAGTGCTGATCCAAGCATGCTAGGAGAATATCTGGTTGTTACCAATGGTGGCCAATATTTGGATGAAACAACGGGTCAGGTTACGATCGATTCTGCTAATGCAATTGAAGCTTATGAATTTATGTCTGCTTTGTATAATGAAAATAGAGTGATTAAAGAGAATGAAGGAAACAACTGGGAAGATCCACGCCGTTACTTTACTGAAGGTTTAGTAGGCATGACACAAGGGTTTGTTTGGGAAGCGGAAGGCAGAGCGGAAACGCCTTTTGAATGGGGCTATGTATTTTGGCCAAAGGGTCCTCAAGTTGAAGATTATAAAACACCAGTAAATAATGTCGAGGGCTTAGTTATTCCGAAAGGTGTCGAGGATGCTGATATTGTTTATAAAATTTGGGAAGATATGCAGGTTTGGGAATATTCAGGAGAAGATGTTGTCGAATGGTTTGAAATGGTTATGCCTAGTTTAGAAGCCGTAGACACAGCTACGTTAATGCTTAACCAAATTGCCGCGAATTACTGGGGAGCTTACGGCATAAGTGATGCGTTTTATGAAATGCATGATAACATTGCATCTGGTGCAGAGTCACCTTCTCAAGCGGTAACAAGTGTTATTGGAGAAGCGCAGTCTCTTGTTGATGCCTTTACTGGAAACTAGCTACTTATTTTTTAAACGCCTTTGTGCATAGAGGCTTAGTGCTAGGTTGAGTTAACTATTATTGCTCCCGTAAAGCGATTAATTAAATCGTTAGCGCGGGAGCGTTCTATGTAGAGGATATCCAATAAAAAATTGGATTGGGGGTAGCGTTATATGTTAAGTCATCACCATTTAATGCAGAAGCTCAAGCGAACTATTATTTGCTTATGTGTGCTCATTATCTGCATTTCTTCATTTCAGTCCAGCTTGCTTGGGCTTGAAGTTACTGTGAATGCTGACGAAAATGAGCCTAATTGGGATGAGATTGTTGCAGGAGCACGAGATGATATGTATGCCAATTACTTAGTAGAGCATCAGGACAAAACGCGACCTGCGGATGAAATAATTGTACAGGCGATTGACTATCAAGAAGCAGATGGAATGGATGTTGAACGTTTCGACCCCTTTTCTGGGGCGGTAAATCCAAGTATAAAAACGGATGAGATCGGTTCAGTTCATTGGGAAGTCGAGGTCGATCAACCTGGTCTTTACAATATTGAAATAAAGTATTATCCGATCGAAGGAAAAAGCTCATCAATTGAACGGGAGCTATACATCAACGGACAGCTTCCTTTTCAAGGAGCAGCAACGTTAACGTTTCCAAGGATTTGGGAAAATGAACGTGATGAGATTGAGCGTGATAATCGAGATAACGAATTGCGTCCGCGTCAGGTTGAAAATCCGCATTGGCAAACTGTTAATCTTCATGATTCTGATGGTTATTATACCGAGCCTTATTTATTCTATTTCGAGCTTGGTTTGAACACGATTACCCTGCAATCTTCACGAGAACCGATGCTCATTGAATATATTAAGCTACATCAAGCTGAAGAGCCGCTGAGCTATCAAGAGCAGCTTGCGTCATACCAAGCATTAGCTGTTGAGGAAACAGCCGGGTTTTTATTAAAGATCCAAGGTGAAGATGCAAATTTAAAATCGGCTCCAACCTTATATCCAATTAATGATCGAACGAGTCCAGCGACTGAGCCTTACCATATCTCGAAGATCAGAATGAATACCATTGGTGGATACAATTGGCGCTGGCCGGGGCAGTGGCTTTCTTGGCAAGTTGATGTACCTGAAGCTGGCATTTATCAGCTTGGTGTTAAATATAAACAAAATACTCTAAGAGGTGTCTTTTCCACAAGAAAGCTGTTTATTAATGGTAAACTTCCATTTAAAGAGGTCGAGAACATCCCGTTTTACTATCACAATAGCTGGAATCTGAACGTGTTAGGTGAAGAGGAGCCTTATTTGTTTTACTTAGAAGAAGGACTAAATGAAATTAAACTAGAGGTTACTCTCGGAGAAATTGCGCCATTACTTAGAACGGTTGAGGCAAGTGTGCTTGAGTTAAATGCCATTTATCGCAATATCCTCATGATCACAGGTGTAGCACCAGATCCTTATCGTGATTATCAGTTAGTTAAGAACATCCCTGAAATGGAAGAGGTGTTTAAGCGACAGAGCGAAATCCTTTACGGAGTTGCCGACCAGCTTGCAGAAGTCACTGGTGAAACAAGTGATGTAACGGCAATTCTCAATACAATGGCCTATCAGTTAGAGGATTTTGTTAAACGACCCGAAACGATTCAACGTCGATTAGATTCATTTAGAATCAATGTTGGAGGCTTGGGGACCTGGATTTTAACAGTTCGAGAACAGCCGCTAGAAATTGACTATTTAATTGTTGCATCACCAGATCAAACCATGCCTAAAGCAGATGTCGGTTTTATTAGAAAAGCAGCACATGAAATGGGTAGCTTCTTTTATTCATTTATCGAAGACTATAACACCATTGGCAATGTTGCTGAGGAAGATGATGAGGTAGATAACATCACTGTGTGGATTGGTACAGGTCGAGATCAAGCACAAGTTCTAAAAGCGATGATCGATGATACATTCACACCAGAGACAGGTATTAACGTTAATTTGAAGCTTGTGCAGATGCATGTACTTCTGCCGGCAACATTAGCTGGACAAGGACCAGACGTTGCTATGCAAATTGGAAATGAAATCCCAGTTAACTATGCGATGCGTAATGCAGTCGTCGATTTAACTCAATTTGATGACTATCAATCTGTTGAACAACGATTTAGAGAAAGTGCAGTACTGCCTTATCGATTTGATGGGGGTGTCTACGCCCTGCCAGAACAGCAAATTTTCAGCATGCTATTCTATCGGCGTGACATCTTAGAAGAACTAAACCTAGAGGTTCCTAACACGTGGGAAGACATAATTGAGCTAATTCCTGAGTTGCAGAAGAACCATATGGATTTAGCATTACCATTGGTTCAAGACCCGCAATTTCCTGGTGAGGTCCAAAATTTAATTCCAAATCAAACGTTTGCTATGATGCTCTATCAACAGGATGGTGAATTTTATCGAGATAATGATACTGAAAGCGCACTTGATGAGCGAATTGCCTTAGAGACTTTTCGTGAGTGGACCAGTCTTTATACGAATTATAAATTACCTTTAAAATTTGATTTTCCTAATCGATTTAGAACGGGTGAGATGCCCATTGGCATTGCTGATTATACCTTTTATAATCACTTATCAGTATCAGCTCCTGAAATTCGTGGATTATGGGAATTTGTGCCGATTCCCGGTATTGAACAGGTCGATGGTACGATCCGGCGAGATGTTAGTAGTACAGGGAGTTCTGCCATTATTATGGAACAGGCCGAAAACCAACAGGATGCTTGGGAATTTCTAAAGTGGTGGACGGATAAAGATGTTCAAGTTCGATTCGGGCGTGAAATGGAAGGGTTAATGGGGGCTGCGGCGCGTTACCCAACGGCGAATGTCGAAGCACTACAAGAATTACCATGGCCAGTAAAGGATTATCAACGTTTAGAGGAGCAATGGCAATGGGTACATGGTGTGCCAGAAGTTCCCGGTGGATACTTCACTGGGCGTCATTTAGATAATGCCTTCCGTGAAGTTGTTAATAACGGAACTAACCCGCGTGAATCATTAACAGACTATATTATTTATATTAATGATGAAATCAGAGTGAAACGAACAGAGTTTGAATTACCTTTAGAATAGGAGGTTGATCTCTTTTGTTACAATCAAAGGTTTTAGACGAAGACTTGCCAATGCTCCATGATCGTAACCGAGAACAAAAACGGAAACGAGAGCAATCTCTGTTCCAAAAGGTTAAGGTGAATCTAAAGCAGCATAAGCATTCTTATGTATTGATGGCGCCTTACTTTGTTTTGTTCTTCATGTTTACCGTGCTCCCTGTTATTATTTCAATTGTTGTTAGCTTCACTTACTTTAATATGCTTGAGTTCCCACGTTGGGTTGGCTGGCATAACTATGCGCGCTTATTTTTAGAGGATGATGTTTTTCTCATTTCTTTAAAGAATACCGTATTATTCGCTGCGATTACTGGACCGTTAAGCTATATTGCTTGTTTTATTTTTGCTTGGCTAATTAATGAGTTTGGTCCCAAGCTACGCGCTTTTCTAACACTAATCTTTTTTGCCCCGTCAATCTCGGGCAATATCTTTTTTATCTGGCTCATTATTTTTTCGGGTGACAGTTATGGCTATGCTAATGGCATGCTTATGCGCTTAGGGATAGTGTATGAGCCAATTCAGTGGCTTCATGATGCTAAGTATGTGCTAGCAATTGTCATGGTTGTGCAACTATGGCTTAGTTTAGGAACAAGTTTTCTCGCCTTTATTGCCGGTTTACAAAATATTGATCTTACCTTATATGAAGCAGGGGCAATAGATGGTATTCGTAATCGTTATCAAGAGCTATGGTTTATTACGTTACCGTCAATGAAGCCACAGCTAATGTTTGGCGCGGTTATTCAAATTACGATGTCGTTTGCAGTAGCAGATGTGTCAATGGCACTGGCTGGTTTTCCAAGTGTGCAATACGCCGCGCACACCATTGTCACCCATTTAATTGACTACGGTACCATTCGCTTTGAAATGGGTTATGCATCTGCAATTGCAACCATCCTTTTCCTAATTATGATGTTGTCTAACCTTGTTGTCCAACGGCTACTGCGAAAGGTAGGGGATTAACGCATGGCTTTCCGTCTGAAAAAAATAAGAACACGTCCGAAACGAAAAGTTAATCGTTCGTGGTTTGGGACGCTATTGATTTTCATAGTACTTGGCTTATTTGGTGCTTTTATGGCTTTGCCACTTATTTATACAATTAATAATGCTTTTAAACCGTTAGATGAAATCTTTTTATTCCCACCACGTTTTCTCGTCCGAAATCCGACGATTAACAATTTTGTCGATTTATTTAATTTGATGGCAACATCGTGGGTGCCGTTTTCGCGCTACATTTTTAATACATTATTTATTACGATTGTAGGAACCGTTGGCCATATTATCTTATCAGCAGCAGCAGCATATCCATTGGCTAAACATCATTTTCCTGGAAAAAATATTCTATTTACCATTGTTGTGCTATCGTTAATGTTCTCCCCACATGTCACAGCAGTTCCTAACTATATGACCATGTCCTTTTTAGGGTGGGTCGATACGTATTGGGCCGTCATTGTACCGTCATTTGCTTTCTCGCTTGGCTTATATTTAATGAAGCAGTTTATGGAACAGATTCCAGATACGCTATTAGAGGCTGCGCGCATTGATGGGGCTAGTGAATATCGAATTTTTTGGCAAATTGTCATGCCCATTGTTAAGCCAGCGTGGTTGACGCTAGTTATCTTACTGTTCCAACAGCTCTGGGGGACAGATGGTGGTAACTTTATCTATAGTGAAGAGCTAAAAACGATGAACTATGCGATGGGGCAAATTATTCAAGGTGGAATTGCGAGGGCTGGTGCTGCGGCTGCGGTTGCGTTAATGCTTATGGCTGTGCCAATTGTCATCTTCCTGTTTTCCCAAGCAAGCATCATTCAGACCATGTCATCTTCAGGTATTAAAGAATAGGAGGGAAGTTGATGCATATCCTGAAAAAGCTCATCTTTGCTGTTGTTGTTATCTGTCTTTGGATACCTCCGGATATCTTATCTGTCAGTGCTTCCGTTCCTTATCACGGTTACAACTATTCTTATTGGGAGCAGGCAGTTCCGGCAGCAATCCCCTATCAGCCGAACCAAATAATTGATGGTCGTGACACTGAGTATGGCTTATTACGTGCACCAGAGGATATTTTTGTAACCGATAATGGCTTTATTTATATTCTTGATTCAGGCAATGATCGCATTGTTATTCTTAATGAACACTTCGAGTTCATTAGGGAAATTGACCAGTTTGCAAATGCCGGCGTTACCGATACGTTTAGTCAACCCCAGGGTATTTTCGTAACTGAGAATAATCATATCTTTGTTGCAGATACAAATAATCAGCGGATTGTTGAACTAACGGCAGATGCTGAATTCATTCGCGAAATTACTCGCCCTGATGCCGATGTGATTCGGGCTGGCTTTGAATTTTATCCAACTAAAGTAGCTGTCGATAAAGCGGGTAGAATTTACGCAATTGGTCGAGGTGTTTTTGATGGCCTTATAGAATTTGATTCTGATGGTGTGTTTACCGGTTTTACTGGGGCCAATCGTGTTACCTTTAATCCAATTGATTACTTATGGCGCGTTATTGCAACACGTGAACAGAGATCGAGAATGGCATTATTTATTCCAATTGAGTTTAATAATTTAGCTTTAGATCAAAGTGGCTTTATTTATACGACAAATTCTGAGTTGAATTCAAATACACCAATTCAACGGTTAAATCCAACTGGAGAAGATGTCATCCGAAGAGAAGGCTATCATCCGCTAGTTGGCGATTTGGAATTTGCTCATATTGGCGATCAATCAGGCGGTTCTTTCTTTGTTGATATTACTGTAAATGATTATGGTATGTACAGTGCGTTAGATGGTAAGCGCGGACGTATTTTTTCTTATGACGAGGATGGCAATTTACTCTATATTTTCGGTGGGATTGGTAATCAAGAAGGCACATTTCGGACCCCGGTTGCCATTGATTATCTGGCTGACAAGCTCTTAGTCTTAGACAAAGGCTATAGCCGTTTAACTGTCTTTGATCCAACGCAATTTGGTTATCTTGTTAATCAAGCTGTCATGCACTATAACTTAGGGGACGATGATCTATCTGCCCAATATTGGCAGGATGTGCTGCGTCTAAATGCTAATTATGAAATCGCGTATATTGGCATCGGTAAAGCGCTCTTAATGGAGGGGGAAAATAAAGCGGCAATGACTTATTTTGATAATGGCCACAATCGGTTTTACTACTCCAAGGCATATAAGCGTTATCGCCAAGAAGTGTTAAGAGAACATTTTGGATTAATGATGGGTTTAGTGCTGCTTGTTCCTGCTAGCTATTTCGGTTTTAAAATAGTTAAGCGTCGGCGAAAGAAGGTGAAGCAGATTGCGAAACGAGCTGTTTAAATATCCGTTTTATGTGTGTGTTCGTCCGTTTAAAGGGTTTTGGGATTTGAAATATGAAGAGAAGGGCCGGACGAAGCTAGGTTTGGCTATTCTGGCGATACTAACCATTATTGTTATTTTAAAAAGGCAGTATAGTGGTTTTATTGTTAATTTCAACAATCCTAATCAGTTGAATAGTATTGATGAACTTATCTTCATTGTATTTCCATTCTTCCTCTTTGCGATTTCGAATTGGTCAATTACGACGCTAATGGAGGGTGAGGGTAAGTTTAAAGAGATCGTCATGGTAACTGCTTACGCGTTAGTCCCAATGGTCATGGTAAATAGTGCAACAATTATTATTAGTCAATTTATTACGAGGGAAGAGGTACCTTTGTATTATTTTTTAGAGGGTACTGCACTCATTTGGTTCTTGGGATTATTATTTGTCGGTATTATGACTGTTCATCAATATACGGTGGCGAAAACGGTTGGGACTTTTTGCTTAACACTTATCGTGATGGGCATCATTATTTTCTTAGGCTTGTTGTTCTTCAGCTTAATCCAACAAATGTATGCATTTATTGAAACAATCTATCGGGAAATAGTGTATCGACTATAGAATGGAGGGAGATTATGGATCGGTCAATTAAGCTCTTAAGCCAATTAAGTTATATCTGCTTGTTCACCTCCACTCTTTTGTTTCCTATTTCACTGCATGCAGTGGGAGGGGGAGGAGATGCATTTGATCCAAATGCTGAGCTGGATTTTAGTGAAGAAGTTATTGATCCAACTGAGCTAGACTTGGATGATCGGGAGTATGATTTACAAGACCCAATTGTTATTTCAGATCTGGAGCAAGTTGCTGATAATGGACAGTTAGCACTATATATTGATCGGGAAACAGCAACCTTTGCCGTGCAGGAAAAAAAGACTGATTATGTTTGGTATTCCAATCCTAACGATCGCGTAAATGACCGAATTGCTCAAGGTGAAAATGCCCAATTGTTAAATGCATTACTCTATCTAGATTATTACAATTTAGTCGGACAGACGACGCGAATGAATAGCTATCAAGATAGTGTTCTTAAAGAGCAAGTAGACATTGATTTAATTGAAGATGGTGTGAAAATAACATTTACCTTTGGCGAAGCATCTAAAGGAATTGAGCAAATACCAAAGTACATGAGTCGAGAACGATTTGAAACCATCATCCTTGATAACATTGAGGACGAAAGGGCACGAGAAGATTTTAAAAGTCGTTTTCGCTTTATTGAAGAAGAGGATAGCTATGAAAGACGTGATGCTTCGTTTTCAGTTGTTATTTTAGAGCGATCCCTGCAAACGCTAGCAGCAGCTGGTTATACTGAGGCGGATTTAGCTTATGATCGGGAACAATATGAAGAAGAACTTGAAGAATCAGAGCATACTTTTTTTGTTATTCCACTAGTAATCAAGCTTGATGGTGCCGATCTTCTGGTTGAAATTGATGGAAGGGAGCTTGAATACAGTGAGCAGAATCCACTGGCAATGATTCATCTGTTACCGTTTTTTGGTGCTGCTAATGCAAGACATGAGGGTTACATGTTTGTTCCAGATGGCTCAGGGGCACTCATTGATTTAAATAACCAAAAAACAAACTACCAGCCGTTTCGGATACCTATCTATGGTGAGGATGAAGCTGTTTTTAACCGAACTGAAGGTGCTATTACCGAGACTGCACGGCTGCCGGTGTTTGGTATGAAACAGGATGATCATGCTTTTTTAGCCATAATTGAATCTGGTGACGCCATTGCTTCTGTTTACGCCGATGTTGCCTATCGATTAAATGAATATAATAACGTTTATAGTGTGTTTACTATTAAGGAATCTGGTCAATTAACACTGTCTGGTGGTGATCGCTCTAGTACGGTTTCAATTTTCCAAGGTGGAACGTATGACCAAGCAATGGCTTTGCGCTATCGGTTTGCTGTCAATGACTCGGCAAGCTATGTTGGGATGGCTAAGCTTTATCAGGATTACTTAATTAATCGTTATCAGCTTGAGCCGATAGCAACAACCCAGACGGTACCTTTTTATCTCGATTTATCTGGGGCAATTTGGAAAAGAGAAACGTTTTTAGGCGTACCCTATCGGTCGCTCCAGCCGTTAACGACTTTCGAAGAAGCGGAGCAGATTGTACAGGCTTTACTCGATTATGACATTACAGACTTAACGGTCCGTTACAGCGGCTGGTTTAACGGTGGCATTGACCATAAGAGGCCAAATAGGATTCAAGTCGATCGGCCAATTGGGGGTAGAGCGGGCTTTACTGATTTTGGTCAATTTCTCCAAGATAATCAGGTTAACTTCTATCCTGATGTAGCTTTACTAAATGTTCATCAAAACTCACTTGGTTTTCGACCATCACAAGCGGCATCTCGTTTTATTACACGAAGAATTGCCGAGGTTTATCCATTTAACATGGCGAGCTCACGCCGAGATCGTGAAAATCAAACACCTTATTATGTGCTATCACCGCGGCAACTGCCGGATCATGTTCATGCGTTTTTACAAGCATATGATCAGTTTCAACAGACAGGGCTGTCCCTTAGAGACTTAGGTAATTATGTTAATTCTGATTTTAGAGAGAAGCAAGTTATTAATCGTGAGCAAGCTAAGCAGACAATTATAGAACAGTATCAGCAAATTGCTGAAGAGGTCCCATCTTTGTTAACGATTGGCGGAAATGCATTTGCACTTCCATATACAAATGTGATCCTTGAGGCACCATTAACAAGTAGTGGCTTTAATATTACTGATCAAAGTGTCCCATTTTATCAAATGGTGATTCGGGGCTATGCCAATTATGCAGGTACACCACTTAATTTAGCGGTGAATCAACAGCTTGATGAGCAACTGCTACAGTTGCTTGAAACGGGGGCAAGCCCATATTTTTCTTGGTTTTACCAAGATGGCGCCACTGTAAAGGATACCGAGTTTGATTATTTATTTTCTGCTCAATATCAGCTCTGGTTAGATGATGCAGTTGCTTTGTATCATGAGCTTAACGACGTGTTAAGCGAGGTAAGTGCGTCACCAATAACTGATCACCAAGTGCTAGCTGAACAAGTGGTGAAAACAACCTATGCAGACCAGCTTGCCGTCATTGTTAATTACAATGATTGGCCAGTTGATGTTGAAGGTATGACAGTTGATGCACTAAGCTTTCACGTGGTTAGGGGGGATCGATAATGATCGTTAGCAAGCGTAAACCAACTTTAGAGGAACGAAGAGGTCGGTGGGCATGGGTTTTTATTGCCCCGTGGCTGCTAGGTTTTACCTTATTGTTTGCTGTGCCACTTATTCAATCCATGTTCTATAGCTTTAGTGAGCTCAGTTTATCACCAACCGGACTTCAACTTGATTTCAAAGGGATGGCTAATTATCGTAATGCATTAATGGAGCATGTTGATTATAATCGAACCTTGACAGAAGCGGTACTGAACATGCTCTTAAATGTTCCGTTGGTGGTTATTTTTAGTCTGTTCGTGGCCCAGTTATTAAACCAGCAATTTAAAGGGAGAATGATCGCGCGGGTTATCTTCTTCTTACCTGTTATTCTTGCATCCGGTGTCATTGCTTCAATTGAAAGTGGTGATTTTCTCCAAAGTGCGATAATGGGTGGCGGTAATGATCCGGCAACAGGAGCAGGTTCAATGCTAAGAAGCTTTGAACTTGAGCGCCTGCTCATTCAATCGGGCATGAATGAATTATTTGTCACATATCTCACGGGATCGGTTGATCGAATCTATGAAATTGTTAGTGCTGCTGGCGTGCAAATTATTATTTTTTTAGCTGGTCTACAAGCAATTGCGCCACAACTCTATGAAGCTGCCAAAATTGAGGGTGCAACTGGATATGAGGCATTTTGGAAGATCACGTTTCCAATGATTAGTCCCTTAATTTTAACAAATGTCATTTATACGGTTATTGATGCCTTTACCAGCAATGATATGACGACATTAATTCAAGAAACTGCCTTCCGACAATTTGATTTTGGCTTAAGTGCAGCTATGTCTTGGATCTACTTTATTATTATTGCCTTAATTTTGCTCATTACGACCTATAGCATTAATAGAAAAGTATTTTACCAGTGAGGAGAAAGAGGTGATCAACATGTCATTAATGACGGGAAAGGTCATAAATTCGAAAAAAGAAGGGCAAGAAGTGCAGAGATGGGAACGATTCCAGCAGCGTTACTTAACACTTGAGAAGGTGAAAAGCAGTGTATGGACAATCGTTCGAGCTGTTTTAATCATTGGTCTATCCTACGTTATTCTATATCCAATTCTGTTAAAAGTATCTATTGCATTTACGCATCGTGTTGATTTGTATGATCCAACAGTTATGCTCATTCCAAGAAACGTTACACTTGAAAATTTTGAATATGTCATCAGCACGATGAATTACGCAAAAGTCACATGGCATTCTTTCTTGCTGTCAGCAATGACAATGGTTCTGACGGTAATTACATGCTCGCTAGTAGGGTATGGATTTGCACGGTTTACTTTTAAAGGGAAAAACGTGTTATTTTCCTTGGTTATCCTGACCATTCTTGTGCCGCCACAAACGATTATGGTGCCAACTTATATTAATTATCGTAATTTTGATTTATTCGGTTTGATAGGTCTATTTAATGAAGGTGGGCTAAACTTAATTGGCAGTTACTGGCCGTTTGTCATTTCTTCAGCAACAGGCATGGGTTTAAAAGCTGGATTATTCATTTTTATCTTTAGACAGTTTTTCAAAAGCTTCCCGAAGGAAATTGAAGAAGCTGCTTTCGTGGATGGTGCGGGTGTCTTTAAAACGTTTTTTCAGATTATGCTACCAAATGCGATTCCGGCCATTATTACAGTTATGTTGTTTTCCTTCGTTTGGCAGTGGAATGATGTTTATTATACGACGATGTTTCTCGATAATGCGTCAGTAATGTCAACACAGCTTCAAACAGTAGGGGCAACGATAGCGCATCGATTATCAACAACTTCGGGTGGTGGCGTCGGAGCGGTTGATCCATTCTATGTCTCGATGCTTGTCAATACCAGTATTTTATTAGCCATATTACCACTAATTGTATTGTATCTGTTTGTTCAGCGCCACTTTGTTGAGAGTGTTGAACGTACCGGTATCGTAGGGTAGTGCGTATTACATGATGACAAGGAGTGGTACAGATTGAAAGCGTTATTCATCAAAGGTTTTACCTATGGTTGGAGCGGACGTAAAGGCGATTATTTAACGGATGCTTCATTTGAATCAATGAAAAAGCTGAAACAAACAGGAGCAGAGTGGATTGCGCTCGCCTTCTCGGTGCGCCAAGAAACATTAAAAAAAAAAGAAATATCGTTTCGTTATGGTGAGACGGTGACAGACTATGATATTGAAACAGCGCTAAATAATGCGCGTAAGCTTAATTTGAAGATTTGTTTAAAACCAGTTGTCAATTGTCGAGATCAACTGTGGCGGGCACGCATTGGGTTTCCTGATGAAGCTCAGCAAATGTGGGCAGCTTGGTTTTCTGAATATACTGCTTTTCTCGTCCACTATGCTGAAATTGCTGAGCGCTTTAATTGTGAATTATTCTGTATTGGGTGTGAAATGGTTGGGACAGAGCACAAAGCAACAGAATGGTATCAGGTCATTAATGCGATTCGTTCGGTATACAAGGGCTTGTTAACGTATAACGCAAATCATGGTAAAGAGTTAGCAATAACGTGGCTGGATCAAATTGATATTCTGGGAACAAGTGCTTATTATCCAGTCGCTAATAAGCCTCGTACATCTGTAAACGAAATGATTAGCAATTGGCAGCCGGTTAAAGCACGAATGAAGGCTTGGCATGAGCGATTCGCCAAACCGATTCTGTTTATGGAGATTGGCTGTCGCAGTGCGAGCGGCTGTGCTACCATGCCGTGGGATTTCGAGCACGACGATCTCCCCTTTGATGAACTTGAGCAAGCGAATTTTTACCAATCGGCTTTAGAAGTCTTTTGGGATCAACCATGGTTCTGCGGTTTTTTCTGGTGGGATTGGGGGACGGATTTAACCAATCTTGCCCAAGATGATCGCGGCTTTAATATTCATGGGAAGCAAGCGGAGCAGGTGTTGAAAGTATGGTACGAAAAAAAGAAAAGCGCAGCTGGAGAAAGGGCTAGCAATGGTTAAAGTTAATCAAATTGGCTATCCAAGTGATGCGCCAAAGGTTGCTGTCCTGACAGATGGGCAGAATCCTTTTTATATATGTTGTGACCAAAGTGGAACGGTTGTATTTGAAGGTAAGCCTAAGCAGCCAATTAAAGATCAAGCAAGCGGTGAGTTGGTTTTTCATGGCGATTTTTCTAGCCTAACCACTGAAGGCAGCTATTATATAAAACAAGGGACTAGTCAATCTGCGCCCTTTCAAATTACTAGGTTTCCTTATCAAGCGGTCCATTTAAGTGTGTTAAAGGCTTTCTATTATTTACGGTGTGGAATGGCATTATCGCCGCCTTATGCCGAAACACAGTGGGTGCACAAGGCTTGCCATACACAGGTAGCCATTGACTATGAATCAAAACAGCAAATCAAGTGTCAAGGTGGCTGGCATGATGCGGGCGACTATGGTAAATATACAGTTGCTGCGGCAAAGGCGTTGGCAGATTTACTGCTTGCTTTTGAATTAAAGCCAGCCACTTTTCAAGCGACTACACCAATTCCTGAGACAGATGGTGTTATGCCTGATCTCTTGCACGAATGTCAATATGAGCTTAACTGGTTGTTGAAAATGCAAAACAAAGGCAGCGGTGGTGTTTATCACAAGGTTACAACCCTAGCCTTTCCCGCCATGATTATGCCCGAGGATGATGTTGAGCCGTTGTATGTGCTCCCAATCTCAACGACAGCGACGGCGGCTTTTACTGCAATCATGGCTCAGGCTTATCGTATTTTGCTAAATTATCAGCCCGATTCAGCTAAGAATTACTTAACGGCAGCAAAGCAAGCGTGGGCTTTTTTGATGAAACATCCCGAGCCGATCTTGTTTGTGAACCCCAATGATGTTCTAACTGGTGAATACGGTGATAATTGTGATCGGGATGAACGCTATTGGGCAGCAGGTGAGCTTTATCGTGCCACTGGCGACGGGCAGTATGTTGCTGCCTTTAAAGTGCAGTCTGATCATAAATTTGACCACTATGCCCTTGGCTGGGCAAATATGGGTGGTTATGGCACAATTAGTTACTTGCTAAATCAAGCTGTCCCAACAGAGGATGCATTAGGGCAACTGTTAAGGGCGGGATGGCTTAACGAAGCCCAGCGTTTGTTAAAAGTGGCAGCAACCACTGGTTATCGTGTTTCGCTAGAAGTAGCAGATTATCATTGGGGTAGCAATATGACGCTCATGAATGCTGCTACGCATCTCTTAATAGCCTATCACTTGACTGGCGAACAGTGCTATCGAGAACAGGCCTTAGAACATGTTCATTATTTGCTAGGGCGAAATATGCATAATTTGAGCTATGTCTCTGGCATTGGTGCGCAGTCTGTTAGCCAGCAGCATTATCGCCCGTCAGCAGCCCTACCCGCTGGTAGTGATCCGGTTCCGGGCTTGGTTTCTGGGGGACCTAATCAGCAGTTACAAGATGAAGTATCTCGTCGGCAGCTAGCGGGAAAGCCACCGCAGGCGTGTTTTATTGATCATGAAGCAAGCTATGCTACCAATGAAGTGACTATCTATTGGAACTCACCTGTTGTGCTGGTATTATCATTTTTTTCATAGAGTAATGTCTTGATCTTACTTACTATAGGGGTTCATCTAATCGATGAACCCCTAACTCGTGTTATGCATAAACGACCAAATATCATGTATTTTTAAGGGGCTTATTATTCCTGTTAAGGCGTTGTTTCTTTTGTGGCTAGTCGTCGCTCAGTCATTCGTACACAACGAAAGCAGAGCTTTATGGAACAGAACGATGCTAGTGCAGGTATGAAGATAATGGCAACCGGTAATAACAGGCAGGCGATCATGGCAAAAATAATAAGCGTTAGCGAGAGAATAGTAGTAGGTAAATACATGAATGCATAAAGAAGTGCGTGTTTTAATAGTTGCTTTATGGTAAACGTGTAGTGAACCATCAGTGGAAAAGCAAACACTAACACAAAGCCAACAATAATAGCTAGCGTCATCATCATGCCGAGCACAAGGACACTTAAATTTGGACTAAGCTCTTCGATAATAGCTAAATTAAGGATAAAAATAGTGATAAAACTAATAAATAAAAGTGAAAGAATAAAACTTTGCTTTAAATTACTTTTAAAAGCGCTTACAAATTCCTTGGCCAAGTGTTTGTTTTGCCCCATTAGCCAACCTCTAATGACACTATGCATCGCCGCTGTTGCTGGGAATAACGTTACTAAGGGCAGTGATGCAATAAGCCAAAGTAAGTTAAGTAAAAAAAGATTTGAAATGAACTCAATGATTGCATAAAACTTTGAATTTATGAATCGCATAAGCAGTGCTCCTTATCTACATGTATCTTCTTATTATAGCACAATAATGCTAGCTAGAAGCACAAGTAAAAGGCTATTTCTCCAATTGGAGAAATAGCCTTAATAGGTTAGAAGTAGTCAATAATTATGTCTTCAACATGTGTCTCTATGTGAAGGTTTTGATTAGATTCTTCTTTTAAATAGCCAATTAATCCAAATGCAATTACTAAGAGCAGAAATAAAATAATTAACCCTTTCCGCATCAGTCTTTCCTCCTAATTTGTCAAGCTATCATTTATTTTATATGATAAGAGTTAATTAGCAAAGGCTTAATTTTTAAATAAGGAGCAGTAATTAATGGAAAAATTTCATCAAGCCCATGTCATTGAAATAACAGCAATTGGTACGGGGACTAGGGTATGTTTAGATTTTGTTGATCAACTTGCCCCAACTGAAGGTATTTGTATAGGCAATACCGGCAGTGGCTATTTAGTTGCGCTAGCAGAAAATCGGGTTACGGATACTTATCCGCCCAGACCATTTCGTGTTAATGCTGGTGCAATTCACCATTATGTATTGTTAGAAGAGGATAAGACAGGCTACTTAGCTGAACTCGTCCCAGGTATAAAAATCCCAGTCTGGCAGGACGGTCAAAGTCGATTGGTACCAATTGGTCGTGTTAAACAGGAGAAACGGAAGTTACTAAGAATTGTCTGTCAAGTTAGTCATTCAGGTCAGCAAATCTCTGTTACCGTGCAGGAAGCCGATAGCGTTCACTTGCTAGCTAGCAACGGTGTAGCTAAATCAGTACTTGAATTAAAGGTCGGTGATACCTTAAGCTGCTACCCAGATCAACCTGGTAGACATCTTGGTGAGAAAATTGATGAGGAAATTACGGAATTGTAGGCTCGTGGATAAAAGTCAATAATTACGGATAAAGAGAGGCG
>NZ_FODJ01000019.1 GCF_900110345.1 Amphibacillus marinus
TCTACGTAGACACAGTAGGCAGAAATAAAAAGCAAATTGAAGCTTATATTCGGGATCAGCTTCGAGAAGATTACATGGGAGATCAATTAACACTATTTGAGGAATTTGATCCATTCACAGGAGAAAAAAATAAGAAAAGATAAGCGATTCTTTAGAATCAGCGAGTAGATGTGGTACGCGTGGGGAAACCGTTCAGTAGGCCTTTAAGGCCCAGGTCGGAAACAAAGGCTTTCAGCCGCAGAACAAACCACCAGTTCACACTGGTGGTTTTGATTTTATCAACTTATTAAGACACTTTTATTAAAAAAATAAGCAAACGAAGCAACAGAATTATACTACAAATAGCCCTTTTCCTTTAATGAAACAAATTTATGATCACCTATTACAAGATGATCTAATAACTCAATCCCAATCATTTTGCCGCATTCGGCTAACCTCTTGGTAACGTGAATATCTTCCTTGGATGGTGATGGATCGTAGGGTCGACAGGTAATTAAACCATCCGCCTGCCTCCCTCAGAACCGTACGTACACCTTTCAATGTATACGGCTCGCCAGTTGATTATTATACGTCAGCTTTTTAAGTTTATTAAAGGTTAGCCCTTGTTTTTTTAATGCTGCAGCTCCCTTAGTAACTGAACAACCCTTTTTTAAAGCAATTGTTCTAAGTAGACTTAACCATGAAAAATAAAACCATTTGTCCAACTCTTTACTACGATCACTGTCTTTATAGCTAGTTAATACCTGAGACCATTCTATTTGGTAGTGATGAAGGATTTCAGTAACTGACAAGTGAATAAGCATCCCTTTTGCCTTTGGTTTATGTTGTAGGAAATTACCATAATGAAACGCATTTCCCCATGTAACAAGGTTGCGTTGAGGTACATCAATTAGAATTTCCCCTAGATTCTTAGGTGGTTTAATCAAATAACCACTAAATTCGAAGGGACGCCTAAATGAGATTAAGTCGCAAACATAAGTCTTACCTAATTGCCTTTTAATTTGGCAAAACCAATCTTTACTAGCAGAATAATTTGTACGCAAACCTAGAAGTATCGTTTTATCATCAAGGTAAAGTGAAGCATGTTGAGGGATATCAATGTTACGAAGATGATTAGAAAAATGAACGGCATGAATAAGGAGCTGATAGCGTTTCTGTTCTGCATAACCACAGTTAAGGTGCACATAATCAATGCGTTCTTTCAAACGTTGGTCATCAATTAGCTCAAGTGATAAATCTAATGGGTACGCACATAAACTGAGTTGGATGACTGCTTTGACCGCTCGCCAGTCCTTTTTCAAAATACGAACAGGTTGATAGAGCCCTGGTAAAAGCAATTGATGAACAAATAATTGTTCAATATAATAAAAAATTCCTTCTTGTAGTAAAGAGTCGTTGAGCTTGTTCAAGCACTTAATCCGCTCTCTCGGCACTAGGGCCATTAAGGTATGCGCTTGATTTGAATTAAACAGATCTGTTTCTAACCGATTCTTAATAGCATCTTGCCAAAATTCTGCTGTTCTTAACAACTTTGAACAATCCTTAATATACTGACCTTTGGCAATTCGCTGACGCATGACAGCTAGTTGAGCAGAAGTTCGACTTGTTATCTTCATAACACTTCCCCCACTTCCTGTACTTTCAACCTGTCTCCCTTCTCCGTGCTAAACGCATTACACGCAAACGTTGAATACTATGAAGACTCCGTTACCATATAGAATGATTCTACTTAGGCAATCCCTGTTTTACCATTAAACGAGATGCGAGCTGGTTAGGTACTCCGTTTGACTGTTACTTCATAATTAAAGTATGGAAAATGATCCTTATTATAGTAGCTGTCTGACGGGCAGCTACTATCTCATTTACATAGCCAAGCATGGCTATGGCTTCACCAGACCCAATAGTCTAGAGTTCAAGCAGTTTAGCCTTTACCGTACAGCCCTTGACCTTGGCATCATGCGATGGTCCCCGCCCATGTTTCCACTACGGGTAAGATGCTAGTCATAGAATAAGCATAAGGAATTCTAAATCAATTGATTACTCGTTTTAATGACCATACAGGCGCACGCCAGATGGATGATTATGAATGCAAATTATTGAAGCTGCTGATCGTTTAACAGCTTCGCGGAAGACTTCACGTGGATGAACAATGCTAGCATTAAGACTGCCTATAAAGATTGTTTGCCTGTGAACAATTTGGTTTTTAGTGTTAAGAAATAGTGTGACGAAGTGTTCTTGTTTTAGCAAACGCATTTCTTCCATGACAAATTCAGCAGCATCATCTGGACTGCGCACGACATAACGATCCGGCTCCTTGAACTGGCTTAGTCGATTGCCAAGTTCTAAAGCTGCCAATATGCCAACAGCTTTAACCTCACCGATCCCTTCAATTGACTTTAGCTCCTCCAGTGTCGCCTCTCGTAACATAGCCAACCCTTCAAAATGCTTGTAAACCCGTCGTGCCAGTTCTTGAACACTCTCTTTCCTCGTTCCACTTCCAAGGATAATAGCGATAAGCTCTTGATTAGACAAATGGCCGGCTCCACATTCGATTAGACGTTCTCGGGGGCGATCCTCTTTAGGGATGTCCTTCATCTTAACGTGAAGACTAGTCATATTAAACCTCCTTTCAACTTAATCTCCTTTATTGTAACCTTTTTTAGGAACACGACAAGTTTGCATTCTTGTAAAATATCGAGTCTATTACACTAGTTTTTCAGACAAGAAACTACCGAATCTAGATTAGGCTTAGATTCGGTAACAATTTAGTAAATTTACTTACCCAACTCAGTATAGGATTGCCAGAGTTGGAGTAGGTTAGCTGCTCGTTGCTGACCAGATGCAGTCATTTCTATTTGACTACTTGTTTGATAAAAGGATTGGACTGCACTCGTTAGCTGGCTATCATCGAATTCCTGCCATTCCTGCCAACCTTGCTCAAGCTGAGCATCATCACTTAGTGCAGCTCGCCATAGCTCAGTAAATGCTTGCAACAATTGTTGATCTGCTGACGTTCCAGGAATTGTTTGATTCAATGTTTGCCAATCACGAACAAACACATCAATCTCCTGTTCAACCATAGCCGCACTTGCATCTTTTGCACCCTCATTTGAACTGTATACACCAAGAAATAACCGGTAACCTTCTTCAGTCGACCACAAAACACCATCATGACCTAAACTGGCCAGTTCCTGCTGGTAAGATTCAGCTTGACTGAAATCTTGAAATACCCCAGCTTGAATAACAAAACCGGTAAGACCAATTAACTCAACACCCTCACCATTTGTATCAGCCCCTTCTTCATTGGTAGTAGATTGGTTAGCTTCCACGGGAAAGTTGGTAATTTGATCATTTAGCGGAGCCTCCCCTGATCCATCCCCTAATATTGACATGAAAATATACCCAATGCCCAAGCTAACAAGGATCGCAGCCGCAGCCGTAAATGCTATTCTTTTAATAAAGGTGTGATTTAATGTTTTTTTGTTTGATGAACTAGAATTATAATGAAAGGGTTCAAGATCTGACAATCCTGCTGCTTCTTCCTTTAATGGCTCATCATGGACTGTTCCGTATTGATTATGCTCAAGTTTATAAGTAAGTTTCTTTTTTTCTTCCATTGCGCTCACTCCTATTTTTCCTCTTCTACTCACTCTATCACGAAGAAAGCGCAAAAAAAGACGACTCTTGTCTGCAAGAACCATCTATTGTACCCAAAAATCTATCATTATTTATTTAATTAAGACATTTTCATTAAAGAAAACACGTAAAGTGACAGTTGCGGAAATAGTCTCTACGCCAGTAGAATGATAGTTTAATTCAATAATCTCAAGTAGCCGGTCACCTTGCTCAAGCAGATGAAAGAAAAGCTCAAAATCATTCTTTTTTTCGGCTTTAAGAGTAAGCTCAACGTGCACTGCATTGCTGTTTACCGGGTAATAAACTTGATCACTTGATAATGTATCCGTGCGATTTATTAGCTCCTCAATAACTATTCCTGTCTCTTGCTCTGCTTCATAGATGCTTGTAATTAACTGATCAACATTTGGCTCTGTGGGAAGTTGACGTTGTAACTGGATCGCTTCCTCACGTAGTAGCTGGTCGGATTGATCTGTAGATGTTGCTTGATTTATAATAGCATCATAACGACGTAATGTTGCTTCAGTATCAACAAATGCCTGTTCTTTATCTGCTAGATAGTGTTGCTGGCCGTAATACCAGACAGCAAAGATAATTGCTAAGATCGCTACGAGAAACAGGCTATAATTTCGCTCCCATTTAATTTGCATGACGCCCCACCTCACTTAATTGCTCTCGGCTCATCGTTATACTAAACGCAACATGATAAAGTTGCTCTGACTCGCTTACTAATTGCATTGAATCAAGTTGGACATCCATAATATAAGGTAATTCTAAATAATCACGATAAAGTTGTCCGACTTGTTCAGCTCCTTCTAGTTCCAGCTCAACCGTAACTAATCCCTCAATATCGAAGGTAAAGCTATTTACTACTATCGTGTCTTGAGCTGACAACCGTGCGTGAAGTTGATCATAAAGGTAAGCAGTGGGATTTCTCTGTTCTTCTATTTGATTGATATCTTCCTGCAGTTGATGGACTTGATCAGCAAGCAAATTAACCTCCTCTAGCTCAGCAATAATTGCTTCCTGCTCAAGTATTTTTGCTTGATTAATTTGAACTTGATCTGAATAACGATAAGAACTTAAATACAGAAAGCTAACAACAACTACAACGCCAATGAATAATAAACCTATCATTAGATATGGGACTATGTTTTTTTTCTTTTGTTCAAAAAAGTTAATTTCTATCATCATCAGAACCCCTTATTGATCACTTGGTCGTTTCACCTTTTATAATGAGTCCAAGTAAAGCTGCATATTCAGGTGCTGGATCTGTAGTTAACGGCTTAACTGGTAGATCGAAGCGTAATTCAAGCTGTTCACTAACTTTATTTAAGTTAGTGAAATCACCCGTTAACAATAAATCGGTAATCTGTGCTTGCCCATCCATAATTGAATATTGATAAAAATCCATAAATCGTTCAATTGTTAGGAGTTGTTCATCAATAAACTCATCTTGAGCACTTAAAGAATGGCTCCACACTAACGTTTGCTTTTCTTGATCCTGTTTCCAAGCTTGAAAAGCATTTGAGAATGAGATATGACGATTAAACATTGGAACATCTTGATGAAACACAGTAAGCACTAATTCATTTTTACCAAACTGTATCATAAGTAGGTGTTCATCTTTTCGTGCCAAATCGGCTTGCTTATAGGTGCGATATATGCTCAAAGATGATACATCTGCAACATCTGGCTCTAATCCAAGCTGTTCAAATAATTGATAATAAGGCATTATTCGTTCGGTTGGATAAGCAAATAACAAAATGTCGTTTTGCTCGTCTCCTTTATCAAGAACCTGAAAATCAAGGACTGGATTTTTGAAGGGTAGGCGAATGCTTCCCTCAAGCTGGAGCTTAATATAATGTTTAGCTTCTTCTTTTGATAGTTGCTTTGGAATATTCTCCGTTCGTATTGCAAGAAAGCTATCTGGAACAATAAATGAGAGCTTTCGTCTACGCCACTTCTTGTGATCAATAAGCCGCTTTAACATCTTTTTCAATTCAATCTCGTTAATAATACGGCCATCTTCAATTACTAATGAATCAAAAATTACCTCACCGTAATCGGAAATCTGATTTGGTCTTTGTAATGGACTGACCATATACCGAATTAATCGATCAGATAGCATTATGTAGACACGTTCTCGTTTAATTAACCCCATCGTGCTCACCCTTTTCTATATTTAAACATAACTTCCCTTCAGTTAAACAAGCCAATATACCAATCAATAAGGGCTTGACCAAAAAACAAAACAGTGAGTACAGCTAGACTGATATATGGCCCAAATGGGACCTTTGATTTTCGATCGACTTTTCGTGCTATTAACAACACGCCAGTTATAGTTGCCCCATAAACACTTGCTAACATCAATATAAGTAAAATTGCCTGATAGCCAAAGGCATAGCCTAGCACTGCAAAATACTTTAAGTCGCCAGCTCCCATTCCACCTTTGCTGACCACGATTATAATAAATATGAGACCAAATCCAACTATCGATCCCAGTGGAGCTGACCACCATGGTGATAACGGCACAACAACGCGAGTAAGGATAAGAAGCGGAAAGAAAAACAGTAATACTTTATTAGGGATCAACATATAAACTGAATCCGATACAATTACAATCACGGCTAGTGAAACGACAATTAAAGCGATAATTAAATCTGCCCCAACACCAAAAAGCCAATAACTGAGTGCAAAACATACAGCTGTTAAAAACTCAATTAATGGATACAGCAGGCGAATGCGTTGCTTACAACCTCGACACTTACCTAGTTGTATCAAAAAAGAAATGACTGGAACGAGCTCATACCATTCCAATGTCTTCTTACAATTGGGACAATATGAGCGATCTGATTTAAATAGATTGTTTTGTGGTACTCTTAGACCAACCACATTGTAAAATGAACCAAAGACTAACCCAAAGCAAAAAAAGATTATAATCGGTAATAGTTCCATGTTAAGGCTCCTATGTAGAAATGAGAGTCATGTATTTCATAATAATAATCGAGCACCTGAAATATACTCGCTTTCCATGGCACGGCTTCAGCTAACCCAGTAAAGCAACAAACGCTTTACTGAATGGATCCTCAACTCGCGCTGTTCCCATAGGATTCTCGTATGTTTCAGATGCTCTTATTTTAAATATTTTAGGTTTGAAAATTTATCCTCTTGTTTATGAGCCTCGATTAAATTCCAACTCTCCAGCAGCATTTCGGGTAACTGAACCGCTAGGAGCATCTCCCTGTCTTTCGTCTAAGTATCCATCTTCAATTAAAGATTCAACAGTCACAGGGAAGGTACTTCCTTCTTCTATTTCATACAATCTTGCGGCATCAATTATTAATTGAACTTCAGCCGCATCTGCTTTCTCTCCAGCACCATCAATAATACTCCCAATCGCCGGTATCGCAATGGCGACGATAATGCCTAAAATCACAATAACTGCTAGTAGTTCGACGAGAGTAAAGCCTTTTTCCCCTTTAATCATCTTCTTAAATTTGGTTATCATCGTAATTCCTCCTCTTTTTAATGGTATGCTCTAAATCTTGGTGCAAAGTTTTATTAAATCAAGCCATTAAAAAACGACTCACAGCATAAATAAAACTTTATGTTGCCAGCCGGTTGCACTACTAACTCCCATTATCCAAAGTGCCCACATAAGGAAAATGCTCATCGTTTCTGTTAGAATATTATATTACTATTATACTATTAAAAGATAACTTGTCCAGTATTATTAATTGATTTAAAGGGAAAAATTTCAACATTTATAATTAGAAACTCTCAAATAAATTAAACATCGGAATAACGATCGCCAGGACAATAGCACCAACAACAAATGAAAGAAAAACAATCAAGATAGGTTCAATTAATGCCTTTAATTTATCTGAGGCTTCTTCTAACTCTTGCTCATAAAAAGTTGCCACTTTTTTTAGCATGTCATCCATTGACCCTGTTGCCTCGCCAACGGCAACCATTTGTGTAACGAGCTGAGGAAAAACCCAATGGGCCTCCATTGGTTTAGCCAATGATTCGCCTTGCTCCAAGGCTATTTTACTTTGAGCTAAAACTTCTTTAACGACCCGATTTTCAATAACCCGTTCAGTTATTTCGACTGCTTGAATAATTGGCACAGAGCTATTTAATAATGAACTTAATGTCTGCGTCATTCTTGCTAGTGTTGCTTTTTGAACAAACATGCCGAATATCGGTAACTTTAGTTTAAGCAGATCAAACTGATAGGCAAATCGATCACGCTTCAATAGTAACTTAATGGCTGTAATCACTAAAGCAAGCAATAAAATAATTAGCCACCAAAATTGTTGAAAAAATCCACTGATACTGAGAATAAAGGCCGTATATGCGGGAATCTCTTGATCAAATGAGAGAAACATATCAGTAAATACCGGGACAATAAAGGCAAGCAGAAACATGGTAATAAAAAGAGATAAGATACCAATTACGATCGGATAAGTTAAGGCTGTTATCACCTTTTGCTTCAGTAAGTACTGCTTCTCATAATACGTTGCCATACGATCAAGAATTTCATCTAGTCGACCGCTAACTTCACCGGCATTGATCATACTAACAAGTAACTCGGGAAATAACTTTGGATAATCTGCTAGTGCTTCTGATAATGGTTGTCCTTCTTTAATCGATTCCTTAACGTCAATAAGCGCTTGTGCTAGCACCTTACTATTGGACTGCTCCGACAGGATTTCTGTTGCGTTCACCAAAGTAATACCCGCATCGACTAAGGTCGAGAATTGACGTAAGAAAATGACAAAGTCTTTATTCTTAATTGGACTACCGATGCGGATATCCTGATATAAAACTGCGTTTAATTTTTTTATATCAAATACAAGTAGATTCAGCTGTTTAAGCTCACTTAATGCGTTTTTTTCAGTATCAGACTCAAGTTTACCTTTCGTATACTTCCCGTCTAAAGTTCGTGCTTGATAGGCATAGAGTGGCACTACCTTCACCCCAATCTTATGTTAAATATGGCTCTGCATCTCGTGATTGAATGAGCCCATCCATTACTTTTTGTTGTATATCCATCTCCATCTTATGCATGCCTTGCTCCTTCGAGGTTTGTAGTATATTAGGAATTTGGTGCATCTTCTCATTACGAATAAGATTCTTAACCGCTGCATTATTAATAAGTACTTCAGTCGCTGCAATTCGACCACTTTGCTGTGCCATCGGGAACAGACGCTGTGAGACAATTGCCACTAATACATTGGCTAGTAAAATACGGATCTGTTCCTTTTGATGTGACGGAAAGACATCAATAATTCGATCCATCGTCGACGATGCGTCCTGGGTATGAAGCGTCCCCAGCACGAGATGACCAGTTTCAGCTGCGGTAATTGCAGTTGAGATGGTTTCTAAATCACGCATCTCACCAACGAGGATAACATCGGGATCCTGACGCAAGCATGCCCGAAGTCCCTTTTGAAATGAAGTCGTGTCAAAGCCAACCTCGCGCTGGTCAATTAGCGATTTGTTATGCTTATGCAAGTACTCAATTGGATCCTCCAATGTAATAATGTGCTTGTTCATATGACTGTTCATATAGTCAATTATCGCTGCCAAAGAAGTACTTTTCCCACTCCCTGTCGGTCCTGTTATCAGTACTAAGCCATGTGGTTTTTCGGCAATTTTTTTTAAAACCTGTGGTAGCCCCAAATCATCAATTTGTGGAATTTTGCTCGGTATTACCCTAAAAGCAAGTGATAGGTTATTTCGTTGGTAAAAAATATTAACCCGAAACCGAGATAAACCGTTTATACCGTATGATAAATCAAGCTCTCGTTCGCGTTCAAGACGTTGCCACATCTCACCAGTGATAATTGATTTTGCCATTTCCTTAGTATCGTCTGGCTTTAATACTTCTTCTTGATGGAGAGTCAACTTACCGTCGATGCGAAAAACAGGTACGGAACCAACTGTTAAATGAATGTCTGAGGCATTTCTATGAAAAGCCGTCGTCAATATCTCTGTTAAAACTAGCATCTCATCTCCACCTCTACTCTTCAAATGCGACACGCATAACTTCTTCAACCGTTGTATAGCCTTGCTTAACCTTTAACAATCCATCATCAAGTAAAAATTTACTTCCTTGCTTCCGGACATAAGCTTTAATTTCAGCCATGCTAGCCCGATTAATCATTAATTTTTTGATCATTTCATCAATGAGAACCAATTCATGAATTGCCATCCTACCTCGATAACCGGTACCGCGACAACTGTCACAGCCAGCTCCTTCAAAAACGTTCTCAACCTCTAGCCCTCGTTTATGAAATATGGCTTGCTCCAGTTCCGTGGCTGGACGGTAATGACCACAATCTTTGCATACTTTTTTCACGAGACGTTGGGCCATTACTCCCGTTAATGATGAGACCACTAAATAAGGCTCAACTCCCATATCAAATAAACGTGGAATAGCATCAATCGCACTGTTAGTGTGTAACGTACTAAAGACAACATGACCTGTTAAGGACGAGCGAATTGCAATTTCTGCTGTATCTTTATCACGAATTTCACCAACCATGATAATGTTTGGATCCTGGCGTAAGATTGAACGAAGTCCTGCGGCAAAGCTTAAGCCCACCGTTGCATTTACTTGCACTTGATTGACACCCTCAAGCTGATATTCAACAGGATCCTCAACAGTGATAATATTGACATCTTCTTTATTTAATTCGTTAATTGACCCATATAAGGTCGTTGTTTTTCCAGAGCCGGTAGGACCTGTTAATAAAATTAAACCTGAAGGACGATTAATCACTTCACGATATTTAACTAATGTCTCTTCAGCGAGATCAAGCTCATCCAGCCGCTTAAAAATATTCGTCAAATCTAAAATACGAATAACCACTTTTTCGCCAAAGACTGTTGGTAATGTAGAAACCCTAAGGTCAATTGGCTTCGCATCAATAACCATTCGAATCCGTCCGTCCTGTGGCATGCGTGTTTCGGTTATATTCAAGTCAGCTAGAATTTTGACTCTGGCAATTAAAGCATTCTGAATCCGTTTTGGTAGCTTACGATCATTTCTCAATACGCCATCGACTCGGTAACGAACAGAAACCTGCCCCTCACTTGGGTCTAGGTGCACGTCACTTGCTCTTAACGTTACCCCAGCCTGCAATACTTGATCTAAGATACGGACAGCAGGAGCCTCATCCCCCTCAATAACCGTGTCAAGGTCATCATCCATGTCGTAGTATTTATTAATTGCCTGTAAAATATCTTCCTTGGTCGCAATTACCGGCTTAATATCAAAGCCTGTCGATAGCTCTAAATCATCAATTGCATAATAGTCTAACGGATCATTCATAGCAACTGTTAACACATTCTCCTGTTGCTCAATTGGCAACAGGATATTTTCACGGGCAACATCTTTTGAAATAAGTTCAATTAACTGTTCATTAATTGGAAAGCGGTAAAGCGAAACACTGGGAATTTTAAGATGCACTTCCAAGACATCAATGAGCTGTCGTTCCGTAATATAGCCTTGTTCAACTAGAGCATCTCCTAGCTTTTGCCGCTCCTTCTTGTTTGTTAATACGGCAAGAATTTGCTCCTCGGTAATTAAGCCCGCTTCTTTTAATAAATCACCAAGCTTACGTTTTGTTCGAATTGCCAATATTATCTCCTCCTCTTAAACTTAGTGAGTTTCAGTAGGTGGGTGTGGTGTGATGAGATCAATAGGCTCAACGTTTGCTTGCCCGTTCCCAAAAGGAAAACCATCAAAATTGAAATCTAAATAGTTTATAAATGCCCCACCTTCAATGTATAATTTGTTTGATACTGAAAGGCCATTTAGTTTCGCCCCACCTAATAAATTTAGATTTGCAAAAGGTGCAATCAGAAGCATATTATTAAAGGTTCCCCCTGATAAATTAATCTCGTTTCCACCACTTACTAAAAAACCATTAAAATTGGCACCCGAGGTTATTGTGATATTAGCTGTTTTAAGAAAAAGAGATCCGTTGATTGATTGCGAACCATTCATTATAATGTTATCAGAACCTAGATAATAAATGTTTACTTTACTTCTGTCTCCCCCAGCATTAATGCTACTTCCACTCCCTAAGGTTAAACGATTTCGAACAAAAAGGTTTACCGTTCCATCTCCAATAATTTCTATATGACCATTACTAATATCAAGATGATCTACGACAATATTTCTTACTGCACCATTTAGTTGCATTTTGAGTTTATAGTTACTGTTAAATATAAGGCTATTAAACCTGTAGTTATCTTCCAAATCGAGAATAAAACCTGAATCTCTCACAATCCAATTATCTACGTGTAAATTTCCATTTTTTATAACCTCATATACATGTCCATTATAATTTATAGTAGTCTCCTTGTGAAAATCATAAGTTGGAAACTCAGGGAACCCTTGAATTATGGAGTCAATACTTTCCCAAGACACACTGCTCTGATGTGGGGAAAGGGTTGGTTTAAATCCTGCTGTGTTTAACGCACTCTCTAACGACTCTTCCGGAACGTATATAGTACCTGATACTCTTTCACCGCCACCATTATCAATAAGAATTGTCTTTGGTTTATTTGATGCTAAATAAGCATCCCCACGGATAGCACCACTATTTCTTAAATCAATTTGATTTCTTACAATTGCTGCACTACCTTTAGGCAATGAGGGTACCCCACCTCTATCCTTCCCCGTCCAATTCACTGTAAATTTACGTTCAACGGTCCGTTCCCGCTTCCCTATCGTTCCTGTCGAGATAATTTTATAATCTCTTGGGTTGGCTTCAGAAATTTGCTCTATCCTCACTACTGCATGTGGTTGCTCATTAAAGCTTAGGTTAAAATCATCATAGGTCTCATAGGTTGCATTTAGTGAAAGTAAAGCATTTAATTGATTATAAAAAGTGGCCTCACTTTCATTCTTCTCATAGGTTGACAGAACGGTTGCCTTTATTCCAGTATAAGCTTGATTAACACCTGCCTCTGCAATATAGTATGTCGCTTGATAGTCACGATCAGTTGTTGTTAATTTGACATGGGCAAAAGAAACGGTTGCAAGTGCTGCCCCCAAAATAGAGAGGACCATTAACGTCATAATCACCATAAGTAAACTTGCCCCTGACTCATGCTTTGCTAAATGCCGCATGATCCTCACCTACTTTCTAAAATAAATAGAACTTGATAACTGACTAAGCTGCTTCTGCTTATCTGCTGTGCTTGCAATGGTAATTACTACACCCTCTTCATTAGCTAGTTTAATCAATTCAAACTGACTAATATTTTCGCCCAATAGTTGGCCATTCCGATAAACATTTTGATTCGTAAATTGATAGTTTACTTCGCCTAGCTGATAACTATCACTTGCAGTAAACTCATCAGCTGTAATTTTACGAAAATCTGTTGTTACCTGACTCATCACCTGTCTTACCTCTGCCTGCTTATCAATTTGATCCGTTTGGTTAACAAATTGACGCTGGCCAAATAGATGTGAGGAACCGATTAATACTATCACCACAGACAAAATGGCCAAAACACCAAGCAATTCAACTAATGTAATCCCTTGTTCCTCTCTAATCACTGCCCTCACCACTTTCTTCAATGATAAGCTTTGTTTCCATTTGAGCCTGCTTACGGTTTAGGTTATCAAAAACCTCCACATAGAGGGTATAAAGCTCTGCTTGCTCCTCAACGGCAGTCAACGAGGTTATAATACGATAATCATTAACGCTATCTTCTAGCCCATCAATGAAAACTTGCAACTCTGAAAAGCTTGCATCGTCTTGGGTAGACTGATAATAGATTTTTTCCATATACGATTGTGCTAAATAGGTAGCGTCCATAACATCCTCTGAAACTTTAGTGGTACGGGCGGATTGAATGAAAAAGGCAAGAAAGGTAACAACGATAATGGATAGAATTGTTATAGAGGCAAGTACTTCCACTAAAGTTAGTCCCTGTTCATTTTTTACATATCTTAAAACCATTCTATACGACCTCCTCATCCATTATAGACTGCCACCGTATTACGTCCACTTCGCTTTGCGCCAATATACATGGCACGATCAGCTAAACGGATTAGCTCATTAATATCCTCTGTTTGGTCTGGATAGTTGGCAATACCTAAGCTTGCGGTTATGTTGATGGTAACCGGTTCTGCTTGACTGAGCATATGATTTTCACAAATAAAGTCTGCTTGTTCAATTTGCTTTCTTAATTGATCAGCAAAAGCTTGACTGGCATCTAGTTGATAATTAGGTAAAAAGACAATAAACTCCTCACCACCATATCGCGCTACCATACCTCTATCACCAACAGATCCTCTCAGCAATTTAGCTACTTTAACTAATACCTCATTGCCACATTCATGACCAAAACGATCATTGACTAATTTGAAATGATCAAGATCAATAATAATTAATGAACTGAAAATGGAGCCATGATAGTTTGATAGATAATGTTGAAAGTGGCGCAGGTTTGGTAAATTAGTTAGATAATCTGTTTGACTATCTGCTTGAATATCTTCATAATACTTTGCATTGTCTAAGGCAATACCAAAAAAGGTATTTAAAACCTGAAGAACTGAAATGATCGGTTTACTAAAAGCGTTACGGCTACCTGAAATCATAATTAAAATGGCTACAATCTGTTGATTGCGTTTAATAGGCATAGCAACAATACTCTCACCAGGTTCTAATAATTCAGCTGGTACTCTATCAGCCCAAGCTTTTCTTTTGCGGTACGATATAACGATATCTCCTTTAAACACTTGCTGAACCAAGGTCTTATTATTAGTACCTAATGGCGTACTACAATATTTCACCCCTTGTCCTGCTTTAAAAAGGCGAATAAGCTTGAAATTAGTCTCACTATAGGCGTCATATACGGCAACCAGATGAGCAGGAAATATATGAGGCAATGCATTTAAAAAAGTATCTAACACATCATCTCGTGATAGTTGACCAGTTAGTTGCTGTGCCAGATGGTTTACCTTAGATAAATAGTAATTGGTTTCCTTGCTTTTATAATAAAGCTTCAAGATAATTGAAATAGCCAAAAGGGGTACAGCCATAACATAAACACCAATGATGCTAAAAACATTATACAGATAAGCAAGTACCATCCCAATTGGTAACGTGTAGCCAATAACAATAAATGAAAAGAAAAAACCTTGAGTTAACAGTGGCTCCTTTTGTTGATAAACAAATCGCTTAATCAAAAAAAGTAATAGCTGATTAACAATAAAAAAAACAAACATATACACAAAAACTTGAAAGACTGCATAATTAAAAATTTTTAGATTATTTAACGATAAAGGTGCAGCTATATGAAAAGCAACAGCTGAGCACAACGAGACAACTAGAAAAAGCAATGAATTAATTGGTAGACGGTATAACTCCTGTTTGCTAATCCGCAGGCGTATAAGCACAGCAAGAATGGCAAACTGTGTCACAATAATTTCGACAAAAAGTCCATAGACAATAAAAATAGCAAAACAAATACTATTTACTAGTGAAATAGGTGTGCGGTTAATTTGAATAGGAAAAAGTGCTACTAGAATCGTAATTAAAAAAAAGGTTAATAAGCTAGTCATGTCAAGCATCGCTACTGTTATGGAAAATGGTTGGTGATAAATCCAAATAAGCACAGTTGGCCAGACAAGTAACCATATTAGCCAAATGAGCATTTGCTTTTTTTTCGACACGCTTATCACCTCACAGACAGCTTAAATGAGTATATTCCCATTGACTACATCCACCTATAGTCCTTAGTATAGTCTTTTATGATAAGAAGAGCAATACTAGTTACTCAAAAAAATGGATAACTATCCCAACAAAAGCCAACGAACCCGCTACTATAGTCACCACGTCACTCTGATCATTTTCAACCATGTGACTTAAGTAATATTTCCAATCATAGGTGACGAGCTTTTTGGGATGGTTGGAGTAAGATGCTAATAGATCAGCCGTCTCGGCACGCGCATGATCAAAGCTGGTAAATATAACTTGATCAAATGCTTGATCAAGTTCTACAATCATTTCTTTAAGGGGCTTGTCTTTAAATGCTCCAAACAGAAGCTTTTTGTGATGGTTTGGATACGTTTGGGCAACTGTTTTTACTAATGCCTTTATTCCAGCAAGGTTATGTGCCCCATCAACTACAATTGTTGGTGATTGCCTAAGCACCTGAAAGCGCCCGGGTAAATTAGCGTTTGCTAACCCCTTCAATATAGCATCAGAGTCAACTGGATAGCCTAGCTGAACAAGCTCCTGAATTGTCTTAATAGCCAAAGCTGCATTATGGTGCTGATGTGCACCATTCATATTCAAACGAAATGAAAAACTAGTCAAATGATCAAGATAATTGATTTCTGTTCCAGAGCTACGAACAGAGAAATCCCTTTCGTATTGAAAAAGCTGTGCGTTAACGCATTTAGCGGTTTTTACCACGACATCTTTTGCACTTGCTGGTAGCTCGCCGATAACAACTGGATGATCTTCTTTAATGATTCCCGCTTTATGCGTCGCAATACTTTCGATATCATTACCTAAGAAATCAGTATGGTCTAAATCAACTGTTGTAATTACTGCTATTAATGGGGTTAGACAATTAGTCGCATCCGCTAAACCACCCATTCCTGCTTCTATAATTGAAAAATCAGCCTGATCAGCAAAATACTGATACGCAATTGCTACGATTAGTTCAAAATTACTTGGTGGATTATCCAGCGCCTCCAAATGCGTAATACAAGGCTTTAGCTTGTTAAGGTATGCTAAGAAAAACTGATCTCGTATTGGTCGATTATTAAGTTGAATCATCGCTTGTCGATTAGTAAAGCTTGGTGAAGTAAAAGAACCAACATAATAGCCTTGCTCTTGCAGAATCTGGCTAATAAAAGTTGCTGTCGATCCTTTTCCATTCGTTCCCGCAATATGAATGGCTTTAAGTTGTTGCTCTGGTTGATTGACAGATGTAAGCAGTGCATGCATCCGTTCTAATCCAGGCTTAATCCCAAGCTTTTCGCGCTGATTAAAAAAGGTTTCGGCTTGCTGTATAGTTAAAAACAATGGTATCAACTCCCAAATTTATTATTTATGATAGATCAAGTGACTGCGTTCTTTTAAAGTACACCGTTTCTCTCAAGAATACAAATTAAGCTACTTACCAATGACTACAAAAAAAATACCCATGCAAATCAGCGTGTGCATGGGTAGTAAGTGCGTTACTATTGCTTTAGCTCTTCAATTCGGGCAAGAACCTTGGTCCGTTTATCTGAGTAGTCCGCTGCCTTTTGTTTCTCCTCTGCTACGACATGTTCAGGTGCTTTACTGACAAAGCCTTGATTGGCAAGCTTTTTCTGAACACGATCTACTTCTTTGTTTAGCTTCTCCACTTCAGCCTCGAGACGTTCAATTTCTTGATCAACATCGATTAAACCCGCTAATGGTAAATAGAGCTCTGCCCCTGTTATAACCGCTGACATCGACTTTTCCGGTGCTTGTAGAGCCGTGCCAATGGTTAGCTTACTCGTATTACAGAATCTTTCTAAATAATGCTTGTTTGTCTCAAGTTGCTTAGCAATTTCTTGATCATTTGCATTAATTGTTAAGACAATCTGTTTAGACATCGGCGTGTCAACTTCAGCGCGAATATTTCTAACTGAGCGAATAATCGCAACAAGTCGTTGCATTTCAGTTGCTGCCTGAATATTTGAGAAATGTTCATTTACTTCCGGCCACGCAGCTTGTGTAATTGACTCACCTTCGTTGGGAAGGTGCTGCCAGATTTCTTCTGTCACAAACGGCATGAATGGATGAAGCATTTTTAAGATTGCATCTAAAACATGAACTAAGACTGAACGTGTTGTTTGCTTTGCAGCCTCATCTTCACCATAAAGCGGAAGCTTAGCCATCTCAATATACCAATCACAAAAATCATCCCAAATAAAGTTATATAAGTAACGACCTGCCTCGCCAAAATCATACCGCTCTGTGTGTCTATTAACTTGCGTAATCGTCTCATTCAAACGTGTTAGAATCCATTGATCGGCGACATTTTTTTCTGCTGAGAGGTCAATATCCTCAAGCTTTATGCCTTCCACATTCATTAAGACAAAGCGTGATGCATTCCAAATCTTATTGATAAAATTCCATGTTGACTCAACCTTTTCCCACTGAAAACGCAAATCTTGACCAGGGGTAGAACCAGTCGCAAGGAAATAGCGTAATGAGTCCGCACCATACTTCTCAATGACATCCATGGGATCGACTCCGTTGCCGAGTGATTTACTCATTTTTCTGCCCTCTGAATCACGAACAAGACCGTGAATCAAGACAGCATCAAATGGACGCTGGTCCGTAAAGTGCTTTGATTGGAAAATCATGCGTGATACCCAGAAGAAAATAATATCATAGCCTGTAACTAAGGCACTGGTTGGGAAATACCGCTTGAAATCTTCATCCGCTAGGTTCGGCCAATTTAACGTAGAGAATGGCCACAAGGCAGATGAAAACCAAGTATCTAAAACATCCTCATCCTGCTGCCAGTTTTCACAATCTGCAGGTGCTTCCTTCCCAACATAAACTTCTCCTGTTTCTTTATGGTACCAAGCAGGAATACGGTGCCCCCACCATAGTTGACGGGAAATACACCAATCTCTGATATTATCCATCCAGCGCATATAGGTACCCTCAAAGCGCTCAGGGACAAAATTAATTTTCTCTTGTTCATTCTCTTGCAACTCAACTGCTGCTGCGGCTAATGGCTTCATATCAACAAACCATTGCGTTGATAAGTATGGCTCAACGACAGCACCACTACGCTCCGAATGGCCAACAGAATGAACGTGCTCCTCAATCTTAAAGAGGATACCGTCAGCTTGTAAGTCCTTAACAAGCTGTTTACGACATGCAAAGCGATCCATTCCCTCGTACTTCCCAGCACGCTCATTCATTGTGCCATCTTCATTCATCACAAGCACACGCTCTAAGTTGTGGCGATTACCAATTTCAAAATCGTTCGGATCATGAGCAGGTGTAATTTTTACAGCTCCAGAACCAAATTCCATATCAACATAGTCGTCACCAACGATTTCAATCTCGCGCCCGATGATTGGCAAGATAACTTTTTTGCCTATTAAATGTTGGTAACGTTCATCTTTTGGATGGACAGCTACAGCTGTATCACCGAGCATCGTTTCTGGTCGAGTTGTGGCAATCTCAATATGACCAGACCCATCCTTTAAAGGATAGCGCATATGATAGAAATGACCGGTAATCTCTTCATGGATAACTTCAATATCAGATAACGCCGTCTTTGTCGCTGGATCCCAATTAATGATGTACTCGCCACGATAGATGAGACCTTCTTCATAAAGCTTAACAAAAACCTCCTGAACAGCCTCAGATAATCCTTCATCTAATGTAAACCTTTCTCTCGAGTAATCAAGACCTAGACCAAGCTTTTCCCATTGCGCGCGAATGAAGCTAGCATATTCGTCTTTCCATTCCCAAGATTTTTCTAAGAACTTATCCCGGCCTAAATCGTAGCGACTTGTTCCTTCTTCACGTAGTTTGGCTTCTACCTTCGCTTGCGTTGCAATACCCGCGTGATCCATTCCAGGTAAATAAAGGACATCATAACCCTGCATGCGCTTCATTCTTGTTAGAATATCCTGAAGCGTTGTATCCCAAGCATGACCGATGTGTAGCTTTCCCGTTACGTTTGGAGGGGGAATAACAATCGTGTATGGTTTCTTTTCTGGATCTCTTGTTGCTTCAAAAAACTTGCCTTTTACCCAATAGTGATACCGTCCCGCTTCTACAGCTGTTGAATCATATTTAGGTGGTAAATTATGCCCTTGTTCTGTCATCTTCATTCACTCCTCATCACAATATAAAAAACCCTCTTCATCCTTAATAAAGGACGAAAAGGGTCTAATTTCCGTGGTACCACCTTTGTTTATAGCAAATACCTGCTATACACTTCATTATCCAATAACGGTGTTTAACCGGTTTAGCCTAATAATCTAACCAATGTTCAGCTAAACAACATCCAAGGCTACCTTCAGCAACAAGTGACTTAGAAATCTCTCAGCAAATGATTTCTTCTCTTTAAGTTTTGCCAGCCTACTCTTCCTCTTCATCGTCATTCTTTTATATATCAGTTATTTTATCCAATTTCCGCTACAAAAGTCAACTGTCTTTTTCTAAAATAGGTGTACATCTTTGTTTCCCATGCATATAATACACCAAAAGCCGAATGAAAGGGTGTTTCTATGTCCCGTTATTACCGTTATCGTCTACCTCCTTGGTGTAGACAATGGTTACTCATTATTGAAAGGTGCCTCTTCCCCATCTGTGTATTTCAACTCATACGCACAATTTTTTTTCCAACAACAATAGATGTCCTTTTTCTTGGCATCTTAATTGGCATTTATGTATCCTTTTATTTAAAATGGATCTAACAAAATAGTGTAATGTGAAACTTCAATCAGGGGGAATTTTTTTATTTCCCGCTGATTGTTAGTACCACAGGTATGACCAAAGAACGGCCTTTGAACCAATCGGGCTTTTACTGACTGTTGACCTGCGATAATCAAAACCACCAGTGTGAACTGGTGGTTTGTTCTGCGGCTGAAAGCCTTTGTTTCCGACCTGGGCCTTAAAGGCCTACTGAACGGTTTCCCCACGCGTACCACATCTACTCGCCGATTCTAAAGAATCGCTTATCTTTTCTTATTTTTTTCTCCTGTGAATGGATCAAATTCCTCAAATAGTGTTAATTGATCTCCCATGTAATCTTCTCGAAGCTGATCCCGAATATAAGCTTCAATTTGCTTTTTATTTCTGCCTACTGTGTCTACGTAGA
>NZ_FODJ01000022.1 GCF_900110345.1 Amphibacillus marinus
GGAGCCACTGGGCCCACTGGTGCAACTGGAAGTACTGGCACTACTGGACCCACTGGTGTTACTGGAACAACGGGAGCCACTGGACCTGCTGGTGCAACAGGAACAACGGGAGCTACCGGCGCAATCGGAAGTACTGGCGCTACCGGACCTACTGGTGTAACTGGAACAACTGGGGCTACCGGACCTACTGGTGCAACTGGAAGTACTGGAGCCACTGGGCCTACTGGCGTTACCGGAACAACTGGAGCGACAGGAGACTCCGCTACTGAAACGAATAGTTTTGCAGCCAACACAACAGGGGCTATCGTTCCGGTAATTGTTGTAGGGACGCTGGTGCCGCTACCGAGTGCACAGGTTTTAAATGGCGTTATAGTTAATGGGGCGAATACTGTATTTACAATTACTCAACCAGGTGACTATTTTATTTTTTATAATGTAAACTTAACTGCATCCTTACTTTTGGGAAGTCGTTTGCTAATAAACGGAACTCCCTATACTGCTTCATCAATAAGTGCAGCTCTATCTCTATCCCGTTTTACAGCTAATGTTATCGTTCCTTTAAGTGTTGGAAACACTGTTTCTCTTCAACTATTTGGTTTATTAGGAAGTGCGACCCTACAAGCGGGCGCGGGAGCGTCATTAACACTCATTAGATTGGATTAGATTCTATATTTGAAAAAGCATCAGCCATATTGATATGCTCCCTTCCTAGTAGCAGAGAATTTTTATTATTTCTCTGTCCACTTTAAAGGGAGCATATCATATCGACTGATGCTTTTTTTGTTTTACTTTAAAATTCTCATAGCGCTCTTACAATTAGTTTACTTTATTAAAGCTGATCTCTTCAATTGTCATACCTGGTTTAGTAAAATCGAGTTCAAGCTTATAATAACCTTCTTCTAATTCGATACGTTGTAGTTTTTGCTTAATTATTTCGCCACCAGTTCCATTAGTCTGAGCAGTTGCTACAGTTTCACCATTTAAGACGATATTACAAGCAGTCTGTGAAAGGTCAGTTCCTGGTGACTTTAATGCAGCAAACATACGATATTCTCCAGATTCGGCTATTTTAAAAGTGACAGAACCAATTGAACTTGGAATAACACTGCCAGCAGCACTTAGACTTTGACCTTCCTTTGAAGGAGCTTGATTAGCAGAAAGCTTTCCAAAGCTATCCTTAAAGACTTGATCACGGTTAAAGACGGGTGCTTCAATTAAAAAATTACAAATATTTCTAGCTGATCTTTGTAATTCTCCTCTTGTTAACTGGCCATTCTCTAATCCTTTAAGACTATAGTCATCCATAGCATTTGTTTCAGCACCGTAGTTTGCAACAACCATATACAAATCATTTTGAGCTCTAACCATGTGCTGAGTGTTTCTCCGGTCTTGCTCACCGCCTTGAATTGGGTCATTCATATGCGCCCACCAATCCGTCATAACAATACCTTTAAAGCCCCATTCACCACGTAGAATTGTAGTGTTTAAATCGTAGTTTGAGGCAGACCAATGCCCATTAATTGGATTATAGGCAGTCATAACTCCTCGCGCATCGCCTTCTTTAACAATCATTTCAAATCCCTTTAAGTAAAGCTGACGGAGAGCTCGTTCCGAAACAACAGCATCGACCTTGTTACGTGACTGTTCTTGACTATTACAGGCAAAGTGTTTTGGCGTTGCGTGAGCACCAGCTTTCATAATACCTTTAGCATTTGCAACAGCAAACATTCCCGTAATATATGGGTCTTCTGAGAAATATTCAAAGTTACGGCCATTTAATGGATGGCGACGAAGATTCATCCCTGGCCCCAAAAGCATATCTATTTCATTTCTAACCATTTCTTTCCCTTCAAAAACATATAACTCTTCTACGAGTTCGGTATCCCAAGTAGCCGCTAGCAATGTCCCAATTGGAACTTGGGTAGATTTATGCCCACTATCCATTCTAATTCCAGAAGGACCATCAGCAGTACAGCCAACTGGAATTCCGTAATGAAGCAAAGTATCACTCACCCCACCGAATGCTGAAGCTGTTCCTGGTGTGACAAGCGGGCTACTCATTCCCTCACCTCGAACAATTGTGGCTAGCTCTGCATCATCCAGCTGTGCAATAAATGTATCAATCGTTACTTTACCATCTGCTACATCCTTAAGTTTATAATTCTGATCGCCTGTTTGTGCGATCTCTCTTGGTAATCGCGTTGCAATCCGATCCTGCATTGAAATTTGGCGAGTTGGAACATCATCATAAGTTGGATTATAGTAGCCATCAGAACGTTTTTCTCCTGGCTTTAAGCGCTTAAAGGCTTTTAATGGCGCAAGTGCTTCTTCAAGCTGCTCAATTACGCGAGTGTTTTCGACAATGAAACCTAAATCCTTATCAACAGAAACAGCTACAGTCTCGCGGACATTAGCGCCTAGATGAATGTAATAAGTACCGGCTTCCAATACATAAGCTGATCGATAGCCTGTTACACCACTATCATCATAAGAGGTTAAAGAATTAACACTCACATGCATCATTAATGTTTCAGATTCACCTGGGGAAAGCTCTTTGGTTTTCCCAAAAGCGACAAGCGAACGCAATGGCTGCCCCAGTTCACCTTGTGGTGCCTCTACATAAACTTGGACAGCCTCTTTTCCAGAATAGCTCCCCGTATTCGTCACTTTAACAGATACATTAATATATGCTTGATTATCTATATTAACTGTGTTGGCTGTATGTTCACTATAACTAAAGGTTGTATAAGATAAACCATATCCAAAAGGAAATTGAACTTTGTCAGGTGCAAATGTTTCAAAGTATCGATAACCCACATAAATGTCCTCTTGATAAATATTACACGTGTCACTACCATAGTTTTCATGAGAAGGATAGTCTTCAATAGCATATGCTACTGTATCAGTCAGTTTACCACTTGGTGTTACATCCCCAACCAAAACATCTGCAGCTGCACGACCGCCTTCCATACCTCCATGCCAAGTGTAGATAAGTCCTTGGACTGAATAATCTTTTAACCAACTTGTATCAATAATGTTGGAGGTATTCAGCACGACCGCCACTTTATCAAAATACGTTGTAACTTGCTTAAGCATTGACTTTTCTTCTTCAGTTAGCAAGTAACTACCAACCTCATGAGCATTATCCTGATCCTCACCAGCTGTCCGGCCAATAACAACAATTGCTTTATCAGCAACTGCTTGTGACTGCTTAACAATTTCATCTGTTAGTGGCATTTCCTGTTGGTGCCATGGCTCTGCTGCCCAGCCACCGCCTCCATCATCAAAGGGATTTTCTTCAATCCAATCATCATAAATACTAGCTAATTGTTCATCAACATGAATTTCACTTTTCGCACGTAAACTATCGATTAAGTTAGTTGTGTAACTAACGTGCACGCTCCCGCCAGAGCCTGTCCCACTTCTATAATAATTCTTTTGTACCCTGCCAAAGACCGCTACCTTTTCTCCATTAGTAATGGGAAGTACTTGCTTATCATTTTTTAACAATACAGCCCCATCTGCTGCTACCTTCCTGCTGAATTCAGCAAATCCTTCTAATGGTACGCCTATTAATTGATTTACCATAATTGTTCCTCCTACATAGAAATCGATAGTGTTAATTTTATCAGAAAGCGGTTTCATTTTAAACATAAAAATACCGAGAAAAATAACCTTAAAAAGAAGTGCTTTTATGCTTCTAGCACTAATTGTTGGACTTTTTATAATGAGGCTTTTCATTAATAAACCTTATTACTCCAGTATTAATTAAACCATTTGCATTAGAGTATGAGAACGAAGCTAGGCAATTAGTTAAGGTAAAACGATTAGACAATCACAATATACGGTGATTAGGTGAGCATCAAATATTCACCAAATGCTTGTTTACGATAGGACATCTGACCATAGAAAGTTGGTTTAAACCCATTTTTTACATAAAACTGCTGGGCCCGATTATTGCTTTCACTTACATATAAAGCCAAATTTAAATAGCGTTTTTTTAACTGCTGCAGAACTGTTGACCCAACCCCATTCCCCTGATATTTAGGTGCAATCGCAAATCCTTGTATGTAAAAGTAATGTTTAGGTATATCACCACTAAACATTCTTGCACTTTTCTTATAAATAGTTCTTTTCTTAAAGAATTGAGCCCACCCTAGAATTTTCCGGATGTCCGCTGTTCCTTGAACCCCGCTATCTGCCAATGCAGAAACAGGATAGATAATTACAATACCAACAAAAGTCTGCTCATCCCATATCTCCAATAAATAGCGCGTTAATAAATTTAAAGTCAATCTTTGTTGCAGGACATCCTTTACCTTATTACCATACCATAGCTGTAATAGCTCTGGATCTGTAGAATAAAGCAGCTCGACAATATCTGATTGACGATTACAGTCATAGCTGCTTTTCTTTAAATATATAGTCATGTTGATCACCTCATTATTAGTGTTACCTTCTTAAGTAAAAGCAAACCCGTTACTATTTAAAGTAACAGACCTGTACTCAGAAAAGTTAACCATTGTTTACTTGTAATAATGAGTGTTATTTTACTAGTATTACCAAATGAGTCGTGCAGACTCTACCGCTTATTCTGCTAACGTTGTACGATAGAACTTGTATCCACCTGATAAATTAGAGACATTCTTAAAGCCATGATTTATTAAAATATTCTGGACCGCATTACCTGTCGTGCCACCATTACAGTATGTCAAGACAGGAACTTCCTTATCCAATTCTCCCATCCGTTCTCTAATCTCAGCATGGGGAATATTTATCGATTCTTTAACATGCCCCTCGTTATACTGCTGTTTAGTTCGAGTATCAATAATTTGAATAGTCTCGTCAGGATTATCTAGACTACTGGATGTTCGCACATCACGCTCCTTACTAATTGCATTATCTAAGATCATACCCGTATAATGGACAGGATCTTTTGTAGTAGAAAATGGAGGAGCATAGGCTAGGTCGAGATGAAATAACTCGTCAGCACTTGCTCCATAAGTAATTAAAGTAGCAAACACATCAATTCGTTTATCGACACCAGCTTCACCAATGATCTGTACACCTAGTAGTCTACCTGACTGCTTATCAGCGACTGATTTAATACACATTTCCTTACCATTAAAATAACTTGCTTTGTCAGGCTTACTGTTATGAGCAGCCACGACATTAATACCGGATTCTTTGGCTTCATTTTCTGATAAACCTGTTGTTGCAACAGTAAGATTAAATAGTCGATAAATACCTGTTGCAAGATTTCCTTTATAAAAGAGTGAACCGCCTGATAAAACATCTCCTGCAATTCTCCCTGTCTTATTTGCCGTTGAACCTAACGGATGATAAACAGGTTGCATTGTAATAAGTGAAAAGGTTTCAATACAATCGCCGCAAGCGTAGATACCCTCCATATTTGTTTGCATCCGCTTATTCACCTTTATTGCACCAGTTTCTCCTAATTCCACTCCAGCTCTTTCTGCTAGCTGCACATTAGGTTTTATACCTGTCGCCATAATAACAAGTTCAGCACTAAGCTTTCCATGCTGACTGAGAACAACATGATCACTATTGATTTCTTCCAGCTCTGCCTGTTTAATAATTTTTATCCCTTTCGCTCGTAATTGCGTTTCAAGGTATTGGGCCATATCTTCATCGAGATTTGGCGTAATTTGGCTATTCTTTTCAACAATGGTTACGTCAATACCAAGCTCATGAAGATTTTCAAGCATTTCAAAGCCAATAAACCCTGTACCTACAATAACGGCAGTCTTAGGTTGCTGTTGTTGTAGATAGTTCTTTATTTGTCTAGCATGTTCGACTGTCCTTAATCCAAATACGTGCTTCTGATCTATCCCTCTAATCTTTGGAAAAACTGGACTTGCTCCAGTAGCAATAACTAACTTATCAAAGCTATCATCAAATACCTCTTCTGTAGCTAAATTCTTTACTGTTATCGTTTTGACCCTGTAATTAATCTGCTGTACTTGGTGCCCAGTACACACATTAATATTATATTTCTTTTTAAAAAAGTGAGCATCCCTAGGTGTTAATTCATCGATCTGTTCTACTTCCCCACCAATATAATAAGGAAGTCCGCAGCTTGAATAAGAAATGTCTTGATCTTGTTCATAAATGGTGATGTCGGCATTATCATCATTTCTTCTGGCTTTTGCTGCGGCAGCTGTTCCGGCCGCAACAGCTCCAATTACAATTAATTTCATTTCTGTTCCTCCTAAAAATGGTTTAACGCAGTTTAACTGACTGTATGCCCTCCACTTCAAGCAGAAAAGGAGAATCAAGGTAAGCTATGTCGAGGATAAAGTAAATTCCATTGATTGAAAATTCACTTTATGCATTCTTATTCCCATTATTTCATAATTTAACCCTCTCAAGCTGATATTTGGCGAATTTAGGAGGTATCTCTCTTATCTATAATTGTCCATAAAGCCCGGAATTCCCTTAATATTGGTCATAAAACCACTGCAACACAAGCGTATTTGCAACTTTTGATTGTTAATAATTAACAATAAAAAAACCAAGAAGCACGCAAAATAAGTTCACGTACTTCTTGTTAACCAGTAAGAAAAAAACCAAGTTACAAACGCTTGAGCTGCCAAACGATTAAGCCCAACATGGCAAATTCCGACACTCCAAAACTGAGCCAGACACCAACCATGTCGAAGAAGTAAGCTAGGATCATGATTAGCGGTACAATAAAAACGCACCCTCGTAATATTGAAAGCTTGAACGCTAAGTTGGCACGCTCAATTGCATTTAAGTAAGCAATCGCAATCATGTTTACACCTGCCGCAAAAAAGCCAATAAAGTATAATCTTAACCCCTGCTCAGTTAAAGACTGAAGTAAAGGACTATTGTCACGATTAAAAACACTTATAATCCAATCAGATGTAAGATTGACAGTGAGGTAAATAGCGAAGGCTAGTGCAATAGCTGTGAACATCCCATACCTTCTGACCCTTTTTAAATCTTTACCTTGGTTTCTTCCAAATAAATCACTGACTATCGGCTGCATACCTTGGGCAACTCCGGTATAAATAGCAATCACAACAAATGAGATATTGGCAATTATACTATAGGCTGCAACCCCTATGTTTCCCATTATTCGTACAATCACAATATTGAATACTAAGATCACAATTCCGGTTGATAGTTCCGTTATAAATGCAGAAAGACCTAAGTTGACAATTCTGCCAAAAATGAAAAATTCCCATTTGATTTTTTCAACCTTTAATGTATTGGCAGCTGATTTAAAATGAAGCAATAGAACGAGTATACTGATGATTGGCGTAATGCTTGTTGCTAATGCAGCCCCAAGCATTCCCCAGTCAAAAATATAGATGAAAATATAATCAAATATTATATTAGCAAGACTTCCCAGAAGCATGCCCATCATGGCGACCTTTGGATTATGGTCGTTGCGAATAAATGCTACCATTAAATTGTTGAAAATGAAAAATGGCGCAAATAGTAAAATTACCCTTAAATAAACACTCGTTAGAACCAGTGTTTCGTCATTCGCGCCAAACCATATAGAAAGTTGTTCAGAGCCAAACAATCCCACCAACATGCAGATTAAACTGAGTATGCCCCCCAATATTAAGGCATGATTAAAGACATTCGTCGCGCTTTGTGGTTTACGCTGTGCTCTTAGAATCGTATACCATGTTCCACCACCAATGCCGATTAATAGCCCAATTCCTGAAACAAGGGTAAAAATAGGAATGGCTAAATTAAGTGCTGCTAAGCCTAATTCTCCTATTGCATTGGCAATAAAAATGGTGTCTGCTAATATGTATATCGCTAAGCCAATCATACTTAAAACATTTAAACTTACATATCGGTAAAAAGTTTGAAAATCCCCTCTCATCTGCCCACCTCAATTGTTATTGTGTACGCGAAACGAATGGCACACCTCCCAGTGAGGAGGATATGCCATCCTTGTTCAAATCATACTTATTACGCAAAACTTTAGCAAAGTGAAGCAGACCTGTCAACTTCTATCCTTCTTCTGTACAGGAATCCAAATCTCACAGAACAGATCAATTTGACTTTCTGCTGGGTAAAGCTCAAAATCAGTTGCATCTACCATTTCATATGCTGAATTAGGTAAGAACTCCTTGAAAATGCGATCCCATGTTTCTCCAATACATTTGGGGTCGGAACCAATACAAGGAAATACTGCCCACAAAGGGGCAGCGATTGTCCACAATTTATACCCTTCCGGAACATCACCAGTTTTGTATTCTGTACCAATACCGTATTCGAATTGTTTACTTTCCTTGGTAATTGATGCACACACGCCATAAAAATCTGCTCCATAATGTGCTAAAAAAGCAGACACACCATTTTGATTTGACTCGGACCAAAAATCTGCAATTGCAGTACTCTCCGGATTAGCTGCATGCTCAATAGCAAATGTCTCTACTTTCGTTATTAATTGAAATGAATCCCGCCTTACAATTTTATATTCCATCTCAGTCCCGCCTTCCACTTGAATTTTAATGACGAGGCGATTAAACGATTTTAGATTTTGTCCAAGCTGCTTAACTTTATATGGTGTCACACCATGGAACCTTGAAAATGCTTTTGAAAAACTCTCCGGAGAGTCATAGCCATACTTTAAAGCGACATCAATTACCTTATACTCAAAGGTCATGAGTTCTTGTCCTGCATCAGATAAGCGCCGTTTTCTAATATACTCATTTGCCGTCATTCCTGTAATCATGCTAAAGGTACGATGGAAATGATAGTTAGATTGATGCAAATAGGACGCAACATCTTGATAATTAATCGGTTCTAATAAATGCTCTTCCATATAAGCAATTGCTTCTTGTAAATCAGTTAAAAAATGCATTGTAAATCACCTCACAACTCAAGTTTATCCTTAACTACTTTAAAAAGCCTGACCAATCTTGCACAGTTTTGTCTCTAAACATCATCTTGACTTACTAATGTCCCTTGGTGGAAGAACATTTGCCAGTTGCCAGTTGACTTTCGCCACAGTGATGAGCGATTAGCCAAGCGATTACGATTCAAAGGTTCTCTTGTTTGAAAAGTAGCTTGTACAATTCCAGGCGATAACGCTTTGACTTGGAAATGACTAATCTCAATCATCGACTCCAGTTCTTGCTGCTCATGATTAAAAAAATTAATAATATCTCGCTTACTATACACCTCTCCTGATGTGCCGAATTCAACAAAGTCTTCTGCCAACAAGTGCTTTAAATCGTTCATATTTCTGGTTAACAGCTTCGTTTCAAGTTGATTAATCACTTTTTTGATTGATTCATTATGTTGATCCTTTTTAGTGTAAGCATAGACATAGGTATCCCTCAATGATTGGCCGTCAGCTGAAATATCATCTTGCTTTAAGTGCGCCTCAAAGCTAAATTGCAAGCGCTCCGCTACCGCTTTGCTTTGACTATTATCTGGCTCACACCTAATTTCAATTCGATTTAAACCTAGTTCATTAATACCCAACGCACATAACGCACGACCAGCCTCTGTTATGTAACCCTTCTTCGTAAAATCTGTGCGTAACCAATAACCAATTTCCGCCTTCGGTACACGCCAGTCGACATTTTCAAGGCTAATAATACCAACAAAACGATTGGTAGCTTGTTCAAGTATTAAAAAACGAAACGCGTTTCGTTTATGAAAATTAATAAATGCCTGTCTCCGATTCTCCTCAGTTTCTTCAAGAGTTGGTGGCTTTTGAGCAAAATGCAACCATGGCTTAAGCTCAGGCAACGAGAAACGAATTGCCCTGTTAATATGATAAGAATCCTCAGGCTCGGATGGAATTCTTAAAACAAGTCGTTCTGTTTTAATTAACGTCGATATATTAAGTAATAATGGATTCACAATACAACACGCACCTCTTTTCTCATCCTTTACATTATTGAGTCAATTTCATAATTCATATTAACATAGGAAAATAGGAACATTAAAGCTTATTATTGAGTTTTTAAACGTAGTTAGCTAAAAATAAACACATGAAAAAATCCACTAACTAGCATAGCGTGTCGCATTCAGCAGTCCCTTCGCTTTC
>NZ_FODJ01000007.1 GCF_900110345.1 Amphibacillus marinus
GTATAGCGCTTCGGTAAAACACTTCGCTTTCCGTGGGCACGGCTTCGGCTAACTGTGTGAAGAAAGACACTTCACACAGTGGATCCTCAGCTCGTGCTGTTCCCACAGGAGTCTACGTATTTTACCTACGCTTAATCAGAATGTTCGGATGCCCTGTTTCAATATTTAGTTATGTCCCAGCCTCTTTTTAAAGTTTTATTTAACAACCGATCCATTTGGGAGACTTGTGTCATAGACTGTAGCTAATGAAAGCTTGCCATCTTTGTCTTCACCAGTCAGAATCATGCCCTGTGACAGCTCTCCACGTAGCTTGACCGGCTTTAAATTAGTGACACAGATCACTTTTTTACCGACTAGATCTTCGGGTTGATAATATTGTGCAATTCCGGAAATAATCTGGCGTTTCTCATTACCAAGATCGACAGAAATCTTTAGTAGTTTATCTGTTTTTTTAATTTTTTCTGCTTTAATCACCTCTGCCACTCGAAGGTCAAGTTTTAAAAAGTCATCAAATGCAATTTCTGCCTTAGCAGGCTCTTTAGCTTCATCCACTTCTACAGCCGGTTTTTTCATCATTGCTTTTATTGCTTCAACTTCTTCCTCAGCCTCTAAACGCGGGAAGATTGGCTCTCCTTTTTGCACCTTCGTATTTGCCTTGATTAAATCAGTAAGTAGAAGCGTCTCCCACTCTTTAGCTGCACCATCCTCAATACCTAGTTGACTAAAAATTAATTCAGGGGTTTGGATTAAGAATGGTCGTAACAAGATGGCTACTCGTCTTAATGCATCTGCTAGGTGTGCCATCACATTACCAAGGCGCGCTTTGTTAGCTTCATCCTTCGCTAGTAGCCAAGGCTGAGTCTCATCGATATATTTATTGGTGCGACTGACATATTGCCAAATTGCTGTGAGTGCCACACTGAACTCCATATTATCTAGGGTTTTTTCAACTTCTGCTACTGTCTTTTGTGCTGTTGCTTCTAACTGCTGATCAAACGTATCCTCACCTGATTTAAAGGCTGGGATATACCCATCAAAGTATTTATTAATCATTGCAACAGTTCTGTTTAGTAGATTACCTAAATCATTAGCTAAATCGAAATTAACACGTTCAACAAAGCCTTCTGGGGTAAAGACACCGTCTGCACCAAATGGCACTTCTCGTAATAAGTAATAGCGTAAGGCATCTAGGCCATAACGATCAATTAACGAAACAGGATCGACGACATTGCCTTTCGATTTCGACATCTTGCCATCCTTCATTAAAATCCAACCATGTGCAAACACTTTTTTAGGTAAAGGTAAATTTAGTGCCATCAGCATAATCGGCCAATAAATTGTATGAAAACGGACAATTTCTTTACCAACAAGGTGAACATCCGCTGGCCAATACTTTTGATAGTCTTGATCATTATCACTACCATATCCTAATGCCGTAATATAATTAGATAGTGCATCAATCCACACATAAATGACATGCTTTGGATCTCCTGGAACCTTCACACCCCAATCAAACGTTGTCCGTGAAACAGCTAGATCCTCAAGACCTGGTTTAATAAAGTTATTAATCATCTCATTCTTGCGACTCTCAGGCTGAATGAAATGAGGATTTTCTTCATAAAAAGCCAACAGACGATCAACGTATTTACTCATTTTGAAGAAATACGATTCCTCTTTAACACGTTCAACCGGGCCCCCACAATCTGGACATTTACCTTCGTCGAGCTGCCGTTCTGTAAAGAAAGATTCGCATGGTGTACAATACCAGCCTTCATATTGATCTAGATAAATATCGCCTTGCTCAAGCAACTGAGCAAATATCTTTTCAACAATGACTTTATGCCGCGTTTCCGTTGTCCGAATAAAATCAGTATAGGAGATATCAAGTTTATCCCATAAGGTTTTAATTCCACTAACAATTTCATCTACATAAGCAATCGGGCTAACACCTTGTTCATCTGCTTTTTTTTGGATTTTTTGACCATGCTCATCTGTTCCTGTTAAATACATCACATCATAACCTCTTAAGCGCTTATAGCGTGCCATTGCATCTCCTGCAACTGTTGTATAGGCATGACCGATATGCAAATTACCGCTTGGGTAATAGATTGGTGTGGTCAGGTAAAACGTCTTTTTGTCTGCCATTTCTATGTCCTCCTTAACTGCATGCTAGCAATTGACTAAATTTTTATCATATTTCTTTATATTGTAGCGTTTTTAATAACTTTTTTCCATGCTCTCTTTTCTTTTCTCTATCCTAACCAATAATTTTGTTATTAAGTCAAAGCGCTCGTATTTATGCCGATACATTATTAATTCTAAACAAAGCCATTAATCTCTAGTTAAAAGTGTTTAAAAAAAGTATTTAGTGGAAAAATGAAGAAAAGGGCTTTTAAATTTTTTTGATAAAAATACAATTTTCTTGAAATTTTTAATTGACACATATAGAAATTACTGGTATATTCAAAATAGGTATTGTCGAAATATGCCGAAATTATCTTAAAGGGGAGATTTACATGAAATCTACAGGTATTGTCCGTAAAGTTGATGAGTTAGGCCGTGTCGTTATTCCAATTGAATTACGTCGTACTCTTGGTATCGCAGAGAAGGATGCTTTAGAAATTTATGTAGATGATGAGCGTATCATCCTACAAAAATACAAACCAAGCATGACTTGCCATGTTACTGGTGAAATTTCTGATGATAATTTATCTCTTGCTGATGGTAAGCTTGTTTTAAGCCCTGAAGGTGCAAAATCATTAGTAAGCGAAATTAACAAAGCGTTAAACAACTAAAAAAACTAAGAGGTTGTCAAATCTGGCAACCTCTTTTATTTGTCTAAATTTATTCAATATGGTATTGGTTATAAACATCACGTTTTTTCATCTCTCGGTCTTTTGCCACTAGCTTTATGGCCTCCTTACTAGAAAGCTCATCATTAGACATATAATATTGAATGTGCTCCACAACAGTATAAGCAATCCACCATTTGCTTTGCTCAATGGCTTCTAGATTACCCCCCTCAATTACAAGACAACATTCGCCCTTTACTTCATTAGCTTCGCTCCACGCTCTTATTTCTGATAGCGAACCTCGTACATATTGTTCAAACTTCTTGGTTAATTCTCTAGCTAAAGTGGCCTTACGATCACCTAGCATTTCTTCGAGCTCTATTAGGGTAGACTTTACTCTGTATGGTGATTCATAAATTAGCAATGTACTTGTTTGACTTTTTAAAAATGTTAAAGCCTGTTCACGTTCTTTATTCTTGCGGGGTAAGAATCCATAAAAATAGAATTGCCTAGTATCCAGTCCCGATCCGACTAGGGCACAGAGCGCTGCATTAGCGCCAGGAAGAACAATAACTTTAATCTGTTTTGCAATTGCAGCCTGGATTAATGGTGTACCTGGATCAGAAATACCAGGCATGCCTGCATCGCTTACCAATGCAATTTGTTTACCAGCTTCTAATTGACTTATCAGTTGGTCCTTCTTATGCTCTTGACTATGTTCATGATAACTAATTAATGCACAGTGAATATCAAAGTGCGTTAGCAGCTTTCGGGTATGGCGTGTGTCTTCAGCAGCAATTAAATCGACTAACTTTAGCGTATTTAGAGCCCGAATCGTGATATCATCTAAGTTTCCAATTGGTGTAGGTACAATATAAAGCGTTCCTTCACCTGCTATATTTTGAAAGCTGTGCTGATTATTCAAATTGATCACTCCATTTCTTAAGCTTAATAAGCTGCTCTTTTCTTGTCCGTGAAAGCTTCTTTATGCGATATTCCACCTGCATTGCTTTTTCTTTAGTAGGAAAAGGCTCCTGATAGATCAGTATAAACGGGCCTCTCCCTCTCGTGTATTTTGCACCTTTACCACTTTCATGCATTTTAAGACGATTGGTAACATTATTTGTATACCCTGTATAATAGGTGTTATCCTTACATTTCAGTATATAAACGATGTGCTTAGTAGACAAGTCGGCTCAACTCCTCGGTATAGCTACCATCTTGATTAAAAACATATAGGGGTGGTAATAGTTTTAAATCCGGCTTACCATCACGCACCGCTTCAATTAGTAAAATATTGGCTTCCTTGCCTGGCTTTGGGTAAACAAACTGGATTCGCTTCGGTTCCAGCTTATTCAAGCGCAGTAGCGTAATAATATCTACTAACCGACCTGGACGATGAACAAGCGCTACCTTCCCCCCAGATTTGGCTAGCTTACTCGTTGTTTGGATCACCTCTTCTAACGTGACCATAATTTCATGTCGAGCAATCGTTAAATAGTCTGTTTTATTTAACTGATCAGGATGGTCTGTCTTAAAATATGGTGGATTAACTGTGACCAAGTCAAATTTATCATTACCAAATCGAGCTGGCATAGCCTTTAAATCCCCGTGAATAAGGTCTATCTGAGTTTGCTTATTATTAAATTCAACACTTCTAGCCGCCATCTGATAAAGACGTTGTTGAATTTCCACACCCGTTATTGGTACCTCAGTATGTTTACTCATCAAAAGGGGGATCACGCCATTTCCAGTACACAGATCGATAACTTTTCCCTTCTTATATGGTATCGAGGCAAAATCCGCTAGCAAGATGGCATCAATTGAGTATGAAAAAACGGACCGACTTTGAATAATTTGCATGGATTGATCAGTAAATAAATAATCAAGACGCTCATCACCATATAATTCAACCACCTTAATCACCACCCTTTAGTAAATGTAAGCTATTTTCTGCAAAAAAGAGAAGAAAGAGGTTCTTCACCAAAACACATTGGTTAAGTAAAGAGTTGTCTTGTTCCAGCAAAAAAGAGCCGCTTTCCGCGGCGGGCACAGCCTCAGTCTCGTCAGAAAGCAAAGAACGCTTTCTTGTGGGAACTATGGACGCGTACTATACCCGCAGGAGCCGGCTCTTTTTTTCTAAATTTCCGTAAACTTACCATGTACATTCCATTTGATCTGTTACCAATAAAGACTAGGCACTTGAACACGAATATGTTCTTACGCAAGTCTTTATTGTGTTTACCTTTGGGCTTACTTTGCTTTATTTAAGAACATTAGACAAAAGAGACAATCCTCGCCCTTTCGAGGACTACCAAAATGCACATTGCAAATATGAAAGCCTTCTTCATATAGCCTAGCTAAATTATCATAGCCCTCTCCGATTGCATCACCTTGCTCATCTTGCTTCGTTGTTAAGTTTTGCTCTAATGCTGTTTCTTTTTCAAGTCTATTACGCAAGTGATGGTTTTCCAGTGACAATCGATGATTTTCCTCTAACATTTCACCCAAATTGGTTTTTAAATCACCTAGTTGTTCGTAAAGCTGCCCAATTTGTGCCTCCATATCAGATACTTGCTCGAACAATTCTTTTTTATTCATGTTCATGTCACATCCACCTCATCATTCTGTGGTTTGCAAGCTTACCATACCTTGGTCAATTAGCTCATCTAAAGTATACTCAATCACACGCTCATTTGCAGGTATTTCAATTTGAATAATGCGCTCTAAAATATTTAGACCAACTACCTTTCCCGATCCAAGCGGTGTTTTTATTGACTGGCCTAAGTCAGGAAGCTGTCTTTTTGCTTCTTCATAATCGTCATTTTCATACTTTAAGCAACACATGAGCCGACCACAAAGACCAGATATTTTAGCTGGATTTAATGATAAGTTCTGGTCCTTTGCCATTTTTATTGAGACTGGCTCAAAGTCACCCAAGAATGTCGAACAACAGAGCATACGGCCACATGGACCAATACCTCCGAGTAGCTTCGCTTCATCTCTTACCCCAATTTGTCTAAGCTCAATTCTTGTCTTAAAAATAGCTGCTAGATCTTTGACAAGGTTTCTAAAATCAACACGACCCTCCGCCGTAAAATAAAAAATGACTTTATTGCGATCAAATGTATATTCTACCTCAACAAGGTTCATTTCAAGCTTGTGTTCAACGATCTTATTCGTACAAACATCAAAAGCCTTTTGCGCATTATCCTGATTCTCAAGAACCGCATGCTTGTCCTTTTCCGTTGCAAGGCGAATAACTTTCTTTAATGGAAGTACAACATCTTCCTCATCAACCTCTTTGTTAGCAATGACAACCTTACCAAACTCTATTCCTCTAGCTGTTTCTACAATAACGTATTGTTCCTGCTCAATCTTGAACTGATCAGGGTCAAAGTAATATATTTTACCCGCTTTTTTAAAGCGGACACCAATAACTTCTACCATTTACTGTCACCTCTGCATCTGCAGTGTTAATTGCTCCATAACTAATGTTGGATGGACATTATAATTCAAGTTTCTTTTTGCATCCATAATAGCATAAATAACCTTTGTGGCATCAGCTCTAGACCAGTGCCATAAACATTTCTCTAGTTCTTCATAATAAGCAATAAAAACAAGGGAATCTTTTTGATCAATATCTAAATAAATCAAATCCTTAAACCAATATAGGATCAAATCCAATCCAAAGTTTTGTTGCTCACGATCTGAAAAATGCTGTAGCCATTGTTTTTGGATAAAAAGTAATGCCTCTCCATGATTAGCTTGGAGTATACCTACTAATTGTACCACTAACTTTCGCGCCTGCGCAAACCACTCATCTTGATTAAGTGCACGAGCTTGGTCCAAATTTTGACTCACGCTTGCAAATAAACGTGCATTTTCCTTTGAAATACCCTCAGACTCAAGTCGAGTTTGAACACGCTGTGTAACGAGCGGCTTTAAAGAAATAATCTGACATCTTGATTTAATTGTGTCCAAGATGCTTTGATAATTCTCGGTCAGTAAAATTGCAGTTGTTTGCTGGCTTGGTTCTTCAAGAAATTTCAAAAGTCGATTCGCTGCATTTGTTGTCATTAAATCTGCTTGTGTAATAAGGTAAACTTTTTGATTTGACTCAAGCCCTGTATAGGTAAATTCCTTTTGTAAATGGGCAATCTGCTCTTTCTTAATTGAGGCACCGTCTGGCCTAATCCAGTGGAGATCAGGATGATTACCTGAATCAATTCGACGACAATTCACACAAGCTAAGCATGGCTCTCCGCCATGTTTATTTTGACAAAATAAACTTTTGGCCAACATTAAACCAAGCATGGCTTTCCCAGTTCCCTTATCTCCATAAATTAAATAGGCATGGGCAACTCTTTGCTTAATAATCATTTGCTTTAGCATATTTACTGCAATTGGCTGAATCTCGCTTAAGGCATCCCACGTTTTCATCACTTACACCCTTGCTTAAAAATCTATAGTTAATACTTACGTAAATATTCGCTTACTCATTTTATTTATGAGCAAAAAGAGTGAAATCAACGGGTGACTTCACTCTAGCCTCGCTATCGCTATTTTAACATAAATAATCGCCAAGGTAATAAACTTTCATGAATATAAATTAATTAGAAGACCTTTTATCTCGCCAATTACATCCAGTAGATCAATTGATTTTTTTTCATTCTCAAGTACTGACTCGGTTATTTCAATAAGCTTCTCATCAATTTGCTTAACGAGAGTTAAACGACGATTACTGCTGTGCAAATTAAAGCTGTGTGAATGAGACAAATCTAGCCCAAAGCCTACTGCCTCTCGCACAAAATCTTTTACTAAGCGCTTAAATTTAGCCAGCTCTCTAATAGTCCGATAACGCATCAGTTTTTCACCCTGAAGGGTAATCCCCTTCATTAAAAGCTCAAGTTCATATCCTTGTAGCTTCTGTGCTTGAGTTGCAACCATCGCATCAAAGTTAAGACCTTTTGCTGGCTGGGAAATCTGATTAAATTTAGTTTGATCAACCTGAGCATGAATATCTTTATTAATTTTCATAATACCCTACCTTGACTCATTTAGAATTGAAAAAAGCTTTCGATTGGTAAAACAAAGACTGTGGCGCCACCTACTTCAATATTAATCGGCTGAGGGATATAAGAATCTGCATTGCCTCCCATTGGAGAGATAGGTGCTACCATTTGTTCTCTTTGGCTAGAGTTTTGCTTAATAATAGCTAAAGCATCATCAACATTCTGATCATCACAACCAATCATTAACGTTGTATTGCCTTCTTTTAAAAAGCCCCCAGTTGATGATAATTTCGTTGTTTTGAAATCCTGCTCTCCTAAAGCATCAATTAAACGGTGACTATCCTTATCCTCTACCACAGCAATAATTAATTTCATTTCCCTTACCTCCGATATAAAATGATTGATTTTGTCGCAAATTAACTATCTGTATGCTCTCAACTGATTGTGATTCACTTTATATAATTAAATACCCTTTGAAAGGCTACCTCAATCACTTCTGCTAAAGGACGATCCGCATTAATGACCTTAATACGTTGCTGAGCTTGCTTAATAATAATCTGATAGCCTTCATAAACGGACTGATGAAAAGATAAATTCTCTAAATCAAGTCTGTTTTGTTCCCGTTCTTGATTAGCTTGAATTCGGCGTAACCCCTTACTAGGTTCAATATCAAAAAACAAGGTTAACTGCGGCATAAATTGATTAATAGCAAAGTGATTTACCTGATAAACTTCCTCAATTCCAAGCCCACGCGCAAACCCTTGATAAGCAAGACTGCTATCTAAGAACCGATCGCACAGGACAATTTTACCTTGCTCTAAAGCCGGTTGAACAATTTCAACAAGATGCTGGCGCCTTGCTGCTGCATAAAGCAAGGCTTCTGTTCGCGCATCCATTTCGGTATGCTCAGGGTTTAAGATCGTCTCTCTAATCTTCTCAGCAATGACACTTCCTCCTGGCTCTCTGGTCGTTAACACTTGATAGCCTGCTTTACATAATTTATCAGCAACACCTTTGAGCGCAGATGTCTTTCCAGCGCCTTCTCCACCCTCAAATGTAATAAAATGTCCTACCACTATTTATTCTCCTTTAAAAACAAAAACACCTTCTGCAATTTGAGATTGCTGAAAATTTATTTGTTCATCAATTAAGTATTGAATATATTGCACATGCTGCTCGGTAATTTGTTCTCCTTTTAATAAAACAGGAATGCCAGGTGGGTAAGGGATCACCGTTTTGGCGGAAACCTTACCTATGGCTTCACCCCAAGCAGATAGCTCCTCGTCTAAATCCTTCATTTCCAGTGATGAATAAACAGGATGAGTTATTGGACTAATAAAATTCAGTTTTTTTCTTTCTATTGTAGCACGTTTTGGAAAAAAACTTAATTGTGATGTTAATTTTTCTATCGTTGCTTCAAGTCTTTCCAATGCAGTAAACGAGGCTAGTCCATGGACAAATAAAAGATGCTTATCTGTTACCAGCTCTGGATAAATACCTTCTTGCTCGAAAAAATTGGCAATCAAACGCGTTGAATAGCATGCTTCAACATTTAGAGTGATTTTAAGAAAATCATCCTCATCACTCTGTGGAAGAACGCGCCACAATGGCACTCTAGCAAAAACGGCTCGCACCGTTAAAACAGATTGTTCAATTTCGGCCATCTCTTGAACTGTTAAATTAGCTAAATAGTATCTAGCTAAATCTAAACTAGCTAACAGCAAATACGAGGGGCTACTGGACTGTAGCGCTGATAAATAGTAGGCCAGTTTGCTCGCATCAACACGATCTGAACCAACATGAAGGAAAGCCGTCATCGTCAATGCTGGTGCCATCTTATGTGCAGATTGAACAACCAAATCAGCACCTAGTTCAACGGCCGAGAGTGGTGTACCATTTGGTAATGAAAAATGCACGCCATGAGCCTCATCAATAAGCACAAGCATATTATGACTGTGTGCATACTTAACCACTTCTTTTAATGCAAATGTATGCCCATAGTAATCTGGATAGGTGAGCAAAATAGCTTTACTATTAGAATATGTATCAATTGCTTTTTTTATTGTAAGTAAACTAGGGAACGTATAACGCTCATGCTTGTTACAGTAATCAGGAGATATAAAAATTGGGTCAGCACCACTTAATTCTAAGCCATTTATAATGGATTTATGACAATTACGTTGAACAATAATTTGATCATTTAAACCGCAGGTCGCCAGAATCATTGCTAAATTGCCCACGGTACTGCCGTTAACAAGAAAATATGTTTTTTGAGCTTGAAACCACTCAGCAGCTAACTGCTGAGCGTCTTCAATAATACCCTCTGCATTATGTAAATCATCTAATCCTGTTAATTCAGTAAGATCATATGTTAAAAGACTTTTAAATTCAAACCATTCATTAGAGGGCATAATTTTGCCATTTTTATGACCAGGTACATGAAAAGAAACGGGATTATTGCTTTGAAAATGACGTAATTTCTCCCAGATCGGTTTATTAAGCTGACGATTCATTATTATCACCCTCACTTATACATTGTATCTAGTATAAAATGAAAAAAGCCCATAGTCTATCTAAAAAAAGACTATGAGCTTTAGTGCTTTTAGCTATTAATTAGGTGCTGGCGAATTCGACGCAACTTGTTAACAAAGAACTGATAATTAGGATCCTCTGGCTGTGTTTTTAACATTTCTTGCTCACAGCTATTACAGATATATAGATTGTAAATATATAAACCTTCTTTTTGAGATTGATCACATAGATGACATTTATGCATAAACCTCCACCTCCATTTTTAATAGGATGGTCACAAATAGTCTGATTTATACATATTAAAAAAGATACCTGCTAGATTACTAATAGCAGGTATCTTTTTTATTGCTTTTATTTTTTAGTGATCTTAATCTACATCACTTACCGATAAAGGCTCTTCTTGAGTCAATGCAATTTCATTACGATAAACGCCTAGTCCTGGAACTTGAGGTATAAAGTAATTATGAACACGATTATTTACCGGTACTAACACAGCACGATATACAGTAGGGAAAACCGGGATTTGCTCAACCATATATTCTTGCCATTCGCTATAAACCTGTTGACGATATGCAATGTCAAAGGCATCCTCAGATAAACCTTCCTCTAATAACTCATCATTACGTTCACTTGCAAAACGTGTATAGTTAAATGCTGCAGTACGACCATACAAGCCTGAAGGATCTACATCTGAGCCAACACCCCAAGCGCCTTGATAAATGTCAATATCAGGGTCATCAGCTTCAACACGATCATAGAATGTGTTGAATTCTTGAAGTCTTCCGTCAACCAATTGAACATTTAAGCCTACAGCTTCCCATGCCTGCATATAATACTGAGCTAATGGCTCGGCAATATCTCCGCCTGACATTGAAGCAAAATTAATAACTAATTCATTTCCATCTGGATCTTCACGATAACCATCACCATCAAGATCTTCATAACCAGCCTCATCTAGAATGCGCTCTGCTTCAGCTGGGTCATAGAGTGGTGCTTCAATTGAATCATCGTGATAATCTGGATGAGAAGGTGGAATTAAAGTTGTTGCATTCCAACGCAAACCATTATAATAACGTTGCCCAACAGTATCATTATCAACTGCATGCCACATAGCACGGCGTAGTTCTACATCAGCCATTTTAGCATCCGGATCGACGACAACCTCTCCTGCATCAGCATCCCAACTTCCAAATTTGAAGCCAATATAAGTGTAGGCATTATCAATACCGCCTAAAAATTCAACATTAGCTAATTCAGCATTTTCAGGATATTGATCTGTCGGGAAGCTATCAACAACATCGATATTTCCATTTTCAAGCTCTTGAACAACAACACTTGGGTTAATAACACGTAAGGTTACACCATCTAAATTAGGCTCACCTCTCCAATAGTCTTCATTTTTGACAAATGTTACTGACTCTCCTGGTACAATTGATTCCACAACAAACGGACCGTAACCAATAGGATTTTGTCGTACTGCATCCGAAGAAGCCATGTCTCCGATTTCCATATCTTCAAAAATGTGTTTTGCTAGTGGATAGGCCCAAACCCCGCTTGCAAGTAGTGATGGTGTAAATTGATGATACGTAAATTTAATTGTTTTTTCATCAATAATTTCAATACCTGAAATAGAATCAGCTTCACCAGTTTTATATTCTGGCATACCCTCAACGCTACTTAAAGCTTGTGTATATCGGACACCTTCATAATCTGGATGACCGACTATTTCGTAAGCATAAGCCCAGTCCTCTGCAGTTACTGGTTCACCATCGTGCCAATTTAAATCCTCATGAATGGTGAAAGTAATTGAACCCTCATCTTCATCCACTTCAAATGTTGCAGCACCGTCTTGCGTATAATTATAGTTCTCATCAATTCCTAATAAAGATTCATTAAACCAGTTGATAACCTGAACATCTGGATTACCTGAATAAAAATTGTAGTTCAATGTCCCTTCAAATGCAGTATCTGATACTAAACCAAAGTTTAAGATACCACCAGATATAGCTTCACCTTCGTTTGTTTTAACAGGATCGAAGTCATCAATAGAATAAATCCCATCGTCTTCTACTTCTTCCTCATCACCAGGTTCCTCTTCTACTGGTGTCTCATCTTCCCCTGTTGCATCGTCATCACCTGACGAACAACCTACAACTGCTAGTAATAAAAATAACATCAGTGCAAATAACAGCTTTGCCATTTTAGAACTTGTCATTTGTTACCCTCCCCTTATTTTTTATGTTTCTTGTCAACCTTTAGGTTGATATATACTTAACACCTATAAAGGTGTTGGTACCCTATTATCCTCTTCGTTGTCGTGCGTCTGTAGCTCGTTTTAAAGCTTCTCCTACATTTCGAACACTTAACATTAATAAAAAAATTAAGATAGCAGCTGGCATCCAAATCCACCAACGATTTTCTAACGTTTGTGGATTTGTTGCATAGCTTAATAGTGTTCCTAAGCTAGGCATCCGCTCTGGGAAGCCGAAGCCTAAGAAAGATAACCCCGATTCTAAACCAATGTTAGCTGCTAAATTTAGGGTCATTGTAACAATAATTAATGAACTTAGATTCGGTAAAATTTGACCAAACATGATCTTCCATCTCGGTGTACCTAAAGTTTGAGAAGCTTGTGCATAATCGAGCTCGCGCTCTTGCAATGTCTTTGAACGAATAATACGTGCAATCCCCATCCACAGAAAGCCAGTCATAATTAATGAAAATTCAACTATTCCATAATTCGGCACTATTGCAACAAAAACAATGACGACCATAAGGAAAGGTAATATTTGAAAAAAATCTACAATTCTCATTAACATATTATCGGTTTGGCCACCGAAATATCCTGTTATTAGTCCAAAGCTTACTCCAATAATTCCTGTCATTAACGTAACAGCAAAGCCAATCGCTAGCGAGTTTCTTGTTCCAATAATTAGCTGACCAAAAATATCACGACCACCGTAATCAGTACCTAACCAAAAATTTTCACTTGGTGGCTCGTAAATTGCAAATAAATCCACTCTAACAATTTCATTTAAATCTAGTAAACCTGAAACAACAAATACGGTAGTCGTTATGACTGCTAAGAAAATGAGTGACACTAATGCTAGCTTATCACGAACAATTTCTCTCCATAATATATTTAAGCCACTTTGGCTACGATGAGCTTTTTTTTCTTTTTTAACATCAAGTTTTAATTCGTTCATCCCTATATTCTCCCTTTTCAGCTATTTAATTCGGATTCTCGGATCAACTAAACTTAAAATAATGTCCGATAACAGAGCACCAATAATAGAGGCAATACCAAATAATAGCACCACGGCGACTACCACACTATAGTCTCTCTGTGATATTGACTCTAATAATAGTAAGCCCATACCTGGATAACTATAAATGCGTTCTATAAAAACCGTTCCTCCAATGAGTCCAGTAATCTCAAATCCAAATAATGCTGCAATTGGTAAAAGAGAGTTTCGAAAAATATGACGATTATACACTCTTGATTCTGACGCACCCTTAGCACGTGCAGTTAAAATAAATTCTTTCTGCTTCGTATCAATAATTTCACTTCGCAAATACTGTACAGTACTTACTGTAGTAATAAGCGCCATTGATAACGCGGGTAAAATTAAATGATGGAGCTTGCTAAGCACATAATCTAGGGTACCTGGTGTTAAACCTGGTTGGACACTACCACCAGTTGGAAACCAACCAAAATTAAACCCTAGCAACCATAGTAACAGTAAGGCAAAGATAAATAATGGTGTTGCGAAGCCAACATAAGTATAGCCGACAATCATTTGGTCACGGAATGTATCATTAAAACGCCCACTCGTAATCCCTAATGGAATGGCAATCATGTAAGTGAAGATAAGCGTTAACAATGACAACCAAAAGGTATTGACCAAGCGTTGTGCGATGATATCAGTTACATCCATTTTATATCGAAATGACTGCCCAAGATCGCCTTGTAAGGCGCTAGTAATCCAGTCGTAGTATTGAACATACCAAGGATTATTTAATCCTAACCGCTCACGCTGAAGTGCAATTTGTGCTGGATCCAAGTTGGGATCAACTAGACCAGTTAGTGCATCACCCGGCATTAGCTGAGCAAGAAGAAAGACAAATAAACTTAATAATAGAATTTGTGGTAGCGTTATAATAATCCGTCTAACAATAAATTTCCACATTATTCAACCACCCCTATTTCTGGTAAAGCGGCGAGGTGAGTCTGTGAAATATTACGCAAATTAAACGCCAAGCCCTTTTCATCGAAATAACGACCATAATCTTTCTGATATTCCAGTTGTACTTCTTCTCTAAATTTCTTTTGGGCATCTCTATTTTTGGGATTAATATCTGGAATAGCCGCAACTAGTCGCTTCGTGTAAATATGCTGAGGGTTACTAAAAATATCCTCCGTATCGCCTTCCTCAACAAAACGACCTTTATACATAATGCCAATCCGGTCCGACATATGCTTAACAATTCCTAAATCATGACTGATAAATAAATAAGTTAAATTAAGTTCTTTTTGAATCTCGCGCATGAAATTAAGAACTTGTGCTTGTACGGATACATCTAAAGCTGAAACAGGCTCATCAGCAATAATAAGCTTCGGCTTTAAAGCAATTGCTCTGGCAATTCCAATTCTCTGTCTTTGCCCACCTGAGAATTCATGTGGATATTTAAAAATACTTTCAGGAGAGAGACCTACTTTTTCCAATAAATCTGCTACTCTCTCAACCTCTTGGCTCCTTGATAATTTTTCATAGTTTCGTAGTGGTTCAGCAACAATGTCTAAAACTCTCTTCTTTGGATTTAGTGAAGAGTATGGATCTTGAAAGATCATTTGGACATCTCGCTTAACATCTAACTTTTTATTTTCTGTGGCGGCCAAATCATTTCCTTCAAAAATGACTTGGCCGCTTGTAATTTCATTTAATCCAATAATGGCACGTCCAGTTGTTGTTTTACCTGAACCAGATTCTCCAACTAAGCCATAGGTTTTACCCTGTTCTACTTGGAACGAGACTCCATTGACAGCTTTCACACTATCAATCGTTCTATTTAGAATACCACCCTTAATCGGAAAGTGAACATGGAGATCATTTATCTCAAGAAAGGCCACTATTCTCGACCTCCGTTTCATCTGGAAAATAGAAATGTTCGTAACAAGAACATCTAACGAAATGATTTGGTGCGATTTCATGTAATTCAGGATGGTCTTCATGCGTGCTCTCTGCTATCCATGGAATTCTCGTTTTAAAACGACACCCTTCTCTTGGAAGGTTTTGTAATGCAGGCACAATACCCTGGATAACATGCAATTTATCCTGCTTCTCATCAGAATTCGGCACAGAATTAAGTAACGATCTTGTATAAGGATGACGAGGTTGCTCAAATAACGTATTTACTTCTGCAATTTCAACAATTTCCCCTGCATACATAACAGCTACTCGATCAGCCATCTCTGCTACAACACCGAGATCATGTGTAATTAAAATAATTCCTGCATCCATTTTTTGTTTCAAATCTCTAATTAAATCTAAAATCTGTGCTTGAATGGTAACATCCAATGCAGTCGTTGGCTCATCAGCAATTAACAGCTCAGGTGAATTCGCAATTGCAATTGCAATAATTACACGTTGGCGCATCCCTCCTGATAGTTCATGAGGGTACTGATCACAAACATATTTAGCATGTGGTATTCCTACCTGATCTAATAATTCAATCACCTTAGCCTTTTTATCACGATTTGAAATGGCTTTATTGTGTAGATAAATAACTTCTCCAATTTGCTCTTCAATCGTCATTAATGGATTAAGTGCGGTTAAAGGATCTTGGAAAATCATCGACATCTCTTTACCACGAATTTTATTTATTTTCCCTGGCGCTAAGCCGACAAGGTTTGTTCCTTTAAAATTAATGCTGCCTTCCATTTTTGCTCGATTGTGAAGTCCCATAATTGAGAAAGCTAACGCACTTTTCCCAGATCCAGATTCTCCCACAATCGCTAATACCTCATTTTTATTTACATTTAAAGAGACATCATCTACAGCAGCATAGTAATCGTCACGAATACGAAAAGATGTCTTTAAATTACGTATTTCTAATAATTTATCGTTCAACTTTATCCTCCTATTTGCCCTTTTCTTATTCAGAACATTGAATTAATGAATAATTCTGAAATTTTTATTGATCTCTGTATATTACGTTCCCTTCAGTGAACGAATCGAATTTATAAGGAACATTATAGGGAATTAAAAGGTAAAAAGCAATGACTTTTCTGAATTTTTTTAAAAGTATCTCATATATCGAAGAAAGCGATCTCTTATTCATGTTAATTTGGATATGGAAACTAATTATACACGAAAAGTAGTTCGTAAATTCTTCTTTATACAAACTACTTTTTGTGTATAATTCTTAATTAACTTGCGATAAACGATAACTCGTCCTTACTTAAAGCTATAAAACATAAAGCTGTAAAGAACTCAATGCTAAAATTCCTGGTAAGCCAAGTATGCCAACCAATGTAGAGGTAAACAGGTTGATCGGAATATGCAAACCGATTGTTCCACTTACTAAATTTAGAAAAAATAATAAGATTGCTCCAATGACGACCTTAATAACAAGCTTACTTAACCATTTAATTGTTGCTGGGCTAAATAAGGCAACAATGAAGATCACGATTCCACCAATAATTACACCTTGTAGCACTATCGTTTCCCCCTATCCGACTATTTTAATTATAATAGGAGGATATGTATGAACAGGCAAAAAAAGAACGCCCAACCATTAAATTTGGTTGGCGCTCAGATGACGTTTTCTTGCTTCTCTCAGTAAATAAAAGTATTTGGCTTCAGCTACCATTAAGTCATAGCGACCAATTTCACTTGGATCAACACTCTTTTCAATAATCTCTTTTAGCTTGGACCATTCATTTTGCAATTGAAAAATATCATGTAAAAGTGCTTCTTCTACCACTTTCTTTTTTCGCTTGTTAAAAGCCATGTTCACCACTTCCTTTTACAGCTCTCTACGTCCTTCTAAAGCTTTAGATAAAGTTACTTCATCTGCATATTCAAGATCGCCACCCATTGGCAAGCCATGGGCAATTCGCGTAATTTTAATCCCTGAAGGCTTAACAAGACGTGAAATATACATAGCTGTTGCTTCACCTTCAACATTTGGATTCGTTGCCAAGATAAGCTCCTCGACCTGCTCATCTTTTAGGCGATTGAGTAGCGCTGGTACATTAATATCGTCTGGGCCAATACCATCCATTGGTGATATCGCGCCGTGAAGAACATGATACCTGCCGTTAAATTCACGCATTTTTTCCATCGCAATGACATCCTTAGGGTCCTGAACAACACAAATGACTGAATCATCTCGAGACTGGTCCTGGCAGATTACACAAGGATCCTGATCAGTAATATGACCGCACACATTGCAATGGGTTAATTCTCGTTTGGCGCTAACTAATGCCTTGGCGAAATCAAGCACATCGTCTTCCTTCATATTTAGAACGAAAAAAGCCAGGCGGACCGCCGTTTTCGGTCCAATCCCTGGCAGTTTAGTAAAGCTGTCAATTAGCTTTGATATTGGTTCTGGATAATACACATTAACGCCTCCCTAGAACATGCCTCCAGGTAGATTCATCCCTTTTGTGAATTTCCCCATTGTATCATTTGAGGTATCCTCTACTTTGGCTAATACTTCATTTGTTGCTGCAATAATAAGATCCTGAAGCATCTCTACATCGTCTGGATCAACAACTTCCTCTTTAATTTCAACTTCAAGTATTTCTTTCTTTCCATTAGCAATTACCTTCACCATACCACCACCGGCAGTTGCTTCAAATGTCATCTCTTGGAGCTCTTCCTGTGCCTTCATCATATCCTTTTGCATTTTTTGCATTTGTTTCATCATTTTATTCATATTACCCATATTTCCTCGCATCTGCTTAATCCTCCTAGAATATTTTTTAAAATTTATTCATCATGTACTTCTAATAAATCATCTCCGACTAGCTTCCTTGCTTCAGAAACTAGTGGGTCTTCCTCTGTTAATTCTTGATCTTGGTCATCCTCATTTGTTTGCTGACGTTGTTTCTCAATAAATTCTTCCCTAATTTCTTGCCAGCTTACCTCTGGTATTGGGATAAAAGTAAGCCGTTGACCCGTTAGCTGTAATAATAATGCCTCAATGATCTGCTGGTGGTCTAATGCTAATGAACAATGAATGTCATACTTAAATGACATAATAACCGTGTCCGCCGAAGCTGCGGACGGTTTTGCATTTTGGAGCGTTGCATGTGCTGGGGCACTCTGCTGCTTAAGCATTTGCATAAACGTAGCCCAATGACTATGAACAAGCTTCAAATGCTGTTTTTCTGCTTCCTCTAATACATCACGAATGCGTTGAAAAGGAATCTTATAATTATTCTTCGTTGAAACTGCTCGCTTTTTGGCTGGAGCTTCCTTTGATTGTGGTGAAGCAGCAGCTACGCCGTTCTCTTTAAGTACATTTAACTCTTTTTCTAGTTTATCAACCTTTTCCGTTAACTGCAAAAAAAGATCTTGTTGTGTTGATTCAGGCTCCGAGGTAGATTGGATTTCAGTTAGCTTAAGCAATGCAATCTCAATGAAAACCTTTGGGCTATTCGTCCATTTCATTTCCTGCTGACATTGATTAAGCTCTTTAATTGCATATTGAATCCATTCTGCTGTTATATCATGAGCCAGCTGTTTAAAACTTTGATCAACAATAGCTCTTTCCATCGTGTTTGCTAGACTTGGAGCGGCCTGATAAAGTAATAAGTCCCGTAAAAAATAAATAAGGTCGTGTACTAATCGCCCCGGGTCCTTACCCTCTTGTACAAATGCATCAACAAGTAATAACGCTTTACTTATCTCCTGCTTATGTATACTCGCAATAAGCTCATTTATTCTCTCCTGTGAGACAGACCCTGTAATCGCAAGGACATCCTCTAAGGTAACTCCACCTTCACTATATGAAATAGCTTGATCTAGTAGGCTAAGTGCATCACGCATACCACCTTCTGCTGCTAATGCGATGGCATGATAAGCTGACTCAGAGACGCTAATCCCCTCTTGCTCCATAATAAGACTCATTCGTTCAACGATTGCTTGTTGCGTAATTCGTTTAAAGTCAAAGCGCTGACATCTTGAAATAATTGTTAATGGAATCTTATGCGGTTCAGTTGTTGCCAGAATAAAAATAATATGCTTTGGCGGTTCTTCTAAAGTTTTAAGTAGCGCATTAAATGCACCGATAGAAAGCATATGAACCTCGTCAATAATATACACTTTATAGGAAACTGCACTTGGGGCATATTTCACCTTGTCCCTAATATCCCGAATTTGCTCAACACCATTATTCGAAGCTGCGTCAATTTCAATGACATCAGAAATGGCACCAGTTTGTATCCCGACACAAGCGTCACATTTGCCACAAGGATCATTAGTAGGTGCTTCCTTACAGTTAATCATCTTGGCAAAAATCTTCGCCGCACTTGTTTTCCCAGTCCCTCGTGGACCAGAAAATAAATAAGCATGAGAAAATTTATTTTGTGCGCTTGCATTTTGTAATGTTCGAGTAATATGCGATTGTCCTACGACATCTTCAAAACGCTGCGGTCGCCATACGCGATATAGGGCTTGATAGCTCATTTTGGGCATAGTCCTCTCTGCTCTTAATTCTCTTTCTATTATAACTGAATTGCCATCCACATGTATATCCTAACGTTGAAAAAATGCCCTGAAGCTCGCGCTATAATAAATGCCACATCATTAATCATATTCAATTATTAGAATTTAACTAAGCAATAATTTGCAATCCGACACATTACCATCTGACGGCTGTAAATCCTTTTACAAATTACGATTATTAAACTATGCAAATTTAATAACTAACAAAAAAAACCTCTCCCTAGCTCGGTAAGAGGTGATTTAACATATTAACGCCGTGCACCCATCCTCGATGGCACAACCCTAAGCGTTACATAAATGCATGGCTCAGCTCAGGCTTCCCCGCGGCACACGAGAGAAAACCGCTTACTGCTGCTTCCTTCCGGACCTGACAGGGTTCACGGGCTCCCATTGCGCGGGACCCAAACATCAACACCAATTCTTTATGGCAGACCTTATTATTGTGCACCTCAGATGGGAATTCAGTCTCGCTACAGCGGATTGCGAGTACAGGACACCGCTACCTTCCCACCTAGCACGGCAAGTTTTAAAAGCTTTGCATCTTAACGACGCATATATTAGTATAAAGCGTTTAACTTAAAAATGCAATTGTTATCGATTGTTATTTTCTCCCTTAGACTTTGACAGTTGGATAACCTTTTTGTTTGGCTTACTTTGACGAATTTTTTTAAAAAAAATTCGGAGTAATTCTCCACATTGTTCGGCTAAAATACCACCTTTTATATCAACTTGATGATTAAAGCGGTGATCATTAAGCAGATTCATAATTGACCCGACACACCCCGCCTTAGGATCATAAGCACCAAACACCACCCGTTTAATCCGTGCTTGTAAAATGGCACCTGCACACATTGGGCACGGCTCCAAAGTCACATACAACGTACAATCCTCTAATCGCCAGCTTCCTATTACTTCATTTGCCTTATCAATCAACAACATTTCCGCGTGTGAAGCGGTTGTTTGTAATGCTTCTCTTAAGTTAAAAGCCTTTGCAATGACTTGATCCTGATAAACAAGCACAGCTCCAATTGGAACCTCACCTAATTGCGCCGCCTTAGTCGCTTCTTCTAGGGCTAATTCCATATACGCCTCTTCTGTCAACATGAACACCTCTAACTCTCTATATTGGTTATTAGTTTACCAAAGTTCAAGCATTTTGCCTAAAGTTTTTGAATACTTATTTTCATTTAAAAAATACAGCACATGCCCAAGTTTTAAAGCATAGGCTAATGGGAGATTGAAAAAAAAGGAGGAATTATTGTTGTGCAAATTTATGTTGTAGCAGAAGGCGATTCAATCTACCAAATAGCAAATTTATTTGGGTCCTCAGTTGCAGACATCACTACCGCTAATGAACTAGAAACACCGGAGCAACTTGTAGTTGGTCAAGCATTAGTGATTCCAATTGTCGGGCAATTTTATTTTGTTCAGCCTGGGGATACCTTATCCAGTATTAGTGACCAATTTAATCTATCGGTTGCCGAGCTTGCGCGTATTAATGGCCTTGATGCCAATCAACCGTTACAGGTTGGGTTTAGACTCTATATTCCAGAGCTACCTAAAACAACAATTGAATCAAATGCTTATATTGAACCATTTGGTGGGACTGTCTCCGAAACATTGGAAAATGCTGCTCGAAAGCATGCCTCACAGCTTACTTACTTAGCACCCTTTAGCTATCAGGTAACCCGAGATGGAAGCCTAGTAGCACCCCCACTTAATGATTTTAAAACGATTGCTGATCAAAACCAGGCTGTTTTGATGATGGTCATTACGAATTTAGAAGAAGGTGCTTTTAGCGCAGAGCTTGGAAGTACAGTCATTAACAACGAAACTGTTAGAGAGCAACTGCTTACGAATATTATTACAACTGCTCAAGAAGTCGGCTTTCGAGACATACACTTTGACTTTGAATTCCTCCCGCCAGAGGATCGCGAAGCCTACAATGCTTTTTTACGTTATGCAAAATCACGACTCAGTGAAGCAGGCTTACTAATGTCAACAGCATTGGCACCAAAGGTAAGTGCAGATCAAGCAGGAGCATGGTATGAAGCACATGATTATCGTGCTCACGGCGAAATTGCTGACTTTGTTGTCCTTATGACCTATGAATGGGGCTACAGCGGTGGCCCACCTCTGGCGGTATCTCCAATTGATCAGGTTAGAAGAGTGGTCGAATACGCATTAACCGAAATGCCAGCAAATAAAATTATGCTTGGTCAAAATTTATACGGCTATGATTGGACACTTCCCTTTGAGCCTGGTGGAGAATATGCACGTGCAATTAGCCCCCAGCAAGGTATTGCTTTAGCCCGGCAATACAATGAATCAATCTTATTCGATTCAACTGCTCAAGCACCCTACTTTCAATACGTTGATGCAGAAGGTAATACCCATGAAGTTTGGTTTGAAGATGCTCGCTCCATTCAAGCTAAATTTAATTTAATTAAAGAAAAGGGATTGAGAGGAATTAGTTACTGGAAGCTCGGCTTGGCCTTTCCGCAAAACTGGCTCTTGCTTGATGATCAATTTATCATATTCAAATACTAGAAGAAAAAGATTTTCTGCATACTAAAGCCCCCCATTATCTATTCCTTCTGGGGGGCTCTTGATCTAATCAGGCTTACTCCTTATCTATCCAATAGCTTTAATGATTCTCGGTTAAATGCTGGTAAATCATCAGGTGTGCGACTGGTAACTAATTGATCTTGGTCAACGACTACCTCTTGATCAATATAATTTGCCTTTGCGTATTCCATATCCACCTTAATTGACTTAAATCCAGTCGCAGTTCGACCCTCAATAGCTCTAGCAGTAATAAGTAATTGCGGACCATGACAGATCGCAAATACAGGTTTTTTATCATCCATAAATGCTTTAGTAAATGAAACAAATCGGTCATCACTGCGCAATAAATCCGGTGAAAAGCCGCCTGGTATTAACAATGCATCAAAATCGTTAGGTTTCACATCAGCAATGCCTTTATCAACCTGAAATTGTATCTCTTCTTGCTTGCCCGTTACTGTCTCTCCTGCCTCTTTACCAATCGTTATAATGGTATGACCAGCACTTTTAAATGCTTCTGCAGGTGATGTATATTCTACATCTTCAAACATATCCGAGATAACAACTGCTACTTTCTTCATTTCTTGAAAACAGCTCCTTTTTTATAATGTCCCTTTCTCAGAGTTTACCCATGTATAGAAAAGTTAAAACCATCCACACTAAAACCTAGTTAGGTGGTGAAGGACGTGCGGAAAAAAAAAGCTCAAACTCAGCAAAAACAGACCTTATCCAGTGACTTTGTCAACAATCTCGATCAATTAAAAAACTGCTTTTCATATGGCGTAAACAATGATTTCTCTATTCGCTTGCTTCAAGCAAAGTATAATAACAAGGAGCTGGCACTTTGCTATTATGCCTCACTTGTTAATAGTGACAAAATTGAACAATCGCTAATTAGTCCTTTGTTAGAACAGGAGGGTGCATCAATCTTTGCCATTATTACCGCTGAAAGTGTTAAAAAAATAACCCTATTAGAAGAGGTTATCGAGAACATTACGAGTGGCAAAGTCGTTTTACTTATGCAGGATGAAAAAGTAGCCTTTTCGATCGATGTATCCAATTTTCAACATCGAGCCGTCAGCCAGTCTGAGATTGAAAGTGTTGTACGTGGACCGAAAGAAGCATTTACTGAATCCATTCATGTCAATATCTCGCTTATTCGTAAACAAGTTCGCAACAGTCAACTTATTACTGAGGTATTAAAAGTAGGAGAACGTTCACAACAAGATATTCAGCTTGTTTATAATAAGCAAATTGTCAATCAAGAATTACTAGATGATATTCGACAGCGTATTAATAAAATTAAAGTTGATAACGTACCGAATCTTGAATCTCTTGAACAGTATATTGAAGAACGTCCTTATTCAATCTTCCCAACCATTTTTTATACAGAACGCCCAGATAATGCATCTACCTATATCGATCGTGGTCATGTCGTTTTATTAATGGAAAGTTCCGCTTCTTGTTTAATTTTGCCAGTCACGTTTTGGACTTTTTTTCACAACCCTGAGGATCGTTATGCCCGCGTGGCTTTTGGTAACTTCTCACGATTAATTCGATACATCGCCCTGTTTTTCACCCTAATGATTTCGGCAATTTATGTTGCACTTGCTAATTTTCACAGTGAGATGATTCCACCCGATTTATTACTGGCAATTACTGCTGCTCGTGAACGGGTCCCCTTTCCGTTAATATTAGAGGTTATTATCATGGAAGTTGCCTTTGAACTTATTCGAGAAGCAGGTATTAGGATTCCTAGCCCTTTGGGGCCGACAATTGGAATTGTAGGAGCGCTTATTCTTGGACAAGCTGCGGTAGAGGCTAATATTATTAGCCCGATAATTGTCATCGTTTCGGCTCTTTCTGGTTTAACTTCCTTTGCCATTAGTGATCCAAGCTTTAATTTTACAGTAAGAATTTCTCGTTTTATTTTTATTATTGCAGCTGGTGTGTTTGGTATGTTTAGTTTGATGAGTGCCCTTATTCTTTGGCTTATGTATGTAGTTTCCCTTAAATCATTTGGTGTACCATACTTAGCACCTCTTTCACCGACCTTTAAATCAAATCGTGATGTTTATTTTAGGCGGGCATTAAAAAAGGAACGCTGGCGACCAGCCTATCTTTTACCTAAGGATTTACAAAATATGAACAAAAATAAATAAGGAGGGGGCTCTATTTAGATGAACGTTAATAAAAAATTATCATCGTTTGAAATGTTCTCGATGACTTTAATATTAATTGGCATGAAATTATCAGATACCACCCCTTCTTTATTTGCACAAAAGAGTCAAAATGCACTATGGTATATTCCATTTCTTGCATTCCTAATTGTACTCCCCTCTTTTTTTGTAATAATGTACTTACTTGAGAAAGTACAAGCAAAACATTTAGTTAATTTGTTTGAATTACTACTTGGCAAACTGCTTGGCAAAGGATTAGCATTCTTTATTTTTTTACTGAGCTTTCTAATGATTTCTTTGGACAGTCGCAACTATGTTGAACAGATTAAGACACTTTATTTTGAGCGATCTTCATCCCTCATAATCTTTGTGCTTTTTTGTGTCGTCTGTGTATTCGGTGCAATCCGTGGCATTGAAGTCATTGGTTATACGAGTAAAGTGCTTATTCCATTTCTGACGGCATCGCTTGTTCTTGTAATCTTTCTCGTTTACGAACATATGATTTGGGAACGTATTTATCCGATCTTTGGATCAGGTCTACAATTTGTTTTAAAGGAAAGTTTGTTTAAAGGTTCAATATTTGCTGATTTCATCTTACTGACAATGGCATATTCAAGCTTTAAGAAACCATCAGATTTTAAAATTGGTGGTTTAATTGCTCTTTTTATCGCAGTTCTTGAGATTACTTTTTTATTTCTAATCTATGCAACTGTTTTTGATTACAATTCAATTGAAAAAGTCTCCTTTCCCTTTCACGAAATTACGCAATATGTACAGCTTGGTGATTTCTTCACTAATATCGAAACCTTTTTTATGGTTTTTTGGTTATTAGCAACGTTTCTCCGCTTTATTTTACTGTTGTATTTACAAACCTGGCTTTTCGGCGCCATTTTTAATATTGATGAATTTGAATTGCTTGTGCTTCCGCTTGGATTCTTGTCAATGGTTATTGGGCTAATTCCTGACAACTCTGTCGTTACAGAGCTTGTCTACCGTAATCAATTATTGGATCTATTAACACCTGTTCTAATTGTTCTCCCCTTTCTTTTATTAGCAATATACACCTTAAGACGAAAGCAGGTAACATAATGGCTAAATTCTGTTGGCTGGTAATTGGTCTCATGCCTATCCTATTTGGTTGTGAAGATATGGTAGAGCTTGAAAAACAGTCCTACGTAGTAGCAGTTGGGATCGACAAAACAGACCAAGACGGTACCTATCAATTCACCTACCAAATAGCAAACCCGGAGGCTGGTTCAAGCTTGGCTGCTAACAACGCAGACCAGGCACCTTCAGAAATAATTTCGATAGTTGGGACAGATTTGATGACGACATCTAGTACCGCAAATGCTTTTGTAACAAAGCAAATGGTTATGGATCAAACACGTGTCTTAATTATTTCCGAAGAACTTGCCCGAACAGATCAATTTCTTAGAGTTATTCAATCTGTTGCTCGCAGCAACCAAATTAGGCGTGGTGTAAAATTAGTCATCTCTAAAGAAAATGCCTCCCAGTTTATGAATAATAATGACCCTGCTCTTGAACAAAGACCTCATAAATATTATCAATATATGCTCTCTAGAGCTCGAGAAACAGGCCTAATTCCAGATGCTGATATTCACCGTTTTTTTCAAATTACTGAAGGCGATGCCGATTTGTTTCTTGGTATTTATGCAACCACAATTGAAGATCCTAAAGATGTCAGCGGGCCTGAAGATACAATTGTTGCCGGAGAGATTCCTAAGCATGGTGGTAACAGCACTCAATTTATGGGGGCAGCTGTATTTAAAGAGGGTATTATGATTGATGTGCTCACAGCGGAAGAAACAAGAATAGCTAACATTCTTGATAAAACAATGAAAATGGATGAGCTACTAGCCTCATACCCTGACCCAGTTGCTCCAGAATATAATGTAGCTGTTAAATACATTCAAAAAAACGAACCCAAAATTGAGATTAATTACGACCGTGTCGCAAACCATGCAGCTATTCAAGTTATCATCCCATTTGAAGCAGAAATCATTGCCATTCCAAGTTTAATTAACTATTCACAAGTAGACAGTTATAAGGAACGGCTAAAAAAATCAATTGAAAGCTATGCTGAACATGTCACCAGACAATTTATTAAAAAGACACAGGAGTTCTATCGAGCAGAGCCTTTTTACTGGTCTTTGTACATTCGAAAGTTCTTTAAGGATATACCAGATTTCGAAGAGGCCGACTGGAATAAACAGATTTATCCTAATGCTGATATTACCGTTTACTATCAGATGAAACGGATGCATTTTGGTAAAATGCTTGATGATACCCATCTTAACGAAGTGAGGGATTAGCATGCAATTATTTCTATTCATCGTTGTTTGTCTATACCTCAGCTATTATTGCATCGCAATGGCCTATCATGTGACAAAAAAGGATGGGAATTTAATTGGTGGCATTGCTATTCTGTGTGTCAACATCTTTTTGGTTATAGCAACAATTTTACTCCATATTATGCAATGATAAATAAACGTTCACATTCTAAGGACGTTTATTTTATTTTCAAAATCTGATCACACCGTATGGTTAATAAATATGTTAAAATAGTTTTTGTCTTATTTTATCGAAACCTGTTCTGCAAGGGGGAATTTAAATGAATCAGGTACCTTTCATTGCTGTTGAAGGGCCGATTGGTGTAGGAAAAACATCATTGTCACAAAAAATTGCAACATATTTTAGCTTTTACATATTAAAAGAGATTGTCGAGGAAAACCCCTTTTTGGGTAAATTCTATGATGATATCGAGGCATGGAGCTTTCAAACGGAAATGTTTTTTTTATGTAATCGTTTTAAGCAGCTGGATGATATTAAAAAGGACTTTTTAAGTCAAAGCAAGCCGGTTGTCGCTGATTATCATATTATGAAAAATATGATTTTCGCCAAACGGACTCTACCAGCTGATAAATTTGATAAGTACGAACAAATCTATCATATTTTAACAAATGATATGGCGCGCCCTAATGTGCTCATTTATTTAGATGCCAGTTTAGAAACATTATTAGCGCGGATTGACCAAAGAGGGCGATCAGTGGAAGAAAAGATCCAACCTGCCTACTTAGCGCAATTACGTCAGGATTATCAACAGTTTATGAGCGAATTTGAGCAAAAGCATTCCGATATTCCAGTTATTCGCATTAATGGTGATGAGCTCGATTTTATTAAACATCAGGCTGATCTAGATTGTATCTTTGCCAAAATTAAACCTTATCTATCAAAAGGAGTTCAAACACAATGAATTTAAGAGAAAAGTATCATATTCCACACGATAGTGTGATTACCATTGCCGGAACGGTTGGCGTTGGAAAATCAACAATGACCCATGCATTAGCCGACGCCCTAAACTTTCGTACCTCATTAGAGAAAGTAGAAACAAATCCGTATTTAGATAAATTTTATGCTGACTTTGAACGCTGGAGCTTCCATCTCCAAATCTATTTCCTAGCTGAACGCTTTAAAGAGCAAAAGCGAATTTTTGAATATGGTGGCGGATTTATTCAGGATCGTTCCATCTATGAGGATACCGGTATTTTTGCGAAAATGCACTATGAAAAAGGCACCATGACACCAACTGATTATGAGACGTATCGTAATTTATTTGATGCCATGGTGATGACACCTTACTTTCCTCATCCTCATCTACTTATCTACCTAGACGGAAGCTTAGATGAAGTATTAGATCGCATTAAAGAGCGTGGCCGTCCAATGGAGCAGCAAACACCGATATCCTACTGGCGGGAAATGCACAAACGTTATGAAGATTGGATTAACAGCTTTAATGCGTGCCCAATTCTAAGAATTAACATTGCCGATTACGACTTGATGAATAACAAAGCCTCAATTGAACCTGTGCTTGAAAAAATTGGCCATTTTATTAATCAATCACGCTACTAAATAAACAGGAACTCTCAGAAGGAATTCGAGAGCTCCTGTTTATTTAAAAGGATAATCTTTTGAATGACAAGCAATAATAGATGCGATCACTACATACTAAGCCAAAGATCTATTATATTTCTATGAAACACATTAAAATGTGGCCCCCAGCTACTCGTTGCAACTAAGGATGTTGTATGATCGCCAACTCTTATAGGTCCTCCACTCTGCCTACTAGTAATATATGCAGAATGGATAATAGCACCATTAAAAAAATCATTTATTACGCCCGGAGAGCGATACATGTAATAGTATCGACGATTATTGCCCCTGTCTCTGATAAATCAAATGGATAACCAATTGCGTTTATATTTAAACCTGTTTCATTTACTTCGCTAAGCGACAAATAATCATGCGCTCCTTGAACTTTTAGAACAGCAAAATCATAAACAACATCACCTAGGTATATCATTCCCGCTGCTGGAGGATCAGTAAGACCCAGTTACTTGTAATCCATACATCATACACACAGTGAGCTGCTGTTAATACATGGGTAGGAGAAATAAATGACCCAGAGCACATTGACCCACCCCCACTGTGCGTTAAGAATTCTATCTTAGCAGCGGCCCTATTGCGGTTAACTCTAGTATTGTTAATGCGAACTCTATTATCAATATTAGATATGCTTAGCATTTCTTCTTGGGGTATAGTATCTTGATTTAGTGAAAGAAAAGATTCATGAGGTTTAATATCATCGTGCATACTGATGGAAAAAAGGGTTTTGGGAGTTAACTTAAAGATGGTCAGTGTTTAAGTTATTCCTATATTCAGGAATTTCCATCCTCATTAGTATTTCTTCTAGCTTAGAGACGCGCTCCTCACTCAACTCTGCTAAATCAATTGGCTCAGAAGGTCGCACAATCACTTACCTTCAATAATAGGATGACTTGTCAAAAACGCACCAAAATAAAAAATAATAAAATATTCCAGATAATTTTATAAAATAATCTTTTTTAAAAATTGAAAAATATGTTACATTTTTATTATGATATATTTTACTATTGAAACAACACAAAAAGGAGAATTTAATTATAAAATGTGGAAAATCATAATTCTATTATTTTTTTTAACTGGGTGCTCCCCCAAAAATACTGATGTACTCAAAATAACAGTTTCTTTGAGTGAGAATGTAACACAGCAATCGTATCTCATTGTAATCGATCCGTTAGAATCTCCACAACATATTGATTTTCTCCCTACTGAATATGGAAATATCTATGCTACTAAATCAAATTTAACTAATGGGATCGAATTAACCGTTGAACGTGATTTACTTTACAACTTATCGGTTTATCGTGCTCAAGATGATTTTGAACAATCTGTTAACAAGCGAGAATACCTTGATTTTGTAGAAGAGCAGGTTGCCAAAGTAGAGTTAACCTTTGATAAAGCTGATACCCATTATGTATTAATTTTAGATAACTAATTTAATTAGTCTAGTAAAACATTTTATCTTCTGACATCTAACATAATTGGGAAGTAATGCTTTTTTTCTAATTTATTTAGTATGCCCTAATGCAACTGAGCGCTGATAAGCGGCTTGAATCGCTTCTTTTATTGCTTGATCAACTTCCGCTGCCGCCAAAGCATGGATACCAGCTTCAGTTGTCCCTTTGGGGCTCGTAATCTTTTTTCTCAGCTCCGCAGGAGAGTCAGACGACTTTGTTAACATTGCTGCCGCCCCTAACAATGTCTGATTAATCAGTCGCTTAGCACTTCCCTCTGCTAAACCCAGTTCTTTAGCCTTGGTCTCCATCGCCTCAACAATATAATAAAAATAAGCCGGCCCACTTCCGGCAATTGCAGTGGCGATATCAATTTCCTGTTCCTTCAGTAGCTCCACTACTCCTACTGTCACAAATAGCTGAGTTGCCATCTCAACATGATCCTGATTGGCAAATTGGCCTTTTGCGATTGCTGTCGCACTTAATCCAATCATTGCTGACGTATTTGGCATTGCACGTACAACGGCAATATCCAGCTCTAAGATTTGTTCAATATATTGGGTTGAAATCCCTGCCATTACCGACAGAATGAGTATTTCCTTATTTAAAAAAGGTTTAATCTGTTCCAAAACGGTTTGGGCGTCCTTTGGCTTAATAGCTAAGACAATAATTGTTGCTTGTTGTAGCGCTTGCTGTGAATCCTGCTCAACCTGAATACCATATTTCTCTTTTAGTTCTATTAGACGCTGTTTGTTCGTTCTATTCGTAACCGTAATAACTGAAGGTGAAAAGTTACGAGCAACCATTCCAGCAATTAAAGCCTCTGCCATTGATCCTGCTCCGATAAACGTCATCTTGTTCATAACAAAGCCTCCTTAGCATACTATCCAATCTGAATATTCTAACTTTTAATGATGATATAAAAAAGATCCTATCAGCTAAAATGATAAGATCCCGAGTATCGTCTATTGTTATCGGTATAATATGGCGGAGGAAGAGGGATTCGAACCCCCGCGAGCCGTGAAGCCCCTGTCGGTTTTCAAGACCGATCCCTTCAGCCGGACTTGGGTATTCCTCCGTAAACTGACGACAAAAATTATCATACCAGTTCTTATTATACCTGTCAATATAATTAACATATTTTTTTATTTAATTACGGTTTTCCCACCCATATAAGACTGTAAGACAGTTGGTATTGTAATACTACCGTCTTCATTCTGATAATTTTCTAAGATTGCTGCTACTGTTCTGCCAATTGCTAATCCAGAACCATTCAAAGTATGAACAAACTCAGGCTTGGCTTTTTCCTCACGTCTGAATCTAATTCCCGCCCGTCTTGCTTGAAAGGCTTCAAAATTTGAGCATGATGAGATTTCCCGATAGCTATCATTGCTTGGCATCCATACTTCAATGTCATATTTTTTGGCTGCTGTAAAGCCTAAGTCTGCCGTACACATGCTTAGCACACGATAAGGGAGTTCTAACAATTGCAGCACCTTCTCAGCATGTCCAGTTAACTCTTCAAGCACTTGATAAGAATCTTCAGGTTTAACAAAATGAACAAGTTCAACCTTGTTAAACTGGTGCTGGCGAATTAATCCTCTTGTATCACGACCTGCTGAACCTGCTTCTGAACGGAAAGAAGCGCTATAAGCAACAAATTTTTGTGGGAGCTGATTGGCAGCTAAGATATCATCGCGATAATAGTTGGTAACAGGCACCTCAGCAGTTGGAACAAGAAAATAATCCCAATCTTGAATTTTAAAAGCATCTTCTTCAAATTTAGGTAACTGACCTGTCCCCGTCATGCTTGTTCGATTAACCATATACGGTGGTAGCATTTCCTGATAGCCATGCTCATCAGCATGGAGATCCATCATAAAGTTGAGCAGTGCACGCTCTAACCGGGCACCTAAACCCGTATAAAAGACGAATCGACTTCCAGTAACCTTTGCTGCTCGTTCGAAGTCTAATAGTCCTAATTCAGTAGCTAGGTCCCAATGGGCTTTCTGTTCAAATATCGGCTTTTGAATTTCTCCCCACTGGCGTACTTCTACATTATCATCCTCTGTCTCACCAATTGGGGAAGATTGATGTGGAATGTTTGGAATAGAGAGTAAGAGTTGTTCAAGCTTTTCCTCGACCTCCTTAAGCTTATGATCAATCGCCTTGATCTGGTCACCAACCTCACGCATTTCGACAATCATACTGTCTGCATTTTCTTTTGCCTTTTTAAGTGCTGCAATTTCCTTCGTCACATCATTTCGCTTTGCTTTTAACTCCTCGGTTTGAGCAATAAGCTCACGTCTTGATTGATCTAACGCTTCAAATTGATCTAAATCTGATAAGTCCTCCCCTCGATGCTTTAGCTTTTCCTTTACCTCAGCAAAATTTTGACGTAGATATTTAATATCCAGCATACGAATAGCCTCCTTTTATAAATGATGCGTAAAAAGCAAAAAAAATAGCGCTCATCCCAAATAATACATAAGGGACGAGAACTATTTCCCGCGATACCACCCTGATTGGAGACATCGGTCTCCCGGCTTCTTTCAGGATAACGGCTTAACACCGAGTATGCTTGCGACCACATACCACTCAAGGATGGATTCACTATTTTCTCACACTGGTTCCCACCAACCACCAGCTCTCTTGTTGTGAAAAAAAATAACTACTAAGTCCTCTCATTGCTTTCGTACACATATTGATTAATTATTGTTTATCATAACGAAAAGCGCCTTAAGTTGCAAGTGCTTTTTTAGCATCTCCAACCATTTCAACAAAATACGCAATTAAGCGATCATCATTTGTTAGCTCAGGATGAAAAGACGTACAAAGTAAAGCGCCTTGCTTGGCGGCAACCACAGCATTATTGAAGGTTGCTAGCACTTCTACTGTTGAACCAATTTCTAAAATATATGGTGCTCTTATAAAAACCGCTTCAAAGTCAGGTGCAACGTGCTTAATGGCCAGATTTGCTTCAAAGGATTCCCGTTGCCTACCAAATGCATTTCGCTCCACTTTGATATCCATCAGTTCTAAGTGTGCATCATCTTGCCCTGCTATTTCCTTTGCTAACAGAATTAAACCGGCGCATGTGCCAAAGATGGGCTTACCCTGTCCACCAAATCGCTTTAATGGTTCAAGAAAATGATAATGATTAATTAAGCGCCTCATTGTGGTGCTCTCACCACCGGGTAAAATTAAACCATCAATACCCGCTAGCTGCTCTACTTTTTTTATAATAATTCCTTCTGCTCCACACCGTTCAATTGCATTTATATGCTCACGGACAGCGCCTTGCAAGCCTAATACCCCTACTTTAACCATATTAATCGTTCCTTTATTTTTTTTACCAACCACGATCCTGCATCCGGTTTTCTGGTGCGATGGTACTAATCTCAAGACCTTTCATTGCTGTACCAAGTCCCTTTGAAACATTAGCAATTAATTCATAATTGTCAAAATGCGTTGTTGCTTCAACAATTGCTTTAGCAAATTTCTCAGGATGGTCGGACTTAAAGATACCTGATCCAACAAAGACACCATCCGCACCAAGCTCCATCATCAGGGCTGCATCTGCTGGAGTGGCAACGCCACCCGCTGCAAAGTTGACAACTGGTAGACGACCATTTTCTTTAATTGCTAACAATACTTCATATGGTGCACCAAGCTCTTTAGCAAAGGTCATAATCTCATCAACTGACATATGGATTAGCTTGCGTACTTGCGCATTAACCTCACGCATATGACGAACCGCTTCAACAATGTTTCCTGTACCCGGTTCACCCTTTGTCCGAAGCATTGAGGTACCTTCACCAATACGACGAGCAGCTTCACCAAGATCACGGCAACCACATACAAAAGGAACCGTATAATCTTTTTTGTTTAAATGGAAAATCTCATCAGCTGGCGTTAGCACTTCACTTTCATCAATATAGTCAACACCCATCGCTTCTAACACACGTGCTTCAACAATATGACCAATTCTCGCTTTTGCCATTACAGGAATAGTAACAGCCTGCATAACCTCTTCAACAATAGTAGGATCAGCCATACGTGCTACACCACCTGCTGCTCGGATATCAGAAGGAACACGCTCTAATGCCATAACAGCGACAGCACCAGCTTGCTCAGCAATTTTAGCCTGCTCAGCATTTACGACGTCCATAATAACGCCACCCTTTTGCATTTCTGCCATACCACGTTTAACTCGATCAGTCCCTAAAACAGTCATTTGTATAAATCCCCCTTAAAATGATTACCTAGTCAATACTGCATGTCGTTTTGAATTAGCTACATTTTATCCTAACCATAATACTTGTACAAGCACTATTTTAATTCTTGTATGATAAAACAGATTCGAAAAGTAGGTTTTAAAGTTGAGCGTTCTTGATAACGCACTTAGTAAACCGACAAACTGCTTAATTCTCATTATTCAGTCTTTATCAAGCTATCTTATTGTATCAAAAAGACTTGAGAGATTTGATACCCTCAAGCCTTTTTTAGATTAAAACCAGCCAGTTACTGTATCGACAACTGTTGTGAAAATATTACTAAAGAAGTCACCAACAGCACCCATTGTTAGCATAAACCAATTGGCCTGCTCTACCTCACTTAAAGTAATAATGTCGACAGCAGGACCAGTGTTATCTTGATAGATATTTCCATAGTCTGCGTTCCCTTGATATACAAGGCGTGCTTGTCCAATCGTTTCACCTTGATCAAGCGGAGCAACTAACTCACCTGCGTCATTAAACTTATCCTCATCGTAAACGTATTCCACTGTATATGCTTCTTCTTCATCATGACGAACCATTGCGGATAAACCAGCAGCTAATTCGACATCAACCTGATCTTCTTTTCCTTTATTTACAGGTAAAGTCGACTCACCATCTAATTGATAGCCAGCTTCATACAGATCTATCTTACTAAATTCATTAAAGCCATAATCAAATAGCTTTTGGGTTTCATTAAATCGCGCACCATAGCTCTCTGTTCGCATAACAACGGTAATTAACCGTTGACCATTCCGCTCTGCAGTTCCAGTAAAGCAATAACCTGCTTCTTGCGTATAGCCTGTCTTTAACCCATCAACACCCTCGTAAAAATACGAAGAAAAATTATCATTATTCCACGGAAGCATCCAATTCAGGTTCTCCAATGGTTGACCATCTAATTGTGAACGAATTGTACTTGAGAATTCCAATACTTCTGGATAGTCATTTACTAAATGGTAAGCTAAAGTCGCTGCCGAACGGGCTGAGATTAAGTTATCAGCTTCCGGGTCTGTTCCCTCGGGGTAGTCATCACCTAGACTTGCATTTGTTAATCCTGTTGAATTGACAAATTCAAAATCGGTTAAGCCCAATGCTTCCCCTTTTTCATTCATCATTCGAACGAAATCTCCCTCGGAGCCCGCTACAAGTTCTGCTAGTGCGATGGTTGTTGCATTGTCAGAAATAATTGCCATACCTTCATACAATTCTCTAACTGTATAATCCTTATTCTGAATTAGACCTATACCAGAAAAAGCATTATTAGCTGAAATGCTATAAGGATAGTCACTTATTTGCGTTGTTGTATCCCAATCAATTTGACCTTCACTTATTGCTTCAAGTACTAAATATTCCGTCATCATCTTGGTCATACTGGCTGGTGGTAGCATCAAATCCGCGTTCTTTGCATACAAAATCTGTCCTGTTTCAGCATCAACCAAAATAGCCGACTCTGCCTCGATATCTATCGTTTGAGCATATAACGATCCCATACCCCCACTAAAGACTCCAAATACTAATAACGCAATTAGTAAACTTACTGTTGTTTTTTTTATAGCTTTCAACTGCTTGTACCTCCACTTATTTTGTTACACGTCATTATTCTAACATATTTGATTTTATTTCGACATCTACTTTTGCACTGTATTTTCTTCCAATAATAATATCTCCAGAAACATTCAGTGGTAGTCAAGGCAACATTATAGCAACTAACCAGTAATTAGCGGCTTTCAACTTTTTAAAAAAATAAGGCAAGCTAATCTGATAGCTTGCCTTATCTTTATTGGACAGAATAATTTGGCGCTTCTTTCGTAATCTGGACATCATGCGGATGTGACTCTCTTAATCCGGCTCCCGTCATTCTAATGAACTGAGCATCCTGACGAAAACGTTCAATACTTTCAGCACCACAATAGCCCATACCAGCCCGTAAGCCACCTAGCAATTGATGGACAGTGTCTGATAGCGGTCCTTTATAGGCAACACGTCCCTCTATCCCTTCTGGCACAAGCTTTTTCGTGTCATCTGTATCTTGGAAGTATCGATCCTTAGAGCCTGATTTCATTGCAGAAACAGAGCCCATACCACGATAAACCTTGTAACGTCTGCCTTGGAAAATTTCCGTTTCTCCTGGACTTTCGCTTACACCAGCAAACAAACTACCAAGCATAACTGCCTTAGCACCTGCTGCAATTGCTTTTGCAATATCGCCAGAGTATTTAATGCCACCATCTGCAATGACAGGGACACCATATTGATCTGCTGCTTGAGCACAATCATTAACAGCTGTAATTTGTGGAACGCCGACTCCAGCAACAACACGCGTTGTACAAATAGAGCCTGGTCCAATGCCCACTTTTATAATGGAGGCACCCGCTTCAATCAATTCTTTCGTTGCCTCTGCTGTCGCTACGTTCCCAGCAATAATTGGCAGCTTAGGATACATATCGCGTACGCGTTGGACTTGTTCAATAACACCTCGCGAATGGCCATGTGCTGTATCAATAACGAGAACATCAATCCCTGCCTCAACAAGCTTTTCTACTCGTGTTAACGAATCTGCTGTTACACCAACTGCTGCGCCACAAAGTAACCGTCCTTGACTATCTTTAGCTGAATGGGGGAATTCAATAACCTTTTCAATATCTTTAATTGTGATTAATCCCTTTAGTACCCCTTTTTCATCAATTAGCGGCAATTTTTCAATGCGATGCTTCTGCAATATTTTACTTGCCTCTTTTAACGTTGTTCCTACAGGAGCAGTGACTAGATTCTCACTTGTCATAACTTCAAAGATTTTGATCGAGTAATCCTCAATAAAACGCAAATCTCGGTTAGTCAGAATACCAACTAAAACTTGATCTTCTTTGTTGTTAACAATCGGAACACCAGATATTCGAAACTTACCCATCAAATGCTCGGCATCGAATACTTGGTTTTCAGGGGTAAGAAAGAAAGGATTGGTAATAACCCCACTCTCAGATCGTTTAACACGATCAACATGCTCAGCTTGATCTTCTATTGCCATATTTTTATGGATAATTCCTAAACCGCCCTGCCTAGCCATCGCGATCGCCAGCTCAGCTTCTGTCACAGTATCCATTCCAGCACTTATAAGTGGAATATTCAAATTAAGTGTGTCAGTTAACGCTGTTTTAATTGATACATCTCTTGGCAATACCTCCGATTTGGCTGGAACTAGCAAAACATCATCAAAAGTTAATCCTTCCTTTACAAACTTGTCCTCCCTCATGTTACTCCTCCTTATTGTTATCTATCTACTCGGTTATTCATGCATTTCTAATCTTATTGTTATTTACAATACGACAACGTACAGTGTTTTTCAACCTTTTTTCAATAGAAGAAGCTAAGTGAATTAAATTTAGAAAAATCTGAATTTATCAAAAAATAAGTCTGCACCATTTAAATAATTATTAAATTATCTAAATGTGGCTCAGTTTTAAAGTTTCTATTAATCTTCTACCATGGCTAAATACGCAAGATCATGTAAATTATTCTCATTAATAACTAGCATTTCATCTGTAGCGTCTAGATAAATTTCTATTGACCATTCTTTTCGCATGTTAATTTGTTTGATAATTCCTATTTGTCCATTAGTTAAATAGGCGGATTTTCCACTTAGTCGTTTCTCGAACACATCAACAAACGCTGCGAAATATTGCTGATCAATTTGCTTATCTACTAGCTGTTGCATATCTGATAAAGCTAAAAAAACAGGTGGTTTTCCTTGATTATAACGGTCAAAACTAAGAATAAAATAGCTAATTGCTATGCTTAATATTTTCGCATATGGATTAATTTTATTACCTGTTAAAGCTAACGGATAACCTCTTCCATCAATACGCTCATGGTGTTGGAGAATAGCTAGCTTCACATTATTGCTTAAAGATGATTTTTTTTCTACATATCGATAAGAGAGAACGGGATGTTTTTTCATGTTAACCATTTCTATTTGAGATAAGTGCTTTCGTTTACTAAGCAATGAATCTGTCAGCTTAGCCATCCCAGCATCAGCTAACAGCGCTGCAAGACTAACCTGAATCCAATCATTATTAAAACCGGCGTACTTTGCTAACATACCACTTAGTAAGCTGGTCGCTACACTTTGATGAAAGAAATAGTCCTCTTCAGAAGCTTGTTCAGCTAACATGAAGATAGCTACATGATTATGCTCAATTTGCTCAAGCAATGGGACAATTAGCTGTCTCAATTCATGAATATCAATTTGTTCACCGCTCTGCCACCGTTTAAACATTTGTTGATAGCAGGTTACGGTCTCCAGATAGAAAGATTTAAATGTTTTGATGTAATTCTCTTGAGCAACAATTGATTGTGATGCTTCCTTTTTACTTCGTTTTTTTGGAGAAAATGGGTTACCATTAGCTAATATCGGTTCTACTTCTACGTTATCTATTAAAAAACGCTTTAATACATCAATGTGTACCTCTTGCACAACAGTTTGACTAGCTATAATTGGTTGATTCGATTTACCATAAACATCTGCACTAATTATGCAGTTTGGAACTAATTGACTTGGATGGACAATCAGTTTAATCACCTACTTTGACTTTTGGTAGAGTTTAATTAAGACGAGAAATTACAAATTTTTTTTACAATTATTGTTTGCAATGAGTAAGTAGATGATCTCTTTTGTAGTTTATGTAGTAAAATCTTTGTCTAAGGTGAAGGAATAACATCTACTTAGTGGCAGGGACAAAGCGAATTACTTGTGAAAGTATCTGTTTCAACTCTTTAATTATAGATGATGAAGCTAAGAAACCGAAGACTGCTGCTAACAATTAGCTATGCGCCTTCGGTTCAATAATTATGCTTCTTCGTTAGGTAATTCTTCTTCTAACTCGGATTCATCCTCTTTTTGTTCAATTCTTGCAACAGTTGCAACTTTTTCCTCTTCCTGTAAACGAATTAAGCGAACCCCTTGCGTATTTCGGCCTGTTTGAGAAATTGAATTAACTGGCATGCGAATTAATACGCCTGAAACAGTAATAATCATCAGATCCTCGTCTCCATTTACTGCTTTCACAGCAACAACATTACCGGTCTTTTCCGTAATATTACAGGTTGATACACCTTTACCACCACGATTAATAATGCGATATTCCTCAGCTGCGGTCTGCTTACCATAGCCATTTTCGGTTACGTTTAAAACATAATCGTTATCTTCAAGAATTTCCATTGAGACAACTTCATCATCTTCTCGTAATGAAATACCTTTAACGCCTGCAGCAGTTCGACCCATTGAGCGAATCTGTGCTTCATCAAAGCGAATTAACGAACCTTTCCTTGTTGCAATCATAATGTCTTTTGTCCCATCAGTTAATCGGACGGAAATGAGTTCATCATCTTCTCGGAGATTTAGCGCAATTAGGCCACCTCTTCTAATATTCGCAAATTGACTAAGCTGAGTTCTTTTGGAAATACCGAATTTAGTCGTAAAGAACAGATAAGAATTATCATCAAATTCGTGGACAGTGATAACAGCATTAATCCACTCACCTTGCTCAATTTCAAGTAAATTGATAATTGGTAAACCTTTAGCTGTCCGACTGAATTCTGGAATCTCATAGCCCTTTAGGCGATATACCTTGCCTTTATTCGAGAAAAAGAGTACCGTATCATGAGTCGATGTTGAAACAAGGTGCTCGACAAAATCATCCTCATTTGTATCCATACCTTGTACCCCTCTGCCGCCTCGTCTTTGCGTACGATAGGTTGATGATGGTAGCCGCTTGATGTAACCGCGGTGTGTTAAGGTAATAACAATATCCTCTTCTGGAATTAAATCTTCATCCTCGAAAAAGTCAACACCACCAGAAACAATTTCGGTTCGACGTGTATCATTGAAACGAGCCTTAATTTCTGTTAATTCCTCACGAATGATCTCTAATACCTTTTCTTCATTTGCTAAAATAGCTTTTAGCTCAGCGATTAAGGTAAGTAATTCATTGTACTCTGCTTCAATTTTCTCACGTTCTAATCCTGTTAATCGTTGTAAACGCATATCCAAAATAGCCTGTGCTTGTTTTTCAGATAATTGATAGTTTGACATTAAAGCAGTTCGAGCTTCATCCGCCGTTTTTGATGCTCTAATTAGACTAATAATGGCATCAATGTGATCTAGGGCAATGCGAAGACCTTCCAAGATATGTGCACGGGCTTCAGCTTTCTCTAGTTCATATGCAGTCCGCCGTCTAATAATTTCTTTTTGGTGCGCTAAGTAATGAACGAGTGCTTGCTTTAAGGTTAATACCTTTGGCTGGCCATCAACTAAAGCAAGCATGTTAATCCCAAATGATGTCTGTAAAGACGTTTGCTTATACAAATTATTAAGTAAAACATTCGGATTAGCATCACGACGTAGCTCAATAACGATGCGCATACCATTTCGATCTGATTCATCACGTAAATCAGTAATCCCCTCAATTTTCTTATCACGAGCTAACTCGGCTATCTTCTCGATCAGCTTTGCCTTGTTAACTTGATAAGGTAACTCAGAAACAATAATCCTTGTTTTTCCACTTTTCTGTTCTTCAATTTTTGCTTTCGCACGGATGGTTATTGAGCCTTTCCCAGTTTCAAAAGCTTTTCGAATCCCAGATCGGCCAAGAATCATTGCCCCGGTAGGGAAATCAGGACCATAAATATAATTTTCCATTAGTTCATCGACTGTGATGTCAGGATTCTCACTTACTGCCAATACTGCATCAATCGTCTCACCTAACTGATGTGGTGGAATATTCGTGGCCATCCCTACAGCAATACCAGAAGCACCGTTTACTAATAGATTCGGGAAACGAGCAGGTAACACTCTTGGCTCACGCTCAGATCCGTCATAGTTATCCATGTAATCAATGGTGTTTTTATTAATATCGCGTAATAATTCCATCGCAATCTTTGACATTCTTGCTTCGGTATAACGCATCGCAGCAGCTGGGTCACCATCGACCGAACCGAAGTTACCATGGCCATCGACTAGCATATTACGATAGCTAAAATCCTGTGCCATTCTGACCATTGCTTCATAAACAGCAGAATCACCGTGTGGGTGATACTTACCAATCACATCGCCAACAATACGTGCTGACTTTTTGTAAGCCTTATCTGCGTGCATGCCTAAATCATTCATCGCATATAATATCCGCCGATGGACAGGCTTAAGACCATCACGCACATCTGGTAATGCCCGTGAAACGATAACGCTCATTGCGTAATCTAAAAATGACGTACGCATTTCTTTGCCAATATTTATTTCTTGAACTTGTGGACGTTGATTATCCGCCATTCCATTACCTCCTATCCTACTGAGGACATTAGTAAAGCTTACGTTGGCAAGCCTTACACTTCTTTATCTCGCTTTGGCGTAACTCCAATATGTTTAAATCTAGCTCTATCGTTAAATATCTAAGTTCTTTACATATACGGCATTATCTTGAATAAAGTTGCGACGTGGCTCTACTTTATCGCCCATCAGCATGTCAAAGATTTGATCTGCTTCAATAGCATCATCAAGATTAACCTGTAATAGCGTCCGATTTTCTGGATCCATGGTTGTCTCCCAGAGCTGGTCCGCATTCATTTCCCCTAAACCTTTATAGCGCTGCAGACCTGGCTTTGGTTGTTTTGGTAGTTCACTAACAATTCGTTCCATTTCTTTATCATTATATGCGTAATAAGCTGCTTTTCCTTGTTGTACTTTATAAAGCGGTGGTTGGGCAATATAGATATACCCATGATCAATTAATGGTCGCATATAACGGTAGAAGAAGGTTAACAGCAATGTTCTAATATGAGCACCATCAACGTCGGCATCCGTCATAATGACAATTTTATGATACCTTGCTTTAGTAATATCAAAGTCCTCAGCAATTCCTGTCCCCATCGCCGTTACCATTGAACGAATCTCATTGTTTGATAAAATTTTATCAAGTCGCGCCTTCTCGACGTTTAGAATTTTACCACGCAGTGGCAAAATAGCTTGAAAATGTCGATCCCGACCTTGTTTAGCTGACCCACCAGCTGAATCACCCTCAACAATGTACAGCTCACTTAAGGACGCATCACGAGAAGAGCAATCTGCTAGTTTACCTGGTAAATTGGAAATTTCAAACGCACCTTTTCTCCGTGTCAGCTCACGTGCTTTCTTAGCTGCAAGACGTGCGCGTGAAGCCATCAGGCCCTTTTCTACAATAACTTTCGCAATATTTGGATTCTCAAAAAGAAACTTTGAAAATAGTTCACTAAATGATGCATCAGTAATTGTTCTTGCCTCACTATTACCAAGCTTTGTTTTCGTTTGTCCTTCAAATTGTGGGTCGGGGTGCTTAATTGAAATAATTGCTGTTAACCCTTCACGTACATCATCACCTGTTAAATTTGGATCAGCATCCTTGAATAGATTGTTTTTCCGGGCATAATCATTAATAACACGTGTCAAGCCTGTCTTAAAGCCAGATTCATGCATTCCACCCTCATAGGTATGAATATTGTTAGCAAACGAATAAATATTACTAGAGAAGCCATCATTATATTGAATGGCAACCTCTACTGTAATTCCTTGCTCTTCCTTTTCTGCATAGAAAGGGGTATGAAGAACTTCTTTTGATTTATTTAAATGCTCGACATAGGATTTAATACCCCCTTCATAATGAAAGGTATCATCTTTTTCTTGCCCAGGTCGCTTATCTGCTATCGTTACTTTTAATCCTTTATTTAAGAAAGCTAACTCACGTAGTCGATGTGATAATGTTTCATAGCTATATACCGTTGTTTCATCGAAAATTTCAGGATCAGGTAAAAAATGCGTACGCGTACCTGTAACATCTGTTTCACCAATAACTTCAAGCTCTTTCGTTGGAATACCACGCTTGAAATTCAAGTGATAAATTTGACCATCACGGTGGACGTAAACGTCTAAGTTCGTTGACAAAGCATTAACAACCGAAGCACCTACACCATGGAGACCACCAGAAACTTTATAGCCGCCACCGCCAAATTTACCACCAGCATGAAGCACTGTCATAATAACCTCAACAGCTGGTCGGCCCGTTTTTTCATGAATACCAACAGGGATTCCTCGCCCGTTATCGATAACAGTTATACTGTTATCTGCTTCAATCGCAACTTGAATGTGATCACAATAATCAGCCAAGGCTTCATCAATACTATTATCAACAATTTCCCAAACAAGATGATGAAGTCCACGCTCACTCGTGGAACCAATATACATTCCTGGACGCTTACGAACAGCTTCAAGACCTTCTAATACTTGTATTTGATTCTCATCATATTGATGTTCATTTAAATTATTTTCTTCCATTGCCAATTGGTTCACCTACACTTCTTGTTAAAACATCATGTTCACATAATGTTTTTTGTTATCTATATAAAAAATCGGAATCGATTTGATTAGTTATAATATTGGTTTTTCCATTGTAATATAGAGCTATTATTAGTCAAACATATCACTATCAGTATAGTCATCTAAATTACTAATTGTTGAAATCATGCTTGCTCTTTTTTTGAGGGTCATGATGGAAAGTGGACTATAATAAACAGATTCTGTTGTAATAATGATCGATTTCGTGACATCTCCATCTAGTTCAAGTGATTCTTCTTGTTCTTCAATAAATTCAATCATTTCTTCGTTAATAGATGAAGATTCTACGTACTGTTGATCAATCATCGCAATAATCTCTTCCGAACGGATAACTTGATCATCACCAATATGAATAAACATGGCTTACCCTCTTCTCTGTTGCGTTATCGTACCGTTCTCTACATAAAAAAGCTCTGCCTGTTCAATCGTTTCATGCTTAATGTCACTAACACTTGTGGTGGAAATAAACGTTTGAACCTTTCCTTGAATCGTATTGAGCAGATGCGATTGGCGATGCTGATCCAATTCACTTAACACGTCATCTAATAACAGAACTGGATATTCACCGACCTCCGCTTTAATTAATTCAATTTCAGCTAGTTTAAGCGAAAGTGCAGTTGTCCTTTGTTGCCCTTGTGAGCCGAATGTTTGGACATTTCTATTATTCACATAAAAAAGCAAATCATCGCGGTGGGGCCCAAATAAAGTTGTGCCACGTTCAATTTCTTTTCTCTGATTTTGAGAAAAAGTGGTTTCATAGATATGCTTTATTTTTTCCTTATTATAACTTTCTAATACGTCAATTGTTGTATCATAGTTAATTGTTAGGCTTTCTTTGTGTTGACTTATTCCTTGATGAATTGGGGCTGCCCATTGACGTAATAGTTCTAAAAACGAAAATCGCTTTTCGATGATGATGCTAGCATGCTCAATTAATTGTTCTGTTAGCACACTTAGTAAAGTAAGGTCGTGCTGCTTCTTTCGTTGTAACTCCTTTAGTAGATGATTACGCTGTTTTAATATCTTTTGATATTGACCGAGATGATAGATATAAACTGGCTTTATTTGACCAATTTCCATGTCAATAAAGCGTCTTCGCATTTGTGGACTACCTTTGACTAGATTTAAGTCTTCTGGCGCAAACATGACGAGATTCAGTGCCCCTATGTAATCACTTAATCTTCTTTGTTCAAGGTGGTTCAGCTTTGCCTTTTTTCCCTTTGCAGAAAACTGCATCTCAAGAGGAACCTGATAATGCTTTTTTAAAACCGTACCTTCTATTTTAGCATAACTTTGCTCCCATTGGATAAGCTCTTTATCTTTTGATGTCCGATAGGATTTAGAAAAGCCTAATACATAAATAGCCTCCATTAGGTTAGTCTTTCCTTGCGCATTTTCACCAATAATCACGTTAATGCGGTCATCAAATGTTAATGCTAATTCATGATAATTACGATAATGCTGTAACTTTATATTTTTAATATACATGCTTAATATGCCTACCTTTTTTAAAGAAACGTGCTTGGCATATTTGTTAAGCCAACGCAAGTAAGTATTGTAATTTTATCGTAATATCCTTTAGCTTGACGGTGCGATAATTTTAAAGCTACCGATACCTTCAATCTCTATTATATCATTAGAATACAGCTTTCGCCCTCTGCGTTGGTCTTGCTCACCATTAATATTCACAGGATACGTGGCTAAAAAATGCTTAACTAAACCGCCTGATTCTACCACGTTAGCTAGTTTTAATAACTGACCTAACTGAATATATATTGTTGAAATTTCAATTTCTTCCATTTCCATATAGCCCCCATCTGTTTATTTATCCGTAACTTAAGTTTCTACTATCTATTTTACTAAAGTTTGCAGATTTAGCAAAGTGTCCTCAGCATCATTCAGTTGATTTATTATTAGTTAGTCTTATTAGTAGTCATTTATTACGTTACTAATAAAAAAGAGCTGTTCAAACTTTTTTTACAAAAGAAGTTTGAACAGCTCCTTAAATGACAATTAAAATGTTCTTACTGGTGTGATTAATTGTAATATTTGTTCATTTTCAGCTGGTTTAATGATAAATGGTCGCATAGCCCCTGTAAAATTAATTCTAACATAATCCTCTTGAATAATTTTCAAAGCATCCATCATGTATTTTGCACTAAAGGAAATCTTTAATTCTTCTCCATCGATTTGTTCTGTGATCACTTCTTCAGTAACCTGGCCAACCTCTGGTGTATTACTGCTAATCTCTAATACATTGTTTGCTTTTGTTTCAAGTTTAACAACATTATTACGATTTTCCTTTGCTAATAGTGAAGCTCGATCAATTGCCTGCAGCAATGATTTTGTTTTAGTTAAGACTTCTGTTTTACTTTGGTCAGGAATAAGGCGAGAAGTCTCTGGGTAATTTCCATCTAGTAATCGTGATAAAAAGTTTAAATGTTCCGTTTGAAAGAGAATTTGATTTTCAGTAACACTAATTGAAATTGAATTTTCATTATCCTCAATAATTTTATTTAACTCAACCAGTGTTTTACCAGGAATAACAATATTATTAAACGATAAATTCAGATAATCGTCTGGCAATTGGACAGTAACAGTGGCTAATCGATGGCTATCTGTCGCTACTAGGTTTAGTTCAGCATTATTAATTTGCATATTAACACCGGTAAGAATAGGTCTTGTTTCGACTGTTGAGACTGCGAAAACAGTTTGACGAATGAGATCCTTTAATAAATCATTTTTCAAGTCAAAGCTATTCTCGGTCCGTAATACAGGGAGCTGTGGATATTCAGCTGCATCTTGACCATTCAAGTGAAATTCCGATCCACCCGAAAGAATTGTCATTTGAAACTGATCATCAGTTTTTATTTCAACAGTATTTAACGGAAGCTTGCGAATAATATCAGGAAAGTACTTCGCTTGAACGACAATGCTGCCTTGTTCAATCTCCTCAATATTGATAATACCGTCTTCCTCTTTAGGAATAAATGATTCAATTGAGATATCAGAATCACTACCTGTCAATTTAATCCCGCTAGAGTTAGCTTCAATTTTAATCCCGGTTAAGATTGGAATAGTTACTCTTGATGAGATGGCTTTCATAACATGCTGAATGCTTTCAATTAGTAAATCGCGTTGGATAACAAATTTCATAATAAATCCTCCTAAAGGAAGTATAATTATTTATTTTTTTAATAAAAAAATAGTAGTAATAGTAATAGGGCCTGTGATTATGTGGATAACTAGAAAATGAACTAGTTTTAATAAGGTTATCCACTTGTGGGTAATTTGTTAGTAAGCTAGTTTGGTTATTAACAATATCCACAGTCAGTTAAAAGCTCTTTAATTGTTCCTTAATATCTTCTAGCTCTCTATTAAGCTGCTGATCTACACTAACAAGCTTGGAGATTTTTTCATGAGCATGAATAACAGTGGTATGATCACGCCCACCAAATTCTTCGCCGATCTTTGGCAGTGAAAAATCGGTTAGCTCTCGTGATAAATACATGGCAATTTGTCTCGGGAATGCAACAGATTTCGTTCGCTTCTTAGCAGCAAATTCTTCTAGCTTTATGTTGTATCTTTCTGCTATTATTTCTTGAATACCTGCTATCGTAATCATTTTAGGACGTGTGCTCGGAATAATATCTTTTAAAGCCTCTGCTGCTAGAGCTGCATCAATGTCTTGATTAATAAGCGATGAGTAAGCAACAACACGAATTAGTGCCCCCTCAAGCTCTCGAATATTCGTATCAATTTGATTAGCAATGTAAAGCATTACCTCATTAGGAATTTCTAATCCTTCAGCCTTTGCCTTTTTCCTTAAAATCGCAATTCTTGTTTCTAAATCAGGTGGTGTAATATCGGTAATTAAGCCCCACTCAAAGCGTGAACGTAAGCGATCCTCAAGTGTTGGGATTTCCTTAGGTGGACGATCACTCGAAATAATAATTTGTTTACTTTCTTCATGCAATGTATTAAAGGTATGGAAAAACTCTTCTTGCGTTTGTTCTTTTCCAGCTAAAAATTGAATATCATCAATTAATAAGACATCAACATTGCGGTATTTGCTCCTAAAATTCTCTGCTTTATTGTCACGAATAGAGTTGATAAATTCATTAGTAAATTTTTCTGATGATAAATAAACAACCTTAGCTGAGGGGTTGTGATCTAAAACATAATGTCCAATTGCGTGCATAAGGTGTGTTTTACCAAGACCTACACCACCGTAAATAAACAAAGGGTTATAGGCTTTAGCTGGCGCTTCTGCTACTGCAAGAGAAGCTGCATGAGCAAAGCGATTACCTGATCCAATAACAAAAGTGTTAAATGTATACTTATCATTTAGCATCGTTTTTGAGTGATCATTCTGATCAAGAGCATTATGCTTTGGTACTTTAGCCGTTTGATTACTAGCTTGATCGTTCGTCTCGCTTTCATCTTCGGGAATAATAAATTTGGTTTTTAACTTTGCACCAGTCACTTCAAAGATGGCTTCTGAGATTAAATTAGTGTATCGATTTTCCAACCAATCCCGGGCAAATTCATTAGGTGCTGAGATAATTAAAGTATCTTCAGTAATACTGTTAGCATTTGTGTTTTTTAGCCAGGTATCAAAGCTAGGCTTACTAACTTTCTCTTTAATGGCTAATAAGGTACTCGCCCATAACTCTTCTATATTTTCCAACGATAAGCCCCTTTCTAAATCATGATAAACGTTGTTAAATATGTATCATTCCCGACTTTAAAAAACCTCTCGGGAATCTATTTACTGATCTAATAGATCGAAAGGTTTCTATTATTAGGAGATGTGGATAATTAATTTCTATTATATCATGGTTTATCCTGTTAAACGCAATTATTCACAGAGTTGTGGGTAAGTAAGTCTACAGACTTGTGAATAAATGTCCACAGTTTATCCACTGGTTGTGGATAGTAAAATTTAGAATTGCCGTTTTGATTCAGTTAAACACAGTAATAATACCAAAAAAAAGGGATAAAAGCAAGGAGATTCGACACTTATCCACATAACATGTCAGCTGTTTATTAAATTCGTCCACAGGTTGTGGAATTGTGATTTATTTGTCGATAAATGATGTGGATATTTTTTTCGCTACTAAAATTGTTAAACATGGCCTGTGGACAACTCATAATGGAGCTTGAGTTTACATGATTTGGTTTTGTTACTCTAGAATTACGTCGAAACTTAAAACGTAAAATAATGTGGTAGTTAAGATAATTACTCAACTTTGACACACTGACAAAAGGTAATAAGTCTCAATTGTGTTTGGAGAAGTCGGTAGGCAATACCCGTGTTGACTTTCTTATCCGTTTGGCGTGCTATGTCGTTCCGAAACGGAAGAGATTAGCTTTCCACGGTGCTGATTTAAGCCATCTTGGCTGATTGTTACTATCTAGATGCAGAAGTTGACTAATTTAGATTAAAGTGAATATCAATTTTCGACTAATGTGTTTGCAAATGCAAAATTTACAGAACAGATTAAGATTAGCTAAATGTTTTCTTGATTTACTGTTGACAGTGCTAAAGGAAATTACGTATAATGTATGGGACTGTCTAATAGTTGATTTTTTTATTCCTCAGGGAGGTGTACTATATAATGAAACGCACATTTCAACCAAATAATCGTAAACGTAAAAAGGTTCACGGATTCCGTGCCCGTATGAGCACAAAAAATGGACGACATGTACTAGCGCGTCGTCGTAAAAAAGGTAGAAAAGTATTATCTGCATAGGCCACTGACACATTATCAGTGGTCTTTTTTCCACTTAGATTGAAAAAGGGTTATTTTTTTTTGGAGGTCAACGTACATGAAGAAGGCTTATCGTTTAAAATCAAATGATGAATTCCAGCTGGTTTTTAAACAAGGAAAATCATTTGCTAATCGTCAACTCGTATTGTACTATCTACCAAAAAAAGATCAGAGCCATTTTCGTTTTGGCTTGTCTGTTTCCAAGAAAGTTGGTAATGCAGTGGTAAGAAACCGGATAAAGCGTTATCTTAGACAAGCACTTTTAGAAATGAATGATAAAATTGTGCATTCTTATGATTATGTGATTATTGCTAGAATGCCAACTAAAGATATTGATTTTCATCAAATGAAGAAAAGTTTAACTCACGTCTTATTTAAATCCCATTTACTTAAATGACGTTTAAGTTTCTGAGAGTACTGTCATTCTAGTATTCGCACTACTTTAATGGTAAAATAAATGTTGAGTTTTACATAGAGTATTGAATGTATGTTAAGGAGGAAAATCATGCGCAAGAAGGTCTTATTGTTAGCGGCCTTAATTGGTTTAGTAGTGGTGCTGGCAGGCTGTGGTGATATTAACGAGACAATTACTCCAGAAAGTACTGGTATCTGGAATTCGTACTTTGTCTATCCATTATCTTGGGTTATTATCACAGTTTCTAATTTCTTTGGTGGAAACTTTGGTATAGCAATTATTTTAGTGACATTAGTCATTCGACTAATCTTGGTACCGTTAAATGTTAAACAATTAAAAAGTTCAAAATCTATGCAAGATATTCAACCAGAATTACAAGGTTTAAGAGAGAAATATAGTTCAAAGGATGCTCAAACGCAGCAAAAGCTGCAGCAGGAAACAATGGAGTTGTTTAAAAAGCACAAGGTCAATCCAGCTGCTGGTTGTTTACCGGTATTTGTGCAAATGCCGATAATGATTGGTTTATATCATGCAATAATGAGAACACCAGGATTACAAGATGGAAGCTTTCTTTGGTTTGAGTTGTCTCAACCAGATCCGTACTATATCCTACCAATTATAGCTGCTGGAGCAACATTCCTACAGCAAAAGCTTACTATGGCAGGAACTAATGCAACACAAAATGCTGGTAATCCACAAATGACAATGATGCTGTACATGATGCCAGTTATGATTGGTGTTATGTCAATGTTCTTTGCATCAGCATTATCACTCTATTGGGTAGTCGGTAATGTGTTCATGGTTGTACAAACGATTTTTATTAGAAAACCATTTAAATTCCAGCAACCAGCGGGAGGAAAATAAAGGTGAAACAGGTTACTGCTTCTGGACAAACAGTCAAAGATGCGGTCCAATCGGCACTTGAGCAGCTTAACACGACGGAGGACCAAGTCAATATTGAAGTCATTGATGAAGGTAAAAAAGGCATGTTTGGTTTATTTGGTGCAAAACGCGCCATTGTAAAAGTTACGATTAAAGTAGATCCGGTTAATCAGGCAACACTTTATTTAAAAGAAGTTGCCCGCTTTTTTTCCGAAGATGTTGCAGTACGCGTGAAAAGAGATGGGAAGCATATTTACTTTGATTTATCTGGTGAAAAAATTGCCATGATTATTGGCAAAAGGGGTCAAACGCTTAACGCGTTACAACATTTAGTTCGGGTTATGTTAAATCGTGGATCACAGGAACGCTTCCGAGTAACCGTTGATGCAGAAGGTTATCGTGATCGCAGGCAACAGACTCTCGAACAGCTCGCTTCTCGTCTAGCTGATAAGGCGGTTAAAATAAAAAGAAATGTTACCTTGGAACCAATGCCATCATTTGAACGAAAGATTATCCATAGTGTTCTGCAAGATAATCAAAAGGTAGAGACAACCTCAGATGGAACCGAACCAAACCGCCATGTGGTAATTAAGCCGTTATAAAAATCAAGAAGCCCAGTTGGGCTTCTTTTTTTGTTTATATTGGTTTACTATAGAGCGGTTTCAGATTAATGCTAAAACACAAATTAAATAGTGCTGGGTTTGAACTGTGGATAAATGAAGCAGAAAGCTGTAAAGATAGTTTTCCACATGTGCATAACTATCTTTTCTTTTTTTCACTTGTATGGTATGCTAATCAGTTAGTGAATGCTATACTAATTAATGCTAAATGAAAGGATTGTTAGGCAGATAAGTTGCCTATCTTAAAATATATTGGACAACAACTGTATGATAGAATTAGCATGTTAAATGCGGGGGTGTAAAAAATGGATTTTGATACGATAGCGGCAATTTCCACACCACTGGGTGAAGGGGCAATTGCTATTGTCAGATTGAGTGGGGATGATGCTGTCAATATTGCTGCCCAGATTTTTAAAGGTCAGAATTTAACAGAAGTGAAGTCGCATACCATCCACTATGGGAAGATAATTGATCCTGAAAGTGATGAACTATTAGAGGAAGTTATGGTTAGTGTCATGCGTGCACCCAAAACATTCACACGGCAGGATGTCATCGAGATTAATTGTCATGGTGGACTAGCGTCTGTTAATCGCTTATTAGAACTGGTATTGCATTTAGGTGCTCGCCTAGCTGAGCCAGGAGAGTTCACTAAACGAGCATTTTTAAACGGCCGGATTGATTTATCACAGGCTGAGGCAGTTATGGATTTAATTCGGGCTAAGACGGATAAGGCGATGAAGGTGGCTGTCAAGCAGTTAGATGGAAAATTATCAAGACTAATTAGTCAGCTGCGTCAGGATCTAATTGAAACAGTTGCCCACGTTGAGGTCAATATTGATTATCCAGAGTATGATGATGTGGAAGAGATGACAGAACAACTCATGCTTGAAAAGACGAAATATGTATACTCAGAGATTGAACGATTACTTACGATGGCACGGCAAGGAAAAATACTAAGAGAAGGTATCTCGACTGCAATTATTGGCCGACCGAATGTTGGGAAATCGTCATTAATGAATACACTTGTGCAAGAGAATAAAGCAATCGTAACAGATATACCTGGGACAACCCGAGATATTATTGAAGAGTATGTCAATGTAAGAGGAGTTCCATTACGGCTTGTTGATACAGCAGGGATACGAGAAACAGACGATATTGTTGAAAAAATAGGTGTGGAAAGATCGAGACAAGTGCTAAAGGAAGCGGATTTAATTTTACTCGTTTTAAATGGTAACGAAGCCTTAACAGACCAGGATCGACAATTATTTGATCTCATTAAGAATATGCAAGCTATTGTGTTAATTAATAAAACGGATTTAGTACAACTAATTGATCGTAATGAAGTTAATCTATTAGCAGATGAGCATCAAGTTGTGGCAACAGCGTTAGTAGAGGAGGCGGGAATTGATCAGCTCGAACAAGCCATTGCTGATACGTTTTTTGCTGGTCAGCTAGAGGGTAGTGACTTATCATATGTCTCCAATGTGCGGCATATTCAATTACTAAGACAGGCATTACAAGCACTTGATGATGCAATTCACGCTATCGCAGATGGGATGCCAATGGATCTTATTCAAATTGATGTAACACGAACATGGCAGTTACTCGGGGAAATTGTTGGAGATACCGTCCATGAAAGCTTAATTGATCAACTGTTTTCACAGTTTTGTTTAGGGAAATAATGAAGTAAAGGAGAGATTGAGATGGTCTATGATGCAGGTCACTTTGATGTGATCGTTATTGGTGCAGGTCATGCTGGTGTGGAAGCTGCCAATGCAGCAGCAAGACGAGGTGCTAAAACATTAATGCTAACATTAAACTTAGATATGATTGCCTTTATGCCCTGTAATCCATCAGTAGGTGGACCAGCAAAAGGGGTAGTAGTGAGAGAAATAGATGCACTTGGTGGATTAATGGGCAAGGTAATTGATAAAACATACATCCAGATGCGTATGCTAAATACAGGGAAGGGGCCTGCTGTACGTGCTTTAAGAGCACAGGCTGACAAACCTCTTTATATTCAGGAAATGAAATACCAACTAGAGCAACTTGAACATTTAACAATCAGGCAAGCGATGGTTGAACGTCTAATGATTGAAGACGGTGTTTGTAAAGGTGTATTGACAGAAACTAAAGCGGCTTACTATGCACCTTCAGTTATTATTACTACGGGTACGTTTATGCGGGGCAGTGTGATTATTGGTGATTTATCGTATGAGAGTGGCCCGAATAATCAACGTGCTTCCGTTAAGTTATCTGAGCATTTAGAAGAGCTTGGTTTTGAGCTGGTTCGGTTTAAAACAGGAACACCACCGCGTGTCAATGCACGATCAATTGACTATTCTAAAACAGAGATTCAACCGGGTGATGAGAACCCTAGTCATTTTTCATATGAAACAAAAGAAGCAATTCTTGACCAAATTCCATGTTGGTTAACCTATACTAATGAAACAACTCATGAAATTATTAATAATAATCTTGGTTTATCGGCTATGTACTCGGGGATGATTAAAGGAACTGGACCTAGATATTGTCCGTCTATTGAAGACAAAGTCGTTCGCTTTCACGATAAGCCACGACATCAAATATTTTTAGAGCCTGAAGGTCGAAATACTGAGGAAGTTTACGTCCAAGGTTTTTCTACTTCATTACCGGAGTATGTTCAACATGAGATGCTTCGTTCAATTTCCGGTTTAGAAGAGGCAGAAATTATGCGAGCTGGCTATGCAATTGAGTATGATTCTGTTGTGCCAACTCAATTATGGCCCACACTAGAGATAAAGCAACTGCCGGGCTTATTTACGGCTGGACAAATAAATGGAACATCGGGCTATGAGGAAGCTGCAGGACAAGGTTTGATGGCAGGCATTAATGCAGCTGCTAATGCGTTAGGGATTGATACGTTAATTCTTGATCGGTCGCAAGGCTATATTGGTGTATTAATTGATGATCTGGTTACTAAAGGAACAAATGAACCGTATCGATTGTTAACCTCACGAGCTGAGTATCGTTTACTACTTCGTCATGATAATGCCGATCTTCGATTAACCGAAATTGGCTATGAATTGGGCTTAATTACGGAAGAGCGATATAAAAGCTTTAAAGAAAAGTGCGCTCTAATTGAACAGGAGAAAGTGCGCTTGTCAAAATTGACGATTAAACCTTCTCAGGAGCTAGATCAGAAGCTTATCGAGGCTGGCGGAACTGGTTTAAGAGAACCCATTAAAGCGTTAGACCTGTTAAAAAGACCTGAGGTAACCTATTCCTTTATCGTTAGCTTATATGAAGAAACGGATGCTATTCCGGTTGAGGTACAAGAGCAGGTTGAAATTCAAGTTAAGTATGAAGGCTATATTGTTAAAGCTAGACAGCAGGTTGAACGCATGAAAAAAATGGAAAACAAAGCAATTCCTAATCAAATTGACTATGACGCAATTGGTGGACTAGCAACTGAAGCGAAGCAAAAGCTTAAGCAGGTACGTCCGTTATCCGTTGGTCAAGCATCTCGAATATCTGGTGTGAATCCAGCAGATGTTTCAATCTTACTGGTGTACATTGAGCAAGGACAAATAGCGAAGAGAAGTGAGCCAATTATTTAGAATAGAAGCGAGCTTTGACACGTTTATTAAATAAATAAGTTTTTATGGAAGGATTTAGGAATATGAATATTGAAAGCTTTGTGTCTGAATTAAAAAAGCTTGATATTAATTTGACTGAACAGCAGCTCACCCAGTTTAATGTTTATTATGAGACATTAATAGAATGGAATGAAAAAATCAATTTAACAGCTATTACCGATAAACCAAGTGTTTATTTAAAGCATTTCTATGATTCAATAACCGCGTGCTTGGCTTTGGACTTTAACCAGCCGATGTCAGTCTGTGATGTGGGGGCGGGTGCAGGCTTCCCCAGTCTCCCGTTAAAAATATGCTTTCCTCATTTACAAGTGACTATTGTCGACTCTTTAAAAAAGCGCATTATGTTCTTAAATCATTTGGCAAATAAGTTAGAGCTAACAGACGTTGCTTTCTATCATGATCGAGCAGAATTATTTGGTCGCGATGCACCATTCAGACATAAATTTGACCTCGTAATGGCACGAGCCGTTGCCAAAACTTCTGTATTAAGTGAACTTTGCCTGCCTTTGGTTAAAACGGGTGGCGTTTTCCTTGCGATGAAGGGTCCACATGCCGAAGAAGAGTTAAAAGAGGCAGAAAATGCAATTTCCTTACTTGGTGGAGCAGTTAATAACGTCTTCACCTTTGATTTATTAGAAAATCAGGGAGAAAGAAATATTGTAAAGATTGATAAAAAGAAAAAAACACCTAAAGGCTATCCTAGAAAGCCTGGAACACCAAATAAATCACCGCTTTCTTAATAGTTATTGTCGAATAATTATATTCTAGGCGCATATTAAAAGGACGAATGGTTGTTTAGAAGAGCATTCGTCTTTTCTTTGTAAGCATCCGTATATTTGCAGGTAAGCTTAAAAGTTTTTTAGTGCTATGTTTTTAATTTCTGCCTACTTGACCGATTTAATCAGATTAGCATATTTGACTCTTTATTGACCTATTCTCTTATTATCCGTAATAAAAATTTAAAATTAGCTAATTATTTTAAAGATAGTTTTCACGAATAGAAGGATTATATGATAGAATAGTAGAAGTATATGACATAGAGATTTCAGTTCGTGACAGTTATATTGTTTCACGTGAAACATTTATCCTTTCAAAAGGATAATGGAAGAGAAGGTGGTGTGTTTATGTTACCTCCATTCGGCCGAATATTTGGTATGGGCGAGAAAGGCGACACTGAAGAGGAAGCATTTAATCAAGGTGATGTAATACAGTTAGCTATTAAAGATGTATTACCAAATCGTTATCAACCGCGAACGATTTTTAATGACGAAAAGATTGCAGAATTGGCTCAGACTATTCATACGCACGGCATGATTCAACCAATTGTAGTAAGAAGAGTAGATGACGCTGAAAAAAGTTTTGAAATTATTGCTGGAGAACGGCGATTTCGAGCTGCATTGTCGTTAGGTTGGGAGTCCATTCCTGTTATTATAAGACAAATGAATGATAAGGAAACAGCTTCTGTTGCCCTAATTGAAAATTTACAGCGTGAAGAGCTGACAGTGATTGAAGAAGCTAAGGCTTATGAGCGGCTCTTAACCATTCATGAACTAACGCAAGAGGCACTGGCGCAAAGATTAGGAAAAAGCCAATCCACAATTGCTAATAAACTGCGACTATTAAAATTACCTAGCCCCGTTCTTGAGGCTATTACTAATAAAGCTATTACCGAACGCCATGCGCGTGCTTTAATTGCATTGAAAAATCAAGAATTACAAGAGCAAGTTCTTCAAGAAATACTCACTAAAAATCTTAATGTAAAGCAAACCGAAGAGCGTATTAATAGTATACTAAATAGTAAGCCTAAAAAGAAAAAGCCGAAACTTAAAGGTTTTAATAAAGATATGCGTATAGCAATGAATACGATTAGACAATCTCTGAATATGGTTTCAGATACAGGTATTAATCTAGAAACGGATGAGCAAGACTTAGATGATTATTATCAAATAACAATTAAAATCCCAAAAAAATAAACAAATGTAGTGCTGTTTTATGGTCAAATACCATAAAACAGCTTTTTTTAGATGTCTAATATATCTTAGTTAGTGTATCCAATTTTCTAGTTCAAAACATCGATTTTTATAAAAATAAACAATTATCTAATTATTTTTCGCTGTTTATTTTGTAAAAAAGTGATAGAATAATAAAGATAGAGTTCAGACTAGGTAGGTGACGTAATGGGAAAAGTAATCGCCATAGCTAATCAAAAAGGTGGCGTAGGAAAAACAACTTCAGCAGTTAATTTAAGTGCAAGCTTAGCATATTTAGGATATAAAACACTTTTGGTAGATATTGATCCACAAGGCAATGCAACAAGTGGTGTGGGAGTAAACAAAGCAGACATTGATCAATGTGTTTACAATGTATTGGTCGAGGATGTGAAGGCAATTGATGTTACAGTGCCTACTTTGTTGGATCAGTTAAGCGTTATTCCTGCAACGATTCAATTAGCAGGTGCCGAGATCGAGCTCGTTCCGACTATCTCAAGGGAAGTAAGACTAAAAAAAGCTTTGGATGCTGTTATTCAAGACTATGAGTATATTATCATAGATTGTCCGCCTTCTTTAGGGTTACTTACATTAAATGCTTTAACAGCAGCTGATAGTGTCTTAATACCAGTTCAATGTGAATATTATGCACTTGAAGGGTTGAGTCAATTGCTAAATACTGTTAGGTTAGTTCAAAAGCATCTTAATAAGGACTTAAAAATTGAGGGCGTCTTATTGACTATGCTTGATGCAAGGACTAATCTCGGTTTGCAGGTTATTGAAGAAGTAAAGAAATATTTTCAGGATAAGGTCTATAATGCTATTATACCAAGAAATGTCCGCTTAGGTGAGGCGCCGAGTCATGGTCAACCAATTATAACTTATGATTCAAAATCAAGAGGATCAGAGGTTTACCTCGATTTAGCAAAGGAAGTGATCGCCAATGGCGAGAGGGTTAGGTAAAGGAATCAATGCTTTTTTCCCTGAGTTAGATGCCGAACAGGAAAATCAAGGTGAGAAGGTTATCGAGATTAGTATAAAGGATTGCCGTCCTAATCCATATCAGCCTAGAAAGACATTTCAAGTAGAAGCAATTGAAGAATTAAAAGAGTCGATTTTAGAATATGGTATTATTCAACCATTGCTTGTACGAGAGTCCATTAAAGGTTTTGAAATAATTGCAGGAGAAAGAAGGTTTCGAGCAGCTAAAGAGGCTGGATTAGAAACAATCCCAGTGATTGTCAAGGAAATGGATGACCAAAGGATGACGGAGATTGCGCTTTTAGAAAATCTCCAAAGGGAAAACTTGTCACCAATTGAGGAAGCACAGGCTTATGTGAATTTGATGAAATCTTACCGTTTAACACAAGAGGATCTTTCCAAGCGATTAGGTAAAAGTAGACCGCACATTGCTAATTTGGTTCGCTTACTTCAGTTGCCTGCTAATATAACCGCTATGATAAACAATGGTGAATTATCAATGGGACATGGACGAACCCTACTTGGCTTAAAAGATAAGGATCAATTGACACCGTTAGTTAAAAAAGTTATCAGCGAAAAATTAAATGTTCGTCAACTAGAAGTTATTGTTCAAACACTTAATGATGGCAGCCCAAAAGAAAAAAAACAAAAGTCACGACCAAACATTTTTATAGTTGAACGTGAAAATGCGCTAAGAGATCACTTAGGTACGAATGTTAAAATAAATCAAGGAAAGAAAAAAGGTAAAATTGAAATTGATTTTTTTAACAATGATGATTTAGAGCGTATAATTGAACTATTACAGAAGTAAATAAACAGTTCTGGCCTCATATTCATATGTGTATGAGAGCCAGACTTTTTATTTATGCAATTAATTCATTGCTCACTAGTAAGCAATAATGCTTGTAAATGTTCCACGTGAAACAATTATTTAGTTCACGTCAACTTGAAAAGGAAGTTTTTTCTGTTAACCGAACACGGTGCAGATAAAGAAGAGAACGGGCTATTGCTTCTGCCTGTTGCATAACTAGATTTAAACGTGTGTGTTGTAGGGCTAAAAAATCAATAGGAGAAGAGGCATTAACAATTCCGGTAATGCTAAAGTCACCTACATCAGGTAATTTCTTTTTAAGGGCTAGGCCGGGCTTTAGACTACCAATATGGGCATTAATACAGCCAATGGAGCTTGAGCGTCCTAAACAAGCATCAATTGCAATAACAAAGCCTTTAGGGTGTTTATTCTTGATAGAGGACAGACGATCATTTAAATTTAATGCATGAATGGGATCAGCTAAAGTACCATAAACAGAAAAGTTTTTTAAGCCCCATTTACTTAAATAAGTACCCGTTATCGGGCCAAGTGCGTCACCCGTTGATCGATCAGAGCCGATACAAATAATGACGATATCTGCTAGTGATGAGGGAAGCCATTGATAAATAAAGTCTCCAAGTTTACGATATAAAAATGGCTGATCATAACTTAAAGTGATTTTGGTTTGTCTTGCGTCTTGTTGACCAGATAATTTCATAGTTGCATAACCTCCATCATATTTTTATTAGTATACGAAGTTTATTAATCTTCTATACGTAAAAGATGGAGGCATTTAAATGAGAAGAAGCTATCAATGGATATTTTTAATTATTGGAACTGTAATAGGTGCAGGCTATGCATCAGGAAGAGAAATATGGCAGTTCTTTGGTCAAGGGAATGGACAAGCAGTTATTTTGTTTGGTGTACTGTTTTCAATGTGTTGTTACACAATGCTTTCTATTAGCTTCCAAGAGCAGTCAAAGGACTACATCCCGTTACTTACGATTTTGGTTGGTCCTCGATTAGCCAAGTTCTATGACATGATGACATTTGTATATCTGTTATCGATGACTGTTGTGATGATCGCGGGCAGTGGTGTGGCACTACAAGCTTTTCAATTGCCAAAGTGGTTAGGTATTATTGTGACGACTCTAGTTATTATTTGTACATTCCTTTTTCAGGTGAATGCAATTATAAAAATGAATAGTTTAATTACACCGATTCTAATTATGGCCTTAATAGCTGTAATCATTGCTTTTAATATAAAATTTCAGGGTTATCAAGAATCACTTTTTTTTTCAAAAGATCCAATGCTATTAGCTGCGATACCATTTACAGCTTTAAATATTTTGCCATTATTGTCATGTATATCAGCAGTTGGAAATCAAATTAAATCAAAGCAAGAGGTAATGTTTACAAGTATAGCTAGTGGTCTGGTGTTAAGTGTACTATCCTTAATATATTTAACGTCTTTAAAAAAAATTTCAGAGCATATTGAACGATTTGACATGCCGTTATATGCTCTGCTACAGCAGTTCTCAGGTATTATTGTGTTAAGTATGACCTTATTCATTTGGTTAGCTATCTATACAACAGCTGTTATTGGAATGATCGGTTTAATTGCAAGAATAGAAGTACAGATCGCATTAAGCAAAAAGACAATTGCCTTTTGGTTAGCGATATTTATCCTGCCATTATCATTTATAGGATTTAAGACATTAATTCAATATCTATATCCTTTATATGGCTATCTAAACTTGTACTTACTACTTACAATGCTAATATATCCATTAAAAACATGGTACAAAGACAAAAAAAAGTGATAAACTGAGTTGTATCTAGTGCTGATTACTAAGGAGGTTTCAAATGAATAAACAGTTTGAGTTAAATGATATCGTTGAAATGAAGAAGCCACATCCTTGTGGCATCAATAGATGGAAAATTATTCGAATGGGGATGGATATTCGGATTAAATGTCAAGGCTGCGAGCATAGTGTGCTTATTCCAAGAAAAAAATTTGAAGCTAAATTAAAAAAAGTGCTTGAATCAAACAAGTAATGTTTCACGTGAAACAAATTTTTATTATGCTATCAAAAAAGCTCTTAAAAAGGGGTGAGAAACATCGTAAAGAAATAATTCTATTGTTTCTTTACGTTAAAGCATAAAAAAGTCAACTTGTGTTTTATCGTCTGCAAAACTATAATAAAAATGAAGTATCGTTCAGAAGAGCGTTATCGTTTTAAGGAGTGAAGGAAGATGGCATTGACAGCAGGAATTGTTGGTTTACCAAACGTAGGGAAATCAACATTATTTAATGCAATTACGCAAGCAGGTGCAGAATCAGCAAACTATCCATTTTGTACAATTGACCCAAACGTTGGTATTGTAGAGGTACCAGACCAACGTCTAAATAGTTTAACGGATTTGGTTAAACCAAAAAAGACGGTTCCAACAGCTTTTGAGTTTACTGATATAGCAGGGATCGTAAAAGGGGCAAGTAAAGGGGAAGGGTTAGGAAATCAATTCTTATCTCATATTAGACAAGTAGATGCGATTTGCCATGTGGTACGCTGTTTTAATGATGATAATATTACACATGTGTCTGGTACAGTCGATCCTATTTCAGATATTGAGACCATTAACTTAGAGCTAATTCTAGCTGACTTAGAGACCGTAAGTAAAAGACTACAACGGGTTGAAAAATTAGCAAGACAAAAAGATAAAGAGGCTCTAGTTGAATACGACATATTGTCTAAATTAAACGAGGCATTTGAAAATGAAAAGCCAGCTCGTTCGATTGACTTCTCAACAGAGCAACAAAAATTTGTTAAGGGCTTGCACCTATTAACTCAAAAACCGATTCTTTATGTTGCTAACGTGGGTGAGGATGAGCTTCTAGAAGCAGATCAAAACCCAAATGTTCTAAAGGTAAGAGCATTTGCACAAGAAGAAAATGCAGAAGTGATTATTATTAGTGCAAAAGTTGAATCTGAAATTGCTGAACTTGAGGGAGAAGAAAAAGAAATGTTCTTGGAAGAGTTAGGCATAGCAGAATCAGGGCTAGATCAGCTTATTAAAGCAACCTATCAATTATTAGGTTTAGCAACCTATTTTACAGCTGGAGAGCAAGAGGTGAGGGCATGGACCTTTAAAAAAGGAATAAAGGCTCCTCAAGCAGCTGGAATCATCCATACTGATTTTGAGAGAGGGTTTATTCGAGCTGAGACAGTATCGTATGATGACTTAGTTGATGCTAAATCTATGGTTGCTGCCAAAGAGCGAGGCAAGGTGCGCTTAGAGGGTAAAGAATATATGGTCAAGGATGGCGACGTTATTCACTTCAGATTCAACGTATAATTGAGAGCCAACTATATATAATTAATTTTACTCTTGATATTAAAAAAGAAAAATGATATAATTTTTGATTGTGAGTAATAGAAAAATTACTCCTTGTCCTTTGAGAGCAAAGGGCCGTTAAGTCCAAAAGGAGGTGTCAACGGATGAGAAATTATGAAATTATGTATATCGTCCGCCCAAACATTGAAGATGACGCTAAAACAGCTGTAATTGAGCGTTTTAACACAATTCTTACTGATAACGGAGCGGAGATTACTAAAGTTGATGAAAAAGGCAAGAAACGTCTTGCTTATGAAATCAATGATTTCCGTGATGGTTATTATGTCGTCATTACATTTAAAGGCGATGAAAAAGCTATTAATGAATTCGATCGTTTAGCGAAATTCTCTGACGATATTATTCGTCATATTGCGATTCGCGAAGAGGATCAATAATTAAGGAGGGGTCTCATGTTAAATCGTGTCGTACTTGTCGGCAGGTTAACGAAGGATCCAGACTTACGCTACACTGCTAATGGCGTAGCAGTGGCTAACTTCACCATTGCTGTAAATAGACCTTTTTCTAACCAGCAAGGTGATCGAGAAGCAGATTTTATTAATTGCGTGATATGGAGAAAACCAGCAGAAAATTTAGCAAACTATATGAATAAAGGGAGCTTAATTGGTGTTGATGGCAGAATCCAAACTCGATCATTTGATGGACAAGATGGAAAACGTGTTTATGTTACAGAAGTTGTAGCAGATTCGGTGCAATTTCTAGAATCTAGAAATAGTTCGAATGGATCTACATCACGGAATAGCGGACAAGGGTCTGGAAGTTATCAGTCTGAGCAACACCAGAACCAACAACAAGCGCCTATTCAGCAAGATCAACAATCAGGCGGACCAAATCATAATTTGGAGCCTATTGATATATCAGATGATGATTTACCATTTTAATTAGTAAAGGAGTGTTGCAAAATGGCACCACGTCGCGGTGGACGATCTAAGCGTCGTAAAGTATGTTATTTCACTGCAAATGGCATTACTCATATCGACTATAAAGACGTTGATTTACTAAGACGATTTGTTTCTGAACGTGGAAAGATTCTTCCACGTCGTGTAACAGGTACGTCAGCAAAATATCAACGTAAGTTAACTAGAGCAATTAAACGCGCACGTCAAATGGCATTATTGCCATTCGTGAGCGAATAAGTAGTAACTAAAACCTATACTAAGGTGAGTATGACTAATTTAGTCAGTCACCTAAGTATAGGTTTTGTTATGAACGGCTTGTAAAAAGGGTTGTATATCAAATAGCGTTGGTAAGCTAATTTCCTAAGATTAGGCAGAATTAAAAAAGAGCAGACTCCCACGGAGAGCAGTTCTTTTTGCTGGAGCAATACAAACATTTGCTTAACCAACGCTATTTAATGAAGAACCTAAAAAGCTATTTTTTAAGATGAGAGATAACGTTTTAAGTAAGCAAATAAGTTGTCTGAAATAAAAAAATATGTTCTAATTAACTCTAATAATTAAATGAAGGAAAGGACTAGAAATAAAGGTTTGAACGGCGAGTAAAATAGGAATAGATAATTGTAGATAGCAACCTATTATAATAGTAAAGGATTGATTACACTTACTAATATTACATAAAGACCAAAAAAGCTCTCTTTTTTTAAAACCTACAAGCTTTAAAATGTGTATAATGCAAAGATTATACAACCTCAGAGTACTCCGATAATCAGACATCGACAGTAATCGAATTGAACAACTCACTTTATTTACAAAACAATTCTCTAACATGAAATGAATCAACTTATTTATTTTTAAGACATCACTATTCTTACAATCAATCATCAGTAAATGATTAGTAGAAGGAGAGGAATGGCGTATGTTATTTCAATTTAACAGGAAAAGAGAAGGTGCATATACCGAAGAAAGAAAGTCAAGGACGGAGCACCGTCCGATTGAAGAAGCAACCGTACCAGAGTATTTAATGTTTCCATTAGCTATGCATATAGGCGCTCCAGCTAAACCGACTGTAGAAGAAGGTGATTATGTCAAGCTTGGTCAGCTTATTGCCGAGAAAGATGGATTTATCTCGGCTAATATTTATGCATCAGTATCAGGTAAGGTTATTGATATATCTGATCAACCAACAGTGCATGGTAAAGGACCTTGTATTACAATCAAGAACGATTATAAGGATGTGCGGGCAGAACCACTCTTCAAGCAGGGGGAGGAGCTTTCCCAAAAGGCTAAATTAGCTTTAATTGAACAAGCGGGGATTGTTGGTATGGGAGGAGCAACCTTTCCAACCTCAGTTAAGCTATCACCGCCTCCAGGTAAAGAAATTGACACATTAATTATCAATGGTGCTGAATGTGAATCCTATTCAACATCAGATCATCGTTTGATGGTTGAATATGCAGAGGGATTAATAGAAGGTATTCGTGTTTTAGTTGAGGTTTTGCCTGTCAAAAAGGCATACATTGCCATTGAATCAAATGCGCACGAAAGTGTAGCCGTTATGAAGAAGGCGATCATTGAGCATGATCACATTGAGATTCGCGAATTGGAAACGATTTATCCACAAGGATCAGAAAAGAACTTAATTAAGACATTGACAGGTAGAGAGGTCCCTCCTGGTGGGCTACCAGCCGATGTTCATACAGTCGTTGCCAATGTAGCAACAACCTATGCAGTCTACGAGGCTGTTCGCTTAGGACGTCCCCTTACCAAGCGGGTAACCACAGTAAGTGGTGAACCAATTAAAGAAGCTAAAAATCTTTGGGTAAGGATTGGTACACCAATTAATCATTTAATAGATGAGTGTGATGGTTTTCAATCTAGTCCAGGTAAGATGATTCACGGAGGGCCAATGATGGGCCGTCCATTAACTTCTGGTCAGGTTCCAATTACTAAAGGATCATCTGTCATCACGTTCTTGGAAAAGGGTGATATTGTCCCAGCAGAACGGACACCGTGTATTCAGTGTTCGGAATGTCTAAATGTTTGCCCAATTAGCTTGCAGCCTATCATGATAAGTAATGCATATGAAAACGGTGATATAGATGAAGCAGAAAAGCTTGGTGCAATGGATTGTATCGATTGTGGAAATTGCTCTTATATTTGTCCTTCAAAAATTCCGCTATTAGAAAATATTCGCTCAGCGAAATCGGCAATTAGGGCGCGTAAGGAGGATAAATAATGAGCCATTCAATCGCTTTGATGCAAGAGAAATTATTAAATACGCCTGCTCCACATTTATATTCTAAGAGAAAATCTTCATGGATAATGCAACAGGTAATGATTGCATTAGTTTTTCCGACCATTGCTGCTATATACTTTTTTGGTTGGCATGTTCTTGTTATGGTTGCTCTTGGGATAGGTTCAAGCGTAGCTTTTGAGTATCTTTATCAAAAATGGAAAGGTATCGATATTACCATCTCAGATTACAGCGCTGCGCTAACCGGTATGTTAATCGGGTTAAGCTTGCCGGTGACAGCACCATGGTGGAGCATTATAGTTGGGAGCGCATTTGCTATTTTAATTGTCAAACAGCTCCCTGGTGGGATAGGCAGAAATGCTTTTAATCCAGCTGTGGCGGCACGGGTGATGTTAAAAGTATTTTTCACACCATGGATTACTAATTGGGTGACACCACAGCCTGATGTTGTCTCAACAGCTACACCATTACAGTATATCGGGAACTTTTCACGAGCTGTTCCTGAACACATGGGACATGGTGAATTCCCGGGTTTGTGGGACTTATTTTTAGGCATTGGCCTCGGAGGAAACGTAGGAGAAACTTCAAAGCTTGCTATTTTGCTCGGCCTCATATATTTAGTTGGTAGAGGTATAATTGGCTTAAAGATACCTGTTATCTATGTAACGGCATTTGCTGCTATCATGTCTATTTACGGTAATTTTAGTTTTACTTACATGATCACCCATGTATTAAGTGGAACGTTATTATTTGGCGCAGTCTATATGGCTACCGATTATAGTTCTGGCGCATTAACACCTGATGGAAAGAAGGTGTTTGCATTAGGTTGTGCGATTCTAACAGCACTGATTAGAATTGTGTTTAATTTTCCTGGTGGGGTGGGCATTGCTATTTTAATTATGAATGGATTTGCACCATTAATTGACAAGCACTTTGCATCGCGTATTTATGGTCACAAAAAAAGACCAGCGCAAGAACATAGCTAAACAATTTGAAAAAAGGGCTACCGCAGTAAAAGCTACGGTAGCCCTTAATTATTCTATTGGCAACTAAAAAAAGTAACCAAATAAAAGAGGAAAGCGCAGTACTTATGTGAACAGTTTGTTCTGCTAAAATATATTTTTTTATTTACCAAAACATGCCTTAATAGAATCTCTTTACGTTAAGCTTAGCACACGGCTAACAACTGACTCAACAGTGAAGCCATACTTTTCAATTACTACCTCGCTTGGAGCAGAGGCACCAAATGAATCAATTCCTAATACAGCTCCATTTGTTCCTACATACTTATACCAAGATTGACTGCTTCCCATTTCAATAGCAAGTCGCTGAGTTACCGCTGATGGTAACACAGCTTCCTGATATTCTGTTGATTGAGCATCAAAGCGATCAAGGGACGGTGCGCTCACCACTTGAGTATCAATTTGATGTTTATTAAGAAGGCGTTCCTGTGCTTTAATAGCCAATGAAACTTCAGAACCGGACGCCATGATAATTGCATCAGGCTGTTTCTTTTTGCTAGGTGAAAGGACGTAGGCGCCGTGAGCGACCTTCTGTAAGATATTATCCTGAGTTCCGCTAAGACAAGCTAAATTTTGACGTGATAGCACAAGGGCGGTGGGCTGATCCTTTGATTCAATTGCTAACTGCCACGCTGCATTAGTTTCGTTACCATCAGCTGGACGAATAACTGAAAGATTAGGGATGACTCGCAATGAAGCAAGTTGCTCAATCGGCTCATGAGTAGGTCCATCTTCACCGACCGCAATGCTATCATGGGTAAATACATAGGTAACTGGGAGTTTCATTAAAGCTGCCAAACGGATAGCAGGGCGTAAATAGTCAGAAAAAACAAAGAAAGTTCCGGCAAAAGTCTTTAGTCCACCATGTAAAGCGATACCGTTCATGGCTGCGCCCATTGCAAATTCACGTACACCGTACCAAATATTTTTACCTGAAGGATTAGTCTTTGAGAATATTTGCTCGTCATTTATGTTTGTCTTCGTTGAGCTTGCTAAATCAGCAGAGCCACCAAAGAAATTAGGAATAATGCTAGCAAGTTTATTAATGATCTGACCTGAGGCGGAACGCGTTGCCACTTCTTGTCCTTCAAGATAACGCTCAAACTGCTCTGCTAAATTAGTTGGAGTGTTTCCATCAATGCTTTCTTCAAGCTTCTGTGCTAAGTCAGGGTATACTAGCTTATAGGCATGAAAGGTTTGCTCCCATTTTTGTTCTTCATTCTCACCCTTAGCTGCAACTTTCTTAAAATGATGATACACTGCATTTGGAACATGAAATGGCTCATCGGTATTCCAATTATACTGTTGCTTGGTTAATTTAGCTTCCGCTTTACCAAGGGGTGCACCATGAGAGCTTGAAGTGCCTGCTTTATTAGGTGAACCAAACCCAATAGTTGTCTTCACCTCAATTAAAGTTGGCCGCTCTAAATCTAGCTTTGCTTGCTCAAGTGCGGTAGAAAGGGATTCTATATCATTACCATTATCTACATAAATATATTGCCAGTTGTATGCGTGGAACCGTTGATCAATTTTTTCGGAAAATGAATGATGTAATTCACCATCAAGAGAAATATCATTTGAATCGTAGAGGACGATAAGTTTACCTAATCCTAAGTGACCAGCTAAAGAAGCTGCTTCAGAGGAGATACCCTCCATTAAATCACCATCACCACAAATCGCAAAGGTAAAATGATCAATAATGGAAAAATCTTTCTTGTTATAAGTGTTGGCTAAGTGCGATTCTGCCATAGCCATCCCAACTGCTGTTGCAATACCTTGACCTAGTGGACCTGTGGTTGCATCAACGCCAATGGTATGACCGTATTCAGGATGGCCAGGTGTTAGGCTCCCCCATTGTCTAAACTGCTTCAAGTCATCAATCGAGAGACCATAACCAAATAAATGAAGTAAACTATAGAGCAGCATCGACCCATGACCAGCAGATAATACAAATCGATCTCGGTTAAACCAATTTGCATTTAGTGGATTATGCTTCATGTGTTTGATCCATAACGTATAGGCCATTGTTGCAGCGCCTAACGGCATACCCGGATGACCAGAATTTGCCTGTTCAATGGCATCAATGGAAAGTGTTCTAATTGTATCAATTGCTTGATTTTCAATGCTTTTACTTTGTAGCATCTGTTTTGCACATCCTTTAGCTTTATATTATAGAATAATAGAATTAGGAGTCTAATTCTGGATAGAAAATAACTTTCCCCATGCTTTGCTTATTCTGAGTGATTTCATTGAATAGCCAGGGCCCTTGTTTTAATGAAAGTCGGTGGGAGATTATTGGTAGAATATTTAAAGAACCATTAGCTAGATGATGAACGGTCGTGTGCCATTCCTTTCCAGGAAAAGGAGCGGATAAGGCGTTCCAAGAGCCGATAATCTCCAATTCATTTCTGACAACTTTTTCGAAATAGAAACGTTCAATTGAAACATTGCCGTAAGGAATACCTAAATAGAGGACCTGACCTCCTTTTTTACAAAGGGCAAATACTTGTGCTGAAGTTATCGGTGACCCTGCAGCTTCTACGGCAAGATCGACACCGTTAGAATGCGTGAATAGATATTCATGAGCGACAACATTTTGTGAATTAATGATCATGTCAGCACCCAGTGCTTGAGCTAATTCTAATTTACTATCATCAATGTCAATGGCAACAATCATCTTGGCACCGAATAACTTTGCCCACTGGACTGCTAATAAGCCAATGCTACCACAGCCAATAACAGCCACCGTTGATCCTGGCTGGATGGCAGTCTTGTACAAGCCATGTAAAACAACAGCGGATGGCTCAATCATAGCGGCAGAATCAAAATCAACTGAATCGGGTAATTTAATGACATTCTCAGCAGGTAGCTTTGTATATTCTGCATAAGCCCCAGGATGCTTGGCGCCAAGCACAGTTAAGGATTCACACTGAGAATACGCCCCCTTTTGACAACTGATACATTTTCCACAGTATAGCGCGGGACAGCCAGCTACCCGATCACCGGTTGTAATGCCTGTAACTGCAGCGCCTGTTTTGACCACAACTCCAGCAAATTCATGACCAAAGACCACTCCAGGAATATATGGACCAAGCTTTGCATAACGTGAAAGATCTGAGCCACAAACACCAACCGCCTTAACTTTAATAATGACATCATCATCATGCTCCAACGCAGGGGCTTTAGCATCTTCAAAACGTAGATCCTGTTTATCGTATAAACACAACGCTTTCATATTATCAGTCCCTATCGCAAATAGTTTCGTTTCATCATGCGTTAGCTGCGTACATCGCTTCTTTAAATCTTTTTATGTTGTCACTAAGCGCTTGATTATTATAAATCGCTGAGCCTGCAACAATAACGTTTGCTCCCGCATTGATGACATCTTGAACATTATCAAGTGTAATACCACCATCAACCTGAATGTCAATGGTGCACGGCCCGTTGTTTGTTATCATTTTCTTTAGTCGTTTAATCTTGTCAATAGATTGAGGAATAAAAGACTGTCCTCCAAAGCCTGGATTAACAGTCATAATAAGTACCATATCAATATCCTTTAGGATAGGCTCAAGCAAATTAACCGGCGTTGCTGGATTTAAAACGACTCCAGCTTTAGCACCTAGCGCTTTAATTTGCTGGATTGTACGATGCAAGTGTGTACAGGTCTCAACATGGACAGTAATAATATCAGCTCCAGCATCAACAAATGCTTTTAAATAAAGATCGGGATTTTCAATCATGAGATGGACATCAAACTTTAGGTTACTATGCAATCGGATTGCTTTAACAAGGTCAGGGCCAAAGGTTAGATTGGGTACAAAATGGCCATCCATTATATCAATGTGAAGCATATCTGCCCCAGCATCAGCTGTTTCTTTAACAACCTGCCCTAGTGTAGAAAAATCAGCGGCTAATAGAGATGGTGCAAGCTTAAGCATTCGTGTCCCTCCGTTATTGGTTATTATTTTTTTTTGTTAGAAAGCTAGGTTTAAAAAGCATAGATAACGAAACGATGACAACGGTCGAATTAAAGAAAAGCTGATGTTCGATATAAAATTGACTAATTGATCTGCCAAAGCGTCCAAGTGCAAAATCCAAAAATGTTTCAACCATAGCTATCTCCCTCTCTTATTAATTTTAAAGCTTTCATAATTGGTAATATAATCAATTCGTTGCTTATGTCTTCCGCCTAGGAAAGGCGTATTTAACCACGTCTTTACAATATCTAGTGCTGCTTGGTCTGATGGCAGTACCCGGGCGCCTAAGCATAGGATGTTAGAGTTATTATGCTCCCTAGTCGCCTGTGCAGTAAACGTATTATGAACAACAGATGCACGAATACCGGGTACTTTATTCGCCATAATTGACATACCAATACCGGTACCACATATTAAAATCCCCATATCCTCTGAGTTTGGACAATGCTGAATTACTTCGGCGACTTGCTGAGCTATTGGACTATAATCGGTTGCCTCCGCAGAAAAACAACCAAGATCACGAAATTCAAGTTGTTCTTTTACGAGCCATTCAATAATAGTCTGTTTTATTTGATAGCCACCATGATCGCTACCTAAAATAATTGTCATAGTTTCACCACCTTAATTAATACTCGGCAGTAGACGTCTTTCCAGAAATAATGGCGACTGCTCCACTTGTACCTAATCGGTCGGCCCCTAATTCAAGCATTTTTATAGCATCATCATAGGAACGAATGCCGCCAGCTGCTTTAATACCAAAATCGGGTCCAACGATTGATCTTAATAGTTTAACATCGTCAAAGGTTGCACCGCCGCCATTAAAGCCAGTTGAGGTTTTCACAAAATCCGCACCAGCTTCTACAATTAATTGGGCGGCAATTTTTTTCTCATCTTCAGTAAGTAAAGCAGTTTCAATAATAACCTTTGTAAGTAAGCCCTCTGAAGCCTTAACGACCTCAGAAATATCATATTTAACCATGCTATAGGCTTTTGATTTCAAGGCGCCTAGATTAATTAGCATATCTATTTCGCGGGCTCCATTGTTAATGGCGTCTTGAGTCTCAAAGACCTTTGTTTTTGTTGTTGCACCGCCCAAAGAAAAACCGATTGGTGCCCCAACCTTCACATCATGCTCTGAGACTAAGGCACAGACATAGGGAAGATAATACGGATGCACGAAAATAACCTTAAAGCCATAAGTAATGGTTTCATTACAGAAAGTCATCATCTCACTTTTTGTTGTTGTTGGTTTTAATAATGTATAGTCAAGCTTCTCAATTAAATCTGTTAATTCCATATTACCTTCCTCACTTTCATTAATTTGAAGTTAGTAAAACCTTTATAGCGTCACCATCTTTAATAGCACGATAACCCTCGTCCCAATCGCCAATGCTTAGCTCATGGGTTACTAATGCCTTCGGAGTAACACGTCCTTCATTCATTAGTGCTAATGAAGGCTCCCAGTCTCTACTGGTTTGGCTCCGTGAGCCAGTAACTTGAATTTCCTTTTGAATAATCTTCTCGAAGTCAATGGGAATTTCAGCTTTAGAGAAAATGCCAACTTGCACAAATTGTCCTTTCTTTCTTAGTAAATCTAAACCTAGTCTTACTGCTGGAACTGCTCCAGAGCATTCAAAAATAACATGAGCACCATAGCCTTCAGTCAACTGCGCAACAAGGGCATGTAGATCATCCTGCTGTAAGTTAATGGCGTAATCAATCCCGATCTCCTTCGCCTTATCTAAGCGAATTTTATCGTGAGTAAGTCCAGCAATAATGACTGTTGCACCATACGTTTTGGCTACTTGAGCTTGCAACAGCCCGATTGGCCCAGGTCCGAATACGACCACAAGGTCATGCTCGTTAATGGATGCTTTGTTTGCTGCGTGATAGGTGCATGCAAGTGGCTCGGTCATAGCTGCTGCTCGATAATCAACGTGTTGGGGTAGCTTATGCAAACTTTCTTTCCGTGCAATTAAATACTTGGTAAAGCCACCATTCTGTTGCGAACCTATTCCTTTACGATGTGCACAAAGGTTATAGTCTTTTGATTTACAATACTTACATTCGCCACAAATGGAAAAAGTTGTCTCAGATGTTACTCGATCACCAACTTGGAACTCGGTCACGTTCTTGCCGACCTCGACCACAACGCCAGCAAATTCATGACCTAATGTGACCGGTGTTTTCACTTTATAATTGCCTTCATAGGTGTGAACATCAGAACCACATATGCCTGCATACTTAACTTCAATCTTAACTTGATCAGGATTTGGTTTAGGTTCTTCAACATCTTGAAGCTCTAAATGGCCAAACCCGGGTGCTGTTTTTACCAGTGCCTTCACAGTTAATCCCTCCTAAATTCTCTCTGTTTGAAATTAGTTAATTAAACAAGGTAAACAAGCGATAGATGATATAGTTAACGACATTTCCACCCTGGTCAATACTCGAAATTAGGTTAGTGCCTTCAGGGATGCTAAAGTTAGCATCAATCGCCATTTGTGTATGGAATTGGGCAACATCAGTCGCAATATAGAGTGAGAGTGCGATCACAATCGTTCCAACAATAACAGAGTGCACGATGTTTCCACGTGCTGCACCAACAATGAACGCAACAATAAATGGAATAGTAGCCAAGTCACCAAAAGGCAGGACACTGTTTCCAGGTAAAAAGACAGCGAGTGCAACTGTTATTGGGACTAGAATAAGGGCAGTAGAGATAACGGCGGGGTGACCAATTGCCACAGCAGCATCAAGTCCAATGTATATTTTTTGGGCACCAAAGCGTTTTTGTAAAAATTCACGAGCTGATTCAGATACGGGTGTAAGTCCTTCCATTAAGATTTTCACCATTCTTGGCATTAGGACCATAACGGCAGCCATAGCCATCCCAATTTCAATGACATCACCAACAGCATAGCCAGCAAGCAATCCAAGTGTAATCCCAAGAATAAGGCCCATGAATATTCCCTCACCAAAAATACCAAAACGTTTTTGGATTGTCTCAGGGTCAGCGTGTAACTTGTTTAAGCCAGGTATTTTTTCAATCAGTTTAACTAAAGGAATTCCAATTGGGGCATACGAGATTGTACTCCCTGTAGCGATTGAAATGCCAGGTAGTTCATAATAGTCTTCAAGCATAGGTGCAGTATAATCCGCAACCTTTAAACAAACAATTTGGAATAAGATAGCAGCAATCAATCCTTGAATAATACTGCCAGTGTAAGCGTGTACCATTGCGCCAGTAAAGGTGAAGTGCCAGAAATTCCAAATGTCAACGTTCATTGTTTTTGTTGTTTTGGTTACCAACATAATGATATTGATGATAATTCCTAAAGGAATAATAAAAGCAGCGATCGGCGATGCCCAAGAAATTGAAGCAGCAGCAGGCCAGCCGACATCAATAACATTTAACTCGATTCCGAATCGTTCAATCATACCTTGAGCTGCAGGCCCAAGATTGTTGACTAAAAGGTCAACGACCAGAAATATTCCAACAAATGCTACCCCAATTGTTAAACCAGAGCGAAACGCCTTACCTGGTTTTTGACCGAATAGTAGTCCGAGTAAAAAGATGACCACAGGTAAGATGACCGTCGCACCTAAATCTAAAAAAGCTTGTAAAAAATCGATTACATCTTGCATCAACAATTCCTCCCTCATGATTTGTTGCTTTATTCTGTACGCTAAGAAAGCGATCCCCTTTGTTTAATAATAAAAAAGATGAAAATAGCTTATTTTTTTAATTCGTCAACAATATGTTGCTTAACCTCATCAAGACCAATTCCAGTTAAGAATGCCTTAGCATTAATGACCGGGAAAGGATACTCTTTATGGACAATCGTTGTGCTAACGAGTAGGTCAGCCGTCTCAACATATGCATTTACTTCAGCAATTTTAATTTGGATAAGGTTCACAGCAATATTATGTTGCTTCGCTAATTCCTCAAGCGCACTATTGACTACAGTAGATGTCGCAATACCAGCACCACATGCAACAAGAACATTTTTCTTCTTTTTCATTTTCCTTCACCTCCCTTCAGTAAATTCAAACGGATTTTTTCCTTAATTAACTGTTTATCTGGCTCATTGACCAAGAACTCAAGAAAGACACGATCTTGGAAAATCGCCATCAAATTTTGTAATAATGATAATTGAGCATGCTCCTGATCCATTGCTAACATAAAGATAATGGATACTGGTGTCGTAGAGTCTAGTTCACCCATAATCCCAAACTCAATCGGTTTATCAAGCACAGCGATAGCAATCGCTTTTTGATTAACGTGGATGCAGTCTGTGTGTGGAATAGCAACAGCAATTCCTTCAGTGGGCAGCCCTGTTGCGTATTGTTTTTCGCGTTCAATGACTGCGTTAATATAGCTTTCCTTTACAAGCCCTTGCTGGAATAGTGCTGTGGCAACTTGCTTAAGTGCGTCTTCAGTTGATTGTGCTTGTAAATTTTTAAAGATAAGTGACTCATCAAAGTGTAAATGGTTCAAATCTATTCCCCCTCACAACAAAGTTACAATTGCTGATATTTTTTAAAGGTGTCTGTTATTTCTTTTTTGACTTTAGCTTGTTTTATTTTTAGTAAATCCGCTCTAGTGCCTGCAAGCTTTAACAATTCCGTCAAAGCCTTAAAATGTTGGTGTTTATCTAACGCAGCAATGAGAATAATAATTTTAATCGAATAGTCATGAGCAAATGTTACGCCTTCTTCAATCCGTAATAGGCTCATGCCAACATGTAAAACCCCATTTTCTGGACTCGCATGTGGTATGGCTAATCCGTCTCCTATTACGATGTACGGGTCTTCCTGACAATGCTCAATAACCGCATCAACATACTGGTGAGTAATTGCTCCTTTTCTAAGTAGTGGCTGAGCTGTTACACGGATGGCTTCATTCCAAGATTTGATATTTTTTCTAAGTGTTATGTTTGTTGCAGGGATTAACTCCGCTAAATGAGGTGTGGGCTCTTCCTCTGTCAGCAAGGGTGTTGATGTTCCTTGCTGGTTGATAAAACTATAAATACGCTTGGTTAGGTTAGTTTTATTTAAAATTGTCGCATCCTTTTCAATAACATTGATTAGTTCCTCCACATTAATAACATCATTGGAATAACCGTAAAGATAGCCCATAACCTGTTGCCGCAGCCAAAGCTTTTCTTCCTTTTCTGGAAAGGATTTCACAATAAATACTTTTCGATCTGTCTCTAAATGGATGAGACTAAAGACGATATCGTAGTCCAATTGAAATTGATAGAATTCTCGCACAGAAAGTGAATCTAGAAACACAAACTCAGGGAAGATCTCTTTCAGTACACTATCCATCATCTTTGAAACAGAAACGCCTTTTGGGCAAACAATAACTGCCTTTATTTTCTTATTTAGATGCTCCCCTTGTCGTGCTAACCAGCCGCCTATTAGCATGGATAGGTAAGTAATCTCATGGTCAGGAATGTCTTGACCAATTAGCTGAGCGAGGGGAGTAATTGCTTTTTTAACTAAGTGCTGTAGCTCAGAGAACTCCGCACCAACCGGTTGATGTAGCTGATCAATATCAGTAAGCTCAAACTTAATTCGATAATAAGCTGGTTTCACGTGTATCAGGAGCTTATTTATTAATTGATCGCGATCTTTAATGACCATACAAGCATATTTCTCAAACTTGGTAAGCATTTCATTAATGGCGATCATTAAACTCGGCACAATATCTTGCTTATGAAGGTCAGACCAATAAATATTAGTAATTAGCAAATGTAAAGTAAAGAACACGCGTTCAGAATCAGGAATATGTTCGGTCTCATCAAAAAGCTCATAGACAGCCTGCCATTCTTTCGTGTATGTGAGCTCATCATGCTTTACTGGCAAATCACCAATAAACATACCAGCCCTAATTCGTTTTAAAATAATAATGAGGCTAAATGGTAATGCATCGATCTTTTCATCAGTAAACTTCAGGTTTAGTTGGTTCTCAATCCGTTCCACTCGTAAGGTCATTTCAACAAGCTCTTGATTAGATAAACGCATAATTTCACTGAGAAATAATTGCTTATTTTGTACAAATAACAAACGATTAATGAGATGAACAAGCAACTTTCTAATAAAGAACTCTTCACCTTCAATGTAGTAGCCTGCTTTTCGACTATAATGAATAGTTAAGTCATCTTCCTGAATGATTAATTGGGCTTGCTTAATATCATGTAATACAGTGTTTTTACTGACATCAAGCGCATGTGTAAAATGGTTAAGCGATAAGGTTTCATCAATTTGACTAATCATCATAAGTAAAATGATTTGTATACGCGTTTCTTCGGTTAGGACTAGCTCTTTCATGGCGTTGTTTTCTTGCTTGCTGAGAAGTGTTTCAATTAAAATCGGTTCAATTAAAAACATGCCTTGACGATTTCGGTTAATCGGCGGAAGGTTTTTCGTTAGGAGCCAGTGATTAATCTTTTCAAAGCTATAGCTAATTTGTCGTCTACTGAGCTCATACTTACTCTCCAGTGAAATACTTTTAATCTGTGGATTAGTCAACACCTCTTTCAATAAATTGTTACTGCGTCGATCAAGTTGCATGCTTAATCACCTCTCTTGTTGGAATTGTAGCACTTACTACAAAAGGAATGGTTGCGTTTTCATCACAATTTGTTGTATTTTGTTTGTACTACGATGTGATCAAATACTATCATTTTTTCAAAGAAAGAAAATAAGCAAGTGCGGAGAATTTAGACATATAATAAGGAAAGGCGCTATTAAATGGGCTAATGAAGATCTGTTAAGTACAGCGCTAGCTAGCTTTTGTGCTAGCTGATTTCACAATCCAGAAATTTGTGAAAAAAAGTTGACAATTATTATAATCATGCTATGATAAATGAAAATTCAAAATAATTAGATAACAGAAGCGATGAAGAAGACATGAATATTGCCTCTGCAGGTTAAGAGAGCTGGTGGTAGCTGTGAACCAGTGCTTCAAGCAATAAGTAGCACTTCTGAGCAGTCAAACTGAACTATTAGAGTAGGTTTGATCGATTTGTGTTCGATACGCACAGGACTAATGAAGGCTACAGTTTATTTCTTGCTGAGCAAAACTAGGGTGGTACCGCGGAAACCAAAGCTTTTCGCCCCTTACTATTAATGTGAGGGGGGAGAAGCTTTTTTAATTTCTTATTATTACCAATGCAGATTTGTCGATTAATTATTCAATAAAAACAGGGGGAATGTTCACATGACTTATCGTGTATTAATTAGTGATCCTTTAAGTGAGGATGGTATTTTTCCACTAAGGCAAGCCAGCACTATTAAGGTCGATGTAAAGACTGATTTAACTGAAGCGGAACTGGTTGCTATGATGCCAATGTATGACGCACTGTTGGTAAGGAGCCAAACAAAGGTAACAAGAGCAATTATTGCGGCAGCCGCAAACCTTAAAATTATTGGTAGAGCGGGTGTGGGTGTCGACAATATTGATTTAACAGCAGCTACTGAGCATGGTGTAATTGTTGTCAATGCACCAGATGGTAACACCAACTCAGCAGCCGAGCATACAGTCGCTATGTTAATGGCTCTAGCCCGAAAGATTCCTCAAGCCTACTACGCACTAAAGCAACAGAAATGGGATCGAAAAGCCCATGTTGGTGTGGAGCTGAAAGGCAAGACGTTAGGCGTTATTGGCTTAGGTCGAATTGGACGTGAGGTTGCTTTAAGAGCTAAAGGGCAACGCATGAAGGTAATGGCCTATGATCCGTTTTTGACTGAAGAGAAGGCGGACCAGTTAGGGCTTATCAAAGGAACGGTTGATGAGGTGATTAAGGTCGCTGACTTTATTACCATTCATACACCGTTGCTTAAGGAGACGAAGCATCTCATTAATGCTGATGCAATTAGTAAGATGAAGACAGGTGTTCAAATTGTGAATTGTGCCCGTGGGGGTATTATTGATGAGGAGGCACTTTATCAAGCAATTGTAGCAGGTAAGGTGGCGGGGGCAGCATTAGATGTATTTGAGCAGGAACCAGCAACGGACCATAAGCTACTTCAGCTTCCGCAAGTCATTGCCACACCACACTTAGGGGCAAGTACAATTGAGGCACAAGAATCTGTTGCGGTTGATGTGAGTTATGATGTCGTTCGCTTACTAAATGGGGATTTAGTCAAGAATCCTGTTAATCTTCCTTCAGTACCTAAGGAAGTAATGAAAAAAATTGAACCATTCTTCTATTTAGCTGAGAAGCTAGGGGTATTTTTGACCAGCTTAACGAAACAGGTGATTAAAGAGATTAATATCTATTACTCTGGAGAACTTCATGATGTTGAGGTAGGACCATTAACAAGAAATACGATTAAAGGGCTACTAAAGCACCATTTTGGTAACCACATAAATGATGTGAATGCGGCTTATTTAGCCGAACAACAAGGCATTTTAATTAATGAGCATATCACCAGCCATTCAGAAGGGTTTATTAATCTAATTAAGGTAGAGATTAAGACGGAAGATGGTACAAAAACAGTAGCTGGAACGTTGCTACAAGGCCTAGGTCCACGTATTGTTCAAGTAGATAGCTACAATGTTGATTTGGTTCCAGAAGGTCATATCATATTCATTCGTCATCAAGATCAACCCGGGGCAATAGGAAAAGTGGGAACATTATTAGCGAAGAACCAAACGAATATTGCGACAATGCAGGTCGGTCGCTCAACTGTTGGTGGAGATGCCATTATGCTGTTAACAGTGGATGAGGAAGTGACAGAGCAAGATTTAGCACTGCTAAATAAAACAAATGATTTTAAAGAGGTTACTGGGGTTGAGTTATAATTAGTAGGGGTACTGACAGGGCTATTAGCATAGATTATAGATAAGGAAGCTTAATTAAAAGAACCAAGCCTGCTAGTCTACGCGCTTTTTAACTGCTATAATTTAATCATACTTATGGGCTTATTCAATTAGAGAAAGGAGTCTTTAAATGGATGATTATTTTTATACAGGTCCAGGTGACATGATGTTTGAATTGGTCCCAATCTTTATCTTTGTCGTCTTTATTGTTGTTATTGGTGGACTAATCTTCTCAGCGGCTAGAGGCTTTCGGCAATGGAACAAAAATGAAAAATCTCCTAAACTAAATGTTAACGCTGTTGTGAAATCGAAGCGAACGGATTATGTTAGCTTCGCAGGGTCTCACCAGCACCCCGGCTCAGCTCAAACCGATTATTATGTAACATTTGAGTTTGATAGTGGCGATCGATCGGAATTTAAGCTGTCAGGTAAACAGTATGGTATTCTATCAGAAGGAGATACGGGCCAACTAACCTTTCAGGGTACCCGCTATTTAAGCTTTAACAGAGAGCGAGCGACTGCTCTCTAGACTAAAACAGGCTAACTATAGAAAGTCAATAGTTAGCCTGTTTTAATTTTAATGGACTTGCCTACATGGTGTTAGAGGAGGATTTTTTAACAATGATAGTCGGAAGCTCTAGGAATAGACTCTAGCAGGAATGGCATAAGCCCCGATCGCCGCAAGAGAGCGCTTATTACTGGATCAAGTAAACCCCCAAACTTACATTAACTAACAAATAATAAAGAATTACTAAACCATATTAATTATGTCTGTAATTGCTTCGTTTTAACCCGTGAAATAAAGCGTAGGCGAAATAGAAAGCCAACAGCAGCACTTGTTAGACCAATAAGAATACCAATCCATAATCCAAATGGACCGACAGCAGTAAAAGTAGCTAACAAGTAGCCAATTGGAATACCAAGTAACCAATATGATATAAGTGAGATAAAGAATGGAATCTTCACGTCTTTATAGCCCCGTAAAACCCCTTGTAGTCCAGACTGTGCCCCATCTGAAAGCTGATATAAAATGGCGATCAAAAAAAGCTGCCCAGCAAGTTCAACGACACTCGCATCAGTAGAGTACCAGCTGGCAATCTGTTCACGGAAAAAGAACATAAATGTAGCTGCAATACCTAGAATACCGATCCCACTAGAAACGCCTAAAATACTATATTGCTTAGCAGCAGCTAGCCTATCCCCACCAACTGAATAGCCAACTACAATAGTTAACGCCATTGCAATACTTAATGGCATCATAAACACCATTGAACTAAAGCTAATCACGATTTGATTGGCAGCCACTGCTGTGGTAGAAAACATGACACTAATTAATAACGTAACGACAGAAAAAATACTTGATTCAAAGAAAATTGTCAGACCAATCGGAACCCCAATTGATAATTGCTCCTGCCAAGCAGTCAGCGATGGTTTGTTCCACTGAACAAATAGTTTAAACTGTTTAATAGCATCGAGCTTAAAGATTAACAGGATATTAATCAACAGAATGACCCAGTAAGTTGCACCAGTGGCATACCCTGCGCCAATACCGCCTAGCTGAGGGAAACCGAAATTTCCAAAGATAAACAAATAATTCAGTAAAAAATTAAAGGGAACAGCAGAAATGGTAATGAACATTGAAATGCGAGTCATTCCTTGTCCATCATAAAAATTACGTAAAACGTTAGAGATAAATAACGGGATAATACCAATAGAAAGTCCAATTAAATAATGTTTAGCAACAAAATGGACACTTTCCTCTGGCTGCATCCAGTTAAGCACCGGATTTAATAAGAGTCCTCCAATAAGGATGACCAAGACGCCAATTATAATGGCAAGATAAATAGCTTGATTAATAATCCCTTGAATGCGGTCTTTTTCCCGTTTTCCTAAGGCATGTGCAATGAGTGGAGTAACAGCCAACATGACGCCATTAACGCCCGTAAACACGGGCGACCATAAACTAGCGCCTATCGCAACACCAGCCAAGTCGCTTGTTCCAACCCGACCTGACATAATCGTATCGACAAAGCTCATCATCGCTAAGCTAACTTGCGTAATTAAAATTGGCCAGAGAAGTTTTAGAAATAACTTTAGTTTATCTTTAAGTGTAGCAGCATGGTACATGCCTAATCCCCCTTATTTGTTCGCTAACAAATACCATTCCAGAATATTGACCAAGAAGCGTTCATTTTCTCTTTCACCCGTTCCTGGTCACCATAAATCAACTCCACTTCAATCGAATCTAACAATGCAGAAAAGGCTAAATTGACTTGGCTGGCATCAATTCTACTAATTTCACCTTCAAGAACGGCTTGCTCGAATCGAGGTAAGTAAATCGTTTCAATATCAAGGATATACTGGTTTACTTGTTTATTAATAACAGGATATAAATGCTTTGGTGGCAAAAATGTGTTTCGTAGCCAGAATTTTAGCCGGTCATCATGATCAAAGCGAACGAGATAACTAGCCAAAACGTTTTCTAAAAAATGTTTTAATGATAGCTGCTCTTGCTCTGAGAAAAACGCTTCCTCTCGCTTTCGTTCAATTTCAAAGGTTTCTCTAATTAAAGCCAAAAAAAGCTGATCCTTCCCCTGGAAATGAGTATAAATGGATTGTTTTTTTATCCCAACCGCCGTAGCAATTTGAGCTAAAGATGTGCCATCATAACCATGCGCTGCAAATAGCTGAAGCGCGGCCTGTTTAATCTTTTCAGCAGACATTTATTACACCCTTCCTGACGAACGTTCGTCAAAATAGTTTACCAAATTAATTGTATTTAAGCAATTGTTAAAATAGCAAGTAATAACAAGGTTTTCATGCTAGTATAGGGATAATATTAGATTACCGTTTGGAGGGAGTAATAATGAAGCGGATACTGGTGATTGGTGCGGGTGGTGTGTTAGGAAGACTTATTTGCCATGAATTAGAGCAAATAATTGTTGAGCCTATTCAGTTAATGGTAACGGACTACAAAAAGGAACGGGCTGAATTGTTATTACAGCAGTTTGAGAGCGTTTCGGAATGGCGGTATCTTGATGTGCATAACCAAGAGCAAGTTAGCGATGTTGTTAGAGGAGTTGAACTAGTTATTGTAACTGTTAAGCAACAGCAGCCTTTTATCCAGCAAGCATGCTTTGACCAGGAAATTGTCTGTATTGATGTCACTCCATTTTATCCATTTGTTAAGCAAGTCCAACAACTAGCAACATCATATGCAACGCCACTAACCGGCTCAGTTGTAATGACGGGCTTTATCCCTGGCTTGTCAGGACTTATGATTAACGACCTGGGTCATGCCTTTACTGAAATAAACGAAATTAATGTTGCCCTCTTGCAAAATACGAACGCTAAAGTTGGCATAACTGGGGTACTAGATATGCTAAACATTATTGCACAGCCAGTGATCAGAAACGGACAACAGATAAAAGGATTTACTAAATCGAGATTAATGGGCTTTGGCGAAAGCGGGCTAAGTAGAAAGGTCCGTTTAATTGAGCATGATGAAAAACAGCTATTACAGCAACTTGAGAAATGGTCAGGAGTTGAGCTATACTATTGGACAGCTTGGAATCGTCCTTTCTACAATGCAATAATTACTATCGTGCAACGGCTCGGGCTATTGCAGAAGGTTGGCCGCTTTGCCCGTCTGCTTGAAAAAGGGGTTAGCCATAATCCTGAGAAGTCAGAAACGGCATATTTAACTGTGGAGATAACCGGTAACATAGCAGGACAGGTAGTAACGAAAACGTTGCGATTAGAGACACGATCAGATTACGCTTTAACAGCAAAGGTTACTGCTGCAATTGCCAAGCATCTGCTTGGCAATAAAATTTCCGGTGTTGTTGCCATTTCTGAAGTAACTGAGTTATCGCATTTACTTGCTATGATAAAAAGCGAGTCAATTAAGCTGTCATTATAAAAGAAGTTGCGTGCTAATTAATAACACGCAACCCAAATATATTAGTGGGGCTTAATAGGCATTTGCTTTGTTAAGGCTCTAATCGAATAAAGTGTTAAGCCAATTAATACAAGTGTAACAATGGCTGCTATAGAGAGTGAGGGTGACGGGTTCGTATAATCAATAAACCCTAAAAAAGAAGCTTCTGCCTGCCAAACAAATTCAACAATAAAGACAAGTAACAGTCCAATTGGAACAAAAAGAATGCCGAGAAATTTAAAGCGATAAAACCCTACAGCCACAAGCCAGCCACCGAGATAGTAGCTAATCAAGATAAGGCTCATCATAATCGGAATGGCCCATTCTGGTAGTGCGAGTATCGTTAACTGCGGCATAGGGGCATGCCAGCTAAAAAAATTAAAGAGACTATTTAGAAAGATAGCAGTGATCATGATCGTGATAACTAGACCAACCGCAGCAAAGCTTGATGCACGGAAAACTTCACGCCGTGTTAGGCCATTTTGAATAAAATGGCTAAATAAATAAAGAAACATAATTAAACTTGTTACAATTAAAAAGCCACGTGAAGTCTGGGTGATTGTGAAAAAAATGTTAACGTGTTCAATGTCAATATCTAGCCAGCCATTAATTCCAATCCAGCTAATGTTCAAGGCAAATAGCGTTCCAACGATAACGATTGGAATATACCAGAGCGTCCATACCAGTTGAATTTTAAATAAATCAACAGCTAATTTTTTGGTCCGTGCTTGAATGAAATTACTCAAAATGCCCATCCTCCTCTGTTATATGAATGAATAGTTCTTGTAATGAAACCGGACTTAGCTCAAGGCCATTTTGCTGAGCAATGAGTCGCTCACTATTAGCCAGTTTACCGAATATCATCGTTGCTTTTGTCTGTCCTAACTGCTGACTATTAAGTTGTTTTCTTCCTTTAACAAATTGGTTAACCTCTTCAACAGGACCGGTAACTGTTACACCAAGATTAATGATTGACTCATAGTCTTGATCAACAAGTAGTTTTCCTTGGTCAAGAATGAGCACGTGGTCAAGTAAATATTCCATCTCAGAGACAAGATGTGTAGAAAGAATCATGAGCCGCGGGTACCTAGCCTGCTCCTCAATAAGTTCCTGATAAAAAATTTTGCGTGTCGGTGCATCCATGTTGACATACACCTCATCAAAGATGGCAATTTTTGTTCGATTTGCAAGCCCAAGTGTTGCAATAAATGCGGATTGTTGCCCATTTGATAGCTTACTAAGTGCTTTGTTTAAAGGAAAGCCGAAACGTTTTGCTAAGGCATGTGCGCAATCTAAATCAAAATTTGGTCGAAAGCGGCGGGCATCGGTAAAATAATCTGCTGCTGTATAGCTCTCTTCACTCAAATCAGTCGGATAAGAAAAGCTGACTTCAGACATAATGCGGGGATTCTCAAATGGCATTTCACCATCTATGCTAATTGTCCCTGAAGTAGGTAAACGAAACGATGCAAGTAGTGAAAGAAATGAGGTTTTACCAGCACCATTTCTACCTAATAAGCCGTAAACTTTGCCTGGCTGAAGAGATAGATTAATTTCCTTTAAAATATTTGACTTACCAAGTTGCAACGATAAGTCTTTAATCTCAATACTATAGCTCATCCCTATATCCCTCCCGGATTTTAATAAACATCTTAGTCAGCTCTTCATCTGATAAGCCCAATTTTTTTGCTTCTTTTAGCATGGGAAGCAAATAGTTAGCTGCAAATGAATCTTGTCGAACCTTTAATAATTGCTGCTTGGCACCTTCTGCAACAAACATACCAACACCTCTTTTCTTATATAAAATGCCTTCATCAACAAGTAAATTAACACCTTTTGAAATAGTAATGTGGTTAATCGTATAGAACTGGACCATTTTTGTTGTAGAAGGAATCTGGTCATGTGCTGTTAATTGCCCATTAACAATTTGATCCTCGATACGCTGTTTAATTTGTAAAAATAACGGTTTATCGTCTGAGAATGTAGTATTCAAGCATAGAACCCTCCTTTTTTGTTTTATACTAATATAGTTATATATATAAGTATATTACTTTTTCGGAGAAATGCAACCCTTTTTTGTTAAGTGTTCAACTTTCGCATACTGAAAATAGTCATTAAGCCTTGACGTGTTTATGAGAGTCGGTATGTATGACTCATGTTGACTTTCTTATCAGGTTGGCGCTTTATATCGTTCCGAAAAGCAATGGATTCGCCTTCCGCGGGGCTGGCTTCGGGCCTACAGGATGTACGTCAGCTAGACGTTGTCCTAGGACGGGGCGGGTTTAGTCTAACATCCCCACTTGATTGAGTATTCATCATGAATGAATCTGTTTAAAATTAGGAGTAGAAGGGGAAATAGCGCTTATTATCGGTCATCCTGCTAATGTGTTGGCATTTGCTGCTTTAAAAACCGAACGCTACTATACTTAACGACCGACAAGGTGTGGTTCTAATACTGACATAAAACGAACATATCTCCACTAAGGGTTAATGTCAATCCATAGACTTAATCCTTCGCCTACACAGCCAGCTTAGCTAAACCAGGATATATTAATGCGAAAGTTGAGTAATAAATAATAATGTGTTAAAACAACAAAAAAAATTAGTAGCACAAACCATGACGACGGTCCGTCCTACTAATTTTTAGTATGGTTCTTTTATTTATTTAAAATAATTGGGAGGATCTCAATTAAAGACTTTACTTCATATGTAGGTTTCACAGCTGTAATCTGTTGATTATGATGGTTAATCCAAATGTTTTTTATACCTGATCGGTTTGCACCAAGGATGTCGGTCATTAAATTGTCACCAATCATCATAGCTTGACTTGGGGAAACGTGAGCTTTTTCAAGAGCGTGTTCAAAGATCGCAGGATCTGGCTTTCCTTTGCCAAATTCGCCTGAAATGATAATATGATCAAACCGCTTAGCAATTTCTGGCGTAATAGCTAGTTTCATCCGTTGCAGTGATGGGGCACCATTTGTTAACAAGAGTAACTGGTAATTGCTCTTCAAAGCATCTAATACGTAAAAGGTGTCTTGATAAACAAATGGTCGCTTTTTGCGCTCGGTTATAAAGCGCTTGGCTAATTCTTCTGCAAGTTTTGAATCGTCTACACCACAGGTCTTGAGGCCATTGTGCCAAGCCTGATGCTGATAGTCCTTAATTATGCTATGCAAAGCCTGAAATGACTTACCAGGATCATTAAATGTTCCCCACAGTCCCTCAAACGGATTAATACCGATCATCTGTGTAAAAGGGTAAGTAGGGTAGCTTTTATATAGCTGATCTGCTTCAGCTCGCACAGCATCCTCTAATTGCTGTGGGTTACACTGGGATACGGTGAGGCAGGTATTTTCAAATGACTTTTTAATACTTTGCTTATCCCAAAGCAATGTGTCGTCTAGGTCAAAAAAGATCGTTGAAATCATAAAATAAGCTCCTTTTTAATGATTACTGGTGTTATTGCCAATTAACTGACTGTATGGCTCTTAGCATAAGCAAAGCATCCAAGTATATTAGAAGTGGAGATTGGCGGTCACTAGAAATGCAATTTGTTCCTTTAGTCATAGCTGTGGTGCTAACAAGCAGGTCTTTTTTTTAAAAAAAGATCCACTGATTGAAGCTCTAGTTTATTATAACAATTAATTTAGTGAAATAAGTGTTTTTTCGAAAAAATGCGATTATTAAGGAAATGGCTTTAGTTTGTCATTCTTCTTTTAAATCGCTATAATGACTTATAAATTAAATTATTTTGACAGATTAAGCTTTGCTTGCATGAGGCACAGTGGTTATGCTGTGCTTTTTCTAAGCTTAATAACAATTGAGGTGTCCGCTTATGCAAGATCATGTAAGACATTTAATAAGGGAAAGTCTCATTACAGCTACTTTGTTTATTGCTATATTAGCTATAATGCTCTCCATACCGGCTTTTGCTATTATTAGTTTGTTTCTCTTACCGCTACCATTTATTGTTTTTAGCTATCGACACGGATGGAAAAAAGCAACACTGTTAGGCATCATAGTAATGGCAATAGCAGCAATAATTTCCTTAAGTTTAATTCTATTTATCTTACCGCAAGCTTTTTTACCGATCTTAACGGGTATATTGATTGGTCAAGCTATCCGTGGGAAGCGTCATCCATACGAAGTTTGGGCGCAAGGAGCATTAGGGGTCGCGCTAGGGTTAACTGTCTTATACTTTACGACTGAGTTTGTTTTTGACATCAGCTTTGCAACCGAATACCAGCTTATGATTAAGGAATCATTGCACGCTTCCACCCTTATTCTTGATGCAATGGGTATGGATTGGTCTGCCCGTGATTTAGAGATTATTGAAGAGCAGATGCTAATGATATTAGATCTAATTCCAGCCATCCTACTAATAATATCAATATTTGTTGCATGTGTGGTTCAATGGTTAGGCTACCGAACTTTGCGTCATGTTACCAAAGAACGCTTCTACTTTCCTCGTGTGCGAACCTTTAATCTGCCTAAATTTACGCTATGGCTTTTTCTAGTAACGATGCTGATTGCGTATTTTGAGGTAAGTCCTATTATTAATGGAATTGTTCTTAATTTTTCAACGTTATTAGGGCTATTATTTTCAATGCAAGGAATTTCGTTTGTTTTCCATTATGTTTATATGACTCGAAGATCAAAGTGGATCGCTATTTTAAGTGTGGTCTTAAGTATTATCTTTTTACCGATAGGACTTTATTTGACTAGAATCTTAGGTATAATTGATGTAGGATTTATGATGAGACAGAGAATAAAGTAATATAAGCTTAAATGCTAATTACATGAGGAGCTGACTGCTATGCAGAAAATTTTTCGCTCACTAAAAATCAGTCACCATATTATTTATACATATATACTAGCATTTCTGCTACTTGGATTCACATGGTTTTTGCAGTGGATATTAGGGCTAATTATGACAGTGCTATTAGGGTTGGCGTTATACTATACAATCCGTTCAGAGCAACAATTGACTGACCAAAGAGAGGAATATATAACTACGCTGTCCCACCGTGTTAAGAAAGTCGGGGAAGAAGCATTATTAGAAATGCCAATTGGTATTGTCTTGTATAGCGAGCAATACCAAATTGAATGGACCAATCCCTATTTAAACCGGTTTGCTGATGGAGAAACGTTTGTTGGCAATGCCCTAGACACGCTTCATGAAGGATTAGTTGCAGCAATTAGGGAGGATAAAGACCATGCAATTATTCATATTGATAGCTACAACTTTCACGTTACCATAAAAAAAGAAGAGCGATTACTGTATTTGTTTGATCGTACCCAACAAGCGGAGATTCAGAATCTTTACCATAATGAACAAACTGTATTAGGCGTAATTTTCTTAGATACGTATGAAGAAATTACCCAGACGATGGATGATACGGCAAAGAGTAAAATGAATTCTCAAGTGACATCCATCTTAAATGATTGGTCGAATCAATACGGAATTTATTTAAAAAGAACATCCCAAGAGCGCTTTCTAGCAATTATGAACCAGCAAATTCTTGCTCAGCTTGAAAAAACAAAATTTGATATTCTAGATGAAGTAAGAGAGCTGTTATCCGATAATAAAAATGTCCCACTAACTTTAAGTATTGGTGTTGCATTAGGTGGTGTGTCACTTCCTACTTTAGGCGAATTAGCGCAATCAAGCCTAGATCTAGCTCTGGGCCGTGGTGGTGACCAGGTTGTTGTAAAAGATGACACGGGAAAAGTTCGCTTCTATGGTGGCAAGACAAACCCGATGGAAAAAAGAACGCGAGTCCGAGCGCGTGTAATATCTCATGCTCTAAAGGAACTGGTCAAAGAAAGCGACCAAGTGTTTATTATGGGACATAAAGCACCTGATATGGATTCAATTGGTTCAGCAATTGGTATTTTAAAAATTGCGATTGCAAATGAAGTTGAGGCCTACATTGTAATAGATGAGGCCGACTTGGATACTGGTGTTGCGCGGTTAATTGCTGAAATTCGTAAGACAGATTTATGGGAGCACTTTATTTCAGCTGAAGAATCACTTGAGATGGTCACAAAGTCAACGCTGTTAGTCGTGGTTGATACCCATAAACCTTCTTTAATTATTGAAGAGCGATTATTAAGCAAAACAGGACACGTCGTCGTCATTGATCACCACCGAAGAGCAGAGGAGTTTATTGACCACCCTACACTCGTTTATATGGAGCCCTACGCGTCATCGACAGCAGAGCTGGTAACAGAATTGCTAGAATACCAGCCACGTACGTTAAAGTTAACGATGATTGAATCGACAGCTTTATTAGCTGGAATTATTGTGGATACTAAAAGTTTTACTCTAAGAACAGGATCAAGAACGTTTGACGCAGCATCTTATTTAAGATCAAAGGGTGCCGATACGGTTTTAGTGCAACGCTTCCTTGAGGAAGACCTTGAAATTTATATAAAGAGAAGTCGACTTATTGAAAGTACAGAAATACTGTATGGTCATATAGCAGTTGCACGGGCTAAACCTGGGCAGACCTTTGGGCCTGTTGTCATCGCTCAAGCAGCCGATACATTGCTGACCATGAGTGGTGTAGTTGCATCTTTTGTCATATGTGAGCGACCAGATGGAAGGATTGGTATAAGTGCCCGTTCATTAGGTGATGTAAATGTTCAATTAATTATGGAGCAAATGAACGGCGGTGGTCACCTAACAAATGCAGCCACTCAATTGGAAGGTGCAACGATTGGAGCTACTTATGAACAATTAATTGATATTATTGCTCAATCTATTGAAGGAGGAGAACAAGAATGAAGGTTATCTTTGTCCAAGATGTCAAAGGAAAAGGAAGAAAAGGGGAAGTAAAGAATGTTTCTGAAGGTTACGCACGTAACTATTTATTAAAAAATAACTTGGCTGTTGAAGCAACTGCTGGTAATTTAAAGGGTCTTCAAGCGCAGAAACAAAAAGAGGAAAGAAAAGAGCAAGAGATTGTTGATGAAGCAGAACAATTAAAAATAACATTAAGTAAGCTTGAAGTTGAAATTAAGACAAAGGCTGGCGATGCTGGTCGCCTCTTTGGTTCAATTACAAGCAAGCAAATTGCAGATGAGCTTTCAAAAAAACATAAAATAAAAATCGATAAGCGTAAAATTGAATTGGATCAACCGATTCGAACATTAGGTTATACAAATGTATCGGTAAAATTACATCCAGAGGTATCTGGTGAAATTAAGGTGCATGTTATCGAAGCATAAATTTTTTGAGAGAGGCGTGCCTCTCTCCTTTTACACAGCTAACAGAAGGGTGTTGTAAAAATCTTGGCGAATGAAAGCAAATGCTATTGTTCATAGTAATAAGGAACAGCGGCTAGCTTTCTAATTGCAAACGGTTAGGAGGAATCGCTTATGGCTAATGATTGGGAAGAGCAACGAACCCCGCCACATAATATTGAAGCAGAACAAGCGGTTATTGGGGCTGTGTTTCTTCATCCAGATGCCATGTCAACAGCTGCTGAATTGCTATTACCGATGGACTTTTATCGTGCTGCACACCAGCGGATTTTTCATGTTATGATTCAATTGACAGATCGAAGTGAGCCAATTGACTTGGTTACGGTTACGACAGCGTTATCAAATGCAAAGCTGCTTGAAGAGATAGGGGGCGTTTCTTATTTAACTGAGCTAGCCAATTCAGTTCCGACAGCTGCTAACATTGGATACTATGCCCGAATAGTTGAAGAAAAGGCATTACTTCGACGATTAATTCGGACAGCTACCGATATTGTAACGGAAAGCTTTAGTAAAGAGGATGATGTTGAAGAAGTTCTAAGTGAAGCTGAGAAGAATATCTTAGAAGTTAGTAATCGAAAAAATGCAGGGGCATTTAAGAATATCAAAGATGTCCTTATTAATGTTTACGATAATATTGAGACATTACATAAGCATGATGGAGATGTAACGGGAATTCCCACTGGTTTTCGTGATTTAGATAAGATTACTTCAGGCTTTCAGCGCAATGATCTTATTATTGTTGCAGCACGTCCGTCGGTAGGTAAGACGGCGTTTGCCCTAAATATTGCTCAAAATGTGGCGATAAAGACTGATGAGAATGTCGCGATCTTTAGTCTTGAGATGGGCGCAGAGCAACTTGTTAATCGGATGCTCTGTGCCGAGGGCAATATTGATGCTCAGCGTTTAAGAACGGGGAAGCTTGAAGCTGATGATTGGGGTAAGCTAACGATGGCTATGGGGAGCCTTTCCAATGCAGGCATTTATATTGATGATTCACCAGGTATCCGCGTAAATGAAATTCGCTCTAAATGCAGACGGTTGAAGCAAGAGCATGGATTAGGCATGATTTTAATTGATTATTTGCAATTAATTCAAGGTAGTGGAGCGAGTGCAAAGGAGAATAGACAGCAAGAGGTGTCAGAAATCTCGCGGTCGTTAAAAGGATTGGCTCGTGAATTAAACATCCCGGTTATAGCGCTGTCGCAGCTCTCCCGTGGGGTTGAATCACGTCAAGACAAAAGACCAATGATGTCAGATTTGAGGGAATCTGGAAGTATTGAGCAAGATGCTGATATTGTTGGTTTCCTTTATCGCGATGACTATTATGATAAAGAATCTGAAAAACAAAATATTATTGAAATTATTATTTCTAAGCAACGTAACGGTCCAGTTGGTACAGTCGAACTTGCTTTTGTAAAAGAATACAATAAGTTTGTTGATTTGGATCATCGATACCATGATGCGGATATTCCACCAGCTTAAGTATTTTACTAACTAGTCTTTTAAATAGGCTAGTTTTTTTGTTTAATTAACGTCATGATCAAAGGCGAACAAAAAAACACAAGTTTGACTAAACGTTCGTTATTTGAATTGACATCTGCTAATAAGATTGGTACACTATCCATGGTTAAACTGTAGATAAACGATATTAATATAAATAGAATGGCGGAGGTGCCGTAATGACATCAGTAGTCGTAGTAGGAACACAATGGGGAGATGAAGGAAAAGGTAAAATCACTGATTTTTTATCTCAAAATGCTGAGGTAGTTGCACGTTATCAAGGGGGAAATAATGCAGGACATACCATTAAATTTGATGGGGTGACCTATAAGCTACACCTTATCCCATCGGGCATATTTTTTGAAGATAAGCTTAGTATATTAGGTAATGGCATGGTTATTGATCCGAAAGCAATTGTTGAGGAGCTTGCTTATCTAGCAGACAAAGGTGTTAAAACGGATCAATTAAAAATTAGTAATCGCGCGCACGTTATATTACCTTATCATATTAAGCTTGACTTACTGCAAGAAGAAGAAAAAGGTATTAACAAAATTGGTACAACGAAAAAGGGTATTGGCCCGGCATATATGGATAAAGCTGCTCGTGTTGGTATTCGAATTGCCGATTTATTAGATAAAGAAACATTTCGGGAAAAATTAGAGCAAAATTTAGCTGAAAAAAATCGCCTTTTTAAAAAAGTGTATGAGGTTGATGAGGTTAAGGTTGCTGATATCATTGATGAATATTATCAATATGGTCAACAAATTGCTAAATATGTTGTTGACACCTCAGTTGTTTTAAATGATGCCCTAGATCAAGGCCGTCGTGTTTTGTTTGAGGGTGCTCAGGGCGTTATGTTGGATATTGACCAAGGTACATATCCATTTGTTACTTCTTCTAATCCGATTGCCGGTGGTGTTACTATAGGATCAGGAGTTGGCCCATCAAAGATTAATCATGTCGTAGGGGTATCAAAAGCTTATACGACACGTGTGGGTGATGGACCATTTCCAACAGAATTGCATAATGACATTGGTGAAAGAATTCGTGAAGTAGGTAATGAATACGGTACAACAACGGGTCGCCCACGACGTGTTGGTTGGTTTGACAGTGTCGTGGTATCACATGCGCGTCGTGTAAGTGGGATTACTGACCTCTCATTAAACTCCATTGATGTGTTAACAGGCATTGAAACGTTAAAAATTTGTGTTGCTTACCGTTATCAAGGTGAGGTCATCAAGGAATTCCCTGCTAGCTTAAAGGTCTTAGCAAAATGTGAACCTGTCTATGAAGAATTACCAGGCTGGACGGAGGATATTACTGGTGTTACAAGCCTTGATGACTTGCCAGCAAATGCGCGTCATTATTTAGAGCGTATATCACAACTAACCCAAATTCCATTATCAATTTTCTCAGTTGGTCCTGATCGCAGTCAGACTAACGAGATTCGAAATGTTTACCGACTTGTTTAATTAAAATTAAGAAACAGCTGAATGCACTTAGGAAAAAGTGGCATTTGGCTGTTTTTAATTTGCCCAAAAAAAACAGCATTTACAGACCCGCTCATAATAAACAAGACCAAGTCACCAAAATATGCCGATGTTACAAATGATGGGTTCAATTATACAGTTTCGTTACATTCTAGTAAAAAGGGTTTAAATCTAAATGATTGATGTGGTAATCTACTAAGGTCAGTAAATTCACTATGAATCGAATGGTTCGGGAGGATAAGACTATGAATCTGCTAGAAAAGCTTAATATAAATCGAAATTATATCCTATTTGGTTTACTCCTTATTTTTATTTTAATCCAAATTATTGGGCATAAGACAACACATGTTGTGCATGCCGAATCAAATGATGAGTCTGTAGAGCTACCAACTATTTATCATGTCTATCTTGATGATGATTACATAGGTAGAGTAAGTGATGAAGACGTTGTTTATAATACCATTAATGACCAAATAGATGCTGCTGAAGAGGATTCTGCTTATACATATACATTGGCTCAAGAGCTTGCGCTTATACCAGAACGTGTCTTTCATAAAGAACTCTCTGATGATCAGGTCTTAGCAGAGCTAGCTGAGAAAGCAATCATTCAGGTTGATGCGGTTGCTTTAATGCTTGGTGATGAACTGGTTGGTTATTTCGCTGCTGAGGCTGAGGCTGATCAGGTTTTATTTGAATATAAAAGTAAGTATGTAGGCGAAGATATTCTTGAAGACTTTGTAAAACAAGAAGCTGATAAGATCGATCTTGCACTAGACGAATCTATGATTCTAGATATTACGTTATCTAAAGAAGCTACTAAAAGTAATGAAGTTGTTTCAGAAGATGAGCTTTTAACGGTAAATGAAGGTATCAAGCTAATAGAAAAAGGAACCCTTGAAGATAAGCTCCACAAGATAAAAGCAGGTGACACACTATCTTCAGTTGCTGCTAGTTATGATTTATCTGTTGGCCAATTACTTGAACTAAATGATGAATTAAATGAGGGTACTGTTCTACAGCTTAATCAAGAACTTAATGTCACAGATTATGTATCTTTTGCAGATGTCATTGTCTATCAAGAAGAAAGAGTTGAAGAAACTATCGAATTTGAGAAAAAGATAGAGAAATCAGACGACCTGTATGTTGGGGAATCAGAACTTAAACAGGAGGGTGAGGACGGTAAAAAAGACGTCCATTACTCGCTTAAAATAGTAAATGGTAAAGAAGTTGAGCGTGATTTGCTTGAAGAAACTGTTATTACAGAGGTTGTTGATGAAATTACTATAGAAGGTTCTAAGGTCATTCCATCAAGAGGAACAGGTGATTTCGTCTGGCCCGCTGTTGGGGGGTATGTCTCAAGTGGCTACGGTCCACGTTGGGGTAGCATGCACAATGGTATTGATATAGCCAGACCGTCGAATAGAAATATTTTAGCAGCAGATAATGGTACGGTTGAGAAGGTTAGCTATGACGCTAATGGCTATGGCCACCATATTGTAATTAATCATAACAATGGATACACGACACTCTATGCGCACTTAGCAAGTGTTGATGTTAGTGTTGGAGACACAGTACCACAAGGGACAACAATTGGACAAATGGGAACGACAGGTCGTTCAACTGGTATCCATTTACATTTCGAGGTTGCTGAAAATGGCTCAAGAATAGATCCAAATGGTGTACTAAATTAAGTCTGGGTTTAAGTGGCTAACAGATAGTTTTATAACCCAGTCCTAAGAAACACGCATAATAACTGATAAATAGGAAACCTCTGCTCATTTGGATTGTTGGCAGAGGTTTTTGCTTAAGGTTGTGTAAAGAAAGACTTTTATGATAAAGTACGATAAAATAAAGCTAGTCATTAATTTACTGAACTAGGAGGCTGTAAAGTGAGTCATAAAATATTAGTTGTTGACGATGAAAAGCCAATTGCAGATATATTAAAGTTTAACTTAGAAAAGGAAGGGTACGAGGTGGTTTGTGCTTATGATGGTGATGAAGCAATTGAATTGACCAATAAAGAGAACCCTGATCTTTTATTATTAGATATTATGCTACCGAAACGAGATGGCAATGAAGTATGCCGCGAAGTCCGTAAAACACACAATATGCCAATTATCATGTTGACAGCAAAGGATTCAGAAATTGATAAGGTGCTAGGACTTGAACTCGGTGCCGATGATTATGTGACAAAGCCGTTTAGTAATCGCGAGGTTATCGCGCGTGTTAAAGCAAATTTGAGACGCCAACAACAACCGGCTGATCCGGTAAGTACAACCAAGGATATTAAAGTTGGCGCGCTAACGATTCACCCTGATGCATATGCGGTTACCAAAGAAGGAAAACAGGTCGAACTTACGCATCGTGAGTTTGAATTGCTTCATTATTTAGCGCGTCATATCGGGCAAGTCATGACTAGAGAGCACTTATTAGAGACGGTCTGGGGCTATGATTATTATGGTGATGTTAGGACAGTAGACGTAACGGTAAGGCGCTTAAGAGAGAAAATTGAGGACAGCCCAAGTAATCCGCTCTGGATCATTACAAGACGTGGAGTTGGCTATTATTTACGCAATCCTGAACAGGAGTAAAAGCTATGAGAAAAGAAAGCTTTTTTCAATCAATTAGATGGAAAATCACTGTAATTATGATCTTGCTTTTGCTTTTAGCAATTCAAGTTATTGGGGCTTATTTTGCACAGGGATTAGAATCTGATTTAAAACAAAGCTTTGAGGAGACAATTGAAGAACGGTTAGAGGTTCTGAGCTACAATATTAAAGATGCTTTTTTACAGGATCGGCCAGACGATGGGACTGGGCCAACTTTGGAAGAGGATATTGCTGAGATTATTGGTTTATATGGACAAAGTGATTCTTTCACCAGAGTCCAGGTGGTAAATCGCCAGTTTCGAATTGTTGGGACCAATACTCAAGCAGATGACGTTGGTAAACTTGTTACTGGTGATAGCAGTGTGCGTCCAGCGATTATGTCAGGTACACCTATTCGTTCCATTCAACGGAATCAAGCAACCGGTGAGCGTCATCTCATTAATATTTATCCAATGTCTAATAATGAAGATGGAGAGCCGCTTGGTGCCATTTATTTAGAAGCTTCAATGGAAGATGTCTATCAACAGCTCGCTACGATTAATCGTATTTTCTTAAATGGAACGCTAATTGCGATTGTTATTTCAGTATTAATTGGAATTCTCGTTGCGCGCTCAATTACCAAACCGATTACTGAGATGAGAGAGCAAGCGAAGGTTATGGCAGAAGGCGACTTCTCGCAACGAGTAAATGTCTATGGTGTTGATGAAATTGGTCAGTTGGCCGACACGTTTAATGAGATGAATGAGAAGTTAAAGACGGCTAATCATACAACAGAGGAAGAAAGGCGTAAGCTTAGTTCGATTCTTTCTAATATGTCTGACGGTGTGATGGCAACTGATGAGCGTGGGCAGATAACATTAATGAATGAACCCGCTGCTCGATTAATTGGCCAATCCTTTGAAAAGGTTCAGGGTAAGTCTATTTTTGAGATTCTACAGCTAGATAATGGTGCCGAAGATTTCTCAGAGATGCAGGACTCAGGAACTGTTACCATTGATTTTAGTAGCGATGAGCAATTTTTGCTTGTGAAAGCTAACTTCACCATTGAACAGGATGAGGATAGGAACTTTGCAGGTGTTATTACCGTTTTAAGTGACGTAACAGAGCAAGAAAAAGTAGAAAAAGAACGAAGAGAGTTTGTTTCAAATGTATCACATGAGCTCCGAACGCCGCTTACCACCATGCGAAGCTACTTAGAGGCTTTAAGTGATGGTGCTTGGGAGAATAGAGATATTGCGCCACAGTTTCTTGAGGTTACCCAGAATGAGACAGAGCGGATGATTCGCCTTGTCAACGATCTCCTTCAATTATCAAAAATGGACCATAAGGAGCAGGAGATGAATAAGGAACGTGTTAACGTTATTCCTTTTTTTCATCATGTCCTCGATCGCTTTGAAATGAACAAGGATGAGAGTACTGTTATTGAGCGTCAAATTCCAAGAGAGAGTATCTTTCTATGGATGGATAAAGACAAGGTTATTCAAGTTATTGATAACATAATGTCAAATGCACTTAAGTATTCTCCAGAGGGAGGCAGCATTAGGTTTCGTCTTACAAGAGAGTGGAACCGTGTTAAAGTTATGATTGCTGATCAAGGTCCAGGTATTGCAACAGAGAAGCTTGATAAGGTTTTTGACCGTTTTTACCGTGCGGACTCAGCACGGTCTAGAAAGCTTGGTGGGACAGGCTTAGGCTTGGCCATTGCCAAAGAGATTATTCAAAATCATCATGGTCAAATTTGGGCCGAAAGCTCAGAAGGCAGCGGCACTAAAGTATTCTTCACGTTACCATTGATTGCGCGTAAGAGGGGGGCCTAGGTATGAATGTCGAGCATTTTAAGTCGATACTCTTGGTGTTACTGATTGCTTCAAGCTTATTGCTGACAGTTGCCTTATGGAATCATCAGCCCAACTTTGAAGCGGTTGTTACTGATAATGACTTAATTGAAGCCCAAATTCAGGATGGTGGGCAGTTGAGTCGAAGAGATGTCATCCAGCCAATTCAAATTGTTAATTATCAAGCAGAAACTGGGGAGCTTCTTGGACTAGCTAATTTAGGGCTTCAGGAAGAGCTCCTAGAAGAAATAAAGGAATTGTCCCTATATAATTTTTCAAGTTTTTCGATGAATCAACAGCAGGAGCAAACTGAGAATCGGATTGAACTCATTTTTCCGACGACACTTCCCTATAATGCAATATATGATGTTTTTCAGTTAGACCATGATGTACCAATAGCGGAGTTAAGCTTTAATCATATTGATATTGTGGCTAGCGATGACCCATATCTGTTATTTTATAATGATCGTGATGAAGAGTCACGGGTAATAAGAGCAAATATTCAGAATGAAAATCAAGTTGACCGGATTTTTCGTTATTATAATCAACATGATGTAACTACCTTTCTAACATATGAAAGTAGTCGAGAAACAAATATTTACTTGCCCAATGAGATTGATCGTGAGGTACTTTTGTTTACGTATCGTTCACTTGAGCAGGAAACGTTTACGAACATCTTATTTAGTAAGCCGTCTATTGTTCGACGTGTCCAATCATCACAAGGTCAAGTCGATCTGTTTGATGGTACACGAGAAATGACGGTAGAAGAAGAGAAAATCGCCTTTACTAATTTGACTAATGAAGAAATTGTTAGTACTACCTTAATGGATAGCTATAACTTATTTGATCAAGTCCAAAGCTTCGTTAATGAGCACAACGGTTTTACTTATGAAGAACCATTTAGCTTCTACCTATCTAATATAACGAACAATATGCAACGAAGCGAAGTCGAATATACATTATCCTATTCAGGCGTGCCAATATTTCAAGATACTGATATTTCAACAATTAAAGTTGCCTGGCATAATCAATCAGTATATCAATACCAGCATCCGCTTGCAAAATTACTCCGACTAAGATCATCAACTGAAATGGCGGATATCCCATCAGCTGAGCAAGTTATTGAAATATTAGCAGGTGAAACGTACGAGGGGATTGCCGTTTATGATGTATTGTTAGGGTACTATGTTAACCGTCGCTCTGGTAGTGAGGGTCAAATATACGAACTGGTACCTACTTGGTATGTTAGAGGCGTGCAGGGGTGGAGCCCATTAAGCATTCCAGATAAAACGATAGGAGGCGAAGGAATTGCAATGGGGACAAATTAAGTCGCTCTTCATTATTTGCTTTCTTATCCTAAATATTTTTCTTGTTAGACAATTGTTCGATCGGCAGGAGGATGAGCTATCATTTATACCTGAACCTTCAAAGGAAGATGAGTTAGAACTTAACATTTCAGGTTTAGAAAATTTGTCTAACGAGAGTTACAGTGCTCCTTTAATTCACACAAAGAATTTTAACTTTAATGAACAAGCAGCTGAAGCATTAGCAAGCTTAACAAATCAAGAAATTGTAGTCATTAGTGGGCACTATCTTTTCTCACGCTTTGATGAGCCTATTCAATTAGAGCTGGAGGAGCAAGAGTATGATCAAGCAGTTATTGACTCGATGGTCTTTTCGGGAGATACGTATGAACTATGGGGTCAGATACCTAATGCGAACTTGCTAATCTACTTTCAGCGGATTGAGTATCCAATCTTCTTTAATCCAAATGCGCTTCTATTCGTTCAGCTAAATGATGCGGGCGAAATGGTTCAGTATGTTCAAACACGTTTAGATGAGCCTGAGGAAGCTGAAGAGAACCAAGCACTTATTCAGCAATACGATGCTGTCTATCGTCTCTATCATAATTCAAATGCGCTGGATACGAATGACGAAGTTACGGATGTTATTTTAGGCTACCACAATCTAGTATCCTTAGCCAATGATGAGCAATTATTAAACCCAACATGGAATATCCAGGTGAATGACCGGCGAAATCATTTTGTCAATGCCATTGAGGGTCATACGTATCCAAGAAATCGGGGCTTTACCAGTAATTTGCTTAATGAGGCTATTAAGCTGTTAACAGAGGCAGACGAAACGAATACGGTTGAATATAATGTTGAAGAAGATATTGACGATTTATTAAGAATAATGACGCACTCACTAACTAGCGTATATGAAAATTTAATCGAGGAGAGTTCAGAATGACGCTTAGCTTTTCCGTGCTTGCCTCTGGAAGCTCAGGTAATGCATTTTACATTGGTACAGATAAGGAGAATATACTTGTTGATGCTGGCTTGAGTGGAAAACAGCTTGATCGGCTTTTTCAACAGGTTAACGTTGATCCCAGTAAGCTATCAAGAATACTTGTTACCCATGAGCATAGTGATCACATCAAGGGTTTAGGTATTTTTGCCCGAAAGTATGATCTACCTATTTATGCAAACCAAAAGACTTGGGCTGCGATGGATGGTAGTCTAGGCAAGCTTGCACTTGATCAAAAATTTACATTTAATAGTGGACAAGTACAAACATTTGGCGATATTGATGTAGAATCGTTTGGTGTTTCCCATGATGCGGCTGAGCCGATGTTCTACACTTTCCATCACCAAGGCCAGAAGGTGGCTCTTGTCACTGATTTGGGCTATGTCTCGGAGCGAATAAAAAAAACGGTAGAAAATGCTAATGCACTTATATTTGAAGCGAACCATGATGTCTCCATGCTGCAAATGGGGCGCTACCCATGGAATGTAAAGCGACGTATTTTAGGGGACTATGGTCATGTTTCAAATGATGATTGTGCATTAGCATTAACAGATATTATTGGTAACAAAACAAAACGTATATATTTAGCTCACTTAAGCAAGGATAACAATATGAAAGAATTAGCTCGAATGTCGGTAGAGAATCACCTGTCTGAAGCTAGCTTTCCAATCAATAATGGACTAGAGATTCATGATACTGACCCTAATATCCCGACCCCTATCTATCGAGTTGTTTAAGCTTTAGTCAATTGTGGTAAACTAGTTTCAACAGTGGAAGAGGTGAAGAGATGGTTTACTTTGATGATGGAACATCGAAGCGCAGAAGAGGCCGTTATTATAAGAATCGTTCTTTTTGGTTGCTCTATTTGATTATAGGCATTGTGTTGGGTGCGTTTCTATTTGCTGTTGCTTTGCCCAAGCTAGTGGAAAACAACTGGCTTCCTTATCAAGTTTATGTAGGCATGGGTCAAGGAGGTGGTACAGCCATTAACTCTAACCATGGCCAACAAGATGCAATGCTCGATTATTTATCACCGGTTAATGTAGATATTTCTACTCAGGTTACTGATATCGTTGATCGAGTAATGCCTGCTGTTGTAGGTGTTGAAAATATCCAAACACAGCGGGCTAACTTTTGGGAACAAGCGACCTATGATGGCGGTACCGGATCTGGTGTCATTTATCGCCAGGATGATGACGTTGCCTTTATTGTGACCAACCATCATGTCATTGAAGGTGCGGATCAGATTGAAATTATTTTAGAGGATGGGACACGGTTACTAGCCGAATTGGTGGGCTCAGATTTATTTACCGACTTAGCTGTTTTAAGTGTTGATGGTTCGCAGATTGATGTTGTTATTGAAATTGGGAATTCTGATATTTCTAAAGTTGGAGAGCCAGTCATTGCCATTGGAAATCCTTTAGGACTAGATTTATCTGGATCGGTAACACAGGGAATAATTAGTGGCAAGCAGCGTTCAATTCCAATGGATTTTAGCGGTGATGGCAGAGCAGACTGGCAAGCAGACGTTATTCAGACTGATGCGGCCATTAACCCAGGTAACAGTGGTGGAGCTTTAATTAATATGTCAGGCCAGCTAATTGGAATTAATTCAATGAAGATTGCTGAATCATCAGTAGAGGGCATTGGCTTTGCTATTCCAATTGATGAAGCTATACCTGTTATTACAGAGCTTGAACAAAATGGACAAATGACACGCGCTTTTTTAGGCGTAGAGGCTTATTCCTTAATCGATGTTCCACAGGTCGAGTGGCGTAGAAGTTTAAATTTACCGAATGAGGTTGAGGGCGGCATTTACATCCAAAGTGTTGAACCATTATCGCCGGCAGACCAGGCTGATTTACAGCCATATGATGTCATTATCGAGCTTGATGGTGAACCTGTCTATACAATAGTTGATCTCAGGAAGCATCTTTATCAGGAAAAGCAGCCTGGTGAATCAATGCGTGTTACCTTTTATCGCGAAGGTGAGAGACAACAGGTCACAATAGAGTTATCCACACAATGAAAAATTAAAAAGTATTTTAACCGTTGATTTTAAATGGTTTGAATGCTTTTTTTGTGTATATAACAAAAGTTATTCACACGCTGTGGATAAAGTTGTGAGTAACTTTCTATATCTAGTAGAGAACGCATATTCTTATACAAAATATAAATATGTAAACATAAAATCTGTGGAAAAACTGTGGCTATCCTGTTAAATAGTCGTTAATAAATGAGAATTATCATAATTGTGGATAGTAATGTGGATAAATAGTATATTTTTTATTATAATCACGAATGGATAAATCCAAGTTTGCTACACGTGTGATTTTCTCGGATTAAATGGTATTACTCAGTTCAATTAAACATGGTAACAGACGATTGGTTACTAATGTGTAGTAGTAATCGTTACGTCATGAAGCATAGTAATTTTTTAATTAAAGTGTCGCAAGTCTTTTAACTAACTAATTGTCCTTGCAAAAAACAAACGATCCATTTATGTGAAAATAAATGGATCGTTTACATTACAGTATATTTCCGTTAAAATTGTCTAGCTCTCTAAAAGAAGCTTAATTGTCACTTAAAACTTTTTCGATCTGATCCAATTCCGATTGCGTGAATTCAAGTTTCTTTACAGCATTCACGTTATCTTCAATTTGACTAACACGACTAGCTCCAATCAAGGCCGAAGCAACGACCTGCTTGCGCAGTACCCATGCAAGAGCAAGCTGTGCTAGAGACTGCCCGCGTTCTTGTGCTAATTTGTTCAATTTAACCACTTTCTCTAAACGGTCTTCAGAAATGTCTTTTTTATTTAAAAATGGGATATGTGCTTTAGCAGCGCGTGAATCCTCTGGAATCCCTTTTAAATATTTATTTGTTAACAAACCTTGAGCCAATGGAATAAATGCAATTGCTCCAGCCTGTGCATCCTCAAGCACTTTAATCAACCCATCTTCAATCCAGCGATTAAACATGGAATAAGATGCTTGGTGGATAACAAATGGTGTTTTCTGTTCTGTTAAAATGGCAATGGCCTTTTTGGATTGCTCAGCATCATAATTAGAAATACCAACATAAAGAGCTTTACCCTGTTTAACCATTAAATCTAATGTAGCCATTGTCTCCTCTAACGGTGTCTCAGGATCAGGACGATGATGATAGAATATATCAACATAATCGAGTCCCATTCGTTTTAAGCTTTGATCTAAGCTTGATACTAAATACTTTTTTGATCCCCAATCGCCATAAGGGCCTTCCCACATATGAAATCCTGCTTTTGTTGAAATTATTAATTCATCTCGATAGCTTTGGAAGTCTTTCTTTAGAATATAACCAAAGTTCTCTTCAGCTGCCCCTGCCGGTGGACCGTAATTATTAGCAAGGTCAAAGTGAGTAATGCCAAGGTCAAAGGCGCGTTGAAGCATCGCCCGTTGATTATCAAGAGAATCTGTCTCACCAAAATTATTCCATAGACCAAGCGAGATAGCAGGTAGCTTAAGTCCTGATGCTCCTACTCTGTTATAGAGCATTTGCTCATAACGATCTTGTGCGGCTACGTATACCATAATAAATATCCTCCTATAAAACCCATAATTGTTAGCGCTTTAAAACCCGTGGTTGCGAAAATTAGTTGTTAGCAGCTTAGTAGCCAACTTGAACAGCAGCATTAACAATATACATAAGATCATTCTTATCTGCTTGCTCAGGTAGAACAATACCACTTGTCGTAGCTAATCCGCCCGTTACCACGTCAATACTTACTTCACCATAGGGAATTTCGGCTTTTACTCGCTCAATATCAAGGTTAGCTTGATCAGCTGGAATAGCTAAAACAATGTTAACCTTCATATTATGTAATGATTCTTCGGGCAAGTAATCTTTAATGCCTGGCATGGAATTAGAGTGAATGGCATTTGCAACTGCTCGTATCGAAGCCTTTGTTACATCTTGACCATGTGTGTCAATGCCAACACCAGTTTCAATAAAAATAATCTTCTCCATGCTTGTCCACCTTCCTTTCTACAAAAAGATTTCCTGGGAAATAACGAATAACTTTCTAATCGAGCTGTCCTAATTATAGCACCTTACTAAAAAGTTCCCTAACAATAAGGGTCTGCTAACTTAGTATCAAAAAAAACTACCACAAACTAATATGTTGTGGTAGTTATATTTTTTTATTTAATTATTCAGCAGCTTCACGCAATAATTCTTGAACCCGCTCTGAATCTGCTTCAAGGGTTAGACCGGTATTAACTAATGGACTAACTGTTGATACTGCAGGCATTTTATTACCTTGATAGAAGGAGATAAATTCATCTTGATTAATTGAGTGAAGTATAGCTTGACGTAAAGCAACATTAGTTGAGACTTCACGACCTTCCATATTAAAAGCAAGGTAAGTTACGCCATTACTTTCGTTTTGTTGAAGTGTAAGACTTTCATCCTCTATTACTGTATCATAACGATTCTCAGCTACGCCATTTAAAATATGAATTTCATTGTTGCGAAGTGCAGATAGTGCACTTTCTGGTTCTTGAATAAATTTGACGATTACCTCGTTAATATTCGGTTCACCGTCAGTTCCAGCTCGGTAGCCTGGGTTCTTGACAAAGTGTGCTTCGTAATCATTTTTTGAAACAAGGATGTAGGGACCACTTGCGTATAGCGTGTTATCAAAGCCGCTATCTTCTGTCACTGTCCGCTGATCGCCATAGGCAATATCTTCATCAACATTATAGTCTTCTACATCAAAGGTATTAACGCTCTCTACCTGTTGCTGAGAGACAATCCCAGCAGATTGGTGAGCTAAATAATTTAATACCTGTGGAAATGGATTGACGGTTGTTATTTTAACAGCTTGATAAATACCATTAGCGTTATTAGCGTCATCCTTACTTGTAGTAAGCTCAGTAATATCTTGGTCGAGCCCTACTTCTAATGCTTCTTTAACAGAATCCCCGTTAATGGTGACTGCATCCTCTAGCTCACTTAAATCACTAACAATCTCAATATTATCCATACTTTCGTGTAAGCTGTATGTTCGATGATCTGGCACAGAATTACGGTCTTTGGCCCGATTCAATGAGAATTGAACGTCTTCAGCTCCAACTCTGTCTTCAGTATTTACAACACCATCTTCTTCGATAGCAGCAAAGTAAATATCATCTCTTAACAAGAAATAATAGTCTTGATTTCCTTCAGCAATAACATGATTTAAGGATAACGATCCGTCAGAAACAACTTGGTCATCATCAGTTAGATTAACAAGACGTACGTAAATGTTTGTATTAAGTGTATTAATCGATCCGTCATTACCTTTAATCGGATCTAATGAAGTAAGTGAACCAATTGCTTGATGCACCAGTAGTGGCTGACTGTCGCGTAATGAAGCATCATTAAAATCAACTGCTTCCCAAACAGCAGCGCGCGATTTAGGTAAGCGAACGGTCTCTTCATTTATAATAGTGTCGTTAACACCCTGTGCCTTGTATGAGATGTATAGTGGTGCAATATAAGCCTGATCAAATACGATATGCTGTTCTAAGTCCTTATAGGTTTCTTGGTATTCTTCTGCTAATTGGGTACTGGCCAGATTGACAAGCTCATCAGCCTGTTGATCAGCAAATAGGCTATTATCACCGTCAGAGGTGAATAAAGAGCGCACAGCGTAATCTGGATTGCCGGTAACGGTCGTCCAGCTACTTAATGCTAAATCGTAATTACCTGCATCGCGTTGGGTGGTAAAGCTACCATAATCAGGCTGGATATTTAATTCAACCTCAAACCCATTATTGGTAAGTTGATCACGGAGAATATTTAAGTCATCTTCACCAGTGCTCGTTCCTAAAATCTCAATGGTTGGTCGTTCAATATTTGTCTCATCAGGTGTTTGCTCAGGCTCGTCACCTTGTACATCAGATTCAGTATTAACACAGCCTAACAGTAGCACCATTACGACAAAAAATAGCAAGCTTAATTTTTTCATTTCTTTTCCCCCTGTTGATTAATTTATTTTAGGATCTAATGCATCACGCAGTCCGTCACCTAAGAAGTTGAAAGATAGAACAAGTAGAATAATGGCGAGACCAGGGAATATTGCTAAATACGGCTCTGTTTCTAAATACTGACTACCTATCCGTAAAACATTTCCCCACTCTGGAACATGTGGTTCTACTCCCAACCCCAAAAAGCTAAGACTACTTGTTGCAATGACCGCGGTCCCAATCGTTAAAGTTGCACGAACAATCATTGGTGCAAAGCCATTAGGAATGGCATGCTTAAACAGGATTTTCCATTCGGATTCGCCCAATGCACGGGCGGCTTCAATAAAATCTAAATGAGCAATCATTAAGATATTCGCTCGCATTGTTCGTGCGTACATCGGAATAGATCCAACACTAAGTGCAATAATTAAATTCAAGGTACTGGAGCCGAATGCAGCAATAATAGCAATGGCTAATAAAATGCCAGGAATGGCATAGAGAACATCTAAAACACGCATAATTGCTTGATCTAATGAGCGGTGAAAAAAACCAGAAATTGCACCTAGAAAGCCGCCAATAATCATTGGAATGAGCGTTGTTAACATGCCAATGATAAGTGATATTCGTGCACCGAAGACAATGCGTGAGAAGACATCTCGACCAAAATTATCAGTCCCAAATGGATAGACAAGGCTTGGCTCCGTTAGTAAGACTGTGTAATCATTTGCTACGGCAAAGCGGGTCACAAATGTTGTAAAGCTGGTTATTGACAGTGAAAAGGTGAAAATGACAAATAACAAACCAATCATTGCAGTAAAGCGTTTTGTAAGCTTGATCCAAAACAGTTGCCAACGCTCGCTATTGGCAGGATCCCTCTTACCTTGCTTCAACAATAAGCTATAACCAAGTATAAAACGAAAGACATTGCCAGTCAGACTGGTAACCATAAATAAGTAAGGCAGTAGGCGAACCAATCTCGTAGACTTTCTAGAAACTGATTTACTACGAGCAAGCCAAATTAAAACTATTACATCAAGCAAGAGCAAAACTGCTAAACTAAATACCACTGGAATAAAGTAATTCGTCACATACGGTTTAAATAAGTTAAAGGAGGTAACAGCAATAATAAGAAAGTCTGCTAGAAACATATAGTAAGCAAAGGTATACTCAATCTCGCCATCGTCCTGTAAAGCTCGAAATGCGTAAGTGGCGGTAAAGACATTGCCAACAAGCAAGGAGCCCAGTTGAAAAGCTGTTAGTAGTCTTGTCTTTCGTTGAATATTCCCATACTTGAGAATATCTCTTCTCGTTCTCAGGTTAAGCACCAGTTGGAAAATTGTTACGAATAAGTATGCCACAGCAATTAGAAACAGGCTAAGTTGCCATGTCTGGGTAGTGAATTGATAGCTGTTAACTAATAGAATAGTAGCTAGTAAAAGCGAGACCACAAAGGAAAAGTGCCCATGCTTGTATAAATCGGATTGCTTTAGTTTTTTTTTATATAGCTGATTCAAGCTGCTCCCCCCTTAATTGTTCTTCAACTGAGCTCGAATACGTGGATTTAGAATTGCATAAAGCAAATCAACAATTAAATTAACAACAGAGATAGCAATAGCGATATAAACCACGCCAGCAAGAATGGCCGGAATATCAGGAATAAATTGTTTATCAACAATATAACTACCTAACCCTCTAATATTAAATACCTTCTCAGTAACTGCCGCTCCACCAAGCATGACACCGAATTGCAGACCAATAACGGTTAAAATTGGAATCCAAGCATTGCGAAGGGCATGACCGAGAAATGCTTCACGACCAGACAAGCCCTTAGCTTTAGCTGTGACCATATAATCTTCATGCATGACCTCAAGGATAGATGATCGTGTCATGCGGGTAATGGCAGCTGCTAGACCAGTTCCTAATACTAAGATCGGCATAATTAGCGAAAATAGATTATTCGGTGAGTAGCTAGATGGGAGCCAATTTGCCCGAATTGAAAACGTTAGAATAAAGATAAGACCTTGCCAAAAGCTAGGGATTGATAGACCAATTAAAGCTAAAAACATAAAACTGTAATCCCAAAAAGAATTTAGTTTAGCAGCAGAAACCATTCCAATAGGCACGGCAACGCACACAGCTAGGAAAAGCGATGTAATAGCCAGAATTAACGTCACCGGAAAGCGATTTGCAATACTTGTCAAAATGACTTCATTACCAGTAAAGGAATGACCAAGGTCAAAGCGTAAAAAGCCAGAGATAGCGCGCCAAAGTTGGACAAAATAAGGCTGATCTAAACCATATTGCTTATTAAAGGCAAGCCGTTGATCAAGTGTTGCAGATTCCCCTAAAATGTTGGCCGCTGAATCGGATGGTGAAATATACAGAATGGTAAACACAATAACAATAACTGAAACGATCACAAACAGCGTCATAATAAATCGTTCAAAAACAAATCGGACAAACGCATTTTGGTAAATGAAATATAAACTATAAATCAAGAAGCCTAAGACAAAGCTTAATATGACAAAATTTCGATTTGCTAATAACTGTTCAAAAAAAGTAGTAAAGGACATGAATTGAACTTTCTGCTTGCTAAGCTCTGCTTCAGCTAGCTTTCTAATTTGTTGATTAGCTTGTGCTCTGGCAAACGCATCTTGTTTTGTTTGCTCAACACGTCGATTAAAATAATGTTGCTTATGTTTATATTGCTGAGCATACTTTGTCAGCAGCTGTTCATATTGTTTACTATGGTGGAGCTGGGCTACTTTGTCTTGAAGTTGGGCTGAATAGCTGATCTTTTTTCTCATATAGAGAAAATAACTATATCCAATTAAGAAAATAGGCAAGCCCAATAGGCATTGGAGCCAGTTTAATAAGGGATGCTGATTAACAATTCGATAGCCTTTAATTAATTTGTTTTGGTTTAAATTTTCGAGCACTTAGAGAAAAAACCTCCTTTAAACTTGATAATTCCGAGTGGTTTAGTATAGAATAACGTTAACAAGATTATAGTGACATTCTATGAATATGTCAAACTAAAAATTCTGAGATGGAGAATGGTTATGCAGGATATTTTAACAGTAGAAAATTTATCAGTTTCCTTTAACAATGCTCAGCAGCAGGTTCAGGCTGTGAAGCAGGTTTCTTTATCGATTGCCAAGGGTGAGACATTAGGTATTGTAGGTGAGTCAGGCTCAGGAAAAAGTGTGACAGCTAGGGCAATTATGCAACTGCTACCCGAGCATAGTGTCGATATTTCCGCAGATCGGATTGACTTTCAAACTCAGAAATTAACACAATTTAACGATAAGGAGATGCAGACAATTAGAGGTCAGGAAATAAGTATGATTTTTCAGGACCCGATGAGCTCCTTTAACCCAACCATAAAGATAGGTAAGCAAATTGATGAAATGAGTACCAAGCATCGAAAGCTTTCTGGACGGCAGGCAAAACAAGAAACATTAACGATGTTAGAGCTTGTTGGTATTCCTGCTCCTGAAGAACGTTATCACCAATATCCTCATGAATTTTCAGGGGGAATGCTTCAGCGTGCGATGATTGCGATGGCGTTAGTTTGTCGACCAAAGCTCCTCATTGCTGATGAGCCAACCACTGCTTTAGATGTGCGAATTCAAGCCCAGATCTTGCAGCTAATGAAGCATTTACAAGCGAAATTTGGGATGAGCATCTTGTTAATCACCCATGATTTTGGTGTCGTAGCTGGTATGTGTGATCGTGTTGTTGTAATGAAAGATGGTGAGCTTGTTGAAGAAAATGATACGGCATCCATCTTTAAGTATCCAGCCCATCCCTATACTAAACGGTTAATTCAAGCATTGCCACGAATTGATCAGCCTAAAAAGCTTCGAGAACGGAACGGCATAAATAAAGAAACATCATTAGTCACGGTCCAACAGCTGCAAAAAATCTACCAAATGAAGCTAGGGGGAGAAGTGAGAGCAGTTGATCAGATAGACTTTCATATTAAACAGGGTGAAACGTTGGGACTAGTAGGGGAATCAGGTTCTGGTAAATCAACAACGGGTCGGCTTGTGCTCCAGCTCCAACGGGCCTCAGGCGGAGAGGTTGTTTTTCAAGGTATGGGCATTCATCAGTTTAATCGCAAAGAGCTTAAGCAGTTAAGGCGTGATGTGCAAATTATCTTTCAAGATCCACAGTCTTCATTAAATCCACGTATGAAAGTGCTTGACATCATTGCGCAGCCATTGGATATTCATCAGCTTGTTGGTAGTAAAAAAGAGCGACGCGAACGTGTTGAAGAACTATTGGCGTTAGTTGGTTTAGAAAAGGAGCATGCAAATCGCTACCCACATGAATTCTCAGGTGGACAACAGCAACGGATTGGTATTGCCAGAGCACTCGCAGTAAATCCTAAATTTATCGTCTGTGATGAGCCTTTATCAGCGCTGGATGTTTCCATTCAAGCACAAATTGTTGAGCTATTAAGAAGGCTACAGGATGAACTCGGTCTAACCTACCTCTTTATTGCCCATGACCTTGCTATGGTTAAACATATCTGTGATCGTGTTGCCGTTATGTATCAAGGGAGAATTATCGAGGTTGCCGAAAGTGAAGAGCTTTACCAACATCCGATTCATCCCTATACCAAAGCATTATTAGAGGCAGTGCCGGTACCAGATCCAGCCATTGAAGCTGAGAAAATTCGTAATCACAATATAACACTCCAAAGCTATGAATTTACCAAGAATAGACTTGAAGAACAAAGACCTGATCATTGGGTCTTACAATGAGGCACCCTTATTAGGGTGTCCTTTATCTTTTATTGTAAGTAAATCTGTTCAGCAGCCGACCAACATGTTATGATGATTGCTAATCAATAGAAGAGGGGTGACATGTCAATGATTCGTAAGCTACTAGAAGCCGATGACCAGGCAGTGAAAGCACTTATCATGCAGCAGCCAGCAGAGAATCTTTTTATCATTGGCGATTTAGAGGCATTTGGCTATGAGCAGGACTTTCAGGAGATCTGGGGCGATTTTGATCACAATAGTCAATTAAAGGCTGTGCTATTAAGATACGAGGAGAACTTTATTCCCTTTAGTTTAACCAAAGATTTTAATGCAGCAGGCTTTGCAGAGATTATTAATCATTTTGATGGAAAATATATTTTATCAGGACTTAAGCCGTTAACAGCTATGATAGCGCCACTTCTTGCCGATAAAAGGAAGAAGCCAAGGGAATTATACTATGCAAAATGTACAACAGTTGATCAATTGCCTACACTTGATTTAACAAACGTTAAGGAACTTCAATTAGCTGATTTGGATAAATGGATTCAATTTATTAATGGGGTACCAGAATTTAGTCATTCCACTGTTAATCGAGAAACAAAGCAACGTGATATGGAACGGGGTGTCGGTCGCAGTTATATGATTAAGTCAGATGATGGCATGGTCATTTCTAGCGCATCAACGGCAGCTGAAAACAGTCAGTCAGCGATGATTGTAGCGGTTGCGACCGCTTCTGCTTATATGGGCAAAGGCTTGGCAACACAGTGCTTAAGCAGGCTCATCGCTGATCTTCATCATGAGGGTAAAGAGCTTTGTCTCTTTTATGATAATCCAGCAGCCGGAAAGATCTATAAGAAGCTAGGTTTCAAGGATATTGGTCTTTGGACGTTATATTACTAATAAAAAAAGCGGTATTCGTTGGCAAAAAGTAATGACTTCGAATTCGCTTTTTTTTTAGGTTAAAAAGGATTATAAAATCTTGATCCATCATAGAAAGTAATAATCATAGCAAGGGCGAAAAGCAGCAGACTTACTATTAAAACAGTCCAGTCTAATTGCATAAGCGGCTTTGCACTGTACCACGTTCTGCTTTTATGTTTACCAAAGCTGCGTAGTTCCATCGCATTACTGACCACATCAATTCGCTCAAGGCTGGAAAAGATAAGGGGAATTATAATTGAACTGGCATGCTTAAGCCGTTTACCTAGCTTTTCTGCTGGCGAAATATTAACACCACGCGCTTGTTGTACTTTACTAATCATGTGAAAATCGCGTTGAATATCAGGGATATAGCGAAGCGCCAACGATACAGCAAAAGCAATTTTATAATGAACACCAACCCGGTTTAACGATGCAGCAAACTCACTTGGATGTGTTGTGACGATAAATAATAACGCAGCTGGGGTGACGACGATATATTTCAAGATAATATTAAGCTGATAGAATAGCTGCTCAAGTGTAACCGTGTAGCGGCCGTTCAGTTCAAAGAGGAGATGCCGTGTGCCATAAATGCGGACACCTTCTTCTGGGGCAAACAAGTAAATGGCCAATGTATTCAGCGCTAAAAAGCCCATGATAAAGAGAACAACAAATTTAATCTCGGCAAAACGAATTTTTGATAGCTTAAAAATAAAAATACTTACGACAAATAAAGCGATTAAAATACGCGTGTCGTAGCTTAGCATAGCGATGGAGGACCAAATGAGAAAAACGACAAGTTTAGTAAAGCCTGATAATCGATGAATGACCGAGTTTTGTTCAATATACCCTAACATCGTTACTGCCACGTTCTCCTCACCTCTCGATCATGGGTAATAAAATTCTTGATAAAATGAGCGGGAGCTTCTATCCCTGCTTTAATAGCCAAATCAAAGAGTGAAGTGCGGCGAAGTTGAGCGCGCTCAATGATGGTGTCATTTGTTAAAACGTCAACAGGCGATTGATCAGCAATTAATTGCCCATCTGTCAGCACCAATGAGCGTGTCGTGTATTCTAGCATCACATGCATATCATGGGTGATCAGAATAATGGTAATCCCTTGTTCATTTAAGGTACAAAGAAAATCCATTATTTCTGTATAATGACGCAGATCCTGTCCTGCGGTGGGTTCGTCAAGAATGAGTAGCCTTGGGTTTAATACCAGAATGGCTGCAATGGATACGCGTTTTTTCTGTCCATAGCTTAGCGCTGAGATGGGCCAATTACGAAACGGATATAAGCCACAAATATGTAAGACGTCCTCTACGCGCGTGCGAATTTCCTGCTCCGATACTTGACGCAGCACAAGCCCCAAAGCAATTTCGTCATATATTTTATGCTTTGAGAACATTTGATTTGGGTTTTGCAGGACAAAGCCAACGTGATTAGCCCGCTCAGAAATAGACTGATTATCAAAGCGTGTCCCGTTAAAAAGAATTTCACCGTGGTCAATTGGCTCAAATCCACAAATCGCCTTAGCTAAGGTTGATTTTCCAGCACCATTTCTCCCCACTAAGCTAATCAACTCGCCTTGATAAATGCTAAAGCTTACTTGGCTGAAGATTTGTTTTTCCTGATAATAAAAAGAGACATCACGCAATTCAAGTAAAGGATTACGTGGCTCTACTATGGTTACAGGCTCTACAGAACTATGGCTGCTCCAATACTGTAGATTACGTTTGTCTTGCTCGGACAAGACAAGGTGTTCAATCTGCTCAGGCTGTTGGTTTGCTTCAATGTTACTACCGGCATATTTTAATGCTTTAGTGTAGAGTGGCTCTCGGATATAAATTTGTTCCAGCTTGTTAGAAGCTAATAGCTGGTTAGGGGTTGAATCACTAATTATCTCCCCCTCATTCATGACAATAATGCGATCAAATTGGAGCTGAAGCGCATCCTCCAAACGATGCTCAATTACAATCATCGTTTTATTTGTCTGGCTATGAATGTCAGCAATTAGTTGCATGGCATAGTGTCCCGTTGCGGGGTCTAAGCTTGCCAGTGGCTCATCAAACAATAACAAATCAACCTCTTCGGCAACCATCACGCCACCTATGGAAACGCGCTGCTTTTGGCCACCCGATAATGCATGAATAGCTGAGTCTTGGTAGGGCTCCATCTCTACTAACTTAGCAATCTCAGCAACCCTTAGCTCCATCTTTTCTTGATTAACATTCTCATTTTCAAGGGCAAAGGCTATGTCCTCAGCAACAGAAAGACCAATAAATTGACCATCCGTATCTTGAAGCACTGTTCCTACCATTTTTGACAACGAAAAGAGATCAAGCTGATCAGTTTGCTGGCCATTAATGTGAAGTGTGCCAGTTATCTCACCCGTATACGAAAAAGGAATTAGCCCATTTAAGCAATGGGCTAATGTGCTTTTGCCAGAACCAGATGGTCCAAGAATTAATACTTTCTCACCTTTCGCAATGGTAAGGTTAATATTAGTTAAGGTCGGCTCAACCTGACTGTAATATTTAAAGGAAAAATGATTAAATGCAATAATCGGTGTCGTCATATTAAACCCCCCTCTCTCGAACGGTTAGCCTTCCTTCGTTAAGCTACTGCTCCGGCTTTGTGTTTTGGCATAGGCGGCAAGTAAGAGTGTACCGATAACCCCGGCTGAGACAATATTGGCTAGCCCAGCAACCAGACCTTGGGTAAAGACCTTATTGACAGGCTCTGCATAGATGACAATATCTAAAACAGGTGCTAGTAAAAACCAACCAATTGCTTGAACCAGCAGTTGGACAGCGTTAAATTGAATAATTTGCTTCTTACCAAAGGCACCTTCCTCTAGCTTAATACGGTGGGAGAAGAGCCCGATGAAGAAACCGACAAATAATGAAACCAATACCCAGCTCCACCAAATGGATCCCCAGAGCAAACTATCCTTTAGTGCATGCCCAATTAACCCAACCAAGCCACCAGCAATCGGTCCAAACAATACGGCAATAAAAGTTAGAAAGGCAGTCGCTGTTTCAATGTTTGTATTTGGAATGCCTGTTGGAATGGTAAGAAATCGCCCTAAAATAACATAGACTGCAGACCCAATTCCAATCGCTACAATTGTTTTAATCGATAAATGTTTATTCATGTTAACCACTCCCTGTTTTAAATTAGCTAGCTTTTAACCATAAACAATTTTTGCCGCTTTACGCAAATTAATTTTCCACTGAGCACCAGTCTTTACGTGATAAGCGTCAGCGAATGACCCCTGATTTAATGCAACGCCAATCTTTTCAAGTGAGTTAATGTAAAGTAATGGCTCTCCTACCTGTGTATCTGCAAAGGACTTGCCAAATGACATCACGTTCTTATAAACCTGACGTTGGCCGTCAAAAATAGTCACTTCTAAAGTATCGCCATAGTTAATCCCCTCCTTAAAAAAAAGTTCCTTATTAACACTGGTCCACAGGTTGCCAAAGCGAACGTCAAGAATATCAACCGTACCAGTCACTAAGCCTTGCTCAACGCCTGCGATCGGTGTGTGAAAGGTAATGAGTTGATCGACAGGTAAGGCTGGCCCAACTTGCGCAAACGTTATCTCACCAGCAGCTAAGCGAGCTGCTGTATAGGCATAGACATCTCGACCGTGAAAGGTATACGATTCATAGGAGCGTGCAAGACGATTAACCTTCTCATCAATAACCCGGGCTTCAGCTATGCCGACCGATTGTGCTAGGTGAGTAACAGTGCCATTGTCTGGTGTAACAATATAATGGCCTTCATTCGTTTTAACGACAACGCTCAGTCGATCAGAGCCTACCCCTGGATCAACGACCGATACAAATACGGTTCCTTCTGGCCAATACGAAGTTGTTTGATATAAGCGATATGATGCTTCCCATATGTTGTAAGGGGGAATATCGTGAGTTAGGTCAGATAATTGCAAATCAAGGCTAACCGATTTTGCCACACCATACATCGCACTAACTGCTCCATCGCTTAGTCCGAAATCAGATTGAAAAACTAATAATTTGTTGCTCATGTTGTTTCCTCCTTAGTCGTATTGCTTTAAAGTACGAGCAAGCAGGGAGGTTTTTGACCATAATAAAAACGCCCCCACTGCTCTTTGTAGAACAATAAGGGCGTTGAGACAACAAACGCGGTACCACCTTAATTTTACTGTATGCTCACACATACAGCCTCATGAAGTACTCAGCTAGATAGCTTTCATACTCTGGTATTTGTAACGAGTACCAAATCTCGTCGTTTCCTACTAGTGATACTCACGTTCAGAACGCAGCTCAAAGGCCATTTTCAGCATTTGCATTGATGCTTCTTTTCAGCTACCGAAGCTCTCTTGTGAAAAATGCATAATCCTTACTTTCCCTCATCATTGCTTTTTTAAAAAATCAATATTTTTAGAAAATTCTTATTATAGGCATTATAAGTGAGATTGTTTCCTTTGACAAGTCTTTTTTTAAAAAAAAAGAAGTGAAGTGAAATGAGGGGATATGGAATAGAGTGTTTGCTAGCACTATAACAAGTGATGATAATCGTTTTTGTAAGGCTCACGAAGCATTGTCCAGATGGTGAGATCCGTTCCTTCGACCATTTTTTTACTCATGATCTTAAAGCCAAAATGCTGATACATAGCCGCATTATTTTCGGTTTCTGTTTCTAGATAAACAGGCAAGTTTTCTTGCTCACTTTGCTCAATTAACGTTGTTAAGAGCTTTTTTCCATGTCCTCTTTCTTGAAACTGAGGGTCAACACCAATAACGGCTAGGTAATAAAAGTCTTGTTGTCCCATTATTTGTTTGCGTTCTTGGCTGAGGTGATTAACAAATGGCATAATCTTCTTATATGTATCAGCTCCCATCTTCAAAGCAGGTCGAATCGCACCACTTCGAAGCATACGTCCAAAAGACATATCGGCAAGCTTGCCTGGGATAACGGCCATAATACCTTGTAAATTTTCGCTTGGCGCATAGACCTTTCCATATTTGAGTGCAAAAGTCATCGGTACAGTAAAAAAAGCGCGATACTTTTGCTCATAATTAGCGCCCCCTGCAAACACTTGTTTTAATGGGTCATTCATAAAAGCTTGAAGTAAGATATCTGCCGCTAGAGACAAATCACGTTTTTTTAATTGATATAATGTCTGCATCTATTTCTTCACTCCTTGTTGTTCCAGTTAATTTTCACTCTCATTATACAACGTATTCTATAAGATTTGTCTAATTCTTAGCTGACGATTCAGCAAGTCATACTTGGCCAGTCGTTGTTCAATTGTATGGGCGTTGGAGGTGCAACGATAATAATGTCTGCGGTTTTTAGTGCGAAATAAATTCTTAATAGCTGTTTTCATGTCATTCATCCTTTTTGTTCTTGATACTATAATGATAGCCGTTAACAAGCTTTAATAAAACGGACTGAGATCGTATTTTAACTAAGTTATTTGTAGGATAAGAATCTCAACCCTAAGGTGGAGGCTGATCTAAATACTAAGTCGTAACCTATAGCGTGGTATAATGAATAGATATAGGAGGCTTAACATGATCATTAATTGTGAACGACTATGGAAAATGATTCAACAGTTAGGCGAAATTGGCCGAACTGAGCAAGGAGGCTTGACGCGCTTAGCCTTTAGCAAAGAGGAGCAAGAAGCCAAGCAATTATTGCGGACTTATCTGGAAGCTGCACATTTAACGGTATATGAAGATGCAATGGGTAATTTCTTTGGAAGGTATCCTGCTGAAGCTGCTGAAGCTGAAACCTTACTGATTGGCTCACACATTGACACGGTCTTTAATGGTGGCAAATTTGATGGTGCAGCAGGCGTATTAATTGGAATTGAGGTTCTTAGGACATTAGCTGAGCAAAACGTAACATTACCTTTTCATGTCGAAGTTGTTGCCTTTACCGATGAGGAGGGTGCTCGTTTTTCATCAGGAATGCTTGGTAGTCAAGCGTTCATCGGGCAACTTACTCAAACAGACCTTGAGAAGTATAGTGATCAAGCGGGTATACCTTTAGTGGATGCAATGATTAACCAAGGCTATCAACCTATTCAATTAGCAAAGGCGAAGAGAGATCCAGAAAAGCTAAAGGGCTATTTAGAAGTACATATTGAGCAGGGCAAGGTTCTCGAAGAAGCAAATGCCCCCGTTGGCTTGGTAACAGGAATTGTCGGTTTAAGGTGGTTAAAGATAAACCTAAAGGGTGAAGCTGGCCATGCAGGTACAACACCCATGCATTTGCGTAAGGACCCACTGGCCTGTGCCGCAGAGCTTATTACGTTTATCGAAGCGTTAATTAAACGGGAGAATCAAGCTGTTGCTACCGTTGGACAACTATCGGTTAAACCTGGTGGTATTAATGTGATCCCAGCAGAGGTTGAATTTACAGTTGATTTACGAGATCTATCTGATCAAAAGTTAGACAGGCTTGTTACTGAGATTGAAAAAAAGGCCGAGCGTATTGCTGAAAAAAGGGGAATTGCAACAGAGCTTAACGTTATTGAGATTTCTAAAGCCGTGCACACGACAACGACAGTTACTGAGTTAATGGAGACAGTAATGAATGAACAACAGTTACCTTGTATTAAACTACCAAGTGGTGCTGGCCATGATGCCATGATCCTTGCACAAGTCACACCGATAGGCATGATTTTTGTCCGAACGAAGGAGGGCATTAGCCATCATCCAGCGGAATTTGCGACAGCAGACGATTTAGCTATTGCTGCTCAGGTACTTTATGACACGATTATTAAAATGGCTTGCTACTAAAGGAGAGATCAGACAATGAAAGCGTTAATTATTTTTGCTCATCCACGTGAAGAAAGCTTTTCACATGCATTGCTTGATACTGTGACCAAAGCATTACAAGCAAAAAACTATCAAGTTACGGTTAGAGATTTATATGCTATGAATTTTAATCCTATTTTGCAAGGAAAGGATGCCATTCATATAGAAGATGGTCAATTTGTCCGGGAACAGGAGGATTTTCCAGATGAGATTAAGCTAGAGCAACAGTTGATGTTAGCAAGTGATCTCTATATTTACATTTTCCCAATCTGGTGGAATGGCATGCCGGCAATTATGAAGGGTTATATTGATCGCGTCTTTCAGCATGGCTTTGCCTACAGCTTTGATGATCCAGCCGTTCGTGATCAGTTCTTGGGTAAACGCGCGTTATTTCTTACGCCAACCGGACAGCCACAATTAATTGACGGGGAAGAGAATCCCTTAAGTGTTGCGATTAAAACAGTGACCTCAGGTTGGTTGTTTAATAGTAATGGTGTTGAAGTGATTGATCATATCTTTTATGGTCGAGTGCCATATTTAACACGAGCCGAGCTTGAAGATTATCTAGAAGATACAAGACAAATTATTAACAAGCTATAATATACCATTTAAAGAAGCAGGTAGTGACTTTAAGATTACTACCTGCTTTTTTTCGTTTATTAACATACGTTAATAAATTCATAAACATTTACATAAACCTTACATTGGCTTAACGATGGATTAATGATCATCCCCTATACTAGGCTTGTAAAACAAATTAAAAAAGCGTTTGAGAGGGGATTAACTAAGTTATGAAAAAGTTCTTAATGTTAGTATTAATTTCAATGTTTGCTGTCACTCTACTAGCAGCATGTGGGCAAGATACAGATGAAGAAGTAAATGGTGATGATCCAGTTGAAGAAGAAGTAGAAGATAACGGAGCTGCTGAAGAAGAGCCAGAAGCTGATGGTTTAGAAGGTACGATTACAATGGCAGGTTCAACATCGGTACAACCACTTTCTGAAGAATTAGCAGCAGCATTTATGAGCATTCATCCAGATGCACGCCTGGAGGTTTCTGGTGGTGGTTCAGGTGCTGGGATTACTGCAGCTCAGGACAATGCCGCTGATTTAGGTGCTGTGTCTCGTGAAGTAGCTGACGATGAAACTGGCATTGACGTACACACAATTGCAATTGACGGTATCGCGATCATTGTACATCCTGATAATCCGGTAGCCGATTTATCAATTGAGCAAATTCAAGCTATTTTCTCTGGTGGAATTGTAAACTGGTCTGAAGTTGGTGGAGACGATGAGGATATCGTTGTCGTCAGTCGAGAAGAAGGTTCTGGAACACGTGGTGCATTTGAAGATATCGTTATGGGTGAAGAAGAGTTGGTTGCAACTGCTATTATTCAAAACTCTGGTGGGTCTTTAAGAGAATCGGTTGCAGCTGATCCAAATGGTATTGGTTACGTATCATTGGGTGGCTTAAATGATACGGTAAAAGGTCTGCAAGTAGACAGTGTAGATCCAACTGCTGAAAATGTATTAGCTGGTGATTACACAGTTTCAAGACCATTCAACTATGTCTCTAATGATTCAGAACCTTTAAGTGAATTAGCACAAGCATTTCTAGATTTTGTCTTGAGTGGGGAAGGTCAAAACGTAGTTGAAGAACAAGGATTTATTAAAGTTAACTAAACAATTTTACAAAATTAAAATGGTTTTAAGAACGGGGTAGTTTTAACTACCCTGTTCTTTCCTCTTGTTAGAACATACAACATTAGCTGACTGAAGGAGTCGTGTGGTGATGAAACAATGCAACAAACGTTAAAAAAGAAAGCCGCTAATTTGGAAGAGAGAATTGTGAAAATAATTTTGATCATAATGGCATTAGCATCTGTATTTTCAATCGGGTTAATAGGATTCTTTCTGTTTAAAGAAGGATTGCCATTTGTCTGGAATTATGGAATAACCAATTTTTTGTTTGGAACAACATGGAACCCAACTAATCAAATTTACGGGATTTTCCCTATGATTATTGGAACGGTGTTAGTAACGATTTTAGCTATTGTAATCGGTGCACCAATAGGTATAGCAGTAGCTGTATTCTTAGCAGAGGTTGCACCAGCAAGGCTGACACGAATCATTAAACCAATGGTTGATTTACTAGCGGGCATTCCATCTGTTGTATATGGTCTCTTCGGGATCGTCGTCATTCGTAGTATGATTCGATCTTTAGCACATGGTCCGTTGGGCGAATATTTACCTGGAACTTATCAGACGGGTTATTCTGTGTTAGCTGGTGGTATTATTCTTGCCATTATGATTTTACCTACAATTATTACCATTTCTGCAGATGCCATTAGAGCAGTACCTAAGGAGTACAAGGAAGCTGCGCTCGGATTAGGCTCAACGGACTGGCAAAGTGTGTATTCGGTTGTTGTTCCAGCTGCCAAGTCTGGGATTATAACATCAATTATTTTAGGTACAGGTCGTGCTTTAGGTGAAACAATGGCGATTATCATGGTAGCTGGAAACACAGTACAAATTCCTGAATTCGGTTGGCAAGGTATTTTTGCGCCGGTGCGAACGCTTACTGGGAATGTTGCGCTTGAAATGGGCTATGCCGGACCTGAGCACCGTCAAGCTCTGTTTGCAACAGGGATCGTGTTATTTATTTTTATTATGATCTTAAATTCTATTACCCTAGCTTTAGTAAAGAAGGAGCATTAAATCATGTCAAAAGTTAAACGTAATCAGATTATTGCTTATAGTTTATTAAGCTTAGCTGCGGCACTGACCGTGACGATCCTTCTTGCCATCGTTTTTTATATAATGAGTCGTGGTCTTGCCATGATAAATTTAGCGTTTCTTCTTGAAGAGCCTCGTCGGATGGGCGCAGAGGGCGGTATCTACCCGGCTATACTCGGGACGGTTTACTTAGTTGGGGTCACGTTACTACTGGCAACACCAATTGGAGTTGGGACAGCCATCTATCTTAATGAATATATTAGAGAAGGTCTGTTTAAAAAAGTTATTCGCTTTACGACAGAAGCATTAGCAGGTATTCCATCAATTGTTTTCGGTTTATTTGGCTTTATATTCTTTGTTATCTTACTAAGAGATATAACAGGAGGCTGGTCAATTATCTCGGGATCATTAACGGGAGTCATGATGATTTTACCTGTCGTTATTCGTGCCTCAGAGGAAGCATTGCGCAATGTTCCTAATCCTTTAAGAGAAGGAAGCTTAGCATTGGGTACAACCCGATGGTATACCATTAAGAAAATTGTGTTACCACTAGCTTTCCCAGGTATTTTAACAAGTTTAATTTTGTCAATTGGTCGGGTCGTTGGTGAAACAGCCGCATTTTTACTAACATTAGGTGGAAGTTTGTTAATTCCACGAACACTATTCGATGGAAGCCGAACACTTTCCTTACACCTTTATATGGTTGCCATGGAGACGGGAAATATGGATATGGCGTTTGGAACAGGTGCTGTTTTAATTATTCTCATTATTATCATTAACTTTTTAGCAGGCGCATTGTTTAAAAGATTGATTAAGCGCTTTTCATAGTAAGGGTTTAGGGAGGAACGACGTATGACTGAGCAGACAAATAAGTCAATTAAGATCGAGGTCAATCAGCTTGACTTCTTCTATGATCAGAAGCAAGCTTTAAATAAAATCTCACTTGAGATACCAGAGCAAGAGGTATTTGCCTTAATTGGTCCATCAGGGTGTGGGAAATCGACGTTCTTAAGAACATTGAATCGACTAAATGATTTAATTCATAAAACAAGTTTAAAAGGTAAAATTAAAATTGATGGTGATGATATTTATCACTCGAGTATTGATGTGGTTCAACTACGAAAATCAGTTGGAATGGTGTTTCAAAAGCCGAATCCTTTTCCATTCAGTATATATGATAATGTTGCTTATGGTCCCCGAGCAAATGGGATAAAAAAACGAGAGCAGCTTAATGCAATTGTTGAGAAGTGTCTTCGTCAAGCCGCCTTATGGGATGAAGTGAAGGATCGCCTTGATGATTCAGGTACTAGTCTTTCCGGTGGTCAGCAGCAACGTCTTTGTATTGCACGCGTGATGGCAGTTGAACCGGATATTATTTTAATGGATGAGCCAACTTCAGCCCTAGATCCGTTAGCAACATTGAAGGTTGAGGAGCTTATTCATGAGTTAAAGCAAAACTACACAATTGTCATTGTCACCCACAACATGGAGCAAGCTGCGCGGGTTTCAGACAAGACCGCTTTTTTCCTTGATGGTGTCGTTGTCGAGGTTGGTGAAACAGATCAAATTTTCACCAATCCGAAAATGAAAGAAACTGAGGATTATATAACAGGGAAGTTTGGATAAGTCATACAAACCAGTTATTGTTTCTTAAAAAAACAGTAACTGGTTTTTTTTTGGCTTACTAGTTATTTTTCATTGCGTGTATCGGTTAGTTACTATGTGAATGTGTTTAAAACCAAACCAGTTCATCATTTTCCTATCAATAAAGAAAAAGATTAAAAAAATTAATAATTAAAATTATAATAATAGGAAAATTAGTGAAATGAGGGGTTAAGTTGAAAGAAATAATTAAGCTTAACAAAAGATTTATATTATTAAGTAGTATTGTAGTCATTTTAACTTCAATTACGGCCTTGATAACACCGCTTATTATTCAAACTCGAAATGAAAATAACCTTTCTACAAAGACATTTTTTTATATCTTTATTGCAGTGGCAGTATCTTTTTTATTACAAATCATTGCTCAAGTTTATAGGGAGAATTATGCAGCAAAATTTAATACTAATTATTTATTTAGTCTTGTGCAAAAAATGGTTAATATGACGTATGATTCTTATGTTCAATTAGAACCAACTTATTTAATTAGCCGTATTAATAGTGCAGTTGATTCATTGTATTTGTTCTTTATCACGAGTTTTCCTGCTGTCATTAAAGCGTTTATCATGCTCGTCTGTTCCCTTATATTGGCCTGGTTCATATCATGGAAAATCAGCTTGGTAATGTTTTTTCTAATTCCGCTAAATTACTTTGGTTTTAAGCTTATCAATAAGGAGTTAGCAATAAGAATGGATAGGATGCAAAGAAGCTCAGCAGTTGCAACAAAAGATTTAGTTGTTACCTTGTCTAATATTGATTCCGTAAAGGCAAATATGGATACTAAAGTATTAAATAATTTGTTGTCCTGCAAGGTTGAAGCTATGTACAGTAATCTGGCAAACACCAACAAATTTGCAGGAACAACAAGTGCAACAATAGGCTTTCTAAATCAAGCTGTTCAAAATTTTGTTTATCTCTGGACGAGTATTTTAATCGTAAAGGGTGAATTTCAAATTTCAAATTTAATTATTTTAAGTATTGTGTTCCCATTGTTTTTTAATGCACTTTCAGAAATTAATAAAATTAATATTGATTTCAGATCACTCCTAACTTCAAACAATTTTCTTAAAGAAAAGCTGATAGCAAACATTGAAAAAGATGGAGAACGCATTATTAATAAAATAAAAAGTATAGAATTTAACAACCCTTCATTTGATCTTAATGGTAACCAATATAGTTTTAATATTAAAGCAACAATTGTACCAGGCAATGTTTTATACTTAAGTGGTCCTTCTGGAAGTGGAAAATCATCGTTACTAAAGTTACTATTAAAATTCAGAGACTCAGCTGGAATTAAAGTTAATGGATATGCTATAAATGACATTCAAAATAATTCTCTTAGAAATAAAATAGCGTATTTAGCTCAAGAAACTACCATTCTATCAACGAGCATTGAGGAGAATATTGCCTATGGAAAAAAACTAACGAATAACCAAAAAGCTTTTTTAAAAAGCACAAAAATTCTTGATCCAATTCTTAAAAATAAGGAGTGGTCAACTGTTTTGGTAGAGAATGGAAGTAACTTATCTGGTGGTGAGAAACAGCGGATTGCAGTGGCAAGACTATTATTAATGGAGGCAGATTTATACATAATGGATGAGATAACAAGTAGCATTGATCAATTGTCTGCTACAGCAATTTTTGAAGCTATCTTAGCCTATAATAAGAACAAGATTATTATCTTTACTTCACATGACAAATTGAACAAAAAGTATGCTAATCGTGTAATAAGTATAGAAAGGGAAGATGAAAATGGTTGAACTGTATTCAGTAGAAGAATTAGCAAATGAATTAAACGTCACTTCGCGTACAATTAGAAACTACCTTAGAGATGGAAAATTAAAAGGAAGCAAAATTGGTGGGCAATGGCGTTTCACCAAAGAAAATCTTCACGAATTCGTGGGGCGTGATCAATTAATTGATACCAAGAATGGCCTTGCTTATCGATTTCTAGAAGAAGAAAAAATAAGTAATACTGCCCTAACCATACTAGACTTTTCATTACAATCAATAAGCAATCTTGAATTCCTAGTAGAATCAGTAACTTCTTATTACAACGATGTGTATGAAGGTGAAAAAAGAGTTTTTCAGTATCATTTATTAGCCCCCCACACTGCAAGATTTACCTTAAGTGGACCGCCCGCTTACGTTTTAGGGTTAAGTAAGGTTATTTGCCAACTTGTTGATAGAATAGAGTAATCAATATTCTCCTCTTTAAGAATAAATAGCAGCATTACATTACAAATAAAGCACTGTAAAACGCTAACGTAATTAAAGTTTTTTTAACTTTCAATTAGATTAATAAAGTTATAAAACAGGGAAATTATTTGTGAGGGTTGCTCGTGTTGTCTTGTTCCAATCGCAATTTTGTTTATTACAGTTATGTTGGGTACATAAACACGAGCAAGCATGCCCTGCTTGATAGCATCTTCAACAGCCAATGCTGAAACAAAGTTAGCGCCGTACCCGGCGATAACGGCTTGAATGACTTCATGGAGACCATTAAATTGCAAGCCAAAGTCAGGCTTTTTTACCCCGTGAGCTTGGCAGAGCGATAATAAGCGTGCACGGGTAGAGCTACCCTGCTCGCGCATGACAAACGGCTCCTGCATAAGCTCAGCTAATGCAACGGTTTGGTTGGCAAGATGATGGTTAGCAGCAACGACAAACCACAGCTCATCCTCGGTAAGAAGCTTCCAGTTAATACGAGGTGATTGATCCTCACTACTTCCCCCGAAAATAGCTAAATCGGCATCATAGCATTCGACTAATTGACCAGCTTCAGTCGAATTTGTTGTGGTTACAATTATTTCAATATCTGGGTATCGTTGCTTAAAGCTAGCAACCCACCTAGGTAAAATAAAGTTAGCTGGTAAATAAGTTGCTGCGATATGGAGTTTGCCCTTTCTCCCTGCCTTATGCGCTTCAACTAAGCTAATCAGTTCACGTTCGTGATTAAATAGGATAGCCGCATGACTTGCCAGCTCTATACCAAATGATGTTGGTTCTAACCCTCTGCCCTGCTTATTAAAAAGGGAAATACCTAACTCCTGTTCAAATTTTTTTAGCTGAGTAGAAACCGCGGGCTGACTAACGTGTAGCTCGGCAGCTGCTTTCGTTATACTGTCAAATTTCATAACATAATAGAAGATTCGTAAGCCATGTAAATTCATTTGTCCCTCCCTAAACTTAACTTAAATTTATGTTTTTATAAAATATATGTATTTTATTTATGTGTAATTGTAGTATACAGTTTAGTTATAGGTAAAACAATTCTAAGGAGTGTGTTAATGATGACAAAAGCTAATTTTCCTCAATATGATTATAATTTTCATGGTGCAGGCTATCATAAGCAAAGGCAGACTGATCCAAGAATTGCTGACTATGTCTTTGCTGAACTTAGCGAAATGGATACAGTATTAAACGTTGGAGCAGGAGCTGGTTCGTATGAGCCTGATAACGCGTATGTTGTCGCTGTTGAACCTTCCCAAACCATGCGCCTTGAGCGGAGTATGTCTGGTAAATTTCCAGCTGTAAATGCTGTAGCTGAGCAGCTACCATTTGATGATCAATCCTTTGATGCGGTTATGGCAATGGTGACTGTTCATCATTGGCATGATATTAATAAAGGGCTAGCAGAGTTAAAGCGTGTCACCAAGCATAAGGTAGTCATGCTAACCTTCGATCCAGCTAAGCTAGATCGACATTGGAATGTTGATTACTTTAAAGACGTAGTTGCAGCTGAAGTACAGCGGTATCCAAGTATAGCGGATTTGGTTGAGAAATTAGCAGGTAATGCTACTGTCATACCAGTGCCTGTTCCCTTTGATTGTGTTGATGGCTTTCAGGATGCCTTTTATGGCAAGCCAGAGGCGTTTCTAAAACCTGAAGTACGAGCTGCGCAATCTGCGTGGGGCTTTGTTGACAAAGACACAGAGCTAGCCTACGTAAAAAGATTGAAACATGATCTTAATTCAGGTGAATGGGATCGAAAATACGGACACTTTCGTAAAATGACAAGCTTTCAGGGGGGCTTGAGTCTGATTGTTGTCAACTATAGCAAAAAATAAATATAGGTTACTACAAAGGATTTAGATCAATTAAATAACCTACCTGTCTCTGTAATATTTAGTGGCTAAATAAGGTAATTAATGGTACGATAAGTATTACAATAAGTGATGGAGGTATCATATGGTTTCCCAAATTGAATGTGTTGATCTCACAAAGTCATATCAGGGTGACGGAGTTGAAACGACAGCTGTTCATAAGCTTAATCTCTGCTTTAAAAAAGAAGAGTTTACTGCTGTAATCGGTCCATCTGGATCAGGCAAGTCAACGTTGCTAAGCATGCTTGGAACGCTAGATCGACCGACTAGCGGTCACCTTCTTTATGATGGCAAGGCGATAGGAACAAAAGGTAACCGACTTGTGGCGGACTTTCGCTTTGAGCAAGTTGGCTTTGTCTTTCAGCAGTTTCACCTTTTGCCGACCTTGAGTGTGCTAGAAAATGTGTTAACACCGTTATTTGGAAGAAAGGTGTCCTATGATAGGCAAACCCGAGCAAAGGAAGTGCTTAATTATGTAGGTTTGTCAGATAAGTTGACTGCATTACCTTCTCAATTATCTGGTGGTCAGCAGCAACGAGTCGCCATTGCACGTGCGGTCATTCATAAGCCAAGCTGGTTACTAGCAGATGAGCCGACTGGTAACTTAGATAGTGAAGCGGGCGAGCGAATTTTCAGTCTACTGAGACACTTACACAAAGAGGATGGCTGTGGTGTTGTTTTTGTTACCCATGAATCTCAATTAGCAGAACGAGCAGGACGAATTATCTCCATGCAGGATGGCTGTGTGATCAGTGACCGAGTGGGTAAACTGAAATGATCCGTTTTATTTGGCAAAACTGGAAGCGTAAAAAAGAACGGCTCTTTTTACTACTGTTCGGTGTCTTGGTTATTGCAGCGGGATTGTCCTATTTAGTCGGATTATCTGATCAAAATCAAGTGACAATTACCGAAGAACTTCAGCAACGCTGGCAGTCCTCCTATCATATTGTAGTCCGACCGGTAGCTAGTAGAAGCGAAACGGAACGGGATCAGCTCCTCGATACCAATTTTTTAAGTGGTATTTCTGGTGGAATTTCATTCGCTCAGTATGAGCAGATTAACAGGATATCAGGAGTTGAAATTGCCGCACCCATTGCGTTTCTTGGACATGTCCATTTTTTCTTAAAACTGGATGATCCGGATTTACCTGAACAAGGCCTCTATCGTTTCACGCGCAAAAACATAATGGGTGATGGCATTAACCAGTTAACGGACACCTTTACAGCTTATCAATCCGTTAATCAACATCCAGGAGATCCGAGCATTTTTTCACCCTATTATGCTCCATTTGGTGAAGGGACAAACCCAATCATGCAGTCACAGTTGATGGCTGCAATTGATCCGGTGCAGGAAGCCGAACTGGTTGGCCTTGATCAGGCTATTCTAGCTGTTGGTGATAGTCACTATTTCGATCTAGCTGATGATGTAAGTCCCCTTACTGAAGAGACAATCTATGAATTGCCGGTTTTAATAAGTAATCATTCCTATACCAATTCTGAGCTTATTTATACCTATGAAAAGCTTGATGTCCCGATTGATAACGATGAGAGTCCGTCCCAAATTTATCAGCAACTCGAAGCGTTAGGTGGGGAAGCTTACTTAGATGAGCTAGTCGGTGAACGAGTTGAACAATTTCATTATAGTGATGATCAGTTGTTCACCTACTTTGCCAATAGCATTTCAGGTTATCACTTAGAGACAGGTGAGCGCTACAATGAAAATTTATTAGTTCAGGATTACTTTAATTTAGTAACGCAAGTAGCACCGTTAGCTTATCAGCAAGAACAAAGCCCGTACCCAGAGCAGTGGCCACATGCCTATCAGCTACAAACAGTTAATATTGACGTTGCAATTAGTGATCAGGAAAGCTTCACTGGCTATCGTGATGAAGTAAGTTATGAGCAATCGTTACCTTTTATTGAGCCGCAGTGGATTGGCTTCTATGATCCAGGGCTGTTGGCAATCACACAGGACCCATCTACAGAGCTTCCAATGGAAACGTATCGCCCAATTAGAGCGGAGCTTGTACTGGATCCAGAATTGCAGCCCATTAATCCACCCCGTCTGTTAGAGCCAATTGGAGCAGGCCAAAGCTTTCTGACCAGTCCACCAACTATGCTGACAACGCTTGAATATGCGGAACAACTTCTTGGCGATGAAATCATTTCTGCCATTAGAATTAAAGTTGAGGGTGTTGATGATTTAGTAGAGCAGAGTCAGATGAAATTGGAGCAAATTGCTAACCAAATTGAACAAGAGACGGGCTTGATTACCGATATTATGCTGGGTTCTTCACCCCAACAAACACTGGTATATGTGCCTGAATCAGACACCGATGCAACGGAAGGATGGTTTCAGCAGCCGTGGATCAAGCTTGGTGCTGCTATGACCATATTTCGTGAAGCAACGCTCGGCTATAAGACTATTCTGATTATGGTTATTGCTGTAGCCGTCATGTACGTTTGGGCATCTGGATTAATTAGTCTTCAAGCACGAAAGAAGGAACTAGCGATCCTTTTAGCCGTCGGATGGCGTCCAAGTCAGCTCGGTAAGCTTTTACTGACTGAATCCGCTATGCTAGGAGGGCTAACTGCACTTGTTTCTTGGCTAATTCTCGGTTTTAGCTATTGGAGTGAAGGGGTTAACTTTTCCTCAGTTCGGTTTGTGTTAACAGGTGTAATCGGTGCGGTTATTTATCTACTGGGTTCAATTTTACCGATTACCTTAGCTATGAGGCTTTCACCAGCACAGACAATGCAACGAGGGGAAGTCGTCACAGCTAGCAAAATGCTTTTCCCGACAAAGGGTATCGTGACAATGGCGACTAATTATTTTTTTCGAAAATGGAAACGGTACATTTTGTCGGTTCTGACGATTGCTTTACCGTCAAGTTTGTTAGCAGTATTTTTATCAATTACATTACGACTTCAAGGGGTCATGTATACGACCATCCTTGGCGAATACATTGCAGTTGAGGTGGGGCAAGTTCAATATATAGCAAGTATAGCTGCCCTTATTATCGCATTACTAACAAGCGTTGAAATGATGTGGCAAAATGTGAGTGAACGTCAGCCAGAGCTGGCCCTATTAAAAGCACTTGGCTGGCGGAATAATCAGGTGCGCTTCCTTATTTGGTTGGAAGGCTTCTTAACTGGCTTTTTTGCTAGTCTCATTGCCATTATGCTTTCATTATCCATTAGTGCATGGCTTGAACAGGCATGGACAAGTGCCCAATTGAGCGACTTGCTATGGGCTGGACTAATCCCACTTGCAGTTGGATTAATTGGCGCAGTTATTCCCGCCGAGAGAGCGATTCATGTCACACCGATTAATGGTTTGCGGTCAGGCTATACGAACCGAGCAATACTAGAGAGATGGTTGAAGTGGCTATTTATTTTACTGGCGTTAGGTTTAGTGATTATGCTGGCTTATCTCATTTACTTGTTGTTTGGTAGATGATATCACTGAGTTTTTAATTGAATACGTCATATCGCCTCCAAATGCTATCTTGGAGGTTTTTTTAAAGTATTAGCGTGCAAATAACGTTCTAATCGTTAATCTGAAAATTTTTTCAAGTAAAATAAAAAAAGTAAAACTATTTTCTGCTGTTTGTCGAATATATAGGTGTGAGTATCATTAAATAATCCAATAAATATAACGATAATTATGTTAATATTTTTCATTTTAACAAGGACACTTGAAGAATATCGGTTATTAATGTGGCTATAAGTAATGGAATTATAATAAAAGAGTGGTGAGCTATGGAGCATGAAGCAAAGCTAATAAAACAGATTAAGAAAACGGGGAATAAAGCTGCTGCAAATGAGCTCGTGTCAAGACACTACTACGAGATTTATCGGTATGTATACAAGCAAACGCGTGAACAAGAACAGTCACTAGATTTGACCCAGGAAATTTTCATTAAGATGCTACAAGGTATTTACCAGTTTGATCGGAAGAAGGCAGCCTTCCGTACGTGGTTATACAAGATTGCTACCTATACAATTGTAGATTACTTCCGTTCAAAGGTTTATCGGATGCAGAAAGCTACCGTCGCTATTCATGAGCTCGAACTTGCTCAAACAGATGATGTAACGTTAACCATACTTTATAACGAAAGGGTCGATGCGGTGATGAATGAGGTCAATTCGCTGGAAAGCTCGCTTCAGCAAATTCTGCGGTTAAAGCTGTTTGCTGAGTATACATTTAAAGAAGTCAGTCTTGCCTTACACATTACAGAGTCTTCTGTTAAGACTAAATACTATCGCGGCTTAGCTATTATTAAACATGCCCTAAAGGAGGTGGCTAGCAATGAATAAGGGTGATGAGCTTCTACCTGATCTAAACAGGGTTAAATGTGAAATTAATCAAATTGTAAGCAAAGGGGTGCGCAGGCCGGAACCTTTTTTTAAGCTTTTGTACAAGCTGTACAAACAGATAGGGCTCCGGTTTGTATTCAGAGATGCAAGGGCAGTAAGTATAGCTGTACTGATGGTCACTTCGCTAATGGTTTTTTTAATCATAACTCAGCAAGAACAGATAAACTTTGCACAAAACCCTTATGGAATAATTATGATTAGTTCACCAATTTTGTATGGTGTACTGTCATTACTCCCTTTCCTATCAAGTGAGTTTCTGAGCACAGTAGAGGTGGAGATGGCCTGTAAGTACACGCTTGAGCAATTAGCGGTATTCCGGATGCTGTTGTTTAGTATTTGTTGCTTTCTGTTAAATACATTGTGGGTGCTGTTAATGCTGGTTAAATTTTCATCGTTCCATTTTGTGCAAGCACTGATGGTATCGACGACCTCACTACTACTATTTGCACTATTATTCTTGTATGCTTTAACGTGGCTTAGATCAGTTTTTTCGCGCTTACTATTTTTTATCGGTTGGATTAGTATAAATGCGGTACCTATCCTGATCGATTCAAGTCTTTATCAACGTCTGTTAATAACGATCCCGTGGGGGGTCTACCTCATCATTATTTCTGTAACGTTTCTTTTATATTTAAAAAAAATAAAATTAGTCTTTATACAAGACAGGAGTAGGGGGGCTATTATCTATGTTAACAATTAACGATGTTAGTAAGAAATATGGAAGTCACACTGTACTTAACGAAATTGATCTTGAATTTACGCACGGGGTATACGGTTTGTTAGCGCCGAATGGCGCAGGGAAAACAACTTTAATTAAAATGCTGACTACGTTGCTTTATCCTAGTTCGGGAGCAATTTTATATAAAGGTCAGGATATATATAGTATGGGCGAGCATTATCGTGATGTCATCGGCTATCTTCCACAGCAATTCGGATTTTATAAGAATAATAGCCCGTATCAATATCTCCACTATTTAGCAGCCTTAAAAGGCTTAAAGAAGAAGGAAATGGATCAAAAGATACCTGAGCTCCTTAAGCTCGTTGCCTTAGAAGATGTCATGAAAAAGAAGATGCGCACGTTCTCGGGTGGAATGATCCAACGTGTAGGCATTGCGCAGGCAATGTTAAATGACCCGCAACTATTAATATTAGATGAGCCAACAGCTGGGCTTGATCCGAAAGAGCGGGTTCGATTTAGAAACTTACTATCTGAGCTAGCTCGCAATCGAACAGTTATTCTGTCGACCCATATTGTATCGGATGTTGAATCAATTGCGAATGAAATTATTATGATTAAGAATGGTGAAATCCGCTATAAAGATAGTATTGCTAATATTTGTAGTGAGCTTGAAGGAAAAGTCTTTGAAACAGAAGTAGCTTTTCCGGATGTTGATCAGTTTCGGCAACACTATTTATCATTATCAGAACGACAAGATAATGGTGCAATGGTTATTCGTTTTATCGCAGAGAAGAATGCTGATTTAAATTGGTTGCAAGTAAGGCCAACATTGGAGGATGCCTTTCTTTATCAATATCAAGACGTAGGTAGCGGACACTATTATGCAGATCGTTCGGTATGAGCTTCAAAAGGCAATGACTGCACCGGTTACCTTAGCGCTTTTGGTTGTGTTCATTGTCGTTAACGCTGTGCTGATCTATCAAAACCACTACATCAAGGAAGATTTACGAATAGTCAATCGAATTGCTGACACGTATGGCAATGAAATTAATAATGACGTGGTTGCTCGATTAGCGAGAGATTACGACTCGCAAATGAAAGAAGTCAATGTGCTGACATCAAATTTGTGGTCAACAACTTATCCAGACATGGGAGCACTATATTCAGATCGGGACTATATGTTAGAAGCGTCTGTTACTGAAGAAGAGCTCGCTTTTATTACTGAGGTTGCTATACTTGAACATTACTATTTTAAGAGTCTGAATATAGATAATGATTTTAGCCAGCTTGACCCGACTGAGAAAGCTGAGGCCGCCATTAATAAATATGGGCTGAGCGGTTCAGCAGCTGCATTAATTAGAAAGCAGAATGACGTTATTAATGATCGGTTTGATAAGGTGGCTGAAAACAAGGAATACAAATATTTTTTTCATGACCAATCTGTATTTAGGACGCACCAGTTACTATTCACAACCCTGTTTAAAGCAATACTGTTTGAAGGTCTTATCCTAACTGTGCTGATGACAACACATGTCATGAATTTTGAATTTGACCAAGGCAGTTACTTACTGACCTTCAGCACAAAACGGGGAAGGAGATTATGGCTAGATAAGCTCGTAGTAACAACACTAGCCACTTTAATTGTGTTCACGATCATATTAGTAACAGCTTTAATTGGGTATTTTAGCGTTTTTCCATACCAAGCATTATTGGACGTACCGATTAGTAATTATTTTAACTTTGGTAATGACTGGTCCGTATCGTGGTGGAATTTAGCTTTTTTTGAATATTTAGTTGCGATCATTGTGCTTGCGTACTTGTTAATGATTATCTTTAACTTGATAATGGTCGTATTAACAAGGTGGATTCGTAATAATTATCTTGCCATATTCACTTTTTTTACGCTGTTCGGTACGCTGTTTGTCATCCAAGGGTTGCTTCCAAGAGATCAGCTTACTTTTTTCCTTGGACTGTTTACACCGGTACATTTAATCATGAATCCGGTTATCTGGTTTATGTATGTTCCACTCACAGTTACCCCTTACTTTGAGTTGATAACGGTATCTAGCTGGTTTATTCTAATGTTCAGTTTAATCATTGTATGTGCACGAAGTTTTAAGAAAGCAGATCTTAGGTGAAGGAGTACGTTAGACATGCCAATTCTATTACACGAATTAAAAAAAATATTTAATCCCGTTATGCTCGTTATGCTCATTTTAATTAACCTGCTCATGTATTTTCTTTTTATAGAATTTGAGCTTACTTACTTTCCTAATGGGCGCCCAGCAACAGATACCTATCGGATAAGTGTTGAAATGATAGAAAACTATGGTCTTGAATTAGATGATCATGAATTTACCGATTTTAAGACTGTCTACCAACAGGAATTAAGTAAAGCCGATGACTGGATTCAATCAAACTCAGATTTGTCTGTTTTAGGTGTTAAATCATTAGCTAATTTTCAAACTATGGATATTCGAGATGCTTCATTTAATGAGATCCATAATCAGCTTGTTTTTGAACAAGGTATTGACCTTTTTTGGGAAGTTCCTGCTCGAGAGTGGATAATTGAACAGAGGGAACAGACTATAAACGATTATGAATCACATATTTGGCAAGGGGCTACGGAAAGTCAGAGTCTTAGAATTAATCAAGTTGTTGAGTCTGGGACAGTGCATGCGATATTCCCGGACTTAGTTGGCGATAACTTTCATCGCTTTAGTCAATCTGTGCTGATAACTGTTCTCCTTAGTGTCATGTTCATGATTGCACCTATTTTTATAAAGGATTACAAGCATAATCTGATTAGTCTGCAATACAGTTCTAAAGTAGGGCGGCGATTGTTCAAGTTAAAGCTAGCAGCCGGGTTACTAGCTACAATGATCATAACAACGGGCCTACTAATCGTCTATTATTGTTTGTATTCAGCCAACAATACGGGGATGTTCTTGCATAGTAATATAAATTCTTTTTTAGGTTTTCTATACTGGTATGACCTTACGTTTATACAATTGATTCTAGTTACAACGGTGCTAATGTATGTCATAGCCATATCTTTAACACTAGTGACTACCTTGGTTTCGCGACTATGTAAAAACTATACCTCAATCGTGGGGATCCAGCTGCCCGTTTATATATTAATGTACTGGTTAATCGTACATCAGCACCTACTTGGAGATGGTTTGCTCATTTATCAATCCCAAATTGTTCAGGGTGTTATCTATAGTGTGCTCATCTTCTGTCCCTTGCTGGCTATCTTTTTGAAATGGCGGTCCGAAAACCACCGGGATATGCTAGAGTGATTATCACATGTTGATTACTCTAGAAAAAATAGCAATTGGCATTTACCCCGCTATCTTAATCAAAAGGTAGCGGGGTAAATGGTTAAAGTACTTATTAAAGAGCATGAATAGCGGCAAGTAAACCAAGTAGGCCCATACCTAAGCTTGGCATAATAATACCAGGAAAGTTGGCGAACCAGTCTTGCTTGACTACCCGAAGTAAGCCACCAATTACCATAAGTGAAACAGGCATTAAACTGATTGTCCAATTCGGCAGAGCTAAATAATTGACGACAATGGCATAGCTGACAGCGATTGAAGGAACAATGACTAGGCAAAAGTATAAAGAAAAAAAAGGAATTTTTACAGCATGATAAAGATCTGATAAGGTCGCTTCAATTTGGTCAAATGTACATCCTTTAGCCAGCATGGTTTTATAAATAATAGGAAAACAGCACAGCATAATATGAATAAACGTTCCACCCGTTATGCCGACTAAGCTAATAAGCCAGAAGATAGTCGCAAACAGGCTGTTATTTTCTGCTAATTGCATGGCTAGTGACATGAGACCGAGCGCAAATAATGGGACACCAATGGTTGCCAATCCAATTGAAAGCTTAAAGCGCCACTTGGCCATATCAGCCCAATCACGCTCAATGAGCTTATCCCTTCCAAGCTTTTCATTTAACTTACTTTTGTAATCAAATAGAACATCTCCGATTGCACAAAGTATTCCACCTAAAAAACCCAGGATACCGAAAATAAAAGCCATTCGTTAGCACCTCTCTAAATTTTCTTTGTATAGATTTATTATCATTGATAATGGCGGATTGTCAATCATTGATAAGGTGTTATCTGAACCGGGCAATTAGATTTAAGCTAGAATGTTTGTTTAAATGGGCGCATTCTTGTAAAAGCTAACATTAAGTCAGCTTAGAAAGGGTGTTAACAGGATGAAAACGAAATATTGGCTACTAGCAATGCTTTTCTTTGCAACAGTTAGCTTAGCAGGTTGTAACAATGAGAATAGTCAGCAGGCTCAGGATTATCAGACGCGTGATGAAGAGGCGGTCGAAACTGGCGCAGATGCAGAAGAGATGGTCGAAGTAACCTTAATGAATCGAGATGGGCAGCAGGTGGCGCTAGCAAGACTCACGGAAAAACCAGCAGGCGGGGTTCGTATAGTCTTAGAGGGCGAGAATCTCCCACCAGGCGAGCATGGCTTCCATATCCATGAAGCAGGCGAATGCATTCCACCGGATTTTGAATCGGCAGGCGGACATTATAATCCAACTGATAAGAAGCATGGCTTCGACCATCCCGAGGGACCACATGCCGGAGATCTACCTAACATTACGGTCAAAGAAGACGGCACAGTATATGCTGAGGTTGATGCGCCAATGGTCACCTTAAAAAAAGGTGCGCCTAATACATTGTTTCCTGAACAGGGTACGTCATTAATGATCCATGCGGATCCTGATGATTACGTCTCACAGCCAGCGGGAAATTCTGGCGAAAGAATTGCTTGTGGCGTGATTGGAGAATAGCAAGCTAAAGCAAGCCTTACATGAGACAGAGAATGCTCGTGTAAGGTTTTTTGTATGCAAATTTTTTTTAAAAAAAATAGCTAGATATCAGCAGTCATACTATTATTACGTAAATATAGATGGAAAAGGAAGAACGAACGTATTATAGTAAGAAGGACTAGCCTTTTGGCTAAAGGTAAATGATTTATAAAGAAAATGGGAGGGAAACCATGTCGATGCTACCAAATTGTCCTAAATGCCAATCTGAATACACTTATGAGGATGGCTTATTACTTGTTTGTCCAGAATGTGCTCATGAATGGAATCCAGTAGATGAAGAACATTCTGTTGAAGAGGCGCTGATTGTTAAAGATGTTAATGGAAATATGCTTACTGATGGTGATAACATTACAGTTGTTAAAGATCTTAAAGTAAAGGGTAGCGCTAATAATCTAAAAGCAGGAACAAAGGTAAAGAATATTCGTTTAGTTGAAGGTGATCACAATATTGATTGTAAGATTGACGGTTTTGGAGCGATGAGCCTTAAATCGGAATTTGTCAAAAAGATCTAAAGATGTGCAAGTAAGTGCAATCTATGCCTTACTTGCACATCTTTTTAATTAAGCTGATGTTTGGAACTGACCAATCAGCTCTTGCAGTTCCATGGCTAGCTTAGCAAGATCATCTGATGCTGCGGTTACTTCTTCCATAGCAGCGAACTGTTCCTCTGATAAATCGGAGGCTTGCTGAGCAGAATGTGAGGTATCCGTTACTGTTTTTGACATCGCTGTAAATGAATTTTGAACGTCCTTTGAGTAAATCGTTATCCGCTTAGTGGCACTATTTAAGTCATTAATACCAGCGCTAATTGCCTGAATCGATTGCATAATCCGTTGAAAGGCTTCACCGGTTGTTGTAATAAGCTGCGTACTTGTGTTTGCTTCATGCTGGACTTGCTTCAATGCTTGATCAGATTCCTTCATATCATGCTGAATAGCAGTAATCAGTTCTGTAATCATACTGGCAGACTGCTGAGATTGCTCGGCTAATTGTCGCACTTCGTTAGCAACAACGGCAAACCCCTTGCCATGCTCCCCAGCACGAGCAGCTTCTATCGCTGCATTTAATGCAAGTAAATTGGTCTGATCAGCAATCGTCGTAATGGCTTGCGTAATATCGCCGATTTGTTGCGAGCGTGTGGTCAGACCGTTGATAATTCGGCCATGCTCAGCAATAGCAGATGTCATATCCCGGAGCTGATTGGTTAACTGACCAATCTGCTCTAAACCGTTTTGTGCCCGTTGGTTAGCATGCTGACTATCCGTTGTCATTTGATTGACATGTGTTGAAACCTGATCAAGTTCTGTCGTGATCTGGTCAACAGCCTGTTGATTATTAGTGACTTCGTCATTTTGAACATGGGCGATTTCAGCAACCTCTTGCGCGGCTAGCGTGATCCTTTCAGAAGCGGAACTTGTTTCTTCGGCATTCGCAGCAAGTTGCTCTGATGAAGCGGCTAGTTGTCCGGTACTTTCTTGGATCTGGTCTAGTGTTGCAGCAAGCATTTGCCGCATTTTATCATAATCATTCGCAAGTTGCGCAATTTCATCATAACCATCGTCATTCACTTCAAGTGTTAGTTGACCTTGTCCAGCCTGATTTAAGGCACTACCTATCTGGTTTAGCCGCCGGGTAAGCTTTCGTGAAAAGATTAAGATAATTGCAATCGCCAGCACAAGACTAACAACGAGCACAATTGAAAACTGGGTGAAAAAGTGACTAAGTAGCTGATTAATCATACTCTGATTTGCACCCATATAAAATATTCCAATGATTGTACCTGCTTGATCAATAATTGGCATATAAGCTGTTTGATAATTTTGGCCAGCAACATTTGCTTTGCCATAATAATGCTCACCTTGCTCTAGAACCATCTGAGCAACTTCTGCTGATACCTCGGTTCCCGTAGCGCGTTGATCATTAATCAACACATTAGTGGCTACACGCGTTTGTTCTTGGAATATCGTAACGGTATTTCCAGTAAAACCTGCAAGACGGTCAACAAGCTCATTATTATTATTCATCAATTCCAATCCTTTATAAAGCTGATCGTTTCTAATCTCCCAATCTCCTGGAAAAGCCTGATCAATATAATCATACGCTAATAATAAATCACCTTGAGCTTTAGATGTAGCCATCTCTTCAATATTACGAATCGATATTTGACTGACTACAAGACTAATTACAATAGAAAATAATAGTAAAACAGTCACAAATAATAAAATGATTTTAGTCCCTAGTTTAAAGCGAAAATGCTTCCCCATAACAATCTCCCCTTTTTTAAAATTACATCCCCTTTTATCATCTATCGGTACCAATGACCTATTTGTGAATGCCTGATAGCAAGAATATTAATTATCCAGTAAATAAGCTATATTTGTTAGACGGTCTGGGATGGTGGAGGTAGAAAAAAGGGACTTATAAAAAATTTTAAAAATCTAATAAATGACCAAGAGGTAAAAATGATAAATATCTCTAAATGTTGTTAAAGGCAATTATAAAGCGTAGTCTCTTTACAAGTAAACTATACGGAAAACGATTTGCAGCAGGATGAGCTTAGAATTACACGGAAATGCTATTGAATCTAAATTAAAACCATAGATTTCTCATAACCTGTTAATAAAAAACGACTTCCCATAATACTATTTATACTGAGAGAACGTTGTCCAAAGAATGCACTGCTTTTTATTCATTTGAAGGGAGTGATGCGGTTGATAATAGCCGCTAGGCAATTAAGACACGTTTTTCATTTTATTAGAGGAGGTCATTAAATGAATATTTTTACACTTTGGTTGGAAAAGTACTTTCTGCCAATTGCAGGTAAAATTGGTGGTCAGAAGCACTTAGTTGCCTTAAGGGATGCCTTTATTGGCACTATTCCTGCAACAATGGCTGGTTCGGTTGCAGTTATGATTAATGCTCTTATTAGAGACCTGCCAACCGAATTTATTAACGGTTATGACGGGAATACCATTCCAATTATTCGAGAGATCATCGCGATTAATGGTTTTGTCTGGAATGGCACGCTGGCGGTAGCCGGTTTAATTTTTGTTTTCTCCTGGGGCTATAATTTAGCCAGAGCTTATGGTGTAAATGAACTGTCAGGTGGAATTGTCTCAACTGCCGCTACGCTTGCTGGAATTACTTTTTCCTTCTCCAGTGCAATTTCAGGCTTGAGCCTAGATGATGCAGCGGTAGCGGCAATTAATGAGGCAGGCTGGGCTGCTACTAGCTCTAGCATAACAGCAGCCGATTGGGGCTGGCTCCCCCTTAATAATCTAGATGCTAATTTATTTTTCACTGCGATGATTATTGGCTTTGTTGCAACCATGATCTTTGTGAAATTAATGGTAGCTGACATTACAATTAAGCTACCTGATTCCGTCCCGCCAGCTGTATCAAAGGCATTTGCTTCAATTATTCCTGCCACAGCTGCGATTTATGCAATCGCAATCTTTTATTTCATTTTTGGCAAGCTAGTTCCGGATATGACATTCTTAGAATGGATCCAAGAGGTGATTGCCCTGCCATTGCTGGGCTTATCACAGGGCTTTGGAGCGGTGATCTTAGTTGCTTTATTCGTTCAACTGTTTTGGTTTTTTGGTATCCATGGACCAAATGTGCTTGCGCCAATTTTGGAAGGCGTCTTTGGTGTCGCCCAGTTAGAAAACATCAGACTGTTCCAAGAAGGGGGATCAGCTGCCGTTATTGCTGATGGCTACCAATGGGTTCGCGGCTCCTTTGATGCGTATGCTTGGTATGGCGGATCAGGTGGGACCATTGTCCTTATCTTAGCCATTCTATTCTTCTCCAGAAGAAAAGACTACCGTACCGTTGCTAATCTATCAGTCGGACCAGGCGTTTTTAACATTAATGAACCGATTATGTTCGGGCTACCCATTGTTTTAAATCCGTTATTGTTTGTCCCATTCTTGCTTGCGCCAGTAGTGTCTGTCTCAATTGGTTATTTTGCAACGGCATGGGGGCTTGTTGCACCGGTTTCTCAGCAAGTTGCATGGGTGACGCCGCCTTTCTTACTATCTTTTTTAGCTACTGGGGCTGATTGGCGTGCTCCCATTGTCACATTAGTAGCGATGCTCGCATCATTTGCTATCTGGATTCCGTTTGTAATCGCAGCTAATAAAGTTGACCCTGCGCTAGACGAGCAAGCATAAATTAACTAGCTTCGAAGGTTTAATTAAAGATGGTTACTTCTTAGAAAGTGACCATCTTGCTAACTCCAGCATAAATAGAAAGGAATTTACCACTATGATTGAAATTAGCTCAGCAACACAACATGAAAATATTATTAATCTGTTGAACAAGTATAACGAAGCAGACATTACCTTTTCGTATAAACGAAAAAAAGGGATAAACCTTTACTTTGAAACAAGCTCGGATAATTTAGAAGCAGCCGCAAAAATAGCTAAAGCTGCGATAAAGAAGGAAACCTGGGGCACCGTTCTTTATTTTCGAAGTGTCCCCATTTATGAAAAGGTCTGATGATTATGGACAAATGGGGTCTGTTCATGGTCAGCATCGGCTGTCTGTTGTTGCTGTTTAGTGCCAATGCGCGAACTGGAAACTATGATTATCTTAGCCTTGTTACAGCAATTTTTCTAATTGTTGTGGGTAGTGTTTTAGCGTTTAAATATAAGCAACCAAAAAAGATGAAAGATTAGGTGTGATTGCAATGGAATTAGTAAAAAAAATGAATGTACCAGTGGTATTTTTTTATCAAACAATTATTAAATCTGTTCTTGCTGACATCCATTCCCAAACAGGAGCTGAATTAACTGAAGCATGCCTTGAAAACTTTGAGTACGTCAGAACATTTTCCAAGCAAGCTAAGGCAAAGATTCGAATTGAAGAATTAGTAAAAGATGAGGTTTATCAATTTCGAACATTGAGTAATAAAAGTGATTATGTGGTAACCTATCGAATTAAGCATTTAACAAAGGATAGCTGTGAACTCCACTATTGCGAGGTAATCCAGTCATCTGGTGGTCTGTTACAAAAAGTAAACGATGCTTTTGTTGGCATCATCTGGTCATGGTTAAAAATAAAAAAATTTAAAGCGATGCTGCGAAATATTGAAGCGATGTATATAAAACAATGTGTAACGCAATAAAGAAATTACTTAATATGCTGTCAACGATAGGGCATTTCTGATCATGATAACGGGATATTTAGGAGGAAGCTAATGTGAAGACCATTATGTTGGTGTGCTCAGCAGGGATGAGCACAAGCCTATTAGTAACAAAAATGCAAAAAGAAGCGGAAAACAAAGCAATTGAAGTAGATATCTTTGCTGTTTCTGCTTCAGAAGTGGATCATGTCATGTTACAAAAGGATATTGATGTGCTCTTGCTAGGGCCGCAGGTGCGTTATCTGCAAACACAGTTTGAAAAGAAATTAAAAGATAAGAATATTCCAATTGATTGCATTAATATGAAGGACTTTGGGTTAATGAACGGAGAAAAGGTTTTGGACCAAGCATTAGTATTAATTAATGGTAACTAGCAGGTGATAGATTTAAGTCCAGCACTAGTGCCTTTCTTAACTAAAAAAGATGTGTAAAAGATTTTCTTGAACTGATTTCTTATAGAATAAGAACAGTCATGTAGTAGTTTAGTTTTTATGGTCAAAAATGGAATTTTTTGTAATAGAGTATGAAGGTGTTGTTGTGTATATTGTATAATTCAGCGTGCATTGGAGGTGCTCGCTGAATAAATAAATGCGATCGCTCTATTTGGGAAATCTCGCTCTTATCAAGACAATTTTGCACTTAAGTTAAGGTTTAGTGCGATTATTTAAAGTTAAGAGTGAAACGCATATATTTGGGGCGATCGCTCATAAATGTGTGCGATCGCCCCTACTTGGCTAATTTTCTTACTTTTTTCAATTGGACAGTTGCGCCTTTGCAAATAGCAATAATTTAATAATTTAATTGGGCATGCCTAGGATCGTCTTGGTTTCTAAAAATTCATCAATACCGAAGTCACCCCACTCGCGGCCGATACCGGACTGTTTGTAGCCGCCAAACGGAGCCGTGAAGTCAGTGCCACCACCATTAATGGTGATGCGTCCAGCACGAATTGCTTGGGCAACCTTTATTAACGTATCACGATCCTTGCCGACTACATAGCCAGCTAGTCCATATATCGTAGTATTAGCAAGCTCAAGTGCTTCGTCAAGATCTTGATAGGTGAACACGGTCATAACTGGGCCGAATATTTCCTCCTGAGCAATCTTACTGTTATGGTCAACATGGGTGAACATTGTGATCTTTGAATAATATCCCGTATCCAGACCATCTGGTTTGCCTGTTCCACCAATAATTAACTCAGCACCAGTATCAATACCTGCTTGGATGTAGTCCTGAACTGTTTGCCATTGTTCCTTAGAAACTTGAGGCCCCATAAAGGTATTCGCATGATTAGGGTCACCTATTGGATAGTCAGGTAATAAGGCTTTAACTTTATCCGCAAAAGCATCATGCATGTCTTTCGGGATAAAAATCCTTGTTCCGGCTGTACAGACTTGCCCAGTGTTCGTTGCAATATTAGCTAATGCTGTCCGGGCAGCTTCTTCTATATCAGCATCGGCTAATACAATAATAGGTGATTTCCCCCCAAGTTCAAGCGCAATATCTTTAATATCTTCAGCAGCATTTTGCATAATTTTTGTACCGACATTGCCTGATCCAGTAAAGGAAACAAAATCAATTTCTGGATGTGAACTTATCCCGTCACCAATTGTTGAACCAGTTCCCGTGACAAGGTTAAACACCCCGTTTGGTATACCCGCTTTTTCAATAACTTCAGCCAGAAGCATTGCTGCAAAAGGCGTCTCTGTTGCGGGTTTTAGCACGACTGTACTTCCAGCTGCAAAGGCACTGGCAAGCTTGGTTGCAACCTGATTAGTTGGGAAGTTCCAAGGCGTAATTAATCCTGCTACGCCAATCGCTTCCTTTTGAATAAATGCCTCCTCACGCTCTTCAGTAAATTGAAAGTTCTTTAATACTTCAGCGGTAGCTTTGAAATGATTAAGTCCCATTGCATATTGGGTTTCTTCAGTAAATGACACTGGCGAACCAAGCTCTTCAGTAATGACTTTTATAAAATCATCCTTGCGCTTCTCGTACTCACGGGCGATATCTGTTAACCATTTAATCCGTTCTTTGCGAGTTGTTTGTGAGAAGGTTGGAAATGCTTCTTTAGCCGCTTTTACTGCTTTATCTAAATCATCCTTTGTGCCAGCGCTAATAGTCCCGATCTTAGCCTCAGTTGCTGGGTTAAATACATCAATGGTTTCATTATCTGATGAATCGACCCACTCACCATTAATAAAATGCTTTGTATAGTTATACATACAATTATCCAATCCTTTCTTAAAAAGCTATTGTTAATAAAGAATTTTCCCGTTTTTTTAATGATTAAACATTATACATTGCCAACATCTGTCTCAGTTAAATTTTTTTGACAAGAGAAATTAGTTGGAAAAAGCTAAGTTAATAAGCTTTATCACTTATTTTGCAGGCATTTTCACCACTTTTTAGCATTGACACTTTGGCACTGTTATGCTACTTTTTGCTTAGATATGTAAGCGTAGATTGAAATAATGGGAGTGATGAATCATGGGTAGAGGAAGAGGCGGCGGGAGTTTAAGTAAAAGTAGTTCGAGCAAGAGCGCATCAAGTACAAAAACTGCCAGTAACCTTAGTGGAAGTAAAAGTACAGTAAGCAGAGGGAGTGCAAGCAAGAGTAGCCCTGCAAGGTCAAGTGAAAGCAAAAGCACAGTAACGAAACCGAAATCTAGCACTTTGCGTGGGAACAGTTCAGGTGGCGCTCGTGGTGGATCTGGTAGAGTGGGCTCAAGCTCGGTAACCTCAGCGCAAGCCGGTAATACCGCACCGTTAAATAAGCGTAATAGCTCTAATAATTCTAGTAAGCCAAAAGCTGAAGCAAAAGATAATAAAAAGCCAACAGCTAAAACAACAGAAAAAGATGCTAAACGGAATACAGCAAAAAAAACTACAAAAGATCATAAAAGGCAAACAGCTAAAACGTTTGCAACAGCAAATACGGTTAATCAAACCCAATCCAAACGAGATCGTCATCATCACGATGCACGTCGTCATGATCATGGGAGCAATCATGACCATTTTCATGAAGGAAATCATTCACGACAACGCTATGATGACCACTATCATCATAACGGTCGTCATCAAGATGGCTATTATGATCATCCGGAACATCGACGTGATCATTATCATGATTCGCATCATCGTCATCAGCACGACCGACGTGACCCCTATTATGATAATCGATCAAGGCCGCGTCAGCGTGCGGTGCCATTGAGAAAGCAACCTCGTCGTCATGACGATCATTACGATTACGACAATCACCAACAGGAATATTATGACGAACACCCTCGCCAAGCACGTCAGCCTCGACAGCCACGTCACCGACGTCCAAGCAACCCGAATCGTGGAGCGGGACTACGAGTTGTCAAACTGATTGGTATTGGATTATTAATCTTTTTTGGTATTATCATCTTTTTCTCAATCATTTCGGCGCTTTTTAGTGAGTCAACATCACCAGTAAGTGGAATAACACCTTCAACTATTGAACGTGCACCACTTGAGTCGGGTGTTGTAAACGAAACTGATTATTTTACAGATGAGTTAAATTGGGTTGATAACCAAACGGTTTTAACGAACGGCTTGAGTCATTTTTATAATGAGACTGGCGTCCAACCATATGTTTATATGACGGACAACATTGAGGGCGATTTTTCGCCCTCTTTTTCTAGCATAGAGGATTATGGTAATCTGCTTTACGATGCCCTATTTACCGATGAGGCGCATCTGTTACTGTTATTTGTTGAAGGTATTCCAGCGGACGCTTATAGTATGCATTACGTGACGGGTACTCAAGCTCAAACTGTGATTGATGCTGAGGCCGGTGACATCTTATTCGATTATGTTGCCTACTATTATGATCAAGACGATGTTGCAGATTCTGAGTTTTTAAGTCTTGCCTTCCAGCAGACTGCAGATGCTATAATGAATAATGAAACAGATCCATTTCTAATAGCTGTGTTTGTCGCTTTTGGAGTCGCTGTTATCTTTGCATTTTATTATCATATTCGTAAGCAAAAGCAGCGAAGATCTCAGTTTGAAGGAGAAAAGACAGAAGAAATGCTTAACCAACCAATTGAGAAATTTGGTACGGTAACTGCCGATAGCCTGGCATCGAAATACGATGAGGAAGAAGGAGTGTGATCTTATGTCAATTTTACAACGTTTTAAGAGTATTATTAGTTCAAATGTTAATGCTGCACTAGATCGAGCAGAGGACCCAGAAAAAGTTATCGATCAACAATTGCGCAATATGCTGAATGACTTAGCTGAAGTAAGAAAGAACACCATGAGTGTGATGGCTGAAGAGTCAAAAATTAAGCGACAGTTAGACGAGAACCATGGTGAAGTGAATAAATATGCTGAGCTAGCTAAAAAAGCGTTAACAGCAGGAAATGAAAGTGACGCACGCGTGTTTTTAGCAAAGAAACAGGAGCTAGAGGATGTGGGTGTAGGTCTGGCTAACACCTTTGCTCTCGCCCATGAAAATGCGAGCAAGATGCGTCATATGCATGATAAATTAGCAAATGATATCGAAGCCTTAAAAGCACGACGTGCAGCAATTAAGGCTCAGCTCTCAATTGCAAACTCGACAGAAAAGCTCAACAGCTTAACCACTTCAGCTGGTGATTCAGGCTCAGCTGGGGCCATTAAGAAAATGGAAGAGCGGGCAACGCAACGCCTAGATGAAGCAAATGCAATGGCATCGCTAAATGAAGAGCCAGTTGATGAGGCTGGCAAGCTAGAGGAGAAATATAGTTCTGGCCTTCAGGGTGGGGCAGTGGATGATGAACTGCAACGGATGAAGGATGAATTGGGTATATAAACTTTGCTGAAGAGAATGATCACTTCTCTTCTTTTTTTATGAGGATTTTTTGAAAAACTGGGGATTTGTTAATAATAGCGTGCTTTTGCGGTATCAGGTAAACGCAAGCGCCAGATGCGTCAACAAAGGTAGTCCTACCCCTTTTCTGGTTTTAATTAACATGAGTCCCAAGTCTGTTGATAAGCCATTTATCACCTACTAGATTAAATTTATGTTACAAAAGCATGAAAAAAGGGTATAGAGGTAATAAGGGATTATTGCGCATAATTCTTATTAGCCATTAAGTTAATTTTTTCGTTACAATAGAAGTATAAAATTAAGGGGGCGTTATCATGGGTTTTTTAACAAGTAACATTGGGTTAATTTTGTTTGTGGTGCTAGCTGTAGTAATTGTACTTTGGGCAATTTCTACATACAATCAATTAATTAGCGCGCGTGAGTTTGTCCGCAATTCAATGGGCCAAATTGCTGCGCAAATTGAGTCACGTTGGGATGCATTACAAAATATGATCGAAGGAACAAAGCAATATGCCGAATATGAAGCCAAGACACTTGAATCAATAACAGAGCAACGCACTTCATTAGGTCAAACTGCAGCCGTTGCGGAGGTAGCAAAAGATGATGAGCTCTTTAATCAGGCAATGGGACGCTTACTTGCAATTGCAGAAAGCTATCCTGATCTAAAAGCAAGTTCAGTTTATCAGGAAACATTGAAAAATGTTGATCGCTATGAGCAACAGGTGCGACAATCAAGAATGATTTTTAATGATACAGTGACAAAGTATAATCGCGTTATCCAATCTGTCCCTTCAAATATTATTGCATCTCTGTTTAACTTTACGACGGAAGCCTATTTTGAAAATACGGCAACAAAAACAGACATGCCAAGTTGGAGCTGATAAAATGAAGAAAAATTTTCAAAAACTTTTAATAGCACTACTGGTGACTTTGACGGTGGCTGTTACATTTTCGCCCGATCTCTTAGCCAACTCAATGTCATCGCTTGATTACTACATTGAATTACAAGAGGATGGCTCGGGGATTATTACCGAAACGAGACAAATGTACTTAACGGAAGATACTGAAATCTATATTGTTATGGAAAACTTAGGTGGGTCAGAAGTAACGGACTTTCATGTTAGTGATTATGGCGAACCATTAACCTATCAACCTGACTGGGATATTGATGCCAGCAGGGAAGAGAAAGCTGGTAAGTATGGCATTGTAGAAACAAGTGATGGGCAAGAACTGAGCTGGGGCATTGGTGAATATGGTGAGCATGAGTATACCGTTACCTATACCATTACCGATATGGTGCGTCAGCTTGAGGACGGTCAAGGGATGAACTGGCAACTCTTTGATGGACGTGAAAATAATATACATCCCGAAGAAGTAACGCTTACCATTTCTGGACCTGAACCATTTACACCCGATGATACACGAATCTGGGGTTTCGGTTTTGAAGGAGAGGTACACTTAGAGAATGGTGATTTGATTGGCTGGTCCAGGGAGCCGCTAGCGAATCAAAGCTATATCACCATCTTGATGCAATTTCCAGACAGCCCCTTTCAACCTATTCGTTCCCTTGACCAGTCGTTAAGTGAACAGCAAGAGCTGGCAAAGGAGGGGAGTAGCTATAACAGCAGCAGTGATTTTATTGGGATGATAATCGTGATCGCTATCGGTGCTATTGTACTAATCTTTGCTGCAATCGCAACAATTATTGGTGTTGCTTACGCTAAAGCAGTTAAACGGGCCAACCCATTGGTAACCGGCAAGCAACGTCAGCAACTTAATGAGGATCAGTATCATCGCAGTGTTCCATACACAAACGGACAGATTACTGATATTGCTTATCTACTAAAAGAAGTTGGTAAAGGTGATATGGAGGCGTATTTTAATGCCTATATGCTGAAATGGTTACGTGAAGAGCGCCTCACAATTTCACATCAAGAAACCGGTCGAGTCTTCAAAAGTGAAGTGACTTCAATTAAGCTTGATCCAAGGGAATCCTTCACCGCACCCTTTGAACAGCGCTTTTGGGAAATTCTATCCGCATCAGCAGATACAAATGGTGTGGTTAATGACAGTAAGCTAAAGAAATGGGCCCAAAAAAACTATGAAAAAATTCAAGCAATTGAAACCGACTTGCCTGTAAAGTCTAAGGAGACGCTTATCGAACAACGCTACCTTGAAGAAGTTGAAGTCAGCTATCTCGGGAATATGAAAACAAAAGTTGTCAAAGGTACCGAGCGGGGTGAGCAGTTGTTTAATCAGCTTGTGCAGTTTGAAAATTATTTAAAGGATTTTTCCCTACTTGACGAACGAGAGGCACGAGAAGTCGCCCTTTGGGATGATCTCCTTATCTGGGCAAGTCTTTATGGCATTGCCGAGCAAGTAGCTGAACAACTACGGGACTTTCACCCTCATTATTTTGAGGAATCACATCTATCCTATACCGATATTTATATGATGCATATCTTTTCAAGAAACATGTCAAGTGGCTATAGCAGTGGTGCTAGTGCTGCCAGCGGTGGCGGCGGCTCAACCAGCTTTGGTGGCGGCGGTGGGTCATTCGGTGGTGGTGGTGGCGGATCACGTTAGAGCATGATAGTTAATTAAGAGCAAAGTCCAAGATAAGCGGGCTTTGCTTTTTTGCTGCTTCCTAACGCACTATTATCTAAATATAAATTCAGTTTTTTCTTAGTAATTAAGTCAGTCCATTAAAGTAATCCTGTTTCTAGCTGAGGATATCGATTTGACATGTGACAAAGCTACGAACATTTATAAAAACAGCAGAATTTTAAGTAACAACTCATAACCCCCAGCTATCAATATGCTATATAATGATCTAAAAAGGGTGAGGAATGTGAGAAGCAAACGCCAATATTGTGCATGTGTGATTACTGTCGTTGCTACAATTGTTACGACCATTATGCTCACTGTTATACAAATAAAAGGACCAACTCAGCAAGCGGGGGATGTACCGGAAGAGCAATTTTCAGTAGCACGCGCATTGGAGCACCTTGAACAAATTGCAACAGAGCCTCGTTCCTTTCGTTCACTCGCTAATCAAGAGGTAAGACGATACATAATTAAGCAGTTAGAAGCTAACGGTATAGAAGTAGAAATTCACAAAAAACTGACCACTGAAATTGAACAATCTATCTACCCAACAAGTGGCATAAATGGAGAAGTAACTAATATTATTGGGAAGATTCCAGGTGAATCAGAAAGTAATCTAATCTTTACGAGCCATCATGATTCTGTCCGCTCAAGCCCGGGTGCTGCTGATGCAGGTTACGGTGTTGTGTCGTTACTGGAAGCGGCACGTGCCTTCCAAAGCTTAAATCGCCAACCAAAGCATAATCTCTACTTTATTTTTACCGATGCAGAAGAACTAGGTCTTTTAGGCGCAAGCGCATTAGCAGAGGATTATTCTGAGCTGTTGGCTAATACCAAAGTCATTGTCAATTTAGAAGCACGTGGTAATACTGGAGCTGCTACATTATTTGAGACAAATGAAGGGAATTATTCAATTATTAAGGCGGCACAGCAGGCATTAAGCTACCCAAACGCATATGCCTACATTTATGACCTTTATCAAATGATGAACAATGATACAGATTTCTCCGTGTATAAGGAATACGGTAATCAAGGTCTCAATTTCGCTAACTTTGCTGGTATTGAAACCTACCATCAACCAAGTGATAACGTTGAGAACGCCGATCAAACAACCATCCTTCATCATGGCTTAAATACGCTTGAACTGATTGAGCACTTCGCTTTTGCCGATGATTCCGCACTTGAGCAGATTGCAACAAGCGAAATGAATGCCATCTATTTTACAATTGGACTAAATCAACTAGTAGTCTATTCGGAAAATCTAGTTCCTATTCTGTTTCTGATCTGCTTGATTCTAACAGTGTTAGTCCTTATTCTCGCCTTGAGAAAAAACAAACTGACGGTTAAGCAGGCCGCGATCGCTCCTTTCATTCTGCTATGTAGTTTTGTTGCTTTATTCGTGCTCACTTATTTAATCTTGTTAGGATTTAGTCATGCTTTTGGCTTTGCCATTTATGACATTGTTTTTGCCTTTGATGTTAAAAATAAGGGGCTGATGCTAATCACATTTGGGTTAATAGCTATACTCTATTGGATTATAATTTTAAGCTGGTTAACTAAAAAGCTAAACATTTATGCGATAATAACCAGTTTTCTGGTCATTTTAACATTTTTGGCGGGCATAACTAGCCGTTACTTACCAGGATTAAGTTACATCTTTCTCTGGCCGAGCGTATTAACTGCAATTGGCATGCTACCCATGATAGTAAACATAAAGCTAAAGCTATACCAATATTTCTGGCTTGTCATTGCTATTGCACCTATTATTCTAGTTGTAGGTCCAGTGTTAAATACCGTTTATACAGCCATGACAATTGGTACTGCCCCAATTTTGGTCTTCTTTTTTTCTTTGGCGTTGCTCTCAGTCTTGTTAGCTAGTCTGCTCGCTAAGCATGAACTATATCATAATATTGAACATAGTTAATTCGCTAAAACATTATTATTTAAAAATAATTATAATTAAGAGGTGGATAAAATGAAGCTTAAGTGGCAATTGGTCGTATTACACTTTTTTGTTGGTTTAGGTGCTTTAGTGGGCGGTATCCCGGCTATTCTTGATCCGGCCAATCCGATGGGTATGCCCGATGACGCATTGCAAAATGGGCCGTTCCAAAGTTTCCTCATCCCAGGGTTATTCCTTTCTCTTGTGCTTGGCTGTGCCAACCTATTAGCGGGAATAATTACTATCCGTGAAGGCAGTTATGCGCATTATGCAAACATGCTAATGGGTCTCATTCTTTGCCTATGGATCATTATACAATGCTATGTGCTTTGGGATATTGTCTTTGTCCATGTTGTCTATCTGATCATAGGCTTCATTCAGCTCTTGCTTGGCTACCTTCGTTGGAAAGCAAATAGATCTGGTGCTTAATTAAGCTATAGGCAATTACTAAATCAACGCATAACTATCTCTGTTGACTTACCTGTTTTGACGTCCTGCCCATGAAAAATAATATGTGCTAAAGGCATCAAGAACCATATAGTATGCGGATAGTAGCTGCCTGCCGTAGGTATATTCGCCATAATGATGATGCCCGTCTGACATTAAATCATTGTAATTCAGAGGGGAAGGTCCAGCTTTATTAGGAATGAAATTGTCGTTCTGGCTTTGACAAGCAGAGAGGTAGTTGTGCGTAAATTGAATATAAATGCGTGTGTAGGCTGCATCGGAGTTAAACATAACACGATGCAGCTTTTTTATATGTGTAAGATTCAGCATCATTCATTTACTTTATCGTAACAATGCTATAGTTTATCAATTGTCTGTCACATACATTCATCCTATAATAGGCCTGAACGAAAATTAAATAGAGCGAAATGCTTTAGAAATATACAGAGAAGCTATAAATAGGTTATAACAGACTTTTAGTTTAGTTGAAATGTAGTTTCCAGTTTTGTTTCCTCTTTCAAACAGGGAGATTACTAGTCCAACCAATTGGGATCCATTTTTTTGTACCTTAACAAGCTGTCCTAAAGAATAATTGTTACTAATAAATATTGGGAGGATTTTATGATGGAATTTGTAATTAATCAAGATATGTTAAAAACAGCTACGACAAACTCTGGAGCATTATTTTATCAGGAGCTAGGGGCTTATAGTGGGGTGAATAAAGTAGCAGCAAAGGTTATGCATGATATTAAATTAGTTTTCGGTTATCTGCCACAAGCAACAGGTGATCGAACCAAGCTTGCCAAGCATGCTATTATTTATGGAACTGTCGAACATAGCCCGATGCTACAAAAATTAGCAGAGCAGAAGCGAATTGATCTTGCAACAATTACAGGCAAACGAGAAGTGTTCTTGTTCCAAGTTATTGAGCAGCCGTTTGAAGGGGTGGAATCAGCCCTTATTATCGCAGGAAGTGACAAGCGTGGGGCAATCTACGGCCTATTCCATTTATCGGAGCAATTAGGTGTGTCTCCTTTAGTAAATTGGAATAGTGTCAAGCCTGCACGAAAAGAAGTATTTTCGTTGGGTACAAATTTCATTTATACTTCTAAAGAACCTTCTGTGCGTTATCGGGGCTTTTTTATTAATGATGAATGGCCAGCTTTTGGGAGCTGGACGACACATAATTTTGGCGGGTTTAATGCGGAAATGTATGATCACGTGTTTGAGCTCCTACTCAGGTTAAAGGGGAACTACCTCTGGCCAGCTATGTGGTCAGCACGTTTTAGCGATGACGGGCCAGGCTTAGCAAATGCAGAATTGGCAGATGAGTATGGCGTGGTTATGGGTGCCTCCCATCATGAGCCCTGCCTGCGTTATGGAGAAGAGTATAAATATTTGCGGGGAGCAGACTCCAAATACGGTGATGCGTGGAATTTCATTACAAATAGAGACGGAATTATTAAATTTTGGGAGAATGGCCTGAAGCGAAGCGGACAGTTTGAGAATGTCATAACGGTCGGTATGCGGGGTGAGCAGGATACCGCAATTATGGACAAAGAATCGACATTGGCAGATAATATTGCCATGCTTCGTGATGTGCTAAAGACCCAAAACCAGCTCATCCGCGAACATGTAAACCCTAATCTGGCAGAAGTGCCGAGAATGCTGGCGCTATATAAAGAGGTAGAGCCCTTCTTCTATGGAGATAAGGATACTCAAGGTTTAATCAATTCGGAGGAGCTAGAGAATGTCATTCTCATGCTTTGTGATGATAATCATGGCAACCTCCGTACACTACCAACCGAAGACATGCGCGATCATCAAGGTGGCTACGGCATGTACTATCATTTTGATTATCATGGAGGCCCGGTCTCCTATGAATGGATTAATAGCTCTTACCTGCCTAAGATTTGGGAGCAAATGACGATGGCTTATGACTTTGGTATTCGTGATCTTTGGCTCGTCAATGTTGGTGATATTGCCACGCAGGAATTCCCGTTGGCTTATTTCTTAGACTTAGCCTATGATTTTGATAAATGGGGAACGGATGCAATTAATCAGACTGACCTGTATACCAAGCAATGGGTTGACCAACATTTTGCTAATAAATTTTCTGAGTTCGATCGAGATAAACTGTTTGACTTACTGACAGGCTATACTAAGCTTGCGCATAATCGTCGTCCAGAAACGATGAATGTCAATGTCTATCATCCCGTTAACTTTAAAGAAACTGACCAGACTCTTGAACAAATTGATCAGCTCCTACAAATAGCAGAAGAGCTTTACCAAGCAATTGATGCCGAGCATCTTTCCGCTTACGTCGCACTTGCTTATTATCCGGCAGTAGGGAATTTAAACCTGCAAAAGCTATGGCTACTAACTGGCAAAAATAATGCGGCTGCCAAGCTAGGTAAGCTTGAAGCGAATCAGCTAGCTGAACAGGTACAGGCATGCTTGAGAAGAGATCGCGCGCTCGTTGATCAGTATCACACGATTGAGAATGGCAAATGGTATGGACTTGGGCTATCTGAGCACATTGGCTTTACCCATTGGAATGAAGATGAAAACCAGAATCCAGTCTTAATGCAGACATGGCCAGCGAATAAACCCAGATTGGTTGTCACTGTTGATGGCACGGAACAGCATACTGAGGGTTCTCCGTGGCACAAGCATACTTTATTGTTAAGTGACTTTCTCCAGCCAGATATTGAGCAGGCATCCGTCACGATCTCAAGTGTGAGCGATCAAGAAGCAGCCTATCAGATTATTAATGAAACAGCATGGTTGACATGCTCAAGGCTGAGTGGCAGCCTTGACGGTAAGGAAAAAACGACCGAAGTGATTACGTTCACAATTAATCGAGCCGCTATGAATGGTGAAACAGAAGGCAGCATTGTAATTAAGCTACCTACTGGTGCATGTACCCTGCTGGTAAAGGCTACTCAATCGAAATTTACCGAGCTACCAGAGCAGACCTATATTGAAACCAATGGCTATATTTCAATTGAGGCAGCCCATTATTTTGCAAAACAAAATGCAACAAACGCTCAGGGCGACCTACATCAGTTTCACGTACTTCAAGGCTATGGCAAAACCTTGTCTGCTGTTAAAGCCTTTCCAACGACTGAGCACTTTACGATTGGCAAGGATGCCCCTTACCTTGACTATCAATTTGTGCTATCGGAAACGGGTACCCATGAAGTGGAGCTATATATGCAACCGTCAAATTCAGTTACCAACGCTAACACATTATTTTGCGGAGTTCAGCTCAATGACAATGACGTTAGCATAATCAATGTTCTGCCTGACGGTTACCAGGTGAATGACCATAACTGGGGACAGGGCGTGTTAAGTAACATTCATAAGCACGTGATCAAGATCCAGGCTGATAAAGGGTTGAATACGTTGCGGATCTATGCAGTTAGTCCAGGTTTTGTCCTAGAAAAGCTAGTTATCTATCCAGAAGCCAATAAACCAGCCGCTAGCTATCTTGGTCCACCAGAAACGTATTATGTTGGAAAATAAGGTGAACGAAGTGCATCTTAGTAAAAGTTGAAATATAAATATAGGTGGATCTTCAATCAGTGGGGGTCTTTATCCCCGCTGATTGTTAGCACCACAGGCATTCACCTAAAGGTATGACCAAAGTGCGGCCTCTGAACGAATTGGATTTACAGGCAGTTAATCTGCAATAAAGCTAAAAAGGGTTTTGAGTTGTGTTTCATACGACTCAAAATCCTTTTTAGTTAAAAACAACACAGCAGCCACTTTTTTATCAATGAGGTCTATTAAATAACGGAATGCATAATCATTTTACGCCTACCAAATGCTAAATTGGGTGTTATACTTAGAGCATAAATACAAAAAGAAAGTGTGGCGCTATGGAATTACTGACTTTTGAGCGAATTATGAAACAAGTAAATAATCGAACCCTGTTAAAAGATTTTCAGTTAGTCATAACTGAAGCGGCGCAAATAGGGATCAAGCTGTCTAAAGAAGAGAGTGCAATGATGCTGGACCTTATTCAGGAAAAACAGCTTCCTTCAAGTGGTCGTATCATTAAGCAAACAGAAGCTATTTTCATTGACCGCCAGGATGATGGACTTTATCACGAGATGAGCGTGCATGGTTATTTAAGTTTTTTTCAAAAGATTGCTGGTTATAGAGAACCGCTTGAGCAGGAGATGGCGGGCTTTTCGTTGTCCGATGTTTGGCAAACAAAAATTGATCAGCTCACCAATGAGCAAAAAAAACGAGTTAGCCTGTTTCGGATGTTTTTGTTCTCACCAAAGCTTGTCATTATTGAAAACCCACTGAGCAATAGCTCAGATGAGGGAATCGAGCTTTATCTAAGAGCACTTGAGCGCTACCGAGAAAAAAAGATTGCTGTCGTCGTGACGTCTAATTATATTGAGGACCTTCTCCTGCTCAGTGATGATATTTATCGTTACGACAGCATGGCCGGTCTTGAAAAAACAGATTTAGCCAATGATTCTGATCAGCTTGTGGAAAGTTCCGCTTCCAGCAAACCAGTAAATGTCTTCAAAGTTTCAAGCAAAGTAGCGGATAAAACAATTTTCTTTAGCCCTGATGAAATTGATTTCATTGAAAGTATTAACAGCGTCAGTTATATTCGAATTGGTGACGAGCAGTTTCCAACAGATTTAACGCTGAATCAGCTAGAAGAGCGTTTAATTAAATTCGGGTTTTTTAGATGTCATCGCTCCTACCTTGTTAATTTACAGCGTGTTTCGGAATTAATTAGCTACTCGAAAAATAGCTATACGCTAATTTTGAAAGGACAGAAGCAAGTTAAGCTCCCCCTTTCCAGAGGTCGAATAGAGGATATGAAGCAATTAATTGAATTTTAACGTACCAATGGGGGTGGAATACGTACATTTCAGCCTCTTTTTCCTACGATCGGGCAGATTGGTGGTACTGTTCGACGGTATTTTAAGTCATTTTCGCTTTTCTTCTCTACAATTTATGTTAGTGGGACATACGTGCCGCGGAGTAACGTAAAGGAGAGAATAGAAATGAACAGAAACATTGTTATTCAAGCCAATCAGCTTGCGAAAACGTATAACAACGAGTCTGCTCTAAAGGGACTTAGCTTTACTGTCAGGGAAGGTGAAATATTTGGGTTTCTTGGTCCGTCAGGATCGGGGAAAACGACCACAATCAAAATTTTAACTGGACAATTAGGCCAGTCATCGGGATCAGCGATGGTACTTGGTCAGCCGGTCGAGCAAATCGATCAACGCATTTATGAGCAGGTCGGGATTGTTACCGACAATAGTGGCTTATATGAGCGTATGACGGTATACAGCAATTTAAAGATATTTGCTGGTATTCTTGGGATTAAAAAAGCCCATATTGATCGGCTATTAAAAAGGGTTGGTTTATTCGAACATAAAGACAAGCTGGCTAGCAAGCTTTCAAAAGGAATGGCACAACGCTTAGTTCTCGCTCGAGCCTTGTTACACGAACCTAAAGTCTTATTTCTTGATGAGCCGACGAGTGGTTTGGACCCGAGTACCGCTGAAGCTGTTCATAAACTACTCATTGAGTTAAAAGAAGCGGGTACAGCAATTTTCCTCACCACGCATAACATGGATGAAGCGACCAAGCTATGTGATCACGTTGCCCTACTTAATGAGGGGGTTATTGTCGAGCATGGTCCACCTAAAGCAGTTTGCCTTAAGTACCACCAGCATAAGAGCTATCACATTTTGCTAAGTAATCAGAATGAGCTAACCTTGCCTCACTCAGATGAAACGACTGAAAAAATCCATCATTGGCTAAAAAGCGATCAGCTTGTTGCGATTCATTCAGGTGAACCAACGCTAGAGGAAGTATTCATTGAGTTAACAGGGAGGGAATTGTTATGAGCCTGTCACTAAGAAAAATAAAAGCCATTACAGGTATGAAATTCCAGACGATACTGAGTAATACGAGCATTATGCTAGGACCAATTCTTTCAATTGGCTTTGTCATTGCGATGCGTAACCTCATGCCAGAGGTTGATGTCAATGAAGAAGGTGTTATCTTCTCGACCAATGCGTTTATTTTAAGCTTTGGACTTGTCTTTAACATTGCGATTTCAGGCATTTCAATGAGTAGTGGTCCACTAGCAGAGGAAAAGGAAAAGAACACGCTCAGAGTGTTAATGACATCTTCAGTAAGTGGACTTGACTATTTAATTGGAACGCTCATCCCACCATTATTCTTGCTGATACCTGTCAATATCCTGATCATACCGATTAGCGGCACTTCCTTTAGTGACGTCCAGTTCGGTAGCTTTTTAATCATGACAACGATAGCAAGTTTAATTAGTTTGCTAATTGGTTATATTATCGGTATTTATACAAAGGATCAAACGCAAACATCACTTTTTACCATGCCAGTCACACTTTTACTGACCTCCGTACCTGCAGTTAAGCAATTTCAAGCTGGATTAGCAAGGTATTTAGATTATTCTTATACAGGTGTGTTAACAAACTTCACTGCTGGGGTTTTTTCAGAGGGCGGTTATCAATGGAACCTCATAGATAGTAGTGTATTGGCAGCATGGCTTGCCATTTCTTTAGCGCTGTTTATTTATGCCTATCGAAAAAATGGCATAGATGGTTAACAAAAAGCTAGGCACATAAAACGTGTCTAGCTTTAATTTTCAAATGTTATGATTACCCTATTTTTTATCCTGTTATGCTAAACTAGTTATAAAGCAGTGATGCACCGGTCAATATCAATTGGAGGCGCTACAATGAAATTAATTAGACAGGTCACAATCGCCGTTATTATGCTTGTCAGCTTAGTATACAGCCTCGCTGTTTGGTGGTTGAATTTATTCTTTACAATCAGAACCGCAATTCCGCTCATTACCCTAGCCGCTATCCTGATCACACTAATTATAACGCGACGTAACGCTCAACGAGCAAAATTGAGCTGGCTTGTCCCAGGCGTTGTTACACTCATTTTGACAATAAACATTACCGTACTAAGCTATAACCACTATTTCACGAGTTTTACCCCAAATAAATGGCATCACCATGAAGCTTATCGGGCCATGATGGTTGATGACCTTATCGCTTCCTACCAGCTCGACACAATGACTCAGTCTGAAATCATTGATTTATTAGGTGAGCCAACATTTTCACAGTTAGCTGACTCATTTTATTACCTAGGAAATAAAAGTGCGATTCTCTTCCTGGAATGGTTAACAATTACCTATCAAGATGATCAGGTAATTGAATATCGTGTTTTTGTTGATTAATGAGAGACAGGATGATGCTACAACAACCTATCTGAAGCTACCGACAGCAATGATTGGAACATGATTAATGGCCAGTGTATGACAAGGCAACCACAATAACCAAGTTTATCTGGTTAGATTTATCGCTTAATAACTGAAAAGCCTGCAGAAGCTTTGAATATACAATGGAAAGGCAAGCTGAAAGAGGGATTTACTAGTGATTTACCGGCCTTCAGTTCAACGATAAGCAGGTTTGACTTAAGCTCTAGCACCATTAGCATCCTTGATGTAAAGGACTAAGTATTTTAATAGTATAATGGCTAAGTGGGGTTATAAAAGACTGGAGGTTTAGATTTGGAGATAGTAAGAAATTTAAACAACGGTATTCGTTTCCTACTTGAAGTTATTAGTGTTTTAGCAATTGGTTATTGGGGCTTTCACTATAAGGAGATTGGTTATTGGCGAATTATCTTAGGGATCAGTACGCCGCTTATCGTAATATTAGTATGGAGCAGATGGGGGGCACCAATGTCAGATCATCGCCTGGATGGCTTTGCAAAGCTTGCTTTAGAATTAGGAGTTTTTGGTTTTGCAATCGTATGTTTATCTTTTAGCCAGCAGTCCAAGCTGGCAATTGCCTTAGCTATTGTTGTTGTTTTAAATACAGTTTTGGTTTATTTGTTGTAGGAAATTTGCTAATAAAACATTATATTACATATTTTCAAGTGATAAAACCTACTTCTATTAGACTAATTATGATAAAATAATTAATAAATTAGAAAAAATTAGTTGAAATGGAGTTGAGTTAATTGGGGATTATCCTCATTTTTTTTATGTTTGGAATGGGCGCATTCTTCTTAATAAAATATTTTGAGTTTAACAGTTCAAATTATCGCATTGCTAGTGGGAATGGTTTTCTAAGGACCGTATTCGATAAAGGTAATTACGGAGAGTTTTTGATATTTATTAAACTTGAAAGCCTAAAGGGTCACAAGTATATCATGAGTAACCTATACATTCCCAAAGCTGATGGTACAACAACAGAAGTTGATTTGCTTATGCTATCTGAAACTGGTATCTATGTTTTTGAATCCAAGAACTATAGTGGCTGGATTTTTGGAAATGAGCGAAATAGATATTGGACGCAATCACTACCAAACAGGCAAAAAAACAGATTCTTTAATCCCGTATGGCAGAATAAAGGCCATATAAGCGCTTTAAGCAACTTTGTTCGCATCAATCAAGAGCACTTCTATAAGTCATATATCATTTTTAGCGAGAGGTGCACACTTAAGAAAATTAAGATAAATTCTCCCAAAGTCAAGGTTATCAAGCGGGATAGCCTGCTCAAGCAGATAAAGAATGATATCGCAACATCACCTAAATTACTGAACCTTCAGCAAATCGATGCTATTTATAGAAAACTAAAAGCCTGTAGTCAGGCGGATGACACCATTAAGCGGACCCATGTCGAGCAAGTCAGAATTAAGCAAAATCGCTAAACCCTATTAATGCGTTCAGAAATAATCTAACGCCTTTTAAAAAAAGGAAGAGTGAAGCGCTTTAAGCTTGCTTTAGCGGCAAATTCCTTTCAAATCTATCCCATGCTACAATGTCATCATTTAATCCATTTTAATTAGCTACCTAGCTTTGCTAATTGTCTAGATGATCTTTCGTATTCATTTTAAAAATAAGAGTGGCGATTATTAGTAACTGTAACCATACTTTACATATCACTATACCGCTGCGCAATTTTATTTAACAATCTGTATTTGTATAATTTTCTATAAGACTTTTCTATGTTTAATTTCCAGCTAATAGCGGGCAAGTGATCTCACTGCTGAAGGTTACTCTAGAGAATCGAATTCTGTAGCTTGGATATTGTTAATCATGATAAACTATTAGAAAAGATAGCCTAGAGTTGCTCATCTTGCGCTCTATGCGCCTATCACCTCTTTAGCTTACATTAAGAGGGCTTTTGAAATAAAATTGAACGTGTGGGGAAGAAAATATGAATGATTTAATTATGCAACTACTTGCAATCTTTCTAGTAATAGGTGCTTTAGATTTAAGCATTGGCAATCGCTTCGGGTTGGGTGAGGCTTTTAAAAAGGGTGTTTTCAGTATGGGCCCACTGGCCTTGGCGATGATCGGCATTATTACGTTGTCACCAATTATTGCTGAGCTACTGATTCCGGTTATTACCCCGATCTATACTGCAATCGGCGCTGACCCAGCTTCTTTTGCTAATACGCTACTCGCGATCGACATGGGTGGCTACGTGCTCGCTGAATCGTTGGCGCTCTCACCTGAGGGGGCTTTATTTGCTTGGGTCTTTCTCGGTACGATGCTTGGTCCGACGATTGTTTTTACCATCCCTGTTGCATTGGGCATTATTGAACAGGAAGATCATGATATTTTTGCCAAAGGGATCTTAATTGGCTTGAGCACGGTGCCGTTAGGCTGCTTTACTGGTGGACTTCTTGCAGGGTTTGATCTCACCTTTGTACTGCTTAATTTGATAATACCTGTCCTTTTCTCAATCATTATTATTATTGGCTTATACATAAGACCAAGGCTGTTAATCAAGTGTTTTATTGGCTTTGGTAAGGTAATTATGTTCATTGGTGTTCTTGGACTCGCACTTGCGGGGACAGAACTTTTAACGGGGGTTCAGCTCATGAAGGATCTTATTCCTTATGGGGACGGGCTCAGAATTGTTGGTACGATTGCTATGGTTTTAGCTGGTGCCTATCCATTGGTCACCTTTATTACAAAATTATTAGACAAGCCATTAATGCGGCTAAGCAAGCATATGGCAGTGGATCAAGCTGCGGTTGTTGGGTTTATCTCATGCTTCGCCCATTCCATTCCCGCCTTTGTCTTAGTCAAGGATATGACACCACGTGGCAAGCTCGTCATTATGGCCTTTTCGGTTAGTGGTGCGTTTGTTATTGGTGGTCACCTTGGCTTTGTAGCGGAGGTTAATCCGGCCATGGTGGTTTATATGATTGCTGGCAAGCTAGTTGCTGGATTTAGTGCAGCGCTTATTGCTTTTTTTGTGAGGGTGACTAATTAGTTTGTAGCATTGAGTGCTATTAACTGTTAAAGGAATGAACAAAGGGTGGACATTGCTGCCCACTCCTTTGTTTATTTTTTGTGTTTTAATCCTCCAGCCTCGCGAGCTGTTATATCACCTTGGCCAGCATTAACATCTTTTTGAATCTCTTGTTTTACTTTTTCTGGGTTTGTTTTGGATACTGGTGCGTTTGGATCATTCTTAGGCTGCTGCATCAAACCCCTCCTTTCTAAATTCTTATACAATCATATTATTTACAAAATAGCTTTTAATATAAGTGGTTGAACTAAGGGTGTGCTTATTTAATTAAATTGGAATAATACGGTTAAATAGTGGCGAGAAGGAGATTTAACGAATTGGTTCTTGAGCTAAGAACGGTGCTTTATTTTTGATCTTACCCTAATCATTCTGCGTACTACTTTTGTAGAGTAACTGAGGTGACCTTATTTGCTTGGCTGTTGATAATTATTGTTGGTATTGTGTGAACAACAGGTTTACACAACTATAATTTTAGAAATAGAAAAGTGAAAGGAAGTCGCTAATTAATTCAATTAGTGACAATAGCTTGAAAATTAATGGAGCGTACTTATGATCTATACATTATGATAAAATAGTAGGTATAAACGAACATTAAGGGGTTAACTATGCAAATTACCATTATTAGTGTCGGCAAACTAAAGGAAAAATACTTAAAGCTGGGCATTGAGGAATATACCAAACGTCTACGCACCTATGCCAACCTCAATCTCATCGAAGTCCCAGATGAAAAAGCACCCGAAAACTTAAGCCCAGCCCAAATGGAAGACATTAAAAACAAAGAAGGCGAGCGGATTTTAGCCAAAATAGCAGCAGATACGCATGTGATTACCCTCGAAATTAAAGGTAAACAACTAAGCTCAGAGCAGCTTGCTAAAGAGCTTGATCAGCTTGCTACTCACGGCAAAAGTAAAATTGCTTTTGTAATAGGTGGTTCACTAGGATTAAGTGGATCCGTGCTGCAACGAAGCAATTTTGCTTTGTCTTTTTCAAAGATGACCTTACCGCATCAGTTAATGCGTTTGGTTTTAGTTGAGCAGGTGTATCGGAGTTTTCGGATTAATCGGAGGGAACCTTATCATAAGTGAATTGGATTTTTTTAGAATAAATTTAGTTAGCCACTAAACGCTTCCTATGAAAAATATTATTTAAATAAATATACTTGGAGAAATGAAATATGTTTAAGCGATTTAATAAATTAAATGAAGTAGTTCATCTATGGGATTTAGATAAGAAGAACAAAAATGATAAAATACAAATATTGAAAATATGGATGGAAAATCTTTCTGAGGATGAATTTGGTATTTTATTAGATATATGCAGTAATTTTAATTACTACTCTGAAAAATTAACAGCACAGGTATATAAAAAATTATATGAAAATAATATTTCGAAACCGGATGATGTGGAAATTTTTTTAAGTCAATCATTATTTTTTCCATTAAGAAAAAAAGATAGGATTGAATCAGCTGTTGATATGTTTTCAAGTTTTAGACTAGTAAATAATATTGACGCTAATCGAACTAAAATAATCTGTCCAGCTGATTATCTTATAAATTATAATTCTAATTATCATAATTTAAAAAAGTTGGTTGAAGAAAACGATCTAACAGATAAAAACGATAATGAAAGAATACAGAATTTAAATCAGCAATTAATAAATATTAAAAATGAAACAATATCTAAAAAAATAGAAAAAAAAATTATTAACTTAAAGAAGGGAAAAAACAATAGGGAACAACGCTTAAATAAGAGAGTTGAGTTGTTTAATGAAAATTACTTTTCGGTTAAAAATATGATAATTATTGATGACTTTATTGGTACTGGTGATTCAGTTGTTTCTTTTTTGAAAAAGATTGGTAAATCTTTAAAAGAAAATGACATTAATATAAAAATTAATTTATGGGTTATTGAAGCAAGCAAGCAAGGATTGGAAGCTATAGAGGATATAGTAACTAAATTTGAGCTAGACATGTCTATTAGTTATTATAAAGAATCTATAGATGTTCTAGTAGAGGAAAAATTATTTCCTACCCAGAACATAAGAGACGTTCAGGAAATAATTAGGGGTATAAATAAAAGGAATAATTTAAAACCAAGTAGGTATTGTAGGAATCATGCAATAGCTTCATTTGTGAATGCACCAAATAATAACTTAACATTACTTTCAGAAAATAGTTTTACTTGGAATGCTCTATTCCCAAGAACTAAAAGAAATAAGGAGGAGAGAATAATTAGCCGTACTGAATTAAAAGAAGCTTATGATTTTTTGAGAAAATAAGAGAGGGTTGAGTAATTTGAAATTTTCATCTTTAAAAAAAAATATAGTTCTATTAATTATAAAAGATCATAACATGGCGGGTATTATTGATATTATTAAAGAATATTTAAATGTAACAGCTGAGCAAGTATTCCATATAATTGATTATTTAGTTAGATCAAAATTGGTTGTATTTGAAGATGGTAAACTAGTGATTACTCTTGAGGGATATAGTAGTTTATCTTATGCAAAACTGAGTAATATTACAATTGAAAGCATGAGTGAAATTAAATATATAGTAAATGAAGCTTCTTTAGAGAATTATATTCCAAAAAAATTATAAAGGAGGTATAATATTTGATGGTGACTAGACTTTTAGCAAGTGCTAATCGAAGTAAGTGTGTACTTAATTCTTACTTCAATATCAATGATAATTCTGCAAAAAGCGCAGAATCATCATTCACCTTTAAATTAAGAATTAAAACCTTAAGAGCTTCTTAATTTGAAGGTGAAGTAGTCACTATTAAATATAAGCTATGTTAAACAAAGTAATAAATAATATTAGATTAAGTGATATAGAAGAGGTAGAGAAAAGAGAACTTATCCATTACTCTGAACAGTTATATTCTAAAAATTGTCCTATTATTTTTGACGTCAATCAGTTACTGTTACTTTTTGAAATAGAATCTGATGATTTAGAGAATTTTGTATTGAATAATACTCTTCATTACTTTGTAAAGAAAAGAAATGGAGAAATGCGGGAAGTATGGAAGCCTAACTATAAGTTAAAGGCTATTCAAAAGTGGATACTCAATAATATACTATATAATATTAAAGTTTCACCCCATTCGCATGGATTTGTAAAGAAAAAATCAATTTTAACAAATGCTCAAGTACATTTACACGAGGATCCATTTTGGGTGTTTTCTACAGATATCAAAGATTTTTTCCCATCTATTAAACAAAATGAAATTAAGAGTATTTTTATGGAAATTGGCTATTCAAAACCTGTGAGTGAGGTATTTTGCTTATTAACAACTGTTAATCAAAAGTTAGTTCAGGGGTTCCCAACAAGCCCATATATTTCAAATATTTTTTTTCGTAATATTGATGAGAAATTTCGAGAAATTGAATACAAATACAGTATTAGGTACTCAAGGTATGCTGACGATATAACTTTTTCAGGTATTCAAAAAAAGGGGTATCTTACATTAGTAAATAAATTAAAACAAATTATAAGTAATACACTTAGTAAGTATAACTTAACTATTAATGAGAAGAAGACTAGACTAATGAAGGATAAGCATACAAAAATTGTAACAGGTTTAGTTCTTACATCAAAAGGAGTAAGAGTCCCACAGAAATACATTCGAAAAATTAACAAAGAAATTTATTATTGTGAGAGATTCGGGGTAAACGAACATTTGAAATATCATGGATTAATAACTAGAGCTAATTATAGAGGGTATCTAATCGGATTAGCGAGATTCATATATATGGTCGATTCAATTAAGGGAGCCGAGTTATTAAAGAAAATAGAAGACTTAGATTGGAATTAGGTTAGATTAACTAGAAATTAATAAAAACTCTCCCTTAAATGCACTACGGAGAACCAACGCTCTGATAAATAAATTAAAGAAAATTCTATATAAAAACCAACAATCTGTTGATAACGTCAAGTCACTATTTCCAAAACAACAAGTGATTCCAGTATCAGAATCAGACTTGCCATTTTAAGTTCAAGAATAAAACCTAATACTTAACAATATCCTTATTTAGATATACCACGGAGAACCTTATTATAAGTAAATGAGGTTTTTTATCTAAAAGAAAACATGGAGACGCTTCTTGTGTTGCATTTGCTAGAAGGATATTACTCATATCTAACATAGAAAGTAGATTCTATGTTGTTTTTATTGTATTATTGTAATACGATTGAAGTGAATGTATTACAATAATACAAGGGGGAGAATCGAGTGCAGAATAAATTAAAAGTATTTAAAGAAAACCATAGCTTTACAAAGGAAGAAATCCAACAGCAATTTGATGATTTTGTAAAGTGGAATTACTATGAGGCTGATGATGAAATTGAAGAAACCCATAAACAAAATATGTTGAACCTATTTGATAAATTTAAAAGAACACTTGATACTACTCACTTACCTAAAATTACTGATGATTGGTGGTTTTATGATTTTCATATAGACAATGATGGAGTAAAATTAAATTTAAATTTTTGTGATGAATTTGAGATTGAAAGTGAAATTGATGGGATTTGGAGTATGACTTCTACTGAAAGTTTAACGCTATTAGATGTTAAGTGTGATTATTTACATGTTAAAGAATTTGCCAAAGTTTATAATGTGACTGACACGACGGTTAGGCAGTGGATTAGACGTGGAAAAGTCCGAACAGCAAGGAAGTTAGGGAGAGATTGGCTGATACCTTCGATTACTCGAAAGCCAAAACGTGGTTTTACAAATGTTACTTATGGGTGGAGATACCTACCTGAAGATATTCAAGAAAGGTTTCCATTCTTAATAGGTCACAATGCATTGTATATATTTCAAAATGAAGAAGATAAATTATTGTATGATATTATTCTTGGTTTTCCAGGAGAGCTAAACAGAGCTAAGATAATCTTATCCACTGCAGATAGGGAAAGTTTAGAATTGGCTTTCATTGGCAGTGGTTTTATAGATGGTGTGGAAGAGCTATCATAATTTATTAATTTTTGTTTATAACCTTCACAGTAAGTAATAAGAGCATTTTGGGATAACAAATCATGAGTTTATAAAGTGTTTTTTGTAAATGAAAATTTATAGTAAAAGGAAGACTTTTCTGAATAGAATTAAGTCACAACAACAAATTCTAGAAAAGAAGTCTTCCCTATAAACCAGTTTACAACAGGATTAGTCGATGCTCTAGTACAAAAACAAGAGGTGCTTAAGGTTTTCGATAGCGCTTATAGAATGCCTTAAATGCTGTGTTAGCTACAGAGTTATCCGCTTTTCTTGACTGTGAAAAATATGACCTAATCGGCTTTAATTCGGGTAATTCAAAAGAAAGCTCTTATGCTCGGGGCACTCCAATAAAGCTTTTTCACAAAAGGCACTTGATTTTTAACCCATAATTTTTTGTAACTAAAACTAATTGAATAACTAGTAGTACTAAGCAAATTAAAAAATATACTTAAAGTCTTTAAAGCAATATATCCTGCTGTGATAGTTGTTGCTTGTGATGTACAAGAGGAAAAAAGTATTTTAATAATTGGTGCATCTTCAATAGATTTTTAAATTAATTCTGATCTGATAGAACAGCCTCTACCATCCAAATTATTCTAAATTAAAACCCTCTGCTTCATAGAAATCACTTTTCGACTAGTAACCCCTCTTTATCAAAATACATCGTAATTTGATCCCTTGCCGATCGATAACACGCTTCTAAAAGAGAGATCGTTTTCAAATTATCATCACGACTATTTAAAGCGGTTTCATTATTTTCAATCAATGCCATTAGTTCCTCTAGGCCTCTGTATGTCGTTTCGGACTTTTCTATTTTTCCACTAGTTGAAGGTTGCCAAACGTTCACTGGACCTTTCTCCCCTTTTTGGTATAAAGCGACCTCGTTATACTTGGCTACCACAGTCCCTTTCTCTCCGACAACAAGGAGCTCTGTTCTTGGGAATGCCGAAGATAAGCATTGAGAATAAGAAACAGCAACCCCATTTTGGAATAAAATTTGTACTAAGGAATCTGTATCTCCCTTACAATCAATCGCTGGGGAAGAGAATGTTTGGCAAACTAAGCTTTTTGCTTCACTTCCTAAAAGCCACCTAAACCCATCCAACCAGTGGACACCCATGACTGATAAGGCATTTCTCTCACATGTCGTTCTCCAGCCTCTGTCTTGTCGGAAATGAAAATCTTGAAAATGAACAGAAGAAACAGCACCAATTTCATTCTTTTCGATCATCTTTTTAACAAAATCAAACGGATAATGTTCTCTAAAATTTTGATTAATACAAATCGGAACGTTATGCTTGCGTGCAGTTTCTGTAATTTCTTTTGCTTCTTCATACGTTTCACTAAATGGCTTCTCACAAAAAATCGGAATTCCTGCCTCAATCAAAGGGATAATGACTTGCTTACGAATGATTGATGGTGTACAAACAATCGCAATATCTATTGTGCTTTCTTGAATAAATGCTTGTAAATCTGTAAAATGTTGCGGAATTTCGTACTTATCTGCTCTTTCACGCAACACGTCTTCATTTGGGTCACAGATAGCTGTTACGTTGACACGATCCTGGTGCTTCTTTAACCCATCTAAGTGCATATTCGTAACGTTTCCAGCTCCAACAATTCCAATACGATACTGTTTTTCATTCGTCACTTCTATATCCTCCTAGGATCAAATAATTTTATCGTGTTTCTTCCACCCTTAAACTATTTCAAAAAAACTGACATTTGCCTCTTTTTATAGTTTACTATTTTCACAGGTTGTTAGACTAGCCGATTATTCATATACGTAAAGCAATCCTTCATCCCTTTTGTCAGGTCACCGCCACTTTCTTCATCTGCTGAAACCCAACCTTGATAGTCAATTTGTTTGATCGCTTGAAACACAGGTTTGAAATCTATTTCCCCTTCTCCTAGCACCTTCCAATCTCCATCACCAAAATCTTTCAAGTGAAAATTATCGATGACTTCTTTGAAACTAGTAATGACTTCGGCAATGTCTTTCACCTCAGATTTATAGAGATGAGCCGTATCCACCGTCAACTTCACACTGTCCGCTTTCACCTCGTCAAAAAAAACATCAAAATCTTCTCGGTGCATCACGGGTTGGTCATAATGATGATGAAGGGACAATTGAATGCCAAATTGCTCACGTGCTTCCGTCCCTAATACGGATAATATTCTGGCGTACGAAGCAATCTCTTCATTCGTTACACCTTTACGTGACACGCCGTGGCAAAAGACGATCCTTTCGACCCCGACTTGTTGAGCAAAAGTAAATAGCGAGCGCAATGCTGCTTGATTTTGCTCGTCTAGCCTGCCTGCCGCAATCAACGCCGATGCTATCCCATCTAAGTACCCCCACTTACGTAAAAAAGCATTGGGATCATTAACATAAGCCGCATATTGAGCCGGCTTTAATTGTAGCCCTTCATACCCTATGGAACGGAATTGCTGAAAAAGATTCTCTTGTTCTTCGTCTGTTTTTGTCGGACTTGAAAAAGCAAATTTCATTGACTATCCATCCTCCTTGAACATTCCCTTGTCGTCCATACTTAAAAGTTGATTCTCTTCTCACACTAGTATATCTTAATTCAACTTTGTTGAATAGTCAACCTAACATTTCAACTCTTTTTTTGAGAATAGATCGGTTATTTTAGTTATTATCAGAGCTAATAAACGATCACTAGCTTTTAAAATGTTCATTTACTTTGTAAGTCAACTTATTTTTTTATCCTCCATTTCCTCTTTCATTCAACATCATCGAATATAATGATACTAGTGCTTTCTTTTTCCGTTCTATCGATTTATAATAAAAGCATTGAATTAAGAAAGGATCAGGGCAGATGACAATTGGAAAACAACTTGGTTCACGCATTCGTATTATTCGTAAACAACAGAATCGCACATTAGAAGAGATCGCTAAGTACTGTGGTTTTACAAAAAGTCTATTATCTAAAATTGAAAATGGGGTAACGACACCGCCCATTTCTACCTTAATGAAAATTGCACAAGCATTGGGCGTCACGGTTTCAGATTTACTTGAGGAAAATAAAATAGACGGCACAGTCTATACGCCATCAGAATCCTATTTAGATGAAAGCCGATGGATTCAAACAGAAAAGGGCTATTCCTTTTACGCTTTCGGTGCTAGCCGACAAGATAAAATCATGCAACCATACTATTTTGTCGCTAAAAAAGGCGAAATTAAAAGTCACTCCCTTTCCCATGACGGAGAGGAATTTCTGTTCATCTTAGCAGGAGAAATGAAGTATCGTGTATCGAATACAGAATACACGCTTACCCCTGGTGATACCCTTTACTTTTCATCGTTGGAGAAACACACATTAACACCGCTCACAGATGAAGTTCGCTATGTAGCCGTATTCGCAGTTAAACCCGAGTGATTCCTTACATCCTCGGTTTTTTTGTGCCGTCATCCTGCTATGAAGTTGATCGTAATGAAAAATAACTTGTAATATTCAACTTTGTTGAATTATAATAAAACATATAGTTATCTAATCTTAGGAGGGAAATCATATGGCTACAATTTCAAATGTACATGATGAAAAACATATTCTTGATATGGATTGGGGAAAGATACAATGGCTTATCGGAAAGGAAATTGATCCTGATTGTGAAATGACATTTGGTATGGTTTATATCGATGCAGGTACTTCCAACCCTAGACATCGACACCCAAATTGCGAGGAATTAATATTTGTACTATCTGGAGAATGCGACCATTCCCTTGGTGAAGAATCCTATCACCTCAAACCCGGCATGATGATCCGAATTCCAAGAGACGTCCCGCATCAAGCAATAGTAACAAGCTGGGAACCTTGTCGCATGTTAATCATCTATTCTTCCCCCGATCGACAAACAATTGGTGAATAATAAACGACTGAAAGGTATTACCGCTGTCTGCAGCAAATATATACTGAAGTTCATAACGATTTAAAATATAGGGAAGTGAGAAAGTAATTGTGAAGTCATCGTGGTTATAGTCTTTAATGCTGAGTTTAACAGTTATATGTTTGGTGATGCCAGTGCACGTGAACAAGGCTTTCATCGCCATTCGCCGTTTATACAGTAGGCTTTCAAGGCGTCCAAGCCTTCATTGCAACCCATCATGTCGGGATCGATGTGATAAAAAACACCTAATGAGAATGCGCCCTCAATAGGTGTTGCTAGAAAAGCTATACCTGCCAGCTGATGTGGTCTGCTTTATGCTTCCACTAAAATTATTAGCTCAGTTGTAATATTAAATAAGGCCAAAGAGCCTATTGCGATACCCTTTAGACAGGGACGTAAACTCGGTGTTTACTCACTAACACCAGCTGATGATAAGTCAGTAACATTAACTATGTCGAAATCCTGCTTATTGGCTATATATTGATTAAAAAACTTCAGATCAATACCTGTTATTCTGTATAGAAAGTCAATTTCCACCATCCAATCATTTTCAATCATTTGCCGCATATCAATCATGCCTTTTTGGGCAACCAGGTCAATTATTGTTTTCATTTTTTGTGGCTTTTGTAAGGGCAATGTTTCGTCTAAAGGCTCTCTTTTTAAGTATCCTTTTCGATGAAGTGCTGCATAAAAATTGCGATGGTTTTTGGTATCTAATACACCTAAATTTGCTGCACGATACCCTAAGACTTGAAGAGATGTTTTCCATTTCTTTTTTAAATCTAAATATGCATCAGGATTTGTTACACGGATGACGGTTTGCATATCATCTAAAAAAGATTCTTCGGGTAAAAGAAAGGTACCTGCAAACTGGTTAGCTTCCTTCTCAATTTCTTTATATTCTTTCCGGTCTAAACTAGTAAATTCAACTCGATAATGAAGTAATAAATGTCCAAGCTCATGCGCAAGGTCAAAATTTCTACGAACTGATGAACGCTTCAGATCACTTAATATAATAAAAGGTCGATCTTGATTAGTCCATAGACTATAAGCGTCAACCTCATTTTCGATTGCCTTTTCAAAAATGAACACACCACTTTTTTCAATTAAAAACATAAGGTTATCGTTTGTGTCATCACTAAGCCCTAGTTCTTGTCGTGCAAACATGGCTACATTGTTTATTAGGGTTTGTCTATCACCGGTATCAGCTGTGTTTAAGTAATCAATTACTTTATCTCTCAATTGAATAATCTTTAATGTAGGATAAGTTAATTTAGTTGTTATATAGTTAATAAAGCTATCAAGAAATTCAATATGCTTTGCTTCCGCTTGTGTTTTTGAAATGACATGCATTACTTTAGAACGATAAGCAATATTCATAACTGGAATATTTTTTGGTTCAGAGTAACGATTAAGTACATCTTTTTTATAAAAATATTTACTTTTCACATTGAAAATAGATTTTAAATCATTAACAATCATCATTTTTGGTGATGTGTAATTATTCTCGTATTGCCAAACTGCCTGTTCTGTTACATTTAACATATCAGAGAGCTGTTTTCGTGAATATCCATGCATTAAACGAAGGTTGGTTAAATTCTCACCAATGAACATAGTGCTCCCCCTTATTTAAATAAAAGCTTACTTACTTTCTTCACCCTCAAAGATTCCTATATCAAATGCTGTAGGATCAATTATATCACTTTCTTGATCTGGAGCAATAACTTCTCGTTCTTCATCAGTTAACTCTGAACCAGATATATATTCTGAAAGATCCTGTATCTTATACGCTATATTATCCTCTGGATTAGGCAAATAATGCATTATATTAGAAATTTGAAAAGCATCATCAATTTTATAGGTAAGAATATGAAATTCATTATATTCTGTTCGTAGATGTTCAAGATCATCTTTTACTTGTTGTTCTGTTACAAACAATGAGAGTTGCTCATTTTGTTCAATAGAATTTTCATGGTTTTGCGGAATGTTTTCAAATTTAATGTTTTGATTAATTTTAGAGAGTTCATGAAGATAAGTACGGCGGCTTCCTCGACTTCTATTTTTATTAGGTAATACTGCCTGTGAAAAGCCTTTTTCATTAAAATAGGCTGCATTCTTAATAAGAAAAAGTTTTTTTGTATCACCATGAGTAAATTGTAAATAATCCCATGTTAATCCTGCCTTAGCCTTCTTGTAAGATAAATTAAGTTCTCCACTGATATCAGCAAGTCTACTTTCAATAAAATTCCCCTTAGTCCATGCAAATGAAGAACTAATTTTCATATTACGATGCCGATCTTTACGATGTTCAATGTAATCACGGTAACCTTCTACAATTGCATCGACAATCACTTTACTATCAGTTGCATCAAACTTATATTGCTCCAAATCTATCACTCCCTAAAAAGTTATCTTAATTTCATTTTAATTCAAACAGAGTGATAAAGGAATGATTTTTTCTATTTTTTTTAAAGTTAACATGATTAAATGTTATTTTTTTATAGTTTAATGAGATGCTTGTGGTTATGTTATATATGTCGTTTAATAATAAATTACTTTCCTATCAAATATTACGGAGCGCCTTACGATAAATAAATGGATGCATGCCAAAAAAGATCATCATAGTAAGGTCTTTAAACTTCCCCCAATGCAAAATACTATTAATTTTTCTATAAAACTAAACGACAAGCGTAAACCCCCTATCCAAACGAATTAGGGGTTTATTTTTTTATACTAGTGGTAAAAGATGTATAACCAATGAATTTAACGGAGGTGAATGATGTGGTTCAATCTATTAATACAAAAGTTGATTTAGTAATAAAGGCAACCTCACATATTAGAATCTCTGATTATGGTCAAATCATGATTGGGGACAAAGGGTTTGAATTTTATAATAACCGTGATGCGCGTAAGTTTATTCAGATTCCATGGGAGGAGGTTGATTTTGTCATTGCGTCTGTCTTATTTAAAGGAAAGTGGATTCCTCGTTATGCGATTCAAACTAAAAGCAGTGGTACGTATACCTTCTCTTCTAAAGATCCTAAGAAAGTCTTCCGAGCAATCAGAGCATATGTTGACCCAAACAGAATGGTGAAATCATTAAGTTTCTTTGATATTATTAAACGTCGCTTTATGCGTACAACGAAATGTTGATTTTTCTTACTCATTTCTTAAGCTGAGCTCAAAATTATTTTAAATCTAGCAAATCTAAAGGAGGTAAACAGATGGTTGGAATTATTATTGCCAGTCACGGTGAATTTGCCGAGGGCATCTTGCAATCTGGGGAAATGATCTTCGGTAAACAGGAACAGGTTGAAGCTGTTACGTTGATGCCTAGTGAAGGGCCTGAGGATATTAAGGCAAAGATGGAGAGGGCAGTTGCCTCTTTTGAAAACAATGCTGAAGTATTATTTTTGGTCGATTTATGGGGTGGGACACCGTTCAATCAAGCTAACAGTCTAGTAGAAAAGCATAAGGATAAGTGGGCGATTGTTTCAGGTGTAAACCTTGCGATGCTAATTGAGAGTTACTCGGCACGGATGTCGATGGACACAGCTCATGAAGTGGCTGCCCAGATTATCGGCACCGCTCAAGAGGCGGTCAAGGTAAAGCCGGAAGCATTAATGCCTGAAGCTCCCGAGACTGCAACTGAAGAGTCATCAAGTGCTGGTTCTCCAGGTGAATTTAAATATGTACTCATCCGTATTGATACCCGCTTGCTTCATGGACAAGTCGCCACTGCATGGACCAAAAGCACCTCACCTACCCGGATTATTGTTGTATCTGATGAAGTTGCCAAGGATGATCTTCGTAAAAACTTGATCAAACAAGCTGCCCCGTCAGGCGTGAAAGCCCACGTTGTTCCAATTAAAAAAATGATCGAACTAGCGAAAGATGATCAGCATTTTGGCGGTCAACGGGCGATGCTGCTGTTTGAGAATCCACAGGATGTCCTGCGCGTCGTAGAAGGTGGAGCGTCACTAGAGACGATCAACGTTGGTTCGATGGCACACTCTACTGGCAAGGTTCAACCGAATAAAGTATTGGCATTTAACCAAAAAGATGTGGATACTTTTCATAAATTACAAGAGCATGGGGTTACCTTTGATGTGCGTAAAGTGCCTGGTGATGCAAAAGGTAATATGAAAGAGATCCTTAGAAGAGCACAAGCAGAGTTGGACAAACAGAAGAAGGAAAACTGATGACGTTAAAAGGAGGATTTATTGATGGATTTAAATATGATTCAAATCATACTGGTCATTGTTGTCGCATTTTTGGCTGGGATCGAGGGGATCCTAGATGAATTTCAATTTCATCAACCAATTATTGCGTGTACATTAATCGGCTTAGTTACTGGAACGCTTGTACCTTGTCTCATCTTAGGTGGTACACTACAAATGATCGCCTTAGGTTGGGCAAATATTGGTGCTGCCGTTGCGCCGGATGCTGCTTTGGCATCAGTTGCGTCTGCCATTATTCTTGTTTTAAGTGGGCAAGGTGAAGCGGGTGTGTCTTCGGCGATTGCACTTGCTGTACCGCTCGCTGTTGCCGGATTATTATTAACAATCATTGTCCGGACTTTAGCAACGGCGATTGCCCATTTGATGGATGCTGCTGCTAAAGAAGGCGATATTAGAAAAATTGAAATCTGGCACGTGATTGCGATCTGTTTACAAGGGTTACGCATTGCTATTCCAGCTAGCTTAATTGTCGCCATTGGTGCAGAGCCTGTTCGAGAATTATTACAAGCGATGCCTGATTGGTTGACTGACGGCTTAGCAATTGGCGGGGGCATGGTTGTTGCAGTTGGTTATGCAATGGTCATTAACATGATGGCTACTAAAGAGGTCTGGCCGTTCTTTGCCATTGGTTTCGTATTAGCAACTATTCCTTCGATCACGCTGTTAGGGCTAGGTGGTATTGGTGTAGCACTTGCTCTTATCTATTTAGCACTTACAAAACAAGGTGGCTCAGGTGGTGGCGGAAATGGCAACACGGGCGATCCGTTGGGCGATATTATTGAAGATTATTAACAAGGAGGAGAACATAGCATGGCCAAAGAAATGAAGTTAACCAGAAGAGACCGGATTGCTATTTGGTGGCGTTCCACCTTTATTCAAGGCTCTTGGAACTATGAGCGGATGCAAAACGGCGGCTGGGCTTACTCAATGATTCCCGCTATTAAGCGTTTATATCAGTCAAAAGAAGATCGCGCAGCTGCTTTGCAACGCCATTTAGAATTTTTTAATACGCATCCTTATGTTGCGTCGCCAATTCTCGGTGTAACACTTGCACTTGAAGAAGAACGCGCAAGTGGGGCATCCGTTGAGAATAAGGTGATCCAAGGGGTTAAGGTTGGGATGATGGGTCCATTGGCAGGGATTGGTGATCCAATTTTCTGGTTTACCGTTCGACCGATCCTCGGTGCCTTAGCGGCTTCACTGGCGATGACAGGGAGCATCCTTGGGCCAATCATTTATTTTGTCCTCTGGAATGTGATTCGGATGGGGTTCAAGTGGTATACACAAGAATTTGGTTACAAAGCGGGTTCCAAGATTACCGACGATTTATCTGGTGGTTTACTGCAGGATATTACGAAAGGTGCATCTATACTCGGTATGTTCATTCTTGGCTCCCTGGTTAATCGTTGGGTAGACGTGTCCTTTACGCCAACGGTATCTGAGGTGCAGCTAGACGAAGGGGCTTACATTGATTGGGAAAGCCTCCCTTCAGGTTCGGAAGGAATTAGATCAGCGCTTCAGCAACAGGAAGCAGGCCTGTCGTTAACCGAATATGAAGTCACGACCTTACAGGATAACCTCGACAGCTTAATTCCTGGTTTAACAGGGTTGTTAATTACCCTGCTTTGTATGTGGTTACTTAGAAAAAAGGTTTCACCAATCGTTATGATTCTTGGCTTATTCGGGTTGGGGATAGTCTTTCATGTGATTGGGTTGATGTAGGAAGTACGTAAAATAATAGTACTTGGAGATATTGAGCTAGAAACATTTTTTCGTGCTATTTGCTTTCTATAATGTAAGTAATCGGCTGGTTTTTATCCAAAGTTAAATTGGATTCAAGCCAGCCGTTTTTCTTGTTGTTCGTTATAAAAAAATACTGCCGATATTCCTCAAAAAGGATTATAATAAGCCTAAATAGCTACAAATATGGAGGTTGGGAATGAAGTATTTTCTAAAACTAAACGTAACGGGTTTGATATTAGCCATACTATTATTTATATCTGCAACAATAATGTTAAATGTCTATCGAATTAACAGGTTATTTGGAATTAATATTGAACGCGTTAATTTAATTGCCCTTGTTTCTTTTGCTGCGGTGGCTCTGACTGTGCCTTTTTTATTAAGGGCCTTATTAAAGCGGATGCCTAAAGCTAGAAGGCGGCTATTTGATTACGTTCTAACTATGATCTGGTTTCCTTATTTTAAAATCATAGAGGGGGTATTTTATTATTTCTTCCCTATTGAATATAGAGGTGATTTGCCAGCGCCAGTTTTAGGCTTGGCCCTTTTATTAGCGTTCATCTTGTATCCTCTTTACATAGGTATTATCATTTATTTGCAAAAAAATAAACCATTAATTGTACAGTGATTTGCAAGTCTAACCTTCTCTGATCCTATCGTCCTATGCTAAACTGTTTATAACTAAGAAAGAAGGATCGCTAATTAAAATTTATACAACTAGCGTGATGAAATGCCTAAGTGGGAGGATAGAAGAAAATGACGAGCAAATGGACGATGAAGGATACTTTAATAGGTAGAACGAGATCTGTTATTATTCTGACAGTACTTTTAACAATGGCAATTATAAGAATTGTTAATCAGCTATTGACTCATGAGGTTGTTCAAGAAAATGGAATGGTGACAACTTTCCATTTTTCCCTTGGGATTTATGGACTGGTATTTGCGATCCCGGCTGGATTAATCAGTATTCTAATTGTAAAGTTCTTCGTAAACATTAAAAAAGATAAGACAAATGCTATCCAAGGTGATCGGACATTTAAGTGGTACAGTATTTATGGTACAATCTGTGGCTTTATTATTCTGATGCCACTAATTGATTTGCTTCGTACATATACTGCGGAAATGCTAGTCACAAATGTCTGGGAAGGCTTCCAAATGCTTGGAATACTGTTTATGCCAATTATCATTGCGATAGTTTTTGCTAGATTAATTAATTACGTTCTGATTCAAATTACTAATACAAATGGATACTTAATCGAGCAGATAAAGGCAGGCCATTATCACAGTGACCTCCCTAATGATGAGGTGAAAAGTAAAGTAATTAAGCTCTTGGAAACAGGGCGTGTGTCCACAATTAAGGGCGGACTCGTCTTACTAAGGGTGCGTAATGCCATCCTTACGGTTGGTGGTGGTATTTTATTTGCGTTGTTCTTTCTTTTCCGCATGGCTGCCCCAAAAATGGAAGGGACTAACCCAGCTATTGGGGGGGATTATAGTCAGAGTAATATACATAATGCCAGAAGGCGCCTAAAGGATCAAGCTTATTATAATGCTGAGCAAAAGCGGAAGCAAGCCGATCACTCAAGAAGAAGGTATATTAGCCAAGCCAATTATAATGCTAAATATTCCAAAAGGGAATGGGATCAAGCTGTCAGGGACGAACGGGCCTATAAGAAGGCTAAACGAGATGCAGATTTGTTGTAGTTGATTAACGCTAACGAGACCATTAAAGGCACTTATTCTCAAAAACATAAGAACTCAACTTTTGATTTGCAATTTTTATCTTTATTTAACTAAGGTTATAACTATAAGTCTCAAATGTTTTTTTTAGAAGAAGCTGGGACATAACTAAATATTGAAACAGGGTATCCGAACATTCTGATTAAGCGTAGGTAAGATACGTAGACTCCTGTGGGAACAGCACGAGCTGAGGATCCACTGTGTGAAGTGTCTTTCTTCACACAGTTAGCCGAAGCCGTGCCCACGGAAAGCGAAGTGTTTTACCGAAGCGCCATATGCTTTCAGACATAATGTTCGGATTTTCCTTATCTAATTAAGCTTTTGTCTCAGCCCCTTTTTTACTTCACTAGCAAGTGAGTTTCCCAAGAAAGAGGAAGCGCTAGGGTGCAGCGTGCCACCCCAACCCTTACCGACCATATAAATATGGTCTATATGTTTTAAGTTAGTGTAAGTATATTTACGAATATGCCAATCGCATATATAATACAAA
>NZ_FODJ01000021.1 GCF_900110345.1 Amphibacillus marinus
GTTTGTTCAGCGCCACTTTGTTGAGAGTGTTGAACGTACCGGTATCGTAGGGTAGTGCGTATTACATGATGACAAGGAGTGGTACAGATTGAAAGCGTTATTCATCAAAGGTTTTACCTATGGTTGGAGCGGACGTAAAGGCGATTATTTAACGGATGCTTCATTTGAATCAATGAAAAAGCTGAAACAAACAGGAGCAGAGTGGATTGCGCTCGCCTTCTCGGTGCGCCAAGAAACATTAAAAAAAAAAGAAATATCGTTTCGTTATGGTGAGACGGTGACAGACTATGATATTGAAACAGCGCTAAATAATGCGCGTAAGCTTAATTTGAAGATTTGTTTAAAACCAGTTGTCAATTGTCGAGATCAACTGTGGCGGGCACGCATTGGGTTTCCTGATGAAGCTCAGCAAATGTGGGCAGCTTGGTTTTCTGAATATACTGCTTTTCTCGTCCACTATGCTGAAATTGCTGAGCGCTTTAATTGTGAATTATTCTGTATTGGGTGTGAAATGGTTGGGACAGAGCACAAAGCAACAGAATGGTATCAGGTCATTAATGCGATTCGTTCGGTATACAAGGGCTTGTTAACGTATAACGCAAATCATGGTAAAGAGTTAGCAATAACGTGGCTGGATCAAATTGATATTCTGGGAACAAGTGCTTATTATCCAGTCGCTAATAAGCCTCGTACATCTGTAAACGAAATGATTAGCAATTGGCAGCCGGTTAAAGCACGAATGAAGGCTTGGCATGAGCGATTCGCCAAACCGATTCTGTTTATGGAGATTGGCTGTCGCAGTGCGAGCGGCTGTGCTACCATGCCGTGGGATTTCGAGCACGACGATCTCCCCTTTGATGAACTTGAGCAAGCGAATTTTTACCAATCGGCTTTAGAAGTCTTTTGGGATCAACCATGGTTCTGCGGTTTTTTCTGGTGGGATTGGGGGACGGATTTAACCAATCTTGCCCAAGATGATCGCGGCTTTAATATTCATGGGAAGCAAGCGGAGCAGGTGTTGAAAGTATGGTACGAAAAAAAGAAAAGCGCAGCTGGAGAAAGGGCTAGCAATGGTTAAAGTTAATCAAATTGGCTATCCAAGTGATGCGCCAAAGGTTGCTGTCCTGACAGATGGGCAGAATCCTTTTTATATATGTTGTGACCAAAGTGGAACGGTTGTATTTGAAGGTAAGCCTAAGCAGCCAATTAAAGATCAAGCAAGCGGTGAGTTGGTTTTTCATGGCGATTTTTCTAGCCTAACCACTGAAGGCAGCTATTATATAAAACAAGGGACTAGTCAATCTGCGCCCTTTCAAATTACTAGGTTTCCTTATCAAGCGGTCCATTTAAGTGTGTTAAAGGCTTTCTATTATTTACGGTGTGGAATGGCATTATCGCCGCCTTATGCCGAAACACAGTGGGTGCACAAGGCTTGCCATACACAGGTAGCCATTGACTATGAATCAAAACAGCAAATCAAGTGTCAAGGTGGCTGGCATGATGCGGGCGACTATGGTAAATATACAGTTGCTGCGGCAAAGGCGTTGGCAGATTTACTGCTTGCTTTTGAATTAAAGCCAGCCACTTTTCAAGCGACTACACCAATTCCTGAGACAGATGGTGTTATGCCTGATCTCTTGCACGAATGTCAATATGAGCTTAACTGGTTGTTGAAAATGCAAAACAAAGGCAGCGGTGGTGTTTATCACAAGGTTACAACCCTAGCCTTTCCCGCCATGATTATGCCCGAGGATGATGTTGAGCCGTTGTATGTGCTCCCAATCTCAACGACAGCGACGGCGGCTTTTACTGCAATCATGGCTCAGGCTTATCGTATTTTGCTAAATTATCAGCCCGATTCAGCTAAGAATTACTTAACGGCAGCAAAGCAAGCGTGGGCTTTTTTGATGAAACATCCCGAGCCGATCTTGTTTGTGAACCCCAATGATGTTCTAACTGGTGAATACGGTGATAATTGTGATCGGGATGAACGCTATTGGGCAGCAGGTGAGCTTTATCGTGCCACTGGCGACGGGCAGTATGTTGCTGCCTTTAAAGTGCAGTCTGATCATAAATTTGACCACTATGCCCTTGGCTGGGCAAATATGGGTGGTTATGGCACAATTAGTTACTTGCTAAATCAAGCTGTCCCAACAGAGGATGCATTAGGGCAACTGTTAAGGGCGGGATGGCTTAACGAAGCCCAGCGTTTGTTAAAAGTGGCAGCAACCACTGGTTATCGTGTTTCGCTAGAAGTAGCAGATTATCATTGGGGTAGCAATATGACGCTCATGAATGCTGCTACGCATCTCTTAATAGCCTATCACTTGACTGGCGAACAGTGCTATCGAGAACAGGCCTTAGAACATGTTCATTATTTGCTAGGGCGAAATATGCATAATTTGAGCTATGTCTCTGGCATTGGTGCGCAGTCTGTTAGCCAGCAGCATTATCGCCCGTCAGCAGCCCTACCCGCTGGTAGTGATCCGGTTCCGGGCTTGGTTTCTGGGGGACCTAATCAGCAGTTACAAGATGAAGTATCTCGTCGGCAGCTAGCGGGAAAGCCACCGCAGGCGTGTTTTATTGATCATGAAGCAAGCTATGCTACCAATGAAGTGACTATCTATTGGAACTCACCTGTTGTGCTGGTATTATCATTTTTTTCATAGAGTAATGTCTTGATCTTACTTACTATAGGGGTTCATCTAATCGATGAACCCCTAACTCGTGTTATGCATAAACGACCAAATATCATGTATTTTTAAGGGGCTTATTATTCCTGTTAAGGCGTTGTTTCTTTTGTGGCTAGTCGTCGCTCAGTCATTCGTACACAACGAAAGCAGAGCTTTATGGAACAGAACGATGCTAGTGCAGGTATGAAGATAATGGCAACCGGTAATAACAGGCAGGCGATCATGGCAAAAATAATAAGCGTTAGCGAGAGAATAGTAGTAGGTAAATACATGAATGCATAAAGAAGTGCGTGTTTTAATAGTTGCTTTATGGTAAACGTGTAGTGAACCATCAGTGGAAAAGCAAACACTAACACAAAGCCAACAATAATAGCTAGCGTCATCATCATGCCGAGCACAAGGACACTTAAATTTGGACTAAGCTCTTCGATAATAGCTAAATTAAGGATAAAAATAGTGATAAAACTAATAAATAAAAGTGAAAGAATAAAACTTTGCTTTAAATTACTTTTAAAAGCGCTTACAAATTCCTTGGCCAAGTGTTTGTTTTGCCCCATTAGCCAACCTCTAATGACACTATGCATCGCCGCTGTTGCTGGGAATAACGTTACTAAGGGCAGTGATGCAATAAGCCAAAGTAAGTTAAGTAAAAAAAGATTTGAAATGAACTCAATGATTGCATAAAACTTTGAATTTATGAATCGCATAAGCAGTGCTCCTTATCTACATGTATCTTCTTATTATAGCACAATAATGCTAGCTAGAAGCACAAGTAAAAGGCTATTTCTCCAATTGGAGAAATAGCCTTAATAGGTTAGAAGTAGTCAATAATTATGTCTTCAACATGTGTCTCTATGTGAAGGTTTTGATTAGATTCTTCTTTTAAATAGCCAATTAATCCAAATGCAATTACTAAGAGCAGAAATAAAATAATTAACCCTTTCCGCATCAGTCTTTCCTCCTAATTTGTCAAGCTATCATTTATTTTATATGATAAGAGTTAATTAGCAAAGGCTTAATTTTTAAATAAGGAGCAGTAATTAATGGAAAAATTTCATCAAGCCCATGTCATTGAAATAACAGCAATTGGTACGGGGACTAGGGTATGTTTAGATTTTGTTGATCAACTTGCCCCAACTGAAGGTATTTGTATAGGCAATACCGGCAGTGGCTATTTAGTTGCGCTAGCAGAAAATCGGGTTACGGATACTTATCCGCCCAGACCATTTCGTGTTAATGCTGGTGCAATTCACCATTATGTATTGTTAGAAGAGGATAAGACAGGCTACTTAGCTGAACTCGTCCCAGGTATAAAAATCCCAGTCTGGCAGGACGGTCAAAGTCGATTGGTACCAATTGGTCGTGTTAAACAGGAGAAACGGAAGTTACTAAGAATTGTCTGTCAAGTTAGTCATTCAGGTCAGCAAATCTCTGTTACCGTGCAGGAAGCCGATAGCGTTCACTTGCTAGCTAGCAACGGTGTAGCTAAATCAGTACTTGAATTAAAGGTCGGTGATACCTTAAGCTGCTACCCAGATCAACCTGGTAGACATCTTGGTGAGAAAATTGATGAGGAAATTACGGAATTGTAGGCTCGTGGATAAAAGTCAATAATTACGGATAAAGAGAGGCGAGGCACGGATAAAAGTCAATAGTCACGGATAAAGAGAGGCGTGGCACGGATAAAAGTCAATAGTCACGGATAAAGAGAGGTGTGGTGCGGATAAAAGTCAATAATCACGGATAAAGAGAGGCGAGGCGCGGATAAAAGTCAATAATTACGAATAAAGAGAGGTGTGGCGCGGATAAAAGTCAATAATCACGGATAAAAAGAGGCATGGCGTGAATAGAAGTCAATAATCGCCGATAAAAGAAGTGGTTGTAGCGTTGTTCGCAGACATATGTGAGCGTATGCCTGCGACGGACTATTTAAATTTGAAAAAAGATGGTTGACAATTATTCAGCTTCATAATATGATAATAAACAACTTCATGAACGTTTCGCGTTGAAGAAGAGGAGTAGCTTTGTTAGTTTACCAAAGAGAGCTAGTGGTTGGTGTGAACTAGTGTAGACGATCAAGTGAATGGGCTTCTGAGCAATTAACCCGAACGGTTTAGTCTTAAACTAAGTAGGCGTTAACGGCAGTTGTTCCCCCGTTACAAGGGAACACCAGTTAATTCACTGACTGGTAAGTGAGCAATTTTTATTGCTAAACAAGGTGGCACCACGGGTTCCCTCGTCCTTATTGGATTGAGGGGCTTTTTTGTTTTTTTGTGAAAATACTAATATGGGCAAGACAAGTCATTCAATATGTTAAATTGATGATGTAAGAGTAGTACGCTTAAGCTAATCATAGAAGAGAGCTGGTCAATGGTGGGAAGCCGGCATGAGGATTAAGCAGAATGGACTTACGAGAGCCTTTCTGAACAGTTATCAGTAGGAAGAGCCGATTAATTCCCGTTAAAGAATTCCAAGGTGTGGAGTTAAACTCCAAATAGTGGTGGTACCGCGGTTGAGCAAATCGTCCCCTAAATAATTTAATTGTTATTTAGGGGTTTTTTTAATATAACGAATTGGAGTGATTTAAGTGAATAATCAATTTGAACAGCGTCAATTGAATGGCGATACCTTAACACCTATTGCCGTCTTTAATCGCCTTGAAGGTAAGCAGAAATTTATTTTAGAGAGCTCAGCTGGCCACGGTGAAAAGGGAAGGTATTCGTTTATTGGTCATAACCCATTTAAGGAAATTATCGCTAACGGACAAACGGTTTCTGTAAACACAGCGAATCGAACAGAGCAAGTAACTGAGAAACCGCTAGAAGTAGTAAAGCAGCATATTCCACATGTTGAGTTAGATTTGCCGTTTGCTTTCTATGGTGGAGCAATAGGTTATATTGGTTATGATACGATTAGACAATACGAGGATATTGGCGAACTACTTGACGATGAGGTTGACATGCCTGACCTCCACCTGATGTTCTATCAGGATGTCATTGTCTTTGACCACAAGCAACAAACGGTCACTTTGATTGCAGTGAATATAGATGGGGCGCGATCACGAGCAATCTTGAATCAGGCGTTAATCGGGCTTGAGGCGCAAATTTTTACCGACAAGCCAAAGCAGGTAAAGGAATCTTTTAATATTTCTTTTCAACCAGCAATTGAGCAAGAGCAGTTTATTGCGATGGTAAAAACGGCAAAACAGCATATTCTTGATGGTGATATTTTTCAAGTTGTGCTATCGCAACGGATGAAGGCCAACTTTGAGATCGATCCCTTTAATTTTTACCGCCGTTTGCGCTTAGCTAATCCATCACCCTATATGTTCTATCTTGATTTCGGACCATATATTGTGCTCGGCGCGTCACCCGAAAGTTTAATTAAAGTAACCGGTAGGCAAGTCATAACCAATCCAATTGCTGGCACACGCAAGCGCGGGCAGACTGAGCAAGAGGACGATGTGTTAGCTAAAGAATTATTAGCTGATGAAAAGGAACGTGCTGAGCACAAGATGCTGGTTGATCTTAGTCGTAACGACCTTGGGCGTATAGCAGAAGTAGGTTCCATTCAAATTCCCAAATACATGTTGATTGAACGTTATCAACATGTTATGCACATTGTCTCTGAGGTCACCGGCACATTAGCTGCTAATATGACTGGCCTAGATGTCCTAATTGCAACCTTACCGGCTGGAACAGTCTCTGGTGCCCCTAAGATTCGCGCGATGCAAATCATTAATCAGCTTGAGCAGGATAAACGTGGCGTGTACGCAGGCTCAGTTGGCTATATTAATTTAAATGGTGACTTAGATCTTGCACTAGCGATCCGCACGATGGTGGTCAAAGGGAAAACAGCTTATGTGCAGGCTGGTGCAGGCATCGTCTCTGATTCTGATCCGGAAAGTGAGTATCAAGAAACATTAAATAAAGCAAAATCTTTGTTGGAGGTAGCAAAACAATGATTCTATTAATCGATAATTATGACTCTTTCACCTATAACCTATACCAATATATGAGTGAGCTTGGCGAATCAGTCAAGGTTGTCAGGAATGATGCGATCAGCCTTGATGAAATTGCAGCACAAGCTCCTGAAGCGATTGTGTTATCACCAGGGCCTGGCACGCCACAAGATGCAGGCATTTGCATTGATGTGATTAAGCGATTCGATCACGACATTCCAGTGCTTGGTATTTGTTTAGGCCATCAGGCGATTGGTGAAGCATACGGTGCGACAGTCAGTCACGCCAAGCAAGTAAAGCATGGAAAGGTATCAAAAATTGCGCATCAGGGCGGCGATATTTTTCAAGGCTTATCAACACCAATTGAAGTCATGCGCTATCACTCATTGTCAATTGTAAGGGATACCCTTCCATCCTGCTTAGAAGAGACCGCGACGTCAGTGGATGATCAGGAAATTATGGCGATTCGGCATGTAGAGCACGAGGTATATGGCATGCAATTTCACCCGGAATCGATTGGAACCACCGAAGGGAAAGCACTGCTAGCGAATTTCTTTACCACCATTAGAAAGGGCTGATCAGATGAAAGACTTCTTATTAAAAGTACTTTCAGGAACAGATTTAACGATCAAGGAGATGGAGCAGGCTGCACGATTAATGTTTGCATCAACAACCCCAGAAGCAGTAGTAGGAGGGTTTTTAACTGCTTTAAAAATGAAAGGTGAGGCAGTTAGTGAGATTACTGGACTTGTTCAGGTTATTAGAGAGAAGGCTGTTCAGCTTCCTGAGGATATCCCAGACGTTATTGATAATTGTGGTACCGGTGGCGACGGCTCGCAAAGCTTTAATATTAGCACAACGAGTGCATTTGTGTTAGCTGGTGCTGGCCTGACTGTAGCGAAGCATGGCAATCGAAGCATTTCAAGTAAAACGGGCAGTGCAGATGTACTGGAGGAGCTTGGTGTCGAATTAAGCTCAACGCCTGAGCAAATGTGTCACCTCCTTAAAGAAAACGGAATTGCTTTCCTATTTGCTCAACACGTCCATCCAGCAATGAAGCAGATGATGAAAGTGAGGAAAGACCTTATCATTCCAACCATTTTTAATTTAATTGGGCCGCTGACTAACCCTGTATCTTTATCGACCCAGCTCATGGGTATCTATCGGCGTGATATGCTTGAGCATATGGCGCATACCCTGCATCAGCTTGGGCGGAAACGGGCCCTTGTGCTTAATGGAGCCGGTTATATGGATGAGGCTTCTTTAGCTGGAGAGAATCATTGTGTCTTGCTTGATCGTGGCGAGATTATTCAATTTACGATTAAGCCAGAGGAAGTTGGGCTTGCCTCAGCTCGTAATGACCAGATCAGTGGTGGCGATGCTACCGATAATGCGAAGCTTCTATTACGGGTTTTACAGGGGGAGCAAGGCGCATATCGAGATACCGTATTGCTAAATGCAGGGCTAGCTATTCTAGCAAGTGGCAAGGCAACGACTGTTCAGCAAGGAGTTGATCTTGCAAAAGAAAGTATTGACTCAGGCGCTGCCTATCAAAAGCTGACCTATCTCATTGATTATAGTAAGCAAGGGGTGAAAGAATGACGATTCTTGAAGAGATTATTAATAAGAAGCAAATTGAAGTCGTACAAATTAAACAGCAACTCTTCGACCATCAAACACGTGCAGTGCCAGTACGATCATTTATTGAGCTGTGTAGAGCTAACGATAAGATCAGCATTATTGCTGAATTTAAGCGAGCATCCCCATCAAAGGGCTTAATTAATTTGAGCTTAGACCCTGGTCAGCAAGCTGCCGCCTATGCAAAAGCAGGTGCAAGTATGATTTCGGTTCTGACTGATGAGCCATTTTTTAAGGGCAGCATTGCTGATTTAATTGCTGCTCGAAAAGCGGTTGATTTACCGATCTTAAACAAGGATTTTATTATTGATGAAAGTCAAATTGATCGTGCTTACATTTATGGTGCTGATGTCATTTTATTAATTGCAGCTGCATTACCTGAGCAACGTTTACAAGAGCTTTATCAATATGCAACTGGGCTCGGCCTTGAAGTTTTACTTGAAGTGCACAACGAATTGGAATTACAGCAAGCCAACCAAATGGGGGCAATACTTATTGGTGTGAATAATCGGAATCTTAAGACTTTTCATGTCGATTTAGCCACAACAGAAAGACTGGCGCGCTTAATTGATCATAGCAAGCAGGTGCTAGTAAGTGAAAGTGGCTTGAAAACAGTTGAAGATGTACGCAGGGTGACGCAGGCTGGTGCAAAAGCAGTATTAATTGGTGAAACAATGATGCAAGCAGTTGATTTAAACCGTACCTTCAGCCAGTTTACTAAAGCAGGTGACAGTGATGCTGGTTAAAATCTGCGGGATTATTGATGCCGAAACAGCTTTAGCCACAGCGGAAGCGGGGGCTGATTTAATTGGACTTGTCTTTGCCAAAAGTAAACGTCAGGTAACAGTTGAACAGGCGAAAACCATCCGTGCCATGCTAGCTGATTCGGTTAAAGTGGTGGGGGTGTTTAAGGACGAAGAGATGAGTAATGTTAATTGGATTGCTAAACAAGTTGGTCTTGACTATGTGCAGCTCCATGGCGCAACAACACTTAAAGATTGTCAGCTCAGTCAACGCCCAGTTATAAAGGTTATCGCTGTTCGTGAACAAGCCGATCTTGAGCAAGTTAATGCGTTTTTAGCTGTTGCCGACTATATTCTATTGGATGGCGCGGTTGCAGGCAGTGGCACTAGCTTTAACTGGCACTTGCTTAATCAGCTCACTCATGAACGGCAGCGCATTATTCTAGCAGGTGGTTTATCGGTTGCTAATGTGCAAGCAGCCATTAACCAGGTAGCGCCAGTAGGTGTAGATGTCTCAAGTGGTGTCGAAACAAATGGCAGTAAGGATATTGAGAAGATCGTTCAATTTATAAAAAAAGTACAAGAAGGGATGGTTTGATAGCATGACAGAATATATCCAACCGAATCAAACGGGACATTTTGGCTCGTTTGGTGGGCGCTTTGTTCCGGAAACCTTAATGCCAGCTGTGTTAGAGCTTGAGCTGGCTTATCAGGAAGCACAGCAGGATGCGGATTTTCAAGCTGAATTAACACAATATTTAACGCATTACGTAGGACGTGAAACGCCGCTCTACTATGCTGAGCGATTAACAAAACATTTAGGTGGACCCAAGATTTACCTCAAGCGTGAGGATTTAAACCATACTGGTGCACACAAGATTAATAATGCCCTAGGTCAGGCGTTGTTAACGGTAAGAATGGGTAAAAAGAAGGTTGTTGCTGAAACTGGGGCGGGCCAGCATGGTGTTGCCACCGCCACTGTTTGCGCATTACTCGGGTTAGAATGCATTGTTTTTATGGGTGAAGAGGACATCCGACGGCAGAAGCTTAACGTTTTTCGCATGGAACTGCTTGGAGCGAAGGTGGAAAGTGTTAGTCAAGGTAGTGGAACCTTAAAGGATGCTGTTAATGAAGCGCTTCGTTATTGGGTAGCTAATGTGGAAGACACTCATTATATTATTGGCTCTGTCGTTGGACCGCACCCGTTTCCACAGATTGTCCGTGATTTTCAAGCTGTTATTGGAGAAGAAACAAAAGCGCAATATCAACAAATTGAGCAAGGCTTACCAGATGCGGTTATCGCTTGTATTGGCGGAGGAAGTAATGCAATGGGCATGTTTTATCCCTTTGTTAATGATCGTTCTGTTAAGCTCTATGGCATCGAGGCGGGTGGTTCAGGTATTGAGACTGGGAAGCACGCGGCTACCTTGACCAAGGGGAGTGTGGGCATCTTGCATGGTACCATGACCTACCTGCTTCAGGATCAGAATGGTCAAATTGAAGAGGCACATTCTATTTCAGCAGGGCTTGATTATCCGGGGGTCGGACCTGAGCATAGTTATTTAAAAGAAATTAACCGGGTCAACTATCAATCAATTACTGATCAAGAAGCACTTGTTGGGCTTAAGCTCCTGTCACAAACGGAAGGGATTATCCCTGCTCTAGAAAGTGCCCATGCGATCGCCTATTTATCAAAGCTAGCTCCATCAATGCGTTCTGATCAATCAATTGTCGTCTGTCTTTCAGGACGTGGTGATAAGGATGTCGAAGCCGTTAAAGAAGCGCTTGGAGGTGAACAGCATGGGTAAAGAAAAATTAGAGCAGACACTTCAGTCAGTTTTATCAAATGGTGATAAGATCTTTGTCCCATACATTATGGCTGGTGATGGCGGTCTGGATGCATTGCCGGAGCAAATTAATTTTCTTGCTGAGGCTGGGGCATCCGCCATTGAAATCGGCATACCATTTTCAGACCCTGTTGCCGATGGACCGACCATTCAAGAAGCCGGTTTAAGAGCACTAAAGGAAGGTGTTAGCCTACCCGATGTACTAGCAAAGCTAGCTGAGACGAAGGCAGATCGTACGATTCCGATAGTGATAATGACATACATCAATCCAGTTTATGCCTATGGTGTGAATGACTTTGCTAAGCAGTGTCAACAAGCTGGTGTGGATGGTTTAATCATTCCTGATTTACCGCTTGAGGAAGAGACATTAATTGTTCCTGCCTTAAAAGAGGCTAGTGTAGCGCTTGTCCGTCTGGCCGCACTTACTAGTCCAGTCGAGCGTCTAGAGGAAATAGCCAAGCGTACAGAGGGCTTTCTTTATGCGGTCACTGTCACTGGAACAACTGGCGAACGTGCTAAGTTCGCTGAAAATGTTGGTCCATATTTAACAGCACTAACAGCACTAACTGAAAAGCCTGTCTTAGCGGGCTTTGGCGTCTCAACGCCTGAACATGTGGAGTTGCTAAGCCAATACTGTCATGGTGTAGTTGTTGGCAGTAAGATTGTTGCGAGTTTGTATGAAGGGGATAGAGAGCAAATTAAAAAGCTAATGACGGCAGCAAAAGCATAGAAGAACATGAAGTTTATTATTCTAGAGTTTAAAGAGGCTGGGGCTGGGACAGGGACATAACTAAATATCGAAACTGGGTATCCGAACATTCTGACTAAGCGCAGGTAAAATACGTAGACTCCTGTGGAAACAAATCACTTCGATGGGGTGAGTAATCGCAACCCCAGCACGAGCTAAGGATCCACTGTGTGAAGTGTCTTTCTTCACACAGTGGGGGATGTTAGACTAAACCCATCACGTCCTGGGACTGGGGCTGCGATTATTCGCCCTACCAAAAACATTTTTGACAACGTCTAACTGACCTACGTCCTTGTAGGCCCGAAGCTGGGCCCACGGCTAGCGTGACACTGAAGAATTGAAGATGTCACGCTTGTGCCCTTGGGTGCTAGTGAGGCACTAAATATGGAATGTTAGGCTAAGTGCGCGACGTCGTGTCGCAACGCCTAACTGACCCACATCCTGTGAGCCCAAGCGCTATATGCTTCAGACATAATGTTCGGATTTTCCTTATCTAATTACTCTTTTGTTCCATGAGGAAAGAGCCCTCTAAGACTTAATGCGTAAGGTGTAACCCTACTTGAGAAAAACTGTTCAAGCTCTGAAAAACTAAGCTGAAGTGCATTGTGGAGATACATACGCATTTATTTAATCTCCTCTTCAATCTCTTGACAAAAACGCGAAAAGTCTCGCAGATGTTGATAGCCCCCCGACTGGGAGTGATTCTCCTCTCTTCTGTGAAGGGCCTGAGACTGAGCTAGAGGTTGCTACACTGCAAATTTTCTAGTAAATTTTAAAGATTAGTATGATAGCAATGTATTAAACTAACCTCCTGAAATTATACGTTATACAATTAATTCATTTTTTTTGCAAAAATTTATTATCATACAATATTCGACTTAATTAGATGTTATTCACTGTTGTATAGAATTCTTATTTTGTTATACTATGGGTGAAAAAAATATAGAGGCGGTCTAATATGAGAAAACTGTCAGTTTCAGTAATGTTAATCGCTATTTTTGCTGTGCTAGTTTCGTTGACCACCGTATCCGCACAAGAATCATCTGAAGTTAAGAACGACGATGAATTAGAGGTGCTAGAAAACGTCGGAGAGTCTCACGAACCCGCCTACGTAGATGAGGGAAAAGGAGAAATTTCCCTATTGGGTTTAGGTGTTCCATCTAATATATGGAATATTAGTAGCAAGGGTCAATATGACTTTAGCGGATCAGCACAAAGCTCTACTTTGTACACAAATTATCTTTTGACTGGTCAAAGTTCGTATAGTGTAAGAATTAATAATTTACGGAATGACACTTTGAGGGTAGATCTTATGCAGAAGAATGATTTTTGCTTTGACAGTAACGTTCGAACTTGGAATGTGAGTCCTGGCGCAAACCTTTTTTCGACCCAAACCGGGTTGAGCAGTTCAAATAACTATTATCTAAGATTTCATGCTCCTAGTAATTTTTCAGGACACATACGATAAAATAATTAAAACATAGAGTAGTATAATACAATTTTTCAAACGCCAAAGTTTTTCTTTGGCGTTTGTCTTTATCTCACACATTTACATTAAGGGAGAAAATTTATGACAAATACTCAGCTAAAAATTATTGCTCTGATCGCCATGTTTATTGACCATTATGGATTATTCATATCGGGGACGCCAGAATTGCTGGGGTGGATAGGGAGGATCGCAGCGCCAGTCTTTATTTATTGCGTAGTTATCGGTTTTAAAAACACGTCCAACAGGATAAAGTATTTGGTACGTTTAGGCGTAGCTGCAGTCGGAATGAGTTTTATAAATCTATTTATAAATTTATGTATTTACTATGCAAATTTGAGCGGTCCGTATCTTGAACTGAACTTCTTCTCTACTTTATTTTTAATAGCATTCCTAATTATGCTGCTAGAAAATAAGAGGATAAAAATCCTTCTATTGTTCTTTGCTTGGCAATTTATTTCTCTTATCTTATTTGGATCACTGGAAGTTGCTGGGTTGATATCTAAACCATTTGTCATTTTTATAGGTCAAATATCTGGAAACGTTCTTGTAGTTGAGGGTGGTCCTCTTATAATTCTACTAGGCCTTTTCTTTTATTTTGCAAACGATAATAGATGGACAGTTACTTCTGGTTATAGTTTTTATTGTCTCGCAATGTTTTACTCTGTGCGAAGATGGGGATCGAGTCTTGAAGGATTTAACCAACAATTGTTTGGGTTTGCTGACTATCAATGGATGATGATTTTCGCATTACCTCTCTTTCTGTTATACAATGGTAAAAAGGGGAACGGTTTAAAGTACTTATTCTACATATTTTACCCTCTACACACCGTCATACTTTGGTATATAGGCAAATTTATATTACCTTGATAATTGTAAATAATGGATGTACACCTGCTGTTCTCGGGTGTATTTTTTTGTTTGATCGAAAAGGTAGTCAATAGGTTTTCAATTAATTATTTTGATGTCACCTAAATCTTTGCATGCAAAACAAACCTCATCTTTGTCTACTGATATGCTCCCCTATAAGTAGACAGATAAAAAAATAAAAAATCTGGCTGCTTATGGGGGAGTATTTATTATGTCCAAAAGATCTTATTCCGCAGAATTGAAATGCGAGATATTAAAAGCATTAGATGAAAATTATTCAGCATATGAACTAGGTTCAAAATATAACGTGTGCCCTTCAACGATTTTGGGCTGGAAACGCAAGTATGATAAATATGGTAAGGAAAGCCTAAAGGCGTCTACTACCTGGAAAAAGTATGCAAAGGCATTCAAGTTAGCTGCGATCAGAGATTGTCTGTCTGGGAAGTATTCTATACGTGAGGTTGCGAGATTGTATGAAATATCGGATGC
>NZ_FODJ01000001.1 GCF_900110345.1 Amphibacillus marinus
TTCATACAATCTCGCAACCTCACGTATAGAATACTTCCCAGACAGACAATCTCTGATCGCAGCTAACTTGAATGCCTTTGCATACTTTTTCCAGGTAGTAGACGCCTTTAGGCTTTCCTTACCATATTTATCATACTTGCGTTTCCAGCCCAAAATCGTTGAAGGGCACACGTTATATTTTGAACCTAGTTCATATGCTGAATAATTTTCATCTAATGCTTTTAATATCTCGCATTTCAATTCTGCGGAATAAGATCTTTTGGACATAATAAATACTCCCCCATAAGCAGCCAGATTTTTTATTTTTTTATCTGTCTACTTATAGGGGAGCATATCATTTCTCCATCTAGAATGAGCTGTTTTTTCTGTTGGATTATCATTATTTTATTTAAGCATGTTCTTGTCTTTTTATGTTCTAAACACTTAAAGAATAGCAGCTAGTCCACCTGTTATTACCGAACCCACCATGATAATAATCATGATATAAATAATCATCTTATGTCTTTTTTCGCGCTTAGATGGACGTTGTGGTCCAGTTTGCTGATGTTGTTTTTTCTTTGTTTTTGCCAAAATAATTACCTCCCTTTACAGGCCAAATTCACTTCCATTTTAGCTTTAATTGGTGAGTAATTCAAGTGTTTTATTTACTTTACAGCAAGGATTATTACTGGTACTAACGGATGACATGGTCATAAGGTAGGTAAAAATGTTATAATCACTTGAGTAGAGTTAATAAGTCAAGGGGGAATTTTTTTGGTTAATCAAGAACGTTTACTTAATGATTTTCTTAATTGGGTTCAAATTGATTCAGAAACAGGTGATGAGTCAAGAATTGCTACAGTCTTGAAGGAGAGACTGACAGCGTTAGGCTTAGAGGTTGTTGAAGATCAAGCAAAGGAGAAAACAGGTCATGGAGCAGGTAACTTAATTTGTACTTTAAAAGGCGAGCAAGTAGCAAAGCCTATTTACTTTACTGCCCATATGGATACTGTTGTACCAGGTAACGGGGTGAAGCCACGTATTGAGGATGGCTATGTTGTTTCCGATGGGACGACGATTTTAGGTGCTGATGACAAGGCTGGAATTGCGGCAATTATTGAAGCAATAACAGTGTTGCAGGAGCAAGCAAAACCGCATGGCGATATTCAATTTGTTATTACGGTTGGAGAGGAATCAGGGTTAGTTGGGGCTAAAGCTTTATCAGCTGAATTAATTAAAGCAGAGCTTGGCTATGCCTTAGATAGTGATGGGGATGTGGGCGATATCATCGTGGCCGCTCCTACTCAAGTTAAATTATTGGCTAAGGTAACAGGGCAAACCGCTCATGCTGGTGTAGCCCCAGAAAAGGGCGTTTCCGCTATTACGATTGCAGCAAAGGCTATCGCTAAAATGCCTCTAGGCAGAATAGATTCGGAAACAACTGCAAATATTGGTAGGTTTGAAGGGGGACAGAAAACAAATATTGTTTGTGATTATGTAGAAGTCCTAGCTGAGGCACGTTCATTGGATCCGGCTAAAGTTAAGCAACAGGTTAAACGAATGGAGGTAGCCTTTGTCGAAGCAGCTAATGAGCTTGGTGGTGAGGTTGAAATTGATCAACAAGTCATGTATCCAGGCTATAAACAGCAAGATGGTGATGAAGTTGTTGAAATCGCGAAGCGTGCAGCGGGCAAGATTAATCGGGTAAGTAAGCTTAAACAGAGTGGTGGGGGCAGTGATGCCAATGTTATTGCTAGCTTCGGTATTCCAACGGTTAATTTAGCTGTTGGTTATGAAGACATTCATACTAAGAATGAACGGATGCCAATCGCTGAATTAGCAAATATAACAGAACTCGTTTTAGCTATTATTGAGGAAGTGACCGAGAACTAAGTAAGTATTATTATGCGGTAATTTTTTTAAAGTTGTGATATGCTGTTAACTATAGAACGTGCGTTCCATAGGAGGTATTGCTGATGTCAAAGTGGTATCCAAAGAATGGTCGCGTGATTTTTCACGTTGACATGAATAGTTTTTATGCGTCAGTTGAAGCAGCGCATGATCCTTCGTTAAAGGGTAAGCCAGTGGCCATTGCTGGTAATCCTGAAGAAAGGCGTGGCATTATCGTGACAAGTAGCTATGAAGCAAGAGCGAAAGGCGTTCGTACGACCATGCCGTTGTGGCAAGCAAAGCGCTTATGTCCTGATCTAATTGTTTTAAGACCCAATTTTGATCGCTATCGTGCTGCTTCTAGTAAAATGTTTAAAATGATGGCAGAAATCACCTCACTTGTTCAGCCTGTTTCAATTGATGAAGGTTATTTGGATATTTCTTCATGCCAATCGCTAGGTTCGCCTTTAGAAATTGCAACCCAGCTGCAAACTAGAATAAAAAATGAGTTGGATTTGCCGTGCAGTATTGGGATAGCTCCTAATAAATTTCTAGCTAAAATGGCTTCCGATATGAAAAAACCGATGGGGATTACCGTTCTAAGAAAACGAGATTTACCTGAAAAGCTTTGGCCGTTACAAGTTGCTGAAATGTACGGTATTGGTCAAAAAACGGGAACAAAGCTTAATGGTATTGGCGTTAATACCATCGGTGATTTAGTTCAAGCTGACCCCTATCAATTAAAGCGTTTATTGGGTGTAAACGGTGAGCGGCTTCAGAGAAGAGCAAAAGGCGACGATATGAGCCCAGTCGATCCAGAGGCAATTTATGATTTTAAAAGCATTGGAAATTCAGAGACTTTACCTGAGGACACAACGGATGAAGCGGTGATCTTATCGTTATTACGCAAGCTTGCTCGTAAGGTGTCAACGCGATTAACTAGAAAAGAAGTCGTTGGCCAAACTGTTCAACTAATGATTCGGTATTTTGATCGGAGAACCATCACTAGAAGTGTAACCCAAACAGCATATTTAGCAACAGAACTGGATATATTTTCTGTTGCTACTGATTTATTTGATCAGCACTGGGATGGGAGACCGATTCGGCTGCTTGGTGTTACTGTTCAGGGCCTAATTGAGAGAAATCAGATTGTTGAGCAGCTCGATTTATTTCGCTATCAAGAGCAAATTGGTGATGAGGCGATTAATGAAGTGATCAAGCAGCTAACAGAGCGCTATGGGAAAAATCCGTTTGTTAATCAATTTACCGAAAAAAACGTAGCACATGACCAGCCACGAACAAGCTTTCAGAAGGATTTTTTAGATGATTTTCGCAACGACAAAGAATAAGCAACGAGCTGCTGCGATAATTTGCAATAGCGCGTTGCTTTTCTAGTAGTGTGTGTTCTAATGATTCGTTAAATCAACCTGTAGCAAATCTTCAGCTATTAATGTATTTGCAAAGATAGCCTGTGCTTCATCTGCAAGCTTGTTTATTTGATCCCCTTGATATCTAGCTGAGATGTGCGTCAGAATAAGCTGCTTTACATTTGCTTGTTTTGCTAACAGGGCAACTTCCGTTGCAGTACTATGATAAAATTGGTGCGCATGAGCAACATCAAGGTGAGAGAAGGTTGCTTCATGGATGAGTAAATCGCAATCGGATACGAACCCTGCAAATTTATGCGGATGCCTTGTATCACCTAACACACAAATTTCTTTACCAGGTTTGGCAGCACCGAGGAAATCCGCTCTTGTTAGTAATCGTCCGTCAGGTAATTGCGTTTGTTCATTTTCTTTAATTTGTTGATAGATAGGGCCTGGTTTAATGCCCTGAGCTAACAGCTTGTCAACTTGTAGTTGGCCCGGTTTAGCTTTTTCGGAAATCCGATAACCAAAGGAGGCTAAACCATGTTCAAGCTCTTTAACAGTGATTGTGAAATGCTTTGTTTCATAATAGCTTTGATCCTCAACTTCAATAAACTGAATGGGGTAGGCTAATTTTGTTCCGGTTAGACTTAAGTGACAGTTGACATATGTCTTTATGCCACTCGGTCCATATATTTGTACCAATGACTCACCGTTTTGAAAGGAGCGACTGCTTAGCAAGCCCACTAAACCATTGATATGGTCACCATGAAGGTGGGTGATGAAGATCTTATCAATTCTTCTAGGCTTTATTGTTGTGCGTAATATTTGATGCTGGGTACCTTCGCCACAATCAAATAACCATACAGAACCAATTTCAGCTGTTAAATCTAAAGCAAGCGAACTTACGTTACGTTGCTTTGTCGGTAAGCCTGCCCCCGTACCAAGAAATTCAATCTTCATCTATTGCCATCCTCTAATATATTGTTGTGGAGCAGTTAACTCGTATTCGAGCTGATCAGCAGCTTCTTTAGCCCAGTATGGGTTTTTTAACAACGCTCTACCGATAAAAATAAGATCTGCCCGTTCATTTTTAAGAATTTCTTCAGCTTGAATACCTTCAGTTATTAGTCCCACTGCACCTGTTGCAATATTTGCTTGGTGCTTGATGATTTCAGCATGTTTAGTCTGATAGCCAGGAAAAACATCGATTTTGGCATGCTGTGCAATGCCGCCAGTACTGACATCTATTAAATCAATGCCTTGCTGCTTCATTTCTGTAGAGAAGTAGATGAAGTCATCCATGCTATTTCCTTCAGCATCATATTCATCAGCTGAGATTCTAACAAAAATAGGCCCCTGCCACACTGTCTTAACAGCCGCAATAATCTCTTTTAGAAATCGATAGCGATTTTCACGTGAACCACCATAATGATCTATTCTTTTGTTAGCAAGCGGTGAAAGGAATTGATTAATAAGGTAGCCATGTGCCGCATGGAGCTCAATAATATCAAAGTCTGCTGCTTTAGCTCGAATTGCGCCTTCTTTAAAAGCATCAATAACCTTCTGAATATCCGCTATTGTCATTTCAACGGGTGTTGGTTCACTGTCACTGGCCGCCAGTTGACTTGGAGCATAGCAAGCTGAACCTGTTCTAGCTTTGCGCCCAGCATGGGCAAGCTGAATAGCGCTTTTTACTTGATGGGCATGAATCCGGGCATTTATTGTTTTTAATCCGTTAATATGGGTGTCATGCCAAATACCAAGGTCAGTTGTTTTAATACGTCCTTCGGGAAGGATAGCTGTTGCTTCTAGCATAACCAGGCCGACCTGACCAACCGCACGTGTTTCATAATGAGTGATATGAAAAGGGGTCACTTGGCCATCTTCCTGCTCAACAGAGAACATGCACATTGGTGCCATCACTATTCGGTTTGGTAACGTCACGCTTTTAAAGGTAATAGGTTCAAATAATTTTACAGTCATCTTTTTCTTAATCCTCCCGATTATTCATATATAAATAACGTTTTTCAATGGCAAGCTTTGGTCGATCTGTAATAATCATAGCACAGTTGTAGCTAAAGCATTGCCGCATCTGCTTGCTCTTATTGATTGTATATGGAGCTAAATACATGTTCGCAGCGCGAATATCCTTAACGATTTTGCGATTTATCGCGTGATATTTTAAATGAATGCCATCCGCCTTTAGTTGCTGGGCATCCATTAGAACTTGTTGATCAAAACGTGAGCGCAATAAGCCAATTTTACAATGAGCATCAATTGCCTTGAATTGTTGCAGGGTAGCTTTATTAAATGATGAAAAAATAACACGATCAAGCATTGAGTAGCGATAAACAAGCTGATAAACAATGCTTTCAATATCTGGATAGGATTCTTTACTTGTTTTTAACTCAATATTAATCAATAAATTTTTATCCCTAGCCCATTTTAATAAGTCCTCTAAAGATAAAATAGTTTCTTTTTGGTAGTCTTGGTTAAACCATGATCCGATATCAATCGTTTTTAATGTTTCATAGCTGTATGAGCGAACTTTACCAGAGTAATTGCTAACACGATCAATGGTAGCATCATGAATAATGACCGGAATATTATCTGCGGTCAGATGCACGTCTGTTTCAATACCATCAGCCCCCTGCTGAAAAGCCATTTCAAAGGCAGCCATTGTATTTTCAGGACAATAAAAGCTTGCGCCTCTGTGGGCGATAATTAGTGATGAGATAAACTTAACCTCCTTATCGGCATTTAAGCATTTGCAGTCTTGTCAAAATCGTAGCATAATATAAGTAAATTATACAATAAAAGTTGTTTAAATATGCGGTAGCTATTTGCACCGTTAATTTAGTTTAAGCAAGCGAGACGGGTTTTACTTTGAATCACTAGACCGAATGCTACCAATATAATAAATGGTTCTGTTATTACAGGGCGGGTAATAAGGGGGATTAATTTGAACAGAAAAGAAAAGCAGGTAGCTAAAGAACGTCTAGGCCTAACCAAATATACGGCCTTAGAGGGAATGAAAGAACGACTTAGACAAGCAGAGCGTGATCATCAAGAAAGAGAACGGTTAGCTCAAATTAACCGAAAGAGTGAACAGGATAGGCACAAGACGTTTGAACAATTATTAAATGAAAGTAATATGGAGTGGGAAAAATTTAAATAGGAGTGATTAAGATGAGTAAATTTGAAGAAAAAACAGTTGCTAGTAAGGAAATTTTTTCGGGGAAAATTATCAATGTTTCTGTTGATGACGTTGTTCTACCTAACGGTCAATTAGCAAAACGAGAGTTAGTTAAACATCCGGGAGCAGTAGCCGTTATTGCCTTGACAGCAGAGCAGAAAGTCGTTGTCGTTAATCAATTTCGAAAACCATTGGAGAAAGAAATAATTGAGATACCAGCTGGAAAGCTTGAACCAGGTGAACATCACAGTGTAACGGCGTTAAGAGAACTTGAAGAGGAAACCGGTTATACGACTGATAAGCTTGATTATATTTGCTCATTTTACACGTCACCAGGCTTTGCTGACGAATTGTTATACATCTATTTCACTGATCAGCTGAAGCCATTAGAAGAAAGCAGAGCACTTGACGAAGACGAGTTTGTTCAAGTATTGGAATTGAGCTTAGAGGAGCTAGAACAGTTGCAAAATGACCAACGCGTCCATGATGCCAAGACGGTTTATGCGATTCAATTTCTTAAATTAAGACAGGGGTAAGCTTACCGTGGAACTCAATACGTATTTTGCCGATTTACATATTCATATTGGGAGAGATTTAAATAATAAGCCAGTCAAAATAACAGGCTCAAAATCATTAACCCTTACGCAAATTTTAATTGAAGCAAGTGAGCGGAAAGGTATTGATATTATCGGTGTGATTGATTGTCATGTACCAGCTGTACAAGGCGAGCTTGAGCAATTAATCGATGCTCACCAAGCATTCCCGCTTAAGGATGGCGGCATTCAATTTGAGAATGTCACTTTAATTTTAGGGGTCGAACTAGAAATCTATGATCACAATTGTCAAGGACCCATACACGTGCTTTGCTATTTTCCAACCTTGGCTAAAATGCAGTTGTTTACTAAATGGTTAAAAAACCAGTTAAAGAATATTAATTTAAGCTCACAACGTGTCTATGTGGCGGGAAAGGAATTGCAAACAAAGGTTAAACAGCTTGATGGCTTATTTATTCCGGCTCATGTGTTCACACCATTTAAAAGTTTATATGGTCGAGGTGTCCGGTTTTCTTTGAGGGAAGTTTTTAGGCCGGAGCTAATAGATGGGATCGAGTTAGGATTGAGTTCAGATAGCTATATGGCGGCTTCAATTACTGAAATTAACTGCTATCCATTCTTATCCAATTCAGATGCGCATTCATTAGGGAAGATTGGCAGAGAATATCAACAGCTTCTATTACAGGCTAAAACGTTTAACGAGTTGAAGTTGGCTCTAAAGGGAGAGGAGGGGCGAGCTATTATCGCAAACTATGGTATGCACCCTCAATTAGGTAAGTATTACCAGTCGGTCTGCAAGTATTGTGGTGAACCAAGCGCTACTCAAACAAAATGTGCCACTTGCCAAAGTAGCCAAATTATTAAAGGGGTAAGGGAACGTATTGACGAATTGGCTAATAATCAAGCTAAGATAATGCGTCCACCATATTATTACCATGTACCGCTGGAGTACGTAAATGGTATCGGTAAGGTTACTTATAACAAACTTATTCAATCATTTGGAACTGAAATGAATGTTTATCATAATGTTGAATACAAGCAACTCGCCCAAGTTGTCGGACAAGAGTTAGCTCAGCGACTCATCAGGATTAGAAAGGGCGATCTTATTATTAAAGAGGGTGGTGGAGGATTGTATGGGCGTTTAATTCCTGAATAAGCTAAATAATGCTCAGGTTAAACGTCTATGGCATGATTTACTAAGTTATTAATTAAAATAGTTAGTGCCGCATGTCAGTAAATTTGTGAAAACGGGTAATTATATGATCTGGTTCTATTTACTTTTCAATATCATAGAATGCACTATAGTGGTTGACTAGGTTTGAACTACTAGATTTATGATGGAGGAGAGCGACATGCGACCGAATTATACTAGGGAAATTAGTAAACATGTTGAGACACACTACTTAAGTTATTTTTTCATTATGATATTATTAGTAATGGGCTTGATTTTTGGCGCAGTGATTGTAATAACGATGCATTTTACCCAAAAGCAAGATTTACTTTTCTATCTAAATCAATATTTTAGTCGAGTTGATAGCCAGAGTGTTTTGCTAAATAGTGATTTGTTGAGAGCCAGTTTCTTTTCTCATTTTCAATTTTTACTAATTATCTTCATTCTTGGTTTGACGATTGTAGGTCTACCGATCATATGGGTGATGATTTTTATAAAAGGTACCTTTATCGGATTTTCAATCGGTTTTTTTGTTAATCAATATGGTCTAAGGGGCTTATTGTTTGTAAGTGCTGGCGTTTTACCGCAGAATCTAATCTTAATTCCACTCTATATATTATCTGGATCAATTGCGATGATTTTTTCTTCATATCTACTAAAGCGATTGATGAGTAAAAGACTGACTAGATTCACTTGGCAAGGTTTTGCTCAATATGGTGTTGCCTTTGTCATTTTAATAACTTTTAGTTTATTAGCAGCTTTAGTTGAGGCGTATTTTTCGTCATTTTTAATTGAATATGTCAGTTCTGTGACTAATTTGTAATGATTACAAATTGTATATTTCAATTGATTTTTAAATTATAATTATTTTAATTGACACCCTTTCACGATCTGATTATAATTGAGAATGTGAAGGAGGTTTCCGTTATGGAACATCGTATTGAACGTATTAAGAAGCAGTTGCATTCTCAAAGCTATAAATTAACTCCACAACGTGAAGCTACCGTTAGAGTTTTGCTAGAACGTGAAGAGGATCATTTAAGTGCTGAAGATGTATACTTACTTGTTAAAGAGAAGGCACCTGAAATTGGCCTTGCTACTGTTTATCGAACACTAGAGTTACTTTCCGAATTAAAGATTGTTGATAAAATAAATTTTGGTGATGGTGTATCACGTTATGATTTACGAAAAGAAGGTGCAACACATTTTCATCATCACTTAGTATGTATGGAATGTGGGAATGTAGAAGAAATTATTGAGGATTTACTGGAGGATGTTGAGAAGGTCGTGGAGCGTGATTGGAACTTTCAGGTAAAGGATCACCGGCTAACCTTTCATGGTATTTGCGTTAAATGTCAAGACAATAAGGAATAATTAAATATGATTATGTAATTTGTGTCCGATTGCTCATTGATTAGCATAAATGAACAAATTAATCCGAATTTAAACTGAATGACTCAGCTTAGTTCGGATTTTCTAGTTTTCGTATTCTTTCGACTAATGGTTGTATACCAAATAGCGTAGATAAGGTAGTTTCCCAAAATTTTCTGGAGCAATACAAACATTTGTTTAACCAACGCTATTTGATGAAGAACCCAACTAATTTGCCTAACTTAGAAAATATAAGTATAGTAGCTTATTTTTTTGTTAACATTAGAAAGTAAGGTACGTCTTTGAGAGGGTGATGAGGATGCGAAGTCTGAAGCGGATGGTTTGGGAGTGTATTAAATTATTACTTATATTCTTTACTGCTTTATTTATATTTTCTTACGGTGTTAGTATGATTCAAAACGAGTATCAGTTAAGAATTCGAGAATTAACGCCTAGAAGAGCTGCTGATCAGGTGAGTTTTTTTGAATCGTATTTTAAAATAAATCATTTAGGAGACTAGTTATGCGTCTAGAATTAGAAGACTTTGTCCACTACATCAAGATTGAACGTGGTCTATCAATTAACACACTTCAATCCTATCAACGTGATTTAAAGAAGTATTTAACATATTTAACTGAGCAAAGGTCAATTGATTCGTGGACAGAAGTTGCTAGAAGCGATATTACGCAATTTCTCTATCATATGAATGATACTGGTGTATCACAGGCAACGCTGGCTCGGAGCCTGTCTTCTATTCGTTTATTTCATCAATTTCTTCAAAATGAACGAATAACGGCAGTAAACCCAAGTATACATATTGAAACACCAAAGAAAACTGCAAAGCTACCGAAGTTTCTCTCATCAGAGGAGGTTGACCGGTTACTTGATATCGAAACGGATGAACCGCTCTCTATTAGGAATAAGGCAATGGTTGAAACCCTGTATGCAACAGGTTTACGGGTAACTGAGCTTGTTTCTTTAACGTTAAGTGATTTACACCTAATGATGGGTTTTATTAGGTGCTTAGGTAAGGGAAGTAAAGAGCGGATTGTTCCACTAGGTGATATAGCGTCTAGTGCAGTCAAACAATATTTAGAGCTGTCCCGTCCTTTGCTAGTGAAGAAGCAGCTAACAGAGCAATTATTTGTTAATCATCATGGTAAGCCTTTATCGAGACAAGGTTTTTGGAAAATTTTAAAAAGAGTGGCCGAGGAACAAGATGTAAAAAAGAATCTTAGTCCCCATATGCTAAGACATTCGTTTGCAACGCATTTATTAGAGAACGGAGCCGATTTACGGTCTGTTCAAGAAATGCTTGGTCATGCTGATATTTCAACGACGCAAATTTACACACATGTTTCAAAAAGACGATTGCGTGAGATTTACAGTAAGCACCATCCAAGAGCTTAATCCAAGTCGTTAACCTATTAATAAAACTGGTCACTTTGACCAGTTTTTCTTATGTTTAAAAATACTTTGAATTGGAGAAAATGAGAGTACCGATAATGAGGAGGTCAAACTTGATGAAAAAGACGATTATCTTATTAATGTTACTCATTTTCACAACACAGCCCATAAGTGCTTTTGCACAAGAGACTGAATATGAACTTGATTTGGACACGAAAAGTGTCATATTAATTGAACGAAATACAGGTAAAGTGCTGTACGAGGAAAATAAAGATACGACCTTACCACCAGCTAGCATGACGAAGATGATGACCCTGTTATTAATTGCTGATGCAATTGAGCAGCAAAAAATTAGCCTTGCTGACACAGTGCGAATTAGTGAGTTTGCTGCATCGATGGGGGGCTCACAAATTTATTTAGAGCCCAATGAGGAGATGACTGTAGATGAGCTTCTTAAGGCTGTGGCAGTAGGATCTGCTAATGACGCCAGTGTTGCATTAGCTGAGCACATTTATGGAAGTGAGAAGGCATTCGTAGAAGCAATGAATAATAAGGTTGTTGAGTTAGACCTTGCGAATACGCATTTCTCTAATACAACAGGCTTACCAGAGGAGAATCATTATTCAACTGCTCATGACATGGCTATGATTGCCCGAGCTTTATTGGCTTACCCATTTATTACAGAATATACCTCCATTTATGAGGATTACTTACGAAAAGGAACGGATAATGAGTTTTGGCTTGTTAATACCAATAAGCTCGTTAAATTCTATCCGGGAGTAGATGGGTTGAAAACTGGCTTTACCCAAGAAGCAAAATATTGTTTAACAGCAACTGCCCAAAAAAATGATATGCGACTTATTGCAGTTGTAATGGGGGCCGAATCACCAAAGCTGAGAAATTCAGCTATTACTAAATTACTTGATTATGGTTTCTCGCAATTTGATCACAAGAAACTTTACGACCGTCATCAGGCTGTTGCAGAAATTGATGTCTTAAAGGGTAAGGCTGCTAAGCTAGCTGCTATCACACAAGATGCAGTCTCAATTGTAACCAAGAAGGGGACAAATTTAGAACAGCTTGAGCTGAAGACGGTAGTGGAAGATGAGCTTGTTGCACCAATAGAGGCGGGTACAGAATTAGGAAAACTGGAAATTCATTTAGATGGTGAGCTGATTGATGAGATTGTCTTAATTAGTGAAGTAGCTATTGAAAAGGCGAGTTTCTGGCAGTTAATTAAAGATTCTACTAACCGTTTACTCCGTCAAGGTGCGCATTAATCCTTAAATTGTTTAACAAGCCAAAGTCCTTGCGAAGAACGAGCAGTTCGTGACTTTGGCTTAATTCTTTTTAAAAAGCAATCTTTTAAGTGAAAATAAGCATGAAATAGCACTATTTTCTTCTAGTTTTGTCGGCAAGCAGGTTTTTAGCAACTATTTAGCGAATCGTAATGGCAGGGAGTAAATAACTTAGGAGGTAGTTAACATGGCTTTAGCACACAGCTTTAACACCAAGAATAATGTTTTAGTAGTTCGACTTGTTGGAGAATTGGATCATCATGAAACTAATGCCCTTAAATCAATCTGGCAGGAGGAGATTAACACGAAGCAGCCAGCTAATATTATCCTTAATCTAGCAGAGTTAACCTTTATGGATAGCTCCGGTCTTGGGGTCATTTTGGGTCGCTACAAGGAAATTAAGCAAGCGGGTGGAGAGATGGTTGTATGTGCAATTTCACCGGCAGTTAAGCGATTATTTGATTTATCCGGCTTATTTAAAATTATGAGATTAGAAGATTCTGAACAAGCAGCATTTCACTATTTGGGGGTGGCATCATGACCAATCACATGAATGTATCTTTTAAAAGTAAAAGTGTGAATGAATCATTTGCTAGAGTTGTAATTGCAGCATTTTTAGCTCCCCTTGATCCAACGCTAGACGAATTAACTGAAATAAAAACAGTGGTCTCAGAAGCTGTTACCAATGCAATTATCCATGGCTATGAACAGTCTGAAGATTTTGATGTTTATTTAACCGCTGAGATTATTGAGAATAAAGTAAAAATTACAATAGAGGACTTAGGTATTGGTATTGAAAATGTCAATAAGGCCATCCAGCCATTGTACACATCAAAGCCAGAGCTTGAACGCTCAGGTATGGGCTTTACGATTATGGAGAATTTTATGGACAAGGTTGTAGTGGAGTCTTCTTTAGGTCAAGGTACTAAGGTCATTTTAGAAAAGACCTTTCAGACAACCCGCTCCTTCTGTCATTAGAGAGGGTGAATGAGATGTCCTTAAATCAAGTAAAGAAGCAGGAGCCGCTTTCTGATGAAGCGATGAAGCGTTACATTCAATTAAGTCAAGCTGGCGATCAAGATGCTAAAGATATCATGGTTGAAAGAAACGTTCGTTTAGTTTGGTCGGTCGTGCAACGCTTTCTAAATAGAGGTTATGATCAAGAAGATTTATTCCAGATCGGTTGCATTGGGTTATTAAAATCAATTGATAAGTTTGACCTGTCATATCAGGTTAAGTTCTCAACTTATGCTGTCCCAATGATTATTGGGGAGATCCAACGCTTTATCCGTGATGATGGTTCTATTAAAGTCAGTCGGTCACTTAAAGAACTCGGTCATAAAGTTAGAAGAGAAAAAGAAGCATTGTCAAAAAGCTTTGGTAGATCACCAACGGTTTCTGAATTAGCCTGTGCGCTTGATATGAGTACTGAAGACATTATCCAAGCAGAAGAGGCAATTAAGCAACCTCATTCCATTCATGAAACCGTCTATGAAAATGAGGGTGACCCGATCACTTTGCTTGATCAGCTCTCAAAAGAGGATGATCATTGGTTTGACAAACTTTTAATTGAAGAAACAATGAAGAATTTAGAGCCGCGTGAACAGCTTATTGTTTACCTGCGTTATTATCAAGATCAAACGCAATCAGAGGTGGCCAGTCGACTTGGCATTTCTCAGGTGCAGGTGTCACGATTGGAAAAGAAGATTCTAGCTTATATGAAAAACCAGATTAGTATGTAGTCTTATCTAAATATGAATAAATTAGTTTTGCACAATTTTAGTGCGTTTTTCATGTCGAATAGCGCAAACATTTACAAACAGCTCAGCCAGCTTTTCTTTAAGAAAGAAAAGCTGGCTGAGCTGTTTGTGTGGATTAATTGTTTATTTTTATAAAACCATCTAGTTTTTATCATGTTGTTAGTTGGGTGAAGAAAAAAGGTAATTTTATGACAATTATTAATACGCTATAGAGTATTTTAAAAAAAGCGCAACTTATTCATATCATGATAATACTTCCTTAAATCTACTCTGTATAGATTATTTCATTTAAACAATACTAAAGCTAGTGATAAATAAAGGATGGTCAATGCATGTTTAAACAAAAAGCAGCTAAAATTAATTTTGGTAACCTTAGGCAAGTTGAACATTTTATGCAAGAGCATGTCGGTGTAGGTGTCTCATTTGATGTTGGTTTCCGAGAAATTATATTGTTGAAGCAAAGGGTACACATTTATTATTTAAATGGTCTGTGTGATTCAGCTATTATCGTTGAGTTACTTAAAGTGCTTATAGCGATTAATGATCACGAACCAGAAGCTGTCGCTTTACCGATAATTGTCAAAAATAGACTTGTTCATCAACAATTCGAAGAGACAAAAGATATGGAATCTGCGGTAACACAGCTCCTCTCCGGTTTAATTGTCATTTTCATTGAAGACTATAATCAGGCAATGGTTGTTGATGTTCGAACTTATCCAGGAAGAAGTCCAGAAGAGCCTGATACTGAGCGAGTTGTTCGCGGTTCAAGAGATGGTTATACGGAGAATATTATTGAAAATACTGCTTTGACGCGTAGACGTGTCCGTGATCCACGCTTAAGAAATGAAATTCTTCAGATTGGTGATCGTTCCAAAACGGATGTGTGCATTTCTTATATTAAAGATATTGCCGATGAACAACTTATTAAAGTAATTAGACGGGAACTAGAAACGATAAAAACCGATGGCTTATCGATGGCTGATAAAACAATTGAAGAGTACATTGTCCATCAAGGTTTTAATCCGTTTCCGTTGGTTCGTTATACCGAGCGCCCTGATGTTGCATCAAATCATTTGTTTGAGGGGCATGTACTCATTATGGTTGATACATCACCAAGTATGATTATTACCCCGACCACATTTTTTCATCATTTGCAACATGCTGAAGAGTATCGGCAATCTCCGGCGGTTGGTACTTTTATCAGATGGATAAGATTCCTTGGGATTTTAATTTCAATTTTCTTACTGCCGTTATGGTACTTACTTTCGCTGGAAAGTCAGTTGTTACCAGAGGCACTATCCTTTATCGGTCCAAGTGAAGAAGGAACAATACCGTTATTTTTACAAATTGTCTTCGCTGATATTGGAATAGAATTCTTGCGTATGGCAGCTATTCACACACCAACACCACTGTCTACTGCGATGGGGCTAATTGCCGCTATTTTAATTGGTGATATTGCAATCGAAGTAGGCTTATTTTCATCTGAAGTTATTTTATATGTGGCTTTATCAGCGATAGGATCCTATGTTACGCCAAGCTACGAGCTAAGTATAGCTAACAAACTTGTTCGTGTTGCAATTGTTATTTTAACTGCTGCTTTTGGATTGAGCGGATTTGTAATCTCATCAACGGGATATATCTTAATGTTAGCAAAAACAAAGTCATTAAACACGCCTTACATGTGGCCGTTTATTCCCTTTAATTTAAAAGCATTTCAACAAGTTTTTGTTCGCTATAGTGTTCCCTCTTCTGAATCAAGACCAAGTATCATTCATCCAAAACGCAACTTAAAGTAAAATCGGCTCAACTAGTTGCTTAGTCTTAAGTTATATGATAAATTAAGTCTATTCTATTAAAAAGGACAATTATTTATCTAAATAATGTCCCTTTCGTATGGCCCATAACAGATGTTTTGTTAGCCCTTTTTTTAGGGTGGGCTTATTCATGCGATGGGGCTATTTTTTTGAATAGTTGCATGGCTGATAAAGGGGGAAATAAGGTGAAGCAGCACGTAGAGATTAATGATCTTGATCACCTTACAATTGGTGGCATTGACGTGACCTACTTAGCAGAGAAATATGGTACACCGCTATTTGTTTATGATGTAGAACAAATTAGAGCAAATGCTAAGGCTTTTGTCAATGGCTTTAAAGAATTAAATATACCAGCCCAGGTGGCTTATGCGAGTAAGGCTTTTTCTTCAATTGCGATGCTTCAAGTTGCCAAACAGGAAGGCTTGAGTCTTGATGTTGTTTCACAAGGGGAACTGTATACAGCTATTCAGGCTGACTTTCCAATGGACAAGGTCCATATGCATGGTAATAACAAAAGTGTAGCTGAATTAGAAATGGCAATTGAGCATAATATTGGTTGTATTGTGATTGACAACTTCCATGAAATCCAATTGCTTGAGGAGCTGTTACAAAAGCATGACAGGTCAATTCATGCGCTATTACGTGTTACACCTGGTATTGAGGCTCATACTCATGATTATATCCTTACTGGAAATGAAGATTCAAAGTTTGGCTTTGATCTAGCTAATGGTCAGGCGGAAGAAGCCTTTAAGCAAATTAAAAGAAATTCAAGAATTCAGCTTAAAGGCCTTCATTGTCACATTGGTTCACAAATTTTTGAAACAGATGGTTTTGTGATGGCGATCCGTCGGTTATTTGAAACGTTGGCCAACTGGCATGAGCGCTATGGCTACCAGGCTGACGTTCTGAATCTAGGTGGTGGTTTTGGGATAAGGTATACGAAGGAAGATGAGCCGTTAGCGCTTGAATCCTATGTTGAAGTGTTGGTTAAAGAAATTACAGAGCAAGCTCACTACTATAAGCTTAATTCCCCAGAGATTTGGATTGAGCCGGGTCGTGCAATTGTTGGTAATACAGCCATAACGTTATATACCGTCGGTTCAAAAAAAGAAATCCCTAATGTGCGAAACTATATCGCAATAGATGGTGGGATGACAGATAATATTCGCCCAGCATTGTATCAAGCAAAGTATGATGCTATCTTAGCAAATAAAGCTGCTAGAGAAAAAACGTATCAGACAGCTGTTGCTGGTAAATGCTGTGAGTCAGGTGACATGTTGTTGTGGGATCTGTTATTGCCAGAAGTTGAGCCTGGTGATATACTAGCAGTGTTTAGTACGGGAGCTTATGGCTATTCAATGTCAAGTCATTACAATCGTTTCCCGAAAGCAGCGGTTGTTTTTGTAGAAAATGGTCACGATAAACTGGTCATGCGAAGAGAGTCCTACCAAGATCTCATTCGTAATGATTTATCTTATGAATAATGGAGGAATTTAAAAATGACAAAAGAAGCAGTTATTACATTTGAAAATGGAGAAAGAATCACGATTGAATTATATGCAGATGCTGCACCAGGGACTGTGGCAAATTTTGAAAAACTAGCAAATGATGGTTTTTACAACGGTGTGAGCTTTCACCGCGTTATTCCGGGTTTTGTAGCTCAAGGTGGCGATCCAACGGGTACTGGTGCTGGTGGTCCTGGATATACGATTAAATGTGAGACTGAAGGTAATCCACACAAGCATGTAGCTGGAAGCTTGTCAATGGCTCATGCAGGAAAAGATACCGGTGGCAGCCAGTTCTTTATTGTTCACGAACCACAGCCCCACTTAGATGGTGTACATACTGTCTTTGGTCAAGTTACAGATGGAATGGATGTCGTCTTACGTATTAAACAAGGTGATGTTATGGAAGAAGTTGTTATTAACAATTAATCATTTGACTAGAACGATCAGTTTTTGACTATAATGAATCTTATCGAACTATAGGATTGAAAGTATGAGATCATTCTCTATTACCAGATAGGTTAAGTAAAAACTTAAACGATCAGTTACATGATCTAGTAAGGGGTTATTCATGTTAGTAAGGTTTAAGAAGTCGATGGAAAAGATTGCAATGGGCTTGTTGTCTTTTATGCCAAATGAAAAAGAAGTAAAAAAACTTCAGGCTACAATGAAGTTATATGAGGAAAATCCAAATTGGCAGCTCTACTTATGGAAGGAAGAGGAAGACGTTCTTGCTGCAATTGGTGTGGAAGTTGATGATGCTAGTCAGTCAGTTGTTATTCAGCATATCACTGTTAATCCATCACATCGAGATATGGGGATTGGTCATAAAATGATTAGTCAACTACGTTCAATTTACCAAGACAACTATAGCATCATGGCAAATCATATAACTGAACCATTTCTCAAAAAATGCCAGTAAATCCTAATGATATAAGCTTTAAATAAGTGATTGTTAAGCTTTTCATATCTGTAATTATTAAACGAGCATCTGAAAACGCGAGATACTATGTGCCAAACCTATTAAGGTGGTAGCAATAGTATTACGTGTAGTCAGGTGCTCTTGTTTGCTCAATTGACTTATTGTTATACGGAAAGACTGCCTACTATCTTGCTAATGTAAGCTGGAATTATTGCTAACGATGTGGTTGGAAAATTTATGTGATATAATGAGAAGAGTAATTTGAACTGAATGGTAGGGAGAAGATATTATGATAGAGTCTTATAATGTGCGTGTTGATGGCTTTGAAGGGCCACTTGATTTATTGTTGCATTTAGTTAATCGTTATGAAATTGATATTTATAACATTCCTGTTTCAACGATAACGGCGCAATACTTACAATATATCCATACCATGCAGCAGTTGGAGCTTAATATGGCAAGTGAGTATTTAGTCATGGCAGCGACACTACTTGCCATCAAGAGTGCAATGCTTCTACCTAACCAAGAACTTGATGAGGATACAGATTATGACGAAAATGATCCTCGAGATGAATTAATTGCAAGGTTGATTGAATATCGGAAATATAAAGAGGCAGCGACAGAGCTGAAGGATCGTGAAGGTGAGGAGAAAAATAGCTATACAAGAGCACCAGAGAAAATCGCCGCTGAGCAAAAAGATTCTATTCAACCTATTGCTGGCAGTGGCTCAATATACGATATGTTAGCAGCCATGCAAAATGTGTTTAATCGAAAAAAATGGAACCGTCCAATGGAAACAACAATTGAAAGGGTTGAAATACCGATCAAACAACGGATGGAGCAGGTCCTATTAATTGTTGAGCAAAGTGATAAAGGTGTCGCGTTTGATGATTTGTTTCCCTATCCATCGAAAACGCATATTGTGGTAACTTTTATGGCCATGCTAGAACTTATGAAGGAACGCTTAGTATACTGTCAACAAGATCGAACATTCGATCGGTTAGTTTTACATAGATGGGAGTCGTAGCTAAAAATGGATTTAAAGCATTATAAAGCAATTGTGGAGGGATTGTTATTTGTATCAGGGTCAGATGGCTTAACAATTAAGCAAATGGCTACCATTATTGAGATTGATCAGGATACAGTTCGTCATATCTTAGAAGAATTAACCTATGATTATGAGCGGACTGATCGAGGCTTTCAATTACTAGAGTCAGAAAAGCACTTTTTCTTAACTTCAAAGTCAGAGCATGCTGAATATTTTAAAAAGCTGATGACGAGTGCCCATACTTCTAAATTATCACAGGCAGGATTAGAAACGCTAGCGATTGTAGCTTATAATCAACCGGTTACTCGAGCAGAAGTAGAGGATATTCGTGGTGTAAAAAGTGATCGCCCGATTCAGACGTTATTATCAAGAGGTTTAATTGAGGAGGCAGGTCGCAAAGATACGATTGGTCGCCCAATGATGTTTAAAACAAGCCTTGATTTTTTAACCTATTTTGGCTTGCGGTCCATAGAAGAACTTCCACCGCTTACAGAGCAACTGATTGATGACCAAATTACTGAGGAAGCAGATTTGTTTTTTAACCAATTAACCAAAGAAGAGCATTAAACGTTAGCACGTCGTGAATTTTTTTAAAGTGTTTCATCTAAAGAAATCACATAAAAAATCGGTTCCTAAAAGTTGCAAAGGAATCGATTTTTTTATGTGTTGTAATTTGCATAACATTGTTTTCTTGACACACCCTTAAGCGAGATCAATAAATAGTTAGGTGTGGCTGCTCATAACTTCGAAAGCTTGGACATAAAGTAATGAAAGATCAAAAAAATAATAAGTGATATAAAGAGGGTGCTTTATGATCATGTTAAACAAAATTTTTCGCCTCTGCTTAGTCATCATTTTTTGCTTTTACTTTCAGCCTATTCTAACCGTTCAAGCTAATCCCAGTGTCTCAGCGGACCAAGCTATTTTAATTAATCAAGAGACAGGGGAAATTCTTTTTGAAAAAAATGCGAACCAACAACAATTAATAGCGAGTATTACCAAAATTATGACCGCTATTATTGCAATTGAGTCGACATCATTAAGTGAAATGGTCAAAGTACCACAGCAAGCTACTCTAACAGAAGGCTCATCCATATATTTAGAGGCTGGAGAACAAATTCCGTTAGAGGATTTAATTTATGGATTAATGCTCCGTTCTGGAAATGATGCTGCGATGTCAATTGCAGAGCACGTTGGGGAGAGTGTGGAGGGCTTTGTCTTTTTAATGAATGAGAAGGCTAAATGGCTGGGGATGGATAATACCCACTTTGATAATCCTCATGGGCTTGATTCAGAAACGCATTACTCTTCTGCTAAAGATATGGCTAATCTTATGCGTTATGCTATGCTCGATAAGCAATTCCGCAAAATAACTGGAGCCAAGTCCTATCGTTCTAGCACACGAACTTACGATTGGGTGAACAAGAATAAATTACTTACTTCATATTATGAGGATGCAATTGGTGGGAAAACAGGTTACACAAGAGCAGCCGGAAGGACGTTTGTTTCTGTAGCCGAGCGTGATGGCATCCAACTTATTGCTGTTACCATTAATGATCCTAATGATTGGCAGGATCATATGAGTTTATACAATTGGGGTTTTGACAAGCTTAATCAACAGGAGACACTTAGCCCATTAATTGACAACAGTGAAGGTGATTATTTTAATCAAGTACTAGACATTTTAACAAGTCTGGTTGGGTTATCATAATGGTCCATTTAATCTGGGCAAGTCTGGCATGTATTGGCATTATTTATGCGCTTTTTAATGGGACGATAACAGATGTGAATGAAGCCATTTTTACAAGTGGCAATGAAGCGGTGCAAATTGTTATTGGTTTAACTAGTATCTTAATCTTTTGGTTAGGCCTAATGCGCGTTGCAGAGGAGGCTAAAGTTCTAAAAGCACTAAATAAGTTGTTTCGCCCACTTTTTACACGACTATTTCCTGAATTACCAAGTGAGCATAGAGCAATAGGTTATATTACCTCCAATTTTATTGCTAACTTATTTGGGCTAGGCAATGCAGCGACACCATTGGGAATAAAAGCCATGAAGGAAATGCAAAGACTATCGGACGGAAACCAAGCGACTCGGTCAATGGTTACCTTTCTCGTTATTAACACGACAAGTTTAACGTTTATTCCAACAACAGTTATTGCGCTAAGAATTCAATATGGTTCAGCCGCGCCAACAGAAATTGTTTTTCCGACCTTTATTGCAAGCTGTATTTCTATCATTTCTGCATTAATAATTGATCGACTATACTATTTCAAAAGGGAGAAAAGAAAAAAATGATGGCTTGGATTAATGTCGTAAGTTTAATTTGTATTCCCTTATTTGTCTTAGTTGTCTTACTAATCGGAACTTATAAAAAACTACCTACTTTTGATTTATTCGTCGAAGGAGGTAAGGAAGGGCTTAGTATGGCCGCCTCCTTACTTCCTTATTTATTAGGTATGTTTGTTGCTATTTCAATTTTCAGAAGTTCAGGTGCACTAGACGCGACCATTAGTCTTTTTCATCCGCTATTAGCCTTTCTGCGAATTCCCAGTGAGATTATCCCATTGGCGTTTGCCCGACCGATATCGGGTACGGCAGCATTGGCGGTCACATCGGATCTGCTAAAAACATTTGGGCCCGACTCCTTTATTGGTAGACTTGCTTCTACTATGCAAGGTAGCACAGATACAACCTTTTACATTATAACAATCTACTTTGGCGCTGTAGGAATAAAGCAGATGGGCGACGCATTAAAGGTTGGACTACTAGCTGATCTTATTGGTATAATAACAGCAATTATTGTTGTTTCGTTCTTTTTTGGTTAAAAGATATACAAATGAAGTTGTTTTACATGAATATTTCTGGCAAAATGAAGAAGGAGTTATTTTTTACATTCATGTTACAAATTAAATCTGAGTATGTTTTAAGTGTATTAATGTAATAACTAAACACGACACTGTAACATGAATTCGTGATTGAGAACTTATAATCTTAAAGAAATTGGTGATAGTATGTCTTTTAAGGAAGAAAGGCTTCAGAAAGTAATTGCTCAAAGTGGAGTAACCTCGAGAAGGAAGGCTGAGCAATTAATTGAAGCTGGCCGAGTGAAAGTAAATGGAGAAGTTAGGAATGAGCTTGGCACAAAGGTGACCGAGAAAGATGCAATTGAGGTTGATGGTGTTCCAATTAAGAAGGAGAAAAAAGTTTACTATCTTGTTTATAAACCAAGAGGCGTTATTTCTAGCGTCAAGGATGATAAAAATAGACGTGTAGTAACAGAGATTATTCCAGATCGAGATCAGCGGATTTATCCAGTCGGTCGCTTAGATTATGATACGTCTGGTCTTATGCTCTTAACAAATGATGGCGAGTTAGCGCAGCTATTAATGCACCCAAGTCATCAGATTGATAAAGTATATGTGGCAAAGGTTGAGGGTATGCCCACTAAAGAAATAGTAAAGAAGCTAAAAAAAGGTATTCAGTCTGAAGGTGAGTTGCTTAAAGCGCTGAAGGTGAGAGTGCTGTCAAGTGATCGAGATAAAAATACCGCGGTGATTGAGTTAACTTTACATGAAGGAAAAAATAGACAAGTAAGACGAATGCTTGAGGGAGTGAAGCTACCAGTTGCTAAACTTAAGCGTGAGCGTTATGGTTTCCTTGATTTAAAAGGGTTAAGCTCTGGCGATTATAGAAAGCTTACGCCCCAAGAGGTTCACCTGTTAAAGGAAGAAGCCCTCAAAGATAAATAATTGTGCGGTTTGAACATGGACATGTTCATTGAAAGAAAGGGGTATCGGGGATGGAGGATAAACAGTCGATCTTGATTATTGAGGATGAAGATCGTATTCGACGTTTATTAACGATGTATTTAGAAAGAGATGGCTTTAAAATTGATGAGGCAAACAATGGTTTTGATGGCTTAGAGCTTGCCAAAGAACATGATTATCAGCTGATCATCTTGGATCTAATGTTGCCTGGTATAGATGGAATAGAAGTGTGTAAAGGAATTCGAGAAGTTAAAGCTACTCCTATTATTATGCTTACTGCTAAAGGTGAAGAAGCAAATCGAATAGAAGGTTTTGAAGCTGGTGCCGACGATTATGTTGTTAAACCATTTAGTCCTAGAGAAGTTGTTCTAAGAGTCAAGGCGTTATTACGTAGAGTAGTTTCGGATGCACCAATTGCTCAAGACAATAAAACAAAGAATATTCTTGAATTTGAACATCTTATCATTGATAATGATGCACATCGTGTTTCATCAAATAGTGTCGATATTACACTCACGCCGAAGGAATATGAGTTGTTGTTCTTTCTAGCTAGCAATCAAGATAAAGTATTTGACCGTGAGCAGTTATTAAAAGAAGTTTGGAAATATGAATTCTTTGGTGACTTAAGAACAGTAGATACACATATTAAACGTCTAAGAGAAAAGCTAAGCAAGGTTTCTCAGGAAGCAGCTCAAATGATTGTAACTGTATGGGGTGTTGGGTATAAATTTGAAGTGGAAGATTTATAATGATCTGGCGGCATAGGGTTTGGAAAATATGGTTGGTCACGCTCTCCATATTTATTGTCGTTTTTGCTGTTTTCTCATATTTTTTAACGTTACAGGCAAATAATCAAGCATTAGAAGATGCAAATGAGCAATTAACTGTTTACGTTGAGGGCATGCATAACCTATACCTTAATGGTGACTGGCCGTTAGATGGGTATGAGTTATCGTATCCTAATCAAACAACAATAATGATATCAGGTCCTTCTACTGCTGCAGCAGATATATTAAGTGAATTTAATCAATCCATTGATGTTATGCAAGATAGTGGTACAATTGCTGAACAAATTGTTATTCATAATCAAGAAATGTTAGCAGTAGCCATGATAGAGTCAGAACTTGTTGTCGTCGCCTATCAGCCAATTGCAATGGCTATTGAAGCTTATCGTTCAGTTTTGTGGTCGCCAATAACTGTGTTCACCATTGTTTTACTCGCTATTACTTTATTAGCGTATTTACTTAACCGTAGTATTAGTCGACCGCTCCAACACTTTAGAAAGCTTGCTCTTGAAATGGCCACTGGTGAGACTGTCACGAAAATGCCCATTGAGGCTCATGATGAGTTTGGCGAGTTATCAATGGCTTTTAATCGAATGGTTCGCCAATTAAATAATCGAATTAGTGGGCTCTTGCATGAGAAACACATTCTTCATAGTGTAATTGGATCGATGCGTGACGGCGTTATGACAATGAACTTAGATGGCGATATTTTTTTAATTAATGATCAGGCGAAGCGCTTTTTAGCTGATGCTAACTTTGAAAGTAATCACAATGGCTTGGATCGCTTACCAGAAAAGTTAAACGAGTATTTAGCTTTAACGATTTCCGAGCAAACGGTTAAAGTATATTCGCTTATTATACAAGGGCGTAATTGGGAGCTTGTTATGGCTCCGTTATACGAGGATCAACGGATTAGAGGAGTGGTCTCGATTGTGAGGGATACAACTGAGCAGTATCAATTAAATCAGTTAAGAGAATCATTTATTGCAAATGTTTCCCACGAACTGAGAACGCCAATTGCTCTTATGCAAGGCTATAGTGAAGCAATTGTCGATGGTGTAGCAGAGACAATTAATGATCAGCGAGAATTAGCTGCAATTATAAGAGATGAATCACTTAGAATGGGTCGACTAGTTAATGATTTGTTAAATTTGGCTAAAATGAAATCTGGTCAGCTTCAATTAGATGTTAAGCAGCATGATGTTACCAAATTTCTAAATCGCATCAAACGAAAATTTTTAGGGATGGTCACGGATAAAGCAATTACCTTTAAAATTTCACTTGATCCCGACGCATGTGAAGGTTATTTTGATTATGATCGCCTTGAGCAAGTATTGACAAATCTTATTGACAACGGAATAAGGCATACAGCTTCAGGAGGATCTTTGCGGTTGAAAGTTATCAATAGCAAGCGCTTCTTGGAATTTAAATTATCAGATACAGGATCGGGTATTCCAGAGCAAGACCTACCATTTATCTTTGAACGATTTTATATGGCGGATAAATCAAGGGCGAAAAACTCAAATAAAAAAGGAACAGGTCTTGGATTAGCTATCGCTAAACAAATTGTCAATGCGCATGGTGGCGAGATAACGGTACAAAGTATTCTTAGTAAAGGAACTACATTTAAATTTACTATTCCAAACGAAGTGTAACATGGTGTATAACAGGGAATTTGGTGGAAAACCAAAGCTGTCCTCGCAACTGTAATTAGGATCGAAAGGATTTGTTGGCTGTATTTAAACAATATGGGAACGGATCAAATTAGATTGCTATAAGCCAGGAGACCTACCATTCGCACGTCATAACCAAATACAACGAAAAAAATGCTTCGAGGATTGAGCGTTTATCAAATTGAGCGATAGTACGTTTAATCCTTCAAAAATTGGAGGAGTTTTATATGAAAAAGATTTTATTAGCAATGTCTTTCCTAGTCATGCTGGTCGGGTGTCAATCAGGTGAATTAAATCAAGGAAATGATATCGAAGTTTCAATCATTATTTCACTTGACAATGAAGAAGAAGTTATAAGTGAAGACAGTATTAGGGTTAGTGATGGAGCTAATTTACTTTCAGTCTTAGAAGAGAATTATGAGATTGAGGTTACTGATGATGGGTTTATTACAGCAATTGAAGGCTACGAGCAATTTGATAATCACTATTGGTTTTATGAGGTAAATAATGAGGAAGCAAATGTTGGAGCCGGAGATTATGAGTTAAGTGATGGGGATAGTGTGCATTTTGATCTTCATTCATGGGAGTAAGCATGAGGGGCAATCTCTATAAATTAACGCTTATTTCAGTTTTAGCTGCAATTTGTATTGTAGGCAGGCTTGCGTTTCAACACCTGCCCAATGTCCAACCAGTGACTGCCATTATAATCTTGTCTGCCTATTTTCTTGGGCCGATTTCTGGTGTCATGCTGGCAATTTTAACGGTCTATTTAACCAATATTACGCTGGGTATGGGACTTTGGACTATTTGGCAAATAACAGCCTGGTCGTTGATAGCACTGCTTTCTGCTATGCTTAAGAAGATACCCGTTATTCCACCTGCCTATTGTCTTGTACCGATGGCTTTTGGGGCGGGCATCTTATATGGTTTCTTTTTTAGTGTTGTAAATTTTGTCATTGCAGGCCGTTTTTGGCCATACTATTTAGCGGGCTTGCCATTCGACATTAGTCATGCCGTGGGTAATGTTATTTTTATTGCTTTATTATACCGCCCACTTGCCAAAATTTTTGCACAATATCATAAGAAAATAAAAAGGCTTAATAACGACAGAAAATGGTCATAATTGCTAATACAAGTTCCAAATGCGCACATTAAGACAGAAATAGAGCATGTCGAGAATATTAATACGCGCTGTCACTCAATGAAATCTTTGGTGTGCAACGCTAACGATCATATTGGTTATTAATCATTATCTACCATGAGCTAAAAAAAAAGAATATCAATAAACATCCATTGTTTTATAGGGGCATATTAAATTGGACAATTATCTCCATAAAAAAAGCAGTAATGTGTATTACTTCAAGCATTGCTTTATTTTTTATTAATATTTTTGCTAAGTTAAACTTAGAACAATCTATTATAGTTTACTAAATAAAAAAATATTGCAAGAATTATATAGATTGTGTAACGTTAATAAAATTCGTACGACTAATAAAATGAAGACAGGGGGTCTTGCTTATGGAGACCACATTCGATTCGCTTTATGAACAATACCATGACGATTTGTTTCAGTATGTCATTTATTTAGTTAAAAATCGACAAGTTGCTGAAGATATTGTGCAGGAGACTTATATAAAGGTTCTGAAATCGTATGATGGATTCCGCGGAGATAGCAGCGAGAAGACGTGGCTTTTTTCAATTGCAAGGCATACAGCAATGGATTATTTTCGTAAACAGCAGCGCCAGCAAGGGAAGTTGGCGAGTTTTTTTAATCGGACACAAGAGATGGAGCGCATTAAAGATAAAGATCAGCTCCCCGAAGAAATTGCTTTACTAAAGGATGAGATGAAGCAAATATACCAGCTCTTAGATCAGTGTACACTAGATCAAAAAAATGTACTCATTCTTCGGTATATCCAAACGCTGTCGATACACGAAACGGCGAGAATATTAGAGTGGTCAGAAAGTAAGGTTAAGACTACGCAACACCGTGCAATTAAGAAACTACAGCAGTTAATAGAATTAGACTAAAAGGGGTGATTAGTGATGGATCGAAATGAAAAAGAGGACCAACTTATTGAGCAATTAAAGAAAATGCCCCAGATTAAAGACGATCTTAGTAAAGAGATGCTGCTAAAGCGAATTAACATTAATTTAAATAAGCAGGATCAGAAGCAAGATCGTCTCTGGTATAAGTGGTTTTTACCATCTGTCGCTAGTATAGCAATGGTCTTTATCTTAATTATAGTGGCACAACAAAATCTTTTTCAGGGTGATGATCAAATTATGGAACGAACCACTTCTGATCGAGATATGTCTTTAAGAAGTGATTCAAATAATGATGAGGTGCAAATGTTTCTAGCAGATGAAGAAGAAAGTGGTTCGGCTACTGCTGATGAGGCGGATAACTATCAAAATGAAAATGACGGAGATGATCTAAATATCTTAGACTCAGCACGGATGGCTCTGCCTACTGAGGAAGATCAACTTGTTTATTATGATCATGATTCTTTTGTTGATGCTGATGGCGTTGAAACTTTTACTGTGACTGTGGTAGATGTAAATGCAAATTTTGTTATTCCATTAACGTTAATCTCGAGTTCATCAACTGGAGATCCTAATGATTATTATAGCCGAATTAATTCATTTCTAAGCGACGAAGCCATTGAGGAGCTCGGTATCTCTTTGTACCCATTTCAGGATATGTCGTTTGAATTTGGGTTTGATGGTAACGTCGTATACCTGACGGTGCCTGATGACTATCAATTTTCTGAGGGGACTTTTGCAGAAGGATTGTTAGACGAAGTATTAAGTATCATGTTTGCCGATTATGATGTTGATACTGTTATCCTTCAAACGGAATCTGGTCAGCAAGGAATAGAAATGAGTCATTCTGGTTTGGTGACCGAAATTGAATTATTAGACCAATTAGCTAATTCTGCTTACAAGATCTATCAGGCTAGTTCTGAGCGGTTATTGGTACCAATAACAAGGTCTAGTGATGAAGGTTCTACCTTCAATACTATTGATGAGGCATTTGCTGAAATGCAGGTGGATCAATCGGATTCTTATTTAACTGCCTCTATTCCCGCTGAGGTCGTTGATATTACTGTAGAACAAACAAGTAATGAACAGTTGACTGTCAAAATGGGCCCTTACCCTGATTTTGGCGATAATATTTTAACCAGTGAAATGATTGAAGCTATTTTAATGACAGCCAAAAGCTTTGGTTTTCAAGAGGTTGCTTTTGAAATAGACGGTATTAATGGAGAAGTGGGGCGCTTTAATTTAAATGAAGCTGTTCCTGTGCCAGATGGGATAAATGCGAAATTAATTGCTGATTAAAAACAAAAGATCTAAGTTAATCTTGTGAAAAAAGATTAATTTAGATCTTTTTTGCTTCTGTGTATTTTGGGAGAATTATCCTACCAACTCTATTTGATAGACAACCCGTTATTTGATGTACAATCATTATTCTGATCAAATGATTTAGTCTGTACCTTTATCGAGTCGGTAGGGCAGCTTTCTTGGGCGTCAATCATGTCTTGCTCAAGTATGCTTGGCATTAGCGCCTTTCCTTTATTTCCATCCAATAAAACGTAAGCAATGCCTTCGTCGTCATAATCAAAAATATCGGGAGCTAAGGCGCCACATGACCCACAAGCAATACACGTTTCTTTATCTACACAGGTATAGAAACCCATAAACAATCTACTCCTTTATTTCCGCTCATAATTAGACATCTTTGAGATTTGCAAAAAAAGCTAAATGGTCACGTACATAAACGTCATTAACTTTTTTTAATCTACCCTCTGAATTGCACAGTTCAATATTCTAATATAGAAACAGCCATTTTTAAATGCTTAAACACTTTTTTTACGAGCTAGGTGTTAATGTATTTGTTAACGTAGTGCATTACCAGTAGCTACACTGCTTTCAGCTCATGGGTAAAAGTGAGTTGGCTGACTGAGCGTGTTAATAGTCTAGCCCCTTTTTAAATGTTCGTGTTTGGAACGCGTATAAGCAATTATGAAATTCATTCAATTAGAAGTATTCATTTCTATTTTAAGCGTCTAAGCTTTATTTAGCAAGGTTGGCATTTTCAGCCCTTATTGTTATGATGGATACAGTTTATAAAGAGGAAGAGTGGGTTAGATGTTAAGATATCTTATTCTTTTCTGTTTTAATAGAATTGGGGAGCAGCGCACAGTTGCTTCAATCTATCACATTCTAACAGGCAGGAGATCTGCACAAACAATTCAAGATGTACATTTATATCAATTAACAAACTTTTATGGTGCTACCAAATCATTAACTAGAGTGCAGTTTACCAATATTATTAAGGAGCTGATTGCACAGAATTATTTAAATGAAAGGGACCAGAGTCTAGTCGTTCTAACGGCACAAGCAAAAAACTATTTGGTTAAAGAGCAAGATAAGTACCCCATTCATTACTTACAGGGGCTAAAATATGTTGATATAATGGATGGCTTTATTGCACGGTTCCATTTAGCAGTTCAGACTTATTCCAATCTAGTCATGAAGAATAAAACCTTTCGACCAATTAGTGATGATGAAACAGTTCAACATTGGGTTAAACAGAACTTTCATCAAAATCGACAGGAGTTGCGCTATTGGCTAAGAGGAATACACAATGAATTGCTCTCATTTCTAAACGCTTTAGATAATGAAATGTATGCAATGCTATTCGTTGATCGATTATCTGGATACCAGCAAGCAGGTTATTCAATTCAACAACTGGCAAGGATCTATCAAATTGAGGAACCAGAAATAGAACTTATTCTAGTCCTGCTGTTCCATAAGCTATTAACGTTTGCTGAGACCAATCAACTTTCAACAGTACGCACATTTGTTGAAGATTTAAATCTTAGAAAAAATAACCGCTTTTTGACTAAATCTGCTCAAATTACGTTACGGTTACTAGAAAGTGACTACACGATTGCTCAAATTGCACAAAAGAGGAAGTTAAAAAGAGCCACAATTGAGGACCATATTATTGAACTAACCTATGCTTATTACCCATTTCGAATTCATACATTTATTGACCAAAGTAGCTTAGAAAACATAACCCTCACCATAGCAAAATTGCCGAATCATAAGCTTTCTTTGATTAAACAAGCGCTACATAATAACTATAGTTATTTTCAAATTCGTTTAGCATTAGTTCATTTTCATAATTTATAGATAGGAGTGACGGAATTCATGCAACTAGAGCAAGAGCTGTCAAACCGCTTTGGTTTTAATTCTTTTAGGCAAGGTCAAAAAGAAATTATTATGGACGTCCTAGCTGGAAATAATGTATTAGCTACACTCCCGACTGGGGTAGGGAAATCCCTATGCTTCCAGTTGCCTGGGCTGATGATGGATGGACCTGTCGTGGTGGTGACCCCTTTAATTTCGCTGATGGAGGATCAGGTTAAAGAATTAAAAATGAAGGGTTTTAAAAATGCTGTAGCTGTCAATAGCTTTAATACGATTGAAGAAAGAAAACAAATTATTCAAACGCTGGCAACGTATAAATTTATTTACCTCTCACCGGAAATTTTACAAAATAATTTTCTAGTTACTGAACTTGCCCTAATTAAACCGGCGCTTTTTGTAATTGACGAGGCGCATTGCATCTCCCAATGGGGACATGAGTTTAGACCAGCCTATCTTAAATTAAATACCATTATTAAGTTACTAGGAAGTCCTATTACACTTGCATTAACTGCAACGGCAACACCAGAAGTACAACAGGATATTATCAATCAGTTAACTGGAGTAAAGTTTAAGTGTCACATTTATCCAATTGACAGGCCCAATTTATCTTTCATTGTTAAGAAGGTAAAGCATACGGCTGATAAAGATAAGCAGATTGTGGAACTGTGTAATAGCTTTCATGTTCCAACCATGATTTACTTTTCAAGTAAAAGAGAAACCGAGCGTGTCTGTAATCACCTTGCACAGCACTGTCCGCAATTAAATGTTGCGTTTTATCATGGTGATGTACCTACAACCGAGCGAATTTTAATCCAAGAGCAGTTCATGAATAATCAGCTTGATACGATCTGCTGCACCAGCGCTTTCGGAATGGGGATTAATAAGCAAGATGTGCGACTTGTTATCCATTATCATTTGCCAGTTCAAATTGAGTCATTTATTCAAGAAGTCGGACGAGCTGGTAGAGATCAGTTACATAGTGTTAGTCTTACTCTTGTCGCACCCTATGATTACAGTATACCTAAGCATTTAATTGAGTCTGAGTTCCCCAGCAATGCTGGACTTACTGGTTTGTTCAATGATTTGCTAGAACTAGCCAATCAAAAAGCTGAGGGGGAAATCAACCCGGCAGAAATAATGAATAAATGGAATTTAAGTGAGGTTCAGTGGCGATTTGTAAAAAATTATCTTGAAAAAAAGCAAATCATAAACGATAATAAGGTTAATTCGAATACGACAAATTATAGCCAAATCCTTAAATATCTAACAGAAAAGATAGCAATACGTAAACGGCATAAATTCAAGCAGTTAGAACGGTTTTTTTCATGGATAAATACTGATGCGTGTAGACGAATACAGCTATACCAACCGTTTCAATCTACAAAACCATTAGCTCAGTTTAGTTGCTGTGATTATTGTGGTTTTGCATTAAATCAGTGGGCGCCAGTAGTATCTCAATACGGTGTCAGTACCAGTTCATGGCAGATAAAGCTTACCAATATACTATTACCTTTTGATACTGAGTCAGGTTAAGGTTTTGATGAATAAGCACGTATTAAATAATGAAATAGAGTTGTGGAGGGCATGATATGAATGACTCACGTGAAGTTGAAGATCAAGATTTAATTAAACAATTGCAAGCTATTAATCAAGAAGATACAACTATACAGGCTGACAACTCGGATCAAAAAGTGTTTCTTGGTCCTGAAAGTGCGGATGAGATCGATGTCTTAAACCTCCCCCCCAGAAGCCAAGTACATGATGAGGAGAATGCGCGGTTAAAATGGAAGGTTAGTTATGCTTTTGTCCGGTTTTTCGTTATCATTTTCATATTAATTGTTGTCTTAGTTCTAACGTTTAACTATTGGGGGGAACATTTCTTTCCATCTAGTTCACCTTCTGAACAGCCGCGGAATCTTGTCGGCGATCAAGTTTTAGTTGTTAACGATTCAGCTATTTTATCTGAAGAAGTATCTCGTCAGCTTCAACTAGCTCCAAATGAAGATTCGCGTACATTGAGAGGGCGTTATTATTTAACAGGTGAAGATGACAGCCTTAACAGCATCATTGACCGTTTCTATAAATCGGACAGTGCACTTCTTCCCTTACTGCTTGAGATTAATAAGCTTGAGGTAACAGCTGACTCACAGCTTGAAAAAAATTTGCGACTTTTTCTCCCAAATTTAAGTGAGTAAGGTATTTAATCTTAATGGATTATCAAAATGTTGATAGGGGGGATTTAATGAGGAAAATTGCCATTATTCATACGGGTGGAACGATAGCAATGGCTGAAGATCAAGCTGGATCCGTAGCACCAGTGAGTGATCATCCACTTAGCGAGCACCTAAATGAGTTACAATCAAAAGCGCTTATTGAAGAAATTTTTCTGTTTGATTTACCATCACCACATATGACCCCCGTAAAAATGCTTGAGCTTGGTCAAAAGATTAGTCAGCTAATAGAAACTGAGTGCTTTGATGGCGTAATTGTTACTCACGGTACAGATACGTTGGAGGAAACCGCCTACTTTTTGGATTTGTTCTTACATGTTGGAGCTCCCATCGTTATTACTGGTGCAATGAGGTCGAGTAATGAAGTAGGCTCTGACGGTCTCTATAATTTAATGAGCGCCATTCGCGTTGTGTGTGATAATGAAGCACAAAATAAAGGGATCATGGTTGTAATGAATGACGAAATTCATTCTGCAGCATATTGTACCAAAACGTCAACCAGTAATATAGCTACCTTCCAGAGTCCTCAATTTGGACCCATTGGTATTTTAACTAAGCAAGATGTTTACTTCTATCACAAATGGATTAAACATGACCAAATTGAATTTGATACTATTACTAAAACGGTTCCGCTTATTAAAGCATATGCAGGTATGGACCAAGCTTTTATCGAAAGTATTTGTCGGCTTCCGCTAGATGGTTTAGTTATTGAAGCTTTTGGTCAGGGTAATTTACCACCTGATATTGTTTATCCTTTGGTTAAATTAATTAAAGCAAGCATACCCGTTGTGATTGTGTCTAGAAGCTTTATGGGGGTTGTTCAGCCTACATACGGCTATGATGGCGGGGGGCAGCAATTGAAGGAGAGAGGACTATTCTTTGCAAAACGTTTGTCTGGTCCCAAGGCTAGAATTAAGCTGATGGCATTGCTGGAGGCTAAGTATAATTGGGAGCAGATTAAGGATACACTTGAGACTTAATTCTATGTATAGGAAAGACAAAAAGGTCTCGTTAGATATAAAAATCTAACGAGACCTTTTTAAATTGTTATTTAAATGTATGACGTAATTGATGCATCGCTTTTTCAGAGATAATGGTATTGCCGTATTCCATGATTCTAGCAGGAGAAACTACGCTTGCCTCTGAATATTCAGATAGTAAAGCAATAAAATCCTCTTGATTAACTTCCTCTAACAGGCTATCAGTAAAAAAGACGTAATAATTATGGTCGAAGAAATATACCGATCCATCGTCAATCCCAAGTCGTCCTAATGTATGTGATAATTGAATAATATCTTCAAAATCGTCAAAAACATAGAGAAGAGCATCGCTTTCGTCTAAAGTGACCTGCATCTCGATGTAGTCATCATCGTCATCAAGAAGCTCTTGTGTGACAATAATTAACATGCCCTGTGCTTGTAGCATATAAACTTGAACAGACAGTACACCTGCCAATTCAAAGTCAAGCTCATCGCTAGCTTCAAACATCATATCATGAAAAAGTGCTTGCATCGCAGGTAGGTCTTGCCACATTATTTCCTCTGTTAACCCTCGTTCCATTAAATCATCAAAGGTAAGAAATATTTTGAATTGGTTTGATGATAGCCTTTCTAAACGCATGTTAACTACCTCCTTATTAAAAGCTTCAAAACGAAACAAGCTTTAAAAAGATATCTTTTGCTTATTATATGACATTCTAACAATTTTTGAAACATAGATGCCTTATTGTTTTTAAAATCAGGCGAATTAATTCATGTATAAAAAAGTCATTTTATTAAAAACTACCTCGTAATGAGATAAAAAATCTTAGTCAGGAGGTAAGAAAATGAAAAATGCTTTTTTAAAAAGTTTATTAAGTGTATGTTTCTTAAGTATCTTCTTTGTATATAATGAACAACCTGTTGCAGCCTTTAGTCCACAGGTTATTCAACATGGTGCTACAGGAGAGGATGTTGTCGAACTTCAAGCAAGGTTACAATATCTCGGTTTTTACAATAGTCAAATTGATGGAGTCTTTGGCTGGGGAACTTATTGGGCTTTAAGAAACTTTCAATATGAATTCGGTATGGAAATTGATGGATTAGCTGGTCAGGAAGTTAAAGATAAGCTTGTTAGTGCTAGTAATTACGATAAAGCTTTTATTCGGGAGAATATTGAAGCAGGTCGAAAATTTACTTACTATGGTGGGATGAGTAAGGAAAATCAAGTTAAGCAAGGATCAGGTTCATCAAATCAACAACCTAATAATGGTGATGGGCAGTCAGGGGGGACAGTTCAACCAACAAATGAAGATGAAGCAATTGAACCAACTGCTTCAAATGTTCCTAATGGGTTTTCACAAAATGATATTCAGTTAATGGCCCAAGCCGTATATGGTGAGGCAAGGGGAGAACCGTATGAAGGCCAAGTTGCTGTTGCAGCAGTCATTCTTAATCGGATTCAAAATTCAATTTTTCCAGATTCAGTATCAGGTGTTATTTATGAACCATTAGCTTTTACGGCTGTAGCGGATGGGCAAATATATTTAGAGCCTGACGAAACGGCTAGAAGAGCAGTGTTGGATGCAATTAATGGCTGGGACCCGTCAGGTGAAGCTATTTACTACTTTAATCCAGATACTGCTACATCAACTTGGATTTGGTCGCGCCCTCAAATTAAAAGAATTGGCAAGCACGTATTCTGTATGTAAAGGAGGAATTTAAAATGATAAAATGGATTGCAATTGCAATTCTTTCAATTGGTTTAGCTGGGACAGCATATTGGGGCTTTCAGCAATCCAATCAACGCGAGACGTTGCTCATTCAAAACGAAAATAATTATCAACGCGCTTTTCATGATTTAACCTATCACCTTGATTTATTATATGGGAAGATTGGGACAACCTTAGCGCTTAATACCAATGAACAATTGTCACCACAGATGCTAGAAATTTGGCAATTGACGTCGCGAGCTCAAACAGATGTTAATCAATTGCCACTTGTTTTACTGCCATTTAGTAAAACGGAAGGGTTCTTGTCTGAAATAGGGGATTTTACCTATGATGTTGCAGTAAGAAATTTAGATGACGAACCACTATCTCAAGAAGAAACTGAAAAACTAAATGGGTTATATGAAGCAGCTGATGAAATTCGACAAGAGCTGAGAACAATTCAACATGAAGTAATGGGTAAACAGTTACGGTGGGTGGATGTTGAGCTAGCTTTAACAGATATGGACCCTGAAAGTGAGAATTTCATTGTCGATGGTTTTACGACTATCGAGGACTCGGCTAGTAATTTTACTGAGACCCACTTTCAAAATCTATCGGCAACACTTCCCCAACAGCATGAAAGATTTAGTTTTTTAACGGGTAGTGATGTGTCTGAAGTGGAGGCAATTGATATTATTCGTAAGCAATTTGATCTTAATGAAGATTTAGCAATTGATCTTCAAAAAAGTGGGGAGGGAGCTCAACTTCAAACATATAGTGGTTCGTTTACGCATGACGATCATCATGGTTATGTTGAAATTTCAGAAAAAGGTGGGCACATTCTCTCCTATATGATTAATCGGGATTTTCAAGAAGCAGCTATTAGCCTAAATGATGCGCAAAAGAAAGCTGAGCAATTGTTAGAAGAACAGGGGCTAGATCAATTTATCATTATGCAAGCAAGTCAGTTTGAACAAGTTGGTCTTTTTCAGTTCGTTGGCAACCAAGATGACATCTGGATCTATCCCGATAAAATTATGGTCAAAGTAGCCTTAGATACTGGTGAGATTGTTGGTTTTAGTGCAGCTGATTTTTATCGAAATCACCGCGACCGTGAGTTAAGCCAGCCGGAGCTTTCACTAGAAGAAGCCGAGGAAAAGGTTAATCAATCGTTAACGATAGAAGATTATCACTTAGCCATAGTAGAGGATAATGAAGGAAATGAAGTATTAACCTATGCATTTTTTGGAACATTAAATCACGATACGTATCGCATTTTTATTGATGCAAATACAGGCTATGAGGTTGTTGTTGAACTTCTGCAAGATGTGGAAAACAATTGGGGTAATCGGCTAACAGATTGAGAAGAAGTTTAAGCTGTTCTCAAATTTAACACTAAGTTGATAAAGCTAGTAACGCAAGGTTACAACTAAATATCAAACCAGGGTATCCGAACATTCTGATTAAGCGGTCTACGTTTTCAGTCATAATGTTCGGATTTTCCGTATTCTAATTTTTGGGTAAAAGTTATTCATTTTACCTGTTTTAATTACAAATATAGTAAGTGAAGACGTCGAGGTACTAAATAAAAAGGCTTTTCGAACTATAAAAAGCTTCTTTTTATACAATGTTAGGATTTTTTTTGAGAATAAACGACTACTTTCTCTTGCAGAGCTCGCCCTTCATTTGTCATAATAAAGACAGTATAATTGTGAGAGTGAGTGGTTAATTGTGATTAAAATAGGAACTGTTTTAACCTTACAGAAACAAGATGTGAACAATCAGGTTGAGAATTACAAGTGTAGAATTTCAGATTTTAAAGGGCACACTCTATATATTGATTATCCCATTAATACGCTGACGGGACACTCAGATATCTTTGCAAGGGGGGATCAACTTGTAGCTTACTTCATTACCCCGAATCAAGGGGTGTATAGGTTTGTTACTGTTATTAAAGGGCGAAAGAAAGATAAAATACCGTTATTGCTTTTACACTTCGATCAGAGTAAACTAGAAAAGGTGCAGCGGCGAGACTATGTTAGAGTTACGGCTAGTTTAGATATTGCCGTACAGGATCCTTCACAAAAGATTGATCCCTTTCATACAGTCACTAGTGATATTAGTGGTGGCGGAGTTGCTATCTATGTACCAGATGATCGAATCTTCTATGAAGGTATGAAAGTTAATGTTGTTATTGTTCTTCGAGCGAATCAGACGAGTTTTGACTATATTTATGCAGATGCAAACGTAATACGAACTCAGTCGGTAAAGCACGCTTCAATATTTAAGTTATCGCTTGCATTCAATTCTATCGCAGAGAAAGACAGACAACGAATTATCCATTTTTGTTTTAATACCGAGCTTGAAGAGCGTCGTCAGCAATTTAAATAGCACCAACATGAACAATAAAGGAGATACAATTATGTCAGAGAGAAAAATTGCTATAGCAATTGACGGCCCTGCTGCAGCAGGAAAGAGTACTGTAGCGAAGAGAATCGCTCAGAAATTAAATTATATTTATATTGATACAGGAGCAATGTATCGTGCCATTACATATGTTGCCATTGAAAGCCAACAATCGCTAGCAGATGAATTGCAATTGTATCAATTATTGCTAAATACGGATATAGAGTTATCACAAGGCGGTAGTGGGCAAAAGGTTATCGTCAATGGGAAGGATATTACTGAGGATATTAGAAACCAACAAGTAACCAACAGTGTATCCAAGGTGGCTGCGTATCGTTTAATTAGGGAAGAGATGGTCATACGCCAACGTGAACTGGCTGGGAAAAAAGGTGTTGTGATGGATGGGCGAGATATTGGCTCTCATGTGATACCAGACGCGGAAGTGAAGATTTTTCTAATAGCATCTGTTCGAGAGCGGGCAGAAAGACGCTATTATGAAAATAAACGTAAAGGTTTTGAAGCTTCATTAGCTCAATTAGAAAAGGAAATCGCAGAAAGAGACAAGCTTGATTCAGAAAGAACGGTATCGCCATTGATTAAAGCGGAGGATGCAATTGAGCTTGATACAACTTCATTAACAATTGATCAAGTTACCAATTGTATCTTTAATATTATTAATGAAAAGGTGGAAGCATAAATGTCATTCTATACAATTGCCAAAAACATTGTCTGGTATATTTTTAAGCCTATGTTTCGTATCAAGGTGTTTGGCAAGGAGAACATTCCAAATGATGGCCCACTAATTATTTGCTCCAATCATATCTCTAATATTGATCCACCAGTAGTTGGCGGATCATCAACCAGAGATATTCATTTTCTTGCAAAAGAAGAATTATTTAAAAAAAAGTGGTTGAACAAACTGCTAACAAGCTTAAATGCATTTCCGATTAAGCGTGGGATGAGTGATCGACAAGCATTGCGACAGGCGCTTACACTTCTAAAGGATGGACGGGCTCTGGGGTTGTTTCCAGAGGGAACCAGAAGTAAAACTGGGCAGCTTGGAGAAGGTTTATCAGGAATTGGCTTTTTTGCTTTACGCTCTGAAGCAGCAGTTGTACCCTGTGCTATTATTGGTCCTTATAAAATTGGTAGGAAAGTAAAGGTAGTATATGGTGAACCAATTGAAATGGCAGATCTTCGGATGGAAAAAGCGACTGCTAAACAAGCAACTGATCGAATTATGGAGGCAATCCGTCAGCTAATTGAAAAGAATTCCTCAAATTAAATGATATGACTTGACAAATAGTCCGAAATGTTAGAAGTTAGAAAAAGATAGTTTTATTTCTTGTCGCAAATTGAAGGAGGCTTTTTTTTATGGATGAAATGAATAATGAAGTATCAGACTTTAAAGAGTTATCAGTCGGTGAAGTGGTAACTGGAAAAGTAGTAAAAGTAGAAGATAAACAAGTATTGGTTGATATCGGATGGAAAACAGATGGAATTGTTCCTATTAGTGAATTATCTAGTCTCCATATTGAAACAGCAAGTGAAGTTGTTTCAGTGGATGATGAGTTAACGCTTAAGATAAAAAAACTAGATGATGATGAAATTATCTTATCAAAGCAAGCAGTTGACACTGAGCAAGCTTGGGATGATTTAGAGCAAAAGCTTGAAAGTGGAGAGGTGTTCTCAGCTAAGGTGAAAGAGATTGTAAAAGGCGGCTTAGTTGTTGATGTGGGCTTAAGAGGCTTTGTACCTGCTTCTCTTGTTGAAACATATTTTGTTGACGATTTCTCATCTTATCAAGATCAGGAGTTAACACTTAAGGTAGCGGAATTAGATCGTGACAAAAACCGGGTAATTCTTTCTCATCGTGCGGTTGTTGAAGCGGAAGCTGCTGTTCAGAAGGAGCAACGCATTGCAACACTTCAAGAAGGGGAGATTGTCGAGGGTAGGGTTGCGCGACTAACTGATTTTGGTGTGTTCGTTGATTTAGGTGGAATTGATGGTTTAGTTCACATTTCTCAGCTTTCTCATGAGCATGTAGAGAAGGCTAGTGATGTTGTAACTGAGAATGACACGATCAGTGTCAAGATTCTATCAATTGATTCAGAGTCAGAGCGCATCTCATTATCTTTAAAAGCGACATTACCTGGTCCATGGGAGGATGTTGAAGCAAAAATCTCTGTTGGTGACGTTGTTGAAGGAGAGGTAAAGCGACTGGTTCACTTTGGCGCATTTGTCGAAGTATTGCCGCAAGTTGAGGGCTTAGTGCACATTTCTCAAATCTCGACAGAACATATTGGAACGCCTCAAGAGGTTTTAGAGATTGGTCAAAAGGTTAGTGCAAAGGTTTTAGAGGTTAATCCGTCAGACAAACGTATTTCTTTAAGTATTAAAGAAGTAGAGGTCGATAAAAATCAGGCTGAACTAAAATCATATAAAAAAGATGAAGAAGAGTCTGGTTTTTCTTTTAGTGATATGATTGGCGATCAATTAGATAAATTTAAAGATTAATTTATTTTGGTTGTATATCAAATAGCGTTGGTAAGCTAATTTCCCAAGATTAGGCGGAAGCAAAAAAGAGCCGACTCCTGTGGAAATAGCAAGTGTCTGAAGACTCCACAAGAAAGCGGATCTTTTTTGCTGGAGTCATACAAACATGTGCTTAATCAACGCTATTTAATGAAGAACCTTTATTTTTGGATACTTGTTAGTGGACACCATAGCATTATGGTGTCTTTTTTTGGGTATTATAATCGCTATTCTTTTCTGATCTGCTGGATGGAATTTGACAAAGTGGAGGTTTAAGCTAAAGCTCAATGTGTCATAATTATAAGTGAGTTTTAGAATTAAAGAGGTGAACTGAATGATGTTTTATTGGTTAAGTTGGTTTTTAATTATTTATCTGTTCTTTTTTTATCGTGCAAAGCAAAGTGTTAAACAGTTACTGATTGTTTGTCTACTACTAAATATCATTCTCCTTCGGTACGAGGTAACTATTATTCAGTTCACGATTAGTTTTCCATTCATACTTGGAAGTCTATTATTATTCTTGTTAATTGGGTCTAGAAGCTTCTCTATTAAGAGCGGGTTTACCTTATGGTGCCTTGTCTTAAGCTATGTGGGGCTACATTATATTTTTATAGCAAGTCCAATCTGGTTAATTGTTAATAGTCAGTTGCTTATTGGTGGAAGTCTAATTATTATGGTTGTTTTTACTAATAGAGAATTTTGGGATCAAGTACTTTGCTTTTTAATTGCGTCATGGCTAGGAGAAGCACTGCTTGCCTATAATTTGCAAATATTGAATTGGCAACATCCTCTTGGAAGCAATTTTTTTTATAGCTACATTTATTTGGGGATTGCAATCCTTTATCTGATTAATTATGCAACAAAAAAAGGCGGCCAAAAGCTAGTCCGAATGAACCTGTAAAGAGATTTACGATCAATCTAATGAAAGGATTGTTAAATGAGGTGAGATTTGCTAAACTGAATAAGTTAGTTTACCGATCAGTATAGCTTGGGCTACAAAGCAATCGGTATTGACTGTATGAGCCGATACTTTATGTTATGCTTAGTTTAGACAAACATATAAAAAAAGATCAGAGAAGGAAAGGATGAACCTTTCATGCGGAAATCAATAGTTGCAATAGTTGGTCGACCAAACGTTGGGAAATCAACAATTTTTAACCGTTTAGTAGGAGAAAGAATATCGATCGTTGAAGATACACCAGGTGTTACTAGAGACCGTATTTATGCTGAGGCTGACTGGTTAACCACTCAGTTTAATTTAATTGATACAGGTGGCATTGAACTAAGTGATGAGCCATTACTTGTTCAAATGCGCGAACAGGCAGATGTAGCTATTCAGGAAGCAGATGTCATTATTTTTATTGTAAATGGACGAGAAGGTATTACTGCTGCAGATGAAGAAGTGGCCAAAATACTATATAAATCTAACAAACCAATTGTATTAGCGGTAAACAAAGTGGACAACCCTGAGATGCGGGAAGAGATTTATGAATTCTATAGCTTGGGCTTTGGCGAACCGTTTCCAATCTCTGGTACTCACGGACTTGGTTTAGGTGACATGCTTGATAAAGTGGTTAGCTATTTTCCTCAGTTAGAAGTAGAAGATCACGAGCAGGATACGATCTATTTTAGTTTAATTGGACGTCCAAATGTTGGTAAATCATCGTTGGTAAATGCATTACTTCACCAAGAACGTGTCATTGTAAGTGAGATTGCAGGTACGACTCGGGACGCTATTGATACCCCGTTTACTAAGGATGACCAAGATTTCGTTATTATTGATACGGCTGGTATGCGTAAGCGTGGTAAAATTTATGAATCGACAGAACGGTATAGTATCTTGAGAGCTTTAAAAGCGATTGAACGTTCAGACGTTGTCCTTACTCTTATTGATGCGGATACTGGGATCATCGAACAAGATAAAAAGATTGCCGGCTACGCCCACCAAGCAGGTAAGGCTGTCGTTATTGTCGTAAATAAATGGGATACGGTTCAATCTGATGAGAAAGCAATGAAGGACTTTGAACAAAAAGTACGTGTGCATTTTCCCTTCTTGGATTATGCCCCAATTGTTTTTCTTTCAGCTTTGACGAAAAAAAGAACACATACCCTTATCCCACAAGTAAAGCTTGCCAGTGAGAACCATGCTATCCGTGTCGAAACAAACGTCTTAAATGATGTTATTATGGATGCAGTTGCCATGAATCCAACACCAACCTCGCATGGTAAGCGCTTGAAGATATTGTATGCTACTCAAGTAGCAATTAAGCCACCATCATTTGTGGTATTTGTTAATGACCCGGAGCTCATGCATTTTTCTTATGAACGATTCTTAGAGAATAAAATACGAGCAGCATTCGGATTTGAAGGAACACCTATTAAAATTTTTGCAAGAAGAAGAAGTTAAGGGGTGACTCATATGGAAAAAATCGCCGTCTTAGGTGCTGGGAGCTGGGGAACTGCTCTAGCTATGGTATTAAATGATAATGGTCACCATGTTTCTTTGTGGACAAATAATCAGATACATGCGGATGAAATTAATAAAATGCATAAAAATAGTGCTTACTTACCAGATGTCACGTTACCAAATTCTATTATCGCTCATGTTGATCTCAAGCAAGCATTGGCTGATACAACTGCCATTGTTTTTGTGTTACCAACTAAAGCAATTAGATCTGTTTGTCAGCAGGTAAAGGCTGTTCTTGACCATCAGGTAACCATTATCCACGGTACAAAGGGAATTGAACCTGATACATTTAAACGTGTATCTGAAATGATGGAAGAAGAGCTTGACTCACAATTTTATGATGAAATTGTTGTTCTTTCTGGTCCATCTCATGCCGAGGAGGTTAGTATTAAGCTTCCAACTACGGTTTCTGCTTCTTCTAAATCAATGGAGGCAGCTATGCACACGCAGAATCTATTTATGAATGAATCCTTTCGAGTATATACTAATCAAGATACTCTGGGTGTTGAATTAGGTGGATCGTTAAAGAATATTATTGCGCTAGGTGCGGGTATTTCAGATGGACTGGGCTACGGAGATAACGCAAAAGCAGCATTAGTCACAAGAGGTTTGGCTGAAATTGCTCGACTTGGAACGGCGATGGGAGCAGACCCGCTCACTTTTGTTGGCTTAACCGGTATCGGTGATTTAATTGTAACCTGTACCAGTATTCATAGTCGAAACTGGAAAGCAGGGAATATGCTAGCACAAGGAAATACATTGGCTGATGTGCTTGCCCAAATGGGGATGGTTGTAGAAGGAGTACGTACTGCGGAAGCAGCTTACCATTTAGCAAAGGAAAAAGGCATAGATATGCCAATTACTACAGCCATATATGAAATTCTGTTTAAGCATGCAAATGCTCAGGAAGCTGTTGATCAACTTATGACCCGTTCTCGACGAACTGAAACCGATGAAGTACATTTAATGCTGGAGCAACATTATCAATCTAAATGATGAACAGCATCTCCCCTTTTAGCATATAGTATCTTGAAAATGCTAATCAAGGAGGAGACTATGTGAACGACTTTCAAAAAGCTTTATTTGATCAGATCCAAAACAAAGCTAATATTCAGCCCGATGAAATCTTTAAAGTCGCTCATTCAGTTCAAAATGCTGATTTTTCAGATGAAGGAACTGTTAGAGATTTAGTTCAACAATTGAGTCATTTAGCAAATAAGCCTATTCCAAAACAGAAAGAAGATAAGCTTGTCCAAACGATTGTCAATAACAACTTACCTAAAGATTTAAGTGCGTTGGGACAACTTTTTAAAAAATAGTTGATGTAGTAGGCAAGCGTTTATACAATGTTTTTTTTTTCGCATAAACTATTATGCACAAGCATTCACGTTAAAGTTGCCCTGGGTATTAATCATAGTCAGCCGAGCTAGAACGCCCCTTCTAGCTCGGTTTCATTTTTTCTCTTCAATTCCCTTCATTTATGGCATATCTGATCCAATTCCATCATAAGAATAAAAAAATACAAGACCAAATCTAATATATTTTAACTTTCTGGGCCCTGCTACAGTCCAACCGCTAAGCTATATAGTCAGCAGCTGTTTAAGCTTATAACAGGAATCGGTTAGGAATTTCTTTAAATTATCCAGCTGGGTAGTGGATAAAAAAAATAAACATGATTGCAATCAGCTGTCATAATTTTATGGGACAACATCATACACTTTAAGTGTCAGGGCATCGTACATTGCGACGTTGAAGGAGATCGGGAGGGGATTATGTGGAAAAAGTAGACATTTTTAAGGATATTTCAAAACGAACGAACGGAGATATTTATTTAGGTATTGTAGGTGCCGTTCGGACTGGTAAATCTACATTTATCAAAAAGTTTATGGAAAAAGTAGTACTACCGAATATGGAAGATGAAGGTGATCGTGCGCGTGCCCAGGATGAATTGCCTCAAAGTGCTGCTGGTAAGACGATTATGACGACAGAACCTAAATTTGTACCTAATCAAGCAGTTCACTTAAATGTTGATGATGGATTAGGTATTAATGTTCGTCTAGTTGACTGTGTTGGTTACACTGTTAAGGGAGCACAAGGTTTTGAGGACGAGAATGGACCAAGGATGATTCATACACCATGGTATGAAGAGCCAATCCCTTTTCATGAGGCAGCTGAAATTGGTACGAGGAAGGTGATTCAAGAGCACTCTACAATCGGGGTAGTCATTACAACAGATGGTTCCATCGGTGATATTCCGAGAAGTAATTTTGTTGAAGCCGAATCCAGAATTGTTGAAGAACTTAAAGAAGTTGGTAAGCCGTTTATTATGGTGTTGAATTCGACAAAACCATATCAACAGGAGACAGAATTATTAAGACAGGAATTAAGTGAACAACATGATATCCCAGTTCTTGCAATGAGTGTAGAAAGTATGCAAGAGGATGATGCATTAAATGTCCTTAGAGAAGCTTTATTTGAGTTTCCAGTACTTGAAGTCAATGTTAACCTTCCGAGCTGGGTAATGGTCCTAAATGATGAGCATTGGCTTAGAACAAGCTATCAAGAGGCGATTCAAGAAACTGTTAAAGATATTAAACGGTTACGTGATGTTGATCGTGTCGTTGGTCATTTTATTAATTACGAGAATATTGAGCACGCGCGCATTAACGGTTTGGAGATGGGTGAAGGTATTGCGGAAATTGACCTAGATGCACCTAGCCATCTTTATGATCAAGTTCTTAAGGAAATTGTTGGAGAAGAAATTCGAGGCAAAGATCATTTACTAGAGTTGATGCAAGATTTTGCTGTGGCCAAACGCGAATATGACCAAATAGCAGATGCATTAAATATGGTCAAGCAAACAGGTTACGGTGTCGCTGCACCAACAATTAACGATATGTCACTCGACGAACCAGAAATCATTCGCCAGGGCACACGATTTGGTGTCCGGTTAAAGGCTATTGCGCCTTCAATTCATATGATTAAAGTTGATGTTGCATCAGAATTTTCACCGATAATAGGGACAGAGAAGCAAAGTGAAGAACTTGTTCGCTACCTAATGCAAGATTTTGAAGATGATCCACTATCAATTTGGCAATCAGATATTTTCGGGCGATCATTAAGCTCAATTGTCCGAGAAGGTATTCAAGGTAAACTAACACTTATGCCGGAAAATGCGCGGTTTAAGCTAAAAGAAACATTAGAGAAAATTGTGAATGAAGGATCGGGTGGCTTAATCGCGATTATCCTCTAACGACTTGAATTTCAAGTCGTTTTTTGTTTTTTTGTAAAACTAAACTCTCGCACAATGAAAATAAGCATTAAGCCGCCCACGGAAAGCGATACATAGCTCCACTAAGGGTTAATAACGATAGTTTTATCAGAAAGGAGTTATTCATCAAACTATCTACTCGTCATATCAATACGCAGACTTAGTCTTTCGTCCGCCCTTCAGCCGTTTTAGTTCAAACTAAATATGTTAAGGCAAAAGTTGATTTTAAATTAGTACTGATTTTCATATAATAGCTGATCAGTCCGCTATTTGTTTGCATATAAAAACTGATTATGGTAGTATGCAATAATATAAATGATAATTTCACTAAATCTTAGCAGATTCTAGTAAGATAATTAATTTGTCAATGTTAAATTTGGATTAGTTAATTTGGGCATTTTTAATTATTATTATGTTTTTTGTTGAATTTATAGGGAAAGTCGTTTATTATTAGCCTTGTCATCAAAAAATTTGATGAACGGAAGTATAGAATTTGCGAAATTTGTGAACAAATGGAATAGAACCATTTAAATTCGTATGCTTCATGAATTTAAATGTGGGAGGAGGTGAATATCATGAACAAAACAGATCTAATTAATGCTGTTGCTGAAAAAAGCGAGCTTTCTAAAAAGGATGCAACAAAAGCTGTTGATGCAGTTTTTGAATCTATCATGGATTCACTAAAAGACGGTGAAAAAGTACAATTAATTGGTTTTGGTAACTTTGAGGTGCGTGAGCGTGCTGCCCGTAAAGGTCGTAACCCACAAACTGGAGCTGAGATCGAGATCCCAGCTAGCAAAGTACCTGCTTTTAAACCAGGTAAAGCCCTTAAAGATAGCGTAAAATAAGGCTATACTACATAGGGAGAAAAAAGGGTGCAATTAAATTGCATCCTTTTTTCTGTTATAACTGTTTAATTAAGGAGTAAAGGTGGAGGAAGCATGCAAGAATATCTGGTTATTAAGGCGGAAGAAAATGGTGTGCAAGTTATTGGCCTTACAAGAGGTGAAGCGACAAAGTTTCATCACGCTGAAAAATTGGATCAAGGGGAAGTTCTTGTCGTTCAATTTACCAATCACACATCTGCAATTAAAGTAAAAGGTAAGGCTAAAATAATTTCAAGTCATGGTGAAGTAAGCGCCGATTAGTAGTAATCTAAATAAAAAGTTAAGCATTTTTTCTTGGGGGAACTGAACGGTGTCAATAAAAGCTACTGTTATAACAAGACTTGAGCAAGAGTTAAACGGAACGAACGCATTATTAGACGTTAATTACCTTGATCATTTGTATGGTCTGCTCGATTATTATCTCGCTTTTACGAAAAGAAACTATTGGACAGAGACAAAACGTGTCGACTGTCTTGTTGCTATCTGTTTGGTCCAGCTTTCTCTGCATATTCATAGTCAGCTGACGAACGTTGCGACTATGGAAGATGCAGCGTATTTACTAGAAGCTGATTTATTTAGTAGTCGCTATTACGCTATTCTTGTAAAAGAAAATGAATTTAATTTGCTTAACAAAATTTCTTTAGCTATAAAACAGCAAAATGCTAGCCAAATTAGGCTAAATCTTTTAGATATTAAGGCAAATAAGGCACTATTTATCTTAGCATGGTTCAATCAGCAGACATGGCTTGCGATTACATTAATAAATACCTTTCAGCCATTCGAACGACAAAGGAGCATGATAGAGGCACTATGGGTTCAACAATTAACAAATGAACGGTTAAAGTTAACTGCTGACCAGAAAGAAAAGTATTCGCTCAGTCAAGCTTGTAAACCTATTGCTATGAACGTGGCGTTCCTTATAAGAGAAATTGATCACTTGTTGTTAACTAGCAAGCTCAGTTTTGACAATTTGTGGCATGCGGTTCACAACCTTTAGACAGGCACAGCTTTCCTAGGAAAATGTAAATGAAGGGTGAAGACCTATGATTAGCCAGTTACCCAAACAGTATCAATATCTGCAAGCGGATATTGATGAGTTAAACGAATTATTACATAAGCTATTTTTAGCAACAGATCAGACGGTTCAAACACCCATTATTAACCTACTTCATGCTGGTGGAAAGCGTATCCGACCATTATTATGTATCATTTGCAGTCGTTGCAGCCCCAATCGCTCAAATGAAGTACTAATAATAGCGGCTGTACTTGAAATGATTCATATGGCAAGCATAATCCATGATGATGTCATTGATCACGCAGTATTAAGAAGAGGTGAGCCAACTGTTCATTATACATATAATCCCCAAATTGCCATTCAAGTAGGTGACTATTTGTTTTCGTATGCATTGGAGATCGCTACTCAATTGGAAGATAAGACGATACACCGAAGATTAGCTACTACCTTGACATGGTTAGTAAAGGGAGAGCTGGCTCAACTAAACACGCGCTATCAGATTGATCAATCAGTAAAAAACTATTTTATGAAAATTCGAAATAAAACGGCACGTTTGATCGCTACTTGTTGTGAAGTTGGGGCTAAGCTTAATCAAGCGCCGCCTTCATTACAAAACCAATTAGCCAATTTTGGTTACTATCTTGGCATGAGTTATCAAATTAAAGACGATTTACTTGATTTCTCTGACTATCACCAAACGGGTAAAGACAGCAAAACTGATTTATTAGAAGGCTACTTAACCTTACCGACATTGCTTGCTTTATCAGATAAAACTATTTATAATCAAGTTCACAAACTGTTTAATCAAGGCAGTTCGCGAGCAGGCTCTGATGACCGAGAAATAATTCATTTAATTAAACAGTCTGGGGCAATAGAACAGGCAAATCAAGTCAGTCATTGGTATCTAATGCGTGCACTTAAGGTTGGCAGGTCGTTACCTGATTTCCCTGAGAAACCTTTACTGCTTCAAATGGCAGCTGGATTAGCAAAACGGACGCATTAGTAGTTATATAAATTTTTGAAAATACAGGTGTGAGCAGCAGAGCTTTGATAGGATTGCTGCTTGAGAGGAGTTGGACGGGTTGGCAGATTATCAAACTTTCACCCAGTCAATTAAAAAAAAGACCGGCATCGATTTGAATTTATATAAAGAGGTGCAGATGAAAAGGCGGCTAACGTCACTGCGTGATAAACGAGGTTATCGTGATTTTAATACATATTTTACAGCTCTGCTTGAGGATGATCAACTTTTAGCTGAATTTCTTGATAAAATGACTATTAATGTATCAGAATTCTTTCGTAATTCTTCTAGATGGCAGGTGTTAGAGAATAAGGTGCTACCATTACTTTTAAGTGGGAAGAAGCGGATTAAAATTTGGAGTGCTGCATGCTCCACTGGTGATGAACCTTATACGTTAGCGATGTTATTAAGTCAATATACGGATTTAAACCAAGTCGAGATCTTAGCAACCGACATTGATGACAGGATTTTGGCCCGAGCTAAGGAAGGGATCTATACAGAGCGAGCACTAAAAGAGGTACCCAGTCAACTGAAAAAGAAATTCTTTACATATACAGACCATCTTTACTATATTGATGAAGCGTTAAAAAAAACAATAACATTTAAGAAGCATAACCTTCTGTCTGATCCTTTTCCGACCGATTTTGACTTAATTGTTTGTCGCAATGTTTTAATTTATTTTACTGAGGAGGCAAAGACAAACCTCTATCCTAAGTTTAGTCATGCACTTAAAGGCAATGGTGTTTTCTTTGTTGGAAGTACGGAACAAATTTTCAACCCTGAAAAATTCAATTTTAAAGTACTCGATACTTTTTTCTATCAAAAAAATGGATGAGAACGATGGTTAATTTAGCTATCGTTATTTAATTTAAGTTTCTCAAATAAGAAACAAATCTTATAATTTGCTGTCCACAGAACAGAGAAGGTGTGTTATATTATATAAAATCAAAGAAACAGGGGGACATAGTCAAATGCGCTACTTAACAGCTGGTGAGTCACACGGTAAACAATTGACAACGATTGTGGAAGGGGTGCCGGCACAATTACCACTTCAAAGTACTGATATTAATGAGTCCTTGCTTAGGAGACAGAAAGGTCATGGTCGGGGCAAGCGAATGCAAATAGAAAAAGACCTTGTTGATATTGCAGGTGGTGTGCGCCATGGCTATACATTGGGATCACCAATTGCTTTAGTGGTCAAAAACGATGACTTTAAACATTGGGAGGACATCATGGGTGAGGACCCATATGATCAAGATAAAGATATTCGACGGACTGTTACTCGTCCAAGACCCGGTCACGCTGATTTAAATGGTGCAATTAAATATGGTCATCGTGATATGCGTAACATTCTTGAACGATCTTCTGCCAGGGAAACAGCTGCTCGTGTTGCAGCTGGTGCAGTTGCTAAATCACTATTACAACACCTAGATATTAACATCGTTGGCTATGTAAATGAAATTGCTGGGATTAAGGCGAAAGCTGACCATCAGTTAACAATACAGGAAAGAATAACAATTTCAGAAGCTTCACCAGTACGTTGCTTGGATCAACAGGCTGGCGAGGAAATGATGACAGCGATTGATCAGGCTAAACAGGAGGGTGATTCAATTGGCGGCATTTGTGAGGTGTATATTGAAGGCGTACCAGCTGGTATCGGCTCCTATGTACACTATGATCGTAAACTTGATGCCCGAATTGCCTTTGCTGTGCAAAGTATCAATGCTTTTAAAGGTGTAGAATTTGGAATTGGCTTTGAAGCTGCTCGCCGAAATGGTAGCGAGGTGCATGATGAAATTATCTGGTCTGAGGGCACGGGCTATTCAAGAAGAACAAATAACCTAGGCGGCTTTGAGGGCGGGATGACAAGCGGCATGCCAATTGTGGTTAAGGGCGTAATGAAGCCTATTCCAACCCTCTATAAGCCATTACAGAGTATCGATATCGCCACGAAAGAAGTCTTTAACGCTAGTATTGAGCGATCTGATTCTTGTGCTGTCCCGGCAGCTGCAGTTGTGATGGAACACGTTGTCGCTTTTGAATTAGCTAACGCTATTTTGGAGCAGTTTCCCAACGACCAATTTCCAAAGCTTAAACAGGCAATTGATCAATATCGCGAAGAAGTAAGGTGTTTCTAATGGACAAATTAACGATACAAACAAGTACAAATGCTTATGATGTCTTAGTCGGGGGTGGATTAAGGCATCAGTTTCTTGATTATTTAGATCAGAGCTACGATGATGTACTCGTTATTACGGATAGCAACGTTGAGTCTTTGTATTTACAAGATGTTTTAACAACTCTTTCTTCAGTTAAGCGCGTTAATTATACGGTTGTTCCAGCTGGTGAGGCTTCAAAAAACGGTCGAGTGTATTTTGATTTGCTAACTGAGGCAATTAATATGGGGTTAGATCGCCACGGTCTTATTATTGCATTAGGTGGTGGGATGATCGGTGATTTAGCCGGCTTTGTAGCAGCTACTTTTATGCGTGGGGTTGATTACCTACAAATGCCGACAACTATTTTAGCTCATGACAGCAGTGTTGGTGGTAAGGTCGCCATTAATCATCCAGAGGGGAAGAACCTAATTGGTTCCTTTTATCCACCTAAAGCTGTGATCTACGACGTAGAAACCTTACACACCATTCCTCAAACTGAAATTCGCTCAGGCTACGCTGAAATTGCCAAGCACAGCATGATTCATTCTCCAAGCTTTTGGACAGACATTAATCAAGTAAGCCTTGAAAAACCTCTCAATGAAACATGGCTTATTCGAGATTTAATAAGGGGCATTGAAGTAAAGGCGAAAATTGTCGAACAAGATGAACGAGAAGCCAATGTACGTCAATTTCTAAACTTTGGTCATACGTTAGGTCATGCGCTAGAGGCTGAACTTGGCTATGGTGTATATACCCACGGTGAAGCTGTAGCAATCGGGATGCTGTTTGCGATGGAACTTAGTCAACAATACTTTGGTAATCGTTTACCCGTCGATGCCTTTTTACAATGGTTAAAAACAAACCATTATCCAATCCAAGTGGCTAACCTGTCTATTACTGCACTTATGAATCGAATGAAACGAGACAAGAAGGCTAAGCAGCAGCGCATTCAAATGGTTCTATTAAAGGAGCTAGGCATGCCAGTGGTTGAAGAAATTGATGATGTAACAATTAAGGACGCATTACAGCTCTTTTTGCGGAAGTTGGTGAAATAATGATAAGAGGGATTCGCGGGGCAACAACCGTAAATGAGAATATAGCAACTGACATTATTGACCGAACAAGAGCATTAGTATTGGAGATAATAGCGTTAAATCAGATTAAGGCTAGTGATGTGGCTTCTGTACTGGTATCTGTTACAACTGATTTGAATGCTGCCTTCCCAGCTAAGCCAATTAGAGAGTTAGCTGGTTGGAGTTATGTTCCGGTCATGTGTATGAATGAGATTGATGTTCCTGGTGGTCTTCCACGTTGTATTCGGATTATGCTAACGGTAAATACAATGATTGAACAGGAGAAAATAATCCATGTTTATCATCACGAAGCAAAAAAACTAAGGCCAGATTTACTGAAATAATAAGGAGGAATTTGTCTTGAAAGCAAAAAAAATTTTTGAATCCATGTCCCCATACAAACCGGGTAAACAAATTGATGATGTGAAAGAAGAATTAGGGTTAGCACAAATTTATAAACTTGCTTCAAACGAAAATCCATTTGGCTATTCAAAGCAGGTTGATGAGACTGTTAAAGCACATGGCAATCATTTTGAGATATACCCAGATGGTTATGCCACTGAATTGAGACAGGTTTTAAGTAGTGATCTTAATATTGACCCAGATCAGCTTATTTTTGGTTGTGGCTCTGATGAAGTCATTGATATTATCTGTCGAACATACATAGACGAGGATTCAGAGACCATAATGGCAACACCAACTTTCCCACAGTACAAGCATAATGCATTGATTCAAGGAGCGAAAATAATTGAGGTTCCGTTAGTCGATGGCTATCATGATTTAGCTAGCATGCTGGCGGCGATTACTGAAAAAACAAAGGTTGTCTGGTTATGTACTCCGAATAATCCAACCGGCTGCTTAATCGCAGAGCAAGCGTTAAAAGATTTCTTAACAAATTGTCCAAAACATGTGGTAGTGGTCCTTGATGAGGCGTATTACGAGTATATCATAAAAGATCAAGCGCCTAATTCGCTTGCATTAGTTAATGAACATGCAAACTTAATTGTACTACGAACCTTTTCGAAAGCCTATGGACTTGCGGGTCTAAGAATTGGCTATGGGATAGCCGCCTTACCAATTAGTGATACACTCAATATTGCACGAGGACCCTTTAATACGACGCAATTGGCTCAGAAGGCTGCTGTAGCAGCCTATCAAGATCAAGCTTTTATTTCATATTCATATGAAGAAACGTTAAAGAACAAAAATAGTTTTAAGACTGTTCTTGATGAGTTAGGTCTGTCCTATTATGATTCAGAAACCAATTTCCTTTTTGTAAAGCTACCGGTTTCTGGTGATCTACTATTTGAATATTTGCTGACCCAAGGTTTTATTGTTCGTTCGGGAGAGGCTCTTGGTCATCCTAATGGAGTAAGAATAACAATTGGCACGAAGGAGCAGATGGCGCTCATGCAAGAAGCGATGAAAACTTTTATAACAAAACACACAGGGACTGAACAATCGTGAAACAGACTGTTTTAATTGCTGGACTTGGTCTGATTGGTGGATCGTTAGCTGCGAATATTAAGCAAAATAAATCGGTTCACCTAATTGGCTTTGACCTTGATCAACAAACCTTAACCTATGCAAAAGCAAATCAAATTGTCGATGAAACATCGAATGACTTTGTACAAGCAATCAAGAAGGCTGATTTTTGTATTTTAGCTGCACCGGTTTCACAAACAATTGCGTTGATTAAGACGATTGAGACGATCGATCTCAATCATTCACTCATTGTTTCTGATGTTTCTTCAGTAAAGGGAAATGTCATGGAGGAAGCAGATAAGATTGTATCTGAGCAGATTAGCTTCATCGGTGGACACCCCATGGCTGGCTCACATAAGAAAGGGATTGAAGCAGCAAAAGCACACTTATTTGAGAATGCTTTTTATATTTTAACACCTTCTAAACGAGCGAGCGAAGCTGATACTGAAAAGCTTAAAGCGCTGCTGTCAGCTACTAAATCAACCTTCATTGTGCTTAATGCTAAGGAGCACGATGAAATGACAAGTGTCATTTCACATTTTCCCCACCTTATCGCTTCTGCTTTAGTGCAGCAGGCAAAGAGCTGGGAAAAAAAACACCCGAGAATCCCGGGGCTCGCAGCAGGTGGCTTTCGTGATATTACTCGGATCGCATCAAGCAATCCGGGGATGTGGCAGGATATTTTCTTTCAAAATAAGGACATACTTATTCCGCTAATAACCGATTGGATTACGGAAATGGATACATTAAAAACTTTGCTTGAAACAAATGATAAAATCTCCATATATCATTATCTTGAACAGGCACGTGAATTTCGTGATGGACTTGACCGCGAAAAACGCGGCGCAATTCCAGCATTTTATGATGTCTTCGTTGATATCTTTGATCAGCCTGGTGCTATTAAGCAGGTTATTTCATTATTAGCTGATCATGCAATTAGTATTAAAAATATCGAGATTCTTGAGATTAGAGAAGATATCACTGGTGTGCTAAGGCTTAGTTTTGTGACACGAGCTGATCAACTAAAGAGTCAGCAGTTGTTATCAAATAGCGGCTATGAAACTACAATAGAGGATTAGGAGTGACCGATATGAGCACAAAGCAATTACAACCAGTTAACAAAGCCTTACAAGGACGTCTAGCAGTACCTGGGGATAAGTCAATTTCACATCGGGCCGTCATTTTGGGTTCTCTGGCAAGCGGTGAAACCATTATTTCAAATTTTCTAAATGGAGAAGATTGTTTAACAACAATTGCAGCATTTCAAGCGATGGGTGTCCAAATAGAATATGAAGGTGACCACGTTAAAATTGTAAGTCACGGTTTTAAGCGGCTCAAGGAACCCAAAGTTCCAATTGATCTTGGCAACTCTGGGACAACAGCACGGCTATTACTAGGCGTGTTAGCAGCACTGCCATTTCATACGACCTTGTTTGGTGATCAATCATTAACTAAGCGCCCAATGGATCGTATTCGTGATCCACTCCGGCAGATGGGTGCAAGCATTGATGGTAGAGAAAACGGAAAGTACTTACCGCTTGCCGTTCGTGGTGGCAGAGTAAAAGGGATAACCTTTAAACCATCCGTAAAAAGTGCACAAATTAAGTCAGGCGTGCTTCTTGCTGGGCTATTTGCAGAGGGTGAAACCACTGTAGTTGAATCAACCAAAACAAGAGACCATACTGAAAATATGTTAACTGCATTTGGGGGAAGCATTTCAATTGCTGGGAATGTTGTCAAAGTCAAGGGTGGTCAAGCTTTACACGGGACATCAATCCAGGTACCCGGCGATATTTCTTCAGCGGCATTTTTCATTGTAGCTGGATTACTTGTACCAGGTAGTGAGGTTACGATTAATAATGTTGGTCTAAATCAGACCAGGACCGGTTTACTTGATGTGCTTGAACTTATGAAAGTTGATCTTCAGGTTACTGAAACAAACCAAATTGGAGGAGAGTCGATCGGAACGGTGACTGTAAGGCATTCGAAGCCAGAAGCGGTGGTGATTGGCGGGGATGTTATTCCACGCATGATTGATGAAATACCAATTGTGGCACTTTTGGCAAGCCAAGCTAATGGAACAACGATTATTAAGGATGCTGAGGAACTAAGATATAAAGAGACAGACCGAATCGAAAGTGTCGTTCAAACTCTTTCTGCACTAGGTGTTGATATAACGGCTACAGCAGATGGTATGATTATTAAAGGTAACGCTAAGCTTACAGGTGCTGAACTTGATTCTTATGGCGATCATCGAATTGGCATGATGATTGCAATTGCAGCACTTATTAGTGATGCACCAGTAACACTGAAGGATGCTGAAGCTATTAATATTTCGTATCCAAACTTTTTTGACGATTTAGAGCAACTCAGTTAAATGTAGTGGGGTTAGTTACCTAGCAATGACTAACTCCACTACTTCTTTTTTGCTTCCATAAGGATACAATTGCTACAAATTTAATGAACTAAATGCTTATAAGCTGTTTGGAATGCTAATTATTGTTTTATAATTGAATAAAAAACAACTTTTGGTTATGATGAAGGTATGTAGAGCAAGATTTGAAAGGTAGCTGAGAACATGGAAGATATCTATCAAGCCATTCAATTAATTGAACAGAATAAAGAAGAAGAAGCACTACGAATAATTCATCAGTTTTTGCCAGATGCTAACGATGATGAACAATTTGTTATTGCCGATTTATACATTCAACTCGGGTTAATCAGTGATGCAAAAATGATATTAGAAGACCTACTAAACCGTTATCCAAATGAGTCTGATCTGCAGTTAACGCTGGCAGAAATACTAATTGATTTAGAAGAGGATGCGAAAGCCATTCATTTGTTAGAACAAATTCATCCGGATAGCGATCACTATTTATCAGCCTTACTAACAACAGCAGATCTTTATCAATCACAAGGACTATTCGAGGTAGCAGAACAGAAACTCATTGAGGCAAAACAGTTGGCACCACAAGAGCGCTTAATTGACTTTGCTCGGGCAGAACTTGCTTTCTCAATAGGGGAGTATCAAAAGGCTGTTGTGCACTATGAAAAAGTTTATCACGAACATAAGCAAATTGCAGAAGTTGATATTGCGCTTCGCTTAGCAGAATCACTTGCAACAATAGGTGAATTCGAGGCAGCGCTTAATCATTATCAAGCTGCTAAAATAGAAGATGAAGAAACCTTGTTTAGATTCGGTTTTATTGCATTTCGAGCTAATCGTGTGGACATTGCGATTAAAACATGGGAAGAGGTTGTTAAGCGTGACTCGGAATACCCCTCAGTCTACTTATATTTAGCTGAGGCCTATGAAGAAGAGGGGCTGATTGAGCAGGCATTTGAGACAGCAACTAATGGTTTAAAGCTGGATCCGATTAACAAGGAATTATTATTAGCCGCGGCAGGACTTGCCCGAAGAAATGGCCAAGCAGAGCAAAGCTATCAATATGCAAGAGAGGCTGTTGCGATTGATACAGGCTATAAGGAAGCCGTTTTATTTTTAATTGAAAATTATCGGCAGGATGATGATTTTCAAGCAATAATTGATCTACTCACACATATTATAGAACAAGGTGAAGCGGATGGCTATTATAAGTGGGAGCTCGCGAAAGCTTATGAAGCAGAGGAGGCTTACCCTCAAGCACTACAGGCATATGATGAGGCTTATGAGGACTTTGGAGATGATAGTGACTTTCTTAAAGCATATGGCTACTTCTTAGTTGAGGAGGGGAAAAAAGAGCAAGCCAGTGCAATCTTCGCACGGTATCTAACCATTGAGCCTAGTGATAGTGAAATTGAGAGTTATGTCGAACGATTAAACAGCTAGTCTGGCAACTCATAACTTTCCTATAATTGGACAGGAGGGAAGCTGATTGAGTACATCGGTATCCATTCAAGATAAAAAAGCGTTTATTCAGTGGTTTTTAGAGCATTATCAATTAAAAAAACGGGAAAGTGTCTGGATTTTGAATTATTTAAGCAATCATGAAAGTATGCTGGCAAATGTGCATTTTATTCGTGAGGCTCGGTTTTGCCCAAGGGGAATTATTATTTCGACTCGTTGCTCAGATGATGTTCCTTTTCGCTTTTATAAGGATCATATTGTTACAACAGACGCCGAGAAATCTTTTCATGATATTCGTTTAAATCGACATGAACCTATTTATATTCAACTGTCGTTTGAAAATGCCAATCAAAACGCTGAGTATAGTGCTGTTTTAGAGGATAATCCTTTTTTACCAGATGACTTTTTTATTACCAAGCGAGAAAAGTTATTAGCAAGTGAGTTTTTAAATTATACCCTGTTTCAAAATAGGCAAAAGGATTTATTAGCCCAAATTGATTATGCCCTTGATTACAAGGATGTTATTGCCTTTAAACGCTATACTGAATCTTTAAAAAAACTAAAAGAAGCTTATGATTCAGACCAGCCATTTCATCTCGAGGAATGACAATCCCCTTACTTTAAATCGTAAGGGGATTGTCATTTACTGAAGCCAAATGGTATGATAAACGACAGTAATGAAACAGAAGGGATAGAATTGAAAATGTATGCTATTTATTCAATTTTAACGCATAGATCTTTTTTAATTTTCTTATTTTTAATTAACTTAATTGGGACAATCTATGGTTTCTTTTGGTACGGTAACCAACTCGCCCAAACCCCGACTCATTTTTTAATCTTTGTACCAGATAGCCCGACTGCCAGCCTGTTTTTCACCATCTTCCTAGCTTTTTATATTTTTGGCAAGCATATTCCTTATGTAGAAGCCTTGGCGATGGTAACGCTATTTAAGTACGGCGTGTGGGCAGTAGTGATGAATCTACTCATGCTGATCGTTGAAGGAACGCTAAGTCCTGCTGGTTATATGCTTATTGCTTCACATGGAGCTATGGCTATTCAAGGGTTACTTTATGCACCGTGCTATCGCTTTAAATTAAAACATCTAATTGTTGCAGGAATTTGGACTTTACATAATGATTTTATTGATTACATTTTTGATATGATGCCCCAATATCGTTCGTTAAATCTGTATATGAATCAAATCGGATACTTTACATTTTGGTTAAGTATTGCATCAATTGCTTTAGCTTACTATCTTTGTGTCATGAATAAAGCTAAAATTCGCTACTAGAAAGGTACACGATCTGTGCAATCTTTGAATACTTTATAGTAAAAACGCGAGGGAGGCCTTTATATGGCTACGCGATTTTTACTTATCGCTTTTTTTATCCCGAGTTTAAGCATAACTTATTTAACTGTTACTACTCAATATAAATCCATCATCCTAATGGTGCTTTTTGTTATTATTTGCTTAAGCTATGTAATAATTAAAATGTACTTAGCTAGTAAGCAAGCAACAAATTATGATCAGCTTAATGAAGTGGAGATTAAGCACAAGCAGTGAAACGAACTATTATAGTAAGGCACGATCTATCCGTTGTCAGATCGTGTCTTTTTTTGTACAATAATTGAGGAAGCTGAGCAAATAATCGCTTGTTAATTATTTGTAAGTGCAAGAGGTAAAGATAAAAAAATTGTCAAATTGCGTTGTTTTCGCTAACATGAAGAAGAATATGGATAAGTGAAAAGAGGTATGGTATGTCTAATTCGACTAAGACCAATAGTAAGGAAATGCAAAAGCGAGTAGATCAGTTCATTTCTCAATTTGAAGAGGGTTATTTTAGCCCTTTAGCAATGTTGGCCAGATTTACTGAGGAAATTGGAGAGTTAGCTCGTGAAGTCAATCATGTTTATGGTGAAAAGCCAAAAAAACAGTCAGAAGCAACGAATACAATTGAGAATGAGCTTGGAGATTTAATGTTTGTCTTATTATCTTTTGCAAACTCCTTAAACATTGATGTAAGTGAAGCATTTGATCAAGCAATGACAAAAATAGAGCAACGTGATCAAAAACGTTGGACAGAAAAAGAATCGGAGTGAACTGGAAATGAGTAAAATAAGAGTTGTTGTAGCAGGGGCAAGTGGTAAAATGGGTAGTGAAGCATTACGTATGATTGAAAAGCAATCCGATCTTACTTTAGTCGGCTGTGTTGACAAGCAACATACCGGTAAAAAAGTAAAAGAAATAGCAGGACTCCCACAATTCGATGCCATCTTCTATAATGATATTGAAAAGTGCTTAGCAGAGGTTAATGCAGATGTTTTAGTTGATTTAACGAGTCCTAAAGCAGGCTATAAACATACAAAAGCTGCTATTCTCAATGGGGTACGTCCGGTTGTAGGAACAACTGGTTTTACCAATGAGCAGTTGAGTGAATTAACTCAACTTGCGGCAGAAAAGAAGATTGGTGCTGTCATTGCCCCTAATTTTGCTATTGGAGCAGTACTCATGATGCAATTTGCTAAAATGGCCGCAAAGTATTTTCCAGATGTTGAAATTATTGAAAAGCATCATGACCAGAAATTAGACGCCCCATCTGGTACTGCAGTCAAGACAGCACAGCTTATTCAAGAACAAAGAAATAAAAAGAACCAAGGACATTCCGAAGAAGAAGAGACAATCTTGGGGGCGAGAGGGGCTGACTATGACGGGATGCGGATTCATAGTGTTCGCTTACCTGGACTAGTTGCCCACCAAGAAGTGATCTTTGGCGGTCCAGGTGAAAATTTAAAAATTCAGCATGATTCTTTCCATCGAGAATCCTTTATGTCAGGGATAAAATTTGCCATTGATCATGTTATTTCTTTGGACAAGCTTGTGTATGGTTTAGAGCACTTAATGCTTGGTTAATGGTTAACAGACTCACACACTGTGAGCCCGAACGTGTCACGATTGGGGTGTTGGGTAATCAAGACCTGCATGAGCAAACCTTGGTTACCCTACGTCTTTTACTGTACAATCGATCTTGTGTGTTTGGGGCATTTATCTATTAAATAAAAGGAGAGATTTTTGTTATGAAAATAGCTTTAATTGCCCATGATAAAAAGAAAGAAGCAATTATTCAATTTACTACCTCGTATCAGCATATTTTTCAAAAGCATCAGTTGTTTGCCACTGGAACTACGGGTAAGCGGATTCAGGAAGCTACTGGACTACCGGTTCATAGGTTTCAATCAGGGCCACTTGGTGGTGATCAACAGATTGGCGCAAGAATTGCCGAAAATGAAATGGACTTAGTCATTTTTTTCCGCGATCCATTAACTGCGCAGCCACATGAGCCAGATATTAGCGCATTAATGCGACTTTGTGATGTGTATCAAATTCCCTTGGTGACGAACCTTGCCGGGGCAGAAATAATGATTCGTGCTTTAGAGGCTGGTTTCTTCGCATGGCGTGAGTTAGTAAAGGAAGATGAGGCCAATTGAGAGAAACGTTAAAAATAGGCATTACTTGTTACCCATCCGTTGGCGGATCGGGTATTGTTGCCACAGAGCTTGGTAAGCAGCTAGCAAAGCGTGGTCATGAGATTCATTTTATAACTTCCGATATGCCGTTTCGTTTAACTGAGATTTCATCTAAGATTTTTTTTCATCAGGTTGAGCTTGGCCATTATCCCGTTTTTCAGTACCCGCCGTACGATCTAGCGTTAGCGAACAAAATGGCAGAGATTATTGATCAAGAGCATTTAGACATCTTACATGTCCATTACGCAATGCCTCATGCTGTTTGCGCGATCTTAGCCAAGCAAATGGCTAAGCATAATGTCAAGATTGTGACGACGCTACACGGGACGGATATTACCGTTTTAGGGATGGATAAGAGCTTTACTAATATGATTAAATTTGGGATTGAACAATCCGATGTGGTGACGACGGTATCTGAAAATTTAAAGCAACAAACTTATCAAGAACTTAATGTTAACACAGATATAGAAGTGGTTTACAATTTTATTGATACGGTTGACTATTATCGCAAAAACAATGTTAATTTGCGAATTGCCTATGGTATTAAAGAAGAGGAAAAGGTTCTTATTCATATTTCTAATTTTAGGAAGGTAAAACGAATTACTGATGTTCTGCTAACTTTTAAGAAAATAGCGGCACACATGCCTGCTAAGCTTCTGCTAATTGGTGACGGTCCAGAGTACTCTGAAATGAATCATTTAGCTGAGCGGTTAGGAATTGCAGAGCATGTCCTATTCTTAGGAAAACAGCAAAATATTGCTGACCTGCTTTCTATCGCAGACCTTAAGCTCTTATTATCTGAAAAAGAGAGCTTTGGCTTAGTATTAATTGAAGCAATGGCCTGTGGCGTGCCGTGTATTGGTACTAGTGTTGGTGGTATACCTGAGGTAATTGAACACGGGTATAACGGGTATATTGTCCCGTTAAACGATAGTGAGTCCGCTAGTCAGTACGCCCTTCAACTACTTCAGGATCAGCAAAAGTGGTTACGTTATTCAAAACAAGCCATTGAACATGTGAAAAAAAACTTTGATACATCCATCATTGTGCAGCAGTATGAATTCATTTATCAAAATGTTTTAAAAGGGGATCACTGTAATGAACCCATTATTCAATCATGCGATTGAGGTTATTGAGACCATTGAGCAAGCAGGTTACCAAGCTTATATTGTCGGTGGTGCCGTTCGTGATTACTTGTTAAAACGTAGCGTAAATGATATTGATCTGGCAACTTCAGCAAAGCCAGCACAAATTCAAGCGCTTTTTGAATCAGTAATTCCTGTAGGTATTGAGCATGGTACTGTCCTAGTTAGGTATAAGGGCTACTCTTTTGAGGTAACCACCTTTCGCACTGAAAGTGGTTATAGCGATTATCGCCATCCTGATCATGTAGCTTTTGTGAATCGGATTGAAGATGATTTAGCCAGACGTGATTTTACTTGTAATGCGATCGCAATGACGAAGCAGTTAGCAATTATCGATCCATACAGAGGACTAGATGCATTAGCCAAAGGTTATCTGCGAGCAGTAGGCAATCCTAGTGAGCGTTTTATCGAAGATCCTTTAAGGATGTTACGGGCTTTTCGTTTTGTTAGTCAATTACAATTCACTATTGAACCTGAAACAAAATTGGCTATTCATCATAATATTAAGTTGATAGAGCGAGTAGCCATTGAGCGCATTACAGTAGAACTTAACAAACTATTTAAAGGTCCTAACTATCAATTAGCCGTTCAATACAGTAGCCAAGCAACTTTGTTTAACTATTTACCCATTTTTAAAGAAGATAATAGCTATACAGATTTATTAGTTAAATTAAAGTCATCGTTACCAAAGTTAATTTTTGTTTTTGTTTATCTCGTTGATCAAATGAACCGTGAGATTACCTTAAAGCAGTGGGCCAAGGCATTCCATTTAACCAACAAGGATGTAAATGAAGGCGAGACAGTCTTACAGGCTGTTCTACTTTATCGAAAGGTAAAGCTATCAAATTGGCTTGTTTACCAATTACCAGAGAAACTGGATCAAGTCTTTTGTTTACTTTTATTAGCCATAGAAACGATAGTAGTAGAAGTGTCAGAACTTCAGTTAAGAAGGCAGCTTCTGCCCATCAACAATCGTTCAGAGTTATCGTTAAACGGGTCGGATTTAATAAAGCTCTATCCGGATCGCAGTAAAGGTAAATGGCTGTCTAATTATTTAGCGGAAATTGAGTATCTGGTTGTTGAAGGAACAATTACAAACAATTATCAAGAGATAAAGGAGTGGATTCTTACATGTCATCCACCCGAGAAAAGCTAATTGAACTATTAGCATCACAGGCAAATACGTTCGTGTCTGGACAATGGCTGTCTAACCAGCTACAGCTTTCACGCACAGCAGTTTGGAAGCAAATTAAACAGCTTGAAGCAGATGGCTATCGATTCCAGGCTGTTCCGAATAAAGGCTATCGTTTAATTGAAACCCCAAAAAAGGTTAGCGAGAACACTTTGTTTTGGGGATTATCGACCAAATGGCTAGGGAAAGTAATTGATCATTACGAGGAGATTTCCTCAACTCAAATTATTGCTAGTCAGCATGCTCAAAGTGGCGGTCAAGAGGGTTTAGTTGTCGTTGCGGAAAAGCAGACAGCAGGTAAAGGTCGCTTAAATCGAGCTTGGGATTCTAATCATCATAATGGTGTTTGGCTAAGCTTCATTCTTCGTCCGAATCTTATTCCAAGCCATGCACCCCAATTGACGCTGCTCACCGCAACTGTTTTGGCTAGAACAATTGAGAAGCTTACAGGTGTTAAACCGAGTATTAAATGGCCAAACGACATCTTACTAAATGACCGTAAAATCGCGGGTATTTTAACAGAGATGCAGGCAGAGCAGGATGCCATCCATCATGTTATAATTGGAATAGGGATCAACATTAACCACAAAGAGTCAGATTTTGACGCATCCATTATGAAAAGGGCAACATCATTAGCGCTTGAAACAGACAAGCAATATGATAAACGTGTGTTTATTCAGACGCTTCTTGAACTATTTGAAGGTCAATATGAGGCGTTTTTATCGCATGGTTTCACTCCTGTTAAGGCGTCTTGGGAGTCTTATGCATATCGATTCTGTGATGTCGTCCACTATAAGGCTGGCAAAGAACGTGCCAAAGGAAAGATTATTGGTATTGCATCAGACGGGGCACTAATGATTGAAGATGCTCTAGGCAATACCAAGCACTTGCATTCAGCTGAAATAGATTGGTTTTAGGAGGATTTAACATGAAGACACGCATAGACTTGTTAGCGATGAAACAAAAAAATGATAAAATAACAATGGTTACAGCCTATGATTACCCTTCTGCAAAGCTTGTTGAGCAGGCGGGAGTTGAGATGATTTTAGTTGGCGATTCGTTAGGTATGGTTGTACTAGGCTACGAATCAACAATTAATGTCACAATTGAGGATATGATCCATCACGGAAAAGCCGCCAGAAAAGGTGCTCAGAATACGTTTATTGTACTTGATATGCCGTTTATGTCATACCATGTCTCTCTAGTCGACTCGCTAAGGAATGCGACTAGAATTTTTCAGGAGACACAGGCGCAAGCTATTAAAGTTGAAGGTGCCACAGAAGAAGTACGCGTTTTAATTGAACGACTAACACAGGGAGGTATTCCAGTAGTCGGACATATTGGATTAACGCCACAATCGGTTCATGTTTTTGGCGGCTTTAAAATACAAGGGAAGGATCAGTCTGGCGCTAATCGTATTCTAGCAGAGGCAAAGGCTTTAGAAGCAGCAGGAGCTATTGCTTGTGTATTAGAAGGAATTCCACAAGAGCTAGCAGAGGTCATTACCCGAGAACTCTCAATTCCAACGATTGGAATTGGTGCTGGGATTCATTGTGACGGACAGGTGTTAGTTTACCACGATCTATTGCAATATGGCACGGATCGTTATCCACGCTTTGTTAAAAACTATGCTAATGTCAATCAAGTAAGCTTAACTGGTTTGACTGAGTATGTTCAGGATGTTAAAGACAACCGCTTTCCAGAAGAAAAGCACACCTACACCATTCATCCTGATACGCAGCTTCCAAGGGTGGAGGAATAGAAGTGAAAATTATTCGAACCATACCCGAATTTAAAAAGGAAATATTAGAAATTAAGCAAGCTAATCAAACAATTGGCTTTGTCCCAACCATGGGTTTTTTACACGAGGGCCATGCGGCTCTTATGCAACAAGCACGAAAAGAAGTAGATTATTTAGTCGCGAGTATATTTGTTAATCCGCTACAATTTGGGGAAAATGAAGATTTCGACTCTTACCCGAAAGACGAAGTCCATGATCAAGCATTAGCAAGCGCTAATGGAGTCGACCTTTTATTTATCCCAACTGTTACTGAGATGTACCCTCGTGCCATGGGAATTACTATGGACGTTAATGAACGGATTGGTGTTCTTTGTGACCGTTCCCGTCCAGGTCATTTTCAAGGTGTTCTAACCGTTGTAAGTAAGCTATTTCATCTAGTTGAGCCTGACTTTGCCTACTTTGGTACAAAGGATGCACAGCAGGTTGCCATTATTGAACTTCTTATCGCTAACCTGAGCTTTAATATAACGCTTCGTATGGTTCCAACCGTTCGAGAACGGGATGGGCTTGCTAAGAGTAGCCGCAATGTTAACCTGTCAGTTGCAGAGCGTCAGGAGGCTCGTCATCTTTACCAAGCATTAAAACGAGGTGAAGCAAAGATTATTGACGGTGAGAAAAATCCGGATAAGATCATGCGTGTCGTTCGCAAGCATCTGGAACAGTCACTGTCTGCGCGTATTGATTATGTTGAAGTATTAGCTTTTCCTGAATTAATGGAAGTAGCTTTAATTAATCAGCCTATTATTATCGCTGTTGCGGTCCATTTTACTCAGGCTAGATTAATTGATAATATTATTATCGACGTGCATGGAAATCGAATCACAAGTTTAGACTAAAGGGGGTAGATCACGATGTATCGAACAATGATGAAAGCCAAAATTCATCGAGCAAGTGTTAGCGAAGCAAACTTAAATTATGTAGGAAGCATTACCATTGATCAAGACATCATGGAAGCTGTTGATATTTTACCCCACGAAAAGGTGCAGATTGTCAATAATAATAACGGAGCAAGGCTTGAAACGTATGTGATACCAGGTGAACGGGGAAGTAAGTTAGTTTGTCTTAATGGTGCAGCAGCTAGACTTGTTCAAGTAAATGATACTGTTATAATTGTGGCATACGCTTCCGTTTCAACCGAAGAATTGCCTAATTTTAAGCCGAAAGTGGCGTTGATGAATGATAAGAATGAAATTGTTGAGATGCTTGATCAGGAGCCGCCATTAACTATTTATTCATAAGCGTGTATTTAGAGCCTGTCAATCTGCTGGGATATGACCAAATCAATAATTAATAATTAATAATTAATAATTAAGGGTTGCATACGTCACCATTACCACAAGTTAAACATGTCATTTAATTAGTTTGCTTATAAAGCTCATTTTCTCACCTAAAAATGTTAAGTTTTCGACATTGGTGAGAGAATGAGTTTTTTTAAAAGTAAGCACGCCAGTACTTGCCCGGAAAATTTTTTAAAGAAAACAGCAAAATTAAATAACGACTACACCTTGACAATTTTTTTTAATTTGATAAAATAAAAAACAATTGATAATGATTATCAATATCATTAATGTTTATTTAGTGCCATCTATTATAAAGACTAGGGTTAATGACTACATAATTTGTGCATGAAAAGATAACATAGATATGAATTTTATCAATTAAATAATTTGCTTGTCTAGCAAGCTTATATCTAGGAGGATATACATGAAAAGATTTAGGATCTTTAAATTGTCAATTTTGGTGGTTCTTTTTGCTTTAGTTTTAATGGCTTGTTCAGATTCAACTAACAACGAAACTGAGGAAGTAACAGGAGAGGTTAGCGAAGACGTTACTGAGCAAGTGAATGAGGATACAGTTGAAATTACTGATGCCCATGGGACTGTTTCTGTTCCGGTAAATCCAGAAAATGTTGTTGCTTTAGATAACCGAACATTTGAGACGTTAGCTGATTGGGGAATTGACTTAGCTGCTGTTCCAAAGCCAGTAATGCCAGCTGATATATCGTATGTTGGTGATGATTCAGTTCAAGATGTTGGCAACCACCGGGAGCCGAATCTTGAAGTAATCGCAGCTGTAGATCCTGACCTTGTCATTGTTGGACAAAGATTTTCAGGCTATTATGAGGATATTAAAGCTCTTGTACCAAATGCAGCTGTAATTGATCTGAATTTTGATGTTTCTGAGGAAGCTGCTACACCTGGTGAAAATTTAATAAACGGATTTAAGGATTACACAATTGCATTGGGTGAAATTTTTGATAAAACTGAAGAGGCAGCACAATTGATATCTGATTTTGATCAAGCTATTGAGGATGTTAAATCTGCATATAATGGAGCAGATACAGTAATGAGTATTGTCGTTTCAGGAGGAGGTATCGGTTTTTCTGCTCCTCAATCTGGGCGAGTTTGGGGACCACTGTATGATATTTTTGAATGGAGTCCTGCTTTAGAAGTTGATGGTAGTTCTTCTGATCATGAAGGTGATGATATCTCTGTAGAAGCTATTGCCCAAAGTAATCCAGATTGGCTCTTCGTGCTAGACCGTGATGCTGGGGTATCGTCTACTGAGGATGCTACACCTGCTCAGGATGTTATCGATAACTCACCTGCGCTTCAAAATATAACGGCTGTCACTGAAGATAAAATTGTTTACGCACCAGACGACACGTATACAAACGAATCAATTCAAACGTTTATTGAATTATTTGAAGAAATTGCAAATGCTTTAGCTAATTAGTCTTGAGGAGTTAAGAGAGTGTCAAAAAATAGAATGCAAACAATAACTAGGGCTGAGATTTCTCAGCCCCATCTTTTTAATCAAAATAAAATCTGGACTAAAACATTTATCCTGGCAATCATAGCGATTATCATCTTAGGTATTATATCGTTATTGACAGGCGTGTATGATATTCGTGGCCAAGAAGATGGTATGAACATGTTTTTTATAACGCGTGTGCCAAGAACAGTATCATTGATGCTGACAGGAGCTGCCATGTCCATGTCAGGATTGGTTATGCAACTTATTACACAGAATCGTTTAGTTGAGCCTACCACTACAGGCACCATTGAATGGGCTGGCTTGGGACTTATTTTTGTTTATTTATTTTTTCCTGCGCCAACTTTAGTGCAGAGGATGACGGGTGCAATCGTTTTTTCTTTTATAGGAACGATGATCTTCTTTTTGTTTTTGAGAAAAGTTAAATTACGTTCATCTTTGATTGTGCCGATTATCGGGATGATGTTAGGCGCAGTTATTTCCGCTTTTTCAACGTTTATTGGGTTACTTTTTCAGATGACTCAAAATATTGAGGCTTGGTTTGTAGGATCATTTGCTTCGGTTCAAATTGGCCGATATGAATACTTATGGTTAATTGTTGTTGTGACTGTTCTTATTTTTATTTATGCAAATAGATTAACGTTAGCAGGGCTAGGGGAAGATGTCACAACTAGTCTTGGTGTCAATTATAATTTAATTATCTTGGTTGGTACAGCGCTTATTTCATTTGCAGTTGGCATTGTTGCCGCCGTTATTGGGAACCTACCTTTTTTAGGTTTAATTGTACCCAATGTCGTTTCAATGTATCGAGGTGATGACCTACGCAGTAATTTGCCTTGGGTGGTTCTGTTAGGGATGGGTTCAATAATGGTTTGTGACATAATTTCGAGAACTATTATCATGCCGTTTGAAGTACCTGTTTCTTTAATACTTGGAACCTTGGGCGCGATTGTATTTATTGTAATTTTATTAAGACGGAGGAAGCAGCGATGAAGGAAATAGAATTAAGCCATAAACGAGATATTAACATTAATTCGCGCCTTGATCAGCAAAAGAGATCAGCAAAAGCTTTTCGGTCCAAGCAAGAAGAAAAGCGTTACTGGATTTTGCTGATTATCTTGATTAGTTTAGGTGTACTTTCATCGTATGGGTTGTTGGTTTATAACAATCCAATTCCAATTGATTCACCTTCTTTCCTTCCTGTTGTTAGACGAAGAATGGTCGCTCTTGTTGCGATGATCATTGCTGCTATTTGTCAAAGTTTAGCGACCGTATCGTTTCAATCGGTTACAAACAATAGAGTGATAACACCCTCCTTGTTAGGTTTTGAAGCACTTTACTCAACTATTCACACCAGTACCATATTTTTCTTCGGTGCTCGTGCCTTTATTAATCTTAGTGGTGCTGGATCATTTGTTTTTCAAGTTGTTGTGATGATTCTCATGTGCTTAATTCTTTATGGCTGGTTGCTTTCTGGAAAGTATGGGAACTTGCAGCTTATGCTTTTAGTTGGAATTATTCTTGGGACTGGTCTTAGATCGTTGTCATCATTTATGAGAAGACTACTTGCCCCATCTGAGTTTGATATTTTACAAGCCAGATTGTTTGGTTCTGTCAATAATGCAGATGCTGATTACTTTCCCATCGCTATTCCGGTAGTTATTACTGTCGTTTTATTACTTCTTGTTTTTGCAAGGCGTTTAAATGTCATATCACTTGGAAGCGATATTGGAACTTCCCTGGGCATTAATCATCGTACTAGCACAATTTATACACTAATATTAATCTCCATTCTAATGGCCATTTCAACAGCATTAGTTGGACCGCTTACGTTCTATGGCTTTTTAGTCGCTACATTGAGCTATCAAGCGGCTCCAACCTATGATCACAGATATATCTTCCCGATGGCTCTTGCGATAGGCTTCTTAATCATTACAGGCTCATACTTTTTTATGTATCATATATTCAATGCTCAGGGAGTCGTTTCAGTAATAATTGAACTGTTTGGTGGTTTAACATTTTTAATAGTGATTTTAAGAAAGGGAACGTTATGATAAAGATTAATAATGTTAGCAAGTTTTATACAGATGAAGTTGAAATTGGTCCGTTGAATATTACCATACCGAAAGCTGGCCTTACTTCTTTGATCGGACCAAACGGCGCTGGAAAGTCGACTACGCTCATGATGATTGGTCGTCTCTTAGATTTGGATGATGGACAAATAGAGATCGCTGATATGGATATTTCTGAAGCGAAATCTGCAGATGTAGCAAAAAAACTAACTATTTTGCGTCAAGAAAATCATTTTGTCACGAGGCTTACAGTTAGGCAATTAGTTGGCTTTGGCCGCTTTCCCTACTCAAAAGGAAGGTTAACGAAAGAGGACGAGGCTGTTATATCTAAATATATTGATTTTTTGAATTTGACCGAATTAGAAAATAGATATTTAGATGAACTATCAGGTGGTCAAAGGCAAAGGGCATATGTAGCGATGGTCTTGTGTCAAGAAACTGAATATGTACTACTTGATGAGCCACTAAACAACCTAGATGTTGCCCGTTCGGTTCAAATGATGGAGCACTTAAAGCGTGCTGCTAATGAGTTTGGTCGAACAATTTTAACCGTTTTACATGATATAAATTTTGCAGCGAAATATTCTGACCGTATTTGTGCAATGAAACACGGGCAAATTGCTGCTTTTGGAACTGTAGCAGAAGTTATGCAACCAGATATATTGACAGATATATTTGAAACAAAAATAGAAATTATTGAAGGGCCTTATGGGCCAATAGCAATTTATTAATGTAATAAAAAGGTTATTATAGCGCAATTTTCTTTTATAGAAAATGCTTCTTTACATAGGCTGCTTGCTCAACTAATTTAAAATAACGTGTAGATGCATAATTTTATGTTAAAATAATGCATATGCGCGTTTTTTTATTTGAGCATGTTTAGCATAATTGAATAGTCCACTTTAAAATGTTCTTTGCATTTTCATTTCTTTTAAACATGTTAAAATGTCATAATCAATTAAAGTAATTGTGAGAACATTACTTTAGGCGTTTCAAGAACTCTTTTTAGCCGTTATAAATTTTATTTAAGTGAATCAATTTTATAATTTAATATTCATCCATAAAAAACGGACTTATATATATTTATTGCTTTTTGTACGTGTTAGATAATGATTAATATAATCGTTAGCGTAGCGCAACAGCAGTCCATTCGCTTTCACTCAAGGGTACAAACGTGACATTTTTAGGCGCACAGAATATGAGTCGGTTAGGCAGGCGTTGGGACACGACGCCGCGCACTTGGTCAAATATTCCTTATTCAGTGTCACGCTAGCCTTGAGCACGGCTTCGGGCTCACAGGATGTGAGTCAGTTAGACATCGCGTCGTGCGAAAATAGCTTCTCATTTCAAGGAGTCTATGGGACTGCTGTGTTCTTCAGCCATCTTGGCTGAACCTTAATATGTTGATACGAAAGTTGAGACAATAATTAATAAAATACTACTAGAATACAAATTAATATATTAAAGATAAGAATTGCTTCAAAGCATGATAGGGGTTGATTAATATGAACAAATTTGTCATTGTTGATTTAGAAACAACTGGTAATTCACCGCATAAAGGGGACCGAATTATCGAGATTGGCATTGTTGTTTTGCAAAATGGGAAAATCATTGAACAGTTCGCTCAGCTTATTAATCCTGAGCAGCATATTTCAAGGTTTATTTCGCACCTAACGGGGATTACAAATGAGATGGTAATGGACCAGCCTAGCTTTTCTGAAATAGCTAGCCAATTAATGGCTTACTTTACCGATGCTTATTTTGTTGCTCATAATGTTCCATTCGACTTAGGGTTTATTAATGCAGAACTAAAAAACGCTGGATATACGCCAATTAATCAACCTATTATTGATACCGTTGAATTAAGTAGAATTCTTCTTTCTACAGCTCCTAGCTTTAAGCTCAGCTACCTATCTGAATGGCTAGCACTTAAGCACGATGATCCTCATCGTGCACTATCCGATGCTTATGTAACGGCTGAGCTCCTTAAATATCTTTTAAGTAAACTAGCAACGCTACCATTGAATACAATAAAGCGCCTTTTGCAACTCGCTCCATTCCTTAAAAGTAGTCTATTTCAGCTTTTAAGTGAACAAAAAGAATTGGCAAGAAAACAAATTGAAATTAATGATCGCTATGATTATGAGTTTGGACTTGCCATTAAGCGTGAGAAGGAAATAATGACTACTGATCAATCTGCTGAGATTAGTATTGGTGAATGGCTGGATCGCTTTCTATCAGAAGTACGAGCTAATCATGATGATCATCGTAATTACGAATTTCGTCCTGGCCAAAAAGAAATGGCATCTTATATCTATCATGCTTTTCAAAGTAACCAGCATGCTATCATTGAGGCAGGTACAGGAACTGGAAAGACACTTGCGTATTTAGTTGCTTCCCTTTTCTATGCTGTTGAACATAAGGAGCAGGTTATTGTAAGTACCTTCTTGACACAATTGCAGTTACAATTAATAAATCAAGAAATCCCTAGATTGGCAAAAATACTGCCATTTACAATTAATGCGACGTTACTTAAAGGCAAGCAGCATTACATAAGCCTACCCTTATTTAGCCAATCCTTATTTGATCAAGAAATGACTAATTATGATCAAATATTAACAAAAGCAATCCTTGTTGTTTGGCTTACGGAGACAGAAACGGGTGATATCGATGAAATACAATTGCCATCGAGTGGGTATCGATTCTTCAACCAAATATCGGTAAGTCGAGAACTACAACAGGAGAATCACGCTCAGAATGAAACCATCTCTTTTTATAATCGTGCTATTAGTAAAGCTGAACATGCTAACCTTATTGTGGTTAATCACGCCTTGCTAGCTAAAAACTTAGCTGAAAAAACAACGCTGTTTAATCATATTAATAAGTTCATTATCGATGAGGCACATCATTTTCCAAGAGTTGTCGGGCAACACTATGGTCTTCAACTTGATTATTTAAGCTCCTTAAAAAAAATTGAAGACTTTGAAAAGTGTTTGACCAAACTGAACGCAGATCACCAACCAACTATCAAGAGGCTGTTAAGTATGTTAAAAGAAGAACATGATGATTTTAATCGGTTTATTTATCATTATGTCAGTAGAAATGGAAAAAACCAAGCAGCTGCTAGCGATATTGGCCGTACACAATATATTATTGGCAATAAAGATCAGTCAGACTGGCAGGTTGTTTTAGAGATGGCAAGTCGTTTACAATTCATTTTGCATGATGTTTGCCATGCTTTTGATTTAAAGTCAGTTCCAGAAGCAAATAAACACCAGCTGCAGTCTGTTGTTGAAGATTTGCTTGAATTAAAAGATAAACTTAAGCAATTTTTTAATGCTGAACAGAGTAAGACGGTAAGCTGGATTGAAATCGATAAGTATGGAGCCAAAAATGCTGTATATTTCTATCAGGAGCATTTACATGCTGAGAAATTAATTCAAGAACTGTTGCTTAAGAAAAAGGGTACGTTTGTTTTTACAAGTGCTTCTTTATCAATTACCGAACAGTTTGATTACTTTAAGCAACAGCTTGGGTTTAGCAACGAAACTATCTTTGAACGGCGAATCCCATCTCCATATCCTTTTCAAAATCAGGTTAAACTATGTGTGCCAAATGATTTTCCAATTGCAAAATATGGCGCTATGGACCCCTTCATTGAAGCAGCCTGTGAAGCTATTTTTAGCTTGGCAGAAGTGACAAAGGGAAGAATGTTGATCTTATTTAATGGTTACGAAATGCTTAAGAAAGCCTATCGATTGCTGAAGGAGCTACTTGATGATGATTTTATGGTAATTGCTCAAGGAATTTCTAGTGGTAGTCATGAACGGTTAAAAAAGAACTTTCAAAACTTTGATCGTGCTCTTTTGCTTGGTACCCATGCGTTTTGGGAGGGGTTAGATATTCCTGGTGATAATTTATCTTGTGTCGTAATTGTTAGACTACCATTTGAGGCGCCACAGCATCCAATTGTCAATGCTAAAATTAATGATTTAAAACGACAAGAGAAAAACCCATTTACCTCAATGTCCTTACCGAATGCGGTTATTCGCTTTAAACAAGGCTTTGGCCGGTTAATTCGTTCATATGAAGACAGGGGCATTGTCTTTGTATGTGATGATCGAATTGTTACTGAGCAGTATGGACAAGTATTTTTAAATTCAATTCCACAAGTTCAACTCTTCCATCGCCGAACAAACGAGCTTATCGAAACCGTTCAAGAGTGGCTGTGAGGAAAAGGGAGTATGCTATTCTTTTAAAGAGCAGTTTGATATTTTTATGTTGATCTCAATAGGGTAAGGCTTTTTGAGAGGTCGTGATTGATTCAAAAAAGAAAAACTAATCATTATTTTTTATAGAAAACCTGTTATAATATAAACAGGTTTATATGAATAGTCATTTTTAGACATGTTTATATAAAATTTATTACTAAGGGCTGGGATATTGATGAGAAATGAAAAAATTGAGACGTTATCAACTGTGAAATTACAAAACAATCCAGAGTTATATAAAATCGTAGATAGTTTAAATCGAACCTTGAAGGACGATGACTTAATGTTTGGGTTAGCTTTAGATGAGGGTGACAATGAGACAGCGGTCTTCACAATTTATCGAACTTAGCTGGACAAAAGCAATTGCTGTTAGTGTAGGAATTTTACTTTTAGCACTTGTGTTTTTTATCATTTCTCTCTACCGTTCAATTGATGCTAATCGAACAGGCGCGTTTAGCGATTCCCGGCAACGTGTCGAGGAAGAGTTAGCCATTCATTCTATTGAGCATATTTCACGTTATCATGGCACCGAATATTTTCATGTTATTGATGCAACAACGGCAGCGGATGAGGCAATTGTCATTTTTGTAAATCAGGATGATAGTGAGCAAGACCTCATTGTTTTTGATAAGCAAGATTTAGTTACAGAAGATCAAATTATGGCAACGTGGCGTAATGAAACTGCTTATCAACAGCTTTATCGTTCACAAAAAGGGTTAAGGAATCAAACCCCGCTATTAGAAATTGTTTATTTAGACGATAATGGTCGCCTTAGCTACGATTATTATCGCTTAAGTGACGGTGACTATGATAGTGGGATTACATTTAGAAAACAGTTTAATTAGCGGAGGGTGATACTATGAATTTAGCTAATCGAGTAAAAACACTAACACCATCTTCTACCTTAGCTATTACAGCGCAAGCAAAAGCCTTACAGCAAGCTGGTCATGATGTGATTGGTCTTGGAGCAGGTGAGCCAGATTTTGATACGCCTGATTATATTCTTAAAGCAGCTGAGGTAGCGATGTATAGTGGACTAACACGCTATACGCCCGCAGGTGGCATTATTGAACTAAGAAAAGCAATTACCGAGAAAATGGCTCGCGATCACAAGCTTATGTATGATTTTGATCAAGTGATTGTCACAACAGGGGCAAAGCATGCCCTATTCACCTTATTCCAAGTTCTGTTAAATGAAGGTGACGAGGTTATCATTCCAGGCCCTTATTGGGTTAGCTATCCTGAGCAGGTTAAGTTAGCAGGGGGAAGCCCTGTTTTTGTAGCTTGTGAGGATAAAGCCCACTTTAAATTAACACCCGATCAATTGGAAAAAACCATTACTCCCCAAACAAAAGCGGTAATTATTAATTCACCAAGTAATCCAACGGGAATGATGTATACTAAGGAAGAACTAAAAGAAATCGGCGAGATGTGTTTAAAACACAATCTCATCATTATTTCTGATGAGATTTATGAGAAATTAATTTATTCAGAGCAATTACATATTTCAATTGCCGAGATCTCTGAGCAAATAAAGGCACAAACTATTATTATTAATGGCGTATCCAAATCTCATGCAATGACGGGTTGGCGGATTGGCTATGCTGTTGGTCCGAGGTCAATTATAAAGGCAATGACCGATTTGGCTTCTCATTCAACCTCAAATCCGACAACGGTTTCTCAATATGCTGCATTAGCCGCTTATCAAGCAGATGATGTTGAAATTGAGAAAATGAAGAACAATTTTAAAACAAGATTAGATGTCATTCATGAGCAGTTAAATGCATTACCTGGTGTAACTTGTGAAAAGCCTAAGGGTGCCTTTTACTTGTTTCCGAACGTATCAAAGCTAGTTAAGCAATCTGGTTATGAAAATGTAGAAGAGTGGGTGAGTGCGCTATTAGAGGAGCAGAAGGTTGCACTTGTACCTGGTTCAGGATTTGGCGCGCCAGACCATGTCAGACTTTCCTATGCTATTGAATTAGAGAAGCTAGAGGAGGCAATTAGACGTATTGCAGCCTTCATTGCAGATTAACAGGCATAAAGGCCCGACTCGTTCAATGACCGCACTTTGCTCATACGTTTAGGCTCATGTCTGCGGTATTAATCATCAGTGATGATAAAGAAACCGCCTAATGATAAAGATTCATATTATTACAAACCATAAAACCGTAAAATGAAAGATTTTCTTGGAGGTACTTTTTAGTGAAAACAACAATTAATCAAGTAAAAGACTATGTAGGTAAAGATGTCACGATTGGAGCTTGGCTTGCAAACAAGCGTTCAAGTGGGAAAATTGCTTTCTTACAATTAAGAGATGGAACAGGCTTTATCCAAGGTGTTGTGGTGAAGGCTGAAGTAGCAGAAGAAACCTTCGCAACAGCTAAGCGATTAACACAGGAGTCATCTGTATTTGTAACAGGGACAATTGTTGAGGACACCCGTTCTCCTTTTGGTTTTGAAATGCAGGTAAAAGAAATTACGTTAATTCATGAATCAGTTGATTTTCCAATAACACCAAAAGAGCATGGGACCGAATTCTTAATGGATCACCGCCACTTATGGTTAAGATCAAAACGTCAACATGCCGTTATGCAAATTCGTAACGAAATTATTCGAGCAACCTACCAATTTTTTAATGACGAAGGGTTCCTAAAGATCGATCCACCAATACTTACTGGGGCTGCAGCTGAAGGTACGACAGAGCTTTTTCACACTCAATATTTTGATGAAGAAGCTTACTTATCTCAAAGTGGTCAATTGTATATGGAAGCTGCCGCAATGGCGTTTGGTAAAGTATTTTCTTTTGGTCCAACATTCCGGGCAGAGAAATCAAAAACACGTCGTCATTTAATTGAGTTCTGGATGATCGAGCCTGAAATGGCTTTTGTCGATCATGAAGAAAGTCTGCATGTACAAGAGAATTATGTAAGCTATCTCGCGCAGTCAGTCTTGAGCAATTGTAAGCTCGCTCTAAATACACTGGGACGAGATTTAACAAAGCTGGAGAACATCAAGGCGCCATTTCCCCGCATTACTTATGATGAAGCGATTGAATTATTAAAAGAAAAAGGCTTTACTGATATTGAATGGGGTGAAGACTTTGGTGCGCCTCATGAGACTGCCATTGCGGAAACGTATGATAAGCCTGTCTTTATTACCCATTATCCCAAGGATATTAAGGCTTTCTATATGAAACCGGATCCTGCGCGTCCAGAGGTTGTACTGTGTGCAGATTTGATTGCTCCAGAAGGTTATGGCGAAATAATTGGCGGTTCCCAACGCATAGATGACTTAGCATTATTAACAGAACGCTATCAGGAACACCAGCTTTCTGGAGATGCGTATAATTGGTACTTACAGCTTAGACAATATGGCAGTGTCCCACATTCTGGCTTTGGATTAGGTTTGGAGCGAACAGTAGCATGGTTCTCAGGGGTTGAGCACGTACGAGAAACGATTCCATTCCCACGTTTGCTTAATCGATTATACCCTTAATAAGCGGTACTTACCCTCGATCACAAAATCGGGGGTTTACTGTTATTTTACAATAATAATGATTTATCTTAAAAGGTGTTAGAAAAGAGTGAAGAAGATGAAGAAAACGAAAACCTATCAATCAATTATTCAGGATCAGCTTTTGATTCCTTCAAAGTTAATAAGTGGTTATCATAAGTTTGGTATTACAGAGCAAGAGCTTGCACTTATCCTACAGATTCATCGTTTCCATTTAAAGCAAATCTATTTCCCAACACCTACCGAGCTAGCATCTTTTGTCTCATTTGATGAACAAATATGTAGCCAGCTACTTCGAACACTTTTGCAAAAAGGTTATTTAAGTATTGAGGAAAAGAAGGATCAACAAGGAATTGTAAATGAGCAATACTCATTAGAAGGGCTATGGATAACCCTTTATCAAATTGAGCCAAAGCAGACAGAACCAAAAGAATTAACGATTAATCTATTTATCTTATTTGAAAAAGAGTTTGCTCGAACGCTATCACCAATTGAAATTGAAATGATTAATATCTGGTTAGATGAGGAGAAGTATGAGCTGGAATTAATTAAGGCTGCTCTTCGTGAAGCTGTTTTAATGAGTAAATTAAATTTTAAATATATCGATCGTATTCTTAGTGAGTGGAAACGTAAAGGAATTCGCTCTGAAGCGCAAGCTAAAAAGCAGGCGAGAACCTTTCATCAAAACCAGTCGCAAACCTCAAAGACAGCTAAAACCGATTCTAACCTCTATTATAACTGGCTAGATGAAGATTAAGGTGGGAAAGTAAAAATGTTAAATAAAGCACAAATAAGTTATGTACTGGCTGTTATGACGGAAATGTTTCCTGAGGCAGAGTGTGAACTTGTTCATGAGAATCCTTTTGAGCTTGTTATTGCTGTTGCGCTCTCTGCACAATGTACGGATCAATTAGTCAATAAGGTAACCAAGGCGTTATTTAAAAAATATAAAACGCCTGAAGATTACTTAGCAGTCCCAATTGAAGAGCTACAGCAAGATATTAAATCGATTGGCTTATATCGTAATAAGGCAAAAAATATTCAGAAGCTTTGTCAATCACTAATTGAGAACTTTAATGGTAAGGTACCTGAAACAAATGAAGAGTTAGAAACATTGGCTGGTGTAGGTCGCAAAACTGCAAACGTGGTAACCTCAGTCGCTTTTGGTAAACCTGCCATAGCTGTTGACACACATGTTGAACGCGTTTCTAAACGATTAGCTATTTCACGATGGAAGGATAGCCCGTTAGAGGTTGAAAAAACTTTAATGCGTAAAGTTCCGATAGAAGAATGGAGTAATACGCATCATCGGATGATTTTTTTTGGTCGTTATCATTGTAAAGCTCGAAATCCAGCTTGTGAGCAATGCCGGTTGCTAGAGCTATGTCGCGAGGGAAAAAAACGAATGAAACAAAAAGGGGCTAAAGCCAAATGAGTCGTTTTCATACTGATCTGTTTCAAGCATGGAAAAAGAAATCACCAGAAATCGGTCTGTTGTTTCGCGAAAAAAAATATCAACAGGCAGTTAGCCCGATGCAATCGAATCTCAAACAATTTAAGCAAGCCTTAGCCTTATTAAATGGTACTGATGAGTCAGTGTTGGATGTCAATACACTTAAGCATAAGCCAATCAATGTAGTGGAAAGAATGTTATATATCGAAGAAAATTTAAGTCAATACCATGCTTTTATTCAATTACAGGCATTGTATGAAGAGTTAGAAAAACTATATGCAAAGGTTGCAATATTAGAAGCATATCAAGAATAAGAATAGTAAAACGGTTCTTCATCAAACAGCGTTGGTTTAGCAAATGCTTTTTTTGCTTCCGCCTAATCTTGAAAAATTATTTTACCAAAGCTATATGATATACAACCGTAAAACCCTCACATTTTCTTAACCTGTGAGGGTTTTACTTAGTGATTATCCTTATTTATCCATCTTGTTCGCTATTATCACTTTCCGGTTCTTCTTCTTGCTCAGGCTCAGGATCTTCCTCCTGCTCCTCTTCCTCGGGTTGTTCAGCACCATTGTTATCATCAGGTTGCTCGGGGTCATCGTCAGGGTCATCTGGAACAACAGGTTGTTCAATTTCTTGCTCAGGTTCTTCTGTTTCATCTTCAATGTTTTCTTCAGGAACCTGTATATCAACCTGTCGTGATTCACTCGTTAGATTATCATTGGCAACAGTGACCTCAATGGTATAAACAGCGCCACGTTCAACATTACTAATTGTAAAGCTTTGCTCGCTTGTGGACGAGTCATTACCACTCGATCCATTAGTCCCATAGTTAATGTTGAAAGAGACATCCTCGTCACCTGAATATGACCATGAAACATCAATTTGGTTGCTCTCTTCATTATATTGCGCAGATAAGTTAGCAACAGGATCAAGCTGTTCAAATTGCTCTGATTCTTGAGTAGGCTCATAGCCACGTTTAAATAATTCAGTTACAATTTGTGAATCCGGCGTATAAGCACTTGGTAATTTAGCAGGGTTAGAGCCACGTTCAACCTGAACCCGCACAACAGAATCTGGCATTTCAAAATCAGCAGTTTCTATATTTACAGACAACTCACTCATAACGTTACGGAATAATTGTCTTGAAATTTGTGTGTCTGGCACAGACCTCGTTGAGCTTTCGTGATAGCCAGACCAAACAGCGATTGTATAATTTGTTGTATATCCAGAGAACCAAATATCAACATTGTCATCTGTTGAGCCCGTTTTTCCCGCGATAGGTAAACCAGAAACACTTGCAGATGTTCCTGTTCCGCTTTGCACAACAGTTTTTAACATATCGGTAATCATATACGCTGTTGCATCAGACATGACAGCAACAGGCTCAGATTTTAAACTCTGAGTTGTCCCATCATGAAATTCAACTTCTCTTACTGCATAGGGCTCATTATAAATACCGCCATTACCAAAGGCTGTGTAAGCGCCCGCCATATCAAGTGCAGACATACCTAGTGTAGAACCACCAATACCATCACCAATAGTCAAGCCGTTTTCGGGTATTGGTACCCCGATACTCTCGGCGAATTCAGTTGCCGTCCCGATACCGACCGCATCTAAGGCCTCTAAGGCTGGGACATTAAGCGACCATTGCATACCATAGCGCGCACTAACACGGTTTGAATATTCATCATTCCAATTTCTTACTACTTTATCAGAACCAGCTATCTCGTAAGGAGCAGAGTTATTAATTTGCTCATATGTTGACCAATTTAAATGTTCAATCGCTGGACCATAATCTAGGATTGGTTTGATGGCTGAACCTGGCTGACGCTTGGCTTGAATAGCCATATTAAATCCACCGACTTCACGGTCTCTTCCTGGGCCAACCGCTCGAATGGCACCGGATTGCGTGTCAATAACAACAAGACCCGCTTGAATCTCACTATCAGGGTAATTAATTGGACTGTTATCTGATAGAACATATTCGACATGTTCTTGCGCATCTGGATCTAGTGTTGTATGAACAATTAAGCCTTCATTAAAAGCATCAGCACCTAATTTTTCTTCAATCTCAATTCTAACTTGGTCAAGGAAGCCATGGTAGGAGTCACCTTGTCGACTCGTTAGATTCAGCATATCTTCCATGCTAACAGCCATGGCTTCATCTGCTTCTTCCTGCGTAATCTTCTCATGCCTAACCATTAGACTTAGCACCGTTTCCATTCGACCATGAGCAAGATCTGGATTTACAGCAGGATTATAAGCACTTGGTCGTTGTGGTAATCCGGCTAAAAGGGCTGCTTGAGACAGGGAAAGCTCGTCTAAATCGGTAATCCCAAAGAATGTTTCCGCTGCCGCGGCAACACCATATGCATTTTGACCATAAAAGATTTTGTTTAAATACATTTCAAGAATTTCCTCTTTATCGTAGGCACGTTCTAACTGAAGAGCTAGCCATTGCTCTTGCACTTTACGCTTGATCGTTTGATCGGTTGAAAGAAATGATCCCCTGATGACTTGTTGCGTTATCGTACTTGCACCACCCTCAGCACCAATGCTTCCTCTTCTAATGCTGGCCAAAACAGCACCACCAATTCTTCGAAAGTCAATTCCAGAGTGCTTAAAGAACCGCGCATCTTCGGCGGCAATAACGGCGTCAACTAATATTTCCGGAAGCTCATCGTAAGAAATTTCGGTCCGACGTTCTGATCCTGATTCGGCAAACACATTACCGTTTATATCTAAAAAACGATTTGGTTGTGGATCACGGAGCAATTCGGCATTTAACTCAGGTGCTGAAATAATATAGTAACCGAATAGAGCACTTACACCAACGATAGCAACAAGTGAGACGGTAAGCACCCACACGCCAACTTTCTTCCATCTACTTGATTTATTTTTTTTTGTTTTTTGTTGTTCTTGTCTTCTTGCCGTACGTGTTTGGCCTTTTTCTGCCATACGCATCTTCCTCCATTCTAGAAAAACAATTGCTCAATGACTGTCGCATAGTCAAGGAGAGCAGGGTAACGTGACGGTATTTCAATACCTTCGGCTACAAATTGCTTGTAAGGAATTGATTTTCTTCCTCCATCACTATATTGACTATCCCAGCTACGAAAAAGTTTCACTGCTGGTAGAAAAAAAGTTTGATTGTGAGCACGGAACCGAATGATTACAAAGGTAATACCATCATGTTCAGCAACAGCCTTCATGTGCTTAATTTGATGCTCATGAAAGTTATTGAGTGGAAAAGAGGATTTGTTTCTCGTTTCCTTTGCTTCAAAATCAATGTAACGCCCGCGGTAAACACCATTGTAATCCGTTGTAGATGCTTGCTTGAAATAACCCTCTTTAATGACAGCAGCACTACGCTTTGGGTAGTCAACTTTTACAATTTGAACAGGAGTTGGTTTTTTATGAATTACACAAATATTTTGCGCGAGATAGTAATCGTTCGTCTGGTTTATATCATCTTCAAGTGACATACCACGGTTACTAAAACTCCTTTGTAAGCCATGATTACCAGAGCTTGAGCTGTTAATTGATCTTTTCCCATTTGGGTAGTTCATGATTATTCCCTCCTGCCTGAATGTATCATACCAGAAAATTGAGTGAATTGAGAACTAAAAAGATAGATTAGCCATGAATAAGTGCTAAATGACTATGCTAAAAACAGCATGTACTCTCCTATAATTATAGCCAAGTAATCCAGAATTTATAAGTGAACGAAGACGATAAAAACATATTTTAATAGATGAAAAACACTAGTTTTGTTGTTAAGTCACTAGTTTTGTCAGTTAGGTAGGAGAATGATAATGGATTAGCAAATAATAAATTAATCGAATCTTAAAGGAGATGTCAGTTGTTATGGAGAATGCAGACTTAAGGGTTTTTCAAGAAAGACTGGAACAGCTTGCTGAAGAATTAGAAATTGTTCGTTTGAAAATGGTCCACGAAAGAATTAAACGAAATCACTTAAACAATTTATCTGGACAGTACATGAACGTAAATCAGAATACAAATCGTGCTATCCATCATTAATAAACTGTGCTATTGCATCCATCGCAGTCAGCAAATATCACTACTTTTTAATTTTTACTTGCCTTTACGCAAAATGATCGGCATGATAAAGTTATGATAAGAAAGAGGACTGATGAGATGTTAATGGAGATAACAATACAGCTCGAAGCTGCTAAGGATATATTAAAGCAACATTTTTTAACCAGTGAACAGCCAGAAGAAAAAAAGGATCCCGTTTTTTTTGATTTTGTTAAGAAAAAGACAGAACCCTTATTTGACCAAATTGAATGCTGGGAAGAAGAAGCACTTCGCTTGGCAAAGAATAGAGAAATATCTGTACACCCGCAGCTTATTCAATCAACACGGGAAAACTTCGAATTAATTCTTATGCACAGTTTCTACATCGATGTTAAGCTGCAACGTTACATGGAGCTTCACCAGGCAATTGACTATGTCTTCTTGTTAATTAAGAATGATATTGCTAAGCAATAAGCTTTGCTTTAAATTGGCGGTTGCAGCGAGAGATGCTAGGGTGTAAACAGGCAGAGGATGTTGGAACGAGGCAATTAGCAGTTATTCAATTTTTAAAAATAATAATTGGTTTGATTATGTGCCAATAAAAAAAATAAAAAAAATGAAAATGCAGGGGCATTTGCCCGCCACCTCTTGGACGTTTGTTCATAAGCTATTATGAATTCAAATCTAGAAAGGGGATTATTATGCGAAGACATCCATGTTGCCCAGCAAAAACAATTGTCTGCCCGACAAAGCATCAGCAGGTAAATACGTGCAGTCAAAGCCAAGTGAATTATGTGCATCCAACACATACAACGGTGACAGATCACCATACTGTTCAAAATACGCACTGGTACCCACAATCAACTTCTTGGGGTCAAACGGTAAATCAAACAAATGTTTACGGAGGTCAAACTTGGCCGGGAGGTTATAACGGCGTCCAGGGTGCGCAATCTGGTTATAACAACAATGGTGTGCAGGGTGTTCAATCCGGTTACAATCATTGCTGCAAACGTTAGAATATCAGTTTAGAGAAGAGCTGGATTCCCAGCTCTTCTTTTTGTAAAATTAAAGGGGAGGTGTGCTTTTTATGACAAAAGTTATTAGTGTAACTGGCTATAAATCCTACGAAATGAATATAAATGCAACGAATGATGAACGGATTAAATTTATTAAGTTAGCAATAAAACGAAAGTTACTGCAATTTATTGAACAGGGAGGGGAATGGTTATTGTGCTCCGGGCAGTTAGGGGTGGAACTGTGGTCATGTCAAGTAGCACGAGAGTTAGCCAAAGATTATCCAATTCAAACAGCAGTAATTGCCCCGTTTGAGAATCAGGACAAGCTTTGGAATGAAGCCGATCAGCAAGCGTATCAGACCTGTATTGAGCAAGCTGACTTCTATACCTCACTTTACAAAGGTGATTATAAAAGTCCACAGCAATTTACTGCAAAAAATAAATGGTTAATAGAAAAAAGCGACTGTAGCATGCTTCTCGTTGACGATATGTATCCAGGAAGTGTACGTTACTACCTTGATGAAGTGACTAGCTATCAGGAAAGTCAAAACCATCCCGTCTATTTTATTACACCACTAGATTTGGAGGATATTGTTCGAGAGTGGAACGATATGCATAATCAATAGTAGCCATCCATAAAATAAGCGTGAGTTTAGATTGACAATTCTCGCAAAATTTGAAAAAATACATATTAACCGTTGTTAAATAATGAGGTGAAATTAAATGTCAACTAATTTTAAAACGCAGTTGAGTCCTAAGGATATTTTAGATAAACAATTTAAAACATCAATGCGTGGGTATAACCAAGAAGAGGTCGATGCCTATCTGGATAAAATTATTCAAGATTATGAAGGCTTAACCAAGCAAATTGAGCAACTAAAACGCGAGAATGAAAGACTAAAGAGTAACAGTGAACCGACTCCACATCGGGTACAAACATCTAATCATCAGGTAAACTATGATATATTAAAACGTGTATCCAATTTGGAAAAAGCAGTGTTTGGCAAGAAATACACGGACGCCTAACAGTCACTGGAAAACTTTGATAGATGTTTAACATCATTTTTTATGGTATAATATCTATTCGAGTAAAACATAACATAATGAATGCTTTGGTAATTGCTACATGTATTTGCATGTAGAGGAAAGTCCATGCTCGCACAGGCTGCGATGCTTGTAGTGTTCGTGCTTGATGAATTCATAAATCTTGGGAGTTGTCTTGACAACTTACGGCAGGGAACAGAGCTAAGTCAACACTGATATGCTCTTATTACCTTTAAAGTGCCACAGTGACGTAGTCAAAGTGGAAACATTTTGAGTGGAACGCGGTAAACCCCACGAGCGAGCAACCCAAATTACGGTAGGGGCATCTTGGATTAGGGAACTGAACCGAAACAAGGGCTATCTTTATGATAGCAGATAGATGATTACCACTAAGGTACGAGGATGACCACCGCTTGTAGTACTTTAGGACAGAACATGGCTTATAAAGCATTCATTGGTCTATTTATGTTAAGCAAATGAATTCCTCCAGAGGCTACTTATGTCTTAGGAGGTTTTTTTAATGAACATACATACCAAGTTGTTATTAAAATTGTAAAAACGATGAAAGGATGACAGGATGAGTAAATTTAAATTGTTGGCAACTGCTGCGATGGGATTAGAATCAGTTGTAGCCAAGGAGGTTAAAGCGCTTGGCTATGAAGGAGTACAAGTAGAAAACGGGAAAGTCATCTTTGAAGCAGATTCGTCTGCAATTCCACGTTGTAATCTGTGGCTTAGGACTGCTGATCGAGTGAAGCTAATTGTAGGAGAATTTGAAGCAAAGACTTTTGATCAGTTATTTGAAGGTACGAAAGCTTTAGATTGGGAGTATTTTATTCCAGAGGATGGTCAATTTCCTGTAATCGGAAAGTCTGTTAAATCAAAGCTGTACAGTGTCTCTGATTGCCAAGCTATTGTTAAGAAAGCCATTGTAGAACGATTAAAGCAAAAGCATGGCGTTGCAATTCGGATGCCTGAAACTGGCGCACTTCATCGTGTTGAAGTTGCTATTCTGAAAGATAAAGTCACTTTAACACTGGATACCTCTGGCGCAGGCTTACATAAGCGGGGCTATCGAATAGGTCAGGGAGAAGCGCCACTAAAGGAAACGTTAGCTGCGGCACTTGTCCAGCTAACAAATTGGAAACCAGATTTCCCACTAGTTGATTTGTTCTGTGGTTCAGGCACCATTTTAATTGAAGCTGCTTTGATTGGTCAGAATATTGCACCTGGCTTTAATCGCGAATTTGCAAGTGAGGATTGGTCTTTTATATCACCAAAAATATGGGGGCAAGCTTTTGATGAAGCTGAACAATTAGCAAACTATAATCAATCCCTTGACATAACAGGCACCGATATTGATCCAAAAATGATTGGAATTGCGAAGCAAAACGCCGTAGAAGCAGGACTTGCTGAGTTGATCAACTGGAAGCAGATGCAAGCAGCTGACTTTAACCCAAAACGCAACAATGGTTATTTGATCACCAATCCCCCCTATGGTGAGCGTTTAAGTGATAAAGCAGAGGTCGAAGCGATGTATCGTCAGATTGGCCAAGTAATGTCTGAAAATAATAGCTGGAGTAGCTATGTGTTGACCTCAAATGAACAGTTTGAAAAACTGTTTGGTCAAAGTGCGACTAAAAAACGCAAGTTATTTAATGGGTTTATTAAGGTGGACTATTATCAATACTTTGGTAAGAAAAATAATAGCTAGGAGGCGTTAATGTGAACGAGGTTGAACAAACGTTTAAAGATTTGATGAAGGAAATCAAAGGCTATGCCGAAGCATTATCATTAATTCATTGGGATTTAAGGACTAAAATCCCTAAAAAAGCTATGGAGCAACGATCGGATGTCATTGGTTTGTTATCAGAGAGAATCCACCAGCTACAAACATCTGACCAGATGAAGCATTGTATTGATCAATTAAAAGGAAAGACAGCTGATCCAATTTTAATTAAAGCTGTTGAGGAATGTGAAGATACTTATAACAAAAGTAGTAAAATTCCGGTTGAAGAATATAAAGCATTTGTTACCCTTTGTTCAAAGTCAGAAACCGTTTGGCAGCAAGCAAGAGAGGAGGATGATTTCGCCCTCCTGCAACCCTATTTAGAAGAAATCGTGGACTTTAATAAGAAATTTGCAACCTATTGGGGTTATAAAGAGCAGAAGTATGATGGATTGCTCGATCAGTATGAGTCTGGTTTAACTACAGAAGTTCTTGATCAGGTATTTGCTAAGGTTAAGAAAGCCCTAACGGAGCTTGTTTCTCAAATTGCTAATTCTGAAGTTGAGATTGATGTCGAATCCCTGCTTCATCATTTTCCCAAACAGAGTCAAGAAGCATTTAGTTTAGCAATATTAGATAAGATGGGCTACGATTTTGACGCTGGTCGTCTTGATGAAACCATTCATCCCTTTGCAATTGGGATTAACCCAAATGATGTCCGTGTAACGACACGTTATGATGAAGGCGATTTTAGAATGGCTGTCTTCGGAACTATTCATGAAGGCGGACACGCCCTATATGAGCAAAATATTGACCAAGACTTAGCTCAGACCGTATTAGCTCGCGGGACATCAATGGGTATTCATGAATCGCAATCATTATTTTGGGAAAATTTCATTGGAAGAAGCAAGGGTTTTTGGCAAAACCACTTTAATTTATTTAGAGAGAAAGCGCCAGCTGCTTTTCAATCAATTGATTTTGAAACCTTTTATCAGGCTATAAATGAGGTTAAGCCAAGCTTTATTCGAATTGAGGCAGATGAGCTGACTTACTCGCTTCATATTATTATCCGCTACGAACTTGAAAAAGCATTAATTGATGGTGATTTAGCAGTCAAAGACTTGCCAGAAGCGTGGAATGATAAAATGGAAGAGTATTTAGGGATTCGACCAACCTCTAATAAGCAGGGAATTTTACAGGACATTCACTGGTCAGCTGGGGATTTTGGTTACTTTCCCACTTATGCATTAGGCTATATGTACGCAGCACAGCTAAATGCGAAGCTAACTGAGGCGATAGATGTTGATGGTATTATTCAATCTGGTGATTTTGAACCAATCAAAGCATGGCTCACCGAGCATGTCCATCGTCATGGTAAGATGAAAAAACCACTTGAAATAATTAAAGATGTAACAGGTGAGGGATTAAATCCCGACCATCTCATTGCGTACTTAACTAAGAAGTATCAAGAAATTTATCAATTATAATCATAATGTTCAAATAAGCAGGCATTCAATCTACTGGTATAGTAATTGGATGCCTGCTTATTTAAATGCGTCTAATGATAACTAATTAGATTATGTCACACTTATAGACAGAACAATTGTTCGATATCTCTTCCTATTTCGCACTGATTATTGTATACTAGTAAACGTAATTGATTTATAAAGTAAGGGAAGAGGGGATTGAATTGGGTCATCTTACCTTAGCTGACTACCTTGAACAACTTTGGGTGAAGGGCTTTAAGCTGTCAGATGAGCAGGTTCGGTTCATTTATTTTGGCAAGCAATATACTGGAGCAAATGATGATTTAGCGAGGGTAGCTATTAAGACGACACTGCGCTTACAGTACCAATTTGATGGATCTTTTTATATTAGCTTGTTAGAGTTGTTAAAAGAACACAATATTGGAACGAGGCAGGATGCTATTGCTCTATTCAAGAAGAAGGGTCTCCAATAATTGCGCTTTTCTTTGTTTGAAGGGCATGTCTTGCAAGCTGATCAGCGGGTTTATTTTGTTGATCAGGAATCCACTTAATAAAGCAATGAGGAAAGCCCGCTATTATACTTAATGCTTGATCAAGTAATGGTTTAAAGGTTTTGTTCTTTGTATAGCCCTTTTCAACCATATCGACAACAAGCATGGAGTCGGATCGAATTGATAGAATTTGATCAGGAAAGTTTGCTTCACAGTAAAGAAGCGCATTAATAAGTGCTTGCAATTCAGCTTCGTGATTTGTTGATTGTCCGATAAAAGAAAAACCCTGGATTTTCTCTTGTTTATTCTGAATAATAAAACTGGTACTACTGGGTCCAGGATTACCTGCAGAAGCACCATCAATATAAACTGTTAGCATCACTAACACACCTTCCCTTATAAGAGCCCAATCGCTTGGATACATATTACTATTCATCCAGTTAAAAAACAGTGAGATAACCGTTTTACACAGACAGAATACTTTCACAATAAGCATGAATCTGAAGGCAAACAAGATTGACCATGAAAAAAATAGCCCAGTTAACGTGAGAGGGACATCCCTGCACACATCACTTAAGGCCATTACCAAGCAATTAAATTTGTCTTCTATACACGTGTAAAATGATAGCTTAGTTTGCTATGTGCGTCAAGTTTTTATTCTATACGAAAGGTTGACTTACTCATGCGTCAAGAAGCACAATTACGTGAGATTAAATCATATGTTATTAATTTTTTTAATAATGATAACTCTGGTCATGATTGTAACCATATGAATAGAGTTGCCAATTATGCCAGAATAATTGCTGAAGCGGAAGGTAGTGACCCGTTTATCAGTGAGGTATGCGGCTGGGTTCATGATCTTATTGATTTAAAGCTCGTTGAAGATCCTGAATTAGCCAAGCAAGATTTAAAGAAGCTACTCGAACAGCTTCGTTTCTCAGCAATACAAATTAATCAGATTATATCAGCAATAGATACTGTTTCATTCCGGAAAGGTAAAACACCAGAAACAGAGTTTGCCCAAATTGTTCAGGACGCAGACAGGCTTGATGCGATTGGAGCAATAGGTGTTGCCAGGGCTATCAGCTATGGCACTTCAAAGCATCAGCCTCTTTATGATAGTGAGCACTCTTCTACTCTTGCTCACTTTACCGAGAAATTATTTAAGCTAGAAGCTCGCTTGCACACACAGGCGGCAAAGAAAATGGCTAAAGATCGGCATCAGTTCATGATGCACTTTTATCATCAATTTATGGTTGAGTGGCGTGAAGGGATGGGCAACTAATTGCTTATCCTTCTACTGCCTAAATAACGTTGCTGCCAATAGGATTCAGTGAGATTAGAAATGGTTACACCATTAGAAGCACTGGCATGAATAAATTGATCATTTCCTAAATAAATACCGGCATGTGAGGGTCCTTTTTTATATGTTTCAAAAAAAACGATGTCACCTAATGAAGCTTGATCAACATGTGACGATTGGTTCCAAATATCGGCTACAGTCCGAGGAATTGTAATCGAATTTTCCGAAAAAACATATTGCAAAAAGCCACTGCAATCAAATCCGGAAGTTGACGTGCCGCCCCAGAGATAAGGAATACCTTGTAAAGCCTTTGCACTTTCAATAATCTGATTGGAGTCTTGTGGTATTTTTTTAATTTGTTTTACTTCCTGCTTACTTGTGTTATCGGTCTTCTGTTTAGGCTCAACGATCTCCGGAACTGTTTCAGCTTGAATCGTTTCGACAAATGCTTCAGTAATCTCAACTGTCATAGGCAGACTAAAGGCTTCTTTTGCTTCCAGAAGGGCGGCTTCTGTTATTGGACCGTAAATTTGATCAATATTAGCTTGATAAAAGCCGAAATAAAAAAGAGCTTTTTGAAGTTTTTCAACCTCTTCATTCTTTTCACCGAATTGAAAGCTACGATCAAAGCTTTTAAGTTCAGATAGATAAAACCGATATTCAGCATCCATAATTGCCTGAATGGTCTCAGTGTTAATCGTACCGTCTATCTCAATAAAATGTTCGCGTTGAAATTTCTTTAAGGCATATTCAGTAAGTAAGCCAAATTCGCCATCAATTGTTTCATCATAATAATGCAGGTTATTTAGCTTTTGCTGTATAATACGAATAGTAGTACTATGTTGACCATAAACAAAAACATGCTCCTCCTGATTCATTAACCAATAGTTCTGAAAAACAGGATAAGCATCTACATAGACTGAGAATGGTTGGCTTACCATGTAACTATAAGCGACTGTTTGCTTAACAATTTGATTAAGCTGAGCTTGAGCCAACAATTAACGCCTCCTTTATGCGGATTATTAGACTTTTTAAAAGTGTATTCATTCTCTAATCAATAAATGTGTCTTGAAGGTTTTGTTATGATTTTGTAATATAGACTAGAATAAATGAAAGAGCGGAGGCAATTCTAAATGGTGAAAAATGAACAGGCATATTTGGATTTATGTCAAACAATACTAGATCAGGGTCAAGTGAAAAGTGATCGAACAGGCACAGGTACACATTCCATTTTTGGTGCACAAATGCGATTTAACTTAGCAGATGGTTTTCCGTTATTAACAACAAAACGGGTTAATTTCAGGCTTATTGCTTCAGAGTTAATCTGGTTTATTCGTGGGGAGACGAACATTCAATTTTTATTGAAGCACAATAATAATATTTGGAATGAGTGGGCTTTTAAAAGATGGGTAGAGAGTACTGATTATCAAGGGCCTGATATGACGGATTTCGGTAACCGAAGTTTAGTAGACAGCTCTTTTCGTGAGCAATACCAGCAAGAGATGGCATCATTTAAGGAACGCGTTCTAACCGATGATGGCTTTGCTCAGCAGTACGGTGAGCTTGGACCGGTCTACGGGAAACAATGGCGAGCTTGGCAGACATCCCAAGGTGAGACAATTGATCAACTCAAAGATGTCATCGACTCACTGAAGCATAATCCCGACTCAAGAAGACATATTATTAGTGCTTGGAACCCTGAAGATGTTCCATCTAACATGGCGTTACCACCTTGTCATGCACTGTTTCAGTTTTATGTTGCAGATGGTAAGCTGTCTTGTCAGCTTTACCAACGTAGTGCCGATGTCTTTTTGGGTGTTCCATTTAATATTGCCAGCTACGCACTACTTACACATCTAGTTGCCCATGAAGTTGGCTTAGCTGTTGGTGAGTTTATTCATACACTTGGAGATGCACATATTTATCAAAACCATACTGAACAAATTACTACACAGTTAAGCAGGACGCCATTTGCTCAACCACAATTGCAGATTAGCGGGGGAGCCAAATCTATTTTTGAGCTTGAAGTGAGTGATTTAGAAATCGTTAACTATCAATCACACGCTGCTATTAAAGCACCAATAGCAGTATAAGGAGCGATAATATGATAACAATGATAGCTGCGCATGATCAGAATCGACTTATTGGGAAGGGCGATTGGATGCCTTGGCATATTCCCAACGATCTTGGCTATTTTAAAGCAAAGACCTTAGGAAAGACGATTGTTATGGGTAGAAAGACTTTGGAGACATTTGGCAAGCCACTACCGAAGCGCGAAAATATTATTCTAACACGTGATCACAGCTACCAGATCGACGATTGTAAGGTATTTCATGATTTTGAGACACTGCTTACTTTATTGCAAAATGATAACCAAGAAGTGTTTATCATTGGGGGTGGGGAAATATATGAACTTTTTTTACCATATGCAAATCGCTTGTATATTACCCAAATTGAAAATACCTTTGAGGGCGATACTTATTTCCCAGCTTATGATTTGACTAACTGGAAATTAATTTCAAAAGAAAAAGGCTTAAAAAACGAAGACAATCCTTATGACTATTACTTTCTTCAATACGATCGCGTTAAGTAAAGGAGTTTAATATGCAATCTTTTCACCAATATATGATGCGCTATCGGGGGGCAAAGTCAAATACTGAAGCCCGTCAATTAGCTGATTGGATCTTTTATGATCACGATTTTCCTAAACATAGTCACAACTATGACGAAATTAGTCGTTATCTTGAATGGAACATTCCATTCACCAACGCTATTACCGTTTACGATAATCTCTGGCAGGATTATCTGGAAAATCGTTAGCAGGACAGAGCACACAAGGCAGCAATGAAAATAGCTAAATGATTACTTTATCTGCCATTAAATAATTAAAATATTCATTATCTTTAGGATAATAGGATTAACAAGACGTGAAAACGGGTATAGAATTAAGGAGGATACGTATAATGACGACGCCATTAACTTTAGAATGGACATTAGTGACAGAAGGGCTTGAGCAACGCGTTGAAAATCGAGAAAACTGTTTTACGCTCACACTTGATGGGTACCGACTTTACCCAATCCAGGAACAAATTGAAATTACAAGACATAAATCCTCAGACCAGATTGGTTTTGGTAAAATTGTAGAGTTGACATGGCGTGATAATCAAACAATATGTATGTATCAATTAATTTCTCTTTATAGTGTCAATTAATGCAGGACTTTATTTGATCGTGTCTAATTATATAGTTTTATGCGCTTGCCCGGGAAATATTGCAACTTTATTTTAGACATCTGTTTCCTCAAGTGAGTACCCACAAAATAGTTCCTTTTTCCTTACTTAAAAGAGAATAGTTTATTATCATAGACCATAAGGTTGATTGACGTGTCACGATCATTATGCTAATTTTTGTCTTGGATAAGATTAGAAATAGATAAAAGAAGGAGAGATGTCTATATGGGCAGAGGCGGAAGAGGCGGTGGCCGTAGCGGAGGTAGAAGTGGTGGAAGCTTCGGTGGTGGCTCAAGAGGTGGTTCGTTCGGCGGAAGTCGAGGTGGTGCTGGAAGAATGGGTGGAAGTGGCTCATTCGGTTCTGGCAAAAAACGTGGTAGTTCAGGCTCAGGCTCAGGATTTAACCGACCATCAACTGGTGGTGGCTATCGTCCGAGGACAGGCGGATTTTTCCACAGACCTTATTATGGTAGACCAAGATGGGGACATCGTCGTTATTATGGTGGCGGTGGCGGATGCTTTGGTTGTGGATCAAGCTTCATCCTATTACCAATAATAATTGTATTCCTAATGATCTTCCTTGTCGTTCCAGCAATTACGTCCATGTTTGGCGGCGGTGGCTCATTTGGAAGTAATAGCATCACACCATCGACAGTCGACCGGGAACCATTGCCATCAGGGGTTGTTAATGAAACAGACTATTATACAGATGAGATAGGTTTAATCTTTAATGAGACTGTTATGCTAAACGGCTTGCGTCATTTTTATAACGAGACTGGTGTTCAACCCCATGTTTACATAACAGATGAAATTGATGGTAGTCTAACGCCGACCTTCAATGACATTGAAGTGTACACAAATGAATTGTATGATGAGCTTTTTACTGATGAGGCTCACTTATTATTGCTTTACTTTGACCCTTACTTTGATGGAGGATCAACCTTCCCAGAGGATTACGCGATGTATGCTGTTACAGGTACGCAAGCTAAAAGTGTAATTGATACTGAAGCGGCCAACATTTTGCTTGATTATCTTGATCGTTATTATTATGATGATATTGGAGATGAAGAATATTTTAGTCGTTCATTCCAAGAAGCAGCTGATCGGATTATGGAGGTGACTCGTTCACCTTGGATCCCTGTCTTACTTGTGTTTGCGGTTGTTGTAATTCTAGTTATCCTATTTAGCTGGTGGCGCAAAAAGCAGCAGCAGAAGGACAAGGAAGCAAAGCAAACTGAGGAGATGTTAAATAAGCCGATCTCTACTTTTGGCAAAAGTAATGTCGATGATTTATCAAGTAAGTACGATGATAGCAATAAAGAATAACAAAAATAATATTAAGTTTATTAGGAGGAATGATTATGTCAGTTTTAGAAAGATTTTCAGATATCATTAGCTCTAATGTGAATGCCTTAATGGATCGTATGGAAAACCCTGAGAAAATGATTGATCAATATTTACGTAATATGATGAATGATTTAGCTGAGGTTAAAAAAAATACGGCCGGTATTATGGCAGAAGAAGCGAAGGCAAAGCGTCTGCTTGATGAAAATGAAGGCGAAGTAGCTAAATATGGTGAGTTAGCTAAAAAAGCACTGACTTCTGGAAATGATGATGACGCAAGAGTTTTTCTTGCTAAGAAGCAAGAACTTGAAGATATTGGGACGAATTTAGCAAAGTCTTATGCTTTAGCTCATGAAAATGCTAGTAAAATGCGTCAAATGCATGATAAGCTAGCTACTGATATTGAAAAACTCAAAGGCCGTCGTTCAATGATTAAAGCACAGCTTTCTGTTGCCGATACACAGGAGAAGCTTAATAAGGTTAATCAATCGGTTGGTAAGTCTAAAGGGGCAATAAGCTCATTCCAGCGTATGGAGGAAAAAGCTGCTCGTCGCGTTGACGAGGCAAACGCCATGTCAGAGCTTAATGAAGAGCCAACAGATGAAGCAAAAACGCTTGAGGAGAAATATGCTTCTCATCAAGGTTCAGCCGCTGTTGAAGATGAGTTACAACGTATGAAGGAAGAAATGGGATTATAATAAAGATTGTTGTCAATTAATAATTGCGTTAGCACGATTCAACCTAGTTGTTAAGTTAGGTTGAATCGTGCTTTTCTATAATAACCTCAACATTTAGTTCTTGCTTTTTTACTAGGCAGAATGCACATTTTCGTTCGCCCAGCGTAAGCTATCGTATTAGAAGAAAGGAAAAGAGGGTATGATATGAATCAAGCTCCTCCGTTTTATTATGGTCAATATCCTTTTGCTCAGGCCGGCGGGTTTTCCCCATGGATGGGTGCTGCTCCTCCATATGCTGGAGCAATGGCAATGGCAAACCCATCGATGATGACACAAGCTGCTGCACCGAAGACGGGACTGACAGGGCTTTTACAACGTTTCATTCCTGCTGGTGGGAATTTGACTGACACTTTAGGTCAACTGCAAAACGTTTTAAAGATGACCCAGTCCGTTACACCAATGATTCAACAATATGGTCCAATCTTGAAAAACTTACCAAGCATGATGGCTTTAATGAAGGCATTTAATGAATCAGATGGAGAAAATCAAGAAGGACAAAGTGAAGAGCAAGCGTCGTCAAATGAAAATGCACTTAACGAAAATGACGATCAACTAACGACAAATAAAGCGAATAGCAATGATGACAATGCAACACCATTTGAAGAAGAACCCACAAAAATCGAAGCGTCACAGGACAATTTATATAAAATAGAAACACTTGAGGATTCTCAAGTAGCTAAGCAAACATATCGGGGTCCAGTTCTCTATATTTGATTATCATGACAATCCCCGATAAAATAAATATACAATATGAAAGTGGGGGATTTTAATGGTACAAACAAATCAAGCCTTAGCAACATTTGCTGGTGGATGTTTTTGGTGTATGGTAGAACCGTTTGACCAGCAGCCTGGCATACATTCAGTCATTTCAGGTTATACAGGTGGTCATAAGAAGAACCCGACCTATGAAGAGGTCTGCTCTAATACAACCGGACACTTGGAAGCTGTTCAAATTACGTTTGATCCAAATGTGTTCTCATATGAAAAATTGTTACAGCTATTTTGGCAACAAATTGATCCGACTGATTCAGGGGGCCAATTTAATGATCGGGGAGAATCCTACCAGACGGCAATTTTTTATCATAATGAACAACAGCAGCAAATGGCAGAGCAAGCGAAAGAAAATCTAGCACAATCCGGTAGATTTTCTAAACCAATTGCAACAGAAATATTACCAGCCAAGCCTTTTTACCCTGCTGAAGAAAAACATCAAGATTATTATAAGAAAAACAGCTTTCATTATCGTCTTTATAAAAAAGGCTCAGGAAGAGAAAGCTTTATCCAAGATAATTGGAAGGTTAAGCATACACCTGAAGAATTGAAAGCCAAACTAACCCCAATTCAATACCATGTGACGCAAGAAAATGGCACTGAGCGCCCCTTTGAAAACTTATACTATAATGAAGAGCAAGATGGTATCTATGTTGATGTTGTCAGTGGTGAGCCCTTATTCTCTTCAACTGATAAATATGACGCAGGCTGTGGTTGGCCAAGCTTTACCAAACCAATTAGTCGCCATGAAATTGACGAACAGTTGGATACGTCACATGGAATGAGGCGTATTGAAGTGCGTAGTAAAACAGCTGATAGTCATCTTGGCCACGTGTTTGATGATGGTCCAGCTGAAAGTGGTGGCTCACGTTATTGTATTAACTCAGCTGCACTACGATTTGTTCCTAAAGAGCAATTGGTGCAAGAGGGGTATGGTCAATACCTGAGTTTATTTGAATAACTAAACCTAACAATTGGTTTTTTATTGTTATTTACATTATTTTTTGCTAACTATGGTTATTTTTTTTGTTGAAACGTGCTAAAATATAAGAGCAAGTTGAATAGTAGAGAGGAGCATTGCTCTTGATTCATACGAACTGGGAACAAGCAACAACAATTAAAGAGATTAAATGTGTTCATGCAGATGCAAAAAAGTTTATCGTTAACAACGTGCTCACGCCAGGTAAACGATATGAAGTTAAGAATGAAACTGATGAGTTTTACTTTATTATAGATAATACTAATCGGATTGGTGGCTTTAAAAAAGATTACTTTACTGAATAATTATTCGTATAATGTTTTTAATTGTGCATAACGGGCAATAGTGATAATAACACAAACCCATTCACTTAGGAGATGATCCCATGAAAAAACTTGTTCTAATTAGACATTGTCAAGCAGAAGGTCAGCATAGAGATTCACCGCTAACAAATAATGGGGTTAATCAAGCAAGAAGAATTGCTGAGTTTTTTGCAAATCAAGAGCTTCGTTTTGATCGAATTATCTCTAGTCCATATATGAGAGCAATTGAAACCATTAAACCATATGCGAGACAATTTAATCTAAAAATTGAAAAGGACGTTCGTTTGCAGGAGAGGATCTTAAGTAGTCAGCCTGTTGATGACTGGATTGAAGTTGTTGAAGCCTCGTTTCAAGACAAAGATTATCGATTACCTGGTGGTGAGTCTTCAAACGATGCCCTAAAAAGAGGCTTAGATGTTATTAAAGAAGCGATGGAAGATCCAGAGCATGAACAAATTGCAATTGTGACTCATGGTAACTTGTTAACCTTACTCTTATCGCAGTTTGAAGAAGGGTATGGTTTTTCACAATGGCGTTTGTTAAAAAATCCGGATATCTTTGTAATTGAGCATGAGAAAGATTTTTATCAGCTCCAGCATATTTGGTAGGGGCATTAGAATTTAAATAGGAGGTTAGTACAATGGCATTTGTTATTACATCAGGTTGTATTGGTGAAAAGGCAGGAGAGTGCGAAGAAGTCTGTCCCGTTGATTGTATCGAAGAAGGGGACGAGATGTTTTACATTGATCCTGATATTTGTATTGACTGCGGTGCTTGTGAAGCTGTCTGTCCAGTTGAAGCCATCTTCATGGAGGATGAAGTCCCAGAAGGTGAACAAGAATATATTTCCTTAAATCGTCGCTTCTTTGAAGAGAAGTAAAGGTTAAAAAAACGTCTATGAGCAGTTCATAGACGTTTTTTAGTTGCTTAGTAATGAATATCAAACTTTTTGTAGTGGCTTAATTCTTCAGTAATTGAGAGATCAACATGTTCAACATTTGCTGGCCGACTTGGTCCTGCTTTAATTAAATCAATAAATTGATAAACCATCTTGACTTCACCCTCTGCCTCAATCTGCACATCACCGTTCGCCAGATTCTTTACCCACCCCTTGATTCCTAGTCGATTGGCTGTATCTTGTGTTGTATAACGAAAGCCTACCCCTTGGACACGGCCCGTAACTACTAAATGCGCTCGCACTTTAGCCATTTGTTCACTCCTTAGTTAATTAAATCATCTATAAACGATACCCCCGTTTATTTTACCTTAAACACTTGATAAGCATAGCCTTCTGAAAAACTTTTCTTTAGACTAATGTAAATCTATTTTTTTAAAAAAACGATGAAGTCTGCAAATACTATGCTAAATTTAACAATTAAATCATACTAAATCTTAAAAATTATAAGTAAAGTAATTTCTTGTTGAAAAGCTAACTTCTTAGCCAGAAATACTATCGCTATTGTAGCGGCGCATCCCTTAGCGTTAATAAGATATATTCCATAACGAAAAGTATGTAAAAGTGTGACTTTTATCACTGCTTTTTTAAGTAATTCGTTCATAATAACTAATAGACTGTATTTTTAGAGGTGAGTGTAATGCAATGTTATCGACCAGAACTACAAGCAACAGCAAAAGATATTGATGAGGTAAAGCAATTAGCTGAAGCAGGTGCTGATGCTATTTACATTGGGGATGCTCAGTTTGGCAATCGACTTGCCGGACATTTTTCTATAGAGGAAATTAAAACAGCGACTGCTTATTTACATGAGCGTAATAAACGTGCTTATATCATGATTAATACTATTTTTCATAATAATCATATTGATGCTTTAACGTCATTTTTGACTGAGCTCAAGACGATTAAAGTTGACGGCATTGTAGCAGGTGATCCATCAATTTTTCAAATCATTTCTGATTTAGCTTTTGATATTCCGTTGAATTGGCACCCAGCTACTTTGTCCACTAATTATCAAACGCTCAACTTCTGGCATAAGCGGGGATTGCGTCGAGCAACATTAGCTAACGAGCTGGCGTTATCAGCTGTAGTTGAGATTAAAGAGCAGGTTGGCTTTCCAATTGATATTCAAGTACATGGCATGTCTTGTATCTTCCAATCAAAGCGTAGTTTAGTGACGAACTACTATAACCATATTGAGCTAGATTACCATCAATCAAAAACACGTTACATTAAAGAAGCAAAAAAAGCAGAAACACATTATCCAATTTTTGAGGATCAGAATGGCACGCACATTATGAGTAACGAAGATATTGTCATGGTTGATTATTTAGCTGAAATTCTAGATGCGCAAATTGATGGACTGAAAATTGAGGGTATGCTCAAATCAACAGCATACAATGCTCAAATTGTTGCTATTTATCGTGATGCAATTGATACGTACTTAGCTGATCCAGAGCAATATAAAATGAAAAAGCTTGGTTGGAAGCAAGCAATTTATGCTATTCAGCCAAACCAACGTAAAATTGGAACAGGCTTTTATTTTAAAGAACAGATTTACTAATAAGGGGAGTCAAACAGATGGAACAGCAATTAAAGAAGCCAGAGTTATTGGCTCCGGCAGGAAACTTAGAAAAATTAAAATTCGCCATCCATTATGGTGCTGATGCAGTCTACATTGGTGGTCAGCAATTTGGACTGCGCTCGAAAGCTGGGAACTTCACCTTCGAAGAGATGAAGGAGGGGGTTGACTTTGCTAATCAGTACGGTGCTAAAGTCTATGTTGCCACAAATATTATTGCTCATAATGAAAATCTAGTGGGAGCTCAAGCATACTTTAAGAAGCTTTATGAGGTTGGTATTTCAGCAGTTATTGCAGCTGACCCCGCTTTAATTCAAGCATGTCGTCAGGCTGCCCCAGATTTAGAGGTGCATATTAGTACACAGGCTTCCATTGCAAATTGGAAGACGGTAGAGTTTTGGAAGAACGAAGGTATTCCTCGCGTTGTCTTAGCTCGTGAGGTTTCAGTACAAGAGATTAAAGAAATGAAAGAAAAAGTTGATATTGAAATAGAAGCATTCGTTCATGGTGCCATGTGTATTTCCTATTCTGGCCGCTGTGTCTTATCTAATCATATGACAGCCCGCGATGCTAATCGTGGTGGTTGTGCGCAATCCTGTCGATGGAAGTATGATTTATTTGAAGATGGTATCGATGATGACGCAGCAATATCAGAGCAGGCAGATGAAGATTACACGATGAGCGCTCAGGACTTAAGCATGGTCGAGCATTTACCTGACCTGATTGAAGCTGGTGTTGATTCGTTAAAAATTGAAGGACGAATGAAAAGTATTCATTATGTGGCAACGGTTGTTAATGTGTATCGTAAAATTATCGATAGCTACTTCGATAGCCCTGATCAGTTTGAGTTAAATCCAGAGTGGGTTGATGAAATTTGGAAAGCTGCACAACGTTCATTATCAACAGCTTTTTATTACAATGAACCAACACATCGTGATCAATTGTATGGTAAGCCAGAACGGATTCCGAAATTTGATTTTGCTGGTCTGGTACTTGATTATGATGAACAAACACAAATTGCGACCATTCAACAGCGTAATAACTTTGGTGTCGGTGATGAGGTGGAGTTTTTCGGTCCCAACTTCTATCATTTTAAACAAACAATAACTGAGCTATGGAATGAGAAAGGTGAGCCGATTGACCGAGCCAAGCATGCCATGATGATCACCAAGATTAAGGTTGATCAACCACTAAACTATTATGATATGATGCGCAAGCAAAAGTAAAAGAGCTCAGGAGCTCCTTAGTTTTTAACATAGATAGATGCTGATAGAGTGGTATGCCACTCTATTTTTTTGTGTTTTTAAAAATCTAAAGCTTAATTAACTGAAAATTAGGGAACAGTATGATATATTTTCTATACAAAAATTATACAAAAAAGGTTGTCGATAATGTGGAAAGTAAACAAATGCGTTTCTTCCTAATTTTTTTAATCTGGTATACCATTGGTTTTATTCTACAAGTCTTTTTTTCTGTTCCTGAATTTTTAAGCTTTTCAAAGCCTGTTTTTCTTGTTTTATATGCATGCTGTTTAGCCGAGTTGATCTGGTTACAGGAAAATAGTAAGCAGCGATTCGTCATTAGTTTGTTAGTAGTTGCTTTGAGTACATATGCTGTTGAAGTGATTAGTGTTAAAACAGGTTTCCCATTTGGCTCCTATCATTATAGCGCTGCTCTTGGTCCATTACTTATTGGCGTTCCTTTTACAATCGCGCTTGCTTGGGTTGGCGTGTTACTAAATAGCCTTGGTATTTCAACTCAGAAGGGTAAATTTGTTCGTGCCCTCGAAACGGGCATTTGGATTGTCGTGCTTGATCTGATTCTGGATCCTGTCGCTGTGTCATTAAATTTTTGGACTTGGCATGAGCCAGGTAACTTTGCATACTTTGATATTCCCTTAAGTAATTTTGTCACTTGGTTTGTCTTGGGGGCACTGTTATCTTACTTATTTCCTCTCTATCAGAAGGATAAAAGGAGACAACGCAGGATTACCTTCATTTTTCAGCTTATGCTCTTGCTATTTGGTATGCTTGCGTTTAGGGTCGGCTTAACCTTGATTGGGTTCTTCAGTATTTGCTTTGTTATTCTGGTAGAGGGAAGGTATCGTTATGATTACCGCAAATAAGTCAGCTAACTTTGAAAAATGGTTTTTTCGTTACCTAAAATACTATTTAATAAAAAGACAGTTTAGTACAGTTATGTACGAGGGTGACGTGGATACGACTACAGAATTGCCCATTCTATATATTGCTAATCACAGCTCTTGGTGGGATGGCTTATTTTTATTCTATGTCACCTATGTTGCGTCTGATCAAGAGCATTTTGCAATGATGGATCAGAATGGGTTAGAAAAGTATCCATTTTTTCGCAAGCTTGGTGCTTTTTCAGTTAATCGTGACAAAGTAAAGGATTTAGTCAAAACCTTTCACTATCTTTACCAACTTCTTGATCAAGGACATCGAGTCTGGCTCTTTCCTCAGGGGAACGTCACACATCAGGATAAGCTACCTTATCAGTTGCAAAGCGGATTAGGGCGAATTATTCAACGTTATCCGTCTCTTTGTCTTAAGCCGGTCACATTTCATTACTACTTTGCTGAGGAGCAGAAGCCTAAGCTACATATTGAGTTTGGACAGGAGCAATTGCTTCAGGGGGCAGACCGTAAAAGAAAGGAATGGTCAGCTTACTTAGCTCAAATATTGACAACACAATATGAGCACCAAAGGGAAAAAGTAAGTCAATCCATTCTTTATCACCGCCATCCAGCTGCTAAACACCTGATAACAAGCAGTCGGTCAACTAGTGATTGGTTGGATATGTGGAAGGGAAGATAAACAAATGGAATTGATTGCGCTGGGGTTATTCATTATCTTAAGTTGCCAACTGATTTTCGTCAGTATTAATTTAGCATATTACCCTAAATTAAAGCTGGTAAAAACACCGACAAAATCATCAGTGAAGCTATCTGTTCTCATTCCAGTTCGCGATGAGGCTTCAAATATTCAAGCCTGTTTAACATCAATTGTTCAGCAGTCGCTCTTACCTGATGAGATTATTGTTCTGAATGATCACTCGACAGATCAAACCGAGCATTTGGTTAGGGAAATGATAAAAAACTATCCTTTAATTAAATATAAAGAAGGTAAACCCTTACCTGATGGTTGGCTTGGTAAATCATTTGCTTGTCATCAGCTTGCAAGGGAAGCAAATGGTGATTGGTTCCTCTTTTTAGATGCTGATGTCAGATTAGAGTCGGGCGCTTTAAATACATTAGCGCCATATTTATCGAAACAAGGAAGTGGAATCGTTTCAGGCTTTCCTAGACAGATCGTTAGAACATGGTTTGAAAGGCTTGTTGTCCCGATGATGATGTTTGTCATTCTTGCTCATCTTCCCGTTTGGTTGGTCCAGCGCTCACCAAAACCGGTATTCGCTGCTGCTCACGGGGGCTTCATTGCCATTAGCAAGGGTAGCTATCAAAAAGTGGGGGGCCATCAGGCAATTAGGGACACAATCGTTGATGATATGGCACTTTTTAAATTAATCAAATGTAATCAAGAACCTGCGACTTTATTAAAAATTGATACACTCGCTTTTATGCGAATGTATCATGATGCAAAATCAGTTTGGTCAGGTTATCAAAAAAACATTTTTGTTGGTGTTAATGAGCGTTATCCCCTTATAATTATAGTTCTCGTGTACTACTTGATATTATATTTAGGACCTTTTTTGCTGTTAATCGCCGGTATAGATTGGATTTTTGCTGTTCTGTTAATTGGGCTTGGTATCTTAACTAAGGCTCTTGCCGATTATTCAAATGGAGTTAATCCATTTTACAGTCTATTTATGCCCGTATCGGTCCTATGTGTTATTTTTATTGCGTATTCATCTGTACTAACTAAAAAACGGGGTATAGGCTACCAATGGAAAGGGAGGCGCTATTTTTGAGTAAAGTTATTGTCGTAGGGGGTGGGCTTGGTGGCCTAACCACTGCAATAAAGTTAGCCTACGATGGTTTTGCTGTTACGCTTTTCGAAAAAGAGCAGACCTTAGGAGGGAAACTCCAAACCATTGAAAAGAATGGCTATCAATTTGATCTCGGTCCGAGTACAATTACGATGCGTCATGTGTTTGAATCTATTTTTACCACTTGTAATCGTAATCCTGCCGACTATTTATCGTTTTATCCAATTAAAACTGGAACTCGTAATTTTTTCCATGATGGCACTATTGTTGATTTTAATACAGATAGCGAAGCAGTTGCAGAACAAATTGCCTGTTATTCTGAACATGATGCCCGTAATTATCAAGGTTTTCTGGCAGAGGCAGGACGTCTTTACCAAATTGCTGAGCGCTCGTTTTTTAATCAATTGCTTTATTCAACTAAGGCTAAGCTTTCTCCTAGCTTAATTCGAGATTTTATGACTATCCATCCATTTCAAAATCTTGATCGACATTTGAAGCGATACTTTAAGCACCCTAATACGTTAAATTTATTTAGACGGTACGCGACCTATGTAGGCTCATCCCCATTTCAAGCACCAGCTATTTATGGAATGATTGCTCATTTAGAGGGGGAGCAAGGCATCTGGGGCATTAAAGGAGGTACCTATCAATTAATTCGTGCATTGGAACGTTTAGCTAAAGAACTCGGTGTGGATATTCAAACAGGCATTCCCGTGACAAGTATCATTATTAAACAAAGAAAAGTGACAGGGGTCGTTACAGCTCAAGGTGAACGATCAGCCAATTGTGTTGTCATTAATGCCGATCCGTTATTTATTTATCAGCACATGCTTACTGAGCACCCGATCCACCGAAAGCTGGCCAAGAAAGAACCGTCGTTATCTGGCTTCTCAATGTTAATAGGTTCTAACAAGTGTAACCAGCAGCTCCGTCACCATAATGTTTTCTTCCCGAAGTATTATAATCAGGAGTTTTCGGCGATTTTTTCTGACAGACGAATGCCTGATCAGCCAACGCTATATATTTGTCAATCAAGCTATTCTGAGCCTGAACGAGCTCCAATTGGTGGGAGTAATTTATTCTTATTAGTAAATGCTCCTGCACTTAGTGAACGTTTTAAGTGGAATGAGCAAACCATTAATTATCTTAAGCAGCAACTTAGTTACCAACTTGCTCATTTTGGAATAGAAGACATATTTACTAATTGTAGTTATCATTATGCCATGACGCCAAAGACCCTTCAACAGCGGACAACTGCTTATAAAGGAGCTATTTACGGGTTATCATCAAATAGTTTCCGTCAAGCTTTTTTTCGGCTAGCAAACAAAGACCCGTATTATGAACATTTATTTTTCGTGGGCGGTTCAACCCATCCAGGAGGAGGGACACCAATGGTAGTAAGTTCCGGAATCCTTGTTGCAAAGGAAATTATGAAAAGATACGGATGGAAAAGCTGAGCACGAAAGAAAGCAACATATTGCTGAAACCGAAAGTCATCTTCATCAATTAATAGATGAAAAACTGACTCAGGGGTATTCTCTGGAAGAAGCTGTTAATCAAACTCTAGCTAGCTTTTTATCCAGTCGTCAACTAGCTGCCCAGATTTATGATGAAGGAGAAGAGAATTCACCTATACAACCTATCTATTCCATTACAAATCAAAAGGCTATGGTAGCTTTAATTCTAGCAGTATGTGGACTTGTTAGCTCAGTTGTTTTTCCGTTTATTACTTATCCTCTAGCGATTGGGGCAGTCATCTTCGCTATTATCGGTTTGAGTGAAATTAAACAACGTAGGCAAAAGGGGAAAGGATTAGCTATTTCAAGTATCATTCTTAGCTTAATTAGTTTTATTTTACCTATAATTGTAGCCTTCGTTTCTTTTAGCTATCTGATTGAAACAGGTTATATTTTCTTTTAGAGCACATGTCTTCATGTGCTCTTAGTTTGGGTTCGCAATGGTAATGGTTTGTCGATATTGTTTTGGTGTCATTCCCATTATTGTTTTGAAATTACGATTAAAGGTTCTTACATTTTGAAAGCCACAGCGATCAGAAATAGTTGTAATAGAATCTTGAGATTGAGCAAGCAGAAAGCAGGCATGATTAATTCGTACATTGTTGACCAGCCTTGGAAACGTACTGTTTAAATGGCGCGCGATTAACTTAGAGACATATGCCTCACTATAACCTAAAGCAGTACTTAATTGCTCAATTGTTAAATTTTCTTGAAAATGTTGGTCAATATAGATTAACATTTGTGCGGTCAATCCTTGGTGACTCTTCGCATATATTAATTGTCTTTGCTGCTCGAACAAATATAAGATGTGATACAGGCCAGATTTTCGATGGTATGATGAATCGGTATTAAAGAGTGGTTCCTGTAATGTAGCTAAGAGATTATCCGCCAATGATATCACCGGGTTATCAAAGGCAAGATCCTCAACCTTTGTATAGAAATCGTCTATATACTCAGGTGAGAATATCAGAATATCAAGTTGAGAGTATGCTACTGTTTTAATAAAATGAGATTGGAATGGTAAGATCAGCGCCAATTCATTTTTCTTTAGCTGAAATAGCGTCTGTTCAATTGAGAGGAGACAACTACCCTCACGACAGATAACAAGTTCAAAGCTCCGATGTAAATGCTCAGGATAAGTCAGTGATTCTGGGTGGAACTGAACAACTGCTAAGTTCTCGCCGTAATGGTGTTTTTCTAATTCAATCATAATTATTAAACTCCTACATTTTTTGTCCATTATTATACGGAAAATGTCTTGTTTTTGCAAGCGCTTAAGCCTTACAATTTGGCTATAAGGCGTATCAGATGACGCTTAATATATGACGGAGGTAGCGAAATGATTTCTCATGAACAAGCTCGGAAAGAAGCTGAGCAGATTGTGAACCAAATGACCTTAGCTGAAAAAATCGCACAAATTAATTTTAGAGCACCTGCAATTGACCGACTAGGGATCACTGATTATAACTATTGGAATGAAGGATTGCACGGCGTTGCAAGAGCGGGTGTAGCGACTGTATTTCCACAGGCGATTGGCTTAGCCGCCTTATTTGATGATGCTTTATTAAAGAAGGTAGCAGATGTGATTTCAACAGAGGGACGGGCTAAGTATAACCAATACCATGCAGAGGGTGACCATGATATCTATAAAGGGTTAACCTATTGGTCACCAAATATTAATATTTTTCGTGATCCGCGTTGGGGAAGGGGACAGGAAACCTATGGTGAAGATCCTTATTTAACAGCCAAACTAGGTGTCGCCTTTATTAAAGGTTTGCAAGGAGATGGGCCTTACTTAAAACTGGCAGCTTGTGCAAAACACTTTGCTGTTCACAGTGGACCCGAAGCAGACCGCCACTCATTTAATGCAGAGGTTAACCAAAAGGATCTTTATGAGACCTACTTACCTGCATTTGAAGCAGCTGTAAAAGAGGCTGACGTAGAAAGTTTTATGGGCGCTTATAATGCGGTTAATGGCGTACCAGCATGTGTACATCCTGAATTAATGCAATCAATTTTACGAAATGAATGGAATTTTAAAGGGCATGTTGTTTCTGATTATGCGGCTCTAGAGGATGTCCATCTTCACCATCATTACACGGATACAGCAGCTGAGACAATGGCACTAGCAATGAAGGTTGGCTGTAATCTCTGCGCTGGAAACATTTCAGATGCGCTTCATGAGGCAATTGAACAGGGCCTTGTCACTGAAGTTGACATTACCGCATCAGTGGTTGAATTATATACAACCCGTGTCCGGCTCGGTATGTTTGCTGAAGACAATCCGTTCAACAGTATTCCGTTTGAAGTAAATGATTGCGAGGAGCATCGTCAGCTCTCACTTGAAACAGCTAGAAAATCAATGGTGTTATTAAAGAATGATGATTTTCTACCCTTGAATAAGACGGAGCTGAGTGCTGTATCAGTTATTGGACCAAATGCCGCTAGTGTTGAAGCGCTGAGAGGAAATTATTTCGGGACAGCTTCACGCTATTACACGTTCCTAGAAGGTATTCAAAATGAAATGAATGGACATGGACGGGTTTACTACGCATTGGGTTGTCACTTGTTTCAAGAACATGCGGAATCTTCATTATCAAGCAAACATGAGCGTGAATCAGAAGCAATTATAGCCGCAAAGCATTCAGATGTTGTTGTCCTTTGCTTAGGCTTAGACCCAACAATTGAAGGAGAACAAGGTGATTCTGGCAATGTCTATGGTTCTGGTGATAAAGAAAAGTTACATCTACCGACTGTTCAAGAGCAGTTACTGAAGAAGGTACTAGAGCTTAATAAACCAGTTGTCGTTGTACTAGCTGCTGGATCTGCACTGTCTCTGAATGGATTTGAAGACCATCCGCACATTAAAGCAATTATTCAAGCATGGTATCCAGGGAGTCAAGGAGGTACTGCATTAGCAGATATAATGTTTGGACTTAGAAGTCCAAGTGGTAAATTACCGATTACGTTCTATAAGAATACGGATAACTTACCAGACTTTAATGATTACGTAATGAAAAATCGCACATATCGCTATTTAGAGGAAGAACCGCTTTATCCGTTTGGCTATGGTTTAACTTATGGAAACGTGCGCTTAAGTGATCTTGATTGCAAACAAAATTGTGAAAGTCTGTCAGTGTCTATCACGATTGAAAATGACGATAAATATGCGATTGATGAGGTCATCCAAGTATACGGGAGAACAAATGCAGAAGATGAAGTTAGAAACAACAAATTAATCAGCTTTAAGCGTGTTGAATTACCAAAGAGCGCTAAGAAGAGAATTAATTTAACAATACCGGTTGCTAATTTAGCGGTTACTGATTCTGATGGCAACAGAAAATTAGCGGGAACTGCGGCAGAAATATTCGTTAATGTTGCCTCACCTGGTAAGCTTACAGAGTCTTTAACAGGGATTAAAACCTTAGCTACTAAAATTAGGCTTAATCCAAACGGAGGTTAATTTATGAATAGATTTAAAAATCCAATTCTTGAAGGGTTTTCACCAGATCCTTCTGTATGTGCTGTTGGTGATGACTTCTATCTGGTTACATCGACTTTTGCCTACTTTCCAGGAGTACCGGTTTATCATAGTAAAGACCTTGTTAATTGGAAGCAGATCGGTAATGCTCTACACCGTGAATCACAATTAAAGCTGCTAGATACTGAGCACTCACAAGGGATTTTTGCGCCTTGCATCCGTTATCACGAGGGTACCTTCTATATGATTACCACAAATGTAAGTCATGGTGGTAACTTTTTAGTAACAGCAACCGATCCAACTGGTCCATGGTCTGATCCCTATTTTATTGACCATGCTCCAGGTATTGATCCAAGCCTATTCTTTGATGATAATGGCAAGTGCTATTATGTAGGCACGCGCCCTCGCCCTGAAGGACCAAATTTTAATGGCGATTGGGAAGTGTGGCTACAGGAGCTTGATTTAGAAACGATGCAGCTGATTGGTGTGAGTACCCGTTTATGGAATGGTGCATTAAGAGATGTGGTCTGGCCAGAGGGTCCTCATATTTACAAGAAGGACGGTTTCTACTACTTAATGATTGCTGAAGGCGGAACTGGCTTTAATCATTGTGTGACGATGGCGCGAAGTGAAAAGATTGACGGTCCATACATTGGAAATAAAAACAATCCTATTTTAACACACCGCCACTTAGGAAAAGATTTTCCTGTCTGTAATGTTGGACACGGTGATTTAGTTGAAACAACTGATGGTAACTGGTATATGACTTGTTTAGCTAGCAGAATTTTTGATGGCTACAGTAATTTGGGTAGAGAAACTTTCTTGGCTGAGGTTATTTGGGAAGATGGCTGGGCCGTTGTGAATCCAGGTAAGGGACAATTATTAGACGAACAAGATCATCAATTACCACTCGTTCCTGTTGAACAGACAACAAAGCATACATTTGATGTATTTAAACCAGAATTCTTATTTTTAAGAAATCCTAATATAAACAATTATGATAATCAGACAAGACAAGGCTGGTTACGGCTTTATCCAACGACTAAAACTATCCATGAACTAGCTTCACCAACATATCTTGGACTAAGACAGCAATCGATGTGGTATAAACTATCAACACGATTAGAGCTAGCCTTAGAGCCTGGCGGAGAAGCAGGCTTAGTCATTTTGCAGAATGACAAGTATTCGATTCGGTTAGTTGCTGTAAGTGAAGAAAAGGGAACTGTTATTAATTTGATTACGACTATTGATGGTGAGGAATCAATAGTTGGCGCTCAAGCAATTGAAGCAAAGAATCTGGAGCTAAATTTAATTGGTAACGGCCAACGAGTAAAAGGTGTTTGCCATGCGGATGGAAAAGAGCTAGTAATAGCGGAGAATATTGATTCGCATTATTTAAGTACTGAAGTAGCTGGTGGATTTGTTGGCTGTACGCTAGGCATCTATGCAACATCAACTACATCTGACCCGGGTTATGCTGACTTTGAGTGGTTAGCATTACAAAGTACAAAAGAAGATTAATCATTAACTATTGGGCTAAGTAACTATTTACTTGGCCCTTAATAAAGGAGGATAAAAATGATCAAGGAAGTTCAAAACCCCATCATTCCTTTAGACTATCCAGATCCTGATGTTATTCGGGTAGCTGATACCTATTATATGGTGACAACGACAATGCACTTTATGCCAGGCTGTGAAATACTGCGGTCTTATGATCTGGTAAACTGGGAGCATGCCACCTTTGTTTATGATCAATTAGATAGCACACCAGCACAAAAATTAGAAGAACATGCTAATATTTATGGCAGGGGAATGTGGGCAGCCACAATCCGTTATCATAAGAATAAATTTTACATTATCTTTGTTGCCAATGATACGAGAACAACCTACTTATATACTTCAGCAAATATAGAAGGACCATGGCAAAAAAGTATTATTGAAGGGTTTTACCATGACTGTTCTTTGTTTTTTGACGATGATGAGCGCGCTTACCTCGTATATGGCAATAAGGATATTTGGCTAACAGAGCTAAACAATGAGCTCACAGGACCGAAGCATGATGGTATTCATAAAATTATTGTGACCGATCACAATAACCCTAACCTTGGCTATGAAGGTGCTCATTTTTATAAAATTAACGGAAAATACTATGTCTTTTTAATTCATTCACTCCCTGACCGCTGGATGCGGGTGCAGGCATGTTATCAGTCTAATTCTATTGACGGTCAGTACGTAGGTGGTGATGTTCTTCAGGATACACGCGATTATTGTGGTCAGGGTGTAGCACAAGGTGGGATAGTAGATACACCAGAAGGAGAGTGGTACGCGATCCTGTTTCAAGATCATGGTGCAGTAGGGCGCTTACCGGTATTATTGCCTATAGAGTGGAACGAAGATTACCCAGTTTTTGGGGTGGCTGGCAAGGTCCCAAAAGTCTTCAAGGCCACCAGTACACGACCGATTCACAGCTACACACCGTTAGTTAGCGGTGATGATTTTAAAACAACGTACCCACAGTACTATGGATTAGATCCAAAATGGCAGTTTAATCATGAGCCTAATGAGTCAGGGTTTAAAGTGAACACAAATGAAGGCTATTTTGAAATCAGCACAACAAAAGTTGTTAAGAACTTAACTCAAGCGCCTAATACGTTAACACAGCGTATGCTGTTACCAAGCTGCTCAGCAGAAGTACAGCTTGACGCCACTGATCTAATGGAAGGCGACTTTGCTGGTCTCTGTGCCTTTCAAGGTGCTTATGGCTTTGTCGGTGTAACTAAAGCAAACGGTCAATATTATTTGGTTATGCACTCACGAGAGCTTGATAACATGAGCCTACAAGCAATGGATCATGATCATGCACCAGGTAAAGAGTGGGGGAGAGTAGCAATTGATTCACCAATTGTTACCCTTAAACTTAAAGCAGATTTTGATCAAATGAAGGATGTAACCCAATTCTATTATCAAGATAATGGATTGTTTAAGCAAATTGGCATTGACCATAAAGTAGCATTTAAGCTTGATCATTTTACTGGCTGCCGCTTTGGTTTATTCTGTTTTGCAACTAAAGAGCTTGAAGGTTCAGCACGATTTAGCACGTTTAAGTATCTAAAATAAGCTAAACCAAACAGACTTAGATTTTTCTAAATAAATCTGTTTGTTTGCGTTTCACTGTATATTAGTGCTAGCTAGAATCCATAATAAATAACAATAGTGAAGGGGAGAGGCGAAAGTGAAGTGTGTTGCATTTAACCAGTCAAAAATATATTATGAAGTCGTTGGAGCTGGTCAGCCAATTTTATTTATTCATCCGCCTGGTCTAGGGCGATTGGTCTTTCACTATCAATCTCCACTTTGCCAGCAATTTAAATTAATTATGCCTGATTTAAGTGGTCACGGTGCGTCTACTGCGCCGTATCAACGCAACATTATTAAGCAATATTGTCAGGAAATTGAAGCCATTTTAGATCAGGAGAACATTAACTCAGTCATTATCTGTGCTTACTCAGCTGGTGGTATTGTTGCGCAAATTTTTGCGAGCCAATATGCTAACCGCGTTAACGCTTTAATTGTTTCAGGAGGTTTCCCCAAGGTATCAACGCAACTATTAAGAAGTATTTACATAGCAGGAATGTTAATAATTGATCATTCGAGTCATTTTCTAGCTAATCGACTAGCAGCAAGCAATGCACAAGATGAAGAGCAGAAACAAAGATTGAAGCAGCATATTAATAAGTCAGACGTATTAAAATGGGCCCAATTTTATCATAACACTTATCAAGTGGATATTCGGCATTATGTAAAACAAATAGCTTGTCCAAGTTTATTTATTTATGGTGACACCCGTGACTTCACACATTATTATGCAAAGCTGTATCGTTCGCAACCACACATTCAGTTAGCATATGTCGATGATGGTTCACATCAAATTCCGGCAAAGAAACCAGATGTGTTTAATCAACTCATTATTAATTTTGTTAAGCACGTGTAGATTTATTTTTGTCTCACTTTCTTAAGCATACTTTAATTATGAGACTATAGGTTTTTTTTCACCGATGACTTCCTATAATATATATTATGTAAACTAGAATAGAAATATAATTATTCACTGATATTTCCTGTCAAGGTTATGACTCTCTCCTCTTGTGTTTGTTTAAGTACATCATGCTAATACTACTTTCTTAATTTCGCATTTAATTATCATGGCCCCACATACGGCGGATTTAAATAGTGTTTAGCAAATTCCTTTTTATATGGTGCACTAGACTTGAGAATGCGTGCATTAGCTTTCTTTACATCATATTGGGTCATCTTTAATTCAATTTCTGGACCTAATAAAGCCCAGCAAGCTCCGGTAGCTCGACTTTGTAAGCCCACACTACCAGGATTTATAATGCGTTTATTAGCAACTACCCGATCAAATTGAATGTGCGTATGTCCACAAACAATGATTTCTTGTGTTGTGCTTGTAAGCATTGACTCAATTTCACCTTCTGTGGTGCTTACTCGAATAGCTTCTTCATCGCTTCGTGGTGAACCGTGTACGAATAGAACCTCACCTAGCCCGTCGATGTTTAAAGATAATTTTTCCGGTAAATTATTCAAAAAACTTAATTGATGTGGTGATAATTGATCAGCACACCAATTATTTAATTTAGCTGTAAGTTCATCCAACCCCTTTGTATAGCGAGTGGCAACCTCACGATCTGCATTGCCCCTAATAAACAGAAACTCATCCTTTTGCTTTAGTAACAGCTCCATAACCTGACGTGGTTCAGGACCCCAAACTAAATCACCACCAACGATAACGCGATCAACATGATTCTTGTTAATTTCAGTCAAAACGGCTTCTAATGCTGACAAGTTACCGTGAATGTCATAAATAGCTGCTACACGCATTTTAACAACTCCCTATGTAAATTTAGGTATTATCCTTTTAAACTAACCGAACCTTATAGTACCCACCAGATCACTAATTACGCTTGCAACACTTAAAAATTTTGAATCATGCATTGCTTGACACCTTTATTCATTCAAAGTTGATAGCTTAGCAATTCATACTTTACTTCAAACCCTAAGGCACCATAGAGGTTAATTGCTGCATAATTATCAGCATCAACACAAATAGTTATTTTATTAATTTGTTAAAAAGAAAAAAGCTCTGCAACGGCCTTACTAATAAGCAACTTACCAAACCCGTTTTTTCTCTGAGACTCTGCTACTGCAACATACTCAATATTGCCCTCATTATAATCCGAATTAGCTTCAAGGTAAACATAACCGATAACACTTGAGTTACGATCGTTGACAACGAACAACTGATTAACACTATTTAAGCGCTTCAGGATGGTCTCAGCAGTGAAATATGTACCTGGAAATGACTGATTGTGAAGCTCGATAAAAGAGTCCCGGTCTGAAAGTGAAAAAGGAGTAACGAGGTCTGAGCAACCGTAATTAACAGAGCTAGAGCGTAATTTTTGTAAAACAAAATCACCACCTTGACTTCTTCCATGATGGCGCTTTACAAACGCTTCGACAAAAGTGTTGTCTTTATTAAAGAAAAAAGCAAATCGTTTGACTTTTTCTTGCCCTTTTTTCTTAAGCTGATCCCAAAGTAAGTCTGCAATTTCCAGATCATGGTCTTTAACAAATGGTCCCCATACTTCGGCGACCCCAGTTGCTAAATCAACATCAATTCCTATTGCTGCAATGATTTGGTCATTATGATATGCGACCATAAATGAATCTTCCAAAGTAAGATCAGAGAAATCATTCGTTAAAGTGTCGTATATTTCCTCGCTATCCTCACCACAATAGCCAATATGATGCTGCTGGTTAGTGTTCATCGTTGCTAAAAAGTAAGCTAATGCTTTGCTATCTTTTGCTGGTATTAGATTAAGATTCATGGTAATCAACCTTTCAAAATATATTCTATCTTATCCAAGTTTAGCACAAGTTTTCTTGCATCCGTGGGTTAATGAAATGAATATGAGCAACTCAAGGGCTAATTTCACACTAGAAATTAGCCCTTGAGTTTTATAAACTTGCTATCCTTGTTTAATTAATTACTTCAACGACGTCCCATACTTCATTGACTGTGATTAGATACTGCCCATCGCCGAATGTCTTTTGCCATTGATACATGCCTTCAGTTATCGCGCTTGGCGTTTGCCCCCAGTTGCTTAACTCACCGGAATAATCCTGCTCAGTTGTCACTTTGACCTGATGGTTAGTAGTATCATCAGTTCGAATTAATAATTCGTTCACCCCCGCTATGTCCCAATTAGCAGTAATTACGGTTAAATCCAACTCAAGTTGGGAAAGAAATGAATTTACCTCTACATCTAGCTGACTTGGAATTGAAATCATTAGGTCATAGTGGTGGTAAGTATTTACAATTCCGTAATACTCAGTCGGTCTTAAAATGGTTAGATAGAGAATATCTCCAACTTGATTAACATTAAGATAATCAAGGTCACTAGCAAAATTATCAGCATTTGTTTGCAGGGAACCAAATACTGATAACTCATTCGTTGTGTTGTTGGTTAATGAAACCTGCGCATCATTTGTTTGAATCACGACTTTATTAACAGATTCATTAATTAGCTTAGTAAATGGTTCAACAGCAATTTCATGCTCTTGAGCAAATACATTCTGCCGCATTGCTGCAAACAAGCCAGTTGAAGAAATTAGCAGTAGAATTACAGCTAAGAAACCAATAAAAGCAGTGAAAAAAATTGAGAATATATCATATTTGATGAGTGCCTGCTCTCGACGAGAACGGATTGAATGAACAATAATTTCGGTTCCGATTAGCAACAGCAAAAACGGAATAAATAAGCTTGCGACTTGCTCAATATCCCATTCAAAAAAATGAGCTAGCCATAACGTTATTCCAAGCGTAATTAATAGGATTCCCATTGAAAGTGAACCAACACGCCAATGTCTCATTATTTAACCCCCTGCTTTGCTTTTTTTGAACCTTTTAGCAGGCGAATGCCAACCCCAATTAACAACAATGACACAACCGCCATTTGCAGATATTGACTATAATAATAGTAAAGGTTGATGCCCATTATACGAATAAAATAATTAGATAGACTTGGTAGCACAATGGCATCGAATAGGTAAAACAGCCCAAGTGCTATTAAGCCGATCCCAATCCATTTCTGGTGATTAACAAAATAATTAATAATCGGAATATCATCTACCTGTTCATACTCAGCTCGATTAGCAAGCTGTAAGGCATCAAAGAAGCTGTAGAACCAAATAATTGGAATGATAAACAGAAAGAGCCCTAAATTTAGCACATCGAGAATGTAAACCGATAACAGAAAACCAGCCATGAGCTGTAGTCCTCTTTTTTGTAAACCAAGATACATATGTCCTGCTCCAGGGAAAATTGCTAAAATAGTTGCGAGTAGCTTACTCTTCTTCCCGTCCTCTCGAAATTGTTTAAAATCATCAAAAATGGTTCGGTCTTTAATCTTTTCACCAGCTTGTTTTTTGTTAAGCAATTGAATGGCATCAAACATGCTGTAAATCCACAGGATGGGTAAAGCAAATAAAAAGATCGTAAATTCTGGTGTAACAACCATTCCAACAAATAATACCATTGAAATAATGCCGAAGAAGGCAGCAATGATCGTTAACCCGCGTTGTGCCAATCCCAAATAAAATTGCCCCGCACCAGGAATTAATGATAAAAGAATCGTTGTTACGCGTTCATTTTTTAAGAAAGCATCCTGGTTAAGCTTTATCATATGCTCATTTTGCTCTATTTGGCTCATCGACCGAATGCTATTGCCCCTAATGATAAGGGTCATTATAATATCTAGAACATTAATGATCCAGATAAATAGTGCGACGATCAGCAAGAAGTAAACGGCCTCATAGGCATACCAAAATGAATCAGCCAGGACAGCAAGGATAAAAGCTCCGATACAGGTAATCGGATATAATAATCCTTTTAGCTTATAGCCTAGATATAAATGACCACCCCCGGGAAAAAGGGCTAAGAAAAATGCTAATAATGGTGATTTCATTAATTATTTCCTCCTTTAAACAGATTGAGCAGTCCTGTACTCTTCTCTAATAATTGTTCGGTAATCGAAGTTTGTTCTTGCAGGAATGATTCATCAGTAATCGTGGCCACCTCTTGAAATAGGCCAGCTAATGTTAACAGTAAGGTTAGTCCAGCAGCTAATAGAAAATGTCTGACGGTTTTATCTAATTGCTTTCGTTTATAAGTTGAATGATTTGGTTTAATGACCTGTTTTTCTATCTTGACGAGCAACTGATCGGTAAACTGCTTAGAGACTGTCTGTTGTATTTCGGTAGCTTCAATCAGGTTTAGATAGCAATCCATACATGTCTCGCAATGTTGCAAGTGGTTCTCTACCCCTAATTCATCTCCATTTGAGAGCTGCTGCTTGTAATAGGCAGTAAGTATTTCTTTGGTGCAGTGTGTCATTAAAAATCATCCTCCTTCCAATGTTCCTTCATCCATGCTCTCGCACGGTACAATCGCATTTTTACATTAGATTCTGCTAACTCTAGGTGGCACGCAATTTCTCGATATGACATATCTTCTAGATAATAGCATTCAACAACCGATTTGAACTTTGCTGGCATATGCTGGAGCGAAGTCTGAACACGCGTCTGTAAATCATTAACGATTACCTCTGTTTCAACATCGCCCTGATCAACCCAGTGATAATCCTGTTCAAAGTTAGAAAGATCCTCTTTACGACGTTGCTGTTTCCGTTTATAGTCAATGGATTTGTGTAACGTCATCCGACCTAACCAAGTTTTAAAACCTTCAAAACGATAAGATGGGAGCGCATCAATCATTTTAATAAATGTTTCCTGAGCAATATCTTCAGCATCCTTTTCATTATGTACCACACTCATTGCAATTTTAAAAACGTGCTGCTTATAGCGCTCAATTAAGATTCGAATTGCTTGTGTATGCCCGTCCTGGATCTTTTTAATTAATAAATCATCATGAATGATACTCGCCCCCCTCCCTTCTCTCTATCTCTCTAGACGAAAATAAAAAGGACATGACTACATTTTTTTAGAAGAAAATTTAAAAACTTTTAATGATCGCGCTTACATAAGAACAGGTACATTTATCTTAGCCTTTATAATTGTTTTACTGACGAGTATGTTACTGTTGCCCTTTACTTAATTCTACTTGAGCTACGCGCAACGGATAAACAAGCACAAAGTAAAAACATGAGCCAATTCAGTATTGTGGCTCATGTTTTCTTTACGTTAAACTTATTATAATACCATGTTAACTGGCTTTGATTGTTGCTTTGGCTTAATTAAGAGTAAGGCAATAGCGGCACCAATACCTGATAAAATGGCTAAGGTTATGTACATCCCGTGAACGTGATCCATAATCAGTGCAATTATTGGTGGACCAGCTGCAACACCTAAGAAACGCATACTACTATATAATGAAGTTACTGTGCCACGCACATTTTTCTCAATGCCCTCTGTGATTAGAGCATCTAAACAAGGTAAGGATACACCAATACCGATTCCGGATAGGGACAAAATAATTAAGAACCAAACAATACCGATTTCATCCTTCACAAATATGAGTGGCATACCTGCAAGTAAGTTACTAAAGACAATTAACCATTTCATCAATACTTTATTGCTGCCAATTTTCTTTCCAGTTACAAATGAGGCAATACATAAGCATAGTAAGGGGATGGCCAAAATTAATCCTTTCATTACCCCTTTCATTTCAAAGTCTGATTCAAGTAATGATGAAAAATGAAAAAGAACTCCGAACAGGACAAACATATTTAAGCAGCCCACTAAAAAAATACTAATGAGCCAACGCCCCTTCTTTTTAAACAACGTCTTAATGTTAGCAAAAAACAGTTTAAATGTGGTTTTCTGTTCCTTCTTTTCTATTGGTGATTTAACGAGAAACGCAACTAATAAAATTGCGATTAGTGAAATAACTGGGATAAAAAGAAACGGTGCGTACCAGATTAATAAAGCCAAAGCAGCGCCAATGACTGGACTTAATACTTTTCCAAACGTATTCGCTGTTTCTATTAAGCCAAGTCCTGCACTAATTTCCTCCTCCTGCTCAAACATATCCCCTACTGTTGGTATAACAACCGGAAAAGCTCCCGCTGCTCCAATACCTTGTAAAAAGCGACCAATTAAAATGAGCAAATATGGTGAGCTTAGCTTCCATGCCGCAAAACCAGAAAGGCCACCACCAATAGCTGTAATGATTAGACTTGGGATAATGATTTTCTTGCGGCCAAGCTTGTCAGACAAATAACCCGCAAAAGGAATGAGAATAATGGCAATAATTGAATAGACCGTGATTACCATACTCGATTGAAAACTCGATATACTAAGTTCCTGCTCCAGTAAAGGTAAGATCGGGATAAGCATAGAATTTCCTAAGGTCATTACAAGTGGTATTGATGCTAAAGCAAGTAAATCCAGTTTCTTATCATTCATCATCATATCGTCCGTTTCAAGTAGATTTTGAAGCTGTTTCTTATTATGGACGATACTGTTTTTTTCATGCTTAAAATCAGTTTAATTATTATTCTTTAACCTGTTAAGTTGTAAACAGAATTACTATTAGACAGTGCAAGCCACAGCTTCAATCTCAACTTTTAATTGCGGTGTTGCTAAACCAGCCACATAAATAAGTGTCATACATGGAGTGTGATCCCCTAGAAAATCTTTAATGATGGCTACTCGCTTTGGAGCATCGATTTGATCAACCAAGAAAAAAGTGAGCTTGGTTAAGTCTGTTATGCTCATGCTAGCAGCTGTTAAGTTTTCTTTTATATTAACTAACGCCAGCTTTAGCTGCTCGATAGCTTCTTCAGGTACGCCTCCTGCTGGTGTCATCCCTACCTGACCAGATATTGTTAACCACCTTTGCGGGTTATGCACTTCAATTTGATGCGTGTAATTTGCCAGTGGTGCATGAATGGATTGTGGGTTTCTAGCCTGTTTCATAAGTAGTCACCTTTCTTTTCTATTATTATCAGATCATGACATTTATAACACAATCGTGTCAAATATGACAGAGAAACCGGTTAGGAAAAGCTGTCAATAGCTGTTCGAGCGTAATTATTTCCTTTTTTAATAAATTTACGCTCTGCTACCAGCTCAATAATATTAATATAGCATACTTTTGACCTACTAACCTATTAGCTGGAAAAGTTAGGATCGATTATGACGAAAAAAGCGTGGTATGATGACTGTGAAATTAAAACAAAGGAGTTGTATGACATGTTTAAAAAAATTGCAGTGACAGCAGTAGTATCAGCGTCATTACTGCTTGGGTTATCTACACAGGAAGTTGAAGCTTCACAGGTAAGAAAAGCTGGGCACCATTTTTCAGCGCGTGTCTTCAATATAGATTTTGATCAATTCGAAGGCAATTGGCAGGAATGGTTAGAAGGCTATGTTAATCAATTCATGAACGATTTAGGGAAGGCAAAGCCAAACCAACCAGCAGAAGAGCAAACTGAACAACCAACTGAAACTGAAGCACCTGCTGAGGAAGCTGAACAGCCTCAAGCTCCTGAGCCTGAACAACAAGAAAATAATGAGCAGCCAGGTGAAACACCAGCAGAGCCTGTTGAGACACCTGAAGCAGAGGCTCCGGCAGCACCAGCACCGGCGGAACCAGTTGAAGAAAATAATCAACCAGCTGAGCAAGCAAATACGAACTTAAATGAATTTGAACGTCAAGTTGTTGCGTTGACCAATCAAGAACGTGCTGCCAATGGTTTAGCTGCGCTAGCTATTGATGAGTCATTAAGCTCTGTAGCGCGTGAAAAATCAAACGATATGGCGAGAAATGGCTATTTCTCACATACAAGTCCAACATATGGATCACCATTTGATATGATGCAACAATTCGGTGTTAACTACCGCACAGCAGGAGAAAATATTGCCAAAGGACAGCGTAGTCCAGAAGAAGTTGTTACTGCCTGGATGAATAGCGAAGGCCACAGAGCCAACATCTTAAATCCAAACTATACGCACATCGGAGTAGGTTTTGTCGAAAGTGGTAATCACTGGACGCAACTGTTTGTTGGTAGATAAGTACATTACAAAATAGAGACAGGCTTTCAAAAGCTTGTCTCTATTTCTGTCTGCTCGTGTAGCAATAAGTATCGTTTAAAAGGTAGACCTGCACGAAATCCGGTTAGATGACCACGTTTACCCATGACTCGGTGACAAGGTACAACGACTAAAAGCGGATTTGCTCCAATCGCACGACCAACCGCACGAACTGCTTGAGGACGTTTTATTATTTGAGCAATATCACTATATGAGCGTGTTTCACCATACGGAATTTGCTCAAGAGCTCGCCAAACCTGTAATTGAAAGGTAGTTCCAATAAGCTCTGTTGGAAAGCGCAACTGAGTAGATTTCCCATTAAAGTAATCGGTCAATTGCGCTTTGTAAAATGCAAACTGTTTATCATCCTGCTTCAGTTGATGATAGTGGAGCTTTTTTTCTGCCCATAGTCGTGCTTCCTCAAAGGAGGAGTTTGGGGAACCCATGTAGCACAAGCCACGTGCGGTTGCTAACAAGTAAAATTGTGTTTCGTTATACAAGTAAACACTCCAATAAACAATTTCCTGCTGTTGTTTGTCCATCTTATGCCCCTTTACAAACGTATGTTTGTATTAATTTTAACAAATACCAGCATGATTGTCATTATGTTTTTTCAGTTAACAGCACTATTAAGCATATTAGTTGGTTAATTGCATCGTCGTAATACATGTGAAATCATCTTTAAAACTAGAGATAGTCTCCGAGGCTGTTAGATCATCACGATTAATTTCAATTGTAAAGGTTTCATCACGAGGCAACCATAAATCAATAAATCCATTCGCTTCAGATTGTAGCTCTTCATCAATAATGACCTCTCCTTCTGTTGTTATAACAGATACCTTAAACCTTTGCTGAGGTAATTCACCCTGACAGCCGGTCAGACTATGTATTTCACAAGGGTGTGTTTCATTAATATATGGAGCTATTGAAACAAAAAATTGATCATCTGGCAATTGGTAGCTTGATTCAGTACCATCTTTCCCTGTTACAATCAATTGCTCAGCGGTAATCGAAGCTGACTGTTCACTATTGTTATTGGCACTGTAGTTGGTTACTTGTTGATAGATATCTTCTTCATCTGAGCCGAGCAAAGAGAATAACACATACAGGCATATGATACTAAGTAGAAGCAAAATTGTTTTTTTCATCAGTTATCTACTCCCTTCTTTCACTGCTCATTTTAGCTCAATTCCTTTTAGAGAAAATGACGAATTTTGTACTGTCATTAAATTTTAATAAAGATGGACAAACAATGTTCACATTTTAGTACTGAATGATACCGAATCGTTTTATGGTCATACTTTCATCATAGCTCAAGATACATCATCTGCAATCAGTGGAAGATAGATAAAGCTCCCCATCACGTGATGCTGAAAAACGCCAAAAGTATTAAAAATAACTTTTGACGTTTTACCATTCGTAAATAATTAACACGTTCTCTAGTTTAATCCAAAGTTAAAAATAATACCGACTAGGGCTGCAAAAGCAATAAAAATGACAGGATGAAGTTGTTTAGTAGCCCTAATGTGATTTGCCAAAATATACAGGACAATTGCTAAGAAGAGTGCTCGCCAGTTCATTAATTGAATGAAACTACCTGTTTGCCTAAAAAGGTCGAAATCGACTAAATCGATTAAAACGACAGAAAAGCCCGCTGCTGCAATTAAAGCCGTTGAGGCCGGTCTAAGCCCGTAGAATACACCTTGAACGCCTTCGTTTGTTTTAAATTTATTAAGAAAATGCGCAACAATTACGATAATGACTATTGACGGCGTAATTAAACCAAGCGTTGCAATAATACCGCCCGGGATACCTGCCACCATATTACCTGAGTATGTTGCCATATTGACACCAATTGCCCCCGGGGTCGATTCAGATATGGCAATCATATCTGCCAATTGACCATAACTAAACCATCCTGTTCGGTCTGAAATATCGTATAAGAATGGTAAAGTGGCGAGCCCACCACCGACTGCGAATAGTCCAGTTTGTAAGAATTCATAAAAGAGTCGAAGGTAGATCATGACACCACTCCCTGTTGTCGCTTAGCGATAAAGCCCGCTAGCCCTGCTCCGACAATAAATAGAATTGGCGAAAGATTTGTAAAAATAGAGAGACTAAAAATGGCAATAAAAATAATAATACCAATCTTATCTACGATCGCACTTTTCCAAAGCTTTAATACAGCATTTAAAATTAATACATAGACACTCACCCGTATCCCTGCAAATGCATTTTGTAAGATTACTGAGTCGGCAAAGTTATTAATGAACATTGCAACAATACTGATAATGACAATAGAGGGGAAAACAACACCTAATGTAGCGATTGCCCCACCGAGCGTACCTTTTCGTTTTTGACCAATAAAGGTAGCTGTATTAACTGCAATAACACCAGGTGTTGTTTGCCCGATGGCGAAATAATCCATTAATTCCTCTTCAGTAACCCATTTTCGTTGATCAACAAGCTCACGCTGTAGTATTGGTAACATTGCGTAGCCACCACCAAAGGTCAGAGCACCAATTCTTGCAAAAGTAAGAAACAAATTTAATAATTCTTTCATAATATCCCCCTTATCCTATTTTAAGCTGAAATAAAAGTTAATTATCTATGGTTTTAGTATGCATTTTGTAAGTTTAAGCTGATCTTTAGCAAATGTCAAATTGACAATAAGGCAAAAACAAAATATTTACTGTGGTTAACACCGGCTCAAATTAAATGGAAAGTAGCTAAAACATAGCTATTAAATCGGACATAATTTGCGTACTTTGCTTGTTCGATCGCTTGACAATTTTAATTGCACTAAACAGATCCTTTTCATTAATCTCCTTTTTAATTATCCCCTCTTTATTAGCTAAGCTTGCAATCGAGTTAGGGACAATGGCTATGCCAATCCCAGCCTTAGCCCATGATAAGGCTGTGCGCGCATCATCACAAATACAACGTGTTATCGGCTCAATCTCCTTCTTTAAAAATGAAGAAATAATAACATGCTCCATTCTTCGATAATAGATTAACGGCTTGTTTTGTAATGCAGAAACACTAATATATTCAGGTTCATTCTTTAAAAAATTAGACGTGGCCACAGCGACCATAGGCTCAGGAGCAAGGGTTTGACAATCATACCCATCCGTTTGAAATGGACTCCGAACAATGGCCAGGTCAATTTGATCTTGATCTAGCTTTTCTAGTAGCTCATAAGTATTTCCTTCATGGATATCAAACACGATATGGGGGTGACTGTAACAAAACTGCTGAAGACGGTGGTCAAAAAGAGAGGAACCAACAGATGAGATAATTCCTAGTCGAAGCGTTTGCGTCTGACCGTCCTGGAAATGAGTTAGTTCATGGATGGTTGTATTAGCTAACGATATAATGGCATTAGCTCTTTTATAGAGAACTCTACCTGCTTCCGTCAAGGTGATTTTTCTAGCACCGCGATTAATTAGCTTGACCTGCAGGGTTGTTTCTAGCTGCTTTAATTGGGCACTGAGGGGCGGTTGTGAAATGCCAAGATAGTTAGCTGCGGCCAAAATTGTTCCTTGCTCTACGATCGCAATAAAGTATTGAAGCTGTCTTATATTCATTGTTAATGACCTCCAAAGTTGAATAAAACACCGATTAATGCAGCAAAAGCAATAAATACAATAGGGTGAAGCTTCTTAGTTATCTTAACATGATTTGCTAATACGTAAAGCAAGAGTGCCAGTATGATTGCCCGACCATTAATTAATTGACCAATCATTCCTGTTGCTTTAAAACGCTCGTATTGAATTAAGTCCCCTAACATGACTGAAAAACCAGCAGCAGCAATTAGTGCTGTTGACGCAGGTCGAAGTCCATAGAAAACAGCTTGCAACTGTGGGCTAGCTTTAAATTTGGTAAGGAATTGGGCAACAATAATAATAATAATAATTGAGGGAGCTATTAATCCGATCGTGGCAACAAGACTACCTGGAATTCCAGCAATTAAATAACCTGTATAGGTTGCCATGTTTACGCCAATCGGTCCTGGTGTAGATTCTGATACAGCAATCATATCTGCTAGCTGACTATAAGTAAACCAGCCTGTGCGATCAGAGATATCATAAAGAAAAGGCAAGGTAGCAAGTCCTCCGCCTATAGCAAATAGGCCTGCCTGAAAGAACTCATAAAACAGTTGGAAATAAATCATGATTAAAACCCCTATCATTTAGAATGGCTGCTAATAACATACAAAAAACATATATAAAATATTTTTATATAGTTTATAAATATAATTTTATATAAATAAAGCGGGCATGTCAACTTATTTTGTGGAGATGTTGTTGTCATAGCCTAGTTTTTTAAGTTTATGTCTATCATTAACAAACTGAGCAGATCTAATCGTCCATTATAAAAAGAACGCTTACTGATTTTATCCAGTAAGCGGTTTTAGCAATAGCATGGTTAACAAGTATTGGTCAATATTCACTCATCTTAAATCCTTCAATTATTTTTTATCTCTATTTGAAATAAGATAAATAAGTGTAGCAAAACTGATCATCAATGCCAATGTTTCATAAACTGACACGTTCGCCACCTTCCCCCCTGCCAATACATGCTTTGTGGATAAGCTATTGCTAGTAATAGTATAATTAAAAATGAGTCAAATCGTGCTCGTTGTTTAACTCGATTTCGCGTAATTAGTGGAATTCCCTATGCTTAATTTTTGGCAAACTTCCCATCTACTTCAACTGTTTCATAGATATTAATAAACGCCCTTGAATCATGCTTCCGGACAATTTGCTTTATTAACATGGTTTCATAGCGCGTAACGACCATCATTAATATTTGTTTTTGCTCCAATGTGTAACCACCATAACCATTTGTTAACGTAATGCCGCGATAGACGGATTTAATTAACGCTTCGCGAATAGCATTGCCGTTGGTCGTTACGATTTGCATGGTTAGCTTAATATGATTGGTATGAACGACATCGATTACTTTACCGGTGATATAAATAGAAAGCATCGTATACAGAGCGAGGCTCCAATTAAATACTGATCCAGAGGCAAGTACGATTAAGCCATTCATCGAGGTTAGCAGTAAGCCAATGCTAACATTACTTATGCGCGATACTATCATTGCAATAATATCAAAACCGCCACTTGTTCCAGAGTACTTTAAGATTAAGCCAATGCCAGCCCCGGCAATTACACCGCCAAATATGCAAGACAATAGAATATCGTCAGCAACACGTATGACTGGAATGATATATAAAAAGAAAGATAATGCCAGTACACATATAATCGTATTAAATACGATTTCCTTCCCTAACTTAAAATAACCCAATATTAGAATTGGGACATTTAATAATAAATTTAATAAGCCAGTATCAAATGGTGTTACTAAGCCAATTAGAATGGCAAGGCCACTAATACCACTGCTCAAGATACCATACGGAACTAAAAATAAATTAAAGGCTAACCCAATAATTAGTGAACCCATAACAACTACACAAAATTTCAAAACTAGTCCAACCCCTTTAGTTTGCTCTCGGTAGCTTAATTATCCAAATTGCAGTGACTAGTGTCAATACAAAAGACAATTCAGTTAATTTTGAAAATATAATAAGCTTGTCAAATTGCAGAGCGATAGAGCTAGAAGTAACTAAGATAAAGTGAATCTCAAATCAGTTAATTAGTTACAGGACATACTTTTATCATTTATCAGAATGCTAAAAAAGCTGTGAGCAGTTAATCTGCTCACAGCTTTTCTCTTGCCAATCCCTAAATGTCGTCATCTTTTTCATCATCTAGATAAAAATCAAACTCCTCAGAGGCTTCCATGCTATAATCATAACCATTTAAGTCAATCGTTTCTACTTGGTTAAAATCAAGCTCTTCAGCTACATAAGGGTGAAAAAATAATTCGTAAACAGCAATAGCTCCTGCCGAGAGAAAGGCAGCTGTTAGTGGATCGCCACCAATCGTCAGGACGTCACCTAATAAGTAAATAACAGCAAAAGCAATACCGAAATCAGCTAATGCAGCGATAAAGTTATTTGTTTTAGGTAAAATTATTAAGTCACCAATATAGTAAGCGGCAATGCTAACGAGATTAATTAAAAAAATAGTACCCGTTGCCATCCCAAAGCCAATTCCTAAAATCAAATATAGCAGGACGAATGATGCGATGAATTTAATCAAGATGAGTTTTACATGTTCCATCCTAACACCTCCAATAAGATAGTATTAGGATGGCTCGTTTAATTTATTCTATTCACGATCCATGTCATTTATTTTGATAGGCTTCAATTGGCCATTTTTCTAAAGTATAAGCCATCTCCCAAAATAAATATTCGTATTGGGAGCTTAGTAAAAAATGTTCTTTCATGCGTGTTCGGTCAGCTTCAGTTACTGTTTCAGCCACCTCGTCTATACGATCTATCTGCTCCTCGACTAAGTCTTTAAACCAATCAGAACCATAAGTATTAATCCATTCTTGGTAAATAGGTTCTCCAGGTGTCGCACTCTTTAGCAGTTCACCAATTTCATAATATAGCCAGTAGCATGGTAAGATAGCAGCGATTATGTCCCCTAAATGTCCAAACTGGGCAGCGCGGTACATATGTGAGCTATATGCATAAGCCGTTGGAGCTGGTTTGAACGCTTGTTGTTCTTGCTTGGTAATCTTTAAGAGCTTGGCAAAAGTGCGATGCAAGGCCATCTCTGCTTCATAGGTACCTTGAGCATGAATAGCCATCCGATTTGTCACTGCAAATGATTCTGCTTTAGCACCAGCAAGTGATTGAACACGGGCAAAAGTTGATAAATAATAGGAATCCTGCATCACATAGTAACGAAATCGATCTAACGGTAAAGTCCCATCCGCAACACCTTGTACAAAGGGATGATTAAAGCTGGCTTGCCAAATTGGATCTGCTTCTTGTCTAATTAACTGTGAAAATTTCATTTCTTTATCCTCCTAAGATTAGAAAAACCACTTCTCTAGTAGCTAGAAAAGTGGTTGGAAAACAAAGCAAGATAAAAAAGCTTTATTAGCCACTTCCCTACGCTAGTTTAAACTAGATCAGGTTCTAAGAGTCTTGAAGCACTACTTCAATCTCAGTCACTCACACGGTGACACCCCTAGTGGTTTCTCTTATTTTATTATGTTCATACCATTACCTTAACATGTTGAATTGAATTGTCAAGCGTTACTTCATAACCGCCCAGACATCATTTGTATAACTGACTGGATCTTCGATTGGTAAACCTTCAATCAATAAAGCTTGATTATAAAGAATATTGGTATACGTTTCAACTTTAGCTTCATCAGTTGCAAATACAGCTTTCAACGCAGTGAAAATGTCATGATGTGTATTAATCTCTAGTACTTTTTCAGCTTGTACGCCTTGATTATCAGGCATCATACTTAATACTTTTTCCATTTCAATCGAAATATCACCCTCGTTGCTTAAACAAACTGGGTGTGATTTCAAACGCTTAGACACCCTTACATCACTTACTTTACCTTTAAGAATCTCTTTCATTTTGTCAAAAATCGCTTTGTCATCTTCAGTTGACTCCGTAGCCTGATCAACTTCTTCATCTTCAAAGCCAAGATCGCCACTTGAAACAGACTTAAAACTCTTACCGTCATATTCAGTCAGCATTTTAATTGCAAACTCATCAATATCATCGGTAAAGTAAAGGATTTCATAACCTTTATCTCTAACGACTTCCGTTTGTGGAAGACGTTCAATACGGGCATTTGTTTCACCAGTTGCGTAGTAAATAAATGCTTGATCGTCTTTCATGCGCTCAATATATTCAGCCAAAGAAACTAGCTTCTCCTCTGTTGATGAATAAAAGAGTAATAGATCTTTTAATGTGTCTTTGTTCTGACCAAAGTCACTGTAGACACCATATTTCAACTGACGACCAAATGCTTCAAAGAATTTCTGATAGGATTCACGATTACCTTTAAACAATTTAACAAGCTCTTGTTTAACCTTCTTAACTAGGTTTTTTTCAATTAATTTTAACTGGCGATCATGTTGAAGCATTTCGCGTGAAATATTTAAAGAAAGATCCTCAGAATCAACTAGGCCTTTGACAAAACTAAAGTAGTCTGGTAGGAGTTCTGGTGCCTTATTTTTAATTAACACCCCATTAGAGTACAACTCAAGTCCTTTTTCGTAATCAGCCGAATAGTAGTTATATGGCGCTGTCTCAGGAATGTACAGGATCGCTTGATAACGAATGTTGCCATCGACACTTACATGGACATGCTGGAGTGGTGTGTCAAAGCCATAATGCTTCTCATTATAAAAATTCTTATAATCTTCATCTGTTAGTTCTGCTTTGTTCTTCTTCCAAATAGGTACCATGCTATTGATCGTCTTATCTTCAACAACTGTTTCAAACTCGTCTTCTTCATCTTCTTTTGGTTGTTCAGTCGTGACTTCCATCTTAATTGGATAGCGGATAAAGTCCGAATACTTCTTAACAATAGTTTGTAAAGTATTTTCATCTAAGAATTGGTCGAAATCATCATCTTCATCTGTGCTTTGCTTAATTGTTAGCGTAATCTCTGTACCAACATCGTCTTTTTCAACTAGTTCAATCGTAAATCCTTCAGCACCCTCTGAAAACCATTGGAAAGCTTGTTCTTCGCCTAATGCTTTTGATTTTACCGTTACTTGATCAGCTACCATAAAGGCTGCATAAAAACCAACACCAAATTGACCAATAATATCATGCCCGTCTTTAAGTTCATTTTCCTTTTTAAATGCTAAGGATCCGCTTTTGGCAATGACTCCAAGGTTGCTTTCAAGCTCTTCCTTCGTCATCCCAATTCCCGTATCTGTAAGCGTCAATTGTCGCTTCTCTTTATCAACGCTTAATCTTATGTAGTAATCAGATTGATTAAATGTAATTGAATCGTCGGTTAATGCGCGATAATACATCTTATCGATCGCATCACTTGCATTTGAAATTAACTCCCTAACGAAAACCTCTCTTTTCGAATAAATTGAGTTGATCATCATGTCTAACAATCGTTTAGATTCTGCTTCAAATTGCTGCTTAGCCATCGTTATTACCTCACTTTTTTGTAGTATTAGCACTCAACGCTTCGAAGTGCTAATACTATTTTTTTATCATATTATCTTATCATTGTCAACCGTTCTCTATTCGAATAAGAAAATTATGTAATTAAAAAGGATAAGGGAAAATATTTTTCTTTTCCTATTTATATTGCTATAATGTTTGAAGAAAGGAGTTATGTAATGGAAACTTTTAAGGAAACATTTTTTGAGGTATTAAGATCAATTTTACCGCTCACGTTATTAATTGTCATTCTTCAATTTACCCTCGTATTCTTGCCTATGGAAATTTTCTGGCGCTTCATTTTTGGAGCAGTTATAGCAAGCTTAGGTATTTTCTTATTTCTTGTTGGGGTACAAGTGGGACTAACGCCGGTCGGTGAACTAATTGGAGCAGCATTATCTAAAACCAAAAAAATCAAGCTTATTCTCTTTTTTGGCTTTTTGTTAGGTTTTGCTGTTACTATTGCTGAACCAGGTGTGCAAGTGCTGAGTAATCAAGTTGAATTCGTTTCAGGTGGTGACGTTCCAGCAATTACCTTGGTCCTCGCCGTTGCCTTTGGTGTAGGCGTTTTCGTTTCACTTGCAATAGCAAGAATTATTTTTAATGTTCCTCTGCTTATGTTACTTGGGATTGGCTACTGTGTGATTTTCGTTTTAGCTATGTTTACTCCACCAACTTTTGTACCAATTTCATTAGATGCCGGTGGCGCTACAACTGGACCGATGACTGTGCCCTTTATTCTAGCACTCGGTGTAGGTGTTTCGTCAGTGCTAAGGGGAAAATCAAATTCAGGTGATTCATTTGGACTAGTTGCACTTGCTTCAATAGGTCCGGTCATTACTGTGTTATTGTTAGGGGTGTTATACGGATGATGAGTGATCTATTTGCAGGTTTTACGACCATACTGTTTGAAGTAGCCTCGGCGCTACTACCTCTCGTATTTTTCTTCCTTGTTTTTCAAGTAACATTGCTAAAACTTAAAAAACGCAAAGTCATTGACATTCTTGTTGGATTTTTATTAACGTACATAGGTCTCTCACTTTTTCTCCAAGGGGTTAACGTTGGTTTTATGCCGATTGGTGAAATGATGGGTGAGATTCTAGGGAGTATGCGCTGGCCGTGGTTATTAGTACCAATTGGCTTTGTACTTGGTTTTTTTGCTGCTTATGCGGAACCAGCAATTGCCGTACAAATTCAGCAAATTGATAAGGTTTCTGGTGGCTCTGTCCCAGGTAAACTACTGCATTACACAATTTCAATTGGTGTTGGCCTATCTATTTCATTAACGGTTATTAAGATCTTAGTCGGATTCTCAATTTGGTTCTACGTTCTCCCCGGCTATATCATCGCCTTCATTCTAGCTCGCAAATCAACTAAACTGTTTACGGCAATAGCATTTGATTCCGGTGGTATCGTCACTGGGCCGATGATTGCAACATTTATGTTGGCTTTATTTGTTGGAATTGCGTCAGTTACAGAAGGAAGAGACCCATTAATTGATGGATTTGGTATGATAGCATTAGTTGCATTAGCCCCTATCCTATCTGTTTTAATTTTAGGAAACCTATTTCAAAGGAGTGGCAAAAGTAAACATGATTGAGCGGATTGAAGATCATAAATTAATTGTAACCATTGTCAAAAAAGATAAAGCCAATAAAATTATTAATGCCACCCGTAAGGCAGGCGCACAAGGGGGCACAACTGTTATAGGATCAGGCTTTCACTTAAAAGAGAAGAAACGATTTTTAGGCATTCCAGTACCGCGTGAGCGAGAGGTTATTTTTACAATTGTATCAGAGGTGATTTTATCAGAAGTCTTATCAGCCATTGATTATACCATTAAGCTTGACAAAAGTGCACACGGCATCGCCTTTGTAATTGATATCAAAAAAGTAACTGGGATATCGCATTTAATCGGTGATCAAATTGTAGATTGCAGCAGAGAGGAGAATTTAGAAAACATGGCTGAATCGGTAGTAAAGCAAGATCTAATTGTAACAATCGTAAATAATGGTGATGCAGAGGATGTTGTTGACGCCAGTAAAAATGCCGGAGCTACAGGTGGTACAATCATTCATGGTCGAGGTACAGGTGTCCATGAAAAGGCAATGCTTTTTAACATCATGATTGAACCAGAAAAAGAAGTTGTGCTGACTTTAGTAACGCGTGCGCAAACTACTGAAGTACTTAGTGCAATAAATAAGGCAATTGGCTTGACCGAACCTGGCAAAGGTGTTGCCTTTGTACTTGAAGTTGAGAATACTATTGGAATGAATTTAGCATTAAAAGAGGAAATGGCTGAAGAATTTAAGAATAATTAAAGACAAAAGCACTAATCGTGATGTAGCAACTGGAGTAAAGCAACCAAAGCTAAAGGTAGCATGTAAAGCAGTGAGTCAATAATGACTTATCGCGCAGTCGCCTCGTTTAATTAGCTTTTAAATACTAGCTTTCTTAGCTTTCAGATGAGAAACCATGTCTATCTAATAATTAGATAGACATGGTTTCTCTGGTGTAAAGCAGCAATCTATTTCCACATCGTTTACTTTACTTCCTATCACTTTATCACATCAGACAATCACTGATTAAAAATCTTCCTTTATATTCGGTTGGAAGTCGACGTATAATCAAAATGTCGATCTTGATCTATTTCATTTTGCAAATAACTATATTGCGCAGTTAATGCGTCAAACCATGCGCGATCACGCGTTAATAATGATAAATCAATTAATTGCTCAAGCTCACCAAGTGTATAACGACTAAAGCGCTTCTCACGCTCAAGCTTATAGGCTTGAACTTGAATACTATGCCCTGCTAGTAAATGATTATCACTAGTAACAACACGTAATTGCATAACTTTCTCGCCATTCATTTCTTTCTCAATATAGCCGTGAATACGTTCTCCTTTGCTAGATTGAAGCTTGACCCAGTCCCCGATTTTAACCTCAACATCTTTATTCATGTTTTGACACCACCTTTTCTGGAGTTTTACAACCTTTCAATCGATAGAATAAACTGAATAATTAGAATCATCAATTAAAATAGTTATTAGATATTTTATTCTCAAAAACAGATTCTGTCAATACAAATGCTTGAATATTTGTACTTATTATCGCTAGTTGATGAACAAAGCATTTTCTAGCGTTTTTTTGCTTTAATTCCCGTTGTATATCAGATAGCATTGGTTAAGTAAATATTTGTGTATTGCTCGAGCAAAAAAAAGAGCAGCTTTCACCCAAGGGCACGAACGTGACATCTTCAATTCTTCAGTGTCACGCTAGCCGCAGGGCTCACAGGATGTGAGTCAGTTAGACATTGCGATACGATGTCGCGTCCTTCGTCTAACATCCTCAAAGAAGTCTTCGGACACGAGCTATTCCCGCAGGAGTTGGCTCTTTTTGCTTTCGCCTAATCTTGGGAAAATATCTCACCAACGCTATTTAATGAAGAACCTCAATTTCATTAGCTGAGATCAGCTAACCGATACTACAGGTTCTCTATCATAAAAAACCACTAGACTAACAGAGCAATGTTACGCTCCATTTGTCTAGTGGTTTATGCGATTAAATATGTCTGTATGTCGCAGTTAACAATCAGTGGGATAATAAAATAATAACTCAAGATCTACTTTATTGCCCCATATCCTTCACTTTCATAATCCTTGTAATGTTAGCCCGTTCATTCTCTTCCAGCTTCATCTGAATATAATGAATGGTCTCCTCTAATTGAGGAATTTTTAAATATTCTAGCGCATTAACACGACGTCGGGTCTTCTCAATTTCATCAGCCATTAACTGGCATGTCTTTTCAATTTCAGACAGCTTTAATAATTTAGGCAAAATCGTGTTAATTCTAGCAATTGAGTCATCTAGTTCACTGTTAGAGTTTAATAATCCATATTGCATTTCTGAGTCTTTATCATCCTCATCAACAGTAAAATTCATTTCTGGCACAATTACACTCATGATGTTTTTCTCTTGAATATTTAAGGTGACAGATTTATCTGGCACGGCAAATAATTCTTCAATAAACGATTCATTCAACAGTGACTTAGCGACAACAAAAGCTTGCATTGCCTCTGTTAATTCTTTTTCAACCTCGTCACGTAATGCGTTATTTTTTCGAATAAGGGTAATGAATTGACGCATTAATTCATCCTGCTTATCCTTCAATAACTTATGACCACGGGTTGATATAGCCAAACGGTCTTTAAGGTTGGATAGCTCCATCCGTGTTGGCTTGACATTTAATCTCGCCATAAGCCGATCACTCTCCTTTCGGCATATACTCTTCGATCAAATCGCTCTTAATGCGCTTAAGCTCAGATTGAGGTAAGATAGAGAGTAATTCCCAGCCCAGAGCAAGCGTTTCTTGGATTGAACGGTTCGTGTAAAATCCTTGATTAATGTATTCTTCCTCGAAACGTTTGGTAAATTCAACATACAATTTATCGGTTTTTGATAGAGCCGACTCACCTAGAACAACAGCTAATTCCTTCGCTTCTTTCCCTTTTGCATAAGCAGCAAATAATTGGTTCATTGTCGGTGCATGGTCTTTCCTTGTCTTCCCTTCGCCAGTCCCTTTATCCTTTAACCGAGACAGTGAAGGTAAAACGTTAATAGGCGGCTTATAACCTGCTTTGTTTAGATCGCCAGATAAAATAATTTGTCCTTCGGTAATATAGCCTGTTAAATCAGGAATTGGGTGCGTAATATCATCCTCAGGCATCGAGAGAATTGGAATCTGTGTAACGGAACCTTTCTTGCCGACTAAACGACCAGCACGTTCATATAGCGTAGACAGGTTGGTATATAAGTAACCAGGATAACCACGGCGCCCAGGAACCTCACGACGAGCAGCCGAGATTTCACGCAAAGCTTCACAATAGTATGTCATATCGGTCATAATGACGAGAACATGCATATCCTTCTCAAATGCTAAGTACTCTGCTGTCGTTAACGCCATTTTTGGTGTAGCAATCCGTTCAATGGCTGGATCATTTGCCAAGTTAATAAACATAACCGAGCGATCAATTGCACCCGTCTTGCGAAAGTCTTCCATAAAATATTCAGCTTCATCAAAGGTAATCCCCATTGCAGCGAAAACAACGGCAAACTTTTCATCACTGTTTAACACCTTTGCTTGACGAGCAATTTGTGCAGCTAATTCTTTGTGAGGTAAGCCTGAACCAGAGAAGACGGGTAGTTTTTGCCCGCGGACAAGTGTGTTTAAGTGATCAATTGCAGAGATACCTGTTTGAATAAACTCATCAGGGTAATCACGAGCAATCGGATTAATTGCTTGACCGTTAACATCTAAGCTGTCTTCAGGTATAATTTCTGGACCACCATCCATCGGTTGTCCCATACCATTGAACACACGTCCAACCATATCTTCGGAAACATCAATTGACAAAGGCTTACCGCGAAAGCGAACCTTCGTATCCTTAATATTAATGCCACTTGGCCCTTCAAAAATCTGAACCATTGCTTTATCACCGTTAACTTCCAAAACTTGACCGTGTCTAATCTCGCCAGTTTGCATTTGGACTTCAACTAACTCATCAAATTTCACACCCTCGACTTGCTCGACTGCCATTAAAGGGCCAACGACTTCGCTAACTGTTTTATATTCCTTAAGCATTTTTCGTCATCCCCCCTTCAGCAACAATCTCATGAATCCTAGCTTTAATTTCTTGCTTAATTGCTTTAATATCTGCCAAATTATCTTCAGAAATAAACTTGGCTCGGGCAATCTTATCGCGTAAAGCTTCTGTACCATCAATAATTTCCTTAAAGTAAGCACCTAGACGCATGGCTTCACGCCCCTCTGCTTCATAGGAAAGGATTAGATCTAGAATAATGTATTGCTTTTCTCGTGATGTATAGGTATCTACTTCATCAAAAGCATTTTGTTGTAGGTAATCCTCTCTTAATGATTGCGCAATAACCATTGTTAATCTGTCTTTCTCTGACAGTGACTCAATCCCAACGAGACGAACAATTTCTTGAAGCTCGGCTTCTTCTTGCAGAATAGTCATCGAACGCTGCACCATCCCTGACCAATCTTCTTTGAGTTCATCATTCATAAAAGTACCGACTTCAGAAAGATAGAGAGAATATGAAGTCAGCCAGTTAACAGACGGGAAATGACGTCTTTGCGCTAATGATGAGTCAAGCGCCCAGTAAACTTTAACCACACGTAACGTGTTTTGTGTAACTGGTTCTGAAGTATCCCCACCTGGTGGCGATACAGCACCGATCGCTGTAATACTTCCCTCTCGATCATCAGAACCTAAAGTAATGGTTCGACCAGCACGTTCATAGTATTCCGCAATTCGGCTACCTAAATAGGCAGGATAGCCCTCATCACCTGGCATTTCTTCTAAACGACCTGACATTTCCCGAAGTGCTTCTGCCCATCGTGAAGTTGAATCAGCCATAATAGCAACGTTATAGCCCATATCACGAAAGTACTCGGCAATGGTAATACCAGTATAAATAGAAGCCTCACGAGCTGCTACTGGCATATTAGATGTATTCGCAATTAAAATCGTTCTCTCCATCAGTGACTCACCCGTATTTGGATCGATCAATTCTGGAAATTCATTTAGTACATCAGTCATTTCGTTACCACGCTCACCACAGCCTACATAAACCACGAGGTCAACATCACTAAATTTTGCTATTTGGTGCTGCACGACTGTTTTTCCAGCACCGAAAGGACCAGGAACCGCTGCTGCTCCACCTTTAGTGATTGGAAAGAACGTATCAATAACACGTTGACCGGTTAGCATCGGCTTATCCGGGTTTAGTTTCTTTTTAAAAGGACGACCACGACGAACCGGCCATCTTTGTAAAAGAGTTAATTCCTTGAGTCCGTTATCTGTTTCAATCGTAAACGCGATATCATCAAGTGCATAAGCACCATCTGTAATGGTTTTTAATGTGCCCTTAACGCCGTGAGGAACCATTACACGGTGTTCAATAACTTTAGTTTCTTGAACGGTCCCGACAATATCCCCTGTTTCAACATAGTCCCCTGGAGCCTTTGTAGCAGTAAAATCCCACTTTCTTTCACGATCTAAGGCTGTAATATTCACACCTCTAACAAGATAGTTGCTCTCTGTCTTTGCCTTAAATGTATCAAGTGGACGCTGGATACCGTCGAACATTTGTGAAACGATCCCAGGTCCAAGTTCAACAGACAAGGCTTCCCCTGTTGTCTCAACAGGCTCACCAGGTCCCATACCAGACGTTTCTTCATATACTTGAATTGAAGCAACATCATTACGCATTTCAATTATCTCGCCAACCAACCTCATATCTCCTACATAACAGAGATCCTGAATATTAGCGTGCTCCATCCCCGCTGCCATTACTAAAGGACCGGAAACTTTAACTATTTTTCCTTTTTTCAAATAAGTCCCCTCCTAAAATTATAAGATGTTTTGGCCAACTGCTTTTTCAACATTTTCTTGTATTCTTCCCTTGCCAATATTAAGCGAACCTTTGTGGTTAGGGATTAGAATAATTGCAGGTTGAACCTCAGCATCATAACGTTTAATTGTATCTGGTATTTCCTTTGCCATTGCTTCGGTTAAATAAATCACACCATAATTACGTTCTGCTAATGAATCAATTGTTTCACGAGCAATTTGTGAATTTGCTGCAGCAAACACATTGAAGCCAAGAATTTTGAAAGGAAGCACCGAATCTTTGTCACCTACCACAGCAATTTTATGAGCCATAAATTGGTCGCATCCTTTCTCTCAACGTATCTTCATTAATTTGATTGTCTTTGCCAACCAGTATTAACCGAATATTTGTTATTTCCTTTTCAATTGCAAACATAAAAGCCATGACCGGCATCGGGCCAAATGGCTGGTATTTGCCTTCTTCCATTAACTCGTGCACAATCTCATCAATAACTTTATCCAACAGCATGGGATTAATCGTATCTTTTGAATCTGAAAGTACTGCTTGTAACTTATCTGCATATGGCTTTTCTAAATAAAGCTCATTTAATATCGAGACAGCACCCTGATCTGCTAAATTAATAATAGCTTGTTTGGGAATTGAACCAGAGCTTGACAAAACCGTATGCAAAAAAGATCGAGATTTATTTTGATTTATGCTTCTTACTACTGTTGAAAGATTATCTAAATCAATTAAGACATCAGCAACCCGTGTAATCGTCTCATTCTTGAGGCGATCAGTAATAGCACGCATATGCTTATAGTAATACGTATCCATAAACACATCAGCTGCTTCCACTCTTCCATAAGTCTCAAAATCAGCAATAGCTTCATTAACAGCTTCAATCATAATTGGATTAAGCTCTGCCGATTGTTGAGTGTTAACTAAATTCTTAATCGTTGTAACGGGATACTTCCCAATTGGGATTAATAAATGCTCTAACGATAAATCGGTAAAACGCTGTTTAAGTAGTACCTTAGCATTATGATATGAGTAGCGTAATGAGAAAATTTGCACCACTTCAGAATTAGGCGTAACCTCATACAATTCTTCATAAATCATTCTCAGTCGATATAATAAGAAGGAGTCAAAATCCTTATTAAGTAAAATTTCTTGATCATCAAAATGATAGTCCGTGCTTTTTAATACCTCTAATGCCTCTTGAAGACTCTCAGCCCGCAGCATTTTTTCATAGTCTTCACGTGTTAACAGCTTCGTTTCATATACACGTAATAGGGTATTTACACCCTTGTATTGAGTATCCTTCATCATTCTCCCCCCTTATTCATTATTTTTAAATGCTAAGGTTGCAAGTTGTGGAGAAAATTCTTTTTTAAGCTCTTTTACGAGCACATCAAAGCAGAAATTATAATCGATGCCAGCTTGCTGGACAATAAAACCAGCTTTATGCTTTATTAAATTTTCAGAAAGTGTTACTGAAGGATATTGCATTAAGATTTTTTTCACTTGATCATGTTGAAACAGCTGATCTGAAAGCTCTCCCGGAACAATTAGCCAACTAGAATGTTGGTCTAATTGTGATAAGACACCTTTTAAGAAATATGAAAATTTTTCATAATCCCATGCAGCCAACTGTTTCGTTGCTTCATCAAAAACAGTGTTAAGCATGCTTTGCTTTTTAGCCAGAATAGCATTTCTTTGGCGATTAGCTAAAGTCTGGGCTTCCCGCTCGTACTCTCCTGCTACTTGGCTGGCAATAACAGACTGACGTTCTTGCTTGCTCTCGACAAGTTTTTGCTCATGTTCATCAAGTTTACGACGCATCTCGTCTTCGTTCACATTTAGCTTTTTATTACCTTCTTCTTTTATTTTTTCTAAAATCTGAACAGATAATTTTTGCAAATCTTGCATATTCCTCATCCTCTCACTATTATTGACTAGGCTAAAATAAGTAAGAAGGAAATAACAAACCCTAAGATAGCATAAGTTTCAACCATTGCCGTAAAGATAATACCTTTAGAATTCTCCTCTTCTCGCTTCGCTAAAATTTGGATTGATGCAGCAGAAACGCGACCTTGAACAATTGCAGAAGTTAATCCAGTAAATGCAATTGGAAGTGCAGCCATTAACATGTAAATTCCGTCGGCAAGTGCCATATCAGGCGTCATGTTTAAATAGATTAAGAATCCAATAACAAATCCATATAAACCTTGCGTTCCAGATAATAGTTGTAGAATCAGTGCTTTACCAAACTTTTCAGGTTGTTCTTTAATAAGGGCAGTTGCAGCTTCACCAGTCATTGCTACCCCTTTTGCTGAACCAATACATGATAGTACAACCGCTATACCAATACCTAGTGCTGAAAAAATGAAACCACCGTTATTTTCCATAAAAAATTGTAACCAAGTTTGCATTATAAAATTCCTCCGTCTCTTTATAGTTCCTTTTGTTTTTTAAGTTGAATATATTTTTCCAATGTCCTTAGTGGATTTAGCGCTTTACCGCCACCTTCATAGAATTTACCAAAGAATTCTACAAATATTAACCGGGCTCCATGAACATATGAACCTAGAAAAGCTAACCCTAAGTTTACTGCATGTAATGCAACAAACAAAATGGTGCCAATGGTAAATCTACCCCATGTAGGGAAGAAGCCAATAATCATATTGAAGGCTAACGCAATACTACCACTTGAAACACCTAACGCCATTAGACGTGTGTAGCTTACAATATCACCAATATAGCCAGTGATACCATATAAATTGTAAAAGCCAACACCTAGGCCAACACCCTTATTCTCGGCTCCCAACATTGAGGCTAATAAAATACTCACTGCACTCAGAATCGCAATAATGGCACCAATTGTACTTATAATTTCATTTGTTAGGATCATATTACCAAGTAGTAAGATAATGATTCCGACAAAAATGCCAATCCAACCTAGCCCGTCTGCAACTGCACCATACTTATCGCTTTGCTTAAGCTTAAGGAAGGTATTAATACTTAAACCAAAGAATACCTGAATCACTCCTAAAACGACCGATAAAATTAAAATGGTAATAACATCATTAGTCGTTGACAATAAAACAAATGGTAATTCGGCCCCGAAAAACGAACCATAGATAAGTCCCCAAATCATTGTTGGATAGGATAAGAGGTGAAAGAACTTCATATTCCTTCTCATATCTTTTTCAAAATTAAATGCTTTAATTGCAATGAAAGTAGCAAGCCATAGTAATAGTCCGTATCCTAAATCAGCGGCCATCATGCCAAAGAAGACGAGATAAAATGGAGCTAAAAATGGGGTAGGATCAATTTCATTATATTTCGGAAGGCTATACATGGCTGTGATTCCTTCAAAGGGAGCAATAAGATCATTATTTTTTAAAACTATTGGAACATTATCCAGATCACTCTCGGCAATGTCTTCTACAACTAAGGCATAATCCGTCTCAGGTAAAAGCTGTTGAAAATTGTTCCTAAATGATGAGATGTTGTCTTCTTCTAACCAACCCTCCATCACAAATAAATGGTTTTCATCAATAATTAGTTTCTTACTTTTCTCCCTCTGTAGCTTTGCGTATAGATATTCTTCTGTTAGTTTTAATTGCCACTCCTGATCCTTCATTTTTTTCAGTTTACTTTGAAGATCGCTTTTCTCTTTTTTTAACTTCGTGATTTGCTCTTGAATAGCCTTTAATCTGTCCTTTGGATTTACACTAAATCGCTCGGTCAAATCGACAAAATGATGACTTGCAAGCATAGATTTTAGATTAGTGTCCCGTTTATCGTAAACAATTAAAATACCATGCTCATCTGAAGTCTGATAAATTTCATTAACATATAAATCTGCACTAGACTTTAAATAATTTATATATTTATTTTGAACATGCTGAGGGACTGTCCCAATACTTCCAACAATATATTGCATTTTTTGCAAATCACCCATACTAAATTCTAAGTTACGCCACCTTGACCAAAAAACTTCTTCCTCATCCAGTTCATTTCTTGTTTCAGCTATTTGATCAAGCTTTAATTGCATGTCAAGGAGCTGTTTGGTTAAGTCCTTTGGAGAAAACTTTCTAATTTCAACTTCCAGCTCCTCTAGAGAGAGCTCTTCCTTGCTTGCTCTAAGTTTATTTACTAAAGATTCTTTTGGTAAATAAGATTCTAGAAAGGACAATGCCGACTGAACTTGATTGATAGTTGTTCCAAGCTTTTTAATATGGTGATCAAGATTATCAACATCATTTACAGAAAAGTCATAATTGTCAATATTTATCGTTTGCAAATCAACAACTTCGAAGTTCTGCAGTGCTTGAACAGATTGCAGCAATTGATCCTTTAATTCATGAAAGGAGATGAGCGTTAGTTTTTTCATTTTAGCTATTGCCATATTTCCTCATGACCTCCTCAATAACCGCATTAACCAACTGATCCTTGTTTCGTTCAAAATTTGCTTCAAGTTGGTTGATTGCTTTCTCTTGCTCTTGCTGATATGTTGCCTTTAATTCTTGTAGCTTTGCATCTTTTTTCTCTTGTTCACGTTCTTTAAAAGCACGTATTTCTGTTTCTGCCTCTTCAGTTAACTGGTTTATTCTTTCCTGAGTATCATTTTGCATGTCTTTCAATTTTTCTTGATAGTCACGTTCAAGCTGAGTAGCTTGATGTTCTATTTTTTTTACTTCATCAATGGTTTCTAAGCCCATCTTTCGTTTGCACCCCCTATCATTCAGCAAGCAATATGTAACGTAAAAAAGCTTCAAGTAAGAACATTATAACGTTTTTAAACACCGTGTTCAAATGTTTTAAATTATGTGAATTAACTGAGTTTCTTTTGATACCAAGCTATTTAATAGGTAAGAACGAGGTAAAGCTTATTTAAAAAAATGTAATTATCCTTATACGCATAAGGGTAATTGGTCACTAATTTTTATCATTTATTAAAATTGTTTTACCATTTTCTTGAACAATTAAACGTTCCTTATATAATTTACCGATCGCTCTTTTAAAGGCAGCTTTACTCATGTTAAAATGAATGGCAATTTCCTCAGGGTCTGATTTATTATCTAATGCCACTATGCCATTGTGCTTTTGTAAATATTGCAAAATTATGTAAGCATCTTCGGCTTGTGCATCTTGCTTTCTTGACAATAATGAAAGATTTAAGCTGCCATCGTGCTTAACTTTAATGACACGACCGTCAATCCACTCACCCAAGCGCAAATCTTTTTTTCTTTCACTGCTATGAATAAAACCACGGTAGCCCTGATCCGTGATGACAACAGCACCTTCTTTACCCGAACGAAAAACCCGCCCAGAGATGTCTTGATTAAATAGTGTTTCTGGGGCTTGATCCCAATTCCCTTCAAAGTCTTCTTCTCGAATTGGGTCGGCTAATAATCGCCCTTTTTTATCTTGTTTTAAGGTGACATAAAGTTGATCGCCAGGTTGTGGCCATACCGCTGAGATAACGGGTAAATCATCAGCTGATACGAGGATATGCTTGCTCGTCCCAATATTAACAAAAACCCCTAATGGTGCATTTACTTCCGTAACCTCAGCCCAGTCGAAAACATCATAGTTAATCCGTGGAAGGTTCATAGTTGCAATAAGTTGCTTGTTTTTATTATGATATAAAAAAACATTAACTTTATCGTTCTCATTTAATGTCTCTGTTGTTTCGTTTTGATGTAGCAGAATTTCAGTAGTTGTTGACGTTTCTTCTGTCAACACGTAGCCAGTTTCAATCACTCTTTTGACAATTAATTGTACTGTCTCACCAGGTCGTATTGCTGTCATATTTTTGATTCTCCTTAATTATTAATAAAAAATAAGCCCTGTTATATAACAAGAGAAAGAAGGAATAAATTGAATATCTTTGTCGATGCAGATGCTTGTCCAGTAACAAATGAAATTATTAAGATTGCCTCAGAACGCAACTTGACTATTCATTTAATAAAAAGCTATGCCCATTTTTCCCACCATCAATATGGACCATCGGTTAAAGAAATTTATGTTGATGCTAGTAATGAGGCAGCAGACTACAGACTTATGTCATTAGCTAAATCTGGGGATTTCGTCGTTACACAGGATTATGGCTTAGCTTCTCTAGCCCTTGAACAGGGCTGTCATGTTATTCACCCTAAAGGTTTTATTTACAAGAAAGATAACATTGATCATTTGTTACTGTCACGTTATCAAAGTGCCCAAATTAGAAAGCAGGGCGGACGAACAAAGGGGCCGAAACCTTTTTCTAAGAGCGATCGCGATCATTTTATAAAAAACTTTATTATGCTACTTTCTAAAACTTAATCTAACTTGTTCTCGGTTTGTCCCTCAACGATTACTGCTAAACCGCTTATATCCCACCTTAGCGCGGTTTCATCAGGAATATCATAAGTTTTATTTTCTCTTAGTAATTCATTTTTATACTGTGTTTGCACAAGCATTTTTACCAGCATAATGATGCTCCTCTCAATTAAAAAAGGGGAGAATTGTTTGGTAAACGACTCTCACCCTTTCCCATCCTCTATCTACGGTAGAACTTAAATTAATAGCTGAAATAGATCCTGGTCCTTGTTAATCTCAATATAAGAGAATCCTTTTTCCGCCATTCGATTAATTAACGGCAGGTAATCTTCTTTATTCTGTAGCTCTACCCCCACTAACACTGGCCCTCGATCTCTGTTATTCTTCTTGGTATATTCAAATCTGGTAATATCATCATTTTCACCGAGAACGCTCGTTAAAAATTCGCGCAATGCACCTGCCCGTTGCGGAAAACTGACAATAAAGTAATGTTTATAGCCTTCATAAATAAGAGATCGTTCTTTAATGTCCTGCATACGATCTATATCATTATTGCCACCACTGACGACTACGACAACATTTTTCCCTTTAATTTCTTCTCGATAATCATCTAATGCGGATACTGGCATTGCACCAGCAGGTTCAGCAACAATTGCATTTTCACTATAGAGACTAAGCATTGTTGAGCAAACCTTGCCCTCCGGAATGGTTGCAAAGCCATCAACAATTTTTTGAGCAATGCTGAAGGTTAAGTCGCCTATTCTTTTCACACTTGCACCGTCAACAAATTTATCAACATAATCAAGCTTAACTACTTTATTGGCTTGAAAAGATGCTTGCATAGAAGCAGCCCCTGCTGGTTCAACACCAATAATTTTTGTGTCTGGGCTAATGTTTTTTATGTATGAGCCTACGCCTGAAATTAGCCCACCACCGCCAACTGACATAAAAACGTGAGAAATAGGTTCATCCATCGCTTCTAATATTTCTAAACCAACTGTGCCTTGTCCAACAATCGTTCGGTAATCGTCAAAGGGATGGATAAATACCATATCATGTTCTAGACAATACTGTTTGGATTCATCAGAGGCATCGTCAAACGTATCGCCAGTTAAAATAATATCGACATATTCACCACCAAAAAAGGCAACTCGGTTTACTTTTTGTCGCGGTGTGGTCGTTGGCATAAATACCTTACCCTTTACCTTTAAAGCATTGCAAGAGAAGGCAACGCCTTGAGCGTGATTACCAGCACTAGCACATACGACACCCTTCTGCAGTTCTGCGGTTGATAAGCCTTGCATGAAATGGTATGCTCCTCTGATCTTAAATGAGCGAACTACCTGTAAGTCCTCTCGCTTTAGGAAAACATTACACTCATATTTTTCAGATAAAATTGGGTCCTTTTGCAGTGGTGTTTTTGTAATGACATCTTTTATCCGTTGATGTGCGATTACAATATCCTTAACATCAATAGATTGTAATTGCGTGCCCATAATTGATAGATCCCTTCTTTATAAAAAATTCGCCATATCTTCTCAAATGCCGTGAGTTGCTATCGTCTAACTGTGAAAAGGCAACTACAAGAGTTGCCAAAAAGTTACGAAAGAGCTTCGGTAAGCTGTGGGACAATTTGTTTTTTTCTTGAAACAACTCCTGCTAACTCGGTAAGGCCATTTTCAAAAGTAACATTAAAAGCTTGCTTAATGGAGTCGATTCGATCACCAAGTGCAATAATGGTTGAATTATTTGTTAAAATATCGGTAATAACAAAGACAAACAAATCAAGTTGTCGACGCTCTATTTTTTCGGCAATTGCCACTTTTAGCTCTTCTTGTAATACAAGTAGTTCAGTAGGATCAACTGTGTTTACTTGAGCAATTTCCACGGTGCTTGAGCCCATCTCGAACGCCTTAGCATCAAGCGTCAGTAATTCTTCAATCGTTTTACCTGAAAGCTCTGCTCCAGCTTTAAGCATTGCTAACCCATATGTGTCAGCATCTACCTCTGCAATAGTAGCGAGTTCCTTTGCCGCACTAATATCTTCATCGGTGCATGTTGGAGACTTAAAGAGTAGCGAGTCAGAAATAATGGCAGAAAGCATTAATCCCGCGATTGTTTTGGTTATTTCAATGTTCTTTTCTTTAAAAATTTTATTTAATATTGTAGCCGTACACCCAACTGGCTCTGCTCGATAATAAAGCGGGTCAGTTGTTTCGAAATTGGCAATGCGGTGATGATCAATAACCTCAATAACCTTAACCTCATCAATATCCGAAACACTTTGTTGCTTTTCGTTATGATCAACTAAAATAACTTGATCAGTTTCACCAGCAATAGCATTAATAACTCTTGGCTTCTTGACACCGAAGTAGTCCAACGCGTATGCCGTTTCTTCATTTGGCTCACCTAAGCTTACCGCCTCAGCCTCTTCGCCTAACTGTGTTTTCAAGTACGCATAGGCTAATGCAGATGTGATGGTGTCTGTATCCGGATTTTTATGTCCAAAAATTAATGTCTTACTCACAAAATCGCTCCTTCTCATAGATTAATGTAACGCACTTCTTCTTTTTATATTGTAACGTAAATAAAATGATCTTTCATTAAAAAAATGTTGTGTATTATTAGAAAAGAGGGAACGGCAAGGTTAGCAGCAATTATTCTTTGGCTTGACCATTACCTAAAATTAAGTACTTACTTGAAGTAAGTGCTGTTAAGCCCATTGGACCTCGCGCATGTAATTTCTGTGTACTAATGCCAATCTCAGCACCAAATCCGAACTCAAATCCGTCAGTAAAACGGGTTGATGCATTGTGGTAGACGCAGGCCGCATCAACCTCACGCATAAACAGGTCCACACTAACTGGATTTTCAGAGATAATTGCTTCAGAATGACTTGTACCATACAGATTGATATGATCAATTGCCTGTTGCGTTGAGGTGACTGTCTTAAGGGCAAGCTTGTAGTCCAAGTACTCTGTTTGCCAATCTTCTTCAGTAGCTGGAATCACAGCAGTTGAAGCTGCTGTCGCCGCTTGATCCCCGTGAATTTCGACCTGATGCGCGAGTAATTTATTAATTAGGGTAAGGCCGTGTTGGTCAAACCAATCCTCGTGTACTAACACAGTTTCAATTGCATTACAAACGGATGGTCGCTGCGTCTTGGCATTAATAATGAGCTTTAGTGCCATTTCTACATCTGCATCATGATCAAGATAAATATGACAATTTCCTGCCCCTGTTTCAAGCACAGGAACAGAAGCCTTCGCAATCACGTTGTCAATGAGCTGTTTGCTGCCTCTCGGTATTAGAACATCGAGATAATGATTTAATTTAAACATGTCCTCGGCTGTCTGTCTACGCGTATCTTCAACCAATTGAATGCTATCAACGGGAATATTAGAATCGGTAAGCGCTGTTTGCATTAATTTTACTATTGCTTTATTGGAATGAATTGAGGATGAACTCCCTCTTAGGACGACAGTATTACCTGTTTTCAAACAGAGACTAGCGGCATCGACAGTAACATTTGGTCGTGCTTCATAGATCATGCCCACTACACCAATTGGCACAGCTACCTGCTTAATTGTTAAGCCGTTTGGTCTTTGCCAACTTGTTAACGTCTCACCAATTGGATCAGCTAATGTTGCTAGATTTACTAACGCAGTGCTAATGTCTACAATACGTTGCTTTGTTAAGGCTAGTCGATCAATGATTGCTTGAGCAACCCCCGCTTGCTTAGCATTGTTAATGTCTTTTTGATTTTCATTAATAATTAGCTCCTGCTGATCAAGTAGTAACTGTGCTATCCGTCGTAACGCATCATTTTTTTCAATTGTGGTTGCACGGGCTAGTTGTACCGCAGCCTGCTTTGCTTTCTTGCCAATTAGCTCCAACTCTTTCATAGTCAAACCCCCTGTGTGGTTAAAATTAGTTTGTTACGATGAATAGCTTCTGCCTTAGTTCCTTTAATTAGTTTGCTAGCCTCATGACTATTCAAGCCGCGAATTTGCTGAAGTTGCCCATTAGAATAGTTAATTTGTCCTTTTGCTAGTAATTGATGATGATAATAGATCTCAACAACATCATCTTTATTAAACTCTCCTTCAAGCGCAACTATCCCAATCGGCAGCAGGCTTTTGCCTTCTAATTCAATTGCTTGCTTGGCTCCATCATCAATAAAGACACGACCACTAACTTGTGAATGAAAAGCGATCCACTGCTTCTGTTTTCGAACGTGGACGGCCTCTTCACTGCCAATATAGGAACCCGTTCCATTACCCTTGATAACTAACCTTAATGCTTCTTGCTGTTCTGCTAAGCCAATAAAGCAGCGTACGCCTAAGCTTGTTGCTTTTTGAGCAGCTAGTAGTTTAGACTTCATTCCACCAGTTCCTACTTTAGAACCTGACTCGGCACTCATTTGATTAATTAAAGCATCCGATATATGCGGTAAATAATCGATCTTAGCCGACATAGGATGGGTGCGCGGGTTTTCTCGATAAATGCCATCAATATCTGTAAGTATAATCAATAGGTCAGCATTAACCAAGCCACTTACTAGTGCAGACAGCATGTCATTATCACCAAAGGTAAGCTCATCTGTAGCTACTGAGTCATTTTCATTAATAATCGGAATGACACGTCTCTTTAATAACTCACGAATGGTTTGATACACATTTGAGAATTGAATTTCATTTCTGAAAACATCTCTTGTTAAAAGAAGTTGAGCACTAACATAGCCCAGCTTCTTAAAAAAGTCATTATAGGCTTTAATTAATAGCCCCTGCCCCACTGCCGCGGCCGCTTGTTTACCAGAAACGGTTACAGGGCGACTTGAGTAACCTAAGTCACGAAAACCTGCTGAGACAGCACCAGATGAGATGAGCACAACCTCAATACCTTGATCCATTAAGGAGGAGACAGCTTCACTATATTGCTGTAGTTTCTTTAAACTCAGTGTACCGTCTTTGTTTGTAAGTGAGCTACTGCCAATCTTGATAACAACACGCTTCGTTTCCATGACAACATCTCCTTTGTTAATTATCAGTGTTTATTCGCACAGTAACCGTAGTGGTTTTACCAGATGTTGTTAATTAATTTCAGATTAACTGACTGCATGATTCTCACGAGTTAAAGATTCACTTTATTGACGTTGGTTTCTCTTAATTAAAACAATCAAAAAAAAACAGCCTTTCGATCACTACATAAATATGTAATGGACGAAAAACAGCTTTCCGCGGTACCACCATCATTGATAGATCTACATCTATCCTCTTGCCAAGTTGATAACGCTCAATTTAAGCGGTTAATTATGGTAATTAACAATTCAAAGGGTAGGATTCAATAATGAGTGGTATGATAAGACGTTTCAGCCAATGCGTCTTAATCTCTTTCATTCATCAATTATTTACTTGGTCCCTATCATCATTTTTTAAGATATTAATTTACTACATTATCCTTAAGCTTAACAACATTGTCAATAGTTTTTTCAGAAAAGTCTGTTCATTTTCCACCTAGCTTAGCCGCGCAACGAAAGATTATATAACCAAGAAGACCACCAAGCGTATTAAAGAAAAGATCATCCACTGTCCCCATTCTCGTCAACGTAAATAGTGCTTGCGTCATTTCAATGGTCAGTGAAAACATAAATGAGGCAAAAACTAAGAAAACAACATGACGAAGCTTGGTAAAGATAACAGGTGCTAACATCCCAAAAGGAACAAATAAAAGAACATTTCCAATTGAATAAAGCAATTGGAGATGAATATGACCTGGTGCCATATGGAGCAAGCGATAAAATAATTGTGTGTCAAAACTAAACGGTCTGTCCCCAATAAATGGGATTTGAAAAGTGAATGGCTCAAACGTTAGGTAGGCTACTGTTAAAAAATAAAAGGCAAACATTTGGACAACAATTTCCCCAAGGAACTGAGGTCGTCGCTTCCTTTTACGTAGAAAACGTGTGCGGCCGATTAGCCAAACTGGAAAAGTAATAATAAAAAAAATAACTAGCTTTGTTTCTAACATGCTACGGTTTCCCCCATCTAGCATACCTTACAATTCAAGGTAAAAATATCAAATGTAGCAAAAGAAAGTACTGCTTGTCTATTAAGAAAATAATAGATTGCTATGACTAACGACGTAGCGTAGTGATAAAGAATTAATCGATTCTCACCAATTCACGTTCTTACCGTGAAACCATGTCTTTTAAGGAGAATATCAGTTAATATGTACCTGACTTGCTCACAGTCCGCCCTTCGAAATCTGTACTTTGGTAGGTCGTATTTTAGTCATAATTTAGCTGTTTGACTGCTGTGACCAATCAGTTAGCGATAAAGAAAATCCCAGTAATTAACGATTCACTTTATCGCACTTACTTTTTATTGTTGTCCTTTGGCCACTTATAGGCTTACTCACTTTTTATACCTATGTTAAGGAAACGGTCCAATTAAATGCATCTTCAAGTTTACCATATTGAATACCAGTTAACGTGTCGTACAGTTTTTTAGCAAGTGGGCCAGTTTGATTATTATTAAGTACCAGTGCATGACTTTGATAGTGAAGCTCACCAATTGGTGAAATAACCGCAGCTGTTCCAGAACCAAACGCCTCTTCCAGTGTTCCTTGTTGGTAAGCTGCCTGTAAATCGGTAAGTGAAAGCTTCGTCTCCCTAACCGGTACTCCCCACTGTTTGAGTAATTCAATCACAGACATGCGGGTAATACCTGGTAATATGCTGCCACTTAAGGCCGGCGTAACTACCTCACCATTAATTTTGAAGAAGACATTCATACTCCCGACCTCTTCAATGTATTTCTGCTCGTATCCATCTAACCAGAGTACTTGGGCAAATCCGTGATTCGTAACTTTTTCTTGAGCGATTAGACTTCCGGCATAATTTCCGGCGGTCTTCGCTTCTCCTGTGCCACCTTTAATTGCACGGATATATTGATTTTCAACAGCTATCTTGACAGGGTTGATCCCTTCACTATAATATGCCCCCACTGGTGATAAAATGATTATGAACTGGTACTGCTTCGCTGGCGCTACGCCTAGGTAAGGCTCAGTTGCGACAATAAATGGGCGGATATAAAGAGAAGTACCTTCAATTGTCGGGACCCATTCCTTGTCAACAGCCACTAATTGTTTAATCGCAGTTAAGGCAAGCTCAGGATCAATTTCTGGGATACACATCCGAGCACTTGAACGATTTAGGCGTTTAATATTTTCTTCCGGTCGGAATAGCTGTATCTCGTTGCTGTCAGTATAATAAGCCTTTAGGCCCTCAAACACTGTTTGTCCATAGTGAAAGATCATTGCTGCTGGATCGAGTGTTAGTGCTTGATATGGGACAATTCGCGGATCGAACCAACCCTTTTCAATGTGATAGTCCATAATAAACATATGATCGGTGAAATGGCGTCCAAACCCTAACTGATCATTTGCAGGCTTGGGTTTTTTGGTCATTACTTTTGTTACTGATATTTTATGTGCTTCCATTTGAACTCCCCCTCTAAAGCTATATTTTTTAATATATCTATTGTAGTATGTAATCCAATAAAAAAACACCATTATTTTAATAACTCAACTTTCGCAGTTAAAAAAGGTGAACAACTCCAATGTCATCGCATAATAGCTAGAATTAAGTATAGAACTTGACTATTGTCTCTAAATAAACGATCCTAATTCATTTTACGCTCAAGGCGTCAATGGATTCGCTTTTACCACGGGCACAAAAGCAACATACGTTTTAGCTCCTTAAGTCGCAAAAACGGTGTAGCTCTAACCAGGGCATCGCCTCGTGCCTGCAGAAAGCGAAGCTCCCTCACTTCCCAACGCGGAGTCGTTCTTCTGTCACAAAACTTACATGCAATTAAACGTCTATCTAAGTATGTAACTGGCTATTTAGACGCTCAGAGCAATGGGTAGACTGTAATTTTACGCTGCGAAAGTTGAGTTAATAAGAATAGACAGAGCTGATTAAGTTTGATTAACCAAATCAGCTCTGATGAGATGGATTCTAGACTGCTTGAACAGTTGGTAGCGTTGTTTTCCCCATTAAATAATGATCAACCGCACAGGCAACCTCACGCCCCTCATTAATGGCCCAAACGATCAAGCTTTGCCCGCGTCTTGCGTCACCAGCGGCAAATACACCCTCTACATTTGTTTTGAAATCGCCATATTGCGCAGCAATTCGTTTACCTTCTTGCTTAACGCCAAATGCCTCTAATAGAGGTTGCTCAGGACCTTCGAACCCAATGGCAATAATAACTAATTGCGCGGGCCAGACATCTTCTGAATTAGGTACTTCTTGATAAACAAATTGGCCATTCTGATCACGTGTTTTTGCCATTTTTACTGTATATAGCGCCTGCAGGCCATCTTTTCCATCTGTAATAAATGCCTTTGTTTGGATCGCATGTTCTCTAATGTCTTTACCATATTTCTCTTTAGCCTCTTTATGGGCGTATTCTAAAGAAAAAACCTTTGGATAAGCAGGCCATTGATTATCATCAGCCCGTTTTATAGGTAGCTGTGGGTTAATTGCGAATTGATTAACACTCTTAGCCCCTTGTCGTAAAGCAGTAGCGACACAATCAGCACCGGTATCACCACCACCGATAACGATAACATCTTTATCTTTTGCTGTTAATGAACTGTTTGGATTGTTAGTTAATAACGATTTCGTTGCTTGCGTTAAATAATCCATTGCCAGATGAACACCTTGATATTCTCGGCCAGGGATTGGTAAATCTCTGGCCTTTTGTGATCCTGTACACAGAATGACAGAATCAAATGCTGCTCTGATCTCCTCAGCTGAAATGTCGCTGCCCACCTCAGTATTTAGTATGAAGGTAACACCCTCTTTTTCCAGCAGCTTGATTCGGCGCGTGACCACATCTTTATCAAGTTTCATGTTCGGAATGCCATACATTAATAGGCCGCCGGCACGGTCAGAACGTTCGTAGACGGTAACGTGATGACCTGCCTGATTAAGTTGGTCAGCCGCGGCAAGACCGGCCGGACCTGAACCAATAATTGCTACTGTCTTCTTAGTGCGAGTTTGTGGAATTTTCGGCGTAATCCAGCCCATCTCAAAGCCTTTATCAATAATTGCCCGTTCAATGTTCTTTATTGCTACCGCAGGGTCAGCAATTGCTACTGTACATGACCCTTCACATGGCGCCGGACAAACACGACCAGTAAACTCTGGGAAATTATTGGTTTTCATTAATCGCGCTAAGGCTTCCTTCCATTTACCTTTGTAAACAAGATCATTCCATTCAGGAATTAAATTATGGATTGGACAACCTGAAGTAGCGCCCTCTATTTCCATTCCAATATGACAGAATGGTGTTGCACAATCCATACAACGCGCTCCTTGTCGTTGCATCATTTCATCTGAGAAAGGAGCAGAATATTCTTTCCAATCTTTAATCCGGTCAGTCGGATCGCGTTCGATTGCCTGCTCCCGTTTAATTTCCATAAATCCAGTCGCTTTCCCCATATTCCTGTCTCCTTTCTATTGTGCTAAAACCTCTTGATCATCCGTATATTCAGCTAAGCGATTATCTTTTTTTAATAAAAATGCCTTCATCTTTGCCTCTTCTTCACTTTGTCCTGCCGCTACAAATTCATTGATGCGTCCGACAATTTGTTTATAATCACGTGGGATGACTTTAACAAAATGAGCAACACTAGCTTCCCAATTATCTAGGATTGTACGTGCTCGTGACGAATTCGTATAGGCAAAATGATTGTCAACCATTTGCTTGAGCTCAGCAATTTCTTTTTGATTATCAAGCTGTTCAAAATCAACAAGTTCATCATTAGCTTGATTAATAAACCGCTCTCGGTCGGTACTGAAAACATAAGCAATTCCACCAGACATTCCAGCAGCAAAGTTCTTACCTACTTTCCCTAAAACTGTCACTTTTCCACCTGTCATATATTCACAACCGTGATCACCGACACCTTCAACAACAATGTTAGCCCCACTATTTCTCACTGCAAAGCGTTCACCAGCATAGCCATTAATATAGGCCTCACCAGCAGTCGCTCCATAGAAGGAGACATTACCTGCGATTACGTTATCACTTGCGTTAAAGGTAACATCTTTTGGAGCTTTAACAATTAACTTGCCACCAGATAAACCTTTGCCAACATAATCATTAGCATCGCCAGCTAGTGTCAGCGTCATGCCACGTGGAATAAAAGCGCCAAAGCTTTGCCCAGCTGAGCCAGTAAAGTTTAGACGAATCGTATTCTCAGGCAACCCAGCACCACCGTATTGCTTTGAAATCTCACTACCAATAATGGTTCCAGCTACTCGATTAATATTAGTAATTTTACTACTTACTTCAACAGGTTCGCCTGTAGCAATTGCCTCTTTAACTGCTGGTAACAAGGTTTGAATATCTAATGACTGCTCTATTTTATGATCTTGCTTTGTTTTGTTAAGCTTAATAATCCCTTTAGGTTGATAGACAACCTTGCTTAAATCTAACTGGCTCGCCTTCCAGTGCTGTTTGGCTTTATCGCTTATGGTGAGAAGATCAGTCCGGCCAACCATATCTTCCAATGAGCGAAAACCAAGTTCAGCCATTATTTCACGTACCTCTTGCGCAATAAAGCGCATGAAGTTAACGACATGGTCAGGGTCACCAGTAAACTTTTTACGTAATTCAGGATTTTGAGTAGCAACGCCAACTGGACAAGTGTCTAAGTGACAAACACGCATCATGACACAACCTAAGATAACCAAAGGAGCAGTTGCAAAGCCATACTCTTCAGCTCCTAGTAATGTCGCTAGGATGACGTCCTTACCGGTTAACAACTTACCATCTGTTTCGAGCACGACACGTTCTCTTAAATCATTAATAAGCAAGGTTTGATGAGTCTCAGCCAAGCCTAGCTCCCACGGTAAGCCAGCATGTTTAATACTGGTTTTTGGAGAGGCACCTGTTCCGCCGTCGTAGCCAACGACTGAGATGACATCAGCATTTCCTTTTGCTACCCCAGATGCAATTGTCCCAACACCAGCCTTCGCGACTAGTTTTACACTAATACGTGCATCACGGTTAGCATTTTTTAAATCATGAATTAATTGTGCAAGATCCTCAATTGAATAAATATCATGATGTGGCGGTGGTGAAATCAAATCGACACCAGTGGTTGAATTTCGCACATTCGCAACCCAGGGATAAACTTTCTGACCAGGCAGTTGCCCACCTTCCCCTGGCTTAGCGCCTTGGGCAATTTTAATTTGCAACTCCTCAGCGTTGACAAGATAATGACTATTGACACCAAATCGTGCGGAAGCCACTTGCTTAATTGCACTTCTGCGCAAATCACCATTCTCATCTGCCTTGAACCGTCGTGGATCTTCGCCACCCTCACCACTATTACTTTTGCCACCAAGGCGATTCATTGCAATTGCTAGCGCCTCATGTGCTTCCTGACTAATTGATCCAAAAGACATGGCGCCAGTCTTAAACCGTTTTACAATTGAATCAACTGACTCAACCTCATTAATATCGATCTTACTACTTGGCTTAAAGCTAAACAAATTTCTCAAAAAGCCAATTTGCTCGTCATTAACCGACTCGGTAAACTCTTTAAAAAGTTTGTAATCCCCTCTTCTCGCTGCCCATTGCAACTTATGCAAAGTCAATGGATTATAAGCATGATGCTCTCCGGTTTTTCGCCATTGAAAATCACTTCCAGAATCTAATGATTTACTAATTTCAACTTGATAGCCTTCTTCATGCCGTAGCTGTGCTTCACGTGCAATTGTCGCTAAATTAATGCCATCAATTTGTGAAGCAGTACCGGTGAAATGGTGATCAATAACTGTTTGACTAATGCCAACAGCCTCAAATATTTGCGCACCACGATAGCTCTGAATTGTCGAAATCCCCATCTTGGACATGACTTTAATGACACCTTCTGTGACAATATCAATATAGCGGCTAACAGCTTCTTGATAGGAGAATGTTAGATTATCTGACAATATTTGCGATAAATAAGTCTCGTAAACGAGATAAGGTGTAATGGCATCTGCGCCGTATCCAATTAATGCTGCAAAATGGTGTACCTCTCTTGCTTCCCCTGTTTCAATAATAATACTTGCTTTAGTTCGAATCCCTTGTCTGACTAAGTGTTGATGTAGACTACTCACTGCTAGTAATGCTGGAATTGCAACTTCCTGTTCATTCATATATCGATCAGTAAGGATGATTAAGTTGGCACCAGCAGTAATCTCAGCCTCTGCTTGCTTGTGGATCCGCTTTAGTCCGGCAGCCAAATCGTTAGTGAATAAACTATTCAGCTCGGCAGCTTTAAAACCTAGCGCTTCTTTATTTTTCAATTCTGTTAGTTGTTCATTTGATAAAATCGGTGTTGTTAACCGTATGCGATGGCTATTCTTTTTTGAAGGGTGTAATATGTCACCTTCAGTACCCAACCAAGTTAACGTTGATGTCACAATTTTTTCTCGATAAGCATCAATCGGTGGATTGGTAACTTGAGCAAAGAGTTGTTTGAAATAGTTAAATAAAGATTGTGCTTTATTGGATAAAACAGCTAATGGCGTATCATTTCCCATGGCTCCAATTGGGTCCTTACCGTTTGCCAAAAGTGGAATTAAATACTTTTCAATATCTTCAGTAGTATAGCCAAATGCCTTTTGCCGTTCAATAAGAAAATTAATTTGTTTAGGGTTTGTTTCAACCTGTTCTTGTGATAGCGTAACGACTTGATCATCAAGCCATTCTTGATAAGGTTCAGCAGTTACAATTTCGTTCTTAATTTCTTGATCAGCAACAATTCTACCCTCTTCAAGGTCAACTAATAACATCTTGCCTGGACGAAGACGATCTTTCAACACAACATCCGTTTCATCGACTTGAATAACACCAGTTTCAGATGAATAAATAATGTAGTCATCCTTTGTTACATAATACCGTGCCGGCCTTAAGCCATTTCGATCAAGAATAGCACCAATCTGCTTTCCATTAGTGAAGGTAATTGATGTTGGTCCGTCCCACTGCTCCATTAAACAGCTGTGATATTTATAAAAAGCTCGCTTTTCCGGCGACATGCTTTTGTTCTGTTCCCACGGTTCTGGGATAAGCATCATTGCGGCATGAGCAGGTGTTCTTCCAGCTAGAATAAAAAATTCTAAAGCATTATCTAAAACTGATGAATCACTACCCTCTGCATTTAGAATCGGTAATACTTTTTTTAGATCCTCACCAAAGGCATCTGAAACAAATTGCTGCTCTCTTGCCCGCATCCAATTTACATTTCCTCTGAGTGTGTTAATTTCACCATTATGAATTAAATAACGATTTGGATGGGCGCGTTCCCAACTCGGAAAGGTATTTGTACTGAAGCGTGAGTGTACGAGTGAAAACGCTGAGATAAATTCGGGATCCTGTAAATCTAAATAAAATTTACCCACTTGATCTGATGTTAACAAGCCCTTATAAACAATTGTTTGACTTGAGAAACTTGGAAAATAAAAAGCATCCTCATTCTCCTTAGCTATTCGCTCGGCTTGTTTTCTAATCAAGTATAGCTTTCGTTCAAATTCTATTGTCGTTTTTATGTCATCATTTGCTTTAATAAACACTTGTCTAACATATGGTGCAGTATCCTGTGCTTTTTTTCCGACTTTTCTGACATCTGTCGGCGTGGTTCGCCAGCCCAATACTTCTTGACCCTCATCTGTTATAATTTGATTAATGGTTGATTCCCATTTTATTATGTTTGGGTCATCTTGCGAGAAGAATGTCATACCAACACCATATCGGCCCTCCTCAGGAAATTGAATCGTAGGTAGTGCCTTTCTAAAGAATAAGTCTGGTATTTGGACCATTAAACCAGATCCATCACCAGTTTCGGGATCGCTACCCTGACCACCTCTGTGATCAAGCTTTGTCAGCATTTCAAGCCCTTGTTTGACGATATCATGTGTGCGTTTACCTTTAATATGGGCATATAACCCAATTCCACAATTATCTCGTTCAAACTGCGGCTGATATAATCCTTGTTTTTCAGCCATTTTATTGAATTTCATGAAACATGCCCCCAAAAATAGATTAAAAAATTAGATTTTTGTGTCTATTCCTATTGTATGTTCTCTAATTTATATATACAATATATAATTATAATGAATATAATCGCATATATAGATTAATTCAGGGGGAGGACAAGGATGGAATTTAGACAGTTAAAATATTTCATTGAAGTTGCTGAACGTGAGCATGTTTCTGAAGCAGCCGTTCATCTGCACGTTGCACAATCAGCAATTAGTCGGCAAATTGCTAATTTAGAAAATGAATTGGGCATTCAACTATTTGAACGTGAAGGAAGAAATGTCAAGTTGTTACCAATAGGGAAGATTTTTCTAACCCATGCGAAAGAAGCGATGAAAGCCATTGATTATGCAAAGAAACAAATGGATGAATATATAGATCCAGAACGAGGTTCAATAAAAATCGGTTTTCCAACCAGCTTAGCAAGTAGTATGCTACCCCATTTGCTCGCAGAATTTAAAACAGCATATCCAAATATTCATTTTCAGTTAAGACAAGGGGCCTATAATTTCCTAATTGATGCTGTCAAAGAGCGTGAGCTTGATATTGCTTTTATTGGCCCAGTTATTACTGATGATCCACACATAAATGGAGATATTCTTTTTCACGAGAAGATGTTCCTGCTTGCTCCTAGCAATCATCGCCTCTCAAAACGAAAAAGTGTCTACTTAACTGAATTAAAAGATGAGGACTTCGTGCTTTTTCCAAAAGGATACATATTCGAAAGGTTAGTTGTTGATGCTTGTTATTCGGTAGGATTTGAACCTCATGTCTCGACACAAGGTGAGGACTTAGATGCGATTAAAGGAATGGTTGCTGCTAATATAGGCATAACAATTCTACCAGAAAGTGCAATAGCTGAATATCAATCCAGCTATACAGTGCGTATACCAATTAGCAGCCCTGACTTAAAGCGGAGTGTCGGCATGATTACACCAAAACATCGTGATCTTGCCCCTTCTGAAAAGGTTTTTTATCAATTTGTTATTAATTACTTCACTGAGCATTATCCACGTCTTAAGCGAGATTAAGACTAATATTGAAATTTGGAGGAATGTAAATGTCAACTTATCAAAAAGCAACCTTTGCAGGCGGCTGTTTTTGGTGCATGGTTAAGCCCTTCGACCAATGGGATGGTGTTAAAGCCGTGCTATCTGGTTATAGTGGCGGCCATGTTGAAAATCCGACATATCAGCAAATTAAAACAGGTAAAACCGGCCATTACGAGGTCGTTCAAATTACCTTTAACCCGGAGATCATTTCTTATCAGCAAATTTTAGATCTATACTGGCCGCAGATTGACCCTACTGATCCAGATGGGCAATTCCATGATCGCGGTCCACAATATCGAACGGCGATCTTTTACCATAATGAAAATCAACAAAAATTGGCGCAATTAGCTAAAAATCAACTTGCAACCAGTGGACGGTTTAAGGAGGAAATTGTAACTGACATTCTTCCTGCAAGAACCTTCTATCCAGCAGAGGAATATCATCAAGACTATTATAAGAAGAATACTGAAGCGTATCAGATAGACCGTGAAAAATCGGGTCGTGACCCATTTATTGAACAACATTGGAACAGCTAATTTAATCCAATAATAAAACGATCTTGGTCCACTAAAATTTATACAAGAACCTTAAGATATAGGGCTGGGACATCTATAAGTTCTTGCCCTATTTTTTGTCCCTTTTTCTAATAATTATGACTGAGATTAATACCATTATAAGTAGGAACATACCACTCGTCATTTGCCACTCACCTCCTTCTAATTACTTACTGATCACCGTAGTTATTATCTGCCTTGCTTTCTTCCAAGATAACGAAATAGTAATGGTAAGAACAACGATATAAGTAAAACCAGTAAGGTCATCCACCAACCTATTGTTTTAAAGATGTCATCTGGAATGACAAAGGTATAACTTAAATAAATTAAAAATAATGTACCTTGAATGATCTTTAACGTCTTGGCATCAGCCTCATTCTTCTCAGCTACCAATCTTTCATCAGTCTCAGCTACAATTGTCTGTGGATACTTGTTTAACTTCATTAACTTAAGAAATGACACTAGTGATACGCTAAACGGGATAAGTGATAAGGCGATAAACACTTTATGATTGCTAAAGGATAGCTCACTTGTTTCAAAAATAAACCAGGTTATAAAGAGACCAATACTAACCACTATACCTACACATATCTTCAATTTTGCTGCTTTAATCACCGACTCAGTATCCATCTTTCATTCCTCCCAGAATAAATCATTTAACGTTTTATTTAAGACCTTACATATTGCCGTGCACAATTTTAGACTTGGATTGTAGTTTCCGGCTTCAATTAAGTTAATCGTCTGTCTTGTCACGCCTACCAGACTTGCTAACTTTTCTTGTGATACATCGGCCTCGACCCTAGCCAACTTCATTTTTTTGTTCTTCACAGCATCTCCTCCTATGATAATCATAATATATAACCTTACAAAAAGTCAATTATATATTACATTAAGTCATAAATTTCGGACATATAACTATTTATAGTTTCGGTGTGTAGATATTCATAAATAGATTGGTCTACAGTTTTTCCTAAGAAAGCTTTTCGGTAGTGTGTCTCTACTTGGATAAGAAATCGCTAATTTAGTTTACATAATAATATTATAGTAAATAAAAAATTGAACAGTTTACCACTGCTCAATTTTTGGTCGATCTCCTTTATTATTGCCTTTTTTAGCAAAACGCTTGGTTAATTCAGTTTTTATCTGATTAAAAGGCACACCCTGCTCTTCGAGTAGCACAAAGGTGTGATAAAGTAAATCACTAACCTCTAAAGTTACTTCAGTTTTATCTCTATTTTTTGCTGCAATGACAACCTCTCCAGCTTCTTCAATGAGCTTCTTACTAATTTTATCAATCCCTTTATTAAACAAATAATTAGTATAGGAGTCTGATTGCGGATTGAGCTTTCTTTCGCTAATCTCAGTAACAATTCTATTGATAATATTAGCATCAAAATCTTCTTGATTCTGCTCTTTCACAACTTCGGTAAAGCAAGATGTAGTGCCTTTATGACACGCGGGTCCTTTCGGAATGACTTCTACTAAAAGTGCATCTTGATCGCAATCGAGTGTTAGTGAAACAACCTTTTGCGTATTTCCTGATGTTGCTCCTTTATGCCATAATTCTTGCCTTGAACGAGAGTAAAACCATGTTTCATTTGTTTCAAGTGTTTTGTGATATGATTTTTCATTCATATACGCTAATGTTAAAACATCTTTGGTGCGTGCATCGACGATTATTGCTGGAACAAGTCCCTTTGAAAAATTAGGCTTCACGTACTAGCACCCCCTGTTCTCGACAACTTTGTTTAACGGCTTGAATAGAAAATGTTTGCTCATGAAAAATTGAAGCGGCTAAGCCCGCTGATACATCAGTTGCCTTAAAGACCTCTGCGAAATGATCAGGATGACCAACACCACCTGAGGCGATAACTGGAATCTTCACACGCTGGACAACAGCGGTTGTTAACGCTAAATCAAAGCCCGATTTTACACCATCAGTATCAACGCTTGTTAGTAAAATTTCTCCAGCTCCCCTTGTTTCTGCTTCAATTGCCCATTGTAATGCATCAATACCGGTATCCTTCCTCCCCCCATGTGTCATCACATGCCAGCCGTCCGCAAACTTTTTAGCATCAATTGCAACGACAATACACTGAGAGCCAAAGCGCTCTGCAGCAGCAGTAATTAATTCGGGATTTGTGACTGCTGCTGAATTTATCCCTACTTTATCTGCCCCTGCCTGTAATAGACGGTTAACATCGGCAATAGATCGGACACCTCCCCCTACAGTAAATGGCACATGTACTTGACGAGCAGTATCCTTAACAATATCAATAATCGTGTCCCTTGCTTCGTGAGTCGCTGAAATATCTAAAAAGACAATCTCATCAGCGCCAGCCTTGGAATAGCCCTTAGCCATCTCAACTGGATCACCAAGTGCTCGTAGCCCAACAAAATTTGTACCTTTCACTACTTCACCGTCTTTAACATCTAAGCATGAAATGATTCGTTTAGCAATCATAGTTGATTAACCCCTTCGATCGTCACTGTTCCTTGATAGATGGCTTTTCCAACAATTGCTTCTTCAATCCCGATTGCCACTAGTGCTTTAATATCAGCAAGACTACTAATACCACCAGAAGCAACAATTTTACAATTTACGGACGAGTTAATTGCCTGTAATTGCTCAATATTTGGACCCGTCATCGTACCATCCTTTGAAATATCAGTAAATACGATCGTCTGCACACCTAGCTGTTCCATTTCTTTTGCAAACGTAAGGTAATCGACTGACGATACATCCTCCCAGCCATGCGTAGCAACACGACCATTCTTCGCATCAATCCCCACTACAATAGCTTCGGGGTATTTCGCTAGTGCTTGCTCGAGAAAAGATTGATTTTCAATTGCTGCTGTGCCGAGGACCAGTCGAGACGCACCAGCTTGCATTAATTGGTCCACCGTCTCCATTGACCTTATACCTCCACCGATCTGAATCGGAACTGTTGACTGCGTACAAAGGTCTTCAATCAGCTGATATTGACGTGCTTGACTATCCCTTGCACCGTCTAAATCAACAATATGAATGAGTTCTGCACCATCATTAATAAAAGTCTTTAATTGCTCGACAGGATCTTGAGCTACTTGCTCAGCTTGATTGAAATCTCCTTGATAAAGTCGAACACAGTTGCCGTTAAGCAAGTCAATCGCTGGTAGAATTTTCATACTTGCACCTCATTTAAAAATGTTTTAATAATCCGCGAACCAATATCAGCACTTTTTTCCGGGTGGAACTGGATACCATAAATGTTTTTATTCCTAACAATTGCCGTTACATCAGTTCCATAGTCTGCAGTTGCTACAATATAGTTTGCAGCTGTCTCTGCCGCAAAGGTATGGACAAAGTAGACAAATGCTTCATTAAAGTCTTGGAAGCTCGGGACCAAATCCGTTACCGTTAATTGATTCCAACCTATATGTGGTAGAATATATGGCGTCTGAATGCGAGTTACTTTGCCCGGAATTAGCCCTAAGCCACTGGAGTGACCTCCCTCAGTCCCTTCTTCAAAAAGCAACTGCATTCCAAGGCAAATACCTAAGAATGGCTTTGACTTAGCGAGCTGGATAAGTAATTGTTTAAGATTACGCTCCTCAATCTCTGCCATTGCAGCTTGAAACGAACCTACTCCAGGCAAGATAAGATGACTAGCCTCGCGTAATAATTGATGATCGTCTGTTACAACAACTTGGTAACCGAGCTTTTCAAAGGCTGCTCTGACACTGGCAACATTTCCCATACCATAGTCAACAATTGCAATCATTCCAACAACCCCTTTGTTGAATTAACGCCCTTAATTTCTGGATTTACCGTAATTGCATCTGCTAACGCACGACCTAACGCCTTAAAGATTGCTTCTATTTTATGATGCGTATTCATTCCATAAAGTACACGCGCATGCAAGGTAATACCTGCATGAACCATAAATGCCTGGAGAAACTCTCTCACCAACTCAGTATCAAAATTCCCTAATTTCTCATTGTTTAATTCAGCATCAAACACAAGGTAGGGTCGGCCACTTATATCAAGTGATACAAAACCTAGCGCCTCATCCATTGGGACGTAGGCTGTGCCATAGCGATTAATTTGTTTCTTATCCCCAAGCGCTTCTTTAACAAGCTGACCAATGACAATGCCGACATCCTCAACGGTATGGTGACTATCAATGTGTAGATCACCCTCAGCTTGAACGACTAATGAAAAGCGGCCATGACTAGCCATTAATGTTAGCATATGATCAAAAAAACCAACACCAGTTTTAATGGAAATAGGTTCTGCTTGATCTAAATTAATTTTGACTTGAATTGCTGTTTCATATGTTTGACGCTTCTTCTCAGCCTGACGGATCATTTTTCTTCACCTCTAATCGTTTTGTTACTGCTCTTGCGTGGCCAGACAGTTGTTCTTCTTCAGCCAATGTGACAATATCCTTGGCCGCAGTTGCTAAAGCCTGCTGAGAATAATAAAGGAACGTCGTCTTTTTCATAAAATCATCTACAGATAGACCTGATGAAAACTTGGCTGTTCCTGAAGTAGGTAAGACATGATTAGGGCCAGCATAGTAATCACCAAGTGATTCAGGTGTATAGTGACCTAAAAAGACGGAACCAGCATGCTTAACATGACTAAGATAACTTAAGGCATGATCAAGTTGAATTTCTAAATGCTCGGGTGCTAGCATATTTGCCAGATCAAAAGCCTCTGTTAAATCGCTTACTTGAACAAGGGCACCATTTGTTAAAATCGCCTCAGATGCAATTGAAGTTCTCGGTAAGGTCTCAAGTTGGGTAGCTAACTCAGCCTTTGTAGCCGCAATTAATTGAGCTGAAGGGGTGAATAATACTGTTCTGGCTTGTACATCATGCTCGGCTTGGGCAATTAAGTCAGCCGCAACATGTTTAGGATTAGCTGAATCATCAGCTATAATTGCTACTTCAGAAGGACCTGCAATCATATCAATGCCAACATCGCCATAAACCAGCGCTTTTGCCGCAGCCACATATGCGTTTCCAGGTCCAACTATTTTATCAACAACTGGAATTGATTCGGTTCCATAGGTCAGGGCTGCGATTGCCTGAATACCCCCTACTTTATATATACGTGTTACCCCCGCGATATCGGCTGCTACAGATAAGATAGGTGCAATTTCTTGCCCATCCCGAGCCGGAGTAACCATAATAATCTCTGCAACACCTGCTATTTTGGCAGGAATAGCATTCATTAATACGGACGATGGGTAACAGGCCGTTCCACCAGGGACATAGATACCGACCCTATCAATGGGCTGAAATAGCTGACCCGAGACAATCTGTTCATCATGCTGCATAAATTTTGACTGATTAAGTTGTTTATTATGAAATGTTCTAATATTCTCAGCTGCATTTTGTAAAGCTTGAACTGTCCTTTCAGAAACTTGTTGCCAAGCGCGTTCCCTTTCCTGATCAGACACTAACAATTCGTTTGGTACAGACCCATCAAATTGTTTAATATAGGAGCGTAGCGCTTTCTCACCCTGATTGTAGACAGCGTCAATAACTTCCTGCGCCACTTGTGTGACGTGATTAGCCTGTGATCTGCTTTTTCTTTTGTTCAAAAACTGGTTTTTAAATTGCTGAGCCTGATATACGGCTATTTTCATATCTGCCCCTCCTGTAATCTTTTAATTACAGCTGCTAATTCATTGCGTTTAATTTTAAGTGCAGAACGATTAGCAATTAAACGTGCACTAAATTTAAGAAATTCTTCACTAACAACCAAACCATTCTCCTTTAAAGTCGTCCCAGTTTCAACAATATCAACAATACCATCAGCTAAGCCTAAAATAGGGGCTAATTCAACGGAACCCTCTAGTTTAATAATTTCAACCGATTCACCTTTATTTTTAAAAAAATCTTTGGTAATGCTCGTATATTTACTAGCAATTGTTTTTTTGTGCTTAGGCCAAATCTTACCTTGTTCTGTCGCAACAGCCATGCGACACTTACCGAATGGAAGTGGAAACAAATCGTATACATCTGGTTCAAATTCGGCAAGAATATCGCCACCTACAACACCTAAATCAGCAATACCATATTGTACATATGTCGTGACATCAGGTCCTTTAGCAAAAATAAAAGCAAATTGGTCTGTTTCAATTCGTAGCTTTCTCCCCTTTTTTATTAAGGGTTCGGTATCATACTGCAATGACGAGAAGTAAGATAAAAATTGTTTTTCTAAGCGCCCTTTTGTTAAGGCAATTACTGGTTTCATTCTTTCACCTCATCTGCAATCTGAATAACTTGATCATAAAGTCCAGTAGCTGGGATTTGATAGCGAATATCTACTTGTCCGTTTGGAAAGTCTTTACGCATTAATTCGGCTTTTAAATGCGTTTGTGGACACGCTACAAGACAAATTCTTGGTTTAACTGGTTCTGGTTTCAGTACTTCTGTTAATACGTCAATATCAAACGCTAGTCCAATCGCCGTAATATCCTCATTGAATTGAGCATAGAGCTTATCATAGCGCCCCCCTGAGAAACAGGTTTTTCCTGATGGCTTTAAGTAACCGCGAAACATTGTCCCACTGTAGTAGGGTAGCTCTTTCACTCGTCCTAGATCAACAATTACCTCTGGTACACCTATTTGCTCTAGGACAGCAACAAGTTGCTGTAACTGATTAAGAATCGCTACCAATTCAGGTCGATCTTGCCACCTTAAGCCATAGCGCACTAACACTTCTTTTCCCCCAAAAGCTTTGGTTAACTCAACAAGATCCTGAGCAATTTCATTGTGCTCACGCTTATTAATAATTTGATAAATGGCATCCTGTTTTTTATCATATAATGCTAACCTTAACTGCTCCTCTGTTTCTTGATTTAATTCAAGCGATTTAATTAAATAGTCAAAAAGCCCAGTGTGACCTAGTTCAATAATATAGTTGCGTACGTCTATTTCCTTTAAATAAGCAACAGCAGTCAATAACGATTCCATTTCACCTAGTAACGGATCTGTCCTGATAATTTCAATCCCGGCTTGTCTACTTTCAATCCCACTTGTATCATTACGAAATACCGATCCCTGGTAAAACCATTTTAACTGTGCTGCATTTTGGTTCATTAACGCCCGTGCTATTGCTGTTGTCCAATCTGATCGCAAAACCTCAATCTCACCATCGCGATCAAACCATTTAAGTAATTTACTTAAATTCATTCCCACATGTGGGTTGGTAAAGGTTTGTGCATACTCGACAACAGGTGTTTCAATTGCTTGAAAGTCTCTTCCTCTAACAACGCGCCTAAACGTTTCATTTAATTTAGCTTTGTTATTTAATCTATCTCCAACTTGATCTTGACTCCCTGCTGGCAAAAACAATCTATTCACGCCCAATCCTTTAACACTTTACTGCAGTAAAGTGTTTGTTGTTAATACAATAACATGGTCGATACGACTAGTCAAACCTTTTCTTTTTTAGTATTTACTTATATCATATAGGAAATGAGGAGGAATAAAAATGATTTTAGGTGATTATCATGTTCATACGCCATATTGTCCACATGGTTCAACTGATCGTTGGGAGCAATATATTATAAAGGCAATAGAATTAGGGTTAGAGGAAATTAGTTTCACGGAGCACGCACCACTACCTGAATCATTCGAAGATCCAGTACCGGAAAAAGATAGCGCAATGAACCGACATGCACTTGAAAGTTATTTAGCGGAAGGTTTAACTTTAAAACAACAATTTGCCAGTGATATTAAAATTAATTTAGGCTTTGAACTCGATTATCTTGAAGGGTACGAGTTTGAAACGAGCCAGTTCTTAAATACCTATGGTGAAGTTATAGATGACGCCATTCTATCTGTCCATATGCTAAGGCTTGCTACCAATCACTATGCTTGTCTGGACTATAGCGCAGATCATTTTGGTGAAATTGCCAATCAACTTGGCTCAACCGAGCAGGTATATGACCTTTATTATCGAACCATTGAAAAGGCTGTTTGTGCTGACTTAGGCAAGTACAAGCCAACTCGAATTGGGCACTTAACGCTAATTGAGAAGTTTAAGCAGAAGTATCCACTAACAAAAGATAACAGTGACCAAATTGAGCAAATCTTAAGATTAATCAAGGACAAGCAATACTGTTTAGACATAAATACTGCTGGCCTGTATAAGCCTGATTGTTTATCGATCTATCCAAATAAAAAAGTGATTCAGCGTGCTAAAGAATTGTTTATCCCGCTTGTTCCTGGCTCTGACAGCCACGAAGCTGCTACCTTAACAAGAGGCTTCCAATTAATTAGTCCCTATCTAGACTAATTTACTCAACTTTCACATCAACATATTCAGGTTCAGCTATGCTGGCTGAAGAGTGGGCGAAGGATTAAGGCTACGGATTGGGAGGACCAGTAGCTCGTTTGATGAATGCGTCCTTTCTTAAAGCTATCGTTATTAACCCGTAGTGGAGCTATGTTTGCTTTATGTCAGTATTAGCGCTACTCCTTGTCGCTCGTGAAGATAGTAGCGTTCGGTTTTCGAAGCAGCAAATTCCAGTGCCTTAGCTGGATGACCGATAATAAGCGCTATTTTCTCTGCTACTCCTAATTTTGTACGGATTCTTTCATGATGAATATCCAATTAAGTGGAGATAGGCAATGAGTGAGACTCTGTGGGAACAGGATGAGCTGATGATCCACTTTTGGCGCGCATTTCTTCACAAAGTGGGGATGTTAGACTAAACCCGTCACGTCCTGGGACTGCGATTACTCGTCCCACTGAATTAATTTGCGATTACTCGCCCCGCCAAACACTTGTGACAACGTCTAACTGACCTACATTCTGTAGGTCCGAGGCCAGCCCCGCGGAAAGCGATCCCATTGCTTTTCGGAACGACATAGCGCGCTGAACTGATATGAAAGTCAACATGGGTAGTGCATGCCAACACCCTTAAACACGTGCATGGCTTAATGACTGTTTTTAGTGTGCGAAAGTTGAGTAATTTATTTAACTTTTTTTAAAATCATCAAGGGATTAGCGAAAATGACAGCAACTAAAAGTATCATGAATAGGGTAACTACAATCGCACTGTTATTTAATCATCAATTCGTTATTTTTATAACTGAACAGCGTTTTTTTCTAGCTGATGATAACTTAAGAGGCTAACTATATCAAGTCAATAGTTAGCCTCTATCCCAAATCAAATAATTATTCAGCTAGCTGTTTGTATTGACCGCCATGATATAACAATGGCTTCCCTTCATTTAGCTGTAAATCTTTAACCGCGGCAATAAAAATAGTGTGGTCACCTGCTTTTACCTCTGACTCTTTCTCACAAATCATCTGGACAAGAGCTTCCGGTAGGACAGGTACAGACTGTTTATATTCAAAAGAAACAAGTTCTTCTGTTTTTTTCTGATTAGCAAAAATCATGGAATATTCCAGTTGTTCATCAGATAAAATACTAATTCCAAAGCTTTTAGCTTGAGTTAGTGTATCAATAATTGAAGCTTCATTTCTTAAAGATATTGCAATTAAGCTGGGGTCTAAGGACAATGACATAAAAGCATTAACCGTAACACCTTTTACCTCTAATTCATTATTCTGAGCCGTTATCACCGTAATGCCTGTGGCAAACTGCCCCATAGCCTGACGAAATGTCTGCTTAGTAAACAATAGTATCCTCTCCTTCTTTTATCAACCTATTCAAAGCATAGCATGCATGCAACCGAAAGCGAATATTCTTGCTTGTAGGGTATTGAGCATAAAAAAAGAGTAACAGCACGGTATAAATTGCTTCTACTCTTTTTTTATCTTACATAATATCTTATTCAGTTTTAAATGGTGTCTGATAAATCGTTTTCTTCCAAACCTGTTCAACCTCTCCAGCATCATCGGTATCAAGAACAAATGAACCATTGCTATAACGATCGCTCACACTAAGGGTCATCGGCTGAATAGCCTTTTCATAGCCTGATTCGGTCAGGAGAACAACCTCGTCTTCTGTTGCCGTTTCGATTAGCCCGATAACACGGTGTGGCTTTCCTTTTAGTTCACGTAACATAATTTGTCCGCGTTTTGCTCGACTTGATTGCTCGAAATCAGTTAACAGCATTCGTTTCATGGCACCTCGTTGCGTTATCAAGGTAAGGAATGTCTCGTCTTGCTCACCCTCGAGAACCATTCCCGCAACAATATACTCATCCTTTTTCAATGTCATTGCTTTAACTCCAGCAGCTCGCTGACCAATAGGCGTTAATTCTGCCTCGTGATAGCGTAGTCCATAGCCACGATTACAAACAACAAAGATATCTTGTAGTCCATTAGATAGCGAAACGCTAATTAAGGTATCGTCCCCTTTTAAATTAATGGCTACAAGTGGCTTCGAGTAGCGCTGTGCTTCATATAAAGCAAGTTCACTTCGTTTAATCATACCCTGCTTAGTAACAAAAATGAGATACTTTGGTTCAGTAAAATCTCGTATAGGAATTGCTTCAATTATTTTCTCACCTTTATTAATGCTAACCAGATTAGAAGCATGTTGGCCTAAGTCCTTCCAGCGAATATCAGGTAAAGTATGAACAGGGGCAAATATATAGCGACCTTGATTAGTAAAGAAGAGAACGGTGTCAGTTGTGTTCATTTCACACAATGTAACTAAACGATCATCATCCTTTATTGCCAAGTCACCCCCATTAGAAGCAGCGTATGAGCGTAAGCTTGTTCGTTTAACGTAACCATCATAGGTAGCTGATACAAGGACATCCTCGCTAGCGATCATAACCTCTAAATTAATCTTTAATTCCTCTACTTCTGCTTCAATTGAAGTTAACCGATCTGTTGCAAACTGCTTTTTAATTTGACGTAAATCTTTTTTTATTACTTCAGTTAGCTTGTTATGATTATGAATAATTTCAGTTAACTGGTTAATTTGTTGCTGCAATACAGAGGCTTCTTTCTCTAGTGCAGTAATATCGGTATTAGTTAAGCGATAAAGTTGCAAATTGACAATTGCTTCTGCTTGCGTGTCTGAAAAGCCAAATTGTGCCTGAATACGCTTTTTAGCGTCAGCTTTATCTTTACTAGCTCTAATTGTAGCAATTAATTCATCTAGCACCGAAATGGCTTTTATTAACCCTTCAACAATATGGGCACGATCCTGCGCTTTACGTAAGTCATATTTTGATTGGCGAAGAACAACCTCTTTTTGGTGACCAATATAAGCATCTAATAATTGTAATAAATTTAATTGGCGTGGTGTCTTATCTTTTATTGCAACCATATTGAAATGGTAAGTAACCTGAAGGTCGGTGTGCTTATAAAGAAAATTAAGAATTCCAGTACTATCGGCATCTTTCCGAAGTTCAATAACAATTCGCATGCCCGTGCGGTCGGTTTCATCTCTAACTTCCGCAATGCCCTCTACCTTACGATCTAACTTAAGTTCATCAATGCGCTTAACTAGTGAGGCTTTATTTACCTCGTATGGAATTTCGTCGATGACAATTTGTTCGCGTCCTCCACGAATAGCATCTACCTGTGCTCGACCACGGACAATGACTTTACCCTTACCTGTTTGGTATGCTTGCTTAAGTTCCTCTTCTCCTTGGATGATGCCCCCTGTGGGAAAATCAGGACCCTTTAAAATCGTTAACAATTGATCAATGGTAACTTCTGGTTGATCAATTCTTTTTATCACCGCATCAATCACTTCTCCAAGATTATGAGGAGGAATATCAGTAGCATAGCCAGCTGAAATACCAGTTGAGCCATTTACAAGTAAATTAGGAAAGCGAGCAGGTAACACAACCGGTTCCTTATCAGTATCATCAAAGTTTGGTATGTAATCAACTGTCTCCTTCTCAAGATCACGAATGAGTTCACCTGAAATCGCAGATAAACGTGCCTCAGTATAACGCATCGCAGCAGGTGGATCACCGTCAATACTACCATTATTACCATGCATCTCGATTAATTCATCTCTAACCTTCCAATTCTGACTTAGCCTTACCATTGCTTCATATACCGAGCTGTCACCATGTGGGTGGTAATTGCCTATTACCATTCCAACTGTCTTAGCTGATTTACGAAAGCCTTTTTCATGCGTGTTTTTTTCAACATGCATCGCATAGAGAATGCGACGTTGAACGGGCTTAAGCCCATCTCTAGCATCGGGCAATGCACGATCTTGAATAATATACTTACTATATCGACCAAAACGGTCTCCAATAACTTCCTCTAGGGGTAGATCTAAATACTTCTCACTAGCTGACACAATACTTCCTCCTCAAACCTAACTGTGAATGTTCTCATTATCAATTATATTTGTTTCTTGGTCCAAACCAAATGCCACGTGTGATTCAATCCACTTTCGTCTTGGAGCTACTTTGTCACCCATTAGAGTCGTAACCCGACGTTCAGCACGTGCTAAATCATCAATCGTAACTCGAATCAACGTTCGCGTTTCTGGATTCATCGTTGTTTCCCATAATTGATCCGCATTCATCTCACCAAGGCCTTTATAACGCTGAATGATGTAGCCGTTTTTTAGCTTAACCAAGATCTGCTTCATTTCTTCATCGCTCCATGCATAATGAATTTGCTCCGATTTCCCTTTCCCTTTAGAGACTTTATATAAAGGAGGTAGGGCAATGAACACCTTTCCTGCTTCAATGAGCGGACGCATATAGCGATAAAAGAAGGTCAATAGTAAAACTTGAATATGCGCACCATCTGTATCTGCATCTGTCATAATGACAACTTTATCATATTGACTATCATTAATATTAAAGTCACCACCGACACCGGCTCCTATTGTATGGATGATGGTAGAGATTTCTTCATTCTTAATAACATCCTCTAATTTTGTTTTCTCAGTATTGACTACTTTTCCACGTAATGGTAATACAGCTTGGAACTTTCGGTCTCTCCCTTGTTTAGCAGATCCACCAGCTGAATCACCCTCTACTAAATACAATTCATTACGGTCTGGGTTACGTGATTGTGCAGGCGTGAGCTTACCACTTAAAAGTGCATCCTTACGTCTCTTTCGCTTTCCGGAGCGTGCATCCTCTCGGGCTTTCCGCGCTGCTTCTCGTGCTTCTTTAGCCCGAACAGCCTTTTTTAGTAGTAGTGTTGCTGTTTCTGGATTTTCCTCTAAGAAGTAGGCAAGATGCTCTGAGACAACGGCATCAACAACGGATCGGGCTTCTGACGTTCCGAGCTTCCCTTTGGTCTGTCCTTCAAATTGTAGCTTTGCTTCTGGAATTCTGACCGATACAATGGCAGCAAACCCTTCTCGGATATCATTTCCTTCTAAGTTTTTATCTTTTTCCTTTAACAATCCATTTTTTCGAGCATATTCGTTAAATACACGTGTCATTGCTGTCCGGGCGCCAGATTCATGGGTTCCCCCATCCTTTGTTCTAACATTATTAACAAAGGATAGCATGCTTTCTGCATAGCCATCGTTAAATTGAAAAGCAAAATCTACTTCAAGCTCTTGCTGACTTCCTTCAAAAGCAACAACGGGATGAAGCACATCTTTCTCCTCATTTAAATATTCGACAAAGGATTTTAAGCCTTCTGGGTAGATATAGGATTCAGTTTGATCATGACGCTCATCTTTTAGTACGATCTCAAAACCCTTCAATAAAAAAGCAGACTCTCGTAAACGTTCTGACAGAATTTCATATTGATAAGAAGTTGTTGAAAAAATAGTCGGATCAGGTTTAAAATGAATGATCGTTCCATTTTTCTTTGTATGACCAATTTGCTTTAGCGGGCCATCAGGCTTACCACCGTTTGAAAATGTCATTTCCATTATTTTACCTTCACGATGAATAGTAACCGTTAATTTCTCTGAAAGCGCATTTACAACTGATGCACCAACACCGTGTAATCCTCCAGATGTCTTATAGCCACCTTGGCCAAATTTACCACCAGCATGGAGTACAGTAAAAATGACCTCTGGGGTTGACTTTCCAGATTGATGCATGCCGATAGGCATCCCGCGAGCTTCATCTGTTACCGTAATACTATTATCGCGGTGGATTGTTACCGTCATTCTCTTTCCATAACCAGCCAATGCTTCATCTACGGCGTTATCGACAATTTCATAAACTAAGTGGTGCAGCCCTCTTGCATCCGTCGAGCCAATATACATTCCTGGCCTTTTACGCACGGCCTCTAACCCTTCTAATACTTGAATTGATGCATCATTATATGTTGATTGATTCATAGTCAAATTCATCTTGCTCCTTCCAACGAACTTCTATCTCTTTAATTAAATCCAGCTGATAACTGCCCAAAAAACAAAAGATATAACAATTACGACATGAATGTGTTGTTATATAATCGTTAGCCACCTAATTTAATGAAATAATTCCCTAGATGCTTATCATACGGATTATTAATTATAAACGAACATACATTTGTTATGGGTTCTTTTTTTGTTCTAGTATAGCATTAGTCTTGAAAAGTTAAAATGAAAAACTTAGCTTTTTTTACAGCTTTAGCTAAATATAACGCTTATTTATACCCATTTTAGATTAATTCATACAAGTTAGTTGTGACGATTAATCCCAATTTGTTGATAAGCGAGCTTAATACACGTATCCATAATGACAATCAGCTTATCATTATACAGGCAATTAAGCTCTTCATCAATTACCCCCTGCTGTGCCCATAATACTGGACAGCCAATATTGTAGGTTGCACGGGCAATGTCTTTCAAGAAGATGGACTTACGAAACACATTAACAATTTCAATTGATTCAGGGATGTCATACAACGTAGCATACGCTGGTTCATCCAATGCTGATTCAATATTGGGGTTGACAGGAATTATTTTAAAGCCAGCCGATTGCATAACCCGACTTACTTGGTAAGATATTCGATTGGGGTTATCTGATAAACCAACGACTGCAATGGTTTTAGTATTCGTAAAGAGCTTTTTAATTTGATCTGAATTGTGCTTAACCATGCTGACTCTCACCCCCTATAAATTTGCTTATTTCTTAGTTTACGCTGTATAATAAGATTTGGTCAAATAGAACTGCATACTAATACCTGGTCATAAAAACATTTTACAAATAAGAAAAACATGTTAAAATAAGGCGACTACATTATCATGGATTAGAAAAGGAGACAATGCATGGGGACTTATATTATTTTTTCATTTATCGCCTATTTAATTGGATCAATCCCATCCGGTTTAATAATAGGCAAATTAGTTTATCAAGTTGATATCCGCGAGCATGGTAGTGGTAATCTTGGCGGGACAAATGCTTTCCGTGTACTAGGAAAGAAAGCAGGGCTTGTTGTTACAATTGCGGATATCTTAAAAGGAACTCTAGCTGCTAGCTTACCGTTTTTACTCAGCCAGCCTGAACTTAGCGGTTTAGTCATTGGGATATTTGCTGTTGTTGGTCACATGTTTCCAATCTTCGCTAAATTCAAAGGCGGTAAAGCAGTGGCAACTTCAGCGGGTATGATACTTGGAATAAGTCCATTATTATTTTTTATTGTCTTTGCCACCTTTTTTGTTATCCTTTATATAAGTAAGTATGTTTCACTATCATCGATGCTATCTGCTATTTTTGCAGTTATTACTGCTGTTGCTTTACAAAACACCGGCTTAATTATTATCACAAGTATCCTTTGTATCTTTGTTGTTTATCGCCACAAAGCAAACATTAAACGAATCATTAATCACACTGAACCAAAGGTTACTTGGATCTAAGAACCTTTATATAGCATAAATGACTTAGGTTAGGCACTGCACGCTATGCAGTGTCTCCTTTCTTGTTTAGATCAAATAGAAGTTATTTCAATTGAAAGATTAGCTAGAGTTCAGTATACTTTGAACTAGTTATTGTTGCGAAAGGAGTTACCATCATGAAACAATTACGTCAATTACCAAGTAAAACAGAACGCCATCGCATTTTTGGTTCTGTGAAGCCTGGAAAAAAAATAAAACCTACTGAAAAGGAAGACATGCCAGACCTGCAAAATAAGCAAGCTGATTTCCTATTTGAACTAGATCAAGTTGGCATTGCCAATGTTAAACACCCTATTATAATTAATAGCCTGGCTACACCAACCGAGCAAACATCGGTGGCAAGCTTTTCTTTATCATCATCTGTTGCCCAGGATAGTAAAGGCACCAATATGAGTCGTTTTACTGAGCAATTGCAGCTTTATTTTTCAGAAAACAAGCTTAACACAGATTTAACTACCCTAAAGTCATTTACAAAGGCTTTAGCAGAAAGGTTAGAAAGCCCAGATGCACTTATCGAAATTGAGGTTCCATGGTTTTTCGAAAGACGAGGTCCAAGCTCTGATTTAGCAGGCTTAAACCATGCTGATTTAGCAATTCGCATTCAGTACAGGGAAGACCGCCCATTTGAAGTAACGGTAGCACTAACTGGCACAATTACGACGTTATGTCCTTGTTCAAAAGAAATTAGCGAATACAGTGCACACAATCAACGCGGTACAGTAACAATGGAAGTAGAATTAAGTGCTGATTTCGATGAGGATAAAGTTGATTGGAAGCTCTTATTGCTTGAGGCAGCTGAAAGTAATGCCAGTGCCCGAATTCACCCTGTGCTAAAACGGCCAGATGAGAAGATGGTTACTGAGCAGGCCTATGAAAATCCTCGCTTTGTTGAAGACATTGTCCGTCTGGTAGCAGCTGATCTTTATGAAGCATCGGAAGTTAAAGCTTTTTATATTGCTTGTCGAAACCAAGAGTCCATCCACTTACATGATGCTGTCGCAAGTATAACCTTTGATAAGACAACAAATGAGTAAAGGTGATGGCTAATGAAAAAGATCCTTCTTGCCATAATCGATTTTTATCAACGAAAAATTAGTCCCTTAACACCACCAAACTGTCGCTTCCAGCCAACTTGCTCAAATTATGGCAAGGAGGCGATTATTCAGTATGGTGCTGTAAAGGGCAGTTATCTTGCAATTAAGAGAATTTTAAAATGTCATCCCTTTCACCCCGGTGGCTATGATCCTGTCCCAGGGCAGATTAGTTGTCATCATGATGATAGTGATGAGGTCAACTAATTTAAAATATGCGCACGACTTTTTAAAAAAGTGTGCGCATATTTTTTGTACTTGTTAGTTTAAATTAAAGCGATTAATTTGATTAGCCAACCCCTCTTTCCTTAACACCTCTAGCTGGGTTTCGGCAAATAAATCAAAGTGTGGATAGGGAGATCGGTTATCTATCCACTCTGCCTTTAAGCCATACTGTCTTCCCCATCGTACTAATTTATTTAAATCGGCACACCCTACCTTGGTTACACTTGTACTGGTAGGAAAACGCTCATCTTGCCAATAGTGTGTAATAATCCCAATTTCGCCGTTTTGAACAGCATGCTTCCATGCGGTTAATTCCGCCCTTTTTAAACCAAAAGCCATCTAATTGGCACCTAATGCTTCTAAATAAGCGGCGTGCCAGTCAGGAAACAATCGCCGTACAGATGTTGGTCTAAAATTTACTTTTTTCACTATGACATGATCTGTTTGTCCAGAAACAGCTACCAGGTTAGTCCGCTTGTTAACAACTTCATAGCCATATGTTGTTCTTAAACCGTCATAGCTGACTAACCATGTTTTAACCTCAACTGAATCACCATAGCGAACTGGGTGCTTATAATTCACTTCAACGTGAGTGACTGGGGAAACAACACCTGCTTGTTCCATCGCTGTATAAGAAAGGCCAAGCTCCTCGATAAAAGCCGTTCGACCAATTTCAAACCAAACCAAATAATTAGCATGATAGACCACGCTCATTTGATCAGTTTCCTGATACCTAACCTGAATAGGTGTATGCACAACTTTCAATTGGCTACTCCCCTCTCACAGCCTGCCAAGCTTTAATAAAATCCGTTTTATTTAATTCTAAAAATGGTTCATTATTTTCACTTTGTTCTGCGATCCGCATTGCTTGAAATTGAATGGCTTCCTCAACAAGATTTACAACAAAGCGGGCATTACCTTGAAGCTTTTGGTCTCGATACTGTTGGTGGACATAGTCAGTAGCCGAAGCAGTTATTTGATAATGATAATGGCTCACATGATACTTAGTAATTTCCATCAATTCATCTGCTTGATAGTCGAGAAACTCAAAATATTTCTTAAACCGCGATGCTAAACCCGGATTACTACTAATAAAACGTTCCATATCTTGACGATAGCCCGCTAAAATAACGACTAGGTTTTCGTTATGTTTGGTCATTTCATCCACTAAGGTATCAATCGCCTCCTTACCAAAATCATTTTCACCACGAAATAGGGCATAGGCTTCGTCTATAAATAGCACACCACCAAGTGCTTCACGAATCTTATTCTTCGTCTTAATCGCCGTTTGACCAACGTAGCCAGCTACCAAGTCACTTCGAGAGGCTAAAACAAAATGTCCCCGCTTAAGAAGACCACACTCTTTTAATAGCTTTGAGTAAATTTTAGCTACCGTTGTCTTCCCTGTGCCGGGATTACCAGAAAAAACTGCATGCAACTGAATGGGTACAGAAGGGTAACCTTGATTCTTTCTAGATTGTTGAATCTTCACAAACGAAGACAGCTTTTTCACTTCGTTTTTTATATTATCAAGACCAATTAATTGCTCTAACTGGTCCATTGGTGCAGTGTCGTCTTTTTCATCCTCCATTACTGCTAAATCTTTTGATTCAATGCGCATATGATCAAGCCAATTGTCTTCAGCTTGGACTGTAATAGAAGCTCCTTTTTTGAAAATTGCTTTCATTACGAGATCACGCACTGTTCTGGCATTACCAAAGGTATCATCAACCTTCGCGCGCTCTATTAAACCATAGAAGCTGTTCAACGCTGTTTCAGTAAAAAAATAATCATTGTCTAGAGCCGTTGCTTCAGCAATCTCAACGAGCTCTTGTATTTTAAAGTCTGGCAAAGCAATCATGTTCTGTTCTGGGAATCGGCTTCTTAGTCCTGGATTTGACCACAGAAATTGACGCATTTCCTCTGGATAACCAGCAAGTATGACGGCGAATTTGTTTGCATATTCACCACTTGTCATTGCTGAAACAAGTGTATCAATAACTGCTTGACCATAATCACTTCCACTTGCATCCGGGCGGTGTAAGCTATACGCCTCATCAATAAATAGGACGCCACCAACTGCTTCACGTATAAAATTAATCGTATTTTCTTCACTTTGGCCCACGTATGAACCAACCAAGTGTGAACGGTTAACTTCAATTACCTGCTTTGATTCTAATAGACCAAGTTCGTGATAGATTTCAGCTAATAAGCGAGCAATTGTTGTTTTTCCAGTACCAGGATTACCAGTAATAATCATATGTAAGCCTGGTTCATCAATCATTTGAAAACCAATTTTTTTTCGATCCTGCTGATACTTTAAATAATGATAATACTGCTTGATATACTGTTTGACTTGCTCTAGCCCAACCATCTCTTCAAGCTTTTGCAGCGGGTTCTGTTTCTGGTTCTTGCTAAATGTATTTGGAATCGCCTCTATAAATGCTTCTTTGTCTGCTAAGATGGCTTTAATAATTTGATTAATCTCCTTAATCGGGATGCCGGAACGCTTGTTTTGGAGCATAGCGATACCATCTTCCATCAGGTCATTCAAGGTAGTCATGTTTATTTTCAAGCGATTAAAGATAGTCGATAATTGCTGAAATTCCTTTGGCTCTTGTCTAAATACCATATTGAAATTTACTAATACATGCTGGAGCTTAGGCTGCCAGTCTTGCATTTTATTAAGCTTAGCCGAAGCATAATCTGCCTCTCTAATTACCCAAGATTGCAAATCAAGTTTGTGAAGCTCATCGATAACATACTGGAAGTCCTTGATAGCCTGCAGTTGTTGTGAGAGCCCGTGCTTATCAGTAGCATTTGCTTCTAATAACAACTTCTCAGCTAATTCATCTGTATCATGCTGTCTAACTAAGCGATGAAAGGCTAGCATCACGCGCAAGGTTGAAACTGCTTGATCAGATAATTGATCAGGTTCAACAATAATTTGATCAAGTGCACGCAAAATTTCAATTTCTGTATATGGGATTTCGTTGTTTATTTGATTCCAGTTAAGAAGGCTCTCTTCTTTGATCTTTGATAAAATTAAGTGGTTAGTCAATGTAATTTGCTCCTTCCCTTTTATATTTTAGCATACCTTAATCCTCTCGAACAATTATTCGTATTGACTAACGAAGTGCCCTGACTTTATCTAGTTTATTATGCGATAGAACGGTAATTAACTGTGATTATTTAATTCTTTTTAACGCTTAATAATAGAAAATGCTGATTCTTATCTCTTGGTTAAACGACAGCTCGGCTTGCGTTAACCTAAGCACTGATCAGCCTCGCCACATTAACGAAAACAACCCTTGCGGTGGTATGCTTTATTTTTATGACGATAATTCGGTTTATTAATTTTGAATACATGATAATTACCACTGTTATAAACGGCTATTACTTCATAAAAAACTAAATATATCTGTTAGGCTAAACTAATGGGGGGAAATACAATCGTCAATTTATTTTGTAAGCATCAATGGTGCCAATTAATGTAAAAGTTAAACTATTAACAAATCGTAACTTACTGTAAATTATTTTACCCATTCGTCTAAATGGCGGGTAATGTCTATGCCATCATTTAGTTATCATTCCTAAAATCAAAAAAATGGATAAAATCATATCAGAATGATTTTATCCATTAGTGTTACACTTTTCTATATAATTAAGCTAATTTATTACGTAAGACCATTTGTAGAATGCCACCGTGACGGTAGTAATCAATTTCTACTTCACTATCGAAACGTGCAATTGCATCAAAAACGGTTGTTTTTCCATCTTCAGAGATTGCAGTAACTTTTACTGTAGCGTTTGGTGAAATGGCTTCATTAACCGCCACAGAAAGTGTTTCGCGTCCAGTTAAACCAAGACTATCTGCGCTTTCTTCAGTGCTAAATTGAAGTGGTAACACGCCCATCATAACCAAATTACTTCGGTGAATACGCTCATAGCTTTGAGCAATAACTGTTTTTATCCCGAGTAGATTTGTTCCTTTTGCCGCCCAATCACGTGAACTACCCATACCGTAATCATGACCAGCTAAAACAACAAGACCTGTATCATTTTGCTGATATTTCATTGCTGCATCATAAATTGGCATAATTTCTTCAGTTGGCCAATACGTTGTATAGCCACCTTCAGTACCAGGGGCAAGCTTGTTCTTAATGCGAATGTTGGCAAATGTCCCACGCATCATCACTTCATGATTTCCACGACGGGAGCCATAGGAATTAAAGTGTCGTGGACTCACGCCATTTTCCTGCAAATAGCGGCCCGCCGGCATATCCTTGGCAATTGCTCCAGCTGGAGAGATATGGTCAGTCGTCACAGAATCACCAAAATGGCCGATAATACGTAAATCCGCTAACGGTTTTACTTCTTCAGGATTTTTCGATAATTGCTCAAAAAATGGTGGATTTTGGATGTAAGTAGATTGCTCATCCCACTCATACAAAGGCTGATCCGTTGTCTCAATTGCATTCCATTTTTCATTCGAGTTAAAAATGTTTTCGTATTCTTTTTTAAATATTTCAGGTGTGACCACCTTGCTTACCTGTTCTCTAATTTCTGATAATGATGGCCAAATGTCATCAAAATAAACAGGTTCCCCGTTTTGATCAAAGCCAAGCGGGTCCGTTTTTAAATCAACATCTACCGTCCCAGCCAAAGCATAAGCAACAACTAATGGTGGTGATGCTAAGTAATTAGCTTTAACAAGCGGGTGAATTCTGCCTTCAAAGTTTCGATTTCCTGATAGAACTGAAGCAACTGTTAGGTCCTCTTCAATAATTGCTTCCTCTACTTCTTTAGCTAATGGACCCGAATTCCCTATACATGTTGTACAACCATAGCCAACAAGGTTAAAGCCTAGTTCATTTAAATAAGACATTAAACCGGCGTCCTCTAAATAACGTGTAACAACCTTAGAGCCTGGTGCTAACGATGTCTTTACATATTCAGGGACAGTTAGACCTTTTTCTACTGCATTTTTTGCAAGTAAACCCGAACCAAGCATGACATATGGATTAGATGTATTTGTACAAGAAGTTATCGCTGCAATCGCTAGCGATCCTGTCTTCATTTTGGAAGTAACACCTGATGGGTGCTTAACTTTTACTTCCTTATTAAATTCAGCTTTATCCAAACCAAAGCCCTGATTCCCAGCCGGAGCAGTAATTGCTTCGTTAAACATTTGTTTCATATCGGAGAGTAAGATTAAATCTTGTGGACGCTTCGGACCGGAAAGACTTGGCTCAAGCTCTGCTAAACTGATCTCAACAAGCTCGGTAAACTCTGGATCTGGTTGGCTGGCATCATACCATAGGCTGTTTGCTTTACAGTATTCCTCTACTAAAGCAATTTGTTGTTCTTCACGACCGGTTAAGCGCAAATAGTTAATTGCTTCATCATCAACTGGGAAGAAACCACAAGTCGCACCGTATTCAGGAGCCATGTTAGAAATGGTTGCCCGATCTGCAAGCGGCATCTCACGAAGACCCGGACCAAAAAATTCAACAAATTTACCAACTACCTTTTTCTCGCGTAATACTTGTGTGACCTTAAGAGCGAGATCAGTTGCTGTAATTCCATTAGGCATTGATCCAGTAAATTTAACCCCAATAACGTCTGGAGCCGGGAAATAAGAAGGTTGTCCAAGCATACCAGCCTCGGCTTCAATTCCACCTACACCCCAACCTAAGACACCTAGACCATTAATCATTGTTGTATGGGAATCCGTTCCAACTAATGTGTCAGGAAAAGCGTCAAAGCTACCGTCCTCATTTTCTAGCTTATGGACGACATTAGCAAGATACTCAAGATTAACTTGATGGACAATTCCTGTAGCTGGTGGAACAGCACGATAATTATCAAATGCTTTTTGGGCCCAATTTAAAAATTGATAACGTTCGGCATTACGCTCAAACTCAAGCTCCATATTAGCGAATAAGGCACTGTTTGTACCGAACTCGTCAACCTGCACAGAGTGATCAATAACAAGATCGACAGGTACTTCTGGATTAATTTGATCAGCTGCTCCACCTAAATCAACCATTGCCTTTCTTAATGATGCTAGGTCAACAACTGCCGGTACACCAGTGAAATCCTGCAAAATAACGCGAGAAGGTTTGAACGGGACATCTGTTTTCTGTGTCTTTCCCCAATTAGCCAGGCCACTAATATGTGATTCATTAATTATCCGTCCATCTTGCTGTCGTAAAAGCGATTCAAGTAATACTCGAATTGAAAAAGGTAACCGGTTAATTTTTGCATTTCCAGCATCTTCTAAAGCTTTTAATTGATAATAGTTAATTTTTTCGCCATTTAGTTCAAAAGTCCTTTTGGTATTTAAAGTCATAAACATACCCCCTAAGTAAGTCTCATAACGCATCAAAAGTAACTCTATTTTTACAGACACGCCTATGTACTTTATTATTTTAAAGTAAAATAGTCAATATGTAAAATTGTTAAGCTGGTTTAGAGGGCGATTCTATCGTTCAACTCTTGTAAACTAGTAAAGAAATTTAACAATAATTTAATTTATCTAAATTGTGATGTTGCTTGGGCTGTAGTATGGTAAGTGCACTTCAAAAGTTGTACCAGTTGGTTTGTTTGAAAGAATTTTAAACAAACCATTGTGGTTTTCAATTATGCGAGTGGTAATCATTAGCCCTAAACCAGTGCCTTCTTTTTTCGTAGTAAAGAAAGGCTCCTTTACCTTATGTATAAGATGCGGTGGAATTCCAGGACCTTCATCAATAACCGAGGCCACACAAAGATTCTGCCGTCGTTCAACCTTAGCTGTAATTTCGCCTGGAGCTGCCATAGCTTCAATTGCATTCTTAATTAGGTTAATAAAAACCTGCTTCATTTGGGAACGATCAACATAGACAACGTAATCATTCGGACAGACCAAATTAATTCTAATATCAAAATTTTTGGCTTGTGTATTTAACAGCGTAATAACGTCTTCAATCATTCCCTTTATCCACTGATAGGATTGGTTATGAGTGAGCGGTTTCGAAATAAACAATAGCTCTGATGATATTGTTTCAATCTTTTCTATTTCTTCAATCATAATCTTGTAATATTCATGATTGCGGTCAATACCAGCTTGTAGTAAATCAATAAATCCCTTTAACGACGTTAGTGGATTGCGAATTTCATGAACAACTCCTGCAGCCAACTGACCTGCTACAGACATTTTTTCAGAACGAATAAGCATTTCTTCAGCCTCTTTTTTGTCACTAATATTCTTGACTAAGATGAGGTAAAGCACACTTTCAATATCTTCTATAAATATCGTTTTAATGACAACATCGACCCAAACATTTTTGCCAGTAATACTTTTTAATTGAATAGTAAAACGTTGGCGATAAGGAGAATCAAATAAAAAAGTCTCAATGAAAGCAGCCCGTGATCGTCTTGGAATATAACGTATTGATAAATCACCTATAATATCTTCTCTTTGATAACCTAGGACCTTTTCAACAGACGTTGAAGTATACAGTACGCGGCCTTTCCTATTGCACACACTCATAAAATCAAATCCGTGGTGCTCAATCCAGTCAACAATCTCTTCTGATAAGCTAGCTAGATTAAAGCGAGCAGGCGTCGTGCTTAGCGAAAAACGAACTTGATCTTGCTTTACATGATAATATTCTATTTTCCGTTGAGAATACACTAACTTGCTCCCCCCTTTAATTTGTGACTACCATTACTTTACAATAATAACATATCTATAGACAATTTATGCACTGATTTTGATAATTATGAGAATTTTTTTGCGAAATAACTATAATACCAGTTAAATATACATCTTATTATAGCGTTAAATAAGGGAAATTGACTGGCGTAAAGTATTTACCCTTTTGAAATTTTTTTGAAACATTCTGTTACTTTATTCATGAGAACTAAGTAATGCATCATAGGTAGAGTATATTACAAAAGTCTTTATTTTGATAGCTAGTTTTGTAATTTAATACAATATTTGTTTGAAAATATAAAAAGAAACCATTTACTTTGTATGTTTTCAAACAAAGTAAATGGCTTCTTTAAAATTAATCTAACTTTTTAAGATACAGTTTTTATTTATAAACGACCTTTATTTAATCTGGCTTTGGTTGTTCATTGCTCGCATCATTTGATTAATTTTCTTTTGTGATGGCTTCTGACCCATTTGCATCATCATTGTTCTTAGCATTTGCTCATTAATTGGTGGGTTCTTTTTAAGGTAATTCATCATATATCTACGTGCTATAAAAAATCCCAATGCCAAACCAGCCAAAATAGCAATGATGACAATTAAGATTACCCAGCCGATACCTAGTGTCATGACAAGTCTTCCTCCTTCAAATCATCTCCTATCTAGTATATTAAACATTTGCCTAGATTACAATAGTGTGCCATAAAAACTATATATTTGATTTAAAAGAGCACAGTGAAATAAAGAATTAGCTACATCTATTAAATGTATGCGTTAGTCGTTCATGATCATGATGATATTCGCTACTAGTATTTATTGGAAGATGCGCCGTATTCATTGGCGAGATCCAACCATATCGTGCCTGAGTATTGTCGACCACGAAACAATGACGATCAACAAGCTCCAATTCACTAATAAGTTTACTATTAAATGGCAATTGATGGACTTGAGTTAAGCTAATAATCCGTTCATTAATTGTTTCGAATTTAATTTTACTACTTAATTTGTTAATCGGAATTCGTTTAGTTATGTACATAAATTGCTTACTAAGATCCCAGCGGCTCGGACTATTTAAGTATGCTTTAAAAAACCTAGCAATAATTCCTGATTTATAGAAGTAATCCTGATAGACTTCCTCTTCAACAATAAATAAATAGTAGTGATACATAGCTAATCCCCCTTTAACTAATTATAGCTAGTTAAGGAGCTAACTTTTGTCAATTGACGAAGTAAATAGTCACGAGTTTTGTCAGATGCAGTTATAATTTAAAAAAAGCTGGCACAACATATAGTGCTGGCGAGATTCCTTCACCGGATAGAAAAAGGTTCTTCATCAAATAGCGTCGGTTAAGCAAATCTTTGTATTGCTCCAGCAAAAAGGAGCCGCTTTTCGTGAGCCCGGCTTAAGCTAACTCATGTAAGCAAAAAACGCAAAGAAGAGCTCCTGAGTTTCCATTATAAACGCTAATGGTGTATTCAGGGGCTCTATCTACAATTAATTATTTACATTTTCTTATAAAGCTTGATAGCGGGCGACGACATTCTCAACTGTGAAGCCATATTCAGCCATAATTTGGTTACCTTCACCTGATGCGCCAAAGCGATCAATAGCTAAGATATCGCCTTCATCGCCAGCATAACGATCCCAGCCTAATGAAGCACCCATCTCAATAGCTAACCGCTTTTTAACCGTTTTAGGTAGAATTGAATCTTTATAAGCTTGATCTTGTTGCTCAAATCGATCCCATGAAGGTAAGCTTACAACACTTACATCGTGGCCTTGCTCTTTTAAAGCAGCTTGTGCTTTAACAGCCAACTGAACTTCAGATCCAGCCGCAATTAAAATACCATCTGCTACCGCATTTTCAGATGGACTTACGATATAGCCACCTTTTTTAACACCTTCATAGTTAGTACCAATTAATGTTGGTAAGCCTTGACGCGTAAGAACAAGTAAGGTAGGTGTGTCTGTTGATTCAACTGCTAAACGCCAAGCTGCTTGGGCTTCAGTGCCATCAGCAGGACGTATTAATGAGATGCCCGGCATCGCACGAAATGCTGCTAGCTGCTCAACAGGCTCATGAGTAGGACCATCCTCACCAACTGCAATAGAGTCGTGTGTTAATACATAGGTTACCGGTAACTTTTGAATAGCTGATAAACGCACAGCTGGACGTAAGTAATCACTAAAAACAAAGAATGTCCCACCATAGACTTTGAGTCCTCCGTGTAGTGCCATTCCGTTTAGTGCAGCTGCCATAGCAAATTCACGCACACCAAACCAAATATTTCTACCAGCATAATTTGTTTTATCAAAATCTGCTTCGTCATTCATTCTCGTATTATTCGATCCAGCTAGGTCAGCACTTCCACCAAATAAACTTGGAACTGATTTAGCTAGTGCATTTACAACCTTACCAGCAGACGCACGTGTTGCTAACGTATCCTCTCCTGGTGTAAAGGTAGGTAAATTTTGATCCCAATCTTCAGGTAATTCGCCTTTTAACGCCGCTTCAAATTCTGCAGCAAGTTCTGGATAAGCAGATTGATAGGCATCGAACATTTCATTCCACTGAGCTTCTGTTGCTTGTCCACGCTTTACAATCTTTTCTTCAAAATCGCTATAAACTTCTTCTGGTACTGAAAATGGTTCATGAGTCCATTGGTAAGCTTCTTTTGTTAGTACAATTTCATCTTCACCTAATGGTGCACCGTGAGAAGCATTTGATCCAGCCTTATTAGGAGAACCGAAGCCAATAACTGTTTTAATTTCAATTAATGTAGGTTGTTCTGTGTTTGCTTTTGCTTGTTCAAGTGCTGCAGCAATAGCATCAATATCATTACCATCTTCAACGAGAATGACTTGCCATCCGTAAGATTCAAATCTTTTTTCAACTGATTCTGAAAATGATTTATTTAGGTCACCGTCTAATGAGATATCGTTGGAATCATATAGCGCAATCAATTTCCCAAGACCGAGGTGTCCTGCAAGTGAAGCAGCCTCATGAGAAATCCCTTCCATTAAATCGCCATCACTAACAAGCGCATAGCTATAGTGATCAACAACATTAAAATTGTCACGATTATATTTTGCTGCGAGGTGCGCTTCCGCCATTGCCATACCTACTGTCATCGCAATTCCTTGTCCTAATGGACCTGTTGTAGCTTCTACACCATCAGTATCGGTAACTTCTGGATGTCCAGGTGTGTGCGAGCCGAATTGACGAAAATTCTTCAAATCGTCAATCGTAACTTTATAGCCAGCCAAATGTAAAAGTGAATATAAAAGCATCGATCCATGTCCCGCTGATAGAACAAAGCGATCACGATTTGCCCAATTTGCGTTTTGTGGATTTTGATTTAGAAATTCTGTCCAAAGTGTATAAGCCATAGGTGCAGCCCCCATAGGAAGACCAGGGTGACCCGAGTTTGCTTTTTGGATTGCATCGATTGATAATGTTCGAATTGTATTTATTGACGCTTGTTGTACTTGATTTGCCATTTTAAATGAATCCCCTTTCAAATAGATACATATATATGTACGTACATTTTATATCCTATAATGAAAACGTACAAGAAACAAGTCAAAATTACGCGTTTTTTTAATTATCTTTATTTTCTGTTCTTAAATCCTTTAGTTTTTTAGGTGTGACATCATCGCCATTTGGATCGACAATTTTCATTCCCTTTAATTGGTTTTTGAAAGATTTACGAACATTTTTCAAGTATTCTTCGCGCAGAATCTGTCGTTCACTAAGCTCAGCGTCAGTGATTGTTCCTTCCTTCGCTTTCTTCGCTAAAGCATTTATTCTAGCTAATTTCTCTTGTGACAGCATGTTGTGTCTCCTTTTAAAAGTTTAGTGAATGCTTACCTTCATTCTAGCGGATTTCGTGCTGATTCTGCAAGTGATAGATATTCTTGGTAGCGTCGGTGCACAGTTGCTTTAGAAACGTTGTATCCCACACCTCTAAGCGTAGCTGCAATATCATGAAAGGTTAGCCCTTTGTCTTTTAGTCGGACCACTTCCTCTATTGGGAACACAATTCGGCTGCGCCCTTGACTTTGATTCAAATTCTTAAGGTTTTTCTCAGGCTTGTAGCCATTAGCAACTGCTTTTTTCATCCCTCTTTTTATCTTGCTATTATGTAATTTCCGTTGGTATTCTTCAACCGTACTTACAATATGTAAGACCATTTCATCAGATTCAGCAAGTTCCATCTCCCCATTATCTGCTACAGTTAAAATCTTAATACCTTTCTTTAATAGCTGATGAAGCAGAGCCATTTTTGTATGTCCCCTACCTAATCTTGTCGAATCCTGGATTAAGACGGCATCAACATGACCAAGGTCACAATGCTCCAATACCTGTAATATACCCTCACGATCAATCTCAAAACCACTAGCTATTTCTTCTATACTATTAATAACATGGAGCTTGTTTTCTTCTGCTAATTTTAGTAGTTCTTCCTTTTGTCGCACTAACGAAGTTGCTTGCGCTTGTTTATCTGTACTGACTCTGCAATAAATAATAGCTTGCATTTTTGAAAAACTCCTCTCATCTCACATTCGAACAAACGTTCCGTTTAACTAATCATAACCACTTGTTTATTACAAGTCAAATAAAAATAGAACTAATGTTTGTCTATAACATACGTTCGTGTTATAATAAAAATTATTAAGACAGGAGGTTGAACTGCCTATGCACGCATTATCAAAACGGCAAGAAGCCATTTTAAATTTTATTAAAGAACAGGTTTCCTTAAAAGGTTATCCACCTTCAGTTCGCGAAATTGGTGAAGCAGTCGGGTTAGCTTCTAGTTCTACAGTACATGGTCACCTCGCGCGTTTAGAGAAAAAAGGTTATATTAAACGCGATCCCACAAAACCTCGGACTATTGAAATTATTGATTTAGAAAATGAATTTGGTGTTCCTAAAGGTGAGGTTGCCTATGCACCAGTCATTGGTAAGGTAACAGCTGGTTTACCTATCACAGCTATTGAAAACATCGAAGAGTTTATTCCCTTCCCAGCAAGCATTGCCCAAAGTGGCGCCAATTTATTTGTACTCATTATAGAGGGAGACAGTATGATTGAAGCTGGTATCTTAGATGGGGATATGGTAATTGTTAAACAACAGCAAAATGCAGAGAATGGTGATATTGTAGTTGCGATGACCGATGAGCATGAAGCTACAGTCAAGCGTTTCTTTAAAGAAAAGAATCAGATTCGTTTACAGCCAGAGAATTCTACAATGGAGCCATTGATTTATGATAATGTATCCATCTTAGGAAAAGTTGTCGGCTTATATCGCCATATGAAATAGCAAAAAACCAGCTATCAATTTTGAGGCTGGTTTTTTGTTTTACTTGAATTATTTCCTGGGTAAGCGCAGTTTTCAGCAGAATGCAGCATTAAATGGCAAGGATAAACGATTCAAACCCTTCATTTTTTAGTTTATTTTGCTGAGTTAAGGCATTTTCTCGTTGCCGAAAAGCACCGGCAATAACTCGAAAAAAAAGTTGCTCTTGATTTTCATAGGGTAAAAGATAGCTTTCATACCCTTTCTCTTTTAATTCCTGAATTCTAGCTCTTGCATTTGCTTCATCTGTGAAGGCACCAACAACGACACGATATAGTTGAGAAGGCTCAACGTTCTCGACTTTAGGTCGTAAATTAAATGCATCGGCAATTCCAAGTGCATGTGCTTGAGCGACACGATCTATCCAGTTAACTTGTCGCATTAAATGCGCTTCATCGTGATGGTCAATAAAACCATTCTCAGTTAGGACCGCCGCCATCCGTGTTTCCCTTAACACATGAAAGTTCGCCTCCTTCTCCCCTCTATTTCTTAATGCTAACTCTGACGTAATTGCTTGATGCACTGCTGATCGAATTTGCCGTGTTCTTTGTTTGTTGGTAAAGTTACCATTCCAAATGTAACTTTCAAACCCATTACCGCCACCCGCATTAACATGAACTGAAATATAAAAGTCAGCTTGCCATTGATTTGCAGCACGAGTCCGTTCCGCTAATGACACTGTTTGATCACCTGTTCTTGCTAACCTTGTTTCAACATTTAAAAATTGATTTAACAGTGCAGTCTGCAGTGATCGAGCAATCGCGAGCGTAATGTCTTTTTCCAATAACCCGTTTGCTACCGCTCCTGGATCAGTACCACCATGACCTGGATCAATAAAGACCTTTACCATTGTCACCAACTCCTTTCGAGTATAGTCTACGTAATCTGAACTTTTCGCGTTTGGACGTCTATCTTCCTAAATTACAGTTGCTAAGAAAGATACTAATGACCAAGCTCCTGAGAAACAGTAGTAAATTTAATAACAGAGAATACTTTATATTTATAATCGAATTCATTGTCATTAACAGGCCCTTTGCCAAAAAAATTGGTTAGATCAACCATGATGGCGATTGCCTTAATAAAAAATGCTATAGAAACCCACACAAAAAATCACCCAACTCGCTTTACATATCGCGTTAGTTAGGTGATTTTCATTATGGTTTAAATTTATGAATAATGGTTAACAATATCCGCCTCAGCCCGTAATGATTCGATTAACTCTGTTACGACTTCTGACTCCTCTTGCATAAGAAGTTCTGCTTCAAGCTCAGGTCTTAGCTCTTCAAAAGTTGGAAGATTTTCTTCTTCATCCTCTGTTTGTTCGAATTGAACGATTACTTCATCATACAATGCTTGCAACTCCTCATCAGAAATGTTAACCTCTCCCATTTCGTCTTCAATAAGCAATTCAAGCATGACTGACATTTCAATTTGTTCAACAATCTCTTCTCGTGACATACCTTGTTCCTCAAAGGCTTCAAACAGCGCTTCCTGCGATTCAATCCCATTTATTTCTGCAATTTCAGCTAACATTGTATCAACTTCTTCATCAGAAGCAGCAAAGCCTCTATTATTTGCTTCTTGAATAAGTAACTCTTGATCAATCATACTTTCAACTAGCTCTGTTTTCAATTGATTCTGATCTACTTGCTCCCCTGTCATTTGCGCCTGCATTACCATTTGCTGAAACTGGCTCACATACGTTTGTTCAAACTCGGTACGGCTTATTTCACTACCGTTTACCTCAGCCACAATTTCTGGAACATCTTCAAAATCGGGCTCTGGCATTTCTTCCATATCTTGTGGATTTGGTGATGTTTGCTCTTCCTGATCACCATTTTCACCACACGCGACCATGATAAGCAAGCCAATTAATATAGCTAGCATTAATTTTACTTTCTTCATCTATAAACCCTCCTAAAACCAATTGTTGGTTAGTGTAACATATTCTTTATCCGGTTAAAAGCAAAGAGGAGGAGCTAATTGAATTATAACAATACCATGACAGGATAAAGGCTATTCTATCAATAGTTTCAGGTGTTAATCACTATTTTAAGTAAAAAATGTGTAAAAAGATAAATTCTTTAATTTACTGTATTTCTTGCTTCCTCCTAATAGCTCCTGCTAAACTGTTCATAATAAGCAAGTCACCACATATACAATTTGAGGAGGAGAATGCTTGAATAGTTTATCTGAACGTACTAAAAAAGAAGCGATGCGCGTTTTAAAAGAAACGAGCCGGACCTTTTACATTCCAATTTCGTTACTAAAGCCCACATTAAAAAACACAGTAGCATCAGCCTACCTCTGTATGAGGGCAATTGATGAAATAGAAGATCATCAAGTTCTCCCAGCTCATACTAAAACAACATTATTAACAGCAATTAGTGAGCTTTTAACAAAACCATTTGACTCAAATGCCTATCAACGACTAATTGATCCTTTCAAGAATGAACTACCAGAAGTAACCAATCGTTTAGATGAATGGATTGCTATTTGTCCGGTTGAGGTTGTAAATAAAGTAAAATCCTCAACTGCGACAATGGCTAGTGGTATGGCGAAATGGGTAAAAAAGAATTGGCAAATTAAATCAAAGGATGATTTGGACGATTACACCTATTATGTAGCTGGATTAGTCGGTGTCATGCTTTCGGATATTTGGAAATGGTATGATGATATTGAAACCGATCGTGAATTAGCAATTGCCTTTGGACGAGGACTCCAGTCGGTAAATATTCTTAGAAATCAAGACGAAGACTCAGAACGCGGTGTTACTTTTATGCCCAATGGTTGGGGCCGGGAAGACATGTTTAGCTATGCTAATGAAAATTTAGATTTAGCAAAGAGCTACCTAAAAACTCTTTCCAATCGCAATATTTCCACTTTTTGCAAAATACCGTATAAACTTGCTGAAAAAACACTAAGTGTCATGGAAGCCGGTCGAGAAAAAATGAATCGGGATGAAGTTAACGCCGTCATTACTACCGTCACTGAAAACTAAAAAACATCAAGCTGGGACATAACTAATTTCCTTATCTAAATTATGATTTGTCCCGGCTTCATGTTAAGTTCCACAGTACGTTTGATAGGTATTATTTTCTGGTGGGATCTTCATATAATCCTGTTGTACCTGCGAATACGCAAACGGCTTTGCTAATGCATTTAAAAATTGGTTAAACGGACCAAAATCAGCCTCTTTGACGGCCTTTTCAAGTACAGTCTCCACATAATAATTGCGCGGAATAATGGCAGGATTAGCTTTTTTCATAATTTCCTGCTGCTTTGCTGAACGCATTCCTTGCTGCTTAATCCGTTCTATCCATTTTTGATACCAAGCTTGAAACGGTTGGTCTTGAAACCAAGTCTGCTTGCTAAAATCAGCCACTGTTAAAGCACGAAATGTATCATGATAATCAGCTTTGTTAGCAGTCATTAAGTTAAATAACTCCTCAATTAGCGCAGAATCAGCAGCCTGCTCATCTTGCAAAGCAAGTTTACTACGAATGCCTTCATTCCATGATTGGCGATAGCAAGCTGAGAAATTGCTTAATACTGTCTGAGCACGCTCAATTGTCTTTGCTTGATTCTTTCCTAATATCGGAAGTAATGATTCAGCTAATCTGGCTAAATTCCACGTGGCAACTACTTTTTGTTGATTATACGCATAGCGACCGTGGACATCAATTGAACTAAAAACAGCCTTTGGATTGTATTGATCAATAAAGGCACAGGGGCCATAATCAATAGTTTCACCACTAATCATCATATTATCGGTGTTCATCACGCCATGAACAAAACCTAACAAATCCCACTTGGCAATCAAGTCTGCTTGTCTCTTCACAACCTGTTCAAAGAACAGAAAATAACGATCATAATGTTCTGTTAACTCTGGAAAATGCCGTTCTATTGCGTAATCGGCTAAAGCAACTAAATCAGCATCTTTTCCATATTGTCGCGCATACTGAAAGGTGCCAATGCGAAGATGACTTGAGGCAGCTCTTACTAAGATCGCGCCAGGCAAAGCCTCTTCTCTGATGACAATTTCTCCGGTCGTCAATACTGCTAGACTTCTAGTCGTCGGAATATTAAGGGCATGCATAGCTTCACTTATTAAAAACTCTCTTAGCATCGGTCCAAGAGCACCGCGGCCATCGCCACCTCTTGAATATGGCGTTCGTCCAGCACCTTTCAAGACAATATCGTAATTCAACCCGTTTTTATCGTTTAATTCACCAAGCAAAATTGCCCGACCATCACCTAGCATAGTAAAGTGCCCAAACTGATGCCCTGCATATGCTTGAGCAATCGGTGTTAAGTCGTTTGGTACTTTATTGCCAGAAAAAAGCCCTAAATCTACTGTGTTAATAGCAAGCTGGTTAACGAGCTCATTGTTCTGGACAATAAGCTGAGGATTTTGCACAATAGTTGGCGTTGTTTTTGTATAAAACAGTTCAGGTAGTTTTAGATAACTTTGCTTAAGGGGTAGGTCTTTGGCATTTTTTGCACACATAAAAGCTTTCCTTTCTAGACACGTTTAGTTCACATTCTAACTGATACGCTTAGCTTTGGCTACTGATTGAACTTTATGCTCATAACGAAAAAAAACATTAGACAGCATTGTCTAATGTTTTTTCATTTATACTTAATAGTCTAAATCTTCGGGGTAATTAATGGTCTCAACAACCTCACCAGATGCTACATCCTCAATATCAATCGTGATACCGAAATCATCTGGGTATTTCCCTTCAGCAATTTGATAAAATATGCCGGTATAGCCAATTGACATCACCATGAAGGAATCAATGCTATCTTCATATGCTTCGTAATCTACCAAAACAGTAAACGTTGAAAAATCATCTGAATATGTAACATCCTGTATTGACGAGAATTCGTCATTTTCTTGAAGTTCGCTAATAATTTCTTCAAGTGATTGTTTGCTTTCTTGTAGCCACTCTTCATGATATTCAGGTGTTATAACCATAACAACATCACCATCATCATTCTGACTTAATTCTTTAATACCCTCTTCTTCGTTTTCTTCTTCAAAAATTAAAGCTACCTCTTCTTCTCCACCAAATATTGAGCTAGGAAGGACAACTTCAACATTGTCATTGCCACCACAAGCAGTTAACAACAAGACAATTGTAAACATCCCCAAGGCTACTAATCTTTTCATTTATTCTCCTCCTTTTGACACGAATGGATTAATTATAACAGAATATTGAAATTTAGCTAGCAGATTTAACTAGAATAATTTATTTCTTTTAGCTTTTTGAGTCAATTTCATAATACATATTAACATAGGAAAATACGAACATTAAAACTTATTATTGAGTTTTAAACGTAGTTAGCTAAAAATAAACACATGAAAAAATCCACTAACTAGCATAGCGTGTCGCATTTAGCAGTCCCTTCGCTTTCACCCACTGGCACAAACGAGACATCTTCGTTTCCTCAGTGTCTCGCTAGCCATGGGCACGGCCTCAGCTAACTTTGTCAAGCACAGAACGCTTGACAAAGTGGATCTTCGGCTCGCGCTGGGGTTGCGATTACTCACCCTTGTTCCCGTAGGAGTCTATGTGACTGCTGAATGCTTGATGATAGGTATGCTTACCCCTTCTTTTATTTGTGTTAGCATAAATTGAAAGATTAAATACGTTTAAGTATGTAATAGGACTGTCCATTGATAACGCAGACACCTAACTAGATCTACATAATTAAGTGGAGACAGCCAATGGGCGAGACTCCGGAAGGAATAGCATCAGCCGAAGATCCACTTGAGGAGCGCTTTCTGCTACTCAAGTTAGCTGAGGCGATGCCTTCGGAAAGAGAGTCCATTGGCTGCCGGAACGGATCAATGTTCTAACCTTAATCGTTGCCCTGGTGATCGACTATCATTTTCTTAATGTTCGTATATTCATCTCTTATCAGTAATTATGAAATTGATTCATTTTATCAAATTATTTGATAACTGTTTTAATCTATCTGTCAACGTTCGCATTGAAAGGCTCGTTGGCCCCTTAATCTAGTCTTCTGAAAGAAGAACACATCCACATAATGTTAACAAAATCGACACATAGACCTATTATTTTACTCTTGTTATCTCTTACTAAACTGAAGTAAGATTGAACAAACATCGTATTTTGTCGTATTATTTATGCTGTCTTGAGGAGGAGTAGTTTTGAAAGGAACTGTTGTTGGTACATGGATTAAGACTCTAGGGAGAATGTACCCTGAGGATATTATTAAAGAAAAGATGATGGTGGCAGGCATTGATCCATCAAAAGCCATCTCGCCTCTAGATGACATTGATGACCAAAAGGTATTTAAGTTTATCTCAGAAGTTGCTACTCGCTTTTCTGTTACGGTAGAGGATCTTTGGTTAGCCATTGGCAAAGATAATGTTAAATCTTTTTATGATGCCTATCGCTCTTTTTTTAAAAAGGCAAATTTATATCAATTTCTCAACTCAATGAATGATGTTCACCAAGTTGTCCGTAAGCGAATCGCTGGATCAAACCCACCTGTTCTTGATATGGAGATTATCAGCAAATTTGATGTAAAGCTTACGTATCGGTCAAAAAGAGGTATGTTTAGTTACTTAATGGGACTTCTGCAGGGGGCTAAATTACATTTTAATGAAGAGATTCAAATAGAAGAACTGGAACGGAAAGATGGCGAAATGAGTATAAAATTGACCTTTCCCTACGAAGTAAGGTGCCGAAAAAAATACCGCTTTAATCAAATTCTTTCAGTTGGTTTTATTAAAGACGTTGGCGCAAAGTCAGCTTTGTTTGGGTTAACAGTTGGCGCAATTATTAGCTATTTCTTACCCGAGACAGCTTTCTTATACTTAATTAGTCCAGCAATCACTGCTGCTTCGTCTATAATTGCATTTAAGCTGTTAAGTCGTCCCTTACGCATTATAAACCAAGAGCTAGACGCACTTACACAAAAGCAATTTATTGTGACAACTGAGATTTATTCAGGTGGAGACATGTATGAAAACATTCACCAATCCCTGAATAATTATAAGGCTGCTGTAGCTGAAGATTTCATTGGCTTTAATAGTATGACAGAAGAAATGCAAGGCTTTAGTGATACATTACGGCAAATCTCGACAACAATGGACGACACGAGCCAGGATATTGCTGAAGTAGTGGAAGAACTGGCTCACACCGCTATTTCACAAGCGGAGGAAACAGAACAAAGTGTTACGACTTTACACAGTAATATCGCAGGCATTCACTCAATCTCAGAGCAAGAGAACCAAAATAAAGTGGAACTAGAGCATGCACTAGAAATGATTCAAGCCTCTTTTACCACACTTGATGGCACGGTCACCAGCCTATCGAACATTTTAATTCAGTTTGAACAGGTTAAGAATGGTAGTGTTCATTTAAAAAATAGAGGCAAAGAAATCGAACAAATAGCCGAATTTGTCGCAAATATTTCTTATCAAACAAATCTGTTAGCGCTAAATGCTTCAATTGAGGCTGCTAGAGCTGGGGATATGGGAAAAGGATTTTCGGTAGTCGCAACAGAAGTTCGCAAGCTTGCTAATCAATCTGAGCAAGCCGCTGAAAACATTAAAGAAAATGTGTTTGGCTTTTTACACGACATGGACACGATGGTTGATCAGCTTGCTAGTCAATTTAATGTCATTAATGCCGAAAGTAATGGCATTAAAGCTGCCATTGCTCAAACTGAGACGTCATATACGAGAATTGCAGCCGTTGCTGAGAAGATGCTTAAGTCAGCAGCAGACTTACAAAAGCAATCCGAGCAAATTGGTGGGTTATTTACCTCAATAGAGTCCTTAGCTGCTATTGCCGTCGAGAATTCAGCTTCGACTGAGGAAGTGAGCTCGAACGTATCAAACTACGCTGAGGAAATTAACAAATTAACTGAAGGCATTGATAACTTTAAAAATCTGGTTAATGAATTTAAGAATTATTTATCAACGTACAAGCTATAAACTATTTTAAAACATTAAGTAAGAGGACCTAAGCTTCCATAAGGTCCTCTTATGCGTTAATGATTCTCGAATAGTAATACAAAATAATTAATGCTCTTCTGGAAGTAACAGGTTTAAAAAAATACTTATAATAGCCGCTGGCCCTACACCAGACGTTAATACAACTTGTAGATTAAAGGGTAATTGTTGGGTAGCTTCTGGAACTAAATTTAAGCCAACACCCACCCCTAGTGAAATGGTAATAATTAGCATGTTTCTACTATTTAAATTAATGTCTTGAATTAACTTTATGCCTGAGACGGCAACCATTGCAAACATGGCAATCGCTGCCCCACCAAGTACTGGTTCAGGCATAACAGAGATAGCGGTGGAGACTTTGGGTACGAGAGCCAATATGATTAAAATAATACCACCAATTTTAACAATGTGTTTACTAAACACACCCGTTAAACTAACGACGCCTACATTCTGAGAATAAGAAGTATTGGGAAATGCATTAAAGATCGAAGCAAAGCAACTGGATAAACCATCTGCTTTTACGGCACCAGCTACTTCTTCCTCTGTCGGTTCACGTCCCTCTGCCCCCTTAGTTAACGCAGCAACATCACCAATTGTTTCAATTGTTGAAGCCAAATACATAAAAATCATCGTAAAAATAGCGGCAGGCTCAAAGCTCCACTGATATTGATAAGGTAATGGAATTGAGAACCAACTACTCTTGGTGATTTCAGTAAATTCCATCACGCCAACTAATAGTGAGACCACATAGCCCAAAATTAACCCCAGCAAGATTGAAGACGACTTTAAAAATGTGTGTTTACTTTGATGGAAGCAAATAATTGAAATGAGCACAAGTGCTGCTATAAGCAGATTAGTTGGGCTTCCTGTATTTATACTCCCTGCTGCTTGTTTAACTCCAACTGGAATTAAGGTAATACCTATTGTCAGAACAACAATACCACCTATTAATGGTGTGAAAATTTTTCGAAAAAAACGTAGGTGATGCCCGATAAAAAATTCAACAAGTCCGCCAACAAATGAAGCACCCAGGACAGCACCAATGCCAAAGTCTGTTGCAATGGCCAGACTTGTCGAGATAAAGGCATTACTTGTTCCCATTACGATTGGTAAACCAGAACCAATTTTCCGTACGCGAGAAACTTGAAGAATTGTCGTTATACCTGCAACGAGCAAGGCACATTGAATTAATAATGCGGTTTCTTCAATTGAAAAATCAAGTAATGCTGCCATTAGTAACGGAAGTGTAGCGTTTGCTGCGAACATAGCCAGGATATGCTGTATCGCTAATGGTATACTTTTTGTTAAGGCTGGTTTATCGTTAATTCCATATAAGATATCATTTTCCGGCTGTTTACTCATTAAATCATCACCCATCGTTTCATGTTTTCAAGTAAAGATTCATTATGCATTTATACAAATATAACAGCAATAATAATTATTAATACCAGCATAGATACTATATATTTTAACTGAGCTTTAATCACTTCCATAATATCTAGATTAAACCCTTTGGCTAAAGCAGCAACATTAATTTGTACCGGACTCACCTGTGTACCAAGTCCTGTTGCAATAGCCACAAAGCCCATAGCTTCTGAAGATAACCCTAACACCGACAAGGTTGGTAGAATCAAGGTCAGCACACCGGCCGCAAAAGCCCCTGATGGAATGGCAATTAAAAAAGCAAGCACCATAGCAAAGGGCAGCACAAATGGTGTCGGCACTCGACTTGCTAAATCAGCAATTTGATTAAATACGCCTAATTCTGCAACCATATTGATAAACCCTAAGAATATGCCGACAGAAAATAACGTTGTTAAAATAAACTTGGAGCCGTCTATTAAAGCCTCGCATGTTTCGTTGCTGGTTAATGGTGTACAAATAATTGTAAGAATCGCAGTAAATATGATGGTCGTTGCTGGGGTCAGAATTGTCATTCCGATTAATTGGTTAATACTTGATCCCGACACAACCATGATCAGTAAGGCAATCGAAGGTAAGGCATATTTTACGAGATTTAAATTAGTTTCGCTATTAACCTTTTCCTCCTGCTGTCCTGCACTTACTAATGCCCCCCGTTTATACACACCGAAAATAGCTAAGCCAGCTGCAATTAAATAAAAGATAACAACGTATGGTAGCATGGAGGAAGCATGGGCAGTTAATTCTGCCCCAGCACTTTCTGCTGTAAGAGCAGTCTCTGTTGAAGCAGGGGAGGTTGTAAAACCAACTGCTGAAATAATCGCCATTGCCGCAATTACTTCTGGAATAGCGCCAACCGCTACCGCCATTAACGGTGCTGTCACCATGGTATTTCCAGCGCCCATCCCAGCCATATAGGTAGCTAGGCCTTGAATTAAAACGATAATACCTGCTAGTATAATAATTTTACCCTTTAAGCCTCGTCTTGATAACTCTATTAAAGCCTGGATACTTCCCGCTTTTGAAACCATAACAGCTGCTGAAGCATAAAGAATTGGAACCGTGATACCTAGCATACTCGTAATACCATTTAAGATAATATCTGAAGATTGTTCAATACTTAATCCGCCAATCACAATGGCCAATATCCCACCGACAACACCTGCAATGAGCATGTGCTTACGTAAAAAAAGTAAAATAAGGATTAGTATAATAGGCACAAGATTAATAAATAACTGCATCTTTATCTCCCCGTTCACTAATTATTTATTGCTATTAACGTTTTTGAATCTGCTGAAAAAATCAGGAGGGATGCTCTCCCTGCCTGATTCCCATACCTATCTTTCAATAATGACAGCGATCGGTCCGCCGCCAGCTGGTCCTTGATGCTCTGCCCCACCTGACACATAAACCATCGGATCACCCACTACGCTGGCAATGACACCATTAACAACAGCTCGTGCTTGTCGAGTATGATTAATATCAGAATCGGTCAGCATAGTATTTCTCCGTTCTCGTACTTTACCATCAGGAGACGCTTCTGCCTTTGCCAAAACATTTACGATTCGTTTTTGATCAGCACAAGATGGTAAACCTTGAATATCTAATCCACCATCCTTAATTGCTTGCAATACACTGTCAATGTCAATGGCATCCTGCATCACACTATGACCAATTCTATACGGGCTTACCGAATGAACAGAATTGCCCATCAGAATGATTTCGCAATTCATTAATTCTACTCCAGCTGAAGTAGAAGCCACAGAAGAGAACAGTGACCAATCTGACAGAATAGCTTCATCCGTTACTGCATCATCTGCCACTTCACCTAGTGCAACCGCCACCCCGAGTGCAGAGGCACCTCTTGAATAGCCCATTGATTTATAGGTATCGTCAACAATAACCTTTTGACCACGCCGTTTAGCCTCTTCAATTCTGTCAGAAGTTAATAATGGACACTTTATTTGCACAAAATGCACATCTTCCTTGCCCGTTATTCCTGAAAGCTCAATTAATTGACGCACTGTTTTCTTTACTTCATCTACCATGATTCTTGTCCCAATTTCTTCTGGTAAAAAATCTCGAGTAAAGCCAATTTCCGCTGTCAAAGCTTTTTCAACGATGCTAGTTAACTCAGAACTCTGTTTCTTTGTGAAAATCATAGCATGAGGTGTCATCACCCCTTCAGTACCACCAGACATCACAAAAGCAACTTTCTCTTCAATTTTTTCTGTTGTAACATTTAATTTTGCAGCAAGATAATGTTTGAAGGCAAAGGTTGAAAAGCCTCTAGTAAAATCGTTTACGCAGCCATTCCCCTCTGTTTTAGCCAATACAGCTACAACTTCTTCAGCCTGTATTTCACCTGACTTAATCAATTTATCCAATTCAGACATGTCATCAGGTGATGACATTGCAATTTTGTATATTCGGACGTCATTCATGTCTATTTCCTCCTTTTTGTTTTTACCCTTTTGATAGCGCTTTCTAATTGATTAACTTTAGAATAACACGGTATCTTGGATAATGCATTGTCAATAGTTGATAAACAGCTGTGAAATAAATTATCATAAATTGATAAAATTAATGGCTGTTAATGGAAGTTAATTAGAAGAAAGTTAGTCCCGATAAATAACGGTCCCGGTTCGACCTAATACCGCATCCTTAGCACGTTCAAGAGAAGATATAATGGACTTCCGTTCCTTCTTGGAAAGGACGAATTTAATTGCAGCTTCAACTTTAGGAAGCATACTCCCTGGTGGAAATTGTTCATCTGCAATATACTGCTTTGCCTCCTCAACTGAGATGGAATCTAATTCCTGCTGGCCCGGCTTACCGAAGTTGATTGCAACGCGGTCAACGGCTGTTAAAATAAATAGGAAATCAACATCTAAGGCTTCGGCTAAGCATTCGCTGGCTAAATCCTTATCAATAACAGCCTCGACACCCCTTAAGCCATTTTCTTGATCTCTCACAACTGGGATACCACCGCCACCAGCCCCAATTACAATATGACCAGAATCAACTAAATCCTTCATTACATCTTTCTCAACAATCTCAATTGGTGTTGGTGAGGGAATGACCTTACGGAAGCCGCGACCAGAATCCTCAATATAGCGATCACCAGTCTTTGCTGTTAATTCCTCTGCTTCTTCGGCGCTATAAAATGGACCAATTGGTTTAGTTGGAGCTGTGAAAGCAGGATCATGCTCATCAACAACTACTTGACTTACAATTGATGCAACAGATTTAATTATTCCACGATTAGCGAGCTCTTCTCGTAGTGCATTCTGTAAGTGGTAGCCGATATACCCCTGGCTCATTGCTCCCGATTCAGCAAACGGCATTTTGTCTTGCTCAGCTTTATCCTCTGCATACTTACCAAAAGCTAGATTGATGGCACCAACCTGTGGGCCATTACCATGTGTGATGATGACATCATGTCCCTGCTCAATCATATCAACGATTGGTACCGCTGCTTGCTTTGCTAATTCTCTTTGCTCTTTAGCATTATTACCTAATGCATTACCCCCTAATGCAATTAATATTTTACTCATGCTGATCACCGCCTCGATACTTATTAGCAAAAGCAAGCATTGCTTGCTCAAAACAGGCTACCGGTGGATGAACAACCCCCGCGCCAACTTGCCCAATTCCGGCTTGTTTATGTGCCATACCACTATTAATGACCGGCAGTACGTTAGTTTCAATTACTTTCCGAATATCAATACCATAAGCACCACCACGGAAATTAAGGGTCGGAATTGAATAATTTGTATTTTCACCTGCGGTTATTTCATACATTTGTTCACTGTAAGCAATAGCATCCTCTACTTCTCCCCCAACAAATTGGACAATTGCTGGTGAACCACCCATCGCAAATCCGCCAATTCCCATTGTTTCAGTTATTGCGCTATCACCTAAATCGGGTGCAGCATCCTCTTCAGAATAACCTGGGAAAAAGAGACCTTTGACAAGATTAGCTGGAGCAGTAAACCATTCATTTTCTCCTAATCCACTTACACGAATGCCAAAGTCAACACCATTACGGGCCATCGTGGTCACAATACTTGAATAGGGTATGCCTTGAGCTGCCTCCAACGCAGATTTACTAGCAGGCATTGACAAATTTAAAAAATAATGTTCATTCCCTCTAATAAAGCCAATAACTTCACGAAGTACGTCTTTGGTTAAATCAGTTTGTAAAAAGTAATCAATGATCTCTCGGTTAAATAGGCTAGTTGCTGCCTTGTTTCGATTATGACATTCATCACCCATGTGCAGAGCTTGAGAAGTAATCGATTTTAGGTCAACTCCATCCGTAAGGGCTAAAGCTTTCTTTAATGCTGGTGCAAAGACGGTCTCAATCCACTTTAACCGTTCAATTACCTCAACTGAATTAGCACCAAAACGAAGCACTTTCCCTAACCCTTCATTGACTGTACAATATGCGCGATTACCATGGGTTCTATTTTCAACGACATGAACTGGCATAGAAGGCGAAATAATGCCAGCCATTGGTCCAACAGCGCTGTGTTCATTAGCTGGGGCAAACTCAATTTCTCCAGATGCAGCAAGATTTTCAGCCGCTTCCTCATTTTTAGCCAAACCTTCATAAATTAATGCACCAATGATTGCTCCTTTAGCCGGACCACACATTCGCTCCCAGGTAATTGGTGGGCCTGAGTGCAGGATTTTTTTCTTATGCATATTTGGGATTACATGGATCGCCTGTTCAATATCAATTAGATAGGGATGCGCGTCTTTAATCCGTGTTATCGCTTCCAAATTAGCCGCTTCAACCTGATCGTTACCCTGTAAGAAATCAAGTGCAGCTATTAATTGTGTATTTCCACCAGCTGGTGGCCGCCAATCTAACTGAACGGACTCGACATTCTGCAGATCTAAATCATCCTTAAACTTTGATGTCCCGATATTAATAACTCTAAGTGAGTCGTTAAAAAGCTCAGTAGCTCTACTCATTAGATAACCTCCCCTTTTGTAATCAAACACGCTAACTTACTTGCCATTTCATTCGAGTTAGCGACATATACACCTGCTTCTAGTAAGGCTTTCTCTTGTGCTTGGTAATCTTGTTTGTCTGCTAATGTCGCACATATATAAGCAATGACAATCAAATGACGCTTTTCCTGCTTAGCTAATTCGATTGCTTCTTTAATGGTGTCAATTGATTCTCCAACCGGATCCTCATGAGCGCCATAGCCCAGCTCGAAATCAAGCAATAACACTGCAGTCTCAGGATCCTTTGCTTCTTGCAGAATACGATCATTTCGCAGTGAAGGTTCAATCATTGGGTGTGGTTTACCTTTAGTAAACGCATCGTCTCCCATATCAAGCAAGCTATGACCAGCACTTACTTCTAGGTTCTCAATTTTTTCTTCAGCAATTTTGGCTACATTACTCTTTACCGCCTCACCGTTAGATCGAATAATTGAAAGTGCTTCGGAAGTTAGGGTCCCACCACAAAATAGTCCTCTGATATAGTGTTGCTGACTGGATAACTGCGTACGCTCATCACTGGCCCAATTCTTTGTTGCCAATGGCAGATCACCGTCAACCTTTGCTTCTGGATCAAGACGTTTAACTGCTTGGCGCGCTGCTTCAATTAAAGTAGGTGCAAAGCTAGCCCCGACTGCTTCAATCGGCTCTCGCTCTCCGTCAAGAAAATTAATAACCACTGGCTTCGTGATTTGCTCAACCACTTCTAGGATTTTACGCTGAACCGCTTTTGCAGGTGGCTTTGAGATAAGTATAATGACCTCAGTATGCTCATCTGCTGCCAAAGCCGTTAAACCTTCTAGCATCATAATGCCACCGATGTCCTCGTGCAAATCACGGCCACCCGTTCCAATTGCTTGTGTAATACCGTAGCCTAGGCGATCAATTTGGACAGCAACCTCCTGCAATCCAGTCCCTGAGGCAGCTACTAATCCAATTCCTCCTTGTTTTACCTTATTCGCAAAACAAAGGCCTGTCTGATTAAGGATCGCCGTCCCACAATCTGGTCCCATAACGAATAATCCTTTTTCTCTCCCTAATTCCTTTAGTTCTCGCTCATCTTCAATTGAAACATTATCACTAAACAGCATAACGTGAAGGTCGTTAGCCAAGGCTTGGCGTGCTTCTCTTGCGGCATATTCCCCTGGCACTGAGATAATAGCCATGTTTGCATCTGGTAAGGTATTCAACGCAGCACTAAAGGTTTGAACGGATTGATGACCGCCTTTCCCCTTCTTCTTTTTCTTTGCATTTAATTCACTATCAACGAAAGCTATGGTATCCTCGACAATAGCTTCATTAATGGCCTTAACTGCTATAATTAGATCATTTTCAGTTGCATCACTCGCATTGTCTGTCAGTAAGCCGATATTGGCTAATAGATCCTTGTTCATTTCAGTAGCCATTGAGACGACGGCTTCCTCGACGCCCTCTCTCGATAATATTTTTCCAGATAACGACATTAACGTTACCGAATCATGATAAGCGTTCTTCTCTACAATTACTTTTGCTGCCATCTTCGTTTCCCCCTTGTGAATAATGGTCGTGTAGTATTCGATAACCTACTACTACACCGACTAACATGTCCGTGCCAGATGTCGAACCAATCTTTACCACCGCTTCAAGCTCGTGCTCGGTAAATTTATCGCCACTAAGCAGAAGTTGCTGGATACCATCATTAACGGCACCGTTTAAGCAATTTTTTAACATCTGGTAGCTAATGGTTGTTGTGCGTTGCTTCATCAGATGAAGCCATTCTTGCTTCGTATGCATAATCGAGACCAGGTATTCTGCCTGATACGCATAGCCAACTGCTAATAGGCCCGTCAAAAAATCATCGCCAGACGGTGTTAACCCAATGCCTAAACCGATAAAGCTTTGTAAAAATTTTGATTGGTATGTTTGTTGAAATAAAGCTAAATGCTTTATTAAGCCACGTTGGTGGATCGTTAAATGAGCCGTTTGTGTTTCCTTATTATTAAGAAAGACATGCTGGTAAGCTGGCAATAACCCATCCTTCTTGCCATTTGCGCTTAAAAAGCCATCTAGTCTCCTGATGATTGACTTGAGTGAGCTTGAACGTACTGATGGTCTAGCTATTTGTCCGCACCATTCATTTGCGTCATTAAAGTCAATGACATAATGATCAATAGCTAATTGTGAATACCCGTGTAGATATACTACTTTAGTCGGTCTTAACGTCTGAGCAAGTTGATGAAAGAGTCTATGATTAGTTGTCTTTAGCATATCTGGAGCTTGAGTCACAGATTTTACCGCTAGGGTTATCATACGTTCTTCCGTCTTCAGCATTATATTAATAGCCTGTTCAAATACACTGTGTACTTCCCCAACAATAGAACCAATCTCCCACTTAGCTAAATCTTGCTTTAACCGTCCATCTACTTCATTCATGTAAAGATACATGCTAACCCCCTCTTATCATCTGTTTTTAGAGCTGACTTTTTTCCTCTGGATGACGGTAAAAATGAAAAGCGAACAAACCAATTGCCATTGATAAATAACCCAATGCAGAACTTGAACCCGTACCAAAACCTATTTCTGCTGCATGAATAAAGCCAAAGAATGCAAGTGTAGCCGTAATTAAACTATAAATTGCCGCCTGCTTAAAGCGTTTGTCAATTAGAAAGATAACTATGGTAATTAGCATCATTGAAACCAGAATATCTGATGATCCAAGCGCTTGCCATCCTTGGTAGAAAACACCATTATCTTCAAGTAAACGAAATCCGATCTCTTCAGCGCTTGTTCCCGCTGCTGATAAGGCATTATCTATTTGTAAGATGACATAACTCGCAATGAACGGCATCAAACCTAGTATCATTGCTGGGACATGCTTTGCCTCCGCAGTTGTAAATGCTTGGGTTCCTATTGTCATTGCGATATAAACAAGAATCGGAAGTAACGCAACTAGCGGAATAATGGACATAACAAGTGGTAGCAAGCCGACAAAGGCAATTAGCATTACCCCAATTCCAGTGGCTAAAGAATAACCGACTCTTGCGCCTGCTTTTTTCCACCCGGGATGTCCAATGTAAATGATTGTTGGATAAGGGCTACCTAACACAGACCCAAACATGGTCAGTAAGGCAGGCACCAATAAAGTCAAGGTAGTTGGGTACTTATCCCCCTCCACCTCAGCACTCTCAATGTTATCTAAGCTTTCAAGAAAATCATAAATAGCTAACGGAATAGCTGCTGCTAAAAAGGGCGTTAAGTAAGCAAAGCCTGTAATTAAATTACCCATTGCAAAGGATGGAAATGAAATAGAGAAACCACTCGCAGCTTCCTGAACACTTGTAACATCCATATAGCCTGTTACCCATGCTAAAAGCATCCCAATAATAATAGCAAGTAAGCCGGCTGGAAGATTACCAGGTAATTTTTTGTGAGCAATCCAGCCACCTAATACGATGACTAGCGTTAACAAGCCAATATATGGCGTAGTAAAGATCGCCCCCATCGGGTTCATAGCAATAAAGGTTAACGCGATTCCCGCTAATGATCCAAGTAAAGCAGATCTTGGAATATACTTTTGAATGAATGGTCCTACAAAGGCACCTAACGTCATAATAAGGCCCTGTATTAAATTCCAAGCGATACCCGTAGACCAAGCAATAACCCAATCCTGTGTTTGCGCATACACGGGTAAAATAACGCCAAAGGCAACAATAAAATAGTGAGGCACACTAAGCCCATATGGTAAGGCAGTCATCTCTGTTTTACCAACTTCTAAGGACTTCCGCCGTGTCTGAATAGCAAAAATAACCCCGCCTAAACCAATTGCTACCGCAGTGCCAGGGACAATACGACCGTAAATAAGATGATCAGGCATATTAATGGCACCCAATAAGCCAATTGCTGCTAAAAAATTAGTGAGTACATTACTAAATAGACCGAAGAAGCCATTGGTATCGCCCTTAACAAACCAAGGTGTCCCATTCGTTTTTGTGGACATGGTTTACGCCTCCCTAGATAAACCTGCAAGTAAATCTTCTGATCGACCTGTCCAACCAAAAATACCACCTTGCTGATTAATCATTCGAATTGAATCCTCATGATCTTTCGGATCGAATGCTGCACAGCAATCTTCAAGCATTAAGCACTCATAACCTCGATCATTTGCTTCACGTATTGTTGTTTGCACACATACATGTGTCGTAACACCAGCAACGAGTAACGTCTCTATTTGTTTGTTTTTCAAAATGATATCTAGATCTGTTTGATAAAAAGCACCTTTCCCAGGCTTGTCGAGCACGACTTCCCCTCTAACAGGTTGTAGTTCATCAACAATGTCATGTCCGTACTCGCCCCGAACTAAGATCCTCCCCATTGGTCCTTGTTCGCCAATATTACCCCCACGTCGTTGTTTGCTTGGTGGAACGTCAGAAAGATCTGTGCGATGCCCTTCTCGGGTATGGATAACGAAGATCCCCTGTTCACGCGCTGTTTCAAGCACTTTTTTCACAGCTGGAATAATCCCATTCGTGGTTGAAACATCGTTTCCTAATTGCTCCCCAAAACCTCCTGGGTAAAGAAAATCGCGTTGCATATCAATAATGACAAGCGCTGTTTTCTCCAAAGAAAAGGTAAATTCATAAGGCTTTGCATTAATTGAAAAGTGTTTATCCATACTTTACTCCTCCATTCGATTGTATTTTCTCATTAGGTTAACCACTCCTAAGATCGTACTAACTAATAGATAGCTAAGCGCCATTTCACTCCCGACTCCAATACCAACTGATTCAACATGAATGATTCCAAAAAAAGAAAGAACCCCGCCAATAACCGCACCAATAGCTGCTAGATTAAACTTTTGATCAATGATAAATGACAAAATACTAGCCCACACCATTCCTGTGACAATTGCCCCTGATCCCAAAATAATAAGCCCACTAATTGGTAAGCCTGCCGCTGCTATTGCTTCGTAACCGATTGTCGGAGCATCTGTTCCTGCAGCGGATAAAACATTCTGAATCATGTTTACTCCCCAGTCTGCTAGCCACGGAATAATTGCTAAGATTACAGCAGGTGCGTATTTGAGTTCTACTTCCTGAAATGCTTGAGCGCCAATAACCAAGCCAATATAGATCAGGATCGGCAGAATCGCCTCAAGTGGAATAATGTTTAACAACAAGGATATTAATCCCAACCAGGTAATCAGCAACACGGCTAGCCCTGTTAGCCACGTATAGCCAATCCGTGCCCCTGCCTCTTTCCATCCTGCATGACCAATAAAAACAGCTGTCGGAAATGGGCTGCCAAATAGGCTTGCTAACACACTGACTGCACCGTCAGCAACCATCGTTACCGTAGTGGGGTAAGCATCTCCTGCCACCTCAGCACTCTCGATGTTGTCAATGGTTTCGAAAATATTGTAAATACCAAGTGGTATAGCGGTTGCAATAAATGGTGCTGCATCAGAGAAACCGCTTACAATATTACTTAAAGAAAAACTTGGTAGAGCGAATTGAATATTATTTGCTGAATTTAACATGGTTGATAGATCCATGTTCCCAGTTGCCCAGCCCAATATGGTTCCGATCAAAATTGCTACTAAACCGACAGGAACATGAAAGGGAAACTTTACTTTACCAAACCAGCCTAACAGAATAATAATAAGTGACGTGAAGCCAATATAGGGCAAGTCAAAGACCTGCATCGCTGGTGACATTGAAATAAAAGTGATGGATGCCCCAGCCAATGAACCAAGCATAGCAGCTCTCGGTAACAGCTCTCTTATCTTAGGACCGATAATCGCACCCAGCAACTCAATAACCCCTTCGATAAAACCCCAAGCTAAGCCAGCATACCAGGCTAAGTATGGATCACCTGTCTCTCGAAAAACGGGCCCCATAATAAGAAAGACAATTAAAAACATATGCGGGACACTTGTACCCGAGGGCAAAGCTGTCACTGTATTTCTCTTCTCTTGTTTTGCTAATTGATAGGCCATCACCGTGTAAATTAAGCTACTAACAAAAATAGACAAACCTACGGCTGGTAAGATTGCACCGAAAGTAATATCAGCTGGTATACCTACTCCTAAAAGAAGTCCTGCCATGACAAGCAAATTTGTTAAATTGTTGGTAATCAAGCCAAAAAATCCGTCTATATCTGATTTCTGCCATAGCTTTATTTGACCTTTAAACATGCCAATCCCCCCATGCTTGAGGTATTTTATTTGATAATTCCGATAAAAATATCTCCTCCTTTCCTTTGATAAGTTAATTATAGCAAGCGAAAGCTAAACATTCATTGTATATAAAAGACAAAAAAAATAGTTTTAATTATTAATTATTGACAAACAACATTGATTTAGTTTTTACTTTATTCAAATATTAAGTTTTGTTAGAATAATTTACTTAAATTAAAAACACCAATTTGGCTCAATTAAACCAAATTGGTGTTCGTCTTTATCGATGCAACATTATTAATTATTTAAATACTGAAACAGCTGGCACGCGACAGCTATTTCAGTAAATTTATGTCCTTCATCTAACTCTAATCCAAGCTCCTTCAGTTTATTTACACGATACCGTAGTGAATTGTAGTGAATAAACATTTCATCCGCAGTCTTTTGGAGGTTACCATTATTCTTAATAAGATAGGTCAGCGTTTCGAGTAAATTTATGTCACGTTGCTGATCGTAATGAATTACTTCACCAATCTTCTCATCAATAAACTCATTTAAAAGAGCATGATCATTAATGAGGTAAAACAATTTATAAAGGCCTAGGTCATCATAAAATTGAACATAAGATTCAGAGGTCCCTTGCTGATCATTAACACGATGTACTAATAAGGCATGATCATAAGCTGTTTTTAGCTGATGCACCTGATAAATAACCTCAGAAATTCCAATCCCAAGCTGACCATAGTCGGCTAAGCGTGCGATTAAACGCTCTCCCGCAGTCTTTAGCCTTTGCTGTAATCTAGTTTCAAATGCTACACTAATTAAACACATTAGCTCACCATTGTAGTGGATAACCTTACAATTTTGAATAGGGACATCAAAGACACCAGCTATAATACGTGGAATTTTACCTGAATCCAATATTTTATAATAAGTTGATAAGCGTTTACTGCTGTCCTTCTTCTGGGATTTTATTAACAGAATGATATTAGGGAAATTAAAATTCCATCTAAAGACTTTTGCCTTTTCAATAATCTCTGCCTGAGACTGATACCGATCATTCATAATATCTCGAATAAAGTTATCGAGATAATTGCGCTCCTTCTGAATAATAGTTTGTTCAGTTTGCAAGAGAAAAGCTAGTAAAATAATAGCTTGCTCAACCACAACATTCAAATGCTTTGTCATTTTTCCTGGCTCATCAATAAGGACAACTAGATAGCCCAGTCGTTTTGTTCCAGCAGCAATTGATTGAATAAATAATTCTGCTTTCCCATAAGTAGTTTGATTTACTTTGATAATAGAGGGATTGTTTTCAGTGATGTTACTAGAATTAAACCATTGTTGGAACTGCTCGCGATCCACAGTAAATTCGTCATCTTGGATATCAAAGGAAGATGCAGTGCAATTCAGGCTATTATCTAAAATAACAATATTCCCTCCGGTAATTTGCGATACATAATGAACAAAGGTAACTAAATCTGCCCCCTGTAATAGCAAAGCATGCAGCTGCTGTGAAATGGTTTCACGAAACTCAAGCATACTTGTTTTCATGCCTAATAAAGCCGTTAAAATATGATTGGTTAGAAGAGATAAATTCGCATCATTTGGCAGAACCAATATCGGAAAATCACGCGCCTCTGCCTGTTCAATCATATACTTAGGTACCTCTGAAATATAACGCCCTAGCTTAATCGCTACACCAGCTAACTGCTGTTTGGCAAGCTCTGGAATAAAGGACATCATTGCCTCATTATTATTAGCAATTGGATAAAGGGTTGTAAATAACAAACCATGTTGATCGACATAAGAAAAGATATCTGGGACTTCCATTACGTAAACATTTTGAATTTGTCGGTTGATCCCCTTTTGGCCAGCTATAATCGCTACATCAGAAAATGCTTCCATGTTTAAGACACTCTCAATTGTGACAGACATGGTTGATCCCTCCTGTGTATCATTATTTTGTCCAAGCTATTATGACATGGGTTACGCTTATTTTACCACATGCTTTGGCAGCGTTCTTAAAGTCAGTAAATAGAGGGTTACTATTCCTCCAATTAAGGTAAGCATAATTCTTAAATAAACATTTGAAACAATGTAGATTGAAAAACCCATTGACAACCAGAGCACAATAATTGCGGTAATTTTTGTTTTAACTGGAATGGCTTTATACTTTATGTAATGATAAATATACGATCCGAAAACAGGATGATTAATCAGCCAGTTATACAATCGCTGGGAGCTCCGCAAATAAAGATAAGCACTTAATAACAAGAATGGTGTTGTCGGCAACAACGGAAGAAAGATACCTAACATAGCCAGTAATAAGGATAATGAACCTATTGAGATAAATACAATTTTTTTTACCATGCTTGTCCCCTTTCTCACTACACTTTTCCAACATGTACCTAAAAAAGTCTTGGATATAATATAGTTAGTTCTTAGTGATACGCATATAACGATAGTCTTCTCTGCTTAAACCATAGGTGAATATTAAAATATCGATAAACGCAATCAGGTTAAGCACTGAGCTTAGTAGGAGTAGAATTTCTAAGTTAAATGTCAATGATAATATCAATAGGAGGATACCTGTTCCTTGGACGATAAGATAAATCCGATTATGACGCGTATACTTTGCGATCAGGTCTTGTTCCCCTCTTGCTGCAAAATATGCTACAGCCATTCCAAGAAGACGATGGAAGATAATAAACTGGCCAACTAACGCCAAAACAGGAAGAATAACATTTTGCAACAAACCATAATGATCAGCTTGAATAAAGAATAAATAAATATCCGTCCCAATTAGCAATACTAACATACCACAGATAATTTTTTCCGTTAAAATTATTATCCCTTTCGTTTCAAAAATTGACAGACCTGAATAAATAATCAACCACGCTATCAAGCTGGGCAATAGAGCTAGGTTAAATAGTTCAATATCAATAAATGCAATAATCATACCAATAAAAACTCTTCGAAAACCAGCTGCCATTTAAAGCCCCTCCTGCTCTTTTGTGTATTTGTAAAGATCGGTAAAACTGAAATCTTCTCTAAAGCTAGGGCTTTCTTTCCATGTAAGATAATATTCCTGATCCTTTTCATCTGTAAAGATAAGTTTTAACGATAAATTAAATCTTGTATACCTTTCTTGCAAGGTTTGAGCTGGCTTAATTTGCGAAACAATGGTGAGCGTATCCCCCTCTTCTAATTGAAGCTCTTCGAGATCATAAATATTTTGATTATTAATTTTCATCTCCACACGTTGACTAATTTGATCAAGAAAATGCGCTTCAAAACCGGAAAAGTTAATCGGTTTAAGCACTTTGAAGTTTGATCGACTATCACCATCTGATGAGCTTGACCCTGATAAGAACTCAATTATTTCACTGTCACTTGCAGATCGTGATAACCGAATTTGACCAATATCTGTCTTGACTTCGCTGCCATCACTAAAGTAAAAGATCGCTTCATTTAGAATAAGTTCATTATCTAAGCTTTCCTCTGGTAAGTCTACGATCTGCCAAAGTACTTCTCTTAAACTATACCGCCCATATAATTGACCAATAAGATCTGGTTGTTCCGTCTCAAAGTCAAGACCAAACATGCCCCAATCATCCTCAAATGGTTGGATGTGTAAATCTGGATATTCAGGGAAGCTCACATATGAAACAACTCTTTTATCTTCTGCATTGGTGAAGTAATTAAAGCTAAATAGTTCATCTGATAAACCGTATTGATAATCGTCATCATCTAGATTAACACTTAGATCAGCGTATTGCTTAAAGAAAATTGGCTCAGCTAAGCTTACATACTGAATAAAGATCATGCACCCAGTTGCTACTATACCAATAATGATCAGAAAAATTCTAAAAATGCGCTTATTTACATCCATTCCTTCACTTCTCCTCTTTACTCCAGATAAAAATCATTCTGTTATCGACTGGTAAGATCTGTTTTAGTTTACCATATTTTTTTCTGATTAGGCGCATTTTCTAATCTTATAAAAACTATTTGTGAGTAGACATGAAAACACACTAGTAAGTACCTACTAGTGTGTAACGGATTAACAAACGCGTGCTAAATTGAAACTGTTCTAACTTCTAAACGTTAAAGCCTGCTGCCTTCGTCTAAGTAACTGCTCCGCGCCTTTATTGAGCCAGTATAACGCTGTTAAAACATGAATTAGAGCAATAAGGGTTAAAATAGCACCACCTAGGCCAAGCAGCTGATGATTTAAGCTAAGCGATACCGTCATGAACAAGGTGGCCAGTCCCTTTAGCACAAGATAAGTGCGGTCTTTCTTAGCATAAATGGTGGCCAATTCAAAATACTCAATGGTTTTAAAATGCTCAACAATCGCTGAAAATAAAAAGTGAAAGAAAACAAGCTCCCCTACCATCACTAATATTGGTAACAGCATCCGAAAAAGGCCACTAGCATTGATTAACATTAAAAAGCCATTGAGAGCAGACAAAACAATTAAACAAACACAAGTAATTCTTTGCCTCGCGAGTGCCTGTTCGCGCGCTTTGATACCAAGGGTTAGCAATCCTGAGTACACCACTATCCAACCAATAAATGGTGGAATAATGGTTAAGGCGCCAATATGTAAATTAAACGTTGCGAAGATAAAACTCCAAAAAATTCTTCGATAACTTTGCATCTTAACTCTCCCTTTAAGCCTGATATATTTGACTAAGCCATAAAAACTGTAGTCATGACTGACTTGGTATGCTCTAGTATAAAATATTTCTTGTGCTACTCCGTCCTTATTACGAAACCCGAGGATAGGTTTAAGGTTAAAATGATGACGCCTATAACAATTCGAAATAAACGGTTATTTAAATTCAATCTAACGTCACTCCATCACCATTTAAAACTAATTGTTTTAGTTTACCATATTTTTTCCTAGACAAAAACCCATCTATTTTGAAAAACTATCATTTACAGTTGGCTCCTTACTAGATTACTACCGTCATAAGCGCTTTAGATAAAAAAAAATCCGCTCATCGTTGCTAAGAATGGTAAGTCATTCTCTCGTTAACAATGAAAAGAGTAGTAAACCAGCCGAAAAAACGACCCATTTCTAACGAACATCATGCTAACTTGGGCGTTATTTTCTGTATATTTAAACAAACGGATTATTTCTGAGCGCTAGTGATAAACATTGATGCATCCTGGCCCATAAAGATTTGCTCACCATGATAGAAGGTTTCACTATTAATCTGTTTAAAGCCGACTCTTTTTAATAAATTTTCAAGATGATCATGTTTAAAACCACTATGAACGAACGGTGAATTAACATGCTCATTGTAATCAAAGTCAACAATAATCAGTTGCCCTTTTGGATTAAGGCATTGGTAGAGGGTTGATAAAATTTGTTCTGTATGCTTAATGTGCAGCAAAACTTGCGCCATAAAAATATAGTCAGCCTGTAAGTCTGTCGTTTGCTCCCTTTCAAGGTCTAAACATTGTGTCGTGGCATTGTTAATGCTCAAACTAGTAATTTTCTGTTCAACTTGTGTAATCATATTTGCTCACGGATCAAGAAACAGGATTGACTTAAATTTAGCTAGTAAATTCAATCCAACTAAACCGGTCCCACAACCAAAATCAATCGCATGTTTTGTTTCTGTTTGATAAAGTTTGTCTGCAATAGCATGAGCAGTCAAGCTCGCTAATTCAATGCGCTCAGCAGTATCATAATTATTTGCAATCATGTCGAATTTGTCAGTATTACCCATATGATGACGCTCCTTCAAAAAAAGTTATTTAATTAATGTCGCCTTTTTGTAGATTAACTGACTACAAGCCCTCTTGAAGCATAAGTGGAAAATCAAAGCATGCTAAGTGAGCGATAAGGATGATCCGTAGTAATTGAAGATTCACTTTATAATTAGGTTACATAAGTCCAGACAATCTCGTTAGTTTATACTAGAAATAAAGAAGACCAGTATCATCTCAATGTGGCCAATTAATTTATTTATTAGCACGCTAGTATCAGTCTGTTTTAAAACATGTAATTTTTCTTTAAGCACTTTTAATTCGTCTTTTGCAAAGTGTTCTTTAAAATAACCACTTTTATTTAATAGCACCACTAAGGCTATTCGATCATCTGGAATAAATTGCTCCGTCAGAACTGCTTTGCGGAGACTCTCTCCGACCTGTGAAACAGCATGCGCTTTCGGTGTAAACCTTATTTTGGTCGTAAATAAACCTTTACTGTTCGCCTTGTCTACATAACCGTCATCCACGAGTGAGTGACCAATTGATTGAAATAGCGCGTTAGCTTTCTTTGAATCAAACACATACTTTTCAGCAATCTTTTCAAGTTTCATTGGTTTGTTGATCCGAATAAGCTCATAGACAGGCGCTAAATAGATCTTGTCAGCTGGTAATGGATTGTTAACAAACATTTTCTGCTTGTCGTCATATATCAGGTAGTTCCCTTCCAACAGCTCTAGCAGACAACTCGCCAACAGACAACTAGATGCTTCTATAGAATGCGTCAATGTTGTACTGCCTTTCATATTTAACGCGCATAGAAAAAATGCTCGGGTACAGGATAAATTATTCATCTTTTAATTCTCCTCATTCACAGTTCACTCATATCCAACATATTAAACGCGTTTAGCTAAAAAAAGTCGCAATGTCCTCATTACTTGAAGATAGAGCGACTGTATGTTGTTTGCGTTATCTGGTTGCTCTTGTCATTTTTTAGCGTTTACGAACTAAACTTACGATTGTCTCCACATGATTCGTCCCTGGAAACATATCAACCGGAATAATCCGCTTGGCTTGATAACCTTTTCTCGCTAAGCTGGCTAAATCACGAGCTAATGTGACTGGGTTACAGGAGATATAGACGACTTGCTTCGGTTTCATTGTCGCAAGCGCTTGGATGAATTTCTCAGTACTACCCGAACGAGGCGGGTCCATCAGCACCGCGTCAACCCGTTGCTTTTTTCGTGCTATTTGTAGCATAAAATCGCCAGCATCTGCTTGATGAAAAAAGACATTCTTCACTTGGTTGCGCTTCGCATTATTAATGGCATCTTTAACAGCAGCTTGGTTAAGCTCCACACCAATGACCTGCTTAACCCGATCACTTGCAATTAAGCCAATTGTCCCAATGCCACAATAGGCATCAATAATCGTTTCTCGTCCAGTAAATTCCGCTAAGTCAAGTGCCTTACTGTATAGTACTTCCGTCTGGACTGGATTGACTTGATAAAATGATTTAGGTGACAGACGGAAGGACTTGCCACATAAGGTATCTTCAATAAACCCTTTTCCATATAGAACTTGCTCCCGATCCCCCAACACCATACTTGTTTTTTTATTGTTAACATTCAGAACGACTGTTGTGATCTCTGGGTGCTGTTCAAGTAGCGCTTTAATAAAATTTTTCCTTGATGGAAAAACTGGTGAGCCGAGGACGAGCACGACCATAATCTGGCCACTTTGAAAACCGGTTCGGACTAAGACATGACGTAATAAGCCTGACCGTGAATCTTCATGATAAGGTTTAATCTTAAACGACCGCAGCATCTGACGAATTGAAACAACAATCTCGTCAGCCCGTTGATCCTCAATTAAACAGCTATCAATTGGCACGACATGGTGTGATCCGGCTTGGTACTTACCTGAAATAACCTGCCCTTTCCGATTCATAGCAAAGGTTGTATGAATTTTATTACGATAATAATACGGGTTGGTCATCCCGATAATTGGTTCCACTTTGGCAAACTTACTTAATAATTTGTTGACTTCGGTTTGTTTCTTTGCTAGTTGTTGATCGTAAGAAAGCTGTTGGATCTGACAGCCGCCGCAGCGATCAACAACTGGGCAATCTATTTTAGGTAGTGCTGGTTTAACGTGTTTTTGCATAATAACCCTTTCCTTGCTTAAGACTTGTCCATTCACTTAAATAATAAGAACTAAAATCAGTCTAATCTTACCATAAATTCATTAAAAAGAGATAGCTCAATTAAAATTCATACCCTGTCCCTAACATTTACCAGACTGAAGTTAGCGCAACTTCTTCAGTGCTGGTTGGTCAAAAATTGCAAACCAATCAGCAATTTAATTAGTGTCGTTTTCCCAGAACCTGAAGGCCCGATAATACCAATAATCTCACCTCGGTGAGCATGAAAATGAACACCTTTAATAGCTTTCATTTGCTTAAAATTTTTATCAACATGTTCCATGGATATCCGACTCATAATAACCTCCTGCTACCGAATGCATACCCAACGTTTTAAATTAGTTTTAACATACAGATCCATCACTAAAAGAATTTAATTAACATTGCCAAGTCTTGTTCTTATTCGTGTTGCATTCAGACGTTTAGACTAACAAAAACAAAACAGCAGCGCAAACTGTACCTGCTAAAAAGCCCTTAACATTTCCATGATTGTCAATTGGCAATTCAAACTTGAGCACATTTAACAGCATTTCACCGGTGATAGATGCTTTAATTAAGGTTACCACGTATGCTGGTGGGAGCCAAATTAGCGCTAGCCCGCCACCGAAAGCGACGCTTGTAGCGAGAACAACCCAACCAACTTTGCGATACTTTTGCTGATGATGATGACGCATACCTAAATCCATTGACAGAAAGTGCAAGCCGAAGGCGACAAAATAGACCCAGACATTGGTTTGATCAGGTAATGATTGGGATGATACTAGGTAGGCGATCATGATGTTGTAAATAGCGAAAAAAATTAAATCATACCAAAAATAAATTGAACTTACCATGACGGGATTCTTCTTCCCCAGCATACGCAATGGTCGTTCACTAAGCTTATAAATAACGTAAGCATGGACAAAGCCAATTAACACGACAACATAAATAAGCTGACTGAAGGGATTAGTCGAGTCCCAATCAAATTCCTGATTAAGTTTATTCTGAGCGTAGCCAAGGTATGGGATTAAATTAATAACGACATAGGCGACACTGACGCCAGCAGCAAATGAAATTAATGAGCGTGCACTAATAAATTTAAAAGAAATGGTTTTAGAAATAAAATGAATGAGTATAAACCCGATAATAACGAAGATGCTTGGTAAATGATTAAAAAAAGCTAAATAAAGCATGATGAAGTTCCTTGAGTTGATTCGGCAAGGCTATTGCCCACTGCCCATATGTTCGTAATTTTAACCATATGTCCACCTCTTTTTTCTTTTATTCTACCATGATTCTAACAAGAAAGGATAAGTCACGTTCAGAATAGTTGCCTAAACAATGCATATACAATTGTTGCAGTCATGATTCTTCCGACAAACTAGCTACCACGTTGTGTCTGCATATCCGCTTACTAGATTAATGGTTAACAATTACGCTAGCATAACTATAATAAACCAAAAGACTGTACCCAAGCTAATTAACCAGCTTGAATACAGTCCTTATTTGTTTGAAGTTGATCAGACCACGGTAGCGCCGGTTTCTGCGTTATTAATTAAGCAACTAAATTGCTAATTTTGCCCATACCCAAGTAAAGACTAACTTTGAAATGGTACAGGTAATGAGGACAGTTGCCACTGAAAGGATAATGACGATCGGTAGGCTCAAGACAGTACTAAGCTGAGCTAGGATGGGCATTTCCACTACGAAATCTTTCGCTAAATATAACGCAACACTGCCGACCGACAGAACACCATAGAGAACAGGAAGAACAATGGTCGTTAGATTACCTAATAACGTCCTTTCGTTAAAAAAATCGACTAACGATAGCAATTCAACTGCAGTATAAAGCGCCGAGCTGCCATAAAGGACAAAGAATAGTACGAAAACGAATAGCAGAGTGAACGGTAGGCTTAAGCCAGTTACAATTGAATAACTAACATTACCAACAATACTAATAATTAATGCTGGAATGAAAAACATCTGAGATTGTATGATAAACACCTTCTCCCCTGCTATCGGTAAAACCTTAAGTAGCCAATAACGACTTTTCCACAAGCTCTTATCCTTAGTAATAGTAGCAGGGATAAATAGGACTGAAACAGCGATAATATTGACGATTGCTGCAAGCATTATTAATAAGATAACACCAAGAATCGGTGTATCTGAGAAAAGACCGCTATAAATAAAGATAACCAGTGTGAATAAATAGAAAAACAGCATAAATGCGGAACCGATAAACATCTCATTATTGCGTAGCGCCATCAGCCACTCCATTTTCATCCATGCAATTATTTCATTATGATGATTAGCTTTGCCACTTCTTTCTTTTCGCTTTTGTCGCTTCTTTGGATTTGCATCCATATGCTGATGCTTTACCCAACCAGCAAAGAAGAGCTTTTTAGCTGAATAGAACACAGTCCAAATGGCTATTAAGGATACAAACAATAAAGCCACGAACGTCGATAAAGTTGGTTCACCAGTTACAAATGCATAAAAAAGCTTCGTTGCGGCTGTGACTGGAATAATATCAGTCACCAACGGTTTCTCGAAGAATTCAATTACGTTCAGTAAGTAACGAGGATCCAACTGTTGAATACGTGAAATAAGCAAGGCAAAGCCTACATTGATGCAGAAAATAAACAGTGGCGTGACGGAGGTAAAAACTTTGGCAGACACAAACCTTAAGCCAATCATTGCGACTAATATGCCAACTGCACAGGGAATAATTACACTAATAACATATAACGGAATAATTGCCCAATAGTAAATAAATGGAGCGTTTACAGTTAATCCTAATGCTGTTAGTAAGGGAAAAAACAAGAACAACAATGATTTCGTACTCGTGATGAGGTGCTCAAAAAACTTAAAGATAACCAGATAGTTAATCGGGATTGGCAAAGCCATTAGATAATTCAGATCAGGTGCATGATAAAATAAACGAATAAAGCTACTGATACTTTGAGCAATTGTGCTCAAATAAAGCCAAATTAGCACTACGAAGAGAGAGACAGCGAGAAGTTGCTCCAAATGATCTACCTGTACAAAAACATGTCGAACCAGTATATTTGTCAAAATGATTTGGGCAGCAATCACTGCTGCCATTACTGATAACGCTCTCATTATTGTACTTCGATCTCGCCATAATCTATTTTTCAAGATGACAAATTGTAATTTGCTATACCATTTTAGATAATGCATTTCATTTAACCCCCTCCATCCAACTAGACTGTAATCCGTAAGAATATTTCCTCCAAGCTGGTATCGTTCGCTTGGTATCTGTCTTGTAATTCTGCTAAGGTCCCTTCAACCAACAATTCACCAGCTGACAAGATACCAATTCGATCACAGAGCTTCTCAGCTAATTCTAGTACGTGGGTTGTGAATAGCACCGCCGCTCCTTGATCAGCATGTTTTCTAAATAAATCCTTAGCTGCCTTTGCACTAGCGGCATCAAGACCTGTTGTTGGTTCATCGAGAAATATTACCGGTGGGTTGTGCAGCAATGCAGCACAAAGGGTTATTTTTCGCCGCATCCCATGAGAATAGGTGCCGATTAATTGATCCGCAGCGTCATTTAGCTGAAGGTCTTTCAATAATGAATGCATGCTGCTGTTCAAATCCTTTCGACTGTGTGTTTGATAGACAGCAGAAACAGCATTTAGAAATTCTCTTCCAGTGAGCTTTTCATATAAATAAGGATTCTCTGGGACATAACCAAAATGCTGTTTCGCCACTAATGGCTGATCGACAATGTTATAGCCACATATGTTAACCACACCCGATGTTGGCTGTAACAAACCTGTACATGCTTTAATCGTTGTTGTCTTCCCAGCACCATTGTGGCCTAGGAAGCCATAAATTTCTCCTGGTTTAATTTTGAAACTAACTTGGTTAACTGCAGTCTTTTTCCCATAATGATGCACAAGGTTGCTTACTTCAAGCATTCAGACCACTTCCTCTCAGTTATTTTAATGACTAGCTCGGCAAAAAAGTACCACAAGCTAAATATTTCTCTTCTCCCAGAGATGAACAATTGTTCTATAAAGTAGAAATATAATGAGTGTACCGAAGAAGCTAACCGCAAATCCGCCGATTATTCGTGTCCAATCAAAGCCTACCTTAGCAAAAACACTGACCGCCGACAGTATCCCAGTCATTAATGGCATAAAGAACAAAAAATAACGCTGCTTACCGTTGTTCAGTGTGACCGGATAAGAAAGCGGAATGCCTTTACAAGCTAAGGCAAAAAATTGCACGAGTGAAGCAATAAACCAAACTAGGAACACATCCAGCGTATCAAGAAGTGTTTGATTCAAGATAAACCAGCGGTATATTAATACAGCAAAAATACCGAACCAAAAAATAGAAAAACCAATCCGCTTGGCTATGTTAATATCCGAAATTACCCGCTCATCATGTTTCATTTTCATCATCCTCTTCCCAGAATAGTTGATCTAGCGACTTATTTAACACGTTGCCAAGCTTAAGACCTAAGGCAATGGTCGGGTTATATTTTTCTTTCTCGATAAGTCCGATTGTCTGCCTAGTAACCCCTACCTTGTCTGCCAACTCTTCTTGGGTTAGTTTTTTTTCATTTCGACTTACTTTCACACGGTTTTTAATAATCTAAATCACCTCAATTTCAAAACAGATTAATGCAAACTATATGTTGCATTAATTGTAATATATAGTTTGCATTTCGTCAATAGTAATTGTTATAAAAAAAAGATTAGAATAATTTAGTTGATCTTCACTCTGTTTCAAGTGTTTGCCCAGCAAGCATGCGCTGCTTAAAGGTACAGCTAAAGGGTTGCCACCCAAAGAACGCCATCTCGACATAATTAATTGTTCATTAAATAGCGTTGGTTAAGCAAATATTTGGCTGGCTCCAGCAAACAAGAGCCGCTTTCACCAAAGGGCACGAACATTCCATCTTCAGTTTCACGCTAGCACCCAAGGGCACGAGTGTGACATCTTCAATTTTTCAGTGTCACGCTAGCCTCGGACGCAGCTTCGGTCCTACAGGATGTAGGTCAGTTAGACGCTATTAAAAGAGTTGACGGGTTTAGGCTAACATCCCCCACTGCGTCAAGAACTACACATCACACAGGGGGCTTTGGATACGTGCTATTCCCACAGAAGTCGGCTCTTGTTTGCTTCCACCTAATCTTGGGAAACTACCTTACTAACACTATTAAAGATACAACACATAATCGATTTTTTACGATAAAAACCGCTAGCAACAGCCTAATAGGCAGTTTACTAGCGGTTTTATTATAAATTTAACCATATCTTGAACATATGCTACTGTTTCCAGTCTTTACTTTTTGCTAAGTAGCTAATCATTCGCATCCTTTCTCCAAAGTTTATCTCTAACAGGTTTACCAGGGAACCGATTACTAACTGCCCTAGTCTTTTTCTTAATTAAACGATAACAGGTCGCATTAAACCGTCTTGGTCAAAATCAAGTGGCGCAATACATGTTTCTCGGTTGTAGCCCTTAGCCTTTCCTTCTGGATATTGAGCCAATGGCGTGGCGAATCGGTGATAAGCCAGATAATATTTGTCCTGATCGGGTACTTTCACGATACTATGATGCCCAGTACCTAGAATAGCTTTTAACGGGTTTTTTGTTAAAATTGGATATTTGTAATCAACGGGACCATAGAGGGATGATGAGACACCATAATTAACATGGTAATCTTCACTTCTCGTATCATCACACGACCAAGTGAAATGATATTGGCCATCCTTTTTTAAAACCGTCACCGCCTCTCTAAAGTTAACTAAGCCTGCATATTGCTGAAGTGTATCCTCTTCAATAGCATCCATTTCTTCTGTCAATTTAGCGATTGCACCCGCCTCACCATTGCCAAATAGAATGTAGTAGTCACCGTCTTCACTATAAATAGAAGGATCAATCATTTGGCTCATTGCTAGGCCATGCTGATCAATAAGTTCATGTGCAAGCAGTGGGCTGTCCTCAGCAGTAAACGGTCCAGTCGGATGCTTACTGTGAGCCATACCAATACATGATTTCCCGTCCGGTCTTTTCGCACAGAAGTAATAATAGTAGGTTCCGTCTCGTTCAGTGATACATGGCGCCCATGCATGCCCGACAGCCCATGGAACCTGATCACTAGCCACATCAACAATTTCTCCTGTTGCCTTAAAATCGGTTAAGTTATCAGAGACGAATGCTGAAAAGCTTGTACCAGACCAATCGGTAAAGCCATCAGTCGTTGGATAAAGGTAATACTTGTCACCAAAAGCCACCAAATCTGGATCGGCATATAAGCCTGAAATAACAGGATTTTGTTGGTCATAATAGGTCAGTAACCGTTGGTATTCTTGATCAGTAATGGCAAGCACGCCACCATGTCGCTTCTTAGTTTGACCAAAGTCATACTTGTTTTGCTCTAAGATGTTAAAGTCTCCAGTTGCTAGATCAGTAGCTGTTAGAATCATATAGCCTTTTCTAGCCATAAATTGATCAACAATTAAACACCACGTTTTTTGATCAGGTAATTGATAGATCTCTGGCCCTTCTACACCTTCAAGTTGATCGAGTATTGGCGAACTAACCAGTTGATAATCGCCCAGCAGTGATTCTGATCGCTCCATAATAATTCGACTATTGGTTTCATCCTTGGTAAATCGGTAGTAATAGCCCTGATCGAATACAATTGTCGTATCAATAACATCCTTTTCCTTCTCAAAAAATTGGAAGGGCTCAGTAAAGTCGATAAAGTCAGTTGTATAAGCTGCATACATACGATGCTTTCCCGCAACTTTAGATGCCCAAAAAACCAAAAAGGCAGCTTTACTTTGATCATAAATTGCTTCTGGAGCCCAGACATTTCCGGCACCTGCTACGCCTACTTTTACCGCCCTTGGGCTACTCCAGTAAATGAGATCGGTAGATTCCCAAATGATAATGTCTTGACTACCGTATTCAATTGCATGCGACCAGCCGAGTCCTTTTTCCATCCGCAGATCTGTTGCAATGAGATAGAATTTCCCTGTTTTATCATCTCTAATTAAAAAAGGATCGCGTACACCTTCTTCTCCTAGCTGCGAGCACAGAACTGGCTTCCCTTGATTAAGATCTTGAAAATTAACGCCATCCTTACTAAGGCTAAAATAAACCTGCTCTTCATTCTTTCCTTCCCCGATAAAATGTACAAATAAATACGCTGACATAATCTTGCTCCTCTCAACTATTGCTAATCATAACCTTGGCTATGTTGTTATTTCATAACCAAGTTAATTTCATGAAGTGAACTTTCAATTAGTATGTGTTTTATCCTCTCTCGTTGCTTATTTCCACCCATAGATATGCGTGTACAGCTATCACAAAGTCTGCCCTTTTTGCAAAGCTAGCTGTTCCTAACTGTCAGTCCTCGGCTAGACTTATGCTTGAAGCCAGGTCTTACAGCCAGTAAATTCATAATATAATTTTAGTTAAATTTTACTTATTAAGTATATAAAACGCTTTCACAGATGTCAATTGTGATGAATCTAACAAATTCTCCATCCCCATTGTTAACTCGGGATAAGCATAGCTGTTCTCGTCATTAGATCATTTTTGACTTGCTCTGCCTAGCTGTTCCCTAATCCATCAATTCTGAATTTGTTCGCTTTGCCTAACGACAGCTTGTACGGAAGCTTGCTTAAGCTGACAGCCTGTCTCTATCTCACGTTCATAGTAAACATCCGAACGTGTTTGATAGATTGTAAGCTTTAATTGACTAGGAAAATTAAACCGCGCTAGGGAAACTTGCCAGTCAGTCCCGATCTGAAACCAGTCTGCAATTAATTGTTCTCCCAAGAAAAGCTCTGTTCGGTCACCAATAAAATCAATGCTTAACAAATAATCGACTGCCCTTTGTTCAGGATAGACAAGGTTTAAGACAAAGTGTTGTTTGATTTTAGATTCTTCAATCTGTTCAGCACTTATCATTACCTGCTCAGCTGTCTCAGTCCATTCTAAATAATGATGATCTTGAGCCAGCCATTGTGTCTCTGCTGCAACCTGAAATTGCCCATTATAATATAGACCTTGATTCGCCTCTTCCTCAGTTATCACACGATACTTCGGTACCTTGCCAATAAAATTAACAATCGCTACTTCAGGATCATGATGGTAAAAGACAATTGTGCCATCTTCTTCTTGGCAAAGTAAGCTGGCATTGGTTGATTGAAGTAATGCCTCGCCAAATTTAATTTGAAAAGGTATGATGCCTTTAAATCCTGGAGCCACATGAATAGGTGGCGTTTCAATAGACTTGTCAGTGAGTTCAATTGTAAAGCTTACCTGACCATGATTCTTCATTTGACGATGTCGTTGATAATTATTAATAAAGATAAATCCACCCTGTAAATCATCGTTATAACGAATGTTATATCGTAACGCTTGCGTATCTTCTGGATTCGTCACCAATTCTGTTGGGAAAATTGGCCGTGCAGCAACGAGCCACTGCTCAAAGCTTTTAATAAACAAGTGTAGCTTTCTTAAGCAGCCATAGCTTGGGTGAAAGTAGCCATATTCTCCAATTGGCGCTTGAAAATCGTAGGATAATACAGGTACATCAGTATTCGAGCCTGTTGCCGTTGACTCCTGAAAGGTGCTTAGCTCTCCAATTGGATTCGTGCCGCCATGGTACATATAATAGCCAAGTAAGTTTGCTCCTAATGCAAGCTTACACAACGCTTGTGCTTCTGTTGCATCTGCTTCAACATATAATCGTCGTCGCTTCGTGACTTGTAAGCCACCGCCTAACTCAGCGGTCAGGATTGGATAATCCAATACGTTTGTCGCTACCTCCGCTAAGCCATCCGGATTAAAATCATTGGCAATTAATTCATCGTTGTAGTCTGGCGTAATTAAGAAATTCCGATTAGCTGGTAACGGACCGAGCTTATTAAACCATGGTGCATCAACATACCCACCGAACACAGGCAACATCTCTTGATCTACGACAACTGCACCACCCCATGCTGTCGCAGTATAGTAGGGCACATCAAACCCTGTTTTAACCAGCATCTGCTTTAACGTAGTCATGTGCTGATAACCTTCTTGTCCATTTTTCCCACCAGCATGACCATATTCATTCTCAATTTGCACGCCAATAATAGGCCCATTATCTTTAAATAGTAGCCCTTCACAGGCTTGATAGATACGTTTAAAGTACTGGGCGACATAGGCTAAATATTGTGGGTTATCTGTTCTTTTCTCAAATGGAGCATGCTGAAGCCAATCAGGAAAGCCACCATTTCTAACTTCACCATGTGCCCATGGACCGACACGTAACAACAGGTATAATCCAGCTTGTTGACAGGTTTTAATAAATTTAATTAAATCTGTTTGACCAGATTGCTTCCACTCTCCCGCTATTTCCTCGTGATGGATCCAGATTACATAAGTCGCAACGATCTCTATCCCGCCTGCTTTCATTTTATATAGCTGTTCAAGCCATTTGTCCTCAGGATAACGCGTGTAGTGAAACTCACCCATAATTGGGAACCAGGGCATATTGTCCTTTGTTAGGTAAGCTGAGGTTGCACCTAATTGATGATGATCGTTATGACCTGAGAATGGTAATGGCTTAGGTACTTCTTTATTACCTAAAACCGGGAATAAAATATGCACAATAATCATCCTTTCTTTTTTTAACAGATTAACTGACTGTAGGAACCACTTCCAAGATAGGCGAAGAATCACGTATGCTAAGTTGGGGATAAAGCCCTCTTACTAATTAAGTTTCATTTTATTAATGCAATTAAGTCTTTGCTTTGTTATCATTTACTCATAACTCGTTATCACACTAAAGGAATGAAACTTCATAATGGTAAAAAAACAGCACGGATTCTTAAATGAAAAGCACATTGTTTTGCCTAATCATGGTGAATACCCCGAGCTTGCGATTGTCATTTCCGAAATCGGATACTATCAGAAAGCTGAGCACCATTACCGTGAGCGCCATACTGGCGCTGCTGAATTTATCCTTATTTATAGCATGGATGGATTAGGCTATATTCACTTGAATAATGGTTCAGCCCTTAAGGTAAAGGCTGGCCAACTTTATTGTATCCCAAAGACGACTAGTCATCGTTATTATGCTGACACAACGAATCCTTGGTCAATTTTGTGGATGCATTTTAATTGCACGCATGATCAGGCAGTCGCGTTACCATTATCAGACCAGCCAATTAGCTTTCCAATTGAGAAACAACGTACCATCCAAAATCATTTTACTGAGCTGCTCCATATGTGTGAGCGTTATCCACACCAACACCTCCAACGGGTTGTTTCACCATTCCTGTTCTTCATTTTTGCCGAGGTCGCTTATTTACCTGAACGAGAAGAACACGGCCAAGATCATCATTTCTTAGCAAAAGCCATTCAATATATGAACATACACTTAGCTAGCCCGTTATCATTAGAAGAAATTGCGGCCGCTTTAGGTGTATCAGCGAGCTACCTTAGCCAAGTATTTAAACAACAATTAAATCAGTCGCCCATGGCTTACCTAACAGAATTAAAGATGGAACGGGCGTGTAAATTTCTTCGAATGGAGCAACTAAAAATATATCAGGTAGCTGCCAAAGTCGGTTTTCAAGATCCTTACTATTTTTCTCGGGTATTTAAGAAAGTCATTGGCCTTTCTCCAAAAATGTTTCAGGATCAAATTGCTCCTCGCAAAGGTGAATAATGATGCTAGCGGACGCGTTGCTGAAAGACTTGACAACTAATCTGACCAGCCGCAATATTTAACGGATGGTGATAGTGAATTTTGACAAATCGGCCATAGCCTTGTTTATTAATAACATGCTCTAACCCTGGTTTAGTTGAGTCAGCATGCTTTGACCAATACTCTCCATCCTCAGAAACAGTAATCGTTAATGTTGTTTCTTCTCCATCCAAAGGATAAATGACAATTTGTTCAAAATGAGCAGTCTGACCAAGATCAACACACCACCAATGTCCATCCGTTTGAGCTGGCGTTGTCCAATACGTATCATGAATACCATCATTCCCCCGATCTGCACTTAGCTGCGTTGAACGCTCAATATCAGCCCATGCCGGTTTACGATAAGCAAGATCGCTACTTAGACCCTGCGTCACAGCATGGTCCTGATCGGATGGAATTAGCTGTTTGACCGCCTGCCAATCTAATTGTTGTATTGGTTCAAACGCATCACTGTCTAGATAATCCAGTAGCGCTGATCGAAAAGCCTGTTCTTCTGGTTTCTGACCACGGTCTATATCAAAGCCACTGATCATCAGCTTACCCGTCCCTACCTTAACTTCAAGCAAATAGCTGCGTTGGTCATGATTGTAGAAATTAGGTACTGGTGAGATGATACTAGTTAGTTGATGCGTAGCAAATGAACAGCCACCTTCCAGCAAGCTTTTCCATTGAAATGAGCCATAGTCATCTGTTTCAAAGGTTTGAAAAAGCGGATGTTGGTTAGCAATACTCACCCCACAGTCGTCCTTTGAGTCAAAAAACACCGGGCTCCAGAAAACAGGAAAGAAATGACCTGCCTTCACATTTTTCGTTAGCGTAGGATTAACTTGCAACAGACAGCGTTCCCCACGCTCCAGTGCCGCTTCAAGTGCTGGCGAAGCCCAATCATCAACAAAGAGCCGTGTATGACCATGGCAGAACGTTGACTGGTCCGCCACCCAAATTTGCCAATGGTTACAATAGCTTTGCTTATTTGCCTCAATGCATAATTCAAGGGTACACATTGATAGATATGCATCATTGTTTAATTGCGCCATGATTGAAACGGAAAGCTCCTTAATGACTTGATAGTTTCCTTGGTTAAGTGTAGCGGTAAACTGATCTTGAAATAATACAGTCTGATCATGCGTTATGGTCATCGTTACCCGTGCTTGATTAAGCGATTCAAATAAATCATTTCTTACTGCTAACCGACACGAAATTGTCTCCTGCTTTAAGAAAATCCTCCGCTCAAGCTCGATTATTGGGACAACATCGTTACAAAATTCTTTCATCATGTCCGTCAGCCCTGCTTGCTTATCCTGCCAAAACGAATCAAGTAGTCCAACAGTAGCGGTATTTTGACCTGGGTAATCTTGCAAGCCCAGAAGTTGATAGCCACTTACCGCATTACTTCTCTGCACTGCTTCAATTTCCGCCTTATACAAATCACGCGCTAGCTTTAGAGAAGCTGTCACATACTGATCCGCAAAGGGTGTTAGTTGTTTTTCTCTTAAATCATGCTGAATAGAAAGTAAATTGGTCGGCACCATTGCACCATCATATTTCTCAATAACATCTAATACAGGGTAGCTTGCGTATTGGCCAATCTCATGCGTAATTACTGGCAAGGGCACGTGCTCGGCGGCCATCTGATAATCTAAAGCTGTTCCTTCAACCATTTGATCTAAGAAACGATTACCCCTTAGACCCTTACCTTGGTACTCAACCCCGATAAAAAAGTGATCAGCACGCTCATAGAACGTTCGCTTGCGGTTGGTCGTATTTGCTGTAATCGTTGTCAATATTTGATGCTCTTTAAATGGCAGTTCCTGAATGAGCTCTGCTAGAAACTTAAAGTCACCTGCGAGTTCGTTCCCAATTGAAAAAAAACTAAAGCTTGGATGATGCCCATAACTTGCAAGAATCCGGCTTACTTCATTCGTAATAAAGGCATAGTGCTCACGCGCATCTCCGACTTTATTATTAAACCATTCATCTAACCAAATTGGTGCCTCAACCATTAAATATAGTCCTAAATAATCGGCCGCAAGAAAGGCTGCCTTTGGCGGACACCATGAATGGAAACGTACATGGTTTAATCCATGGCCCTTAATTTTAGTAAAGATGACTTGCCAGCCTTCCTGGTCCATAGTTGGATAGCCCGTTTTCGGGAAAATAGCGCAATCCAGTGTGCCTCTTAAAAACAACCGCTTATTAGCTTGGTAGATATAGTTAGTATCAGCGGATAAATCTAATCGACCAAATGTTTTATATATAGTGTGCTTACCCATGCTAATTTGAACCTGATAATGGTTTGGTTTAGCCGCATACCAAATATCAAGCTTACTTACATCAAATTGATAGTGTGTTGTTTCCGCTTGGTACTCATATGAATCTGGTTCAGCAATATATCTATTCTTAGCTTGATCGCAAATAACAACTTGCACAGGCTGCTTACCTGTTGCTACGACCACTTCAAGCAGCTGTTTAGCTTGATCGTAAAATAATTGGCAGTTTATTGGTGCTTGAGCAAGGGTTAGTTCACCGACAATTCCTGCCCATAGCCCCTGTGTATGGAGCGAATAGCCTGATGCTAGTTCCCCAAGATGCTGATGAACGCGGTTATCAATTCGAACCGTAATTGTCAATGGCTCCCCACGCTTTATTAAACTAGGACTGACTACATAATAATGGGGGGTAGATAAGCTATTCTGGCTACCTAACATTGTCTCATTAATCCAGACTGTACTCTGACCAAGGATACGTTCAAAGTTAAGGATAACATCTTGATCTGGAGCAAATTGGACATCGACAGTCATTTGCTTTTGGAGCCATAGAACACCTAAATACGGATAACGTTCTTGATGCGTAGTGACGGATGCCTTCGTTAGCTGCTTAAACTTAGCCGGATCAACTGGTTGACCGACTTTGTTTGTTGATGTGGTGCCTGGTAACTGAAATGCGTGATTTAAGAACATATCTTGATACCAGCTTTGATCAAGGCCTTGATCCTCTAAATCAAATCGGTAGTTCCAAATACCTGCCAAACTTATCTTTGTCATCTCCGTTCACTCTTTCCTAGCATAAGGGTGTTATTATATGCTAAATTGTTTAGTCAATAATTTCTGCAAATAACAGGCGGATTGATCAGCTGGGTTAATAGCTAACGCCCGTTGATTATTCTCATTTGCCTGTTGGTAATCCTGAAGACCGTAGAACCCAAGTGCTCTAACATAATGACAATAGCATTGATGCAACTTAGTTAAATCATCATGGTATAAAACATTGGCTGGTAATGAAACAGCAAAGTAATCATAAGTCACATCCTTTGCAAGCTGCTCTGTCCCAAATGTAATGAGCTTGTGAAAACAGGCTTGCGCTCTATCCACTTCCCCTAATGCTTGATGTGCAAGACCAATATAGAGAATGTTCTCTGCTGATTGATCGTTATAGTAGATAACGGGTTCAGGATCCGTACTCCCGTAAGTTGCTAAGCGATAGTGCGCCATAGCTTGGTGATCATCACCAAGTTGTTGATAAGCATTCGCCAAATAATAGTGGGTTCGATTGTCAAAATGACTCGGAAGCTTTCCTTCACCCAAATTCTCTGGACGAGTTAATGCCAACTTTAGACAGGCAATTGCCTGAGCAGGATCCGTTGCGATTTGGTCTATAGCAAGCATGGTTAAGCAATAGACAAATTGTGTTGTCACTTTGCCTTCACCACCCTCCCATGGATGGAACTGATGTTTTTCAATTGCTGCATAAACAGCTTGGTGATAGCCTGCTATATTTTGCAATGACAGATATTCAATTAATAAATCATCACGCGTAGCCACTAATTCACGCTGTTGGTCGAGTTGGTTAAGTCGGGATTGAACACTGTGGCCGAGCCGCTTTTTTAAACTATCTAACTCCAATAGTAACCGCGCGTCATTCCGATCAAGTGCGACAGCCTTTTCAATTGCAGCTAATGCCCCAGTTTCATCAGCTCTTACATTGTAATAGGAGAATGACAGGTTACGAAAAACAGTCGGGAAATCAGGTAATTGCTCTGCACAGCGCTCCCAAAGCCGAATGGCCTCCTGATGTCGTTTTTTATCGTAATAAAGATTAGCTAAATAATAATGCGCACGTGGCGCAGCACTTTTGGCAATGACTGCTTCTAGAACGCGGAGATCGATTAACGTATTAGGAAAACAATAACTAGGCTTACATGCTTCTGCTTTCTCAATTAACTGGTCTGCCTTTTGCTTCTGACCAAGCAATAAAAATAGGTATGCTTGGTAATAAAGGTTAAGTGGATCGGCAACTGGACAGGTCGTGAGAATCGTCATGGCTTCATCAAAGCAGCCATACTCCATATAATCTCGTGCAAGTACGCGGAACTTAATCGGATCGGCTTGCATATGTGTCAGCCAAATTGCATACTTATCTGAGTCAAGCTTTCCCCATTCGTACCAAACGGTCAGATCAAGTGGATCAATGTCGACCCCAGCCTGAAGTTTTACCACCAGCTCAGTCTGCCTTGAGCGCAATAAACGTAATTGTAAGCCTCGCGCTTTCATATGATGTTTATTCAAATACAGTGCCTGTTCAATAAAACCCTCAGCCTCTGCAAGGTCTTGTTTTCTATACGCCAAGCAGGCTAAGTAATACAGTGCTTTACTCTTATAATCATCATTCCAGCTTGCTTTGTAAAAAGCAGCATAGCTTTCAGCATCACGATCTTGCCTAAACAGGCTAAGTCCTAAGTTAAAATAGACTTCACCAGAGAGAGGGTTCGGTGATCGCCACGTTTGCCTTGCGATTGCACGACGAAAATGTTGTTCGCTCTGCTTGAATTTTCCTTGTCGATATAAATACAAGCCGTAACCGTTATTCAAGCGAATATCCTGTGTATCTCGACGCAATCCTTCTACATAATAATGTTCTGCTTCAAGGGTGGCATGGTGATATTGCTCAATATGCGTAGCTGCTAAAAAAAGTTCTTCTGTTGATTTAAGTGAGCTCGGCTCAGGTAACGGCTCGGCAGCTTCTGGTAATGGGGGAACTGCTTCTGGTTGACCACGATAGCTGAGCAGCACTTGTCCAGTTTGATTCGTTAAGACGATCTCAACCGTATCATCGACTTTAGCCACAGTCTCTATTGGTAAGATCGTAGACAGTGATTCAGCAGGGGCTAGGTCGATCGTCAACTGATACAGCTGTTGCTGATTTTGGTAAAGTGTGATACTGCCCTGCTCTATTCTAATACTGGCATACAGCGTTAAGGCCAAACCTTGCTCACTTGGCTCGATATTTAATGCCACATTCTTATTGGCATTCTTGACACGACCAACTGCTTTGTAAGGCATGAAGTATTGGGTGAACGCTTTCTCCTCAAATGGGGCTAGCCAAGAAAAGTCAGGTTGGTTATCGGTAAACACACCTGTCATCAGCTCAATATAAGGGCCATTCTTATCAGTTAACTGCCGATCCCATGCTTGACCAAACTCGCCACTCCCCCAAGTCCATTGCTTCTTACCCGGAGAAAGGTGATGATCGGCCACATGTAACAATCCTGCTTGCTTGGCTTCATCATAATGCCCAATAAAATCATAGTTAGAGGCTGCAGCCATATAGGAAGTAGGCACTTTAATGTTCTTGTATTTGGAAATATCAACACCGGCCGAGTAATCGTATTTATAATAGGTTCCAGTTGCAATTGGAAATGCAGAGACATCGCGCTTGCCGTGATCAAAAACAGCATGAACATCCGGTGGGAATACAGAATAGGTATGATCATTCACGGCAACAGCCGGATTAGCCCACCAGAGAAACGTCTGCGGTATTTCCGTTCGATTATAAAGCTGACCTTTGATCTCCAAATATGCTCGATCAGGGTAAAGCGTAAAGGCAGCCATTCCTTTAGTTCCATACATTTGATCAACTTCACCCATAAAGAGTGTCTTTCTCCCGTCCTCGAATGTCTTCAAGGTATAATTAACGGGCATAAATGTTGTTGGTCGATGATGTTGTGGCCAATTAAACTCGATCCCTCCGGAAATCCACGGACCAGCTAAGCCTACTAACGCTGGCTTAATTACCTCATTATAATAGACAAAGTCATAGTTGTTCGTTTTGTCATAGGCACGTTGAATTCGACCACCAAGCTCAGGAAGAAACATGATTTTTACATATTCATTTTCCAAAAAGATGGCCTGATAAGCTTGATCACGCTTACTACTCTTAACCCCCTCGGTCACAGGCAAGGGATAGACCTTACCGCTACTGCCTTGATAAATTCTTCGTTCAAAAAACAATGGATTAATATTTGGTTCCTCGACCTCATATGTGGGAATGATAACGGTTTCTTCCCACAGCTTTACATCAGCTACTTTCATTAGTTAATCACCCTTCTTAATATAATTAGCGATACTACGTAATCAACCTTGGTTACCTATATTAAGAGTAGCTGATTGGCTGTTTCTTTAACATAGATTATCTTGTTTGAGGATGGATTATTTTGCATAAGTTTTGCACGGGCTGGGGTTAATTCCCTCTAGTTATTAGTTAAAGATTACCTTGACTCACTAATGGCAAAGAGGATTGTCAATTATGAAAGCAGCTAATTAATAAACTGTTAATTTCGCTTTATGAAAAAGACTCTGACATTATCCCTGACACAACAGTGATAACGATAGAGTCTTTATTTATTGGAAAATCATACAGCTTAACTATACATTCGGACTAACAACTTTTAGGTCAGGATTCAACTCATGCACGACTTTTACCCAGTATGCATCTAATGGTTGATTAACAATTAAAGCTTGTGCAGATTCAATACTTGCTAATTTAAAAAAAGCTTGAACACCAAACTTACTATCATCTAATAAAATAAACGATTGTGCACTTATTTCGAGCATTTTCCGTTTAATGATGGCTTGTTGCTCGTTAGATTCCGATAGCCCTCTTTCTGAATGAATACCTTTACATGAGATGAAGGCTTTATCAACAAAGTAATGATCTAGGCCTTTTTCGGTCAAGTGACCAACAAATGACAGTGATTTACTCAGTAGAGTTCCACCTGGACAAACGACCGTTATCTTTGTCTTCTCACTTAATGCAGCCGCAACCTTTAAAGCGTTTGTCACAACTGTTAACGGCATATCGGGCAGAATTTGTGCCATATACCAAGCAGTAGAGCTTGCATCAAGAATAATTGTTTCACCTTGATTGACATGCTGCACTGCCATTCGCGCAATTCTCTTTTTTGCCTCTACGTTAATGACCTCACGCTTAGCGAACGGAATATCACTGTCACCTTTTTTCTCATTGTAAACGGCACCACCATGACTCCTAATTAAGTGGCCATCCTTTTCAAGTCTTTCTAAATCTCGGCGAATGGTTTCCTCAGTAACGGAGAACAGCTGGCTTAATTCAGTAACCTTTACTGTTTTTTTATCTGTTATTTGCTCAACAATTTTTTGATGTCGCTCTGCTACTAGCATCGTTCTCTTCCTTCCTAATCACTAGCATAATATACCCCCTACCCTTTAATTGGTTAACTAGGGGTTGTCTCTTTATGATAGCATTGATAGCTTAAAATGAATATAGCCAACCAATCCGCCAGCAACCTACAATGTTAAAAAAGCTAGTTATCCATAGTACGTTAACTTGCCCTTACATATAATTTGGATTAGGCGTTACATTAAACGCAGCTGCTAAGTCCATTAGCTCTTGATCCGTAATCGACTGTTGCACACCACCTTGATGGGCAGAAACCAGCATATAAACTTGAGCAGCTTTCTCTGCTGTTTCAATTAAGCCAAAAGCATCATCGATTGATGACCCTGCTCCAAAAATGCCATGGTGTGGCCAGACAACTAAGCGATGGTCTCCCATGGCTTTTGCCGTCGCTTCACCAATTTGTGAAGTTCCTGGTACCATCCATGGTAACAACGCTACCCCTTCAGGAAAAACAACCACACATTCCGTACACATTTGCCACAATGTCTTGGTAAACGCTTTTGCCGTGAGCTCATGAACAAAAGTCATGGCGATCACATTGGTTGTATGCGTGTGCATGATAACACGATGCTTTGGATCTTGTTCTAGCCGAGTGATATGACTCATAAAGTGAGACGCGAGCTCACTTGTCGGCTTCCCACCATTACTTAATCCCCACAACAGGTCAATCGACTGTCCGTTCTCCGATACCTTAATAATTGCTAGTGTATCCTCTGGATCTTTCGCAATGTTTTTAAAATACTTCCCTGAACCGGTAACAATAAAGTATAAGTTTGCAAGTGGTTTAACTGGAAAGTCTAAGTCAATCTGCCTTTTCACCTGATTTGGATCAAGAAATTCTAAAATATCATCCTCAGGAATAATTAAACTAACATTCCCACCATTTGCCTCATCCCAGCCATTCCGCCACATCGCTTGGGTAATAGTCATCATTTCTTGTACAAAAACAGCTTGTTTTAGGTCTTTTTTTTGTTTAATCATGCTATGTATCCCTCATTTCTTGTCATTACTTTTATTTTAGCGCACAAAACCATAAAATACAATAAAAACAAAAGAAAAACAAAGTATATCTTTTGTTTTTCTTTTGTTAAGAGCGCTTATATCTAGCACAGTTCTATAAAATTTGCTTAAACATGGCGATAACCTCTGCTTTAGTTGGAATAAATGGATTACCTGGTGCACAAGCATCTTGCATCGCATGAGTGGCAAGCTTGTCTAAGTCGACCTCGTTAACCCCTAACTCAGCTAAAGTAGTTGGGATACCTACCGTTTTGGCTAGCTCAGTAATCGCCTCAATTACTCTATCAGCACATTGTCCGGCTGTTTTACCAGTAGTGGTAATGCCAATCGCTTCTGCTATCGCAATGAATTTGCTGGGATCACGCTTTGCGTTTTCACGCTCTACAATTGGTAACAGCATTGCGTTACAAACGCCATGCGGTAAATCATAGACACCACCTAACTGGTGTGCCATTGCATGAACATAACCTAGCCCAGCATTATTAAAGGCTAGACCTGCTAAGAACATGGCATAAGCAAGCTGCTCTCTCGCTTCAATATCGAGACCGTCTGCAACAGCTCTCGGTAAATATTGAAAGATTATTTTTACAGCAGCAAGAGCAGTTGCATCAGTAATGGCATACGCACCCGGTGTGACAATGGCTTCAATAGCATGTGTTAATGCATCCATGCCAGTAGCGGCTGTTAAGTCACGCGGTTTATTAACCATCAGCTCGGGATCATTGACTGAGATTGCTACTAAACTATTCTTATCAACCATCACCATCTTCACTTGACGCTCTTCATCGGTAATGACATAATTTATCGTATACTCAGCGGATGTTCCAGCTGTTGTATTGACTGCAACGGTTGGAACTGTCTTATTCTTCGTCTTGTGCACGCCTTCAAAGTCCTTTACATTACCACCATTGGTAATGAGCAAACCAATCGCCTTACCTGCATCTTGTGGTGAGCCACCACCGACAGAGACGATGAAATCACAATTAGCTTCTTTAAAGACTGCTACACCCTTAGTTACATTCGCAACAGTTGGGTTCGGTTTTACTTGATCATAAATGACATAGTCTGTATTTGCTTGGGTAAGCTGCTCGGTTACCTTTGCCACTATGCCGCTTTGATTTAAATACTTATCCGTGACCACAAGTGCTTTTGTGCCACCTAATTGCTTAATAAATGGTGCGAGTTCGCCTAAACACCCTTTCCCAACTAAATTTGTGCTTGGTACATACAATACGCCCATAATCAAATCCTCCTTTTAAATGTTCATCACTTCACATAATTATATATAAAATAAAACAGACTATTCTGGTGGTTCTAACCAGTCTTTGTTAAGTACCTGTCTGTTTTATTTAATATTGTCTTGTTAGCGTTGATAAATCAGGCTCAAGATTTGTTAGCCCGCTTGACCAGAACGTCATCCTCATACTTGTTTACATGATCAAGCCAGTCAAGTCCAGCTGGTACATCCATGCGTTCACAATAATAATCCCAAACTGCTCCAAACGGATAGCTTTTAAATTCTTCAAGTACGGCTAAACGCTTCGTATAATCTCCTTGTTCTTGATAGACTTTGAGCTGATCATTTGGCATAAGCAGTGCGTATAGTAATGCTTTAATCATATTTCTTGTACCAATCGTCCAAGCAGCAACACGATTAATACTCGCATCAAAGAAGTCTAGCCCAATGAGGACGTTATTTAAGGCATCATTACGTACAATCTCTAAGCCAATCTCTTTTAACTCATCATCAAAAGAAACGACATGGTCACTATCCCAACGAACGGGCCGGGAAACATGTAAGGCAACTTTGTCACTAAATAATAATAACGCTGAAATCTTGTTTGACACCATTTCAGTTGGATGATAATGCCCTGTATCCAACAAGCACAGCTTATTATTCTGAACTGCGTACCCTAAGTAGAATTCATGTGATCCAACGACATACGCCTCTGAACCAATCCCAAATAGCTTACTTTCAACTGCATCAAGGTTATACGTAGAATCAATTTCTTCTGAAAAAATGGTATCGAGCGATTCCTTTAATCGCTTACGTGGGCCCAGTCGATCAGAAGGTGTATCCTTATATCCATCAGGAATCCAAATGTTTGTTAACACTGGTGAACCAAGTTCTTTACCAATATGTTCGGCGATTCGGCGACTTGCTTGACAATGTCGAATCCAAAAGTCTCGAATGCTTTGATCTGGGTGTGATAGCGTCAGACCATCATCAGCTTTAGGATGTGAGAATAACGTTGGATTAAAATCAATACCAAGCTGATGCTTTTTTGCCCAGTCAATCCAATTTTGAAAATGGTGTGGCTTTAATTGATCACGTTCGACAATTTCACCATTTGTTTCAGCATAAATAGCATGTAGATTAATTCGATGCTGACCAGGGATGAGCTTTAATGCTTGTTCAATATCTTGCCGCAGCTCTTCAGGTGTTGTTGCTTTACCAGGATAATTCCCAGTTACATCGATCCCCCCCGATAGCGCTTGCTTATTTACCTCAAACCCGCCAACATCATCACCTTGCCAGCAATGAATCGAGATGGGAACCTGTTTTAATTTAGCCAAAGCAGCGTCAACGTCAATACCCCAGCTTTCATATTGTGCCTTTGCTAATTGATAGCGTTGTTCAATCGTCATTGTTGTTGTCCTCCTTATTTAATACTTGTTAATTGGGAATGAATCCTTAATAATTCGTCTAGCCTGGTCAAGACTAGCTACTTTGTTAAGCGCTAATAGCTGGACAACCAAATTACCAATTGCTGTCGCCTCAATGGGCCCTGCATAGACAGCTTTACCCGTATAGTCAGCAAGTAGTTCATTTAACCATTCGTTCTGACTACCCCCACCAATAATATGGATCGAGTTGTATTTCTTGTCAGCTATTTGCTCAATCTCCTGAACCGTCTGCTCGTAGCTCCTCGCTAAACTCATAAAAATCGTCCGAGCAATCTGTCCCGGCGTTTCTGGAACTTGTTGCTTGCTTTCTCGACATGCTGCTTGGATTTGGCTAATCATATTATCTGGACTTAGAAATCGGTTATCATTCACAGCTACAATACTATTAAAATTATGCTCTCTCTTAGCTAAGTCGACAAAGCTACTAAATGAGTAGCAATCATTATACAAGCGCTTTACCTCTTGAATCATCCATAAACCCATTATGTTCTTTAAGAAGCGATAGCGATAATCAAGTCCACCTTCATTGGTAAAGTTACGTGCTAACGCTTGTGCTGAATTAATCGGCTGCATTGTCTCAATGCCCATAAGTGACCATGTGCCCGAGCTTAAATAAATGGTATCCTCTTGTTCAGGGACAGCGATAATGGCCGATCCAGTATCATGTGTTGCTGGTAAAATAACATCAAAGCTAATGCCCCATTCCGCAATTAATGAAGCTTTTATTGGTCCAAGATTTTTTTTCGGAAGCGCAATTGGTTGAAAGATTTGCAGCGGTAAATCTAAGCGGTTAAGTAAAGCGAAATCCCAATCCCTGGTCTCAAGATTAATCAACTGAGTTGAAGTGGCATTGGTGTACTCGTTAACCTTTTGTCCAGTTAGTAAAAAATTCAAATAATCAGGCAACATCAAGAATGTCTTAGCTTGCTCAATTAATTCAGGTTGCTGAGCCTGCAGTGCCTTTAGCTGGTAGATTGTATTAAATGGCTGAAATTGAATGCCGGTTCGGTTATAGAGACTGTCACGATCTACCTCTGCTAACACCTGTTCCATAACCCCATCTGTACGACGATCACGATAAGCAACTGCTGGTGTCACCCGCTCATCGTCCTCATTCAATAGGACAAAATCAACTGCCCATGTATCAATTGCTAGACTTTCAGGACGATAATTCGCCTCGATTGCAGCCTTAACACCGGCTTTAATCGACTGAAATAAAAAATCAATATCCCAGCACAAATAACCAGCCTGCCTAATCATTTGATTGTTAAAGCGATATATTTCTTTAAGTACAAGTTTTTCTTGGTCAAGAAAACCGGCCATCAGCCGGCCACTTGACGCACCAATATCTACTGCTAAATGACAATTAATCACGACAATCACCTCTTTTTGTAACCGTTCTCTTACTTAATAAAGTAACGGAATACGGTGATTAAAGCTATAACCTTACTTGACTGAAAAACTGTCCTTATTTGCATTACTCTTTCAAGCAATTGTAACCCGAAGTCAAAGGGGGCTAATCTATTTGTAATGGAAAAATCTTAGCTTAATTCGCTACTTCGGCTAGTTTTTTTCTAAATTGCCTTGGTGTACATCCCTTTGTTGTTTTGAAAAGGCGATAAAAATAACTAATGTTTTCATAACCTATTTCATAGGCAATTTGCTCAACAGAATAGTCGGTATTTGTTAGCAGAAATTCAGCTTGATTTAAGCGCTTTTCTTGAAGAAGCGTCTTAAATGTTTGCCCAGTCGCTTGCTTGATCAACTTACTCAATCGATCAATCGTAAACCTATTTTCACTGGCAAAGTGTGATAATTGTGCAGTTTGATAAGACTGTTCGATATAGTTTAATACGCCGAATACAAGATGATGATGAGTAGGTCGATTTGGTTGATGTTCAACCAGATGAGCTTGTTTAATGAGTTCAATCATTAATAAGCCCATTTGAAATTTCACTTTTGCTTCTGATAGGAGACCGGGCTCCATCATCTCAACAATTATGTTCTGAAAAATCTCCTGAATCTCAGCAACAGCTGCCACTCGATAAAGTAAATATTGACCAGAATTATCTTGATTGAAGATACTATTTATTAAAAATTGAATGATCGTATAGTTACCAGAGTCTGTAATAAATTGCTGAATCATTTGATTAAAAAACACGGGATCAATAATAAAATTAATAATAATATCATGATGCTGACAAGGTTCGAGAGCATGCTCAATATGTTGATTAAGAAATAATAATTCACCTTGCTGCAAAACAATCTCATCTTGCCCTACCTGCTGGGTTAATTGCCCATGATAGACATAATTTATTTCAATATAGTCGTGTTTATGGGGCGGAAAAGCAATAAAACGTGGATGTTTACGAATGTCAATTCGTTTTTGATGGTGAAGAAACTTAGCTCGTTCAATAACAAATTCTGTTTGGGAGGTATAGACACTTCGATTAATTTCGATTTGTTTTAAAATCTGTTCTTCCTCGTCAGTTAATTGAAATAGCTCTGCAAATGTGAATACCACCCGAATCACTCCTGTCTAGTAAATTAATCTAGCTATTATTATACTAGCAAAGGACCTGTTTGATAACAGCTCTATTCAAAATATGCTATTGAATAAGGGCTTTAGCTAGTTAATTATATTTAATATCTTAATTATATTAGTTACTCAACTTTCGCAGCGTAAAATTACAGTCTACCCACTGCTCTGAGCGTCTAAATAGCCAATTACATACTTATATAGACGTTTAATTGCATGTAAGTTTTGTGACAGAAGAACGACTCCGCGTTGGGAAGGGAGGGAGCTTAAGTATTAAAAACAATCCTATCTGAAACACTCTTCAAAGCTAATAAATGGATGGATGGATTTTGTTACGATACGGTTGAAAATCATGTGATCTCCATCAATAAAAGCTCATAATGAAGTAAAAGGTGTCAATGGATAAAGCAGCATCAGTCCGAAGATCCACTTGTAAGGCATGCTAGACTAAACCCATCACGTCCTTAAGAAGGGTTACAGACTAAGACCGCCACGTCGTGTGGCAACGTCTGTATGACCTACATCCTGTAGGACCGAGGCGATCCCCCGGCTAGAGCTACACCGTTTTTGCGACTTAAGGAGCTAAAACGTATGTTGCTTTTGTGCCGTGGTAAAAGCGAATTGATTGACGCCTTGAGCGTAAACTGAGTTGGGATCATTTATTTAGAGACAATAGTCAAGTTCTATACTTAATTCTAGCTATTATGCGATGACATTGGAGTTGTTCACTTTTTTAAACTGCGAAAGTTGAGTTAGTTAGTTTAACAGTACGACTTATTTTTGGGACAAGACTCGATAACCAAACGGCTCAATTACATGCTTACCTACGCCAAGCTGCTTATCACTAAGTAATTCTCGCCATTCTTTTTCTAACACAAGACTACGTGGCTGATCTGAGAAATTAACTAGCCAGTATTGTAAAGCGCCTTGGTTCGTCTTTCTTTTTATAATAACAATCTCTTCGGCGACTTGAGCGACATGCTTCGCCATATACGGTTTAGCATAGTTTTCAATCACGACTTGTAAAGCGTTTTGTTCAAGCACTGTGCCTACCATAACAATTTTCCCTTTTCCAAGTGCTCGTTCAATTAGAAAAGCCTTGCCTTGCGCCTGTCCTGCTGTCACTTTCCCGTGTACGATGACATCGTCCTCAACCGTAAACAAACTAGAAAGTCCGCTAAGTTCGACTGATGTGCCAAAAGCCTCACCCTTGTGACCGCTCCCTGTCGTAGGAAACTGCATCATTTCCTTAACACCAGCTAGCTCCGTTAACGCACCCAATCCGCTATCTGTGTGCCAAGTGTGCTCCTCGGTACGATCTCCGGTCATTGGACCGGCAATCCAGATACCACCTTGTGCAACAAACTTGATAACCTTTTCTAGAAATTGATCCGAAATATAATGCACATATGGGGTAATCAAGAGCTCAGTTTCAGCTAGATTATGACCTTCTGGTACCAGCTTCCGTTCAATATTAAGGGCTAAAAGTCCCTGATAAAAAGAAGTCACCAGCGTTTTATAATCATAGTCCTCTCCAGGCTCAACGGTCAGAAACGACCGCGCTCGATCAGAGTAAGTTAATGCTACACGTGGTTCCATAACCTCTGAACTCTCTAGTAATGGTCTTAACTGCTCAATAAGTTCCCCCACTTGCTTTGCCGGCTGATAACCAATTGTCGGCTCACCCCATGAACTGACAATCGAGCCATGGGGCTGTTCACAGCCAGATTTTTGCCCTCTAAACAACCAATAGCTGAATGCCTCGACTCCCGAAGCAAATGTTGCAAAGCTCTCCGCTTGAAGATAACCAGCAGGATGTAGCAGCCCATATAAATCAAGATGCCCGTTATGAGACGTGCTTGTTTCTAATAGCATCGTTCGCCTTGTATCATTTTTCATATAGCGCCAGCGCTCTTGGTTCATCATAAAACCAGGGTGTTTACCTGCCGGTGTATATGTATCAAAGCTAATAAAGTCAAGCTGGTCAGCAAGCAGTTCATTATCCAAATCAAAGAACATACTTGAATTATGCGTAACAGGAATTGGTGAAATTTTTTTAATCACCTTTGTTTGCTCAGCCGCAAATTCAGCCAGCTTTGCATGAGTAAAGGCCAAATAATTCTGTTGTAAAGAGCTGTTATGTAAAAAGGGTGTGGATACCGGTTGCACCACTTGCTCAAAACTCTGGTAATGTTGACTCCAGATTGCCGTTCCCCAAGCATTATTTAGCGTGTCAATTGTTCCATACTTGCTCGCTAACCACTTATGCCACTCCTGCTTACAGGTTTCACAATAACATGGACCGACGTGACACTTAAATTCGTTATCAAGCTGAATGGCTACAACATGATTGAATTGGGCAACAGCAGCAATCATTTGTTCCACCAGAATAGCGGCTCGCTCGCGAAAATATCGGTTGTTAGTACAAATATGCTGTCTTGACCCATGAACCATTGTAACCCCTTGATGATTTCGATGGAGCCGCTCTGGGTAATTGGCAGTCAACCAAATTGGTGGTGTTGGTGTCGGCGTACAAATAATGACATCAATTTCATGTTCTGCTAAGCTAGTCAATGTCTCAGTTAGCACGGAAAAATCAAATTGATTAGGGGCTGGTTCAAAGGTAGACCAAGCAAATTCACCAATCCGGGCTAGGTTCATGCCTAACTTTTTCATTTCTTTAATATCCTGCTCAGTTGTTTCTCGATCCCATAGTTCTGGATATAACGCTGCTCCATAGTAGATTTTGTTCAAAAAAATGACCACCTTTCCTTAATTAGCAGAAGCTTGATAAACGTCAACACGTGTAAACACTGTTAAGGCTAATTTCATCATTAACGCCCCTGGAATACTGACTGCAAAAAATAGGAGTAGCCCAGGAAAAGCACTGAAGAGAAAATACGTTAACACAAAGACCAGTATCATAAATAAAGCGTAATGAAAATGCGCCAGCCCTATCAAGAGTGCATACTTAAAATAATTAATAAATGTTGTCTGATAATGGGTAAATGCCGGAAATACAAACAAAAAAACAATGAAGAGCAAGCTTATGATAATCGTATAAAGGATAGACATTACGATAAATAATGATGATGGGAGGTATCGTAACGTCAGCATACCAGATCCGATAAAGCCAAACACTAGTAAAAACACGAGACTTAGCCCGTTCGCCGTTATAAAATTGGCCTTAAAAGCATGCAAAAAGGTTTTAAACATGGCTACATCAAAATTCTTTTCATGGTAAATTTTACGTAAGACTGTTAGCATCGCTATTGTTGCTGGTGCCCAGCCAAACAGAACCATTCCGCCAATCGTAAAAAGTAGCCAAAGTGTATTCAACCAAGCTAATGTAACAACCCATTCAAATAAATAATTAATTGATCCGCGCAGTCCAGTCAGTTTCAAATTAGTTGTCCTCCTAACCTTTTTTATCTGAAATAGAATCAAGAGTTAACGAATGTTAACCCTTGAAGCAAATACTATTTAAGTCCAGTAGTAGCAATACCTTGGACCAAATGTTTCTGAAAAAAAGCAAAAATCAACAGTTGAGGCAATAATGACAATGATGACATTGCCAATAATGGCCCCCAAGATGTACTACCCTGAGTATCCATGAAATTTCTCAACGCAATTGTTACCGTATGCAAAGTTGAGTTATTTAAGTAAATAAGTGGCGCTAAGAAGTCATCCCATGTCCACATAAAGCTAAATAAAGCTACTGTTACTAACGCTGGGCGCAACAATGGCAAGATAATGCGCCAGTAAATCCCCATTTTTGAGCAACCATCAACAATAGCGGCTTCATCCAGCTCCCTAGGTATACCTCTAATAAACTGAATGAGTAAGAAGATGAAGAAGGGTTGACCACCCATTAAACCAGGAAGTAATAAAGGATAGAATGTATTTACCCAACCTACTTCATTAAAAATAATATATTGCGGAATTAGCGTAATTTGCACGGGCAGCATGATTGTTGCCATTAAACAAGCAAACAGCGCATTTTTAAACTTAAATTCTAAGCGGGCAAACCCATATGCGACAATACTACCCGTTAATAGCGTTCCGACGACAACGATGGACGTTACAATGACTGAGTTTCTAAAATAAGTTGCAAAGCCAATGCCACCGAATCCCGCCCAGCCTGCTGAATAGTTCTCCCACATAAGCTGACTTGGGATAAGAGAGATTGCATTATTGAATATTTCAGTTGCTGGTTTTAGCGAGCTCGCCATCATCCAAAGGATTGGATAGATCATCGCAATTCCAATTCCACTGACAAAAACGTAAAAGATACTGTTACTAAGAAGGCCTTTTTTTGTTTGCATCTTAGCGACCTCCTTCTGATTGATAAAAAACCCAGTATTTTGAAGTCAAGAAGAAGATTGATGTAATGACAGCTATGATAATTAATAATACCCACGCCATTGCTGAAGCATAGCCCATTCTTAAGTATTCAAATGCCGTTTCGTAGAGATACACGGCATAGAATAAAGTTTCGTCTAGTGGACCGCCACCTGTAATTAAATAAGACTGCGTGAAAGTCATAAATCCTTGAATTGTCTGCATGACAAGGTTAAAAAAGATAACTGGCGTTAGCATTGGTAATGTTATACTGAAAAATTGTCTAATTTTAGTAGCACCATCCACACTGGCTGCTTCGTAAAGCTCAAGTGGTATTTGCCTTAGACCTGCAAGAAAGATTATCATTGGCGAGCCAAACTGCCAGATTACCAATAAGATAAGTACAGATAATGCTGTATTAGGGTTTCCAATCAAATTCGCATCGGTAATATTTAGTGCCGATAGGATTTGAGTAATAGCACCCTGACGTCCAAATAGTTGACGCCACACGACCGCAATTGCAACACTTCCACCAATGATTGAAGGCACGTAATAGACAGCTGCAAATAATGAGCTCCCTTTCCTACCTGTATTAAACAGAAGTGCCAAAGCTAAGGCAAAGATCAGCTTCAATGGTACAGATATGAACACAAATTTAAAGGTGACTTCTAATGATTTTAAAAACCGTCCGTCACTTAATAAATTTTGATAATTAGCTAATCCGACCCAATTTGGAGCAGATAATAAGTTGTAGTCTGTGAAAGATAAGTATAGCGATGCAAGCATTGGTCCGAGTATTAATAAAATAAAGCCAATTAACCACGGTGAAATACTTAAATAACCAGACAGATTGTCAGCACGTAAATTTCTAGATTCTAAACTTAAACTAGCAGGAATTTTTTTCTCTTTTTCCATTTTTATTCACCACCATACTTTAGTAGTTCAACGAGCTTGATCTCTTCACTTAATGGTAGATAAGGGCGACACGTTATAAAAACGATCGCCCACTTACCTTAATTTAAAACATTCTCAGCTTGTTGAATGAATTGGCTTGCTGCTTCTTCTGGTGTTACTTGTCCATACTTTAATGATTCAACGATTCGAATAAAAGCGCCCCGCACTTCCGTCTCACCAGGTGGTGAAAGTGGGTCTGAATCTTGCGTGTACTCAGCGACAACTTCTAAAAAGGCAAATGTTTTTTGGACCGGTTCAGAAACGATTTCTACTAAGTGATCACGAACAGCTTGTGAAATCGGCACACCACGCTCTGCTTGTAGGATTTCGTTCGCTTCCAAGTTATTTGTGATAAAATCAATAAACTTAGCTGCTGCTTCCTGCTCAGCTGAATGATTGGTAATAGCAAAAGACATACTTGGACGAATATAGTTTGCATGGACACCGTCTAAAGCTGGCAAAATTGTTAAGTCAAGTTCAAATTGCGTTCCCTGTGAAAGGCCGATTAATTGATTACTTGCTGCTGTTTGGGTCACAGCTGTACCTTCTTGAAGCATTGAGTTACCACCTTCTATATAAGACATCATAATATCATGTGGTGGTGCTGCTTCATCAGCGACCATTTGATGCACCCAATTAAAGTACTCAACCAAAGTTTCTTCGGCAAAACCTAAGCCATCACCAGCTTCGTTGTAGAGGGTCATTCCATTTTGACGGGCATAATTGTTAAACAATTCATATTCTGCATTTGCGAAGTCGTAACCAAAGAATTCGCCGCCATCTTCCTCAATAGCTTCCTTAATAGCGAGATTCATTTCATACAAATCATCATACGTATAACCAGGTTCAAGATTATAGCCATACTCCTCTAACATTTCTGTGTTGTAAACTAAAGATAACGCATTGGCGCCAGATGCGACTGCCAAGACACGATCTCCATCATGATTAATTTCTTGATAGACATCATCCACATCAGATAGATTAATTGTTCCGTCGTCAATAAGTGGTGCTAGATCAATCAGTAATTCATTACTGTTATATTCATTTAAATAAGAGTTGTCCATTGCGATAACGTCAGGAAGGTTACTTCCTGCGGCCTGTGTGTTGAGACGTTCCCAATAACCATCCCATCCGGTATACTCAGGTTGAACATTAATGTCTGGATAGATATCATTAAATAATTCAATTGCTTCTAATGTCATATCATGCCGCTCTTGGTTCCCCCACCAAGCAACACGAATTGTTGTCTCTCCAGCTTGACCTCCATTGTCAGCGTTCCCATTTTCACTATCGCCACCATTACAGGCAGTTAATAAAAATAAACTTACTAAAATTAATAATACATACTTTTTCATCTTTATCCTCCTCGATTAGAAGTAATCGCTTACAATTTTGATTATAACTAACTTGCAATACTGTTAGTAGATAAAAAATGTTAAAAAACTATTAAAAAGTAATCCACTTCTTAATAGTTTTTATAAATATAACTCAACTTTCACACATTGAAAATAGTCATTAATCCTTGATCGTGTTTGGGCGAGTCGCTATGCACTATCTTTAGTTCGCTATTCTAATCGGTGGTACGGTCTTAAATTAGCATTATTATAGCCAAACATTATTTACTTTTTATAAGTTGACATTGTCTGTACTAGCCTTTTACGGAACCAATTAATAAACCTTTAGCGAAGTGCTTCTGTAGGAACGGATAAATTGTCATAATTGGCAAAGTTGCAATAACAATAATAGCCAATTTCATCCCTTCAGCTGGTGGGATATAATCAGGATCTAATGAACCTAATGCATTTGGATCTGACGAAATCGTGACTTGACGTAATAGAAGCTGCAAAGTCCATTTTGAACTATCGTTTAAGTAAAGTAATGGACTCATAAAGTCATTCCAAATACCAACTGCGTAAAAAAGCGCAAATGTAGCTAAAATAGGTTTAGATAGCGGCAGGACAATTCGCCAAAATATTCCTATTTCAGTGGCACCATCAATTTTAGCTGACTCCTCAAGTTCAACTGAAAAATTTTGAAAGAAGTTCTTGATAATAATTAGGTTAAATGGATTAATCGCATTTGGCAGCATTAGTGCCCAATAGGAATCAACTAATCCTAATGCCTGTACGACTAAAAAGGTGGGAATCATGCCACCACTAAATAACATGGCAAAGACAACCATATTAATCAGTAGCTTTCTTCCTCTTAACTGACGCTTTGCTAACGGGTATGCTAATGTAAACGTAAAGAACAGTTGGACAAGCGTCCCAACAGCCGTAACACCAATGGTAACAATAATACTTCTGATAAAGGCTTCTGATGTAAAGATATATCGGTATGCCTCTAGTGTAAATGTTTCTGGAAAGACGAAAAATGCACGGCGTGCTAACTCAGATTCTGTCGCAAATGAACCAGCAACGACATAAACAAATGGCAATAGCGTTATGATTGCAGCGATGCCAAGAAAAATGATATTAATAAAATCGAATACTTTTCCTGGCTTGGTATTGTGTAATTTATGCATATCGCTCATTATTATCTAGCCCCCTTCTTAAAATAATCCACTTTCTTTATCAACTTTTTTCGCAATAAAATCTGTCGTTAGAATTAAAATAATTCCTACAAGCGATTTAAATAACCCTACTGCTGTACTGTAAGAATAGGACCCTCTTGTAATCCCAACATTATAGACATAAGTATCAAATACATCAGCCACTGACCGATTTAATGAGTTGGTCATAAGAAATATTTGATCAAAGCCCGTGTTTAACACAGAGCCCATTGTTAAAATTAACATGATGACAACAGTAGGACGGATAGCTGGCAATGTAATGTGCCAAATTCGTCTAAAGCGGCCAGCACCGTCAACAATTGCTGCTTCGTATTGCTCTGGTGAAACATTAGCTAGAGCAGCTAAGAAAATAATTGTCCCCCAGCCCGTTCCCTTCCAGATCCCTTGAAGAATAATCATTGGTCTGAACCATTGTGGCTCAGCAAGAAAATTAATCCTAACGCCAAAAATCGTTTCAACTAAATCAACAACAGCGCCACCATTAATGGAGAATAATACATGTGTTAACCCAATGACAATTGTCCAAGACAAAAAGTGCGGGACATAAATACATGTTTGGACAAGCTTTTTGTAAACTGAAAATCTAATTTCATTTAGTAAAATTGCTAAAAATATAGGTGCGGGAAAGGCAACAGCAATGCCTAAAAAAGATAACCAAAGTGTATTACCTAGTAGTCTAAGAAAATCTGGACTACTAAAAAAAGATGTGAAATGGTCCAAGCCAACCCAAGGGCTAGCTTGGATACCTAAAAATGGAACATAATTTTTAAAGGCAATGATAACACCATACATGGGTGCATATCTAAAAATTAGGAAGTATAGGACCCCGGGAATGAGTAAGCAATATAACCACTTGTCCCGTACCCACATGATTTTTACTATTTCTGCAAGCGATTTTTTATCCGCATTCTTTTCAGGCTTTCGTAACGTTATCGCCTTCATTAGTGTCACCCTTCTTTCTAAACTAAGGATGGTCAAACACCATCCTTAGTTTTTTAAAATGGTTAAGCATATGCATAGATTAACTAGTTTGCTAATAAAGCTATCGCATCAAACCCGGTTGACTCATAAAACGATACCATCGTTTGCGCTACCAAAATTAGTTCATTTCTGTATACAGTTCGTTTAATTCATCAATTAATTCTTGGCCACCACTGCTGTACCATAAATCAATGGCAGAATCCCAGCCTGCTTCGTCAATATGACCTGCTACATACTGAATACGTGCATCAGCAATAATATCATCAAGCTGTGTGCCTCGCGTTGTATAAACTTCTGAAACTAATGGTGCAGCCGCGTTATATACAGCATGGGCTTCATTATCCTCCATTAACTGATAGCGTTTTTGCGGTAATGCACCGTCCTGACGCATCGTATGCATTCCTTCACCATAAGTTGAAATTTGACCCATCTCATAAGGTTTTAGTGCAGCTGCTTCTGGCGTTTCAAGCGGGATTAGATAGCCTTCATCGTCTAATTCATAATTAACCCCTTCAATTCCATGATTTAATAAATTTAAACCATCTGCCGAACTTAATTGATCAAGGAAAGCTAATACTTCGTGAAGCTCTTCTTCTGTTTGTACACTCGTTTTCGAGATCGCTAGAAAACCAGAGTAACCATCAGTTGGTTGTCCATATTCTTCACCATCTGAAGATCGAATGGTTCCAGTTATTTCAACAAAGTGCTCTTCAGGGTCTGTACTCCCTGTTTCATCGACAAACAAGTTATTAATTTGCATTGCTCGGGAATACGTATCAATAATAACGCCACCTTGACCATTAAACATTGCGTTATTCCAATCATCCGGGCTGAGTGTTGTAAAATCCGGGTTAACTAAACCCTCATCAACTATTTTCTTAACAAACTCTAAAGACGCTTTGTATGCATCTGTCGTAAAGGCTGGTACAACTTCTCCATTTTCATAACCCCAAACATTAGGAGCACCAAACCAGATTGATAACGTATCAAGACTTCCATACCAAGTAGGAATGATTAATCCAACTGTATCATCTGCTCCATTTCCATCCGGATCATCATGAGTAAAGGCCTGTAGCACTTCATATAAATCATCAATTGTCTCTGGTACATCTAAACCTAAGTTATCTAACCAATCTTTACGAACAATAGCGGTAGAACGCATGATATCCCGGCCTCGATATAGACCATACACATTGCCGTTCACTGAAGCGTTTCGCAAAATATCTTCATTATATTGTGAAAGGTACTCATAATCATCTAAGTAATCAGACAATTCCCAGAATGCACCTGCTTCCGCTGAGTTTAAGAACCCTGGTGTTTTCCCTTGAATAACCATTACATGCGGTATATCAGTAGATGCAAGTGTTACATTCATCCGATCTTCATAGGAAACGTTTGGAACCCAATTAATCGTTAACTGTCTGCCAGTAAACGCTTCAACAGCTTGTTCCCACTCATTATCTGCGGGAGGTGCTGTTGTTTCAAACGTTGGTGCCATTATTGTTATCTCGTTAATAAGAGTAGTCTCTCCTGACTCGCCACCCTCACCTGACGAGTCATTTGTAGCAGTACCATCATTACCGCCGCACGCTACTAAGACAAATAATAAAAATAAACCTGCTAGTGAATAAACGCCCCTTTTTCTAAGTGAATCCATTTTCATTTCACTCCTCTTAAGTTTCTTTAGTTAAGAAATGGTCTAAGTCAACCACTTCACCACTACAGTAAAGCGCTTACAAATTTCCTGCAATTAGATTTTTTTGCACTTTAGCTTATCCCGACTATTAGCGAAAAAAACGCTACTATATGAGTAGCGTTCCACTTATTTGCTCAGCTTGCACTTTCTTGCTCAAACTGTTTGCTGGTGTAGAAAGCAATTCTATTACGATCTTTCCTTAATAAACACTATAAAATGACTTCTGATTTAAATTCAGGAAGTGTCTGCTTTAATTGTCTTGCGATTAACTTGGCTAACATACTTGCGCCTCGTCTAGTAAAATGTGTCGTATCGTGGGTACCTAATGATGATAAATAGAATGAATCAACTTGTTCAGCTGATAATTGCTCATAAAGTGATAATGACAACGTAGTTAAATCAATTAGAGCAACCTGCTCATCCTTTGCAATCTCACATAACGCCAGCCAATATTGCTCAAGTTCATTTTTATATGTCTCATTAGCTCTACTTAGAATGAGGGGTGGCGTAACTAAAATCGGTGTTGCATGACGGTCTCTAGCGAAGTCAAGATAGTGTTTTAAATTATTCTTAAAAGAAGTCGATGGGTCCGTATAACGGTCGGGACGTTGCTTGCTAGCGTCATTATGTCCCCATTGAATCAAGACAAAGTTAGCCTGCTCAATTTCGTAATCAAGCGCGGCTAGTCTTCCTTCAGCAAGAAATGACTTGCTACTGCGTCCGCCAATTGCATAGTTTTTAACAATCACATTAGTTGAGCAGTACTTTTGCAAATAACCACCCCAGCCTGATTGCGGATCTGAATCATCTAATTGCGTTTGTACGGTAGAATCACCTATAATAACCACCTCGATTGGCTTCTTTAGTCGCTTTGTCTCTCCCGGTGCAATTTGTGAAATAAGACCATTAACATTAATCCATACAGGTATTGCAGTTGGGTTATAGGCAAAATCGCCATTTAAACCAATGACTAGTTGTTTTGCTGCTTCAAGATAGCGAACAATTTCTATATTCGTAGCAAACCAAATGTCTGTTTGGCTTGCCATCTGCTCACAAAACGCTTCAATAAGCGACCAATTATCATCCCGATCAAACTCAAAACTGTGTCCCCAGACAGACATCATGTATAAGTATTGTACTTTACCTAATGATTTAAACTGCTCACCTAATTCTAGAAGTCGATTGTTATGATGACAAGTAGCCTGCCATTGATAAAAATCGTCTGGTATAGCAAATTGTTCAGAGCTGCCAACTACTCGTGCATATTTAATACCAACGTTGGGTAGCATCTCAATAATTGCCGGATTATAAGAACCATTTGGATAAGAGAAGCCTTGGACTGGATAACCCATTACCTTTTCAAGGTTTTTCCGATCCGTGATTAGTTGATCAGCAACGTGCTCAACTGGTGTTCGCGCAATCGTTGGATGTGTGACCGTATGACAAGCAACTTCGTGACCGTTAAAGAGATTGCGTAGCTGATAAGATTTTAAATAGTCATCATGAATACCTTGAATATCTTCTTGAATAAAGCCTGAATTAAGATGAAATGTCGCTCGTAACTGATATCGATTGAATAGTTCTACCAGCCGCTTATCTGCTGCCCGTCCGTCATCATAGCTGAAGGTAAGAACCTTATGTTTCCCTTCTGGAAAGGTTATATGGATGGTGTTCATCATTAGATCTCCTTAAATTTTTAGTTTGGTTTATTATCTAATTAGCTTAATTTAAATACTCTAAAATTAGAGTACTATTGGGTGGAATTTGATAAGAAAGTCTAAGCACTTGGTGTAGTCCATACCTTTAGCCGACTAAAGCTGTTTTTCCCTGGACCAAGACATGGCATCTTCAGACTAATAGTATACGCGTCTGAAGATGCCACAAGGCTTTGTGCAAGGGCACTACTGTGCCCGCTTACTAAATCTGCTGGCTCTAAGCTTAAACATATTATGAGCCAGATAGCTGACACCCTGCACCTTTGTTAAACATTAGTTCAAGTTCTTTATTATAATCATTATCGATCAGCAGGGAGGTTTTCCATGCCACTGCCAAGATCGGTTGCTAACCAATCACCGTTATAATACAGGTTAATCAACACATTTAAACTCCACTGAGCCGCAACATTCGTTGTTAACCAAGGGATTTCATTTAAGTTAGCCCAGCTAACTGTTTCTAAGCTCGTAATGGGTAAGGGAACACCACTGTGCTCTGGATTAAGGAGTAGATTCCAAGCCTGTTCCTTCAATTGGTTACTCTGATGGTAATGACCCGCGTAACCGATTAAACCACTGGCAAACATTGGCCAATGAAATAAATCTTGATGCAGTTGATCTCCCGAATAGGCCCGCTTCTCATTGTCATCCATTGCATAAACCTCACCGAATTCAACAAGCATCTGCTTAAACGCTTCATCAGCTAATAGGTCTGATAATTCAAGCCATACTTGTGGTGCACCAAATGCAATCACCATATGGTAGCCACCTTCATTTCCTGTGCCCATATAAATAAGCTCAGATGTTGTGCTATCGTATTTAAAAGTAGGTCCAGACAGCAATCGAAATGGTGCTTGTTTTAAATTGTTAATGCCAACTTGAATTTTGTTCAAATAGCTCTCATCTTGCTTTCGTTCCCATTGTGACAACCAATTTGAGCTTAAGGCCGACCAATCAGGACCAACACGCGCATGTGTTAGCTTGTCCGTCTTTGGATAGAATTCGCGCATTGGATCTAAACGATCCAATGCTTGATCAGCGTCTTTAACTTCATCCAGCAACTCCTCAATACGTTCATCACCAGTTAGGTAGAAATAGTATTTATATAAACAAGCCATACTAATCCGCACTTCCTTACAGCCACAGCCCCAATGACTCACATTATGACGTGATCCTAATCCTTTATATGCACCAAAGTGATAGCGATCAACCTCGCTATTATGACGCGTCATTGCTTCAATTAAACGAAAGATGGAACTGTCACCCGTTCTGAAAAAGCTATACCAAAGCCATAGATTAGGCACAAGCTCGGTATTCTGCCAAGCATAGCCACCAACATCGTAAAACCATTGTTTACGGGTTGCATCATAGCTATGCATAATGTCACCGTAATTCCAATAACCATACCATTGTCTTTGAACTATCTCAGCTTGATAAAAGGAGACGAGCTTATCAAGCTGTTGCTCGAGAAACTGCTTTTGTGGGGTAGTTGTATCTTTAAGTGGCCAAATACCGGTTGCACCTGTTTGATAATAATAACTTGAATGCGCTATTAATAAGCTTGGTTGTTGACAATAATTCGCTAGTTCAAATAGTTGCTCATCAGTAACTGGTTCTTGAAAGAAAGACAGATAAGCCTCGCTCGTATTCGCAATACCCGTTGGTGAGGCACGCATTTCTGCAAAGCCTTCGTATGCGCTCTCGACATGCGTTGTTTCTGAGTAATGACGGAGATCCATTGCTTGACCATCTGGAGACCAAAACCAGATGGTTGCCGTTGTTACTTCATTCGCTAAACCCGTTATAGTGAATTGACTCGGATATTTTTCGTTAAAATACTTAAGTGACAATGCTAGGCCGCCTGTCTCTCCTCCGACATAAAGTAAACCACTTGACTGATGAATAGTCGGGATGTCTACCCAGGCATAGTTAGTACCTGTGCGCTTCTGATAACGACCATAACCTTGACTCAATTGACTAAGCTTAAAATCCTGCCAAATTGCTTGGCCAGAAGCCTGCTTTAAGATTTCACAATTTTCGTCAGTGCGCTTAATTGACTTTCCTGCAATTTGCTGTTGATAGATCGTGGATTGCCGATAGCGCCTTGAGGTTAACAATTGAGCTGGTTCATTGTAAGTCCCCGATTCAGTTGCTAGCTTAAGCTGACGATTATAGGCAGGGCCAGTTAAATGGGTTTTCATGCTAAAACCAATTCCTTGAACAATATGTTGCTCAGGTACACCATTAAAGAAAAAAGTATGGAGCAATTTAATGCGGTCAACTTGATTGTAAAAAACTAAGCGCATGGTAAATGGGTAAGTTGTATCATGGCCACAATACCCCGTTATTTTTATCGTTGCTTGAATTGGCCCGTGCTTCTCAACCATAACGGATTCTATTCTACTTACATGTTCTCGATAAGTAACCTGACAAGCACCTTCCACTTCATGCGCTGTTTTTGTCTGCATAATTAATTGCCCGTCATAAGCGACTATTCCGCCATTACCATCCTTAACTGCAGTAATGAGTTTGGAACCTGAACGTGCTAAAACGTATGTTAACCTACCGGTATTAATGTCCACCGAATTTTCTCGCTCCGTGACGACAATACCAGCGTGATTGATAGTTGGTTGGTCATTAGTTTGCTTCGTTAATGTGAATGTAGATTCAGAAGATTGCTTTACGACTACTGCATGCGCTGTCCATTTAATCGACTTATCTGGCCAATAAGCTGTTGCCCAAGATTGGACTGGTGTATCATCGAGTTTAAAAGCGCACAGTTCCTTTAATTTACCCTGCTGCCATGGCACACCAAACGTAACACCTGCTTTAACTTTTGGTCCTTTCTCTAACCATTTTAATTTCATTTATATACTCCATTCTCGTGAACGACTTTTACCGATGCTTAGCCTATTTTCTTATTGTCGTTAGCTTGATTTATTCTAATTTCTTCATTTCTAACAAATGAAGAATAAGTGATACCCATTACGCCATAGGCAAGGCCACTCATTCCTATTAAGATGCTATAAGGAAATAACTGATAGATAAGATATGCGACCAGAGCAACCCAGATCACATTAAGCATTGTCGGTACTGGGTGGGCAATCACTAGTAAGGGAACTTTGCGAAAATAATTAGACATGCTAAGCTCATAATGGACAAACATTGGAAATAAATACGTGAGCATAATGGTCAGGATCACCGCAATGACAACCATGGCAACTTGGATAACCTCAAAAATCACTTCAAAACGCATACTAGCATAACGGTAATTAACCAATAACATAAAATAGATGCTGAGTACTGGTAAAGTTAGCGTATTGCCCGCAAAAAAATTTTGCTTAAAAGATGTAAAATATAGCTTGAAAATATAACGATCATTACCTAGCTCTTTTCTCAGCCAACGTCTAGTTACGTCATATAAAGCAACAGTACTTGGACCAATGCCAAAAATAATTCCACCAATAATCGTAAAACTAAACCAAAGTAAATTTAAATAAATAAGGCGATACAAAAATTCAAATGCGTTATATACGTGCCCAAGTGTGCCATTTGGTTTCATCGTTTTCCACCTCTAATTGATAGTATTTGCTAAGTTGTAACCGCTAGTTGGTTTAGCTCTGACACCTTTAAATCGCGATACATCGCCTTAAGTGGTGCCATTTGCCGAAAGCCAAGCTTACCAGTCGTTAGCATTGAACCAAACTCCGATCCTTGATCGAGCCATTCTAACACAACAAGGTTATTGATAGAGAACTGAATATATTGCTCATATTTAATTAACTTTAATTGATAACTTTCTTTGACATCTTTAACAGTAGGGAGTGGGTCAGCACCTTGTGCGACTAAGTGGAAACCAGCACTCTTTCTTAAGTTACACGTGCAGAAAGCGCGCTCATCTGGCCATTTTCTTCTGAAATAAGATAGATGATACGTATTAATTGCACCAGAATGATATTGTGGATAGTGACCATACCTTCGAGGTAAGCTTTGATCAAAGATATCCTCACCGTTCTGACCCTGAGCAGCAAAAAACAGCATACACAGTCCCGGTTCTTCTAACGGCTTAAAAGTCCACTCGATACTAATTCGATCGGGAAAGTCATGCTTGCACCACAAAACCCAATGAGCAAAATCACCATGTTGCTCAGGATTAAGCCGACTAGCTAAGACAAGACTATTATCAATAAACTGCATGTTCACCTCACCCTCAGCATGAAAGTCTGATAGATCTTGCTCGCAGGCTAGGCGATTGTAATAAAGAACATCGCCAGTTTCAAATAATGGACATTCCATGTATTCACCTCAATCCTTGCTGAAAATACACAAGTGGCATAATATTCAGCCTTTTTATTTGCTCACATACGAGCTGACCAACGCGTTTTGCACCATTTTCTGAGAAATGGGTATTATCTTGAACACCATCTGGATAATTATTATGCTCATGCGGTTCTAACCAAGTAAATAGCTGCTTCGATCCCTCCACACCAAGCTGTTGATAAAGCTGTTCGGTCAGGAGAGACAGATCAATTAGTGGCACATTCCGTTCAGTAGCTAATTGCTTAACCACTTCTGGAAATTCGCCTAACGTATTTTTTAATTGACCATTCTCTTTAAAAAAACGGCGATGAACAGGTGAAACAAGAGCGACTTGACTTCCTCTTGCTTCAATCTGATCAATGTAACTCGACAAGCATGCTTTGTACGCCCCTGCTGTAATAGTGCCATAGGGCTTTTGGTCATTGTGACCAAACTGAATCAAGACAAGATCATCTGCCTTCAGTTCAGTTAGTATTGGAGTTAATCTTCCCTCTTCAATAAAGGTATTTGAGCTTGCCCCGCCCTTGGCTTTATTAATAACCGTAACATGCTTGGTCTTAAAAAACTGTTGAAAATATTGGCCCCAACCAGCCATTGGATATTCATGAGCTGGACAAGTAGCAACAGTCGAATCACCAATTAGAAAAACGTTCATATTCATTGCTCCTTCTTTCTTAAAGCGAACCTTCAATCAATAGAGGTTCACTACTCAATGTCAACACCACCGTCACGCTCTTAAAAGTATGACCAAAAGTACGTCCTCTGACCCGTCGGACAGTTGCAGATTAGTGATCACCAAACTAGCATATATAAATTGCCCTCGTCTGCTCGATTAGGTGTCTTACATTCAGTGAATCTATGATAAATTAAATACTTTAGCGTTGATTAAACCAGCCTGACTTTTATCTCTAAATTGTCCCGGTGTCATTGCTGTGTGCTTTTTAAAAATGCGATTAAAATAGCTATGACGATAGCCGACCGAGAGCGCAATATCTTGAATTTTTAAGGTACTGTCAGTCAACAACTGTTTTGCTTTTTCAATGCGGAGCATTGTCAAATAATCAATGAAATTAATCCCTTTTCCTTGTTTAAACAGCTTACTTAGACGATAAGAGTTAATATTTAGTGCATCCGCACATTGTTCAAGTGACAGATCATACATATAATTTTCATCAATATAGGCAACAGCTTCTTTCACAATTAAATCATGCTTACTCACTTGTTTCTGTTGAACAACTTGAAGATACGGCTCAATCACAGCTTGAACAATGGTTTCCTTTAACGCTGTTAAATCGTAACTATGAAGCAATTCTTTAACCATATTCTTTCCAGAAAAAAGCTCTATTGGTGAATAACCCTCTTGTAAGAAATGCCCTTGGATAGCACTGTAAAGTTGGAAAAAACTATACTGGATAGCACGTTCATCGTACTGGCAGACCCTTTCAATAAATTGATCAATAGCCACAGAAATCTTTGTCTTATCATGGGTACGAATCGCACTTAATAGTTGTTGCTCAATTGCAAATGGATAAAGTAAGTAGCCCTTGTCATCGTTTTCTACTTGCTCGGGCATATTAATTAAGCATGTTGGTTCATAACTATTCATCAGATATTTTTTTTGTCTGATTTGCTCAACACCTTCACTCAAATCTGTTAAATCCTGAACAGGTTGACTCAAATACATGACCACAACCTCGTAATTTTGATTCCTGTTTACCATTTGATAGAAGCGATCCATTTGGGCATTAAAGTGATCGGTATCCATATAAGAATAAATAACACCGATAAAACGACTATTAAAAGTCATCACATAATGATTGATTGAAAATACCTCATCTAACAAATCAATGACTAAAGCTTGTTGTCGAGGATTAACGGTCTCAATATCCAGATATCTTAGCTGTTCGTTTGAGAGGCTCACATTATATTGAGCTAGCTTTAGTCGAAGCTCATGTTCATTGTGCTCTGCTAAAAAGCCCTCAATTAATTGAAAAAAGAAATTACTAATTAATTTCTTATTTAGTCCGTCCACATGTTCTTCGAGAATATCTTTCTCATTATTTAGTTTTCTCCAGGTTGTTTCGATATGCTGTAATGGATTACTTCTGCTTCCAGAGTTCCCTTTCACAAGCTCGAGCACTTTTTCAACTGGCTTATTAAGAGATTTAAAAGTCATATTTGCAATAATAAAAGACAGACATAAGCCAATTAAACTAATGATTACAATCGTTCTTGATAAATAATTGATCGGTTCTGCAATAAAAGACAACGGCACAACTGACATATATATCCACTCGGCATTTACCCGTCCAATTGTTCCAGATGTGACAGAATAATCAGTCCCTTGCCAAGTTGTTGAAAAGGAACCGTTCTCAATTCCTTGTCTCATAAGAACATCGTTGAAAAACAATTGACTTTGTTGATCCGAAGTAATAATAACGCCCGTTTCTTTATCAATAATAAACGAAAAGCCATCACTTGCTAAACTTAGTCCGTCAATCATTTGCATGACGGCGTTCTTATTTAGTTCAACAATAAAGGATGCACTATTACGATCATTTTGTTGTAGTGAAGGAATATTTTTCACTAATACCAATGGAAAAAGATGTTCATCTGACTCATCCATTAGTACATTACGGTCCCAGAAGAAGGTATCTTCATGCTTGACATACTGTTGGAAATATTTATTTCTTTGTTCATCAACCCACCTAAATTGAGGATTAAATAAAATTGGGTCCTCTGCATCAACATAGACGCTTATCTTCTCAATAAGGCTATTGCCATTCTGTTTAGAGAATAACGACCCCTTAATTTCATCAGCCATCTGATACTGCTCTTGAAAATTTATCGTATTTAAATCATTAAAAAACAATTTTTCATGCGTCCAATAGTTCAAGTTCACTTCAAGACTCTGCATCTGTGAATCGATATAATCAACTTGATTAATAATTTGCTCATTATGCGCGCTGATCATTTCTTGTTTTAATTCTTTGGCACCAAAGACATAAATCATTGCGCCAATTAATAGACTTGGTACACAAATAACAATTAAGAAAATGACAATCTGCTTGCGATAAAAACGATAAGAAGACAGTTGAGGCTCTAATACGTAACGCCGAACATGGTTTAATATTTTTTTCATATACCCACCTTCTGTTACACTATTTTTTTTGAATTAAGTTCACATCAGGGACAGGGACATTCATCTGATCCTTATCAAAGCCAATATAGAAGCTCGGGTGTGGCGGCTGGTTGTATGCCACATTTTGCCATGCTACTGCAACACGATATTGACTATCATGCATTAACGTATAAAGTCGATGCTCAGACAAATCTGTTGTGGTATAAACTCTTAACGCACTTGAGTCTGCCAAGCGCCAAATGACCTCTTCACGCCAATCTCCAAATAAGTCTGCCTGCAAATTCGAATTACCCTTTGTACCATTATTAGATAACGTTCCGTCTGCTCGGAGCAGTAAATCTGCCTCGTTTGTTAGCCAATTCCATTTGTAAATTGTACCCACACCCGCTTGTTGCTCTGGATCAAACTCATGATCAAGAATTTCTCTGCCCAAATCACCATCCCACCAGATAACGAAATTCGCCGGTAGTACTGGTCCATCGATTACCTCGCCCTTACTGGTATAAAAACTCTCTGTACCTGGAACTCTTTCATTCAATTCTGGTGCATAGCCCCATAACTGTGCGCCTTTGTAGCGCGGATCGATATCAGCAGCAACGCCACGACCAATATCCTCAGACTCGGATGGAACACTAAAGAGTACCTTACCGGTTTTAGCATCATGCAGTTCAAAGCCATGCTCATGCGGGCTCTCTTCATGAGTCATAAAAATCTCTAGCCCCGGATTATCAAGATCAAAATCACCGACATGTAACGCATCACCATGACCAAAGCCTGTTGAATACAATAAGGAACCATCATGATCAATTACTGCTGAACCATAGACAATCTCATCAAACCCATCTTGATCGACATCAGCAATGCTAAGCGAGTGCGCTCCTTGTCCTGCTAATTCTGGCACATTATCACTCGAATCCGCACACCAGCGCTCTACTAGCTTGTTCTCTTTAACGTCGTATGCCACCACAACTGCTCGTGTATAATAACCCCGACAAACAAGAGCGCTTGCTTTTTCTCCATCTAAATAAGCAACACCAGCTAAGAAGCGATCAATACGATTGCCATCAAAGTCGCCCCAACTACCAGGGGCACCTCGATCTGGCTTATAATTAATCGTGTCAAGCGCTGCACCAGTTGCTCCGTCAAATAATGTTAAATACTCTGGACCCTCAAGAATGAAGCCTTTTTCATTCCGGTAATCCATTGCTTGGTCACCAATAACCTTTCCAATACCATCAATTGTGCCATCAGCTGTTTTACAGATGAGTTCGGCAATTCCATCTCCATCAAAATCATAAACAAGGAATTGCGTGTAATGTGCTCCAGAGCGAATGTTAATGCCTAAGTCAATGCGCCAGAGTTGCTCACCTTCCAATGTATAGCAATCTAAATATGTGGGACCAGTATAGCCATCATGGGCATTGTCCTTGGCGTTGCTCGGGTACCATTTGACAAAGATTTCGTAGCGTCCATCACCTGTTACATCACCAATGGATAAATCATTTGCCGAGTAGGTGTAAAGCTCTCCGGTTGGTGTGACCCCGTCTTTTGGCTTATTCATTGGAATATCGAAATAAGGTTGTTCAAGAACACTTACTTTCTTTGAGACGGTTTCTTTATTTCCTGTTATTGATTTAACATAATACCTACTATCAACTTTACCGTCACGATCTAGATAATTACTATTCTCAGAATCAGTGAACGAGGCAATCAGCTTATTATTTCGGTAGAGTTCAAATGTTGTTGATTCATATTCATTAATTGCAATTCGCCAACTTAAAAAAATCCCACTTTCTATTTTAACTGCTACTAATCCCCGATCTAAAGCTTCTAAATTACGTCTCATCTCCGTCATTATGATCCTCCTTGTTCATTAGAACATGCTCTGCTACAAATTCAATACTGGATGCAGCCTTACCTTCTGTTTCAAAAATGATAAGCTCATTTTTTCCTATATTGAGCTTTGGTGCTGGTACGTACAAACTTTGCTGGGGACCTTCCTCCCAGAATCGTCCTAGATTAAAATTATTTAAAAAGACAACACCTTTCCCCCAGCCAGGTAGTGCTAAGTAAGTATCGACCGCTTGATCAATCTCAAATGTAATGCGATAGAAAGCCGGCAAACCAGATTGATAGGCTTTTTCAAAATCTAAATTAGCTAAGTTATCGAGTGGTAAACAAAAATGATCCCAACCCGATTGCTGATACTCATCTAACATGACCGCTGTTCCAATCCCTTTACGTTGGTCATTTAAGTAGGGACCAAAGTTTGCGCGGCCCATGTTCTCAACTAAAATAGCTAATTGATTGTCTTGATTCTCTCTGAGCTGGATATATTCCTTCCGGTAAAAACTGTCGCGATAAGCAGTAAACTGATGCGTTTTATTTAAAAAAACGTGCGCACGATCTTGTGTTCCAAGCAGCTTAATCGATTGCTTCAATGGTAATTTTCCAAGCTGACTTTGATACAGAATATAACCATAAGCCTGATCAAGCATTTCCATCGTGACAGGATAATCACAATGAATAGGCGAAGCCAAATCCTCTAACACTTCAAATAAGCCAACTTTGTCGCTGACCAGAAAACTTCCATAAGCTTTTTTTAATACAATTGGTGTCGTTGGGCGTTCAAAATAGTGTTGGTTGAACGCCTTTGCAATTGTCTCTTGGAAGCGATAATAACTCTCCGTTAATTCACCTGACTCATCAATTGGTGCCCCATAATCATACGATGTGGTAGCAGGTGCATATTCTTCTTTGTAATAGTCATCTTTAACACGCTCGTAATAGTTGGCACCATTCATAAAACCAAAATTGGTCCCACCGTGAATCATATAAATATTGACATGGCCGATATCTAGCATATTGAGTAAATCCTGGTTAATGGCTGCTAAGTTACGACGTTCATGTAGCCCACCCCAGACGTTAAACCAACCAATCCAGAACTCCATACACATTAAGGGTTTATTGGGAATAAGTGTGCGCAGGGAATGAATTCGTTCCCGCAAATCACTCCCACAATTAATTGTCGGTAGCGCATATCCAGGGATTGAACCCGCGTTTAAAATGCTTTGTCTTGTGCTATCTGATGTTACAAGTGGCACGGTCACACCGTTTTCCTTCATAATATGTACAAGACGCTTTAAATACGCTTTCTCGTTACTAAAGTAACCGTATTCATTTTCAACTTGCATTAAAATGATCGGGCCAGCTTGATCAACTTGAAGTGGTGCAATGTGTATAAATAATTCACGGAAATAATCAGACAAATGCTGAATAAATGGCTCATACAAGCTGCGTACTCGCATTGCTGGATCTTTCAACAACCATGCTGGTAAACCACCGAACTCCCACTCAGCACAAATATATGGCGATGCACGTAAGATCACATATAGTCCGATTTGCTCAGCTAACTGTATAAACCTTATTAGATCATATTGCCCCGAAAACTGATATTTTCCCTTTTCAGGCTCATGCACATTCCAAGGTACATAAGTTTCAATTGTATTGCAGCCCATATCTTTAACCTTTTGTAGCCGATCCTCCCAGTATGCTGGCTCAATTCTAAAATAGTGAATGGCACCTGATACGATCTGAAACGTCGCACCATTTAAGGTGAAGCTTTCTCTTACGTCAAATTTCTTCTGCATTAATAATTAACACCTCCAAAGAAAGCGTTTCCACTTTTACCCTTAGTATACGACTAAACTGCTTCTAAGTCAATATTTCCAAAAACAAAAACAAACAAAACAACTATTTTTACTTTTGTTTTGTTTGTTAATTAATAACACGTGTTCATACTGCAGACATTTCAGTCAAAAGCTATCATCATCCAGCTTTATACGTAATCACGCTAATTAAGCTTGTTGTGCATTTAAACTTAGCTTTAGAAGTAACTGCAATTAGTCTTATAAGTGAGCTCGCTTTCAAATAGAAAAACCAATCTAGTGAATGTTAATCACAGATTGGTTTTCCTTTATCTAGCTTTACAAGACTTAAGTTTACGCATATATATATAAATATTCAGTAAGACAAAGGATAGCTAAGGATTGACCATACGGCATCGTTGTTTGATCAATTTCACGATAGAAATCAAGATCATCACCCATTCCAGTTCCAATAGATACTTTCTCTAATGCTCCTTGATCATTAATTTCATTGATGATCGCCTCTAAAGCACGCTCGGCTACCGGTAAATAGCGCTTTGGTAAATAGCGCTTACGAATAGCTTTAAGTATGCCATAAGTAAATCCAGCTGAAGCTGAAGCTTCTAGGTAAGAAGAAGAATCATCAACTAATGTATGCCATAGACCACCTTGATGTTGCAACTTTTCAAGTGCTTCAACTTGTCTAGTTAATGTGCTAACGAGATAATCAAATAGAAAATCTCCTTTGCGCAGATCGAGCATGTCAATAATCTCTGGTATTGAAATTGTCGCCCAACAATTTCCCCGCCCCCATAGTGCTGATGCAAAGTTATGGTGGCCTTCAAATGTCCAGCCATGGAACCAAAGACCAGTTTGCTTGTCTGCTAAATATTTAATGTGTAAGAGAAATTGGCGCTTAGCTTCTTCAATGTAATCAGACCGATTAAGTAATTGACCTATTTTTGCCAATGGCAGTACAGTCATCATTAATGTATCTGCCCATAATTGATTTTTATTTTCTGGACCATAGGTCATGTGCTGGAGACCATCTTCATCGGTACGTGGCATATCAAACATTACCCAGTCAGCCCATTGCTCCAAGTATGGCAAGTACTCCTGTTTACCTTGATCTTGGTATAAGTAAGCCATTGTTAATAAAGGAGCCATTGTATTCACGTTTTTCGGTGGCGAGCCTTCCATAAGTCTTTGATCAAACCATTCTGTTAAAATATGAATAGCCGTCTCACTTTTTGTCAATTGCCAATATTGGTAGAGGCCATATAGACCAACACCCTGCGGCCAGTTCCAGACATGCCAGCTTTTATCATCAACAATCAGCCCGTCGAAATCAAGTAAAAACTCTCCCGTATCATCGGTAATTTTGGCAAGATTTTGTGCTAATAATTCAATATTTTCAATGACGCGTTCTTTTTTAATTGTTGTCATTAAGATCCCTCCATTAAGCTAATTCTCTTTCAAACAATTCTTTAAGTAATCAATACTTGCTGAAATATGAGGCTCCTGTGTTTCTTCTAATAGAATTGGTAGACACGGTTTATTCGGATGAAGTTTGCTAATCAAATGCGGATAGTCCAATCTACCATGACCAACCGGAACAACTTTTAGTTGGTTGTCTGCAACAATGAAGTCTTTAGCATGAACAATAACAATTCGATCGCCAAACAACTCAAATGCTTCATCAATAACTTCTGTTTGTTGCTCATAATTCGCTAAGGTTAAATAATTAACTGGATCAAAGATGACCTGAAGATTATGAGAAGGCACACGCTCAATTAATCGTTGCATCATTTGTGGTGAATAGATGGGATGATTGATACCACCTTCAATGCCGACAATTACACCAAACCGCTCTGCTTCATTAACCAATTCTTGCACGCTCGCCACAACAAGCTCAAATGCTTCCTCCGTAAAATTCGCTTCTGTATAAATAATCTCCTCAAGGACACTGCCCGTCTCAGATGCAACAATACTACAATCAAAATCACGAGCAAAGCGAATATGCGCTTTAAAGTAGTCAAGTGCATCTTGACGTTCTACTAAATTAGGATGAATCATGTTGATATAGCAGCCAAGTACAGCAATATCAATATGGTGATCACGACAGTGAGTCGCAACGGTTCTAGCCAACCCAGTATTTAAGCTCTCGGTGTTAATCGGCCATTCCTTAATTGATTTCTTTAGGGCAAATTGAATGGCATGTATGTCTTTAGCCGCAAGCTTCTTAGTTAAATCAAGGAGATCCTTGTTCTCTATGTCGTGTGCTCTAATCCCAATATTCAACTTATTCACCCCCTTTGATGAAGAACATTTCATCAAGCGCAATTGTTACTGGGCTTTGGTCTGAGTTGGTATCCATAATTGGTGCCATATATGTCCACCACTTTTGATTAATGGCTGTGGCTGCAACCCGTTCCCATTGCTCCTCGTCTGATGCCTCTAAAAACGCAAATAATTCGCTGGATTGTTTGTCTAAATAAATGCCATAAGTAACAACACCATGAGCATTTAACACAGCGAGTAGCTCAGGCCAGAGCTCTTGATGTCGTTTGTAATACTCATCATGTTGATCGGGGTGAACCCTCATTTTAAACGCTTTTCTCATTTAAATTGCCTCCACTTATGCTATTATATTTTTAAAGATACATTGAAAACCCTTACACTATTATATATAATAGAACTACTAATTTCTATATAAAAAAACAACTTTCTCTATAAGAAATTAACTCTTTTGAGTTAGGGCGTGCTGATTTGTTTAAAAAGTACTCATTCAAACATCTATTATTTTTAAGTATGACCTCTTTATTCTTAGTTTCTATCGCCATTATAATAGCAGTGAACTATCGTGTTTCCGTCACTGAAATTGTCAATTTATCCGCACAGCAACAGAGGACGAACTTGTTACTTATTCAAGAGAGCTTAAACGAGCAATTACGTTCAATTGAGAATAATGCTGTCGTCATGGCACGTCAATCTAATTTACGCAATGTTATTAGTGGTGGAACGAGTTATTATCAGGCCAATTTATTAACCCTAGACCTATCCAATACAGTCTATACCAATGGTAGCGTGCATTCTATTGAGATATTTATGAACGAGCCGCCTACCAATAATATTCAAAACCCAGTGCGCTATGGTGAACTGGAGCAAGCTCTCGAAACGACGTGGATGAATGTCTTCGATGAATATGCCGCAGCGTGGGTCGGCATTCGCTCTATTGAAATGATCTATGGTGAGGACCGTGTTATTAGCCACGCGCGGGTGATTAAAAACGCACGCGGACAAACCGAAGGCATTCTTGTTGTTAATTTAGACCCATTAATTGTTGAGAATTGGCTACGGAAATTTGATCTTGCTTCAACACTTTATTTAGTTAATAACACAGGCCATGTGCTAGCAAGTACCAATGTAGCCGGTATTGGCGAAAACTTTTATCGGCCAGATATTCTAACCGATTCGGCCGAACAAACGCATTCACATACAATCGATGATGAGCTCATTGTGACTAGCGCACTGCTCCCCTATCAATGGACTCTTATTGGGGTAACACCTTATCAAGCCCTTACACAATCTAGTGTACTTGTTGCACAACGCTTGATTTCACTTGGCGTAATTACCATTAGTGTCGCTCTAATTATTGCTTTATTATTATCAAAACAACTTACTAAACCAATTAAAGAGCTTACATGTTTAATGAACCATTACCAGCTAAATCGTTCACAGCAACAAATTCCTGATGATTACAAAAATGAGTTTGGTCAGCTCTTTTCAGGCTATAAAAACCTAATTAATCGTAATGAGCAGTTACACCACTCTTATATTAAAAAGTATAAACAACACAAGCAAGCTGAATTAAAAGCCTTACAAGCTAATATCAATCCCCATTTCTTATATAATACGCTGGATCAAATTAACTGGCGCGCCATTGAGCATGGTGATGATGACATGAGCCGAATTATTGAATTACTCGGTGAAATGCTAAGGATCGGCCTATCGAATGGTGAAAGTATTTTAACAATTGAGAATGAAGTTGATTATCTCGAAAAATACTTAAAGCTCCAATTAATCCGAATGAAAGGCAATTTTATGTATGATCTAACTGTAGCAGCATCAGTCAAGCAGGCCTTAATTCCCAAGCTTACGCTTCAACCTTTTGTTGAAAATGCCATTGTGCATGGTTTAGCTGGCATTGCCCATGGTAAACTTGAACTCTCTGTCACACAAGTGGACAAACGGATTATTATTAGTATTAAAGATAATGGGATTGGTGCTGATTCCTTCAAAAAAAAGCAAGGTGATTCCAAAAGTGGTGGCTATGGTATTCAAAATGTCCGAGAACGTTTGACACATTATTTTAACTATCAAGCAAAGCTAACCCTATCTAATCACCAACAAGGTGGTGTAGAGGTGCAAATAAATATACCATTTATAACAGATCAACATGAACTTGGGTAAATGTAAAAGGAGTGGAGAATCACATGAATTGGAATGTCGTTATTATTGATGATGACTATCAAGTTGTCGCGGGTATGGAAGCTACTCTGAAGCAGTCAGGTTTACCATGTACAGTTGTAGGTACGGCGAACAATGGAAAAGCAGGGCTTGATCTTGTTCAGACAACCCTCCCGGATGTTATCATTACAGATATTTATATGCCAATGATGGACGGCATTGACATGATTCGTCAGCTACGGCAGCAAGGCTTTAATCAGAAAATTATAATCCTAAGTGGCTACTCTGAATTCCAACATGCGCAGCAAGCTTTAAAACTAAACATTGTCGATTACCTGTCAAAGCCAGCTTCACGCTCGACTATTCTAACTACAATTGCGGATGTACTTAATCAATTAACAGCAGAACAAGAAAAGAAACGCAGTAATCAGCAGTTTAGATTAAAACTAAAACAGTATGAAAAATATTTTGCTGAAGGCTTAATTGAACTTGCTATTAAAGGTCATATTGACCATGCTAGTCTGCAAACGAACCAGCGTCGCTTTATTAACAGATGGCCAGAGCAATTCCATCTTCCGGTCAAATTAAACTTTAAACACTTAAAGGATGCTGTTAGCGCACCACATAACTACGAGCTTCTTAGCTTTGCGATAGCCAATATTGTTAAGGACACCATAGCAGAGCATGAGCTTGATCACTACTACATTGAAGTTGATCAAATTAATCATCTTCTCTGCTTTTATAAAAAAGATTGTGCGGGAAAAGCACTTAACGTGTTAGCTGGCAAAGCCCTACGAGCAATTAAGGAAAACTTACTATCCCTGTTGAAAGTGGATTTACAATTTGAATGCGCCCATTATTCAACAGAATGGCATGATTTCATTGCGGATGTTCACCAGTTGCTCGCTATGAAACTGCCATTTGCGTCGGATACACTAACGATTGAATTACCCAATATTAAGAAGCAGTTGTCTCGTGCTATTCAATCAACTAATATTCAACTAATTCAGACTACGATTGATGATTTTTTCAAAACAGTCAGTACCTTTACATTTGCACCGGCAATTACTGTGCAGATTGGCATCGAGATCTTCACTATTTTTAAATATGAATTACATGAAAATGGTATCTATACATTAGATGATCTCTTCCAATCAACCGATCTCTACCAAACCTTTGTCCATTTTCGATCATGGCGAGAACTTGACTTTTTCTTTCAAGGTTTAATTGATCAATTAGCACAAGAACCAATTTTCCAAGACGATACCCGTCATTCTAAGTTAATAAATCAAGTCATTGCTTATATTGACAATAACTTGAACAGAAACTTAACCTTGAATGAAATTGCTGAAGAATTATTTATCTCTAGAAATTATTTAGGTAAATTGTTCAAAACAAAAATGGCGATTTCATTCAAAGAATATGTAACCAAAGCAAAAATTGAAGCTGCACGAAAAATGCTCGTAACTGGCGACTATATGATTTATGAAGCAGCCGAGGCAGTTGGCTTTGATAACCCAGCCTACTTTACGAGCGTCTTCAAAAAAGTAGCTGGGTATCCCCCTTCACAAATTATTCACGAGGACAATAACTAAACTTTATTATAATTCAGCTCTAACTGTTGTAAATAGTTAGAGCTGAATTTTTTATTAACCTAGGGCAGACTCTATTCTTCTTCAAATATTATCTCTTTAACGCCACTGATTGTTAGCACCGTTGGCTGATCCTCACTTAACATACTTCATTGGTTTGCGCCAGGTTAACGCAAACTGGGGTTGCGTTAACCTGGTGCGACAATTCGCTGGCTTCGTCTACGCAAATCAGGGTTGCGTTAATCTGGCGCAACAAATCACTGGCTACGTTTACGTAAACTGGACTTGCGTTAACCTAGCGCGACAAATCTCTGGCTACGTCTACGCAAACCGGACTTGCGTTAACCTGGCGCAACAAATCGCTGGCTTCGTCTACGTAAACCGGACTTGCGTTAATCTGGCGCAACAAATCACTGGCTACGTTTACGTAAACCGGACTTGCGTTAACCTGGCGCAACAAATCATTGGCTACGTCTACGCAAACTGGACTTGCATTAATCTGGCGCGACAAATCTCTGGCTACGTCTACGTAAACCGGACTTGCGTTAACCTGGGGCAACAAATCACTGGCTACGTCTACGCAAACCGGACTTGCGTTAACCTGGGGCAACAAATCACTGGCTACGTCTACGCAAACTGGACTTGCGTTAATCTGGGACGACAAATCACTGGCTACGTTTACGTAAACTGGACTTGCGTTAACCTAAACCGAGATACTGCACGTCACATTATCGAAAAGGAAGTTGTCATTAACTGATTATTAAAATTGAGGCCTTACACTCTGTTAATTAGAGATAACCTAAAAGGAATGTTACATAGGTCCTAAAAACCAGGAGTTTAACAACGCTTTTGTTTTACTACCTTGCGTATTTGCTATTATACATGAAATTCATAATTGCTTATATGCGTTCCCAACTTGACCATTAAGAGAAAGACTAAAAATATTAACCCGCTCTGTACCCCAATGGATTCGATTTTAATGACTGGCACAAAAGTGTCATCAACTTTCACTCCTCACAACGTAAAATAATGTCGCTCTAGCATGAATTTATATATCGTTGTATGCACCATAAAGCCCTAGATATTTTTACTCAAAATAAAATAAATCTTCAAATTTTTTATCAAGTGCGATACATAAAAGAAGTGCTAACTTTGCGGTTGGATTAAATTGCCCTGTTTCAATCGAGCTGATGGTTTGCCTTGAAACCCCTACTGTATTTGCTAATTTACCTTGTGTCATATTCCGCTCTGCCCGTGCCACTTTTAATCGATTTTTAAGCGTAAGCTGGTCTATTCCGCTGTTCATTTAAAAAACACCATATTGACTCAACAGCGCAGCTAAAGAAAGCAATACAGCTATTGTACTGATAATACCAGCTACTAAATAAATTTTTCTATCTCGCATATAAGCATATTGATAAAAAGAAGATGCTGCTGTTTGCGCCATTATAATCATCAATAGATCATTAGCTGACTCGTTATTTAATAAACGAAGTAAAATGAGCACTAAGATAATCGCAGATACACTGATCCAGCCAATATTAAATGCTTTATTTTTAATATATTCTTCCCGCTCATCCGTTTTTTCTTGGCGAGCTTTTTTCAAGATTTCTTGATTATTGATATGATTTGCCTCCTTAAATAATACTTTATACATTTATTATATGACAGATTAAAATAAATGTAAAGTTTTATTTACATATGGTAAAGTTTTGTTGTCTTAATAGATTAGATTATTATCATTAACCTGCTTCTAATTCAAAAATGAGCTTAATCCACATTAAAAAACTCGATACGTTGTCCCAACGAACATATACCGAGCTTAAGTTTTTTTAGGTTATAAGATGTTCTTGAAAATATAAAGATTAGTTTAGCACTTTTAAAATTATCAGTGTCTTTCCCATTTCAGCAGCACTATTGAATGTTTAGTAGTAACTAAACTTGTTAATTGACTATTTTATTAATTCATTTAAATACTTGTAGAGTTCGTCAGTTAATCCATATCTTAGATGGAAATTATCAATATCGTTATGAAATAACAATATTGATTCCTTAAGGTTCTCATCTTGTCCAATTATCTCATTTTCAATATTTCTCCAATAATCTATACATTCTAAAGCAATTGAGTCCGTATTAGGCAACTTATTATTATAACAATAATTTAACTTTGTAATAAAAAATAACCAGTTTGCTAATACTTTCTCTAATTTTGGGCTGTCTCCACCTATATTGCCTCTCAATTTATCGAACTGTTCCCTTGTAAAATATTTATCCGCTGAGTAATTAATAAATGGTACCAATGCTTTAAATTCATTTATTGAGAATTTTTCAGTAAGTTTAAGTCTTTGTTTTAATTTTAATAGCTTACCATACAGTTGTTGGCTCTTTGCAATTTCAGCTTGGACTTTTAAAAGCTGAATTTCGATAAGCTCACTAATGTCAATATTCTCAGTCATCATTAAATTCTTTATTTCATCCAAATTAAATCCTAAATCTTTCATTGCTGCTATTCTATAAAGGGTTGTTACACACTCCATATTATATTGCCTATGTCCAGAAGTTGTCATTTGAGTTGGTTTGAGCAAGCCAACTTCATCATAATAATGTAATGTTCTGATTGTTAAACCAGACATCTTGGCTAATTCCCCAATTTTAAGAAGCTTATTCACTTTGGTCACTTCCCATAATTTTAACAATATTTTTTAAATCATCTGTATTAAATAGATACTTTTCACCACATATTCCACATTCCATTTCTTCCTTTTTCTCAGCTTTAATTGATTCTATTAGTTCGTTGGTTTCAATTGACATTAAGATTTTCGAAAAAAAATCTTTTGAACAATTACATGCACTTAGCAGATCATACTCATCTACTTTCGTTGCAAATAAAGAAATTTCATAAGGGATATTTGCCCATTTAATTGAAATCATATCTAGGTTGCAAATATATTCCTTTATATTCTTTAGGTTGCTCCTACTATAAAGAGGAAGTGGTTGAACCATACAGCCTCTTACAATTCCGTTCGCATTCCATGTTTGAAAGATTGTCTTTGTCTGCTCACTCTTCTCATAAAAATATGAAAACCAAGAATCAACAGAAGTAGCGGTTAATTCTACCGTTCCAGTAAACATCCCGCCAGTCCAACTGCCTCTTGACATAGAAAGGGTTGCACCCTGTCCAATAAGGTCTTCAAATACGCCATTAAAATTTGTAAGGCTGGAAGAAAAAACACAACTAATTTTTCCACTACCATCTATCTCGCAATGGGCAGTATGACCAGCTAACTTAAACCTAACACTTACGCTTATCCGTTGATCCATTTCAGTTATAAAACCGCGTAACAAGCAACAATTAATAAATATGTTTGTATAAAGTTGCCTTGCAAAATCTGTTTTCATATTTTTGAAATAACTGCACTCCAAAATGCTCCTAACATCAACAATAAATATTCTAAATTCTTTATCCCTTGTTAGAAACCTTACTAAATTCTTCATAGTTATTACCCCCATGAATGCATTATAAAACATAACGCAACGTGAGGTTCAAGTCCTTTTTTATGTTTAGAAAAAACAAAGGATTTTAGACATTAGCATCTCTAACAATCTAGCAGAGGTACCTATGTCTGAAAATCCTTTGTTGATAGTTTTTCTCTTTTTTCTATTCAGCCACTCTTAACAATAACGCCACACACTCGACGTGCATAGTATGCGGAAACAGATCTACAGGTTGAACCTCAATTAGTTGATAGCCAAACGGCTCGAGTTCTTTAATGTCTGCCGCAAACGTTTCAGGATTACACGACACATAGACAATTCGTTCAGGTTGGGCGCGGCCAATACGGCGCATGACCTTCCCGCCAGCCCCGGATCGAGGTGGATCAAGCAAAAGTAATTCAGGTGCACCAAATTCCTCAAGAATTTGATCTATGCCATGACGAGCATCTTTTGCTAGAAAAGTCGTATTGCTGATGCCATTGTCAGCAGCGTTTCGCTTCGCTGATTCAATAGAGGTCTCAACAATCTCAATCCCAGCCAATGCACCGACCTTGCTTGCAAATGGAAGCGAGAAGGTACCAACGCCACAGAATAGATCAATCATTTTTTCATTCGGCTTTGGTTGTGCCATTTCCAAGGCAAGCTCAACAAGCTTGGTTGCTTGTGTTGGATTCGTTTGGAAGAAAGTATCGAACCAAAGTCGATAACGATAACCGAGCATATCATCATAGATAAAATCACGCCCTGCGAGCTGATGGGCTTGCTCTGATTGGGTGCGATCTGCCCAATCACGATTTTCAAACCACATCAAGCTTTTTACTTCTGGACAGTTGGTTTGAACGCGAGCAATCAGGTCGTTTACAGCGGCTACTGGTGGCTCAGTGGCAAATAACCCCAGCATCAGCTCGCCTGTTACAAATGATTGACGAACCATTAAATGACGCAACAAGCCTTCGTGTTTATCTTTGTTATAACCAGATAACTGGTGATCTTTAGCCCAATTGGCGACGATAAGCGCGGCATCCACCATTTGCTTACCTGCTATTAAACAAGTGTGCAATGGAATGATTTTGCGGAAATTGCCTTGCTCATGTAAACCTAGCTCACCATCTGCTGAAAAGGTGAATTCCATTTTATTCCGATAGCGCCAAGGATCTTCCATCCCCATCGTATCGTGAACAAGGGACGAATCAAATCCCTGATTAGCAAGAAACTGTTTAACATGACGCGTTTTCTCTTGTAATTGTCCCTTGTATGACCAATGTTGCCAAATACAGCCACCACACAGGTTAAAGTGAGGACAGTCCGGGTCAACGCGCTCCTCACTTGATTCGACAATCTCATCTGCTAGAACACGAACCCAGCGTTTCTCAGGATCATCGACCGTTACTTGTACCTGTTCACCAGGGATTGTTTGTGGTATTGTTAATTTTAATTTCTTCGGATTAACCTGACCGGTATCACGCCATACAACAGCGCGGCCCGAGCCTTTACGGTCTAGGCTATCAATCTTAGTTAAATAGCTTTGTTGATTCATCTCAGTAATTCCTTCCTTTATACAAATCTACTCAACTTATCTTAACGATACATTTACGAAAAAACAAGTCATCTTCATGATTTAATTATAAGCTATGCTTGGTAAGGCGAGTCAACAGTGGCTCAGACATCAGCAGTGCGTGGTTTTCCGTTACGAATTGATCATCAATTCATTCAGCGCTGCTGTAGGATAATTCGTTTAAAATCTCGTAAATTAAGCTTGTCCATCTTATATTCCCTTTCTTTTGCCTATTCTTTGTTTACAGTAGCATAACAAAAGGAACTTACGCTATAATAGTAGCTTAGGAGGGATTTGATGTCCGGTTTTTCAATTATTGGTGGTGGAATTGCAGGTGCTTCGATCGCCTATCATCTTGCCAAGCTAGGAAATAAGGTAACAGTTTATGATCGCCAAGATACCGGTCAAGCAACCGCTGCTTCGGCTGGCATTATCTGTCCATGGACAAGTCAAAGAAGGAATCAGAAGTGGTATCGTCTAGTAAAGGCTGGGGCACGCTATTATCCTAAGTTTATTGAGGAACTTGAACAAGCGACTGGGCTATCAAGCAGTTATCGGCAAAATGGGGCCATTTGTCTCTTCAAGGATTTGCATATTCAACAGCTCGCTTATGAGCGAATTTCAGCTAAGCAAGCAGATGCACCTGAAATGGGCACGGTAAAAAAACTAGCACCAACTGACGTTAAAGCTCTTCACCCACACTTATCAGACCTTTTCCCTGCTGTTTTTGTTGAAGGTGGTGCCCAAGTCAATGGAGCACAGTTACTCACCGTTTTAAAAGCTGGCGTTATCCATTACGGTGGGAAATGGCTGATTAAAGATGTATCGCCTGAGCAGATTGAGGATGAAATCGTCATCTATACAGCTGGAGCATGGTCAAGGGAATGGTCTGAACAACCAACAGTCAGACATCAGCGTGCTGAATTGCTCCACTTTAAGTTAACTGATCAAATAAATTACGCAAACACACCTGTGGTTATGGCACTTGGCCCCATGTACATTGTTGAAATGGAGGCAGAAGGCTATGCAATTGGAACAACGCACGACGACACAGAATCTTTTGAAGTGAAGCATTCACAGGAAAATCAGCGTTACTTACACGAGCAAGCCGCGCGGTACTTTACAGATTACACCATCCAGGACCAACAGGTTGCTGTTGGTTTACGGCCATTCACCGACCAGTCACTTCCATTCATAGGTTTTGTTAAGAAAAGGTTATTTGTCGTCAATGGTTTGGGTTCATCAGGTTTAACAGCCGCTCCTGTTATTGGGAGGGAGGTTGCCGACTACTTAACTGGCAAAAAAACAGAATTAAATTTATTAGATTACCAGTGTTAACAGTAAAAAAGATTGGATTGCTATTATTAACAATCCAATCTTCTCTATTTACACACCACGTTTGTTCCCCCATATTAACGCATGGAGCTGCGGCAGTACCCGCGCACTATTCAAGGTAGCTGATGCCAAGGTTTTATTAATTAACCATTCATATTGGCTAAGCAGCTTTAAAGCTAGCTGACTATCATCAGTTTCAGTAAGATCGTCATTTCCGACTTGTAAGTAAAAAGGCACTTGGGGATAACGTTTATGCACCTGTTCGGCATAACTAAAATCACCATCATTAAAAATAACAACCTTAAGTGAGATATGATGAAGCCGCTCCTGCTCAATCAAGTTGTCAATAATAGTATCAAGTGTCTCCCAATTTGTCTGCATATTTGAACTAGGTGGTTTAGGCGAGATCGTTAAATCATCAAGCTTGCCAAACCAAGGCTGCCACCTTGATCCTTGCGTTTCTAATGCAACTTGAATACCGCGTTTATGGAGCTGCTCAATTAATTCGTCAAGATGCTTCAATAAAGCTGGATTCCCACCAGAGACCGTCACGTGATTAAACTGATCACCACCTAATGCCTCAAGGCGTTCAATAATTGTCTCACTTGACAACATTTCAATGTCATCCTTCGCGCTGCCATCCCAAGTAAACGCGGAATCACACCACGAACAGCTATAATCACAGCCTGCTGTCCGAATAAACATCGTCTTGCGACCAGCCACCATGCCCTCACCTTGGATGGTCGGTCCGAAAATTTCTAATACAGGGAACTGGGCCATTACATCCATTCCCTTCTTGCTTCAGCATAGCTTGTTGGTGTTTCATATAGCTTGACGAACTCGACTCGCAGTTCATTCTGATTAAGTTCGTTCAAAAACTGATCCATCTGTTCAAAAATCCAGACAACCATGTTTTCAGCAGTTGTATTCATTTTTGGCAGTGATTGATTTAAATATTGGTGATCCAAATGAATTTCAATTTGGTCCTTCCAAATCTTTTTAATATCACCAAAATCAATGACCAAGCCAATTTCATTTGGATAGCCACTCACACCAAAAATGACTTCATACGTATGCCCATGAAGTGTTTTGCATTTGCCCTCATAGCAATGCAAATGGTGAGCAGCATCAAACGTAAAGCTTTTGCTAACTAGCACCCGCTTTTGATGAAATTTAAGTTCATCACGTTCTATATCAATATCAATCTTTTGCAGATCTTTAACAATTTTAAACCGTTCCAATGTCTTGCACTCCTTTGTAAACTATCAAACAACTGTCTCTATTATAGCAGAACAATCGCTTCAGTCCGTAAATAACGCTTTTATTTATTTTATCATGCTGTGAAATGTGCTAGTCTATTATATACAAGTCTACTAGGTAGGAAAAGGGGTTGTGTTAAATTTGAACAAATTAGAGCAGTTAAACGATTATATAGATGCGGCAAAGCAGATTGTTTTCTTTGGCGGTGCTGGGGTTTCTACTGAAAGTGGTATACCTGACTTTAGAAGCGCAAATGGGATATTTCATGAAAGAACAAGCTACCCGCCAGAGCAAATTCTCAGTCACTCTTTTTTCCATCATCATCCTGAGCTTTTTTTTCAATTTTATCGTGCCCATCTGCTAACGCTAGAAGCCAAGCCCAACCCTGCCCATCTTAGCTTAGCAAAGCTTGAGCAGTTAGGTAAACTGAGCACAGTTGTGACACAAAATATTGATGGGCTTCATCAGCGGGCTGGTTCAAAGTCAGTAATTGAGTTGCATGGGACGATACACAACAATTATTGCCTTAACTGTCACCAGTGGTATACGGCTTCTTTTGTTAAACAGAACTCAGCCATTCCATATTGTGACTGTGGTGGGATTATTAAACCTGATGTTGTGCTTTACGAAGAGCCACTCAATGAACAAGCAATTAACGGTGCCATTCAAAGTATTTCACAGGCAGACTTGCTAATTGTTGGTGGAACATCACTATCTGTCTATCCTGCTGCAGGATTAATTCAATATTTTCAAGGCACTCACTTGGTCGTGATTAACAAAACAAATTTGCCAAATCACCAGGCTGACCTCGTGTTAAATGACGCAATTGGCCAAGTTTTCGAATCATTGCTAAGCGATTTTTAAGTTTGTGACACCTTATGATTTGCTCATGCATAGGCTATTGTAACGTTTAAGGAGGCGGTCTTATGACTAATGAAATAGATTATACCTCACCTGATATTCAATTTTTCTATGATATGAATGATAGTCCTTTATTTGTCCAAAATGAGCAAAACTTAATTAACATTGTTGGTAAAAAACAATTAAATTCACTGGAAGGATCCTCTTTGCTGGACATATTTCTTAGTGATGGTCATGTTGTCGAACCACATTATCATCAAAATGCAGCTGAACTTGTCTATGCAATTAATGGCAAGGCCCTTGTTGCGTTGTTAAATCCATTTACCAAACAGTGGTTAACGTACACGATTACGCCAGGGCAAGTAACAAATGTTCCTCGAGGATGGTGGCATTATGAAGTCGCACTTGAAGATGACACCCATTTGCTAGCCATCTTTGACGCGCCAAATCCAGAGGTTATCCTTGGCTCTGATCTACTTGCCTTAACACCGGCAGATATTATTTCACAGACCTATTGTATTAATCAAGAGCAGTGGGAGGAAACAGTTGAACCTGTCCAACCTGGAACCTACATTGGTCCAAGTGAAGATTGCAAGCAAGAAATGCGTCACCAGCCACCGCAAGCACCTTGGATTCCTTATTATTATCCAAGCGTCCCCTATCCTTTCTATCATGGGTAATTATTCTGATCGAGCGATTTTTTAAAAAACTGCTCGATCAGTTTTTTGTATGAAGATGTGAGGAAACGGGTTAGCTCATAACTGGCGATGTATGCCGTAACTAGGGTGGGATTAGTTTTATTTAACTTAAGACGCTTTGCGTTAACCTAGCCTACTTTTTCGTGATTCTCGTTAACGCAAACACGCTTTGCATTAACCTAGCGAACCTTTTCGTGATTCTCGTTGACGCAACCAACTTCTAAAACATACTCAACTGGTATTGAGACGATAATAATTCAAGTAGCCTTAAGCCAGCAATGCTATTGCCTTTTTCATCTAAAGCAGGGCCAAATATACCGATTCCGAATTTCCCTGGGACCGCCGCCATAATCCCACCAGATACACCGCTCTTTGCTGGAATACCAATTCTAATGGCAAATTCACCAGAGGCATTGTACATGCCACATGTCACCATAAAGGTCTTACAGATTCTTGCAACTTCAGTTGGAATGACTTGTCTTTTCGTTACGGGATTAAGACCATCTTGAGCAAATACCAGCCCAATTTGAGCAAGCTGACTACAATTCACCTCAATTGCACATTGCTTCGTATATAAAGCTAATAGCTGATCGACGTCTTCATTAATGCGTTTGTGCTGCTTTAAGAAATAGCTGAGTGCCCGGTTTAAATGAGCTGTCGCAAACTCCGATTGTGCGATCTTAGGACAAAACCCAATAGCGTTATCCCCTGCTAATTCACGCACAAGCGTTACTAAGCGCCTTACTCTGTCCTCAACAGATTGCCCATTTATTAAATGGGTCACAAGCAATGCTCCAGCATTAATCATTGGGTTTAACGGCTTCGTTGGGGCAAGATTTTCTAATTTGGCAATTGAATTAAACGGATCTCCTGTTGGCTCCATCCCTACTCGTTCAAATACATAATCTGCCCCGTGATCAATTAGTGCCAATGCTAAGCTGATTACTTTTGAAATACTTTGCAAGGTAAAAATTTTGCCGACATCACCAGCAGAAACGCACGTACTATCTGGGTATCTAATTGCAATTGATAAATCATTTTGCTTAGCTTGAGCTAAGGCGGGTATGTAATTAGCAACCACGCCATCCTTACTAACTGATCTTGCTTCTTCTACATAATTTAAAAGTTCCTTGCTACTTTTACAAAACATTCTCATCACCTAAATTTAGTATGTACCTTTTTAACCTTTTTTACGATAACATCCTTACTGTTATCGCTAATTAAGGTATAATTATTGTAATAAACTAAAAAAGGGTGAGAGCAATGTCCAAGCAACATGAAGAATACCTGCTCATAATTGAACAGCACTACGATAAGAATCAGCTCAATAAATTAAGAATCCCTCAGCTTAAGCGAGCAATTAAGCATATGACTTCTTACGCAGATACGTGTACAGATTGCCGCGAACAGTTAGTGGCAACAGAGGAACATCTCCATACTCTCGTCAAAGAAATAGACCAAACAGAAAAACAGGATCTAAAAGTACATGTTGCCTTTGTTAACCACATTGTTAAACATTTGGAAAAAGAGCACAAGCTAGTGACTGAAGGCTACTATATGTCAATTTTTATGTCAATCGGGATGAGCATTGGGCTCGTTTTAGGGCTCACTCTGTTAGACAATATTGCTCTGGGGCTTCCAATTGGTATGAGTATTGGCTTAGCGGTTGGTATAGGACTTGATGCAGACGCTGCGAAGAAAGGTAAACAAATTTAATAAGGGAGTGATGACAGTGGATCGACTTTTAATGATCACATTAATGATGGTGCCATTTTTCTTATTAGCTTTTGGCTTACTGTGGCGCATACTACCACCTAAGCAAATTAATAAACTCTATGGCTATCGACATCCCAGGAAGCCTGGGATTTTGCCCACCGGCACAGTGGAAGCGTGCTAATTAAATCAGGCATAACCATGATCTTGTTTACATTTTTATTCATTATTATATTTATTAACGCACAATTACCTGAGTTCCTTGTCCTGAGCTTCTCAACACTACAGCTTGTCATGCTGATCCTAACGCTATTTCCGACTGAAAAAGCAATTCGGCACCAATTTGATGAAAATGGTAATCAGATTAATGACTAAAAAAAAGCCTACCAACACGGTAGGCTTACACGTTAACGAATTGTTTTTAAAGCGCCACTCCATTTGACAACCTGATCAAATAGTTCAGTGGCATTGTTCTCATGATAATCAGCGGGTTTAAAGACTGAGAAGTTTTCAAAATCACTCATTAATGAGAAGGTTAACGCTGTGCGCACATCGGCAACTTGAAGCTCGCCAAGAATAAGTCGTAGATTCTCGTGCGCGCGAACGCCTCCTAAGCTACCATAGCCGACAAAGCCAGCCGCTTTATTGTTAAGCTCTGGATTTAAATAATCTAATGCATTCTTTAGAGCGCCACCTACTGCATGGTTATATTCAGGAGCAACAAAGATAAAACCATCAAATGAAGCTATTTTTTCTTTCCAAGCAGCAATGACTTCATTTACCTGTGCTTGACTTTCTTCTGGCACTGCACTACCTAAAAGCGGGAGATTATAAGCTTTCAAATCAACTAACTCATACTCGGCATCTGAGCGTTTTTGGGCAAAGTCATAAACCCAATTAGCTACAGCTTCCCCATTTCTTCCTTCGCGAACACTACCTAGAACAATCCCTATTTTCAACATAAAAATTCCTCCTTAAAATTAATCTCAGTTTCAAGATAATTATATTATATCTCGAATTTGAGATATTGTCTAATCATTTGTTTAGTTTTTTTAAAAAAACGAATATGTGCATCTAGAAAATGAGCGTTAAGTTAAATATCCATTGGTTTCCCTTGATAATCTATAAAGTGCAGCTGATCTTTTAATGTTGGTCGAGCGCTCATTAATTGATAAATAGCAGCGGCAGTTTGATTAGGATCGAGCGGTGCTTGCTTCCCTCCCATATCCGTGTGCATCCACCCTGGATGAATAGAAAGGACTTCAATGTCTTCCTCTTTTAATGCTAGAGCCAGCTTCTCAGTAAATAGATTTAAAGCAACCTTCGACAGACCGTAAGCATAGTCTCCCGCATAAGTATTGGTTATACTACCCGCTTCGGAACTTATATTTACAATTAGAGATTGCTTATTCTTTTTTATCAGCTTAAGAAAATGCTTAATCACGCGAACTGGACCGAGCGTATTAATATTAAACGCCTGCAAGGTAGCTTCCAGATCGAGATGTTCTATATCGTTATCTCGCTCATTTAGAATCGCGGCATTATTAATAATCACATCAAAGCTGATCCCTTTTTGTTCAAGCTCACTTGCTGTTTGTTTTATTGCTGCTTCATCGGTTACATCCCATTCAATAAACTGTAATGATTCATATTGCTCGCGCAAACGGCTGATGTATGCATTGCTATTTCTTATTGTGGCAAAAACACGATGACCTTGTTTAAGCCCGTACTCAACTAAGGCAACACCTAATCCTCTACTTCCACCAACTACTAAAATATTCATCATTATCATCTCCTTTTTTGGTCATAGTCGCTTTCTGCTAATATCTTCTACATTTAAGATTCAGCTATTAGCCTTGATCTACTATTTCTTTCAAAAGCTGATAAGAGCGCTGTTGTTTATCACGATCAAAGATATAAGATACTGCAATCAACTCATCAACATTGAATTCATTTTGAAAATTGATGAGTTGCTGCTTAACTGCTGCTTGGCTACCAACAAAGGTATAGCTTGACATTGACGTAATTGTATATTTCTCATGCGCGGTCCAAATGGCGTCCATACTATCAACTGGTGGGCTTAACGGTTCGCTTAAACCACGGACAACATTCAAGAAAAATTGCTGCATTGATGTTACCTCTCGTTTTGCTTGCTCATCGGTATCTTGAGCAATTACATTAAGGCATACCATCATATACGGCTCACTCAAATAATTTGATGGCTGAAATTGTTGCCGATAGATTGTTATTGCTTCAGCCATTTGTTGGGGGGCAAAGTGGCTAGCAAAGGCATAAGGCAATCCTAACTTAGCCGCTAACCGAGCAGAATCTGTCGAAGAACCTAATATGTAGATCGGTACTCCTGTCTCGGCACCCGGGAAAGCTTTAACATGCCCCTGCTTATCTAAGGGACCAAAGTACGTCAATAAAGATTCGACATCCTGCGGAAAAGTATAAACAGCTTCATGCCCGCCTGTTCTTCGCAAGGCATTCGCCGTTAACATATCCGTACCAGGTGCCCGGCCCAATCCTAAATCTAATCGATCAGGATACATCACAGCCATCGTACCAAATTGCTCAGCCACAACTAGGGGGGCGTGATTCGGGAGCATAATTCCACCCGATCCAACCTTAATGGTCTTTGTATTAGCCAGTGTATGATTAATTAAAATAGCTGTCGCTGAGCTTACTAGTGTTGGTGAATTATGGTGCTCTGCAATCCAATAACGCCGATAACCCATCCTTTCTGTTGCTTGGGCAAGTTCAACAACTGCTTCAATAGCTTGTTTTTGAGTTTCCCCTTTTCGAATTGGTGCAAGGTTCAAGACAGACAACGGTATATTTATTCTCGTCAATAAAATCACATCCTTAAGCTTAGCATTGCCCATATGTTAGCACGTGATTAGAGGATACTCAATTTTTTTGACTTCACTCACTTTCTTATAAATAGTAATTTTTAGGTTAGGGAGCTATTAGGCAAGTAAATCCATATAAAAAATTCAATTTAAAGCTTTTTTAGACTGGCAGGACCGTCTTTCTTTTTAAAAAGATGTTAAAATTTTCACCAGCAAATTAGCCATGTCTGCCTTTCTATTGCGATATTATAAAACATCCGACATTTCTAATACTAAAATTATCGAGCATAAACCATCACTAGGGCGTATAATTTTTAATTAGCTATTATTAAAAATTAGTTATCTCAGTCCCATAGTAATCAAGTCGAAACAAATTAAGCCACTGGAGGTTATTATGAAGTACTTTAAATTAACGATCTATACCATTATCATGTTTTTGGTGACGCGGTTATTATCCCTCGTAGCAAGAAACCCAATATTCAATTTTAGTATTTTTAATAATACAGTTTTAAATTATCACTTAAACTATCAACTAAGCGGATTAATTATAGCTGCCGTATCTTTATTAATTCTCTATATTTTTGCAGATAAAATTAGATTAGGTTATTTAAATGCTAATCGTCAGGGCAAAATAAAACCTTCAGCTTTATTAGGGATCAAACACGAGGGAAGATGGGAAAGTGATACTTGGAGTATCGGCGCAATAATGGTAGCGATTATCGGAGCTGTAACCTTATTACAAACATTTAGATTAGGGTTTAGTTTTAGTTTAACAACCATATTGATGGTTGTTCCATTGGCAGCTTCAAATGCTTTTACTGAAGAAGTAATTTTTAGACTTTCTTATGTAACAATGGGAGAAAATGAAACGAATTCTTCACTATACGGTTTAATTATGGGATCAATTGTATTTGGTGTTATCCACTATTGGGGCATTGTACCAAACGGGCTATTCGGAGCGCTAATATCAGCGTTATTAGGGCTTTTTTTAGCTAAGTCTATTCAAGAAACAAAAGGATTCTATTGGGCTTTTATGATACATTTTCTGCTTGATGTCGTCATTATGTTTTTTATATTTAATGTTGCTGCATAATCTAGATTATTAGCAAGACAAGTACAACCTATCATCAAGATAAAGTTGCCCTTGTTTTTTTGACTTGTATCCATATTTCCTTGCTCACAGATGGCTCATCAATACGTTTGACATCCCCGACAAAGAAAATGATCGGTTCATTATCAATGATTTCATATTCAGAGGAAGGTAACCATTCGGTAAGAATTTTTATCCAAACTTCTTGAAGTGAGATATACTTGTTTTCCTCAGAGGTGAAAACTGCCCAAGTTGCTTTAGGAACATCAAGGCAATCTAAGTCCAAGACATTGTTATTTGTAGTTAGTGTCCCCATCATAAAGTCACATTGAATTTTTTCTTCGTTCTCACTATTAAGCACATTGTAGGTAGCACTGTATCCCCCATAAGGTTTCACATTGGACAGTTCCGCTAGTTTATTATGTATATTAATACCTAAGGCTTCTCTCATATCTATGATGCTGTTACTTATATCTCGATAAAAATCTAAAAGCCTTCTTTTAATACCAACAATTTTAAAAGCTTCCTTCTCCTCAATTTTATAATTCATTTGAGATCCACCCATTATTGTTAATTGAAAAGTTATTGGAGAATATGATTTTATAGCAGTGTTCTTCGCAAAGACGTCTGATGGATTCACTCCGTGTACTTTATAAAATGCTTTTGTAAAAGCATCGGGTGAATTGTAGCAATATTTAGTGGCTACATCTATAACTTTCATGTTTCGTTCTCTTAGGTCATAGCACGCTAAAGTCATTCGTCTTTTACGAATATATTCTAGCAAAGGCACACCTGATAACAAAAGAAAGATCTTTTTGAATTGAAATAATGACATACCTGTAATTTGCGGAATATTCTCGTCTAGATTTAATTCTTCTGCTAAATGATTTTCAATATACAACATAGCATCATTGATCTCTCTGGACATATTAACCACCATTTCTTACATCGTTATTTACTCTATTATACCAGCATGACATCTCAAAAGGATTAATTTTCTGAAGAAGATATGTTTTGAGAGAGCAAAACGATCATGTATGCCGATGGTCTCGCTATACAAAATCATTAAAAATTTCAATAAGACAAAAAAAGCTCGCAAGTCATTAGAATAAGGACTTGCGAGCATTGATAAAACAAAAGAAAATTAGAAATTTATACTGAAATCTTATTAAATAAATCTAGTTTTGACAATGCCTTCAATTTGCTTTAACTGCTTGACTATTTTTTCAGACATAATCTGCTCAGAATTTGTTTCGAAATCAATAATGGTATAAGCATGATCTTGCTTTCCTCGATTAACCATGTCAGCAATATTCAATTGATATTCAGATAAAAGCTTAGTAATCTGACCAACCATATTGGGAACATTCAGATGAAATACCGTTAATCTTTTTCTACCTGTATAAGGCAGGTTTGTATTTGGGAAGTTAATCGCATTAGTAACATTCCCTGTCTCAATGTAATCCTTTAACTGACGAGCAGCCATAATCGCACAGTTTTCTTCAGATTCTTTAGACGAGGCACCTAGATGTGGAATTGGAATGACGTTGTTCATTTTTAAAACAGCTTCATTCGGGAAATCAGTAATATATTTGCCAACCTGCCCATGATCAAGCGCTCTGCCCATGTCTTGATCATTAACAAGTTCTCCTCGAGAAAAATTTAGTAGATACACGTCTTTTTTCATTAGATTAAAAGCAGTTTGGTTAAACATTGCTTTTGTCTGATCAGTTAAGGGGGTGTGGACAGTGATGTAATCAGCACTTGCGTATAGCTCTTCGATCGATAATACACGCTTAACTGACCGAGATAAATTCCAGGCCATATCAATTGAGATAAATGGATCGAAGCCGACAACATTCATGCCCAGTTCAACTGCGTCATTTGCTACACGAGCACCTATCGCACCGAGTCCAATCACACCAAGTGTTTTGCCACTAATTTCTTTACCAATAAATTGTTTTTTACCTGCTTCAACTAGACCAGGAATGTTCTCACCATAGCTAACAAGCCTTCTTGTCCAAGCAATGCCATCAAATAACTGACGAGAAGCAGCCATTAAAGTCGTTAGCACCAATTCCTTGACCGCATTGGCATTGGCACCTGGTGTATTAAAGACGGCAATGCCTTCTTCCGTACACCTTTCTACTGGAATATTATTGACCCCTGCCCCAGCTCTGGCAATCGCCAACAAATTAGCCTTGAACTTCATGTCATGCATATTAAAACTACGAAGCAAAATACCTGCTGGCTCCTCCGCTTGTTCATTTATGACATAGTTATCTGCTAAAATCTTTAATCCTTTTTTTGAAATTGCATTTAACGGTTTGATCGTTTGTTTATGACTATCTAATATTGCCGTTTTCACTGATTGTCCTCCTCTTAGTAAGTTGATTAATATCATCACTTTACTTAATTAAAACGCTTCAGTTCTGCTGAGCCCTGCCCTCCTTTTTAAACAACAAAAAGGTAAGGATTGAGAAAATCCTTACCTTGCCCAGGCGAACGGCTTATGTTATACAATACGCTCCCTCACGGTCGTTCCGTGTACGCCAGTTACGTATCGACATCTTTAACTATAATTAATAAAACTATAACAAACCTGCTCTTAAAACGCAATATTAAAAAACATCAACCTTATTTCTTGTAACATAGTCAATTTATTGTTGTTTTAAGCTTCTTTTCTTTTTTACAACTGTAAAAGCTGCGGTAACTATTTAACCAGTTTAGCTTGACGAATGGTAAAGTCAACTTCGGGATAATAGGTGTTTTTCACAAGAATGTTCGGACCTAAACATTGCACCGCCGGGCAATGACAACTTAATTGCTTCGCCACCGTTGTTTCGTTCCATTTCTGATAAGCTTGTTGAAAGGAACTATCTTTGATATTACCAAGCGGTGGCACATCACCGAAATCCGTTACAATAATATCACCTGAAAAGATGTTAACATTTAAACGGGAGCGACCATCCGGATCATTTCTCACGGACACATTTTTCGTTTGATATAGACGATCTAATAATGCTAAATCCTCGTCTGATTGACTACAAGGATAAAAGGGTAACGTCCCAAAAAGCATCCAGAGCTCCTGATCGCGGTAATTTAACAGCCTGGTAATCCCAGCCTTCATTTCTTCGAGACTTAACGTTTCTAAGTGACTAGCGAAGTCAACTGGATACATTGGATGTATTTCGTGTCGGCTACAGCCCATCTCGACAACATGATCATGAATTTGCTCTAAATAGGGAAAAGTACGTTTATTAAGCATGGTCTCTGCTGAAACCATTACACCTGCCTTCGATAAAGCTTGTGCATTTGTTACCATTTGATCAAAGAATTGTTGACGATTTTGCTCAGACGGTTTCCGCTCCATCCTAGCAAATCCTGTCTCAACAAATTCCTCTGCCGTGCCCCAATTATGCGAAATGTGTAATACATCTAAATAAGGAATAATAGCTTCATAGCGATTAAATGGTAAGGTCAAATTCGAGTTTAATTGTGTCTTCACACCTCGATCGTGTGCATATTTCAGTATGGGTAGTACATACTCCCTGACTGATTTTTTTGACATCATTGGCTCGCCCCCGGTAATACTTAGGGTGCGTAAATGCTTAATTTCATCTAGGCGCTGCAAAATAAGTGGTAACGGCAGTGCCTCGGGATCAACTGTCCTAAGATCGTAGCCGACGGCACAATGGGCACAGCGCATGTTACATAATGTTGTTGTCGTTAGTTCAATACTTGAAAGAACCATTTCGCCATGCTCGCTGACATCACGATACGCTTCCCAAGGATCTTGTTTTGGATTTGTCATGAGTTGATTCAATCTGTTTCCGCCTCCCTTTTAATAGCAATGTCCGAACTAGGCACTGCATAAGGTTATCGTATTTGTTTACTTGCTGATTTTAACATATGGACAAGCGATTGAATAGGTTAATTCTGTCCTTTTACTAGTAGACTTCTTAGCTAGATGCATATAAAAAAGCTAGCCTCTATACAGAGACTAGCTTTAGAATGGTAAATTATTGAACTTCAACAGCACCGGTAACAGTACCACCAGATAGGTCTGCTGAATCTTGATACTCTTCACTAGCAAAGTAAAGATTTCCTTCAATTGTTCCATCTGGCATTGAGAAGTTATTTGCTTCTACATAGACGTCACCAGCGAATGTACCACCTTGTAGACGTGTGTTTTCGTTTTGAACAGTTAATTTAGGTGCAGTTAAAGTGAACTGATCAATAATATTACGGTCTTCATCTTGTGTATAAAGTGCTAATTTACGAGCTGGCTCGCCTTTGCTTTCAAATTCTCCAGTAAGCACTAACTCTTGATCAGTTGAGAAATCATCTTCAAAGATAATAATCCATGCGCCATCGGCAGAAACACCATTTACTAAAGAATCTTCGTCAGAAACGACAACTTGCGTTGCACCTGAGCTTGCATCTGTTTCTGGAGCTGGATCTGCTGTAGTATCCTCATCATCTCCACCACAAGCTGCTAACATACCTAATACTAATACCATCATTAATAAACTTAAGATTTTTTTCATTATTCTTTCTCCTCCTATTTGTCTATGTATTGTGACTTGGTTCACATACTATATTAACATATTAATCATAAAAGTCTGTGTACAAATTGTGAATTATTGATCAATTAAAAAGCTTTATTTATTAAAATTAGGTTTTAAATTTGCAGGTAAATAGACTATAATATCTTGTTACTTTAATTTATGTAACCGCATTACCTTTTATAATAATGTGTTTTCTTTCTCTACTATGTATAAATTTTCAACAAGCATTTGAGAAAGATTTCCTATCCGTGATCTTAAAACATGTTATTAACTTCACAAATATTATATAATCATATGTTTGTGAATTAACGCTCAAAAAAGGAGCACTGATGCTTAGATCAGGGCTCCTTAGGGACTACTGGAAGTCAAAATATCTTTTGGCATTCTGATAGGAAATTGCCTCAATAATATTCTGCAAATACGGGGCATGATTTGGGTACTCACCTTGTTCAACCCAATTAGCTATCAACTGACATAAGATTCTTCTAAAATACTCATGTCTAGGGTAAGATAAAAAGCTCCTTGAATCGGTTAACATCCCGATAAATTGGCCGAAAACGCCAATATCAGCAAGTGTTTCCATTTGCTTTAGCATTCCCTTCTTCGTATCATTAAACCACCAGGATGTGCCGAGCTGCATCTTACCGGGAATACCATCCCCTTGAAAACTTCCAATAATCGTTGCTATTATAGGTAGGTCATTGGGATTTAGTGAGTAAACAATCGTTTTGGCTAGTTGTTTTTCCTTTGCTAATTCATCAAGAAATTGCGCTAAGGAAGATGCAAGTAAATGGTCACTTATACCATCATAGCCAGTATCAGGGCCTAGTTCATCAAACATGACACTGTTTAGATTTCTCGATGCGTTAAAGTGAAGCTGCATAGCCCAGCCATAGTTATGGTACTGCCGTGCTAGCTCCGTTAACGTATAAGATTTAAATTTGTCACGCTCCTCCTTTCCAATCTGCTCTTGCTTTAGTGCTTTTGCAAAAACAGCTTCAGCTTCCTCAAACGAGGTATGACTATAGTTAAATTGATCTAAAGCATGATCGGAGACGCGGCAACCCTTGTCATTAAAAAAGCTTATCCGGGTTATTAAAGCGTCTAGAAAAGTTTGATAGTTATGAACTGCCACACCAGAAATACCCGCTAACTGGTTCTTCCAATCGAGAAAATAATCAGCATCAATCGCAAGTGCTTTATCAGGTCGAAAGCTGGGTAGCACAAGGACATCAAAAGATTTATCTGCCGCGATTTTTTCATGAAAGTCTAATGAATCAATAGGGTCATCTGTGGTGCAGATGACGCTAACATTAGACTGATTAATTAACGATCTAACAGTTAACTTGCCTGACGTTAACAAGTGATTAGCTTGCTCCCAAATCCTTGGCGCGCTCTGTTCATCTAACAGCTCATCTATTTGAAAATACCGTTTTAATTCTAAATGTGTCCAATGGTATAGCGGGTTTCCAATTAATTGCGGAACAGTTTTTGCCCAAGCTAGGAACTTGTCATAGTCAGTTGCCTCACCTGTAATATAATACTCATCCACTCCGATAGCGCGCATGGCTCGCCATTTGTAATGATCACCATATAGCCAAACTTCAGTAAGGTTTTGATAACGCTTATCCATGTATATCTCCTCTGGGTTTAGATGACAATGGTAATCGATAATAGGTAAGTCACGGGCATAATGATGATAGAGATCCTTAGCAAGCTCACTTGTTAGTAAGAAATCATCATGAATAAATGGTTTCATATAAGCAACTCCTCTGTTTGAATTTTTTCTTCACTAGCTAAACTAGCTTTTTTTTATTAAATTAGTGAAAGACTTTGTTAAATATGTTAAATTAATTAAAAATGAATGATTAAGGATGTTGAATAAATGAGTGTAACCATTAAAGATATCGCCATTAAAGCTGGGGTAAGTTACTCTACTGTTTCAAAAGCACTCAACAATAGTCCCCTTGTAAAACAAGGCACAAAAGATAAAATAACGCGTATTGCAAATGAATTAGGCTATCAACCTAATTACGCAGCACAGCGATTAGTCAATAAAAAGACCAACATGATTGGGCTAATTTGGCCAACAATAGAACGTTCAGTTCCTGCACAACTCGTCATGTTAATTCGAGAAGCACTTGAACAAAAAGGGTTTTCAATGATTTTATCAGTTGATCCAATTGAAACGGCATTAGAAATGTTTAAGCGATTTCAGATTGATGGCTTAATTATTTTTGAGGGCAGTGATCGGTACGACTTGAGTCAAATTAACATTCCTTTAGTTGCTTATGGCATTAATCGACCACACAAACATTACCCTCTAGTTGATGCAAACCATCGGGCTGCAATTGGCAAAGCTATTGATCACTTTGTTAGACTTGGTCACCGTCATATTCAATTTGTCGGGCAACTGGATAGTAAAGACCCCTTTCAACTTGAGAAACAGAACGGCTTTACTCAGGCATTAGCGGAACATAACTTCAAATATACGCAAAACAATGTTATTGGTACTACGGGTCTGGATTGGTTTGATGGCTATCAAGCCATTCAAAAATGCATTGAATCGCATCGGCTTGGCAGTGCGCTTATAAGTGCCAGCTACGAGCTCAGCCAAGGAATTGTTCGCTACCTTGCTGAGCATAGCATCCAAGTTCCAGACCAAGTATCAATCATTAGCTACGATAATATTATGCAAATGTCACATATTGAAATACCTTTATCAGCTGTTGGTGTCACACTACCAGAACTAACCCATGTGATTGTATCAAAATTATTACAGCAATTCGGTGAGCAGCCTCTGCAAACGATGCTAACGAAGCTCACACCAGAGCTAGTCATTAGGCAATCCTCGTTAAAATCAGTTCAGTAGTGAGATTATGCCATGTTTAGCTTTGGTGTAGCTGATGCTATTACCTTAATTCTGCTCCCTTCAGCATCATCAACGTTAATCGCTAAATAGTCAGCGTTAATTGGTTTAAAGTGAGCTAATTCAAGATGACTGCTTTCTCTGATCGAGAGCTGACTATCAGCAGCTAAAACCTTTTGCTTTATATGATCGAAATAGATAAATTTAGCATAATCAATTGTAATAGGCTGATTAGCTTGACTATTAATTTGGGTGAGCTTAATATTCATAATTGGCTCTTCTGGTAATCCAGTAATCTGGAGCGTTTTATCTGCCCCTGAAATATTTATATTAGATAATTCCAATTCCCTAATTAGGGGTAATGTTGACAAGCAACGCGTTGCTATCTGCTCTTTCTCATGAGCATAGTCCATTCGAATGGAAATAGCTTCATGCTTGATATTAACCATCTGAATATCTTTAATTTGGATTTGTTCAATGCTCCCCCCTCTTCCCCGCATTGTTTTAATCCGAATACCACGATCTGTTTCAATAAACTGACAGCGTCGAACCTCGACATGACGAATACTCCCTGACATCTCACTGCCAAGTACAAATCCGCCATGACCTCTAAACACTTGACAATCCTCAATAATAATTGATTCGCTAGGTATGTTAGGGCTTTGGTCTCGCTTACCAGACTTAATACAAATAGCATCATCGCCCACGTCAAAGAGACATCCCTTAACCATGACAAAGCGGCATGATTCTATATCTAAACCATCTCCGTTTTGGGCATACCACGGATTACGGACAGACACTTGCGCAATTGTCACATGCTGACATAGCCAAGGATGAATAGCCCACGCAGGCGAATTTTGAATCGTAACACCCTCAATTAAAATGCGGTTACTATCCCTAATGCTAATTAAACAAGGTCGTAAGTAATCCTTGACTTGCTCCAAATCAACTTGCTTTAATAATGAACCAAGATCACTATTCTCTAGCAGTTTTTGGCCTTTTAATGCTTGTTCAGACGGCCACCATACTTCTGTAGTAGCATCAACAACACCACCACTTTGTATAAGATTTGTCCATTCATAAGATGGCAGCTTCCACTTTTTAATCGGACGCCAGCCACTTCCAGCACCATCAATTATTCCTTCACCGGTAATGGCTACGTCCTCAACTGCTTCAGCATCAATTGGTGCTTGACATCTTGGCATGACAATCCCTTCAAAGCTTGAATTTATGATCGGGTATGCATGTTTATCATGGTTAAATAAGAGGACAGCACCTCGGTTTAAGTGCAAATTTATTTTTGATTTAAGCTTAATCGGCCCCGATAGCCAAATGCCCCGCTCAATGATAATCTTTCCGCCACCCTTTTGGTGACAATCTTGAATCGCATCAGTGATGGCTTCCGTATTATCAAATTGTCCATCACCTCTTCCGCCGTATGCCGTTAATATGACGGAATGATCCGGGATAACAGGTTGGTGGCAATTAAAAGCCTCTAGTTCTGGTTGCTCAAGATCAACAACGAGATCATTCGTTAGTGGCAGATCACTTTTTTTAAGACAGGCTATCACTAATTTAGCAATAGCTTGCGCACCATCATGAGAAAAATGGGTTTTATCCAGGACATGCTTTCCTTCGCTATTTTTTTTAACAGTAAACAAGGTCTTTGATACTGCTCTCCCCAAATTTTGATAAAGTCGGGCACTCTCAAATGTTAAATCTAAACAAGGTAGCTTCAAATGATCTGCAAGCTCACGTACTGCATTTGCATAGTCTTTATGGGTATTAATTATCTTATTTTCATCATTAAAGTTACGTCTTGATACTGGTGTAATTAAGACAGGATAGGCCGCTTTTTCCAGAGCTGTACGGATATAATTAGCTAAGTATGTTTTAAATTCATTATTAGGTTCTGTGTGTCTGTTCGAATCATCCTTTTGATCATTATGACCAAATTGAATAAACAAGTAATCACCAGCTTTTAATTGATCCGCGACCGTTGCAAAATAGCCCTGCTCTAGAAAACTTTTTGAGCTTTCGCCCGATTTGGCTGCATTGTGAATAATGATTTGATCGGAAAAGAACGGTGCTAGTTTTTCGCCCCAGCCTGTTTTGGTTGTGTTAGATTTATCAAAGTTGGCAACAGTAGAGTCGCCAATTAAGTAAATGGTTGTCACTTAAATTCACCTCTATTTGTTGCTAGTTCCCGTTAGTGCAGCAATTATAGCTAGAGCATCAGCTTGATTTCTACTGTATTTCGGTACCATGACAATAAATGTTTGATTCTGATCACTTTGCCCCTCTATTTTAAGACCGTAAGTATTCGTCTCGCCAGAGTTAGGGTCCGTGCCCTTAAGTGCTGTCAAATTGTTATCTCCAGCTAGTAAGTTGTCTAATGGCACTAACCCCTCCGGGTCAAAGACTGTTGTGTTGACAAGCGTTTGATCAACCACTAACACATCGCCATTGTGTGAAGCAATTTCCATAATTAAGCGCTCATAGTTATTCGACAATAGTTCGACATTAGCCTGTTGGTTATTAGCAATCTGCAACTGAGCTGGTTGATCCGATCCAAAGACCAGTACATCAAGCTGATCTTGTTTTGCACAGCCGGTGATAACCAGGACCAATATTATAACGAGAAAGTAGCGTTTCACTCTTATCACCTTTATTCTGCTAATTTTGCAATTTCGGTACTTGCTAATACAAATGCACCAACACCATGAAGGTCATTTGCACACGTTTCTCGATTTAAATAAAAATCATAATCACCAATTGATGTCCCAATACAAATCCCCTCTAAAGTAAAGCCCTGCTCTGTACTAGTCTTAACAAATTTATCTGTTAAGCTCGCATAGCTTGCTAGGATAGGAGCTTTATAGGTAGCATCAATATAGTTGCGATTAATCGACTTAGCAATGGCATGAATAAATAATGCTGAACAGGATGATTCAAGCCAATTATTTGGATCACTTCCCTTATCAATAACTTGATACCAAAGGTTTGTCTCCACATCACGATAGCTCATAATCGCATCTATTAATTCACTTAGTACCGGCCTCAGTTCTGCCTGAACCTCATTATCTTCAGGGAGAAGATCTAAAAATAGCGTCAAGACCATGACATACCAGCCCAATGCTCTTCCCCATATTTCTGGTGCGTGTCCTGCTTCCATTGACCAAGGTGCTGCTTTACTTTCGTCATAGCCATGGAAATACAGCCCCGACTGATTATCTTTCGTATATTTGCGCATTAGTCGCTCCTGTAATAGCACATCCTTAATCAAGTCTGGCTCATTAAAACGCTGAGCGAATTCAACCATAAATGGTCCAGCCATATAAAGCCCATCTAACCACATTTGATAAGGGTACTTATCCTTGTGCCAATAACCGCCTTCTTTAGTCTTGTTCAACGTGTGGTAGAGATGTCTCAGTTTACTGGCTGCTAGCAAATAGCGGTGATCACCGGTTTCATCAAATAATGGATAAAGAATTAAACCAGCTTGAATGGCATCTAATTCTCCTCTAGCAAATAACAGGTTGCCAGATTGATCAATTAACCCATCCGCATATCCCTTTACGTAATTAAAATAGCTTTGCTTGCCCGTGACTTGCCATAAATCTAGCATACTCCAAAGAAACACCCCTTGATGATAGTGCCACCGTTGACGAGGTGGCAATTCATTAGGTTCATACGTTTTCATCAAGCTCTGGCAGGCTAGCTCTGCCCAATCAATTGCTGATTTATTTTGTTTTAATAACATTTCTGCTCCTCCTAATCTAAGCCTTGATATTCAAAGCAATCAAAGTCAGCTCGATTTGAGCTTTCAAAACCATTACTTGAAATAAACATCCCTAAGTACGCACCGACGAAGCCCCCTGCCACATCTGTACTCAAAATCGTACCACTCACTTTTTCGGCAAGGCACTGCCAGTTAACGTCATCCACACTATATGAGAAGGTATAGCTTTGCTGATTGGCAGTAACCCTTAAGTATAACCGTTTTGTCGAAAGCGGCGTTTTAGCAATAACCTGTTCTTCCCCAGCTTCCCGATGAATCAGTTGTAAAAAGGGTTCTCCTGCAAATTGGCGGTACTCAAACCGGAACTGATAGTCATGATTCTGAAGTAAAGCTAAGCCTGCTGCTTCATCATCCTGAGTCGGTTGGAAATCCATAACTGTTTGCGCTAAAAAAGATATGTGTTGCTGCCGTCGTCCAATGAAAGCGGGATTGTTTTCTTCAGTTAGTTTGACTGGCTTCGCCTTTAGTCTCAAAAAGCCTTGCCGCTCTGACAATGACCAGAACTCACCTCGAGGGGTGCGGATGAAATTCCAGTACGCATTTAATCGCTCGCTATTAAAGTGATCACAATTTGGCTGCTCTTGCCATCTCCATTCAGGTAAATGTGGAAAGCGTGTTTCCATTTCAATAATGCCCTTACCAGGGTTAACAACCGGCCAATTATCCTCCCAGTTAACAGGGGTTAGAAACGTCTCTCTTCCTAGATTACGATATGGCCCTCCATAGGGGCGACTAGCTAAACACACTAACCACCACTCGCCTATCTGGGTTTCAATTAAATCAGCATGACCAACATTAGTAATTGGATAATCCTTGCCTAAATGACGATGAGTTAGAATTGGATTAATCTTTGCTGCTTCGTACGGACCTTTGACAGATGGGCTACGCGCAATTGTGACTGCATGGGTAAAGCCCGTGCCACCTTCAGCAATCATCAAGTAATAGTACTCACCTCGTTTATATAAATGTGGTGACTCTTGAGCATGGGCATTTTTTAGTGCACCATCCCATAGACTGTATTTCTCACCAATGAGCTTCCCCGCTTGAATGTCTAACTCCTGTAGCCATATTTCATTATGTTTATGATAATCAGGACCATTCGGTGGCATGCGGTTGCCGGTATAATAAACTCGCCCATCATCATCAAAAAATAAAGATGGGTCGATCCCTGGTGCATCAGGTAGCCATATTGGATCAGACCATTGACCAGCAGGATCTGAGCTAGTGACATAAAAATTACGCCGCTCTCCAGTTTGGCTGACAACGAACGTTGTAATCATGTAAAATAAACCCTGATGATAGCGAATGGTTGGTGCATAAATGCCTCTAGAAGCCGGTGTATAGTCCAGATCAAGTTGATCAGGACGATCAAGTACATGACCAAGCTGCCGCCAATTAACTAAATCTTTACTATGAAAAATTGGGACACCCGGATAGTATTCGAATGTCGATGTAACCAGGTAATAGTCATCTTCTACCCGACATACCGATGGATCTGGGTAAAAACCAGGTAGAATGGGATTTTTAAAAGTCTTCAATGATTAACACCTCTCTATTGCGTAGCTAAATAGTTAACGCCACGTTGATCGTACTGTCTGCCAACAATCGTATATGTATCGACATCCTCTAACTCAACAACTGGTAGGTGATCTTGATTTAGAGGTGTTTCAAGATTATCGATTAGGAGTTGATTACATGACTTAGCTGTTAGCGCTACGCTTTCGTTAGTTTGAATCCGCATTGACGAGCAGGTTAAGTTTTCAACATACTTTGCAAACACTCCTGCCCCACTCATAAACAGCTCTTCTTTAACCATATCTGGTTCGCCACCAACTTGGTTCTCGCTGTTCATTTCTATATCAATGTTAGTGAGTTGAAGATTGCGAATAGGCATCTCGGGAAGGCCATAAATAAAGCCCGCTGCAGCAACAATGTTTCGTCCAATTAAATTACTAATTTTAATATCTGAAATAACAGGCGTTTTTTCTGTTACTGGCAGCCATCGATCCTCCGATGCTAAGGTATTATGTTCAGAAATTCCATAGCGATAAAAGGCATTAATTGCTATTGGACACAGACAATCTTCAACAATAATATCGCTGGCAATAACTTGCTTAATGTAACCACCGCGCTCCCGGTTTGTTTTAAAGCGAATCCCACGGTCTGTGCCAGTAAAAATACAATTACTAATTACAACATTTTTTATCCCACCGGAATGCTCACTACCAAGGACAACTCCCCCATGACCGTGAAGCATTGAACAGTTGGTAATGGTAATGTTTTGCGATGGAACTGCTGTTTGTCTACCATCTTCATTTATCCCTGATTTTATTGCAATACAATCATCACCAACATCAAAATGACAGTTTGCTACCCGAACATGCTGACAAGAATCCAAGTCAAGACCATCACCATTTGGCGTGTCAGCAGGATTCAAGATCGTTAAATCATGGATGGTAACATTATCGCAATAAACAAGATGGGTATTCCAAAACGGTGAATGTTGCAAAGTTATACCCTCTAGCTTAACGTGTCGACATTTAAACAGCTGTAACAGTGCCGGACGCAAAAATTGCGAATCCCATTCCACTAGATTGGTATTTTCAGCTTCGGTTAGGTGAGCATTTAGTTTCTTAAGCGACCGAGTAACAGCCGTTTCAAACGGTAACCCCTGTTTAAGCTGGTGATTTATTGCCCACCATCTCTTACCCTGCCCATCAATTGTACCTTCACCCTTAATAGCGACATGCTCAAGCTCACTGCCAAACAATAATGGTGAGAATCCATAGCAATTGTAACCAGACCATCTCGTTTTTTCAGGTGTGTAGCGATCAAACTGATCATCAAAAAATAAAACGGCACCAGCAGCTAAATAAATTGTTAAGTAGCTTGCTAGCTTTATTGGTCCAGTTAGATACTTACCTGCTGGAAAGTAGATTGTTCCACCGCCCCCTTCCGAACATTGGTTTATTAATTGATTAATCGCAACAGTATTATCAGTCTGACCGTCGCCGCAAATCTTAAATTCTGTTGCCAAGTAATCCCGCATATCGTCTCCTCCTGGGCTCCCGCTCCATTTTAGTAAGTCCCCACATGATGACTAAACAACATGCGGGTATGATCATAACTTCCTAGCATACTGAGCGCGCGTAAGCATGCCTATTCTTAACCTTTTACCGATCCTAATAATGCTCCCTTGGCAAAATATTTCTGCAAAAATGGATAAACAAGTAGTACTGGTACTGTTGCAACAACAATTGTCGCCATTTTAACAGTCACCTCTGGAGGTGGCACATCAGTATACGATGTCCCATCATAGCTGAAGCCACTTGCCAAGACTACGATTTGTCTTAGTAATACTTGGACTGGCCATTTATTAGAATCACTTAAATAAAGGATGGCATGCATGTAAGTATTCCAATAGGTGACGGCATAGAATAAAGAAATTGTAGCGATTGATGGCAGCGAGACTGGGATAACGATTCGGAACAAGATACCGAAATCAGTTGCACCATCAATTTTTGCAGACTCCTCTAATCCTTGCGGTAAATTCATAAAGAAGCTACGTAAAATAATCATATTAAAGGCATTAACCGTTACCGGAATAATTAAAGCCCAGAGCGTGTTTAACAACCCAGTTTGCTGAACGACAAGAAAAGTTGGAATCATCCCACCATTGAATAGCATGGTAAATACAATTAAGAAATTAAGGGCACGTCGTCCAACCAAATCTTTCCGTGACAGTCCATAAGCGGTTAATATTGAAAAAAACATACTCCAAACTGTACCTGCAACGGTGATGAAAACAGAAACCCCTAATGCCCTAAAAATAGTATTTGTTGAAAAAATAAACCGATAAGCATCAAGCGTGAACTTAGTTGGAAATAACAAAAATTGTGTGCTCGCAATTTCTGCACTTGTTGCAAATGAGCTTCCGACAACGTGAATAAATGGTAAAATGGTTATTAACCCGATCAACGCCAACAACGTGTAATTGACACTATCAAAAACCTTACTTCCTAATGACATACGCCCTTTTCTAGCCTTTTTTTGCATAGTAATCACCTCGTTTGTCTAGTATATACCTTCTTCGTTAAATGCTTTCGCTAATCGATTGGCAACAACAACCATGATCAGCCCAACAATTCCTTTAAAGAAACCAACCGCTGCACTGTAGCTAAATTGCCCTTGCTGTAGACCTGCTACATAAACATACGTATCAAAGATCTCACCAACATTACGGTTTGAAGCATTTAATAATAAGTAAACATGCTCAAAACCTAATTCAAGTACATTACCAATCTTTAAGATTAGTAAAACGATAATGACACTTCGAATTGATGGTAAGGTGACATGCCACATTTGCTTAAACCGATTCGCCCCATCAATTTTAGCCGCTTCGTACAATTGCGGATCAACGGCCGTAATTGCAGCTAGAAAGACAATTGTTCCCCAACCTGCCTCACGCCATATTACTTGCAAAATATAGATTGGCCTGAACCAATCCGCATTCATGAGGAAATTTATCTTATCCAAACCTAGTACCTCTAAAAGCGAATTGACAATCCCACCATCCAACGTCAGCATAACAAAGCTAATGGACACAATAACAACCCAAGACATAAAATGAGGAACATAGATAAGCGTTTGAATCCCACGCTTGAAAAAGGTATGCCTAACCTCATTAAGCATTAATGAAATAATAATTGGAATTGGGAAATAAACAAAAATTTGCAATCCAAACAACATCAAGGTATTGCGGAAAATGGTCCAAAATTCAGGACTGGTAAACAAACGCTCAAAATGAGCAAATCCAACCCAGTCACTACCTGTAATGCCTAAATACGGTTTATAGTCTTGAAAGGAAATGATCAACCCATACATTGGCAAATAACGAAAAATTAGAAAGTACACAATACCTGGTAAAATCATTAAGTAAATCATTTTATTTCGTTTAATCCGACGCCAAAGCTCTGCACGTCTCTTTTGTCGCAGCTCCGATACTTGCGCTTTTGTTTTTTTTACTTTAGGAACTGTAATGCTTGTCATCATCTAAAACCTCTTTTCTTTAGCAGTTGTAAAAGCTAGCTATAAGCTTACGTTAACTGATCAGGGTGCTTCGGTAAATAATCATTTTCTAAGTTCACACCACAATGTGACTACGCTTACAAACTAGTCACAAGCTGCTAATTGAACATGTAAAAATGATTATAGTCAAGTCTTCTTGAATCGCTTTAGTAATGAAGGAAATGCTCATCTTCTAATTCATTTAGAAGATGAGCATTTTATCTTTATTCCTTAATTCGATGCATTAAATTCATCGATTATATTTTGACCGCCCTGTGACTTCCAATTGTCAATAGCAGCTTGGAAGCCATCCTCATCAATTTGACCAAGTATATATTGATAGGTGGCATCAGTAATAATTTGCTGTAAGCGCGCACCATCTCTGGTAAACGTTTCGGAATAGAGTGGGATGGTTGGATCCTCAATTAAATAGCTTTCGTTATCAATAAATAAATCTTCTGATTTTGCTTTTGGCTCATATTCAAAGTAACCCTCAAATCGTCCATTCGTTTCAGGCTCGCCAATTTCAATCCCTTGGTACGGTCTTACTTCACGATCCATTAAAGCAGAATCTTCTGTTGGCAGTGCGCGTCCTTCGACAACCTCATAGTGCACACCCTCAATTCCCCAATAAGCATAATTCATTACTTCTGGTGTCATCATTTGATCAAAGAAGGTTAAGATTTTTAGCAAGTCTTCTTCTGTTTCAACTGAGCTTTTCGGGAACATCACCATGTTTCCATAGCCAGGAATCGCCCAAATGCCATACTCACCAGTGGGACCTTCTACATAATTGTGGACATCAAGCTCAATATCAGGATTAATGGCAACTGCATCTGTGTAAAGGCTATTGACATCACCCATTGACCCAACGTATATACCAGCTGAGCCATTTTTAAAGAGCTCTTGTTGATCAACCTTGCTTGTTACTGGAAAATCTTGATTAATGTAGCCGTTACTGTGTAATTCTTTAAAGTAGTCCATGGTTTGCAAATATTCATCAAACATAAATTCTGGGAGCAGCTCACCATCTGCTTCACCCCAATTGTTCGGCGTGTTAAACCAAGAAGCGGCCGCCTTAAATGCACCGTAAATCAAATCATCACGATCAGTCACACCAAATGTATCGTTTTGCCCATTTTGATCAGGATCATCTTCTGTGAAAGCGCGGGCCATTTCAAAGAAATCGTCTGTTGTTGTCGGTGCTTCAAGACCTAGGTTATCAGCCCAATCCTTACGATAAATAATTCCCTGTCTAGAAAGCGGTCGACCTTGATAAAGTGAATAGAGCTTACCATCAACACGTGTATTATCTTGGACATTCTCTTTTAATTTCTGCAAGTTTTCAAATTGATCTAAGTAAGAATCTAATTCCCAAAACTGACCATCTTGAATAGCATCACGGAATTGAATAAAGGTAGCTTGATTCTTCAAGAAAACAGCTTCTGGTAATGTATTAGTAGCGAACGCCGTATTCAAGCGATCTTCGTAGTTGTTATCTGGTACCCACTGAATCTCAATTTTTGTATTGGTAATCTTTTCAATCTCTTCTAAAGTTGTTGTTGCGGGAACCTCTGGCGTATGCAAGTTAGCCATAATAGTAAATTCAAATGGCTCTTCATCTCCTTCACTAGCACCTGCCTGCTCACTCCCCTCTGCGTCTTTCTTGTCAGCATCAGAGGAAGCGCTTTCATTATTGCAAGCAATTAGCAATAACGAAAGTAATAATAACATTAACCCTATTAACATTTTACGACTTTTCAACATTTAACAACCCTCCAAAATTTTTCTTAAATTGTGTTGCACCTAAATAGTATGGCAAATGTTAAATTTAGTATATAATCACTTTTACATATCCTAGAATGACGATTAAATAAGCGATGATTATTGTTCGCTAAGTGCTAGGCATATCAGCATTTTCGTTATAATAATCATTTTATTTGGTGTTAACATGTGAACAAACTTATCTAATGATTATCATTTTTTGCCATAGATATCTCCTATAATCATACAAAAGTGTTATAATAATGTCGACAGTTATTTTATAATTAAGTAGGTGAACAGAATGGAGTATCAAACAATTTGGTCAAAATTAAATCAAATCGCTTTATGGGTCAGTCGGTTAGCGTACCTTAATCTACTCTGGGTCTTTTTTTCATTAATAGGTTTCATTGTATTCGGGCTAATGCCAGCAACAATAAGTATGTTTGTCATTGTCAGGAAATGGCGTGAAAACGAAACAGACTTTCCACTTTTCAGTTTTTTTTGGACTATCTATAAACAACATTTCAAACAAGCTAATTTACTTGGTGGTTGTTTATATTTATTTACGTTTTTATTACTTATGAACTATGCTTATGCTGGACAGATTAGTACACAGAGTTGGTATACACCGTTCTTGTTTTTAACCATTATCGCAAGCTTTCTCTTTATTATTCTTTGCATGTATATTGGACCTGTTTTTACTTACTATCGTTTTTCATTTAAGCACTACCTTGGCTATTCGATTCATATCGGTTTAGCAAATCTACTACACACAATTGCTATGCTCGTCTGTTTATATGGCGTTTACTATTTGACTATGAAAGTCCCTGGTCTATCCTTATTCTTCAGTATTTCTGTAAGCGCTTTTATCGTTGATCACTTCGCCCAGTATAGCTTCCGCAATGTAAGGGTCGCTGATGTTAACCAAGAGCCTACTTAAAGACATAACAATCTACTAAGTACACAATTTATCCATGCTTATTAGCACGCTATAGCTAGAGAAGAAATGGGAGTAGATCATATGAAGAGAAGTAAATTAAATCATTTTTATAAGATTATGATTATGTGTCTTATTTTAAGTACAGTTCCTGTTATCGCAACGGGGACACTTTCCTATTGGCAATCTTCACAGGCCATTCAAAATTATGCTAGTCAAGAGAAGCTTCAAAACGTTTATCAGATTCAGACCAATGTCGAGCAGGTACTTAAAAATATTGATCATTCAATCACTTACTTTGTTCGAACCTCTCAATTACAAGAGTATATTCGTGAGCCCATCTCGGGTGAGGCTTTTCTTGATTATCAAACAATTAAACGTGATCTTAATCATCTCCAGTCCTTGGATACTGGAATTGAGGATATTGTACTGGTCAGCGCTGAGCAAAACTGGCTAATGAATAATAATGGACTCGTGAGGCTTGAGTTAGAGCAGACAAAGAGAATGGCCGATTATTATTTCTCTTTTCCAGGAACATCAATGTGGTTATTAGAAGAGTATGACCATATTCAAGTTCAACATAGCGTAAGGCGGACCAGTCAATACTATATTAATTTAGTTAAGAAACTCCCGCTCCTGTCGACCAATAAAACCGGTTTAATTAGTGTTTTAATTCCGAGTCATTCCCTTACTGATTCAATGGGCCACAGTCTCGAGTCCGAGTCTTTCCTTGTGTTAGATGAAAATCAGCAAATCATCTCACATTCAAACCCAGAATACATTGGTAATGACTTTATTATTCCAGAACAAATTAACGAACGACTTACGCAAAAAACTGGTGAAGGACAATTTGATTACACCATTGATGACATCCCTTATAAGGTCACCTTCTTAAACTCGGACTACAATAATTGGACTTATCTGTCACTGGTTAGAATTAGTGATTTAAATAGTCGCTCAAATGCAATTGGGTGGGTAACACTAATTATTTGTGTCGTACTATTATTGTTATCATTTATTGCCTCAATCCTAGGAAGTAAGAATTTATATCGACCAATTAGACGGATTCAAGATGTCCTTGTGCAAGCTCTTGATAGTTCCACAGCTGGCAAGGTGCCATTGAGTAATGAGTTTACTCTAATTGAAGGCCATATTAATAATTTGTTAAATGAAAACAAACATTTAGAATCTCGTATGCAAAATCAAATTAACCAATTAAAGCAACTGTTTATTATTCGATTGCTGCAAGGGAAAGTTACGGTCAGTGAGTTGGATAATAAGTTAAATACCTTTGCCTATAATCGGGAATGGTCCCAGCTCACCTTACTTTCCTTACAAATTGATAACACACAAGAATGTCCGTTTAATAAGAACGATACCGACTTGCTGTTATTCGCTATTAATAATGTTATTGAAGATTTAATTCATACTGAAGCACGCTTCACACCTGTTGTTATTAACCATACCCAGTCCACCATACTGCTGTCTAATTTTACAGGTGCAGAAAGCTATACGCGTTTTATTAATGAGCAAATTAGTTTTATTCAAACAGAAATTAAACGGATCTTTTGTTTATCAGTAAGTATTGGGATAAGTCAGCCTTTCACTAATTTACTTGCTGCTAAAGAGGCGTATAATGAAAGCCTTGAGGCGCTTAAATATCGAATTAAAGTAGGTAGTGAGTCGATTATCTTTTACAATAATTTAAATCGGGATACCAAGCTCTTAATGGATTATCCGAAAAAGATTAAATACAAGCTGTTTGATGCCATTAAACTTGCTAATCAAGCAAAAGCTGATCAAGAGCTTGATAAGCTTTTTGAACATATTATTAAAGAGGACCACCATCATACTTATTATCAAATTATTCTCAGTCGTTTTTTGTATGATCTCATTGAGTTAAAGCAGTTGCTAGGCGTGGAGCTTGATCATGAGAACAATCAAGCCTATCTAAATGCCTTCTTTGATCTAAAGACATTACCATTAATAAAGAAATGGTTTAGGGATCAACTCATTAAGCCAATGATTGAGCGTGTTGAGGTTAGAACGAAATCAGAGGACAAAACGCTCTCGGAAAAAATCATTCAAATTATTCAAGATGATTACGATCAAGATATTACTTTGGATATTATTGCTTCAAAACTACATTATAACCCAAACTATTTAAGCAACATCTTTCAAAAAGAAACAAATCGTTCTTTTAGTGAATATTTGCTGCTCTATCGTGTCAACAAAGCCAAAGAATGGCTTGCCGATACCAATCTATCAGTCAAAGAAATTGCCGGCAAGCTCAAATATAATAATTCACAAAATTTCATTCGTTCTTTTCGTAAGGTTGAGGGTATCACCCCCGGAAATTATCGCAGTCAATATCGCTAAAGAAAGACCATGAGTCACTAAGTCTACTCATGGTCTTTCTGGCTATTACCGTTCATAGAGGTTAGTAATGGAGACTGGCAAACCTGATTTTAATGACTGATTACCAGCGATGCCAGTCATAATTGATTGAATGCCATCTGTATGTGTCGCCGCGCGTTTAAACGGATCGATAACTGGAGCGCCAAAAAGATCCGCAAGTAACACCTGATCCCCTCCACCATGTCCACCTTCCCCTAGTTGGATCGGGACATCATAGGACGGCGCAAACATTGGCATAACCGTCAGGCGTAATGCCTCTGCTTCACCTTCATCTGACTTTTCCCCACCAGAATTAATATAAGACCGTTCTTTTACTGATAGCTCAATCCTCCCTTTACTACCGTTAAAAACAACAGAAAAGCCTTCCCAAGGTAAATAGGCATTTAATGAATAAGTTAATAACGCCTTATTTTTGTAATGGACAATGACGGCTAAGGTATCCTCAATGCTAATGCCATCACCAAAGACACTCTGATCACGTTGATAGCCATCCTCATGTTCAGCATCTAAGTACATTTTTTTTAAATGTGGATTTTTCGCTAAGTGCAGTGCAAATGGATCGTGCTCCGCATGTGGATTATCATGGGCACGCTGGTAAAACTGTTCAATCCCTCGGTCCTCTGCATTTTCCTTTCCATAAAATCGCAAACCACCTGCTGCGTAGACCTTTTCTGGCGTTGTATCAAGCCAAAAATTGACTAAATCAAAATGATGGGTAGACTTGTGGACTAATAAACCGCCACTGTTGTTTTTATCACGATGCCACCTTCGAAAGTAATCCGCCCCATGAGTGGTATCTAGTGCCCATTCAAAATGGACTGAATAAATTTCTCCAATTGTCTTAGCCTGAATTAATTCCTTCACCTTAGTATTATGTGGCGCGTAACGATAATTGAATGCTACCCGGACCTCTTTGCCCGTCTGTTTTACAGCTGCTTCTATTAATTTAGCTTTTTCAACATCAATGGTGATTGGCTTTTCAGTTATCACATCACAACCCAATTCAAGTGCTCGAATAATATAAGTATGGTGTGTCCGATCAACAGAAGTCACAATTACAATATCAGGATTTTGCTCATCAACCATTTTATCAAAGTCTTTAGCAGCATATGTGGCAATGGCAGGGTGGTGATATTTCTCCTGTAATAATGTATTGGCGTAATGTTGTCTCGTCATATTTTGATCACAAAATGCAACAAGTTCACCGTATTGACTAAATTGTGAAGCAATTGCTCCATAAAAAAATTCAGCCCGACCACCAGTACCTACTAGTGCATATTTTTTCCTCATTATCAGGTTCCTTTCCGAGTAACTTTATAATGAGTCTAGCTCCACAGTTAATGAAGCTAGACTCACAGTTTGTGCGCTTACAACGTTACACCAGTTTTGAAGATGGCTAATTCACGATAGCCATTTTGCTCATTCTTAGCAAATTCGCCGTTCGCGATATTAATAATATGATCAACAAATTCAGCCCGAACATTATCCTTATCCTCAGCCAATAGCTTACCCGCATTAAAATCAATCCAATGTGGTTTCTTTTCAAAAATCTGACTATTTGAGGAAACCTTGATTGTTGGTACAAAGGTACCAAATGGTGTGCCTCTACCGGTGGTAAATAGAACAATATGACAACCTGCAGCAGCTAATGCTGAAGCTGCCACCAAATCATTTCCAGGTGCGCTAAGGAGGTTCAAGCCATTCTTTTTCAACCGTTCAGCATACTTTAATACATCGGTAACCGTTGATGTACCCGCCTTCTGAGTACAGCCCAGCGACTTATCCTCCAGCGTGGTAATCCCACCATCTTTATTTCCTGGCGAGGGGTTTTCATAAACAGGTTGCTCATTTTTAATAAAATAATTTTTAAAATCATTAATCATGTCCACCGTTTTATTAAAAACAGCTTCACTCTCAGCTCGCTCCATCAAAATCTTTTCAGCACCAAACATTTCTGGCACCTCTGTTAGAACCGTCGTTCCTCCTTGGGCAACAAGGTAATCAGAGAACTCTCCTAGCAATGGATTTGCTGTTATTCCTGATAAACCATCAGAACCACCACATTTCAAGCCAATTTTCAACTCCGAAATAGGCACTGCTTCTCGACAATCAGCTTGGGCAGCTTGGTAAATTTCCTTTAATTTCGTGACTCCCTCCTCAATTTCGTCAGAAACGAGTTGCGTAACTAGAAATTTGACCCGCTCTTGATCGTAGTCACCTAATCCTTGTTCAAATTGCTCAACAATATTGTTTTCACAGCCCAAACCTAGGACAAGCACACCACCGGCATTGGGGTGATGGACGACATCTGCTAAGATCTGTCTTGTGTTTTCATGATCATCACCAAGCTGCGAACAACCGTATTGATGACTTAAAACAAGTACCTGATCAAATGGTGTAATATTTCCCACTTCTGCGATAAATTGCTTAAGCATATGATCAGCTACCCCATTCACACAGCCTACCGTCGGCACAATCCACAGCTCATTACGAATACCGACCTTGCCATTCTTACGCCGATAGCCTTGAAAATAACGTTCTTCTGGCGCAAATCTTGTTGGGCTTGGTTTTGGCTGGTAATTATACTCGTCAATTCCAGACAAGTTTGTTCTCATATTATGGGTGTGAACCCGATTTCCAACACCAATTGCGACTGTTGCGTGACCAATTGGGTAACCATATTTAATGATATGATCGCCTTCTTTAAAGGATTGCAGGGCAATTTTATGCCCCTGAGGAATATCCTCATTAACGATAATCATTTGATCATCGTTGTTTACCTCATCACCTTTTTTTAAATCAGTTAAAGCGACAACAACATTATCATTTGCTTGCAAGTGCATGTAGTTAAGCATGATCTTTAACCTCCAAGATATGATCAAGTGCTAGCGCGATACCATTAGTATCGATTCTCATTAGATGCTCTGCAACCTGCTTGACCAAGCCTTCAAGCTTTGTTAAATCTTGCCCCCACCATTTCGTTTTCCGGAGCGCATGACTAACTAAATAATGTGCTGATTCGAGCGAACCATCATATGTTTTCCACCATTTCTGAAAGCGCTCAAGAATTTCTGGATCATCATTTAAGGCAATGGTTTCATTGCCACGTTTACCATCATAGAAGTAAAGTAATGCAGCTAAAGCAAAGACTAACTTTTCTGGTAGTGCACCTGTCTTTTCATAGTATCTTAATAAAATTGGTAAATCACGTGTTGCAAATTTTGACACACTGTTTAGGGCAATGCTCATTAATTGATGCTTTAAATAAGGGTTCTCAAACCGCTCTAACACCGTTTCTGTATACGCTTTCAAATCAGATTGATCATAAGGTAAGCTAGGAATGACCTCTTCATTAATCATCTGCTTAAGAAACTGGCTAATCTTTTCATTTTTTATCGCCTCTTCAACCGTATTTAAACCCATTAAATAGGCAATAGGTGTCAGTGCTGTGTGGCTACCGTTTAAAATATGCACCTTCCGCGTTCGATAAGGAGCTAAATCTTCAACAAATAACGTATTTAAACCAATTTGATTAGCTGGGAATTTTGCAGCTAATTCAGCGTCACCTTCAATAACCCATAGGTGGTAATGTTCTGCCACTACCATTAACTGGTCATGATAGCCAAGTTCATGTTCAATTTTTGTTGCTTGGTCACGTGGATACCCAGGAACAATCCGATCAACCAAGCTACAGCAGAATTGATTCGCATGATTAAGCCAATCCAGAAAGGCAGCCGGCAATGCCCACAGGTCAATGTATTTTTCAATACACGCTTTTAACTGATCGCCATTACGATCAATAAGCTCACACGGAATAATTGCCAAGCCCTTCGTCATATCAGCATGAAAATGAAGATAACGCTCATACAGAAATGCTGTTAGTTTACCTGGAAATGTTCTTGGCAGTCGATCTGTTTGTATGTCTGTTTCCTCGAAAACAATGCCTGCTTCAGTTGTATTTGAAAAAACAAACGCTAATTCAGGTTGTTTTGCCAATGCAAAGAAGGCTTCTTTATCCTGATAAGGATTAATCGTTCTGCTAATCGAATTAATAATTTCCTTTTCTCGGACAGCCTTCCCCTCTTTTATCCCTTCTAGAATTAACGTATACAAGCCATCTTGCTGGTCAAGTAGCTCAGTCAAACCATGCTCAATCGGTTGAACGACAACGATACTTCCATTAAATAAATCCGCTTTGTTCATGACATCAATCTGCCAATCTACAAATGCGCGAAGAAAATTCCCTTCCCCAAACTGAACGACTTTTTCTGAATAACTGTTCTTATCAACGATTTGCTTTGATAACCTTTCCAAATCCTTCCCCTCCATTTTTAGGAAAATAACAACGTTGTTATTTTTATTTTAGCAAGTATTTTGCTATTCGTCTATAGCTATGCTTAACAATATGTAAAGATGATTATTATGGTGAGGCGATTAAAATAATGATGAGGATTTTTTTACCGTTCTAACCAAAAAAAGAAGCTTGCATATTACCATAGGTTCATCATATAATAAGAACAAATGTTCCCTACACTATTTGGAGGAATGGCTATGAAGCAATCGCTTAATTATATCCCTCATCGATGGCAAATTGAAAAAAATATTATTTTACCGATGGCCTTAAAGGCTTTAAAATTAGATCAACTTGCATTAAATGAGTCAAGAGTGCTTGGCTATCATAATTTTGTCTTTACCGAAATGATGCGGTGGATTCAACAGGATCTTATTATTTATAAACAAGAACTTTATGACTTAAAAGTTACCATAATGTTAACCGAAAAAAACAATAGCTTGATTCATTATAGAATCTCCGTTGACCAAGAGCAGTACCTGCTTGTTTTCTCTGCGGAAGATTTAAAAACAAAAACACAGCACGAGTTATATACTTACTTAAAGTGGGTTTGCCTTGAAGTTCCCGCCAATTTAAAGCTACGTTAGCCTTCCTAGTAACGGGCTAACGTAGCTTAGCTTAAAACCTTTTATAAACGTATGGCTGAATAAGAAATAACGATACTGGGACCCAGAACAACAAACAAAGAAACCGAATAAACAATGGTTCAATTGTTGACAAGATAGCGATTGGGACCAAAAATATAAATGAGAAAATCACCTTGGCTAGCACACTTCCCGTTTCCCTCATAAACCATCACCTCATTGTTTAATATAGCACAAGCTATGAAAGAAATGTAATATTTCAGGGTTGATTCCATCAAAGTTTAAACGCGTTAACAAGCTTATGTAGCTGATTGGAGATGTGTGCTAATCCCTCACTAGATGCCGAGATTTCTTTAACACTTGTCTCTTGTTCATTAACTGAGTGAGCCACTCCATTTGTTGTTAACGCGTTCTCAGCAGCTTTTTCAGCAAGCTGCCCCACAATGGACTGGGTCAAGCCCTTTTTCTCTTCCAGAGCTACTGCAACTTGCTCCAACTCCTTAGTCGCTAATTCGGTTTGCTCAACCGCCTGTTCAATAGCAGTAAATGATTCAGACGTGTGCTTAACATTTTCTGCTTGTAGTTCCATCTTAACATTTAACGCGGAAATATGATGGACGACTTCATCAGAATATACCTTTAATTCATTAATAATGACGAGAATGTGTTGCGCAAACTGATGCGATTGGTTAGCAAGCTTACGAATTTCTTTTGCCACAACCGCGAAACCACCACCAAATTCAGCTGCTCTAGCAGCTTCAATAGCAGCATTCAGGGCCAATAATCCCGTTTGATCGGCTATCGATTGAATCATTTCACCCGCCTCTTCAATCTTTACCGCAGATTGCTGATTAGCAATAACTTTCTTATATACAATAGTTGCTTCCTGCTGACTAGCTTCATTTTGCACGACAAGTTGATTAACAATTTCAAACCCTTCTGCTTGCTTCAACGCAATATCATGTGAAGCATTAAGAACTTTAGCAATCGCAGTTTGATTGGTTGCCAACCAGGTTGACATTTCGTTCATATGATCATTAGCCAAACGCGAATCAGCTGTTTGTTCATCAGATCGGTTTGCCAACTTATCAATAGCATTTACCAGCTGCTCAACTGTAGTGGCTTGCTGTTGCGAAATAGCCGTAAGCTCCTCTGATGACATAGCCGCTTCCTCAGCTGTCTGATTAATCTCGAGTAATATCTGACGAATCGACGAAATCATTCGATTAATAGCTGACCCTAATGAAGCTAATTCGTCCTTCGTTTTTAACTTAATCATATTCACACTGAAATCGCCTGTTGCAAGTATGCTCATAAGCTGATTTATTTTTTTAATTGGCTGGACGACTGTTTGGCGCACATTAGACAAACTAAAGATAACGAGCATAATTAAGACGACAAATGTGGCGATTGTTAGCAACTGATTAAACTGAAACACATCATCAGCTCGTTGATTTGCGTGAGAAGCAAGTTGTGATTTACTAGCCATAATGTTTTCAAACTGCTCATGTGTCTGCTCAATTAAACTTCTACTAATTGTCCGAAATGAGGTTGCAACGGTCATGTTGTTATCTAAAGCAAATCGCACAATCGTTTCCTCGTTTTTTAGTAAGTCACTATGTAATGATTGAATTTCCTTAAAAAAATTTTTTTCTTCATTTGTAACAAGTGTCGATTCAATATCTATGAGCTGCTGAGCAAAAATTTCAAAATACGCAAGTACCTCTTCCGATAAATTAACACGTTCGCTAGGCAGATCGGTAAAGATCATATTATCTCTCGTACGTTCAAGCTCAAAAATAGCTTGTTTAGCCTCAGCGACCTGCGTAATGCCATAAACATGATACTCGTAGATATCGTTCAGCTCATTTCGAAGACTCCTAAGCCCAAATAGTGATAGCACACCTAGTCCAACGACTAGAAATAAAATAAGAATAAACATCATACTCATTTTTTTCTCAATGCTTCTTATCATAACGTGGCATCCCCTCTTTTCTCTTTTTTCAATTTTACATATTTAAACAAAAAATTAAATAAAGCAGGTATAATAGACTATTTAATAATTTGTTTTCTGGTACCTTTTTATTATGAAATGTGCTTTTCACTAAAACAAGTAAAGTTTTGATGAAGTATGTAAATGAATTGTAAACTTAAACTTGCCTATAAAAAAGAAAGCAAATGCATATAATCCTTATTCAAGACAAATATAAAGTAAGGTGAAAATATTAATGAAAGGTGTGATTTCAATGGAATTCCCAATAATACATACTAATTTTTGGGATGCTGTTATAGCTGTTCCTAGTATTGTGCTTATTACGCAATGCTTTAAGCTGTTTCCGATTCCGAGACAATACTTTCCGACGATCGCCAGCTTATTAGGCTTTGCAATTTCTATCTTTATTAGCCATCGACATGATATCTGGGCCGGTGTGTTCATGGGTGGCTTTTATGGAGCGGCAGCAATTGGAACTTACTCATCATTAAAAACGAGTTGGGCTGCCTTTAAACAACATAGAAAAAAGCAGCACTTAAAGGCAAACTAACAATTGAGACTGAATACACACTTGTATACCTATAAGTGTGCTTAACAAATCGTTTAATCTTCCCGCTATAGATCGTGACGGCCTCTTTCTATGTGGTCAGGTAGAACAATTATTTAGAAGGCAGGTGTTTAAAACAAAGTCAAAACTCTGTTTTAAACACTTGCCATTCTTAACATGTCACAGACACACCGTTCTTGCACTAGCCAACTCGATCATGTTTACGATAGTAGAATGATAAAATAAAAAATAGCAGGCAATTCTTTTAGAAGTGAAGTAACCTTTTGGTAACTACCGCACATAAAAGTGCGTTCTTCACAACCATAGCCTGTCTTGCTACTATTAAAACTGAGCTCATAAAATAAATTAAAGAGGAGATTATAACTGATATGCGTAAAAAAATTGCTATTCTAGTAACAAATTTAGTTGAGGAAATCGAATTAACTAAACCACTCGATGCATTTAAAGAAGCAGGTCATCATGTTGATTTGATTGAGCAAGAAGCAGGAAATGAAATTACAGGGAAAAATGGACTGACATTTACAATTGATAAAGGAATTGCTGACGTTAATCCAGAAGAATATGATGCATTATATATACCTGGTGGCTTCTCACCAGACCAGTTACGTGTCGACGAAAGAAATGCAACATTTGCAAGTTCTTTTATGACGAATAATAAACCTGTATTTGCAATATGCCACGGCCCTCAATTTCTTATTGACACGGATTTATTAAAAGGGGTTAATATTACCGGATTCATCTCGATTCGTAAAGATTTAATTAATGCAGGCGCTCATTTTGTTGATACCGAGGTCGTCGTGGATCAAAATATTGTGACAAGCCGTACTCCTGATGACTTACCTATATTTATTAATGAATCATTAAAATTATTAAATCACTAATAAACGAGCCAGACTAAATAAGTCTGGCTCGTTTAATTCTATATGAGTTTTTCTTGCTTTAATTGTGTAATTCGCTTTTTACCCCACGTAAACATCAATTCAATAATAGGTAACAATGTATAGCCCAAATCTGTCATTGAATATTCTACTTTCGGTGGTGTTTCAGGGTATACCTTTCGACTGATTATCCCATCTTCTATCAATTCCTTCAATTGATTTGAAAGTGTCTTATGAGAGATATTCTCAAAAAGGCGTTGCAGGTCACTAAATCGATGGGGGCCCTCAACTCCCAAATGCCATAAAATAACCACTTTCCATTTCCCACTTATAATTGAAAGTGTTAGCTCCTTTTCACAATGAAAATTTTTATTTTTTAATTTAGTCTTTATCTCTTCACGCAATGTCAAGCACATACAGACCCTCCTACTATAGTTAGACATATATTATATGATTATTCTACCTATATATCAAATTACAAATTCAGGTTAGGATGGTCGACTAATTAGCAACTAACATTTAGGTTAGTCACACTTTATCAATATAGAAGTACTTAACCGCTTTCATGTTTGTAAATCTTCCCGAATCTTCACATTCAATCCAATCTTGCCCTTTTATCCATTCCTTTAACACATCCTCATTAACAGACGTTAGTGTTGCAATATCTCCCTGCCCATCAACGTAAGTAATACTAATACGAAATTTATGCATGGCTTCACCACCTTCATAATTAGATAAGCTACCCAAAAAATATATGGGTGTAAAATATTAAAAGAATGATTACGATATTTTCTACTTAACCTAATAACCCCAAATATTAGCGCCTATTTGCAGAGACAACAGAGCCCCAGCAACAATTACAATTATTGCTAAAATCTCGATTAACTCACGCAAGACCCCTTTTGACATTAATCTTAAAATAGTTATAAATACAATTCCTAAAACAATAATTGTAATTCTCATTATAATAAATGGCCCGCAACATTCCATACATTTGTCCAATTAAATAAGCTAATTTCTAGATCGTTTATAAAACACCTCCTCATTAATATCGACAAATAAGAAAATTATAAAAAGGCTTTTACAGAATGAAAATTAATTAAATAGAAACGAGGTCATTTACCAAACTGTTTGCTATAATAATCTATAAAAATTAAAAACAGAGGAGATATAAGTATGGATTTAAATTTTAGAAAGATTAAGAGTGACGATTATTCTGTCTGTGCTGAAATTTTAATGGCAGCATATAAAGGCGTTCCCTGGAATAATACATGGACTAAAAAAGAAGCACTCCTTAGAATTGAGGCTACAATGAGCGGCTTTAACGCTAGAGGATATGTAGTTGAGAAAAATGATGAAATTATTGCAATGTGTCTGGGGAGAATTGATTATTACTATAGCGAATGGAATCAATTTTGTATTGATGAATTTAACGTGGCTTCTACTCACCAAGGAAGTGGAATTGGTAAAAATTTATTGAAATTTATTTCTAACGTATTGAAGAATGATAAAATAAATAGAATTTTTCTTATCACTGGCGGAGAACAAGCAGCAAAATTTTATAAAAATAGTGGATTTGTGAAATCAAATGATGGAATAATGATGGAATATGATTTACAGAATGATTGAGAACTTGAGAGAATTAACCCATAAACAAAAGTGTTGACTATAGTTTAGACGAATAGCTATCATGCGACATACACACGCTGTTTGGCTCTTAGAATCTGGCGCAAGGATGAAGTTCATCCAAGAAAGGTTAGGACATAAATTAATGCAAACAATAGCTGATATATACAGTCACATATCAGGCAAAATAGAGGACGATTATCTGAAAAATTTGCAGACTACACACAAAAGTCTCCACAATAATAAATAGTTGGTGGTCAATTGATCTCACAAACCATTTATAAATTTTTTGACCACTGAAAGATAAAAACCCTAGAACCATTACTGGCTCTAGGGAATAATCGATTAATATTGTTGGATATATTGTTCTCTTTCCCATGGGTGTACTTGCGTACGGAACATATCCCATTCAATTTCTTTAGACTCGATGAAGTGCTCGTATAAATGATCACCAAGTGCGTTGGTAATGATTTCATCTTGTGAAAGCTTTCCAAGTGCATCGTATAATGTTGCTGGAAGGTCCTGAACACCGTTTGCCTCACGCTCTTCTTTGTCCATCACATAGATATTACGGTCAATTGGCTGTGGCGCTTCTAGTTCACGTTCAATACCATCTAGGCCAGCAGCAAGTAATACTGAAAGTGCTAAGTATGGGTTAGCTGCCGGATCAACACTACGTACCTCAACACGTGTGCTTAGTCCACGAGAAGCTGGGATACGAATTAATGGTGATCGGTTAGATCCTGACCATGCTACGTAACATGGCGCTTCATATCCTGGTACTAAACGTTTGTATGAGTTTACTGTCGGGTTTGTAACAGCTGTAAATGCTTGAGCATGCTCGATAATACCAGCAATAAACTGATAAGCTGTTTTGCTTAGTTTTAACTCGCCATCCTCATCCAAGAATGTATTGGTTTTGCCCTTGAATAAAGACATGTTTGTGTGCATACCTGAGCCGTTTACACCAAATAAAGGTTTTGGCATAAATGTTGCATGTAGACCGTGCTTACGTGCAATTGTTTTAACAACGAGCTTAAATGTTTGAATATCGTCAGCATGCTTCACTGCGTCAGAATATTTAAAATCAATTTCGTGTTGACCTGGAGCAACCTCATGGTGTGATGCTTCAATTTCAAAGCCCATTTCTTCTAGCTCAAGAACGATGTCACGACGACAATTTTCCCCTAAATCAGTAGGAGCTAAATCGAAATAACCACCTTTATCATTTAACTCTAATGATGGCTCGCCTCTTTCATCCAGTTTGAATAAGAAGAATTCAGGCTCTGTACCGATATTAAATGCAGTGAAACCAAAGTCTTCCATTTTCTTAAGGTTACGCTTTAAGTTAACACGTGGACAACCAATGAATGGTTCACCTTCTGGAGTATAAATGTCACAAATAAAGCGTGCCACTTTACCTTTTTCAGATGTCCAAGGGAAAATGACAAATGTGTCAAGGTCTGGATAAAGCTTCATGTCAGACTCTTCAATACGGACAAAGCCTTCAATTGAAGAACCATCAAATACCATGTCATTATCCAATGCTTTATCTAATTGACTTAGTGGAATCTCTACGTTTTTAATTGTTCCTAATAAGTCTGTGAATTGAAGACGAATAAATTTAACGCCCTCGTCCTTGATCTTTTGCTTAATCTCTTCCTTGGTAAACTTTGTTCCCATGTCTGTCCTCTCCTTTAAATATTCTTTATTTTGGGAAGAATCTTGATAACTCTCCCTGACGCAACGAGGTTTTCCCTAGGCGACCTGTCTGTAGCAATTCGTTACGTAACAGTTTACGTAGTTCCTTCTCAGATAATTCCGGTTTTCCATCTTTATCTGCCCCATATTTCTGCTCGGTAGTAGGTAGATCTTTAAGCTGTAAAACTTGCTTGATACCAGCCAAATTAATTCCTTTTTCAATCAGCTCCTTAATTTCAAGTAACCGATCGACATCATTAAAGGAAAACAAGCGCTGATTCCCTTCTGTTCGAGCTGGGTGAATTAACTGATGTTCTTCATAGTAACGAATCTGTCTAGCAGTCAAATCTGTTAAATCCTTAACTATACCTATGGAAAATAAGGGCTGCGAACGTCTATCCTGCTCACTCATATAGCATTCTCCCCTTTCCTCTCTTGCTTTCCATAAATCTATTATACACAGGCGGAATAAAACTTGTCAACTCATGTTAGCTTTATTTACATTAAAAAAACTCTTAAAATAATACATATTTCTAGTATATTCCCTAATAGCCCATAGTATAGTCTTATAATTTTAGATAACCTCGTTCTACAAATTTCGCAACAGCCTCAGAAACAGCTAATTTTACGTGACTGTATACTAAACCACCTTGCACGAAAGCTGTATACGGTGGACGTAGTGGACCATCAGCTGTTAACTCTAAGCTAGCACCTTGAATAAAAGTACCAGCAGCCATGATAACCTCACTCTCATAACCAGGCATCTCAGCAGGGTATGGTGTCACATGCCCGTTAATTGGCGAAGCGTGCTGAATTGCCTGACAGAATGCAATCATCTGCTCACGTGAACTAAATGTCACTGACTGTATTAAATCGGTTCGATCCGCTAAATAATGTGGCGTCGTCTTAAATCCAGCTAACTCTAACAATCTAGCAGTAAATAAGGCGCCCTGTAATGCCTCAGCAACCGTATGTGGTGCTAAAAAGAAGCCCTGATACATTTCTTGTAAGATACCTAAGCTGGCACCTGTTTCCTTCCCTAAACCAGGAGCTGTAAGGCGATTGGCACAGAGCGCAATTAAATCCTGTCTTCCAGCGATATAACCACCAATTCTTGCCAATCCACCACCTGGATTTTTTATTAGTGATCCAGCAATTAGGTCTGCTCCTACATGAGTAGGTTCCAGCTTCTCAACAAATTCACCGTAACAATTATCAACAAACACAATAACATCGGGTTTAACGGTGCGTACGAAGTTAATCATTTCTTCAATTTGACTAACCGTAAATGAAGGTCGATCGGCATAGCCTTTGGATCGTTGAATGGCAATCACCTTCGTCCGGTCGCTAATAGTAGCTGTAATTGCCCGCTTGTCCATTTCCCCATCAACTAACGGGATGGCTTGATAGCTAATCCCAAAATCCATTAATGATCCAGTCTGCTCTCCCCTCGTTCCAATTACTTCTTCTAGAGTATCATAAGGTTCGCCTGTAATATACAGCAGCTGATCATTTGGTCTTAGTACGCCGAATAGCGCTGTCGTAATCGCATGTGTACCAGAAATAAGCTGAGGACGGACGAGGGCATCCTCGGTACCAAAAACATCTGCATAGACTTTCTCCAAGCCTTCTCTGCCGAAATCATCATAACCATAACCAGTAGTAGCCTGAAAATGGCTATCAGAAATTTTATTTGTTCGAAATGCTTGTAGCACACGATATTGATTATGTTCAGCGATTTGTTGAATGTTGGCGCGCTGTTCAAGTATATCTTGTTCTGTTTGGTTAATTAGTTGATTAATCATCACTTATCTCTCTTTCTGCTCTTCCGTGGACATTAAAGGATGCTCCTCAGGCAAGAAGCCTTTAACTAAGTAAACATCCTCATCCTCAAGAAAGTGCTCACTTGTGATGATCGAATGTTGCTTTAACAGCTGTAATCGCTTCCCTTGATCGGGGCTTACTTTGAACGTGTATGCTGTCCAGTTTTCTTTAATTAGTGCTTCTGTTTCATGTAAAACTTTTTGTCGATCGGATTGTACAAACGCACTAATGGTTAAAGCAGGTTTATTTAATGGAACTAAATCAGCTCCAATAAGATCAGCTTTGTTATAGAGCGTTAATGTGGCAATTTGATCCGCACCTAACTCCTTCAGAAGCTGATTTACAGTCTGTTGGTGTTGGTGCTGATCAGGATGTGACCCATCAACAACATGGTAAATGAGATCAGCTTCAGTTACCTCCTCTAAAGTAGAGCGAAAGGCAGCAATTAAAGCAGTAGGAAGATCCTGCATAAAACCAACCGTATCTGTTAAAATAACCTGCAAGCCTGAAGGAAGCTTCAGCTGCCTTGACATTGGATCAAGCGTTGCGAACAGTTGATCCTGCTCATAAGTATCACTATTCGTTAGCCGGTTGAATAGCGTTGATTTTCCGGCATTCGTATAACCAACAATTGCAATTTGAAAAATCTGATTACTTTTTCTCCGCGATCGATATTGCTTTCTTTGATTCACAACCGTATTAAGCCTACGCTTAATTTCATCAATACGGCGATTAATATGACGACGATCAGACTCTAGCTTGGTTTCACCAGGCCCTCTAGTCCCAATTCCGCCACCCTGTCTCGATAACGAACCACCCTGCCCATGCAGACGAGGAAGTAAATATTGATATTGTGCTAATTCAACCTGAAGCTTTCCTTCATTTGTTTTCGCTCGGCTAGCAAAGATATCAAGAATAAGCTGGCTTCGATCAATAATAGGCAGGTCAAATTCAGCCTGTAAATTTCGCATTTGCGTAGCCGAGAGCTCATCATTGGCAATAATTAAATCTATTTGTTCCTCTTCAATTAAATCATGTATGTCTAACAACTTACCCGTTCCTAAATATAAAGCAGGATGTGGATGATCGCGCTTCTGGCTAACTGCCGCAATCACTTCCCCTTTTGCAGATTCGGTTAGTGATTTAATTTCTTCCATTGAATAATGGAAGCGGGTTTCGTCACCCATCTTTCGTTGGACAGCAATAATTATTACTTTTTCTATCATTAAAAAACCTCTTTTCTAGACAATTACCTTACTAGTTTACCAAAAAAACAAGTAAACTGTAAGTTTTAATAGCGGACATCACAATTTATGTTAACTTTCCACCTCAAAGTCGTCAGCTTTTAGCAGGATTAATTCTTTCACATCATAGACCCTTTGCTGAATTAGTCGGACCGATTGATTGCGAATTGCCTGCTCAATTACATTACGAATAAAACGTCCATTACTAAAAGACTGCGTTGTTTTCTTATTCATTTCCTGATCAATGACAGTGCGCAAGGAGGCTTCAGCCCCAGTAGTTAGATGATAATCACGCATTTTAATCATTTTCTTGGCAATTCGAATTAGCTCATCAACCGTATAGTCAGGAAAATCCAAGATAAACGGGAAGCGTGATGCTAACCCTGGGTTTGTACGTAGAAAAGTTAACATTTCGTTAGGATAACCTGCTAAAATAAGAATAAAGGATTGGTGATGGTCCTCCATCTGCTTAACAAGGGTATCAATCGCCTCCTTACCAAAATCCTTTTTACTCCCTCGCGCTAATGCATAGGCTTCATCAATGAATAATACGCCTCCCTTAGCACGCTGAATCAGGGCACGCGTTTTGTTTGCTGTTTGCCCAATATACTCACCAACTAAATCAGCCCGCTCCGCTTCAATTACATGACCCTGTTCAAGCACCCCCAGATCAACAAATAACTTAGCTAGCGTACGTGCAACAGTTGTCTTTCCAGTCCCAGGATTACCCTTAAACAGCATATGTAATGCGTGCTTCTCTATTTTTAATCCTACTTCGTCACGGCGCTTATTAATTGCAATAAAGGCGTAAATCTCTTTAATTTTTTGTCTTAATGATTGCATGCCAATATAGCCTTCCATCGCTGTATGCACAATTTCAAATGGATCGTGAGTTGGTCGGGATGTAATGGCCTGATTATCTTGCTGTTTCAATACAATATTAATTTGATTTGCACGTACATTCATTATTTGCGATCACACTCCTTCTATAAGAGTATACGCAAAACAATTGATTTCTTAACCTATTGAAATGGGTAACAACACTTATTTCGTTAGAAAAACTTAAAAAAATAGTAGCCAATGCGCAATCTAATGCATCGACTACAGAAGAATAATTTAGATGATAAGTTTATTTACTTTCTTAACGACTTTCTTTTGATTTAATAAGTACAGCCAGCGCGCCAAAATATTTTTCACTGAGAGGCTGTGTTTGCTGCTTCTTTCGATTTTTTCGTTCTTGCTTTCTGAGTTCTGCTGGTTTACTGTAGTGTGCGACAGTTTCCTTCACAACCATTTCAACAAAAGTCTGATCAGCCATTACAGTCAACTCCTTTAGTAAAAGCATTTCCAAAATTCACATTTCTCATTCATAATTAAATGAACTAAAGCTAATAATCTGGTCAACAATCTTTTGTGGTGAAAGTTGCTCAGTATTAATCGTGTAGCTGGCAATCTCGAGGTATTTACTTAGTCTGCTTTCTAAAAGCGCTTGTTTATCTCTTGTTTGATCTGCCCAAATTGGCCGAGATTGATCTTCTTTTAAACGTTGCGCAATGGACTCCCAGCTTGCTTGTAAATATACCACCCTTTTATCAGCCAACCATTGGCGATTATCCATCCGTTCAACAATGCCACCGCCTGTCGCAACAATACAATGACGTGCAGGCGTATGAAGTAAGACATCCCGTTCATATTCCCGAAAAGCTTGCTCACCTTCAGAAGCAAAAATATCTTTGATGTCTTTTCCAGTCTTTATTTTAATTAACTCATCAGTATCAACAAAGTCAATTGATAATGTTCTTGCAAGAGCCATACCAATTGTTGTCTTCCCACTTCCCATAAAGCCAATTATGTAGAATGTCTTCATTGTTAACCCAACTCCCTTTCTCTGTTAATAGTATAGCACGGCAAAAAAATATTTTTAAAGCAAAAACCCAGTAAAAACTGAACATAAAATAAGCAAGTACAAATAAATAATTGAAGCACCCTTTTTTTAATGAATTCTCTTTTGTTGCAGCATTTGCCTATTCATTAAAGAATTTGTATAGTGTGATTAGAAAGCGAGGTGATCAATGTTTATCCATCCACAACCTTTTTAACAGCATTATTTTCATCCGCACTAAAGCGAAATGCTACTGACATCCACTTCAGTCCGCGTAAACAAGGGATAGACGTTTTTTTTCGTGTTAATGGTAACCGCGTTCCTCATCAAGAGATTAGTCATAATCAATATAGACAAACAATTAACCACCTAAAGTTCACATCCGGCATGGATATTAGTGAGACCCGGTTACCTCAGGATGGTGTCATCACAGTCACTGCTGAGAACACACTTCTGGATATTAGAATTTCCACTTTACCTACGGTGAATAATGAAAGTCTAGCCTTACGAATTTTACCACAAACAGATAATCGACCATTAACGCACTTGCTCTTGTTTCCCTACCAACAGACCTTACTAAACCTAATTTTTTCAAGAAAATCAGGACTTGTGCTATTTACCGGACCAACCGGATCAGGTAAGACGACATTACTTTATTCACTATTAAATCATTTGTTGGACCAGCAACCCTGTCAAGCAATCACCTTAGAAGATCCCATTGAGAAAAACATTCACGCTCTCTTGCAAGTGCAAATTAACGAAAAAAATGGCATGACTTATCACACAGGCTTAAAAGCAGCATTAAGACATGATCCAGACATTTTAATGGTTGGCGAAATTCGCGATCACAAAACAGCGGCTTTTGTCTTTCACGCCGCATATACCGGACATCTCGTCTTCTCCACGTTACACGCTAGAGATGCTATTGGGACCATTCACCGATTACTGGATATGGGAATCAAGCCGATTGATTTGGAACAAAATTTACTTGCCGTAGTTGCATTGGAACTAATTCCTATTATCCAGAATGGCCATTGCTCAAGGAGAGCAGCAATTATTGAAATTTTACAGCAACAGGATTTAAATCAAGCTATTTTCCCAAACAAAGATAACTCATATTCATATCAAACTTTCGCACAATTAAAAAGAAAGGCGATTGCATATGGCTTTGCTTCGACACAGCTTAATGATTAATAATACTAGGAAGAAACTATCGCTGGACCAGCAGCTCCTCTTCTTATCGCGACTAGTTCATCTACTTGAACAGAACTACGCACTTAAAGATGCCCTAGTACTACTTTATGGACAAAGCAAGTGGCAATCAATCATTCAAACATTAGATGATCAACTCAACCTTGGTAATCGAATTGATCAGGCGCTAGCTGAGCTTAGCTTTAATAGTAAAATAATAACATTTATTTATTTTTCATTGCACCACGGCAATTTACTTGAAGGTCTTAGAAAAAGCATTACGATTGTACAGCAACAATTAAAGTTAGAAGCTACCCTCAAGAAGACCATTCAATATCCAATTGTGTTATTTAGTAGCTTTTTTGCCATTCTTTTCTTTGTCTATTTCTACATCTATCCAAATTTCATTAAACTCTATCAAACCAGTGGCACTAGTTCACCCGTCTTACTTATCGCTATGACAACGGTACAAATTATTTTCTTAATGACGATTCTTACAACTACGTTTATTCTAGCAGGATTAATTATTTGGCTATGTTTCAGAAAAAAAATTACGTTAAGCTTTAAATTAACATTGCTACAGAAAATACCCCAAGTCAAGAACTTCACGAGAAAATACATGAGCTTTATCTTTTCCGTACATTTAAGTTCCTTGCTAGAAGCTGGTTTCTCCATGAAGAAATGCTTGACCACAATGGCGACTTATAGGAAAAGCAGCATACTTAGCTTTTATTGTGAACAGTTACTCACGGAATTAGATAACGGCTTACCATTAGAAACACTTCTTATTAATCATCCTCTATTTCAAAATGAATTGGGCTATATTTTCACCAGAAATCATACTCAACAGTTACTCAAACGAGATTTAACATCCTTTTCACATTTTTTAATGGATGATCTAATTCGAATTGTTCAAAAGCTAATGCAATGGATTCAACCACTTGCTTTTATTTTTATCGCCATCAGTATTATTTTAATTTACCTATCAATACTCGTCCCTATGCTGCAATTAATTCAAAATTATTAGTACTAGGAGTTGAAAAAAAGTGAAGACACAACAAGGGTTCACACTAATTGAAATGCTCATCGTTTTGGCGGTTATATCCATTTTACTATTGCTACTTATTCCTAATTTGGCAGAACGCAATAACGATGTGCAAGGAAAAGGGGAACAAGCTATGATTCAATTAGCAGAAAGTCAAACTCAGGCATACTTTCTTGATAACGGTAGGTACCCGAGCTCTATTGAAGAATTGGTTGAAAAAAACTACCTGCAAACTAATTTACTTGCAAACGGGACAAAACGCTTAATTTATCAGGATACTGTCACTTATCAAGTCACAACTGAAGATGTTAACTAAACGAGAAGCAGGGTTTTCAATCCTTGAATTACTGCTTGTGTTAGCGATTATAAATATTATGCTACTGATTTCTGCACGAGCAGCATTAACTAGCATTGATCATTACCGATTCCAAGTTTGGTACCAGCAGTTTGACTTAGATGTCTTGTACTTACAAAAACGCGCCATGCTAAACCTTCCAGCATCTTCACTACAGTTTATAATTAGTCAAAATCGCTATGGACTTTGGGAAAGTCCCGTAAACCCACCATTGTTTATCCGTGAGATCCCGGATAATTGGCAGGTTAGTATGCGTTCATTAGGAAATCCGCTGTCTTTTACCAGCTCAGGGACAGTTAGACGACCTGGTTCTATGCACATTGATACTGGAAAGAATCAGTATCATATCTACTTCCCGTTCGGAAAAGGAAGACAATATTATGTTAAAGAATAATCAATTAGGCTACATCTTATTCGAGCTGTTACTAAGCTTTTCAATGATTATGCTGATCTGTTTGCTTATCATTCCAATAAATTTGCAACTCAGATATGAAGCTTTTTTACAAAATGAGCGCATTGAGCATTATCATTACTTATACAATCAAATTCAGTCACTATCCTATGACGAACTGCCTATCAACTATTCAACCGTTATTAACGAAATTGACTTAGAGGTATCGTTCATTCTAGAGAATACAATAATAATTGGTACAGGAAGGTGGCAGAATGTTCGTGGGGAAAATAGCTACGCCCAAGTCTATTATAAGCCGTAACAATCAGAGCGGTTTCACTTTACTTGAAGGATTGTTAGCCTTGGTCTTGATGTCTGTTCTACTATCTTTTGTTCCAACTATTTGGCTACTGTTAATCACACCCCAAAAGCAAACTGAGCTTTATTCAGTTCAACAATTTTTTCATGTGTTAGCAGATGAAATTCAGCAAGGGGTAGCTGTCAGCCGAAGCTCCGAAGCTGGTCTAACAATTGAGACGGCCACAGGTGACCATGTACAAATTACCAAGTATAATGATTTAATTAGACGTCAGGTTAACCGAGCAGGTCATGAAATCTTACTACGTGATGTGAAGACTTTCAAGGTTAGCCATCACGATACTTATTTGGCAATTCAAATAAAAACAACGTCAGGACGTTATTATGAAAAAAACATTACCCCCTATTATGACGCAGCAAAGTGGTTCAATTATGGTCTATACCTTACTACTGTTATCACTTATGTTTATGCTATCATTTGGCCTACTAGCGCAGCATGAAAACAAACAACAGCTAGCTAACCTAGAAATAGAGCATCTCAATCATGAGATGCTCCAGCAACTTGCTTATCGGAGCTTGCTTGATCGCTGGACTGATATAGATAATCAAACAACTGTAAGCTTTAGCTTCCCCAACGGTGAGGCTGTTATTTTAATAAACAAGCAGAACACAACAAGAGTAGAGCTAATCGTCACAACAACATCAAGCTCTAATACCAGCAAGAATCGCAAGTATTTACTACAAGAAAATTAGCCCTAATGATTATTTATTAACTCTAGTACTGTGTAAAAAAAGTTTACGTTATAAAAATGGATTATGATTTCGTTCGAATTTAATATCCGTTTTAGGGCCATGTCCAGGATATACCGTGTACCTATCTGGTAAGCGAAATAGCACATTTTTAATTGACGCAATTAGTTTAGCCTGGTTACCACCAATTAAATCAGTTCTACCAATACTTTGCTGAAATAAGCAATCACCAGATAGAACGATTTGTTCCTCAGCAAAAACGAATGATACCCCTCCAGGTGAATGACCGGGAGTTTCAAGTATTTTAAAGCTAAAATCACCGATGGACATAACTTCTTCATTAAAGAAGTAATCAGCGGGTTTAGCGGTAATCTGTCCAAGTGGGAAATGATTGGAACCATTTAAATCCGGATCAGCCATCCAATTGGCTTCTCCCTTATGTAGGTAAGCGAAGATAGCATATTGATCTCTTAATTGATCAACAGCACCGATGTGATCAAAATGTGCGTGTGTAAGGAGAATTGCTAGTGGATCAATCTTCTCTAGCTTCAAGTATTCAATAATTCTATCTGCTTCTGCACCAGGATCAACAATTAAACCCTTATTTTTCTTCGATAAAATATAGCAGTTCGTCCCTATTGGCCCTAGGGAAAGACACTTTATTTTCATATTACTCATTCCTTTCAAATAGTTAGTCTATCTTTATTTTCATTGTACCACTTACTAGCTATGAAACATTAAAATACCCTTGAGCCAGGTTAAAAGCTCAAGGGCAACATCATTATTCTGTAAAATCATGAAAGCGGAATAGATCCCCGTAAATAATCTTATCAGAATAAGACATTTCTAGCTCAACTTGCTCCCTGAATGGAGAGCAGGCTGTTTCGGTATCAGAATCATCACCTGCAAGTATCCCTGAGTTCTCACTTCCTAATTCTTCACCGGATTCACGGTCATAACAAACATCTTTAGTAAAGATATAATCATCTGTTATAAAACTTCCATCTCTTAATGCTACATAATCCTTACGGTTCGGTCCAAATAAATTTGTTCCGAAGCTTATATCAGCGGAGTCATCTACACCTAGTAAGTGCATAATTGTCGGTTTGACATCTACTTGACCACCAATTTGACTCATTACGCCACCCTCTTGTCCTGGGATATGAACAAAGAATGGTACCCGTTGAAGTTGAATCTGGTCATATGATGTAATTTCTTCCTTGTCTAAATACATTGACATTGCTCGATTATGAAAATCACTTATGCCATAATGGTCACCCATCATCACAATAATTGAGTCCTCATAAATACCTGACTCCTTCAGGTGATTAAAGAATTCCTCAATAGACTCATCCAAATACCTTACTGTTTGAAAGTATTTATTTAATGTGTTTGAATTCGAATCAAACTGATCAATGGTTGCATCCTCTTCATCAAGGTCAAATGGGTGGTGATTTGTCAACGTAATGAAACGTGCATAGTAAGGCTCAGGCAGATTGGTTAAATACTTCATTGACTGCTCAAAAAATTCTTTATCTTTTAACCCCCAACCAACACTATTTCCATCGTTTACCTCATAAGCATTAATATCATAAAATTGATCAACACCTAAATTGTCATACATACTGTTCCGATTCCAAAAACTGCTGTTATTCGCATGGAACACAGCTGACATGTAACCTTCCTCACCTAACATTTGTGGTGTTGAGTGATAAGTGTTCCCGCTGTGAGTGAAGTATGCCGCCCCACTTGGTAATGGATAAAGTGAATTTTCCATAATAAACTCAGAATCGGCTGTTTTTCCTTGCTCTGTTTGATGATAAAAATTCTCAAAATAATAACTTTCTTCTGTTAAACTATTCAGAAATGGTGTAACCTCTTCACCATTAAGTGTGTTATTAATCACAAACGTTTGCAAAGATTCAAGCGTTACAAAAATAAGATTTTTCCCTTTAGCAATTCCATAGAGGTCCGTTTCTTCATTATCTGTTGTATTCTCATCCACATATGTGATGATACTTGATAATTCATTACCATCCGCAAATACTCGCTGTGCTTGAGAACGTGATTGTTGCACGATATCGTAAATATGGAAATTAAATAACCCAATATTTTTCACTAGATACTCGCGATCAAATCCTCTTTGAAGCAATTGAGGGCGTTCAATCTCTGCTAAAATATAATTACCTAGCAGAAAAGCAAGCGCCATACTTAAAACAAGTAATTTCTTTTTTCTTGGAAATGTGGTGGTTAATGTCCATTTTTTCTGAACTGTTAAGTACCAAATCAATGCTAAATCAATAAAGATAAAGATATCAAATGGTTCTATTAAAGCAATAACACTAGAACCCAGATCGGCAACATTACTTCCTTGAAAAAGTAACGGAATTGTTAAGAAGTCGCCGAAGCTTCGATAGAACAATATATTAAAATATAAAATTAAGGTTGCTAGTAAAGCTGCATAGCGAATAAACCTTAGCTGATTTTTTTCCTTCATCCAAACACTAACAGCAAAAATTAGAAATGCCGTCACGAATGGATTAATAAATAAAATGAGCTCTTGAACGACATTCTCCAAATTAATGTTGAAGAAGAAGCGATAAATCATATATGTCTTTGCACCAAAAAGTAAGCTAGCAACAATATAAAGTTTAATATTTTCATTTCTTTGAAACATGTAAAAAGTCCTCCTTACGTCTAATACCAAAACGATATCGTATCTATGAAGATATGTGATACTATTAAATAGAATACCTCTTTAGGCAACTATTTAAACCTCTTTCTTATTAGACGTGTCTATCTTTAAATAAGTTACAATTTATTTTCCTAATGACTATTCTATGCCAGCACTTGATTTTGTTTAACTAAAAACGCTCCACCAATGATGCCGGCATCATTTCCTAACGCAGCAATTTCAAATGTACTACCTTCATAGCTTCTCTTTAGTGCATAAGCTTTATAAGCCTTATCAAGCGGACTTAAGAGTAAGTTCCCTGCCTTTGAAACACCACCGCCAATTACAATCTTGGAAGGGTTAATAATCGTTGCCATATTGGCAATTGCCAAACCAAGAACATTTGTTACATGCTCAACAACTTCCGTCGCCAACTCGTCACTCTTTTGGTAAGCATCAAATACATCTTTGGCTGTTAGTTTTTGTTTAGCTGAGAATACTTCAGTCAATATAGAGTTCGCAAACTCTGGTAATCTTTCTAAAGCAATCCGGGCAATGCCAGTTGCTGATGTGACAGTCTCTAAACAGCCCTTGCGTCCACAATTGCATGGTTCACCATCCTGTACAACAGTCATATGACCAATCTCTCCAGCAGTTCCGTTGACACCACTAATAATTTTTCCATTTGCAATAATACCGCCACCTACACCAGTTCCAAGCGTAATTGCAATTAAGTTCTCTGCCAATTGACCGGAGCCGAGCCAATTCTCTCCAAGTGCAGCTATATTAGCATCGTTATCAACATAAACAGGAAGATTAGATAGTTCTGTTAAGATCGCTCCTAATGGGAAATTGCGCCAGCCAAGATTAACAGCTTCCGCAACCTCACCTGTCTCCGCAACAATAAAGCCCGGCGCACCGATCCCGATACCTAAGCATTGGGCCGGATTAATGCTGTGCTTAGCTAAATATCGTTTGATTGAAGACCAAATATCTCCAGGAATTTGATCAGATAGCTCCCATTTACGTGTTTCAATCTCCCACTTATCAATAATTTTCCCTTCTTGGTCAAGCATGCCTAGTTTAATTGTTGTTCCACCAATATCTACGCCTAATAATATCTTTGACATTTCCCCACTCCCATTCTACCTATTTCTGACAACGCAATTGATTAAGCGTCTCTAGCGCACGCAGATAGTCATCTGTCGCGACAATTCCCTCTTGATATAAGGCTTTTAATTCTATTAAGCTTAATTCAATTTCTGCTTCTTGGTTCCCCAAATAGATATATACACCATATCTATGTAAAAATCTTCTTATGTCATAAAATGTTTTCATGCAATCACCTAGCTTATTATAGCAAAAGTTCAATTAAAAAATGAAGTAAAAACCTATTTTTTTGAAAAAAATCTTACTTATGCAATTATCGCTTCGGGTCCTGCGGGTCTAAAAAAGATGGTCGATATTTTTTAAATGGTATTGGCATCCGAATCCAGACATTTAAAAGCGCTTTAAAGGAAAAGGGAATAAACGGCCAGAGATAGCCTGTTTTAAATGTTTTCATCTGAATTAATAACAGTAGCCATAATGTTATTCCTGCAACATAGCCAGCAACACCAAACAACGCTGTGGAGATTAACAGATAAATTCTCGTTAACCGATTAGCAAGGGACATTTCATAGCTTGGTGTACAAAATGTACCCATAGCAGCAATTGATATATATAAGACAACCTCACTTGAAAATAAGCCAACCTCAACCGCTACATCGCCAATCATAATAGCTGCTACCAACCCGAGCGCAGTCGCCAGAGCAGACGGTGTGTGAATAGCTGCCATTCTTAATACATCTAAACCAATCTCTGCAAGTAAAAATTGGGCAACTAGCGGAACAGAACCACTATCTTCTGGGCCTAAAAATGCCAATTCTGCCGGAATTAACGACGGATTTACTGAAAGCAAATAGTAAAACGGCAATAAAAACAAGGCGGCAAGAACTGCGATAAAGCGCACACCTCTCAAATATGCTCCTACTGAAGGCTTTTGACGGTACTCTTCGGCGTGTTCAAGATGATGCCAGAAGGTAGCAGGCATAATCATGACACTTGGCGAAGCATCGACAATCAAGATAATATGCCCTTCATAAAGATGAGCTGCAGCTGTATCTGGACGCTCTGTATAGCGAATTACCGGATAGGGATTCCAATATTGACCAGCTAAAAACTCCTCAATCGTCTTTTCTGCCATTGGCAAACCATCTACTTCAATGGCTTTTAGATGATCCTCAATTAGCTTTACCTTGCCCGGATCAGCGATGTCACTCAAATAGCACAAACAGACATCTGATTTCGATCGTTTACCAATTTGCATATACACCATTCTTAATGAACGATCTCGAACTCGCCTTCTGGTTAATGCGGTGTTAAAGACGATCGTTTCGACATAACCATCTCGTGACCCCCGCACAACCCGCTCTAAATCAGGCTCTTCTGGTCCACGAGCCGGATATGTTCGGGTATCGATTAAGATAGCCTGGGTAAAACCTTCAATAATCAAAGCTGCTGGACCTGATAGAACTTGATCAATTATTTTATCTAAATCAGGCTCAGCCGCTATCTCTGCATAGGGAATATAGCTTTTCATCAGCTTTTCAAAGCCGTTCTGCTCAAGCTGATCGGCTGTTAATTCTGATAGAAAATGCAATAAAAACATTAACACTTCATCCTTGACGAAGCCATCAACTAAAAAAATACACATTTCTCGATCAGCATAATCCAATTCTAATTTTACTAAATCAAAGCTTTCATCTACTGCAAGTTCATTAGATAAGTAATTAATTCGGTTTTGATAATCTCGCTTTACAGTCTTCAACGTCCGTCACCTCAAGATTATCTTATACTAATTAGACAAGTTCATACATAAGCTAGACTAGTCAAATGAATTAGGTGGTGATGACATGAAGCACAGCTTGATTATTGCATCATTCGTTCTCATAATCGTATTTTTCTTTCTGTTCTCCGCAAATAATGCACAAACTACGCTCAAATATTTTCCTTTTAATGAGCATATCCAGTTTGATCAAGCAAAGACAACACTTAGCGTGACAGAAGTAAATCAACATCCCTTATTACAATGGTCTGTTGAATCATTAATTGGTAATAACGCGTTCTTGCGTCATGATGTCAGCTTATTATTTCAAAACGGTCAGTTGAAGGGCATCCAATCAAAGTGGAATCAGAATGAACCAGCCATTCAACAATCAACCAGCCTAGAGCCAACCGGCAGTCAATTTTTCCAATCAATTAGCGTACACTATGCTGAGATACACACAACCGACCAACCCATTACTAGCCAGTACCGCATGACAAACGCAAGTATCTATCTCATTAAAGATCCTTTTGAACCAATCTTAGCCTTCGAACAACCCAATACCGCTCAAGAACAGAAATGGGCCGAGACATTAGCACATACCACTGAGCAACAGCTTGATCTTTACTGGACCGAGTTAATTGAGCACTTTTCCATTAATCGAGAGAACTATTTAGAAATTCCTTTAATCACTTTAATCGACTTTCAAGCAAAGCCGCTATTTAGTAAAACGCAGACTGAGACAAACAAAATTATTGCGCAGTTATGGGAAGGGTTGTATAAATATTACATTCTACCGTTCACGATTAACGAAACGATTAGTGAAAGCTTTATGCCATTAATTCTAATTGACAAAAATGAGGAGCAACTTTTTGTTTTATTTGTGAATGCCTCTGGAGAGAAACAGCAATTAAAGCAGACGATTACGAATTAAATATTGGACAGGCAGATCATAGCTATCAATCGGAATCTGATCAATGACTTGGCCAGACCAAACCAAAGATAATGTCGTCTGGGTAAATCGCTTTAGAAAGCGATCATAGTAGCCGCCGCCATGACCAATCCGATAATGCTGGTGATCAAAAACAATACCAGGCACAAGGAGCAAATCAATTTCTTCAGGGCTAACCGCAACAGTTCTTTCAACAATTGGCTCAAGCAAATCATAGTACTGATGCTTAAGGTCTTCTCTTCCGCCAATAATATGAAAAATCATTGTTTTTGTTTCATGGTAACATTTAGGCACCGCAACCTTCTTATTATGTTGCCAAGCTTCTTCAATAATAGGCCACGTATCCCATTCGTAAGCTTGAGCAATTGTGAGGCCAATAACGTCCGCTTTCTGCCAATGCTCGCTTTTAAAAAGCTGGTCGTACAGATCCAGTTGTATACGCTGTTTCTGAGAAGCAGTTAGTTCTTTTAGTTTTGTTAGATAGGTAGCTCTTAAGGTGGCTTTCAGCAATGTCAATCCCCCCCTCTCTAGTTGTTCAAATCTATGTAAAATAAAAACTCTTATCTGCTTGGGATAAGAGTTTTCGCTGGCTTATTTTGTTTCACGGTGAAGCGTATGTTTTTTTAAACGTGGGCTATATTTTTTCAATTCAATACGCTCTGGATTCGTACGTTTATTTTTTGTCGTAATGTAATTACGATCTCCCGTTTCAGTACAAGCTAATGTAACGTTAACACGCATGTTTATCCCTCCAAACTTCTTTTCAACTATCACTAATCATTAAAAGATCATTTCAGACTTGTTTATATTATCAAATTTAGTAGTAAAGATCAAGTATTTCTTCTTTACATCTTTAATAAAAAAAACAAGACCTCTGTCGCATTTTAAGGACAAATCATTTTCCATGGCACAAAAATATGGTATAACTATTAAAGATAGATCGGAGGAATTGAAGTGGTACAAATTATTATTACATTAGCAGCAGTTAGTTTTGTGTTGTTCATCTTATCATTATTTGTTAATGATAAGTTCAAAGAGGTAGAGCAACAAATCGAGCATTTGTCCATGTCTAATTTGCAGGAGAGCTACAAATTAACGAGAAAGATTGAAGTATTGGAAGAAGAAATTCTTCCTAATGAAGATGTCTTGCAAGGATTTAGCTTAAGACAGCCCGACTCCACTAAGGAAATTGAACAGCTCTACAAGCAAGGTCTTTCATTAACAGAAATTAGTAAAAAAACACAGCTTAGTGAATATGACATTGAAACTGTAATTAAAAATTTATCGCACACAGGTTAAGAGGGATTATTATGAAGCACATTTTAAGAGCATTCTCATTCGGTTTATTAACAGCGACAGCGCTACTAGCTGGTTATTATTTCTTTTTCGAAACAACAGAAAACGTAACTGCGACCAGTGAGCCAACAGAGGCAGAGATGATTGCACAATTAGAAACTTTAGGCTACTACATATCAGAGACAGACCCAGCCATTAATCAAGATGCGACAGGTCAACCAGAGCCCGAAACTGAGCCAGAACAAGATGATGAGGAACCAGAAGTTGACACACCTGAACAAGCAGTGGTGACAAATGATCAGTTTGTCTTAACCATTTTACCAGGCACAACCATCTCTCAAGTCGCGGACTACCTAATGCTTGCTGGATTAATTAAAAGCAGAAGCGAATTTACCGATTATTTAGATGACAATAATTACGGTCATAATATCCAGATCGGGCAATTTGATTTAGATCGCAGCATGTCGCTTGATGAGGTTGTCGATACAATTGCTAATCAAAGTAATTAGAATAAAACGCAAAAAATCGGATGCACTAGCAGCATCCGATTTTTTGCGTTATTCACTTTCAACTTCAACCATCTCATCAATATTTGTTTCATCAAAGCCCGCTTGGTCTCTTTCTTCCTTGAGGTCGAAGTAAGCATCCATTAGGCGGTTACCAATATTATGATGGATACCGTTAAAATTATTGCCTACTCCAGTACGTGGTACTACAATCGCAAAAGCCACCTCTGGTTCATCATAAGGTGCATAACCAACTAGCGTTAAGTTGTTTGTTTCCCTTTGCACGCCATTATCCCAAAATTGATTTTGAGCAGTTCCTGTTTTAACAGCAACATCATAAGGACTGTCGGCCCAGTGTGAGCGTCCCGTACCTTGTGAGTGCGTTGCGACACGTCTAAAGCCACTCTGGACACGCTCAATATAGCTTTCATCCATATCAATCCGATTTAAGATATTTGGGCTATTACTTTCCAGCACTGATCCTAACGTTTCTTTGTTACCATTTGCTTGACGAACTTCTTTAACTAGACGAGGACTAATTCGGTAGCCATCGTTGGCAATTGTTGATACATACTGAGCTAATTGCAATGTTGTGTAAGTATCATACTGACCGATCGCAAAGTCAAGCAGAAGACCGCCATCTCTAATATTACTCCCAACCACGCCAGTTGATTCATATGGCAGATCAATTCCAGTCTCCACTCCTAAGCCAAATTGATTAAAATGCTTACGCATAATTTGGAAGCCGTCAGAATTAAAGCCGCGTAATGGCTCGTTTGGACGATAAGTAGCTCCAGAAATACGTAACGCGATTTCAAACATGTAGACGTTTGAGGATCGTGTAATTGCATCAAGGTCATTAATAGTCCCCATTGTAGTATAAGAAGCTTTTCTAGGTGTACCTGCAATATTAATGGGTCTGTCAGTAATTACTGTATTTGGAGAAATTACTCCCGTCTGATAGCCCGTTAAAACAGTCGCCCCTTTAATCGCTGAACCTGGAATATGGGCATCATAAATAACCCGATAGGCTTGATCTGAATATTCCTGTTTTTCCTGATCATAGTGTGCAGCGGACATCGCCAATACATCACCAGTTTTAGGATCTAACACTGCAACTAAAGCATCAGTCATATAACGATTTTGGTTGCGATCTTGATTAATGTAAGCTTCAAGTTCTTCGAGTACAATTTCATCTAATATTTCGTTTAGCTCCATGTCCACAGTCAAAATAAGGTCATTCCCACTCTTACCATCAACAACTGTTTCATTGCCAACGACATTACCGTCGTTATCGGTCGTATATTGAATAATTTCCTTTTGACCACGGAGGACACTTTCATATTGTTGCTCAAGACCACTTGTGCCGACACGGTCATTGCGGCTATAGCCTAACGTTAAATAATAATCTTGATTATCTCCAGGAATCCCCTCTTTTGATGATGAAATGTTTCCGAGAAAACTGGCAAATGTTGAGCCATAGAGTCGAACACGGTTCCAATCAATCGTTGCATCAATACCAGGAAGCTGGCTCAGATTTTCCGAAATCAAAGCGTATTCCTCATCTGTTACCCCTTCATTTTTAATCGTGTGTGGTGATAAACCAAAAGCCTGATCTAACTCCTTCTTTATCGCCACAATATTTAACAAATTGGGGTCTGACCAATCATAAATATTATAATCATCTTCCTCGATTCGATCTAAGACAATTCGGTATTGCTCTGCCGCAGTCAACTCGCTTTCCTCTGTGGTTAAGCGGCTCTCTGCCTCTTTGTGATGCTGCTCTTCTTCATAAGTATCAGATTTACCAATATACCAATATTCTTTTTTATCCCGGTCGCTTACCATTGCCTCAAGCTCGTCAAAATCATCGGACATAACCATGATTTTAGCTAACTTTTCAGCAAGCTCTAATCGTTTAGCTGCTGATTCACCGTTTTTAGGTGGCGTGTACGTGATCGCACGCTCGGGTTCATTATCTAAAATAAGATTACCAAAGCGATCATACATTAATCCTCTTGGCACCGAGATGGCTGAACGGGTACTCTCAGTCTCTTCAATCCGTTGGCGAGCTTCTTCGCCATTCAATATTTGAACAACACCTAGTTGTAGGATAAGTAGTGAAAACATTAAGAACACAAACACAAACAAAAAATTAAGCCTTAATGGAAGCTGTGCGCGCTTCTTTTTTTTCTTTGCCAATGGCTTCCCCCCTCAATCAGATTTTAATATTTTGTCTAAAAATGAAAAAAACTAGCATAAGTATTATAGCATGGACGGCGTTATTTTTCACGCTTAAATGGTAAACCATACAAAAGAGCTACACCTATAAATAGGTGTAGCTCTCATTACTATTTTTTACTTTGCAGCGTATAATTCTGCTACTTTAGACCAGTCCACCACATTCCAAAATGCATTAATGTAATCAGGGCGCTTATTTTGATATTTCAAATAATAAGCATGCTCCCACACATCAAGACCTAGAATTGGTGTTTTACCTTCAGAAAGCGGTGAATCTTGGTTAGGTGTACTTGTGATCGCTAGTTCACCATTATCAACCACGAGCCAAGCCCAGCCTGATCCAAAGCGTCCAGCACCAGCTGCTGCAAATTCCTCTTTGAACTTATCAAGGCTACCGAATTTAGCATTAATTGCTTCTGCTAATTCGCCAGTTGGCTCACCACCACCATTTGGTGATAATAATGTCCAGAACAGACTATGGTTAGCGTGACCACCACCGTTGTTTCTAACTGCTGTTTGCACACTTTCAGGAAGTCTGCCTAAATCAACTAATAATTCCTCAATTGATAATGCTTGTAAATCGCTGTGACCTTCCAATGCATCATTAAGCTTTGTCACATAAGTATTGTGGTGCTTCGTATGGTGTATATTCATTGTCTCCTTATCGAAGTGCGGTTCTAATGCATCATATGCATACGGTAAAGCTGGTAATTCAAATTTTGCCATGGTAAATGCCTCCCTATACTTTTTGAAAGTTCACAGAATGTTCACTTTCTTAACACCTATTACTTTAGCAAATTAAACCTTTTCTAGCAAACATTTTGCCTACAAACACATTTAATTATTATATTCACCAATTGGAAAATCATTAAACATTATTCCGAACTATTTTTTGTTAAATTTATTTGAAAACTGGTCAACATCATCAACATAATTCAAATCATTATTTTCTGTCATGTCGTTATAGCTATCATGATCACCTAATAAATCGGAAGCTGTCTCAGATGTGCCATAGCTTTCTAAGGTGGCCCAGCTATCGGTATCATCATTTTCTAATCCACCCATAGAAGGAGAAAATTCGGTTTTATTAACTTGTTGATTCGCATGCTCAATACAGAATTGAGTTGTCGGCACAGCCTCTAGACGCTCGGGATTAATCGTACTACCACAAGTTACACAGGTACCATATTTACCATTATTCATTCTTGTAAGCGAGTGTTCGATAGCTGCTAGTTCAACTCTTTCATGCTCAGTCAACGCCATTTCCTTCTCACGTTCATATAGATCGGAACCATTATCACCAGGATGATTATCATAATCTGATAACTCTGTTGAATACTCTCCATTCCGCGTTAATTCCATTTCTAAATTAATTTGCTTGACTAACTCTCGCTTTCGCTCTGTTAGTTCGCGTTTTATTTCCGTTAATTGTTCTTTAGCAAGCATAGGTTTTAGCTCCTTTAATTATAGTCGTGTTTATCTGGTTGTATATCAACTAGCGTTGGTTAAGTAAATGTTTGTATGGCTCCAGCAAAAAAGAACCGCTTTCCACGGGAGTCGGCTCTTTTTTGCTGAAGCCTAACCTTGAGAAATCACCTTACCAAGGCTAGTTGATGAAGAACCGTTTATCTATATCATTCCTCAATATGACAAAGATAAAACATCAATAAATTAACAACAAAAAAACAAGCCAAAATGACTTGTTTTTTAAAAGTGGCTCGGGACGGAATCGAACCGCCGACACACGGATTTTCAGTCCGTTGCTCTACCGACTGAGCTACCGAGCCTTAATATGTACCCTGCTTACTAAAGTAGTATGGCGGAGGAAGAGGGATTCGAACCCCCGCGAGCCGTGAAGCCCCTGTCGGTTTTCAAGACCGATCCCTTCAGCCGGACTTGGGTATTCCTCCGCGATTAAAGTATGAGATGGTGGACCCTGCAGGACTCGAACCTGCGACCGATCGGTTATGAGCCGATAGCTCTAACCAACTGAGCTAAGGGTCCTTATAATGGGGCGACCGATGGGGATCGAACCCACGAATGTCGGAACCACAATCCGATGTGTTAACCACTTCACCACGATCGCCATTATAACAAACTATCTATGAAAATTGGTAGCGGCGGAGGGGATCGAACCCCCGACCTCACGGGTATGAACCGTACGCTCTAGCCAGCTGAGCTACACCGCCATAAGTGGCTCCACAGGTAGGATTCGAACCTACGACCGATCGGTTAACAGCCGATAGCTCTACCACTGAGCTACTGTGGAATAGTATGTATATCAATCAATTTCCGTTGTTACTTACTTCAGCGACGTTTAATAATATATCATGATTAAAACAAAGAGTCAACCATTTTTTTTAAGCGTTTTTTTCAACAAATTTAATATAGCATGGGATCAATAAGGTTTCAATAGTTTTCAGCAAAATTAGCTAGTGCTTTGTTAAAATAATGCTGAAATTAGCATGTGGAGATGTCATAAAGTGAATTTTCAATTAATGGCGCTGTAACATCCACTGATTTTTGGAACCATAAGCATTTCTAATGTTCGGCCACTATAATGAATTGGAATGTTACGAATTGTTAATCAGCAATAAAATTCACTATGGTCAGGTATAAAAATACCTGCCATAGCAAATTTAAGGCGTCTTTTTAGTGGACAGTTTCAGGGATTTTTTCCCCTAGAACCATCTCTGCGATATTTAACGCATGGTCCCCTATCCGCTCAAGGTTACTTAAGATATCAACATAAACAATTCCTGATGAACCTGAGCATTTTCCTTCGTTCAAACGAATAATATGTTTTTTTCGAAACCGTTTTTCCATCCGGTCAATTTCGTTCTCATGCTTAACAACAGCATGCGCCTTTGTTTGATCCATATGAGTGAGGGCTTCAATTGCTTCTGCCACGGTTGTGTTGGTAAGCTCAAACATTTCATTCAAATCAGCCTTTGCGTCATCAGTTAACACAATTTTATTAGAGATCTTAAATTGAATAAGCTCAACAATATTCTCAAAATGGTCCCCTATCCGCTCAATATCACGCACTGAATCAATTAACGAGCTGTGTTTTTCGCTATCCGTATCAGACAATTGAGCTGAGGAAAGCTGAACCAAGTAATCTGTTATCTCACGATCCATTTTATTCAAGGCATTTTCTATTTTAAATGCTTTTTCTGCATACTTAACATCATGATTATTTAGAAATTTGGTAGATTCCGCCAAACCTTTGAGTGCATACTTACCCATGCTAATAATTTCCTCTTTTGCTTGGTCCAGCGCAACTGTTGGCGATTGCTGGATAAAAATTGGATCTAGATGCATCGGCTTAAAGTCTACTTCAGTATCTTTACCAGGAATGATCTTAGATACTGCCCAGGCTAGCCAACCAATAAAAGGAAAGAAAATAATAAGCGTTGCTAAATTATAAATGCCGTGTGCAAAGGCAATTGTCATCTCACTGTTTAATGACAAAGTACGTTGGATAAATAGAATGAGTGCTGTGTATGGTATCAATAATAACATGATAATAACAGCCCCAAACAAATTATAAATAACATGAGTAAGCGCAGCTCGCCTAGCAGCTAAGCTTGCACCGATTGAGGCAATAATGGCAGTAATGGTTGTACCAACATTGTTTCCAAATAGAATTGGCATAGCCCCTTCCATTTCAATTAAACCTTGCCCTGTTAAATTCTGCAAAATGCCGATCGTAGCAGAAGAGCTTTGAACGACTAGTGTAAAAACGGTTCCGATAAAAAAGCCTAAAATCGGATTATCTGACATCTGTACGGTTAAATCATGAAAAGCTTGGAGGTACCGCAACGGATATAGTCCACTACCCATTAAATCTAAGCCGTAAAACAGGGCACCAAACCCAAAAATAGTTTGTCCATAATTTTGTAACTTTTGACTCTTCATAAAGAAAAGCATAAGAGCACCAATGGCTAAAATCGGTAAAGCGTACGCTTCAATTTTTATACCAATAATGAATGCAGTAATGGTCGTACCTACATTCGCCCCCATAATAACGCCAATAGATTGTCTTAACGTCATAAATCCTGCATTTACAAGTCCCACAGCTAGAACGGTTGTTCCAGAACTAGATTGAATTAATACAGTTACGACAATACCAGCTAGTACGCCCATAAAAGGGTTGCTTGTAAATTTATCAAGAACATCCTTCAAGCGATCGCCAGCTGTTTTTTGGAGGCCATCCCCCATGTATTTAATGCCTAATAAGAAAATACCTAGTCCACCTAAGAACTCAAATAATAACGTTTGCAAATCAAATTCCATGGATTTTCATCCCTTCAGTACAAAATAATTTTTCAATCTCACCTATTATTAATGATATATTAACAATATGTAAAGAGTTTCTCTGAAAAATTTACACTAAATTTACAAACAAAATCGAAAAACCACGAATATTAATTATATATTGTAAATTAACATTCTAGAGAAGCACAATTTAGGTATTAAAAAAACAGCTAAAATTAGCTGCTTTTAGTATCATGAGATTCGGTTATTGGATCGACGAGAATACGCGTACCATCGACCTTCCTAACAATAATATTCGTGTCCTTTTTAATCCAATGACCATTCGAAATAGCACTATAGTCTACTTTATTAATTCTGATTGTACCGATTGGACGCATATCGGTGAGGGTAACACCCCTTTCCCCAATAAGTCCTTTATAGGAAGCATTCATTGAGCTATATCCTTCATCATCAGTTAATTGATCGTGTAAGGTGATCTTGCTCCACAGGTTACGTTTCGGTAGTAATTTAAGCCAGACTAATGAACAGGCGGCCCCAACTACAACACCAATGATTGCATAAGCGCCAATCCGCCAGTTAGGAGAGCTCAATCCAACTGAGACAATCATTAGCAACGCACCTATTCCTGCTAAAATACCATCATTCAGAAACTCACCATCGACAAATATCAGTAAGATTCCTAAAAAATATACGCCCACCATAATCAAAAACATTGATGTATCAAGATAAGCTGTAAAATATAACGTGATTAAGCCAAAGCCTAGTAGTGCAAAAGCACCTTTTGTATTAACGAGTAGTTCCCCCACTAAAAACATCGTCGCTAAACCTACAATAAAAAAACTAATCCAATCAAAAGCAAAGATATCCAGCATATTCAAAACCTTCTTTCTATATATATAGTAAAAGAATAAGCGAGAATAGAGGTTGTCACGATGCAATTTAACAAAAAAAATATCGGTTGGCTAACGTTTACGCTAATTATTATTGCCTGTTACAAAGACCTAACAAGCCCATACACAACTAAGCCTTCAACAGCCCATGATTCTCTCTACTTATATTATGAGCAAAGCCCTCAAAGTTTTCAAGTTATTTCTTATCAATTTCAGCGTGGTGACCAGCTCCTTTCCATTATTGAGCAACTAAGTGCTGAGCCATTAACAAATATTGACCAAGTTCTTGAGGACTTTCAATCATTAAACCCAAAGGCGGACGTTTATCAATTAGCAGAAGGACGCGTTTATCTCCTGCCCGTTTATTCAGCACGCCAAATTAACTTAGACTTATGACTTCTCATTTAACAGTTTAACATTTATAATAGATTGAGTAGATTAATAGCTATTCAATTCAACGTAACGTAGGTAAAGGAGCGTTCTAATGGTTCTAACACACAGAAAAAAGACGCGACCCGTTAAGGTCGGTAATCTAGTCATAGGTGGCAAAGATCAAGTTATTATTCAGTCAATGACCACCACAAAAACACATGATGTTGAAGCTACCGTAGCCGAGATTAAGCGATTAGAAGAAGCAGGATGTCAGGTAGTCCGTGTCGCATGTCCAGATGACCGTGCTGCTGATGCTATTCCTCAAATTAAGGCACAGATTAACATTCCACTAGTTGTTGATATTCACTTTAATTATAAACTCGCCCTTAAGGCCATTGAAGGTGGCGCTGATAAAATTAGAATTAACCCTGGTAATATCGGTAAGCGGGACAAGGTTGAAGCTGTGGTAAATGCTGCTAAAGCTAAAGGTATTCCTATTAGAATTGGTGTAAATGCAGGTTCATTAGAGCGACATATTCTCGAAAAATATGGCTACCCTACTGCTGATGGCATGGTTGAGAGCGCCTTACACCATATTAAAATTCTTGAGGATTTAGAATTCCATGATATTATTGTGTCATTAAAGGCTTCGGATGTAGGTTTGGCCATTGATGCCTATCGAAAGGCGGCTGAAGTGATTGATTATCCACTCCATTTGGGGATAACAGAGTCTGGTACACTGTTCGCTGGTAGTATTAAAAGTGCGGCTGGGATGGGCGCGATTCTAAGCATGGGTATTGGTAACACCATGCGGATCTCTTTAAGTGCCGATCCTGTTGAAGAAGTAAAGGTTGCCCGTGAACTGTTAAAAACATTTGGCCTTGCTTCTGATGCAGCTACATTAATTTCTTGTCCAACCTGTGGACGAATTGAAATTGATTTGATAGCAATTGCCAATGAAGTTGAGGAGTACATTTCCACAGTTAAAGCCCCGATAAAAGTAGCAGTATTAGGTTGCGCAGTAAACGGACCTGGTGAAGCACGTGAAGCTGATATTGGTATTGCTGGTGCACGTGGAGAAGGCTTATTGTTTAGACATGGTGAGATTATTAGAAAAGTACCTGAAGAAACGATGGTTGAAGAATTAAAGAAAGAAGTCGATAAAATTGCAGCCGAATATTTAGCCGCTCAAGTTGAAACTGAGCAAAGCTAACCAGCCACTAAACCACCTATTTTCTTGAAATAGGTGGTTTAGTGCATGCCATTATTGATGGATAGTGGCAACGAATGCTGTTAAAACAGCAACTAACACCCACTTACCTGGTTAATAATCAATTAATTAACCATAGCTATCGAATCATAGCGCTCTGCTCGCCTTAAAATCTGATCAGCATATTGACTCCTAGCAGAACCATTAGCCGCTTTATAGTTTTCCATACCTGTCATGCCACGATTATAAGCTGTTAGCGCTTCATCCCAATTATCATATTTGTGATATAAAAAATCTAAATATACAATGGCCAGTTGCATAGAATAGTAAGGGTCAAATAATAAATCATCCTCATACGGCAATCCTGCCATCTCAGCTATCCATGGTGCCGTATTCTTCATAAATTGTGACATGCCATAGGCATTGCCATAAATGGTGTCTGGACCGACTAATTCAGGATCAAAAGTATGCCCAGTTTCAACCTTCAGTAATTCATAAACGATAAACGGATCTAAATCATATTGTGTCGCCTCATTTGCAAGGTAGATCGCCCACGTTTTTTTGAAGCGACCCTCGCTATCATCAACCATAGTTTTGGCAAGTTCTTCAATACTTGCCCAGTAGTTATAGTCACCTGTTAATTTCACGTCGACCTTTTCGATTTGATAAGTTGATTCCGCCTGCAACTGTCTATTTTGAGCATTAAGGAGGGTATTTTCATGCTCAAGTTCATTTAAGCGCGAATCTAAATGTTTTGTATAGAAAAATAGAATAATAGCTGAAGTTAGTAATACAGTTAGAATAAAAGCAATTCCTTTCTTCACAACTTTTACATCCTTTCCGATAGGTTTTTTGATCACAAATCGTTATGCTACACGATTAAAGGGTATTTTGCAACCATTAACCCTTTATCTAAGATATATAAGAGATTTTTTCCCTTATTTGTAGTTCTTTATTATCAAAAAAGGAGTGGTAAGATGAATTTCATGTTAAAGCAAATTATTCGAACAAGAATTATGCAATTAACACCTGGGGAGTTAATTCGTCATGCTCATGCATACAATATTGATCTCTCTCTCAATCAAGCTAATCAAATTATTAATGTGCTAAGAGAGAGCGATTTAGATCCCTTTAGTAAGGCGGATTTAAATAAACTGTTTGACCGACTTGAGCAAATAACGGATGCTTCTACCGCAGAAAAAGGAAGGGAAATACTGACACAGTTTGTTAAGCAATATGGTGTAGCTGATTGGTTTGAATAATAACCGATAACAAATAGTTTAAGCTACACAAAAAAACCAGCTAAGCAATTCAAACGCTTAGCTGGTTGTTTCAAAGCAAATCATCCTTGAGCAAGAATCTGTTCCTTTAAATCACTGTCAAATTGCTGCGCTTTTAACATCGCAATTTCAAATCGATAAGGTGGTTTTTTATCTTTCTTATCTGTCCCAACGTATGGTGTTTCTAAGATTTTCGGTAAATCTGCCAGTTGGGGATGGTGAACAATATAATTAAGAGCATCAAAGCCAATCTGACCAAAGCCGATGTTTTCATGGCGGTCCTTCTGAGCACCTCTGACATTTTTACTATCATTAACATGAATAACCTTTAAGCGATCAATTCCAATAGTTTTATCAAAGCTATTCAACACACCATCAAAATCATCTACTATATTGTAGCCAGCATCATGAATGTGACAAGTATCTAAACAGACAGATAACTGTTGATTACGCTCAACCCCCTCAATAATCGCGGCCAATTCTTCAAAACTGCGGCCAATCTCCGAACCTTTTCCCGCCATTGTCTCTAGCGCAATTTGGACATCATGTTCTTTAGTCAGAACCTCATTAAGTCCCTCAATAATACGGGCTGTTCCAATCTCAACACCAGCCCCAACATGTGCCCCCGGGTGTAAAACAATCTGCTTTGCGCCAAGGGCAGCTGTTCGCTCAATTTCACTTTGCATGAAGCTAACAGCTAATTCAAACGTTTCTGGCTTGGTTGTATTACCTAAATTGATGATATATGGTGCATGGACAATTAAATCATCAATGCCATTGTCCCGCATGTGCGCCCGCCCCGCTTCAATGTTTAATTCTTCAATTGCTTTGCGTCGGGTATTCTGTGGTGCCCCAGTATAAATCATCATTGCTGATGAACCATAGCTGTTAGCTTCCTCACTTGATGCTAACAGCATTTTTTTGCCACTCATTGATACATGTGAGCCTATTTTCATGCTTTCCACCTCTATCCTTTGTTACGTTTTGTACGATTAATTTGCTTCTTTATCCGTTCATGCTGACGCTTCATTTTCTTTTTATAGCCTGGCTTGACTTTGTTCGGTCTTCGCACCCGACGCCAGGCCTCCTGATCAACATCATGACCCTGCTTCTTCCGCAATGTCCGTTCATTCCACGGCTTTATTTCCTTCCATTCACCGTTAACAATGTCATACGTCGTAAATTCTACCTTATTCTCTGATAGCTTACTTAATAAAGCAAGATCATCTTCACCGTAAAGATTAATGGCTGTTCCTTCCATTCCGGCACGTGCAGTTCGGCCAACACGGTGGATATAGAATGGCTCTTCCTTCGGCAATTGCGCATTAATGACATGACTAACACCCTTTATATCAATTCCACGGGCAGCGAGATCCGTTGCCACGACATATTGATACTTTAATGCTTGAATATCCTTCAAGACACGTTTACGCTCCCTAGCACCCAAACCACCATGAATAATTCCAACTGCCAGTTGACGTGCTTGTAATTCTTCATAGAGCTGATTAGCAGCATCCTTACCGTTTGTAAAGATAATAGCCAAATAAGGATTGATCGCTTGTGAAATTTGATAAATAACATCCGCCTGTTGTCGGTGACGTAATGGAATTAAGCGGTGCTCAATTTTCTCTGGTGCGTAATGGTCCTTTAAGTGGAAATGCGTTGGACTTTGCAAATACTTTTTTAAAAACGGTTGCAAGCGCTCCGGTATTGTAGCAGAAAAAACAAGCAGCTGAATTGTTGGATTAGCGCGCACGAGCATTTGGTCAATCTCTTGAATTAATCCTAAGTCGAGCATAAGGTCAGCTTCATCAACAACAAAAGAAGTTGCTGTATACATATCGATAGCGCCTTCCTTAATGAGATCAAGTAAACGACCAGGTGTAGCAACGATAATTTGTGGCTGTTCTTTTAGTTTTTCAATTGTACGTTGTTTATCCGTTCCGCCGATAAAGAGCTTGGTACTAATCTCAGCTTCTCGATTAGATAGTGTGATAATTTTCTTTACCTCATCGAAAATTTGTCGAGCCAACTCACGGGTCGGTGAAGTAATAACAAATTGGACTTCCTTTGCTTCGACGTTAAGCTTGCTGAACAGGGGTAACAAGAATGCATGTGTTTTTCCTGAGCCAGTATGAGATTGACCAATGACACTTTCACCACGTAAAACGGCTGGAATGACTTTTCTTTGAATCGGTGTCGGGTGCTCAAATGCTAATTTCTCAATCACCTCGTTAAGCCAAGGTTGTAACGTATATTCTTTAAAATTGTGTTTTTCCATAATAAACTCCTTACTAAAAATCCTCTTATCTTTCTCATTATAGATGTTTTTCTAGTAAATTGCACACCTTGTCCTGAAAAAATGGGTTAGTTTTTGTTTTTTTTGTTTTTTTTCTTTATAATGAAACTATTGCGTTAAATTATTGACTAGGGGGAAATAGTCATGGAAGTCATTAAAATCGCTCCAAGGGGTTATTGCTATGGTGTGGTCGATGCCATGGTCATTGCTCAAAATGCAGTGAAGGATGTAAATTTACCTAGACCCATATATATATTAGGCATGATTGTTCATAATGCCCATGTTACCAACGCTTTTGAATTAGAAGGTGTCATTACTTTGGATGGGAAAAATCGTTCAGATTTGCTCGATGACATTAACGAAGGAACTGTCATATTCACCGCCCATGGTGTTTCGCCTACTGTTAAGGAAAAAGCAAGGGCAAAAGGATTAACGGTCCTTGATGCTACCTGCCCTGACGTAACTAGGACGCACGATCTTATTCGCGCGAAAGTTAAGGATGGCTATAAGGTTGTATACATAGGTAAAAAAGGACATCCTGAACCAGAGGGAGCAGTAGGTATTGCACCTCATGATGTTTATCTCGTCCAAACTGAAGCCGATGTCGCAGCATTGTCTCTTGATCACCCAAAGATTATTGTCACGAACCAAACAACAATGAGTCAATGGGATGTCCACGATGTTATGCTGGCCGTCAAAGAAAAATATCCGCAAACAGAACTGGTCCAAGAAATTTGTATGGCTACTCAGGTAAGACAGGAGGCTGTGGCAGAGCAGGCTAAGGATGCTGATTTAACTTTAGTTGTCGGTGATCCAAGGAGTAATAACTCAAACCGCTTGGCTCAGGTATCTGAAGAAATAGCGGGCACAAAAGCATACCGAATAGCAGACTTGTCAGAATTAAAGCTGTCCTGGTTAACAGGTATAGCGACGGTTGCGATCACTGCAGGCGCTTCGACACCAACGCCAATTACAAAGGAAGTTATTAAGTTCATTCAGCAATTTGACCATAACGATCAAACTACTTGGGATATAACCTCAAAGGTTAAACAGGATAAAATTTTGCCAAAGGTAAAAACAAAGTAACATGACCAAACGGCTTTTCAGCTTATGTTGAAAGGCCGTTTGGTTATTTACAGTGTTTGAAAAGGATTTGTATTTACCTTAGAAGTAATGATATCAATGGTGATCTGCTGATCTTTAAATGATTGTGCTAAATAATGTTGAACACCCTCTACCATAATCTGTTCAATATGATGACCCGCATCAATTAAGGCTAGTCCCAGTGCTTCAGCATCCTGAGCGCTATGGAAGGTTATATCTCCGGTTACATAGACATCAGCACCTAATCGCTTCGCTTGTCCAATGTATTTCTCACCACTTCCGCCTAAAACAGCTACTTTGTTAATCTTTTTATCTAACTGGCCCGTTACGTTAACAGCACTTAACTGAAATACTTCTTTTACATACTTGCTAAATTCTGCTAGCTCCATGCTTGTCGCTAAGTAACCCACTCTACCTAAACCTTTCACCTCTTGATGATTTTGTAGCTCGATTAAATCATAGGCGGGTTCCTCATATGGATGCGCTGCTTTTAATACTGTAATTGCTTGCCTAGCAAGCGATTGCGGCAGCATATACTCAATTTTCATCTCTTTAACGTTCTCTTTTACACCAGCTTGTCCGAGATAAGGGATTGCTTGTTGATTAGGTGTAAAAGCACCAATCCCCTCAGTCGTATAAGAACAACCAGCGTAATTACCATATTGGCCCACCCCTATTTGCGTTAACGCTTGATCAACAGCTTGAAGGTGGCTAACCGGTACATAGACATGTAGCTTATATTGTTTTTCTTCTCTTTCAGGAATCATAATACTGGAATCTTGCAATTTAAGCCGGTCAGCCAACATATCATTGACGCCACCATGAGCGATATCTAAGTTCGTATGCGCAGCGTATACAGTTATATCATGCTTAATTAATTTTGCAATTATTTTACCGGTTGGATCAGCAAGATTAATTTGCTTTAATGGCTTAAATAGCAGTGGATGATGCACAATGATACAATCCACCTGCTGAGCAATTGCCTCATCCACAACCTGCTCGGTCACATCTAGACTAATTAATAGCTTGTGGACTGGTTGTGATAATTTTCCCACCTGCAAGCCAACATTGTCCCAGTCATAAGCTAATTTCTTTGGTGCCCATTGCTCAATTAGTTCGATAATTGTACCGACTGTTGGTTGTTTAGTCATGGCTAATCACCTCTTCAATCCATTTTACTTCTTGCAGAAGATTAGCTAGTTTCCGTTCATCTAACTGCTTTGCTAATCTCATTTGATTAATTACCCTTAGTTTATTACGATACTCGCTTTTCCATTTTTTTTGAAAGACGGCATGATTTTCCTGCATTAAGTACGGCCCGAATAAAATCTGCTTGGGTGTTAATGGCTGTGTGGCTTCCACGCGATCAGCTACTAATACTTCATAGATATGACCATCCTCTTCTAAAATAACCTCTTCTTTCAAGGAAAATGGCTTGCTGTTGAGCCAGGCTCTAATATAATGGCTATCAACATTGGGTTGGAGAATAAGCCTGTCAACACCGTTTAAACGATCATAGCCTTGCTCTAAAATTGATCGAATTAAACCCCCACCCATTCCAGCAATCACAACCTGACGAATCGACTGATTTGTGATCACTGATAAGCCATCACCTTTGACCACCTCAATTCTATCTGTTAATCCATATGTATGAACGTGCTGTTTAGCCGCTTGATAAGGGCCTCGATTAAGCTCTCCAGCCACAGCATAAGCAGATTTATCACTCTGACAAACTGCTATTGGTAAATAGGCATGGTCACTGCCGACATCGACGAAATAAGCTTGATTAGGCAAAAAACCAGCGACAATACTAAGTCTTGAAGATAGTTTAATGGTTCGCATTTTGTAATAACACTGCTCCAATCTCTATAAAATCATAGCAAATACACTTATGCTTAACGCAATAATGCTGAGAACTAGTAACAGCCTCAGTTTCTTTCTAACCGCTAAGTAAAACCAGATAGTCAGCTGTGCGAATATAATGACAATAGACAGATAGTAAGGTACTAACCATTGATCAATGATAAACAAGCTAACCATAAATAAATTAACGAGCAGAATGGTTAAGCGATACGCTAGTAGTAAATCAGCTTTATTCCTTCCAACAAAGAAGAGAATCAAGGTTGTAATTACTGCTGTAACAACATACCACTCAGGTGCAATACTTACATTAAGTAAATAAGGTAAAATAAGAATTGCTGGAATAATAATTGTGTTTGCTAACACATAAAACAATAGCGTAAAGCTAATCCGATCCCAGAACATTGAGTGCCGTTGCGTGGAACTCGTTTCTTGCTCACTTTCTGCTTCATACCCCAGTACTGGACTAGTTATTCTAGTAATATCCACAGTTCCGAGTTCATCACCTTCACTATGACTACCCTCTGTATATAAAGCCAAAAGGAAATCACAATAATGGCTTGGCAGAAGGCGGTTCTCTCTCCAGTAGTGAATCTCATTTATAATGGTAATCTTCCGCTGTTTATCCATCTGCATTCACCTCTGTATCCGTGTTAAAATAGTGCACACATTACTCAAATGAATTAATTATTTTAACAATCTAGTTTCTTTAATTTATAGGTTCTTCATCAAATAGCATTGGTTAAGCAAATGGTTGTATTGCTTCAGCAAACAAGAGCCGCTTTCACCCACCGGTACAAACGTGACATCCTTAGGCTCACAGGATGTGAGTCAGTTAGACGTTGCGACACGACGTCGCGCACTAAGTCTAACATTCCATATCCGGGGTCACAGGATGTGAGTCAGTTAGACATTCGACACGATGCCGCGTCCTTCGTCTAACATCCTCAAAGGGGTCTTCGGACACGTTCCATTCCCGCAGGAGTCGACTCTTTTTTGCTTCTTCCTCATCCTATGAAATTATCTGATTAACGCTCTTTGATAGACAACCAATCTAAAGAACTTAAGTGAAACAAAAAAGTCAATCAAGATTCAATTGATGCTCAACTGAAACTGGATTGACTGAGCCAATCTTTCTATTCTAAAAAGTCTTTAAGGCGTTTGCTACGGCTTGGGTGTCGGAGCTTTCTTAATGCCTTAGCTTCAATTTGACGAATTCTCTCTCTCGTTACGCCAAATACTTTGCCAACTTCCTCTAAAGTGCGTGTTCGACCATCATCTAAACCAAACCGGAGTCGTAGAACATTCTCTTCACGATCAGTTAGCGTATCAAGAACATCCTCTAATTGCTCTTTAAGCAATTCATATGCTGCATGGTCTGACGGCGAGGTTGCTTCTTGATCCTCAATAAAGTCGCCAAGGTGAGAATCATCCTCTTCACCGATAGGTGTTTCAAGTGAAACAGGCTCTTGAGCAATTTTCAAAATCTCTCTTACTTTATCAGGTGTCAGCTCCATTTCCTTACCGATTTCTTCAGGGGTAGGTTCACGACCAAAATCCTGTAAGAGTTGACGCTGAACACGAATGAGCTTATTAATTGTTTCAACCATATGGACAGGAATCCGAATTGTCCGTGCCTGATCGGCAATAGCACGTGTTATCGCTTGACGGATCCACCAAGTTGCATAGGTACTAAACTTAAACCCTTTTCGATAATCAAACTTTTCCACAGCTTTAATTAGACCCATGTTTCCCTCTTGAATTAAATCAAGAAATAGCATTCCGCGACCAACATAACGCTTTGCGATACTGACCACTAACCGTAAGTTTGCTTCAGCTAGCCTTTTCTTTGCTTCCTCATCGCCTTGTTCAATCCGTTCAGCTAAACTAATTTCTTCTTCAGCCGACAGTAGATCAACACGGCCAATCTCCTTCAAGTACATGCGAACGGGGTCATTAATTTTTATTCCCAGTGGGACACTAAGGTCATTTAAATCAAACTCTTCCACCTTAGCGATTTGCTGTTCATCAGGATCATCTTCTGAATCCCCAACAACCTCAATACCTTGTTCACCTAAATATTCATAAAATTCATCAATTTGATCTGACTCAAGTTCAAAAATAGCTAATCGTTCAGCAACATCTTCATAAGCAATGACACCACGTTTTTTCCCTATCTCAACGATTTGTTCTTTTGCCTGCTCTAATGTTAATTCCTGTTCGCTCTGTTTTGAATTTGATGGCGTATTTTCTGCCATAAGAGTCCCCCTCCTTCCAACTATCAAACACTTACTGACTATGACCTGCTAATCGCTGTCGAATTTGAACAATCTCCATACCGATTTGAGCAGCCTTTACATAGTCTTGATTCAATTCTGCTTTCTTTTGCTCAGCTAATAAAGCCCGTATATTTGCCTTATCCCCTTGCTCCTCGCTAATGATATTTATATAATCATTAAGCTCAGAATCAGAAATATCTGGAGATATAGATTCCATTGCTAACTCAATAATGTCGTTTTTTAATGCCTCATCATCAATTCGTTCAATAAATTGACTCACATTAGCTTTATTTCCCTCTTCATAAAAAGCATACAGATGCGTAACAATTATCTTGTGCTTATCAACATTAAATGAAGCACCAAGGATATGCTTAATTTTCTCAGCAATCGAATGGTCATAGAGCATGTATGCTAGAAGCCTTCTTTCCGCATTATAAAAAGCAGGAAGCAACTTCTTCTTAGCACGATAAAGGTTTTGATCTTTAGTATGGCGCTTAGTGGCAGCCTTATCCCGATCATTTCCTCTTGCTTGATTTAAATGGTTGACTTCATTTAAAATGGTTTCAAATGATAATTGATGTTCGTTTGCAAGTTCCCTTGCATAATGATCGCGATCAATCGCACTATTGAGACCAGCTATTTCTTCTATAATCTTATTTACATAAGCAATTCGATCTGCCTCAACCTTTAAATTATAACCCTTTTTTAAGAAAGTCATAACAAAACCCATATAGGTAGAGCTTTCCTCGATTACCTCCCGTTTAAACCTCTCGCCACCATTTTGCTTAATAAAAGCATCTGGGTCCGAACCGTCGGGTAAGGTTGCAACTCTAATTTGACACCCTGCTTTCAGAAATAATCTTGCTGCTTTATAGGCAGCATTAAAGCCAGCTGAATCACCGTCATAACAAATGACGACATGATCGACATACCGCTTAAGTAAAGCAGCCTGATGCTCTGTTGCTGATGTCCCTAATGTGGCGACACCATTGGTGATACCTGCTTGAGCAGCAGTAATGACGTCCATGTAGCCTTCAAATAGTATAGCTTGCCCCTTCTTTTTCATTTCACTGCGTGCTAAATCAAAATTAAAAAGCATTTTGCTTTTTTGAAAAAGAGCTGACTCAGGACTATTTAAATACTTGGGCTCTTCCCCATTGATAGAACGACCACCATAGCCAACTGTTTTCCCAAGGTGATTACGAATTGGAAAAACAATGCGACCACGAAAACGATCAAAAATTTGATTTTGATCATTGCGAGTAAAAACGCCCGTAGAAGCAAGATGTTGTAAATTAAAGGATTTCTTCTCTAAAAACTTGGTTGTTACTTCATTAGCATGTGGCGAAAATCCAATTTGATAGACGTTAATGATCTCCTGTGATAAGCCACGCTCTTCCAGGTATTGCTTACCTATTAATGCCTCTTTGGCATGAGCAAGAACATGATGATAAAATTTAGTTAACCATTCAAAGGCTTGCAGACTTACTTGATCAATTGATTGATTAGATTGGTTCTCTTGCTTTACGAATACTTCTGGTAAAGCATGACCACTTTTTTGAGCCAAGTGTTCAACAGCCTGTAAAAATGAGAATCCCTCGTGTTCCATCAAAAACGTAAACACATTTCCTCCTTTTCCACAGCCAAAGCAATGAAAAATTTGTTTTTCCTGTGTAACAGAAAATGACGGTGTGCTCTCGTTATGAAAGGGGCATAAACCAAAATAGTTTCGACCCTGTCTTTTTAATGAAACGTATTCTCCAACTACGTCAACAATATCATTTGATTGCCTTATCTCATCAATCAAATGCTGTGGAATTTGATTATTCATATTTATCACCAACACTTAATTTCTATATAAAATTAAAAATTCCTGCAAGTTTCGACAAAAAAATAAAAAAATTCACTTCCTTTGAGTAGATAATTAATTACAATCGGTCAATTAACTATTAAGAAGTCTCTGGATACGATCCGCTACCTTAAACACCTTCTACACAAAAAAGCAAAAATCCTGCTTCTTTTTTCAGTTGTAAGATAAATATCATCATTCGGAACCAAAAAAAAAAAATTAACACCTAGATTTTTCCCATAAAAACCATTTTAAAACCATAAAAACCGTAATTATTCACCTAACAAATGTTATGCTACAATTCTAAATAAAAGTATTACAAATGTTTTTTCACAAACAATTATTATACTGTATTAATTGAATAAAAGCTACAATTATTACTTTTTTTAAAAATAAGTGCACTATTCTACTTAAAAAAATAATTTTAAAACGATTAGTTACCAATCTATACGTGTTAAATCGTATTTTATTGGAGTCCTACTTGCCCCTATTATAGTGAATTATGCTTACTCATCTGAATGAATTTCATAATTGCGTATATGAATTTCATGCGTGCTAAATACAGACGAATAATTTTTAAGGAAGAAAAAAGTTCGTGTTTAATTGTGATAATATGAATTTTGAAATTGACTCATCTAGTAAATAAATGCGTATCAGGTTAAAACCTCACCTTTATTCACTCCAGTGAGGTTTTAACAGCTATATGACCAAGTCATATTATTTTGTTGACACACCGTGGTTCTTTTAAGTTATATTAGCATTTAGTTATTAACATTTAACAAATGTAAAATTAGATTAGCTGTTTCCTCAACAGCTTTATGCGAGACATCAATAACAGGGCAACCGAGACGATCAACAATTTGATCAAAGAATGCTATTTCTTCATCAATTCGCTTTGGCGCAGCATAATTAGCATTTTCCTTTAAGCCCAAAGCTTTTAACCGCTCTTTACGAATACTATTTAGCTTTTCAGAGCTAATTTTCAATCCAATGCATTTACGTGAATCGGTTTGAAAAAGCTCTTCAGGCGGATCAACCTCAGGTACAATGGGAACATTGGCTACCTTGAAGCTTTTTAAAGCTAAAAATTGTGATAAAGGCGTCTTTGACGTTCGGGATACACCTACTAAGACAATGTCTGCCTGCTCAATCCCACGTGGATCGCGACCATCATCATACTTTACCGCAAACTCAATTGCCTCGATTCTTTTAAAATAGGCCTCGTCAAGTTGATGACTTAAGCCCGGCTCCAGCCGTGGTTTCTTTTTAAAGATTTTTTCCATTGCTTCTAGCGTCGGTCCGATAATATCAATCGCTTCTAGCCCGCGTTCAATTGCTTGATGTTTAACAAAATAGCGCAAGTCCGGATTGACTAGTGTATAACCAACAATGGCGCGGTCACAGGAAGCAGAATCAAGTACTTGCTTTAATTTCTCCTGATCCTCGACATAAGGCATACGAATGATTTCATACTCCTGACCATTTACAAACTGAAGTAAAGCAGACTTAATAACTTTCTCAGCTGTTTCGCCTAATGAATCAGATATTAGATAGATAATAGGTTTGCGCATCTAACACACTCCTTATTAAAATTGCTGCTTCCACTCAATTTTATTAAAATCAGCAAACTGATAAACAAACCACGCTACCTGCTTTAACAGTGCTAATCGGTTCGCTCTAAGCTTCTGATCTTCTGCCATCACCATCGTTTGTTCAAAAAACTGATCAATTAATGGTGTTAACTGTTCCAGTAATTGTATCGCCTCTACATAAGCTTGCTCATTCATTAGCGCTTGAAAGTCTGATTTAATCTCCTCTAGCTTAACAAATAATCCTTGTTCTGCATCGTTTTCAAAGAGGCTAGGGGCAACAGCTGACTCAGCACCCTTGCTAGCCAAATTTAACACACGGCCCAGTGCCTCCTGCGTTTGTTTAAATTCGAAGTCAGCTCGTTTCTCTTCTAATAGCTTAGCTTTCTTTAAGACTAATGCTGGTACACCGATTTGCGCTGTCATTACTGCTGTCATAATATCTTGCGCAATCCCTTGCTCTTTTGCAAGGAAAACCATTCTTGCCTTGATGAATGTTCTTACTTGCTCAGCGACAGCATCAGCTTGCGCAATTTCGACTGTTGTCGCTTGATAATGAGTCAATGTGAGTGATAATGCCTGCTCAACTGTTAATGCCCACTTTTGGTCAATAAAAATTTGAATAACAGCCATTGCTTGACGTCTTAAAGCATAAGGATCTTGAGAGCCTGTTGGCATTAAACCGACACCAATACAGCCAACAATCGTGTCTAATTTGTCAGCTACACTTAAAATAGCACCTAATGTTGATTGAGGTAGCATGCCATTTGCTTGGCGAGGCATATATTGTTCATTAATCGCCTTGGCAACTCGCTCATCTTCACCAGCAATAAGCGCATATTTTTCCCCCATTATCCCCTGCAAATTAGTAAACTCATTCACCATTTGCGTAACTAAGTCAAATTTACTTATATCAGCAGCTCGGGTGACAAGAGCGCGCTGATCATCCGTCAAACCTAGTTGGCTAGCTAATTGATTGGCAATAATACTGACGCGATTAACTTTATCAGAAATAGTTCCTAATTTTTCTTGAAATACCATTCGTGACAATTTCTCATTATTACTATCAATCGACTGCTTTTGATCCTCGGTGTAGAAAAATACAGCATCCGCCAAGCGAGCATTTAGTACTTTTTCATTTCCACGGGCAACATTGGCAAGATGCTGATCGTTCCCATTTCGAACGGCAACAAAGTACGGCAATAGCTGATTCGCTTGATCACGAACAGGGAAATAGCGCTGGTGCTCTTTCATCGAAGTAATTAGTGCTTCTTCAGGTACAGTTAAATAATCACGACTAAATGTACCAAAGAAGACCGTTGGGTACTCGACAAGCTGGGTAACTTCTTCCAATAAATCAGCCTCAATTGGAACTTGCCAGTTTTGAGCTTTTGCTAATGCCTCAATTTGGTTTTGGATATTAGCCTTCCGTTCATGACTATTCGCAATGACGAACTGCTGCTTGAGCGCCTGTTCATATTCGCCAGCATTAACAAGCGAAAATTGGCTGCCTAAAAAACGATGGCCATAGCTAATTCGATCAGTCTTGACATCTTCAATATCAAAATCAATAATTTGCGCTCCGTTAAGCGCAACTAACCATTTTATTGGACGAATAAAGCGCAGGGAACGATTAGACCAGCGCATATTCTTAGGAAAACTTAACGATAAAATGACCTCTTTAAAGGCTGGTAATAACTCGCCTGCCCCCTTCCCATCAATAAATTTATTAACGTGGACATAGTCAACATCCTTAATAGCTTTAAAATAAATAGCATCAACAGCTACACCCTGACCTTTGGCAAATCCTATTGCTGCCTTAGTCCAATTACCAGCCTCGTCTTGAGCTATTTTTTTAGCTGGTCCTCTTACTTCTTCTTCAATGTCAGTCTGCTTATCAGCTAACCCACTTATGCTTACAGCAAAACGACGTGGCGTTATAAACGTATTAATTCGTTCAAAGGTCAAACGATTTTGATTAAGCCAGTCAATTGTTTTATCGTGTAGTTGCTTTTCAGTATCAGCTAAAAACCGAGCAGGCATTTCCTCTAAACCCACTTCAAATAGTACATTAGTTGTCATCTGTTTCATCCTCCTCTTTCAGCATTGGGAAGCCTAATTTCTCACGTTCTTCAACATATAATTTCGCAATTGCACGGGCTAAATTTCTTACTCGACCGATATAGCCCGTTCTTTCCGTAACTGAAATAACGCCCTTAGCATCTAAAAGGTTAAACGTGTGTGAACACTTCAATACATAATCATAGGCAGGAAAGACCAGGCCTTTCTCCATTAGCTGCCTTGCTTCAGCTTCATACTGAGAGAATAGGTTAAATAATAAAGCTGTATCGGATTCTTCAAAGGTATACTTGGAGTGCTCATACTCAGGCTGAAAGTAGATGTCATGGACTGTGACACCTTCCGTCCAAGTAAGATCAAAAACATTATCCTTATCTTGAATATATGAGGCTAACCTTTCCATTCCATAAGTGATTTCAACGGCAACCGGCTTAGCTTCTAAACCACCAATTTGTTGGAAATACGTAAATTGAGTAATTTCCATCCCGTCTAACCAAACCTCCCAGCCTAAACCAGCCGCACCAAGTGTTGGGTTCTCCCAATTATCCTCGACAAAACGAATATCATGCTTTAATGGATCTATTCCTAATTTTTCTAGTGACGCTAAGTAAAGCTCTTGAATATTATCTGGTGATGGCTTCATAATGACTTGGAATTGGTGATGCTGGTACAGACGATTCGGATTCTCACCATAACGTCCATCAGCAGGCCTTCTTGATGGTTCGACGTAGGCAACATTCCACGGCTCAGGTCCTAGACTTCTTAACAAAGTCATCGGTGACATGGTACCCGCTCCTTTTTCAACGTCATAGGCTTGCATAAGAATACAGCCTTGGTCTGACCAATGCTTTTGAAGCGTTAAGATCATTTCTTGAATATGCATGTGAAAAACCTCCATTTTTTTACGCAAGCTTATTAATAACTTAGGTGTTAACAAAAAAATCCCGTCCCTATGCCTCCAAACGAAAGCATAGGGACGGGATTTCCGCGGTTCCACCCTATTTACTAAAACCATGCGTTTTAGTCACTTTTTTTAAAAAAACATTTGCTCCAGAGTGCCTGTTCAGTTAATTACTTAAATCTGGCTTACACCAACCCAGACTCGCTTCTAGTTAAGTGAAGTAACTTACTGTTCTCCTTCTACACAAATAACAATATTTCATAATCTAACCAAATAGTACGGGAATTCTAGTTAATTGTCAAGCAGGCTAATAACGTTAAAGCAATGAATCCAATTGATCTAAAAACCGTTTAGATTTAATTGTTAATCCACCATATTGATCATAATAGGCTACTAACAACCGCAAGATCACTTGCTTATTTTCTTCCTTAACAGAAATATTAGCAATTCGGGTTAAATCTGTCTGATCAAACAACTGAATTAGCTTTATTTGAGTAGAATTTAATAGCATTGCATTAGAATCCTTATGAGCGCAAAATCGACAAACAAGTCCAGCTTCAGAAAGAGAAAACCCAACTAGCTGATCCTGACGTTGACAACTCGTACATTGACTTAAGATTGGTGCGAAGCCAGCTACCTTATACAACTTCAATTCGTAGATAAGCGCTAAAATGGCAGCATCCTTTTGATCAACTATTCCTGAAAGGGCAGCTACGAATTGCTGATAGACCAAGTGATTTGGCTTCTTTTCTTCCATCAATTTATCCGTTAATTCTGCTATGTAACTCGCATATGCAGTTTGAACAATGTCTTCTCTAATTTTTCGGTGCGAATTAATAACTTCTCCTTGCTGCATTACTGCTAAACCGCGCCCCAACTGTACTAAGTACTCTCCTTGAATAAACATTTGTGTAATTGAGGCCATTCGACTTTTCGGCTTTTTAGAGCCACGAGCAATTAGAGCTAATTTCCCTAGCTGTTTAGTGAACAGTGTAACAATTTTGTGAGTTTCACCATAGTCTTGCGTACGGATAATGACACCTTCTATTCGCTCGAACATATGTCACCAATCCTTTATTCGGCCAAAACCGTTAATTTACTTAAGCTAATTAATGCATTTAAAAATATTTAAATGAGGTTGGGACAAAAAAGTAATTAGATAAGAGAAATCCGAACATTATGTCTAAATCCATATAGCGCTTGGGCTCACAGGATGTGGGTCAGTTAGACGTTGCGACACGACGTCGCGTACTTAGTTTAACATTCCATATTCAGGGTCACGCTAGCACCCAGGGGCACGGCTTCGGGCCTACAGGAAGTAGGTCAGTTAGACGTTGTCAAGGGACGTGACGGGTTTAGTCTAACATCATCCACTGTGTGAAGAAAAACATTTCACACAGTGAATCCTCAGCTCGTACTGGGGTTGCGATTACCAACCCCATTGAAGTGATTTGTTCCCACAGGACAAGGAAAGCTACGAAGACCATACATCCCACGAAGCAATTAGCTTTTTATTTTCGAGGAGTCTACGTACTTTCCCTACGCTGGTTCAGAATGTTCGGATACTCAGTATCAATATTTAATTATGTCCCAGTCTCTTCTCCTCTATTTCATTAGCGTTTAGTCAGTTATATCATCTAAAGTATGATCGTGCAACTGATCAGCAGCTCCTGCTAAATGTTCCTGATCACTACCATTTTTCATCAGTAGATAAGTCTCAATATTGCCCGTTTGACTAAAAACGATCCAAGGTAAATCATGCATATAAATCAACCTTCCTTAATTTCGCTTTGTACCTACATCCTTAGCTTGACCAAGAAGCATTGATTGATGTTAATTATTATTTACCATGAATAATTAATTAAGCTACCAGCTATTGCATCCGGTTACCTATTTATTAATAATCTTCCTTATTAAAACCAAATTCATGCAGGTAGCGATCACGATTTCGCCAATCCTTTTGAACCTTCACCCACAGCTCCAAGAACACCTTTGTTCCGAGCAAGCGTTCAATATCTCGTCGCGCTTGAGAACCAACCTTCTTTAACATGGCGCCTTGCTTTCCAATTACAATCCCTTTTTGGGATTTGCGTTCAACAATGATTGAAGCCTGAACAAGCACCTTTTCAGCTTCCCTCTTTTCAATCTTATCAATGACCACAGCTACCGAATGTGGGATCTCTTCTCGCGTTTCTTGAAGGACCTTTTCTCGAATTAGCTCACTAATAATAAAACGCTCAGGGTGATCAGTGACCTGATCAGCCGGATAATACTGTGGCCCTTCTGGTAACTGGCTCTTTAACACAGTTAATAAATGAGCAACATTGTTACCCTCTAAAGCTGATATCGGAATTATTTCTTGAAAAGCGTATTTATCCTTGTAGAAGGCAATTAACTCAAACAATTGATCTGGGTGGATCTGATCAATTTTGTTAATAATTAAATAGACAGGACGGTTAATATTAGCCAGGCGATCAATAATGTACTGGTCCCCTCTACCATAACCTTCCTTAGCATTCACCATAAAAAGAATTGCATCAACTTCATTAAGCGTATTTTCAGCCAGCTTTACCATGAAATCACCTAGCTTATGTTTTGGCTTATGTATACCAGGTGTATCAATAAAGATCATTTGCGCATCCTTTTCAGTTAAAACACCTTGAATGGTGTTCCGTGTTGTTTGTGCTTTATCACTCATAATCGCAATTTTTTGACCAATTACACGATTTAAAAAAGTTGATTTCCCCACGTTAGGGCGCCCAATAATCGTGATAAATCCTGACTTAAAGCTATCTTGTTGTTCCATACTAACGTCCTCCAAAAAAAACTAAAAATTTTATAAAAAGATTACTGCAATGAGTTTTGGCAAAAAAATAATTAATCCAATTGCCGCGGCCATCATACTGGCCACTAAGACACCACCCGCAGTTAAATCTTTAATGATCCCGGCAATAGGATGCCGCTCCGGTGCTAAATAATCGAGTAACAGCTCGACAGCTGTATTAAATAGTTCAGCTGTGAGCACTAAACCAATTGTTAATAATAATAATACCCACTCAATAAATGAGACTGACAGGAAAATACCCAGCATAATAACCAATAAAGTCATCATGAGGTGTACACGCATGTTAATTTCATTTTTCAGCGCGTACTTTAAGCCGTTCCATGCATAGCAAATGCCGACACGCTTCTTTTTAATTTCTTGATAATCCGAAGCCATTTAAAATTTCCTCTTGTCGGGCAAACATTTTCTTTTCGTCAGCCTCGGTCATATGATCGTAACCCAATAAGTGAAGAAATCCGTGCAAGGCAAGAAAGCCAATTTCTCGCGCTAAACTGTGCTGATAGGAAACAGCTTGCTCGCTTGCTTGCTCAACTGAAATAACAATATCGCCAAACACAATTGGCGCCTCAGCACCAATAATAGCCACTTCACCTTCTCCTTCTTCTTGTAAGGCAAAGGAAATGACATCAGTTGGTTGGTCTTTTTGCCGATAATTGCGATTAATTTCTTGAATGGTTGCATTATTAACAAAATTAATTGACATTTCTGCTTCAGCAGTAATGCCCTCCTCTTTCGCTGCATAATTTAAAAGATTTGTTAACATTGTAACATAATCCTCTGATACTGAATTTGTTTCATCAATAAAGTCAATAATCATGCTATTCCTCCTCTACACTTTTACTTTGATCAGGATATTGAATTCTTGAATGATACATCCCATTTAGTGTTTCGCTAATCGTTTGCTTAATGTGTTTTAGTTCATTAAAGGTTAATGCACTGTCGTCGAATTGACCATCCTGCAAGCGGTCTTTTACAATACTATCAATCAGTTGATTAATTTTATCCTTTGTTGGTTCATCTATGGAGCGAACTGCTGCTTCAACTGAATCACAGATTGAAATAACAGCCGATTCCTTTGTTTGAGGCTTAGGGCCATTGTACCTGAATTCCTGCTCTGCTATCTCTTTATTATGCTCTTTTTCTTTATAATAGAAATATTTTAATAAAGAGGTGCCATGATGCTGTTCGGCAATATCAATAATTTCCTTTGGTAATTTCTTTTTTTGTAAAATAGCTACACCATCATACGGATGGGCCAAAATAATTGATGCGCTTTGCCTTGGTGTTAAGAAGTCATGTGGGTTTCTCATGCCCATTTGGTTTTCAATATAATAATGAGGATGCCTTGTCTTACCAAGATCATGATAGTATGCTGCAACCCGGGCTAACAAACCGTTAGCGCCAATTGCTTCACAGGCCGCCTCGCTCAAATTAGCAACCATCACACTGTGGTGATAAGTTCCTGGTGCATCTGTTAAAATTTTTCTAAGCAATGGATGATTAGGGTTAGACAGTGCCAGTAATTTCGTATCTGACAGTATTCTGAGAATAGATTCAAAAAATGGGAGTGCTCCGATTGTTACAATACCAGAAATTAAAGCGGCAACAAACCCGTAGCTACCGTAAAGTAAAATATCACGAATATGGTAGCTTTCATAGGACAAAAATAGAAAGCCAAGAATAACGAGTACGTTTACAATACCGGTTGCTAATGACGTTTTAAGAACAGCAGATCGATCTTTGATGGTCATTAACGTTATAATGCTACTAAGTTGCGCAAAAAGCAAATAGATACCAGCCTGAAGGTTTAATGAACCTGGTATTTGACCATTGAAAATAATAGTCGCTAGAATTGCAAACATAATTGAAAATAAAATAGCGAGCCGTTCTTTAAATAAAATCTTAATGAGCATACTTGCTGCGGCAATTGGCATTAATAAATAAAGCTGGTTTGCATCAGTTGTGAACAGGCTAATAAACTTCATAATTGAGATGGTAATGAACACAATTAAAGTCAATGCAATTAACCCTTTTAATTCACGTTGCTCATCAGACAAATAATTAAGAAAGCTATACGCAAGCAAACCCGTTAATAACAAAGTGAAAATAAGTAAGCCTAGAATAGGAAAAATATTACGGTCACTGTTCAGTAAGCCAACCAAAGTTAGTTTATCATAAATCTCATTAGTTATCGTTTGTCCTTCGTTAACAATCACTTCTCCCGCTCGAATTAAAGCTGGTTCAACATTACTTATGGCTTGATTCTCAGCCTCCATCGTTTGTTCAATAGAAAAAAATGAATTCTCTATAATACTAAATTCCCCCAAGGAAACGAGCGCTTCCTTTAATTCATTATTTAAGCTTGAGAATTGAAATCTTTGCTGTAACTGTCCAGTAGCATTAGCGACCTGTTCTCTTCTAATACCTTCATTAAAAATTTCGAAAAGCGTTGTGGTTAGCAGTTCATAGCCCACTTCCTTTTGGTTATCACTCATCCCAATAAAAACAGTCAGTTCATCATCAGACAATGCTTCGATTAAGTCAGTACTAACAATTTGTCTTAGTTCCTGAAGCTTTTCAGAGGTAGAGCGTTCAATTTCTTGTTCACCATCACTACCTTCGTCATCCTCTAATTGCTCGCGTTCATTCGGTTGATTAACAGAGGTGACCGCATCGAAAAGTTCATCTATGTATTCCATTTGTTCTAATGTGATATCATGTAAAATAACATAGCGGTCTTCAACCGACTGAAGAGCTTCACGTTGACGACGTTCCGTTTCACGGGTATCTTCTATTGTAATTGGTGATCTGATCGTTTCCGGCGCATTGGTAAACCGCTCAATTTCATAGGTCTCTGTATATACATTTGATAAGGTCGAGACAAAAATGGATAGCGCAATGATTACAAGTGCTATTATAAGCTGAATGCCCTTATTTAAAGCTGATAATTTAGTAAGGTTAAATTTCATAGCGACACCCCTTTTTTAACAGAAAACGTTCTTTATAGTTTATCATACAATGATTTACTGTTTATGTATACGATTGCGCAATAAATTAAGCAAAATTTGGACAATACTAGTTAAATAAGTTGGCTCTAGACAGAAAAAAACAAATAATAATCGTGGATCGTCACGAAATCATTTGTTTTTTTGTCTAGTCTACAAGCGACAATATAATTAATTTCTGCTGTAAGAATTAGTTCTTAGCCTCTAATTGCTGTTCATAAGCTGCAATAATTTTTTGTACGACCGGGTGTCGAACGACATCCTGCTGTTCTAAATAAACAAAGCTAATACCATTAATGCGCTTTAGTGTCTGTTCAACAGATTTTAAGCCAGAGTATACACCATTAGGTAAATCGATTTGCGTAATATCTCCGGTAATGACCATCTTAGAACCAAAACCTAGACGGGTTAAAAACATTTTCATTTGTGCTTGCGTAGTATTTTGAGCTTCATCTAAGATGACAAAGGCATCATCCAACGTTCTTCCCCGCATATAAGCAAGTGGTGCAATCTCAATCGTTCCTCGTTCAATTAGTCGGGTTGTATGCTCAAGACCTAAGACATCGTGTAATGCATCATATAAAGGTCTTAAATATGGATCAACTTTCTCCTTTAAATCGCCAGGCAGAAATCCTAAGCTTTCTCCAGCCTCTACCGCGGGTCTTGTCAAAATAATTTTTTTAATCTTACCTGCCTTTAACGCTTTTACCGCCATTACGACAGCTAAATAAGTTTTACCTGTCCCTGCCGGCCCAATGCCAAAGACAACATCATTTGCTTTTATTTGCGTTAAATAGCTACGTTGTCCAATTGTTTTTACTCGAATCGGACGACCAAGTGCATTCCGAATGATTTCTTCATCAAACAGGTGATAGAATTGCTCAATATTCCCATCTTTAGCAAGCTTTACTGCATAAATAACATCACGATTGGAAATTTTAATTCCTTTCCTTATAACAGCTAATAAGCCTTTTAGCACATCACCAACTAGGGAAATTGCTTCCGGTTTACCTTGAACGCGGACTTGTTCACCTCGGGTCACAATTACTATATCAAGCTGTGTTTCAAGCTGTTTCAAATGGTTGTCCTCTGCACCAAACAGACTCATGGCCTCTTGAGGATCTTTTATTTGTAGATCAATTAAGTGTAGAGCATCTGACATAAACTAATCTCCTTGGATTGACTCAGTAGTATTCACGATATTCTCTGTCACGGTTAAGTATACGTGTATGTTTACTTTACCATTCTCAATCGTTTGTTGCAAAATTTTTTCTTCTACTACCTCTGCATCATGTCCAAGTCCAGCTAATAATTGATTTTTCGCTTGTTGTAGACCTATTTGAATCGCTTCATTTTCCGTTCTCTTAATTGCATACATCTGTGTTTCTTTATGCTCATTCACAAGTAAACTAACAGGGAATTTCCAATTAAACAATGTCGGTGTGTAAATCGATCTTTCAACATATTCAGCATTGTAACTATCTGAGAAGAATCCCCAGATCGGAAGTTTGAAATTAGCTAAGCTGAGGAAATACTTCTTGTTATTTCGCCCGGTTTCAGCAATACTCCGACTACTAAGTGGAATTTGAATTCTAGATTCATACCATGTTGTTGCAAACACCTCAGCTTCGACATTAACAAGCGGCTGTTCATCCGTTTCTTCTTCACGATTACTTAACTCTCCAGTTACAAGTAACTGCCCCTTTCTGACAAAATCATTTACTTCAACCACGGGTCGACCTTTAGACACGAACATCCGACTAATTACACCGTCTTTTCTAGCATAAAGGTGCAAGTTGCTTGTCTTATTCTCGGGTTCAATTTGCTTTTTTTCAACAATTTCTAATTGATAGCTAATACCTGACTGTTTAATACCTACCCATAAGAGGTTACTATGTTCTGCTAGTATCTGCTCTTGTATTTTAGCTGGACTATCGATAAGCCATTTTATTTTGCCCAATCTAACGCCGAGGTCCGCTAAGGATTGCCCGATTTTTGCTTCCATCTCAGTCGACGTACCCGTAATGTTTATTGTCCAGATTGATTGTGATAAATAGATAAAAGCAACTAGACCAATTAGTAAAGAAGTAAGTAACAGTCGATAATTTTTAAGGTGCTTGTACCAGAATGGCAAGCCTGTCTTATTAATAAAAGACAGCTTGTACCTTGTTTTTCTTCTAAGTTTCCTAATTTTACGAAGATCAGTTAAATAGACATCACCTTGGCATTCCAGTTGTGATAACTTTTTTATTGACCAGACCGTAATATCATGTCTTGCACATAAATCAAAAAAACGTTCTGCATAATGACCATAGACCTTGACTGTTAGTATACCTTTTAGTCGAGAAGGTTTAATTCGCCTCATGTCTTCACCTCACTTTGGTCAGTGCTATATTGATTCGTTATGCTCCTAATCATACCCTCGATTAGGATTTCTTCTGATAAAAGCATTTTAATAACAAGTTCCTCACCATTTATTAGCAATGTACCACCACTTACATTTAATTCTATTTCATCTGCTGTGAAACGAAGGATCCCTCGATGATTCTCTATGTATACATGAAGATCGCCAATCATCGTTATTCTTGGTAATTTGATCTGCATATCCATTGTCATGCCAATCGTTGTCTTGGCGCGTTTATTAATAAAAGATCGCAACTTACCCACGGAATCGCCTCCCTCACTTCTCAAGATATGTTTTTAATAAAATAATCAGAACTACAATTCTGTTTCTATTGCATACACATAGCTTTTGCTTTTATAAACTTATACAAGTGACCTAACGCTGTATATCTACTAGTTCTTTATTCTTAAAAATAAAAAGATAGATTTAAATGATTGTAAAGCTTACAATTAAATAATTTGCTCTTCTCTCAGACTACCGCAAGTCAAATTCCCTACCAACTCAAACTTAAAAAGGTTGTATAGTTGTATAGATGATGATAACACTTACACGTTTAATTAAATTACTGGAATTCATTCTCTCTAACAAATCTTTTATATAACGAATTCTTAAGTTATTAATCCATCTTCATACTACATGATCGCTCAACCCGACCTTCTTATCAACATTTTTAATCCACATAGTTAACTGTTCCAGTTTGCATTTGAAATTTCCTATTGACTTGTATGTTAGAATACAGATAAATCCATAACAAAAACAGAGGTAGATGACCTTTATCATGGGAATATAGCAGAGAGTGGTCGTAGAAAATTACAGGGCTACTAAACTTAATGAACATGACGCTTCTTGTCCACGAGTATGTCAAAGAATATTACAAGTTACGTATCGCACGACGACTTAATTATACGTCCTATTTGATGAAGGGATGGAAAAATTCCAATATCCCAGATAAAAAACCAATCAAATGATTGGTTTTTTATCTGGGATATTGGGCTAACAACTCGTGTTTTAATACCATTAATTCTATTAATGCTTCTTCTGAACTGACAAAGAACTCATTATATTTCACTGACGAATACGGTACATAAAGATCTTCATCTGTTACACTGAGAATTTCATGCTCTTTATCTTCATAATTGAAGATAGGAGGCATAATTAAATCATTCGTTAAATAAATCTGGTCGTCTGGATGGATCGTATCAAGTTTTTTTTCTAGAAAAATTAAGTATTCTTCATTTGATTGCATTAGATTTATAAAACTAGCGTTTATTGACATATTATCAAAAACTACATACCAACTAAAATCCATAATTGATATTTGATCACCAACAGCGATATCTTTTCCTTGATAAACTTCTTCAACAATGACATTTTGATAAAAATTTTTGAACGTATAGTGTGTTCTTCCATCAGATTTGGCCCGAATAATAATTGGGCTATCAGGTAAAACTTGGCGCATAGTATCAATTAAGGTTGGTGAGAGGTCCAGATCCCAGAGCGCAACTGTGAATTGTTCTAGCATGTTTTCATTAGCAGAAACATCTGTATAAGTTTGGCGAAAAAAAAGCCCTATTCCACCCGCAACTATCACAGACAGCGCGATTAAGCTTATTAATATTTTATTTAGCATGTGAATACACCTCGTCTACTAGTCGACCACTATCCAAATAATAGACTTGATCAGCTAATAATTTAATATCCTCTTTATTGTGGCTAGCCAGAAGGACCATTGCACCCCGCTCCTGTTCTTCACGTATCACTTGACGAATTAACTTGACACCTTCTTCATCTAATGAGTTAGTCGGTTCATCTAATAGAATAAGTTCAGGTTTCTCCATGATCGCCTGTGCCAAAACAATCCGTTGCTTCATTCCCAAAGAGTACTTACGAAACGTGCGAACATCATCCGGGTCTAAACCAACTCTCTTAATAGCGATTTTAATTTCTTGATCCCCAATTTTACGATTAAGTTTAGCTAATAATTGAAGATTCTTAAATCCAGTAAACTCCGGATAAAGTCCGGCATTCTCAATCGTAATTCCTAAATTCGGAAAAACAGTAACATCATGGTGTAATTTATAATTATTATAGATGATATCTCCTGAGTCAATTTTCATTAGGCCAGAAAGTGCTCGAAAAAGCATCGTCTTACCAGAGCCATTACGTCCAACAAAACCATAGATTTCACCTTGCTTAAGGTCTAAACTAATATTATTTAAAATTACTTTACCTTTAATTGTTTTACTAATCTGATTTACTTTTAACATTTAGATTCCTCCACTTTCCCTGTTTAAAACAATCCACTCTTGTTGCTTTATGATCAAACAGCCTAATCCTAATGCCATGCTACTAAGTAATAAAAAAAGCAACACAGATTCATTTAAATCAAAAGAAAGATTATACTGATTAATTAGATTATTTATATCTGCATTCTTACTGCTATGCCATGGCAAGATAAGATGTGCGATCGGATTAAATTTTAACAGTAAACTATGAAAAGCAACACTTGGATTATCCACAAGCGGCCAGACTTTTTCCCACAGAAGCATTAAAGTAACGCTTGTTATTTGTAATCCTGTAACAATCACAAAACCTAACCCACTATCAAATTTTATGGAGAGCACATTAATCATTAATGTTGTGATAAATAACCACATAGAATGAATCAGCAGATAATAAATAAAAATTAGAACTGCTACATGATCAAAATGAATAGTTTTAATAAATGGGACAACGACAATGGTTGTCAGTACCATCAAAAACGGATAAATAAACGCTAACAAGTATAGTTTCGAAGCTTCTTTTAAAAACCATCGTATCCGGTTAGGGCAACGTGAAAAATAGTAAACGCTTGCCGAACAAAATCTTTGGTAGATGTATGTACCAAAAAAGGCTTGAAATAAAATTATGGGTAATAAGCGAATGCTTAACTCAATCAAATACACAAAAATAATTTCAATCTCTGAAAAACCAAAGTGTAGAATAATATCTGACCAGTTGACTGTCCCCTCCATAGTAAAAAAAACAAATGATTCAATAAAACCTAACCCAATCGCGATAATAAGGCACTTCCGAATAGCTAGGGCCATTAAAGTGCATCCTTATTCATTTTCATTAGGAAGATCAGTAAAGAAGTACAGACAGTAATCAACATAAAGATAGCGATTGCAATAGAATTCGCCTTGACATTTCTAACCGGTTCGTGCATGACTAAATAAAAAAAGTAGTTTGTATCAAAATTAATTGTTGGGACGAGTTGCTTTAAATACGCTGTGAAATGAAGCAAAAGATAAACTGGTAAGAATAATAAGACTTTAAATTTGATTCTAAACGCAGAGACGGAAACTGTAAATATTGATAGTATTCCTGAGATAACACCAACGAACAGTGTAAAGATAAAAGCATAGGCATAGACTGATTGCTTAATAATCGGAAAAAAAAGGGTACTTATAGTATTTAAATACACCTGATCTAGTATACCTAAATTTGAAGGATCGCCAACCGCATGAGTAGGGAAAGCCAACATGTTAAGACCTATCTCGATTAAAAACGGAAGTGTGAACACACAAAAGGTGACCAAGAAAACTGTTACTATTTTACCCCAATAATATGCTTTCGACCCTATTCTAGTCTGAATAAAAATAAATTGGTTTAACTGATGGTCCGCAAATAATGAGAAACCAGCTGGTATAACAACAAGCAATGGATAATATTGTCTTAAATAGTAACTAAATTCACTCCAGGTAGAAAATGTCAATAACTTCATTGGGTGATACATGTCAAGAACATCACGGCCTTGATAAGTCAAAACATTTGAAAAAAAATTCACAAGTACTAAAACCATTAACAAAGCGAATATTATTGTTGCTGTTTTTCGTTCCCATAATACACTTAGTTGCATTTTAATTGAGTTTTTTAACATATCATTCAAGACCCTTCACTCTTTATAGTGGGTAGAAGAAATAAGTCATTTTTAATTATCTACCTTGCCATTCAACATCAGCTTTCGCTGCATAATCTGGATTATTTCCTCTAAATCTAAATTTTATAGATCTATTATTAAGAGTTCCATTTCTTAATTTGATACTCGTATTACTTGTAGCGGTCTCATTAAGAGTAACCGTATCTGTTATATGAAGATTCCCAGGTGTCGCAACTACCACTTGAATTCTAGTAAAATTATCTGTACCGCCATTTGGGGGATAAACAGAATACAGACGAGCTCTTACGTCATTGTATGTTCCACTTCTAGTTGCAGCCTTATCAACCCATGACTGTCGAGATGGTAAATTAAGTGTCTCCCTAGCTGCAAAAACATTACTTCCAAAGACTAAACTACAAAAAAATAGTACTGAAAGAATTTTGAACATTGTTTTTTTCATTAAGTTAGCTCCCAACATTTTTATTAAAACGACTTAAATCTCCATACCCTACCCAAATCATATACCATAAATTACTAATTGTAAAGATATTTTTTAATTTTTTTAAAAATTTTAGTAAAATTGGATAGTTAATTATTTATATACCTTTTAATGTAATTTTTACAATAAACTTATTTAAATATTATTCATTTTACAAATTTAGGATTATTTATCGAAAAAACAGGCTGTTGAGATGAATTTCTCAACAGCCTTAGCAGCAGTGAGTATTGTTAAGCTTCATCCTTAGCATCATCACCACTAATTGGTTCCTCACCAATCGGATTATCGCCAAAGTCAGGGGGGCCGACTGGCTCAGCATTGGCATTATTACTGACTCTAACTTCTACCGTGTATTCCATCGCAACAAACTCATTAAATTTGCTCATTCCAACCACAGTGCCTTTAATCTCCGGTGCGTTAACATATTTCACAACGTACTTAATATTCGCACCTTTAGCTTGATAATCGTTGTAAAATGCTTCTGGCAGATCACCTTCAAGCAGACCGCGATAATCTCGTAAATAAGGCTTACCCAATGAATAAGTCACTGTAAGTTGACCACTATCTTGATCAGTAATCTTTGCACCGGCCTCTTCCGATTGCGAAATTAACCGACCATAACCAACACTGTTGTGATATCGTTGTCTAAGCATTACCGACACCTCGGTAATATTAGTCGCCTCTTCCATTGACAGTTCGTTAAAGTTGGGCACTTCAAAAGCAGGTCCTATTGAGACCACCACTTCCATATCATCCTGCTTGGCTACTTTTTCCTCAGCCGCAACTGATTGACTAATAATATGGCCGAGCTCGATTGAATTAGAATCCGCTTCCTTGTATGTCATCTTTATTTCATTTTTTGTCACCCATTCCTCAACCTCGGCACGTGGAACACCGGAGAAATCAGGGACGGTAATATTTTTTTCAAATACTTCTTCGCCTCTTGAATAATAAACAGTCGCACTATCTTTTCTTCGGTACTCACTTAAGTCTAGCTCAGTATCGCGTAAGACGAGCTCAACAAACGCTCCTGCTTCAATGTCATCATGATAGACAGTAAGCAAGCGTAGGTTCTCCGCCTTGTTTATTTCAATCCATTCTGTTGCTTCAGATTCTGTTAATTCCTCAAAATCCGGAAATAGCAATTGTTCCTCAGGATCAGGTCCTAGACTACTGACAATTGCAAGCTCACGACCTTTACGTATCTTGTCGCCCTTGGCAACACTTTGTTCAATAACATGATTGCTGTCATACTCGAGACTATAATTATTTGTAATAACGAGTTCGATCTCATGTTCACTTGCCCATGCGCGAACTTCAGAGACTGGCTGATTAGTAAAGTCTTCTACTTCGGCATGAACGGCTTGATAATAAACAATACCTAAAATGATCAACATAATAACACTAGCAGCTGCTATGTATATGATCCGGCGCCGCTTTTTAATACGATAAGTTGGATCAATTTCATACTCTTCCTGTGATTCAGACCTACGACTTACCGTTGTAGGTCTGTCCTCCTTAGCTGGAACAATTGAATTATCGGGCGCTTTCGTTAAATCATCTTGGTCAAGTTGATTAGATTCTTGTTTACTAATCGCTCCGTGATCTTCTTTATTCTCGTCATAATTATCCTTATTAAATTTAGAAAGAAAATCACTCATCTACTTCGAGAATTCCCTTCTTTAATCTTAGAATATGATCAGCCTGTTGCGCAATTTCATTCGAGTGGGTAACAACAATCACACATTTATCATGTTCATGAGCTAGTTTTTTGAAAATATCGACAATTTCTTGTTCCATCTCCTCGTCAAGGTTCCCCGTTGGCTCATCGGCAAGAATAAGCTCAACATTTGTTGCTAACGCCCGAGCAATCGCGACACGCTGCTGCTCGCCACCAGATAGTGCATTAACAAAGCGATCTGCCTTTGATTTGCCAATGCCAATATAATCAAGAAGATTATAGGCAACTGTTTTACGATCCGCTGGTATCTCATTTTCAGTAATCGACATCGGCACAAGGACATTTTCAACAGCCGTTAATGTTGGCACTAGATTATAAGCTTGAAAAATAATGCCGATTTTATTGCGTCGGTACTTTTCATAGCCAAGTTGCTTGATGTTAACATCATTAAGCAGAATTTCGCCACTCTTTGGTGAGTCAAGGGCACTTAAAAGAGATAGAAAGGTCGTTTTACCCGAGCCTGACTGACCAAGAATCGCATAAAACTTGCCGTTTTCAAACTTGGCATTGGTATCCTTTAAAATGTACCGTCTACTTTCACCATCTTGATAGTAATAATTAACTTCTTTTGCTTCTAATAACATGACTTCACCTCTTTTTACATTAATATTTTTTTCGGATTTAAACGGACAATATAAATTAATGGGACCACAGTCGACACTAAGATCGTTAATAAGCCGATGCTATAAAAAACGATGATATATTCGGTAGATAATGTCACCTCATAAGCTTCAATAACATCGTCAGTATCTAACGGCGAGTTAAAATCTGTCGGATATGAGATGCCATAGAAATCATCACTAGTTGACGTATTCGCTTCAATTAAGCTTTCTGACACATTTTCCGCTAACAAATTACCGGTGAACAGGGAAACAGATATCGCTACAATTGCGACTATAGCCACTTCAATCATAATTTGCCCAATAACACGACCCTTTCGTTCTCCAAGTGACAGATAGATACCAAGTTCTCGCTTTCGATCTCTTAAAAAGAGTAAAACCACTAAACTGATAATAAGAATTGTCGCAACAACTGCAAAGATTAGTACATAATTAGATAAATTTGAGATTGATTCAATTGGTCCAGCAATATCTTCATATTGATCTAATGAGCTTATTACGTGATATAGTGGTGGCAATAACACTGTAGCTTCCTCAATAAAAGCTTCGCTATCTTGTACACTATTTAATATAAAGTAAGGTGTATAGTATTCAAAATTATCTTCATCTTGATAGAGCTCAGCATATTCGTCATTATTCTCAATCATTACTTGCATTTCCCAATTAACTTCGTTTTTTATGACTTCATTTGAAACATATAAACGATTCTGGAATTCTTGATCAAAATACTCTTGATCAGGGTTATTACTTCCCTCATTATCGTCGCCTTCGCGCTGTTCTTTAGCTGCTCTCGTTTCGAATATACCAATAATTTCAAGAGGGATATCACGTTCCTCTAGCACCGGATATTCTGAAACACTGTCCACACTATAATCATAAAGGACATTTGATAAGGTAACTGTGTCACCAACGGATAAATTATTTAAATCGGCAACTTTGGTTGAAACTAAAGTTACCATTGCACCGTTTGTAATTTCCTCTTCATTAAATACACGTCCGGCGATTAAGGTGGCATTACCCTCTTCAATATCTGTTACTAATGGATAATTAATCCCTTTTAAATGAAAGTAGGTCTGGTACATAAATTCTTCATCTTCATACTCTTCCATATATGGATCATAACCAATAAGATTTTCTGCTTCATAGTAATTAGACATTGAATAATCATAGTATTTCACATAAGAGAGCTGGCCAATTTGATTAATTAGATCAGTACCAATTCTTTCAATCTCTTCCCAAGTTATTTCGCCCGCTTCTTCCATTTCATACAATTTATCATAATCAAGATCAATGGTCGTTCCTGCACCTAGCTGCTCCTTAATAGCCGATTCAACATTTCTTGAAGCTTGGCGTATTGAGACAGCCCCTGAGATTACATTGCCTAAAATTAAAATAACTGCGAATAAAATAAGTACTTTCCCCTTACGCCTTACAATACTTAATAGTGCTCTTTTTACAAAATTCACTTCCTAGCCTCCTTGGTAATCTACTAATCTATGATAAAACAGACTAAATAATTCACTATCATTATATGTTAATAAAGACAATAAATCTATTATTATTATTAAAATAATGGTAATCAGTGTAAATATTTAGTTTATGTACATCCTATTAGACGCTTTATATTTCATTTAGGTTTCAATTTGATTGCAATTTTTTTGAATATTTTCATTTTAAATAATTGTAAGCATTTCATAATTGCTAATATGAGTTCCAAACACGAACATTAAGAATCGGACTAGACTATTAATTTGCTCTGTCAGCTACTGGACTTGCTTTTACCCACCGGCTCGAAAGCGTCATCAAGCTTCTCTTCTTCCACAGTAAATTTAGCCATAAGAAAACTGCACCTCCAATTGTTAGCTTGCAGCTAACAATTCGGGTGCAGTTCAGATCAAAACGATCACAAGAGGCTTTTCCTATTACTTCTTCGCTTCTTTTTGCTTTTCTTGCTCTTCTAACAGCACAACCTTACGTGATAAATTAATCCGACCTTGACGATCGATTTCTTTTACCTTAACCATAATTTTATCGCCTTCTTTGACGACATCCTCAACCTTGTTTGTCCGTTCAATTGCCAGCTCTGAAATGTGAATTAAACCTTCTTTACCTTTAAATAATTCAGCAAAGGCACCAAATTTTTCAACACGTTTAACTGTTGCTAAATACATTTCACCTGCTTGAACCTCTCTAACAATATCTTCAATGATTTGCTTCGCTTTTTCATTCATTGCTTGTTCTGTTGAAGAAATGTACACCTTACCGTCCTGCTCAATATCAATCTTAACACCTGTCTCTTCAATGATCTTATTGATTTGCTTACCGCTCGGTCCAATAACATCACGAATTTTGTCTGGGTTAATTGATAATGTTAAGATTTTTGGTGCATAAGCTGATAATTGTTCGCTAGGCTCTGCTATTACCTCTGCCATATGGCTTAAGATATGAATACGTCCAACTCTTGCCTGCTGGAGTGCTTCTTCAAGAATCTCTCTAGAAAGCCCTTCAATCTTAATATCCATTTGAAGTGCTGTGACACCTTTTTCTGTTCCAGCTACTTTAAAGTCCATATCACCTAAATAGTCTTCCATTCCTTGAATATCACTTAAAACGGTATAATGATCACCTTGCTTAACAAGACCCATAGCAATTCCAGCCACTGGTGCTTTAATTGGAACGCCTGCATCCATCATTGCTAAGGTAGATGCACAAATACTTGCTTGTGAAGTTGAACCATTGGATTCTAAAACCTCGGAAACAAGACGAATGGTATATGGGAAATCCTGTTCTGACGGAATGACTTTTTCAAGCGCACGTTCACCTAACGCCCCATGACCAATTTCACGACGGCCAGGACCACGAATTGGGCCGGTTTCACCAACACTAAATAACGGGAAATTGTAATGGTGCATAAAGCGTTTTGATTCCTCAAGATCTAATCCATCTAAGATTTGAACATCACCTAAAGCACCTAAGGTACATACGCTTAGTGCTTGTGTTTGTCCACGTGTAAACAAACCAGAGCCGTGCGTTCTTGGTAATAGCTTAACACGAGAGGTAAGTGGGCGAATTTCTTCAGGATTTCTTCCGTCTGGACGGACCTTTTCCTGCGTAATTAAACGGCGAACTTCATCCTTAACCATTTTATCTAAAATGTCCTTCACTTGACTTAATGTTGCTTCGTCAGCCTCTTTTGCCTCATACTGCTCAATAACTTTAGCTTTAACAGCTTGAATGGCTTCTTCACGGGCATGCTTTTCTACGACCTGAATGGCTGTGATAAGCTCGTCTTTTGCCGTGTTTTCTAAATCAGCTGTCAACTCTTGATCTAGACTAAAAAGCTTAACTGCCATTTTTTCTTTACCAACAGCAGCATAAATCTCCTCTTGGAAAGCAACTAATCGTTTAATTTCTTCATGTCCAAACATAATGGCTTCGAGCATGACATCCTCAGCTACTTCGTCAGCGCCTGCTTCAACCATGTTAATGGCATCTTTGGTACCAGCAACAGTCAAATCAATATCACTTTTTTCTCTTTGTTCAGTCGTCGGATTAATAACAAATTCGCCATCAACTCGGCCAACAATAACACCGGCAATCGGACCAGCAAATGGAATATCTGACACACCTAAGGCAATTGAAGAACCAAGCATTGCTGCTATTTCTGAAGGTGCATCTTGGTCGACACTCATCACTATACTAATAACTTGAACATCGTTACGGAATCCGTCCGGGAACAATGGACGAATTGGACGGTCAATTAAACGTGAAGTTAAAACCGCTTTCTCGCTCGGACGCCCTTCTCTTTTAATAAAACCACCAGGGATCTTACCAACTGCGTATAAACGCTCCTCGTAGTTAACGGTTAATGGGAAGAACGGTAAATCCTTTGGCTCTTTAGAACCCGTTGCAGTTGCAAGTACGGATGTATCGCCATAATGCACCATACAAGCACCACTTGCTTGCTTAGCGAGCTCACCAACTTCAACAATAAAGGGTTTACCTGCTATTTCAGTTTTAAAAATTTGTTTGTTCGTCATTTTTTTCATGACCCCTCTCTTTTACGTAAGCTAACGATTACAGGTTTCTACACATTATTAGAAATTAATAAATGACATTGGGGTCAAAACCTCATTATCCTTTTGCATCATTATCATTATCTTGCTCCATCCTGATCAAAACGCTGCATAGCTGGTTAGGCAGCGCTTTGATCAGAATCGAGCGCAAGGATGACTATAAGTTTCGTCCAATGTTACTTACTAAAATAACATACAGAAAAAGCGGGACTAGTCCCGCTTTTGTTGACATTATCGACGTAAGCCAAGCTTCTCAATAAGTTGACGGTAACGTGTAACATCTTTGTTACGTAAATAAGTTAATAAGTTACGACGTTTCCCAACCATTTTCAATAAACCACGGCGTGAATGATGATCCTTTTTGTGTGTACGTAAGTGATCATTTAAGCTCGTAATTTCTGCAGTTAGGACAGCGATTTGAACCTCTGGAGATCCAGTATCGTTTTCGTGTGTTTTGAACTCATTAATAAGTTCGTTTTTACGTTCTTGTGTAATTGCCATCCTGTTCACCTCCTATTAAATCATTTAAAAATCCCCAATCACCTAGCATCCGCTGGAGAACGTGATGCCAAGTAGATGGTTTCCGTTAACTAGATTAACGCTTTTTCATAAAAAATGCAAGTATTACAGGTCATTTCTTTAAAAAAACTGCCGAATTTCTGCTTCATCCTGTTTAATTTGTTCAATTAGTGAATCAATCGAATCAAATTTAGTTTCTGGCCGCAAGTATCTCTTCCAATACAACGCGACTTCTTGACCGTAAAGGTCCTTATTAAAATCGAGTAAATGTACTTCCAACTTGACCGTTGTTTCAACCACCTCGTGGTCAAAGGTAGGATTATAGCCGAGATTCGCCATCCCATGCACCAGCTGATCATCAATTTCGACCACAACATAATAGACACCGGTTTTCGGCAAGGCTTGCTTTAAATCAACTAGCATGTTTGCTGTCGGAAAGCCAATTGACCGGCCCCGTTTATGACCATGTACCACCTTACCAATCGTCTTTAATGGGCGCGTTAATAATGTTTCAGCCTGATCAACAGCTCCCTCAGCCAACAGCTTCCGGATGCGGGTTGAGCTAACCTTCTGATCGTCCTCGCTATACTTCTCAATGACAGTCACGTCAAAGCGATGATTCGCATGGTCAAACAGGGTTGTAACATTACCTTTGCCCATATGGCCATATGTAAAATCAAATCCACAGATTAAATGGAAAATATTAAGATCAACAATAAAATGGTTAATAAAAGCTTCCGGACTAAGCTGAGCTAGCTCTAAATCAAATTTAACAACATAAACAATGTCGACACCAAGCTTTTGAAGTATCGCTTGTTTTTCTAATAGTGGTGTTAAATAAGATACAGCATGCTTACCCTTATTTAAGACAGCTGATGGGTGTGGGCTAAATGTCATGACGGCAAGCTTGGCATTTGTTTGCTTGGCAATTTGCTTTGCTTGTTCAATCACTTGTTGATGCCCTTTGTGAATACCGTCAAAGAACCCAACGGCACAAACCGCACGATCAATTGGATCGATTAAATAGTCGTGATTACTGTTCAGCCGAACGACCTTCAATGCCGGTCACCTCCTTAGTTGCATAATTAAATACACGTAATGGTTTAATCAGATCAGAATTAGATGGATGTACTTGATAAATAGCTAATAGCTTGTCTTCATATTCAATACGGTATACTTCATTAGCAGACCAGCCCTCAGGTCGCGCCAATTTTTGACCATTTAAGACTTTTTTCGCCAGTGAAGCACTCACATTGTGAATGGGTAAGTGGGTTAAACCTGCTTCGATCGGTAACAGTATCCGCTGCAAATCGCCTTCTTGCTTTAGCGATTCTAACTGATCAAGCCCAATCGCAGTCGCTTCAGTAAAATCAGCTGTTCTCGTTCGAATTAAATGCGACATATGAGCAGGATAGCCTAAAGCTCGGCCAATATCCACAGCTAATGTTCGAATATATGTGCCTTTTGAAACAGTTGTGCTTATTTTAAAGCTGACCTTACCATCTGTCTGACTAAAGCTATCTTCAATATATGCTAGCTGATGAACAGTTACGTGTCGGATTGGGCGCTCAACTGGTTCATTAGCACGTGCATATTCATATAGCTTACGCCCATTGACCTTAACTGCCGAATACAGCGGGGTAATCTGGGTAATTTCGCCAACAAAGTTGGCCAGCACAGCTTTAATAGTTGTCTTGCTAAGTTGTTGATTAATGGCGACTTGATCAATAATCTGTCCTGTTTGATCCTCGGTATCCGTTGCGATACCAAGGGTGACCTCAGCTAAATAGGTCTTTTTTGTATTGGTTAAATACGGCACAACTTTGGTTGCTTCACCAATACAGATCGGCAATACACCAGCCACCTCCGGATCAAGTGTCCCCGTATGACCAACTTTTTTTGTTGCAAAAATTCTTCTTAGTTTAATCACACAATCGTGTGACGTAAGGCCAACTGGCTTCCATAGTGGAACAATACCATTCATGCTTTTTCCTCCAGAAAATGAAAAAAAGTAATTAATGATTATAACGGCTTTTAATCAAAACAAAACCCTTGATTCATTATAGAACAAGGGTTTTGTTAAGTAAAATATTAATCATTTGATCGATTCAAGTCACGTAATAAACTTTCAATTCGATTCCCTGTTTCAATCGTCTCATCAAGCTCAAAGAACAATTCCGGTGTCTTTCTCAATCGAATCCGCTGTCCAATCTCAGACCGAATAAAGCCCTTTGCCTTTGATAACCCTAACAGCGTATCCTGTTGCTCTCTTTTTTCACCTAATATGGTTAGATAAACAGTTGCTTGCTGTAGGTCTCCTGTCACCTCTACATCCGTAATGGTGACAAAGCCAACACGCGGGTCTTTAATTTTTCTAGTAATAATGTCACCGAGCTCTTTTTTCATTTGCTCAGCAACACGATTTGCTCGCACTTGACTCATCAATGCTCACCTCTATTTCTAAATCGATACTTACTATAGCTTTACCCGAACCACTGTCTTTCTACACGTGTTCGTTCAATTTCAGGAAATGAATCAATTGTCTTCAGGCAGGCATCGATAACCTGTTCACAAAGCAGGCGATTGGAAGCAATCGTTCCTATCCCAAAGGCAGTGCGTTGCCATAAGTCTTGATAATCTAACTCAGCAATTGAAATGTTATGCTGATTCTGAAGTCGAGTCATGATCCTCTTAATAACGGACCGCTTCTCTTTTAAAGAATGGGCTTCATAAATGAAACACTCTACTTCAGCGTAGAGAATCATTTACGCTCAATCTCCTCCATAACATAACATTCAAAGACATCACCGACTTTAAGGTCGTGGAAATTCTGAAGTGTAATACCACATTCATAATTTTGGGCAACCTCTTTAACATCATCCTTAAAGCGCTTAAGTGAGTCAATCTCACCTTCAAAAATGACAACGCCATCGCGGATAACACGAACACCTGAGTCACGAGTAATTTTACCATCTGTTACATAGCTACCTGCAATGGTTCCAATCTTAGAGACTTTAAATGTCTCACGTATTTCAGCTTGACCAATAACCTTCTCTTCAAATTCGGGATCAAGCATCCCTTTCATTGCAGCTTCAATTTCTTCAATTGCTTTATAAATAATTCGATGTAAACGAATATCTACTTTTTCAGAATCTGCTGCACTTTTAGCATTATTATCTGGGCGAACATTAAAACCGATTACAATCGCATTTGATGCTGACGCCAAGATAATATCTGACTCTTTAATTGCCCCTACACCAGTATGAATAATATTAACCTTAACACCTTCAACATCTATTTTATTTAACGATGCTGCTAATGCTTCAGCAGAACCTTGAACATCCGCCTTTAAGATAATATTAATATCTTTAATTTCTCCTTGCTTAATCTGGTCAAATAAATCTTCTAAGCTGACTCTCGAACGATCACCACGGCGCTCCTCGATTTGCTTTTGCTGACGCAGTTCACCAATTTGTCGCGCAGTCTTTTCATCCTCGAACACAACAAAGCGGTCACCAGCTTGTGGCACTTCATTAAGCCCAGTAATTTCAACTGGAGTAGACGGACCAACTTTTTTAACACGTCGTCCAAGGTCGTTAACCATCGCTCGAACACGCCCAAACGTACTTCCAACCACAATTGGGTCACCTACTCGTAAGGTTCCGCTTTGCACAAGTAACGAAGCAACCGAGCCCCGTCCTTTGTCTAACTCAGCCTCAATTACTGTTCCATGAGCACGTTTACTAGGGTTAGCTTTAAGTTCTTCAACTTCTGCTACCAATAAAATCATTTCTAACAGATCATCAATTCCCTCACCTTGAAGGGCAGACATCTGAACAAAAATGGTCTCACCGCCCCATTCCTCAGAAATTAGTTGATACTCTGTTAATTCTTGCATAACACGGTCAGGATTAGCGCCTTCTTTGTCCATCTTATTTACCGCGACAATAATCGGTACCTCAGCTGCTTTAGCATGGTTAATCGCCTCAACAGTTTGCGGCATGACCCCATCATCAGCCGCAACGACTAAAATGGCAATGTCAGTTACCTGTGCTCCCCTGGAACGCATACTGGTAAATGCTGCGTGACCAGGCGTATCTAAGAAGGTTATTTTCTTGTCATTTGTTCTAATTTGGTAAGCACCAATATGTTGCGTAATGCCGCCCGCTTCACCCTCAGTAACTTTGGTATTTCGAATTGAATCAAGCAATGTTGTTTTACCATGGTCAACGTGGCCCATAATTGTAACAACTGGTGGGCGCTCTTCAAGCGCATCTTCTTGATCTGCTTCAATATATTGAAGCAAATCTGTTTTCTCCACCTCAATCTCTTTTTCAACAGCAATACCATATTCGCCACAAATAAGCTCGATAGAATCATCATCTAAATCTTGATTCTTTGTCGCCATTACGCCAAGAAACATTAGCTTTTTAATTATTTCACTTGCTTCTTTACCTAACTTTTCAGCAAGTTCCCCAACAGTGAGCGACCCAGTATATTTTATCGTCTTATTAGATGACTCAGCCTGCTTCTTTTCTTCCGCTGGCTTTGTTTCTTGCTTTGGTTGTCCTGCTTTTTTTGCTGTTCCTTCTTTTTTAGCCTTTGGTGTATGTTTAGCTTTTTGCTGTTGCTGATTTTGATTAGTTTCAGTCGCTTTTGGCTCAGGTTTAAACAATTTATCTAGTGCTTTTACATGTTCATCCGTAATTGTCGACATGTGATTTGATACATCAGCATTTAATTCTTTTAATTTATTAATAACTTCTTTACTTGAAACATTGTGTTGTTTGGCATATTCATAAACTCTTGTTTTAGCCATACAGTCACCCCCGAATAATATTTAATCGAGTAATGAGCAAATTTTCTTAGCAAACCCTTCATCTGTAATGGCGACAGCAACTCTGCCTGACTTCCCGACAGCATGTGACAAGCGATCTCGGTCGATAATCATCTTACGACAGGGAACCTGGTAAAATGTACATTTATCAGTCAGTTTTTTTGATGTTTGAAGACCAATATCACTTGCAATTAACACAAGCTTCGCCTGTCCTCGCTTTACATCTTTAATAATTTGCTCTTCACCAAATGTCGTCTTTCGTGCTCGAGTTGCTAAACCAATCATGTTTAAATACTTTTGCTCGTTACTCAATGTTTTCACCTTGAATTACTTTTCTTAAATCGTTATATAAGTTTTCAATCTCACCTAGTTGAAAATGACTTTCGATCGCTTTGTTCTTTTCAGCCTGATCTACAATAGTCAAATCATTTGACACATAGGCACCACGACCATTTTTTTTGCCACTGGGATCAACAAAGACTTCTCCTTCTTTAGTTCGAACAATACGAATTAAAGATTGCTTCGGCTTCATTTCATGCGAGACAATACACTTTCGCAATGGAATTTTTTTAGTTTTTTTCGCCATTGTTATCACTCCTCTTAACTAAACAAATCTTCGTTTGTATCGAAAAGTGGCTCAAAATCCTCTGATGTTCCTGAATCCGAACGCCTTGCCAAAATGCCCAATTCAGCAGCTTCCTTTTCACTTTTGATGTCAATTTTCCACCCGGTAAGTTTTGCAGCAAGTCGAGCATTTTGACCGCGTTTACCAATTGCAAGTGAAAGCTGGTTATCAGGTACGACTACAGTTGTGGCTTTCTGCTCTTCATTTACATGGACTTCCGTTACTTTTGAAGGACTTAGTGCATTAGAGACATATACGACTGGATCTTCTGAATACTCAACAATGTCAATTTTTTCTCCCTTAAGCTCATCAACAATTGTTTGGACACGCTGTCCCTTTTGACCAACGCAAGAGCCGACTGGGTCAACATCAGGGTCCTTTGCAAATACGGAAATTTTAGAACGATCACCTGCTTCTCGAGCAACTGATTTAATTTCAACAATACCATCATAAATTTCTGGAACCTCGACTTCAAACAACCGCTTCAATAGTCCAGGATGAGAGCGTGAAACGAAGATCTGTGGACCTTTGTTTGTGTTTTCCACCTTGGTAACGAATACCTTAATCCGATCATGAACACGATAGTTTTCAGTTGGCATTTGCTCAGGCTCTGCTAACTTAGCTTCAACCTTACCTAAATCAATGTAAACAAAGCGCGGATCAACACGTTGAATGATCCCATTCATGATATCTTCTTCTCGATCGATATACTCGTTAAAGATAACGCCTCTCTCTGCTTCTCTAACACGCTGTGTCACTACTTGCTTAGCTGCTTGAGCAGCAATTCTACCAAAGTCACGTGGCGTAACCTCTACCTCGATAATATCGCCAAGCTCATAATTGGGATTAATTGACTTTGCTGTATCTAAATCAATATGTTGTTGGGTATCCTCGACATCTTCTACAATTTCCTTACGTGAAAAGACATGCATGCTACCCGTTTCTTCATTTAGATCAACTCGAACATTAGTAGCGGATTTAAAATTCTTTTTGTAGGCTGATATTAATGCTGCCTCTAACGCTTCAATTAATACATCCTTGTCAATCCCTTTTTCCTCGCCTAAATAATTAATGGCATCAAAAAGCTCCTTACTCACAATACTTCCCCCTTTAATTAAATGATACCGCTAACCGAGCTTTAGCCATTTTTTTATACGGTATCTCAACCTGCTTTGTCCTTGCTTTGTCCTTTACTTCAATTGTCACAAGTTCATTTTCATCAAATGAAACGAGAATACCCTCATAGCTTTTCTTGCCTTCAATCGGTTCATATAGCTTCACATAAATATTACTACCAAGCTTAGACTTAAAATCCTCTGGTTTTTTTAATGGTCGTTCTGCACCTGGTGAGGATACCTCTAAGTAATAGGGTGTTGAAATCGGATCGTCTTTATCTAAGCGTTCACTTAACCGCTCTGATACACGACCGCATTCCTCAATATCGACACCATCTTGCTTGTCTATAAACACTCTTAGGAACCAGTTCTTACCTTCTTTAACAAATTCAATATCGACGAGCTGAAGCTGCATCTCCTCTAATATAGGGATGACCAGTGCTTCGGTTTTTTCTGTAACAGATGAACTCACAAATTCGCCTCCTTCAACCTAAATTGTTTAGCGCTACCCGATTGATCTTTTTTAGTGTAGACAATTTTTAAATGTTTCATTATCTCAATTTTGCAGTTTAAATCATGACACTAGCTTCATTACGGTGTTTTGACATAATGACAAATCCCTTGTCCGAGTGACAAGGGATAAACCAAAAAACATAGAATGACAAAAAAGATCAAGCTGTGAAGAAAGAGTGGGTTTCCCCACTCTTTCTTCAGTACACGCTCACTTAAAGCTAGGGTAACTATAACACATCTAGCTGTAAAGTTCAACTACTCTTTCCACCTCTCAACCAAAAGTTTGCTAGCAACATCCGTGGTGGTAAAGGTTGGTTTGAAAACGTTGGCCACCTAAACCATATTTTTTAGTTAAAATAGGGACAGTTGATTTTTTTCTTCCATCCCTTGCAAGCAACCATGGTCATCGAGATACTCAAGAACTGTTTTTGAAATACGGCTTCGCTCTCGTAAATCTTCTTTCGATAGGAACTCACCTTGCTCACGCGCCTTCACGATATTTAACGCAGCGTTTGTTCCTAAACCATCTATTGCATTAAACGGAGGAATTAGGCCATCACCCTCCACAAGAAAGTCGGTCGCACTTGATTTATAAAGGTCAACCTTTTTAAAGGTAAAGCCGCGCGCGTTCATTTCAAGTGCCAGTTCTAGGACAACGACTAAACTCTTCTCCTTTGGTGCTGCATCATTACCCTTCTTATAAATATCCTCAATCCGAGAGCGAATGGCTGCTGAACCTTTTACCATTGTGTCTAGCTCAAAATCACTCGCTCGTACCGTAAAGTAGGCGGCATAGAATAGAATAGGGTGATGGACCTTAAAGTATGCAATCCGAATAGCCATTAACACATAGGCCGAAGCGTGGGCTTTAGGGAACATATACTTTATCTTTTTACAAGAGTCGATATACCAATCTGGGACATCCTGCTTCTTCATTTCAACAATCCACTCATCAATTAAGCCTTTCCCTTTACGGACAGACTCCATAATCTTAAAGGCTAATGAAGCTTCAAGTCCTTTATGCATAAGATAAACCATAATATCATCACGACAGCCAATAACATCAGGCAGTTTACAAATACCTTGATTAATTAGCTCTTGCGCATTGCCTAGCCAAACATCTGTCCCATGAGAAAGACCAGAGATAATAACAAGCTCGGCAAACGTCTTTGGACCAGTATCCTCAAGCATCTGTCGAACAAAACGGGTCCCGAACTCTGGAACACCAAGAGTGCCCGTTTCGCACATAATATCATCAACCGTCACACCCAGGACATCAGGAGATGAGAATATTTTCATGACATCAGCATCATCGGTAGGAATGGTCTTCGGATCAATGCCACTCAAGTCCTGAAGCATCCGAATCATTGTCGGATCATCATGCCCAAGAATGTCAAGCTTTAATAAGTTGTCATGAATAGAATGGAAATCAAAATGGGTCGTTTTCCATTCAGAATTACGATCGTCTGCCGGAAATTGAATGGGTGAAAAATCATAAATGTCCATATAATCGGGAACAACAATAATCCCCCCCGGGTGCTGACCAGTTGTCCTTTTCACACCCGTACAGCCTTGCACTAAGCGATCAACCTCGGCATTTTTAATGTGAAGGTTGTGATCTGATGCATAGCCCTTCACATAACCATAGGCGGTCTTTTCCGCTACTGTTCCAATTGTTCCTGCTCGGTAAACCTTATCTTCACCAAATAAAACCTTGGTATAGTTGTGCGCAATCGGCTGATATTCTCCTGAGAAGTTCAAGTCGATATCTGGAACCTTATCTCCTTTAAAGCCAAGGAAGGTTTCAAACGGGATATCCTGCCCTTCCTTTCGATAGGCTGTCCCACATTCCGGACAATCCTTATCAGGCAGATCGTAGCCACTACCATATTCACCATCAGTAAAGAAAACATGGTGACGACAGTTTGGACAGACATAATGTGGTGGTAAAGGATTTACCTCGGTAATTTCAGTAAATGTTGCAATTAACGATGAGCCGACCGAGCCCCGAGATCCAACGAGATAACCATCATTTAAAGATTTCTTCACAAGCTTGTGCGAAATTAAGTAGATAACAGCAAAGCCATGACCAATTATGCTTTTTAGTTCCTTCTCCATCCTTGCAACTACAATTTCTGGAAGCTCTTCACCATATAAGTTATGCGCAAAGGCATAGCTCATATCACGAATCTCTTGATCGGCCCCATCAATGTTAGGCGTATACAGATCCTCTTTCACTGGACTAATCTCTTCGACTAAATCTACTATTTTATGAGGATTGGTGACCACAATTTCTTTTGCTTTTTCATCACTAAGGAAATCAAAACAGGCTAGCATTTCATCGGTCGTTCGAAATGGTACGTTCGGTAGCTTCTGTCTGCTTAATGGATTTCCATTCTGCGATTTAATTAGAATTTGTCGGTAAATATGATCTCGTTCCTCAAGATAATGGACATTACCGGTAGCAACACATGGTTTTTCAAGCTGATCTGCTAAGTCGACTAATTGACGAAGAATATCATAAAGCTGTGCTTCATTCTCAATTAATTCACGATCAATTAATGGTGCATAGTTCTCTGGTGGTTGCACTTCAATATAGTCATAAAATGCTGCAACACGCTCTGCTTCCTCAGCAGATTTCTGCATCATTGTTTCAAATACTTCACCTTTGTCACATGCCGTCCCAATTAGAATACCAGCGCGGTGCGCGATCAGCTTAGACCGTGGAATTCTAGGTACCCGATAGAAATAATCAATATGCGCCATTGAAACGAGCTTAAAGATATTCTTCAACCCTGTTTCATCTTTAGCTAATAACGTTGCATGGTACGGGCGAGCTCGCTGATAAGCATTTCCTTCACCCATATGTAGATTGAATTGATTATGATTGGTAATTTCTTTTTCTTGTGCTTCTTTGATGAGCTTTAGTAATAAATAAGCAGTGGCTTCAGTGTCGTATATGGCCCGGTGGTGCTGGGTTAACTCAATGCCATAATACTTACAAAGGATGTTCAATCGATGGCTCTTTAATTGCGGTAGGATAAATCTTCCCAGTTCTAACGTGTCAATAACAGGATTGGTAGCCTTTTCCACACCATGCTGTTTAAAGCCTTGATTAATAAAACCGATATCAAAGCTAGCATTGTGTGCAACAAGAATGTCATCACCCATCCACTCCCGAAATTCAGCTAACACATCTTTTACTTCCGGTGCATCCTTGACCATATCATCAGTAATGCCTGTTAAATCCTTAATGGTTTGTGAGAGTGGCTTATGTGGATTGGCAAAACGTTCAAAGCGATCGACAATATCGCCATCTCTGACTTTTACCGCTGCAAGTTCAATAATGGTATCATAAACAGCGGACAAGCCTGTTGTCTCAACGTCAAAAACCACATAGCTGGCATTATCTAACTGCAGATCTACCTCATTATAGGCAATCGGCACACCATCATCGACTAAATTAATTTCCACACCATAAATCATCTTGATACCATGCTTTTTACTGGCTGCGTGCGCTTCTGGATACGCCTGTGCCCCAGCATGGTCAGTAATGGCGATAGCCTTATGGCCCCATTTTGCTGCTTGTTCAACAAGCTTTGATACCGGTACAACAGAATCCATCTGACTCATGGTTGAATGGCTGTGAAGTTCAATCCGTTTCTCGCCCTCAGGCGCAAGGTCTTGCTTCGTTTCAACCTTAATTTCGTTAAGGTCATTCATCATCATCGTTAATTCATTTGAGAAAGTATCGGTTTGTATACTGCCTCGCGCTTTAATCCACATGCCTTTCTTGACTTGCTTAAACTTTTCTTGATCTTGATCGCCTTTTGAAAACATTTTCACTGAAAATGAATCGGTATAGTCAGTTATTTTTACAATAAGCAAGTGCCGTCCCGATCGTAACTCTCTCACCTCAGCAGCAAAAACATAGCCCTGTAAAATAACCCTTCGTTCTTCTTCTAAAATGGTGTTCATCTGAATCGGTTCCTCTTTGATCGGATACCCAATCGTTAACGGATGATTAGCATCAGATTGCTTAGCTTTAGTCGTTTGCTTGGCCTTATCCGCAATTGCTTTTTGCACAAGTTGCTGGTCTTCTAATGCTTTTTGCTCTCTAAATCTCTCCAGGTCGGCAGCAATTGACTCAGCTGCTGCATCAATTGTCCAAACAGGTAAGCCATGCTTGTGACAGTATACTTTATAAGGATTAACTAACCTCGTCTTAAACACTTCTGCCTCAGTATCATTCCTGGCTTTTAATACGAGTTTATTGCCAGAAACTGATGGCTGATGTTGCTTTAACTGATCAGCATAGGCTGGCGATAAATCTTCTTCCTGTTCAACAAAATCGCGCCAATAGCCCAGCACCTGATCAGGTTCAATTTGTAGATTGCCATTAGTAATTTGATAATCAACCTTAGCAATCTGTGAAAAGGCTTCTTGCAGTTGTAAACGAAATAACCGAAATACTTCAATCGGCAGAATATTGTCAAAGTGAAATTGAAATAACCATCGTTGTGTTTTCTTATAAACAATTAACTTCGAAAGCTTTGCCTCAGTAAAATAGGTTAGTTGATCATCCTCAACTACACCTAGTTGATCTAGTAATAGTTTCATTTTATCCTGACTAGATAAACTCATTCTTATCCCTCCATTTCTTACTCGTTTAGCATTGAAAAAGATTTAAATAAGGAAAACCCTTGTCTCGGACAAAACGGACAAGGGCTTCTTTATCTAGTTCGGGTTCAGGCTGCGCTCGAGGTATGGAATAATTTCTTTAAAATGACGTTCAGATTGTTCACCTGTCATCCGAACTTTACATTCGACAATACCATCGTCTGCTTGCTTACCAACAGTTACTCGATAAGGAATACCAATTAAATCACTATCAGCAAATTTAATGCCTGCCCGTTCTTTACGATCATCATAAAGGACATCATAGCCGGCACTAGTGAGCTGATGGTAAATTTGCTCACCTAATTGAACTTGCTCTTCTTTCTTGCTATTTAGCACAAGTAAGTGGATTTGGTAAGGTGCTACTTGAACCGGCCAGACAATGCCCTTATCATCATGGTGCTGTTCAACAATAGCAGCAAGTGTTCGAGAAACACCGACACCATAACAACCCATTAGCATTGTCTCTGACTTGCCTTGATCATTTAAGTAGGTCGCGCCTAATTGCTCCGCATAAAAGCTACCTAATTTAAATACTTGGCCTATTTCAATACCTTCAGCGAATTCAATGGTGCCCTTACCATCTGGGGAAGGATCACCCGCTTTGATAAAGCGAAGGTCAGCGTACTCAACATTAACGAGATCCCGCTTAGGATTAACATTGACATAATGCTTATCATCCTGATTAGCACCGCAGGTAACATTAGCCATTGCCCGAACAGCCAAGTCACACACAACCTTAACCTCTGCTGGTACATCAATCGGACCTAATGAACCAAAGCCTGCTTGAAGTAATTCTCCACTTACTTTTTCATCCGCCAATTCAACCTTACTTGCTGCGAAATGATTTTTCAGTTTGATTTCGTTCACTTCATGATCACCTCTTGTGACAACTAGAACAAAAGCATCATCAATTTGATAGAGTAATGACTTCATTCCAGCATCAAGGGCATGACCAAGATAGTCAGCAACCTGCTGCATCGTTTTCTGATTTGGAGTATCAACCAGCTCAAGCGGCTTAGCCTCTTGCTCTGAGAAGGAATAGCAATCTAGAACCTCGGCCATTTCAATATTAGCCGCATAGTCAGATTGATCTGAAAAAGCGATTGTGTCTTCTCCAACCTGTGATAGCGCCATAAACTCATGGGTATCCTTACCACCCATCGCTCCAGAGTCAGCAATAACAGCTCTAAAGTTTAATCCTAGCCGAGTAAATATTTGCGTATACGCTTGATACATTGTCTGATAACTTTCTTCCAAGCTTTGCTCTGAATCATGAAAAGAGTATGCATCCTTCATAATAAATTCTCGTCCTCTAAGTAAGCCAAAGCGAGGACGACGCTCATCACGAAACTTTGTTTGAATTTGGTACAAGGTTAGTGGTAGCTTCTTGTAGCTCTTGACTTCATCACGAATCATACTTGTAGCCACTTCCTCATGAGTTGGCCCCAGGACAAACTCACGCTCATGCCGATCATTTAACCGCATCAATTCAGGACCCATCTTGTCCCATCGCCCTGATTCTCGCCACAGGTCAGCAGATTGTAAGGCAGGCATTAATACTTCGTTAGCCCCAACCTTGTCCATTTCCTCACGCACAACCTGTTCAATTTTATCTAAAACCTTTTTTCCTAGTGGCAAAAAGCTGTATACCCCAGAAAAGTTCTGTCTAATGTACCCAGCCCGTAAGAGCCATTGATGGCTCGCTATATCAGCATCAGCTGGTGTTTCTTTTAATGTTGGAATTAAAGTTCTGCTTTGTCTCATTTTTCATCCACCTTCTCTAGTTAACCCTTTACAAGAATAAACGTTGTATATCATTCCATGTCACAATAACCATAAGTAACATAAGTAACGCAAAGCCAACAAAATGTACGAGTCCCTCTTTCTCTGGGGAAATTGGCTTTCCTCTAATTGCTTCAATGCCAACAAACAGTAGTCTTCCGCCATCGAGTGCTGGTAACGGCAGTAAATTAATAATACCTAGATTCACACTTAATGCCGCAGTCCACTGGACGAAATTCCAAAAACCTGTTTGCACAACTTGATCGGTGAAATCATAAATACCAACTGGTCCAGATAACATATCAACTGAGAATTGACCAGTTACAAGCATACCTAAGTTAACCAGAATTAATTTAGACCATTCATAGGTTTGAGTTAGGCTATACGGTATCGCTCTAGTCACTGATCTCTCCATGTACTGCCTAACACCGATTCGACCAACTTCACTATCATCCAATTGCTCAGAAGTTGGAACAATCGTTAACTTATCTGCTTCACCATCTCTAAGATAATTAATTGTTAATTCTTGATTAGGTCGCTCACTTACATATCGTTGAAAGTCTAACCAACTATTTATTTCTACTTGATCAATTTGAGTAATTTGATCTCCAGGTTGTAATCCAGCTTGTTCAGCTGGACTGTTAGGAGCGATCTCTCCTAGCCGCGCATCCTCCACTGGAATCCCACTAAATGCCGCTAACGCAAAAAACAGAAGCGCCGTTAAAATAAAATTCATTAATGGTCCGGCAAATAATTGCGCTGACCGCTGAAGCTTGGTTTTAGCAGCAAACTGACGATCAAAGGGTGCAATGCGTGTCTCAGACTCATTCATGACATAATCAGCGTCCACTGCAATCTGATAGACCTTCACTTCTTCTTCACCAATTAGCATGCCTTTAATTTGTAACTGGTGCGTTAAGTCAGCCTGCTCGACCTCAATGACTTCAGCCGTTGGGTGCTTATCCTTATTGTTGACAATAATTTTATTTACTTGTCCTTGCTTATTGTACTTAAGACCAATATGCTGACCAGGCTTAAGCTCAACAATTTCAGGGTCTTCACCAGCAACCCGAACGTAACCACCCATTGGCAAAATCCGAATTGTATATAACGTCTCTGCCCGTTTAATTGAGAATATTTTCGGTCCAAAGCCGATTGCAAATTCCCTTACGAGCATGCCTGTTTTTTTAGCTACGATAAAATGCCCAAATTCATGCACAAATACTAATAAACCAAACATTAGTATGAAAGCAACAATTGTATTCAAGTGCCTCTCTCCTTTTAAGCTAACGTTTTATCTGATCGCGAACGATAAGTCTTGTTTCTTCATCAATGGCTAAAATCGTTTCTAAATCGGGATTGGTAATTTTAACATGCCGAGCTAGTGCATACTCTATCACGTCCTCAATTCCTAAAAATGACAATTCATTATTCAGAAACATCGCTACAGCTTGTTCATTAGCTGCATTCAGCACTGTTGGTAATGAGCCACCACTTTTCCCTGCTTCAATTGCCATCGCTAAACAAGGGAAACGCTCAAGGTCCATTTTTTCAAAATTCAACTGGCTTAAAGATACTAAATCAAGCGAATCCGCATCATTGAGCGGTATTCTAGTAGGGTATGATAGCGCATACTGGATCGGAATTCTCATATCAGCATTACCTAGTTGAGCAATCACACTTCGATCTTGAAATTCAACCATTGAATGAATGACACTTTCCTTATGTAAAATAACATCAATTTTATCATAGTCGAGTCCAAATAACCAATGTGCCTCAATCACTTCAAGCCCTTTATTCATCATTGAAGCTGAATCAATCGTTATTTTGGCACCCATTGACCAGTTTGGGTGCTGTAACGCATCCTCAATTGAAACATCAGCAAGCTGAGCTCTCGTCCTTGCTCGAAAACTTCCACCAGAAGCAGTGATAATAAGCTTTTTAACCGTTTGTTCATTTTCGCCCTGCAAACATTGAAAAATTGCGGAATGCTCACTGTCAACAGGTAATAAGTTGACTTGATGCTTGGCAACCGCATCCATTACTAAATGGCCAGCAGTAACAAGAGTTTCTTTATTGGCAATCGCTAGTGTTTTATTTGCCTTAATTGCTTGCAGAGTAGGCTCTAGCCCAATCCTTCCGATAATAGCATTTACAACTAAATCAACAGCTTCATCGGTACAAACCTCAATTAAACCTGGTAATCCTACCAATATCTTCGTACCTGATACCCAAGCAGTTAATTTTTGTTTGGTTTCCTTATCCTGTACCACGACCTTTTCTGGCTGAAACTCGTATATAAATTGACGAGCAAGTTCGACATTTCGGCCAAAGGCTAACGCATGAATGACAAATTGGTCAGGATGTGCTCGAATAACGGCTAAGGTTTGCTGTCCGATCGAGCCGGTTGCCCCTAGTAATGTGATTGTTTTCAAGATTCCACTCCTTTAATTTATGAAACAAATTGAATAAAATGCAAAATCGGAAAAACAAACAACCAGCTGTCAAAGCGATCGAGAATTCCACCATGACCTGGTAAAATATGCCCTGAATCCTTGACAGTATAGTATCTTTTAAACGCCGACTCTACTAAGTCACCAATTTGACCAACAATACTTGCTAAAATTGAGACCAGAATAACGATGCTTGTCGATTGATGTACAGTAAAGATAAAGTGAAAGGTAAGCCCGGCAACAAGTGCCAGCACAATCCCACCAATTGCACCTTCAATGGTCTTATTAGGGCTAATTTCAGGCCAAAGCTTGCGCTTTCCAAAGTATCGCCCTGAAAAGTAAGCACCCGTATCAGTAGCTAAAATGACCACGATGGCATAAAAAATATACTCTAATCCAGAAGCCTGTACCTCAATGAAATAATGAAAACCAAGGCCAACGTATATAGCTGATAGCACCATAAATCCTGCATCTTCAAAAGTAAATTTATTCTTAACAAGCACTGTATAGCCTAGTAATAGTAGCACAACCAATAATATTATTTCTCTTTGATATGCGTAAACCCAGCTTAAATTAAGCTTATTCGTTTCAGGTAGAACTAATGACCAAAGTAAAACCATTGTAAATGCTATTGGAATTGGATACTTAGTCATTTGCCGCATGCGTAATAGTTCATAAAGTCCAACTGAGCTAATTAAAAACATGACGAGATAAAATGGCCATCCCCCTAATATAACAAAAGGGAAAAAGAGCAAAATTGCAATTATTGCTGTAATAGTTCTTGTCTTCATTTGGAAGCCCCCTTTTTATGGCTTATAATCCACCATAACGTCTTTTTCGTTGTTGATACGCATCTAAGGCTTTAACGAATTCCGCCTCAGTAAATGCAGGCCAATGGACATCGGTAAACCAGAATTCGGTATAGGCAAGCTGCCATAGAAGGAAGTTGCTTACACGCATTTCACCACTTGTCCGAATTAGTAAATCGGGATCTGGCAAGTCAGTTGTAAATAAATGCTTATTAATTGTTGCTTCATCAATATCATCAATATTAATGTTATTAGCTGAAACATCACCTGCGACTGCTTTAATGGCCGCAATAATTTCAGCACGACTCCCATAATTCAAGGCTAAATTTAAAATTAAACCATTATTATGCTTTGTTTGCTCGATGGCTTGCTCCACTGCCGCTTGTGTATGTGCGGGGAGTTGAGCTCTATGACCAATCATTTTCACCTGAACATTCTCTTCAATTAGTTCAGGTAAATATATGTTAAGAAATTCTTTTGGTAGCTTCATTAAGTAGTCGACCTCTTGCTTTGGTCTTCGCCAATTTTCAGTCGAGAATGCATACATCGTCAATACCTTAATTCCTTGAGCATTCGCTACTTTTACAATCCTCTTTACGTTATCCATGCCTTCTTTGTGACCAGCAAATCGAGGAAGACCTCTACTATTTGCCCATCTACCATTACCATCCATAATAATGGCTACATGGTTTGGTACTAGTTTTAAGGTCGCATTTCTTGCGAAGCTTTCAACCTTTCTTTTTTTAAAAGGCCATTTAAAAAATGCCATTACAATTTCCCCCATTTAAAACGCCATCTCGTTCTAACAATTCTTTTTACAGTTTACCATGTTCTTGACTGAGATTCACTAACAATCCTATTAGAGCTTTAAAATTCTCCTAAAACTGGACAAACAAAGCCTTACCTTTACTCGCTTATCATGCTCATTATCTTAATAGCTTTATTCGATTTATGTACATTATTTTAAGCTAAATATCAATTTCATAGAAATAAGGTCACTGTCTAACGGTAGGAAAAAAAGGTAACCGAACTAATCTTGACCTTCGCTTTGTGAGTATTCGTATTAAAAACCAGTATGTGCCATTATGAAATTGACGCTAACGTGTAAAAAAAGTGTAACAAAAGTGATCGCTCTTTTGTTACACTTATCTGATCAGCTAAGCAAAGAATAGCCGTTGTATTTAACTAAATTCATTGTTCACTGATCAAGCAGGTTAGCCTTGCCTAACTGTTTACACCTCTAGGATTTCAGCTTCTTTCTCAGTCACCATCTGATCAATTTTCGTAATAAATTGATCGGTTTCTGTTTGGACATCTTCCTGATAATCACGAAGATCATCTTCGGTAAGATCACCATTTTTCTCAGCTTTCTTTAACTGATCGTTAGCATCGCGTCTTACATTACGAACCTGAACCTTTGATTCTTCGGCAAATTTCCCAACGACTTTAACTAATTCCTTACGACGTTCTTCGGTAAGAGCTGGAATTGCAATTCTAACCACATTGCCATCACTTGATGGCGCTAAACCAAGGTCAGCCTTCTGAATAGCCTTTTCAATCTCACCAATTGAAGATTTATCAAAAGGGGTAATAACAAGCAAGCGTGCTTCTGGCACTGAAATAGTGGAGAGTTGATTTAAAGGTGTTGGTGCACCATAGTAATCAACAAAGACACTATTTAGAATTGCTGGATTTGCTCTACCAGCTCTTACTGTAGCTAAATTCTTGGAAAAGGATTGAATGGCCTGTTCCATTCGTTGTTTCGATTCGTTAATGATTGCTTCTGACATCGTTTATTTCCCCCTAACAAGAGTACCGATCTCTTCTCCAGAGACGGCCCGTTTAATATTTCCCTCTTCTGAAACAGAAAAAACAAGTAGAGGTATATCATTATCCATACATAAAGAAGATGCTGTTGAATCCATGACACCTAATTCCTCATTAAGCATTTGCATATACGTCAGTGAATCATATTTCTGAGCAGTTTTATCTAACTTAGGATCAGCATTATAGACACCGTCAACATTGTTCTTGGCCATTAAAATAACCTCTGCGTCGACTTCAGCAGCTCGTAAGGCAGCTGTTGTATCAGTTGAGAAATAAGGATTTCCAGTACCAGCAGCAAAAATGACAACACGTTTCTTTTCGAGATGACGAATTGCTTTTCTACGAATATATGGTTCTGCAACTTGACGCATCTCTATTGATGTTTGGACACGCGTCTCGACACCATAATTCTCTAAACTATCTTGAAGCGCTAAAGAGTTCATGACGGTAGCAAGCATACCCATATAATCTGCATTTGCACGATCCATCCCCATTTCACTTCCAACCTTACCACGCCAGATGTTTCCGCCGCCAACTACGATGGCTATTTCTACACCCATTTCAGCGATTTCTCTTACTTGCTTTGCAATAGATTGAATGATCTTTGGTTCAAGCCCATAGCCTAGCTCACCACTTAATGCTTCACCACTTAGTTTTAATACAATTCTCTTATAGCGTGCAGTCGTCATAATAACCTCCATTATGTAGAATTTAGTTATATTTTACACCAAGTTTTTAATAGACACAATTATACATCCTATTTTAAAAAAACCAATCTTGCATGTCCAAAGAAAAGGGAACACTATGTGCTCCCATTTATAACCGATTTTAAATAAGATTGTTTATTTTTTGACTTGACTCATTACTTCTTCAGCGAAGTTCTCTTCACGCTTTTCAATACCTTCACCAACCTGATAGCGTGTGAAAGCATGGATAGTAGCTCCTTTATCAGCAACTAGCTTTTTAACCTTTTGATCTGGATCTTTAACAAAGCTTTGCTCAAGTAAACAGATATCTTCAAAGAATTTACCAAGACGGCCTTCAACCATTTTCTCAACGATATTCTCTGGCTTGCCTTCACTAAGCGCTTGTTGCTTTAAGATTTCTCGTTCTTTTTCAACGGTTTCCGCATCTACTGCATCACGAGAAACAAAGCGTGGATTTACTGCAGCGATATGCATTGCAATATCTTTAGCAAATGCTTCATCAGTTGTACCTTCAACAACTGTTAAGACACCAATATTGCCGCCCATATGAATATAGGCACCGAATGCATCTGCATCTGTTTTTTCTGCAATGATAAAACGACGAAGTGATAGTTTTTCACCAATTTTTGCAATATTATTATGAATAAATGTTTCTACACTTTCGCCATCTCCATGAAGCGGCTGTTGAAGAGCTTCCTCTAATGTTGCAGGCTTTTGAGCAAGTAAATGCTTAGCCAATTCATTTAGAAGCGCTTTAAACTGATCATTTTTCGTTACAAAGTCCGTTTCACAGTTTACCTCAATAAGTACAGCTGCGTTACCCTCTGTAAGTGTGTATGCTGAACCTTCAGCAGCAATACGATCTGCCTTCTTAGCTGCTTTTGAAATACCTTTTTCACGTAAATAATCAATTGCTTTATCCATATCGCCATCAGTTTCCTGAAGTGCCTTTTTACAGTCCATCATACCTGCGCCAGTTTTTTCACGAAGTTCTTTTACCATGCTTGCTGTTACTGCCATTTTAAATTCCTCCTATTCATAATCAACCATACTAGATCTTATACTCTTAAAAAAAGGTGATAAAAGGTTCCCCTCTTATCACCTCCGTAACCTTAGTTATTATTGTTCAGCTGTAACTTCTTCAGTTGTCTCTTCAACTGCAGCTTCTACTTCTTCAATTTCCTCGCCTTGTTTAACTTCTAAAATAGCATCGGCCATTTTTGACGTTAATAGCTTCACCGCACGAATTGCATCATCATTTGCTGGGATAACATAATCAATTTCATCCGGATCACAGTTCGTATCAACAATACCTACGATTGGAATATTTAATTTATGTGCTTCAGCCACGGCAATGCGCTCTTTACGTGGGTCAACAATAAACAATGCGTCAGGAATTTTTTTCATTTCTTTAATTCCGCCTAAGAATTTAACAAGACGATCTTTTTCCTTTAAAAGACCAACGACTTCTTTCTTTGGAAGTACATCAAATGTACCATCTTCTTCCATTCTTTCAATCGCAACTAAACGATTAATACGCTTGCGGATTGTACCAAAGTTCGTTAATGTACCACCTAACCAACGTTGGTTAATGTAGTATTGACCTGAACGAATAGCTTCATCTTTAACCGATTCTTGTGCCTGTTTTTTTGTACCTACAAACAAAACAGTTCCACCATTTTCAGCTACTTCTTTGATAAAGTTATATGCTTCATCAACCTTTTTCACTGTTTTTTGTAAATCGATAATGTAAATGCCGTTTCTCTCCGTGAAGATATATTTCTTCATTTTTGGGTTCCAACGACGTGTTTGGTGACCAAAGTGCACACCAGCTTCAAGAAGTTGTTTCATTGAAATTACTGCCATTTCCTTTTCCTCCTAATGGTTTTTTCCTCCGCTTACTTCATTTTTATAGAAAAACTACAGCTTCTTCTGTAGCACCATTTCTACCATCCATAAGCGTGTGTAATTAACACCAAAAGTAACTATATCATAACAGAAACTGACAAGCAAGCATTTCAATCGTTTTTTTGTTGGAATTTAAGCATTAATTCAATTTCTGTTCTACCTTTGTTAAGCTGCTTGGCAATAGCATCTACAGCTTGACCTTGATCATGCATTGCTAAAACCTGTGCTGCAAGTGAAGGCTTAAAGGATTCACCAGGTTTGTCATCCGCTAGTGGTTTATAGTCTGAATATTTTGTTTTTAAACCGTGGTCCGGATCATCTTTCGAGTCTTGTTCCTGCCTATCCTGTTCAATCACGTTAGCTTTCTTTGGAGTTTTCTTAGTCAAAGCCGCTAAAAGCGATTCATTTTCTTCTCTCATCTCAACTAAATAAACTGATAATAGTTCTTCAAGCTCTTTTTGCTGTCGAATTAGGTGCTCATGATCTCGCCGTGGTTGCTCGTGTTTTACTTTCATTTGTCGCAACTGAACAAAGGTTAGTACATGTAAAAAAAAGCTTATTAGTAATAAAATATAGAGTAACAGCATCGTATCCCTCTTAACCATTAAAATCGATTTTACTTCCTAAATACGGATGACTAATCTTGTTAGGCTGTTGTTCCCGCACAAAACTAGCAGAATTTTTCATTGTTTGATTAGGTTTGCGCTCTTTTGTATCAATCAAATGCTTCTTTTTATCAAGATTTGTCACGGTCTTTCTTTTTAAAAGCTCAGATTGTAATTGTGCGGATGCTAAGACATCCTGCATAAACTGGCCACGTTGTTGAATCTGCTCTTGAATCCGGCCAGCATCCTGTGTTCTCGGCAGTGCGACTTGCATTTCAACCGCTCTCCAGCTCACCACAATCTACTCCCTTCAATTAATTATAAAGAAACAATTCTTATTTCCCCATCTTCAATAAAGGCTTGTGAATATTTGTAGCATTGTTCTGTTGTACGCTGATACTTGCCAAATCTAAGGTCGACATTCGGATATAGGGAGCCCTTTACGATTAAACGCGCCTTATTCTCGTCACCAATCTGAACATTTAATCGCTCAAGTTGGTTCTCAATCCGCGTTAATTTGTCTTCCGTTACTTGCTGTGAGTTTCGCTGTTTGAGCAGTAAAATCTTTTCTTTCGCAGATAATTCACTTTGCTTCGCTTTTTCTTGCAATCGCTTGCCAATAAGTTCAAGCTTTTCTAATTCTTGTTTTAAGGTGAATTTCGCTTCAAATAACTTATTTTCCATGGTGGCTTTTTGTTGATTGACGCCTATCGCAACCTCTGTTTTTGTATCCATTCTATTTCCAACATCTTTCGCTTCAATTGATTGTCCTGCTGAATTTGTCCCTCCGATTATTTGGCCATTTTGACAAATAATGCGCCCTTTTGCAACACAATGGCTATGCATAATGGTATTTCGCACATTAATATTTTGCTCAGCTTCAATTTTAGCTTGATTAACATAGCCAATATTAACATCACCGCCTGCCTTAATGCTGCCCTTCTGCAGTCCAACAATTCCTTCTGAAACTTCAACGTTTCCACCAGCTTCGAGATGGCCAGCTTCAACTAATCCATAAATAAAAATATCACCATCAGCTTGAACACTAAAGCCATCTGGAACATTGCCTCTCACAAGTACTGAACCAGCAAACTTAATATTACCGGTCAGCATTGATAAGTCTTCATTCAGCTCATAGGTATTAAAGACATTAATTTTACTTCTATCGACACTTAGCTTGCCAATTGTTGTTGAAAAAAAAGCATTTTTTTCACTGTCAAACCGAACATTTTTACCAGCCTTCAATTTAATTGGCTTGCCGTTACGAGCTGGCATTTTTTTACCTAAAATATTTTCACCTGTGATGCCTTTTGTGGGTAGCGTTATCCTTGCAATTAATTCATCCTCATTTAATGCTGGAATCTTCTTAACGTCTCTGAAATTACGTTTTTCCCCTTCATCAAAAAAACCTTCTTGGTCACATACAAAATCGATTGTCCCATCCTGACCATCAATAGTATCAATCCCAGTAGCTATTCTAACAGGGAACATATTGAAATTAGTTCCAGTTGCTAACTGTTTAACAACTGAGCGATCAATACCAAAAAGAATTTTCTCGCGCTTCAACCATTGATCAATCATTGCCTCATCAATTTCTGCTGGATCATATTCCTCTTTTAGTTGAATACTAGCATACATGTAATCCTCAGAAATTAAGATTTCAAAATACTGATTAAGATCACTCATTTGTTTTCCTCCAAGGTAAAATAAGCTCTTTCAAATCGTTAAGAAAGTGCATGTCGTAGCTTAAAGATGGCCTGCTTATGTATTTGCGATATTCTAGATGTTGTTAAAGAAAGCACCTGGCCAATTTCTGTGAATGATAACTCTTCATGATAGAACAAGCTAATAACAAGCTGCTCATTTTTGTTTAAATTATGAATCGAATTCGCTAACTCCTGATAATTCTCCTGCTTCACCATTAAATCTTCAGGCGACAATTGTTGATTATCAATAATAGAATGACCGATTCCTTCTTTGTAATCATCAGAGTCGTCACTTGTTTTCTCTTCCATTGAAAGCAGGTTTGCAAACAAGACATCCTTGTAACTTGTTTCTACCTCTTGAGTCGTTATATTTAAATGCTTAGCAATCTCAGAAGCTGTAGGCTGACGTTGCAGCTGTTGCGTAAGCATGCTGGTAGCTTGATCAATTTTCTTAGCGCGCTCTCGTGTTAATCGTGAGAGCCAATCTTCTTTTCTTAAACCATCAATAATCGTGCCTCGAATTCTAAAGGAGGCATAGGTATCAAATTTCAAATCTCTCTCCGGTTCAAATTTCTGTAATGCATCAAATAATCCTACAAATCCTAAGCTTCGGATATCGTCTCTTAGTACATTTTGCGGTAAGTGTGCTGATATACGTTGAACATGGTAATCGATCAAATATAGATAGTACTCAACGAGCCGATTGGCGGTATCCGAATCCCTAGACGCTTTCCATTTTATCCATAGCTGATCAATAGCTTCTTTTTGATCAATCAATCCAATCGCCTCGCTTTCTTTTTAAATATTAGTTGCCCCTTTGCTTACCGTTCTTACATTTAGTAAACAGGTCTCAAGTGAAAATTCTATCGTACGACCGCTATTTCCGCTAATATCCTCTGATATAATTGGGATACGATATATCTCTAACTGATCCTTGACAGCTTGAATATTTCTTTCACCCACACGAAGCATATCATTTTTAGAGGTGAAGGAGAACATTTGGGCCCCACCAGCCAGCTTGGCTTTTAAAGCGAACTTTCTTGCACCGTCCTTAATTAATGCCTCAATTAGAATTGGAATAGCTGTATCTGCATACTTATACATATTTTGATTCGTTTTCTTAGCTTGTTTGGACTCTGGGAGCATAACATGTGCCATTCCAGCCATTTTAAGCCCCTGGTCATAGATTACAACACCAACACAGGAACCGAGTCCTGATGTTCGCAAGATATCCGGCGATTTTGCGAATTTCAGATCAGCAATTCCCACTTTTACAACTTGCCCTGTCACTGTTTTCACTGCGGTTGTACGCCTAAGTTGTTAAAAATCTTTGAAAAAGAATCCGGATCTGGCAGTAGAAAAAAATGTCCTTGAATAGGTCGATTATCTTGTGAGTGATCATCAATAAGTGTATCAATTATAATGGCGTAATCACTGACATGAGATAATTCGTATAATCCCTCTGCTAAAATTGCACCTGCCATATCAATTGACAAAATTGGAACTGAAGGCTGCAACAAGACATTAATAAAGTCAGATAAAGCAGATAAATAGGATCCGGCTAATATATTACCCATTTCCTGTAATGCTGAGGCTGACATTTCATCAATATCGGCGATAGAAAAGGACGTTGTTCCCGTTAGTTGCTTAACAAATGCATTAGCCTCTTCGGGTGAAAGAACGAAGAACATATTCCCAGGTGCATCTCCTTCAATTCGTAAAAACACAGCAACAATTAATGTTTCAGGCCCTCCCACTAACTCCATCATTTCATTAAAATCGACTACTCTAACACTTGGAATACTCATCTCTACTTTCCGATCTAGCATCATTGACAATGCTGTTGCCGCATGGCCTGAGCCAATGTTTCCAATTTCTTTAAGCGCATCAAGTTGTGTTCCCGACAAGGACTTAATAAATGACATCGTCTTACACCTACTTATTCTATTATGTTTAGATTACTAGTCTCCAAAATTTTATCAATATCTAAAAGAATGAGTAACCGATCCTCATGCTTGGTTACACCAGAAATATAATCAATATGCATACCGCCGATTACTTCTGGGGCTGCTTCAATACGGTCCTTAGGGATATCAACAACATCGTATGCAGCGTCAACAATTAAGCCGATATTAATTTGATTATAGTGAATAATAATCGTTCTGGTACTATCTGTATAAGCCTTCTCCTCAAAACCAAACCGCTTCCTGAGATCAAGAATTGGCGTCACAACACCACGCAAATTTAACACACCTTTGACAAAATCAGGTGCCCCAGGAATTCGTGTGACGTGCATCATCCGCTCAATTGAGCCAACTAATTCCACTGGCATTGCATATTCTTCATCATTTAACTGAAAGATAATTGCTTTTAAGTATGCTTCTGTTACTTCAACCATGGTCAAATCCTCCTACCTATTTAATTAAAGCGTTCGTATCAACAATTAATGCGACCTGTCCATCTCCTAAAATGGTAGCACCTGAAATAGCAAATATGTCTGTTAAATAATTACCAAGAGACTTAAGCACAACCTCCTGTTGGCCGATAAAGGTATCTACAATTAAACCTGCCATTTTTTCGCCTTGTTTAATAATAACAACTGAAAAATATTCGTCATTAGGCAATTCTCCCGGTACTTGAAATATATCCTTTAAAGAAACGAGTGGTACAACTTTTCCCCGGAAATCAATTACTTGTTGATTATGAGCACGCATAATGTCTTTTTTATGAACAATCGCTGTTTCTAGTATTGATGATAACGGAATGGCATATTTCTCTTGCTGTACTTCAGTAAGCATTACCGAGATAATTGATAAGGTAAGCGGTAATTGGATTAAGAACGTAGATCCTTCTCCAGCTACAGAATGAATCGTTATTGTTCCGCCTAATGCCTCAATCTTATTTCTGACGACATCTAAGCCAACACCTCGTCCAGAAATATCAGAAATTTTATCTGCCGTGGAAAAACCACTTTCCATAATAAGCTGAAATACTTGTTGATCAGTGAATGTATCAGCGTCCTCTTCTTTAACTATACCATTGGAGATAGCTTTCTGCAGAACCTTTTGGCGATCAATGCCTGCTCCATCGTCTGTGATTTCGATAAATACACTGTTTCCGCTATGGTAGGCATTAAGTTTTAGTGTGCCTTCTTCAACTTTTCCGCTTTTAGATCGCTCTTCTGCCGTTTCAATACCGTGATCGAGCGCGTTACGAATTAAGTGAACAAGTGGATCACCAATCTCATCAATAACTGTTCGATCTAATTCAGTTTCAGCACCAACTACTTCTAGATTAATCTTCTTATTTAGATCTTTAGCCAGTTGACGTACCATTCTTGGAAAACGATTGAAAACTTGGTCAATCGGAACCATTCGCATATTTAAAATAATATTTTGTAAGTCACCAGAAATACGAGTCATATGCTCGACGGTTTCTTGTAAATCACTGTTTTTTAACTGACTTGAGATTTGTTCAAGTCTACCACGGTCAATCACTAATTCTTCAAATAGGTTCATTAGTGCATCTAAACGATTAATATTGACACGGATTGTCTTTGACGAAAAAGATTTCTTCTTCGTTTCTTCTTCAGAAGCGTCTATATCTACTGCTAAAGTCTGAGCGGTTTCAATGTGCTCTATGTTTGCCTCTTCTTCTAAACCTGCATAATTCACCTCAAATGGCTCAACTAAAACGTGATCAACTTCAGAGACTTTTAGAATTTTTTTCTCAATTTCAGTTGGTGAATCCTTGGTAACCAAAATAACAGTAAAATCATACTCAAAGTTTTCATCCTCTAGCTCGGTTACTGTTGGCATTGACTTAATGACTTCACCAATTTGATCGAAAATTTCAAACACCATATACACACGAGCGGCTTTAAGGAGACAGGTCTTTTGTAATTGAACGTTGACTTGATAATTGTTAAAGCCATTTTCTTTAGACTGATTTAGAACAGCTAACTCAAATTCATCAAGACGGGCCGATTGAGTCGTTATACGATTTGGTTGCTCTAACACTGATTGCTCAGTTGGGACTTCTTCTCCTTGTTCAACGCCTTGTAAAATTGCAACTAGCTCGGTTACATCCTTTTTACCTTCTCCACCATTAATAATATCTACAACCATCGACTCTAACGCATCAACTGCTTGAAAGATAATATCAATAATGATTGGTGTTAAACTAATGTTGTCATTTCGAATCGCGTCCAGTACGTTCTCCATCTTATGAGTCAAATCAGCAAGATCAGTAAAGCCCATTGTCGCAGACATCCCCTTAAGGGTATGGGCTGATCTGAAGATTTCATTAACTAAGCCAAGGTCTCCAAGGTTTGATTCAAGCTTAAGTAAATGATCATTTAGCGCCTGAATATGCTCTTTACTTTCTTCAATAAAAACATCAAGATATTCATTCATTTCCATCTTACTCACCTCTTGCTTTCAATTGATTTACAATTGCGGTTGGGATATCAGGTAGCTCAAGAACTGAATCAACAAGTTTTGTTTTTTCAGCAGCTTGTGGCATTCCATAAACCACACATGTCTCTTTAGCTTCAGAAAAGATAATTGTATTTGGTTTCCTTGTCTTCATTTCAATTAAACCATTAACACCGTCTGATCCCATTCCCGTCATTATGACTGCAATTAATTCCTTACTCGGTACATGGGCTAACGATTCAAACAGGACATCTACAGAAGGCTGATGACCATTCCGATTTTCTTCTTTGTGAATATGCACTTGCAGTCGATTGGCGACTTCTTTAACTCTAAATTGCTCACCACCAGGCGCAATATATGCAACACCGTTTTCTAGCATCTCACCATCTTCAGCCTCCTTTACTTTTATATTAGCTAACCGGTTTAATCTTTCCGCTAAAGAACGCGTAAATCCGACAGGCATATGTTGCACAATAACAATTGGGGCAGGCAAATTGCTTGGTAAAACAGTTAATACTTGCTGCAAGGCTCTTGGACCACCGGTCGATGTCCCAAGAGCAACCACGTATCCCTTCTTAGTGGTAAACTTAGGGCTGCTATCATAAAGATATGGACGCATCCTTTTTCTGGGTAGTGTTGCGTTTATAGTAGGCTTTGCCTTAGCTTTAACAGCTTGTATCACCTTACTTATAATTTCGGCTTCTATTTCTCTAATGTTTAGTGAAATAGAACCAGAAGGCTTTGTGATGAAATCAACTGCTCCTAGTTCTAATGCCTCAAATGTTTTATCTGCTCCTTCTTTAGTTAAACTTGAGAGCATAACAATCGGAATGGGTTTAACCTTCATTATCTCTGCTAAAGTTGTCATACCGTCCATCACTGGCATTTCAACATCTAACGTAATAACATCAGGGCTTAGCTCTTTAACTTTCTTGATAGCCTCTTCACCATTTCGTGCTGTCCCAACCACGCTGATTTTAATGTGGGATTGTAGAATGTTAGAAATCATCTTACGCATAAAGGCAGAATCATCAACAACAAGCACTTTAATATCATTCATTATGTAACTACCTTTCTGTAAAGAAGCTTTTAAACTTAGCGATAAATGTATGTTCTACCTTTTGATTAGCTGGTTGAGACTCCGATAAATATACACTGACAATCTGCTTAAGTTGCTTTGAAACACTAGCATTGGGGGCAAAGCGTGTAAATGGAACTTGCTTAATAACCGCTCTTGATACAACCTTATCATAAAGCAAAATACCCAGATATTCGATACTTTTCCCTAAAAATCGTTCAGAAACTGCTTGAAGTCTAGCCAGAGCCTTTCTTCCCTCTCTAATTGATTCTGCTCGATTAATCAATAAATAAAAAGGAAGCTCCTTATTCTGTTGATGGACATGCTTCATCATAGCATAGGCATCCATCATCGCTGTCGGCTCTGGTGTTGTCACGACGAAACAATGATCCGCTGATAAGATAAAAGATAAACTATCACTTGTCACACCTGCACCCATATCTAGGAAAATATAATCATAGCTCGATAAGAGCCAGCCAAATTGATCTAGGAAATAAGATAGCTTTTGCTCACTCATCTGAAATAATGTTGATAAACCAGAACCACCAGAGATGTATGAGATATTATTAGGTGTATGTTCAATGATGTCTTGGATCGATAGTCGTTGCTCAAACAGTTCAACAATTGAATGCCGAGATTGATGACCGAGTAGAATATCAATATTACCCATGCCAATATCTAAATCAATAATTAGCACTGATTTATTCTGCTGTCCGAGTGTTAAGGCAAAGTTCAAGGTTACGTTAGACTTGCCAACTCCGCCTTTACCACTAATCACAGAAATTACCGTTGCACGTTCACCATGTGAGTATTTGTCGTTAACTTGCATGTTTTTCCTAAGTTGCTCAGCTTGATCTCTATACATGCGAATGGTTACCTTTGGTTAATAATTCTGTTAGATAAGCTGGTGTTGGATCAACAATATCGTCAGGTACATCTTGACCATTTGTAATAAAAGCAATAGAAATCGGATTGGCATAGGTTAAATTCAGTACTGAACCCATTGATGCTGTTTCATCCTGCTTAGTCAGAATTAATCCTTTAATTGGGACAGTTGCAAACTTCTTATAAATACTATCTAAATCAGCAGCTTTCGCTGTCAATGCCATCACTAAATATGTTTCAATATCATGATCAAGATCCACTACGTTACCGAGTTCGTTAATGTATTTCTCATCTTGGAAATTACGCCCAGCTGTATCAACGAAAACCGTATCATAAGCTTGAAACTTTAAGCGTGCTTTTTGATAATCTTCTATGTTATAAGCGATCTCTAGCGGAATATCTAGAATTTTGGCATAAGTACGCAATTGCTCAATTGCAGCGATACGATAGGTATCAGTTGTAATTAACGCCACCTTTTTGCCGTCTTTTAGTAAGCTTTTCGCGGCCAACTTTGCTATTGTTGTTGTTTTGCCTACACCAGTTGGACCTACCAAATGAATAAACCGAGTCGCGAACGTCTTGCTACCACATTTTTTTTGCTGAAAGTGGTTGAGCAAATACACTTTAAAATCTGCTAGCAAATCTGCAAAAAGCGTTTCATCACCAAGATTGGACTCATATAGATGCGTAGTAATTTCTTCAGCAATATCTTGCTTTATATCTTGCTTCATTAGAAAGCTTAAGAATTCCTTAATTAGGATAGGTCTCTCATCATCACCTTCTCTTGGATTTGCTTGAATCATCTTTCGCAGTGATCGTAATTCCTCCAATACTGCTATATTAGAACTTGATTCAGTTACACTGCTATTCGAGTGTTTGTGCGCACTTTGTTGTTTCCTTTGCTGAACAGGATGAGGCTCGATAGCTGCTACGACTTCAATATTTCTTTTTTTAAATAAACCAAGTACGCCACCCTTATGAATGACTTTAGAATTCAAGATAACTGCTTCAGAACCCAACTCCTGTTTTACCTGATCCATCACTTCTGGCATCGTTGGTGCTATAAATTTTTTTATTCTCATTCTATATCCACCACCCCAGCACTTTGTATATCTATATCTGATTCTAATTCATTATACGATAATACGACCGTATGCGGAAAGAAGCGCTCAAGTAACTGCTTAATATACATGCGAATAGTTGGTGAGCATAGAATAATAGGTGTCTCCTCTTGTAAAGATAACCGCTCTATTTTTCCAGTGACCGCTTTAATTAAGCGTTGCTGACTATCTGGATCTAAGGCTAAGTAATTGCCATGCTCTGTTTGCTGAACATGATCAGCAATTAATTGTTCAACCTTTCCAGATACAGTAATCACACGTAATGATTTAGAACCATTCGTATATTGTTTTGTAATTTGCGCTGCAAGGGCTTGCCTAGCGTACTCACCTAGCAACTCAGGATCATTAGTCATTTTCCCGAAGTCAGCAAGTGTTTCAAAAATTACGGGTAAGTTCCGCACTGAAACTTGCTCTCTTAGTAGTTTAGCTAACACCTTTTGCACATCACCAATACTTAGTGGCTCTGGAGTAACCTCTTCAACTAAAATAGGGTATGACTCTTTTAAATGGTCAATAAGCTGTTTTGTCTCTTGTCTGCCTAATAAAGCATGAGCATACCGTTTAATTATTTCTGTAATATGTGTGGAAACCACAGAAGGCGGATCTACTACAGTATAGCCTGATAACTCTGCATCGTCCTTTACTTCCTCTGCAATCCACTTTGCTGGAAGACCAAACGCAGGCTCATTTGTATCAATACCATCAAGTTCATTATCATCAAAGCCTGGCGTCATGGCTAAGTAATGGTCTAGCATTAACTCGCCATGTGCCACCTCATTACCTTTGACCTTGAGCTGATAAGCATTTGGTGGTAGCTGGATATTATCTCTAATCCTTACCACTGGAATAACAATACCTAACTCAATAGCAAGCTGGCGGCGAATCATGACAATGCGATCCATTAGGTCGCCACCTTGAGAAGCGTCTACTAATGGAATCAATGCATAACCAAATTCAAATTCGATCGGATCCATACTAATAAGATCGACAACATTTTCTTGAGACTTCATTTGTTTGCTTGTTTCTTCCTCATCTTCAACCGCTTGATCGACTAACTCAGACTGGTTAGGCCGATCAAGTAAATAACCCCCAGCTATTAATAAAATCGCAATGGGTGTCGTTAACCAAAAGTTAATTGGGGTTAAACCGAATAAAAAAATTGATACGCCTGAAACATAGAGCAACTTAGGGTATTGCAAAAGTTGATTAGTCACGTCACTGCTTAAGTTATCATCAGAAGCAGCTCGTGTCACAATAATACCAGTTGCTGTTGATACTAATAATGCGGGAATTTGACTGACTAACCCATCACCAACGGTTAGGCGCATATAAGTAGCAATTGCCTCGCCAAAAGCCATATTGTATTGCATCATACCAATAATGAGTCCAAACACAATATTGATGATGACAATGAGAATACCAGCAATTGCATCTCCTTTAACAAATTTACTGGCCCCATCCATCGCACCATAGAAATCAGCTTCTCGTTCAATTTTCTTGCGTCGTTCCTTTGCTTGTTGTTCATTAATCAGCCCAGCATTGAGATCAGCGTCAATACTCATTTGTTTCCCTGGCATAGCATCTAAGGTAAACCTTGCTCCTACCTCAGATACCCGTTCACTTCCTTTGGTAATAACAAGAAACTGGATAATAATTAAAATAACAAAAACCACAAAACCTACGAGTGGGTTACCACCAATAACAAAGCTACCAAATGTCTCTACTACATTTCCTGCTGTTTGTTCACTTAAAATTGATCGTGTTGTCGATACATTTAAACCTAATCTAAACAAAGTTAGCAGGAGTAATAAAGAAGGCAAAATAGAAAAATCCAATGCTTCAGAGGCATTCATGGCAACTAGAATAACAATAAGAGACAACGTTATATTTAATAAAATTAAAAAGCTCAATAACCAGCCTGGTAACGGAATGATCAGCATGACGATAATGATAATGACAAATAATAATACAGATAAATCTTTCAGCTTCATATTTCTCTCTCCTTACAGGCTACGTTAAGCTCTTTTCTCAACTTGATAGACATAGGCCAACACTTCAGCCACCGCTTGATAAAATGATTCATTAATTGCTTGACCTATCTCAGCCTCTGCATATAATGCTCTTGCTAGAGGACGATTTTCAACGAGCATCACATCGTGATTTGTTGCAATCTGACGGATCTTCAATGCAACATAATCTACACCTTTAGCAACAACATAAGGGGCATCGGCTTTTGTTTCATCATACTTAATGGCAATAGCAAAGTGTGTTGGATTCGTAATGACTACATCAGCTTGAGGGACATCACTCATCATCCTCCTCATCGCCATTTGCCGTTGCTTTTCCTTAATTTTGGACTTGATAAGCGGATCACCTTCAATGTTCTTATGTTCATCCTTTATGTCGTTTTTTGACATTCTAATGTTCTTTTCATAATCAAAGCGCTGATAACCATAATCAAGAATGCCGAGAATTAAAATAGCAATAGAAGCATAAATCCCCATTTGGGTAGCCGTTCGACCAAAGAAAGACAGTGCACTATCAATATTTCCTTGAGCTAGCATCATCATTTCATCCTTATTGAGCCATAGAACTGAAAATGTGACTGTCCCAATAATGGCAATTTTTAATAAAGATTTGACTAGTTCAACAATAGCTCTAATTGAAAATATCTTTTTCGCCCCTGAAATAGGATTTAATTTATCTAGCTTAAATTGAAGTGGCTCTGTCGTAAATAAAAAGCCAATTTGTAAAAATGTAGCACTAATTCCAGCAATAACAGCAACCACTAATACAGGCGCAATTGTAATAGCCATGTAATTAACGACCTCAATAAACACTAAGTGAATCGAGCCCTGCGTAACATTTGTAAAAATAAACTCAGAAAACGTACGACTAAACAAGTTTGTCATTCTTTCTTTCCAGAATGGTCCAATTGCAATAAAGGTAAGAAACATTAGAAATAGAAGAATTGCAGTATTCAAATCTTGACTCTTGGCCACTTGCCCCTTTTTCCGGGTATCTTCTCTTTTTTTCGGGGTTGCCTTTTCCGTTTTTTCACCCGAAAAAAATTGCAAATCAAGCTGAAGCATCAAGTCAAATCCCTCCTAATAACCGCATAAATACATTCATCATTTCAATTATATAGCCAAACATTCTTCTTACTAAGCCAATATATAGTGCAATGAACATCCCAATTAGAAACAAAGATACGGTTATTTTTAATGGAAGTCCAACTACAAAAACATTGAGTTGTGGAACAGTACGTGCAATAATACCAAGCGCGACGTCAACTAAAAACAGACTTCCCACAATTGGAATGGCCATCTGAAATGCCATAATGAACAGTTGATTAAACATTGTTATAACAGTTAAAATAAAGCCACTCTGATCAAAGGAAATGTATTGATCAAACGGAATAACTTCAAAACTATACCAAATTCCATTAATAAAGATGTGGTGAGCATCAACCGCAAGAATAAATAAAATAGCGAAGGTGTAGAAATATTGACCAATTACTGGACCTTGAGCACCTGTTTGAGGATCAACAACATTGGCAATGGCAAAACCCATTTGGAAGTCAATAAACCCCCCAGCTATTTGCACAGATGCAAGAATAACATAAGCAACTAACCCAAGGATAATGCCAACTAGTGCTTCTTTTATTATTAAGAAAACAAAAAATAAATCAATTGAAAGTGTCGGTAAATCAAGACTAAAAACGAGTAATAAGCTGACAAAAATGCTTAAACCAATTTTTAGTGGGTTAGGTATATTTCGATATGAGAAAATCGGGACCGTTGTCATAAACGCGATTATTCTTGAAAAAATAAGTAAAAAGGCAGGTAATCCATTAAGATCGATTAGTGTTAGCATACGATTACCCTACAAACTGATTTAAATTCTGCAAAATATTTGTTGTGAACTCAACAACTTGTGTAAGCATCCACGGTCCAAAAAAAATTAAACCAAATAGCACCGCGACAATTTTAGGAATGAAGGCCAAGGTTTGTTCTTGAATTTGCGTTGTTGCTTGGAAAATACTAACTAAAAGTCCCACACTTAAAGCGAGGATTAGCAATGGACCGGCCACCATTAAAATGGTAAAAACGCCTTGCTCGGCAAGGTTAATCACAAACTCTGCACTCATTAATTGTCACCTCTCTATTCCTAATTAAATCCTGATAGTAAAGCATCTGTAATAAGATACCACCCATCCACTAACACAAATAAGAGCACTTTAAACGGTAATGAAATCATAACTGGTGGAAGCATCATCATCCCCATTGACATTAGCACGCTAGCTACTGTCATATCAATTACTAAGAAAGGAATAAAAATAAGAAAGCCCATCATGAACGCCGTCCTCAGTTCACTAATTGCAAAAGCAGGAACCAACGCAGTCAGAGGGATGTCATCGATTGACTCAATTGTGTCGACATTAGCGTAATTTAAAAATAAGGTTAAATCTTTTTGCCGCGTATGATCAGCCATAAAATGTTTGACTGGCGAACTTGCTAAATCATAGGCTTCTTCAAGGCCAATCTCCTCATTTAAAAGCGGTGATAGTGCCTCTTCATTAATTTGTTGAAAAGTTGGTGCCATAATAAAAAAAGTCATAAATAACGCAATACCAACTAAGATTTGGTTAGGTGGCATCTGTTGTGTTGCTAGGGATGTTCGGGTAAAAGACAACACAATAATGATTCGCGTAAAGCTTGTCATTAAAATTAAGATACTTGGCGCAAGGGAGAAGACGGTTAGTAATAGTAGTAGCTGTACTGCCGATGAGACTGACTCGATATCCGTATTTGAGAAAATATCAATCATGATTCATATCTTCCTTTATCACGGAGTGAATTTCTTGACGTTTTTTTCTCATAGCATCTACTTCTCCCTTAAATAATGATGCAAAAGCTTGCTCATTGTGCTCATCATTGTCTTTTTGCGACCATTTTGACTTCAAGTCCTTTAGAAAACTAAACTTTAATTCATCGCGACTTGAACGGTCATTGGCATCTATCTTGTCAATTAATTCAGCATCCTTTAATTCATCTATCAAAGTAACATCATTACCTACTCCGATTAGATAGACACGTTCCCCCACCTTTATTAATTGAATGGATTTGTTTGACCCCAATGACAATCCCCCAAGATTGTTCAAGACAGTTGTTTGGTTCTTTTGCTTACCAATGCGATTAAACAGCTTTAATAGGCCGTAAATAAGTCCGATAATGAGGACCAAACTAAAAAACAATTGGAAGGAGAGGACAAGTATTCCAGGGCGCTCATTAGTACTTACTTCACTTTCAATCTCAAGCCCTTGGTTAAGATCGTCTACTTCAGCAGTCGAATTAGGTGTTTCCTGCTGATTGTTCAACTCAAAGTGATCAGTAACAGAATCATTCTCATCATTTGCATGAATAAGAAGTGGATTTAAAACAATTAATAACATAACACTAATCCATACTTTTTTCATGTGATCAATCCAATGCTTTATTAATTGCCTCTAAAACACGTTCTGCTTGAAATGGTTTGACTATAAAGTCTTTTGCACCCGCCTGGATAGCATCAATTACCATCGCTTGCTGGCCCATAGCTGAACACATAATAATAGTGGCGTGTGGATGTGACTCAATGATCTCTTTTAACGCAGTAATTCCGTCCTTATCAGGCATGGTAATATCCATTGTCACGAGGTCTGGTTTTAATTCATCATACTTCTCCACCGCCTGATTCCCATCCTGCGCCTCACCTACAACATCAAAGCCATTCTTAATTAATATATCTTTAATCATCATGCGCATAAAAGCTGCATCGTCAACAATTAATACTCTCTTAGCCATCCATTAAACCTCCATTACGATTACTTTAGTTTTTTTAAGCGTGCTGACTGACTGACAATATCCGTAACGCGAACACCAAAATTCTCATCAATGACGACAACTTCTCCTTCTGCAATTAGCTTGTTATTTACCAGTATATCTACCGGCTCACCCGCTAACTTATCAAGCTCAATAATGGAGCCCGAGGAAAACTCTAAAATATCCTTGACCGCTCGTTTCGTTCTTCCTAATTCAACAGTTACTTGTAACGGAATGTCTAACAACATATTTAAATTTTGCTTTTCCACCTGTGGCAATTTAACCTCCTCGAATTCGGAAAACTTAGCAGTTTGTACCGTTGTATCTTGTCTAGTCGGTTGACCTATCGTCTGTTGTACCTGCTCTTTATCTGTCCGCATCGTGCCAATTGACTCGCTCTGCTCAGATAAACTTAGATCTTGGTCAAGTGCCTCTTGGTCATTACCACTATTCTCACTGTTTGATTCACCATTTAACAGGCTATCAACCATATCTTTAGCAAATGAAGTAGGGAGTAACTGCATAATATTTGAATCAATTAAGCTACCAATTTTTAATTGGAATGAAACTTTGACAAGTATATCAGCATCTGGAATATAGGCATCACTTGCTTCATCCTTAACGTCTAACATCATTGTTGATGGTGGTGAAATATCAATTCGCTTTGAAAAAACTGTTGACATACTAGTTGCAGCTGTCCCCATCATTTGATTCATCGCTTCTTGGACTGCACTCATATGAATATCAGTCAACTCAATATTAGCTGCTTCACCATTACCACCAAGCATTAAATCAGCGATAATTGCAGCATCATTTGTTTTTAGAACAAATAAATTTATCCCTTCAAAACCCTCAGTATATTTAACTTCAACACCAACGTGGGGATGTGGGAATTCTTCTTCCAAGTTGTCCCTTTTAATTACCGAGACAGTGGGCGTTGTAATATCTACTTTTTGATTTAACAATTTTGATAATGTCGTCGCCGAACTACCAAACGAGATATTCCCTATCTCACCTAAAGCATCTCTTTCTAGATCAGACATGATTTGTGAAATATTTTGTTCTACATCCTCATTATCAAAATCTATGTCTTGTTGATCATCGTTTCCTGTCAATAACGCATCAATTTCATCCTGCGAGAGCATGCCATCACTCATCATCTTGGTTCCCTCCTTCTTTTTCTGCAATAATTTGAACCGCGACTTTGTTCCTACTCTTACCCGGTTGGACCAAGTAAATCATCTCATCCGCTGACTCCATCGTCAAAGCTTCGTTAATAGCTTGGTTAAGATGGAGGACATGACCTTTTTCGATATTTAGAAAATCATTAACGGTAATGTTTGTTTTTCCCAAAATAACTTTTAAGTCTAACACAGTTCCCTCAAGGTTCTCTGTTAACAACTCATATTCACCATGCTTTCGTTCCTTTTGCCCTTCATTTTGCATCCAGTAATGAACAGAAAGTCTTGGAATTATTGGCTCAAGTACAACATGGGGAATACAAATATTGATCATTCCACTGGTATCGCCAATTGTCGTATTTAATGAAACGACTACAACCGTCTCATTAGGCGAGACTAGCTGAAGAAATTGTGGATTAACCTCAAACTCCTCAAGCACTGGATCAATCTCCGCAACAGAGGACCAGGCATCTTGTAGATTATCCAAAGATTTCTCAAACAGATTCGACATTAATGTTGATTCTATTTCCGTTAAGCTTTCAATCTTATTGAGGCTACTACCTTTTCCACCTAAGGTTCGGTCCAACATTGCATATGCAATGTTTGGGTTTATTTCAAAAATAATTCTTCCGTCCAATGGCGCGACACTAAAAACATTAAGAACCGTCATTGTCGGAATAGAGCGAATAAATTCTTCATATGGAATCTGATCAACAGAAGCAACCGAGATATGCACATATGTACGTAATTGAGCTGAAAAATATGTCGTCAGCATTCTAGCATAATTTTCATGTATTCTAGAAATGCTTCTTATTTGGTCTTTTGAGAAACGAAGCGCACGCTTAAAATCATAGACACGTACTTTTTTCTCCTTTTCCTCTTCTTTTAGCTGATTTGCATCCATTTCTCCTGATGATAATGCTGATAAAAGTGCATCTATTTCACTCTGGGATAGAACTTCATCTGCCATGTCATTTCACCTCCTATAATGGAGTTATTATTGAATAATTTTACTTACGATGAAAATATCAGTAATTTCTCCGTCTTCCATAAATACATTCATTTCATCCTTTAATCTTGTTTCAAACGCACTTAGGTCACTATTCAATTCTTCCGAGTTCATATCAACAGTTTCTTTAATTAAGAGATTTTGAAATTGAAAAATACGCTTTTCCATCTCATCTCGCGTATCCACACTGTCCGTAATGATCCGAAATTGTAATTGTGCGTAACGGTTGTCACTTAAGTCAATATTCATTGCTTCTGTCATATATGACGCCTCAATTTGGTCATCAATCGTAATGACATCGTTATCGGCATTATTGTTGTTTAGCAATAAGAAGATAACGAGCGCTAACCCGATAATGGTAATCATTATTAAACATGTTAAAACAACTTTAAACGCCTTGTTGGTCATTATTTACACCTACCTTTTGCTGGGATCCCACTAGTCCAATCTGCTGATAATATGTCATTGAAGCGAGTACCACATCATCAACAGACTCTTTGACAACCAGTTTTTTGCCACTGTGTAACGTTATTGTCGTATCGGGCAATGCCTGAACACGTTCAATAAACATCGCATTTAGGATAAAGGTATCTCCTCTAAAATGAGTTAATTGAATCATATATGTTAGGAGCAAGTTTATTAAAACTTGCTCCATCCCCTCCTTTTTAAACTATCGTTTAAGGTTTACAAGCTCTTGCAGGATTTCATCAGAAGTTGTGATAATTCTAGTATTTGCTTGAAAGCCACGTTGTCCAACAATCATATCCGTAAATTCCTCTGCTAAATCAACATTAGACATTTCAAGTGCACCTGAAACAATCTGCGCTACCCCCTGTGTTTCTGGTGCAATTAATTGAGGTATGCCATTTGTTCCGACCATACCATCGTTGACAGAAGAACGGTACATGTTTGAACCTACTTTTTCCAACCCGCCTGGATTAGAGAAGTTAGCGAGCATAATCTGACCCGCTTCTTGTGTTTGATTGTTTGCATCAATATAGATAACTGTTCCATCCCCTTGAATACTAAAGCTCGAAGCTGATTCTGGAATGCGAATTCGTGTTGCCTGCTCTGCACCAACTGTAATATTATCTGGCTCTTGTCCTTCTACTTCAGCTGTCAGACCATTTACACCCAGTAAATACTGACCATTAGGGTTAACAATATAGCCAAAGTCATCCAAATAGAGATTACCAGCACGAGAGTATTGCAGATTAACATCGGCAATATCTACTGCGTTTGCATCAAGGGCAATACCTGTTGCAAAGACAAACATACCATCTCCTTCTAACGCTAAATCTAACGCACGATTGGTCGTTTGTCGATTTCCTTGTGTATGGATGTTATCAATTGAGCCTATTTGTGAGCCCAAGCCAACCTGCTGGGCATTTACACCACCACGAATGCCAGTCGGTGCCGATGCACCAGCTACAGTCTGGCTCATCATATCTTGAAAGGTAACGCGGCCTTTCTTAAAACCTACAGTATTTACATTAGCAATATTGTTTCCAACAATATCTAATTGCGTTTGGAACCCTCTCATACCCGCAATACCTGAATACATTGAACGTAACATAACCTAATTCCTCCTAGTTAATAAAGCTCCTGTCTCAGTCAGTCAACAGGGTTGTAGGCTTCCCTATTTTAGGGTCCAGCCTTAGTCTAAAATAATTGTGCCATTAATGTTAGTGAATAATCGACTACTTGCTTCTTCTCGGTTCATGGCCGTTATAATCGTATTATTTTTAGCATTCACGACTAAGGTCGCTTCTGAGGTAACTACCAAAGAGTCAGTAATACCTTTTTGCTTCGCTAGCTGCATGTGCGAAGCAATCTCTTGCCATGTTTCTTCGTTAATCTTAATATTGCGCTGATTTAATCGCTGTTGCGCATGTTTCGTTATCTTTAATTGCTGTTCTGAATTTCTTAATACCTCACTAAATCGGCTCGTTTCTAAATCCATTCGTTTAGATCGGGAAGAATGAGCCGCTGGTATTAGACTTCGTTGATCAATATGTGGGATGTGTTGTCCCATCTAAACCCTCCTTTATGCTTGAGCAGGTTGGGTAATACGAATAATCTCATCCGTATAAATCTTATCTTCGTTAGCAAGTTCAATAACGGCAAAGCCTTCCTTCTCACTTATAGAAATAACAGTACTTTGCTTTATTTCTTTCGGCTCAATAACCTTTCCAGTTTCACTATCAATTGCATAATAACTTAACTCTTTACCAATTAAATGACTAAACTGAATGACCGGTGATACCATCTGATTGTTTACAAGCTGGGTTATTGAACTGTTCATATTCATCATTTGTTCTAAGGATGAAAAAGTCGTCATTTGCGCAATAAATTCACGATCATCCATTGGATTTAGTGGATCTTGATTTTGAATTTGCGCCATTAGTATTCTCAAAAACTCGTCCTTACCTAGCTCACTACTTGGTGCTGACCGCTGTTGATTTCTCAAATAATACGATGGATCAATTGTTGTCAATGGTTACACCCTTTCATTTAATAGAATTTCTTCAAAATCTAACTGAGCTTGCATAGTCTGCTCTTCGCCTTGTTGAGCTTGCTCTTGCTGATTAGCATGCTCCTGCTCGTCGTGCTCAGTAAAACTATGTTGTTGTTCAGGACCAACAACAGGCTGCTCCTGCTTTTCAATCAAAATGTTATGTGGCGAAAATAAGTGGCGTAGCTCCTTTACATTGGCCTCAAGTGCTTCTTTAGCCATCTCTGAAACTGCACTTAATTTCACAATTAGTTCACCGTCTATTTCAGTAAGCGCAACATTAATTTCCCCCAACGCATGTGGGGTTAGCTTTAATAACAGCTGACTGTGGTTATTACCTAATTTTAAAAATTGACTTTTCGCTAACGTTTGCTCCATTTGCTCAAGTAACCGTTGAGCTAAAGCCTCGCCTTCCTCAGCCCCATTTCCGAGATGGAGGGTATATTGCTCAAGCTTATGATGGCCTGTAGCCTCTTGATACAGCTGTCCAAATACTTGTTCTCGCTCTGAATCATTAGCACCAAGCCGTTCAACCGCACCTCTAACCCACTTCATGATATCAGTCGTCGTTACGCTTGCATCAGCCTTATAGCCTCTTTGCTCTACATAGGTTTTACGTTGAAAGCTTGTCATGATTTGTTCTAAAATATCACCTTCAGCAGTTTGATCTGCCACTTTAGGAAAATGAGTAAGCACACCATTTGATGAAAGGTTTGCTTTTAACAGCTGAAGTAATTGTTTAGCCTGTTCTCGATCAAATTCGCTACTATGTCTGAGTATGTCCTGTGCCTGATGTAACCAATCCTGATTGAGCTCTCGGCCCTCAAGATTAACTGCGCTATACGTAGGGGCAAACACTTGACTAGCATGGGTTGCAGATTCTTGTAAACGAACAGCATCATGTTGCAAAAGATTGATAAATAACAAGAATTGCATCGCTACTGTTTCATCGACTTCAGCTAGTTCATCCTGCAATTCTTGCGTCAACGCAAGCAGGTCACTTACATTTATTTGTTCAACACTTGTATTCTCTGCTAGCATACGATTAATCCAGTTCTCATCATCAATGAGATAGCCTAATTTATCTCTTAGCTCATCTAATTGGACTAGCAATTCTTCTAAGTGCCCCTCGTCATCAAACGTAATCAGTTCGTTGTTCTTCAGTAGCTCAACAAGTCCATCAATCATACTTTCACTTTCTTCTGGGTGTTGCTCTTGTATACGCAACCCATGTTCTAACTGAAGGACTTGATTAAAGCTTGATGATATTGATGACGTAGATGTTAACTGTGAACGAATACCTTGCTGTGCTATGCTCGGCATTGGTAAAAGATTGATCATTTTTTAGTTCACCTCCCTTCAATTGTTGTTAATTAGCTAATTGTTCTGTATAACGCGCAGCTAACTCAGGATCCATCGCACTTAAGATAGCGCCCCGTTCACTCTCTTTTATTTCTCTTAAAATAGAGATAGCTAGCGAATCAGAAACATTAGCTAAGATCGCAGCAGCATTTACCGCTGACATCTCTGTGTATGTTTTTGCTAGGCTTAAGACGCTTTCCTGTACATCAGAACCTTCCTCTGCTTCATCACGCAAATTATCAATTTGATTATTTAATCTGACAATATCTTGTGTTAAGCGATCAATCTCAGCGGAGCTTTGCGCTAATTCAACTTCTGCTTCATTTAATTGATTTTCATATTGCTCAATTTGGCTCAGATAACGTTGCTCAGTCTGTTCAAAATTAGCAGTAGCATCCCCAGCAGCTTCTTGGGAAGAGCCAAATAATGATTTCACATAGCCAATCGGTCGCTCTAACGGTTCAAAGCCAAACATTGGCATAATAAACACAAGGACCGCCATCATGACAATAAGAAGAGCGAGAATCACAAGGGTTAAGTTTCTGATATTATTGTTTTTTTGTTTTGGTGTTTCTTTAATTTGTGACATATCCCTCACCTATCTCCATGTTTAAAATATAACCTTGATCCCACTTCATCCATTGCCTGCATGTCATGATATCTTTCTAACTCGACTAACTTTAGCTTTTTCTTTTCAATAATCTTTTCAATTTTTTTCACTTCTACATGCGCAGCTGTAAGATTCTGTTGTCGATGCTCCATCATTGTCCGTTTTTTCTGTAGTTCAACTTGAACAAGCGCAATCTTCTCTTTAATGCGTTCAATAAAAGCATAGTGTGTTGCAATGGTTGTAACTGTTCCACTAGAAGAAAGATAGTAATTGTACTCCTTTTCGACTTGTTCTTTTTTTTGCAAAAGTAAATATAATTTTTCAGCAACTTCTTGAAACTCATCAACAGCTGTCTGATAGGCCATCTGTGCCTGGTTTTTAAGATGCTGTTGATGGTTTAAAATTTTATTGAATGCTCGTACATTTGTCATTAATTAGCTCCTCCATATAAAACCTGTTCCATTAATGCAAGTGCTTCCTGCCTAGAGCATTTTTCGTCAATATCTTGCCTTAAAAAATTTATAATTTTACTATGTAATTGAATAGCTTGATCTACGGCAGGGTTGGTTCCTTTTTTGTAGGCGCCAATTTGAATGAGTTCATAATTCTCTTCATAGATTGACAAGTGCGCACGCATTTCCATTGCGAGTTTTCTAGCATGCTCGTCGACAATTTGAGGCATCACCCGGCTGATTGATTTAAGTACATTTAAAGCTGGAAACTGGCCCTGTTCGGCAAGCTTCCTGTCTAAAACAAAATGCCCATCAAGGATTCCGCGGGTAGCATCAGCAATCGGATCATTTAAATCATCGCCATCAACTAGCACAGTGTAAAAAGCTGTAATCGTTCCTTTATCGCTCGTACCCGTTCGTTCTAATAATTTTGGTAGTATGGCAAAAACAGACGGCGGATAACCTTTTGTCGTTGGCGGCTCACCCGTCGCCAGACCAACTTCACGCTGAGCCATTGCAACCCGTGTCACTGAATCCATCATAAGATTGACGTTGTAACCAAGATCTCTGAAATATTCGCTAATTGCTGTTGCTGTATATGCACCTTTTATTCTCATTAGCGCAGGCTGATCAGAGGTAGCTACAACGACAATCGATCGCTTCAATCCTTCTTCACCAAGGTCTTTTTCAATAAACTCACGCACCTCACGACCACGCTCACCAATTAATGCAATGACATTAACATCTGCTTCACTGTTACGAGCTATCATGCCGAGTAATGTACTTTTACCAACACCACTTCCAGCAAATATCCCAATTCGCTGACCCTTTCCAACTGTAAGCATCGCATCGATCGTTTTAACACCAAGTTCGATAGGCTCTAAAATTCGTGGCCTCTGTAAAGGATTTGGTGGCGTTCTTTCTGTATTCATGTTTACTAATCCAACGGGAAGGTTGGCCATATTAAGTGGTTGTCCAAGGGCATCAATAACATTCCCAACTAAGCCCTCTCCAACTTTAATCGTAAGCGGACGATCTGTTGCTTCTACTAGACTACCAGGCCCTATATTCGTAATTTGGGAGTATGGCATGAGAATAACATGATTATCGTTAAAACCTACTACCTCTGCCATTATTTTAATTCCTTTTTTCGGATGAATATAGCAGACATCACCAATATTTGCCACCGGACCAACAGATTCAATCATGAGACCGACGATTCTAGTTACTTCGCCATAGCGGTTGTAGGTATCTAGTTCCTTAATCGCATCAATATAGCTGGTTATCTTCACGACTGAATTCCTCCATCAGTTCAACCAAGCATTTTTCAATCTTTTTAAGCTGCACATCTATTGAGATATCAAGCTTTGCATGCGGCGTTTCAATTAAACAATCACCTTTGCCTAACTGGTCATTAGGATGAATGGTTAAGACAATGCGCTGATCAACAATTGATTTAAAGTGCTTGTAGTGATTATTAATTTTCATGAAATCTTCTGTACTTGCATGGATTTTTATAAAGGGTTCATCATTCAACTCTTTAAGCGCTTGGCTAACTAGATGACTTAACCCAGCTGCTTGATCTAATTCTGTTCGGATTACTTTTTTGGCAATAGTCATAACAAGACTAATAATATCTGCCTCATATTCAGCTAGTAGCTTAAGTTTTTCCGATTTAACTACATTAAGAATTTGATTTGCTTGGTCAATATCTGCTTGTCTAGTTTGGTATGCTTTTTGTTCACCATCAGCATAACCAACTTGAAAAGCCTCTTCTTTTGTTTGCATAATCAAAGCTTCTCTTTCAGCTTGCCAATCTTCTCTCGCTTGTTGAATCTGATGCTCCGCCGCAGCAAGGTCTTCTTTAATCTTTTGCAGTGTTTGATCCTTTCGCCCGTTAATTCTAACTAGTTCGGCCCGTGCATGTCCTACCCTATCTTCAATTAATTGTGCTTCATTTGCTACTATTGATTGATTATCTTCTCCAGAAAAGGTAACTGGGCGAATCGAGATAACCCGATGGTTCTCTTGATCGAGAGGCCGACGCTTAGACAATAATATCATCTCCTCCACCACGTGCTATCACGATCTCACCATTTTCTTCAAGCCTGCGAATGACACCAACAATACGTGACTGAGCTTCCTCAACATCGCGAAGACGAACAGGTCCCATAAATTCCATTTCTTCTTTAAATGTACTAGCCATCCGTGTCGACATATTGCTAAAGACAATTTCTTGAACTTCCTCACTCGCAACTTTTAGAGCAAGTCTAAGGTCATCATTTTCAACATCACGAATAACACGTTGAATTGCTCGATTGTCTAATGTGACAATATCCTCAAACACAAACATCCGCTTCTTGATTTCTTCTGCTAAATCCGGATCTTGAATTTCTAATGCATCCAAAATCGTTCGTTCGGTACTTCTATCTACTCCGTTAAGTACTTCAACTACGGCTTGAATACCGCCTGTTTGCGTATAATCTTGAGTAACAGTTGCGGATAACTTACGCTCAAGAATTTGCTCAACTTCAAAAATAATTTCTGGACTGGTGGAATCCATAATCGCTATCCGTCTAGCAATATCCGCCTGCACCTCTTGCGGAAGAGCGGATAATATTTGTCCCGCTTGTTCATTTTCTAGGTATGATAATATAAGCGCAATTGTTTGGGGATGCTCATTTTGGATGAAATTAAGAATTTGACTAGGCTCAGCCTTTCGTGCAAAATCAAATGGTTTAACTTGTAACGACGAGGTCAAACGCGCAATAATATTTTTAGCTTCCTCAGTACCAACCGCTTTTTCTAACACTGTTCTGGCATAACCAATACCACCCTGTGTAATATAGTCCTGTGCCAAAGCGATTTGATAGAACTGCTCGAGAATATCATCCTTTTGACCCGAATCGACTTTCTTTATTGATGAAATTTCAAGTGTTAATTTTTCAATTTCCTCTTCAGTTAAGTGCTTATAAACTTGAGCTGACACATCAGGCCCAAGAGAGATAAGCAATATAGCTGCTTTTTGTTGTCCTGTAAACTTTTGTTGCCTAGCCATAATGTACCTCCCCTAATCTTCCGATATCCATGAACGTAAGAGTTTTGCGAATTCATCTGGCTTGTCCTTGGCCATCTTTTCTAATTGCTTACGTCTTATCGTACCTTCAGTATCTTCTGCCTCTTCAATTCCTGAGATGTCATCAAAATCTGTTTCTGCTACACTAGCTGAATCCGTTGCGGAAACTTCTTCGTAAGCTTCAAATTCACTTTGATCACTTCCTCGACGCTTACGCATTAAAAGGATAATCAGAATGATAATAAGCAAGAGGGCGATACCTAAAGCAATATACATCCAGACAGCAATCGTAAATACAGCTGGATTTGCAACAGGATCATTATTAAACTCTTGAAAAACAATTGATGTATTTTGAGCGAAATCAACTTCGCCATATGATCCATCAATCGAAGTTGAGATAATTGATTCAAGTATTGAAGCAATACTCTGTTCTACATTTGCTTGCTCGGCAGCAGTTAAGTATTCAGGCTGTCCTTGAGCGTTTAATACACCAGTGCGATTATCGATTGCTACTTGTATGCCTAAGTCTCTAATTTTATAAGGACTTTCACTAATCTCTCTCTGAATTCGGTTAAATTCGTAATTGACAGACTCTTGAATCAATTCGTAATTACCTTGACCAGTTTCTCCAGCTGGATAATTGGTAATATCCTCTTCACCAGCACCAGCAATGTCAGCCAGCGCTTGGTCTCCAGAATAGGTTTCATGAATAGTCTCTACACTAATCGGTAGCCCTTCAATTTCCTCTTCATCAACCGGTTCGACTAGCTGCTCCACACGATTTTCTTGAGTGAAATCAATATCAGTAGTAACTGTAGCTATTACCTTATCATTTCCAATCATCGTACCTAGTAATTGTTGAACACGTCTTTGAATATCCCGCTCAATATCTTTTTTAATCGCCTGTTGATTTGCATAAACATTTGCACTTGAAAAAATATCTTCATCATTTAGATCATAATAGCTAAAGTTTTGGTCCATTATGACGATATTACTGGTAGGAAGATTAGGTACTGATTTAGATATCAGATGATAAAGAGCATTTACCTGATCTTGTTCAAACGTGTATCCAGGAACTAAGGTAAGTCGAATAGATGCTGTTGCCTCTTGTTGGGCATCACTTACGAAGATTTGCTGGTCTGGTAAATTAATCATGACGTTTGCCTGATCTATTCCTGCAAAGCCAGTTAATAAGTTCCCAAGCTCTGTCTGCATAGCATCTAGCTTAATCATGTCAAATTCATTGTCCGTTATTCCCCACGAGGTATTCTCACTAAAAAAGGAGTAATCAATACTTCCACTGTTGGGTATTCCCTGTGCGGCTAAATCAACGAGTAACGCATCAGCCTGTTCACTAGGTACGCGAATAGATGTACCACTGTCTGTCACTTCATTCTTAACGCCTCTCTCGTCGAGCTCCGCTTTAATTTGACCAGCTTCCTGCATCGTTAAATCACTATATAAGGGCACCATTGTTGATCGGTTTGCTAGCAACGATCCACCTATTACGACGATTAGAAAAAGTATGAATGAAGTAATGAACAGTCCTTTTTGCTTTGTCGTTCTTGCATTCCAAAATTCAATTATTTTGCCTCGATATTGTTCTAATCTCTCTTTCATTCTGTGCCTCCATACCTAACAACTTTTGCTTGAGGTCCTGTAACTTAAAGTTGCATCCGCATTATTTCGTTATATGAGTCAATGACTTTGCTCTGTATCTCCACTGCTAAATTCATTGAAATAGCAGATTTTTGAGCGGTAATCATCACATCATGCAAATCATCGATTTCACCATTGACAAGCTTTTCAGTTTTTATTTCTGTTTCAACCTGTTCTTGATTTAATTTATGTATGGCATCCTTCAACTCACTGGCAAATTGAGCTTGCGGACGTTGATTTTGGCCAGCCTGGCTATTAATTGTTGTTAATGGCTGAATATTCTGTAAAAATCCAACATTCATTTTTTTACCTCCTTTTATCTACCAATTTCTAATGCTTTCATGAGCATGCCTTTTGTTGCATTTAGTGCTGTAACATTTGCTTCGTAAGAACGCGTCGCACTTATTAGGTCTACCATCTCTTGGAGTGGATCGACATTTGGCATTTGTACATAGCCATCTTCGCCTGCATCTGGGTGAGTTGGATTATATACCATCATAAAGGGTTCATCATCTTCCCTTATTGCTGTGATGTTAACCCCTGTTAAATTTTGATTACTTGTACCTTGACGAAATCGTCTTAATTGCTGAGTAAAACTAGCGCCCTGTTCCTGCATTCTAACTGTTTTACGCCGATAAGGCTCAAATTCTCCTTGCTCGTTAAGTCTGGCTCGTGTCGTTTCAGCATTTGCTATATTGGACGACACTGTATCCATTCTTAGGCGTTGTGCGGTTAAAGCTGAGCTACTAATATTCATTCCATTAAAGATGTTCAACTTTACCTTCCTCCCCTAATAACTGTTTGTAATGTATTAAAATGACCATTTAAACGGTCCACTAAGCTTTGATAATAAATCTGATTATTGGCTAACTCTGACATTTGTTTATCAATATCAACATTGTTGCCATTATGGTTGTATTGTGTGTTTGAATGAGTTGATATTCGAAAACCATTTGTTGTCCGGCCAAAGTCAAGGTGACGAGGATCCGTACGCTTCGCTTTGAACCCATTTTTACTTTCCATCTCTAGCAAACTTTTAAAAGCTACTTGCTTAGCTTTATAGTTTGCTGTATCGACATTGGCAACATTATTCGATATCGTTTCATTTTTTAGCACAGAATAGTTCAAGCCGTGTTGAATATTATCAACAGAGCGACCAAAAATAGACATTTTACGACCTCCCCGCCCATAGTTCTACATTTCGTAATCATACTGTCATTGTATTGTAAAAAAGAATAGCTGTCTATGATAATTCTCTATATTCTGACTAAAGTTATTAAAGAAAAAGCGGAATAATAATACTATAGAACTAAATCCTAAGAATCAACAGAAATAAAAGGATAGCTTGATTTACTCATTTCTTTTTTCAATAAAACTGGATCTTTTTTAGAATATAAGGTTTTTTTGCTAAAATACCTAATTTAACCCACTTTTCAATAACAATTCTTTTGTCCCAACTAGATCCCAGTAAATCCCTCGAAAAACTAAAATATAGTCATATTGAACCTTTTTTTAATGAATCATCTCAGTTTACCAATTTAAGTAAAACGTTATACCTACTACTTGAGCATGGAGCTGAAAAAACCGTGATAATATACTTAGATAGACAGTATGATGATGACGCTTTCGTTTCAGTTAATCATTCTTTATTTAAAAAAAGTTCTTCATCAAATAGAGTTGGTAAGATAATTTCCCAAGATTAGGCGGAAGCAAAAAAAAAGCCGACTCCTGCGGGAATAGCACCTGTCCGAAGACACCTAGACGAAGGACGCGGCATCGTTTCGCAATGTCTAACTGACTCACATCCTTTCAGCCCGAGGCTGAGCCCGGAAAGCGGCTCTTTTTTGCTGGCGCCATACAAACATTTGCTTAACCAACGCTATTTAAATACAACCTAAAAAAAGCTGTAAATGAGATCCACAATATGACTGTGGATCCTTTACAGCTTCTCCTTTTACTGTTGCTATTCAGTTTTAAGCTTCTTTAATTCAAACAAGAATTTATCATTTAAAACTTTAATGTATGTCCCTTTCATTCCTAGTGAACGTGACTCAATTACACCTGCACTTTCAAGCTTTCTTAGTGCATTGACGATAACGGACCTCGTAATACCGACACGATCTGCAATTTTACTTGCGACCAAAAGCCCTTCCTTACCATCTAGCTCTGCAAAAATATGGTCAATTGCTTCCAGCTCGCTATATGATAGCGAACTAATCGCCATTTGAACAACAGCTCTTGATCTAGCTTCTTTCTCAATTTCCTCTGACTTTTCATGCAATATCTCCATACCTACTACAGTTGCACCATACTCAGCTAATAACAAATCATCGTTATTAAAATCAGCATTTAATCGACTCAAAATTAGCGTGCCTAGGCGCTCTCCGCCACCAATTATCGGGACAATTGTTGTTAATCCTTTCTCAAACAAATCTTTATTTTCAACTGGGAATGCTGTATATGGGCTATCAATCTCAATATTTGCTGTCGTTTCATTCACGCGGAATAGGCTCTCTGTATAGACTTCTGGAAATTGTCTTTCCTCAAGCATAGCCTTCATTCTAGGATTCTCAATTTGTTGATTAATTGAAAAACCTAATAATTTCCCTCTCCGACTTACAACAAAAATGTTGGCAGCTATAATTTCCTGTAGCGTGACTGCCATTTGATTAAAGTTTACTGATTTACCAGTGGTACCTTGTAAAATTGAATTAATTCTCCGTGCGCGCTCCAATAATTCCATGTATATTCCTCCATTTAATGTGCGTTTCTTATAAGATATATTGCCGTAGATCCTTGTCCTCAGCAATATTTGTTAGTTTCTCGTCGACATATTGGGCGGTAATTTCTATTGTTGGCATTGTAATGCTATCCGCCTCAAATGATAAATCCTCTAATAATTTTTCCAAGATCGTGTGCAAACGACGTGCACCAATATTGTCCGTTTCCTGGTTAACATGATAGGCAACTTCAGCCATCCGTGTAATCGCTTCTTCCGTGAAGTTAACGGTCACTTCTTCAGTTGCTAGCAAGGCTTGATATTGTTTAAGTAGAGCGTTGGTAGGCTCTGTTAAAATCCTTCTGAAATCGTCAACGGAAAGCTTCTCTAATTCTACTCTAATTGGAAATCGTCCTTGTAGCTCTGGAATTAAATCAGATGGCTTCGACATATGAAAAGCACCTGCTGCAATAAATAGAATGTGATCAGTTTTAACAGCGCCATATTTGGTAATAATAGTCGATCCTTCAATAATTGGTAAGATGTCACGTTGAACACCTTCACGTGATACATTTGCTTGGTGATCACTCTTTCCAGCAACCTTATCAATTTCATCAATAAATACAATGCCCATTTGCTCTACTTTCTCAAGAGCTAGTTGGGTAACCTCATCCAGGTCAATCAGCTTTTCAGCTTCTTGATTAGTCAACACCTTGCGCGCGTCACTTACCGTTAATTTGCGTTTTTTTGTCTTTTTCGGCATAAATTGACCAAACATATCTTGCATATTAACACCCATTTGTTCCATCCCTGAACCTTGCATTAAGTCAAACATATTCGTTTGCTGTTCTTCAACATCAATTGAAACTAGTGTGTCCTCAACCTCACCTAATGCAAGCTTATGAGCAACTTGCTTGCGCTTCAGCTTCCGATCATCAGTGGACTGGTCGTCATTGTGCTCTTGCTGATTGTCCGTTTGCGATTGCGGAAAGAAAACATCAAAAGGATTTTTTATTGAATTTGACTGTTTTTTGGCCATTGGAACAAGTAAATTTACTAATGCCTCATTTGCTAGTTCAATTGCTCTATCCTGTACTTTTTCCATCTTTTCAAGCCGAACCATTCTAATTGCCATTTCAGTAAGGTCACGAATCATTGATTCAACATCGCGTCCAACATAACCAACCTCAGTGAACTTAGTTGCTTCCACCTTGATAAAGGGCGCACCAACAAGCTTTGCTAATCGCCGTGCAATTTCTGTTTTGCCGACACCAGTTGGCCCAATCATTAATATATTTTTAGGCACAATCTCATCGCGCATCCGATTATCCAGCTTCATACGACGATAGCGATTTCTAAGCGCAATTGCAACTGACTTTTTGGCTTGCTTCTGACCAATTATAAACTGATCCAGCTCTGTAACAATTTGTTTTGGTGAAAGATTCTCTCTCAACAAAACTCCCCCCTTAACTTAATCAAGCTCTTCTAACACAATTTGATCATTGGTAAATACACAAATCTCCCCAGCAATTTCTAATGCAGCTTTAGCAATTTCTTTAGCAGATTTCTCTGGACTGTATCGCTTTAATGCACGACCAGCTGATAAGGCGTATTGTCCTCCTGATCCAATTGCTAAGATGCCATCGTCTGGTTCAATTACTTCCCCTGTCCCAGACACAAGCAATAAACCCTCTTTGTTCATAACAATAAGCATAGCCTCTAACTGACGAAGCATTTTATCACTTCGCCATTCCTTCGCAAGCTCAACGGCTGATCGTTCTAGGTTACCATTAAAAGCTTCAAGTTTTGCTTCAAATTTCTCGAACAGAGTGAACGCGTCAGCAACTGACCCAGCAAATCCAGCTAAGACTTGCCCTTTAAATAGTCTTCGAACCTTTTTTGCCTTGTGCTTCATCACAACTGCATTTCCAAGCGTGACTTGACCATCGCCGCTCATTGCGCATTTACCGTCATGATGTATAGCAAAAATTGTCGTTGCGTGAAATTGAGCAACCAAAAAACCACCTCATTCTTCTTGTTTCTTAGCTCGCGGATGATTTTTCATATAAACATCCTTTAGTCGATCCTTGGTTACATGTGTGTAAATTTGCGTAGTTGATAAATGTTCATGCCCAAGCAGTTCTTGAACACTCCTTAAGTCTGCCCCCTCATTTAACATGTGGGTTGCAAACGTATGCCTTAATGCATGTGGATGTAAGTGAATGGTTAGAGCCGCATCTTTTACAAGCTTATTTAAAAGATAACGAATTCCCCGTGCTGTTAATGGTGCACCCTTTGCATTTAAGAAGAGCAAGTTGGTATCAGCTTTACCCTTTTCCAGCAATACCTTCCTACCTCCTGTTAAGTACCGTCGAAGCGCTTTATCAGCGAATGAGCCAAAAGGAATATACCGTTCCTTTCGTCCTTTCCCTAAAACAATAATTGTTTGTAATGATAAATCAACAGCTTCTACAGTTAAAGTTTGACATTCACTAACGCGTATTCCAGTTGCGTACATGAGCTCAAGTATAGCTTGGTCCCGTTGACCTAGTGGATTAGACAGATCACTTACTTGAAAAAGCTTGACAAGCTCCTCACTATAAAGGAAATTGGGCAGTGATTGCTCTGCTTTAGGCAAAGAAATTGACAAGAACGGGTTTGATTCACAGTAACCTTCTCTCTCTAAATATCGGTAGAACGTTCGTAAGCTTGAAATTTTTCTTGCTACACTTTTTCTTGATAGCTTTTGCTCATATAAGTTTGTTAAAAAAAACCTTACCGCTCTTTCATCAACATCCTTAACAGTAGTTAATTGCTCGCGTTCTAAAAAACTAAAGAAAATATCGAGGTCATGGCTATAGAAAGATAACGTATAAGGTGAAACATTCTTTTCAATTTGTAGATATAAATTAAATTCTTTTTTTAGCAACTGCATTTGATCCACAGTGTCACCTCTTTAGCTGTAGGCGATTAAACCGTATCATAATATGATCGGGAAAGCAACTTATTTACTGAATAATAATAAAGTTCTGAATCCTCTCATAGCACTATCATAGCATATTGAAATTCTGTCAAGCAAATATACTTACCACCGGGAAATTATAAACGCAATTCTAAACCATGTCAATATAATTTATCATTAGCTATCTTCACTAAACCTAATTCGCACTTGGTCAACACTTTTATTGTTTTGACAGTTGCCTAACTGGAACAAACCTGTCCATTTTATAATAGTAACGTATGCACCAATTAAGACGTATTGCTACATGATAACGTGTTGATGAGTACCCATGTTTAACAGTAAAGTGTCATCGAACATATCCCCATATAAATTTAAAAAAGTTGCTTGCATAGGATGAAGACATGCAAGCAACTTTCCTTGATTTTTTTAAAATAATGTGGATAAGATAATCTTTTAACGCCTAGCATAGAGTCGCCCTTAACAAATCATTGTTGTGCTTCTTCTTTATAATCACAATTTGAGCACTGAATTTGTGTGCCTTTTTTAGCCTTCTTCTCAACTAACATCTTATCGCACTTAGGACAAGGACGAGAAATCGGTTTTTCCCATGATAGGAAATCACATTCTGGATATTGATCACAGCCATAGAATGTTCTTCTTTTCTTTGACTTACGTTCGACAATATTTCCTTTTTTACAACTTGGACAATTTACGCCAATCTCTTTTAGTATCGGCTTCGTATTTCGGCAATCTGGAAAGTTTGAGCAAGCCATAAATTTACCATAGCGTCCCATCTTATAAACCATCTCGTGACCGCACTTCTCACAGTCCTCTCCAGCAGGCTCATCTTTAATTTCAACCTTTTCCATTTCTTTTTCAGCTTTTTCAAGCCGTTTTTCAAAGTTTTGATAAAAATTATCAATAATTTGAATCCATTCGGTCTTTCCATCCTCTATTTCATCTAAATCACTTTCCATTTTAGCGGTAAAGTCAAGATCAATAATTTCCGGGAAAAATTCGATGACGAGCTCAATAACAATTTCACCCAACTCTGTCGGGATAAATCGCTTGTTATCCAAGGTGACATAGCCACGTCTTTGAATTGTATCAAGGGTTGGTGCATAGGTTGACGGCCGACCAATCCCTTTTTCCTCCATTGTCTTTACCAGCCTAGCTTCAGTATAACGTGGTGGTGGTTGAGTAAAGTGCTGATTAGGTTCAATCTGTGCTGCGTCAACGACCATACCAACTTCAAGCTCTGGTAAAAAATGATATTCTTCCTGCTTGTTATCATCATTTCCTTCAATGTAGACCTTCATAAACCCTTTAAATTTAATCTTTGAGCCCGTTGCTCTGAACTCAACACCATTTTGCGTTAGCGTAACAGTCATCGTATCCATTACTGCTGGTGCCATGATACTAGCAGTAAAGCGATCCCAGATTAACTTATATAAACGGTATTGATCTCGCGATAATATACTTTTTAATGTACTTGGCTCCCGAAGAACAGCTGTTGGGCGAATTGCTTCATGGGCATCCTGAGCATTGTTTGCATTTTTACTTTTTCGATTTTCACCAAGGTACTCACTGCCATATTGCTCAGAAATGTATGCTCTACCATCTTTTAATGCTGTTTCGGATAAGCGTGTTGAATCAGTTCTCATATACGTAATTAAACCAGTAATGCCACCATCTTTTTTACCAAGGTCAATCCCTTCATAAAGCTGTTGGGCAACCATCATTGTTTTTCTAGCTCTAAAGTTTAATTTACGAGCTGCCTCTTGTTGAAGTGAAGATGTCGTAAACGGCAAGGCTGGATTACGTTTCCGTTCTTTTTTCTCTACTTTTTCTATTTTAAATTGATTATCTTTTAAACGATCAAGAACGTGATTGACTTCTTCCTTATTAGATAGCTTTACTTTCTCACCATCTAAGCGAAAGAAGTGACCATTAAATTGATCATTATCTTTTAAGAAGTGACCATCAATTGACCAATATTCCTCTGGCTCGAACTTCTCTATTTCTCGTTCTCTGTCAATAATCATTTTAACAGCGACCGATTGAACTCGTCCCGCACTTAAGCCTTTTTTTACTTTCTTCCATAGTAATGGGCTGATATTGTAGCCAACTAAACGGTCCAAAATTCTTCTTCCTTGTTGAGCATCAACTAAATCCATATTAATACTGCGTGGATGTTTAAACGATTCTTTAATGGCTTCCTTGGTTATTTCATTAAAAACGACACGACAATCTGATTTCTCATCGATATCGAGACTGTGAGCTAAGTGCCAAGCAATTGCTTCACCTTCTCGATCCGGGTCAGCTGCGAGGTAAACTTTTTTCACTTTTTTTGCAGCTGTTTTTAACTCCTTTAAAACAGGACCCTTTCCTCTGATGGTAATATATCGAGGTGTATACTTATCTGCAACATCTACCCCCATTTGACTTTTAGGTAGATCACGGATATGACCCATTGATGCTTTAACGGTATATTTTTTCCCCAAATAACGTTCGATTGTTTTTGCCTTTGCAGGTGATTCCACAATAACTAGGTAATCTGCCATAACATTCCCTCCCAAGAGGTTTTCTATTTTTACTAATTGTATGAAATAAATCTTCACTATTATTAAATACTTTTTATTCATTTGTCAAATATATCAGTAATTTTTTTTATAATATTGTTGAAATCCTAATCATTATCTACTATAGTTCGACACCATTTTCGTTCAATCGCATGCCATTCTTCAATGATATCATAGGTATTTTGAACTAATTTTGCCCCGTTATTAATTAAATTGTGACAGCCCTGAGCATATTCTTCACTTATTAAACCTGGTACCGCCATCACCTCCCGACCTTGCTCTAAAGCTTGATCAGCAGTAATAAGCGAGCCACTTCTTTCTTTAGCTTCAACAACTAATGTCGCAAAGGATAACCCACTAATTAACCGATTTCTTTCTGGAAAATGGTAACGTTCTGGTTTTTGATTTGGCGGATATTCAGAGATAATGAGATGCTTTTCCTTAAGATGATGAAATAAAGAGAGATTCTCGCGAGGATATGGATGATTAAAGCCACCAGCTATAGCAGCTATTGTTTGGCCGTGATAATATGTAGCAATGCGATGTGCGTACCCATCTATTCCTTTAGCTAGCCCACTTACAATAAGCCAATTATTTGTAACAAGCGGATAAAGGAGCTGATAAATATGCTTCTTTGCATAATTAGACGGGTGACGCGTGCCAACTACTGCTAAAGCAGGACAGTGATGTATTAGCTGAGTTTTTCCTAATCCATACAAGACAACTGGAGGATCAGGAATGTTTTTTAAACTGTTGGGATAATCGCAATCAATAATTGTCCAAACCTTAATACCGGTAAGTTTTTGAAGAGTTAATTGCATAAGTGCTTGGTCATGCAAATAATGAAAAAAACGCGCGGCATTCTGCTCAGTCAGCCTAAACTGGTTAGCTAAATCACTAATGGTCCAGTTCAGCAAAGTAGTAACATCTGAATTTTTTTCTAGCAGCTTCTGTAAAAAGCGTCTTGATATAAATGACGCTTGTGCTAAATAAATGAGATAGGAACGGGAATCATGCATACAACTAAACTCCTTTTTAAACGCATTCTATTCCTATTAGTTTATGCAATACTACCAAGCCTGTCTAGTTAGTGAGCAACAGTGTTTTCCTATAATAATGCATCGGTTTTACTACTTTAATTGCTAAAAATGGCCTTTTTTTAGTTTTAATCTATGTTAAAGCTGGTTACATTATTTTTTTTGCTCTTGATCAACTTTATAGATAAAGGCAAATACCTCTGCAACCGCTTGATAAAGCTCCTCCGGAATACGGTCATTTATGTTTAACTCTGAGAGCATCTCTACTAGGCTTTTATCTTGTTGGATGGGCACGTCACTTGCTTGTGCCCGTTTGATAATTTCATCAGCTACGTACCCTTTTCCTTTTGCTTTTATAACCGGAGCGCTATTTTTTTTTCGATCATATTTAAGTGCTACTGCTCGCGATAGCTGATTATTCTTCTTCATATTTTTAGATCCCATTCGTTGTGACTTTCACTATTTTTTTCGTTAGCAACATCATTCGTACTTTCTGTTGCAAATGGCCGATAGCTAACAGCCGATAGTTCATATTGGAGCGCCTTTAATCCTGCTTTTAATTCAGTCTTATATTGCATAAAAAAGGGGGATAAATCCTCTTTATTATAAACAGTCACATTTACAATACGATTTTGAATATGCATATCAAGCACTGTTGTACCAATTCGTTCAAGGTCAAGATAAAATGCAATACGACAAAAATCGCTATCGAGTTGATTACTTTCCTTCTTTTGACTTTGCATTTCGATTTTTATGTTCTGTTCTTGATTTAAAAACCCAGGTAGTTGAAGCATAACGTGAATATAATTCTGATCCTCTCGAATTAAATATAGCTGCTGGCCAGTAATGGAATCAATGATTGTTTTTAATAATTGATTGTTGGGCTGCTGATTTGTGTAACTTTCCATAAGCAATTGCTTTAAAGAAGCAAGCTGTTGTTCATCACCCTCCCGCCCTTGACTTAATTGATACTCATAATCCAAGCCACTGTTTATCAAGTAATCTTTAAATCCAATTATGAATTGTTGTTTAATTGATAAAGCCTGGCGATCTCCATCAGTTAATTGATTTAATAAATGAAATACTTTAGCTTGGTCAGCATGCGGAATTTGATTGTCTAATAATGATAAAAGTGGTGCTTTAATTGTGGAAAATTGCTCAATTGAACGCTCTTCAAATACTTTGATAAATTCTACTTGAGCATAATCAGGAAGCTTATCATTAATTTTTGCAAATGCAATTGGATTCTCGCTAAAGAAATTACTTAGTTTTACAAAGTTAGACTGTGACTCTTTCAGAGATACTGTCGTTATACCTTCAACAAATCTTGTTAGCTGATTTAATTGCCTCTGTGGAATGGAAAGTTGGTCTGTTAATAATTGCTCAATAAGGGGACCCTTCCCCTTTAAATCATGACTTAGCTGGCTTAAGTCTCCTTGGTTACTTACCAAGCTATTAAGCAAATTATTTAGTGTATTTGTTGTAACAACTGATGAACCTGAACGTTGCTCTGGTAATGCACCCAGTAGATTTACAATTGCTTCGCTTAAAAAACGGTTAGTTACAGTTGAAAATAGTATTGAGCTTGAACTATGTAATTTATGAAACTCCGGCACAATGACTTCGCTAGGATTGACCTGTTGCCCACTATCTTGTTGTCCAAATACCGTTGCTGAAGAGACCACTTTTTGAATTCGACCAAGCAGCTGTTGCTCCAATTCGCTTAAGTGACCGGCTGGTTTTTCCGCCAGTTCCTTTGCTAGCATTCCCATGTCTTGCTGGACTGATTGCTTACTCTCAAGCGTTCTTATTGCAGCAAAGGCTTCATGAGTAATGGGTATTTGATCTTTAATCATGCTTAATAAAATTGTCTGGATCTCGGTATCATTTTGGCCCTTAAGCAGTGCTAAAGCCTGCTTAAGGTCAGAAAAACTAGGTGTTAACTCTTCTCGCAACACTTGATTAAGAAATTGCTGGGCACCTTTACTTTGTTTCTCACCCAAATATTCCAGTAGCTGTGCTACTTGTTCTGCTAACGCTTGCTTTGAATGAACCGCAGTTATGATCTTTAATTCGGGAAGCCCTTCTGTAGCTTGCACCTCAAAAACAAATGACTGTCCAACCTCAAGATTCGTCTCAAGCTGTGCTGTTATTTGATGACGCCCAATTTGTATGAGCGCAGTTTGATTAGGGTAAATTTGGCGGATCTCGCCCCTTACGACTTGTCCCGCCCTTAGTGAAAGCGCGTCCTCTTTCATGGTATTTATTCCTGAATTAGGTGTTATTGAAAGTGCTGAGAAATCAGATATCATGGCAGAAGCTCGCTTTCTATAAGTATTCTTTTATCGGTGCAAATGTTCGGCGGTGAATAGGGGTAATGCCGTGTTTGTAAATACCAGCCAAATGTTTCTTCGTTCCATAACCTTGATTATTACAGAAATCATAGTGAGGATACTGTTCATGATACTGAGCCATGAGCTGATCTCTTGTCACTTTAGCAATTACACTAGCGGCAGCAATTGAAATACTTTTCTGATCACCTTTAATAATCGCTTCTGATTGATACGAGAGATGGTCGAGTGGCACTGCATCAACAAGTAATTGATCTGGCTTTTGCGTTAAGTGTTTAAGTGCTTCTTCCATTGCTTTAATTGATGCCTGATAAATATTAATACGATCAATGATGTCGTGACTAATGATACCAACTCCGACTGAAATTGCCTGCTCTTTTATAATAGCAGCAAACTCATTTCGCTTATGTACTGACAATTGCTTAGAATCTGTTAACCCTAACAAGCTGAAGTCTTTTGGTAGAATAACTGCTGCTGCCACAACCGGACCAGCAAGTGGGCCTCTTCCCACTTCATCCAGACCAGCTATGAACTCACAGCCTTGCTCTCGATAGCGATTCTCTATCTCATTCATTGTCATAAACCTCTGTTGCAATTGTTCATGCTGTGCTTGCTGCTTCTTTAGTTGCCGTGCCAGTTGTTGAACCCCTTTTCTCGCATCACTCTCAAGTAAGGGAATTGAATCCGTACTAAGCTGATTAAGCACTAGCATCTGCTTAATGTCAGCAATTGATTTATTTGAAAGCATCTGTTTGTCCCTTTCGTTACTTAGTATTTATATCGACACCAGCCTCATAATGTTAAAGAAAAGAGGAACAGCTGATTAAAAGGAAAAAGCCGTTCCCCAAACCTTTATTTATTCTGGATGCTCAAGTGTTATTCGTCCGAGCTTTCCGGAACGGAAATCACGGATAATAAGCTCTGCTGTCTTATCAATATCTACCGCTGCACCTGTCGTAAGTGCCCCGCGTAGTTCACCAATGTGTTTGATCAGCTCTGCTGGCTCTATGGTCAAAGAATCAATTTGATACCGCTCTGCCACAAGATGGGGATAATTTTCTGTTAAAAAAGATAGCACATAAGTAATAATATCCTCAATCGATAACAGCTGATCCTTAATCGTGCCTAAAGCAGCCAGGCGATAACCAATTTGTTGATCTTCAAATTTTGGCCACAGAATACCTGGTGTATCCAATAGCTCAAAATCAGTTTTAACCTTAATCCATTGTTGCGCTGTTGTCACACCTGGTCGATCACCTGTTTTGGCAATTTTCCGGTTAGCTAGGCGATTGATTAACGTCGATTTACCGACATTGGGAATACCAATAATCATCGCCCGGGCTGCTCGCGGTCGCACACCTTTTCTCTTAAGGCGTTCCATTTTAGCAGCAGCCATTTGTTTAGCTGCTTCAACTACTTGTTGCACATCCTGACGATTCTGAACATCGACAGCAACAGCCAGTTGATCTTGCTGTTTAAAGTATGCAAGCCATTCAGCCGTTTTAGCTGGATCAGCTAAATCCTTCTTCATTAAAACTTGCATTTTGGGTTTTTGTTGTAAAATTTGCTGAAGCATTGGATTTTGAGATGCCAATGGTGCTCGGGCATCTACCAACTCAATCACGAAATCAACAAGCTTTAATTTTTCCTGCACCTCACGCCTTGCTTTTGCCATGTGCCCAGGAAACCATTGAATTGCAGTCATACCTTTCACCTCTATTCTATAAAACTAATTTGACGTAGTGGCCAATAACGGATACTGGCTTTACCAATAATTTGCTGCTTGGCAATTAGTCCTAAGCTACGACTGTCTGTTGAATTTATTCGATTATCACCTAAAACAAGGTAATAATCTTCAGGGATGACATGATGTCTGCCTGGAAGATTATTTAATCTAAAGTCATTGGTAAAATTAAAACTATAGTCTTGCACCGTAAGAAACGGCTCTCTAATAGGCTGATCATTAATGTAGAGCTGATCATCCTCCATCACTATTTTCTCTCCAGGTAATCCAATAATTCGTTTTATATAGTTCTTTTCTTCGGTAGCCTGAAAAACAATGATATCAAAGCGGGCAGGCTCTGAAATTTGGTAAGAAAACTTCTCAATGAGAATGCGCTCTCCTCGTGTAAGTGTCGGTTCCATCGAAGGCCCATCAATTTCAATTGTTGCAAATACGAGCAGCCTAATCAGCCAGCCTAAGAAAACAACTAGAGCAATTATTTTAAGTGCTAATTTCACATCTACTTTATCCTTCACCATCGCTACCCTCCGGATTGATATCTAGCATTTAGTAATGGTATTAACCGCTATTGCTACACATCAGATGTTGCGCTGTTCATACTGCTACGTCTATCCCTATCATACACTTTTCTCCTATCCCTAAGCAAAGGGTATGGTTATTTTTTTGGTTAATCGAATAAGAACAAACACTAACTAATTGTCCAATTAAATAGGGTTCTTCATCAAATAGAGTTGGTTAAGCAAATGTTTGTATGCCTCCAGTAAAAAAGAGCTGCTTTCACCTAAGGGCACGAACGTGACATCTTCAGGTTCACAGGATGTGAGTCAGTTAGACATTGTGACACGATGTCGCGTCCATCGTCTAACATCCTCAAAGGGATCTTCGGACACGTGCTATTCCCGCAGAAGTCAGCTTTTTTTCTCCCGCCTAATCTTGGGAAATTATCTTACCAACGCTATTTAATAGACAACCTTATATAGTAGTCTTTAAGTTAAAGCGTAGCGCTTCTTCGGCTAAGCTAGCAAATTCAAACAGCCTTATATTATTTAATCACTTGATTAATAACAATCTCCTGCTAACTAAACGATAGCAGAGACAATTGATATTGCTTAATGAAGCTCAGTTGTGTGGTTTTTTCACGTGAAAAAAGGAGCTTGAACATTCAAGCTCCTTTTGCAAGTAAATTTAGCGAATTTCTTTAATACGGGCAGCTTTTCCACGTAGGTTGCGTAGATAGTAAAGTTTCGCACGACGCACACGGCCACGACGACTAACTTCAATCTTATCAACACGTGGTGAATGTACTGGGAAAGTACGTTCAACACCAACACCATAAGAAATCTTACGCACTGTAAATGTCTCACTAATACCACCGTTTTGGCGCTTAATGACAACACCTTCGTAGACCTGAATACGTTCACGAGTACCCTCGACTACTTTAACGTGTACCTTTACCGTATCACCAGGACGAAACGCTGGACGATCTGTACGTAATTGATCTTTTGTAATGTCTGCAATTAATTGTTGCATGTGTATACACTCCTTCTTAACTAATGCTCATACCTGCTAAGTGCCCGGCAGCGGAACATCGTTCTCACTTAAGTCATAGCTTAAGTCCATTTGCTAATATAGCATATATTTAAAGACAATTCAAGTCTAATAAAGCAGAATTGCTATATGTTTACTTTACCTAAATCACTTAAGGCATCACTATTCAAGCCATTGTTGCTCTTCTTTTGAAAGAAGCATATTTTCTAACAAATCAGGTCTGCGCTGTTTAGTTCGCATGAGTGACTGCATCCTTCGCCACTGGGCAATTTTTTCATGATGACCTGATCTTAGTACTTCAGGCACTTCCAGCCCTCTAAACTCTGCTGGCCGAGTATAATGGGGATGCTCGAGTAAACCCGTGGAAAAGGAGTCCTCTTGTGCTGATGCCGCATTCCCAAGTGCATCTGGGAGTAATCTAACGACACTATCAATTACTGTCATTGCGGCAAGCTCACCACCAGTAAGTACGAAATCACCGATGGATATTTCATCCGTAACTAATTGCTCTCTAATTCGCTCATCATAGCCTTCATAATGGCCACAAATAAATATCAGATGCTCTTCCTTAGCAAGCTCTTCAGCTTTCGCTTGCGAATAACGTTCACCTTGTGGGCACATTAAAATAATACGTGGTGGCCGACTTTCATTTTTATCAATGGCATCAACTGCAGAAAAAATTGGCTGTGGCATTAGAACCATCCCCGCACCCCCGCCGTATGGATAGTCATCAACCTTTTGATGCTTATTATCAGCATACTCCCTAAAGTCAATCGTTTGATAACGAAATGCATGGTTATCCTGTGCCTTCTTCATAATTGAACTTTCCATCGGACCAGTAAACATCTGTGGAAAAAGGGTTAAAATATCAATTTGCATCATGGAAGCATTCCATCCATCAGCTCAATAATGACACGTTTCTCTTCTGGGTGAACCTCTTTCACCACCTGTTCAATATAAGGAACAAGTATGTCCTTTGACCCTTTGCTCTTTACCACCCAAACATCATTCGCGCCTGGTGCAAGTATTTCCTTAATGATACCAAGCTGATCGCCAGTAGTTGTTTCAACATCGCAGCCAATAATTTGATCATAATAATAGCTACCATCTTCTAAATCAGCATAGTCATGATGATCAATCTTTAAGATACCCTGCTTAAAGTGCTCAACCTCATTAATATTATGATATCCCTCAAATTGAAGCATATCAAATTGTTTGTGCTTACGATGCTGCTTAATTGTGAGGGCAAGTGGCTCTGGCTTATCAGCTAAGAATAAATAGAGGCGATTGCCAGGTTTAAATCGCTCATCAAAGTCAGTAATACGCACAACTTTAACCTCACCTTTAATGCCATGCGTATTAACAATTTTACCCACATTATAGTAGCTTGTCATTTAATCACCTACTTATAAATTATTAAACCTTATTATATACAGAAAACAGGGAAAGGTCGCCCTCCCCCTGTTCTACATAATGTCAAGATAGATACGTTTCTTCGTATCTGTTCCCGCTGCATACACAACTGTTCGAATTGATTTAGCAATTCGACCATTCTTCCCAATCACCTTACCGACGTCTTCTGGATGAACTGTTAAATGATAGACAACCTTATTGGTCTCTTCTTTAACAGTAACCGCAACATCTTCAGGATGATCTACAAGTGGTTGAACAATTGTAGTAATTAAGGCTTTCATGTTTATCACGCTACCTTACTTTTGATTTTTCTGGTCGTGGAACTTCTTCATGATGCCTTCATTAGAGAATAAATTACGTACTGTATCGCTTGGTTTCGCACCATTAGCCATCCAGTTTAATGCTTTTTCTTCATCTAATTTCACTTCAACCGGATTTGCAACCGGATTGTATGTGCCAATTTGTTCGATAATACGTCCGTCACGTGGAGCGCGTGCATCTGCAACAACTACACGGTAGAATGGGTTACGTTTAGATCCCATACGCTTTAAACGAATTTTAACTGCCATATTTCGCACCTCCATAAATAAATGTTTTACACAAGTTTAGATTGTATCAGATGTTGAACAGTCTGTAAAGTGTTTTTCCATTACATGAAGGGTAAATTAAAACCTTTTTTTCGTTTTCCCTTCTTACCACCCTGCATACCACTCATTTGCTTCATCATTTTTTTCATTTCCTCAAATTGTTTTAACAACCGATTAACCTCAGAAACAGGACGACCAGAACCTTTGGCAATTCGTCTTTTTCGACCAGCATTCATTAATCCAGGATCTTGTCTTTCCTGTCTTGTCATTGATTTTACAATGGCTTCAACGTGGACAATTTGTTTTTCATCAATCTGGACGTTTTTAAGCCCCTTCATCTTGTTGGCACCAGGAATCATGCCCAAAAGCTCATCAAGTGGACCCATACTTTTAACCTGCTCCATCTGGTCGAGAAAGTCATCAAAAGTAAATGACGCTGAGCGCATTTTTTCTTCTAATTCTTTTGCTTTCTTCTCATCAATGTTTTCTTGCGCTTTTTCAATTAGGGTCAAAACGTCACCCATCCCTAAAATACGCGAAGCCATTCTTTCCGGGTGAAACGCTTCAAGTTCATCCAACTTTTCGCCCATACCAGCAAATTTAATTGGCTTATCTGTTACTGCTCGAATTGAGAGTGCTGCCCCACCACGCGTATCGCCATCAAGCTTCGTTAAGATAACCCCTGTGACATTAAGCTGCTGATCAAAGCTTTCTGCAACATTTACCGCATCCTGTCCGGTCATTGCGTCAACAACTAAAAAGATCTCATCGGGATTTAAATCTGCTTTAATCTGAGTAAGCTCACCCATCAACTGCTCATCAATATGCAAGCGACCCGCTGTATCAACAATAACGTAGTCTAAATGCTCCTGCTTTGCATATTCAATCGCTTCATTAGCAATATCGACTGGATTCGCTTCTGTCCCTTTATCAAAGACAGGGATATTAAGCTGTTTTCCAACGGTCTTAAGCTGATCAATTGCAGCCGGGCGATAAACATCGGCTGCGACTAGCAATGGCTTACGGTTATGCTTTTTGCGCAGTAAATTAGCTAATTTCCCAGAGGTTGTTGTTTTACCCGCACCTTGGAGACCAACCATCATAATTACCGTCGGCGGTCGATTCGCAACAGCAATCTTACTTTGCTCTCCACCCATTAAGAGCGTGAGTTCTTCCTTAACAATCTTAATAACTTGCTGACCTGGTGTCAGGCTCTCCATCACCTCAGTACCAACAGCTCGTTCTCTTATTTTTTTAACAAAATCCTTTACAACTTTAAAGTTCACATCAGCTTCTAGTAATGCTAATCGTACTTCACGACTCATTTCTTTCACATCTTGCTCGTTTACTTTCCCTTTGCCCGTCATTTTCTTTATCGTCTGTTGCAGACGGTCAGCTAAACCCTCAAATGCCATAGAGGAGACCCTCCTAATCTAATTCTTTTAGTTGCTGTACAACGGCTACTGCCTGTTTAGGCTCTGTCCCTTGTATTAATAAGTCTGAGAGCTGATTCAGTAAGCCTTGGCGATCCAAAAATTTCTCGTAAAGCTTTAATTTTTCCTCATAGCTTTCAAGCATCGCTTCTGTTCGTTTAATATTATCATAGACCGCTTGTCTTGAAACGTCAAAAGTGTCCGATATTTCACCTAATGAATAATCTTCCAAGTAATACAATTCCATATAATTACGTTGCTTAGGTGTTAGTAATGTTTGATAAAAATCAAACAAAAAATTAATGCGTGTTGTTTTGTCTAACATATCGACACCCCTTGTTAAGTAAAAAAACTTTACACATTGATATTAGTCGATTGCGTGTATTGTTGTCAAGTTAATCCATTTGCTGCTCAGTAACCATATCAGCAAATAAACCATACACAAATGCATTGGGGTCAAACTTCTCTAAATCAGTCATTTGTTCACCAAGTCCGACGTATTTAACGGGGATATTAAGCTCTTTCCTAATCGCCAGGACGATCCCCCCCTTAGCTGTACCATCAAGCTTTGTTAAGACAATACCGGTTACATCTGTTGTTTCTGAGAATGTTTTTGCTTGGACAAGTGCATTTTGACCTGTTGTGGCATCAAGGACTAGCAATACATCATGCGGAGCCCCAGGAATCTCTCGTTCAATCACGCGCTTGACTTTGCTGAGCTCATTCATTAAGTTTACCTTATTTTGTAGACGACCTGCGGTATCACATAATAAAACATCGGCACCACGAGACCTAGCCGCTTGTATCCCGTCATACATAACAGCAGCAGGATCACTGCCCTCACTTTGCTTAATAACTTCAACACCGATTCGTTCTCCCCAGACACCCAGTTGTTCAATTGCACCAGCACGGAAGGTATCACCTGCTACTAACAGGACTTTCTTACCTTCTTGTTTAAGCTGGTATGCTAGCTTGCCAATTGAGGTCGTTTTACCAACTCCATTAACACCAACGAATAAAATAACAGATAATCCAGCTGAATTTAAATTTAGTGGCACCTCAGCTGTGTAATCACCATCGGTATAAATTTCAACAAGCTTCTCAGAAATTAATTCTTTTAAATCAATTGCATCCTTAATATTCTGGCGTTTTGCCTCTAGCTCCAGCTCTGCTACCAATTCCATAACGGTATTAACACCGACATCAGCCGATATCAGAACCTCCTCAAGATCTTCAAAAAAATCTTCATCTACCTTACGATAACGGGCGACAAGATCGTTTAACTTGGCCGAGAACGAGCTTCTCGTTTTTGATAGGCCAGCTTTATATTTATCAGATACTTCTTCAGTTTCTGCCGAGCCAGTAAATTTTTCTTTTAGTTTTTTAAAGAAACTCATCGTCGTTCACTTCCCTCTTTATGATTCAAGTAATTCTTTCGTCTCTTCCAGTTTAACTGAAACGAAGCGAGAAACGCCAGATTCCTGCATGGTCACACCATATAAAACATCGGCGCCTTCCATCGTGCCTTTACGGTGTGTGATTACAATAAATTGCGTATTCTCACTGTATTGTTTTAAATAACGACTAAAGCGTTCAACATTTGCTTCGTCAAGCGCTGCCTCTACTTCATCTAGAACACAGAAAGGCACTGGTCTAACCCGAAGAATCGCAAACAAGAGTGCAATCGCTGTTAAAGCGCGCTCACCACCGGATAACAAAGCAAGCTGCTGCGCTTTTTTCCCGGGGGGCTGAGCCTTAATTTCTACCCCCGTCGTTAACAAACTAGCAGGATCGGTTAGCTGTAGTGCTGCGTGCCCTCCACCAAACAACTGCTGAAACACAACTGTAAATTCCGCTTTAATCTGCGTAAACGTTTCATCAAACCGACGTTCCATCTCCTGGTCCATTTCTGAAATGACAGCAAATAGCGTTTCTTTTGCTTCAATTAAATCAGTCTGCTGTTCAGTTAAGAAATGATACCGTTCATTGATACGGTCAAATTCTTCGATTGCGCCAATATTAATTGTGCCAAGTTCCTCAATTGATCGCTTAATTAGCTTCACTTGCTTACGAGCTTCATCTATACTCTCTACTTTCGGGTATAGCTGCTTCGCCTTCTCGTAGCTTAACTCATACTCTTCTTGTAAATGACTTAGACGGTTTTCTAATTCAACGTCTAAACGATTAGCGCGGACCTCAAACTTCTGTCGGGACTCAATTAAAGCCTGGCGTTGATTCTGCTTTGTTTTTACCACAGCTTCTCGTTCAGACAAAGCCGTTGTCAACATTAAACGTTCCTGACGCTTAGTTTGAATTGCCTCTGTTACGTGGATCTTATCCTGCTCATTTAATTCAAGCTGCTGCTCGAGCTGGTCAACCTGTTTAAATTCTTGTTCGAATTTTATGATTTCCACTAGCTCTGCTTTTAGACGCGCTTCAAAGGCAAGTTTCTCAGTATGTTGACTTTCTAATGTTTCAATACGTTCTTGCTTAAACCGATATTCTTTGTTTTCTTCAGCTAGCTGAATACTTAACTGGTTCGCTTCAGCTTGTAACTGTTCACGATTAGCATTAAAGTTTTGTTTGTTTCTTTCAAGTTGCTCCACTTCTTGTTCAATTTCGCTAATTTGCGCTTTAAGTTGCTTAAGCATCATTTCGTTTTGCTGAAGTTCTTTGACAAGTTGCTCACGTTCACTGTTTACCCGAGCTTGATCCTGCTCATGAACTTTTAGCTGATCATTAAAATGTGATAGCTTAATTTGACATGCATGATGGTCTGCAGCAAGCGTGTGATAAGATGCTTGCTTGTCATCATATGCCTGATTAAGTTTATTTAGTTCTGTCTGATAAGCTGATAAGTCAGATTCTTTAGAGGCAATCTCCTGCTCGAATCGGTGTACGCTTTGCTCATATTCGAGCAGTTTCTGCTTCAAACCTTCAAGCTCCTGGTCACGGGAAAAAATAGACTGATTATTATTCTTTTTTGCCCCCCCAGTCATTGAGCCACCAGGATTAACAATATCACCATCAAGGGTAACGACTCGATAGCGTCGATTCACCAGCTTAGCTAACGCATTTGCATCCGCCAACGTTTTTGCAATTATCGTCTGTCCAAGTAGATAGTCTTTAACGATTTGAACTGTTGAATCAGCCTCTACAACATTATTCCCGAGCGCAACAAAACCAGAATGGTTACGTAACTTTGCTTCAAGTTGCTCAGGAAAAACCTTTGCTTGAATAGCATCAAGTGGCAAAAAAGTTGCCCGACCTTGATTTTTCTTTTTTAAATACTGAATCGCCGCGCGCGCTTCACGCTCAGTTTGAACGACTACATGTTGACCTTGACCGCCTAATGCGGTTTCCATTGCTGCCAAGTAACGTTCTGGAATAGTAATTAATTCAGCTACAGCCCCCTGCACACCTGTCAGCTTACCATGGTCACGCGCCTTTAAAACAGCCTTAACCCCAGCATAAAACCCTTGGAAGTCCTCTTTCATTTCTTCAAGTAACTCTTTTCGCGAATTATGCTTATCAATATGACGGTGCCCTTCAAGCAGCTTTTGCTGCATATCCTTAATAACAGAACTTTCGTGATTTATTTGTGTTGTCTTAGTTAAGATCGTCTGTTTAATGCGGGCTAAATCCTTAGCAGTAGCCTGACAATCTGCAGCTAATTTTGCTTCCTCTTGCTGTAGCTGTTGATAATCATTCCGTGAGCTTTCATGCCTGATTGTGCTCGTATCGTTACGATCATCAATTTGCTTAATTTGCTTAGCAAATGATTGAAGAGCATGCTTCGTTGTGGCCTGCGCATTTAATAATTCGATAAAGTCAGCCTTACGGGAATCGATCTCTTGCTCAATGTCATTAACATTTTTACCAAGCTGATCATTAATAAGCATTAGTGCTTGCTTTGTTTTAGTACGGCCCCCACCAAGTCCTGATAGGAGATCCGATTCTTCTTTTAGACGACTTTGAATTTCAGTTAATTCCGAGTCTAGTTCATTAAGCTGCTGCTCAAGCTTTTGTTTGTTTTCCGTCGTGTGTTTAGCACGTTCTCGTATCACATTCTTCTGACCCGTTAGTTTTTCTAACGATTCTGTTAACGATAAGAGCTGCTGCTGGTATGCTTCAATCTGCTGATCAAGCTTTTCTATTTGCTGCTGCTCTTGTTCTACCTGAGCAGACTCGGTTTGAACATGAACGTTTAATTCACGTTCATTATCCTTCAAGCGCTCGACCTCAGTGAGCATAGCCTGCCATTCTGTATGTAACGTTTCAATTTCTGCGTGTAATAACGCTATTTCAGTGTTAGCAAGTTCTTCTTTCTTTTCTAAATATTCCTTGGCAATTGATGCCTGTTGCTTGAGCGGCTCTAGTTGATCCTCAATTTCGTAAATAATATCCTCTACCCGATTAAGATTCTCTTGCGTTTCAGCGAGCTTATACTCTGCTTTCTTCTTCCGGTTTTTATACTTTAATACACCAGCAGCTTCTTCAAAAATAGTCCGGCGCTCTTCTGCTTTAGAGCTTAAAATCTCCTCAACCTTTCCCTGACTTATAATCGAGAATGCTTCACGTCCTAGTCCAGAATCTAAAAAGAGATCAGTAATATCCTTTAAACGGCAAGATTGCTTATTTAAATAAAATTCGCTGTCACCAGACCGATAAACGCGTCTAGTGACGCTAACTTCTTGGTAGTCAATTGGCAATGTCCGCTCTTGATTATCTAAGATAAGTGTGACTTCCGCTACATTAAGCGGCTTTCTCGAATCACTACCTTGGAAAATAATATCTTCCATTTTTGAGCCGCGTAAAGATTTCGCTGACTGCTCACCAAGTACCCAGCGTATCGCATCCGTTACATTACTTTTCCCACTACCGTTCGGGCCAACAACTGCCGTTACCCCCGGGACAAAGTCAACAGAGATGCGTTCAGCAAAAGATTTAAACCCGATCGATTCTAATTTTTTAAGAAACATACTTTTCTCACCTATTCCGTTTAATAACGCTACTTATGCATTATCACTTTCTATTTCAACTTATTTATTTTATCATAAAGAGGCACGGGTTAGAAGGTTAATCATGAAGGAGGCGTTAAAAATGAGTTTGTCAGAGGCCACTGAACAGAATTTAGCATATCTGTTAAATGAAATTGGTAAAAAACTAGGAGTCGTCAACACAGCATTATTAGACGTGGATGATTATAATTTGGAAAAATATGATGATTTAAAATGGTTGTTTAACCATCTTGAGGGGAAAGAAAACCTTAGTGTTTCTGAAACACAAGCCTTTATTGAGGAGTTATCAAAAATTCGTAAATAACCAATACCATAACCGTTGGCTCGTTCTTACGAAGTCATTCATAAAAACTAGCCAACGCTCACTTAAGGTGTTTTAACTTCTTGTCGATCTAGTGCTTTCTTGGCTGCTCGTTGTTCAGCTTCTTTCTTTGTTCGCCCTCGTCCAACACCAGTTACATCTTGATTAATTCTAACATGGGCAACAAACTCACGATCATGCGCCGGACCATGCTCAGCAATAATTTCATACTCAATCTCTGCGTGCTTATTTTGCTGAATCAGCTCCTGCAATTGACTTTTATAATCCATTGCGTGAGAAAAGGCGCCCTCCTTTACCTTCGGATAAACGTGCGCACGTAGAAACTCTACGACAACCTCGAAGCCTTGATCAAGATATAGCGCTCCAATAAAAGCCTCAAACACATCAGCTAGCAATGCTGGTCGTTTACGTCCGCCCGTGCGCTCTTCACCTTTCCCTAATAATACATAACGATCGAAGTTAAGATCAGTAGCAAACTTGACAAGGGCAGGTTCACAAACAATTGAAGCTCGAAGCTTCGTTAGCTCGCCTTCTGCTTTCGTTGGATAGGTCCGATATAAATATTGGGAAATCCCTAGTTCTAGCACTGCATCACCTAAAAACTCAAGTCGCTCATTATCTTGATGGATGCGATTTTTATGTTCATTTACATAGGAAGAATGGGTGAAGGCTTGCTCGAGGATACGTTGGTTATTAAAAGTAATCCCTAACGCTTGTTCTAATTGATTAAAATGCATATATTCACCTCCTTAATCAATTACACTTCTATATATTATCCTTTCTTATTGAAAAATGCAAAGATCTCTTTCTGTAAACAAGGAGATCTTTGCAACTTTAACATAAAGGTTCTTCATCAAATGACATTGATCAGTGAAAATTTAGATTAATCCAGCGAGCACTGTCATAGCCATGATAGAAAGTAACAATTGCTTTCTATCACAAGCAACAGATACACGAGAGTCGTCGTTTACTTTCGCAATTCGTTCCTCAAATTGCTTGTTCAATGCCAATTGATAAGCACCCAAAAGAAAATAACTTTATAAAGCAGAATTAACCCGTTCAAATACTAGAATTCATCTTAAGCTTGACTATCTATGTATTGAACAGCATCACCAACTGTTGCAAGCTTTTCAGCCTCTTCATCAGCAATTTCCGTATCAAATTCATCTTCAAGTTCCATAATAAGCTCAACCACATCTAATGAATCTGCTTCTAAATCTTCTTTAAAAGATGCCTCAAGCGTTACTTTATCTTCTTCAACATCTAATCGATCAATGACGATTTTTTTCACACGTTCAAATGTATCTGCCATTCCGTTCACCTCCTTTCAAATAAAGTTAAGCGAGTTACATGACCATGCCACCGTCAACTTGAAGCGTCTGCCCAGTTATATAGCCTGCGTCATCTGAAGCAAAGAAGCTAACTGCCTTTGCAATATCCGCTGCTTCACCCAGCTTAGCGAGCGGGATCAGCGCGAGTAGCTGTGCTTTCAGCTCATCATTTAACTGATCAGTCATATCAGTTGTAATAAAACCTGGCGCGATCGCATTAACATTAATATTTCGTGCCGCTAATTCTTTAGCAGCTGTTTTTGTCATGCCGATAACGCCTGCTTTTGCAGCCACATAGTTGGTCTGACCTGCATTGCCACTTATTCCGACAACGGAAGAAATATTAATAATCTTACCTGATTTTTGCTTCATCATTTGTCTAGTAACAGCCTTCATACATAAGAAAACACCTTTTAAATTGGTATCAATAACCTGTTCGAATTCATCAACTTTCATTCGCATTAACAAATTGTCACGCGTAATCCCAGCGTTGTTAACAAGGACATCAAGGCGACCGAACTGATCAACCACTGCTTTAATCATGTCCTTAACTGCGTCCTCATTAGCAACATTTGCTTGAATAGCAATAGACTGTTGACCGAGCGCTTCAATTTCCTTAACAACTTCCTGCGCTTTCCCCTCACTTCCAGAGAAATTAACAGCCACATCATAGCCTTTTGTTGCGAGTTCAAGTGCTATTGCTCGCCCAATTCCACGAGATGCCCCAGTGACAAGAGCAACCTTATTCACCATTTGATTCTTCCTCCTTATACCAATTAACACACGCTTCTAATGAGACTAAATCTTCAACAGAAAAGACCTTTGCCCGACGCGATACTTTTTTTATTAACCCACTTAATACCTTGCCATTCCCTACTTCAATAATAGCATCAAGCTCATCCGCAAGCAGGGCAGATATTATTTCATGAAACCTTACTGGAGAGTAAAGTTGCTTGACAAGCAACTCCTTTATTTCTGCTGCCCCTTCTACCTTTTCAGCAGTTACATTTGCAAAGACCGGAATCGCTGCATCGTGGAAGGTTATTTTATCAAGTAATTGGGCAAATTGTTCTGAAGCAGGCTTCATTAATGATGAATGGAAGGGACCACTTACATTTAAAGGTATCACCCGTTTAGCACCAGCTTCCTGCAAAAGTGGAATCGCCACTTCAATGCCTTGTTTTGTTCCAGAAATAACAATTTGTCCTGGACAATTTAAATTTGCTAACTCTACCGTTTCTTCTAACCCTGAGATTGTATCTTTAATAGTTGGCGCCTCTAAGCCTAGTACAGCAGCCATTGAGCCTTGATTAGCAGGGTATGCTGCTTCCATTAGTTTTCCCCGTTCATGAACAAGCTTTAAAGCATCCTCAAATGCTAATACACCAGAAGCTACTAATGCACTATATTCTCCTAGACTGTGACCTGCTGTTACAACAGGCTTTACACCAGCCTCGCTTAGCATATCAGCCAGAATACTACTCATAAGCAATAATGCTGGTTGGGCATGCTTCGTTTCAGTTAAGGCCAGTTCTGGCCCTTCCGCTATAAGAGTAGATATAGAGAAACCCAGACTTTCATCAGCATTTACTAAGGCTGCTTTAGCCTTCTGATTCTGGCTAAACAGTTCCTGTCCCATGCCGACTTTTTGTGAGCCTTGACCTGGAAATACAAATGCTACCCGTTTTCCCATGCTATTCACCTTCACCTTCATTAAGTGTTGCTATTGTTGATTCAATCGTTGCTGTTACATTATGTTCAACCATGTGACACGTTTGCTTAATTGCGCTAAAAATTGCTCGAGCATTTGATGAACCATGGGCTTTAATAACAGGAGCAGCTAGACCGAATAAGCCAGCGCCACCATATTCAGCGTAGTCGAGTTGATTTTTTAAGCCACGCATGTCTTTCTTAACCACTGCTGCAGCTAGCTTTGTTTTAAGTGACGACATAAATGTTGCCTTAATCATTTTAAACATGGTTAGTGCAGTACCTTCAACTGTCTTAAGCGCAATATTTCCAGTAAAGCCATCGGTTACAACAACATCAGCCACACCGTCCAATAAATCCCGCGCTTCAACATTGCCAACAAAGTGAATAGGTGCTTTCCGCAATAGTTCAAACGCTTGTTTAGTCAACTCGTTTCCTTTTCCATCTTCTGTTCCAACATTTAATAAGCCCACTCGTGGAGACTTAATACCGCGTACTTTTTCACTATAGATTGAGCCCATAATCGCATATTGAAGCAAATGCTTCGGCTTTGCTTCAACATTTGCTCCTACATCAAGGAGGACAAATCCTTTTTTATCAATGGTGGGTAAGGTTGGACTTAAGGCTGGGCGTTCAATTCCTTTGATCCTACCTACCTGAAAGAGTCCAGCACTCATTAACGCTCCTGTGTTACCTGCAGAAATACATGCATCTGCTCTTCCTTCTTTTACCTCTTTTGCCATTAAAACGAGCGATGCATCTTTTTTGCGCCGAACCGCCCGGACTGGTTCCTCATCACCTGTAATAACGGTCTTTGTATGTATAATTGTTAATGATTGTGATTCATTCAGATATGGTCTAATTTTCTCTTCATCACCAACTAAGGTAATTTCTAACTGCTTAATAGATTTAACAGCCTCAAGTGCGCCCTCTACAATTGCTTGCGGAGCATGGTCGCCTCCCATTGCATCAATTACAATTTTCATTGTCGTTCACCCCTCTATTTATCCGTTGAACGGAACATGGTAAAATGACCGGAAAAAACCAGCTCATTATCGACATAACTATCCACTTTTACTAATGTACGCCGATGCCGATCAATTGATTCTACCTGCGCCTTTGCAATAACGCGTTCACCCTGCTTTACTTGTCTAGAAAACTGAATGTCAGCCTTCGCAGTTAGAGCAAGCTCGTCGTCAATTACAGCTACTGCTAGTGAGTTCGCTTGAGCAAAAAGATGATGTCCTCTAGCAATCGCATTTCTTGAAAAAACATGGTCCTGTGTAATATCTAAAATAGATATTGCCCGTTTATCTAACTCTAAGTCAATAATTTCACCAATTACTTCATCAATCGGTAATGCTTTTACCGTCTCGTTCCATTGATCAGTTGCAACAGATTTAATCCGCTCCCTAAGTTCCGGTATAGACAATTCCATTCGATCTAATCGAATCGTTTGAATACTAACGGTAAAATGCTCTGCTAAAGCTTCGTCTGTTATAAAGGGTGTCTCCTCAATTTTAGCTTTTAAACGTTCTTGGCGAATTTTCTTTGGTAACCTCATGTCAACACCGCCTATTTAATTTCCGTACTTTTTTCATCCTATGACTAGGTACTAATAGTAATATAACGAACATTTGATTTTTTTGCAACCCCTGAAGATAAACATTCATAAAAATTAATCTCTATATTAGCACTATACGGCTATTTATCAGCTTTCTTATGATTACATACACGTGTTAAATACGAGTAAGCAAAAATAATGTTACTTCTAGTCAAAGCCCTGAATATGCCGATCAAGCACCTGATCAATAAATTTTTTTAAGCCTGCATATGATGGATCTTGCTCCAGTTTATCATCATTAATAATAAGCTGAGCATCCTTTCGAGCCGTTTCTAACGCGCGATAGTCCTGAACCAAATCAGCCACTTTAAACGACGGTAGCCCACTTTGCTTGGAACCAAAAAAATCACCAGGACCTCTAAGTTTTAAATCGTGCTCGGCCAGTTCAAAACCATTTGTTGTTTCCGTCATAATTCGCATTCTCTCTTTACCAATCTCACCTTTTGGGTCAGCTATCAAAATACAATAACTTTGAGCATCTCCACGCCCGACCCTTCCCCTTAATTGGTGGAGTTGAGAAAGACCAAACCGCTCCGCATCATAAATCATCATGACAGTGGCATTAGGTACATTTACACCAACTTCAACAACTGTAGTAGCGACGAGAAGTTGAGTCTCATTTCGAGCAAAGCTTTTCATAACTTGGTCCTTTTCGTCATTACTTAAACGTCCGTGCAATAAGTCTACTTTTAATTTACCTGCAAACGTCATGTCTAACTGCTGATAGAGATCGACAGCATTTTGAATATCAAGCTTGTCTGACTCCTCAATTAAAGGTGTTATGACATAGCCTTGATGGCCTTTTGCCACTTCCTTTTCAATAAAGGAAATTAATCTTGGCATCATTGAGTCTTTCACCCAAAAGGTTTCAATCGGCTTTCTTCCTATTGGCATTTGATCAATAGTAGATACATCCATATCACCATAGCTGGTAATAGCTAGTGTTCTTGGAATAGGAGTGGCAGTCATAAATAACACGTCTGGCGCAACACCTTTTTCACGCAGCACTTTACGTTGATTGACACCAAAGCGATGCTGTTCGTCAACAACGACGAGCCCTAGTTGCTTAAAATTAACTTCATCCTGAATAAGTGCATGGGTACCGACAATAATATTAATATCACCGTTATGTAAAGCTGCTAATCGATCTTTTCTCTTTTTTCCTTTAATAGAGCCTGTCAACAGTTCAACTCGAGCTAATTGATTAAACATCGCAGCTAGCGAATGATGATGCTGCTCCGCTAGAATTTCAGTAGGGACCATAATGGCACCTTGCTTTCCCGACAAAACAGCAGAATATAGCGCAATGGCAGCAACAGCAGTTTTGCCAGAGCCAACATCTCCCTGAAGCAGTCGATGCATTCGATACGGCGATACCATATCATCATGAATTTCTGTTAGCACCTTATGTTGTGCTTCAGTCAGTTTAAAAGGTAGGCGGCGAATAAAGTACGCAATTTTATCCTTATCAAAATGATGAGCAGTGCCAATTGTACGTTCACGATGGTACTTTCGCAATGCTTGCATTTTAAGCTGAAAAAGCAGGATCTCTTCGTAAACAATACGGCGCTTTGCTTGTTTTAAATGCTCAAAATCCGTTGGAAAGTGCATTTGATGGACAGCAAATGCTCTAGAGAATAATTTATATGTCTTTAAATATGCCATTGGTAGAATTTCATTAATCTGATCACTGTATTGAGCAAGAGCTTGTTTGATAATTTTTTTGAATTGTGACGATTTAAATACCTGTCTAATTAAATAGATAGGCTGAATAGAATCTTCTTCTGTTTTTTCACCTAGATGATAGTGTTCAACTGTAAGCTGTTGTCGATACTGATCCCACTTTCCCGTTAAAGTTACCGTTTCGCCTTCTTGCAAATGTTTTTTTGCAAAGGCACGATTAAACATAATACCTTTAACAATAACGTTCTCAACTCTAATCGGGACAGTTAATTTAGACTTTTTTCTACCATAAAAAGTGACGACCGCCTGATTAGCAACCGTACCAACTATCGTGGCCTTCTGCTCATGAACCAGGGTACTTAACGGACTAACCTCATGATTGTCATAACGAGAAGGAAATGTGAAAAGGAGGTCTTCAACAGTATAGATGTTCAGTTCAGCTAGCTTTTCAACTAGAGCAGGTCCAACTCCAGAAATCTCAGTTACCTTTGTTTCTAACAAAATACTCCCTCTCTCTATTGATCAACTATTTTGATTAAACAGCTTTGCTGCAAGTGCTTTTCCTGTCGGTGTAGCAGCAAGGCCACCTTCTGCTGTTTCTCTTAATGCACTTGGCATTTGCTTTCCTATCCTATACATTGCTCCTATTACCTCATCACAAGGGATTTTGCTTTGAACACCTGCCAATGCCATATCGGCAGATACAATTGCATTAGAGGCACCTGCTGCATTACGCTTTACACAAGGTACTTCTACTAACCCAGCGACAGGGTCACACACAAGCCCTAGCATGTTCTTTAATGTAATTGCAAATGCTTCAGCACTTTGTTGTGGCGTTCCTTTGGCCATTTCAACGACAGCCGCTGCAGCCATTGCGGCAGCAGAACCAACCTCGGCTTGACAACCACCCGCCGCCCCGGAGATAAAGGCATTATTAGCAACAACAAACCCAAAGGCACCCGCAGTGAACAGAAAATTAATCATTTCTTCTCTGCTAGGATTAAGCCTTTCTTTAACCGCAAATAGAGCACCAGGCACACAACCTGCACTACCTGCTGTAGGTGTTGCACAGACAATTCCCATTGCTGCATTTACTTCATTAGTTGCGACAGCTTTACTAACCGCATCTAAAACCAGCGATCCAGACAATGGTTCATGATTCTTCATATAGTTTTGAATGAGGACCGCATCCCCTCCAGTCAAGCCAGAGTGTGATTGCACACCAGCAAGTCCGTCCTTTACCGCCTGCTCCATCACGGTTAAGTTTTGATCCATACGCTCAATTATCGCCTCTCTTGCTAGATCATAAACATCCATCTCTTGTCGAATCATTACCTCAGCAAGGCTAATATTGTTTTCTTCTGCTTGTGCTACAAGCTCAGCTACTGTTCGAAACATGTTTGTCCCTCCGCTTATCTAATCGTTGTATACTGCTAATCAACTGTTTCTATATAAAAATTAATTTATTACCTTCGCAATTCGTACAATATGTCTTGCATTTCTTAATTCACTCTCTATGTCAGAATCAATGTTCTGATCAAGTTCAATGGTCATGAGCGCCTCTTTTCCCACATCTTTTCGATTCACTTCCATACGCCCGATATTCACTTCATGTTTTGCTAGAATCTCAGTCACTGAAGCTATGGCCCCAAACCGATCGTTATGCATGATCAGAATGGCAGGGTGGTTGCCTGACAAGTGCAGATTAAAACCGTTTAATTCAACGATCTCGACCTTTCCCCCACCAATTGATACGCCGACCAATTCAAGCGAATCATCGTCCACGCTTAAGTTTATCCGAACTGTATTTGGATGTTCTGTCGCCGTATTTTCTTCAATAAAAGTAAATTGTAAGCCAGCTTTTTCTGCTTCTTTAAGAGCATTAGGAATGCGTTTATCATCTGTGTCAAAACCTAATATACCAGCAATAAGAGCCAGGTCAGTACCATGTCCTTTATAAGTCTTAGCAAATGAGCCATATAGATGAATGACTGCTTTGTTAGGCTTTTCTCCAAATAAATGTCTAGCCGCATTGCCTATTTTTACCGCACCAGCAGTATGAGAACTCGAAGGACCTACCATTACTGGGCCAATGATATCAAATACCGAATTGAATTTAACCAAAAGAAACGCCTCCTATCCTTAAGTTAATTTATAGCATTAGTATACACGTTTGGTCTAATTAATAAAGGAAAAAAGATTGTTTAACTAATATACTAATTTAGTCAAGTTCCCGAAAAGTGTTTTGTTTAGTATAACATAGGATGTTAAAGCTAAACGAGCTTAGCTATATTAGTACTGTTGTTGATTCACTTATGCAACAGTAAAAGACTGAACAAGCCTGTCTTTAACAGTGAACATGCTCAACCACTTATTGACGAGCAAGATCAAGATAAATCTCTGCTGAATAAGGAAAAGTGTCCCGAATAGTGGCTCGGAACACTTGTTAAGAAAATATTTATTCGACTGAAAAGATATAAGAATAAATAGGCTGATTTCCTATATGCACCTCAACTTCAACATCTTCAAACTGCTCTTCAATATAGGATTTGATCGCTGCAGTTTCTTGCTCTGAGGCTTCCTCACCTTGAAGGATCGTAATAATTTCATCATCTTCAGTTATTAATTCTTGAAGCAATTCTTGGGTTGCGGTTAGCTTATCGCGATTGGTCGCTTTAATTTTCCCATCAATCAACCCCATGAAATTACCATTTTCAATTGTAAGCCCATCAATTTGCGTATCTCTTACCGCATAAGTAATTTGACCTGTTTTTACATGTTCACAAGCTGAGGTCATATTTGCCAAATTCTCTTCGATTGACAAATCGGCATTATAAACTAACAGGGCACTCATACCTTGCGGAATTGTTTTAGTCGGTACAACGACTACCTTATCTTCACTTAATTTCGCAGCTTGTTCGGCAGCCATGATAATATTTTTATTATTAGGTAATATAATGACATTTTTGGCATTGACTTTCTCGATTGCCTCTGCAATATCTTGTGTACTTGGATTCATCGTTTGTCCACCTTGTAAAACAACAGAAGTACCCAAACTTAATAAAAGTTCTTCAACTCCTAAGCCCATTGCAACTGCAACAACACCGTACTCAGCCTTTGGCTTTTTCTTCTGCTCTTCTTGTTCGCCAACAATTGAAGCATGTTGCTCACGCATGTTCTCAACTTTAAGTTGCACAAAGCTACCAAAGCGTTGCGCTAGATTCATTGCTTCACCAGGGTATTCAACATGAACGTGAACGCGAACAAAGTCATCATCAGACACAACGAGCAGTGAATCACCTAGCTCACTTAGTTCTTCCCGAAATGCTTCTTCATCATATGGGTACTGCTTTAATTTATCTTGCTCAAATTTAACCATAAATTCGGTACAATAACCAAATTCAATATCAGCTGTATTCATATAATCTTGATTTGATTTATGATGTTCAGCATTAACCATATCATCCATTGGTGCCAGCTCCGCATCTGTTTCTGGTAGAGCCTCTCCTTTTAATGATGCTAAGAACGCTTCATAAATAATAACTAAACCTTGTCCACCGCTATCAACAACGCCTACTTCCTTTAGAACTGGTAATAACTCCGGTGTATATGCTAGTGATTTCTTTGATGCTTTAACAACCTCATCAATGAAGGTTTCAAAATCATCAGTCTGCTCAGCCAATTGTTCTGCAGCCTTGGCCGTATCCTTAGCAACAGTCAAAATTGTACCTTCTACCGGTTTAATAACCGCCTTATAAGCGGTATGAACACCGCTTTGCAAGCCTTGCGCAAAGGTTTTTGGTGTTAATTCTACTAAGCCCTCAACCCCTTTAGAAAAACCTCTAAATAGTTGAGAAAGAATGACCCCGGAATTCCCACGCGCACCCATTAATAACCCCTTGGCAAAAGCATTGGCGACTTCTTCAATCGTTCCCTTAGCTACCTTCTTAACCTCATTAGCTCCTGAAGTCATTGACAGATTCATATTTGTACCTGTATCACCATCTGGAACCGGAAAAACATTCAATGCATCAATCATATTTGCATTATTAGACAGGTGGTTAGCACCTAACAGAATCATCTCAGCTAACTTAGCACCATCTATCTTTGTAAATACCACTGCTACTTCCTCCCTTATTTCCCACATCACATTATCGTAGCTTACTTAAGCTTGAACCCGTACACCTTGAATATAAATGTTGACTGCATTTATTGGTAGTCCTAATGTTTTATCTAATGTATATTTAACCTGTGACTGAACATTGTGAGCGATTTCAGATATCTTCGTTCCATAGCTTACAATTATATACATATCAATTGATATTTGGTCGCCTTCTTGCTGGACGACAACCCCTTTTGAGAAATTCTCTTTACGTAAAATTTCAGCAATACCATCTTTTAATTGATTTTTAGAAGCCATACCAATAATGCCGTAGCACTCAATTGCAGCACCACCTGCCACGGTAGCAATAACTTCATTAGTAATCGTAACACGTCCATCCTTTGTCGTTAACTCAATAGACATTCTTTTGTAACCTCCTTAGGTGGTTTAGTGTTTTGAACAAAAAAAGTTAACATTCACATGAGTGAGGCTAACTACGATCAATATTTCCGCAATAAACATGAATAGCCATTTAACATTTTACAATACTTCATTCAATTAGAAAAGGAATATAATAAAAATTAAAATAGATTAAAACAGTTTCTTTCCTATCTCCTATTATACAATGGACGAAAAAATATTGACTGTCAAGCCTTTTACCTTTAAATATGTTAGATCTAAGACTTGTTAGTTCTTATATTACCCATTGAAGGCTTGCATAAACAAGCTAATGTTCTGTTCAACTTAAGCTGTTTTTTTTACTATAAAGACCAAGATCATTGCATCAACACGTTGCAATTGGTTATTAATTGTGATAAATTAAATAAGTATGAAAAGTGATAGTAGTAAGTGGGAGGGATCAAGATGAGTCGTAAATGTGTGATAACTGGACGCCAAACAAAAGCTGGTAATAATCGTTCACACGCGATGAACGCTAATAAACGTACATGGAAAGCAAATGTTCAAAAAGTACGCATTATGGTAGACGGTAAGCCAAAAAGAGTTTACGTATCTGCTCGTGCGTTGAAATCTGGTAAAGTTGAACGTGTATAATGCTAAGAAAGCGTTAAAGAGGATAATTGTTGAGTAATCAATAATTATCCTCTTTTTTCTTTGCACTTAAATAATAGTTATCCTAGTTAGCTTTCATTAACAGCTACACCTAAATCACAATTATCTAGGTTTAAGTTAATAGCTTAGCAGCACTAGTGCCGCTAAAGTGACTATTGATAAGCCTTTAATTTATTTGATATAGCTTTAATAATTTAACGAAAAAACGCCTATCCACTAATAGACGTCCTTTCGTTTAAATTATTTCTTTTTGGTTTTTCGTTGAAATGATCCTGCAAAAAAACGTACGATTCCGCCAATAAATCTTGGGAGCTTGATTGTGTAAAAACGCATGTGAACCCTCCTCACCAGTTTTGGCAGTTAAATGCTCAACACTATTAATCATTTAACCTGTTCACTACTCCTTATCATCATTAATATGCCTGTATCAAAGGAAAAATGACCATATTCATGATCCAAATGATTAGAAAGTGTTAAGCTGTCACCACGCGTCACATGCGCCGACTGCAAGGGATAATAAAAGCCCGTTAGCGACAAGGAGGTTACACTATCAGTAACTGGTAGAAATGAAATAATTGGGTATCGACTATCTTTTTCCACTTGATACTTACCCGGTTTATATAATTGAATAATATTTTGTTGATCAATTATTGAAGCTGGAATTCCAACTTTTAAAAGCTTTTCAAGTAAGAAAATGACCATTAACTCATGATCTAGTCTACCACCAGTAACACCAAAAAAAGTCAACATAACCTCACCAAGTGTTAAACTGTGCTCAACAGCTAGCTCCAGATCACTAGCATCTTTTTCAACATTGTAGCTAATGACTTTGTCAGCATAGTTCTCAATCGCTATTCTTTCCTGTTTAGTTACCGAGTCGAAATCACCGATAGCCATGTTTAATGGAAGGTTTTGATCAATAATTTCATATGCACCACGATCACAGCCAATCCAATAATGAAAGGAATGTTGTCTTTGTTTTAACTCTGGTATGTTCAGGGCAGGCCCACCAGCAACAATTGCAATTTGCTTCATCCCTTATTGAACAGCCTGACGAATTGATAAGATAGCTTGCCTGCGATCAGGTTGATTAAAGATAGCACTACCAGCAACAAAGACGTCAACTCCAGCATCAGCACAAAGTTTAGCAGTTTCTGCATTAATTCCACCATCTACTTCAATTTCAAACTCTAGATTAAGCTCGCTCCGCCAACGGTTGACAATTTTTATTTGCTCTAAAACAGTAGGAATAAATTGTTGCCCACCGAATCCTGGGTTTACCGTCATAAATAAGAGTAAATCAAGGTCTTTTATAATTGGTCTGACATGTTCAATTGAGGTGGCGGGATTAATAACTAAACCTGCTTTTACACCAGCCGCTTTAATAGCATGTATGGTTCGATGCAAGTGCGGACATGCTTCGACATGCACGGAGATGATGTCCGCCCCTGCTTTAACAAACGTCGCTATATACTGATCTGGATTTTCAATCATTAGATGAACATCAAGTGGTAAAGTGGTTACTGGACGAACAGCTTCAACAATTAAGGGGCCAATTGTAATATTTGGTACAAAGTGACCATCCATGACATCAATGTGAATATAATCTGCACCTGCTAAAGCTACATCTTTAATTTCGTCACCTAAACGGGCAAAGTCCGCTGACAAAATTGACGGCGCTATTTTCTTCATCGTTAATACCTCGGCTTTCTTAATTGGATTTCTTGATAAAATTGCAAATAATGTGCATAGCGAAAGGAGGCTATTTCATTTTTATCAAGTGCTTGCTTAACCGCACATTTAGGTTCTTTAATATGCGTACAGCTTCTAAATTTACAATTATCACTATATTCCAGAAAATCAGGAAAGCATTCTGGTAAGCTGGTCAATTCTAGTTGATCAAACTCTAGTGAGCTAAAGCCTGGTGTATCAGCCACCAATCCCCCAGCGACCTCAACTAGCTCTACATGCCTTGTTGTATGCTTTCCCCTTCCAAGGCTATTGGAAATTTCCGCTGTCTTAATTGCGAGATCGGGGTTAAGGTAATTCAAAAATGATGACTTACCAACACCTGATTGCCCAGCAATTACTGAGGTCTTTCCTTGTAATACTGTTTGAATCTGCTCGAGATTTGCTGACCACTCTTTTGAGAGAAAATGAACATCATAGCCCATTTTTCGATACCAATCTGTACTCAGTTGGACATCTGCTAAAGCTGAATCAGCTACTAAATCCATTTTGGTAACTAAGATAACTGGCTTAATCCGATTAGCTTCGACTAATACTAAGAATCGATCTAATAGAACTGTACTAAAGTCAGGTTCTTTCGCTGAGACAGCTATTAAAGCTTGGTCAACGTTGGCAATCGGTGGACGAATTAAATCATTCTCCCGTGGTAATAGTTCAATGATATAGCCGTCAGTCGTATTATCCGCTTCAAATATGACTTGATCACCAACGAGGGGTGTTTGTTTATTTTTTCGAAACAACCCTCTTGCTCTACATTGATAAAGAGTATCCTCACTCAAGACATAATAGAAACCACTAAGCGCCTTCATAATTTGGCCTTGAAGCATAAATTAATCTCCTTCCACATCTTCATAGGCAACCGTCCTTTGAAGGATTACTTGATCATCTCGCTCTACCTTATAGGTAGCTGTTGAATTCGGTGCAATAACTAAACGGATTGTAAATTCTCGATCCTCTACTATTGTATCCGTCTCATAGAGATCACCTAGGCTATGATTCATGTCATCGATATAAATTCTAACTTCTTGTCTTTGCGGTGAAGGTGGCTCGTTGTTATCTTCATCGTCTTCGTCCCCTGTGTCTTGACTTGGTGTCCCTGTATACGGCACATTAAAGGTAATAGCGTGTGTAATTGGTGGTAACTCTTCCTCGCCTAAGGAAAGAACAAGATTGACGACTGCACCTTCTTCCACATCAGTCCCTGGACTTGGGCTTTGCCTAATCACATCACCCTCACTAACTGAAGCTGAATGCTCCTCAGTCACATTTGCAACAAGTCCATTGCTCGTTAAATACTGTCTAGCTCGAGCTTCGTCTAAACCAACTAAATCATCTAAACTAATCGTCCGCGTTCCGATGCTCACTTCAAATATGACAGTTGTGTCACCTGGAATCACGTCACTTCCCGCCTCTGGACTAATATGAGCAAGGATCGTTCCCGCTGGTTCATCAGAATAAACATCTTCTCGCTCAACATCATCGTAACCTCTTTGCAGCAATAGCCGCTCGACCTGACTATAAGCTTGGCCGACATAATCATCAAATTCTTCTGTCTCTGCCCCTTGGCTAACGAATAATGTAATCGTACTGCCCTCTTTTACGGTGGCCTCAGCTTCGGGATCGGTTCGCACCACATGCTCAGCGTCTATCTCATCTGAAAAAACAGCCTCACGTTCAAACAATAAACCTAAGTCAGTCAATAATTCTTCTGCATCAACTATATGCTCATTTGTTAAGTCCGGAACTTCAACATCATCAGGCTGAAGTAAATTAGGTAAAACAAACAAAGCCAATAAACTCGCAACTAGAAAGACTAAGACAATTGTTGCCACCCAGATAAAGACCTTTTTCTTCTTGGACATTTTCTTCTTTGGTTTTTTTTGTTTGTTGACCTTCTGATCACTTGATTCAACTATTTTAGTTGGCTCGGTGGATTGCTTTGAATGAATAATCGTATCATCAGCACTGCCACCTGCTTCTAATTGTTGATCTGTTACAATTGGGATTGCCCGCGTTGCATCACCTGGCTCTTCAGGCTGGACATATGCTGGTTCATTTATTCGCTCAGGAGTTAATGCAGTGCTTAAGTCAGCCTCCAGTTGCTTAATGTTTTGGTAGCGATGAAAAGGGTCCTTTGCCGTTGCTTTAAAAACAATATTTTCAATACTTTGCGGAATTTCTGGCATCCATTGCTTGATTGAAGGTGTATTTGCTTGTAAGTGTTTAAGCGCAATTGAAACAGCACTTTGCCCAGAAAATGGAATTCGACCAGTCAATAGCTCGAAAAAAACAATACCTAAAGAATAAATATCCGATTTCTTATTAGCAACCCCCCCACGTGCCTGTTCAGGTGACAAATAATGAACGGAGCCTAATACAGAATTTGTTTGCGTTAACGACGTTGCACTCAGCGCAAGTGCTATCCCAAAATCCGTTACTTTTACTTGTTTTTGTGGACTAACTAAAATATTTTGCGGCTTTATGTCGCGGTGGACAATATGATTATCATGGGCATGCTCAATCGCAGAACAAATTTGCTCCATGATAAAAATGCTTTCTTCTACAGAGATCGGGCCATAATGTTGAATGAATTTTTTTAAGGTCATTCCCTCAACATATTCCATCACCATGAAGTAAATACCGTCTTCATCGTCCACATCATACATACTAACAATATTCGGATGAGACAAACTCGTTGCTGATTGAGCCTCTCGATGAAAACGTGAAATAAACTCATCATCATTCGCATATTCAAGCTTTAAGGCTTTAATAGCGACTTCGCGTTCCAAAATCGTGTCGTAGCCAAGGTAAACATTGGCCATGCCACCTCCACCAATCAAACGCTTGACCTGATAACGATCACTTAATAATTTACCTTCTAACAATCTGGATCACCAGCCTTCATTTCCTCATGCTCTAATAAGGCAAGCGTGATATTATCTTCTCCACCACGCTGATTAGCCAGTGAAACCATTGTTTCAGCAATGGTCTTGAGCGGCACAGTTAGGGCTAGCTGATCAATCAAATCTTGATCTGATAATTTATCGGTTAATCCATCTGAACAAATTAATAATCTTGTACCAGAATGCCAAGAGGTTGAGAAAATGTCTGCATCAACAAAGGCATTTGTCCCCAACGCTCTCATTAAAACGTTCTTGCGAGGATGAAGTTCTGCATCTTCTTTAGATAATTGACCAGAGCGAACAAGTTCATTTACAAATGAATGATCGTCCGTCACTTGCTCTAGCTGACCATCTTGAAATCGATAGCACCGACTATCGCCAATATGGGCAATTGAAAGGTGCTCATCTAAGAAGATGACCGCAATGACAGTCGTCCCCATTCCTTTACATTCGATGTTCTCCTCTGCATGCTGAAATACTTGACCGTTAATGACCTTAATATGCTCGCTTAACCAGGCTTCTGCTTCGACCGAATCGTTAATCTGACTAACTTTCTTCCATTCCTGTAGAAAATATTCCTTAACCATTTTACTAGCTACTTCACCGGCTTGGTGTCCGCCCATACCATCAGCGACAACACTAAGGATTTGACCCGCTTGATTAACAAATATTCCTCCAGCATCTTCATTATGTTCACGAACCTTACCTTGATCAGTTACGAAAAACCGCTTCATCTTTGCTCACCTCATATCTAAAAATCGGATCTTTAATTGTTAATGCCCTTTTCGTTTTAATCTTGTCAGGAAGAAGCCATCTGAATTAAAATCATCAGGGAAAATCTGTAGTCCAAACTCAGTTATACCCGTTGTTTTTGAAAGGAACTTGGGAAGCTCATTAAAAAAGTCTGGATCTACTTCAAATGTTTGATGACTAGCGAGAAACTCAGCGATAACAACTTCATTTTCTGTTGGATCAATCGTACAGGTACTATATAAAAGTTTACCATTTTTCTTGAGCAAAGGGGAAATCTTTTCTAACAATTCGAATTGGATTTCAGCTAGATGACGGACATCTTGATCAGATTTGGTATATTTTATATCTGGTTTACCACGAATTACGCCTAGACCCGAACATGGGGCATCAATTAAAATTCGATCGAACGCTCCCTGTTCATGGTGGTTAATAAGCTGTCGACCATCAATGCCCTTTGTTCGAATATTAATCAAGCCAAGTAATTCAGCCTTCTCCTTGACTAGCTTTGCCTTTTTCTCATGAAGGTCATAAGCATAGACATGTCCAGTATTCTTAAGCTTTTCTCCAATATGGGTCGCTTTCCCACCTGGCGCACTGCAAGCGTCTAGAACCGACTGCCCCTCTGCTAAATCCATCATTTCTGCAACAAGCATTGAACTTTGATCTTGGATCGTTAAACTACCCGCTTTAAATAATTGATGATGAAGAATTTGCCCCTTTTCCACCACAATTCCTTGGGGCGAAAATTGTGATTCAACAACTTGATAGCCATCATTAGTTAAAGTTTCCAACGCTAACGCTCTTGTAAGCTTTAATGGATTAATGCGCACTGATATTGGCTTGCTCGTTAGATTAGCCATACATATCCTCCGTGCTTTATCAAGACCATAGCAATCAATCCACCGCTCAACGAGCCATGTTGGATGACTCGTCTCAATAGCAAGCGCTTCAATTGGATCATCAATAGTTTGAAAATTAGGGAAACCATTACGCTGCGCTGAACGTAATACCCCATTAACAAGTTTAACAATACCTTGGTGTCCCCGTTTTTTAGCAATTTCAACAGCTTCATGGACAATTGCATGATCAGGGACTTTATCTAAGTATACCATCTGATAAAAGGACATATATAAAAGCCATTTTACCCAATTATCCATTTTCTTATTGCGCTTAACAAACTGGTTTAAATAGTAATTTAGGGTCAACTTCCTTTGAATAGTACCATAAATAATTTCAGTAAAGAGCGCCTCATCTTTAACTGTCCAATTCATTTTCTTAAGCGTCTGATCAATCATTAAATGACTAAATGCGCCATTCTCCCCAATACGCATTAATACGTCTAAGCAAGCTGTTCGTAGTTGATATTTACTCATCCGCTTCTCCTAACACGTTTCCTACCTGAAATAGTTTACTCTCTCCATTTATATATTCTTGCATTAGCATTCGCTTCTTGCCAGCCAGCTGTATGTCAGTGAGCTTAATGGCAGATCGCTTGCCACAGGCAATAACAATGCCGTCAGCTTCATGTTTAACAATCTGCCCTGGCTGTCCATCACAATCTTGATTTATGGGTTCTGCCCACCACAGCTTTAGGTTGCGACCTGCGATGGTCGTACTAGCTACTGGCCACGGGTGCATCCCCCTTATCTGATTGTAAATTTCAATATTTGATAGGTGCCAATTAATTTTCTCTTGCTCGCGGGAAATGTTCGGTGCATATGTTGCTTGGTCATCCACTTGGTCAAGAGGTTCGATCCTTCTTGAGAAAATGCCCGGAAGTGTATCATGCAAAAGGCTAGCTCCTAATTCCGCGAGCTTCTCGTGCATGGTACCAACATGATCATCCGCTTCTATTCTAATTGCTGCTTGTGAGATAATCGCCCCGGCATCGAGTGCTTCCACCATATACATGATTGTAATACCTGTCTCCTGCTTCCCTTGCATAATCGCATAATGAATGGGTGCTCCACCACGGAGCTCCGGCAGTAAGGATGCATGGACATTAATACAACCAAAAGGTGGTGCATCTAATAATGGCTTTGGTAGTATTTGTCCAAATGCTGCAGTAACAATCAAATCTGGCTGATAAGCAAGAATATCTTGGTATGATTGTTTAATGTTTTCAGGCTGATAGACTGGGATACCTTGTTTAACGGCCGCATCCTTTACAGGTGGTGGCGTTAAAACACGTTTCCTTCCCTTTGGTCGATCTGGCTGGGTAACAACCAATACTACTTCATAACCGTCCGTAACGAGTTGTTGTAAAACCGGTACGGCAAAATCTGGCGTGCCCATAAAGACAATCTTTTTCATTGTTTTTACCTACTTTCTACATTAATTGATACGGTTGTAAATCAATCTGGATTAGCAAATCATCCTTACGCATCATATCTTCGTAATAATTTAATACTTTAGTTAATACCGTATGTTGCTTCGGCTCATGCTTATATTTAATGATACACTGATATCGATACCTGTTTTTTATCCGTTCAATTGGTGATGGTGATGGTCCTAATATACGAGCATCTTGCGAGAGATGCTTTTGCAGTAATTTACAGATCATTCGGGTTACTTCTTCTGCTTTTAGTGGATTAGGATGTAAAACAGTAATAAGTGTCATATAAAAATAGGGCGGGTATTGAAAAGCACGCCTTAATGCCATTTCCTGTTCAAAAAAACCGTGATAGTTGTATTCAGCGGCATATTGGATACTATAATGATCTGGTGTATAGGTCTGAACAACAACCTCTCCTGCTAAAAGATGACGACCAGCACGGCCACTAACCTGTGTCAGTAATTGAAATGTTTTCTCTGCAGCTCGAAAATCAGGTAGGTTTAACAAGCTATCAGCGGCTAACACACCAACTAATGTGACATCTGGAAAATCTAATCCTTTGGCAATCATTTGCGTGCCGAGCAAGATATCAGCTTGCTTGTTACCAAACTGGGCTAACAAACGTTCATGCGCACCCTTTTTTCTTGTTGTATCGACGTCCATTCGAATAACCCGAGCTTCAGGAAATGTTTGATAAAGCGCCTCTTCAACCTTCTGCGTACCAGTGCCGAAATAACGAATCGTATCACTAGTGCATTTTGGACATTGCTGTGGCATTCGTTCTTGATAATTACAATAATGACATTTTAGCGTCTCGTGCTTACGATGATAGGTCAGGGAGATATCACAATTTGGACACTGGACGACATGACCACAATCACGACAGCTCACAAAGGTTGAGTAGCCCCGACGATTTAGGAATAAAACGATCTGTTGGTTTTGCTCAAGTCGATCGCTAATCGCTTCTTGTAATTGGCGTGAAAACATTGTTCGATTACCAGCATGCAGCTCTTCCCTCATGTCTGCAAGATGAACGGTCGGCATGGCATTCTTGCTCATTCGATCAGGCATTTCCAATAAATGATAAAGACCTTTTTTTGCTCTAGCGTAGCTTTCCATTGTTGGGGTGGCACTGCCTAATATTATGGGACATTGATGGTTTTCAGCGCGTTTAATGGCAACATCTTTAACATGATAACGCGGGTGATCCTCTTGTTTGTAGCTTGATTCGTGCTCCTCATCAATGATAATAATACCAATATTATCGAATGGAGCAAAAATAGCTGATCTTGCCCCTACGACTACCCGCACTTCTTTCCTTTGAATTTTGCGCCATTCATCAAACCGTTCTCCTTTTGAAAGAGCACTATGTAAGACGGCAACTTCAGAACCAAATCGACCTTTGAAGCGCTCCACCATTTGTGGTGTTAACGCAATCTCTGGTACTAAGACAATCGCTTCTTTATTTAGTTCCAAGGCGTGACCAATCGCTTGTAAATACACCTCTGTTTTACCACTACCTGTTACACCGTGCAGTAAGAACACACCAGCCTGCTTCTGATGCAGTTGATTAACAATGGCACCTAGTGCTTCAGATTGCTGCGGCCTTAACGGTAATGGCGCTGTTGCTTCTATTATCTTACGATGCTGGTAAGGATTACGATAAACCTCTTCCTTAAAAGTTACTAATAGTCCATCATTCTCTAATGCCTTTACCGTTTGTCTGGTTGTATGCAACTGGTTTAGTAAATCTTTTAATGGAATGGGCGCATTATTTGCTTGAAAGTAATTAATAATCTCACGTTTTTTTTTCGCCCGCTTGCCCAGATCGACTAGATAAGCATCAATCACTTCTTCATCTGCAGCTAACTTGATCATGGCTATTTTCTTTATTGTTTCCTTACTATTAACCTGGTAGCTAATTTCCACATCACCCGCTTGAATAGCTAACTTTAACCGGTGCAGTGGCACATCTCGCTCAACCGCTTCTTTATAATCAAGGTAATCCCTGCCGGCAAAGAGTGCTTCTAAACGCTCATCTAACTGGTCTTCGCTTAAACGGTGAAGGTATTTAACATAGTTAGCTTTTAAAGCTTGAGGTAGCATGGCTTGGAAAGCAGAAATATAAAAGCTCATCGTATGCTCTGCTAACCACTTCCCTAGTTCTAACAGCTCGACTGTTAGAATTGGTGTCATATCCATGGCTGAATCAATATCCTTTATTCGCTCAACCGCCGAAGTATCGGTCAATTCCAGAACATAGCCCATTATTTTTCTATTTCCAAAAGGTACAATCACACGCATACCTATTTCAATCGCATCGTGTAGGTGCATCGGTATTGTATAATCATATATTTTATTCGTTTGTGCAGCTGGCACATCTACAACGACCTTCGCAACCTTCACATTATTCAACCCCTATGTCATCAATAAACTGTCGGATAAGCTGTTCCGCAATTACTTTCTTTGATGCAAGCGCTAATTTCTTTTCTTTGCCTGCTTTGGTCATCACTAAGACCTCATTAGTATCACCTTGAAAGCCGACACCTTCCTGCGAAACATCATTTATGACAATTGCATCAAGCTGTTTTTTTGTTAATTTCTCTTTGCCATAATATTCTACATCGGTCGTCTCAGCTGCAAATCCCACTAAATATTGTTGCTTCTTTTGCTGACCCAGCTCCAGTAAAATATCTGTCGTTCGCTCAAACTCAATTTGGAGCGTACCAGCTTGTTTTTTTAACTTCTGCTCAAAGGTTTTAACTGGGCGATAGTCAGCCACAGCAGCAGACATAATAACCAGATCTTGATTATCATAGTTGGACAGCATAGCCTGATACATCTGCTCTGCGGTAATGACATCAATGCGTTTTACGCCTCGAGGTGTTGCTAGCTGTACGGGGCCAGCTACTAACGTAACTTCTGCTCCTAGTTCAGCAGCTGCTTCAGCCAACGAGAAACCCATTTTACCAGACGAGTGGTTGGTAAAAAAACGAACAGGATCAATTTGTTCACGTGTTGGTCCCGCTGAAATAAGAACTTTTTTGTCACTAAGCTGTTTAGTAAGACTGAATGAATCGTTTAGGACCGCAACAATTTCTTCTGGCTCTGCTAACCGTCCCTTACCGACATAACCACAAGCTAAATAGCCTTCATTAGGCTCGATAAAATGACTGCCCCTTTCCTTTAAAGCGTTCATATTAGTCTGAACAGCTTCATGATGATACATGTGCACATTCATAGCTGGCGCAATGAACACAGGTGCTTCTGTAGCTAATAGTGTCGTTGACAACAAATCATCAGCAATACCATTTGCATATTTCCCAATTATATTGGCGGTAGCTGGAGCAACTACAAATAGGTCTGCCCAATCGGCCAATTGAATATGCTGAATTTCTCTTGGGTTTTTTTCATCAAATGTATCGGTGTAAACGTCGTGACGCGAAATGGCTTGAAATGAAAGTGGTGTGACAAATTGTAGTGCCCCACCTGTTAAAATAACACGTACATCTGCCCCTTGCTGCGTCAGCTTACTTGTTAAGGCAATTGCTTTATAAGCAGCAATTCCACCTGTCACAGCTAGTACAATTTTTTTATTTGTAAGCATTTGATCACATCCTTTGGATACTAGGTATTTAGCTAGTTAACAGCCATGCTCTTTGACTAATTTTCTTAAATTACTTTTAGTATAATCGCTTTCTAAGTGCTTGTCCCTCAAACCGCACTAAGTAAGCAATCATTTTTTTAAAAAAACGTAGAAATGATTGACCCCCCGCCTGCCGATTGGCAAACGAGGGGGCGTTAACGGCGACGACACTAACGTCGTTCTTTATAATCAGTAGAAATAAAGGTTAGCTTTCCGGCATGGATCTCTTCTAAAGCCACACCGACATTTTTAGCAGAGGTTGGACCCTCTATTTGAATAATCTTCGTATCTTGGATCTGGCGCGCTCTCCGTGCAGATAAAGTCACCAACGTATATTTTGAATTAATCTTTTCTTGTAATTGGTCAATTGATGGTTCTAACATCATGATTGACTCACCTCCAATAATTTTTTGTATGCGCTCGCTACTCGCTCACGCTTGCAATGCTCACTCTTAACGATAGCTTGTACCTTCTCAACGGCATGATCGACTTTATCATTGACAACCACATAATCATAGGCATCCATTAATTCAATCTCATCCTTAGCTGCCTTTAAGCGGTTCATTACTAAAGCCTCTGTCTCAGTACCACGATTAATTATGCGATTCTTCAGCTCTTCTAGGCTAGGTGGTGATAAGAAAATAAAGACACCTTCGGGAAAATTAGCCTTAACCTGCAAAGCTCCCTGCACTTCAATTTCAAGAAAAACATCTTTTCCTTCATCAAGGGTTTTCTCAACATAATCGCGTGGCGTGCCATAATAATTGCCAACATACTCTGCATGCTCTAAAAGCTGATTGTCACCAATCATCGCTTCAAAGGTGTCCTTTGAACGGTAAAAATAATCAACGCCTTCCTGCTCACCAGGCCGTATCGGTCGCGTTGTCATGGAAATTGAATATTGCAAAGCTGTGTCTTTTTCAAACAAAGCTTTTCTAACCGTTCCTTTTCCGACCCCTGATGGACCAGATAATACAAATAAAATTCCTTTTTGTTTAATCAAGGATTTAACCCTCCAATTTATCAAAGTAACCAAGTAATCAATCTTTTTAATAATTAAGCTATGTATTATTGTGTTCCAGAACACGAATTTAATTATTCATCTATGTCCTCTTCATGACTAATGACGCGCTGGCCAACTGTTTCAGGTTGAACCGCTGATAAGACGACATGGTCACTATCCGTAATAATAACAGCACGGGTTCTTCTACCATATGTTGCGTCTATTAATTTATTATTGTCTCTTGCAACAGTTATAATACGCTTAATCGGTGCTGACTCAGGTGATACAATTGTTATAATCCTATTAGCTGAGACAACATTGCCAAACCCTATATTAATTAATCTTAACCCCAAGCTTGCTCCCCCTTTAAAAAACTTAAACCATTTTTTATATTATCCTTTTAATTATATACAAATGTAACAGCGTTGAAAAGCCTATTCTATATTTTGTACTTGTTCTTTTATCTTTTCAAGTGCTGATTTTAATTCAATTACATATTCACTTATGCGACTATCATTTGCCTTCGATCCAATTGTATTGGCTTCCCTCATTAATTCTTGAACAATAAAATCAAGCTTTCTACCTACTACGCCAGCTTGTGCTAATAAGCCTCTCGACTGACTAAGGTGGCTGTCAATCCGTACCAACTCTTCGGTTATGTCCCCCTTTTCAGCTAAGATCGCTAGTTCATGATAAAAGCGATCAGTATAGTCCAGCCCCTGGGTACTTAAAAGCAACTCCATCCGTTCTTTCATCCGTAAAAAATGCTGTTCTTTTACTTGACCGCGTAATTGAGTCATCTGGTTGATCAAATTGTCTATTTGATTAAACCTGTCTTTAAGTTCTAAAGTTAGTTTACTGCCTTCAATCTTACGCATCTCATTAACTTGAACACAAGCCGTTTCTACAGCCGCTAAAATCGACGCGATAATCGGCTCATTTATCTGGTCAGCTTCTTTAATAGAGAAAGTATGATCAAAATCAGGAAGCTTGCTAATTAATTGATTTGCATTGTCAGCATAATGACTGGATAGGTCATTAATAAATTGGTTGTACTGGTCAAGCATTGCCCAATTCGGTTTTAATGCCTGCGTTTTTATTAGCTGTTGATCAATGTGAATGAATAGCTCCACTCTTCCGCGATTAAAGAATTTTTTAATAATTGGTTTAATCTGACTTTCAATCATTTGTAAGGAACGATCAGCATTAACAACGATATCCAAAAAACGATGGTTGACTGTCTTAATTTCAATAACAGCTTCTCCATACTCCACACTGACAGTAACACTACCATAGCCAGTCATACTGTTCAACACAATTAGTCACCTCTTTAATTTATAATTCAGTCTAGCATAACACCCATTTTGACAAGTAACCTGCTTGTCATCAATTTTAGCTATTTTTAAGTGGAATCTTTAGCTTTAACAACTTTCCAGTTTAATTAACTAAGCAATTCTTGTCAAATTGAAGCGTTTTTCAAACGTAGCTACATCAACTGATATTTTAAGTACTCAACTTTCGCAGTTAAAAAAGGTGAACAACGCCAATGTCATTGCATAATAGCTAGAATTAAGTATAGAGCTTGACTATTGTCTCTAAATAACTGATCCCAACTCAGTTTACGCTCAAGGCGTCAATGGATTCGCTTTTACCACGGGCACAGAAGCAACATACGTTTTAGCTCCTTAAGTCGCAAAAACGGTGTAGCTCTAGCCAGGGCATCGCCTCGTGCCTGCAGAAAGCGAAGCTCCCTCACTTCCCAACGCGGAGTCGTTCTTCTGTCACAAAACTTACATGCACTTAAACGTCTATATAAGTATGTAATTGGCTATTTAGACACTCAGAGCAATGGGTAGACTGTAATTTTACGCTGCGAAAGTTGAGTTAAGTAAAAATAAGCTCGGTAATTGATCAATACAAATACTAAAAAGAATGCTAAAGACCGCGATACCTAAGCATAAAACAAACTTACTCCTCACTTCTCTTTTTTCGTAGTTTAGTCGCTTTCATTGGATAATCATAACTATAATACAACCAAACATGATTATGTTTATGGCAAGCAAAGTATAGAACAGGATTGGCGAAAATTTACTTAATGCGTCGATATTCATTAGCTTCACCTCTATTGGCTTTTAGCCAATTCCTCTCTTTAATAATTTTTCGGGTATCCAAAGATCCAGCACTAGTTTTGTCAATTAATGATTCTGCCAGCGGCATTTAAGTTTACAGTACCATCTATTGCAGCAAATTAATACATTTTTTAACATCTTTTCACACACAGAAAAAGATGTCACATAAATGTAACATCTTTTTGGCGCACCATTAATCATAATTATTCCAAATGCTAGGATCGCATTATCGTACTATCACAACAAGGTTATCTACAGATTAATGACTGCAAATTTTTATGAAAAAATCAAATAATCTACCTTTAATTACCGCTTTGTAAAACTAAACACCAAGGTTGGAATTGAGCTGAGAAGGATAATGCCAAGCCAATCTTTAAGCGATAATGATACGGTATAGAATAACGGTTGCAGTGGCGACCAATAAACAACGGCACATAATAACAGAACAGATGACAAGACGGCCATAATAAGATATTTATTACCAAATGGATGACGATCAAATATTGATCGTGGGTTACGACAATCAAAGACATGAATTAATTGCGCCATAACGAGCGTACCGAATGCAATGGTACGAGCATACTCAAGTGATTGCTGGCCATTTTGATAGGCGAACAGAAAGGCAACAAACGTGACCATTCCAATTAGTAAGCCCCTAGAAATAATCTTAAACCCTAGTCCTCTAGCAAATACCCCTTCTTTTACCGGTCTAGGGGGTTGCTCCATCAAGTCTTTTTCAGATTTATCTAAACCAAGCGCTAACGCTGGTAGACCGTCAGTGACGAGGTTAACCCAGAGTATTTGTACAGGTAACAAGGGTAAAGGTAGCGCAAAGACCATCGCAAACAGCATGACAAGTATTTCCCCTGTATTTGCACTTAACAGATAGCGAATAAATTTGCGAATATTTTCATAGATATTCCGTCCTTCTTCTACTGCGCCTACAATGGTACTGAAATTATCATCGAGCAAAATCAATTCAGATGCTTCCTTAGCCACATCCGTCCCTGTCACCCCCATGCTGATACCAATATCACTCACCTTTAATGCCGGTGCATCATTAATGCCATCCCCTGTCATCGCCACCACATGACCATTTTGTTGCAGTGCTTGAACAATACGGAGCTTGTCTTTAGGCGTAACGCGCGCGAATACGTAGGTTTCTTCGACTTGATTAATCAACTCTTCGTCAGATAAAACGGTTAGGTCGTGTCCAGTTAGTACTTTTCCTGATCGCGGCATCAGGTCAAGCTGTTGGGCAATTGCTCGCGCCGTGCTGGCATGATCGCCTGTAATCATGACCGTTTTGATACCTGCTTTCTTACATTGTTCAATTGCTTGTTTAGCCTCAGCCCGTGGCGGGTCCATAATACCGATTAAGCCAAGAAAGGTTAATCCACTTTCAAGTTCCTCATGATTGGCTGTAACACTGGCTCTGACAGGTTTGATACAAACAGCAATCGTTCGATAGGCTTGATTCGCCATCTTCTGAATCTGGTCTTCTATCCGCTTGCGTTGCACCTGATCAAAAGGTTGTGCCCGTCCACTCAATTCAATGCTACGAATGCGGTCGAGTAAAATATCTGGAGCACCCTTTACAATTGCAATATGCTGTTGATGCTCGTCCTGCATCACAACGGTCATCCGCTTACGATTTGAATCAAACGGCACTTCATAAATGCGCCGTAACCCATTTCGCTCTACCAGATTTTGATCAAACTTTGTTGCCGCCATCAAGATAGCGGCTTCGGTAGGGTCGCCATCAATGACATGTCCATCTGTACCTTCTTGCCAACGTGCATTGCTACACAACGTGCCATACGACAATAATTTAGCCAATCCATTAGGTAAGGCTGCTTTATTTTTATTCGTAAACTGTCCTGACACACTATACCCGCCACTCACATCGATTGACTGTTGATCAACATAGAGCTCAACAACCGTCATCTTATTCTCCGTCAACGTGCCAGTCTTATCTGAGCAAATAACCGTCGTACTACCGAGGGTTTCCACCGCACTTAGCTTGCGTACAATTGCCTTGCGCTTAATCATTCGCTGTACGCCAAGCGATAAAACGACTGTTACAATTGCAGGCAATCCTTCTGGGATAACAGCAACCGCTAATGAAATACCTGCAAGGAACATTTGATAAGGCGGATGGCCGCGCCATACACCAGCTAGTACAACAAGTGCGGTGAGCGCAATCGAAATGACAATTAACACCTTCCCAAGATGTTGCAGGCGTTTTTCTAGTGGTGTTTTTTGCGTTGGTGCTTTCACAATTAAGTCCGCTATCTGCCCGACCATTGTCTGCATTCCCGTTGCCACCACAACACCAACGCCATGTCCCGTCGATACAAGCGAGCCCATAAACGCCATATTATGTTGATCACCAAGACTCAGTTGATCCGCTTTGATCGCGTCACTTTTTTTCTCAACTGGTAACGATTCCCCTGTCAAAGCCGACTCTTCAACGGTAAGTTGAACACCTGACAAGATGCGGAGGTCAGCGACGATCCGATCACCACTTTTCACCTTCACAATATCGCCAACGACAACTTCTTGTGAGGGGATGTTTGTCCATTTACCATCTCTGAGGACATGTGCAATCGGTGTAGCCATTTCTCTTAGCTTAGCCAGTGATTTCTCCGCTTTACGTTCCTGAAAAAAACCAAGCAAGCTATTAATTAGCACAATAATGAGAATGACCACCGCATCAATAACCTCACCAAGATAAGCGGCGATGCATGTTGCCACAAGAAGAACCATCACCATAAAATCTTGGAATTGTTTGAAAAAGACAATGAGCCATCCTGATTGTTTTTGCTCTGTGAGCTGATTTTCACCGTATTTCTTCAACCTTTGCTGCGCGATAGTTTCAGAGAGGCCAGTTTGTGCATTGCTATTCGTTTGCTTTAATGTCTCTTGTGTCGTAAGTTCATACCAATTCATCTGCCATTCCCCCATTAGATTCACTCATTTGATTGATATGCATGTCCAAGTGAAATCATGCTATAATATTAAGAGATGAGGTGATTTAGAATGACTTTTGATGGTCTAGTAACACGCGCGATTGCAACTCAATTGCAGGAACAATTATATAGTGGACGTATTTTAAAACTTTATCAACCGACCCAAACTGAATTGGTTTTAACCATAAGGGCGTTTGGTAAGAATCACAGTCTACTACTCTCAGCACACCCAAGTTACGCACGTGTGCATCTAACAACTGATAGTTATAAAAACCCGACTACACCCCCAATGTTTTGTATGCTGCTACGCAAGCACTTAGTGGGTAGTTTTATTGAGTCGGTTAAACAATACGAAAACGAGCGTATTATTGAGCTCACAGTACGCGGTAAGAATGAGATTGGTGATGAAACAAGCAAGAAACTCATCATTGAGATTATGGGTAAGCACAGTAACGTCATTCTGGTTGATTACGATAAAGGACATATCCTAGATAGTCTCAAGCACTTGTCACCAAACCAGAACCGTCTACGGACGATTCTTCCTGGACAAATGTATACCTATCCGCAAAACCAAACCAAACATAATCCGTTCCGTTATCAAGATACATCGGCAATGGCTCCCCTCTTTTCAGAGCAGGAGTTGATAGAGACACAAGATCTGGTTACGACATTTATGGGAATCTCGCCATTAGTCGCCAATGAGATATGTGAACGGTCAGCTTCTCATCATATGCGAGCGGTTCTCGATTCTTTTGACAAGGTACTTGAAGATGTGCGAGAAATGAGGCTCGAGCCTACCATATACGCTGGAAAGAAAGAGCAATTCTATATCTTGCCGCTAACTACTGTGGGTGAACCAGTGGAACGTTTTACATCGATAAGTGAGATGCTTGATCATTTCTATTCAGATAAAGCCGAGCGTGATCGGGTCAAACAACAAGCCGGTGATCTTATTCGTCTCCTGACTAATGAGCGCGATAAAAATGTTCGAAAAATAAAGAAACAAGAACAAACATTGCAAAAAGCAGCGAAAGCGGATCGTTATCAGAAGAAAGGTGAGCTACTGACCGCGCACCTACATCTTGTCAAACAAGGCGACAAATCTGTTACTGTTGTCGATTATTACGATCCCGATCAAGCTGAACTCACGATTGACCTTGATCCACAAAAGTCACCAAGTGAGAACGCACAGAGCTATTTCAAGACGTATCAAAAACTAAAAACATCCAAGCAAAAGCTGACGATTGAAATTGAGAAGGCTAATCAGGAGATTGCCTACCTCGATCAATTGATCCAACAGGTTGAAGTCGCGCGCGATGAGGATATTGAGGAAATTCGCGAAGAGTTACGTGAAGAAGGTTACTTAAAGACCAAAACAAAAGATAAAAAGAAACCAAAAAAACCAACTAAACCTGAACCCGCTCAATACTGGGCCACAGATGGCACGTTAATTTTAGTTGGAAAAAACAATAAACAAAATGAATATTTGACGATGCGTTTAGCGGATCGTCGCGATATTTGGCTGCACACCAAAGATATTCCCGGCTCCCATGTCGTGATTCGCTCGAGTCAACCAAGTGAAGACACATTAGCTGAAGCCGCTCAATTGGCTGCGCTGTTTAGTAAAGCAAGCCAGTCTTCTTCTGTACCTGTTGACTATACAGAAATCAGACATGTCAAGAAACCAAATGGTGCCAAGCCTGGCTATGTGACCTATGACAGTCAGAAAACATTATTCGTTAAACCTGACCAGCGTTATATTAAAGAGCTTGTGAAAAAATCAAAAGAAATGACGTCCTGATGATAGGATGTCATTTCTTTTATTTAAACGCATTTAATTCAAAGATTGCATTCATGTTATTTAACCGTGCCTATTGGGACTCTTTCTTTCGTAAAAAGAAATAATTAAGTACAATTAAAATGCCTAGCTGAAGCAGACTCCTTTGAATAAAATGATTTTTTTCTAGACTTATGATATTTACAATCGGTTCTAAGCCAATATTTATAAAATGAAAACAAGCAATATCATAAATTATAATCACAAAAATGGCGAAAATGTATACACGACTAAATTGACCTGTTATCAATTGAAAGGTTAAGACAACTAAAAATATGATCAATGAACCCATTATAAAAGATACACAGTGGGTCAACACTACTCTGAAAAGTTGAGCATAATCTGAACGCTGATTAAAGTCAACTAAGCTAAGTGCGAAATAAACACTAATAAGTAAAAGGTAATGAACGGCTAATGCAACCACTGAATTAATCAATTGAATTACATACCATTTTAATCTTGATCCAACTCTTACAAGTACATCTTGTTTAAAATTCTTTTGGTGGAGTGGATGTATATTTACTCATTATGAAGGTATATATTTGTAAAAATAATGATTTCTTACCTACACAGATGAATTTACATAACTAATTTAGTATAATTATAGAAAAAATATCCAAAGGAGAAACAAATGATTTTTTTAGAAAAAGTAACCGACGATAATATAGACGAACTTATAGCACTAAAAGTTGCGGAAAATCAAATAAAATTCATAGCAACTACTAACCTAAGATGCCTAGCAGACGCATATGTTTTTAACCAAGATGGCATACCAACGACTACCTTTGCCATTTACGCTGATAAAATTGTGGTTGGTTTTGTGATGTATATTTATGATACGCTGGATCACGAATCATTTAGAAGCGAAATATTCTATGGGAAGAAGTGCTATTTCATTTGGCATTTCATGATCGACAAGAGATATCAAGGGCTAGGGTATGGTAATCTTTCTTTCAAAAAAATTCTGTTAAATATTGAAAATTGCTCAAATAGGGAAGCTGAATATGTCGCGCTCTTCTACGCTAAAAATAACAGTAAGGCTGAGCGACTGTGCACTTCATTCGGCTTCGATACTACAACAATTACTCAAGAAAATTCAAGGTTTGCAATAAAAAAATTAGATTGGAAATAATTTTAACTCAAGAGGATTTCTATAAAATCAGTCTCGCAAACTTGTAAAAGGGAGAATCATAAACAAGAGGCCAAGGAAGTACTGAAACAAAGCGTTTTAAAGATATGAAGTAATGGTATCACAAGGTTCAAAACGATATTAATAAAAAAGCTCCCTAGCATTTAATAGTCTAATAACCACTAAATAGCTAGGAAGCAAAAATTCAGATACTCTATCTTTCATCTATTGAACACACTAGATTCTGTGTTCAACTTATACCTATTGCAATCATTTCTCACCCTACCCCAATTGATCGCGCCATTCAATCAATTCTGTTCCTTCTGACTCGGTGATCTTTTGCTCACCAATCAAGTGGGCAACCAATTGATCGAAATTAGCTAATGTTTGATAAGGGACATGCTTGCTTTCAAAAGCTGCCTTCGCTTTTTTCAGTCCATAGCTAAAGATTGCAAGAACGTTGACAACTTTAGCGCCGGCTGCTTCAATCGCTTGAACAGTTTCTAAGACAGATCCACCTGTTGAGATTAAATCCTCAATCACGACAACTTTGTCACCAGGTTTGATAACTCCTTCTATTTGATTCCCTTTTCCGTGCGCTTTTGCTTTGGCGCGAACATAGGCCATCGGTAGATCGCGTGCATTTGCTAACCAAGCTGCATGTGGGATACCTGCTGTCGCACATCCTGCAATGACATCGATGTTCGCATCGGCTAGAACGTCTTGAAAGCCGTTTGTGATTAACTGACGAACATGTGGATAGGACATAGTTAAACGATTATCACAGTAAATCGGTGAATGAATACCTGATGTCCAGACGAACGAACGGTCCGTTTTAATCTGAACGGCTTTAATTTCATATAGTGAACGAACAATTTGCTTTGCTAAATTAGTCATGGTTCCACTCCTTAAGTGCATCTTGATACGCATTTCTTGGTTGCGCTGCTTTTGTGATACTTCTGCCAATTACAATTGCGTCAGCACCAAGTGACCGAGCGTGTGCTGGTGTTGCGACTCTTTTTTGGTCATCATGTGCCGATGTGTCCAGGCGAATACCTGGTGTCATGGTTAGAAAATCGTCCCCACAAGCGGCCTTTAGTTGACCAACTTCATGGGCAGAGCAAACAACACCATCTGCGCCACCTGATTGAGCAAGTTTAGATAACTGGACGACTGTGTCTTGTAAACCTGTCGTGATCGTTAGCTGATCAGATAAGCTTGATTCGTCCATCGTTGTTAAGATCGTCACAGCAAGTAATTTCGTTTCTCGCGACTGTTGTTCCACAAGTCCTTGCTTAGCGGCTTTAATCATCTCTCGACCACCAAATGCGTGGACATTGACATAATCCACATCTAACCTCGCAATCTGTTTCATTGCTTTATAGACGGTTGTCGGAATGTCATGTAACTTCAGATCAAGAAAGACATGCTGGCCTCGATCACGAAGGCGCTTAACCACGTTTACTCCTTCACGATAGAAGAGTTCCATGCCAACCTTAACAGGAATATCAGTTAATTGATTGACCGTTAGGAAACGATCTGCTTCCTCCCATGAATGAAAGTCTAGTGCTAGGTACATACCATTCGTCATCTGTTAATGCCCCTTTCCAATTGCTTGCTCCACTGAGTCAAAACCATAATGTGCTAATCGATCCGCTAGCTGATCAATTAATTCAGAACAGATAAATGGATTTTGAAAGTTTGCCGTACCAACAGCAACTGCACTTGCCCCTGCTAATAGAAATTCAATAACATCATCGACTGAGGTCACACCACCCATACCAATGATCGGAATACTAACAGCTTGATAGACCTGATAGATCATTCGAATCGCAATCGGCTTAATTGCTGGTCCTGATAATCCACCAACCTGATTTGCGAGTAGCGGTTGTTGTCTCTTTAAATCAATCTTCATACCAGTTAGCGTGTTAATCATTGATAACCCATCCGCTCCTGCCTGTTCAACAGCCTGAGCAATTTCAACAATATCGGTGACATTTGGTGATAACTTAACATAGACTGGTACATTGCTGACCGCTTTTACGCGTCTGGTCACCTCAGCTGCCAGTGCTGGCTGAGTACCGAATTGAACGCCGCCCTCTTTTACGTTGGGACAGGAAATATTTAATTCAATTGCGGCGATGTCATCACTTCCAGCCAAAGCAGTCGTCACATTTTCATATTCCTCAATCGTACTGCCAGCGACATTAGCGATGATTGGTAAATCAAATTGTGTAAGAAAAGGGATCTCCTGATTGATAATCGCATCTACCCCTGGGTTCTGTAAGCCAATCGCATTCAACATACCTGATTTCGTTTCAGCTACTCGTGGTGTCGCATTACCGAGTCGCTTATGTTCGGTTGCTGCTTTGATCATAATCGCGCCAAGTTTACTTAAATCATAAAATTGACTATACTCTTTACCAAAACTAAAGCACCCTGAAGCTGGCATAATCGGATTTTTCAATGATAGGCCTGGTAATTGGACCGCTAAACTCATAGCACCACCTCACTCGCTGAAAAAACTGGTCCATCTTGACAGATTTTAAAATGTGAAGACTGATCTTTGTTTGGAATGACACACGCGTAACAAGCTCCAATGCCGCACCCCATTCGTTCTTCTAGGGAAATATAACCCGGTTTGTCCGCAAGCTGATGTTGAATCGCTTTAAGCATCGGCGTTGGTCCACAACTGAAGTAGTAATCACAAGTGATATCTTCCTGATTAAGCACATCAGTCACGAAGCCCTTTGCGCCATAGCTTCCGTCGTTAGTCACGATATAGGTTGTTCCTAACTGTTCAAAAGCTTGTTGATAAAAGATATCATCTGCCGTTTGAAAACCTAATACCGCGGTTACGTTCACACCTTTGGCAACGAGTTGCTTCGCCAAATAGTGAAGTGGTGGAACACCAATTCCACCACCGACAAGAAGCGCGTGTGATAACTCAAGCTGTTCAATGGGATAGCCGTTACCACTTGGAATCAGTAAATCTAATTGATCAGTCGGTTTATAGGCAGCGAGTTGAGCTGTCCCTTCACCGAAAACTTTAAAAATGATCGTTAAGAGATTGTGAGCAGGCTGAACATCCGCGACTGAGATGGGCCGGCGCAACATGTGCTCCGTGCCTGATGAGACACGGACATGCACAAATTGACCGGGTTTAATTTGTTTAACAAGTGTCGACGGTAAAAGTAAGTCCATCTGGTAGGTTGCCTTAGCAATCTGCTGGATCTGGTGAACAGTCGCATAAGCTTGCTCCATTACCGAATAACCTCCTGATTCTCAACAATTGGATGAGCTGAAAATGTCGTCGAGTCAATTACATCTAAGATAGCCGTTGCCGTATCTAAGCTTGTTAGGCAGGCTATCCCATGCTCAACAGCCTCTCGTCTAATTCTAAAGCCATCGCTTCTTGGTTTCTTGCCAGAGGTCAGGGTGTTAACGACAAATTGAACTCGATTCTCTTCAATAATGGAGAGAACATTTTCTTGATCAGAACCAATTTTGTCAACTTCGGTAACAAGTACACCTTGCTCAGATAGAAATTGGGCTGTCCCTGAAGTAGCATAAATCTGAAAGCCTAACGCACTAAAGCGTCCAGCAATAATGGCTGCTTCTTCTTTATCCTTATCAGCAACAGTCATTAGCACAGATCCTTCAAACGGAATTGAGATACCAGAAGCTACTAATCCTTTAAAAAGTGCCTTTGCTAGCGTCTTATCTCTACCAATTGCTTCACCCGTCGATTTCATTTCTGGTCCGAGAATCGTGTCAACGCTTCTCAGCTTTTCAAATGAGAAGACAGGGACCTTGACTGATACATGGTCAGCTTCAGGCAGTAAACCACTTTCATAACCTTTGTCAGCAAGCTTCTCTCCTAAAATGGCCCGGGTCGCTAGATTTGCCATCGTTACACCTGTTATTTTGCTCAGAAATGGAATGGTTCGACTTGCTCTTGGATTGACCTCAAGCACATAGACATTGGCCTTGTGGACAACAAATTGGATATTAATCAATCCTTTAATGCCAAGTTTCTCAGCAATTTTAATCGTTGTGTCAATTAATTGTTGTTTTATTTCGGGCTTAATCCGTTGAGTTGGGTAAACGGCAATCGAGTCACCAGAGTGGACACCAGCACGCTCAATATGTTCCATAATTCCTGGAATAATTGTTGTCTCACCATCACTAATGGCATCAACCTCAACTTCAATACCTGTTAAATATTTATCAATTAGCACTGGATGCTTGCGCTTAATATGAACCGTCTTCTCTAAATAATGTTGAAGTTCTTCTTCTGTGTACACAATCTCCATTTGACTTCCACCAATAACATAGGAAGGGCGCACCAGTACAGGATATCCAATGCTTTGGGCAACATCTTTCGCCTGAGCTATTTCTCGCACACTCTTCCCCTTAGGTTGCGGTATACGTAATTGAGATAACAGTTGCTCAAACTTGTCGCGATCCTCAGCCCGATCAATTGCTTCTAGGGAGGTACCAAGAATCTTAACACCTCTGCGCTCCAGACCCTCTGCTAGATTAATCGCAGTTTGCCCACCAAATTGAACAATTACACCAATTGGTTTTTCCAAATTAACCACATGCATAACATCTTCTAGTGTCAGTGGTTCAAAATATAATTTATCTGACACACTAAAATCCGTCGAAACCGTTTCTGGATTGCTATTCATAATAATGGCCTCATAACCTAGCTCTTTTAATGCTAAAACAGAGTGCACTGTTGCATAATCAAACTCTATTCCCTGCCCAATTCGAATTGGGCCTGAACCAATTACGATCACTTTTTCTCGATCAGAAACGACCGATTCTTGCTCAGACTCATAGCTACTATAAAAATAAGGCGTCGCTGACTCAAATTCAGCTGCACAGGTATCAACCATCTTATAAACTGGCTGTACACCGTCCGCTAGACGAGTTTGATAGACTTCATCTTCTGATTGTCCAGTAATACGAGCGATTTGCACATCGGAAAAACCAATTTGCTTAGCACAAATGAGCTGCTCTCGATTAAGCCCAGTAACGGCAAGCTCCTGTTCAAAGGCAACAATCTTTGCTATTTTGGTTAAAAAGAAACGGTCAATCTTTGTCATTTGATGAAGTGTTTCAGCTTGATAACCTCTTCTTAATAATTCAGCAAGGACGAAAATCCGTTGATCATCGGCTTTTACTACCTTTTCCTCTAGGTCGTGATTTGATAATGGAATGAGCTCACTTAGATAAAAATCATCAGCATTAAAGTCCAGTGAACGAATACCTTTTAAGAATGCTTCCTCAAAATTTCGGCCAATCGCCATGACTTCTCCAGTTGCCTTCATCTGTGTTCCTAATGTCCTATTTCCAGAAGTAAATTTATCAAATGGAAAGCGCGGAAACTTGGTCACTACATAGTCAAGCGCTGGCTCAAAGGCAGCATAGGTTGTTAACGTTACCGGGTTTTTAATTTCATCTAAAGTTAAACCAATTGCAATTTTGGCTGCTATTTTAGCAATCGGATAGCCAGTCGCTTTTGAAGCAAGAGCTGATGAGCGACTCACCCTTGGATTGACTTCAATAATATAGTAATTGAAGCTGTCTGGATCTAATGCTAATTGCACGTTACAGCCACCTTCAATTTTTAAGGCGCGAATAATTTTTAATGAAGCATTCCTTAGTAATTGATATTCACGATCGCTAAGTGTTTGCGATGGTGCTACCACAATTGAATCACCTGTGTGAATCCCAACCGGATCAATATTTTCCATGTTACAGACTACGATTGCTTGGTCGTTGTGGTCACGCATAACTTCATACTCGATCTCTTTAAAGCCAGCAATATTACGTTCAATTAAGCATTGACCTACTGGTGAAAGATTCAATCCGTTTCGGGTAATTTCCCGTAATTCAAGCTCGTCATAACACATACCGCCACCTGTCCCACCTAAGGTGTAGGCTGGGCGGACAATGAGCGGAAAGCCAATTACATGAGAGAATTGGACAGCCTGATCAACAGTGGTCACAATTTCACTTTCTGGTACCGGCTCGGCTAATTGATGCATAAGCTGGCGAAACTTTTCCCGATCCTCGGCAAGTTGAATCGCTTCAAGGCTAGTACCGAGCATTTCTGTTGGATATTGATCCAACACACCACTCTCCTGCAGTGCTACCGCAAGGTTTAAACCTGTCTGTCCGCCTAAAGTTGGTAAAATCGCATCTGGCCGTTCCGAGCGAATGATCTTTGATAAAAACTCGACTGTTAATGGTTCCATATAAACGGTATCGGCAATGGTAGGGTCAGTCATAATCGTAGCTGGATTAGAGTTTGCTAGAATAACGGTGTAGCCCTCTTCTTTTAATGCTTGGCATGCTTGTGTTCCAGAATAATCAAACTCAGCAGCTTGACCAATAATAATTGGACCTGAGCCAATGACCAGTATTTTATTAATATCTTTACGCTTAGGCATCAAATAACCCCCTTGTCCTGTTGTTTAAACTGATTAATTTCTTCAATAAATTGGTCAAAGAGATAGCTGGTATCCTCTGGCCCGGGTGAGCTTTCTGGATGATACTGAACAGAAAAGGCAGGATAGTATTGGTGTGCAATTCCTTCCACCGTATCATCGTTAATCGCATAATGGGTTAAAGCTAGATCAGTTCCCTGTAACGAAGCCGTAGTAACTGCATAGCCATGATTTTGAGAAGTTAAATACGTTTTATTTATCGTTAAATCCTTGACTGGATGATTAGCGCCTCTATGACCGAACTTCATTTTTTCTGTATTAGCACCACAGGCTAGTGCAAGCAATTGATGACCAAGACAAATGCCAAATATCGGCACTCGACCTAATAAGCCTTTGATCATCGTGATCGCGTCGGGAACGTCCTTAGGATCGCCAGGCCCATTTGTTAACATAATACCATCTGGCTTTAATGCTAAAATGTCCTGCGCTGAATAGTTGTATGGGACAACTGTCACATGGCAGTTTCTTTTTGTTAAGTCTCTAAGAATACCATGCTTCATCCCAAAATCAACAAGTACAATTCGATAGCCTCGGCCTGGAACGACATAAGGATTCTTTGTAGAAACACGTTTTACTTGATCGGTCATCAGTTGCTCCCAAACCACAGCTGGCTTGGATAACTCCTGAGCTGCCTCAGTGATTAGTGCGCGCATTGTTCCATGGCGGCGAATAATTTTAGTTAGCATTCGTGTATCAATACCTGAAATAGCCGGGATGCCTTTAGAAGCAAGATATGTATCTAAAGATTGCTCTGATCTAAAATTTGATGGTGCATCACACACCTCTTTGACAATTAAGCCATGAATGGAAGGGTCAATCGATTCAAAGTCATCACGATTAATCCCATAGTTACCAATTAGTGGATAAGTCATTGTGACCATTTGTCCACAATATGACGGATCAGAAAGTATTTCTTGATAGCCCGTCATTCCGGTATTAAATACAATTTCACCTTGTAACGCTTTTAAATCACCAAATGCTTGTCCTTCAAATATTGTGCCGTCCTCTAGTATCAATTGTCTTCTCATCTTGTTACGCCTCCTTGTATGCAATTTGCCCTGATGCTATTGTTAAAACAGGCTTTCCGATAACTTCCCATTGATTAAATGGAGTATTTTTTCCCTTTGAGTAAAAATCGTTTGGGTCAATTGTCCATTGCTTGTCTAGATCGATTAACACGAGGTCTGCAACTGCACCAATTTTAATTGCCCCTTTGTTTAAAGCAAATACCTCAGCCGGCTTTGTTGTCAACCAGTTAATGAGTTCAGCTAAGCTACACTTGTTCCGTTTAACCAAATGCGTGTAGAGAAGCGCAAAGGACGTTTCTAAACCTACAATTCCAAATGGCGCTTCTGTAATAGGCAGCGCCTTTTCAGTAGCAGTGTGAGGGGCATGATCAGTTGCAATAAAGTCAATTGTCCCATCCTGTAAACCTGTCCAGAGCGCTTCCTGATCCGCAACTGAACGTAATGGTGGATTCATCTTAAAATTGGGATCAGCTGTTTTAATATCTGCTTCGTTAAGAAGCAAATGGTGTGGGCTTACTTCGGCTGTTACGTGAATCCCTGCTTTCTTAGCATCACGAATGACCCGAACCGATTCCTTGGTGCTAACATGACAAACATGATAGTGACAACCCGTCTCCTCAGCAAGCAGAACATCACGAGCAATTTGCGTAGCCTCACAAATTGATGGGATACCGTTAATGCCAAGGCGTTCACTGACCTCACCTTGATGCACACTTCCGCCATTTATCAACGAATTGTCCTCGCAATGTGCCACAATTGGCATATTAATTGCACGAGCTTGTTTCATTGCCTCATGCATATCACCCGCTTGTTGAATTCCTACACCATCATCAGTAAAAGCAAAGGCACCTGCATTTTTCAACTGCGAAAAATCAACTAATTCATTACCCTTCAACCCTTTAGTAATAGCAGCGTATGGCAGCACTTCTATTAAGGCATCATGCTTAATTGCTTGTTGCACCAGTGCCATGCTGTGTTGGTCGTCTGGGACTGGATTCGTATTAGGCATTGAACAAATTGTCGTATAACCACCATGTGCTGCCGCTAGCGTCCCAGTCTTAATTGTTTCCTTTTGTTCCCCGCCAGGTTCTCGTAAATGAACATGGACATCAATAAACCCTGGTGCAATTAGTTTATACTTTGCATCAATAACGGTATCACCTTGCTCAGCTTCAATTTGCTGTGCTACTTTAGCGATATAACCATCAATAACCTTTATGTCAATTGTTTCACCATTAAATTCCGTTAACGTGTGCGTACAGTTTTTCAGTAATAGTGTCACTGTAATCAGTCTCCTCTGCTAATAAATTATTTAGAACCGCCATTCTTGCATAGACGCCATATTCCATTTGCTTGAAGATTCTAGAACGTGGACATTCGACGAGTGAATCCGCAATCTCAACATCTCGATTCACCGGGGCCGGATGCATAATAATGGCGTCTTGTTTCATTCTCTGCTCTCTAGCCTCTGTTAAGCCATATTGATCCAAATAAGACTCAACCGCAAAACTATCTTTTTCTTGATGCCGTTCTAATTGAATACGCAGAAGCATAACAACGTCACATTGTTCAATTGCTTGATCTAGATCGACATAAGGAAATGGTAACGATGAATCCTGCCACTGCGCCTTTGCACTAAACATAACATTAGCACCTAAGGTTTTTAATGCATATGCATTTGAGCGAGCCACGCGGCTGTGGATGATATCGCCAACGATCAGAATATTTAAGCCAGTTAATCGGCCGAATTCTCGATAGATGGTATAGAGATCGAGCAACGATTGTGTTGGATGCTCACCTTTGCCATCACCAGCATTAATTACTGGAACATCAAGCTGTGTTGCCAAGGACTGCACAATGTTTTGCTCAGGATGACGTATGACTAACGCCTCTGCCCCAATTGCAGCCAAGGTCTTAGCTGTATCAGATACTGTTTCACCTTTTTGCACACTTGATTGGTCAACGTGGAAATCAAGTACTTCTAGCCCCATCTTTTTCTCCGCAACCTCAAAGCTCATTTTCGTTCTTGTGCTTGGTTCATAAAATAGATTTGCAACAAAACGTTTCCTGTCTTTTGATAAATTTACCGACTGGCCATTAAAGAATTGATCAACTTCTTTAATTAATGCAAGTAATTCAAAATCCTTAAATGATTTCATCGAGACAAAGTTTTTCATTCTGTCACCTCATTATTTTTTATAAAAAGGACTAGCTATAAAAGTGAGCTAGTCCTTGTCTATTTATTGTTCTGAATCTACAGAGTCAAACATTTTTCCATTTCCAAATCCTGCTTCTTTCCCTGGTAAAACAAGATTTAAAATAACGCCCGTCAATGCCGCTAATGCCATACCCGCAATCTCAATTTCGATTCCAAATAACGGTAGCTTTATTAGCGCTCCACCCACACCAATGACCAAAATAACTGACGCAATAATTAAATTACGGTTTTGCCCTAAGTCGACTTGGTTATCAATCATCATACGCAGTCCACTGGAAGCAATAATACCGAATAAAAGGATTGAAACACCACCCATAACTGGACTAGGTATTGACGAGATTAAGTCAGCGATAATACCAATAAATCCAAAGATAATCGCTAAGCATGCAGCACCACCAATAACAAACACACTAAAAATTCGCGTAATCGCAAGAACCCCAATATTTTCTCCGTAAGTGGTGTTAGGCGGTCCACCTAAACAGGCCGCTATTATTGAAGCAACCCCATCTCCTAAAATAGAACGATGAAGACCAGGTGTTTTAATAAAATTACGACCGACTACTTTTGATAAGACCATTTGGTCACCAATATGCTCGGCTATCGTTACAATTGACACGGGTACCATAATTACTAGTGCATTCATGCTAAAGGCATCAATTGGTGAATAATCTTTAAAAGGGATAATAAATTCTGGCATGACAAAGATTGCAGTAAAAAATTCATTAACCGAACTAGCCCCAACAATATTGAGCCAGCTTGTTTGTAATGCTGAAGTATCAACTATACCTATTACAAGAGCATAAAGGTAACCTGTTATTATGCCAATTAAAATTGGGATAAGTCCAAAAAACCCTTTAAAAAACAATGAACCAATGATGGTCACGATTAAGGTCAGAATTGCCACGGAGAAATGCTGACCACTATAGATACCATCGACATTCATTGCCATGTCGATAGCTGTTGGAGCAAGCCCTAACCCAATGACAACGATGACGGGACCAACGACAATCGGTGGAAGTATCTTCATAATCCAGTCAACACCGAACACACTAATTAACAGGGCAACAAGTCCATAGACAAGACCAGCCATAAAACTCCCAACCATAGCGGCTGGAATACCACCATCTGTAAGCGACAAGCTAATGATCGGTGCGATAAAAGCAAAGCTTGAACCTAAGTATGCTGGTATCTTTCCTTTAGTTATAATCAAGTATGCAATTGTGCCAGAACCACTTGAAACAAGGGCAACAGCAGGTGGCAACCCAGTTAAAAAAGGAACTAATACTGTTGCACCAAACATAGCGAATAAATGCTGTAAACTTAACATAAACCATTTTGATTTTTTCGGGATATCTCCTACATCCATTACCATATCTAATCTTTCCATCTGTTCTTCCTCCTAAGTAACGCCTTCTCTTTTTATAAATACTCACAAACTTGATGTGAGCCAATTATGTATAACCTGCTCTCTTATTAAAGACAAAAAACCTCTTTGCAGGCCGCAAAGAGGTAGACGGGTGGTAGACACACGTAGCCACTAGCAACCTTGCAAGCCTCTCTGGACTTGGTTTAAAGGTCTCTATTTACTTTTGATAAATACTAACTAAATCAGTTCCATCTGTTTCACTTAAGGTAACCACCACTATTTCTTCCTGTGAGGTTGGAATATTCTTGCCAATATAATCCGCTCGAATAGGTAACTCCTTGTGCCCTCGATCAACTAAAACTGCTAATTGTATTTGCGCCGGTCGTCCAAGATCAATTAATGCATCCATACTTGCCCTTACTGTACGTCCTGTGTATAGAACATCATCAACAAGGACGACTTTTTTTCCATTAATATTGGTGTTAACTTCTGTTTGCTTGACAGTTGGCTCTTGCTTTTCAGAGACATGGGTTAAATCATCACGATATAGTGTAATATCAATATCCCCAATCGGCACCTCAACACCTTCAATATCATTAATCTTCTGACGTAACCGTTCCGCCAATGGAATACCTCTCGTTCTTATTCCAACTAGAATCAAATCATCAGTGCCTTTATTACGCTCTAATATCTCATGCGCAATTCTGGTTAATGCCCGATTTATCGCTGGTGGGTCTAAGATGACCGCCTTCTCCTTCACCGTTCAATCCCCCCTAAGGTAAAACAACCTCCATTTACCCACTACCAAAATAGTTAAGTAAATCCATCTTTGTAAGGACTTCATCAAAAAAATCCCTTTTCTCCGCATGGAAAAAGGGATTTAGATATACGAATCAATCATCTGAATGTAAGTCATTGTCCTTTTCAGCCTCACGGGACTGTATTTAAAGGTTATTTTATTAACACTATTATTTCAAAATCAGTGAAAAATGTCAATGCATTTCTTTAACTTTTTTTAACGTTTCGGTAAATACCTCTGGTGGCTCCACCTGAAAAACCAACCACTCATTTGTTACTGGATGATGGAAGCCAAGTTCTTGAGCATGCAAGGCTTGTCCCTCAGTAGCAATTGTTTTTCTTTGACCATATTTCGGATCACCAACTAATGGAAAACCAATGTAACGCATATGTACTCTAATTTGGTGGGTCCGTCCTGTTTCTAATACACATTTTACAAGCGTAAAGGCTTGATTAATGCGCTCGATCACCTCAAAATGGGTAACTGCATCTCTACCGCCCGTAACGACACCCATACGCTGACGATCTTTAGGATCTCGTCCAATTGGCGCATCAATTGTCCCATATTCATGTGGAACTGCCCCATGAACTAATGCAAGATATGAACGTTTAACCGTCTTATCTTTTAATTGATTGGCAAGCGATTGGTGTGCCTGATCATGCTTGGCGACCATTAACAAGCCACTGGTATCCCGATCAATTCGATGAACAATTCCTGGTCTAATTACCCCATTGATTCCTGAAAGATCCTTGCAATGATACATCAACGCATTCACCAACGTCCCTGTGTGATGTCCGGCTGACGGATGCACCACCATCCCCTTGGCCTTGTTTACTACTAGAACGGCGTCATCCTCATAGACAATATCAAGTGGAATCTGTTCTGGGAGCACCTCAAGAATTTCAGGCTCAGGCTCTTCCCAAGTAATTTTAGCATGCAGTTCACAGCGATAATTCACTTTGACTTGTTCGCCATTTACCAGTACATGCCCTGACTTAATCCAACTTTGGATCTGTGCTCGAGATATGTCAGTTAAGATCGTTGGTAGTACCTTGTCAACTCTTTCATTTGCCTCTTGTTCTGTTACAATAAAAAACTGGTCATGCATGATTAGATCGTCCCTTCTTAAACTCATCAATTAATGTAACAATCCCAATCAAAATGACACCAACAACTAATGAAGAATCTGCAACATTGAAAATTGGAAAATTATAATTAAAGATATAGACATCAATAAAATCAACAACCTCCTGGATACGAACACGATCAATAAAATTCCCGATCGCTCCACCCAATACTAGCCCTAAGCCAAGCCCTAGCCAAACACTTTCTTTGGCAAACTTTGTCATGTAATAAACAATGGCCACAATGACAATGACAGTGATAATATAGAAAAAGATCATTTGACCAGCAAGAATTCCCCATGCAGCCCCCGTATTTCGATGAGATGTAATATACAAGAAATCTTCTATGATGGTAATACTTTCTCTTAACTCCATTCGAGTGACGACTAACCATTTCGTAAATTGATCTGCTAGAATAATTGCCAATGCCAATCCGTAATATCGCATACAAGTCCTCCATTCAAAAACTCATTCTCTTTAGCATTTTACCACTGATTTTCCGAAAAGAAAATGCTAAGCGGAATTTAAAGACGCTCCGCTGCTTGCGGAGCGTCAGTTTGAAATTAGTCATGATAATGTTGACTAACTACCTCGGCACATCGACTACATAAATGTGGGTGCTCCTGATTGTGCCCAACAGTCGCTGACGCTACCCAACACCGTTCGCATTTCTCTTCGTCACACTTCTCAACACTTACTGTCACATGTTCGTAAGTCTTTCCTGATTTAAGCTGGTCAGCAATGACGACTTTTGACACGATGAATAATTGATCAAGTTGCTCCACTTGATTCAGCAAATCATTGGTCTGTTGATCATTACCAGAAATTGTAACCATAGCCTCAAGGGACTTACCGATTACTTTATTAGCTCGTGCTTCTTCAAGCGCTTTTAAGATATCGTCTCTCACTGCAATAAAATGATCCCACTTTGTTAACAGTTGTTCACTATTGGCAAGTTCCCGCGCTTTTGGCATATCTGTTAATTGAACAAATGCACGTTCTTCGTTAGGAAGGTAACGCCAAACCTCTTCAGCAGTATGCGTAAGAATTGGGGTAATCAGCTTGACTAAGCTTACAATTGTTTCATAATAAACAGTTTGAACAGAACGACGGCGCTGGCTATCCGCTGGCTCAATGTAAAGAATATCTTTGGCATAATCTAAATAAAATGCACTCAACTCGATGGAGCAGAATTGGTGAACCTTATTGTATACAGTAGAAAAATCGAATGTATCATAAGCCTTATCAACCTTTTTAATCAATTGCTGTAGCTTAATCAGCATATATTGATCAACTTCATGTAACGCCTCATCACTCACCGCATGTTTAGCTGGATTAAAATCAGCAAGATTCCCTAATAAGAAGCGGAATGTATTTCTTATTTTGCGATAGCCTTCTGCTGTTTGTTTAATAATCTCATCAGATACGCGCACATCAGATTGGTAATCAACGGAAGCGACCCAAAGACGCAAAATATCAGCACCATATTGCTTCATGATTTTTGCTGGTACAATGGTATTTCCGATTGACTTACTCATCTTACGCCCCTGCCCATCAAGGGTAAAGCCATGGCTTAGGACAGTTTTATATGGTGATTTCCCAGTGACTGCAACTGCTGTAGAAAGTGAAGAATTAAACCAACCACGGTACTGGTCAGAACCTTCTAAATAAAGATCAGCTGGTCGCTGTAATTCTGGACGTTCTTCTAGCACCCCTTGATGTGAAGAACCTGAATCAAACCAGACATCCATAATATCCATTTCTTTAGTAAATGTTCCATTAGGACTATGCTCAGAAACAAACCCAGCTGGAAGTAGCTCTTTGGTGTCCCAGTCAAACCAGATGTTTGAACCATGTTCGCGAAAGAGCTTAGCAACATGATGAATTGTTTCATCGGTAATAATTGGGGTGCGGTCCTCGCCATAAAAAACAGGAATCGGAACGCCCCAGATACGCTGTCTAGAAATACACCAATCTTCTCGATCACGGACCATATTATAAAGGCGAGTTTCGCCCCATTTTGGTACCCAATTAATGCGATTAATTTCGGCAAGGATTTGGTCACGGAAATCTTTAATTGACGCAAACCATTGATTTGTCGCTCGGTAAATGACCGGTTTTTTTGTACGCCAATCATGTGGGTATGAGTGCGTAATGAAGCTTAAGCCAAGTAGAGCACCATTCTCTTTAAGCTGATCGGTAATATTCTTATTAGCAGCATCATAGAACAGGCCTTCATATCCAGGGGCTTCATCAGTCATGACGCCTTTTTCATCAACTGGACAGAGGACATCTAAGCCATACTTTTTTCCAACGATAAAGTCATCCTCACCATGACCAGGAGCTGTATGAACAAGACCCGTTCCGCCATCAGTAGTAACATGGTCACCTAAGACAACCAATGAGTCCCGTTGATATAGTGGATGAGTAGCAACAAGATGCTCTGCCTCTTGACCTTTAAATGTCTTGATTGTTTGATAATTTGGCCATTCTAACGTTTTAGCTACTTCTTCTAAACGAGCCTCGGCAATGATATATTTAGCATCTGCTACTTTAACAACGACATATGATAAGTCCGGATGCAACGCAATGGCTAAATTGGCCGGAATCGTCCATGGTGTTGTTGTCCAGATAACAAATTTTTCTTCTCCATCTAGTAAGCTTCCCCCATCTTTCACTTGGAAAGCAACAAAAATTGACGGTGAGCGTTTATCCTGATACTCAATCTCTGCTTCAGCAAGGGCAGATTCAGATGATGGTGACCAATAAACTGGCTTAAGGCCTTTATAGATATAACCTTTCTTCGCCATCTCACCAAAAACTTCAATTTGAGCAGCTTCATATTCCTTATCCAATGTCACATACGGGTTGTCCCAATCACCACGAACACCGAGTTGCTTAAATTGTGTCCGTTGATTATCAACCTGTTTCAGGGCATACTCAGCACATTTCTGTCTAAATTCTGCCGCTGACATCTTTTTCCGATCAACCTTTTTCTTTGCTAAAGCTGTTTCAATTGGCAAACCATGTGTATCCCATCCTGGTACATAAGGGGCATGATAGCCTGACATTGATTTATACTTCACAACAAAGTCCTTTAACACTTTGTTGAGGGCGTGCCCCATATGCAAGTCACCATTAGCGTATGGAGGGCCATCATGCAGGACATATAATGGGCGTCCAGCAGTTCTTTCCTGGACCTGTTGATAGAGCTTGGCTTCTTCCCAGCTTTCCTGCATTTTAGGTTCTTTGTTTGGTAAATTTCCACGCATTGGAAATTCAGTGTTAGGCATGAGTAATGTTTCTTTATAGTCCATGACTTGTTCCTCCTTCAATAAGTCGTTTTTTAAAAATAGCCATATTCAGCGATGGAAGCAACAAAAAAAGCCCTAACATCCCGGAAAGGGACGAGAGAACTCGCGGTACCACCCTAATTAGCTAATTAGCTTAGCTCACTTAATAACCGTAACGTGGCCAAACGTCTACTTCTAACCACATAGCTCAAAGTAGAAGGCTTGAGGGTGATCTTCATGTTATATTCTTATCCTAGGCTCACACCATACCCTAGTTCGCTAAATAAGAACAAAACCCTACTCTTCCTCGCATTGCCAATAATTTTATAAAATTAAATAATTGCTTCGTGAATGCATTATATGTAATAATGGCACATTCGTCAAGTCGTTTCAATAAAACAAGCCAATTAATCTTCTTGTTCAGAATCCTGCTCGGTTATTTCCAACTGAAAAAGCTGATCCCAGTCACCATTATCAATTAACTCTAACTGTGCTTCAATCATCATTTTAAGACGGGTCCGAAATACTTTCCCCTGCTTCTTTAAATCTTCAACTTCAATTTCAATCTTTCTTGACTTTTCTAACGACTCATTAATAATTCGATCAGCGTTTTTCTCCGCTTCACGAACAATCAATTTTGACTCCTTCGTGGCATTTCCTTTAACATCTTCAGCTGCCTGCTGCGCAATTAGGATTGACTTATTTAAGGTCTCCTCAATATTTGAGAAGTGACCAAGCTTTTCTTTTAATTGTTCAACCTCACGATTTAGTTCTTTCTTCTCTCGGATAACAATTTCATAATCCTTAATGACTTGATCTAAAAATTCGTTAACTTCATCTTGATCATAGCCTCGTAAACCTCTGGTAAACTCTTTATTATGGATATCTAATGGTGTCAATGGCACGATGGCCACCTCCTCATTCCGTTGTTTTATAATTAGTTATTCGACATAACAGCCCAACAATCCTGCTCTTTTGCTTTTTCTTATCTTATTTTTCTAGTATACCATATTCAATTCGCCATTTTTCTTTCTTCGTTTCTCCTAAAATGCTGATCAGCTTGCTTCTTCCTTTACCACGGCAAGATAGTAAATCACCTGCTTCAACCTTAAAGGCCGGATCCTCGACAACTTTAAAATTCACCTTTAGATAACCTTTACCGATAAGTTGAGCAGCCTGAGAACGAGATATGCGATAAACATGCTTGACGAGCACATCTAAGCGAAGCGATGATACCGTCGTTTCATGATAACGCCATAATGCGGCTACGCTTAACGCTCGCTCTTGCTCAATTTTTTTAAATTGAATACTCGTCTGTTTAATCTGAGTAAAATGCAAACTGACAAAATCCGCCACATCGTGACTAACAGCTAGCTGTATCAGCCCTTGCTCAGCATCGACGTTAATATCACCAAGCTTCTTATGCTTCATCCCGAGTGAGAAAAAAGCCCCCAGAACATCTCTGTGTTCAATTTGATTAAAACGCGTTGAATAAGTTGCCATTAACAAAGTAATTGGAAAATCATTATCTGTTAGCTCTTCATAATAAGGAGCTAAGGCGGCTTGCTTTCTTTCTGCACCTTGGTAGCCACCTGAAAAACTTAAATTCAATTGCTCATCTTGTCCAATCACCGATTGAAAGATGAACTGCTCTCTCGGATCAAGAAAATCACTAATCTTTGCTGTATAAAACTGGTTGACCTGATCACGCCAGCTAACAACTTGATCAACAAAGTGTCGCTCCTCTTTTCTAAAATGCTGATAAATATCCATGTAGACTCCTTTAAATCAGTCCGTTCTTTGCTCTTTGTTTAGATAGTGTCTAAAACAAAGAAAGTAATACGACTAATCCTTGTGCTGCAAACTGCAATGTTAATAAGGCCACAATCCCTGAGATATCGATCATTCCAAGTGGCGGAATAATGCGGCGGAATGGTGTCAGATACGGTTCGACAATTGCACTTAGAAAGCGACCAATGCTTGATTCCCGTGCTCCTGGAAACCATGACATCAGAATATAAACGACAATTGCTCCTTGATAAAGCTGAAGTAACCGAAACAAAATATCAATCATCTTGCTACCACCTTTGCTCGTAATCTTGCTCATCCATCACTTGTGTTATGTTCCCAGAGATTTCAACATTATCTGGTGTACATAGAAAGGTGTGTGGGCCTAGCTTCTGAATTTGTCCTGACACAGCGTAGACAGTGCCACTTAGAAAGTCAACAATTCGTTTTGCTTGCTCATAGTCTACTCGTTGAAGGTTGATCACGACTGAGCGGCGATTAACAATATGATCGGCGATGTCCTGTGTTTCATCATATGACCTCGGCTCTGATAAAACCACCTTTGCTTGAGCTTGGATTGCTTTTAAACTCACAACATTTTTACCATCTTTTCTTTCATGCTTCTCACTTCTACTTGTGTGCTCTTCTCCTTGACCCTCAAAGGATTCAACTTCCTCATAATACTCTTCGTCCTCAACGGAAAACAGTGTACGGAACTTATTTTTTATGCTCATTTTATCACCTTATCCTTCCATTCCAACTAGGCTTGAGCCTACTCGTATATGTGTCGCGCCCTCTTCAATTGCGATCTCGAAATCGTTACTCATCCCCATCGAGAGGTAGCGGCATGGTGCGTTTGGGTATTGCTGTGCTTGAATAAAGTCTCTTAGCTCCCTAAGCTGACTAAACACAGCTCTTAAAACAGGCTCCTCTACAGTATGGGGGGCCATTGTCATCAGGCCAACCACATTGATATTATGGTAATTAGCTAGTGTTTCAATAAATGACCCGACTTCTGAGGGAGCTAGTCCTGCTTTACTTTCCTCACCACTTACATTCACTTGAACAAAGCACTTAATCACGTTTACAGCACGTTTATTAATTTCTTCTGCTAATGCTATGCGGTCCAGAGCATGAAAAAAATCAATGTCATTGATCACTTTTTTTACTTTTTTCGTCTGCATCTGTCCAATAAAATGCCAGCTAAGTTTATCATCAGCTAGGGCCGATTTTTTTTCAATAAAACCTTTATCCCGATTTTCACCAACATCATTAATCCCTAACTGTACAACTTCCCTAGTTTTCTCTATTGTAACATATTTTGTTACGGCAATCAGAGTAAGATCGTCTGGTGAACGATTTGCTCGCTGACAGCTTTGGTGGATACGTTGTAAAATATCTTGATATCTATTTACTAATGTCAAATAAATCACCCTTTCAAAAACCTTCAATCTCGACCAATAAAGGCTAACATACGACCTGTTTGTCCTTGATCACGACGATAGGAATAAAGGTTGTCTGCTACATAAGTACAATAATTCGTCATTAAAATGTTTGATTCCTTAATACCAGCTTCTATTAAGATAAGCTGATTCAATCGAGGTAGATCAATTAAATACTGATTGTTCTGATCATCTAATTGTTCAACTACTTTATTTCGATAACGTTCAGGTACCTGATTAACGACAAAATCATCGACCCGGTAATGAACTTGTGATATGGCAGGCCCGATCGCAATATGTAAGTGAGCAGGGTTAACGCCCTCCTGTTGGAAATTGCTAACCATTTCCCGGGCAATCATTCCAACCGTTCCACGCCAGCCTGCATGCGCAATTCCTAGCCAATTGGTATAAGGATCATAAAAAAATAATGGTACACAGTCGGCGAAAAAAGCGCCTAGTAAAATGCCGGACTCCTTGGTTATTAAACCATCAATCCCTTTAACCGCTGTTTCAACTGCTGAAGCACCTGCTCCTAGCAAAGCATCTGCTTTTCCTACTTTATATATCGATGAACCGTGAACTTGTTCGCCAATTACCCATTGTTCTAAGGGGTAACCTAACGATTCGGCAAGCCACTGTCGATTTTTCATTACCTGCTCGTACTCATCCTGAACGTGAAGGCCCATGTTTAATCCTGCAAATGGTGGTTTACTAAACCCACCAGACCGTGTTGTAATACCTGCTGTTAAACCTTTAAATTGGTTTAACCAAGCGTGTATGTGATAGTAACCTGGATTATCTAATTGAAATGGCTCCATGGTAACTCCTTTTTAGCATTATTCTAACATATTAAGCTGTTTTATTCCGTAAAATTGCATGTATTTTTTAAAAAAACCGTGCTATTTAACTAAAATAACATCATTACCAAATGTTACGATATGACTCCATGGAATAATTGACTCACCTTGTTTTTGAAAGATCCCGCTTAAGCCTGAACGATTAGCAATAATGATTTCTAATATGAGCCCCTTCTCAACATCAATTTCTAAGTCAATCACGTTTCCCATTCTCTCTCCAGTTGCAATCGACACAATTTCCTTTGCTTGTAGCATGGATAAAGTTATCATTAGCATCACCATCCTTTATAAAACTATATGAGTCAAGCACTGTAACCATTACATGTTCAGCAATTTTTTAACCCTGTAAGGTTAGCTTTACGAAGGCGTATTTAACAGTAGTGCTATACCACAAAAAAGCCTTAATTAACATTAAGCTGTTAATTAAGACTTTACTTTATCTTTTATTTATAACTTATGGTGTATCAAACATATCATTATTCATTTCTTGGATAGCAGCCTTTTCTAGTCGAGAAACCTGAGCTTGAGAAATCCCAATTTCATTAGCTACCTCCATTTGGGTCAAGCCTTGAAAGAACCGCTTTGTTAGGATTAGCTTTTCACGTGCATTTAATCGTTTCATACCTTCTCTTAATGATAGCTCATCTAACCATTTATCTTCTTTATCACGCTCATCACTTATCTGATCCATAACAAAAATCGGATCACCCCCATCATTATAAATAGGCTCAAATAATGATACCGGGTCTTGAATAGCATCCATGGCAAAAACAATATCAGATTGTTCAACACCCAGCTCATTGGCAATCTCGGCAGCTGTTGGCTCTTTTAATTGCTGACTCATTAACTTTTCACGTACTTGTAGTGCCTTATATGCAGTATCCCTTAACGATCGCGATACGCGTATTGGGTTATTATCACGAAGGTAACGTCTAATTTCACCAATGATCATTGGCACTGCATAGGTTGAAAATCGAACATTTTGTCCTAAATCAAAATTATCAATTGATTTCATTAAACCAATGCAACCCACTTGAAATAAATCGTCCCCGTATTCGCCACGATTCTGAAAACGTTGAATGATGCTTAAAACAAGACGCAGATTTCCGTTAACGAGCTTTTCTCTAGCTTCTTGGTCACCATCCTGCATTTGTTTAAACAATTTTCTCATTTCATCGTTTTTGAGAACAGGTAATTTTGATGTGTCTACTCCGCATATTTCAACTTTATGTCTAACCATCCGTGACCCTCCCATGTTGTACACTTACTCATGGAACAGTATCACCATTGGGGGATTCTTTTATGCAGGTAATAATTAACTATCCTCAGTCATCATTGATGCAATAAGGTGTTACGTATATTCACTGTATCTTACGCACAGTTGCTCACAGTTTTTTGATATACTTTTGTTAGTTAGTTTCTTCTATTTGGACTTTTAAATAAATTAGAAACAGAGAAGAGACTGGGACAAAAAAATAATTAGATAAAGAAAATCCGAACATTATGTCCGAAAGCGTATCGTGCTTCGTTAAAACACTTCTCTAGCACCCAAGGGCACAAGCGTGATAGCTTCAGACTCACAGGATGTGAGTCAGTTAGACATTGCGACACGATGTCGCGACCTTAGTCTGACATGCCCCACTGTGTGAAGAAAGACACTTCACACAGTGGATCCTAAGCTCGCACTATTTCCACAGAAGTCTTCGTATTTCAACTACACTTAAGTAGAATGTTCGGATACCTGTTCCAATATTTAGTTATGTCCCAACCCCTTCTTAAAAAATATTTTTTTGTGAATTTACTCTGTTAAGTAAGGTAATAATACCATTATTCGAGAACGTTTAATTGGCGCTGCCAATTTAATGGTCATAATATATTGTTAATTCTCTTGTTTTTTTAAATCTCTCTTTATTGCTTCATATTACATTTCTTTATAATTTTATTTGCTAAATTAATTATTATTTAAAGTAGAGTGATGGATTAGTTTTCCTCCATTTAGCACAAATTTCTTATTACCGTACTTGGCTAATTCAGGATCATGTGTTACCAAAATGATAGACACACCTTGGCTATTAATATCTTGAAGTATTTTCACAATCTGATTCCTATTTTCTCCATCAAGGTTACCCGTTGGCTCGTCACATAGAATAATATTTGGTTTGTTTAGTAAAGCCCTGGCGATAGCTGTTCTTTGTTTTTCTCCTCCAGAAAGCTGACTAGGTACATGCCTGCTGCGATCTGATAGATTAACCAGTTTTAGTAACTCTAAAGCTCTTTTCTCAATCACTAATCTAGGCTGATATGGAAGGAGTGGAATCATAACATTTGTAAGGACGTCGAATTGGTCAAACAGCTGGAAGTCTTGAAAAACATAACCAAGATTTTCTCTTCTGAATGTCCGACGTTCTTCATCTGTAGATTGCATTACATCTAATTCGCCAATGGTTAATGTACCTACATCTGGCTGCTCAATAGAAGAAAGGCAACGCAATAGGGTTGTTTTTCCGGAACCAGACGGACCAGTGATGGTTAGCCATGATCCCCCTTCCACAGTAAGGTTTATATTATCTAAGGCTTTAATTACCTCTACGTTAGTTTGATAGGATTTACTGATTCCCGCTAAATTAATCTGCAATGCTTTCCCCTCATTCCCTACTATATTTCCTCAATGCTTGCGCTGAAATGCCTAATGTAAGCATTAGAATAAAGATTAGACCAACCGCTCCTAATAATATGATAGTACTTGTTAGATTTATAAGCAGGGATATTAACCCTAAACTAATTCCCCAGCCTATGACAGAACATATTCCTGCCCAAAGCGAAATTTCCGCTAGGAAATAACGTCTAATTGCTTTTTTTGCCCAACCAAGGTACTCAAACAGTTTTATTTCAGCCTGCCTTCTTTCCATTAATCGTCTAATTGACTGATAAACTGTGACTAGACTAAGGATATACAAAAGTACAATGACAAGAATAAAAATACCCTCTATTTCTCCGTGTACATATGCTCCTATTCTAGTTTGAGTTGTACTTGTAACATTCTCAATTAAAAAGAATGGCAAGAAACAAGTTAAGATTGTGATTAGCAGTGACTGAACACCCGCAGCTAGAATACTAAATTTATAAAACCACACATTTTGAAGCACAACTTTTTTTAATGGCTTGTTCATTATTCGATAATTAAATTGGTTTAATTTTGTTAGATCTAAAAACACATATAGAATAACACATCCAAAACTTATAACTATGGAAATATAGAAAGGTAACCATACGCTGTATCCTAATCCATATATTAAAAAGCCAAGAATCACAACAATTGCAGGTACCCCTAAAATGGTAGACCATTCTTTATACCTCAAAGAGCGTATGAGCTTATTTGACCAACCTAACTTTGCCAGTAATGCTTCAGCCTTTTGACGATCAACTAGCATATTAAAAAATGTAAAGATAACAAAAGTTAATGCAACCAAAGCATAGAGAACTGTCAACGCCATTTGTAGGACATTCCAGCTTGATAATACAGTGTCTGCTGCCCCAAGCGTAGTAAATGATTGAATTACTATGCCTATTCCTTCTACATCCACCTCCAAATCCTGAAGTGAAGCACCAGCAACAATATCAACAGTGAAGCCTTCTGCTTCCCAAGCTTCAGCCAAAGAGCGAATTCTCTCCGCCGCAACTTTATCATACCCAGTGATACCTGATACCTTTACTCGAATAGCATCAATGGGGGCTTCTCCTTTAGCTTTTTCAGCATTTTCAATAGAAATTAAACCATGCGCAGGTGTATTTATGAAACTCCCTGGCACTGCAGAAGGGTATAACTTTTCATTTGAATTATACGCCAAATGAGGTAATTCTCTTCCGTAAATACCTAATGGTGCAGACGCTAAAGTTTCCGCATTTTCTTCAATAGAGAAAGTGCCATTTTCAATAAAGCCTAAATAATCTTCATTGTTTACCGGTATGTCGGCTTCTTCTAATAATTCATAGAAGATTACTTCTGTGAAATTACGATATGTGGGAGCACCATAGATATCATCTGACCCTGTTTGTCTTACAGCAAGGGTATCATCTTCAGTAATTTCGTACTTAACAGGTTCCAGTCTGTATCCAATTCTTTGACTATGGTAATAAAATGCGCCACCTACACTATAGGGGTCTGTATTTGATTCTAGGTTGTTAGTTTGTTCATCAACAACTAATAACGTTTGTTTAAATGGGGACTGCGTTTCATCTGGCTCAAGTTCGTATATTACCTCGTTCATCTCTCTTTTAGGTGCTATATTTGTTTCAATAATCCTTTTATATTCTTCAAAATCCTTTTCATAAGTTAAAAACGGATTACCCTCTATAAATTGACTATTCCAAGCTTCAAGCTCATTATCCGATACAGCTTCTAATCTATCAATTAATAATTGAACTGTCACTGGTATGGTAACATTCTCTAAGCTCATAATGGGAATGGAATATTGGCCATTCTCATATTCCATTTGATCACTTACTACTTCAGTAAGTGGTGTAAAATCAAAATTAGTTAATTTCCCCTCTTGTTCAGGGTCGATAGCAACTACTTGGTGATAGGATATTGGAAAGGAAAAAGATGCAATATCATACCCTACATAATCATAAGTGACCTCCGCGGATGAAGGATATATTAAACCGTCCCCAAAATCATACATATATTTTCGATTTAAATCTTTGTATGTATGAACACCATCATTAGTCATGTAATCCACTTCATAGTATAGTGATTCTTGCGGTTCCTTCCAAACCATAAAAGTGCGTTCTCTCGCCGTGAACATGCCAATAGAAGCAACTGGAGCAGCAATTTCTACATTAGGATTTTCCTTAATCGAATTCCATTGATTTATGGAAATACCCCCAGCCCCTAAACCAAGATAATTCTCTTCAATAATATTTAAATTACTTTCTAAATCAGTTCGAGCATCTGGTGGTCTAATGAGAATATCATATGATCCTCTTGCAAAATCAGAAATATCTTGTGTTACTTGTTCATTGGCTTCTGCAAGAGTAGCTAACGTATAAGAAACTGTGCTAATGACAAGCATTAGCACAGCAATTATTATGAATTTATTCTGGTTTGAGTGAAGTTTAATCTTTTTCATCATCTTTAATAGCTAATAACTGCTGTCCCATTTGCTCTAGGTGCTGGACCATAGTCTTGAGTAGTAACTGATCCCCAATACGTGTACGTTGTTATGCTATTTGAAGTCCAAGATTGTGAGAAATTTCTAGAAAATGACCCTGGACCACTACGTGTAGGAGCACCACTTATACCTGGATTAAAACTAAAATGAGCGTTTCCACCAACATTAACTGAAACGGTTACATTATAGTAAGTATGCGTACGGCCATTTATTCTAGTCGGATTAAGAAAAGTTTGTGCTGACATTAACTCAACTTCATTACTATCTATTCTGCTTTCTTCAAACTCAGCTGCCTCTAAATCTAAACCTTTAAAGCCTACTAAAAATCCAAAAACCAATAATGTTCCAACTAATAGTTTTTTCAATATAAACCCTCCTTTTTTTACATACAAAAACTACTTAATAACCCTAATCCCTCCTTGAAAATACATATTTTGTATGCATAAATTCATAATAAACTGAAATCTCTGAAAATACAAGTCTTTTACAAAAAAATTATATTTTATAGTTAATTTTTACTTTTATATAACTGGTTGTTAATAAGGTCATCAATAATCCCCATTATTTTACTACATTAATTTTACATTTTTCACTACTGTAATTAACCATATAATCAACATGAGCGAAGGTACGTTTCCATAAATCAATTGATCTAGGATACTTAGACCACTGTTTTTGAATGAGCCAAGTGCCCTACAACAAGCCTTGGTGCCCACTTGATCAAGATCTGTATCAATTTATGCTTATTTTTGATTCCATTTAAACATAAAGTGAAAATTTCTTTTCAATCCTCTATTATATTGGTTAGACAGCCTACTTCTTTGTTTTATTTTCTTTGGGCATAGTCGTGTATTGCCAATCAACAAATTCGAATATATAGCAACTCTCTAAAATGCTGTTCTTCCAATCTTCTAATTCTGCAAGGGCAGCATCTATATTATCCAAAACCATTTCATTAGAGAATGAAAAACTAATTATATTATAGCTTAGTTAATTACATTTTTTATATTTATGTCAACAACTATATTTTTTTCAAATAATGTTATAATAATGAGGGCCGAGCAAGGCGAGTGATCTATCCCCGAAAGAAGGTGGAAGAAACTAGCTTTGATAAATACAAATCAAGAAAAGAAAGAATTAAAGAAATAAGAAAATCAGGCAATCGCATGCCTGATTATCAAGGTAATAATTACCGACTAGACACGCTTAAATAGCTAAAACGCGCTTAACGAATTGGATACACAATACTTCGACTAATTCATATAAATCTTTTAAATCAGCTAATTTATTTAGATCATTTTCTCAAATTCTTTCTGCAAACGGCGAATAATTTTTTTCTCCAGACGTGAAATATACGATTGCGAAATGCCAAGCAAATCTGCAACATCCTTTTGGGTCATCTCACTTTCTCCAACTAAACCAAATCGCATCTCCATTATTTGCTTCTCCCGACCTGATAGCTGTTCTAGTGCCTTCTCTAGTAGCTTTTTATCTACGGAAGCCTCTAAATCACGTTCAATAATATCATCATCGGTTCCTAAAATATCAGATAGCAATAATTCATTACCGTCCCAATCAATATTTAGCGGTTCGTCAAAGGAAATCTCTGATTTAAGTTTATTGGTTTTTCTTAAATACATAAGAATCTCGTTCTCAATACAGCGTGATGCATAAGTGGCTAGCTTGATTTTTTTCTCTAGGTTAAAGGTATTAATTGCTTTAATTAACCCGATTGTACCAATACTAATTAAATCCTCGATATTAATACCCGTATTCTCAAACTTTCTGGCAATGTACACAACTAACCTTAAGTTGCGCTCAATTAACATTGCTTTAGCTGCTTTATCACCCTCCGGTAATTTAATCAGCAACTGATACTCTTCTTCTTTTGATAAGGGGGGTGGGAGTGCTTCACTCCCACCTATATAATAAATGCTCTTGGGCTTAATACCTAGCTTTTTAAATAGCCTGTAAATAAACTGACGAACTCGGACCATGAACAAATTCACAAACAAACACTCCTTTATATGTATTTAAAAATTAGCTTTACTGGCTCACTAACAAATTTCTTGTAACCGGGTAAACAGATTAGGATTTAATAAACAATGGTACTGTTGATCGTCAGACAATGATTCAAAACGCAAACCAACTAAAAAATCTTTAGTAGAAAACACCCGTTCTTTATTTTGAACAATAATTTGCCTTGGTTTAATGACAAGTAACAGACCGTTGTTATTTGATACATCCTGGAAAGGTATAAAGCGTAACTTGCTACGCATTCTCTCGTTGGCAATTGTTAAATCCAATTGCTCAGAAATATTTTTTAGTTGCGTAATTTCTTCCAGGCTGAATAGTTGATTAATAACGTTTAGATCAATAATGACAATAGGTTTACGACTAACTGGATCTATTAAATGATTAGCACTATCGACATATCCGGTGGTTGTCACTACCACATCAATAATATGTAATTGACAACTAAATAATTGCTTAGCTTGATAATTCATTAGCTGCTGCTTGTCCATTGTATGGCGTGTTAGCCACCAGCAGCAGGGAAAGGATATTGTGACGAATAGCCAGCTAATTGGTGTGCCAAAGCCAGTACTTACAGTTAGGACATTTGTTTGATTGACTTGAAAGGGTTGTTGGAAGAGAAAATGCAAACCGATAATAATACCACCAATTGCAAAAGTTACGAAATAAAAAATAACCCATGACTTTAGAAAAAGTCTAATCGTTTTTACTTTAAAGGCAATCGCAATGATGAAACCAGAAAGAATTAATTTACCAACTGGATGCAAGAGTGGACTACTAGGAAATAAGACCGTTATGATGACAATTGAAGCTGCAAATAAAGCCGCTAAGGTAAGTCGCCACCCTCGTGTCTGTTGCTTCGACAGAAATCCTGTTAGTTGAATAATCATAAAGTCAATTAGAAAATTAAGGACAATAATAAGATCTAGATAAATCGTCACAGCGTTTTCCTTTCGTTTAGAAATTACAATTAGTATAAAAGATTAAGCAAGCAAACACTGTCACAATTTGATCGTAATTTTTAAGTTCTTTTCAAAGAAAAAAGCGGTTTCTGTCAACTGCCCATATTAAAAAGGCACTTCATGAAATAGCGTTGATTCAGTACATATTTGTATTACTTCAGCGAAAAAGAGCCACTCCCACTTGAGAGGCTTCGGACACGTACTATCCCCGCAGAATAAGGAAAACGACGAAAGCAATACATTATCTCGTGCGAAAAATAGATGTTTATTCTCAAAGTGTCAGCTCTTGTTTGCTTTCGCCTAATCTTGAGAAATTATCTCACTAACACTATTTGATATACAACCATTAAAAATAAAAAAGCACTAGCTATATCATTAACTTTAAAATAACAAAGTTAATGATATGACTAGTGCTACTATTCTCACTTACTATAATTATTTTCTTCTATTGCGGTTCCGTAAGAATGTTGGAATATCTAACGTATCCTCTTCTTGACGAAATGTTTCTTGCTCAGGCGCTTCTTTAGCGCTCTCTCTTCTTACATTTGATTGACTACTAGCTTGGTTATTTGGTACAGCGCGATTTCTTTGCTGATTAGCATTACTCTTCGTATCATCAAATCCTGTTGCAATAACGGTTACAACGATTTCTTCTTTTAACTCTTCATTAATGACTGAACCGAAAATAACATTAACCTCTTGATCAGCAGCTGATGTGACAATATCGGCAGCCTCCTGAACTTCATAAAGACTAAGATTACCACCACCAGTAATATTCATAAGCACTCCCCGTGCACCATCGATAGATGTTTCAAGTAGAGGGGATGAAATAGCTTTCTTGGCGGCCTCAGTAGCGCGATTCTCACCTGTTGCTACGCCAATGCCCATCAATGCTGAACCCTTGTCCGACATAATTGTTTTTACATCAGCAAAATCGACATTAATTAATCCTGGCGTCGCAATTAAATCCGAAATACCTTGTACACCTTGACGTAAAACATTATCTGCTTCCCTAAATGCTTCAAGCATTGGTGTATTTTTATCAATAATTTCTAGTAAGCGGTCATTTGGTATGACAATTAATGTATCAACATTCTCTTTTAAGCCATCAATTCCAACTACAGCCTGTGTTGAACGCTTACGCCCTTCAAACATAAACGGACGTGTGACAACGCCGACTGTTAAAGCGCCAATTTCCTTGGCAACTTGAGCGATAACAGGTGCTGCACCAGTCCCTGTTCCTCCACCCATACCAGCTGTTACAAAAATCATATCAGCGCCTTGTAACGCCTCTTCTAATTGTTCCTTACTTTCTTCAGCAGCCTTACGTCCAACCTCTGGATTTGCTCCAGCGCCTAAGCCTCTAGTAAGCTTTGTTCCTAGCTGAATTTTCACTTCAGCCTTAGATAAATTAAGAGCTTGCGCATCGGTGTTTACAGCAATAAATTCTACACCCTGCACGCCGTGCTCAATCATTCGATTTACAGCGTTGTTCCCACCGCCGCCAACTCCGATAACTTTTATAGTTGCCAATTGGTCTAATTCAGTATCAAACTCTAACATGTAAGTTCCTCCTATAAATGACAATATTGCACAAACGTCATGAAAAAATGCTCAGACGACTGAAGTTTTTGCAAAAATCTAATCAAAGAAATATTTAAATAGATTAGCAACATTTGATTCTTTTTTTTCTTTTTTCACTTTTACTGGTTTACTTTTTTCTCTTTGTACTTTTGGTTTTGACGATTTTTTTGAGGTATTTTCATTGAAAAATTCTAACTCACTAACTGCTTCTTCAAACTGTTTCCCTTGAATTTTTGCATTTTTATGAGAGAATTTTAAAATGCCTATTCCTGAAGTAAATTGTGGTTCACGTACACCTATGTAATCCGGAATAGCAACACGCACATTTGCATGGTAAAGATCTTGAGCTAGCTCTAACGCACCTGGCATACTCAAGCAACCACCGGTTAAGACGAAACCACCTGGCAAATCAGAGTATCCCATTTTACGTAGTTCTCTTGCAACATAAGTAAAGATTTCTTCTAATCTAGCTTCTATTATATCAGCTAAATCAACCTGATTGAAAGTAAATTGTTGATCGGTTCCAATTGCGGTAACTTGGAACTGCTCATCTTCTCTTGCATCTGGATAAAAAGCATGCCCATATTTAACTTTTACAGCATCTGCTTCCTCTGAGCTTGTCTTTAAACCAATCGATATATCTTTAGAGATATTGTCGCCGCCTAAAGGGATGACGCGTGTTGCAGCTAAGTGAGCATTCTCAAAGACAGATAAAGTCGTACAGCCACCGCCAACATCAATTAAAGCAACGCCTAACTCCTTTTCATCATCTGACAAGGCAATAGAACCAGATGCTAACGGCTGTAAGCAAATATCAATAACTTCAAGATCAGCTCTCTCTACACATTTTAAAATATTATGTAACATCGTTCTTGAACAGGTAATAATGGTTCCTTCCATCTCAAGTCGGACCCCGATCATTCCGCGGGGATCATTAATTTCATCTAATCCATCGACAATAAATTGCTTTGGAATGACATCAATAATCTCTCTTTCAGGAGGAATAGACATAACTTGTGCTGCATCAATTACCCGCTTCACATCTTCATCACCAATTTCACGATTTTCACTTGCTACTGCAACAATACCTTGACAGGGCTGAAGTTGAATATGGTTACCGTTTACACCTACAATAACACGATCTATTTTCATATCAACCATTCGCTCTGCTTGCTCAACCGCTAAACGAATCGAGTGTACCGTTTGATCAATATCAACGATAGCGCCCTTCTTCAATCCATTGGATTTCGCAGTTCCTACACCAATGATGTTGAGCGAGTCAGATAGTACTTCACCAATAATCACTTTAATTTTCGATGTACCTATATCCAAGCTGACCAAAATTTCATTGTTGTTCAATCTGAAGGCACCTCCTAATCTATAACATCAATATTTAAAAGCCAGTTACTAAATAATTAAGGCCACTGTTCAAAAATCTAATTCTTCTTATTATATCATTTTTTTGCTAGTCATTTAATACTATATTTCTAACTATCCAATAATTACATTATTCCACACTGGTCAGGACTTTCCCTTTATTTTCTCATTTTTTTTTGAATTTTTTCCTGACGTAAATCAAACAAAAACCGCCTAATTCCAGCGATATTCTGGAAAATTCGCAATCCAAACGCAAAAACCGCGGCTAAGTATAGATCTACCCCTAATTGGTCGCCGATAAACGTCAAAATTACTGCACAAACGATATTAAAGAAAAAACCACTAATAAAAACATGTTGATTAAATTTCTTTTCAAAATGAGCCCGAATACCCCCAAGCAATGTATCAAAAGCAGCTAGTATGGCAATTGATAAATAGTTAGAATAATAATCAGGTATTGACAAATTAGTTAGAAAGCCTAACGCCAGGCCAATAAGTAAAAATAAAAAAGGCAACCACATTATTCATCACCCGCCCCATTCTCTTCAATCACGCTTAAAAGATCCAATTTGTATTGATCTTGAAAGGCTGGCAACTCAACTTCTCCGTCACTATCAATAATTAAACTTAGCCCATGCAGAGCAAATTCATTTTTAGATGGACTTACTTCCATATAATTCAACAATCGCTCTGGATCATTAGCAATAACCTTAATTGTGAGTGGTGGTTTAGCTAATGGGCGTTGATTCATGTATATTTGATCACCAACTTCTCTGATCGCCGTATGCGTAACGAGTCGTTCATTACCAACAGCTATTGCTTCAGCACCATATGCATTTAGTTCATTTAACAGCCGTTGAATTAACTCTGCCATAATCCTGCCATCTGGAATACCGGCTTCGCTTCGCTCTAGTAATAACTCAATTGAAATACCAGCGCCACGTCGTACTGTCATACCGGCTTCTTCTTTAAGGTGATCAACTGAGTTGACTAATGTACTTAATTGCTGTTGCTCTGATGATGATACATAGTCAAACCTTGCTTCAATTAACACATTTAACTCAGCTTGTAAAGCTTGTTGGCGCTGCTGCTCAATTTGCAGTTGCGATCTGATTTCCCATGCATCTCTTGTATCTCGCACTTCAATATCATCATGTGAATTAAAGTAGAGCACGATCATAAAACCAATAATTGCAATCGCCAATGAAAACAAGAGTTTATTTGCTTTCGACATATCATTCACTTATTAACCCATCCTTGCGTTCATTTGAATGTTAGACTTCTTCCCGATTTCAATTTCAATTTGATCATTTACCAGAATATCAATGACGCCACCCGATAATTCAAGGCTTTCCTGTAACGTTTCCTGATTACCGATAGCTTCAATAACAAATGGTGCCGGATACTGATTACCGTCAATAGCAATAACAGGACCAATGCAGACAATATGGCTATCATGAAAAATTCGCTGTCCATTAATAGCAATTGCCTCAGCACCGGCACTATAGAGTTCATTAATCAGCATGTGAATATGGCGGTCATGAACGATATATTGATTAACATTTTCTTCAGTCGGAATAAAAGCACTGTCTTTTAATGAGACAAAAATGCCTGGTCCCTCCACTGGGAGCTCCCCAACTAAAGCCTGTAAATCTTTTTTTTCTAATACTAAATTGCCTAACACTTCAGTTTGGTCAGACAATTCATTTTCGAGCTGCAAAATATCGAATCTTGCTTGATCAATTTCATGTTGCAATTGATTATTATTTTCTTCGAATTGTATTAGCTGTTGCCTGTAATAGAACTCCTTTTCCCAGTCCGCGCTATCAATCTGGTCTTCGTTTAATAAAGCTTTTGTGTGCTGATAGCTAAAAGCGAGCATGAAACCGAAAAAAAGCATAACAAGCGCTAAAATAGTATGTTTACCCCTCAGTTTCATTTTCTTGTTCATCCTCGTTATTTTTTTGCTGGTCTAAATCTTGAAAAGAATTGAAGACAGCCCCACCTTCTCCGATTTGAATGACCCCTTTATTACTTGGGTCTAATTGACTTACAATCGATGGATAACTACTTAGGTTTTGACTGAAATTTCTAATACTAGTTTCCACCTCAAACCCATCTGTCATAAAAAGGCGTAGTTTAAGCGGGTTTGAGTCTGTTGGCGTAAGATGTATCTCAGAGATGTGATTATTAATAAACTCAGGTGACTTCGTTAACTGTTCCGTTAGTAATTCTAAGGCAGAGTCCTCACTAAATCCAAACAGCAGGGGTGCGTCTCCTTGCCAATCTATAATACGAAAGGAATCTAATAATCGACCATTTTCGAGCAATGGATAAAAAAATTCACCTTCACTTAAGTAGGCGACTTTATCCAATTCCTCTACTTCTATTTTAAAATTGTTTGGCAACTGTCTTACAACAGAAACCGACTTTATTTCATCGTGACGAAGAATGTTGCTTTCTATTTCACTAATTCTAACGCCCCAGACATTAACCTCAGAAGACAACTCACTATATGCAATAATCTCCTCTTCATCTATGTAATGTTGCCCTGATACATTTATTTCATTAATAAAGCTCAGCGGGGACTGTAAGTAGACCACAATAGAAATAAGCACAAAGAACAAGCAAACATAGAAAACGAGGCGACGATTTGTTTTTTTTCGGCGTGCTTGTTTTAATTTCGGAATCCGATCCTCTATCGAGACTACCTTTTGACTATCCATCTGTAATCTCCTTTTAAATTGACCTTTTCAAGTCTTAAATTCATTAAATCTAATTACCTAAATTATAGCATAACTTAACTAAAAAAGCCGATTCTTTTTATAAGTAAATAGCCACAATGTTGATCTAGGTCAATAAAACTATTACCATACCGTTATTATACTTTATTTCCTCTATTTAATGTCATTTAACTCAGGTAAAATGACTCATTTAGTGTAGATTAATTAGCTATGTAATCCATCTTCAAGGATACGAGAATCGGCCAAGTTAGGGATCAACATTGAGTATTAGATTGATTGGTTTACAAGCCATTCGTTGAGAGGTTCACCTTGGCTATACCTTTAGGTACATGCCTGTGAAGCTTGGCTTTATTTTATCCGGATGTTATTAGAGCTAAACAAAAAGAACCTCATATTAAAAAGAGATTCTAAGTGACTAATAATAGCAATGCCGACTAATGTTAAGCACGATTCCCATTGATGCTAACGTTAAAGTTAAAGATGAGCCACCATAGCTTAAAAAAGGTAGTGTAATACCGGTAACCGGAATTAAACCAATAACAACACTTATGTTGATAGCTACTTGCAAGCTGATCATCGCAACAATACCGATAGCGAGTAAAGCACCAAATTTATCAGGAGCACCCAGCGCTATTCGTACACCACGCCATAATAATAAAGAAAAGATAATCAAAACACCGGTCGCTCCAATGAAGCCAAGTTCTTCTGCAATGATGGCGAAGATAAAGTCATTATGTGGTTCCGGTAAATAGAAATACTTTTGTAAACTCTGGCCAAAGCCATTACCGAATAAGCCGCCTGGGCCAATTGCATAGAGTGACTGAATAATTTGGAAACCATTACCTAACGGGTCCTCCCACGGGTTTATAAAAGCAGTAATTCGATCAATCCGATAAGGGGCTGAAATAATTAGGCCAGCGAAGCCCGATATGCCAATAAATGCCAGAAAAACAAAATGTTTTATTTGCGCACCTGCTGCGAATAATAGCGTTAGACACGCTGCAACTAAAACAACACCGGTCCCTAAATCGGGTTGAAGCATAATTAAACCAAAGCAAAACATGACGAGCAGCAGTAACGGAGCAAACCCTTTAAAGAAGTGGGTAATCAGCTTTTGTCGATCTGAAATAACATCAGCTAAAAAGATTAAAAGTGCAAGCTTGATAAACTCTGCTGGTTGGATACTAAACGCACCTATTCCGATCCAACTCCTCGCCCCACCACGAACAAGGCCGACGCCTGGAATGAGAACCATAGCAAGCAAAATAAAACAGCTTAACAGAATCGGCTTAGCATATCGCCGCCATGAATGATATGGAATCCGGCTGACTCCTTGCATAGCGGCTAAACCAACAGTTGCAAATAAAAGCTGCCGTTTTGCAAAGTAAAAGTGATCATTAAAGCGGTAGCTCGCCCATATGCTTGATGCGCTATAAACCATTAAAACACCAATCACAACCAAGATGACAATACAGCAGGTTAGTAACCAATCTGCTTTTTGCTCTTTCTTCATCAAGACACGCCCTAACTATTATACGATTGACAATTGCTTGTCCGTATTACAGTTTATGCACGACGTCGATAAACATGTCTCCTCTGTCTTCAAATGTGCTGAATTGATCCCAGCTAGCACAGGCAGGAGATAGTAAAATAACATCTCCCTCGTCAGAAAATTGATAAGCCTGTTTAATCATTTGATCAAGCTGATCCCCTGTATTAATCACCGGCACGCTGGCTTTTTCACCAACCTCGGCAAGCTTGCTAGCTGTTTCACCATATAAGAACAAGCCCTTGACGTTAGTTAGAAACGGGATCAGTTCATCAAAACTATTCCCACGATCTAATCCGCCCGCAATTAGGATAACAGGCTGATTAAATGCAGTGATTGCCTTAGAACTTGCTAAAATATTAGTTGCTTTAGAATCATTGTAAAATAGCCTCCCCTGCTTTTCGGTGACATATTGCAGGCGATGTCTGACACCTTGAAAAGTGGTTAGTACTTCTTTAATTCCTTCATTTGAGGCATTAAGCAGCTTAGTCGCAGCAATACTAGCAAGGATATTCTCAAGATTATGATCGCCAACTAAGCGGATATCGGATCGAGAGATAATTCTTTCATTTTTAAAATATACGGTGGTTTCATCCACCCATGCCCCTTCTTGCATAGAGGTTGATACACTAAACGGGATCAGTTGTGCTGGCGATTGTTCCACTAGCTTTGACACTCTTTTATCATCTGCATTATAGACAAGGAAATCATCACTAGTTAATTGACGGAATATCTGAGCCTTTGCTTGCTGATAACCCTCAAAGCCGCCGTGATAATCGAGATGAGCTTCGAATAAGTTTAGCAAAACTGCAATTTTAGGCTTAAACAATTCTGTTCCCATTAGCTGAAAGGAAGACAATTCTAATACCAGGTGATCCTCTTCTGCCATTTTCTCAGCAACTTCAATCGCTGCACTGCCAATATTGCCAGCTACCTTTGTCGACTTGCCACTTTCTTTAAGCATATTGTATGTTAGCGTAGTCGTGGTCGTCTTCCCATTCGACCCTGTTATCGCAATAATTGGATTCTTAATTAAGTAGGTTAAGCATTCAATCTCCGTCCAGACTGGTAAGCCGGTTTGTTGCGCATGATTGATCATCATATTGCTATAGGGGATACCAGGGTTTTTAATAACGAGCTCTACCTCGTTCAGTAACTCCAGCGGGTGTTCACCTAGAACAACCCTTACCCCTTTAGCTACTAGGGACTGAACATCAGGTTGATCAGATGTTGCTTTTAAGTCATTAACAATAACAGATACACCATTGCGTTGCAAAACATTTGCTGCTGCAGTTCCGCTTTTCGCTAGTCCCAACACAAGAACACGCTGATATGGAAAATTAGTTAACTTATTCATTACAACCACACCTCAAGAAAGAGTCCGAGCATCGCTAAAATAAAACCTACAATCCAAAAACTCATGACAACACGCCATTCTGACCAGCCTTTAAGCTCATAATGATGATGAAGCGGACTCATCAAAAATACCCGCTTTCCTCTTGTTTTAAATGAAGCAACTTGAATCATAACAGATAATGTTTCCATAACGAATACACCACCAATAATAATCAGAAGTACTTCTAGCTTTAACAAAATAGCGATGGCAGCTAACGTACCACCTAATGCTAAAGAACCCGTATCACCCATAAATACCTTTGCTGGATGAGCATTAAACATAAGAAAGCCTAACAGCGCACCAACAATGGCCACCGAAAAGATAGCTGCCTCTAAGTGCGGGTGAACAGTCCATGCTAAAATACCAAAGGCACCGAATGCTAGTACCGCATTACCAGAAACCAATCCGTCTACACCATCTGTTAAATTGACCGCGTTCGATGTGCCAATAAGGATCACCACAACTAGAATAGGGTAGAGAAAACCAAGTTCTAGCTGCAAATCAGTCCCAGGAATCCCAAGCGTAGTAGGCAACGCTAATGTTCGTAAGATTAAGTAAAACAAAATGGCTATAAGCAATTGCCCTGCTAATTTTTGCTTAGATGTTAAGCCAAGGTTTCGTTTTAGAACAACCTTGATAAAATCGTCTAAAAAGCCAAGTAATCCATAACCTAATAGAACAACTAAGATTAATATCGTTTCGGTAGAGAAGAGGACTGCTGCTGTTCTATTCAGCATAATAAGAGCTGTCGTCACTATACTTAAAATAATCATTAGTCCACCCATTGTTGGTGTTCCGGCTTTCTTTAAATGCGACTGCGGCCCTTCCTCACGGATACTCTGACCAAATTTTAATCTAGTTAAAAAAGGGATAAAGATCGGACATGTAAGAACAGTTATTAGAAATGCAATTCCTACCGTTATAATTAGTAAATAGTCTTCCATAATAAATCCTCCTAAAATTAAGCTACTAATTAATTAATGTAATTAGTATTATCGTTCGATGAGCTCATTAATGATCTGCTCGAATTTCATACCTCGTGAAGCCTTAAAAAGTATGACTGTAGATGGATCCTGATTTGATTGTAAAAATTCAGCTACTTGATCATGAGTTAGAAAATGCTTAGATGGTACTGCTGTTTGTTGATGGATGTTAACGGCGTACTCGCCAAGCGTACAAACAAAATCAACTGTGTCTGGTATGTATTTCCCGATCTCCTCATGAAACGCTTTAGTTTGTTCTCCTAGCTCTAGCATGTCACCAAGCACTAATATTTTCTTATTATACATATTGAATTGACTAATAACATCTATTGCCCCCTTCATTGAAGTGGGTGAAGCATTATAAGCATCGTTAATAAGGCGCGCACCATGACTGGTTTTTAATTGTTCAAAGCGCATAGCTGTCTTTTCAATACTATTAAGACCTAATTGTATTTGCATATCTGTTAGATTTAAGTGATGGCCAACAACAATACTATATGTCGCATTTTTTGCATGATGCGCACCTACCAATGGAACTGTAAAAGAGAAGTCTCCAACTTCAAATAAAGTCTGATCATGGCAAACCTCCACATTTTTAATTGTGTAATGGTTACCTGCTTGAAAGCCTACTTTTATTATTTCTAACTGATCAACTTGATTAAGAAGTGCTTCGTCTCCATCATAGATCAATAGACCATTTTCATTAAGCCCGTCTACAATCTCAAGCTTCGCTTTGGCTATACCTGTTCGAGAGCCTAAATGCTCAATGTGTGACTCGCCAATATTGGTAATAATAGCAATATCAGGCTTTGCTAGCTTAGACAGGTATTCAATTTCACCAAAACCGCTCATCCCCATTTCTAGAATTAACACTTCCGTATTGCTTGGAGCAGCTAAAATAGTTAATGGCACACCAATATGATTATTTAGATTTCCGTTTGTACAATGGGTTTGAAAGTGCATGCGACAAACAGAAGCGACGAGGTCTTTTGTCGTCGTTTTTCCGTTAGAGCCTGTTATTGCAATTACTTTAGCTGCTAATCGCTGTAAATAGGATTCTGCTAGCTGTTGTAGGGCAATTAATGTATCCTCAACATAGAATAATGGGAATGTGTCAGTAAGTTCAGCCGGAACAGGTCTATCTTCTTGCCACAATGCAGCTACAGCTCCCTGCTTTCTAGCTGTCGTAATATAATCATGTCCATTAAACCGTTCTCCAACCAATGGGACAAATAATTTATTTGTCATCAATTCGCGCGTATCTGTGCTTACGCCCGTTATTGTTAGATCTTCAAAACCATAATCAGCATGATTGGTGAAGACCGATTTTAACAACTCAATTGTTAGCATATTTGATCATCTCCCTTCTTCACTTGCATTGTACCGCTTGTTTAATGCTTGACTAGCAATTTGATAATCATCAAAATCGATCGTCTGGTCAGCAATAATTTGATAGGTTTCATGCCCTTTTCCTGCTATCAAGACAACGTCGCCCACCTCAGCCATTGTAATGACATCTATAATCGCTTGTTCACGGTCAAGCTCAATTTTATAATTTGCTTTCTTCAGCCCTGTCTCCATATCAACAATGATCTGCATCGGATTCTCTGATCGAGGATTATCTGAGGTTAATATCATATAATCAGCATAGGTCTCACCAATTGCCGCCATTAATGGCCGTTTAGTCCGATCACGATCTCCACCACAGCCCACGACAAGATAAATCTTTCCTTCTACAAAGCTTTTAATCGTTGTTAGAACATTCTCAAGAGAGTCTGGTGTATGAGCGTAATCGATAATGACACCAAATGGCTGATTCCCTTTCACAGGTTCAAACCGTCCTCTCACACCCGTAATTTGCTCAATACTCTCTTTAATCGTGTTTAATTCTACTCCCGATAATGAAGCAGCGGTAGCAGCGGCAAGAATATTATAAATATTAAACTGACCCATTAACGGTGTTTTAATCTTTACAGTATCACCAAGCGCATGCATGGAAAAAGTTGACCCTGTTGATGACAGTACAATATCATCAGCATACACATCCGCCTCTTTCGTTAAACCATAAGTAATAACCGGTTGACTTGTTGCGTATATAAAATCATTAGCATATTGATCGTCATGATTAATAATTGCATACTTAGGCTTAGCCTGATTAATGCTATTACCTAACTGATAAAACAGCCGTTGCTTTGCTTTAACATAATCTTCAATACTACCATGAAAGTCCAGATGATCTTGACTTAGATTGGTGAATATAGCAAGATCAAAATCACAACCATTTACACGACCCAGCTCAAGTGCGTGTGAAGAAACCTCCATCATGCAATGGTCAATCTGTTGATCAACCATTTTCTTAAAGCTACTAAATAAATAGGATGGTTCAGGTGTCGTATTAGCAGTCGGATAAACGTGATCACCAATTTTCATTTGAATCGTTCCTATTAATGCGGTCTTTTTTTGCGCATATGTGAAAATAGTGTCGAGTAAGTATGTAATAGACGTCTTTCCATTCGTTCCTGTTACACCGATAAGATGGATATCATTTGTTGGAAAGTCAAAAAAAACATTAGCTAAATAGCTTAAGACCCGATTTGTATCTGCAACAAGGATAACAGGTACATCTGCAGATATCTCTTCCTCTGCTACAATCGCTACAGCTCCATTGCTAACTGCTTGATCGACAAAGCGATGACCATCAACTGTATACCCTTTTAAACAGATAAACAAATCACCTTGGTTAACCGCTCTTGAATCAACCTTTATTCCATGAATCTCAATATTACGATCACCAATTATACTGTAATTGAACTTTATCGTATCTAATAGTTGTTTTAAAGTTTTCATTTTCCAACCTCACTTTAACATTCTTTTAACAATTGCAACGCTATTATACTATATTCTCATTGCAACAGTGTTGCAAAATAATAACTTACCCGTTTCTTCCACCAATAAATAATACCACTATTAATAAAAAATACGACACCCATGCTTAAGCAAGTGAGTGTCGCATGTTCGTGTTCATTATCTCTTCTCACTCCATTATTATATCAAAAAAGTGACAAACTATCATGAACCATCATTTACTTTTTCTCCAAATAATAGCCGGATTGTATCACCCATCGGTACTTTTTCTCCTGGAGCAGGAGCTTGTTCAATGACAAACGTACCTTCTCCAACAGCTTCGATGGATAGTTGGGTTAAGTAGCTAACCATCTCTTGTTGTGTTAACCCAATTAAATCAGGCACCTCCACTAAAGGCTGATTGGGCCATTGATATTCTTTTTCTAACCCATCATCGCGCTTGGCAACGCCAAGCGCACTTAAGCTATCTTCGATGATATTACCCACAATTGGTGCAGCGACTACGCCACCAAATTGAACGGTGTTCTTAGGATTATCAACCGCTAGATAAACAACAATCTCTGGCTGATCGGCAGGAGCAAAGCCAATAAAGGACACAATATGATTATTTTCAAGATAACGCCCATTCGTGCCCACTTTTTGAGCGGTCCCCGTCTTACCACCAACACGATAGCCCTCAACATATGCCCCTCTCCCAGTCCCCTTTGCGACTACCGACTCTAACGCCAATCTGACCTCCTCAGAGGTCTGCTCTGAAATGACTTGCCGCTTTACTTCTGGAGCAGTTTCTTCAATTGTTTCCATACTAATTGGATCAAGATAGCTATCGACAATATAGGGTTGGTACAAATAGCCACCATTGACAGCCGCCGAAACAGCCATCACTTGCTGGATCGGTGTAACTGAAACACCTTGTCCAAAGGCAGTTGTTGCCAGTTCAACCGGTCCAACTCGATCCCGATTGAATATTATACCCGTTGATTCTCCAGCAAGATCAACACCTGACTTCTCACCAAACCCAAAGGCATCAACATAATCAAACATTAAATCCTTTCCTAAAGCTTGCCCCAATGAAACAAAGCCGGGGTTGCAAGAATTTTGCACGACTTCCAAATAAGTCTGACTACCATGCCCGCCTCTCTTCCAGCAATGCAACTTGGCTCCTCCAACCTCAATTACACCAGTATCATAATACATGTCTTTTTCTAAATCAATTAGTTGCTCTTCTAAAGCAGCGGCCAGCGTAATAATTTTGAAGGTTGATCCAGGTTCATAGGTGCTCCAAATTGGTAAATTACGATTGTAAATTTCGCTATTAACAGATTGATAGTCATCTGGGTGAAAATTAGGGCGTGAAGACATGCCCAGAATAGCCCCTGTGTTAGGATTAACAGCAATTGCCCAAGCGCCATCGGGTTGATAAGTTGCTTCAGCAATATCAAGCTCTCGTTCAATAATTGATTGCACAGCGTAATCAATCGTAAGCTTTAAATCCTTCCCATCCACCGGCTCTTGATAAGTGTCTGATAAACCAGGCAGCCTTCTCCCCTTAGCATCTGAGTAAAAAGACAGCTTCCCAGACACACCGCTAATCTCTTCATTGTGCGCTAACTCTAGACCGACTAATCCCTGATTATCAATGCCACTAAAACCAAGGACATGAGCTAACATTCGATCATTTGGATAGTAGCGTTTAGAATCTTCAGCTAAATAAACACCTGAGAAACCAAGCTGTTGAATGGCTAAAGCCTGATCCTCGTTTAATTTTCTGCCCTCTGGAAAACGTACAATACTAATATTTTTGTTCAGTTGCTCTGTGATAAGGTCTTGATCGACCTCTAAAATTGTGGCGATTGCTTCAGCAACTACTTCTTTGTCGTCCACTTGTCTTGGGACAAACATGACCGTTGGAGCAGAGACATTGTCAACAAGCACCTCGCCATTACGATCGACTATTTTCCCGCGCTTTGCTTCAAAGCGAATATCTCTACTCCAAGAGGTTTCGGCTTGATCTGTTAACTTATCACCCAGAATAAACTGAACAATCATTAACCGAATCGCCATCACCATAAAAACAGCAATGGCTAACAAAAAAACAGCGACTATTCGCTTTCTAATCGTCACATGAGATACATGTTTCATTATTTAACGCCCCGCTTTTCAAATAATGATTAATCGTATCTAATATATGACAAGCTTCTGCGAATAGTACACTGTTTTATGATGCCCGCCTGTTTGTCCTCGTTAATCCGCTATTTCACGAGCAGCAAATTCTACTAGCAAATAAGGACCATTATCTATCACTGTTCCTGGTTCAATGCTTTGTTCAGTTAAATAACCGGAACCAATTACTTCAAGATTTAACTGAAGGAGATTACTAAATTCGATTACGTTACGTAATGACCAACCACTTAAATCCGGCATGCTGGGTTGATTAGTTACAAGGATAAGCTGTTGCGTCGAGAGAACAGCCTCGCCTTCCTCAACATTAGCTGCTACAATCTTATCCCCATCACCGATCACAATCGGCTTAAAGTCTTTTTCTTCAAGCTCGTTAGTAACCTGAGCTGTTGCGTTCTCTTTCCAATTAGGCATTTCAAGACGATTAACAGTCTCTTCCTGCTCTTTATCTGGTTGAATATTTAGATAATGCAAGGCATTCTCCATCACATGGTTAAAGATATAAGAAACAGGCGCTGAACCAGATTCGTTTTCTTGAAGAGTAGGCTGTTGGACCGTCACATACATTAAAAGTTTCGGGTCGTCACTAGGGGCCATCCCTAAAAATGAGAAAATATAGTTCTCATCACCTTGAAGATAACCACTTGCTCCTCCAGAGATTTGCGCAGTCCCTGTTTTTCCAGCTACTGAATAAGAGTCAAGCTGATACACATTATGAGCGGTTCCAACCTCTTCAGTTACCACTGACTCCATTGCGCTTCTGACCTGATCAGCAGTTTCTTTTGAAATAGGCTGACCAACAATCTCCGGTTCTTTTTGTTCAATAATTTCACCAGTATTAGGATCAGTGACTCGATCAATGACATAGGGCTTCATCATTTTCCCATCATTAGCGATGGCAGTTGCTGCTTGTATCATCTGAATTGGTGTCACTGTTGTCCCCTGGCCAAAAGAGCTTGTTAATTGTTCAATTGGATAACGATACAAAATCGTCCCTGCTTGCTCTCGGGGTAAATCTATGCCGGTCGGTTGGTCAAAGTGAAAGGCTTTTAAATAATCTAAAAAACGATCAGTGCCGATTTTCTCCCACACCAGCTTTGACATCGCTACATTTGATGACCGCTGAAAACCCTCTGCATATGTAATCTCACCCCAATGACGGCGATAATCCGGGATAGGCCGATCAATTCGATCAATCTTATATGTACCAGATTGATAAGTCTCATTCGGATTATACACACCTTCTTCAATTGCTGCCGCAATAGTGAACGACTTCATGGTAGAACCCGGTTCAATTGGCGTTGACACAATATCGTTATACCAATTGGTGACATCCCCCAATTGGTTTGGATCGTAGCTAGGTCGATTACTCATCGCTAGAATTTCACCTGTTTTTGGATCAATCACTGTTGCTGTTACCCGCTCAGGAGAGTATTGTTCATCAACATAACTCATCGCATCTTCTAAAATCGTTTGTACTTTTTGATCAAGGGTTAAGTTAATATTATAGCCATCATGTTTTTCAGTAATGACCTCTTTAGCATCAAGCAACCGCGTGTTATATTTATCACGTTGGAACGAGATAGAACCATCCGTTCCAGAAAGCACATTATCTAATTGCGCTTCAATCCCAGTAATACCAGCAATTTGGCTATCGTCATTTGCTTGCGCTAGTCCAATAACCTGCGAGGCAAAGATACCGTTAGGGTAATAGCGTTTTGCTTGTTCAATAAAATTAATCCCCGGAAGCTCTAATGCTTCGATGGCAAGCTTAGTCTCTCTTGAAAGCTCTGTCCCATTTCGACCAAACTCAACTTGAAACCTATCGTCTTCCTTACCATCCTCTAGTACTTGCTGCACTTCTTGTTCTTCCATCTCCAAAAGAGGAGCAAGTGCTTTTGCCGTATTTTCAATATCAGCTACATGATTTAGTTGTCTGTCCGGATTAGGTGAATACGATTCGCTAATTACTGCGTACAACTTATAGACAGCAATATCCTGTGCTAGCTCCATCCCATTACGGTCATAAATCGAGCCGCGCTTTGATGCAATGTTCACATGATTTGTCCGCTGGTTATCCGCCCATACTTGCAAATTAAAACCTTGAACCTCGCCAGTCACCTGGATATAAATGAATCTCCCCGCCAACGCTAAGAACATGAGCACAAACAAGCCAAAGGTAAGATGGACGCTCCAAGATGAAGTTTTTCTTTTCGTCATTATCATCAACCTCGCTAAAGTTTACTCATTAATTTGAGCCGCTTGCTTTACTTGTGTGTTTTGAATATTTAATCCATTTGCTTTAGCAATAGATAAGATCCGCTCTGGATTACTGTAATCCATAACTTGATGGCGAAGATTATCGTTAACCGTTTGTTGCTCTGTGATCTCTCGTTCAAGACTTTGAATTTGGCGATTTACTGTATCAATATTAGCACTGAATGAAACCATATATATAAGAAAAACGGATAGGGAAATACCGAATATTCCGCCTAAAAGTTTTTCACCTACTGTTAATCCTTTTGTTTTAACTTTGACAAGTTTCTTAGGCTGCTGAGCTGGTTCTGACCTTCTACGCTGAGGAGCTATTGATTGATATTGTCTAGCTTCATTTAAACTCATTATTCATCCCACCCTTTATTAATAGTCTTTATTACGTTAGCGAATTAATTTTTGGTTTTTTTATTAGTATAGAGATAATCATCGTTCCAATTCTTCACTTTTTCCACAATCCGCAGTTTTGCTGAACGGGCGCGGCGATTACGAGTTAACTCCTCATCATTAGCAATAGTTGGTTTACGTGTTATCAGTTTAAAAGGTGGCAAATTCCCCTCAGGTACTACCGGCATATTTCTCGGCACTGGAAGTGGGGTACTCCACTTTCTAAAAGCTTGTTTACAAATGCGGTCCTCTAGAGAGTGAAAGGTAATGACCGCTATTCGCCCACCGATTGTGGTGCGCTTGGCAGCTTGGTGTAAAACGTCATAAAAGGCGTTTAGCTCGTCATTAACAGCAATTCGCACAGCTTGGAAAATTCGTTTTGCCGGATGACCACCTTTGCGCCGTGCCGCTGCAGGAATAGCATCTTTAATAATTTCAACCAATTCTTCTGTTGTCTGAATTGGTGTTACTTCTCGAAATTCTTCAATCTTTCGAGCAACTTGCTTGGAAAATTTTTCTTCACCATACTTGAAAAAGATATGCACTAAATCTTGATATGACCAATGATTAATAACCTCATAAGCAGATACTTTTTGATTTTGATCCATGCGCATATCGAGTGGAGCGTGGTGGTGATAACTAAAGCCACGCTCTGCGTGATCTAACTGTGGCGAAGATACGCCTAAGTCAAATAAAAACCCATCAACAGTCTCAATTCCTTGCTCATTTAAAACATCATCTAAATAGCGGAAATTCGAATGTACAAATGTTACTTTGTCTTGATAACTAGACAGACGTTCTTTAGCAGCTGTCAATGCTTGCTGATCCTGATCAAAGGCAATCAGCCTGCCCTTATCCAACAGTTTGGCAATTTCTTTTGAATGCCCCCCAGCACCAAGAGTGCCATCAACATAAATGCCATTTGGATTAATATTCATGCCAATTATTGTTTCTTGCTGCAATACGCTATCATGCTCAAACAAAGCTATCACCTACATTCATTAATTAAAAATCTAACTCCATCATATTCTCTGCAATTTCAGCAAAATCATTTGCTGATTCATCGATATAATTAGTCCAAATATCATCTGACCAAATTTCAATGCGATTTGATACACCAATAACGGCACAAGCTTTTTCAATCTTAGCATAGTCCCTTAATGCACTCGGCAAGTTAATTCTACCTTGCTTATCAATCTCACATTCAGTTGCCCCTGAAAAGAAGAACCGTGTAAATGCACGTGCATCTTTCTTCGTTAAGGGTAACTTCTTAATCTTCTCTTCAAGGATGCGCCATTCTGTCATTGGGTACACAAACAAACATGCGTCTAACCCTCTCGTCACAACAAAGCTCTCGCCTAAATCATCACGAAATTTAGCCGGCATAATAATCCGACCTTTGACATCAATATTATGTTTGTATTCACCCATAAACATAATAGTCGCCCACCTTTTTTAATAGTGTACCACATCACCCCACTTCCCACCACATTTTTATGGGTGTTTGTTAGAAAAAATGGAAAAATAGTACATATGTTCGCATTTCAATAAAAAATGCACCTGAAAAAAGGTAACAACTTCAAGTAATAAACTGTATTGTTGATTTTTTTAAAAAAAAGCGAGGGATACACCGTTTATTATCCAACTTTAATAATGGTCAACTATTTTAAGGACTAGAAATTTCGAACGAAAAAAGCTGGCGAGGGAATCTCGCCAGCTTAAAAATGAATACTATTTTTAAATAATATTTTCGGAGTGGGGGATTGTGGTTACATTTTAATAAGGTAATGTGTTTCTTTACTAAAAGAAAAGTCTGTATGGAGTAATTCGTCTAACCAATCTACTCCATATCGATTTAGGAACGGGATAACATTCCAGAACCGCTCTTGCCAAGCCTGATTGGGTCTCAATAATGCTTGAAGGTAATCATACTTATTTAGTTCAGTCTGATACTTCTGTTTTACTCTTCTTTCAATCGTTTTACGCAAAAAGGATATTTGTTTATTAATCAGCTCCATGTTCTCTTCTGCTAACCCTTCGAGATCAGAACCTAATGTTGCTGCTAGCTCTCTTAGCGGTCGATGTACAGCGTCAATTGACAACATAATTTGTTCTGTTAAAGCATCGATAGGTGGATGAAGCTGACTTTTTAAATAACGCAACTTGTCCTCCTCAAGCCCTTGGTTAATAATTTGAGCAATGTCGTAGCCAAGTTCTTCAATCATTTTCTCAGCAGTGCGGTCTAATAATGTGAAGGATAATCTCGGTAAAACAGGCGGCATTTTGATTCCAAGTGCATGAAAACCAGGCTGTAAAGCAGCCCAATAGGCAATTTCACCTGGTCCTGCAAAAAAAGTCAAGGTTGGAAAAACATATTCTTGCATCAGTGGGCGTGTCACAACATTGTTACTAAATGATTCCGGATTAATTTGAATATGAGCAATTAATTCCTGCTTAGTAAATCGAACAGAACCTTCCTTTGATGCCCAATCGCCATTTTCTTCCCGTTCTAATAAAACCCTTGAGCCTTGATGCAGATAAAATAAATGACCGTCGTTCTGCTTTAAATCTAAGTCAATAAAATAATCCGCTCCAGCTAAACGCTGCTTTTGCTGCCAGACATTGGCGGCAATTTCCTCTTGCTTATCGACAATGCTTAATAGGTAGCTGGTTTCAAACTTCTTAACAAGCGGGTCACCTGAATCAAATTGAACAAGACCGTAATCACCAAGTAGTGTATCTGTAATGATTGCGAAAAAATCAACATAAGTTTTAGCTTGATTAGTGATGTTAAGCAGTTTTTGATATAAGGCTAGACTATAATCAGTCTCAGTAAGATTTGAAAATAACTGGTTAAGCCATTCTAATAATTTCTTCTTGTCCAAATTAAGATAAGAAATTGATTTTCGCTCCAATTCAAATTGACCAATTTTCTGCTTAATAAGTCGATTATCAACGGATTGATAAATATGATTTATCTCATCAAAATCATGATCTTCTCCGGCGATCCAAAAGACTGGAATGACTGGGACGTGTAATTTTTTCTCCTGTTGCTTGGCAAAGAGAATAATTGATACCATTTTATGAATGGTATAAAGTGGTCCTGTTAATAATCCTGCTTGTTGACCACCAACGACAACGACACTATTTGGTTCTTTTAGTCGATCTATTTGCTTCAGCACCGCCTCATTGTTACCCCACTTTTGATAAAGCGTCTGAAGTAAAACAACCAATTGCTCCCGATTAAAGTCTCTGTTGGTTAAATCTATTAGCCGCTGTTTAAAGCTATGCTGTTGGTACGGATTGTAATCAAAAAAAGAACAGATTTTTTTTTCTTGTGCTATGTAATCTTTTATAAGTTTATTATGGTTAACCTCTATTGCCTGAAACTTCACTTAAACCGTCTCCTTAGCTGCTACGAATTTCTGATAGGTTTAGTTTACACTAATTCAAGAACTATTTTAATTAATTAGACTTTTTATTAAAATAACGATTACTAAACCGATATTTAACAGCGATTGACATAAAAACGTTGCTCTTAAAAATAATTGGCAGACTCGCTTAATGAAAATATCTCCGACAAGCCTCCATTGGAAAATAATAAATAATAAAAAGATGATGAGCATAATTAATAGGATGAGCAAACTTAAATTTAGCGAAAAATAGGTACGCAAGATAAAATCATTCGTTACTAAATAAATAAGTGCAGACCACTCTATTGCGTGATGAAAAGCTTTTTTCTTACTTCCCGTCAATGCTTTAACAAGACAATAAATTAATAAGGTCATGAGGAACGGAAAGGTTATTGCAAAAGCAAGCAGATACACCAATACGTTAGGCATCTATTGATCCCCCCTCTCCATTTCCTTAATCGCTTGATAATAATCAATTATTTTCGGTATCGGCGAACTTGCTAGATTAATTAGATAGCCAAGAATACCATCAACTTCTGTACACCTGCCTTGATCGATATCTACTTTCATTGAAGAATCATTGCGACTTGTACGGGAAGCGATGTTAACAATCCGCTGCCACTGTTCATTAAAATTCAACGCTAACACCCGCGCCACTTCTGCTGCTAAATTTTTGGCTTCTTCATGTAACCTAGGGTCGGTAAGGATAGCACCATTGCGAACTTGATAAACTGCAGTAATCGGGTTAATAACAGCATTAATCATCACTTTCTCTTTTAGTAGCCTTTCCCCATCCTGCATTACCTTAATAGGAAATGAATGCGTCGCCAGTCTTTGAATGATTAATGGTTTTTGTTTTGCGTTCAAACCATAAGGTGCCACGTTCACGTTACCAATCCCTGTATGCGTTACACCATTCAAGCCTTCCTTACGCGCGCCATGCTCTACCGTTGCAATAAACGTAATGTGCTCGGCCAAAGCCTCTTTTATTACTGACAGATGACTCATACCATTTTGGATAAATAACAACGGAACATTTAGCTGCTTAAGCTGTTTGACCAGAACTTGTAGATGATAGGCCTTGACAGCAATAATGATTAGTTCATGATTAGCTGAAATTCGACTAATCATTTGTACTGAAATAGGATAACGCTTCTTTACAGGTAGACAAATGATCCCCTCTTTTTCAATCACTTTATACTGTTGTTTATCTCTTATGTAAAGCGTTACATGATGGTCTTTTTCTAGCAAGCATGCGGTTAATAGACCAATGGCCCCTCCGCCGATAATTGCAATATTCAACATTAATCACCCTCTGCAACTTAACCCGCACGATATTGCGCTAATCTTAGAAATCATATAACAAGTTTGCTGTTTCGTCAAAGGACAATAAATAATACACAGATCAACCTCTATTCTCTTTTTGGTTAAAAAATAAGAATTTCTTTTAGCAAAATCTGCGAATATTTCTCACCAATGCTACATGGTGTACACCTAAAAAAACGAGTATCCTCCTTAATACGTTTTTTTGTAAAAGGTTTGTTTCTAATCCTTTACAATAATGACGTATCACTCAGATCTCGCTTAGTAATTTATTGCTAGTATGGTTACTATTTAGACTATCTTACCTTAACCTCTTTAATTAATTGTTCAATTCTTTCCATTAACTGATGATAAAACACCAGCTCTTGTGCTAACCTTTCATTCTCCAAACTGACTGCTTTATAGTAGCTATGCTTCTGCTCATTGCCTTGTTCATCAAAGTTATGCTTAACCTTTTCAAGCCATTGAATTGCTTGATCTAAAGAGAAGGTATCTGTTTGCTCTTGCTGAAATTCAATAGATTGCTTAGCTATCCGTTTCCTAGACTGTTTTGCAGTTTGAATTGCCTCATTATGATGTTTACGTATGGTTGCATTCCACCTAAAACCACAGGCTGCCGGGGTTCGATTTAATTTCCTTGCCACCTCTTTAAAGCTCTCAAGCTGGGTTCGCCCGCTTTTTATATAGTCAATTACTGTTCCTGCTAATAATTGATCTTCCTCTTGCGTCCATGCATCCTGTCTATTTACGCTCATATAAACCGCTCCTTATCCCTATTTGCTATAACTATATGCAACGAGCTATGCTGATAGAATAAGAGTGGCTAAAAATATGTCATTACTAATAAACTTAAACTAGCTTTCTTAGTTATGAAATTAAAAAGCACTAGCCCCTATAGGACTAGTACTTTGCGTTAAATCTTATAATTTTAAGTTAAAGATTTATCTCCAGCCGCTTCATTAGTCAGGAGGAAAATCTTGTTTTAAAAATTATGCTTCAACGATTTGTTTACCATCGTAGTGACCACAAGCTCTACAAACATGGTGAGGTTTAGTAAGCTCACCACAATTTGAGCAAGCAACCATTCCAGGTACATGTAGTTTTTTATGTGTACGTCGCTGATTCTTCACTTTCTTTGAAGTTCGTCTTTTTGGTACTGCCATGTCTTACACCTCCTTAACTTCCGAAACGAAAATCTCCTTCACATCTCTAAATGAACATGCTGAAGTTCTAGAAGTAATGTTCATACCTTCTTTATTGATTTTCATTTTTATCATCATTTAATAGTGACTGTAGTTTTTCAAAGCGCGGATCAATTTTATCCACTTGATCTTCTTCATTCACGACAGTCCAGCCATTGCCGGCTGATAAAGCTTTTTCCTCGATTTCCTCCGCATTTGCAAAAACACGAAACGGAACCTCTAATAATACATTTTCCTTTATATAAGGTTCTAAGTCAAGTACTTCTCCACTAACTGGGTGAATTTCCGACTCATCTTCTTCTTCATAGAAAGGATCAATGGAGAACATTTCAACAGTAGCAATCTCAAATGGATAAGAAACATCAACTAAAGTTCTGGCACACGGTAATATCATTGTACCTGATATTAAAAGCTGACAGGTTATCGTCTGATTCTGAATGGACGCTTTTCCATTAACAGAGACATGGCCAACTTGACGAATATCATTATTCAACGCTTCTAACTCTGAGACATCTACTTGATCTTGAAAAGAAAATTCATCCTTTTGAAGAATTTTTTGTATTGGAATTTTCATTAGTATCACCTCGAAAGCACAAAGATTATTGTAAGAGTATTTTACCGATTTGTCAATATTTTTTCTTTACAGCATCAATGAAATTGAATATTACAGAAAGAAACGCTGTTAATATTCAACTTATGGTAAAATACTGTTTAGGACAGGAGTGATTTTCATTGAAAGCTGTTGGTATCATTGTTGAATACAATCCTTTTCATAATGGTCACCTTTATCATATCGAACAAGCAAGGGTCAAGTCAAACGCCGACATCGTTATTGCGATAATGAGTGGTCAATTTCTCCAACGTGGCGAGCCAGCAATTGTCGACAAATTCACTCGAGCTAAGATGGCGATCGCACATGGTGCAGACCTTGTCGTTGAACTCCCCACTATTTACGCGATTCAACATAGCGATATTTTTGCTTATGCAGCTGTCTATTTACTTAATTGCTTACAAGTCGATTTTATTATTTTCGGTAGTGAAGCTGGACTTATTGAGCCTTTTTATAAAATAGCAGAAATTGAATGTGAAAAAAAACCTACCTATCAAGCTTTAGTAAAAGCATCGTTAAAACAAGGATTAAGCTACCCACACGCTAACCAACTTGCTTTGGCTACACTAATAGGAAAAACTGAGTTAGACTTAAAGCTACCTAACAATATTCTTGGGTTAAGCTACCTTAAGGCACAACAGCAAATAAATCGGACGATTAAGCTTGAGACGATTAAACGGAAACAAGCTAGCTATCATGAAGCTAGCCTATCTCAACCAATTGCCAGCGCAACTGCAATTCGTAATTATTTGTTCAGCGACAATCCTATGCTCGACGTTAAAGACCTTTCTATGCCTAACGAGAGCATTGCGCTATTAAACAATTACCGGGAGTATGCGGGATTATTTCATACATGGGATGACTATTTTCCATTATTAAAATACCGCTTGCTAACAGATACCCTCGAACAGTTAAGCATGATTAACGGGATGACTGAGGGCTTAGAATATCGGCTAAAGAAACAGATTAACCAATCCAAAAATTTTAACGACTTTTTATCAAACGTATTAACCAAAAGATATACAAAAGCACGGCTTCAACGACTTTTCTTACATGTACTGTTAAACCTAACAACTGAAACGGTCCATTTTCATGTCAACAACCTATATACTGGCGAGCTTAACGATATCCGGCTGTTGGCAATGACTAAAGCCGGTCAATTGTATTTAAACTTTTTAAAACCACGCAGTGAGGTAACATTCATTGGACAGCTTAAGAAAAACAGTTCAGCCACTATGGCAATTGACGCTAATGCTTCGGCCATTTATTATCTCCCGATTACAGAGCCCAGTCAAACAAAGCTACGCCACAAAGATTTTTCACCACCACATAGACAGTAAAGCTACCTGACTCACCATACTTAACCAATAAGCTGGTCCATTCTAAACGTTGCTAGAATGGACCAGCCTCTATTTCTTGTAACTATTCAATTAAAGTACCATCTCTTAGGTACGCAAGTGCATCCTCAAATGTATTGACCGGGACAATCACCATATCTGTACCAATTGCTTCTGCTGTTGCTTTAGCAAGTTCATAGTTAGACGTTTTAGAACCCCCTTCATAGGGAGCAAAGAACACTTTACAATCCTCACGGTCAGCAGCAATAACTTTCTTATCAACACCACCAATTCGATGAACACTGCCGTCATAATCAATTTCCCCAGTCCCTGCAATTTCTCTTCCATTGGTAATATCTTCGCCAGTTAATTGATCGTATATTTCCAATGCCAATACGAGTCCAGCGCTTGGACCACCTATATTGCCACTTGCGAATTCAACTGAACGTTCCACTTCAACTTCCCTGTTTGTAACCAACTGCACACCAACCCCAACTTGGTCGGGATTATTTGGAAAAGCAACAAGTTCAATTTCTTGTTCAAATTGTTCTTCAAGCCGTTCAATTAAAAAGATAACCTTATCGCCTGCATTAAAGCTATTCACTGTCTCAATTAAATGGTTTGTATCGCTAATCTCCTCTCCATTTACCTGAAGAATTTGATCGCCTATTTCTAAAATACCTTCAGCTGGCATCCCTTCAATAACATTTAGAACATAGACCCCTTCATAACGAATATCAATAGCTTCTCCTGCGGCTTGATAGGCAACAACAGTTGCTGCCTCCTGAGAATTCTCCATAAGTTGAAACTGGGCTTGTAAATACGCTTCTCGATCATAACCTTCAGGAAAGACATCCTCTAGTGGCATAATATCTTGGTAGTCAGAGAATCCAGCAATTAGAAGCTGAAGTGGCGTAGCCCTGCCCCCTCTAACCGTTACGAGGTGTAAATCGCCTTCACTTTGAAACCCATCTTGCACTTGAACAACTGGCGTTAAAGGGTCTGCCGTGCCAGGTTTATAGATGTAATAAGGCAACGGTAATAATAGTGTAATTAGAAAACTAGCAATAATAAGCAGGTAAATTGCATGCTTCTTAGTAAAACGCACATTAAGCACTCTCCTCTGATAATCGTTCAGCAAATAATCTGCTGATATTTTAAGTTACTAGCATAAATGTACGCATTAAATGCGTATAGTATTAAAGAAATTAACTATTCAAGTTATTATATTTTACTATTTTTTCATGTGTCTGTATAGCACAGCAGATGAACTAAAGCAGATGATTATGCATTTGAGTGAGGGGGAGCAGATTGAAAGCACATTTTAAATCGGCATTGCTAGCTGCCTTAGCAGTTGCTTTTGCAATTTGTTTAATAGCGCTACCAACAGAAACATTATCAGCTAGTAAACGCGGGTTAGACATTTGGTGGGGAACTGTCTTTCCGTCTCTTCTTCCATTCTTTATTACTGGAGAAATACTAATAGGTTTTGGCGTTGTCCACTTTATTGGTGTTCTGTTTGAACCCATTATGCGACCCGTCTTTAACTTGCCTGGAGTAGCAAGCTTTGTTTGGGCGATGGGTATGGCCAGCGGTTACCCTGCAGGCGCTAAATTCACCGCTCGAATTAGACAAGAAGGACAAGTTACTCAGGCTGAGGCAGAGCGATTAATCGCGTTTACAAATGCTTCAAATCCCCTCTTTATTATTGCAGCTGTATCGGTGGGTTTTTTCCAATCCGCTACTTTAGGTATTATTCTAGTAATCTCTCATTATGTTGGAAATTTCCTTGTTGGCTTTGTGATGCGCTTTCACCGTCAGAACGAGACAAGCACACCACTGCTGCGAAGTCACCAACACATTTTAGCAAGAGCATTTCATGCTTTGCATGAAAAAAGATTGGAGACTAAAAAACCTTTCGGTAAGCTATTTGGTGATGCTGTCATTAATTCTGTACAAACGCTACTCATGATCGGTGGATTTATAATTTTCTTCTCTGTTTTCTCAATGATACTTATTAATATTGGTATTGCTGAACAGCTTGGCACAGGTGTCGCCAAACTTTTTTCTGTTCTTCAGTTGTCAGATCAACTTGCCCTACCTTTTATTACTGGTATTTTTGAAATTACTCTAGGTGCCCAGCAGCTTGGTGCCCTTGTTGAAATCCCAATGCTTTCTAAAGCAATCTTAACAAGTATGTTATTAGCCTTTAATGGATTAAGTGTACAAGCTCAGGTTGCCAGCATTTTAGCCGAAACAGATATTCGCTTTTCACCATATTTTATTGGTAGAATTCTACAGAGTTTATTCTCAGCAATGATCTTAATTATAATTTATCCGTTTTTTGTAAACCCATCCGGAGAACCTACCGGCTATGCAGTTGCCGTTCAGGGCAGGCTCCTTGAGCCTAAAGGATTGCTTTCATTACTTAATTGGCACCAGCTTGGTCAATTCTTGACTTTGATTAGCTTATGGATAGCACTAATGATTTATGCAAGAAGAAGGCTGACAAAATAAGACTTGGGTGAGCCTAAATTTGCTCATCCAAGTCTTATAGACACGTCCACGTTTGCCAATTCTGCTAACAATGTTATAACGACAATACCTATATCGCAAAGTTATTGCCGTAACACGCCTTTATAAATTACTCAACTTTCGCTTCAGCTAAACTGGCTGAAGCGTGGACGAAGGATTAAGTCTACGTATTGACAGAACCATTAGCTCGTGTAATGAATAATCCTTTTCTTATAAAGCTATCGTTATTATCCCTCAGGGGAGATATGTTCTGCTTACCGTCGGCGTTATTTTCGCTTCTACTCCTAATTTTGCACGATTAGACTGATTCATTCATGATGAACACCCAACTAAGTGGAGATAAGCGATGGGTGAGACTCCTGCGGGAATATGATGAGCTGAAGTTCCACATTTGTAAAGTGTCTTTCTTCACAAATTGGGGGTGTTAGACTAAACCGGTCACGTCCTGGGACTGGGATTACTCGTCCCACCGAAAACACTTGTGACAACGTCTAACTGACCTATATTCTGTAGGCCCGAAGCCAGCCCCATGGAAAGCAGTCCAATTGCTTTTCGGAACAACATAGCGCGCCAACCTGATAGGAAAGTCAACTTGGGCATTGCATATCCACTATCCCAAACACGGGTAAGGCTTAATGACTATTTTCAGTGGGCGCAAGTTGAGTAAATGACATTTTCCTAATTCATTAACCTTTTAAAAAATCCAAAAACTTCTTAGCATAAATATTTTAAATTGATATGTGTCCAATCATGATTGAGATAATTCCCAATGCACATTCTATATATATGATTGAATTATAAATGTTTAAACTTATCTCTTAGTGCCTGATCAACTGCTTCTGGAACAAGGTCAGAAACATTTCCCTTATATCTTGCTACTTCTTTCACCATACTTGAACTTAAGAACGAATATTTATTATTGGTCATAACAAAAAAAGTTTCGACATCCTCATTTAATTTCCTGTTCATCGAGGTAATTTGGAGTTCATATTCAAAATCACTGACTGCTCGTAACCCTCTTACAAGGACATGGGCTTTTTTTTCTCTAGCATAATCCATTAGCAAGCCTCCATGTGAGTCTACCGATACATTTTCAATATGCTTTGTGGCCGCCTGTAATAGCGATATTCTCTCTTCCACAGAAAATAATGGTGACTTTGAATCATTATGAAAAACAGCTACGATAACATGATCAAACACTTTTGCTGCGCGCTCAATAATATCCAGATGACCAAAGGTTACTGGATCAAAGCTACCTGGACAAATTGCTAACCTACTCAATCTCATCTTCCTTTCGCTTATACAAAGAAATTGTTGTCATTCCCCCATATTTTTCTGACCTTATTTGACTGAAACTACCAACTTCAATTGGTAAAACATTACTGGTCTCATGTTCACAAACAATGATCGCTTGGTCGCTAGTTAGTTGATACTTGGATAGATCTGCTAATAACTGCTCGTAAAGCCCCTTTTTGTATGGCGGATCTAAAAATACATAATCAAATTTAAACTCACGTTTATGTAACGCCTTTAACGCTCTAAATGCATCGTTTCGATAGACTTCTACCCTATTATCTAAGGGAAACATCGCTATATTTTGATGAATGACCCGAATAGCCTCTTTCTGTTGGTCAACAAAAACAACACGCTCTAGCCCTCTACTTAATGCTTCTATACCTAAGTTACCGCTTCCAGCAAACAAATCCAGGCCAAGTCCACCACTAAAATAAGGACCTAAGCGATTAAACAATGATTCCTTTACTTTGTCACTAGTTGGACGTGTTAGCTTACCTGGTACTGGATTAATTGGGCGGCCCTTATATTGTCCTGCAATAACACGTATTTTAATCACCTCTTTATCTAGTCTAGCCAATTTTTTAAAATGAAACTAGCAGTTTTTTAAAGGGAAAACTGGTAAGAAGGTATATATTAGGCTTAATTGGGTGATACTCTGCTAATGAAGTGTCGTTAATCATTAACACCACTTCTAGAAGACGGAAAAGCCTACTTTTCCCCATAGTTGCTTTTCCGGTTTCTCCTCTCCCTTTGCCTTTTTGGTTCTAATTGGTCGAACTAAAAAGGGCCTGCAGAGCATACATATCTGCAGGCTTTTTTACATTGTTATCCTAGATACCCATCTTATAATCATATTCCTTTGCCTTATCTATCTTTGTATTATCAAATTCTCTACGGACAAACGGTTTGTATGAATAGTCAACCTTTGATACAAATGGCAACCGCTCTATTTTTATAACGTAATCCTCTATCTCTTCTTGATCAAAATAAATAACGGCATAGCGTAACTCCCTTGAAACAGCAATTAGATGGCCATATCGCTTTAATTGCTTTATGTTCTTCATATGTTGAAACCAAATGATTAATCCTTGTCTATTTGACCGCATCATTCTATTACCTCACTAACTTAATTTATGAAGCTTTACAACCACAGCCACCACCGGATCCGCACCCACAGCCACTCCCTTGGAAGAGAGCACCATCTCGCGGAACAATAATTTGCTTGCTAATACTAGATGCAAGTGTTTGACTTATATCATCAAGTAGCATTTGTAATTCTCGCTCAGCAATTTTAAATTGAGCAACTGCTTCTAACATATCGATCTCACGCTTTAACAGTCTTGTCTCCTTCGTCGTTTGACTAAAGTCAGGATGATACCTGCCAAAGCGTTGAACTTCCTCATATTCAACCTTCTTCCGTTCAAATTGCTTAATTAAACTTTGAGCTTCTATATCGTCTTTCAGTTGCTTTTTGCGTGATAAATAATTGAGCATTGCCTCAGATTGAATAATCATTTGACCTAAATCGTCTGTCAAATCTAAGATCTCTAAAATTTCTGAAGTCGCTAGCACAAAAACCACCTCCATATAAAACCTATCATAACAGTATTGCAAGCAAAAAAAAAGCGCAGTACGCTTTTTTCACTGTCTCATTTCTAATAAATGGTTTATATAGTAAATATTAAGTTAGTTCGTTAAAGAAAAATTTTGTTTTTGCAATTGCACCAATATTCCGAGGTAGAATTAATGTTGATAAATTATTTTAAAATTTAAACGTGTTAGATAGTCATTAAAAAGATTTTTGCGTAGTACTTACCCGCCATTCCTTTAGATAATAAAAAGTGAGCCTAATGGCTAACAAAGTGACAGATAATACTCTAGTCATGATCTGTTTCTTTCTGAAAGATCGTGTTTGGGACTAGTATAAGCAATTATGAAATGCATTCAGCTTTATTAAAAATTCGGTCGCTTCATGTTGTTATTGTTTTTGGACCGCTTTGTTCCTCTAATTTCAGAGAAATGCTCCATTAGATTTTTTAGTTGAGAAACTGCCTGATCTGCTTGGTCAATATGCTTATCCAGGTTCTCGAAATCAATTTTGCCTAACATGCCTAATAGCTTATCGGTAAGTTTGCTATCATCCTTCTTCTCTGGTTCACTATTGGCTCCTTTATCTTTAAATTGGAGCCAATAATGGTCTTCTTCACCCAATGCCTTATACCGCTCATAATAATGCGCCCAAGTTTCCTTACCAGCTCTAACATTTTTAAGTAACTCTGGGTGCCCCTGAGCAAAGGATTTAAACTTAACAACGTTAGGATGTAAACGTTCTGCCATTTATTTAACCTCCTCACTCCAGTACGATTATCTTACTATAGCTTATGAATAGAGGCTAAATCTGTGTAACAACTGGTTATCACCGTACTGTTATAAAGTTCTGTGTATAATACTGTTTGTAGGTTCCCACACCTATATGTGTAAATTGCTCATCCAGCAATGCTTTTCGGTGACCTTCACTATTTAACCAGCCTTCGACTGCCGCTAACCCATCAATATACTGAGCAGCAATGTTTTCTCCTGCCCTAACAAAGGTTACATCACCATCATTAAGACGCTCCCCTAATTCTCTACCATCAGCAGAGGTATGCGAAAAATACTGATTAATTTCCATATCTTTGCTATGTTCAAAAGCTACTTCTGTAATCGCATCGCCCCAATCAAGACTTGTTAATTGATGCCTGTTTCTTATTACATTAGTATATTGGTAGATATAATATTGCTCTGCCACATCGATCAGTTGTCGCTGATCATCACTAATTTGTGGCGCTTTAGGAAGCTGACCGTAATAGTAAAGTGTGTATGGTTGATGAGCTAGAATCGTTTCCTGATCCATTACTCGGATAGCGGACAGCTTTTCTGTGAAAGTATCAAAATATAATTGAACAAAAGTATTATCATTAAGCTTAATCAATGGGTGTTGTAACAAATCTTCATCAGTTAATTGAAAAGTAAAAGAACCAAATGCTATTTCATCCTTAAAGACATGTAGAGCAGCAGCATCCTGATAAGACATACCTAATTGATACGGTGCCACAACTTCGTTAATGCCTGTAAGGAAAACACTAACAATTTTTTCGTTTTTAATAGCAAACTGCTGGAGAGATTGATCATCATGATAAAAGTACCAATCATAAGCATAGCGACTAGGATCAATCCGATTGGGTTCTCCATATTCTTCAAGTAACCATGTTACCGGATTGCCAATAATATTTTCAACAACGAACAAATCATTACCTAAATGTGATTGGTCCGTCTTTTGCTCTTCATGCTTAAAATTAGGCTCCACCTGACCATCATTTAATCGTAACGTTTGACTTAGTGTTTCATAAATAAAGAAAAAGCAGAAAACCAATATGATCAACCTAATGACATGTTTCATTTCCCTCACCCTTTCTTGTTAATTATTTCGAGATCCATTTTCACACATCAAAATTAACGCTACGGTATGTCTAGTCTGTCTAGTCATCCAGCTAGCTATTTTACTTAATGGCTATTGTTAATACCTCAACTGCCGCAGTTAAAAAAAGTGAACAACGCCAATGTCATCGCATAATAGCTAGAATTAAGGATAGAACTTGACTATTGTCTCTAAATAAATGATCCCAACTCAGTTTACGCTCAAGGCGTCAATCGATTCGCTTTTACCACGGGCACAAATTCAACATACGTTTTAGCTCCTTAAGTCGCAAAAACGGTGTAGCTCTAGCCGGGGGATCGCCTCGGGCCTGCAGAAAGCGAAGCTCCCTCACTTCCCAACGCGGAGTCGTTCTTCTGTCACAAAACTTACATGCAATTAAACGTCTATATAAAATTATCTATTTAGACGCTCAGAGCAATGGGTAGACTGTAATTTTACGCTGCGAAAGTTGAGTTAATACCATCCACAAAATTAAACTACTATTCAAATAGTGATTTATCTGATATATTTCAAGTACAGATAAATTTTCAAATGATGAAAGGGGTATCATCTTGCTTCGTTTAACAAGACGTCAATGGACGATCATTTTTTTAACCATCATTATCCTTGTTTTGAGCTTTTTCATTTTGCCAGTCTCTTTACCACTCATTTTAGCTTTTCTAACAGCATTATCACTAAATCCACTAGTTAACCTACTAGAAGCTAAATTTAAATTCAAACGTCATTTAAGTGTTATTTCGATTTACTTAATCTTTGTTGTCGTTATTGCATTTTTAGGATCAATTGCCATCACAAATACAATTACTCAGCTTGTCAGCCTTGCTGAAAATTTACCAGATTACATTGTCCAAATTAATGACCTGTTCCTATCTTGGAGTAATGATTTAGAGCGAATACTAGAAACACTGCCAAAAGAATTTATTGACGAGGTCAATACGAGTATAATGAGTAGTATCGACACGCTAACTTCTTTTTTAAGAACTAATTTAAGAGTTGAGCGGTTAGCAGCATTCGTTGCCGTTATTCCCAACTACATCGTTAGTTTTATTGTTTATTTAATTGCTTTGTTTCTATTTATGATGGAATTACCTACGCTTAAAGTTAAATTTTACCATAATTTCACTGATCAAACAACGGCTAAAATTCAATTTATGACAGATCGATTAAAATACGTTTTTGTAGGTTTTATAAAAGCCCAGTTCCTTGTCAGCCTGATTATTTTAGCGGTAAGCTTAGTAGGACTCTTCCTAATTTTACCTGAGTATGCTGTTATTATGTCACTCATTATTTGGATAATTGATTTAATCCCAATTATTGGTTCAATAGTCATACTTGGGCCTTGGGCTATTTACATGTTCTTTAGTGGCAATATTGTGATGGGCACGCAGCTCACCATTCTGGCAATCGTTCTTCTGGCGATTAGAAGAACAGTAGAGCCTAAGGTGATGGGTCAGCATATTGGATTATCACCACTAGCTACATTAATTGCCATGTATATTGGATTAAAGCTTTTTGGTATTTTCGGCTTTATTATTGGTCCGTTAACTATTATTGCTTTTACATCTGCTAAAGAAGCAGGTATTATTAAGTGGAATCTTAAGCTATAAAGTGAATCTTGAATTAATAAAGAATTTTTGTTATCACCTACAGGTATGACCCAAGGGCGGGCCTCCCCATGAACAGGCTCTGAACAAATCCGACTTTTACAGATAGTGAACCCCAACTTGGTCCGCTTATACTTCAATCGGTGTGCTTGCAGGCAGTGAATCTGCAATAATGTTTGGACTAAAACAAAACACAGCATCCGTTTAGATGCTGTGTTTCTCTATTAATTTAGTTAGCATTGAGCTAGTCCATTAGCTATTTATTCATTTTGTGCCTTTTCGTGAAGCACATGTAATTGCTTTTCTAAATTATCTAACAAGGCCTTACCTTCAGCTTCACCAATTAGGTGTAATCGGACCGCAAAATCAATTTCCCTCGACAAACCGAACATTTGTGTATCTAAAACCTCTTCATATAAAGGGCATTGAGGCATTGTTAAATTATCCATTTGCACTTGAATAAGCTTTAAAATTTTATCTGCGTCAGCCTTAAGAAGGGCATAGGCCTCATTTGCATTTGTTACAACGGCTTCTTGCATCATCTAAATCCCCCTCCACAAATGATCCTTCTTCTTATTAATATTAAAGCTATTCATTTTAAAATGCAAGTTATTTCAGGCTAAGGGGACCATAATTACGGTTACATTATATAAGTTTAGTAAAACAAACTATTGTTTGATTTCATTGTAGTAATTTACACCATACTGTGATCCTTCGCTAACCATATTAGCATTCTCTAAGTGATCACCGATCGGATCACCTGCCTGCTCAATCGGAAATCCCTGCCTATGCTTTAACTTCATTTTCTTTTTAGCTGTTGTTACCCAATTTGTCATCGTATTTCTTTGCTGTTTATTAAGCGTAAGATAAGTAACAACCGAAGATCCAACGACAATTCCGCTAACCCATAATACTTTTTTCATCATAAACACCTCGCAATTATTATTATATAAAAAGTCTTCCCTGATTTATTAAATCCCAAACAATCCCGCTTTGTATATGAAATCAAATTTTTTTATGATAAAATAGAGACAATCTAGCATGATTTCTGTTAATTTGAGGTGAAGAAACATGGATGTAAAATGTCCGATTTGTGACTGTGTGGATCAAATTGATTATGATTCACCGCTTGCTAAACGATTACGTAATCGAAGAAAACATTTATACTTGTGCCAAGCTTGTACAGATCGAATTGGTAAAAATACAAAGAAGCGACACGAAACCGGCGCTTTTAAGTTATTTCAGGAAAAAAAGGAAGACGATCCATACATCCAGTAAGGAATCGTCTTTCTTTTTTATTTAAAAATTTTAGTTCTTTAACTCTAAGTACTCATCAATAACCTGCTTAATTATACTTGGGTGCGCTGCAATAATCGGTTCTTGATTAACCATAGTAAGTGCATCTCCGGTCATCTGAAGCGTCTTACCGCCCACTTCGTTGTACAAGATACAACCAGCTGCTAAATCCCATGGATGCAACTTAACTGATATGTAACAGTCAACAATTCCTTCAGCTAAATAGGCAAATTCTAAAGCTGCCGAACCATAAGTTCTTACACCTCTTACTGTTTGGACAAGCGCTCTTATTTTTTCATCATTTATCCGAGAATTCTTTGTACACCAAATGGTGTTAACCATTAATAAAGATTGCGTAAGTATCTTTTCAGGTTTGAGCATATCAAGCTGTTGTTCATTCTTAAATGCCCCCTGTCCTTTTTTGGCATGATATAGGATATCTGCCATTACATCGTAGACAAAACCAATTTCTCCACTGCCAGCACAATATACAGCAAGGGAAATTGAAAACATCTGCTTTTGATGGACAAAGTTCATTGTGCCATCAATTGGATCAATAATCCAGACAGTTCCTTTTAAATCACGCACATCATCACCATATCCTTCTTCCGATAGTATACGGTCATTAGGATAAGTAGCTCTAATATGATCAGTAAAGAACTTCTCTATCTTACGATCCATCTCTGTAACAAGGTCGTTTTCATCAGCTTTAGTGTCAACCTCTCTTGGCTGATTAATGGATTCCCGGATCAGCACACCAGCCTGCTTAACCCATGCTTTTGCTTGCTGATATACGTCCTCCTGCTTGAAATCTTGCATATTGCTCCATCCTCTCTTTTTCTTACCATAAGTTTAGCAAAATACGACGAAATATGCATCCCATTATATTTCTTATTTTGAATATGTTAAAATGAATGATGATAAATAAAGAGAGGCTGATGACAAGTGGTAACTGGCTTTAACAAAGATGATTTTGCTGTTTTTAAAATAGAAGGACTAGAATCCAGAATGACAGCCATTCAAGAGACAATTCAACCAAAATTTAAAGTGATCGGAACGGAGCTAACTGATTACCTAGCTACACAACTGGGCAACGAGATGTTTCTCCATATCGCTAAACATGCTAGACGATCTGTTAATCCTCCGAACGACACTTGGTTAGCAATAGCCAACAATAAACGCGGCTACAAAAAGCACCCACATTTTCAAGTTGGCTTGTTTGATGATCACCTTTTTATTTGGCTAGCCTTTATTTATGAGCTGCCACAAAAGGCTAATGTAGCTCGCACCTTTTTAGCTAATATTGACCAAATTAAAGCATTAGCAAGTGACTTTGTTATATCATTTGATCATATGAAGAAAGATGCTATTCCAGTTAACCAGTTAACAAAGGAGCAACTCAAGCGTTTTAAGGACGTTAAAAAAGCAGAGTTTCTAATAGGAAAGCAACTTTCCAAGGAACAAGCAAGCACACTTTCTGAAGCGGATTTGCTAGCGACTATTAAAGATGCGTATAACGCGTTACTTCCCTACTATCAATTGAGTTTAAAGAGCTTAGCGTAATGTGACAATATATAAAACTGCCCGTGCACGTTGCGGGTAGTGCAAGTATTAGCTGTATTTACTCATTATTATTTTTTGGTTACTATTTTGCTGAGCCTGTTTCACTGTCAAATAAAGTGAGCAGCCTGTCTCTTTTTCAAATTGTCGACCAATTGCTTTTTCCTCACCTTTACTTGGTACAATCTCTTTAAATCTACGGTATTTACTAATAATTTCTTGTGCTGAAATTGCTTTGTGATAGGCTTGCTCAATTATTGATAAAAACTCAACTACACTGACAATTTCATTAGTCGACCAAGACTCATCTAATGGAAAATTATAATTCATTTAGTATCGTTCCTTTCATGTCATACTTAAATGTTTACCTAGCAAATAAACTAGCTATTTAGCAGAAAATTTGCTATAATGCTCTTTGCTTCATCACGTTATCATATTATTAAAGGGGTTAGTTCAATGCAAGATCAAACACCACTCTTCAGTGGCCTTCTACAACATGTCAATAATAATCCCATTCCTTTTCACATACCAGGGCATAAAAGCGGAAAAGGTATGGAACAGACTTTTAAAAAATTTATTGGTAAAAACGCGCTAGCAATCGACCTAATTAATATTAGCCCATTAGATGATCTTCATCACCCAAACGGCATGATTAAGGAAGCTGAGCAGCTTGCTGCAAAAGCTTTTGGAGCTGATTTCACTCTCTTTTCAGTGCAAGGCACAAGTAGTCCTATTATGGCAATGGTATTAAGCGTTTGTCAACCTGGTGATAAGATTATTGTACCACGCAATATTCATAAATCTGTGACGTCAGCATTAATTTTTTCTGGGGCAGTTCCTATCTTTGTTCATCCTGAGTTAGATAATAGACTCGGTATTGCTCACGGCATTACACCAGACTCTGTTCAGCATGCTATTGAAGAGCATCCCGATGCCAAGGCTGTCTTTGTCATTAATCCAACATACTATGGGGTTGCAGCTGATTTGAAGAAAATTGTTGCAATTGCACACCATCATCAGATCCCAGTTTTAGTAGATGAGGCCCACGGCGTCCACATCCATTTCCACGATCAGCTTCCTTTGTCAGCAATGCAGGCTGGAGCTGATCTCGCTGCGACAAGTGTGCATAAACTTGGTGGATCCATGACGCAAAGCTCAGTATTAAATGGCAAAGAGGGGCTGATATCAAAAGAGCGCGTGCAAACCGTGCTCTCAATGCTTACGACCACTTCAACCTCCTATCTCTTGCTCGCATCACTTGATGTCGCCAGAAAACAACTTGCAACACAAGGAAATAAATTGTTAGCTGATACGATTATACGTGCCGAGCAGCTACGCGAACGAATTAATGAGCTATACTACTTATATTGCCCAGGTGCTGAAATTTTAGATACATCAGCAACCTTTGATTTTGATCCGACTAAAATCCTTATTTCTGTTAAGCAACTTGGGATAACAGGGTATGAGGCCGAACAGTGGTTAAGAGATACATTTAAAATTGAAGTAGAACTTTCTGATATGTACAATATCCTTTGCATCGTTACGCCTGGGGATGGTGAACAGGAGATAGAGCTTTTATTGAAGGCATTGAAGCAATTAATTCTATCCTTTAAGGATCAAGCAACAGAACGTCTTATTCAAGTCAGTACTCCTCCTATACCGGCTTTAAGCATCTCACCAAGGGAAGCTTTTTATGCCGAAACAGAGCAAATAGACCTATCTGAAGCAGCTGGCCGTATCAGTGCAGAATCAATTATGATCTACCCACCAGGTATCCCTATCTTTATTCCAGGTGAGATCATTACAGAAGATAGCCTTTCCTATATTAAAGAAAACATTGAAGCCGGACTTCCTGTTCAAGGTCTAGAAGATGACAAACTTGAGAAGATTCACGTCATTAAAGAAATGCACGCTATTAAATAGTGTCTTTTGTTAAAACGCTCTGCTTAAGTTTAATAGTGCTATCACTTATACAAAATGGAACTTCAAATTATGAAGTTCCATTTTGGAATATCCCCCAATTAACCTAACACTTTTTTTCATCAAATAGCGTTGATTACGCAAATGTTTGTATGTCTCCAGCAAAAAAGAGCCGCTAACACCCAAGGGCACAAGCGTGCACGGCCTCGGGCTCACAGGATGCGAGTCAGCTCTTTTTTGCTTCCATCTAATATTGGGAAATTATCTTACCAATGCTATTTGATATACATCCACTAACTCCCCGTTTGTTAAACTACTTTTCGGATTAAACATCATCCAAAGTAATAATGAAATTAAACCGCCAAACATAAGATCCACACTTATTACCCATCAAATCATTAATTTAGCTTTGTGAAACTTTCCTAGTCTTCTATATTCATTATTTGTTGTTATAGAAGCGTGGTCATTTTCCACACCTTAAACATTAAATGATAACTTAATGTTACAAGTTAGTTAGCTAACGTCTGAATTTGCTTCGGGTTAATTATTTTATAACCTTGCTCACGCAAGCCCTCTACTATTTCAGGGAGAGCTTCATACGTCCAAGTTCGATCATGCATTAATAGGTTAGCACCATTTCGCAATTCTGGTGCAGAAAGGGTTGCATTGACTAACGCATCCTTGTCTTGGTACTCAGCTTCCCAGTCATGCCCTTGCGTCCAGTTCATTTTCACCATATTTTCTTCCTCAACTATTTGATTAGAAGAGTCCGTATTAACACCAAATGGCGCTCTGAAGAATTTAGGGCGCTCCCCAATAATATCTTCAACAAGATTATTTAATTCCACAATCTCTTTTCGCTGCTCTTCCTCTGTCAGTTCATTTAAGTTCGGGTGTGAATACGTATGATTACCGATCATAAAACCCAAATCAAAGATTTGCTTTAAAACTTGACGCTGGTCCTCCGTTTGTAGAAAATGACCATTTACAAAGAAAATTGCTGGTGCATCTAGGTCTGCTAACACTTGGGCCATTTCTAAAGCATGTTTGTCCGGCGCATCGTCAATGGTTAACAGGACTACTTGCTCGGTAACCTCTTCATTAATAGGCTCGACTGTCCATGTTACTTGGTTTACTTCATAATTCATTTCAAATTCCTCTTCCAAATTAGCTGCGGAGTCAATTTCTTCATCCTCAGCATCGTTATCAATTGAATCATCTTCATCAAGCTCTGGTGCTAGGCTAACCTCTTCACTATCATCTGGCTCTTCATTTGGCAACTCTGGTGCTTCATCTGTTCCATTACTAGCACAACCAAGTAATAAAAGAGCTGCAAAGAAAAAAAGGATAAGTTGTTTTACTTTTAATTCCATCATGTAAACTCCCTGTAGTTGTTGTATTTAAATTTCTTACTATAATTAGCTTACCTTATTATTTAAACAAAATAAAACAAAAACACCGGAATTCTAAAGAATTCCCGGTGTTTTATTGTTATTTAACAATGTGAATTGGTGTTCCCATTGCTACTTCTGCTGCTTCCATCGTAATCTCACCTAAAGTCGGGTGAGCATGAATTGTAAGGGCAAGATCCTCAGCAGTCATACCTGTTTCAATTGCTAAACCTAATTCTGAGATCATATCACTCGCATTAGCACCAGCGATTTGCGCGCCTAATACTAGGCCATCCTCTTTGCGTGTAACTAATCTCACAAAGCCATCACCACTATTTAATGATAATGCACGTCCATTAGCTGCAAATGGGAATTTAGAAGATGTCACATCATAGCCCGCTTCCTTCGCTTCTGCTTCTGTGTAGCCAACAGTCGCTAGCTCTGGATCAGAGAACACAACAGCAGGAATACCATTGTAATCAATAATTGATTTCTCACCAGCAATTGCTTCAGCTGCGATCTTGCCTTCATACGAAGCTTTGTGAGCTAACGGAGGACCAGCAACAATATCACCAATTGCATAAATATTATCAACACTTGTGCGACATTGCTCGTCAATTTTAACTAAGCCGCGATCAGTCATGTCAATACCAACTTGTTCTAAACCAATTTCGCCTGTGTTAGGATAACGTCCTACTGTTACAAGAACATAATCAGCTTCAATTGTTTCTTCTTTACCTTTAGCTTCATACGTAACCTTTACACCAGTATCAGTGACTTCTGAGCTCTTTGCCATGGCATTCGTGACAATCTTAACATTCTTCTTTTTCAAATGACGCTTAACAATCGAAGACATATCCTTTTCGAAACCGCCAAGGATATCATCCATACCTTCAAGAATCGTTACTTCTGTACCGAAATTAGCATATGAGGTACCTAATTCAGTTCCTACATAACCGCCACCAATAACAATAAGCTTTTTCGGAATTTCTTTAAGATTTAAAGCGCCTGTTGAGTCAAGAATACGGTCAGAATACTTAAATGAAGGAATCTCAATTGGTGTCGATCCTGTCGCAATAATACAGTTGTTGAATGTATAAGTTTGTGAGCTTTTATCATCCATAACACGTACTGTATTTTTATCAACAAAATACACTTCACCACTTACAATATCAACTTTATTCCCTTTTAATAAGCCCTCAACACCAGAGGTAAGCTTATGAACAACACTTGACTTCCACTCTTGCACCTTACTGAAATCAACTGTAACGTTTTCTGCTTTTATGCCCATTACATCAGAACCATGTGCTTCTTCAAAGCGATGACCTGCCTGAATAAGAGCTTTTGAAGGGATACAGCCTACATTTAAGCAAACTCCCCCTAATGCACCTTTGTCTACAATTGTTACTTTTTGACCTGTTTGAGCAGCGCGGATGGCAGCTACATAGCCACCTGGTCCTGCACCGACAACAAGAGTATCTAATTCAATTGGAAAATCTCCTACAACCATATTCGATTACGCCTCCATCATAATTAATTGTGGATCGTTTAATAAACGTTTCACTTGGTTTAGAGCATATTGAGCAGTTGCACCATCAACAATACGGTGATCAAAGCTTAATGAAAGTGTTAACACTGGTGCTACAACAATCTCACCATCTTTGACAACTGGTTTCTCTGCAATACGCCCAATACCTAGAATAGCCGCTTCAGGGTAGTTAATAACAGGTGTAAACCATTGACCACCCGCAGAACCAATGTTTGAAATTGTGCTTGAAGCACCTTTCATATCGTCAGCAGAAAGCTTACCATCATGAGCTTTTTTAGCAAGTTCATTAATTTCTTTAGAAATATCAAATATTGATTTTTTGTCCGCATCTTTAACAACCGGGACAAAAAGACCTTTGTCAGTGTCAGCTGCAATACCGATATTATAATAGTGCTTATAAACAATCTCATCAGTTTCATCGTCGATTGAAGCATTAATAATTGGGAATTGCTTTAGTGCTGATACTAACGCCTTAACAACATACGGTAAATATGTTAATTTAATATCTTTTTCGGCTGCGATGGCTTTAAATTTCTTACGGTGCGCTACTAATTCAGTTACATCAATTTCGTCATGTAAAGTCACATGAGGTGCTTTGTGCTTAGAATTAACCATTGCATTTGCAATTGCTTTACGAATACCAGACATTTTTTCACGCGTCTCTACAAGATCACTACTTGTAGCTGCTGGTTTAGTTGCTTGCTTCGCTTCCTTAGTCTCTTTTGAGGTAGACTGAGCTTCAGTTGCTTTAGCTGGTTCAGCTTGTTCTACTCTCTGATCACCACTTAAAAATGCCTCTACGTCTGATTTTAAAATTCGGCCATTCTTTCCAGAACCTTTAACATCGGCAATAGTCACACTATTATCACGAGCAAACTTCCGTACTGAAGGCATTGCAATAACTCTCGCATTACTGTTTGAGCTTTCTTCAGACTTAGTAGCGGTTGCCTGCTCTGATTTTGCTTCTGCTTTCGGTGCCTCACTTACTTCTTCAGACTCATAACCTTCTGCAAAAATTGAAATAATCGTTTCACCAACAGTCGCTACTGCTCCCTCATCAAAGTGAACCTCTTTCACTGTACCACTTACTGGTGATGGGATTTCCACCACTGCTTTATCATTTTGAACTTCGCATAATACATCATCTTCATTAATCTCTTCGCCTGCTTTGACAAACCACTTGACGATTTCACCTTCATGAATACCTTCACCAATGTCAGGTAATTTAAATTCAAAGACGCCTTGACCACTATTAGCCTCAGACTCAGCGCTTAAGCTCTCATTCGCTTCTGAGCTAGCATCATCTTCGTAGCCTTCTGCATCAATCGAAATGATTGTCTCACCTACAGTTGCTACTGACCCCTCATCAAAATGAACCTCTTTCACTGTACCACTTACTGGTGATGGGATTTCTACAACTGCTTTATCATTTTGAACTTCACATAGTACATCATCTTCGTTAATTTCTTCGCCTGCTTTGACAAACCATTTTACGATTTCGCCTTCGTGAATACCTTCACCGATATCAGGCAATTTAAATTCAAACGCCATTATTGCTAACCTCCCTGGATAATTTAATCCTCTTAATAGTTAATTACGTCATTTACTTTTTCGACGATATCGTTATGGTTTGGTAACCAAACCTCTTCTGCTTGTGTAAATGCATAAACTGTATCAGGAGCAGTCACACGTAAAACAGGAGCTTCTAAATGTAAAATAGCACGCTCTTGTATTTCTGCAACAATTTGCGCCGCAATACCAGCAACACGCTGTGCTTCCTGCACAACCACAACACGGCCGGTCTTTTTAACAGATTCAACAATTGTATCAATATCTAGTGGAGCAACTGTACGTAAGTCAATAACTTCTGCGCTTACACCATTCTTCTCCAACTCTTCTGCTGCTTTAACAGAAGCTTGAACCATAGCTCCATAAGCTATTAATGTTACATCTGTTCCTTCACGCGTAACTTTTGCTTTGCCTAATTCAACTTCATATGCTTCCTCAGGCACCTCATCTCGGAATGAACGATATAATTTCATGTGCTCTAAAAAGATAACCGGATCATTATCTCTAATAGAAGAGATTAATAAACCTTTAGCATCATATGGATTAGACGGGATAACTACCTTTAATCCAGGCTGTTGTGCCATTAAACCTTCTAAAGAATCAGCATGCATTTCAGGAGTATGCACACCGCCACCAAACGGTGAGCGAATAGTAATCGGAGCATTCATGGTGTTACCAGAACGATAGCGCATCCGTGCCATTTGACCGCTGATAGAATCCATAACCTCATAAACAAAACCAAAAAATTGGATTTCTGGAACTGGACGAAAACCTTGTGTAGCTAAACCAATTGCTAAACCACCAATACCAGACTCAGCTAGAGGTGTGTCAAAAACGCGGTCTTCGCCAAATTCAGCTTGTAAGCCTTCTGTCGCACGGAAAACCCCACCATTTTGACCAACATCTTCACCAAAAACGAGAACATTCTCATCATTTTTTAATTCTACTCGTAGTGCATCAGTAATTGCTTGAATCATCGTCATTTGAGCCATGATTTACTTCGACTCCTTTGCTTTATATTCTTCCATTTGCTCGTTAAGGTTTGCTGGAAGTGTTTCATACATATTCCCTATTAAATCAGTAACCTTTTGTTTCGGTGTATTATCAGCTTCTTTAATAGCTGCTTTAATTTCATCTTTAGCTCGTTCAATAACTGCGTTTTCTTCATCCTCAGACCAAATTCCTTTTTCCTCAAGGAATTTACGGAAGCGAACAAGTGGATCTTTCTTTTCCCACTCATTATCTAACTCTTCAGAACGGTAACGAGTTGGATCATCACCAGCCATTGTATGAGGACCATAACGGTAGGTTAGCATTTCAATTAATGTTGGTCCTTCGCCATTTACAGCACGTTCACGTGCCTCTTTTGTTACTGTGTAAACAGCAAGAACATCCATACCATCAACTTGAACACCTTCAATACCTGCTGCAACGGCTTTTTGTGCTAAAGTATCTGCTGCTGTTTGCTTTTCAACAGGTGTTGAAATCGCAAAACGGTTGTTTTGTACAATAAAGATGGCAGGTGAGTTAAATGCACCCGCAAAGTTCATTCCTTCATAGAAGTCCCCTTGAGAGGTACCACCATCTCCAGTATAAGTAATTGCTACGGATTTTTGCCCACGCTTTTGCATTCCCATTGCCACACCAGCAGTTTGAACATACTGGGCGCCAATAATAATTTGTGGACTTAAAGCATTAACACCGTCAGGGAATTGGTTCCCAATGTAATGTCCTCTTGAAAATAGAAATGCTTTATATAATGGTAGACCATGCCAGATTAACTGTGGCACATCACGGTATCCAGGCAAGATAAAATCTTCTTTCTCTAATGCAAATTGAGAACCTAACTGAGAAGCCTCTTGTCCTGCTGTTGGCGCATAGAAACCTAAACGTCCTTGGCGGTTTAAAGCGATTGAACGTTGATCTAAAATTCTTGTGTAAACCATTCTTGTCATTAATTCTTTCAATTCATCATCTGAAAGTTTAGGCATAGCTTCTTCATTAACAACCTTACCTTCTTCATCCAGAATTTGAAACGTTTTGAATTGCTCTGCAATTTTTTCATTTGTACGTTTCAAAAAAATCACCTCTTCCTTTCCTTATCCAGCTTTTTTATTGTGCTTTTTTAAAAAATATACTTAGCATAAATTGCACCTAAGCTTACGATACCCTTTCAAAACTTTTTTTAACCTAATAACCAAAAAGAAATACAAACTGTTATACAAAAAGTTTATGAAATGATTAGTACAATTTATCATCTGCTATTAGTTTATAACATCATTTTAAAACGGTCAATCACTTTGCATGAATAATCTTCAATAATTATTAAACTTTTTTGTTTAATAACTCTTTTTTGTGAACTGTTTCACTTTCTGGCAGTTAACTGTATCAATGACAAAATCGTTGTGTACTATTAATGTCCTGCTGTAATAAACTTTCCTAATTGATAGTGAACAACCTTTTAAGCCTTTCCACTTCCCTAAGTGTAAGCAACACTTTTCTTTTAAAAGGTATATAAAAAACCTAAATTCAACTATACATCTGTTAGTCAAATCTAGGTTTGCTTTTCTTTTTTATTCATAAGTAATATTTAAATCAGACTGATCATAAAATTCACGTTTTTGTTCATTAAATGCATCCGTCGCATCATTAAATGAAGTATTTGCTTCTTGAATGAGTTGATATTGGTCATTAATAAGGTTTACCTGTTCAGTATACGCTTCTTCTTGTAAATCATCTTGCATCAGCAATTCATATAGTTCTTGATCATATTCTAATGAAGCAACATAGACTTCATTTAATGTAACAAAAGCTTGATAACGCTCTTCCATTAAATCAACCAAGTTATTAGTTAATGCCACTAGTGATTCATCCTCCAAGTCACTTATTAGCTCTTCAATCTGGTCAAATTCGTCTTTAGAGGCTTGAATGCTATCCAATTCATTCTCTGTTAACGCTTTTCGACTTTCAATGGATTCAATAGCTTGCTGTGCTAAAGAAACAATTTCATCGAAATCTTCCATACCAAGCTCAGTAATTTGCTCATAAATCTCTTGTTCTTCTTGTTCAAGTTCATTTAATGGTTGTTGTTGAGCGACAAAATCCGCCTCTAATTGAACAGATTCCTCCATATGCTCATATATTTGCTCCTGTGTAGATTCTCCAGAACAAGCAACCAATAAAAGACTACTTAATAAAAAAAGACCTAACCATTTAACACGCACTTTCCTGCCTCCATTCTCTCTCCCATACTACTTTTCATATAGTAAAAATAGTATAACATAAGATAGCCACGTTGCATAAATTTTTTCAGATTTCGCTATCGTATTACAATTTCCCTGATTGCTTCTCAGATAAACCTAATAAGCACTACCTATGTTAATACCACTTTTTTAAAAACCAGATAACGTTAAAAAGAGCTTCCACCGTGAATTAAATGGTTCATATTTCTATCCTAGTGAATTATATCCCTTTTTAATCAGAATTGTGTTACACTATGTAACAGCAAAGTTCCAAATATCCCTCGGCGAGGTTAGCATATATGACTAAGCTATTTATCGATAAAGGAGTGCATAGCATTGATTACTATGAAGGATATTGTTCGGGAGGGACATCCCATTCTTAATCATTCTGCTAAGGATGTTTCAATTCCACCCACAGAGCAGGATATAGAAACATTAAAGAAGATGATTCAGTTTATAAAAAATAGCCAAGATGAGAAAATTGCTGAAGAATATGAGCTTAGAGCAGGTGTTGGTTTAGCAGCACCTCAAATAGGTCTTTCAAAGCGGATGATTGCAGTTCATTTTGAAGATTTTAATAACCAATTGTATAGCGACGGCTACTTTAACCCAAAAATAGTTAGTCACTCTGTCGAGTTCACTTATTTATCATCTGGTGAAGGCTGCCTTTCAGTTGACCGTGAAGTGGCTGGGTATGTTCCAAGGTATGCTCGTATCACGGTATCAGCGATTAATTTAGCGGGTGAGCATGTGAAATTGAGATTAAGGGGATATGCAGCCATTGTCTTCCAACATGAAATTGATCATTTAAACGGCGTCATGTTCTATGATCGCATTAATAAACAGGAGCCATTTCTTATCCCCGAACATGCAAAAGCTTGCGATGTTGATTAGAGATTTGTGAAGTTGGTAACCCTGGTGTATAACATTGATTCTTTCAGTGAAAAATACTAATTAATAAAGAATTGATTGGGAAATTAGTATCTTTCTGTTCCCAAACATGCTAATCCGTACTATACTAGTATTAAGAGGGTTGGATCGGATAATTGTTTTGCTTTTTGAAAGGAGCTGTTATACCATGTTAAAACGGCTAAAAGAAAAGCTACGAAAAAAATGGAAAAGGTTATTTAACCAGAATCGCGTTCCAAATGCTTAACCCATAGATTTAATATTTCCCCAAAAAAAATGCAAAATGCTATGTAATAACATTAAGGAGAGATGAAATGATTTTTAAAGTTTTATATCAAGAAAAGGCAGATGAAGTGCCTGTAAGAGAAAATACACATCGCTTATACTATGAAGCGACAAACGAGCGGCAAGTTAGGGTAGCACTAAAAGATCAACAAATTAATATTGAATACATTCAACCACTTGAAGGGGAACACCTTGCATACGAGAAGCGGTCTGAAGATTTCAAAGTGGAGAATATTTAGCATATGAAATTTGTTAAAAATGACCAAACAGCAGTTTTTGGTATTGGAGGTCTTGGTGAGATAGGAAAAAACACTTACGGTGTCCAATTTCAAGATGAAATTATCTTAATCGATGCCGGAATTAAATTTCCTGAAGACGAGTTACTGGGAATTGATTACGTCATTCCTGATTACACCTATCTCGTGCAAAATCAAGATAAAATAAAAGGCTTGTTCGTGACACACGGGCATGAAGATCATATCGGTGGTATACCCTACCTATTAAAAGAAATTAACATTCCTGTCTATGCAGGAAAGCTTGCGCTTGCTTTAATTAAAAACAAACTTGAAGAACACGGCTTACTACGCCATGCAAAGTTACACACTTATCAAGAAGATGATATTATTAAATTTAGAAAAACATCCGTAACATTTTTTAGAACAACACATAGCATACCAGACTCTTATGGGGTCGTGGTTAAAACGCCACCCGGAAACGTGGTGCATACTGGGGATTTTAAATTCGATTTTACGCCGGTTGGGGAACCAGCTAATCTAGCTAAAATGGCTGACATTGGTAATGAAGGGGTGCTTTGTTTACTGTCTGATAGTACAAATAGTGAAGTGCCTGGCTTTACAATGTCCGAACGAGTTGTGGGCGAAAGCATTAACGAAATATTTAATCGCGTGGATGGTCGGGTTATTTTTGCCACATTCGCATCTAACATTCATCGATTACAGCAGATGGTGGATGGAGCAGTTAAGCATAAACGTAAAGTTGCCGTTTTCGGTAGAAGCATGGAAGCCGCGATTACAATTGGACGTGAGCTCGGCTATATCAAAGCTCCTGATCAAACCTTTATTGATGCGCATCAAATAAACCGATTACCAGCCAATGAAGTAACCATTTTGTGTACAGGTTCTCAAGGCGAACCGATGGCAGCCCTCTCAAGAATTGCGAACGGTACGCACAGGCAAATTCAGATTATCCCTGGTGATACTGTCGTGTTTTCATCGTCACCTATCCCGGGTAATACCGTGAGTGTTAGTCGCATGATTAACATGCTTTACCGCGCTGGTGCAGATGTTGTTCACGGTTCACTTAATAATATCCACACGTCTGGACACGGTAGTCAAGAGGAACAAAAGCTCATGCTACGCCTATTACGTCCTAAGTTTTTCATGCCAATGCACGGTGAATACCGGATGTTAAAAGAACATACAAAATTGGCTGAAGCATGTGGTGTTGAGCCAGAAAACTGTTTCATTATGGATAATGGAGATGTCTTAGCACTAAGTAAGGATACTGCTGCTGTTGCAGGCAAGATCCCATCAGGATCTGTTTATGTAGATGGTAGCGGGATTGGCGATATTGGAAACATTGTTTTACGTGATCGCCGCATTCTCTCTGAGGAAGGCCTTGTTATTGTTGTAGTAAGCATTAATATGAAGGAATTTAAGATTGCCTCAGGGCCAGATATCATCTCTCGTGGATTCGTATATATGAGAGAATCAGAAGATTTAATTAATGAAGCACAGAAACTTGTTTCTTCACATATTAGTAAAGTAATGGAACGCCGCACAACGCAATGGTCTGAAATTAAAAACGAGATAACCGATACGATATCTCCATTCTTGTTTGAAAAGACAAAACGTCGACCAATGGTGTTACCAATTATTATGGAAGTATAGTAGGACGAATAAAAAAACTATCCCCGATAAGATAGACACTTATTATATGTCTACTTTATCGGGGATTTTTTAATTGTCCTTTGTTTTAAAAATTTAACAGACTAACTTTCGTTAAACTTTTTTTCTAGTTTATAAATATCAGCATCAGCTCCGATAATGACTAAAATATCTTCAATACTAATTGGATCATCACCACTTGGTGACACATTAATTTCTTTAGTAAGACCTGATTTTATCGCTACCACGTTACAACCATATTTAGCTCGAATATCTAAGTCCACTAGAGTCTTGCCTACCATCTTTTTACTTGCTTTAATTTCTACGATACTGTACTCATCTGAAAGCTCTATATGTTCAATTATATTATTAGATAATATACTGTGTGCAATTTTTTTTCCCATATCTCGTTCAGGATGAATAACTTGATCAGCACCAATCTTAAGCAAGACTTTTTCATGATAATCGTTTTGTGCCTTGGCTGTAATTCTCTTTATACCTAGTTCTTTTAACATCAGTGTAATTAATATACTAGATTGGATATCATCACCAATACCAACGATGACGTGATCAATATTTCTTAAACCTAATTCTTTTAAAACACGCTCATCAGAGGCATCTGCTATGACCGCATGTGAAGCTATATTGCGAAATTCAGTGATCTTCGCCTCGGTTTTATCTATCGCTAGAACACTCATACCTTGCTTACTTAGCTGCCTACAAACACTTCCACCAAATCGACCTAATCCAATAACAGCAAACTCTCGTTTCAAAGTATATTCCCTCCTTGACTATCCAAGGACTAGTTTAACATGATTAAACAACAAAGGAAATATTCTATTATTTCTTCACAAAAAAAAAAACGAGGCAACCCAAAGGATGCCCCAATACTCCTATAAAACCTCTAACATTTCAAACTGAGATTTTACCAGTCCATAATATTCGCCTTGCTGTGCAATAAGTTCCTCATGATTCCCCTGTTCCAGAATTCGACCATGCTCTAGAACAATAATATTATCTGCCTCTCTTATGGTTGACAAACGGTGCGCAATCATAATAGCAGTTCTCCCTTTTAGTAGCTTGCGCAATGCTTGTTGGATTTTCATTTCTGCCTCTGTATCAATACTAGCAGTTGCTTCATCTAAAATTAAAATTCTAGGATTAGCAAGTAGCGCTCTGGCAAATGAAAGCAACTGGCGCTCACCAGCAGACAAAATATTGCCTCGCTCCTCAACCTCAGTGTGATAGCCATCAGCCAGCCTTAGAATAAAGTCATGTGCACCCACAACTTTAGCTGATTCAATAACCTCTTCGTCACTTGCCTCTGGTCGGCCAAATCGAATATTCTCCATAATTGAGCCTGAGAAAATAAAGGTATCCTGTAGCACAACACTAATATTATTTCTAAGGCTAGCTAATTTCATATCCTTCAAATCATGACCGTCTACACTTACTATCCCTTTGGTAGGGTCATAGAAGCGACTAATCAGGTTAGCAATTGTTGATTTACCAGAACCTGTATGACCCACTAATGCTACGGTTTGGCCGGCTTTGATATTAATTGATATTTCATGCAAGGCAACCCGTTCCGAATCGTATGAGAATTGAACCCGATCAAAGGTTATGTTTCCTTTCATATCTTTAAATACTCTAGCGTTTTTCTTCTCTTTGACGTTTGGCTGCTCATCTAGAAATTCAAAGATCCGCTCTGAAGAAGCCATTGCAACAAGAAGTTGATTATAAATTTGTCCAAGTCTAGAAATCGGCTCCCAGAACATACCTAGATAAAATGCGAACGAGACAAATGTTCCAATTCCAATTGTATTATTAATGATAAGTGTAGACCCATATGCAATTAAAATAACTGTACCTATTGCATTACTCATTTCCACAAAGGGACCAAAGTAAGCACTCTTTTTCATTGCTAAACGTTCTTTTTCAAAGTTGTCGATATTAACCCCATCAAAGTACTCGGTATTTTCCTTCTCCTGCGAGAATGATTGCGTTATTCGAATACCTTGAATACTCTCATTTAAATGTGAGTTTAATCTTGATTTCTGAATTCGAACATCTTGCCAAGAACGTCTTATATTACGTCGCAATCTGGTTGAAATATAAAACATAATTGGTAGGATAATTAGCACTGCTAAGGCTAACTGTGGACTTAGGACAATTAAGATGGCAATAATTCCTATTAACATCATGACATCCATCAATAAATTGATAATCCCGTTAGTAAACAACTCCTGCAATGAATTAACATCATTTAAAATCCGAACTAAAATTGAACCCGCTGATCTTTTGTCGAAAAAATTATGTGACAGCCGTTGTACATGCGAAAACAATTGTTTTCTTAAGTCATGAATCGTTCTCTGACCAAGATTGTTAACGATTTTAATCCGGTAACGGTTAGCTAAATAATTAATTAAATAAAGAACTGTCGTAGAAATAATTAATGTTGTTAGCAATGTCACATCACCATCTTCAATTGCTCGACCGACTACCCACTCCCCAATTAGAATAGGTACCATTAACCTGACAATCATATTAACGAGCATAACGATGAACGCTGCGGGCAACAGTGTTTTTGCATACGGCTTTAAATACTCTAATAACCTAGCCATCTGTCGCCAGTTAAAAGGCTTTTCGACTGCATTCTCTTGTGGGTAATAAAACCGTTTGACATGTGCACTTGCATAACGATTATCTTTCACTTTAGCCATTATCTACACTCCCTTCTTATACTGATCCCATAATGGCTTGTTTATCCTGATACTGAATATCATATATCCGTTGGTAATGTCCGCCATTTGATAATAATTCTTCATGTGTACCTCGTTCTACAATCTCACCTTCATCTAAAACAAGTATTTCATCAGCATGCTTTAAAGAGGAAATTCGGTGTGCAATAATAAAAGTGGTACGCTCTGTCATGACTTCCTTTAGAGCACGTTGTATCTTGAATTCTGTCTCCATATCGACAGCTGATGTAGCATCGTCTAGAATTAATATACTAGGGTCAATAAGTAAGGCACGCGCAATTGCAATCCGCTGACGTTGACCACCAGACAATCCCATACCACGCTCTCCGAGCATAGTATTGTAGCCTTTAGGAAGCTCTTCAATGAATTCATGTGCCTGCGCTCGTTTAGCAGCAGCAACTATCTCTTCCATTGTAGCGTCAGGGTTACCGTAAGCAATATTCTCCTTTATTGTTGTTGAAAAAAGAAACGATTCCTGTAAGACAAAGCCAATATGTTTTCTAAGAAATTTCAAATTAAAATCTGCTGTCGATTTACCGTCTATAAGTACATCTCCAGCCGCCGGTTCATAAAAACGGGTCATTAACTGGGTAATGCTTGATTTTCCAGCCCCAGTTGCCCCAATTAACCCAATAATTGCTCCCGGTGGTGCATCAAAGCTAATATGCTTAAGAGCCGGATCGTCATCCTTTGTATATTTTAACGTAACATCGTTAAACGTAACGTGTCCTGTTATCTTTTCACTAATGAGTGCATCCGCTTTTTGCTCAATATCCTCTGGAGCTTCAAGTATCTCCAACAAGCGTTCTCCAGCTGCTTTTGCTTGCGAGAATTGATTGACAATAAAACCCAAATGCATCAGTGGGCCAATGATATAACTCACTAAACTGAAGAAGGCGACTAATGAACCTAAGTTCATATTTTCGTTTATGACAAGCCAGCCACCGAACACAAGTAATACAATCATTGCTACATTTCCGATAAACTCCATGAATGGAAAATATCGCGCCCAAATATCTGATGTTCGAATATTGACTTCACGATATTGCTTATTATCGGTTGTAAATCGTTCAATCTCAAAATCCTCTTTTGACAGCGATTTAACTGTATTCATTCCACTTACATTTTCTTGAATACGTGTATTTAAATTTCCTAATGACTTTCTAATTGAGCGAAAAGCTGGGTGTACTTCTTTATCAAAACGTCTTACCACTAGAATTAAGAGTGGCATAACCGCCATAGTAACCAGGGCAAGTGGAATTGAATAATAGAACATAACCGCCAAGCTAGTTAGCATTAAGAAGACGACGCGAATAAGTTCCTTAAATCCCGCTGCTAAAAAGAATTTGAACCCTTCCACATCCATCGTTAACCTGGACATCAGATCACCGGTACGTGCATTATCATAATACGTGAATGACAGGCGTTGTAACTTCTTATATAATTCATCGCGCAAATGATAAACAGATGTGACACCAAACACATCACCATAGTATTGCTGAAAAAAATTAGCAATCCCCTTAATAATCATTATTGCAAGAAAGCCAATTGAAAGTAATGGGATTAACTCATAGCGATTACCGATAATTACTTCATCAATAGTAATCTGTAAAACCATTGGATAAATAACCGTTATAGCTGTCACAATTAAGACAAACAATAATGATAAAATAAAAAAACGTTTATAAGGCCAATAAAATTGTTTTAATTTTTTAAACGTTTTCATGATGTTTCCCTCCTCTATTCTCGTTTTTCATAACTACTAATATATCGGGTTCCGAAATAAATTTCTACCCTTTTGCCTTAGTTTTTTCCGTTTTAAGCAAAATCAGCCTTAAGACCGATAATATGAGCGACTCTGCTTTCAAAGTAATGCATGAAGAATTAGGAAGTGAATTAATTCTCCCTTCTCCATTGTAACTTGGTTCAACAGCGTTTAAAATCATGTAATAGTGTAAAAAATTTCTTTCTAACGATGTTGAATTTATCAAATAAGGCTTTATTAAGAAATGCATATACTGAAGAAAGATAATGTTTAAGAGGAAAGCAGCCGGGGTATATACTAGGTACTGCTTTGATAAACTACTACCTACTATTTTAAAAGGAGCATACATATATGAGCTTTAATCTTGACACTATTCTAGAAGTATCATTAGGTATTGGTCTGCAACTTATTCTTCTAATTGTTGCCTATGTGCTGATAAATCCATTAGGAAGACGATTAATTACTAAAATAATAAATAACTTCACCAAAAAGAGAAATGTTTCCGAGGCTCGGAGCTTAACGTTAGAAAAGCTATTGTTAAATGTTTTTTCCTATATTTTAGGTTTTATTTTCATTACGATGCTGTTTGGTATATTTAGTTTAGATATTGGACCCCTACTTGCTTCTGCCGGGGTTGTTGGCTTGGCAATCGGATTTGGCGCTCAAGGACTTGTAAGTGATGTAGTGACTGGCTTTTTCATCTTACTAGAAAAACAAATTGATGTTGGCGAATACGTATCAGCAGCTGGCTTTGATGGAATTGTTGAGGAAGTTGGTTTAAGAACGACTAAGCTAAGAAGCTTTGACGGCACTTTAAATTTCATTCCTAACCGACAGCTTGAGGTAGTAAGTAACCATTCAAGAGGAACAATGAGAGCACTTGTTGATATTAATATTAGTTATCAAACAAACTTGGATAAGGCACTGACTGTTCTACAGGACGTTTGTCAAAACTTCGTAACTGATGACCGGTTTACAGATGGTCCTAACGTTATTGGCGTTCATCAAATTGACAATACCAGCATTACACTACGGGTCATTGGTCAAACTGAAAATATGAAACAGTGGGCGGCCGAATATGACCTCCGAAAGGCAATCAAACAAGCCTTTGATGACAACAATATTGGTAGTCCTTTTACTCAGCACGTAAACTTCGTAAAAAAAGAGACAAAATTAGAAGATTAATTTTTTTCAAGTCCGACAAGAGGCTGACCATATATAGTACTCTGCTAGCTATATGATTAAAAACAATAGCTTGAGAACTTAATTGTTAGCCTCTTATAGGATAATAATAAGCTTAAAGATTTCGAATGGCTGTTTCTACAATATTAGCCCCTACTAACAAAGCATCTTCATTAGGTGTTAATTTACTATGGTGTAGACCGTAATCAGATCCAACCCCGAGCCAAAACATAAAACCTGGTATATCCTTTAGAAAATAGCCGAAATCCTCACCAGTCATAGCAGCTGTGGCATCATGCCATTGATATGGACCAGCTTTAACCAATTTTTCAAAACGTACAGCATATTCTTTGTTATTATATACTTGATAATAATTTGAACCATAATCAAGATTAATTTGACAATGATGACTTACTTCAAAGCCCTTAGCAAAGTTCTCAATTGCGTGCTTTATTTTTGCAATGGTCGCTGGATTACCTGTTCTTATTGTTCCCTCAAGTCGAGCGTGCTCAGCGATAACATTCTGGACAGTTCCACCCGTTATCTTACCTACTGTAACAACAGCACTCTCAATAGGGTCAATAACCCTACTTACAATATGCTGTAATTGCGCGACATAACTACTAGCCGCTACTACCATATCATGAGTTAAATGTGGGTATGCTGCATGGCCACCTCTCCCCTTAAAATCAATAAATAGTTCACTTGTGTTAGCAAATAATAAACCTTGTCGCGAAGAAATTGTACCAACCGGCAACTCTGGTGCTATATGCAGGGCAAAAATATATGCAAGCCCGTACTTATTTAATTGACCTGATTTAAGCAGGGGAAGCGCACCACCTGGTCCTTCTTCAGCTGGTTGAAAGATAAACAAGACGTTATCTTGTGCCGGCTGCTCAGAAAGGCGCTTAAGCACTGCAAGAGCGATTGCCATATGGAAATCATGTCCACACGCATGCATTTTCCCTTGATGAATTGACTGAAATAATAAATCAGTTTGTTCAACAATCGGTAAACCATCAATGTCAGCTCGAAAGCCAACTGTCCTTGTTGGTTCTGTACCCTTAACCATTACCAATATACCTGTTTCCCACGTTTCAATAGTCAAGTTAGTCTGACTAAACTGCTTTATCGCCGCTAATAAATAGGCCTGTGTCTTAAATTCCTTAAAGCCAAGCTCAGGTATTTTATGTAAATCACGTCTTATTTGTTGTAAGTAAGTTAATTCATTCATTGTTACACCTCTATCCTCTTTTTAACTAAATATAAAAATACGATAAAAGCAACGGTTCTTATGTGACTTCTCTGGAGCGTAACGAATAGAATAAGTATAACTTATCTAAAAACCCGTTACCCTCAGCAGCCTCATATTACCGTTGCTTTACTAGCTTGAAGTTAGGAAACTAAAGTTATTTCACCTTAGTCCCAATGTTATTTACCTGTATTACTGCTCGCCTAAATTCCTTAACGCATGCATGATTTCAGTTTTTGACTTCGTTTGATCATCAATTTCCTTTATTACTCGAGCCGGTGTACCAGCGACAACAGTGTTAGATGGCACATCCCTAGTAACAATTGCACCCGCTGCTACAACAGCACCTTTTCCAATTGTAACCCCTTCAATTACTACTGCATTTGCGCCAATTACAACATCATCCTCTACAATTACAGGCTTTGCAGAAGGTGGCTCAATTACACCTGCAAGCACTGCGCCTGCACCAACATGGCAGTTTTTCCCTACGGTTGCTCGACCACCGAGAGTAGCATTCATATCAATCATCGTGCCATCACCTATCACTGCACCAATATTGATCATTGCACCCATCATAATAACAACATTATTACCAATAGCAACTTGGTCTCTAATGACCGCTCCAGGTTCAATACGCGCATTAATATCCTTTAGATCTAGCAATGGGATCGCAGAGTTACGGCGATCATTTTCAAGGACATAATCTAAGATTTGCTCTTTGTATGTAGCTAATATTGCTTTAATTTCTTTCCACTCGCCAAACAACACACCTGTTTCACTTTCAACAAACGATTGAATAGATTCTGGGAAATCAATCTTATTTAACGCGCTACCTTTTACATATACTTTTACTGGTGTTGATTTTTCACTATTTGAAATAAATGAAATTATCTCATTTGCATCCATCATATTCATTTGGAAGTCCCCCTTAAATTTCAATACGTCTCACTTTATCAAAGTTGATAAAAGCTTGACTAGTAATGCTTTCTATTTTTCGTCAACATTTTCATTAAATAAGGCTTTATTTACGTGAATGTATTTATTCAACTGCTTTAATACTGCTCTTCTTGTTACAATACCATCAAAATAGCCATTAGCATTAACCACACAAACAAATGTATGGTCCATAAGTGCTTTTAAACAGGTTAAAAAAGGATCTGATTTTCTTAGGCATGGAATATCTGACGTCATAACATCTTCAACGGTCACTGAAGATAACTTCTCAAGCTCAAATCGTTCTAGTCCTAATATTTCATTTAAAATTGTATTTTTCCCGACTATCCCTTGAAATTTATACTGCATATCAAGTACCGGGACTGCTGAATATCCAGATTTAACTAGAATGAGCAACGCATGCTCGATCGGATTATTTAATTGCACATGCGCTACCTTTTCAGAGGAAACCATAAGCATTTCAGCTGTCACTTGCAATAAAGGTAATTCTTTTAAATGTTCCATTTTTGACACTCCCTAACGAGCAGTTGAAGGAAGGATTTTCACGCTTTCTTTCCCACCTATTAGTTTATCATAAATAGAGCACGATACAAACTATTTCCACCTGCTAATTAGCTAAAGATTAAACAATCCAATTAAATTGCCCTCAAGAATAGTTTTATGTGGTTTTTCGTGATAAAATGTAACTACTAACTTACCAAGTGATCGTTTTGAAGAGGGAGGTTTATTTTTTGTGAAGCAAGAGATTGACGACATAGCAAAAGCCATTTTTGTTATTAACCGCCATGCTAAAACAGCACTTAATCCAAAAGAACTTTATAGTATGAAGAAACAAGTAATTCAGAAGCTTTTAGAAGAGCATCAGGCCAAAAAATTGGGGCTACACTTTTCCGAGAGCCCTAAATTTAGTCGACAGCATTCTACTGTCCTCGTTCAAGTTGGAGATTACTTCTTTCACATACCTCCGAACAAACAAGATTTTAAAGAGATTAAGCATTTGGGCGATCTCGATCAGAGCTATCGCAATCCAAAAACAAAAATGTCTTTGACACAGGCCAAAAAAATTATATGTAATTATCTAGGCATTCCAGTTAAAGAGCATAAACGGAACAAACCTTGCGCTTCATACTATACACCATCGTCATTGGGAAAATGGGAATACTCTTTTTACCATAATAAACGGAGAAAATAAAGCTGTCTATCTAATTATTTTTTTCACCAAAAGCCAGACAACCATTGCTCCAGATGAAGCACTTAAATAATAGAAAGATAATTTCATACTGATGGGATGACTAACTGTTAAATAATTCATAATAATAAAGGTAGCTAAGACTGTCACTGTGTAAATAACAACGTGATACATTTTTCTACGCGTCAACCACATAATAATTGGATAAAGGCAAACGAACAGTCCGAAAAAGCAAATTAGGAAAAAAAACAGCATTAAAAAAAGATCAGAAAATCCTAAAATTTGTAATTGTGTGTAAATTCTATTACCCATATCGCCACATCCTTTCCCTTTCAAGGATAACCAGCATGCTCTAACCCTATACAATGAGCGGGTTTTTTTTATTCTAATGCATTTTAAAGGAGGACAATAATGACCAAGTCAATTAATAATCAAGTGGAACAGATAGAAATTTCAGGTATTAGAAAATTTTTTAATCTTGTTAGTGAGCGCAAAGATGTTATTTCGCTAACAATTGGTCAACCTGATTTTCCAACTCCTACTGTTGTGAAAGAGGCAGCTATACTTGCCGTTGAAGAAAACAAAACAAGCTATACAGCTAACGCAGGTCTACCTGAGTTAAGACATGCTGTCGCACAATACATGAATGAATCCTATCAAACTTCAATTCAAGGAGAGCAAGTAATCATAACTGTTGGGGCTTCACAGGCTATTGATGTTGTTTGTCGTAGCTTGTTGAACACTGGTGATGAAGTTATCTTACCAGATCCTGTCTATCCAGGTTATGAGCCATTAATTAAATTAGCTGGGGCAACTGCTGTCCATGTTAATACACAGCAAGCAGACTTCAAGCTTACTGCGTCATTACTTGAACGAGCAATTACGCCACAAACAAAATGTGTTATTCTCCCCTATCCTTCAAATCCAACTGGTGTTAGTTTAGATGAAGAGGAATGTCATAAAATTGCCGAGCTTGTGCACAAACATAATTTATTTTTAATAACTGATGAAATATATAGTGCGCTATCCTATGAAAAGCCACACTATTCAATGGCAAGGATTAGTAAAATTAAAGATCAACTCATCGTTATTAATGGTTTATCAAAATCTCATGCCATGACCGGTTGGCGAATTGGCTTTCTTATTACACCTCAATGGCTAACGCCACATTGTATAAAGGTCCTGCAATATAATGTTTCCTGCGCCTCATCAATAAGTCAATATGCGGCCTTAGCTGCCGTGACCAAAGCACAGGCTGCACCAATTGAGATGAAACAGGCATACATGACTCGGAGAGATTTTGTCTATAAAAAACTAATTAACATGGGAATAGAAGTAATAAAGCCTGATGGCGCTTTTTACTTTATGGTGAGAATAAAGAGCAGTAAATCCTCTTTAGAGCTTGCTCTGGACTTGGTTGAACGAGTAGGACTTGCGTTAGTTCCTGGAGATGCATTCGGGGAGGCTGGACAGGGATATCTTAGACTATCTTATGCCTATAGCTTGGATACACTAGCAGAAGGGTTAAGTAGATTAGAGGCATACTTGAGATTACAAAAATAATTGAATAACCTAATAACTACGCACTCTATTGGATGGCCATTTTTAATTAAAATGGTCGTCTATGCTTTCTTAACCGTTTCTCTTGCTCATATTGATTTAATAATTGATCTAGTTTATGGCTCATTATAATAGACTCTTCACTAGAAAAGCCTTTTTCAACAGCTACTTCGATCATACTTTTCCTTAAGTCTTCAATCTGCTCCAACAAATTAGATGTTTTCAATTGTAATCCCCCTTCATTTGTTAGGTATCTAGTTTAACATAAAAATACTTTTTTAGATACTTTCAACACCTTCAAAAAACAGAAAATTCTAGCATTTCCTTTAAAATCATTAGCAATCCCAGTCTAATCAAGCGATCGTTATTAACCCTCACTACAGCCATCTTCCGCTTTCATCGGCGTAGCTTGGACTAACTTTTTCGGATTGAACTTATTCACTCATTATGAACACCAAACTAAGTGGGGCTATGTAATTGCTTCAGCTCCTCTAGGAATAGCATAAGCTTTAGACGTTCATTCATTTGAAAATGAAATGAATTGAATTATAAAGACATCTTTCTAATTAATTTATCTTTATGATAGAATAAGCATAGGTTAATTTATCAGTATTAACGTTTTTCAGAAAGGATTTTTGTTTTAATGAAAGGGATTTTAATAAAATCAGGGAAATATTTCATTATTTGTTTTATTTTATTTTTATTTTTTAATTATTTTATTTTTACTATTTCTAATGTTACTGGTGATAGTATGGCCCCGACAATACTGGATAATCAATGGATTATTACCAACCGGGCAAGCTATCTATTTAATCAGCCTAAACGGGGTGATATCGTTGTTATTGAACTAGCTGACAAGACCTATATTAAACGCGTGATTGGTCTGCCGAATGAAACACTCAATATTACCGATCAACAGCTGATTATAAATGATATACCCTATTCACAAACCTTTCTAACTGATGATAGAAGTTTTTGGACACACGATGTACCCAACACCCTTATTCCCGATGGGCACTACTACGTAATAGGCGATCATCGTAGACTAAGTCGAGATAGTAGAAACTCTTTAGGATTCATTAATCAAGCTGACATCATTGGTCGAGCTGAATTTATTGTTTATCCTTTTTCAGATTGGCAAGTAATTTATTAAAAAAAGCAGGTGTTAATATTGGCATATTGCCCATCTTGTGGAGCAAGAGTAAATGATCATGAGCTATTTTGCGTAACATGTGGGGGGAAATTACCTCAAGATCTCTATGAACGAATCGGTGAGAAAAAGCGATTTTCACAAGTATTTAAATTACCACTTATTAGTTTGGTCATTGTCATTGTCATTGCTATCGGTGTTGGGATATTCTCATATTTTCAAAGAGAGCAAGCCCAAGGCTATTATGAAAATGCAGAGGAAGCTATTTGGGAAGGTGACTACCAACTTGCCTTCCAGTTTGCAACTGACGCACTAAACAAACATAGTCAATTCCCTGAAGCAGTAATACTGCAACAATTCTCTGCGTTAGCCTTCTCCACCCTTGACGATATTGAGCAAACTGAAGGCTTTCAGGACAAAGTCCAGCTAATTCAACAGACACAGACAGAGTTGGATCTTTATCAAGGGGAAATTGCAACAGATTTCCAAGAGCTGCTTAGGCAACAGCTTTCTACAATCCAGCTAACCTCAATTCAACAGAAGCTTGATGGTCAACCGGATCCAGAGGATTTGCCTGCAATATTGTGGGAAGCAGAAGGCATTCAAGGTCCAGATGGTTATGAATTTGTTCAAACTATCCGAAATCAGATTAGTGCCTATACCTTAAGTCAAGCGAATCATTTATTGCAAGGAAACCAGTTTTCAGAAGCAAAAACACTAGTTGAAAATGGACTTTATTATATTCCTAATGATGAAAAGCTACAAAGTCTCCTTGCGAACATTAAAACTGAACAGGCTAGTTTTCAATTCGACTTGGAAACACGAATGGAGCAAGCCTTCTCTGCTTATGAACAAGAAGTGGAAATTAATCAAAATCAAGCGATTGACCTCATCGACATTTCTTTTGTAGAAACAGAACAAGGTCATTTAACTGTATCAGGAGAACTGACCAGCGTAGCGACCGTTCCAATTTCAACTATTCAAGTGCATTTCCATTTACTTGATCATAACGATGAAATCCTTGAAGACAACCAAGTTTTTGTTCACCCCGATATACTTTATCCAGGTGAGAATGGACAATTTGATTTTACTTACTTTGATACCGACCTCTATGATGCTGTCAGTGAGGTTAAAATGGTATCAATAACATGGTTAGTAAACGAATAGATTGTGAGGCTAAGTAATGAAAAACAGGCAACGTGCATTTATTGGATTTTTATGCTTCCTTATCTTAACGATAGGATTAGGAATGAATTATTGGCTGTTAACTTATCTGGAACGCCAGACCATTTATGCCGAGCATTCAATTCTTCAATATAGCGAATCAAGTTCTGATGTAACTGATCTACAACATATCATTCATGAGTCACAAAAAAATGTTGTTCAGATTAACGTTGAAACTGAAAATTCAAGTCGAGTCGGTTCTGGCTTTCTGTACAACACCAGAGGAGATATCGTAACCAATCAACATGTTATTAAAGATGCAAAGTCCATTAACATAACCATGTCTAATGCCGAAACCTATCCAGCAGCGATCGTAGGTTTTGATGTTGAAAAAGATATTGCCGTAATCCGAGTTCCACAACTTATTAATCAACAACCCATTCATTTAAATACGACAGAGAAATTGCTTCCTGGTGCCGAAATTATAGCAGTAGGTAGTCCTTTAGGTCTGCAACATTCTGTAACGGTAGGAATTATTTCAGGAGTTGACCGCTCTTTCTCTATTAATGAAGCGTCTTACGAGAACGTCTATCAAATCTCTGCGACAATTACCCATGGCAATAGTGGCGGACCTTTAATTGATCGAAAAACTGGCAAAGTGGTGGCGATTAATTCAGCTGGCTACGAGGATAGTGATATTGGCTTTAGCATTCCGATAACGGACATCATTGATGACATTACGGAGTGGTCCACATCAACTGATAATGGTTCACTTACCTTCCCTAGTTCGATTATTAGACAAGATAAAAACATTAATGCCTTAACCGAAGATGCAATGTACCTCGTTCAATACTTTATTGAGAGCATTGCGATGCATGATTATATTAACGCATATACGCTACTTGGAAGTGCTTTGCAGAGCGATATTGATTATCCAAGCTTCCGGTCAAGATATTTGCAACTGGTCGATTTAACCATTTTCGGTGATATTGAAGCACATACTGACAGGGACACGATTAGTTTGCAATTAAAGTTAAACTACAGCTTAGCTCAAGCTAATGACGAAAGTACCCTTATCCAATATCGTTTTATCGTCGGATACGAGAATGACCAATTAAAGATACTTGAGTATGAATTAGAGTAGGAAAAGGATCGTGATATTATGATTAAACAAAGCGTTATCCTGATTGGAATTTCCTTATTAGTTTTAATAGCTTGTAGTAATAAACAACCCGTCATTGTTCAAGAAGAGTTAAACGAGCATGCTGAAGAATCAACGGAGCTCATCGAAGAGGAAATTGATTCTGGTGAAGAGGAAAGCGATATTCAGCAGTTTGTTGAATTTACTTTAATTGATCGACAAATTTCATTGCATATTGATCAAATCCCAATTATCTCTAATTATTTAGCACAACATCGCGATCGTAATCAAGCTATTAACGAGATGCAGTTAACTCAGATTAATGAAGAAGGATTTGAATCATTGTTTCTACTTAATTTTGCCTGTCAAGATAATGCTTGTAGTAATTTGCTTTTAAATACAGACACGGAGCAGTCAAAGCTATTAGCCGATCAATCAGATATTTTAGCTATCCAGCCATCACCTGATCGTTCAAAGTTATTGATTACCTATCAACGGCCGCAAAGTTTGCAGGAATGGGATCTAAATCGCCTCATGGTTTTTGACCTTGATAGCTGGTCTGAAGTAAAGCTAACTTCAGACAACCTTACTTTGACTGGTTTTCAAACGTTTCAATGGCCGATCTTCTCAGCTGAATGGCAAGATGACGAAAATATTCAAATAGAAATTCCAAACGTAAATCAACCTGACAGTGAATCACTAACAGAGTGGTTCGAGTCTGAGGAGCAAGAACTCCAGTTTCATATTCTTTATTTAACGACTAATTAATACCATGCTTTGGAATGCATCATAGAACAACTTCACAAATAAGAAATTGCCCCTCAAAAATGAAACTGCCTTTATCAGGCAGTTTTTTTTTGCATAAAAAACGCTTTAAATCAAAACCTATCTTAAAAAGAGGTGAAGATTTTATGCAGAAAAGTAAATCATGTAATATGCTCGTGGTATGGCTAAGTTTGCTCGTTCTTACGGGCTGTCAAACGGGACAAACACTTGATAATCAATCAGATAATCCTTTGGCGGCTAAGCAAACAAATTATTCCGTGATTGACCAAGACACTTTGAACGGAGATATTTACAATCAGTTTGAAGACATCGTGGATGTAACAAGCATCTCAAATAATGACGAGCTTATTATGGCTATTAAGGTTGATCAACTTGCTCAGTTTAACGAGCAAAAAATTGCCAAAGAAGTCCAATCATACCTTAAGAAATCAAATGAGGACATTAAACCAAAAGTGTCATCTGACCTAAAAATCTATATTGAAATTGATCGCTTAAAGCAACAGCTTGCGGATCAGGATCTATCAAAAAGCGACTTCGATAAGCTCTTTGATGAAATTATTCAGCTTATAGAAGGCAAATAAGACAAGGAGGAGCATTATGCTACAAATAAAGAAGGATGACTATCAGAATTTAGTTTCTGCTCATGATCAAAAACGACCTATTTTAAAAAACTGCTTAAAAGCTTTTTTTGTAGGAGGATTTATCTGCGTAATCGGTCAAGGGATTAGCTTTTTTTACATGTATGTCTTTGATTTTACTGAAGAAACAGTTGGTGACCCTACTGTTGCTACCTTAATATTTATTACCATGTTATTAACAGGATTTGGCGTATACGACAAAATTGCACAATTCTCTGGTGCAGGTACAGCTGTTCCGGTTACTGGGTTTGGCAACGCTGTTATTTCTGCAGCAATGGAACACCGAACAGAGGGTTTTGTTCAAGGTGTTGGTGCTAACATGTTTAAACTAGCTGGATCGGTCATTTTATTTGGCGTCTTTTCAGCCTTCATTGTCGCATTAATTAAAACAGCGCTAATGGAGTTTGGAGTGATAGGATGAAAATAGGAAAACAGAGCTGGCTTTATCAGAATAAGCCTCGCCTATTATCAACCGGAACAGCGGCGGGTCCGTTTGAAGGCAAAGGTAATATTGCAGATTATATTGACTTAATTCATAAAGATCTCTATATGGCCCAACCTAGCTTTGAGCAAGCACATCAACAATTAATAGAGGATGCCTGTAAATTAACGGTCCAGAATGCAGAGCTACGATTTGCAGATATTGATTTTTTTATTGGTGGTGACTTAATTAATCAGCTAACACCCACCAACTTTGCAGCTCGATCCAACCACATACCTTTTTTAGGGATATCAAATGCATGCGCTACCTCAGCTGCCGCCCTAGCAATGGCGGGCTTAATCGTAAATAGTGACGGAGCTCAGCATATTTTAACAGGAGCTTCAAGTCATTACGCAGCTGTCGAAAAACAGTTTCGATACCCTACCGAGTATGGAGCACAAAAACCACCAAGTTCACAATGGACGGTTACAGGAGCAGGAATTGGTTTAGTTAGTAAAAACGGTAATGGCCCCTACCTTGCTCGTGCAACAATTGGCAAGGTAATGGATTTAAACCAGAAAGATCCCTTTAATATGGGGGCTGCTATGGCTCCTGCTGCTGCTGATACCATCTTAAATCACTTTAATGATCATAAGCTTGCCGTCAATTATTACGATCTCATTGTTTCAGGAGATTTAGGACAAATAGGGCGATCAATTACAATCGATTTGTTAAGAAGTAATGGCTTAAATATCCAAGCTGATAAATTTATTGATTCTGGACTTTCAATTTATGCGGATAATCAGAATGTCTTTTCTGGTGGGAGTGGAGCTGGTTGCTCTGCACTTTACTTATATAGTAAGCTTTATCAACAGCTTAAGACTTGTAAACTTAATAAAGTTCTTTTTGTTGCAACAGGTGCTTTACTATCACCACTATCAACTTTACAAAAGCAATCTATTCCGGTTATTGCACATGCGGTAGCACTAGAAAGCGGGGCGATTTGAGTGGTCTTTTTATGGGCTTTCATTGTAGGTGGCATTATTTGTGTCATCGGTCAATTAATTATGGATATCTTCAAGAAGACACCTGGCTTTACCCTTAGCTTACTTGTCGTCCTTGGTGCAATTTTAGATGGATTTGGTCTTTACGAGCCACTTGTTGATTTCGCCGGTGCCGGAGCGACTGTTCCTATTACAAGCTTTGGTAATGCTCTTGTGCATGGCGCTTTGCTTGAGGCTGAAAAAAGCGGCATGATTGGCGTAATTACCGGAATGTTCGAAGTAACAAGTTCCGGAATTTCTGCAGCAATTATCTTTGGTATGATTGGTGCATTGTTGTTCAAACCTAAAGGTTAAAATGATTCTCCCGGCATACGGTTTAGCGATGCTGGGAGAATCATAAGTTATTGCTATTCTTTGATAATTTTAACTGAGATATTACCAAATTGCTTACCATGTTTTAAGTGTTCAAAAGCCTGACCAAAGCTTTCAAAGGCATACACCGAGTCTACAACTGGCCTAATTGAATGTTGTTCAATAAAAGTAAGCATCTCTCTAAGTTCTTCTCTACTCCCTAATGTCGACCCGATAATTTGCTGTTGGGCATAGAAGAAATTCCGAACATTGAAGGTCACGTTATCCTCTGTGGTAGCACCAAATGTCACGAGAGTTCCCCCTGGCTTTAATACTTCCAGTGAACGGTGAAAGGTAGCATATCCAATGCTATCAATGACTAAATCAATTTGTCGATTAGCGATACATCCCTTCCAGTCTTGATTTGTATCAATTACCAAATCGGCCCCTAACTGTTCAGCACGGGCTCTTTTTTCTGCCGAACGAGATGACGCAATGACATTTGCACCAGCAGCTTTTGCAAATTGAAGCAAAAAGGTAGCGACACCACTGCCAATCCCAGGAATAAATACAGTCTGATTAGGCGCTAATTTACCCTTGGTAAATAAGGCACGATAAGCCGTTAATGCTGCCAATGCTAATACAGAAGCTTCATCCCAGGCAAGATAGCTTGGCATCGGCTCTACCCAGCGTTGATCAACAAGGTAGTATTCTGCAAATGTTCCATGGCTAGGATAACCTACTATTTCAAGTGTTTCTGGAGCAGCACTTGTGTTCATTTCCCAACCCATTCCTGGGTTAACAATCACACGATCTCCTTTCTTAAATTTCCTCACCGCTGAACCGATCTCTTCAACTATACCAACACCATCAGAACCTAATATAACGGGTTCTGGCTGCTCACCTCGTCGAGCTGGAATCATTAAGTCACGTCGATTTAGACCAACACTATGCATTTTAATTAACAACTGGCCAACTGAAACGGATGGCTTGTTCATCTCCATGCTAAGTATTTGCGTGCCTTTATGTACAAATGCTTTCATATCACATACACCTCTTATAGTTCATTTATTGTGACTTGGTTAATGTTAAGAATAAGTTAATGTCTTCAGTACACAAATCAATAGCTCCTTGCCAAAATGACTCAGTTGATAAGTCTACACTCAAGTGCTTTTGGGCTAAGTCTTCAACAGTCATTTTCCCAGTATCACGAAGTAAGCAATCATAGAAGCTTTCAAATTGTGCAGGCTCTTTTTTGGCAAAAGCATAGATCCCTAAACTAAATAAATAACCAAATGTATATGGGAAATTATAAAACGGCACATCCGTAATATAAAAATGTAGTTTTGATGCCCAGAATGATGGATCATACTGATCAAGTTGATCATCGTATGCTTCGCGCTGTGCCTCTTCCATAAGCTGATTCAATTGACCTGCTGAAACATAACCCACTTTTCTTAATTCATAGAAGCGCGTTTCAAACAAGAAACGTGCGTGAATGTTCATAAAGAATGCTACACTTCTTTGAATTTTATCCTCAACAAGGCTAATTTGTTCTTCCAATGACTTTGCTTGTTTAACAGCGGAGTCGGCAACAATCAGCTCGGCCAAAGTTGAAGCAGTCTCTGCAACATTCATCGCATAATTTTGATTCAAGGGATCCAGATCATCCAGCACATACTGATGATAACCATGACCTAGTTCATGTGCTAAAGTGGCTACGTTCGATGCACTTCCCGAATAGGTCATGAATATTCTAGTCTGCTTACTTTTTGGAAAGCTTGTGCAAAAGCCGCCAGGTCGTTTCCCACTCCGGTCCTCAGCTTCAATCCAATTGTTCTCAAAAGCCTTGACGGCGTAGTCCGCCATTTTTGGACTTATTTTACCGAATTGCTCAACAATATTTTCAGCAGCTTGCTGGTAACCGATAACCTTGGTGTCTTGAAAAATAGGGGCATCTAGATCATACCAACTTAACTTGGCTATTCCTAGTAGCTTTGCTTTACGGTCAAAATAGTCATGAAAAGCTGATTTGTTCTTAATTATTGTCTGCCACATGCTAGCTAATGTACGCTCACTCATGCGGTTATAGGTTAACGGTTCTTTTAAAACAGATTGCCAGTTACGATGCTTATACATTTGCAAACGAAAGCCTGCTAGGTGATTTAATGTATCTGCAAAAAGATCAGCATGCTTCTGCCAAGCTTGATCATACTTTTCAAAGGCACGCTTTCTTAAGGTACGGTCTGGATTATTTAACTGGTTTGCAATTTGACCAACTGATTGCAACTCCCCTTCCCACTCAATCTCCATTCCAGCTACAATGGTATCGTACATTTCCCCCCAACCATGATAGCCATCAATTGATAAGTCCGTAATAATACTTTCTTCCGCTTCTGACAGCTTTTCTTTTGCTTCCTGACGGTATTCAGCAAGGACAAAATGAACATCAACTAAGTAACTATCTGCAAGCCATTCTGCCCATTCTTGATCTGGGATCTTCGTTAAGCTAAATGAAAAATAATTCATTTCATTTTTAAAAGCTGCACTTAGTCGATTTTTTTTGGCAATGAGCTCTTTAACGTGTTTGTCAGTAACGTCCTGTGCCGATAGACAGCTAATAAACGAACTAATCTCACCTAAGAAAATACCAGATTCTTTTAGGGCATTAATAACAGCTTTAAATGCAGCTAATTGTTTACCTTCATTAAAATAATTCACTTTTTCAGAGAAAGCCACTATTTTTGCTTCACCTTCTTTTATAAAGCTCTGAAATAAAGTTGAGCTACTACCACCTTGAAAAATTTGTTCCAAATCCCAAGTTTGCTTTAAATCTTGTTTCACTTTCATTTCCCCTTTCTTGTTTAAACAAGCTCTATACATTTTTTAAAGAAACGGTCGTTTTAACACAAGTGCCTGCTTAAGCTTCTGCTGCATGTCACCAATACCTCTTCCACCTATCAACGGAAAGAATAGTCTGTCCTGCTCTTCAAAGGAAGCTTCAACAACCCTTTTGTGCTTTTGACCAGTTAACACAATAATTTTCTGACAATTCAATAATTCTTTTTCATGTATTTGTGCCTTAAGCTTTTCATTAGAAATAATTGCTTGTTTATTATTCATTCCAAAAGTGAGATCATAATTCGATGGAATAATCTCATCCCCAAAACAATAACCATGTTTAGCTGACAGTATAACCCAATTATCACAAAATGTTTGCGCATACTGTTTCGTTAACCGATGTAATGTTCCGATGTAAGCTTCGTTAACAGTTGCCTGACCAAATGTCGGATTAACATCCCATATTTTCCGCTTCCCACATGGTATAATTGCTAATTCTCGCACCTTATCGAATCCTCCAAACTGAATGTTATGGTTAGATTTTAGCATGAATAGGTTAACTTAAAAAGGAAATTATCTATCTCAGAAAGCGATAACAATGATGTTATTTTAAAAATAAAACAAAAAGTCAGAAAATTTCGCAAAACCTGTTGACCCACACACAATTTGATTGTATGATTGTCGACAACCAATTAATTATTTTACTATTTTGACAAGTAAATACTGAAAACATCTTATCGTATTTCTTTAGTCGTGTTGATAGTAAGTGTAAGGAGCGAATAGCATGAGAAGTGATATGATAAAGAAAGGTTTAGATCGTGCTCCCCATCGTAGCTTATTGCACGCAACAGGGGTTAAGACTAAGGATTTGGAGAAACCTTTTATTGGCGTCTGTAATTCCTATATTGATATTATACCAGGTCACAAGCACTTAAATAAATTCGCAGAGGTTGTTAAAGAAGCGATTAGAGAGGCCGGCGGTATTCCATTTGAATTTAATACCATTGGTGTAGATGATGGAATTGCTATGGGTCACATCGGGATGCGGTATTCATTACCTAGTCGCGAGATCATTGCTGATAGCGCTGAAACAGTTATTAACGCCCACTGGTTTGATGGTGTCTTTTACATTCCCAACTGCGACAAGATTACACCAGGTATGTTAATGGCATCAGTTAGAACCAATGTCCCTTCAGTTTTTGTATCTGGCGGGCCAATGGAGGGTGGTGTTTCCCCTGACGGTGATCATTTATCACTAGTATCCATGTTTGAAGGGGTCGGTGCAGTTGCATCTGGGAAGATGACTGAGGCAGAACTGAAAGAACTTGAAACACTTGCCTGTCCAACATGCGGATCATGTTCAGGAATGTTTACTGCTAATTCGATGAACTCATTGATGGAAATGCTCGGGATGACTGTTCCTGGCAACGGAACAATTGTGGCAACATCTGATGAACGTCATGAGCTAATTTACCAAGCAGCTCATCACTTAATCGATTTAGTTAAAAAAGATATTAAACCACGAGACATTATCACAAAGGATACAATTGATGATGCCTTTGCTCTAGATATGGCGATGGGCGGGTCAACAAATACGGTACTCCACACCCTCGCAATTGCGAATGAAGCTGGGATAGAATACGATCTAAAGAGGATTAATAAGGTAGCAGAACGCATTCCTTATCTGTCAAAGATTAGCCCTGCATCAGATTACACTATGCATGATCTTCATCTTGCTGGTGGTGTAAGTGCTATTATTCGGGAACTGTGTAAACTAGAGAATGGGATTCACAAGGATCGTATCACCATAACCGGCAAAACGATTTATGAAAATGTGAAAGATCATCTCATTAAAAACGAACAGGTTATCCATACTATTGAAAAGCCTTATAGCCCAGTAGGTGGATTGTCAATTTTACACGGCAATATCGCCCCAAATGGTGCTGTTATCAAGGTAGGTGCAGTTGACCCTTCAATTAAGAAATTTGTTGGAACAGCTGTTGTATTTGAATCTCAGGATGAAGCACAAGCAGGCATAAATGATGGAACAGTTAAAGCTGGTGATGTTGTTGTTATCCGCTATGAAGGACCAAAAGGCGGTCCAGGTATGCCAGAAATGCTGGCCCCTACTGCTGCAATTGCCGGAAGAGGATTAGATAAAGATGTAGCATTAATTACCGACGGGCGCTTCTCAGGCGCATCACGCGGGATTTCAATTGGCCATATTTCACCAGAAGCTGCTGAAGGTGGTCCAATTGCTTTAGTTGAAACAGGAGATGAGATTGTGATTGATCTTCCTAATCGGTCAATTGCATTATCCGTTTCTGAGGAAGAATTAGAAAAGAGACTAGCAAGCTGGACGAAACCAGCACCAAAGATTACGACTGGTTATTTAGGGAAATACGCGAAGTTAGTCACATCAGCAAACACTGGTGGTGTGATGTCCTTTTAAATACTGATGAAAATGATGATAAGAGCAAAGGAATAAGTTAGTTTGCATATTCAGAGAGCCGGGGTTGCTGGAAGCCCGGAAATGCATATTATTCTGACATCGTCTTGGAGTGTTAAATTGAACGGGATTGCCCCTTTTAGATTTAACCGGGTCTACCAAATGACCCGTTATCAAAACGAAGCTAATGTAATAGCTTCTTGAGGTTATATTTGTAAAAATATAACGAACCAAGGTGGTACCGTGAAAATAAGATCTTTTCTCCCTTGTAACCCCTGCTTTTTGGGCAGGATTACAGTGAGAAGAGGTCTTTTTTAAATCTAGTTTTTTATGCTCCAAACCGCTCACTAACGACTTTTTAAAAAAACAGGAGGGATTGAAATGGTCAAATCAAAAGAAGAACATCAAAAAACGGTGACGCACGCACCCAAAACTGGAGCCGATCTATTAATTGAATCCTTAATTGTTGCTGATGTCAAAACACTGTTTGGTTATCCAGGCGGAGCAGTGTTACCTATCTTTGATGCCCTTTATAAAAAGAAACATTTGTTTAACCAAGTGCTAGCTCGTCATGAGCAAGGTTCAATACATGCCGCTGAAGGATACGCCCGCGTATCTGGAAAACCAGGTGTTGTTATTGCAACTTCTGGTCCGGGTGCAACAAATTTAGTAACTGGAATAGCGGATGCAATGATTGATTCCCTGCCGTTGGTTGTTTTCACGGGCCAGGTTAATCAAACTGTTATTGGTACAGATGCATTTCAAGAAGCTGATATTATTGGGATTACCACCCCCATAACAAAGCATAATTATCAGGTTCGAAAAATCAGTGATTTGCCAAGAATTGTTAAAGAAGCTTTTCACATTGCAACAACCGGCCGACCTGGACCCGTCTTAATTGATATTCCAAAGGATATCGCGGCTAACCCTTGTGCTGATCACTACCCAGATGATTTTCATCTCCCTGGCTATCAGCCAACCGTTAAACCAAACCCGCTCCAGGTTAAGAAATTGAAAGAAGCTTTACTAAGTTCTAATAAACCCGTTATTCTAGCTGGGGCTGGGGTTCAATTTGCTCAAGCCTCTGAAGAACTAATCGCTTTTGCTGAGCAGCATCAAATTCCAGTTGTTAATACACTTCTTGGTCTTGGAACATTTCCTGGCGAGCATGAGCTTTTTCTTGGAATGGGCGGCATGCATGGTACTTATGCTGCTAATATGGCCATTTATGAGACTGATTTATTAATAAATATTGGGGCTCGGTTTGATGATCGCCTTACCGGTAATTTAGACCATTTTGCACCTTCTGCTATTGTAGCACATATTGATATTGACCCAGCAGAGATTGGCAAGAATGTTAACACACATATCCCGGTAGTTGGGGATGCCAAGTATGCTTTAAAGGAAATGAAAAAGCAAATTAATCAAACGCCTGATTTTGGTAATTGGAGACAGCATGTCTATCAATATAAGCAAGACTACCCATTGTGGTATAAGCAACCAGAGCAAGCGATGATTGGTCAATGGGTCATTGATAAGGTTTACCAGGAAACAAAAGGTGAAGCAATCGTCTCAACTGATGTGGGCCAGCATCAAATGTGGTCAGCACAATATTACAAATTTAAGAAACCGAATCGTTGGGTAACTTCAGGTGGATTAGGCACAATGGGCTTTGGTTTCCCTTCGGCAATTGGTGCTCAGCTTGCTGCACCAGATGACCTCGTCATTGCAATCGTAGGTGATGGTGGTTTTCAAATGACATTACAGGAGTTATCAATCCTTCAAGAACGCAACCTACCGGTAAAGGTAATTATCGTTAACAACGCTGCCTTAGGTATGGTTAGACAATGGCAAGAGAAGTTTTACTCAGAGCGCTATTCAGAGTCAATTTTTAGTATTCAACCCGATTTTGTTAAGTTGGCTGAGGCTTACGAAGTCAGAGGTGTTAAAATTGAAAGTCCTAACGATTTTGAGCAACAGCTACCTGATTTACTTGCCCATGATGGCCCAGTTTTAATTGATGCTCGCGTGCTACAACAGGAAAATGTCTATCCAATGATTGCACCTGGCAAAGGGATTCATGAAATGATAGGAGTGAAACCATGAAACGCATTATAACAGCAAAAGTTAGCAATCGAAGTGGTGTGCTTAACCGCATTACCGGCTTACTGCAAAAACGACAATTTAATATTGAAAGTATCTCGGTTGGCCGAACTGAGCACGAAGGAACCTCTCGGATCACCTTTGTTGTTGATGTTGAGGATTATCAGAAGCTTGAGCAAGTTACTAAGCAACTTAATAAGCAAATTGATGTCTTAAAGGTTTCCGATATTACGGATAAAGCCATTGTAGCTCGCGAGTTAGCCTTAATTAAGATCACCAGCAATGCCCAACTTCGTTCTGAGATTCAAGGGATTATCGAGCCTTTTCGTGCCAGTGTGATTGATGTAAGTAAAGATACGCTATCTATTCAGGTAACAGGTAAATCAGAAAAAGTTGAAGCATTAATTGATTTGTTAAGACCATATGGTATTAAGGACATTGCCCGGACTGGCGTGACTGCTTTTCTAAGAGGACAACAGCCCCAAGCAAGTCAGGATGCAACACCCTTTTCTTTATTAAGATAATTAAATGCAGTAACATGTAGCTCTACATTTACTATATAAAACAAAATTGGAAGGAATGATTTTCATGGCAAAAGTAGTATACAACAATAATATTCAAGAGGACGTATTAAAGGGGAAAAAAATCGCAATAATCGGTTATGGTTCACAAGGACACGCACATGCTTTAAACCTTAAAGAAAGTGGTTTCGATGTCGTTGTCGGTTTAAGAGAAGGAAAGTCATGGGATAAGGCGGTTGAGGATGGTGTTGACGTTAAAACAGTAGCTGAAGCAGCTAAAGAGGCCGAAGTCATTATGGTATTGCTTCCTGACGAGTACCAACCAAAGATTTATCATGAGAGCATCAAGGATCATCTTGAAGCAGGCAATGCACTTGTATTTGCCCACGGCTTCAATATTCATTTCAGTCAAATTCAACCACCTGAAAATGTTGATGTCTTTTTAGTGGCACCAAAAGGACCAGGTCACCTCGTTCGACGTACTTTTGAAGAAGGTGCTGGTGTCCCTGCCCTCTACGGTATTTACCAAGACTACACTGGTAAAGCGCAGGACATTGCACTTGCCTATGCAAAAGGGATTGGTGCAGGACGTGCTGGTATTCTGAAAACTACTTTCCAAGAAGAAACGGAAACTGATTTGTTTGGTGAGCAAGCTGTCCTATGCGGGGGCGCAACTAGCCTTGTAAAAGCTGGTTTTGAAACGTTAGTTGAAGCTGGCTATCAACCTGAAGTTGCCTACTTTGAATGCTTACATGAGCTTAAGTTAATTGTTGATTTACTCTATGAGGGTGGTCTTGAAGGTATGCGTTATTCAATTTCAGACACTGCACAATGGGGCGACTTTGTCTCTGGACCACGGGTAGTAAATGCTGATACGAAAGCACGGATGAAGGACGTCTTAACTGATATCCAAACAGGAAAGTTTGCTAAGGAATGGATTTTAGAAAATCAAGCAAACCGCCCTCAATTTAATGCAATTAACCAAGCAGAGAATAATCACCTAATTGAGAAAGTAGGGAAAGAACTGCGTGATCTAATGCCTTTCGTTAAGCAACGTGCTAATGCTAAGAAGGAAGTGGTCACTGATGACTCGAATTAAGATTTTTGATACGACCCTGCGTGATGGTGAGCAATCACCTGGTGTCAACCTAAATCAACTTGAAAAGCTAGAAATTGCTAAGCAGCTTGAAAGATTAGGCGTTGATGTTATGGAAGCGGGCTTTCCCGCTTCCTCACAAGGTGACTTTGATGCAGTGCAGAAGATCGCTAGAACAATAAAGAATTCAACTGTCACCGCACTAGCAAGAGCAAACAGAAATGACATCGACCGTGCCTGGGAAGCAATAAAGGATGCTTCACATCCACGTATTCATGTCTTTATCGCCACTTCCCCTATCCATATGAAGGATAAGCTTAAAAAAACACCTGAACAAGTTGTCGAAATTGCTGTTGAAATGGTGAAATACGCAAAAGAAAAATGTGACGATATTGAATGGTCTGCAGAGGATGCTTCCCGTTCTGACTTGGCTTTCTTAGCTGCAATTATTGAGCAGGTTATTGATGCTGGGGCTACGGTTATTAATTTACCCGACACGGTGGGCTATACGACCCCAAAAGAATATGGTGAAATGTTCAAATATATGAAAGAAAATGTGCCCAATATTGAGCGAGTTGATTTATCGACCCACTGCCATGATGATTTAGGAATGGCTCTTGCTAATTCTATTGCTGGCGTGCAAAATGGGGCAACTCAGGTGGAAGGAACAATAAATGGTATTGGTGAGCGAGCGGGAAATGCTTCGCTAGAAGAACTGGCGGTAACCTTTGAAATTAGAAAGGACTTTTACCCTTTTACTACCCAATTTGTCTTAAATGAAATTAAGAGAACAAGTGATTTAATTAGTCAATTTACTGGTATGGTCGTACCTGGAAACAAAGCAATTGTTGGACGCAATGCCTTTGCCCACGAGTCCGGTATTCACCAAGACGGTGTCCTAAAGAATGCCCAAACCTATGAAATTATTACACCTGAGCTTGTTGGTGTCCATTCAAATAACCTTGTTTTAGGCAAACACTCAGGTCGACATGCATTTAAAGATCGTATTCAACAGCTTGGCTTTAATTTATCAGATGAGAAGATAGCCGATGCATTCCTAGCTTTCAAACAATTAACAGACCGCAAAAAAGAAGTAACCGATGATGATTTATTTGTTATTCTAATGGAGATTCAGACAGATACAAGTAATCGTAAGCAATACCAGCTGCGCTCGTTTCAAGTGCAGTATGATTCAGCCCACTCCCCCACCGCTACTGTTTCACTTCTTACGCCAGATGGTGAAGAAGTGTCGGGTAAGAACACGGGGGCTGGAAGTGTTGAAGCACTTTACAATACAATTGAAGGTTTAATTAAAGAAGAAACCTATTTGACTGACTTTAATTTAAGCTCAATTGGCAGAGGCAAAGATGCTCTTGCCGAAGTCCATGTTAGCTTAAGCGTGGACAGTCAAACTGTAAATGGTCGTGGTACAGCTCAGGACGTACTCGAAGCTGCCTCATCGGCGTTCTTAAATGCTGTTAATCGAGTTTTCATCTTAAGAAATTAATTGGATTGGCGTGATATAAAATGAAGAAAGACATTCTTTTGCTACCCGGAGATGGAATTGGCCCTGAGATTATTGATAGTGCTGTCGCTATCCTAGAGGCAATAGCAAAAAAATTCAAGCATGAATTTACTTTTAAGCAACATCTTATTGGGGGGGCTGCCATTGATGCAGCCTCTACCCCACTCCCTACTGAAACAATTGCTGCAGCAAAAAAAGTAGATGCTGTTTTATTAGGGGCCGTTGGCGGACCAAAGTGGGACCAGAACCCTTCCCACTTACGTCCAGAGCGCGGACTACTCGCCATTCGCAAAGCGCTCGATCTATATGCAAACCTCCGTCCTGTAAAAGGCTTTGAACACCTATTAGATGCCTCTCCCCTAAAGCCTGATATTATTAACGGTAGCGATTTGTTAATTGTTCGGGAATTAACAGGCGGGTTATATTTTGGTGAACCAAGTCAACGAAGCAAGGACGGGCAATCTGTTGTCGATACCTTAACTTATACACGTTATGAAATGGAACGTATTATTAAGAAAGCTTTTGAAAGTGCTCAACTACGCAAGCAGAAACTAACGTCTGTTGATAAAGCAAATGTCCTTGAATCTAGTAAGCTATGGCGGGAAATTGTTGATCAACAAAAACCGTTTTATCCTGATGTTGAGGTTAACCATATGCTTGTTGATGCCGCAGCAATGAAATTAATTACTGAACCAAACTCATTTGATGTTATTGTGACTGAAAACATGTTTGGTGACATTCTAAGTGACGAAGCTTCAGTTCTTACCGGTTCACTTGGCATGCTCCCTTCTGCTAGTCTTGCTGAGAACGGGATTGGCTTATATGAACCCGCACATGGCTCTGCTCCAGATATTGCTGGGCAAGGCATCGCTAATCCAATTGCAATGATTCTCTCAGCAGCTATGATGCTCCGTTATTCATTTAAAATGGATACTGAAGCTAGCAATATTGAGCAAGCAGTCGAAGCGACAATTAATAATGGTTATTATACGGCAGACTTAAAAGTAAAAACTGGTAGCCTTGTGACTACAAAAGAAATGACCAATAATATTTTGCGGAATATCTAACATATTTTTAGCTAATTAAATTGCTAGTTTAAAGGAGTGATTCTGAGTGACTAATCCTAAGACAATTATTGAAAAAATCTGGGAAAAGAACGTCGTTTTTGAAGAGCCAGGTAAGCCTGCATTGCTCTATATTGACCTTCACCTTGTTCATGAGGTAACTTCACCACAGGCGTTTGAAGGATTAAGAATGAAGAACAGAACAGTTCGACAACCAAAGCTGACGTTTGCGACGATGGATCACAATGTTCCTACTGTTCATACCAACATTATTAAGGATGAAGTCTCAAAGTTGCAAATGGATACCTTAAAGCAAAATTGCGAAGAATTTGGTGTCCCTTTAGCTGGTATGGGGCATAAACATCAAGGAATTGTTCACGTAATTGGACCAGAACTTGGCCTTACCCAGCCTGGAAAAACAATTGTTTGCGGAGATAGTCATACCTCTACGCATGGAGCATTTGGTGCTCTAGCATTTGGTATTGGCACTAGTGAGGTTGAGCATGTTCTGGCGACTCAAACCATTTGGCAGGCACGACCAAAAACATTAAACGTTAAAGTTGATGGTCAGCTTGGAACCGGTGTGACCGCTAAAGACATCATCCTTGCACTTATTGCTAAATATGGTGTTAATTTTGGTACCGGCTATGTCATAGAATATACAGGTAATGCAATTCGCAAGCTCTCAATGGAAGAACGGATGACCATTTGCAATATGTCAATTGAAGCGGGAGCTCGTGCTGGTTTAGTTAGTCCTGATCAAACTACTGTTGATTTCCTTAAAGGAAGAAAGTATGCCCCTGAAGGTACATTATTCGAACAGGCTAAACAAGAGTGGCTTGAGCTTGCAAGTGATCAAGGTGCGGAATATAACCATACCGTTACATTAAATGCTTCCGAAATTGCACCACAAGTAACATGGGGAACGAATCCAAGTCAGTGTATTTCAGTTAATGACAAGATCCCAAACCCTAATACAGCAAAAAACGCTGGTGATCAGCAAGCTATTGAGCAAGCACTTCAGTACATGGGCTTAGAGGCGGATATTCCCATCACCTCGGTTCCAATTGAACATGTCTTTATCGGTTCTTGTACAAATTCTCGATTACGTGATCTTGAGCAGGCTGCCAGTGTAATTAATGGTAGAAAAGTAAATGAAAACGTAACAGCAATTGTTGTGCCAGGTTCACAAACCGTTAAATTGCAAGCGGAAGAAAAGGGACTAGATAAAGTGTTTATTGAAGCAGGCTTTGAATGGCGGGAACCGGGATGTAGCATGTGTTTAGCTATGAACGATGATATTGTGCCTGCTGGCGAGCGATGTGCCTCAACATCTAATCGAAATTTTGAAGGTCGTCAAGGGACGAATGCAAGAACACACTTGGTAAGTCCTGAGATGGCGGCTGCCGCTGCCTTAGCTGGTCATTTTGTTGACGTAAGATCATTTGTTTAATTAATTATAACTGGAGGTGATTAGATGGAACCAATTAAACAACACACAGGCCTCGTTTATCCATTAAATCGTACCAATGTCGATACCGATCAAATTATCCCTAAGCAATTTTTAAAGCGTATTTCACGGCAAGGCTTTGGTCAATACTTGTTTTATAATTGGCGCTATGATGAGAAAGATAATCTTAGGTCCGATTTTTCGTTAAATTCACCAAAGTATAAAACCGCTTCTATTCTTGTTGGCGGCGAAAATTTCGGCTGTGGCTCTTCCAGAGAGCATGCCCCATGGGCGTTAGAGGATTTTGGCTTCAAGGTCATTATTGCTCCTAGCTTTGCTGATATCTTCTTTAACAATTGCACCAAGAATGGAATTCTACCAGTAGTTTTACCTGAAACTGAAATACAACAATTAATTAAAAATGCCGAAACAGACACTTATCAACTCACCGTTGATCTTGAAGCTAATAAGGTTACAGACCTTACATCATTTGAAGCTTCTTTTCATTTAGCTGAATATCCACGCCAAATGTTATTAAATGGCTGGGACGAAATTTCAGTTACCCTTACACATCAAGATAAGATTGCTACCTTCGAAAGAAAACATACCGTCTATTAGGTAAAAAGATCTGTTACTAGATCTTTTTACCTCCATTAAAAATGTGAACATCCAATCACTTTCCAACAAGATTAAACATCAAAACCCTAATATATCAACAATCAGCGTCAATTTAAATGTGAACAATAAACTGAAAATTCAGAAAAAGTACGTTAGATTATCTTACAGGTTTGTAGGTGGATAAATGTCTATACTTTACAATCGATGTTAGATATTACATCTAATCTATTTTAGGGGGATTCATAATGAAGAAGAAAATGAAATTATTAACACTTTTACTTTGGGTAACACTGATTGGTAGTGTGTTTTTAGTGGCTTGTGCCGAAGATGAAGACACAACAAGCGAGCCAAATGCTGCCAGTGGCGAGGAGACCCAAACACCTGAGCCAGATGAAGGCGATACCTTGGCTGCGATATTGGATCGTGGTTATGTCATTGTTGGTGGAAACAATCAGCTTCCTGGTTTTGGTTATGTGAATTCAGATGGTGATTACGAAGGGTTTGATGTTGATTTTGCTAGAGTTGTAGCTGCTGCATTATTCGATGATCCAGACGCATTAGAAATTCGCCCACTCTCAGCTCAAGAACGTTTCACAGCATTACAAACCGGGGAAGTCGATGTCTTAATCCGTAATACGACTTGGACACTAGATCGCGACGTTGCTTTAGGAACGAATTTTACCCCAACAACATTCTACGATGGGCAAGGGATCATGGTAAGAGCAGATAGCGGTATCACATCCCTAGAAGAACTTGAAGGTGCTCGTATTGGTGTTGAAACAGGTACTACAACAGAATCAAACTTAGCTGATCAGTTTAGAAAATATGGGATTACTTATGAGCAAGTACTGTTTGATGATAGTGACGCAGTTGTGGAAGCTTACGAATCTGGTAATATTGACGCTTGGACAACTGATAAGTCAGGTTTAGTATCACGACAAGCAACAATGGCTAGTCCGGACGACCATAGTATTTTAACGGAAAGCTTATCAAAAGAGCCATTAGGGCCAACCGTTCGTCACGGTGACGATCAATGGTTTGACATTGTTAAATGGGCAACACTTGCTACAATTGAAGCAGAAGAGCTTGGTATTACCTCTGAAAACTATGAAGAGTTTCTAGATAGTGAAGATCCTGTCGTTAGACGGTTCGTTGGCTTAGAAGGCGAGCTTGGTCAGATGCTCGGAATTGACGATACCTTTGCAATCAACGTCATTAAGCACGTTGGTAACTACCAAGAAATCTATGATCGAAACTTAGGTCCAGATACCATTTTCAACTTAGGTAGAGGATTAAATGATCTTTATACAAATGGTGGCATTCTTTACTCCCCTCCATTCCGTTAATACCTGTTACGTAAAAAGAGAGAACCTGCTGCGTTTTGCAGGTTCTTTCCATTAACAGTAGCGTACAAACGAGCAAGTTCCATATAAACAACTAGTCAGTGGTAAGTATCAATTACGCTAATGAATGATGGTGAGTTGAAGGAAACTTATCATAGTGGTGTTGTAAGCAACTACTTGTTGCATGATGGAATGAACCGTTGCTATTCTGTTTATCCGTTTGGATATTATTATTTTTAGACAATAAAAAAATGAGGTGTCGAGTTATGAGTAAATCACAACAGGTTAAAACGCCCTTTTGGCGCGATGATCGCATCCTGCCTATCATCTTTCAAGTTGTGTTTGTTGTAATAGTTGTATTGTTTTTTGGCTTTTTAATTAATAATGCTATTAATGGTCTAAGTCGATTAGGGATCAATTTCGGTTTTAACTTCTTAAGAAGAACTGCCTCATTTAATATATCCGAATCATTAATTAGCTATGATGCCAGCGATATTTATGGAAGAGCGATAATTGTTGGTATGCTAAACACCCTCCGCATTGCAATAATTGGGGTCATCTTAGCAACTATCTTAGGTGTCCTTGTCGGTATCGGTAGATTATCAAAAAACTGGCTGGTCAGAAAGCTTTCCGGCATGTACATTGAAATTTTTAGAAATACACCCTTACTTGTGCAAATTTTCATTTGGTATTTCGCCGTTATCTTACCCCTTCCTCAAGTACAGGAAAGCTTTGCTATTGGTAATTTTTATTTTAACAATCGTGGAATCGCCATTCCTTGGTTTCTCTCAAATGATGGCACATTAATTTGGCTTGTTCTATTTATTGTCGGTTTGGCAGGAGCCTTTTTCACTTGGCGCTTCCAGTTAAATCAACAAGTAAAAAAAGGAAAACGAACATTTCCATTTATTTGGGCGCTAGCTGCACTTTTAACGAGCTGGTTACTTGCCTTTCTGGTCACTCAATCAGGACCTTTCAATATTTCAATTCCTGAATTAGGTAACTTTAATTTCAGTGGTGGGTTACGGGTCTCAGCTGAATTTCTTGCGATCCTCACTGGACTTGTTATTTATACAGCAACCTTTATTGCCGAAATTGTTCGAGCAGGCATTCAATCGGTTAATAAAGGCCAAACCGAGGCCGCGCAGGCAATTGGACTTAAAAGTTCAACAATGATGCGGCTTGTTATTTTACCACAAGCAATCCGGATTATTATTCCACCTATTACGAGCCAATACTTGAATTTAACCAAAAATTCAAGTTTAGCCATTGCAGTCGGCTATCAAGAATTGGTTGCTGTCGGGAATACAACCATTAATCAGTCCGGTCATGCCGTAGAAGTATTTTTAATTATCATTTGTGTTTATTTAGCATTAAATTTAACGACTTCATTGTTTATGAATATATTTAATCGAAAAACACAATTGGTTGAGAGGTGATTGAGATGAGTGTTGATTTAAAAATTGTCGAGAATAAGCAAATGATCGCTCCGCCAAAAACATCTGCTTCACTATGGGATTGGGTGAGAAATAACCTGTTTAATAATTGGTACAATACGATTCTTACGTTTGTTGCTGGGTTTATCATTATTGGCATCGCCTATAACGTATTAAGTTGGGTCCTCTTTGAAGCTCAGTGGACTGTTATTACTAATAATTATCGACTGTTCATGGTTGGGCGCTACCCCCTGTCTGAACTATGGCGGATTTGGAGCTTATTAACGATCGTATCCTTTATGTTCGGTCTATGCTCGGGCAGCTTTAAGGGGACGATCTTACGATTATCTGGGATTCTTGCTGGCATTTATCTGATCCACTTGCTTGCTCCCTTTACAGCAAGCAGTTCAAAAGTTTGGCTAGCTGTGCAGTTAGCTGGGTTAGTAATCGGGTTTTTAATTGCGCTTAAACTACCCTATAATAAGCGAATTGCCATTATTGGCTGGGTTATTACCATACCTTTAGTATTCTTCTTTATCCATGGTTTTGGTATTCTTCCTGAAGTAAGGACAACATTTTGGAACGGATTGTTACTTACCGTACTGTTAGCTGGTGTTGCCATTATTTTATCTTTTCCACTCGGTGTTTTACTTGCTTTAGGGCGTACAAGTAAACTACCGGCTATTAAATACTTTTGTATTGGCTATATCGAGCTCATTCGTGCAGTTCCACTAATTACAATCTTTCTCATGGCTCAAGTGCTCATTCCGTTATTCCTGCCAACTGGCCTTACAATTGACAACTTGTTACGGGTCATGCTAGGGGCAACCCTTTTCACAGCTGCTTATGCCGCTGAGAATGTTCGGGGTGGGTTACAGTCGATCCCTAATGGACAATACGAAGCAGCAAAAGCAATTGGCTTGAATCCTTTTCAAACAACGTTTTTTATCGTCCTACCACAAGCACTTCGGGCGATCATCCCGACAATTGTTGGTCAAAGTATTTCTATGTTTAAAGACACTTCACTTGTTGCTATTGTTGGTTTACTTGATCTACTTGGGATTGCGCAATCGGTTAAATCAAATCCTGAATTTTTAGGGCGTCACATGGAGGTTTATATTTACATTGCATTTGTGTACTGGGTTATTGCTTACTCAATGTCCTATTCAAGTAGACGAATTGAGAAATCATTAGGTGTGGGAGAACGTTAGGTTACAGATTAATCAAAATTAAGGAGGCTATTTAAATGGCACAATCACAAAGTAGTGTAGAGGTGAGTCCGATGGCTAAATCAGAGGAAACAATTATAACCTGTGAGGGCATTAATAAATGGTTTGGTGATATGCATGTTCTAAAAGATGTTAATTTAACAATTAAAAAAGGAGAGGTGCTTGTTATCCTCGGCCCTTCTGGATCCGGAAAATCAACGTTTATTCGAACGATTAACGGTTTGGAGCCGATTCAAAAAGGACATATTGAAATTGATGGGGTTAGCTTAACACATGATATTAAGGATATTGAAGCAATCAGAAGGGAAACAGGCATGGTTTTTCAACAATTTAACCTGTTCCCGCATATGACAATCCTTAAGAATATTATGCTTGGGCCAATTTGGGTTAAGAAGAAACCTAAGGCAGAAGCAGAGAAGATTGCGCGCGAACTACTCGAACGTGTTGGAATACCTGAACAAGCGGACAAATATCCCGGACAACTATCTGGCGGCCAACAACAACGTGTTGCTATTGCAAGAGCACTGGCAATGCAGCCTGAAATTATGCTGTTCGACGAACCTACCTCAGCTCTTGATCCGGAGATGATTAAAGAAGTATTAGATGTTATGAAAGAACTTGCTCGCTCTGGGATAACGATGCTGTGCGTGACGCACGAGATGGGCTTTGCCCGAGAGGTAGCCGATCGGATTGTTTTATTCGACGGTGGCGAAATAGTTGAAACTGGGACACCAGAAGAGTTATTTGATAATCCTAAACATGAACGGACCAAGCTCTTCCTATCTCAAATTCTTTAAATAATTAAAAAGAACCGACAGGCAAATTAATGCTTGTCGGTTCTTAAGTTTAATTAGCCAAAGCCTTCTACCTAGCCAAGTATTTTAATACATACTGACTCAGGTGCCACAACATCAGTTTGAACAGCAGTTAATTTACCTGTCTTCTTATTTCGTTCAAACAAAGTCAGTGTACCTGTTTTTTGGTTTGTGGCAATAAGGTATTGATCATCAGGAGTTAAGATAAAATCTCGTGGCCAGTCCCCTTCTGTTGATGTCCATTCAACAAATTCAAGTAAATGTGTTTGATCATTTATTTGAAATACAGCAATGCTGTTGTGTCCACGATTGGCAACATAGACAAATTTCCCATCTGCTGAGATATGAATGGCACTACCATCATTCACCGTTGTATGCTCATCAGGGATTGCCTTAATTGTTCCTAATAACGCAAACGCACCTGTTTCTTGATCATATTTTAACGTGAGCACCTCTGAGGTTAATTCAGTCATAACATACGCATATGCACTATTAGGCGCGAAGCTAATATGTCGTGGCCCACTACCTGCTGGTGTTTTAAATACATGTTTTCTAATCAGCTTACCCGCACTTAGTGCGTAAGTTGTAATCTCATCACTTCCTAAATCCACCGCAATAACGAAGCGCTCATCAGGAGAAAAACCCGCATAATGCATATGGGGCTTATCTTGACGTTCATGAGGACCAGAGCCATCATGCTCAGCTACATCAGAAATTTCTTTTAATGAACCATCCTCATTCGTCACATAAGCAACAATTTGCTTGGTATGATAATTAGCAGTGACTATTGTTCGATTGTCACTTGCAACACTAACATGACACGGGGGTGAACCAGGCAAAGTTAAGCTATTTAATTTTGTTAACTGCTTTGTATGAGCATCAACTGCAAAGGCTGTTACTCCTCCTTGGTCACCTTCTTTAGCTACTGCATATAAGTACTTCTGATCGTTAGTCATTGTTACATAAGTTGGATTATCTAACACTGCTACTGATGTGACATTCACTAGTTTTTTTTCATTTAGATCTAATGTGAATTTGTAGACACCCTCACTTTCAGCTTTTGTATATGTACCTATATAACCATGTAATTGCTTCGTCATTTTACCTCTCCTTTAATTAATCATTTACTTACCACATATTATAACAAAAATCAGGTTAACCCACTAGGATAAGGTATTTAAAAAAACCATTTTGTTTAAAAAACCGACAAACAGATTAATATCCGCTTGTCGGTAACTGCATTAATTTTATTTCATTGAGCCTTTCATCATTTGACTCATTTGTTGAAAAGGATGGAAATTGCCATTATGACGCATACTATAATATGTTGCACAGCCAATACCAATGGATGCGATCAATGGGATAATCATATTACTTTTGTGATTCATCTACCATCACCTCCCTACTAATAGCATGCCCCGCTTTTTAATTGCTAGCCCAGCAATATATGCTAATCATGGCAAGGATTCCACAGAATGAGCTGCTTACGCGCACGGTGAAGTCTTGTTTTAACCGCTGAGAGGGAAATATTTAATTTCTCTGCTATTTTTGCGTCTGATAAATCATTGGTTAATTTTAATTCAATAACTTGGCGTAATCGAATTGGCAAATTGAGCAAAGCCTGTTGAATTAATTCAATATTAACTTGATAATCAAATTGATCCTGCACTTGCTTAGTCGCTACACAGCATTCATGTCCTTCTTCTGCCTGTGCCTCGACAGAAGCAACACTATACTTTGTTTCTTTGCGATAAAAATCGATCGCCGTACGAATGACTATCGTTCTTAGCCACGCCCTTCCTTTGGCATGATCAGACAAATAAACATAATTGCGATAAGCTTTTATATAGGCTTCCTGAATGACATCCTCGGCGGTATAGTGATTATGGACAATTCGTTTTGCAATGTAATACATTTCCTGATAGTACGCTTTAAAATAACAATTAAAATCAAACTGTTCTTGCGCTTGTAGTGCTTCCATTCCATCACCCTCCTTCTTGTCATTGCTGTGTTTAGTTAATAAAGTAAACTAACGGTTCCATTCTTTGTTTTAAATAGATAACAAGGACTTGTTCTTCTACCCATCCTGTATAGTCGTAATAAGGCATTGAATAGAATGTATATGGTACTTGATTTAGTAATTGATCAATGCCATCTTCATCGGTAAAAGTTTGATAATCCATGTTTGCTAATTGTCGCTCCAACTCAAATATTGAATTATAGTAATTAATTCCATCATAATAAGGTATTAAAAAGGCTTGCTCTACATCTGAAGCGGTAATCTTAATTTGATCAAACAATTCTTCTTCCTCTAACCACGCAATTGTCTTAAGATGTTCGTTCGACAATCTTAATTCCAAATCACTTTCGTTAACCATTCGAATTGTGGCGGTTGTCATTAAATCAGCTGCATGAGCAGAAACAGTTAAATCATCTTTACCTAGTAAATCAATTAGGGTGATAATCTGATCTCGATCAGTAATTTCCACTTGCTTGTAGTCTTGATCAGCGGTAAAAGTAATCTTATCGGATCTAGTTGAATTAATCATATGAATCGCATTGTTGTATCTTTTATAAGTATCTGTTTCAATAATCTGTTGTAAAGTCGGCTCTTGATAAAATGATTGATCAACATAATATTCACGGATAAGAGTCGAACCATTATTAAGCTCATATCTTAGTGTGATATTCTCATTACCATAATATAACGTATTATTACGATTTGCTTTGTCGATAAGATCACGGTGAAGATTATTTACCAATTCAAGCTCATCGGGCTCAGTAAAGCCAATTAACCCACCATAATAAGATTGTCGTTCAGCAAACATATACGTATCATTAATAACGTAGGCTTGTGAAACATCCTCAAAACTAGGAATTCTTTTCTCGAAACCAAATACATCAAAAATAATAATTAAGGTTAAAATTAATGTACCAATAAGGTAATAGCCATATTCACGCCATTCACTAAATACTCGCCAAGTTTTGTGCACAATAATTTGACTAATCACATAACCGATTAAAGAAAAAATAAAATAGCTAATCAGAATCCAGTGGTTTGAAACTCTAATCATTCCATAGTAAAATCCGCCAATTAGCATAAAACAAAAGGTAAAGCTATAAATAAACACAGGCTTTAACCTTTGGAAAACAATAGCCTGACTTGCTGCTTCTATCGGGCGCTTTAAATATAAAACCATGCTAAATACGAGCAAACAAAGCGATAAACAACTATACATTAGCATTTTCATTTGAGGTATACCGTTAGAAAAAAAGAAGCTCTCAAAATCTGTAATAGGCGAAAACACTAAAACATGATCCTCTATATAAAATGATTGCGGTATCCCTAACAGTGCAAAATTAAGATTATAGGTTATTAACATGCTAAAGCCGACTGGAAAGAACATAAAAATATAAGTGAATACCCCTTGAATAATTGAAATACCAGTAAACATACCCACAAATATTGATAAACAATAGACAAAGGAACTTATCACAACACTTATGACTAACCAATGCCAAATATCGCTAAATCTGAACAACAGTGCGACATCTTGAGTAACATAAATTAGCACAATTAAAAGTGCATTGACCAGATATGAAAACCACAAGCTCGATAACCCGAAGCAAATTTTCTGCCAAAATAAGCGACCACGAGATATTGGCAGGCTATGCATGAAATCACTTGCATCCTTTTGATGCAAGTAACGCAAACCAAATACCGCCATTAACACTGGGATAATAAAAATTAAAATAACTTGAATTAAGGTAGCAAAAGAAAAAAGTGAATTTGAGTAGTAATAGTAATAATCATCTGCTACCTGCTCAAGCCTGATTAAGATTCCCATCACTACAGACAGCAGCAACGTTACAAAATGAATAAGACTGATCCAACCAACTTGTCGGAAATCTTGTTTGATCATTTCTTTATTAAACCAGGATGTTCTCGATCGCATAGCCAACGCCCTCCATTTCATAAACAAAAATCTCTTCTAGAGTTAATGGTAGTAAATCATAGACAAGTGGCGCTTCTTGGCTAAATGCTTGATCGACAACGTCTCGTTCACCTTTAATAATAAATTGATAGACACTGCCGCGCTTTTCTTGATGTAATATTTGAAAAGTACTGTAGAATTCCGCTGCCGGCTCTTCCTTAAATGCAACTTGTACCTTGTGAATATCACTTTTAAGATCATCAAGATCCTTCTCTAGTAGAAATTTACCATTATGTAGTATACCAATATAATCGCAAATGTCCTCGACTTCTCTTAGATTATGTGATGATACAATTACCGTCATTTCCCGTTCTGCTACATCATTAACAATCAAATTTTTTATTTTTTTGCGAACAACTGCGTCAAGACCATCAAACGGTTCATCTAAAATTAAATAATTAGGCATCGCACTTAATGCCAGCCAAAAGGATACCTGACGTTGCATACCTTTTGAGAATTGCTGCACTTTACTTTTAAGATCCAAATTTAACACTTGCTGAAGCTTATCAAAACGCTCCTGGCTCCAGCTTGGATAGGTTGCTGCATAGAATTGAGCCATCTGCTTAACCGTGTATTGCGGGAAGTAATAGGGTTGGTCAGGAATAAAAATAATCTGTTGTTTATTCACCGTATTTTCAAAAACAGCTTGATTATTTATGAGTACCGATCCCTTATCCTGCTTGAGCACACCCGCCATCATCTTTAATAAGGTTGTCTTACCCGCTCCATTTGATCCCAGCAATCCATAAATGGAACCTTTATTAACTGAAACATTTATTTTATTTAGAATTGGTTTTTTACCATATGCTTTTGTTAAATCTTGAACTTGGATCATGCTCATTCCCCTTCCTTACTGTGCAGGTGATGATTGGCTCGCTCAATTAATTCAATTATGTCTTGCTTCGTCACACCTAAAAACAACGCCTCTTGAATCAATTGGCTTAGGCTAGCTTTAATTGTACGTATTGCTTCCCCGTTCTCCTCTTCAACCATTGGCGCAACAAAACTGCCTTTTCCCTTTATTGAATAGATAAAACCCAATGATTCAAGCTCACGATAAGCTTTCTGAATCGTATTAGGATTAATCGTCATTTGTTGTGCAAGTGTACGAACAGACGGGAGTTTTTCATCAGTTTGGAGCACTTTTTTTATAATAAGTGCCTTAAACTTATCAACCAGTTGCTGATAAATTGGATCGCGACTCCTTAGATCTAACTCAAACATAACACCCTCCCTTTCAACTGTATTAACCGTACTAGTTTATTTAATACAGTTACATCTTACTCCACCTTTGTGTCTTTGTAAAGAAGAAAATTTAATTTAAATGATCTCTAGAATAGCTTAGTAAGGATTTTCACAATAAAAAAACCTTAAACTTCGGATAATAATATCCTTTGTTTAAGGTAAACGTATTAATTAATAAATTATTGATTTAACAGATTGGTCGTATACCAGTCTTTCGCAGCATTTAATTCCGTATGTGATAATTGATGACCATTTTCCTCCCAATGAACCGTTACCACTGCCTCCTGGCTAGTTAATAACCCTTCCAGCTCAGTCGTTTCCTCTGGAGCACAGAGCGGATCATTTACACCAGCACCAATAAAAATAGGAATATCAATCTGCATTGGTCTAGAAATATCACGGAGAGGCACCATTGGGTGATGCAATACCGCACCTTTAAACACGTTTTTATAATGGAACAGCAAGCTGGCAGCAATATTCGCACCATTTGAATAGCCAATAGCAACAACAGTATCCCTGTTAAAATTATACCGTTCACTCGCTACAGAGATAAACTGATTAAGCTCTGCTGTTTGTTTAACAAGATCTTGTTCGTCAAAAACGCCCTCTGCCAGTCTTTTAAAAAAACGAGGCATGCCATTTTCGACTACATTCCCTCTCACACTTAAAACACTAGCATCAGGGTCAATTCGATCAGCAATTGGCAGCAAATCTTTTTCCGTCCCACCCGTACCATGCAACAACAATAACACTGGATGATCATTACTCCCCTGCTTAAATAAATGCTTCACTATCTTCACCCTCCTTTTTAGTTTGAATTCAAGATAATAATAGCAATTAAGGCGAGGCGATGTCAATTGGTAGCCTGTTAACCAAACCATTGTTTATTCAAAATAATACTGTCATATTAATTGAAAGCGGTTTCAAATAACTTTAGCAAATAACTGGTTTAAAAACCAGTTATACGGGAAAAAATAAGTACTAGCCATACTAATTAGTTTAGAATTACAGTTTGAATCCAAATAAAAATAACGGTAAACGTTATGCCGCTAATAATTAAATTCTTTATCCGATTAGATAGAGGATTCGGGATTAAGTATAATGCCAAGCCTGCAATTGCAATCGTAATTAAGACAACTGCTGAGAAATAAATAAAAAGACCAAGTAAGTTTTCAAACGGTTCTTGTATTGCTTCTTTAATCAATTCCATGGACTCACCTCAAGATAAATACATAAATAACTTATACTATCAATCATGATAAAGTATTTTCAACTATTTCACAATAAGAAAATAGCGATTTTATCATTATCTTTGCCACAACATCTATATAACAAAGGAGTGTTGCCCAGTATGAACTTGCTAACTGACGATTTGCTCGTGGAAGCTTACTTATCCGCAATTGATCATCACTTAGATCAGCGCTTTATTAAATTGTTGTGGAGTGAAATAAGCACAAGGCAATTAAACGTAAATAAGATTAATTGATCCCCGTAACAAATAAGCGAAGCACCTCTTTAATGAAGTGCTTCGCTTATTATTTAAATCATCTTAGCTGCCGTCGTTTGTTCTCTTCGGTCAGAAATTTAAAAAAAGGTTGTAAATCCATTCTGACCTGCTTCTTAACATTAGTAATATAACGGGATTTCTCCGAGTCTTCCATAACCTCACTTTTGCTAATTCGCTCGACCATATAATCTTTTCCTATTCTGTGAATCTGCTTTCTTAAGAAGCGTGATTCTTTAAACAGAGCAATTCCTATCGCCGCCACAAGGGCAAAGATTGCCGGTATTAATAATGTCTCCATCGCAAAATCAGTATTAATAAACGGGAGTACCATATTTAATATTCCTATCAGCATTAATGGAAAGCCAAACATGTAGTACGTTGAGACCTTCTTCATAATTGGTCTAATCTTTTCAGAAATCAGGTCCATTTCCCTTTTAATAAACGGTGGAAGCTGTTCAAATTGGGCAGAGTTCAAATGTACCACTCCTCCTGTAACAAATTGCAAATAGATATGTTACTGTCATTATAAAGTCAATAGACCTTGTTGGTCAATTAATTTGCTAGCAGCCGCCCATTGTAAGTAATACGTTATAAAATTTTAGCTAAGAAGTCTTTCGCACGCTCTGTCTGTGGATCGGTAAAGAATGCATTCGGTTCGCCTGTTTCGACTAAACGTCCTTCGTCTAAAAACAAGACCCGATCAGCTACCTCACGAGCAAATCCCATTTCATGGGTTACCACCAGCATTGTCATCCCGGTGTGAGCTAAATCCTTCATAACATCAAGGACTTCTTTCACCATCTCTGGATCTAGCGCTGAAGTAGGCTCATCAAACAACATTAAATCTGGCTCCATTGCCAACGCTCTAGCAATGGCTACCCGTTGTTTTTGGCCGCCCGAAAGGCTACTTGGATAAGCTTTCTCCTTATCAGCCAGGCCAACCCGTTCTAATAATTGCAAACCTTTTTCATTTGCCTCAGCCTTTTTCAAGCCACGTACCTTCATTGGCGCATAAGTCAAGTTCTCTAACACCGTTAAATGGGGAAAAAGATGAAAATGCTGAAATACCATGCCGATTTTCTCACGTGCTTTGGTAACGTTAGTTTTTGGAGCTGTCATGACCTGATCAGCAACTGAAACGGTTCCTGATGTTGGTTTTTCTAATAGGTTGATACAGCGTAAAAAGGTCGATTTTCCCGATCCAGATGGGCCAATAATTGAGACAACCTCACCTTTATTAATCTCAATTGAAATGTCCGTTAAAACTTCATTGTTGCCAAATTGTTTGAACAGCTTGTCTACCTTAATCACTTTCCTTCATCCTCCGTTCTACCCAGCCCCCTAGTAATGTTAAAACCATGACCATTAACCAGTAAATAATTGCGACAAACATCAGTGGCTCGAAATAGCTATATAGCCTAGAAGAGGTAATTTGGGCTCTCCTCATTAAGTCAACATAACCAATTGTCGAAACAAGGGCAGACTCTTTTGTTAAGGTAATAAATTCATTCATTAATGCTGGTAAAATATTTTTCATCGCCTGTGGTAAAATAATATCCTTCATCATTGGACGATAAGGTATGCCTAATGCTATGGCAGCCTCAGTTTGTCCCCGATCTACTGCCGAAATTCCTGCCCTAATAATTTCAGAAACGTAGGCAGATGAGTTAAGACCAAAAGCTAACACAGCTGAAAGGAAGGGTGATATATCATAACCAGTCAATTGGGGTGTTGCTAGATAAATAATAGCTAATTGTAGAATTAGCGGTGTCCCTCTAAAAATTGATGTATAAAAATCAGCCGGCCATTTCAGTAATTTAATATTACTAATTTTAAACAAAGCTAAAACGGTTCCCAATAAGAAACCGAGCAAAATTGATACTAATACAAATTGTAATGTTACCCATATTCCTTCTAAAATAAAAGGAATATAAGGCACGATTTGGCTAAAGTCCAAATTCATGCCTTACACCTCATTTCTTTCTATAAATTAGTTAATTATTCTATATCCAGTAACCACTCATCTTCAAGCTCGGCAATTTTTCCGTTTTCAAGTGCTTCTTCTAGGACAGCATTAATTTCATCAACTAGATCACTCCCAATTGGAAATGCAATCGCCATACCTGGTGATACACGGGTTGGATCGTCAAATCCAGTTAAGCCCTGTGCTTCAATAAAGCCATGAGCCACTTGCTTATCTAAATAAACAACATCAATCCGATTAGTTAGTAGCTCCTGAATAAGTACTTGAGCATCATCTAGCGCAGAAATTTCAAAGTCATAATCCTCTTGAAGAACTAACGCACCTTCTTCTTGAATTGTTCCTAATTGAACACCTAATACAATGCCGTCAAGATCCTCAATGCCTTCAATATCAGAATCTGCTCTTGTGACGAACATTTCTCCTGAACGATGATACTCAATTGAAAAATCTACATTTTCTTTACGTTCTTCAGTGGCAGACATTCCCGATAAGACCATATCAACTCGCTCTGCTTGTAATGCACCAATCAAACCATCAAAGTTCATATCTCTAATTTCAAGCTCATAACCAAGCTCTTCAGCAATGTAGCGTGCTAGCTCAATATCAAAGCCCTCGAACTCACCTGACTCATCAATTGATTCAAATGGTGGATAATCAGCAGAGGTCGCCATAATTAGCAAGTTATTTTCCCCGCCTTCACCTGGCTCCTCAGTATTTTCCGTTGTTTGATCATCTACTTGATCGTCTTCACTACTTGTCCCACAGGCAACTAAAACCAATGTTAACATTGCAGCCATTAACAGCATCAATAAATTCTTTTTCATGATAAGTACTCCCCTTCTCTTTATTAAAATATATTTGTATATTTATTCATGATAATGAATTTTAACAAATTTTTATGCATTTGGGAAGCCTAATCGCTAAAAAAGTTTAATTTATATCAAATTCTTGATTAATTTGCTCTAGTAAAGTCGCATCATTTAGAATATCAAAGCCAGTCATAGCTAAGGATAAAGCACCACGGACTAAAGCTTTCCGCCCCGAATCCGTAACCGTTTGGTTAGCAAATTCCTTAGTATGTGCAACTAACCCAGGTGAGTCTAAACTAATATAGGGGTGAATAGCTGGAACAACATGACTAACATTACCCATATCAATTGAACCTAAACCTCCTTTAGCATCATGAATCAGCGTTTCGCCACATGCAATCAAGTTCTTTGAATAAATAGCTGATAAAGTTTGGTTGGTACGCATATCATCATAGCTTAATTCATAGTTTCGCACAGCAAGAGTTGCTCCAGTCATGTCGGCAGCTGATTGTGCAATCCTTTTTATCTTCTTAACCACTTGATTTAAGTATTTTCGTTCTTGTGCACGCACATAAAACTGAGCAACGGCATAGTCTGGCACAACATTTGCTGCCTGTCCCCCTTCAGGAATAATCCCATGAATACGGACATCTGATTTAACATGTTGACGCAGCGCATTAATACCACTAAATAACTGAAGCACACTATCTAAAGCGTTAATTCCTTCCTCTGGTGCAGCAGCAGCATGACTAGATTTGCCTCGATATGAAAATTCAAGGGCATCCATCGCTAATGAGGCACCACTTTTAACTGATTCTCCGGCTGGATGAACCATCATTGCAATATCTAATTCATTAAAAAGTCCAGCTTCAGCCATTGGCACTTTCGCCCCATTTGTTTCTTCTGCAGGTGTACCGTAAACAATTACTCTACCACCTGTTTCATGCAAGACCTTACTTAGAGCAATGGCCGCCCCAACACTCATCGTCCCAATTAAATTATGACCACAACCATGCCCAACACCTGGTAAAGCATCATATTCCGCCATAAAACCAATGGTAGCACCTGGTTTTTCACTTTCAAAAATTGCCCGAAATGCTGTTGGGCGCTCTACTAAACCAACCTCTACCTTAAAGTTGTGGGCTTTTAGATAATTAACTAGTAATTGCGCAGATTTAAATTCCGCTCCGCCCAGCTCTGGGTTATCATATAGTTGCTGACTTGTCTTAATTAAGTCAGCCGCTATATCTCCTATGTGTCTTTGTAATTGCTCTTTCATTGTTCAGTTCTCCTCTTACCTATGTCTTTTATTTAATTAATCCTAACTGTTTTAAACCGTGATAAATCCCATCATCGTCAACAGACTTGGTGACCAATTTAGCTGCTTCTTTAGCTGCCTGATGACCGTTATCCATCGCAACACTATTCTTTACTGTCGTTAGCATCTCGACATCATTAAGACCATCACCAAATGCATACACATTTTCTTCAGAAATAGCTAATGCGTTAATCACTTGCTTAATACCATGTGCCTTTGATCCTCCTTTTGGGAGAATATCAACCGACAATGGATGCCATCTAACAAATGTAAAGCTATCATATCGTTGACGATAATGCTCCTCCTCGCCTTCAGTGCAGAAGAACAATGATTGATACAAATCTCTACCCTGATGGTAATCTGGATCGTGAGTTGGAAAGCGGCCAACCTTTAATGATTCAATACTTTCATTGATATAAGCATGATCAGGTACATTCGCTCGCATATCATGCTCATCCATATACACAATGGGATGATCATTTTCTAAACCCTCTTTTGTCATGGCAAGTAATGCATCTTTATTTAATGGGTTTGTGAAAATAACCTTTCCCTCTAAAACAACATAAGAACCGTTGTAGCTTACGTAAGTATTAATGCCAAGTTCTTCTCTAATCTGCTCGTACATAAATGGGGCCCGTCCTGTTGCAATTGCAACGAGATGGCCATCAGACTTAAGTTGCTCAATCGCAGCCTTTGTCGATTGTGGCATTTGTTTTTGTTCATTCAATAGTGTTCCATCAATATCAAAAAAAATTACCGATTTCTTATTCATCAGCTGTCCCCCTCAGTAGTAATGCCTATCTTTTATCCTGTCCTAGTATAGCACAATTAAATATCAGTTGCTTTTTTTCAAATTTCAACTAATTATAAGCCTCTTTAAATGCCCCTGTTCGATTATAGCTATGAAAGGAGGTGATACAAATGGTACTAGAAGAAAGAATTAACACGCGATTGCAGTTAGTTTTTCAAACAGGCTATAACGACGAGGTTGGTGAGGTAGAAACAAAGTCAAAATCGTTTAATAATATTAATACCTCAGCAACAACAGAACAGCTATTAGCTGTTACAGAAGCGTTAGCTACACTGCAGCAATTCAACCTCCATGAAGTGCGCAGAAACGACACGACCATTTTATCAAACGACTAATCACTCTGGATTGCTAATTTTAAAAAAGGAGGTGAACCAAGTGAAGCAATTAGAACTTAGGTTTGTTAATCAAGAAAATCGGCTTGTCACATTATCATTAGAAAAACCAATTGAACCAGTCGATCCTCAGTTAATTCAAGATACAATGGCGGTTATTATTGCATCCGGCGCTTTCACATCAACAGGTGGGGCTATCGTTGATAAGCACAGTGCTCGTCTGGTAGAAAGACATGTTGAAGAGATTGAAATCTAAATAGACTCGACTAGCTTTGTTGACAATGACCGTTAATAGAGCTAGTCAATTTTTAATTAGTGAAAGCTGTACAGATAGTTAATCAACGCTCAATAGCTATTCGAAGGAGGTATAGATATGTCAGACCAATGGTTATCTTTGTTAACAGATGTGGGTTTTCCAGTAGCGGTCACCTTCTATTTACTACACAGAATTGAAACAAAGTTAAATACGGTCATTGAATCAATTATGTTCTTATCCGAAAAACTAACTAAATAATTCATTTACAGCTCACCTTCCCTCTAGAGAATTTGTCGGAATTATCAAACTTTATATTGCCGTTGCCAGAAAAGATAGCTATAATTGACGGTAATAAAAAATTCGGATCTGTCATCGGGGGGAAGCGTGACAATGCCAATTAACATTCCAAAGGGGTTACCAGCACGAACGATACTAGAAAGAGAAAACATCTTTTTAATGGACAAAGATCGTGCCTCAGCGCAAGATATCCGACCTTTAAAGATTTTAATTCTTAATTTAATGCCAGAAAAGGAGCGAACAGAGACACAATTGCTCCGCTTGCTAAGTAATTCAGCACTGCAAATATCAATTGATTTTATTCATACTGAAAGTTATCAGTCACGTAATGTTCCCAAGTCGCACTTAGAACAGTTTTATCTTACATTTTCAGATGTGAAACAAAAGCACTACGATGGCCTAATTATTACTGGTGCACCAGTCGAACAAATGCATTTTGAGCAGGTAGATTATTGGCCTGAAATGGTTGAGATTATGGATTGGGCTGATCAGCATGTCACCTCAACTCTGCATATTTGTTGGGGTGCTCAAGCAGCACTTTATCATCATTTTCAAGTTGATAAATTTGATCGTAGCAATAAGATAAGTGGCGTGTACAGTCATCAGCTAATTGAACCAACTAATAAACTTGTAAGAGGTATTAACGACCTTTTTTTCGCACCACATTCGCGGTATACCGATACTGATTTTCAAGCAATTGAACACCACCCTGAGCTGTTTATTTTAGATCATTCAGAACAAGCAGGACCACTTTTGATTGCTTCGCGCAATAAAAAGCATGTGATGATTACTGGCCATATTGAGTATGATGCGAATACACTCGCTGAAGAATATCAACGTGATTTAGCTAAGGGTCTTAATGTAAACATGCCTGAAAACTATTATCCAAACGAAAATATAAATAACACACCGTTAAATCGCTGGCGCTCCTCGGCCTATTTATTATTCTCAAACTGGCTAAATTACTACGTTTATCAAGTAACGCCTTATAACCTATAGCGCCATTAAAGACTTTGTATTTATAGTGTTTCGGCAAAACACTTTAATTAGTTCTGCTCTGTTAGACAAGACAAAATGAATTTCAGAGCAAGATTAGGGATAAAAGAAGTATGTCATTTTTACAAATGAGTTGCCCGCAGTTTTCTTGTGCCGTCACTAATGGTTAGTGACACAGGCATTCACTTAAAGATCTGGTCAAAGGGCGCCTCCCCCAAGTAATAGCCTCTGAAATAAATCAGGCTTTGACTAATTGTTGTTTTTTCGTTCAACTTTTATTTATAAAAAGTTCATAAAATTGTGCATTTATTCACATTGAATGGCCAACCCTTTTCAATTACACTAGAAATAGTGTTTTTTGAAAGGGGTTATTAGGTGTGATTGAGATTAATAAGCTCACAGTTAGCTATGGCAGTAAAGACGTATTAGCAGCTACAGACCTCGCCATAGCAGACCATGAAACAATTGCTGTTATCGGCCCATCAGGCTGTGGTAAAAGCACGCTTCTATATAGCATAGCGGGATTAATAAAACCAACTTCTGGATCTATCATGATTAATGGGAAGTCATTATTAGAGCCACGTATGGAAACAAGTGTAATTTTACAAGATTATGGCTTACTACCATGGAAAAATGTCTATCAAAATGTTGCTTTGCCACTATCTATTCGCGGTGTAGCCAAGAGCGTTATAGAAGATAAGGTTAATGCATTACTAAACGCATTACATATTGAAGAACAAATTAATAAGTTTCCTGTTCAATTGAGTGGTGGTCAACAACAACGCGTTGCTATCGCCCGCGCTTTAATAGCGGAGCCTGACCTGCTGTTAATGGATGAGCCCTTCTCTGCTCTAGATGCAACCGTCAGGGAAGAAATGCAAGATCTTATCCTTAACCTACATCAAGAGCATAAGTTATCCCTTGTTTTTGTAACCCATAGTATTGAGGAAGCTGTTATTCTAGGTAAGCGGATTATTGTCATGCAGCCTAATCCAGGGCAAATTAAGCGGATCATAACCAACCCTCATTTTGGCGATGTTAAATTTCGAAATGAATTTGCGTTTCATAAGCTATGTGTTCATGTGCGACAGGAAATGGAGGGAATCTAGTATGCTTAGTAAGCTAATAAAAAAACATCAAACTGCCTACGCAACCATAGTGATTTGGCTAATCTGGTATCTTATCCATTTAACAATGCAAACAAAGGTTGTACCAAATCCATTTGATGCGATTTCAACCTTTGTTAGATTGTTGTCAGGTGAACTTCTTTTTCACCTCGGAGCGAGTACACTAAGAATTTTAATTTCTATCATATTCTCATTGCTCATTGGTGGGACCTTTGGGCTTTTTCTGGGCTTAAATGATCGCTTTGATCGTTTTTTCGGACCAATTTTATACCTACTATACCCGATACCAAAGATCGCTTTTTTGCCTGTTTTTATGATTTTATTTGGGTTAGGAAATACCTCGAAGATAATCCTAATTACGGTTATTATTATGTTCCAAGTATTAGTAACCATTCGCGACAGTGTTAAGGGCTTAAGTAGAACAATGTTTTTATCAGTCCGCTCTACAGGAGCATCAAAGTTACAGATTTATCAGCATCTCATTCTTCCAGCTATTCTACCAAAAGCACTAACAGCACTTAGACTTAGCGTAGGAACAAGTATTTCAGTTTTATTCTTTGCTGAAAACTTTGCTACCCGCTACGGTATTGGTTATTTTATTATGGACGCTTGGACGCGCATTAATTATTTAGAGATGTATGCTGGTATTATCGCGATCAGTTTACTTGGCTTGTTCATTTTTAAAAGTATTGATCTCCTTGAGCAATGGGCATGTAATTGGGCAAGTCTCGAAAAAGGGGAGCAATCTTCTTATTTTAAGTAACTCAACTTTCGCCCACTGAACATAATCACCCAGAAGTCCCTTGGCAAGCAAAGGGACTTCTGGGTGCGCTATGCTAACCATTATAATGATTACTATCTAACGCGTACAAAAATATATAAACGCCTTTTTTTTAAGGTTGAATATTGAATGGAGAAATTAATTCAAATTACAAAAAATTATTGGGATCATTACAGACATTAAACTAAATCGTTTACACAACTTATTAAAATAAATAACCGTTTTTCATCTTTTACATGGCTAGGGTTAAGCAGCGCTTTTTAAGGGAATAGTTATTAAGAAATTTTCTGTGGAAAAGAGGCTTAGTAGCTATGAACGAAACAATTTACGATATTATTGGTATTGGCATTGGCCCTTATAATTTAGGCTTAGCTGCCTTAATAGATGAACAGACCGAACTGCATGCACTTTTCTTTGAACAAAACGATTATCTAACCTGGCATCCTGGTATGCTAATCAACGGGACTGATTTACAAGTATCATTCTTAGCTGATTTGACTACCTTTGCAAATCCTAAAAGCAAGTATACATATTTAAATTATCTTCACACCAAAAACAGACTGTACCCTTTCTTTTTTTATCATCAATTTGAGATACCGAGACAGGAGTATGATGCTTATTTAAGCTGGGTAGCTAAGCAGCTTAGTTCTTGTCAATTTGGCCATCAAGTTACTAACGTTGAGTTTGTAAATGATTTATATCGAATTGAAGTGAAGGATAACGAAAGTAAAACAAGGCATTTCTTAACGCGAAATATTGTTATGGGAACAGGCGCTAAACCAAACACTGTTCTCGATCTCTCAGCCTTTCCGTCTCATGACGTCCATCATTCCAGTCAATATTTATATCATAAAGAAGACACCATTAAAGCTAATAATATTACCATTATCGGGTCTGGCCAAAGTGCAGCAGAAATTTTTCTTGATTTATTTAAAAACCAAGATGATTGTCATTATCAGCTCAGTTGGTTTACCAGAAGCCCGGGTCATGTCCAACTTGATCACTCCAAGCTTGGTCAAGAAATTTTTTCACCAGACTATGTGAAGTATTTCCACCAACTTGACTATTCAACAAGAACCAAAGCCCTTGAACAGTTAGCTCCACTTAGGAATGGTGTGCAAAAAGATACCCTTCACCAAATTTATCATGAGTTGTATCATCGATCGATTAATGAACCCAATCTTGCCGTGCACATTCAGCCTCTTACTTCATTAGAGGCAATTGAGAGCAAAAATGGGCATTATTTGTTAAATATGCAGCAATGGCAACAGGGCAAAAGCTTCAGTTGGAAGACAAACAAAATTATTCTTGCAACCGGCTACAAGCCTAATATTCCGGAATGGTTTAATCAAAAGATAGCCCCATTAATGGTTTATGAAGATCAAAATCGCTTTAAAGTTTCAGAAGATCACCAACTTATTTTTAAAGATGGTAGTAACAGTCGTTTTTACACACATACTAACCTTGAACACTCGCATGGGAGCAGCGCAACTAATTTAGGCTTAGCAGTTGACCGTAATATTCAAATTATTAATTCGATTATGGGAAAAGAAGTTTATCAAAGGCAAACAGGCGGCATTTTCACTTCCTTTTAAAAAAATGGCTCCAAAAAAGGCGATGCTGATACAGCTCGCCCTTTTAAACCACATTATTTTGCTTTTTTCATTTGCTTACTTCTCAGTTGTCCACAGGCAGCATCAATGTCTGAACCTTGCTCAACACGCACACCACAATTAATACCTGCTTTTAATAGCGTTTCATAAAAACCAACAATTGCCTTTTTCTCACTACGGTCATATTGGTTATGTTCCTCGACTGGATTATAAGGAATTAAATTGACATATGATAAGTGACGCTTATCCTTCAATAGCTTCGCTAATTGAAGTGCCTCTTCCTTATGATCATTAACATCCTTTAACAATATATATTCAAAGGTAATGCGGCGATTGGTTTTAGTTAAATAATAATCAACAGCTTCCATTAGCTTGGCAATCGGAAAGGCTTTATTAATTTTCATAATTTGAGTCCGTAGTTGATCATTCGGTGCGTGTAAAGAAACAGCCAAATTCACCTGTAATTGCTCATCAGCAAACTCCTTTATTTTGTGCGCTAAACCACTGGTCGATACGGTAATGTGGCGTGCCCCAATTGAGAGCCCCTCTTGATCATTTACAATTCTTAAAAAGCTCATCGTGTGTTGATAATTATCAAACGGTTCTCCAATGCCCATCACAACAATATGGCTAACCCGTTCGTCACCATTTTGTTCGTCTAAATGATGCTGAACTTTCATGATCTGCTCTACAATTTCTCCACCTGTTAAATCGCGATTTTTCGTCAGTAACCCACTTGCACAAAAAGTACAACCAATGTTACAGCCCACCTGCGTTGTGACACAAACAGATAATCCGTATGAAAAGCGCATCAGCACCGTTTCAATTAGATTCCCATCAGTCAGCTTAAACAAGAACTTAATGGTGCCATCCTTTGACTCTTGCTTAATCTCTTCTGTCAAAGAGCCTAAAGTAAAATGTTGGGCAAGTAATTCACGTGTTTCTTTGTTTAAATTGGTCATCTCAGCAAATTGCTTTACTCTTTTTATATATAGCCAATCCCAGATTTGCTTTGCGCGGAATTCCTTAATCCCTTGTGCAGTAAGCCAAGCTGTCAATTGAGCTTTAGTTAAACCATAAATGGACTGTTTCTGCTCCATTCTACTACACCTCTCTTATATTAAATCAGAACTTGTCTAATCTCTGTTACTATACTATCTGTTATCGAACTGTTAAGCAAGGACATTTCGTAAACTCGAAACTGTGTGCTTAAATTCAGAATTTTTAAAAAGGAATTTCTGCTATTTTTATCGTAAGGGGTTGCAATCAAAGAACAGACTTGTTATAATGTGATTAGCTATTTTGTTCGACAAAACACTTCAAGTAACATGCAACGTGAAAGTTTTCGTTTTGATGCTTGAGCAAGAATAGTAATACATTGTGTGGAACGTCCACACTAGGAGGAAAAGTAATATGGCACAAGGTACAGTTAAATGGTTTAACGCAGACAAAGGTTTTGGATTTATCGAAGTTGAAGGTCAAGATGATGTATTCGTACACTTCTCAGCTATCCAAGGCGACGGCTTTAAAACACTTGAAGAAGGTCAAAGCGTAACTTTCGATATCGAAGAAGGTAACCGTGGACCACAAGCAGCTAACGTTGAAAAAAACTAATTAGTGCTTAATAAAAGATGCGCATTTGCTCAATTTGAGTAAATGCGCTTTTTTTATAATTTGGCGTTATATAACATGAATCAATTAAGAATCAGCGTTAATCTAAAGTATCAAATTCTCGCTTACTGATTTGACCAGTAAATGCGTCTAGCTCTAGTTCAATTTCTTGATTATTACTGATCAACTCAACTTCGTAAATTGCTTTTTGATTTTCCTGTTCGAGCTTAATCTGCTTTAAAGTACCGTCCATTTCGTCATCAAGAGCTAGCTTTATCGCCTCAGCTATTGGAAGCATATTAGCTTGCCATTTAGCAGTGAAATCGTGACGATCGTATGATATAACGAGCACCTCACCAGTATAAGCATCGATATCAAGCTCAATTTCTTGATCAGACGTCTCTAGCTCAATCTCATAGTAACGCTGTCCATCATCTGAATCTAATGAAAGTTCAATGATGACACCATCAGTAACCTGCTCCAAAGCGATTTCCATTGCTCGCTCTATTGTAATAAGCTCTCCACTTGCTAAAGTGTTGTCATCAACAACCTGATTGTCCTCTTGTTGGTTTGAGTTATTTGGCAAACCGGCCTGCTTCTCTTCAAGCTTTAAAATTTCTCCAGTTACAGCATCTAAATCTAGTTCATAGTGGATGTCTTCATTAGCAATTTCTACTTCATAGCGACCATCATCAAATTCAATTGCAATAACTTGTCCTGGAAATTGTTGTGTAGCTAATTGCTCAGCTTCAGATTTTGTTATTCTCGCTTGGGATGTTGTTGAGAGTCCTTGAAAAACAAGTAAAGCTATGACGAAGACCACCGCACCACCAATTAAACTAATTATCGCTTTTTTCATTTTCATAACCTCCTTATGTGATTATCTTTAGTTTACTTATTAAAAATGAAAAGACGCTTTAATTAAAATGAGAATTTGATGAGAAAAAACTATTCCCTCAAGGTGAAGCTAAAGGTTGATCCCTTTCCTACCTCACTTTCAATTGCAAGCTCACCACCATGAGCAGCAATAATTGCATGTGCAATAGCTAGACCTAAGCCACTTCCTCCAGTTCCCCTGCTTCTTGCTTTATCAATCCGATAAAAACGATTAAAAATCTTAGCTTGCTCCTCAGCTGGTATACCTTCACCAAAATCGCTTACCGATAGCTTAACACAGTCATTAAACTGCTGAACAACCACGTTAATTGGTTGTTCACTATACTTTTGAGCATTATCTAATAGAATGTAAAGTACCTGCTTTATTTTTTCACGGTCAACAGACGCAAGGATAGCTGCTTGATCAGATTCAAAGGTAATGGTTCTGTTGTAAGTAAGCGAACAGGAACGAACAATCTCACGACATAGCTTAGCAATATCTACTGATTCAAATTTCAATTTATCTGCTCGGTCTAAGGTTGCTAATGCAAGCATTTGTTGAATGAGCTTGTCCATTCGGTTCGTCTCAAATTCAATGGCCTGCACAGACTCATTCAGTACTTCTGGCCTTGTCTGCCCCTGCCGCTTAATTAATTGAGCATAGCTCTTAATAATTGCTAATGGCGTTTTAAGTTCGTGTGATGCATCCGCAACAAACTGCTTCTGTTTAAGAAAGTTGTCTTTAATACGACCATTCATCTCGTTATAGGTTAACCCAAGCTGAACGATTTCATCCTTCTCCTTACCTTTAATAACAAGGTCTTTCCATTGACCATTCTGCTGATTTTCTTGCATAACAGCATTTAGCCGGCCAATTGGTTTAATGACAATTTGGCCAATCCATTTGCCCGCAAGCCATGCAGGTATAACCATAATAAGAAGAGCGACAAAAAGAACGAGACTCAATGTTTCCATCACTTCATCAATTTGCTCTAATGATTCAACAACTTCCAAGGTTACCACACTGCCATCGCTCCAGATAATTGGTCTGGACACTAAAGCATAATGCCCTAGCTGATTGTCAATCTTTTGAGCCTGATGGTGACTTGCTCGATAAATAGGTTCAATTGTTGTTAACTGTTGCTCTTTGGTAATCGCTTGTATGACAGCACCGTCAGGCCCAATGATTCTAATCATTCCATCGGTTGGAAGATATGCTCTTAATAGCTGAATCGCATCAACACCTTGTCCTTCATCACTAGCTAATGCTTCCATGACAATGTCTGTTTGATCTACAATGCGCGACATTTCTTGATTAACTGAAATAAATCGGAATGAAAAGTAAATTAAACTAAAGACAATAATAAGAAATAAGAGAAAAGTAGTAATTGAAGTTAATACTGTTTTACCCTTAAGTGTCATGGTGATTCACCCTTAGCTTATAACCTACTCCTCTTACTGTTTGAATGAGCTCATAAGTCAGCTTTTGTCGTAAATAACGGACATAAACATCAACAACATTAGTTTCACCAACATAATTAAAGCCCCATACTTCATTTAGAAGCTGCTCACGATGTAAAACATTTCCCTGGTTTAGTGCTAAATAATAAAGCAAATCAAATTCACGTTTAGTTAACTCAATTGCCTTACCCTGCCAATACACTTTATATTGATCTTGATCAATAATAAGCTCTCCGATAGTAAGTTTTTTGCTACGGTGTGCTTGATCATTGGTCAATCTAATTTGCAAACGAATTCTTGCCAACAGCTCTTCAATCTCAAATGGTTTTGTGACATAATCACTTGCGCCTAGATCTAGGCCTGAAACTTTATCAATGGTTCCATCTCTTGCTGTCAATAGAATAACTGGTGTTTGATTACCGATAGCCCTTATTCTGCGTAGGACCTCTATTCCACTTAAGCCCGGTAACATAATATCTAATAAAATTAATTGGTATTGGTTAGTTTGGATCATTTCAAATGCTTCTCGACCATTATAGCTGACCGAGACCTGATAGCCCTCAAATTCCAATTCTAATTGCAAAGAACGCGCTAATTTATCTTCATCTTCAACAACTAAAATATGCACCGCCATCACCTACCCCTTTATTAATTACTGTTAGTTTAGCATAATTGGCTACAATTAGTCGTTTATTCTTTACCAAATTGACAGTATTAGAAACGAAGTAGCTCAAACGGCCTGTATAATAAGAGAAGAGACCTCGCTTTAAATAAATAATAAGATCTTCATTAAATAGTTTGATTAAACAAATATTTGTATGGCTTCTGCAACAGAGTGCCGCTTTTCGCTGGCACGGCCTAGGGCTCACACAGGTGTGAGTCAGTTAGACATTGCGACACGTGCTATTCTCGCAGGAGAAGGAAAACGACGAAAGCAATACATCACGTCGTACGCAAATAGATAGCTATTTGCGTGGCGTCGGCTCTTTTTTTTGCTTCCGCTTAAACCTGGGAAATTAACTTACCGCCGTTAGTTGCTATCCAACCAAATCAAACCCCAAAGAATATTACCTTTGGGGTAGACATACGTAACTAGAGCTATAACTTTAAAGAGGTAACCAATTAATGACATTCTGAATATGCTTATCCCAGTAACCCCATTCATGTGTACCCGGATCAAACACTGTTTTAACTTGAAACTCGGTCTGACCTACTCGTTCTTTAAAAGTAACATTTCCCTGATAAAGAAAATCCTCCGTGCCACAGGCTTGATAAAGCATTGGCTTGACTTGTGAATCTTGATTGTGCTGCTCGATAAGGTAGAGAATATCGTGCATGGTACGACCCAATGGTTCATCACCAAAGGCGTGCTTCAAGGATTTAGCGATAGGCTCATCTATAGGTGTGAGCTCTTGGTGAGCAGCCAAATCGAGCACGCCAGAAAGTGATGCAGCAGCGGCAAATTGATCTGGACAATTTAATGCCCATTTAAATGCACCGTATCCCCCCATGGATAACCCCGCTACAAAATTATCTACTCTACGGTCAGACAATGGAAATAGCTTTCGAGCTAGAGCTGGTAATTCTTTTGTTAGGAATGTCCAATATTTCTTTCCATAAGTCATATCGGTATAAAAACTATGATCGACCTCTGGCATCACAACAGCAATTCCAGCCTCTTCAGCATATCTTTCAATTGATGTTCGTCGTGTCCACGCAGAGTGGTTATCACTATAACCATGCAATAAATACAGTGTTTTATAGCCGTGTTCTTCAGTACTAAGCTCGCGATCTGGTATTAACACCGTCATCGTCGTATTTAAATTAAGAACAGTTGAAAAGAACTCACACGTTATTTTTGCCATTCACTTGGCCTCCTTTTTTATATAAAACGCTTTCAATCTATTTTTACACACTTATCGTTAAACTGCTACTTTTTTATAGAAAAAACACACCCCAGTTAACATGGGGTGCGTTCATCTGTTCATAGACCTAAAAATGCAAGGACTGCAATAATCAACACAATCGGCGTGAAGATAAAGAACCAAAAGAAGAGTAATGCTAAAGCTGCAATCATGCTTATCCCTCCCTTCTATCAACTTGTATGGCCTCACATCAATAGCGTATTCTAGCTCACAATCATTGATTGGTTAAATCTCCTGCCTCTACTATAAATCCATATTTGTCTGCTAGATTATAGCCTTTTTTATTCCTTCTGAGTTAAATGACTGAAATAGATTTTATTATTTGCATAGATATAGAGTAGCAGACTGAAAGGAGTTGATACTTTGGTTGAAGAAATAGCGCAATTTAAACGGGATCATAACGGGAAATTTCGCAGGATATGGCCAGAAGATCAAGAAGGTTCGTCACATTTGCCTAAATATCAATCGTTAATTAGCATTGACGCAGATTCTTTCCAAATCTTATTTAAAAAAATAAAAGAAAATGAGCTACTAGCTAGCTTCTTAAAATTTGGCTATCAAAAATTACAGAGCTTACTCTTAGAAGCTTTTCTTGACAAGGGGTTGAATAAAGTGACAGAAGAGAAAGATGATTTCTTAACTAAAATTGTTGGTCAGTTAAAGGATAACCCGAAGATTCTAGACGAATCATTTGATATGTTTAAATCATTAATAGAAAATGATCAAATAACTGATTTGTTCAAACAGTTCTCACAAGAAAAAGATTAGTCAATTAAGAGAGGACACTCCTACTGTAGCTATTCATAGTGCATTCAGTGCTAGCAACTGAGATATACCCGCTTTCACCATAGCAAACCGACAGACATGATGACACGATTTCTGCTCTTAGTCAAACGACTATGTCATACATTATCAGCTTTTGTCTAGAGCTTTGTATATTTCAGTTGCTGTATTTTAAACACAAAAAAGCTTGGTTAATTATTATGATTCCTTGTTTATCTTTGGTCTTCGCCAATGTTCCTAAACGGTCAAGTTTACAATGATCCAAATTAATAAAAAGCTGAGCAACATGGTGACATTGGAAACAGTTCCAATAAAACGCTTGTCATAGCCAAACTCAACACCATAAGGAATTAACGATAGTGGAATTGGTAATATTAGACCTATTAATAGAGTTAATTTAATCATCTCACTAACTGGTAGAAAAACATACAAACTAGTACCTATTAGTATAGCTACTCCATACCTTAGCCCAATATAACTTAGAATCATTTTGACATAAGCCTTGTTGAAACGTAAATCAACATAGAGGCCAAGCAATAAGAGTGACAGGGGCATATTTGCAACTGCAATAGTTGAAGCTGTGTTAAGTACAACATTCGGTAATTCGAAACTGAGCATGTTTATGGCAAAAATAAAAAAATAAGTCATTAGCGGTACCGAACGGGTTAGCTTCTTCAGCGCGACAGCCAACGTGAGCTGACTTTGATCATCTGCATAGTAGCTTCCTAGTAAATAAGAGAGGCCAAAAACAATAAAGGCGTTTCCCACATCTAGCATTCCAAAATATTTAATCCCTTCGACACCCCAAACTCCTTCCACCAGAGGATACGCAAACAATGCCACATTAAAACCCGGCATCATCATAACAAGCATTCCCTTAATGGTCTTCGATTTATTTGCAAAAAAGAGAATACCTACAATTGCAAAAACAAATCCAAAGACAAGACCTGAAACCACAACAATTAACAGTGACCAATCAAAGATAATATTATGAAAAGATATAATAATTAACGCAGGTAAGGTTAGATTAAAGACTACTCTTGATACCGCCTCCCCGTCTGACTCCTTAAGCAGACCAGTTTGTTTTAAAATAAAACCTACGAAAATAATTGAGATTGACAAAATAAATTGTTGATTAAAACCTGCCAAGGATAATCATCCCTTCTAGATATGTATGAAAACAAAATAAATTAATAAACAGCTACATGCATGAATTACACCAGTACTTATACTAGTTTCAAACTCGAATATTAAGAAAGGGACTAGTAAATGAACCCGATCTGTCAGCCAATGGACTTGCTCTCACCCACCGACACAAAAGCGTCATCACCTCAGGCTCATGGTTAGCGTGACACTAAATATGGATATAGAATGTTAGACTAAGTACGCGACGCCTCGTCGCACCACGTAACTAGCTCAGGTCCTGTGAGCTTAAAGATGTCACATTAGTGCCCGTAAGCGAACGAAGTGCTAGGTGCGCTATACTAACCATTATATTAATTGTTAACAACAATCCAACACATACAAAAAAAAGAAACATATATACGCTCGTTTTTTAAATTGAATATTGCATGGTGAAATTGATTCACATCTGTGACTTTTTAATTCTTAACATTCTTTTTACACTATGTTAGACGGTAGAACATGATTAACTATATCATAGTATGGTAGAATAGAGCGAGAAATGATGAAAAGGAGAACGACATGAAGCAATATAAAATTCTATTTCTTGATGTTGATGGTACAATTCTAACAAGTGAACATGCTATTCAACCATCGACCGTCACCGCGATTCACTTGGCTAAAGAACAAGGGATAAAAGTATTTCTGGCAACCGGTAGACCAATACATGAGCTGGATGATTTAAGTCAAAGACTTGGGATTACTGCTATAATTGGCTACAACGGTGCTTTTGCAACCGATAACGGTAAAGAATTGTACAATAAGACAATTGATCCTATGCTCGTTGATTCCTATCAGAAAACCGCACAACAATACAACCATGACATTGTACTTTACACACGTAATGCCAATCTATTTACAAGAACCGAACCCCCATATGTAAAAGACCTAATTAGAGTTGTTAATATGAAAAAGAATTTCCTATATCAAAAGGCACATAGACATGACATTCTCGGTATGACAATGATGAATGTCGAGCAAGATCAGATTCAACTTTATACTAAGAACGAGTCACTATTTTTTTCACCTGTTATAGTCGCCGGTTTAGAAAAAACTTATGATGTTATCCAACGGGATGTAAATAAAGGAACAGCCGTCACAGAGATTCTTAATGCTTTAGCAATAAGACCTGAGCAGGCGATTGCCTTTGGTGATGGATTAAACGATCGGGAAATGCTCTCAATAGTGGGTCAGGGCTTCGCGATGGGAAATGCTCATCCGGATCTGTTTCAATATGCAAGTATGCAAACAACATCAGTCGATGACAACGGTATTTATAATGGATTAAGAAAACTAGGATTAGTTGAATAAATGGGTTAAATTAGCTTCATTATATAATATTCAACTTTACTAAAAGAACGATTACTTGAACCAACTTGACAATTTAATACCACATCAGTAAAAATAAATGTTTTTTATGTGTTTTGAATATTTTCGAATAAGCAATTATAAAATACATCTATTTATGTGGTTTTTCAGAAAAAAAGTAACCTATCAACATTTAACTATTGAGGTAAAAGTGAGGAGAATTATTAATGATTAAACTTATTGCAACAGATTTGGATGGTACGTTACTCTCTCAAGTGGGAGAGGTCAGTGAGCGAAATGTTCAGGCAATTCGCCAAGCACAAGCTGCTGGAATTGAGGTTGTCGTCGCAACAGGACGATCTTATAAATCTGCTTTTGAGCCAATAAATAAAGCCGGTCTAAGCTGTCCTATTATTTGCTTGAACGGGGCAAATATTTATAACATTGCTGGTGAACAGTTAAGACATATAACGATGACTAAAAAAATAGCGTTAGAAATATTTGAGGTTGTCAATCGTGAAAATGCTTATTTTGAACTATACACAAACAAAGGTGTTTATTCACAAGATCGTGAGAATTTTCTAGATGTTATCATTAATATTATGCTGTCGGCACACCCTGAAATTACGAGAGCAGAAATTGAAAAAAGAGCAGAGCAACGCTTTCAAGAGGAGTCATTTGTTTTTACAAATGACTTTAGAGCAGTTATTAATGATCCTGAAATCGAAGTGTTTAAAGCATTAGCCTTCTCTCTTGAGGCTGATGGATTAGTACGAATTAAACAGCCATTTTTAAATCGTCAAGATTTAACTGTTACTTCATCAGGTTTTGATAATGTTGAATTTAACCATCCTGAAGCTCAAAAGGGTATTGCCTTAGAACAATTTGCTAGCCAATACAAGATTTCTTTGCAAGAAATAATGGCGATCGGAGACAATTATAATGATGTGTCTATGCTTGATGTGGTCGGCAGGAGCGTCGCCATGGGAAATGCTGAAGCTGGTGTGAAAAAAAGATGTAAGTATGTCACTGCTTCAAATATTGAAGATGGGGTTGCTCAAGCAATTGAAGCCATCCTCTAGAAGCTGATTAGTCACTACATACCGTTAATTTAGCTAAGTCCAGGCAATTGCTACTCGACTTATCTTGTTTACTGCAAATTTCCAGGCTTACTTTCTTAAAAATAGGGGCATATGCCCTAACAAAGTTTGTAAGCGGGCATATGCTAAAGTAAATAGAGGTAAGGTGGTGAATTAGTATGTACGGTTGCGGATGTCAATACCCTCAGCCATCCTGTGGTGGTGGCTTCGGTGGCGGGTTTGCTTTAATTGTGGTGCTCTTCATTTTATTAATTATTGTTGGTGCTTCTTTTTATTGATGCACAGTAATTTCCCTGTAGAAACGGGTACTCATTAATTGATGATAACGAGAAAAGTAACGTAGATCAAGCTAGAAGTGAAGCGGTATTTCAAGACTTATCTTGAATAGATATCGCTTCGCTTTTTAACGTTAAAATAGGTTTTTATTTCCACACAATAACCAAAACTATTGCTCTCCAAAAATAAAACATCGCATTTTTATTTTTTTTTTGCTATGATAAAAAAGTATATTGACATGAGAGGGGACTGGATAGTGTATTCTGTACTCATAGTGGATGACTCTTCTTTCATGCGGGCATGGCTGAAAAGACTTATAACCAACCAGACATATTCCATAGCTGCTGAAGCCTCGAACGGCTACGAGGCCATTTTAAATTATCGAAAAACGAAGCCAGACCTTGTTTTACTTGATAATCATTTACCCGATATTACAGGTGTAGAAGTGCTAAAAAGAATTATGTCAATTGATGCAAACGCAAAAGTGATCATCTGCTCGGCAATGGGAACTGACTTCCTTGTTAAAGAGTGTTTAGTACATGGCGCTAAGGACTTTATAAGGAAACCAAATTTTGAACATTTACTTAATAAGATGGATAACATTATGCTAGACAAATCAAACCCGATTGATTAAGCTCAATCGGGTTTGAGTGTTAGCCTAAATATGCTTCTAGCATCCACATATTTTTTTCAATTTCGGTTTTATAACCGATAAACATATCTTCCGTAATGTCATCCTCAGCTTCGCCAGCAAGCTTGATACCTGTTGCTAAATCTGCTACTAAGATACGAAAGTCTTCAAGGACACTTTTTACCATATCAGCTTGCTTTACTTCCTTCGTATAAGCTTTTTCGCTAACAGACGAATTGTCTAAAAACTCCTGTAACGTTGAAAAAGGCTCGCCACCAATGGTAAGCAGACGTTCAGCAAATTCATCAAAGTGCTCATTTATCTCATCATATAACTCTTCAAATTTTTCGTGAAGAACAAAGAAGTTTGGTCCTTTAACGAACCAGTGATGTTGATGAAGCTTTGTAAATAAAACGCCATGTGTCGCAACAAGGTTGTTTAAATGCTTTTGTAATTCAAGATTTGCAGTCATTTCATTACCTCCAATAATTAGTTAAGTTTACATTATATCTTGTACCCAAAAGTCAACTTTAATAAACAAAATAGTTAGCTTTTTTGTACATAGTACAACGAACTATATAATAATTATTATAATATAATAATTATTATTTTTCAACAAAATTAACCTATGTTTATAAAATTGTCACAAATTCAAGTGCTGGCGCTCAAATAGCGAACCATATTTATACGTATTACTGCAATTGCTAATTCCTATATTATTCAAACCAGTAACCTTTATTATTCTACCTAAATACATGACTTTAAGGAATCTCAATTAAGTCATGTGGCGAGATCATTCCCAATAACTTTTCATCCTTTGAACCCGTTTCTGTTATTAGTAAAGCTTCTAAACGTTTATGTTGTTTGACACTCTGAATAAAAAGTTGTTCCGCTTGATAAACACTCGTATGACGTGGAATAAATTGATAGTGGGTACCTTGTTCTTCATCAATAAGTTTGGAAATACTTGTTTCTAATACCTTCGTAGTATCACCACTAACGTTTTTTGCGACCCAATGCAACATTTTCTTATCTGTTAATAAACCGAGAAAGCGCTTATTACGATATACCGGAAATTGGGAATATTCAGTTTCACGAATGATACCAAATACTTGCTTTACCTTTAAATCAGCTTGGATGGTTCTAAGCACCTTGGCGAAAGTTGGCATGACCTGTTGTGGTGCTGTTACTTCCTTGGCAATTTGTTCAATTGTGGCTACGACTTGGTCATGAGGATCTGCGATTGTATAATTAACTTCTGTACGCTCATGAACAATTGCATTTCTTAGTTCTGAAAATTCTAGTAGGTCATTAGAATACCGATTAATAGCAGCATCACTGTTTCTTAGGCGATATACAGCACGTTGAAACGGTACATACTTTGTATCATCAAGTTTTTGATCAAAATGCTTTTCAATTTTATTAAATGCTACTAAGAACCGCTCATCATTTCTCATTTGCTACTCACGCTCCCAAACATAACTTAAGTAACGATAAATTTTTCAGTTTCTTGATTTAGTTTGTCCGATAAACGCTTTAAATAGTCAGCTGATGAAGAAATATCCGACATTGTACTAATCGTTTCTTCTGTTGATGCGGTCGTTTCTTCAATGCCCGCAGCAGACTGTTCAGCAACTGACGCGATATCCTCAATTGCTTCATTAATTGTCATGCTTTCCTTAACCACCTTATTTAGTTCTTGACAAATCACGTCCAATTCAGTAACCATCTCTGCATACGATTGATTAATCTGATTAAAAATAGTGCCCGTCTGATTCACCTGATTTACACCTTGATTAACTTTGGAATAGCCTGCTTCTAATAAAGTTGTTGTCTCGCTCGATCGATCTTGAATTCTATTTGTCACTGCTGTAATTTCTGTTATCGCTTGACCAACCTGCTCAGAAAGCTTCCGCACTTCATCAGCAACAACAGCAAAACCTCGCCCATGCTCACCAGCTCTGGCAGCTTCAATTGCTGCGTTTAAAGCTAACAGATTGGTCTGCTCTGAAATGTCTGATACAACATCAACAAGCTTAGTAATTTGCTTAGCATCATGATCAAGTCTTCTAACGCTTTGAACAGCCGTATCCATCGTTTCGCTTACAGCTTCAATCTCTTGGACAGATGCCTTCATAGATTGTACGCCTTGCTCGGTTAGCCTGGTTACTCCTTCTGCGGTAACAGCGGTTTCTTCACTGCTCGTATTTGCCATCTTAATTTCATTAACAAACAGTTCCATCATTTCACTCAATGCCGTTGCCTTCTCCGCCTGATTATCTGCTCCATTCGACAATTCGTCCATGGTAATAGCGACTTGATTACTGCCATCTTTTACTTGATCAACGGATTGAGTCAAGAGCTCTGACTGGTTAGATACTTGCGTCGTCATTTGTTGGATACTGGTGATCACATGCTTAAATGCATAACGTAATTGGTCAGTAGCCATAAACAGAACGCCAACTTCATCAGTACGATTTAACGAAATTGAATCACCTGTCAAATTCCCATTTGCTAGGCTTTCAAGCTCAATAGCTATTTTTTTAAGTGGCCGTCCAATATTTCTCCCTAGTAAGAAGCCAATCACCACTAACAGGATAGAGGCTATTACAATGGCTATTAATACAACTAGTCGGGCCCGATCGGAAGATCGATTGTTAGCGACATTCGTAGCTTGCATTTCTTCTTCGCTTAATTGAGTCAGGACTAATAATGCTTCACTAACTAAATTAAAGCTTGCACCTGATTCCTGAATACCACGAATAGCAGCTTGATACTGACCATTTTCTATTAAGGTAATGTTTTGTTCCACGATCCCCAAGAATGTTGACCAATTTTCCTGAAATTGATTAAGGACAGTTTCTTCTTCATCAGTTAATCTGGCAGCTAAAAGTCGCTCAATATGAACATTTATTTGTTCAATATCTGCGTCTACATCAATTAATGGGGATGCGTCACGAAATAACGCCCCAGTTGCAATATTAACTCTAGTCCCTTCAGATAAACGAATAATTTCTTTTAAATCGAGTAATGGCAACACGCGTTCAGTGTAGGTACGATTGGCATTATCATTAATCGTGTTTAATGCAAACAGCGAAATGACTCCAATACTTACTAAAATTAATACAGACATTAATGATACTAAAATAAGCTTTCCGGTTATTTTCATTGTATTCCCCTCCATACTTTCCTCTTTATCTGTCAGTACTATCAAATAAGCAAGCTCTCATTTTCATATAAAAAGCTGTATGAAATATCAATAAAAATAAAAAAATCGCCATTTAATGAACAGCTCAACGTCCTAATTCGCTCTCTTGTTTCTATATCTGCGTATAGTTTTGACAGCATTGCACGATTCCAAGTTCGCATTTGCATCATATTTTCTAAAAAATAGGGTCGAAATGCCCAATTAGATCCTTTATGTAAATCTTCAAATAGCCATTGCCCATCAGCTTTATAGTAGTTAGGCGAAACTTGTAAACCATCACTATTACAAATATATATTCTGAACGATGCCTCGTTAAAGGCTTCTCCTAGGAGAACGAGAAAGTCTTCAACTCCAGCTAGATTCTTCCATTGATTAGCTAATTCATTTAAGGTTTTTTCCCAGGCGATGATCCAACTCATACGCTCCTCAATTAAATGCTTTTGCCTATTAACAAACTGATTCGTTATTTTAGCCATGCCGATCATTTTCATTGGTGAAATATCTGGTTGGGCAGTTCCAAGATATGCCCCTTGATAGTAACGTCCACCATGCTTCCAGGCAAAATATTGGAGAAAATCATCTTCAATATTACAAAATAACAAGCTAGCCCCAATCCGATCAGCTAGCATTTCAAATGAATACATAATATCGTCGTAGCCCTTGGTGTCATCGTTTCCAATTATTTTGGTATTAATCTTTAAGACATTGGGTTCTAGTTGACGAATTCGATCCATAGTTGCCGTTTTATTACCTAACTGCCCAATAGCTAATTGAATGCCACAATTTTTATAGTACAGTAATAAATGATAAAGCTCTGCAAAATAATACTCAATATCTTCTTCATTTACCTCTAGAATAATCCGATTAGTTGGAAAACCTGTTTCACCAAAATGATTAAGCGTATCAAGTAAAGGCTGGCCATCGTCAATTAACAACTCTTGTGCTGATCGTTTAATTGATAAGAACAAGTTTTTATCTTTGGCTACGGTTCGTAGTGCTTGTTGTAAAACCTGTTGTTTAATTTCCAGCTTAAGCTCAGCTGAAATGTCCTCATGCATCAAAACCTCAGTAAGGTTCCTTAAATCTCCTGCTTCGTTCCTTTGAGCAAACAATTCGTAACCGACAACCTCGTGGGTAACGCCACTAATAATCGGTTGAAAAGCAGGTCTAATTTCATTTATATCCTCTGAAAAATCAAGTTCACTCACATTACAACACCTCTCTCTAATCAATCTTGTTTATTTTAGCTATTCTTTTTTTAAAGTTGCTATTTTTCTAAAATATAGATATAAAATGATATTCATCCCAATACCAATTAGTAAAATAATGATTACCGAGATCGTTACTACCGATATTTGATACAGTAAAATCATGGACAATAAAAAAGTTAACAGTAAAATACTCTGTAAAATTGCCATATACATAAATCGTTGATAATGTTTGGTCATAGAATAAAAAAACCTCGCTTTAGTTGCTAGTTATCATTATTATAGCACGCTCGGTCACATATAATCTATTCAAGTAAGGGATTAAACCCATTCTTAAATAACGGCAGTTTATAGGACTTGACAAAGGATATATAATAAAATAGGTATTACTTTTATCGAATCTTGTCGATAGTTATTCTTTCATTCTATTTTTTTAGTTGGGAAAGGGGTCACATCATGACTTACCTTGCAATATTAGCTGCCGGTGTCTTTTTTTTCCTAGCAGCTTCAATTTGTCTTTATATGTTTTTCAGAGGATTTGGTAAGGGTTACTTAGTGATGACGATTGTCATCCTCATCCTCGTTTACTTTATCATTGGATTATGGAATCAATCATCTAACTCTTTAAACATGCAGTTCTTTACTATGCTTAATGGCTAAATCATTATTGAATGGATATATGGGTTGTATATCAAAAAACATTGGTAAGATAATTCCCCAAGAATAGGCGGAAGCAAAAAAGAGCCGACTCCTGTGGGAATAGCACGTGTTCAAAGGCCACACAAGAAAGCTGCTCTTTTTTTTTGCTGGAGCCATACAAACATTTGCTTAACGATCGCTATTTGATAAAGAACCGATATATGTTGCAAAAGAAAAAACTCTATAGCAATCCATCTTTTGGTGGATGCTACAGAGTTTTTTGTGCATTTATTAAATTTATAAAGCAAATATCGAAACTAATACACCAATAACGCCAACTAAAGCAATTGCATAGACCGTTTTCTTAGGCATTAAGCCATCATCCTTCATTGCTTTTCCAAACATAAAGAATACCACTGGATGGACCAAGAACGGCATTGAGAAGATAAACGGAATAAGACTAGCTGCCTCGGGACCAAACATGCCTTCCTGTGTTGCCGCAAATAAGCCAAAATGTGAAATAGCTGATGCCTGTGCCACCCCCGTAAAATTAAATGGCATTGCGCTTAAACTCAACAATAATAATCCACCAAAGACTGCAACGAGTTGCCAACCAAATGAAAATTGCATGAGAGCTTTGATCTCCAATGACTCACTTTCGTTAGCCTTTCGTAAATTTTTTAATGAAAATGCAGTTAGAGTAAGTCCGGTTGCTAGAATTGCTAAAGAAGGCCATAACCATAAATCTCCTCTTTCAGCACTAATCGCTAACACACTGAAAACAAATACATGCCCAAAAAATGGAATGTTAATCATAATTGGGGCACGACTCGCTGCTTCTTGACCTAAATCTCCTGCTGTACAGGCTCCTGTAAGACCTGAATGCGATAATGATCCAGCCATACCTGGGCCCAAATTACGAACATGGTTAGTTTTAGCAAAGTAGATTAATAAGGCCATTCCGGTAAACATAAAAAATAACTGCCCGAAAAAGCTAAAAGTTAAGACCGCATTCATCCCACCAATATTAAATGCCTCGCCCATTCTTGAGCCACCAACCATAAAATTACCGGCAAGCACAACTGGGATTCCGGCAAATAATAATGCCTTTATTGTTGGACCTAACGACCAACGATGAAGAATAGCACCTACGCTTGCTGAGATAATCATAGCGAAGAAAATTTGTGGTAGTGCAATGACTGGCTTAATCCAGTCTGCAATCTGAAATGATAAATATAAAACAAGGATAATTGCAAGTATTTCAATAATTCCTTTACGTATGTATAAGGGTTTGTTCGTAATCGTTGCCCGATTATCAATAAAGATAATTGATCCTACAATACCAATGTAAGCAACAAGAGGATAGACATCATTTAACTCACTTAAGCTGACGCCAATCCATGAGCGGGCAGCACTTTCAATCCCGATTAGAAGGAAGAATGCTCTGATAATCATAATTATTTGGGTGCGTGTTGTACCAAGAACTGCTTCTTGCGCAGAAGGCACCACCATCTCCTCATTCTCTTCAAGCCGGTTAGAGAACAATTTCCGCAGCTCTTGACCCCCAACAAAAAAGGTAACAACGAGAGCAATAATTGTTGAAGATGCGATCATGTTAATCATTGGAAAAATTGTTATTCCTGGATCTGCCACGCCTGTTTGAACTAAGATGAAGCCCATTGCCAACCCAAAAATGACAATAATTAATATTGGTGAATACCTCGTTCCAGCAACAACTGTTCTTGCTATTAATACCATTGGAATAATTAAAAACAATGTAATCCAAAATTGATTGAGCAGATTTAAACTAGCAAACTGGTCAATTATTAATTCCATATCATACCTCCTAAAAATTTATGTAACTGTTTCCAATGATAGCATACGTTAAAAAGAATCATTTGTAAACCATTCTGTGTAAAAAGGTCTCGTATAAAAAAATACCAGATTACTACTTAAAAAAATCGGATCTCAGCTAGCTTAAGCCCACATCCCCTAAGCAAAAATTAGCTATACAGAAGTTAGGCAAGTACCGAACATTAATCGCTCAAAGCAGATAGCATTTAAAAGATACTGTGCTTTGGTCAAAATGCCCGGCTACTCAATTTCTCTATCTAATTATGCCTTAAGCTCTTTTTACTTGTCTTCTCGTTTTAATGAATAAAGCGGTTGCCGTAGTTCAATTTCTTGATAAGCTTGTTGATCAACACTATCCCCCATTAATGCAAGCATTCTAGTATGGTGTGTGAAGAAGATAACCTGTGTTTGCTTTGAAAGTTCAAATAAAATCTTCAAAGTCTCCTTTGAACGCTGATCATCAAAGTGGACCAAAATATCGTCCACTATAAATGGGATTGGTTCATTTTCGTTGACATATTTCTCGATACTGGCAATACGGAGGGCTAAATAAAGCTGGTCTAATGTCCCATCACTCATCCCTGATAGCATAACCCTTCCACCGTTATCTCGAACACCTTGTAGTATGGGTTGGTCCTTCTCATCGAAATCAATTGTAATACTATTAAAAGAACCGAGTGTAAGGCGCTGAAAAAGCATGCTTGCCCGACTAATAATCGGGTTTTGATTTTGCTCACGGTAATGCTCAATTCCCCGCTTTAATAAGACCACCGCTAGCCGATAACGAATATATTGGTCGGTTAGCTGTTCAATTTTAGCAAGAAGTGCTTGTTTCTCTTCAGTAGCTTTCAATGCTTCTACATTAGTACCTGTTACCTTGTCATTATAGTCCCGTTTAATTGCGCCATAATTCTGTTCTAAAGTTGAACGTTCATTGTCCAATCGATTAATCTCGAAATCAATTGTTGTTAATTCAGAGTGTGCTTCTTCATAGGTCGTTCGTCCTGCTTCCGCAAGAATCTCATCTAGTGACAGGCCATTGCCCCACTCTACTAGCTGTTTTTCAATTAGCACCAATTCCTCATGTAACTGCATCTTTTGTCTTGATTTTAGCTCAATAGCTTCTAGCTCTTCTATAGTGGAACAACCGGCTTGCGTCATTAATTGGTTCAGCCCCTGCTCAGCTTTATCAATTGTTTGATTTGTGCTCTCTTCATTGTAAATAATCATTTCCCGTTGTTTTTTTAAAACCGCTAACTGTTCCTGATCTTTTTTTGCTGAATTTAATTTTTGATAGCAGTAATCTACCATCAGATCGGCTCCTGATAACTCACCATGGACGTTTGCAATGGTTATTAAAGGTTCCGCCCTTTTTTTAAAATTAGTCAGTTGTTTTTTTAGCTCTGTTGCTTGTACTCGTGTTTGTCTCATCTCGTCATACTTGTTAACACAGTGGCGATAGTGCTCTAACAATTCAGTAATAATAAGGGGAGACACGCTTTGATCGAGATTAGCCTTTGTCAGGCTGACTGACCAATTCTCGTACCACTCCTCAAGCTTTTTTTTAGCCGCTTGCTGTTCAAATAAAGCTTGATCCTGCTCCTCATTAATACTATTAATACGACTAAACACATGTTTACGATCAGACACTTTTGCTAACAAATCCTTAATGATTCGATCGGCCTCATCCATTAAATGACTTAACGATGTAGCATTTGGCACTTCAATAAATCTTGATAGCTCTTGCTTTAACATTGTCTGAAGCGTTTCATTAAGCTGCTCTAAATGATGTAGCTTTTTAATTTTATTATGCTTTTCAAAGGTGAGCTCAACAATCTTATCATAGCGCTTTAACCAATCAAACATTTCCGTAGGCGTTAATGGTTCAATCTCAGCCTCTGCCCATTCTGTCTTCCAATCGTGTTCACAAGCTTGAAGTTCGTTAGTATACTGCTGATCCTTTTGTTTAAGTTGAGCTAATTTGTCTGTACCTGCTTGAATATCGATCGTTAGTTTGTTTCGTTCCCCAAGTCTTTCAGCTTCCTGTCTCATTGTGTCGGCAGATTGATCTGCCTTATTCATGCTTGCTTCGAATATGGTCTCAAGACTTTCAGCATGAGAAAATTGTTGCAGCTCAGCGTCAGACACGACTTGGTGATTAAGTTGTTTTTTAATCAGTAACCAACTTTGGTCACGGTACTGTCTTAAGGAAAACAGCTCTTGCTCAGTTGGAATACTTACCGCTGCTTCAATTTCCCTAATTCGAGTTGTCCGCATTGCAATATCTTGCTCTACTGACTCGATTGCCAGTTTATTATTATGCTGTCTTTGCTGAAGCGCTAATATTCTTTCTTCATATTTTTTAATCGTAGTTGGCAAATTAGGAATGTTTAGCTTGCTTAGCTGTTCTTCTGTTCCGCTCCATAATGAAAGCTGTCCAATTTTATTAGCAATCTCCCCTTCAAGCTGCTCTAAGTCTAATTTAGCTTGGCTAATTAATTGCTCAAGCTTACCTTCCTCCCTTGCTTGTTTAAGATTCCGCTCCAGTGCGCTAAAATCAGCTACAGCTCCTAGTTGTGCTAAAACATTTTCCTGTTTCTTCAGCTCAGCGTCAAGTATTTTCACTTGTTTATTAGCTTGCTCCAACGCTTGATTAACCTGAGGGAAAGTGTGACTGAGTGATCGAATCATTCGCTCATCCTCGACTGGAATACGGTAATTCTCAATAGCTGTCAGTGTTTTTTGAGTCGGATCAAGTGCTTTTAGAAGTGTATAAAGGTGTTGTTCTATGTCAGTTAACTTATTTATTAAAATAGGATATTCTTTCTTTTGACCCTGATATGTTTTTAGCTCCCTATTAAGTTCCTCAATCAATACTGTGTGCTTAATAATAGCTTCTGGAATGTCAATTCTCATTATTTCAGCTTCAATCTGCTTTAACTCGATCTCACAATTATCCAGCTGATTTACTGCTTCTTGTTTAAGCTTCGTATATTCTACTCTTTGTCTAGGCGTATCAATCGGTAGCAGTGGCACAGCTTCCATGCCACTTAATTTTGCAATCAATTTTTGGCGCTCGGCAACTTTGGGCAGAGTTTGCTCCAGACGCTTAAACTTAAGTTCTTTAATTTTGAGTGATTTAAGCGCATCTTTAAGTTGACTAAGTTGCGTTTGGGCATTAAGATATGTTTGCTCAATTGCTATCCAATCACGTTGATTTAATTGATTGTTTTTTATGAGCTGATTAATTTCTTTCTCTTCCTTAAGTGCATGATTAATCTCAGGCTTAGATCCACCTTTTAAGTATAGTTCTCGCATTTGATCATCCAAACCAGTTAACACTTGACGTAGTGTACTTATCCCTGAAGCTGCTGAGAACAAGTTCTCATTAGCATTGTCTTCACTTAAAAGTAAGCTCTCCCCCCCCTCGCGTAACCGTTCATGATCAAGAGCAAACATATTTAAAAACTGTGCTTTTGATAAGCCTGCTAAGAAGTTGTGAATGAAGTGATCATCGATCGGTTGACTTTCGAGATTAAGCACTGTGTTTTTCAACCCTTTTCTTCGTACAAAAGCCAACGATTCATTTCGACTATTTCTAAGTACACCTCCTACTCTAAGCTGTTGATTAGTATATTGAAAAGCATCTTGTGTTTGTTGTGGAAATCCATATAACAGATTAGTAATGGAACGGAGAATGGTGCTCTTTCCTGCTTCATTCGGACCATATAAAATATGAAATCCATGATGCTGATTAAAATCTAAACTAAAGTCAGTGAAATGGCCATATGCTTCCAGATTAATAGACTCAAAGCGCATCAAATTAACTCCCTTCTTGCATTTGGATTGCATTAAGAATTAGTTCTTCAGCATCAGTTAAACGTGCTGCAATTAATTTAGTTGAGTTAAAATTAAACTGATCGGATTTGTTCTTTAACTCATAAGGTAATGCATTGGCAATATCTTTAAACTCCGCTAACAAAGCTTGCTGTTCATCCTCGTTTGCAGTAATACTTCTAATGTATTCTAAAATGACGGCAATCGGGGTGTGACTTTCTGCTAATTCCTCCAAAGCAGTCCACCTTGTTGTCTTAATTTCGACCTTTTCAATCCAAACATCACCAAATTCCAATGACAATGACCGTAACTGATTAATAAGGTGCGTTTTCTCAACAATTAGCCGTTGATGAATCTGGCTAGCACCAACAAAATGTAACCGGACAGCTAAAAGACGACCATCAAGCGGGAGGCGAAGATGCTCAATATGCTCACGAGCAAGATGAATAACCTCGTCCATATCCGTGACCTCAGCCAGATCAATTTTACAAGTGGTCCACCTTAATACATCTAGGGAACGATGATAATAAGATGATACTTGTCCACCGATCACTTCGACAATCGTACAACCTTTTTCACCTTGTTCTCGAATATGACGGCCCTGAATATTTCCGGGGAATAAAACAACCGGCTCTTGTTCATGAACAATCTCTCGTTGATGCACATGACCTAATGCCCAATAATGGTAACCCTTTGCAATGAGCTCATCTAATGAACAAGGTGCGTAATGCTCATGATCCTCTCTACCAGTTAAACTTGTATGTAAAATACCTATGTTAAAATAGTCCGTAACTGGGTTGGGATATTCCACAGCTAAATTTTTGGTTACCGCTCTTGTCTCGAATCCTTGTCCGTGAATAGCTACTTTTAAATCTTCATTAATTACTGTTTGTGGGAGGTCGACAGGAAATTCATATACATTACTAGGCAAGACTAATGCTTTAGTCATCACATTTTGCGCATCGTGATTCCCTCTAATTAAATAGACATCGATTGCTGCTGATTTAAGGCGCAACATTTGGTTAATAAAAAACAGTCCAGTATTATAATCTTTCCAGTCCCCGTCATATAAATCGCCAGAAATAAGTATAAAAGCTACCCGTTTCTCTATGGCAAGACCAACAAGTGCTTTAAATGCTTCTCGAGTAGCCAAGCGTATTTGATCAACTGGAGCACCTTCATATTTTTCCAAGCCCTTAAGTGGGCTATCTAAATGGATGTCGGCTACATGAATAAAAGAATAATCCATAACCTTCCCCTTCTCTCTTAGTTATGAGCCTACTTAAAAATAGTAAGCTAACGTTAGATTTTTAAAAAATATCGCTTGAATACCGATTCAAAACGTTAACAAGCTCTTTTTATTATTTTGAAGCAAAGCACGGGCTCTGTCAATTTAGTTTATCCATATAATTGAAACCAGTTCATACCTTGCTGGACACAAAATAAGCTAATTCCATTCCTTAACTAGCGTTATCTAAAAAAGTTTAGTAGAATAAGGACATTGTGAGTTATTTTAGAAAGGAACTTAACCAATATGAACTATAAAATGATTGTACTTGATCTTGATGATACCTTGTTACGGGACGATCATACAATATCGCCAAGAACATTAAATGCATTAATGTTAGCACAGGAACAAGGCGTAAAAGTTGTTCTTGCTTCTGGTCGACCGACATTTGGCATGCAAGCAATAGCAAAGCAGTTGAAGCTAGCTGATCATGACAGCTATATCCTGTCATTTAATGGGGGCAAGATCATTAATTGTCGTACAAATGAGGAGCTTTTTAGTAGTACCCTTACGTTTCAGGCTGTCAAATCACTTTATGAACTAAGTAAACGAGAAGATGTCTTTATTCACACATATGTTGGTGATGAAATTATTACAGAAAAAGACAATAAATATTCTAGAATTGAAAGTGAAATTACAGGTCTAACGCTAACCATTGTTAATAGTTTCATTGATAAAGTAACCAGTCCACCTGTAAAGGTACTAATGGTTGAAGATCCAGATAAGCTTGTCAAAGTCGAGAAAACCTTAGCAAATGAGCTTTCAGACCAATTTAGTATTATGAGATCAAAACCGTACTTCTTAGAATTTACTGAACAAGGGGTTACCAAGGGGACAAGCTTAGCTCAGTTAATTAAAGCTTGTGATATTAAGCAAGAAGAGGTCATTGCAATTGGCGATAGCTATAACGATCTTGAGATGATTGAATTTGCTGGACTTGGCGTTGCAATGGGCAATGCCCCTGTTGCTATTAAAGATAAGGCAAACTTTGTTACAGATACAAATATGAATGATGGTGTAGCAAAAGTAATTGAAGAGTATGTTCTTAATGAATCACTTATTGGTTAGCTGTTAAGCAAATATAAACAGTGAAATATGTAGAGGCTGGGACATAACTAAATATTGAAACAGGATATCCGAACATTCTGATTAAGCGTAGGTAAAATACGTAGACTCCTGTGGGAACAGCACGAGCTGAGGATCCACTGTGTGAAGTGTCTTTCTTCACACAGTTAGCCGAAGCCGTGCCCACGGAAAGCGAAGTGTTTTACCGAAGCGCTATACACTTTCAGACATAATGTTCGGATTTTTCTTATCTAATTACTCTTTTGTCCCAGCCCCTTTTTTCTATCAATCAGCTTAATAATACAATGTTTAACTATAGAAAGTAAAAAGTTAGAAGACAGTTTCGGTTCAGCGCGTGAAAGTGAAGAAATTTCCCTGACTAACACATATTGATTACTAATAACGCTCTAACACGTAACACCAAAAAAAATAGAAACGTCCGTTTTTTTAAAAAGATTATTGAGTGGTGAAATTGAATCTAGTAAAATACTCAACTTACGCATCAATATATTTAGGTTCAGCTAATCTACCTATACAATTCAACCCATTTTTATAGAATTAAGTCCAATTTTGTCGTTAAATTACTTCATTGGTACTATTGCAACATTTTTCCAACTTAAATATACTAGACTTTATATTATCTATATGGCCAATAGATAGTATGAAATAATCTATGCTTTACACTTTAAACGTTTAAAGGAACTTGTATTTATTAAGATATCATTCTATTTTGGGGAGGATTGTCTAATGAAGCGGCCGATAACTTGGCTTATATTGCTTACTGTAGTCTTTTTACAATTTCCAAATTCCAGTCATTTTGTTACTGCAAATGCAACAAATGAAAAATTACTAGAACTACCGGAGGAAATTTCAGAATCTTTAGAAGAATCAGTTAACGAAGAGACATATGATGATCTTTATCAACCTAATGATATTGTTCGTATTATCGTAGAATTAGAAGAAGAGCCCGCCATCTCGTATGCAACTGAACAAGGTGTATTATTCAAGGAATTAAATGAGCAAGTTCAAGAAGAGCTGCAACAAGAATTACTTGACCAACAAGAAATCGTTATGGCAAGCATCCAAAATACAGGTGTGCAGTTTGACGTAGAGCACCAGTTTACCACAGTCGTAAACGGATTTAGTACAGAGGTTACCTACAAAGAGTACGATCTAATTAAAACGATTAATGGTGTTGAAAATGTTTATATTTCTAACGAATATCAACTGCCAGAAGAACAACAACCTGACATGAATTACAGCATTGACATTATCAAAGCTGCCCAAGTCTGGCAAGATTACGGTTACACTGGTGAAGGCATGATTATTGGCGTCATTGATAGTGGTATTGATCCTAATCATCCAGATATGGCACTTAGTGAAGATGCCGTTTTTACCCTATCAGAAGAAAAAATTCAACAATTACAGACAGAGCATCAGCTTGATGGCGTCTACTTCTCTAACAAAATACCGTATGGTTATAATTACATGGATAAGAATACACAAATAGTTGAGCAAGGCCCTTCCATAAGCAGTCATGGTATGCACGTCGCTGGTACAGTTGCTGCAAATGGTGAAATCACAGGTGTTGCCCCTGACGCACAGCTACTAGCTTTACGTGTCTTTGGTGATGATCCGCTATTCCAATCTACTTATGGTGACATTTATGTAAAAGCCATTGATGATGCCATTATCCTTGGAGCGGATGCCGTTAATTTAAGCTTAGGTTCAGTTGCTGGCTTTGTAAGACCAACTGATCCAGAGCAAGAAGCAATTAGAAGAGTTGTTGATAATGGCATTATTGCATCAATCTCAGCTGGTAATTCTGCACATTTTTCAAGTGCCATAACAAGCAATCACCCACTAGCTGCGAATCCGGATATTGGATTGACTGGTTCTCCGAGTGTATCTGCGGATTCGATTGGAATTGCTTCATTAGAAAATACATTTATTGAAATGGAAGGATTTGAATGGCGCTCAGATTCTGGACAAGGATCAGCTGCTTTCTTAGCATCCAATGATTACCACAAATCTATTACAGAGCCCATAGAGATCATTCATATTGAGCATGGAAATGATCTGTCTACTCTTGAAACACGATTAGCCGAAGCAGATGTTGATGGCAAATTTGTTCTGCTACAACGCGGTCTTAATTTTATTGATAAAGCCTTGGCTGTTCAACAAGCAGGAGGCAGTGGTGTGATCGTTTACAATCACTCGGCTGGTTATATTAGCATGGCAACAGACAACAGAATTACTATACCACAGTTATTTATTTCAAGAACAGATGGTTTAAATTTCGTTCAATTACTTGAAAATGATGAGTTAGTCGAGCTCACATTTGCTGGCGATCCTGTTATTGAAGCAAATCCAGAGGCAGGTGCTCTTTCTTCCTTTACATCGTGGGGCTTAACACCAAATCTGGACTTCAAACCTGAGCTCACTGCCCCAGGTGGAAACATCCTATCTACCATTCAAGGAGATAGCTATGGCCTTAAAAGTGGGACCTCAATGGCAGCCCCCCATGTGGCTGGTGGTGCTGCACTAATCCTTGAAAAAATTGATCAGGATTTCCAACTTGAAGGCTACGAAAGAGCTATATTCGCAAAGAACTTATTACTAAACACGTCAACAATTGTTGATGATAAGAGTCTTTATAACAATCACTATCAGCTTGGCAATCCCTACTCCCCAAGACGACAGGGGGCAGGAATTATGGATTTACATGCTGCTTTAGAAACACCCGTCATTGTCACCGAACCATCGACTGGTGAAGCAAAGGTGAGTTTGCAAGAGGTCGATGACAGCTTTAGCTTTACGTTACAAGCAACTAACTTTAGTGACAATGACGTTTCATATGCCTTAAATGGTAATGTACAGACCGACTTAATTGTATCTGGACGTAATTTAGTTGAAGCGCAAGGGATTTTCAAAGCTGGGACGATTGCTTCAACTGCACCTTGGTTAGGTGAATATCCCATTACATTTTCAACTAATGAACTGAACATTCCTGCTGGAGAAACAGTTGAATTCACTGTTACTGTTGATCTAGCAAATACAATTGATTGGTTTTACGAGCAGCCTTTAGCTACACATTCACCAAATGGTTCGTTTATTGAAGGATTTATAACATTGAGTAATGAAGCATTTCCTACGCTATCGATTCCATATGTGGGTTTTTATGGGCAATGGGATCAAGCGCCCATTCTTGACCAAAAACGCTATGAAGATGGCGCATTCCTTCCACACACTGGATTAGTTGATGAGGCTGGTTACTATTTAGCTCCTCTTAATGACTTAGAGGAACTACATGGTGAAACAAACATTCTTGCTTTTTCACCTAATGCAGATGGTCAAATTGATCAGATTGTTCCTGTTTTATCATTCTTAAGAAATGCCAAGCAAGTTCAATATAATATCCTCTCCGAAGATGGTGCGTCGTTAAGAACAATTAAACGGGAAAATGACGTTAGAAAAACTTATGATACACCAGGTTACACTTATCGAAGTGATCGTGCATGGGATGGGACTGCAAATCGGAGATTCGTTGCTGACGGTCTGTACTATTATGAAGTAAAGACAGTTATTGATTTTGATAGCGCCGAGTGGCAAAGCTTTACCTTCCCAGTGCTTGTCGACACCACAGCACCTGAGATTAGTCTAGCTTATAACCCACAAGATAGCAGTATTGACTGGACGGTTGTTGACCATGGTTCTGGTCTAGCTGAAATAAGCATTTACGCCAATGGAGAGGAGATTGATCAGATAGACCTCTCGACAAATCGCATTGAGCAGACAGGAATTATCGATGTGTCGGACTTACCAGCAGATTCAACCGTGGAAGTTAGAGCACATGATCGGGCTGCAAATGGTGCAAAAGAAACAGTTAATGAGGTTAACAGCGAATCTGTTCCCTATATTTATATTACTGGACCAGGCGTATTAAGTGCTCATGACAGTCATACGATTCAAGTTAAAGGTTACGTTGAATCACATTTCGAGCTTGATACTTTGACTGTAAATGAGCAAGTCATCTCGTTTACTTATAATGAAGAAGGTGACCAATATAATTTTGACACTGAAACAAGCTTTGATCAAGATGGAGCGCCCGATATCTTCTTTGAAGCAACGGACGTAAGAGGAAATAGCAACGCCATTAAAAGACAAGTATTAATTGATACAACTCCACCTACTTTAGCAATTGACATACCTGAATCTATTGCTCATGATGCAACAGAAGTTACACTGACGGTTACAGTAGCAGATAACTTCAATGCTTTATCACTTTACGTTAACGATAGCCATGAGTATGAAAAGTCATTACAAGCCCCGTATGGCGAATCTGATTTTGAAGATCATCTTGAGCTAACCGTTCAGTTGGAGGATGGTGACACTGACCTGTACTTTGAACTTGTTGACGTAGCAGGTAACACAGTTGAAGAAGAGCTAACTCTATCAAGAGATGATCCACCAAAGGTTGAAGCACCAACATTTTCACTTGGGTTAATTTTAAAGCGTATTTTCACAAGTATCTGGCGCTTCTTCCGCCCTTAAAAATAGGTAAGTTGAAAGAGCTTGGGACATAACTAAATATTGAAACTGGGTATCAGAACATTCTGACTAAGTACAGGTAAAATACGTAAACTTCAGAGGAACCGCACGAGCTGAGGACCCACTGTGTGAAGTGTATTTCTTCACACAGTGGGTGATGTTAGACTAAACTCGCCACGTCCTTTGACAACGTCTAACTGACCTACGTCCTATAGGCCCGAAGCCGTGCCCTTGGGTGAAAACGTGACACTGAATATGGAATGTTAGACTAAGTGCGCGACGTCGTGTCGCAACGCCTAACTGACTCACATCCTGTGAGCCTGAAGATGTCACGTTTGTACCAGTGGTGAAAGCGGCTCTTTTTTGCTGAAATCATACAAAAATTTGCTTACAAACGCTATTTGATGAAGAACCATTACTCTTTTGTCCCAGGCTCTTTCTTCATTACTCAAAACTAATGAACAATTGCCATTTCTAATCAAGCCCTACTTAAAGGTTGCTAGAAATAACAAACATTACTGCACCCTCCTCATAGATAACAAATTTAATAATTTCTTAGCAATTGCATTTCCACGTTAACCATTTCCTATAATAATATAAACCATTATTCTTTATTACAAGCAATCCCAACATCGTTTTTGCTCCGATTAATTTAGAAAAAGCACAGCTTAAACAATTTTTTTGACATCTTGGATATTTTCCTGTATATTACGTAATGGTCGAACAATATTATTAAAAATTATTAAAAATATTCGTTTTTAGAGGTGTTTTATATGGAAAATGTATTTGATTACGAAGATATTCAGCTTATTCCTGCAAAATGCATTGTGAACAGTCGCTCAGAGTGCAATACATCAGTAACGCTAGGCGGGCATCAGTTTAAATTACCCGTGGTACCTGCAAATATGCAAACAATAATTGATGAGAAGATTGCACGTTATTTAGCAGAGCAAGATTACTTTTATGTGATGCACCGTTTTGAGCCTAACACAAGAATAGCATTTATTAAAGCTATGCAAGCAGACGGCTTAATTGCGTCAATAAGTGTTGGTGTTAAGAACGAGGAATACACGTTTATTGAACAACTAGCAAACCAGCAATTAGTGCCTGAATTTATCACAATTGATATTGCACATGGACATTCTAATGCTGTTATCAATATGATTAAATTTATTAAAGAGAAGCTTCCGAAAAGCTTTGTCATTGCTGGTAATGTTGGGACTCCTGAGGCGGTTCGTGAGCTAGAGCATGCCGGAGCAGATGCTACTAAGGTTGGTATTGGACCTGGTAAGGTTTGTATTACCAAAATTAAAACAGGCTTTGGTACAGGTGGCTGGCAGCTAGCTGCTCTAAGATGGTGCGCAAAGGCTGCTAGTAAACCGATTATTGCTGATGGTGGTATTCGTACCCATGGTGATATTGCAAAATCAATTCGATTTGGTGCCACAATGGTAATGATCGGATCACTGTTTGCAGGCCATGAGGAATCTCCAGGAGAAACAGTTGAGCATAATGGTGAGCTCTTTAAAGAATACTTTGGCTCGGCTTCAGAATTTCAAAAAGGTGAAAAGCGAAATGTTGAAGGTAAGAAAATGCATGTTAAATACCGGGGACGACTTCAGGATACGTTAACGGAAATGGAACAGGATTTACAATCTTCAATTTCTTATGCTGGTGGACGTCATATTCAGGCAATCAGAAATGTTGATTATGTTGTTGTAAAGAACTCGATTTTTAATGGCGATAAAGTTTATTAATTTTTCCACCAAAGAAGGACCTGACTCATTGTCTGAGTGAGGTCCTTCTTTTTTAAGTTGAACTAAACAATAGTAAACCGATTGTGTTAATCGCTAAATTAGCACACGCATGTACAAGCCATGAAGGATATAAACTGTTAAAATGATCATTTAACCAATTAAACAGTAACCCTGCGCAGATAAGTGCGAACATTAACAGTAGAAAAAAACTAACTTCAAACCAATTGTACATTATGCCCACATGATAAAGTGAGAAAGCAATGGAACTAAAGCTATATGCAATGTGTCGCTGCGATTCATTTTTAAGCGAAATAAATGCTATTCCCCGGAAGAAGAACTCCTCCACAAGTGCATTAATTAACGAAATATATATGGCAACAAAAATAAAGTTGGCTTTTGTCACGCCCACATCTGTCTCTAATGCCCTTGTCACATTCGAGAAATCAAACAACTCACCAATAAAAAGATATGTTGTGACAATAACTACATAAACGCCTACCGCCAACAGCATCGGTATGCGCAACTGGTGACGCTGAAAGAAAAAAACTTTTTTAAAAGGTATATAGTTGAAACGTAAATTAAGTAAGAGCGGTATACCAATAAAGATGCTTAGCTTAAGTATTGACTTTATCCAATAATTCGGGGAAATGACCATATCCACAATTGCCATCATCCCGCTCCCCATTAAAATAATCGTTATAATAAACCAAGCTTTTCTACTCATGACCTAGTCACCACTCTCATCTAATTACGCTCTTTAAACAAGCTTCCTTTTGCTCTTTTTTTTAATTGCTCCCGCTTCTGGTCAAGCTGATTTTTTTTGAAATTTGTATACTCGAGATTTTTAACCATTGCTGTGATCTCTCCCTTAACAATGGTTAAGTTTAATATATCACCTTTACTAACATCCAATGGTAATGACTTCTGATCAACAACAAATTGCTGTCCTATCTTTTCAACAATAATAACAGCTTTATGTTGATCTTCAAAACGATCAATAACGCCCTGTACTTGCAAACAATCACCTCACACATGCTTTATTTTCAATAATAATTTCATCTAGTCGCCCTTGTCCAATTCCATCAATATTAAGTAATGCTTCAATACTGCCTAGCGGCCTTAATAAAATAATTTGTTCAGCCCGCTGTATACCAATATGGATAATTTCAGTAAGTTCCTCTTTTTTAGCTTCGTTTAAATTAATACAGGACTGATCTTCTATGCTTGACAGTAAATCGTTGGCGTTAGAATTACTCAGAAATGTATGGCCATCTGAGTAAAAAAGTATCGTTCCCTGTTCATAGGTTGCGTAAATATCAATATTATGATCCTGCAAACGCGTAAGCACGTCAGGATGCGGGTGACCATAGCTATTATTTTTACTGGCTGAAATAATGGCATAGCTTGGTTTTGTAGCAGTTAGAAATGCTTCCCCTGTTGAGGTCTGTGATCCGTGATGACCAAGGTGTAAAATATCAACTGCTAAATTGTCGGAAAAAGCAATCATTTGCTCCTCAGCTTTGAGACCAGCATCACCAGTCAAAATCATTCCTGTCTCTCCATATATGACTTTTATTGCGATAGAATCTTCATTTGCATCCCCTGATAAAGCTTGTGGTGAGAGCACTTCAATTTCTAATTCTCCAAGTTGATAGCTTTCTCCCGCTCTAGGCTCGTGGTAATTTAGCTGCTTTTCTAAAATTGCATCCAATGTTCGTTCATAAGTACCAGAGGTTGAATTCACGCCAGACAACCATACCTCATCTACTGAATATTGATTCAAAACTAATGGAAGTTGCCCAATATGATCAGCATCTGGATGCGATCCAATCACTAAATCAATTTTGTCAATCGGAAGTGTATTTAAGTAATCGATGACATCTGTTTTATTCCAATCACCAGCATCAAATAATATAATATGCTCATTCGTTTGGATAAGGGTCGCGTCAGCTTGACCCGCATCGATAAAATGAACAACTAGTTCTCCTACGGTATCTGATATAACTTCTTGATCTGGCTGCTCACAGCCAACAAACATTAACAACAGCACAATCATTAGGAAATTCTTTTTCAATGCTGATCCCTCCTTCTCAAGCCATATCTTAATTTAGCATAGAGTAAAGAAAAGAACAAGCGTTCGTTTCTATCCTTTATAAAAAAATTAGATTCTCCTATTTAATCTGGTAACCAATTGATTAAGTAATCTTCGGTAAACAAATCATCAGGATAGTTAATAAAGCTCGTATCCTCATCTTCGTATAGCCATTGTAGAAATTCATTTAGAGCTTCGAAATAAGGCAGGTAAAGGAACTCAAAGCTGACCGTTTCTTTTGGCATTGGCTGATTGGCACAAAGTTTAGGGTCCATATAATTAATATACGTCCGACATGGAGTTGGACGAACTTCATAGGCCATACATGTATTTGTCTCTAAATTTAGTAATGGGCATGGTAAATTAAGCTGGCGGTATTTAAGTTTGAATTGTTCGTCCTCTTTAAAATCTATTTGACGTGCTGTATCAAGCTTGTCTCTGTGCAGAGTTTGGTAATTCTGTAACTGTGTCTTAATTGCCTCACTTCGCTTCGGTGAGAGCTGTTGAATAGAATGAATAATTAGCTTAGCCTCGAGCTCTGTTACAATAATGGGGAAGTAGCAACAAAAAGCACAACCCAGCTGACACGAGGGTGCCATTGACATATGATTATCCATTTTAGCCATCTCTTCACTTACTTGCTTTAATAAAGCCTGAAAACAACTTGTTAGCCTTTCTTCGACAGTTCCCTGCTTTTCATCCCAGTGTGCAATAATTTGATCAAACATAGAGTCATCTATTTCATATTGTTCCGTCAACTCAGCACAACGCTTTTGTACTTCCTGACTACTTGGATATTTCAAGCCTTGCCCTCCTTACTAATTTTCAAAAAAATACTCATAACCGGGTTATGTGTGACAGCTTTCTTATTAAATTTACATCTTGGTTTTAATTATGTTTCAGCAGATTAACTGACTGCAAACCCCCCCACCAATTAAAGCTTCACTTTATTGTGGGCGATCAATTGAAAAAACCTCACCAATTCTTGCGTAAGAATTACCAGCAAGACGACTAACTGGCTTAAGCTGGTCATAATCTATTTTACCATGCTGGTAAATAGGATCAGCAATATGATAACAAACCACCTCGCCAAGCATTAAATCGGAATTGGGTAATGCAACATGCTGATACAAGTTACACTCAAACCTGATTTGTGCTTCTTTTACACCAGGTGTTTTAATTATTTGACTTGCTACCGGCGTCAATGCTGCTGTACTTATCTCACTCTGATTTACCGGCATTGCGGCTGCCGTTATATTAACTTGTTCAACCATGTTACTATCAACAATATGAATGACAAACTCTTTTTGTGTTAAGATATTTTGCGCCGTATGCTTTTGTTGACCATTCTGTCGCTGTACAGCAATAGCAACAATTGGCGGCTGTGAGCTCACAACATTAAAGAAACTAAAGGGTGCCCCATTTAAGGTTTCGTCAACAGCAAGCGATGTCACAAGTGCAATTGGTCGTGGTAAAATACTGCCAATTAAGAGCTTATAATTATCCTGTTCATTTAAATGCTTGGGATTAATTGAATGCACATACTCACTCCTATCTTCTGTTACCTGGATAATTTAAATAATACGCTAAATTAGTACTGAATGGAAATTATTTTGATTAAGTGAGTTAGCAAGCGTACCTATTGCAAAAAAAGGCTCTTCAGCAAATGGCGTTGGTTAATTAAATGTGCAAATGACTTCAGTCAAATCTGCGAAAGTGTCTCACCAACGTTACATGGATCTACACCCATAAAAACACGCAACTGACTCATTCATTAGCCAATTGCGTGTTTTTAAATTTGATGAATTTCTTGAAATTGAAGTGCAGTTTAAAATTTACTATAATTTAAACTTTTGAACAAGCTCATTTAACTCATTTGATATTTTTGATAAATTTTCACTTGATGATGAAATTTCCTTAGAGCTTGCTTCTTGTTCATCAACAGCAGAAGCAACCTGTTCTGTCGAAGCTGCATTCTCTTCTGCTATCGCGGCTAAGTTTTCTACCACTCCCAGCGTTGACTCTTTATTCCGATCTAAAGACGCCGCCACCTGATTTAATTGCTTAACAGCTTGATCGGTCTCTGTAATCGCATCAGATATTTGATGAAAAATATTAGACGTATTTGAAACGTAGCTAGCCTGACTATTCATCATCTCCTTCATCGTTTTCATTTTATCAACAGATTCATTTGATTTATTCCTTAACTCGCTGATAACAGACAAGATATCTTGGGTAAATTGATTGGATTGATCAGCCAACTTGCGAATCTCATCAGCCACAACCGCAAAACCTTTTCCTTGTTCTCCAGCCCGGGCAGCCTCTATAGCTGCATTTAATGCAAGTAAGCCCGTCTGATCTGCAATCCCTTGAATCATTTCACTAGCCGCTTCTATTTTAGCTGCGCTTTGATTATTCTCCATAATGTTTTGATACACAAGATCTGTTTCTTTAGTATTCTTCTTCGTTTGTCCTACTAGTTGTTCAACAATCTTGGAGCCAGTTGATTTCTTCTCATTAATTGATTGAGATGCTGTAATAACAGTAGTAATAGCGTGATTGTTCTTTTCTAGTAGTCTACCGATATCAGCCACATGCTTTGTTGCTTCCTCAGTATCAGTCGCTTGGGCATTAGCTCCCTCTGCTAATGATTCCATTGTATGTGCTACCTCACCTGAAATCGAAGCTGACTGCTGAGAGATAGCTGTTAATTGTTCTGAAGAGCTTGCGACCTCTTCTGCACTCGTATGTATGGCTTGTAATAAATGCCGAATATTTTTAAGCATCGTGTTAACTGATTCGGCCAAAGTTCGTAACTCATCTTTAGATTTAACTTGTAGTGGTTCGATATTGAAATTACCCTCAGCTAGTTGTTTGGCCATGCCATTCACTTGATTAATTGGCTTGGTTATTGTGCGATCAATAATGAATAATACAACTAATACAATAACGACAGCAAGGATTAGCACAATAATGAAAATAGCCATTGTCGAACTAAAAATACCGGTGGAACGTGTTTCTGCTTCTTGCGCAAGCTCGTTTTTTATGTTAACAATTTCATCTACTTCAGATTCAATTTGACTAATTAAGTTAGCACTTATGTTTCTGAATGCACCTGCTTGGTTCGCATTGCCATTAAGTGCATAGTCGACAATAACCGCTTCGCTCTCGACCAAATCTTCTAGCAATGTGCGGATATTATTAATATGTTCAAGTCCTGTGTTAGTGAACATTAATGGTTCTGATTGATCAATTGCTTCAACAAATAGGTCATGAGACTCAGTCAATTGATTAGCAAAGATCTCCCGTTGATCCTGATGATTAGTAATTAATAAATTATTCCTCGCTCTTTCAATTGACAAAAGTTGCACTTCAGCTTCTTTAATTAAATTAATTCCTTGAACATGATGGGCGTACATATCATTTAATTCGGAATTAATTGAACGCATCCCCACAAAGGATAAACCGCCAATAATTAAGATCAACAGTAAAACCGAAGCAAATGCTGCACTCATTTTTTTTCTAATAGTAAGCTTCACTTGAAAACACCCCTTCATAAATTATCTTATTCAACATAACATACTAATCTAGCACTATATTATGGTTAAAAATTATAACAGAATCACCTTTTTTTTCAATCTAAAAATTAGATCAAATGACTCACTCTTTTTACATCGGTTAGTTAATTGTGATCATTAGCAAATAACTTAGAACAGCATACTTTAATTAACTTCAACACCCTCAATCGTTATGACTGATACTTGAGCACGATTAAAAAGCCTGATTGGCAGTACACTTGTCCCTATCCCACTATCAATATACAAGCTAGTCTGGTGATCTAAAGAATAGAGACCTTTATCATATTTCGGAAATAATCCTTGATCAGGCGCAATTAACCCACCTATAAAGGGCAATCTAACTTGACCACCATGCGTATGGCCGCTCACAATAAGATCAACTGGTTCGGCTTCGGTTAACGGGGTGTGCGATAACAATATAGTTAACATACTTTCATCAATTTCCGTTAAAGCTTTGTCTATATTGGCATGTCCAGTAGAAGCATTCGCAACCCCTGCTAATGCAAACTTACCTTCATTATGCTCTATCACCTGTGAACTGTTATCAAGTATCTGCACATTCGCCTCTTCTAGTAGCACTGTTAGTTCACTATATAGTTGATGGTTTACCTCGTGATTACCTGAAACATAGTAGATTGGTTTGTCCATTTCAGACAGATGATCAAGAAAAATTTTAATAGTTGAAAGATTTTTGGTTTTTTTATCAATTAAGTCACCGGTTAGAACTATTAAATCAGGAGTTAGCTGAAGAATTTGTTCGAATTTCCCAGATAAATCTCGGTTATGTAAATCAGAGATTTGTAACAGCTTTATCCGGTTTGTTGGCTTTAATTTAGCTGTCCTTAACTGAACTTCATGAACTTTATAAGTATTTGTGTCGAAAATAGCGATTGTCGTCAGCATAACCAAAAGAGTTGCAACAAGTTTTATTAGCTTGCTTACCTTCAAATACCTATCCCCTTTCATTCCACATAGCTTGGCTGGGTCTTTTTTATTATCGGCTCTTACTAGAAAAGATTGAGTTCAATTTTCTATCAATTTTAAAGAATATAATCAGCCTAAACCCTCGTAGAACAAGGCGGTTTCAAACCATATAAAAACCGGCTCCTTCATAAGAAGGAACCGGCCTTATATTACTTGATCCTGGAACAAGTAATCATATTTGCGGCGCGTCACCGTTGCCACATTCAACGTTTGATGTGCGCGTCTTATGCAAATCAGCTCATCGCATAACGAATATATCATGGTTATAGGAATGATGCAAGTCTTTTTAACTTTATTCTCCCTTTAAAGCACCATACATACCGGCAAAACCACCGAATAAAAGCCCTGTAATAGGGAATATAATCCAATTTATATGCCATTGGTTTAAAGCTAACCCAGTAAAAAGAAAAATAGCGATTGCAAGTGGCCAGACAAAAGCAGCAACTGCCCCAATAACCTTGTCATGCTCCTTATTCTTTTTTGCATCGTATTCTTCTGCTAACAAGAGACGATTATACCCTTCCTTTTTCACACCGAAATAAACAAACAAATAGACAGCTATAGCAACAATTACTAGAAGTACAGCAGTTGCATATTCTGCATAATTACTGTTGAAGCTCACAACAACAATGAGCTGTAATGGAGCGAATATACATAGCGAAACACCGATAATAATACCTTTCACGTAGCTTGGAGAGTAATGATGTAGTTTATCTTTAATGTTCATTTGTTGTTCTGGTGTTAGCACTATCGACTTCCCAAATGCTTCAAACTGATTTGTTTGACTTGAATCATAAATAAACAGTCCTGTTCCCACTGCAATAGCCAGAAACAAGAATACAAGTCCTACTATTGTCCAATTAAAAAAACTGTTATTCCACTGAGTAAAGTCTTGCACAAAACGATTGAATAGCAAGAAGGTAGCGACACCAGCTATAATAATTGCTACACCAATCCCAATTCGATGCGCAGATTGATTGTTCACCTCGATAAAATGATTAATTTCCTGATCACTTACACTGCTATAATCTGCATCGTCGTTAGTTTCCTCAATCGTAACATTTAGCGCTTCAATAATTTCATCAATATTACCAAATTCAGCTATCACTGTCCCGATCGCTTCGTTCTCCGACTTTCCCTCATGCTTTAAGGCTTCATACTTATCCTGCATGCTGATCTTAAGCTCTTGCTTGACCTCGATAACCTGCTCTGTGTTGGGTAACTTTTCAAACATGCTGTCAAGATACATTAAAATGGTCTCCACGTCATTCACACCTTTCCATGTTGTTTAGGGATTAAGAAATTGATTAACAACCTCTTTAGTAACTGTCCATTCCGCACGCCTTTGCGCAAGAAATTCTTTTCCTTTTTCAGTAATTTGATAATACGTTCGTCGTCTCCCCTCCGTTTTCTCATCTAACTGAAATGAAGCAACAAGCGCGTTCTTCTCTAATCGAGTAAAGGCAGAATATAACGTTGTTTCTTTCATAATATACTTCTCACCAGACCTATGCTTTATTTGCTTGGAAATCTCATAGCCATATGAGGGGCCAGTTAATAATAGCGAAAGAATAATCGTATCGTTGTAGCCACGCATGATATCACTTGATAACAAAAAAACACCTCCACACCATACTACATCTGTCGTAGTAATTTAATTATACCTAAATTACTACGACAGGTAAAGTAATTTATTTAAAAATATCTTCTAACTCAGCAATAACCTCCTCATGATTAGCAAATAAAAAAGATATGAGTAGTTGCTTATTTTCTCTCCATTGTTTCCTTAAACGCTTGTCAATCTGCATATGACCATTGACCAGCTGGCAATACAATTTTAACCGTAAAAAATCAGGAATTAATTCTTCAACCCGTTCTGGTTCATTTCGATATGAGGGATTAATTGAGTATAGAAAATAATTACGCTGCTTAAAACGTTCTCTTACTATACCCAGTCCACAACTCACTGAATATTTTACATTGACAGGTTGTTCAAGTCTGTATAAATAAGTGCGATTAACTTTAGAATGAACTGGGGTCGGACTAATATAGGTCTCTTTTGCACTTGATAGTTGATTAATAAAATAATATAAAGCATCTTCCTGTGAATTAAGCATTGTTACTTCAGTGATATCTTCATCTAAATAGTAATCAAGGGTATGTATACCTTGGGCTGGACTTATTGCTAAAAACGAAATGACTTCATAATGTTGGTCTAACTCAGAAATAGTAACTGAAAAATAATCCTCTAAATCATCTAGTAAATCTTTTCTCATCATTAAACACCTAGCTTTCTTTAATTGTTCAGACTTGTTTTATCATCTAAAAAAAGCTACTGAATAACCAGGATTACCCCGTATTATTTAAGTAGCTTTGCTTAAAATCTTAATAACCTTCTTTCAAAGTTTTACTCTTCATACTCTTGATACCAAATGATACAATTTCCACTTACACTTTGACCGCTACTAGCAGGATAATAACTCTCCATAAGATCAATTAATAATATGGGCAATCTAACCGACATCCCATTAGCTAATTCAATTGAATTAATGTAACAAAGCAAACTAGTTATTTAGTCATGTATAAGTATTTAATGTTTAAATAATTCACTTATATTTTTGTTGAAATAGCTCTATGTATTTTTTAAAAAACATGTTAGTCATACCATGCAATTCCTTGCCGTTAACTTTCGACAGCAGTTAATTCCAATGCTACAATATAAAATGACACGCACGAACCCCTTTTTGCCCAATCACCACCTTACTTCTTAAACTCAACTATTAACTTTCCCCACTTACTATCATTTGAATTAACTAAGCACGAACGATCGTGTTAAATAACAAAAAAACTGACTAAAGGACTAGGTATATATTAATAGTTATACTAAAATTATAACACTTAAGAAGATAATATCTTATAATTTAATTGAATAAAATGTAAGATTTTCTATCTTCTTTATTTATTCCCTCTTTCAATCCTCTTTAACTATCTTTTTTTTACTTTTTAAAATTACTTTAGTCCTATTCCAATATGTGTTCTTAATAAGATCAAAAACTTCCACTATAATTTTAAAAAACCAAACTATTGTTAGTAATATCGACAATTCCTGATTCAAGTGTGCATATATTCTATACTTCAAGCTAGTCAACACCATTTTAATACTGTTATCCTTAATTATTCATCTTTCACACATTGAATATAGTCATTCAGCCTTGAACGTGTTCGGGAGAGTGGGTATGCAATACCCATGTTAACTTTCTTATCAGGTTGGCAAGCTATGTCGTTCCAAAAGCAATGGCTCCGCTTTTAACGAGTCTGGATTCGAGCCTACAGGATGTAAGTTAGTTAGATGTTGTCACAAATGTTTTTGGTGGACGAGTAATCCCAGTCCCAGGACGTGACGGATTTAGTCTAAGATCCCCCCACTTTGTGAAGAAAGATACGCCACAAAAGTGGGTCTTCAGCTTATCCTATTGGCGCAGAAGTCTCACCCGTTGCTTATCTCCACTTAGTTGGGTGTTCATCATGAATGAATCAGTCCAATTGTGCAAAATCAGGATTAGAAGTGAAAATAATGCCGACGAATTGAAAAGCTATTTTACTCAGATTTTTAAAGTCCTCACGGTGAGAGAGTCCACCCCTCACCGTGCTCAGCTGAAAGTTAATATATTGATGCTAAAGTGGCGTTAACCTTACTGAAACACAGTGTAAACAAACCAGCTATCGGCTGAATTTCTGTTGAAATAAAAATAAGCACCAAAAATACAGGTTTCCTCTTCAGAGCTGGTCAAGCATAACCGTGTCCGAAGAGCTATCCTGTATTTTTGGTGCTAAATAACCCTAATCAAATTTGATTTTTTTTAAAACAACCTGTTCTAAGCAAATATTATTAGCTTAATAATTAATTAGTTTTGATAACAGATAATGATAAACAAGTTCTCCTGTTTTAACTAAAGACTCCATGTGTGTACGTTCATATGCATGTGAAGAATCAATTCCTGGTCCAATTAATCCATGAATAATATCATGTCCAGAACGAATAGCTGCCGATGCATCAGATCCATAAAAAGGATAAATATCTAACTGATAGTCAATGTTGTTTTGTTCAGCTAAATTAACTAAGTGTTTTCTTAATTCATAGTGATAAGGACCTGATGCATCCTTGACACAAATCGAGACTGAATACTCATCAGTCGACTGTCCATCACCCATCGCCCCCATATCAACTGCTAGGTATTCAACCGTTTCTGGGGTAATATTGGAATTACCACCATAACCAATCTCTTCATTATTAGAAATTAAGAAATGGGTTGTGTAAGGTAAGGTTATTTTTTCAGCAATTAATCGTTTAACAACAGTCATTAAAATAGCTACACTTGCTTTGTCATCCAAATGGCGTGATTTAATGAAGCCATTAGCTGTCGCTTCCACTCTCGGATCAAACGAAACAAAGTCACCTACCTCTATTCCTAAAGCACGTACCTCTGTTTCATTATGTACCTTGGCATCAATCCTTACCTCCATATTGGCTTGATTGCGTTCTGCTGAACCGGCATCCTTGTAAACATGTACGGAGGTTTGGTGCATTAAGATAGTGCCAGTAATAACAGCTCCAGTAGCTGTTTCAATTTGACAGTACTCTCCTTCAATTGCGTTATACCGAAAACCACCAATTAAATCGAGTTTCAAACGACCATTTGGTTTAATTTCCTTAACCATTGCTCCCAATGTATCAACATGGGCGGTTAACATCCTCTGCTCTTCGTCGTTCACGCCCTTCAAGGTCGCAATTAAGCCCCCTTTACGATTGTGCTGAGTGGACACACCTAGTTCATTAAAGTATTGCTCCACAAATTGAATAACTTTTTTCGTGTGTCCAGATGGACTAGGAATAGATACTAATTGCTTAATTAAATCTAACTGTTCGGTTGTCATATTAATCCCTCATTTCTCTTAATATTCTAACGATATTCGCATCTAAACACAACCCATGCTATACTAGATTAACTTCTTTGATAAGGATGTGTTTCAATGAATGGCCAACTAAACTGGCATCCAAAATGGGCGAAAACAATAAGCATGAAAGATCGCAATGACTTAGAGCATCTATTTCAGTATGCTTCATCTTCACAGGCAGAGATGGTTGGTCCTGAGCAATTAGATATTGTACCTGTCTATCGTGCGCTCAATTATAAAAATGAACTATTAATTACTGCATTTGTATGCAATAAAAGTAATCAATCGCTCTCCCTACTTAATAGTAACATTAGCTACTATGAGCAAGGCTTTTCAAGAGTAACGACAATCGCAACAATTCCTAACTTCGTGATCTTACCTAACTCAGCAGTTGTGTGGACCTTTATTTATTCCAAACACGCATTTCATGAAAAAGATCGGTTTTTGCTAATTAAAATTGACTAATAGTGGGCAAGTAAGCCCTTTTTCATGGCATAGCTTTCACAACACAGATACATGCTAAGGCCAATAATAATATAAATCAGCGCATTTCCGATTAGTAAGGTAAAATCCATTGTACTAAAATCAGTTATCTGATAACCGTCAATCATAATCGCTCTAATCATGGCAATCCCTTTTGTAATTGGCAGGAACAGCTGATAATAAATAGATGATAGACTGACAAAGGCTAAGCCTGCTAAAACAAACTGAAAGATCTGCAATAAAGCTTGGATCTGCTTAAATACAATCGTAAGTCCGGCGATAACAAATGATAACCCGTACATACTTAAACTGGTTATTAAAAAAATAGGTAAGATAGCAATTATATCAATGTTCAACCACTGGCCAGTTGTTAACATGGATAGAAAAAGAAGAAGGACAACCATAATAGAATGGAGAACCCACTCACCTAGTAAGCGCATAGAAAGAATTCGCCAAATTCCGCTTGGCGTCATTCCTAGCTGTTCAAACGTACCTTCTGAGGTTTCTGACATGATTTGATAGCCAATCCCATTCACAAGCATCATTGCTAAATACCAAAAGATATAATTGATAATCGTATATTGAATCGTTACAGCTTGCGTCTCAGGATTACCAATTAGTTGAATACCTGCAAAGATTGAGATAAAAATAATATAGACGGTCAACACCATCGCAATCGTATTTGGTGCATAACGTTTCATTTGAATGGCCTGCTTACGCAAGTTCGCTTGAAATTGATAGACTAGTTTCATCAACTGCTTCCCCCTTTACAATTTTAATAAATACCTCTTCAAAGTTAATCGTACGCCGATCTATCTGTTCAACTGGGGTTTCATTCCGCTTCAAAATATCAAAGAGCTGATATAATTGTTCTGCGTGAGTTAATTCAATTGATAGAAGTGGTTGGATAAGATCCGCTTGATAGTCATAGGTAATAAACTCACTTTCTAATAGGGCTTGTTGTGCTGGGGTTAGCTCAGCCCCTAGTGTTACTGTATAGGCACGAACATCAAACAGACGCATTAAATTTGAAATCTCTTCATCTGCCACTACCTTGCCATGATTAATAATAATGGTCCGTTGACAAACCTCTTGAATAACAGCCATGTCATGCGATGTAATAATAATTGTTCGATCCTCATCCTTAACAATTTCCTTGAGAATAGCTCTTACCTCATAGCTGGTTTCCACATCTAGACCTAGAGTTGGCTCATCAAGTAAAATAACTTCAGTTTCCGCCAACATAGCGACGGCAATAGCCAGCTTCTGTTGCATCCCTCTAGATAAACGATTTACTAGTTCGTTTTCTTTTTCCTTTAAATTAAATAACACGAGTAAGGTATCTATTCGATGTGCAACTTGCTTTCTGGAAAAACCCCTGTTACCAGCAAAATATTCAAGATTCTCTCTGACTGTTAAGCGCCAGTATAAATTTCGATTCCCTTCTAAAACTGCACTAATATGATGCAATGCTTGCAAGCGCTGCTTAGCGTTGTTAACACCGTTAATTAGAATTGATCCTTGATCCGGCTTTAACAGTCCACAAAGCATTTTTATTGTCGTTGTTTTACCTGCGCCATTAGGTCCTAATAGGCCAAGAATTTCACCCTTTCTAACTGAAAACGAAATATCGTTAACTGCCTTTACCGGTTCCTTTGTTTTGCGCTTTACATAAGTCTTTGATAACCCCGAAACCTCAATAATGTTCATCTTGCCCTCACCCTTTTCTAAATTGTTAAATTTATCATAATAAAATTTTCTACTAACGCAAACAATCTTAAGGCTTATTTAAAATAAGACTTAGGGCTGACTAACGACTGCATCCCCGATTCATACTTTGACATCTATTCTTTTGTATGAATCAGGAAGTACCAAAAGACATCTGATCAAATCAAATGATGTTTATAAAGATCAAAATTTAACAGATATTGTTTAGAAAGACAAATCTCTTTCTATATACTTTTGTTTCAGAATCCGCTATAATTTTTCTCATCATGTAAATAAATATAGAGCAAGCTTATCATTATGATTCTTGTTTGGAGGGATTTTTTTAAAATGGGGCAACCAGTTCAAGAACCTGTAATAATCTTTGCTATTGCAGTCATTATTTTCTTAGTAAGTCCATTTATTATGACAAGATTACGTATGCCTGGTATTGTCGGACCGATTCTAGCTGGCGTTATTCTAGGTCCCTATGGTTTTAATGTACTTGCAAGAGACAGCACCATCGAATTGTTAGGTACAGTTGGGCTTTTATTTATTGTTTTTATTGCTGGCTTAGAGTTAGATATTGACGGTTTTAAAAAGTATCGAAATAGAAGTCTTGCGTTTGGTGTTATTACCTTTATACTGCCATTTTCTATTGCGATGACAATCGGTTTTATCTTTGGTTTCTCCCCGATCGCAGCCTTTCTACTTGGAATGATTTTGGGCTCACACACATTACTTGCCTACCCAATTGCAAGCAGAATGGGCGTAAATCGCAATAAATCTGTCATTGCTACAATTGGAGGTACCTTCATCTCGGAATCAATGGCGATGATCCTGTTAGCAATTATCGCTGGCTTAGCTGTTGGAGATGTAAATGCTCAATTCTGGATTCAACTAATATTAGCAATTGGGACTTATACTTCAGTCATCCTATTTGGCGTACCCTATCTATCCAAGTGGTTTTTTAAGATATCTGGATTAGATGGCGCGAACGAGTTTAACTTTGTTGTTGCCATTTTGTTTATTTCAGGTTGGTTAGCTTTATTTGCTGGCTTACAACCAATTATTGGAGCGTTTCTTGCCGGATTAGCTTTAAACAAATATATCTATCAACACGGCTCACTTATGAATCGAATTAAATTCTCTGCTAATGCACTTTTTGTTCCATTCTTCTTACTTTCAGTTGGGATGTTAATGGACTTATCGGCTTTATTCTCAAGCTGGGGAAATTTATTACTAACAATCTGTATTGTCCTTGCCTTAATTACTGGAAAATATATTGCTAGTATTATTGTTACCAGAATCTATCACTATAATAGAGATGAACAAATGTTAATCTTTGGCCTATCCTTACCGCAAGCAGCCGGAACATTAGCCGCTACACTTGTTGGTTTTGATCTAGGTTTACTAAATCAAGCAACGGTTAACGCAATTATTATCATGATCTTAGTTACCTGTATTGCGGGAACCTTTTTAACTGAGAAATTTGCTAGAAAGCTAGCTATTAATCAAGCACAGCCAACAGCAGCTGAATTAAACGAAGATAGACCAGAGCGCATTCTTATTCCAATTGCCAATCCTAATACTATGGAATCACTAATGGACTTGGGTTTTCTAGTACGTACTGCGACTAAGTCAGAGCAACCTATTTATCCATTGAAGGTCATTAATAAAAATGCAAAAGAAGCAGAAGCAGATGTGGCTACTACGGAAAAAATGCTTGGTCATGCTATCTTCTATGCAGCTGGTGCAGAAGTTCCAGTCAGACCGTTAACACGCGTTGATAATAGTATTGGTTGGGGCATTGAACGTGCAGCTACTGAGGAACGGATTACGACAATTGTTACCGGTTGGAATGGTGCTAAATCAAGTACTGAAAGGGTTTTTGGGGGAATTATTGATAATGTTCTAGACCATACTTATATTCGTGCCCTGATTGTAAAGCAGGTACAACCCATCCAAACAACTGAGCGGATGATTGTCGTCTTACCAGAGGGGATAGCGGCTAAACCAGGGTTTTTAGATGCTTTACAGATTATTAAAAAAATTGTTAAGCAAATTAGCTGCAAAATGAGATATTTGGTAATGGATGAAGACTTTGAGCAGGTTCAAGATTTCATCCGACCAATTAAGCCTACAAACGGGGCGACCTTTACCCATTTACCAGATTGGGACATGCTTGATCGTTATTGTGCAAAACTTGGTAAGGATGACCTTATTATGGCTATTAGTGCAAGAAAAGGAACAGTAGCGTGGAATCCTAATCTTGAGGCTTTACCACAAAAACTTTCAGAAAATGTTAAACAAAACTTTATTATTTTCTACCCTTATGAAAATACCGAAATTGATGTCCGAGGTGCTCGAGGTACCAGCTTACCTAATATAAAGGTACACAACTAAAAAGAGACAAATAAACAGCGAACGGCATCAATGGCCGTTCGCTTTATTTACCGAAAAACATGTGTGTTACGCTAACAGCCCCAATAATTTGGGTGAGCGTAATCCCATTAATCCTCATCTCTAACAAAGGCACTCTCAGGAATAGGTTCATTTAAGATCTCTTGCATCACAGCACGATACTTTTCCATTTCTCGTAAGTGTGCGTCAAACTGCCCTTTATTTACTAAATATTGCTTACCATCATAAACAGCTTTAATCTTTTGGGTAAAAACAAGCTGACGCACTTCCTTCTCTGATAAATCAAGATAATCAGCAGCCTCAGCAATGGTAATATACATAACAACCCCTCACCTTCAGATAAATCACTATACTAGCCACAACATGTATTGAATACTTTAGGCGCTGGCACTTCAAAGCGCATTTTCTTTTTTGAAGTAGGGTGAATAAAGCAAATAACAGCTGCATGTAGGCCCAGGCGCTTAATTGGATTACCGTTAGCTCGATACTTTTTATCACCCACGATCGGATGACCAATGGAGGCTAATTGAATACGTATTTGGTTTTTCCTCCCTGTATCAAGATTAACCTTGAGTAGTGAAAAGTCACGACTTTGCTTTAGAACTTGATAATGCAATACCGCTTTTTTGGCATCACGCGAACTCTTACTCACGTACATTTGATGTGTTTCAGATTCCTTCAACCATGAGGTAATGGTATTCTGCTTTAGCTTAACTTGGCCCTCTACTAAAGCAAGATAGGTTCTTTCTTTAACTTGCTCCTTCCAGTTATTCTGAAGGATAAGCTTTGCTTGCTCATTTTTGGCAAAAATAAGTACGCCTGATGTATCACGGTCCAAACGATGCACAATAAAAATACGATCTTTGTAATTTTTTTGTTTTACATAAGTCATTAGCTCCCGATGAGCAGTCGTTTGAGAATCATTTGGCTTTGATGCAATCGTTAATAGACCAGAATCCTTGTTAATAACAATAATATCCTTATCCTCATGCAAGATTTTTACACCTTTAAGGCTGCTTTCATGCGTTTTTTTTGCTTGAATAGAAACAATTTGACCAGTGGTAAGCTGGACGTTATAGCGTGTTTCCTTTTTTCCATCAACAGATACTTGCCCTCGTGCCAACAAGTTCTTAACAAAATTACGTCCTCTACTCATGTTTGTTAAGAGAAATTCCAACAGCTCTGCCTGATCTGATACGGTAAAACTTTGTTTTTTCATTTTATGCCTACTTCCTTAAGTTAATCCTGACTGCGCGGTTCAGGCACCCAATCCCTTTTTAACATGCCATAGACAACATGATCAACAAACTGATCATTGACCCATTCTGCCTCTCTGATAACACCTTCCTGTTGAAAACCTAACTTCTTTGCTACACCCTGGCTTGCTTTGTTAAAGAAGGCAGCACGAATAGTAATCCGGTTTAGCTCTAGTGTTTTGAAAGCATAATTAATAATTGCGCGAACGGCCTTCGTTGTTATCCCTCGTTTAATAAATGGCTCAGCTAGCCAATACCCTACCTCCGCCTTTTTGTTTGGCCAGCTAATCTGATTAAAGCCAACTAAACCAGCAATCTGCTCTTCCACTAACACAACGGTAACAAATGACTTTTGTTCAGCATTACTGATTACTGTTGCTTTAACAAATTCAAGCGTATCCTCTGGTTTAGCTGTCTGGTCAACAAATGGTAAGTACGTACGTAAATGCTGACGTGATTCTGTAATAAGCTGATAAAGCTTATTACCATCCTTTAACTCAAGTGGCTTTAACGCTAATCCAGCTTCAATTTCAAATCGGAACATTCTTAAAACCTCCCTGTAAAAACCTATATAGAGCATTATACCATTTCAGAGTTCAAGATAAAGCTGTTCTTACACGCTAGCTAATGATTACACCAATAATCTTCGTGCAAAGACCTTAATTCCAATCGCGCCCAACGGTGCCGTTACGACAATCGACAAAATAGCAATTGCAAGGATTTTACTTCCGCCACTGACCCCAGCTGCTAATGGCAGTGAACCAATTGCAGCCTGAACAGTTGCTTTCGGTAGATAAGCAATAATACAAAATAGGCGTTCCTTATTATTTAGAGCTGTTCTAGCTGTTGCTATCCAAACCCCGAGACTCCGACCAATTAGGCCGAGCATAATTATCATAAGTCCAACTAATCCAGCTTGTAAAGCAACAGCCACATCCACTTCAGCACCGACCAAAGTAAATAAAATAATTTGAGCAAAGACCCAAATCTGTGCTAGTTTATTAGAAAACGCATCTGAGATTTCTGGCTCGTATTTGCGAAGGACAAACCCCACTGCAAGAATTCCCAGTAAGCCAGCGATTCCTATCCCTTCACCAATGACATAAAATAGTAATGCCGAGGCGAGCAAGACAACCAACTGATCAGTATGTTGGTTAAAAAAATCTGTGATCTTAAACAACCAAATTAACACACAAGCAAGGATAGCTCCGGCTAATATAGATACAATAATACTAATGGGAATTTGGCCAAGCTCATAGACGATATTAACACGTTCAGTTGTACCTAGACCTAGGAATACCGAAAACAAAGTAATTGCAAACACGTCATCAATTGATGCACCAGCCAATAACAGAGCAGGAATTTGCTTATCTTCACCAAGCCTTTCTTTTATAAGCTCAAGCATGCTTGGTACAAGGATAGCAGGGGAAACCGCTGCAATAATAAAACCAAGCATACCAGCCTCAGCGATATTGAAATCTAATAAATAATAAGCTGCTCCTAGAATAAATATCCCCTCAAAAATACAGGGAATGCTACTCATTTTAATAGCTAAAAAGCCGATTTTCTTTAAGTTCTCTTTTTTAAGCCCTAACCCGGCTTGCAATAATAATAGAATTAACACGCATGTACGCAGATCTTGAGAAATGCTTAGCAAGTCAGGCTGAAGTACATTGAAAAAATATGGACCAAGCAAACTGCCGATAACAAGCAGCCCGACTAAACCCGGCAACTTCATTTTTTCAGTTAACTTTGCTGCTAAATAACCAAACAACCCCAGTAAACCTATGCTTAATAACACGCTAATCTCCTCCTTTAGAGTTTTAATCACAAAAAATAGCCACTACAAAAAACAGCATACACTGTCATTTGTAGAAGCTATTGGCACGTTCTGTACAGTTTAAGGTTACCTTAGGTGAGCCTCTCCACCTTATTCAAACCTAATTATACCATAGGCTAATAAATTTCTTCAACCATACTCTAGCAATACCCTTCTTTATCTTACTTCTTCTAATAAGGAAAGGTGGTGTCTCCTTTCATGGTAGACATCTGCAATTATTTTAATCGCTTGTTTAATGAGTGCTTCATTAGAAAAGGTAAAACAAAGCCTTACATGATTGTGCTCTCGAGCTTGGTAATAAAAATCTTCTCCTGCCAAAAAGGAAACACCTTGCTCTAAACATGCTAGCTGTAATTGCTTCGTATCAATAGACTTAGGGAAGGTCAACCAAATAAAGAACCCGCCTGATGGAATGGTGTAACTTACCTCTGAACCAAAATGAAAATTAATCGCTTGAATCATGGTTTGGCACCGTTGTTGATAAAGGGTAGTGATTTGCCCCAAATGCTGGTCAAGGTCCAAGTTCTGCAAGAAGTTAGCAACGATCTCTTGACTAAGCACATTTGTTGCACCGTCTGATTTTGAAATTCCCATATATTGAATAACCTCTTGATTACCAATTGCCCAGCCTAATCTGACACCCGGTGCAATAATTTTTGAAAAGGTACTAACATAAATGGTTCGTTCTGGCGCAAATTTATAAACTGCAGGCAGGTATGCCTGATCAAAGCTTAAATCAACATAAGCATCATCCTCCACAATAAAGAAATTATAACGGTAAGCAAGTTCTGCTAAGCGCTTTCGTCTTTCCAGTGATAATGTTACACCAGTTGGATTATGATAGTTCGGTATGATATATAATACCTTTGGCAATGGTTTCTGCTGATTAATAGCTTGAAGTAAGGCTTGCTCGATTAAATCTACATCTAAACCATGTTGATCTACTGGAAATTCTCGAATACTAACGCCTGCTAATTCAATCATTCGCACTGCGCCAAAGAACGACGGTGCTTCAATCCATACTTGGTCGCCCTCACTTGTTAGTGTACGTATGGCTAATTCAATTGCATGCATTGAACCATTAGTAATCAGGACTTGTTCAGGAGTAGCCTCAATCTGACGGAGTTTAGCTCGCTCAGTGACCCAGGTTGGCAAATAGTGACGGCCAGGACCTCCGGTATATTGTAAGGCACTTGTCCCTTCTTCTTGCAAAGCTGTTGCACTTGCTTGCACAAGTGCTGAGATTGGAAAGGTCTCAGGTGCAGGGAAACCATAGGCTAATGAGATCAAATCCCTATTTTTCTTTGCAAATGCTGAGCCTACCGCCTTGATTGAATCAGAAAAACGGTTTGATAATTGAAATGGTTTTAAATGATGCACTGCCAAATCCCCCTCTATATAATTAAACTTTTTTTAAAATAAACACCGTTCATTACTCTTACAATTGATAAATCTTTAAAAATAAGCCTCAAACATGTTCATCATGCTTGAGGCTAGACACAAAAATCTTTTTTTGGGATGAGAAAGATTGATCTCAATTCCACTATAAACTGTTTTAAGAATGTTGCAATCTGACTGTTAAACTATCTAACAATCTATTTCATTATATGCTAATTGACAAGCACGCGTGTTAAAAAAAGTACCATAATAAACGAGATTAAGTGTATAAATAAGGCATGTGCGTACTCTACCTTTTTACCAAGCAGCAATAGCTCCATCTGTACGTGATTCAGTTCCCCCCTGAAGAATACCCGTTTTCGGGTCGCGCCAAATAATCTGGCCACGACCAAAACTGACAGATTCAAGCGCAACTTGAATCTGGTGACCTTTCCGCGCCAAAGCTTGCGCAACATCAGTTGGAAAGCTCGGTTCTACCAGCACCTGCTTCGCTTCAAGCCACTGCCACCTCGGTGCATCTAATGCGGCTTGTGGGTGAAGGCCAAAATCAATCGCATTCATGATCACTTGCAGATGACCCTGTGGCTGCATGTAGCCTCCCATTACCCCAAATGGTCCAATTGGCTGATTATCTTTTGTTAAGAAGCCCGGAATAATCGTATGGTACGTTCTCTTTCCACCTTCTAACACATTATCATGGCTTGGATCAAGGGAAAAATCAGCACCACGATTTTGCAAAGCGATTCCAGTGTCCTTCACGACAATTCCCGAGCCAAAGCCCATATAATTACTTTGAATAAATGAAACCATATTACCCTCACTATCTGCTGTTGCTAAGTAAACCGTCCCACCTCGTGGTAATGTGCCTGGTTCTGGTAATGAAGCTTGGTCTTGAATCAACTGACGACGTTGATCAGCATAACGATCACTAAGCAGGTCCATCGACTGTACTTGCATCTTCACTGGATCTGTTACATAAGCTTGTCCATCAGCAAAGCCTAGCTTAATTGCTTCAATCTGCTTATGATAGCGATCAACAACACTAAGTTGCTTAACATCCTCATTTTTAAGTAGGTTAAGTGCTATCAGTGCAATAATACCTTGACCATTAGGTGGCATCTCCCAAACATCATAGCCATGATAATTAATTGAGATTGGCTCGACCCATTCAGGTGTAAATGCGGCTAAATCTGCCTTTGTTAAAAAGCCATCATTTGCTGCCGATTGTTGGGCGATTTGATTGGCAATATTTCCACGATAAAAGCTTTCTGCATCAGTTTCGGCAATTTCTTTTAATGTTTTCGCATGATCTGGTGAACGCCAAAGCTCACCAATTTGTGGTGGTTTCCCGTTTGGTGCAAAGGTCGTAAACCAATTTTCAAACTGCTGGTCGGTTAGCTCCTGTTTGAAGCGCTGAAAACTTCGGTTCCACATATCGCCAAGTACTGGACTAATTGGGTATCCCTCAGCTGCATAGTTAATTGCAGGTGCTAATAAATCCTTAAAGGCAAGACGACCAAAGCGCTTAGATAATGCTGCCCATGCTCCTGGAGCTCCTGGTACAGTTACCGGTGTCCAGCCAAACGTTGGCATGTTGTCAAAACCCATCGCTTTAACTGCTTCAACAGAAATAGTAGCTGGCGATCGTCCACTAGCATTTAAGCCATATAAGCGATCCTTAACCCAGACAAGAGCAAAGGCATCACTACCAATGCCATTTGAGGTTGGCTCAAGTACCGTTAATGCTGCGGCAGTCGCAATAGCGGCATCAATTGCATTACCACCGCGTTTTAGCATATCAAGACCTACCTGTGCAGCCAGTGGCTGACTTGCCGCAACCATGCCGTTTTTTGCAAATGTCGTTACTCTAGAAACCTGATGGGGATGATTTAGAAAATCAGTTTTTAACATTTTTCCAGCTCCTTTATAGGGGTATCTATTAATCAATTTTATCAATCTTGTATATCGCTATAAATGATTTGGTTTTTAGTTTGTTTAGTCCCAAAATAATAATAAGTTAAAGAGTGCGCTAACCAAATTAAACCAATCAATACTATTATACTCGTACTTAAATCAAACATCACCCGCCCGATTAGTCCAACAAGCAGTAGCCAAAGCAACAATTGCTCCATTACTCGAAAAGTTGAGTAGGCTGCTTGATAGACCTCTAGTTTTTCAGCCTCATCATAGCCAGCAAATAATTTCTTTGGGAAGTTAGTAGCATAAGGATCTCCTTTTTTACTAGGATCATATAATTGATACATCTTTAAGGTTAGCACTTCATTTACACTTGCTAAAAAGAAGATGACAATAAAAATGATCGATGTGATAAGAATATACTGGTTACCATCATTGCTGGCAAATGCCATTAAGATGAAATTGCTGACGAGCATAATCCGATTTAACACAGCACCAGCTGTATATAGTTTCTGAAATCGTTTTTCCGCCTGGTCATTTTCAATGTCTAGGTTAGTATTGATTTTCTTGATTGTTGAATTGGCTTTAAATAAGGATATATATAGCGGTACGAGCATGAGGGTAAAGAGTGTTAACTGAATATAAAGAATCTGTTCATATATGAACATCGTAACGGGATCAAAGCTAAATGAAAGATTGGCAATCTGGTCTGAGAATAACCCCATGCCAAAGCCCACTGTAAAACCCGCTAGCATCATTAATAGTAATTTAATCATAAATCTTTTCACACTAATCATCCTCCTGATAATAAAATATATCTTCAACATTAACAGCACAGACAGCAGCAAGCTTTAAAGCAAGTGTTACTGATGGCGAATAGTCACCTCTTTCAATTAAACTAATGGTCTGCCTTGATACGCCAACACGCTTGCCCAGCTCTGCTTGATTTATGCCCAGTTTTGCTCGATAAACCTTTAACGAATTAAATAATGGCATAAAACTCCTCCTATATCTATCGACAATAATTATAGTCATAATGACAATTTTAGTTGTCATAGATATTATATCTATTGACAACTAAATTTGTCAATACAGCATGAATTGACTTACCTAATTCTATTAAATTAGCTGGGATGAAGGAAATTCACATTTTATAAGTTGATGAAAGTGAAGCGTTTTGCCAGAGTGATACGGACACCAAGACATTGAGGTTGGCATTTTTCTTAAGCACTTTTAAAATCAAGTCAAAAAATCTTTATCTAAGAGATGACAGCAATTCTGATCAACGACCAATTAAAACTTGTGACTGGGACAAAAGCGTAATTAAATAAGGAAAATCCGAACATTATGTCTGAAAGCGTATAGCGCTTGGGCTCACAGGATGTGGGTCAGTTAGGCGTTGCGACACGACGTCGCGCACTTAGCCTAACATTCCATATTCAGTGTCACGCTAGCACCCAAGGGCACAAACGTGACATCTTCGGGCTCACAGGATGTGAGTCAGTTAGGTGTTGCGACACGACGTCGCGCACTTAGTCTAACATCCCCACTGTGTGAAGAAAAACACTTCACACAGTGGATCCTCAGCTCGTGCTGGTCCCACAGGAGTCTACGTATTTTACCTACGCTTAATCATAATGTTCGGATACCCTGTCTCAATATTTAGTTATGTCCCAGCCTCAAGCTCATTCTTGTTCTTGTTCTACAAAAGTAAGCGGTATCTGCTCACTTTGTTCATCCCATTCAATAGCTAAATTAATTTTTTCGTTAAGCAATAAAGGCTCTTCGCTCTCTACAAAACCAGTAATATAAAAAGCACTTATTTCGTGTGGTTCATCGAAACGTTTAGTTTGATCAATTGTCCCTAGCGCCCCCAAGTCTAATTGGTAGCGCATTTCGGTTAACCAGTCAGCTTCAGCAAGCTTACCTTGGTAAATAATTGTTAATTGAAAATTATACTCCTCGTTGGAGTCGACATGCTGTTCTGACCCACCACTGGCGATATTTCCATAATAAGCTAAGGTTGCTTTCCAATGCTCACCTTCACCATAAAACTGAATGCCGTCTGCTTGCTCGTTACAACCAAGCACTAGGAAAAGACACCCAAATAATAGTACCCATAATCTCGAAAGCTGCTTCACCTTACTCTCCTTTCAAAGCTTATTTAGATCCCTTCGCAATCTTTGCACATATTTAAAAATTTCTTGGATAATAATGATTAGAAAAACAGTAAATAAAACGCGATTCACTGGAGCAGACAAGTCGCCAATAACTACAAAAGCTAAGAGCCCTAACAAGTAAAAGCTGATCATTAGTCCATGCATTAGCCGCCAATTCTGCTTAGTTTTGCTCATTTTGACCTCCTTGCATCTGTTCTCGTTTCGCTCTTTTTCTGCTATAGAAAAAGAAGTAGCCATAATTCACTAAGGCAACTGTGATGTAAATATAAAATAACTGTGTAATTGATTCATAGCCTTCTTCGTGTAAACGTAACTCCGGTTCTAACAAGACATAGGCTGCAGCTCCGGTTAAAAGAATCGCTACTACTAAGTAAATATAATAGGCATTTGTTTTAACGCCCTGCCAAATTTTATTAAGTAAAAACACTTAGCTTCATCCTTTTCAATTGGCTCGCTTCATTTATTTGGTTTAAGTTAACAACCTCTTACTATTCTACCATACCTCACATCTATACTCTTAATCAAGGTTTCGGAGTAATGGTCTAATTTTGGGAATTGCCTTGCGTTTCCAATGGCGGACTGCATTTGTACTAACATGGTAAAGATCAGCAATTTCTACGAGGGTTTTCCCATAAAAAATGTGCTCGACAAACCATTGCCACTCCCGCTTTGTCAGAACTTGCTCAATTTGATTGATTAGGATGAAATCCCAATCATATGCAGATTCTAAGCAATACGTGTGCATGAGTTCCACATCGCTGAAGTGCTCTTTCTCACTTATTCTGCTGTTCTTCCTAATTAAATCAATGAGTTTAAACCTAATTCGGGTGTACAAATAGGTTGAGAATTTCATCTTTCCCGGTCGATAGTTAACCGTTGCTTCCCATAAGACGATTAGTAATTCTTGATGATAATCGCCACCTCGATCTCTCACCTGATATTTTTTTAACATATGGTAAATCATTGGTTCGTATTGAGAAATAATTTGATTAAATTTGTTCTCCATAACTAGGCTCCATTAATGGGTACCCACACAATTATTCCGCGGTCCCTTAAGCCTAAGCTAAAATACTTGCTTATGCACGATTCAGTTAAATACGAAAATGGTGAAATTTCCGTATATTTCTTTTTTATTATCCAGACTAATTATTACCAATTTGTCAGATATTTAGCAGGTTTTAAATTTTATGCATATTTTAAATATAATGCTACGATGGAGAGAACAGACTAATAACGATTTTAACTAACAGCGCACATCTTCTCTACTCGTTAGTATTATTGCTTACTCAACTATCACATCGATATAGTAAATTTCAGCTAAGTTGACTAAAGAGTCATCAAGCGTGCTTAGTTGCAAGAATTGAGGCAAACAGTTTTTTTATCAGGCTACGAAAGTTGAATACCTAAAAAAACAAATGATTCTCTAAAATGTTACAAGAATCATTTGTTATCTCTGTTACTTCTTTTGATTTGTCTAGTCGTGCATAAATTAAGCTTGTCTTACCGCCTTTGTTACCTTACGTTTCCAACTCAAAAACTCATCTGACAACAGTAAACGTTGTTGTCTTGGATGGGGGAAACTAGGCTGAAAAATCGCCTTGATTCGTGCTGGATTTGTACTCAAGACAATAATTCGATCAGACAAATAAAGGGCTTCATCAATACTATGTGTAATAAAAAGTATCGATTTACGATAAGCTTGCCACACCGTTAACAACCAATTCTGCATATCCTGTCTGGTAAATTCATCAAGGGCAGAAAAAGGTTCATCCAAACACAACAATTGTTGTGGACTTAATAATGCTCGAATAAAAGCAACCCGCTGTTTCATCCCGCCAGATAACTCATCAGGATAAGTAGTTTCCATTTCGCTCAAGCCAGCCTTATTAATCATCTCCATGGCTAAAGCAAGATTGGGTTTTCCATGAAGTTCTTGTCCAAGCACGACATTATCCAGCACCGTTCGCCATGGAAATAATGATGGATTTTGCGGCATATAGCCTATTTGACCAGTCATACCATTAATTTGTTGTTTATTTATGCTAATCTCGCCAGCATCAGGCTGAAGGAGCCCGCCAATGAGATGAAAAAGCGTGCTTTTACCACTCCCCGAAGGTCCAAGAATAGAAACAAACTCACCCTTATCAATTGAAAAGGTTAAGTCTTCAAGTACACACTTATTACCAAATCCTTTAGTTAGTTGCTTGACAGCTAATTCTGCCATTACGACCGCCCTCTCTTCTGAAAACCTTTCAGCACACGATGTTCCAAAAATAAAATGGTGCCAAAGAAACACATACACACCAGCATAATAAAAAAGATGGCGACAAAGACACGATCGGTTCGAAACGATGATTGCGCTAAAGTCATATAGAGCCCTATTCCTCGGTTTGCACCAAGCCATTCTGAAATAACAGCACCCATCACGCTATAGGTGGCAGAGATTTTTAGACCAGAAAGAATACTGGGCACTGAATGGGGCAGTTCAAGCTTTAAAAAAATTTGCTTCTTTGAAGCACCAGACATGCGTAGATAATGGAGTAAATCATCATTTGTTTGCCCTAAGCCAGCTAGAGTCGCAATAACAATTGGAAAGAAGCAAACAAGAGTTATCACAATTATCTTTGGAAAAAGCCCAAAACCAAACCAAATTACTAATAAGGGAGCTAAGACAATAATTGGTATATTCTGTGACATAATAAGTATCGGATAAATAGATTGCCTAATTCGCGGACATAGATGTAAGACCAATGCTAATAATAATCCTATGCTTACTCCTACAATAAAACCTATTACCGCAAGGCTTGTTGTTGCCCAAAAATGTTGTTGAAAGGCCGACCAGCTTGTAATTATTTCTCGGGCAATAATGGTCGGTGCAGGTAACAGCCAAGTTGGCATTGCTAAAATCATAGTAGCACTTTCCCAAACAATTAACATACCTATTATCACAAGAGTTGGTGCTAACCAGCTTTTTTTCCATAACCACATGAATAATCGTCTCACTTTCTTATTCTGGTAAGAATTGATTAGTAAAAGCCTCTTCAAAGTTTGGAACTGCTTCAATTAAATGATTACGATGAAGCCAAGTTGCATAACGCTCCCACACTGGTAATTCTTGTACGCCCCATTGCTCAGCATCTGCCTGATACCAGTCGGCTAACCATGCTTGGCTTGCATAAACAAGCTCTTCATTTAAATCAGGCACAGCTTCTAGCAAAATTTTCGCAGTATCTGTTGGATTATTAATCGCATCCTGATAACCTTTAGACACAGCAGCAACAAAGCGCCTCAGTAACTCAGGTTTCGTTGCAATTAAATCTTCATTGGTAAATAAAACTGGCGTATAGTAATCCAGCTCATCAGCATAATCCGTTAAATATTGAACATTAAGCTCAACATCACGTATTTCTGCCTCAATACCTGTCCAGCCATAATATATCCAAGAGAAGTCAATATCCCTTTGTACCGAAGTGAAAAAATCGGCATGACCAATATTAATCATGTCAACGTCTTCAACGCTTGCGTTCTCACTTGTCATAAGTGCATCTAAAAGCGCTTCTTCAATTGGATCACCAAAGCCACCATAGGTCATTCCTGAAAAATCACTTGGAGAGATAATATTACGATCAATGGGAGAGGCAAACCCTGATGTATTGTGTTGAATGATAGCCGCGATTGAAATAATTGGGACATCTTGCACACGTGCTCTGGTGACCATTTCCTGAGAGCCAATCCCAATATCCGCTTGTCCTGCTGCAACAACTTGGTCTGCACTTGTTTGTCCGGGTAAAAGAATTTCCACTTTAAGATTTTCATCTTCAAAGTAACCTTTTTCTTGTGCCACATAAATACCAGTATGATTGGTGTTTGGTGTCCAATCTAAAATAATTGATAATTCGTCGCCACTAGAGTTTGTTGTCGTTTGGTTACAACCTAAAAGTACAAGAACTACGCCTAGCAGTGCCATAGCTATTTTCTTCATAAAAAAAATCCTCCTTAATGAGTAGGGAGGAACATCATGATAAAACACTAATGGTGATATATAAAAATGCGCCTAAGCAAAGCCTAGGCGCATAAATTATCACATCGTCATTGTGCTAACATATGTTCCCTACGCTGGTCCAAACCAGATCAGGTTCAAAGGGTCAGTATCTTGCGGATACAATCTCAACTGGCCAAACCAGTCCCCCTACATTGTCATTATTTTATTTTACTTCTCTATTGTGCATCAATAATGAATTTTTTTCAACCCTTTTCTAATCATGACGAGTTAAGACATTAGACTTTTTAATCTGCATACAACAATTAGCTGGCCATCATTTTATCACTGATTTTCACCAGTACTAACCATTTAGCTTTTAATAAAAAGCTCCTCAAGCTACTCAATTTCTACACGTTTACTTTTTTTAGATTGATAGCGATAGCTTGCAATACCTAATAGCATAATAGCACTTCCGAGAAAGAGCCAATTGTACAATGTCGTAGCTGTATCGGGTAGCCTCTCACCGTCTTGCCCAGCAACAACGCTATCCGTTGACTTAGGTGTTGACGTTTCTAATTCATCACGTTGAGCTTCATTCGGATCTACTGGTGTGACTTTATTCAGCTCTTCAGTTAGGCGTTCCTCTAAGTTCGCTACTTGGTTCAATAGTGTAGCTAACAAATGACTTAACTGTTCATCTTGTTCAATTAATTGATTGACTTCTTGTTTGAATTCTTCGATTTGCTGACTAAGCTCGGTTATAGCGCCACCATGGCGTTCAAATTGAGCTACTAGCTTAATTAATTGTTCAAGACGTGTTTCAAGATCGGCAACTATTTGATCGACATTAAGCTCAAATACCCCATAGCTTGAGAAGCTAGGTACTTCTAAAGAAATAGTATCAGAAGTTGGATCGATCACGCCACCCTTGAACTGCCACTGGTTCATTTGTTCATTTAGGTAATATATTACTGGACTTTTCGCTAGTGAATCAATATCTAATGTAAGGATAAATTCACCTTGATAGGCTTCATAGCCTGTAGGAAGCTCGAGCTTAACGTCAATAACATCACCTCGTTTTATTAGTGGAAGACCCTGTGCTGATATCGGATTATCAAGTTGATCCAGCACATTTATTGTAATTGTCGTATGAGGTGGTAAATCTGCTGGCAGAGCCAGAGTAAAATGATAGCCCCTAACAGTAATCGTTTGACTGGGAAACACTGGGGTTTGCTCATTTTCATTAATTGTTACATATAAATCCTGATTTTCACTATCCTGTAGTAATTTTAAATGACCAAATACAGAAGTATCTTGGAAGCCTTGACCACTTAAATCATTCCAGGTCGCAATACTTTGTCGTGAGCCATTATGTCCATCATTAATTTGTAGATCAAAGCCAATAATTTGATCTGCAACAGGTTCAATTGTCCGAAACGGCATTTTCATTTGTACTGTGTAACCATTACCATCTTCGTTAACATGTGTTAACGATTCAAAGCTAGCTTCAAGCTCAGCTGGATTAAAAGTCGCTTCATTCAAGAAATTAACACGGTATTGCCCGTCATCAGCTTGATAAAAAGAGGTTTTTTCATTATTCTCATCAACAAAGACCTCAACTGAGTCATGCTCCCAAGCATTCTCACTTGAGGCATCAAGCTCAGAATCACTGACTTGGAACAATACATATAAATAGGCTTCATCCCATAATACCCTTGCTGTACCACTAGCGCCTTGCCACGCCATTTGATAGCGATTTATTGGTAAAACAGGTGCATCAAACCAAACAGAATCAAGTTCAGCGCCAAACTTCGGCGTTCCATACAGCGCATAGTCCAAATTGGCTTCTTGTTCATCTGCTTCGTGCTCTTCAATAAAGCGATCTGGGTCAATAACAGCATAATATGCTGGCTTGGCCTGTAAATTACGATCAAATAATAACGGATTTTGTGCAGATCGCCAGCTAGTTGCATCATTTAAGCCCCAAAATGTCACCCGCGAAATATGGGCAGCATGTTCACGATAAAGTTGGAATAACCTAGCGTATAGATAGGCTTGAGCCTGTAATTCTCGCTCCGTTGGTGCATGCTCCCCCCCAGCTGTTACATCGAGCTCAGTGACGCCCACTTCAACTCCTAATGAAATAAACTTTTCCAAAGAAAGTCTAACATTTTCTGGATTAGTATTTAAGTTATAATGCCCTTGCATACCAATACCATCAATTAGTTGTTCACCATTGTGTTCTTTAGCATATTCTTGATTAATTTCCTTTACCATTTGATAGATGGCTTCCGCCTTATTTTGATTATCGTCGTTGTAATCATTGTAGTACAAAGAAATATCCCAATTATTTTCATTAATGACTTCTTGTGCAGCAATGAATGCTTCTTTAATGTAGTCTGCTCCAATCGCCTGATACCAGCCCGATTGTCTTAATGATGCGCGCCAATCTGCTGGATTAGCGGGATTATCGTTCATTGCTTCGTTAACAACATCCCAAGAAATAACCTGTTCCCCAAAATGCTCCACTGTTGTTTTAACATGCTTACGCAAATTAGCTAGTGCCTCTTCTCGCGATAGTACTAGCCCATCATCACTTGTATGAAGCCATTCAGCGGTTTGTTGATGCCAAATGAGCACATGACCGTGCAAGGCTAAATCTTGTTGCTGAATTAAGTTGACCAACTCATCCTGTGCCTGAAAATCAAACTGTCTAGCTGTATTGTAAGCATAGCTAGGCTTCATTGCATTTTCAGCGGTCACGAGATTATGATGCATGTTTAATAAATCCAAGCGCTGTCCAACTAAATCAGAAATTGACACCGCATTACCAATTAAAAAATAATCAGCATACACCTCTTTAAGTGGCTGCAAATCTGTTTCAAGTTCAATTTCATCAGCATCTGTCTCTGTAAAAACAATGTCATCAATGTAAAAAGAAGCTTGACTATTGTTTGCACTTTCAATGTAAATTGTCACATATTCATTACCAATACTATTATAGCGATAAGTTCCTGCAAATTTAACCCAGCCATCCTCAGAAGTTATTACTTTGCTATCAATCGTGTTATAGCTTGCACCATCACCACTACCTATCTGAGTGGATAATTGCAATTGACTACTTTCTGGTGAGATAAGCTTAATCCATGCAGAAATCTGATATTCTTTACCTAGATTGATAAATGGCTCAACCCTAAGCGAAGGTCCATGCCAAGTATTTGATCTGCCTTCAACCTTTAAAGCATATTGGCCATCTTCAGTATAATTGGCTTCATCTGTTACCGTTAAATGTTCAGAAGATCCACGCGGCTCAAATCCCTGTAATTCACCATCTTCAAAATCAATTATTTTAAATGATTCAGCCGGAGGGTGTTGATCAACTGGATTTTCAGTCTCGTTATCAACTGAGTTGTCTTGCTCAATAACAATTTCAGTAAGATTAAAAGAGACCTCCCGACCAACATCGTTTGATTGAATACGAATCGCTTCATCTTTACTAAAGTCAGCTTGATACGTACCTGTCAGCGTAAAAGGCTTGCCTTGCTCCATGGGTGCATTTAAATAAAGCCCCTGATAACTTTCAATATTTTGTACCAAAACTAACGCACCTGGATCGGTATGCTCATCAGCATCAATAAAGCCGTTAACCGTAATTTTATACGTTGCTCCATCCTCTAGTCCAATTGATGAGAAGCGCAGATCAACACCATGCCAATTAGCTGAGCGATTAGAGACATGGAGGGCATATTGTTCCGAACCGCTATTATCCTCTCTTTTGACTCGTTCCAAATTAGCTTCACCTGAATGACTAACACTTTCTAGTTCAGTTGCAAAATCCTCTTGAAAGATGGTCGTGAATTGCGAAGTTTGATCCTGTGCCTGTAATTTTAAGAGTGGCTTCAATCCGTTAGGTAGTACAAGTAGGACAATCAGCAAATAAATGAGTGAGGGCTTTGTCTTATTCCTTAGCACGATAAGACCTCCTATAGATTTTTAATTTTCCTGTACGATCAAGTTACACTCCTTTCAAAAAAATATATACAACTTCATTTTATAAAACGCTTTCATTTTAGTTAACCCTAAATTACTTAGATAATATCTAAAAAAATATAACAAAAAAGCTTCCAACTCTGTTTTGATTTTCTTTAATATGCAACCTTCCTCTACCTTAGATCAGGTGGACATTAAGATTTAGTGGTGAAGTGAATTTGCATTATATCACCAAAAACCTTGAGATCAGTTGAAGAAGAGGCAAGCAAGTAACACAACGATGGTCAGAAGGTTGTCAGATACCTTTATTTTAATTAACAAGCACACTTATTGACTATATAAATAGAAAAGACGCCAGTGAATAGCAATCCGCAATTTTTTATAATCAGGAAAAAATTGCGGATTTGCTTCACCAACGTCAACTAAGATGTAGTCAATAAGAATATCTTAATTAGCTGTTAGTCCCTAAATCGCTAGATAATGGAGGTCATATTAAAATAACGCTTCAATTGCAGCCTGTTCTTGAAGATCATCTTCATTTGCTCGAATCCGTTCAACTATTTGCAGTTGCAATAAGTCGGCTGTATTTTGATCAAGCTCTCCTGTTTCAGGTAGGTCCTGATCTATTTGAAATCTAGCGACTGCTTGCTCTGTTACTTCATTAAAATAGCCATCTTCTCGATCAATTTCATACCCTAATCCTTTGAGCATCGTTTGCGCAAAAGCAATATTATCATCGCTATTATCAACAACTAATGTTTCTTCAAGCTGAATTGGGGCTGTATAATAATAATCGGGTTGGGCAACTTCAATGGTAGGTGCAACGCCGACCTCATGAATAGAATTACCTTCTGGTGATAACCATTTAAGAATAGTTAGCTTTATTGAGCTACCATCACCCATATTTAATGTACTTTGAACTGTACCTTTACCAAAACTGTTTTGCCCAACAATTTCCGCACCAATTGTTTCTTGTAAAGAAATGGCTAGAATCTCTGAAGCAGATGCACTACCTTCATCAATTAAAACGGTAACTGGGTAAGGCTTAGGTTGATCCAAATTGGAAAAATAACGTTCTTTATTATCATTTCCATCAGCAATTTGCATGTACGGCTGATCACTCGTTACGAAGTGTTTAAGAATGTCTTCAATTACCGGCAATAAGCCGCCCGGATTCCCTCGAACATCAATAACGAGACCATCAATCCCCTCTTCTTCCAACTGATCAAGCTCCTCAATAAATCGATTTGCCGTTTGTTCAGAAAAAGAAGTCAGCTTGATAATACCGGCCAACTGACCATTATGCTCAGCTGTCTCTGCGTAAACTGTTTCAAGCGGAATGGTATCACGAGTTAGAATGAAATCTAATGTGTTGTTAACACCTGGGCGTTGAATCTCAAGCGTCACTTCTGAGCCTTTCTCTCCCCTAATTTTTGCTACTGCTTCCAATAAATCAAGTCCATCTAAGGTCTCATCATCAACTGCTAGTACTTGATCATTTGGTCTAAGCCCAGCTTTTTCTGCTGGAGAATCTTTGATTGGTGCAACAATGGTAACACGACCATCAATCATACTTACTTCAGCACCAATGCCCTCAAATGACGATTCAAGCTGTTCATTAAATTGAGCCATCGTTTCTTGATCCATGTATTCACTATATGGATCATTTAACGTCTCGAGCATCCCTCGGACCGCACCCTCAATTAGTTCTGTATCCGTCACTTCATTAATATAATTTTCCTGTATTAAGCTAAACGCTTGAGCAATTTTAGGCATGTCCACCTGTTCTGATAAACCTGCTAGCAATTCCTCATATTCTTCCTCAGTTAATTGTTGATTTCCTTGCTCTACTCCACCCTCGGTTAAATCATTGGTAAGTCCACTTATAACAGCGTATGTTCCAAAGCCTCCAATTGCAAAGGAAAATATGATTAGGAGCGCTAGAATACCTTTTTTTATCTGCACATGTTTCACCTCAATAAAAATTCTTGTTTATATAGTGTACCATAAAAGTATTAAAAAAAGACATCACAAGATGGTTTGTGATGTCTTAATATTTTTATTGTACAGACCTAGTATAAATAGTTGGCTGGGTTGACTGCATTTGAAGGGCTCCAGCCACCTAAGTGCACTTCAAAATGAAGATGCTGCCCTGTCGAATTCCCAGTATTGCCCATCATCGCTATTTTCTGACCTCTTGACACTGTGTCACCAACACTAACTTGCGTTGTACCTGCCCGTAAATGAGCATAGAGTGTCGTAACCTGTCGATTTGTTCCATTAATGTTTAGATAATGGGTAATCAAGATTGCGTCCCCATATCCTCGCATGCCCGGACCATTTTCAGTATAAACTGCTGCGACAACACCAGCTTCAGCGGCATATATATCTTGGTTACCACTCTCAGCAATATCTAAACCACGGTGAAAGGACATTTGCTGTCCTGTAATAGGGTGAGTACGGTAGCCAAATGATGAAGTCGTTCTTCTAGTCGATGCTGGCCATCCGAGTATGGTACCACCACCGCCACTATTACCTCCGGAAGCTGGTGGCGTGCTTGATCCACCTTGGTTGCCTGAGCTACCCTCTTCTTGTTCCTGTGCCAATTGAGCTAATCGTGCCTCTTCAGCTCTCTTTGCCGCTTCCTCCTCGGCAATTTGAATCGCACGCTCAAGGGCTGCTGCTTCTTTACGTTTAATATCTTGCTGATCAGCCAAAGTAACTGTATATTCCTCTAATTCCTCATGCTCACCTTCAAGCTGAACCATATAATTTGCTTGATCAGAACGCTGCTCATTTAACTGAGCTTGGAGATTTGTCAACTCTTGTTGTTGCGCAACTAGGACACCACGTTGATTCTCTAGCTCTGTTTGCTCTTGATCTAATTTTGCTTTATCTGCAATAAGTTGCTCTTGTTTTTCTTCTACTAAAACCTTGTTTTCTTCTAATTGCTCCTTATCAGCTTGCTGAGCATCCATAATACTTTTATCGGAATCCATGATCTTATTCACAGCTGTAATCCGATTAAGGAAATCACCAAAGCTTTGTGAGCCTAAAAGAACCTCTAAATAGTTAATATCGCCACCATTTTGTTGAATGGAACGAAGGCGATTTTTCAACAGAATATCACGCTCTGCAATTCGCTCTGTTAAATCTTCAATCTCTTCACCTAACTGCTCAATGTCTAACTCTGTTTGCTCAATTTCTGCTTCTGTTTCGGCAATTGAGCCTTCGATTCTGGTAATCTCTTGCGTTGTTTGATTTATTTCATTTTGTTTTGTTTCTAAATTTGCTGCAGTAGTTGCTAATTCACCATCAATTTCAGTAATTTTTTGATTGACTTCTGCTTGTCTTTCCTCATTTGCTGCTATCTCCGCCTCAGCATCACTTGCATCTGAGTCAATACTCTTTCGCTCAAGCTCTAACTTTTCTAGTTCAGCCTGCAAATCCTCAATGCTCTGGGCTGATACAGAATCAGCAGTAAATACAAAGGTTCCTAAGACTGCACCAAGTATAATTATGTATGCTAACATTCTCTTCATCATAATTAATTCCTCCATCCCTGCTTTGTTAATTGTTGTCATACTTCTATGTATAAAGAAGTGGAAGTCTCTTAGCTTAAGAGACTTACACTTTAAGAAATTTCCGAACGCTCATAACACTTCCCCATACGCCAATTCCAGCCCCGATAAGAAGAATTAAGCCACCTAACTGCCAAATAAATGGATTGAAAGGTAGAATCTGAATGAAATCAAATTGATTAATCGCTGCACTACCAATTAAGAAGTTATAAATTGCTGCTAAAAGAGCAATTGGAATAATACTCCCTAACACACCTAACAGTAAACCTTCGACAAAGAATGGCCACCGAATAAACCAGTTTGTTGCACCAACTAATTTCATAATTTCAATTTCCTTACGACGGGCGAAAATAGTAATCTTAATCGTATTTGATATTAAGAAGATCGCCGTAAACAGCAATGCTGCTATTAAAATAAGACCAATGTTCCGGGCGAAATTGTTAAATGCAAACAGTGCTTCAACAACCTCTTGTCCATAGTTAACATAATCAACACCATTAAAATCTTCAATTTCAGCCGCAATTTCCATCGTATCCTGAGGATTAATTGCTTCAACAACATATGCATCGAGCAATGGGTTGTCCTGCATGAAGGTATCCCAAACACTGCCTTGTTCTCCCATACTTGAAATCAGGTTCTGCAATTCATCATCCCGAGATGAGAAGGTCACATTTTGCACATTAGTAATTGTAGAGATTCGCTCACCTAATTCATCAATACTTTCTTCTGTAGCTGTTAGGTCGATATAGACTTTAATTTCGACATCCTCTTCAATTGATTGGGCAATATGATTAATATTCATTAACAATGCGATAAACGTACCAACTAAAATAAGTGTGGTCGTAACTGCTGCAATCGAAGCCAATGTCATCCAACTATTACGCCAACTGTTTTTTAATCCTTCACGAAAATGTCGCTTAACGGTTCTAAGCCTCATAGCCATACTCCCCTCTTTGCTGGTCACGTACGACTAATCCACCCTCTATTGCAATAACGCGTCGTCTAACGGTGTTAACAATTTCTTTGCTGTGAGTCGCCATAATAATCGTCGTTCCTGTTGCATTAATCTCTTCTAATAATTTCATAATACCCCACGATGTATCTGGGTCAAGGTTTCCAGTCGGTTCATCAGCAATAAGGAGTTTCGGATAATTGGCAATTGCCCTTGCAATCGCCACACGCTGTTGCTCTCCGCCAGACAATTCATCAGGAATAAAACGCGCCTTATTTTTCAAGCCGACTTGATCAAGTACATCCATAACACGTTTTCTAATATGCTTTGGCGACTCTTCTACAACCTCGAGGGCAAATGCAACATTTTCAAATACTGTCATTTTAGGAAGGAGCTTAAAGTCTTGATAAACAACGCCAATTGATCGGCGTAAGAACGGAACTTGTCGCCATTTCATCTTTATTAGATCCTCACCATTAACACGGATCTCACCGCTAGATGCCACTTCTTCTCTAAAAATCAATTTAGTAAAAGTTGATTTCCCAGCACCACTTTGTCCAACGAGGTAAACAAATTCACCTGCGTCAATATTTATGTCTATACCATTTAATGCAGTAACACCATTTGGATAAGTTTTTTTTACATTTTGCATTTCAATCATATAATCATTCACCTTTATATCAAAATTATTAACCATGCTTTAATCTACTTTAACAAAAATCGACTTTTTTATTATACTAATAACCTATAAAATTACCTTTTTCTTTAATAATGTGCTATTTTCAATCATTTATTTCACCTAAACAACGTATATTTAGCTGTAAAATCACATTGCTACGCAGGTTGCATTCAATCTACTACATTATAACATCAATATCGACTTTTTTTACTGTTTTTTTTATTACATTTTTGTTTCAAACTAGGTCTAAAGACCTTTATTTGTTATTGCGAAGAAAATAGAAGGACTATTATCACGTGCCATAAATTACAAACAGAAAAAGTATTTACTAGCTTTCCCTTGAAAAAAAATAATTCAGTATAGTGCATTTAGTAACGCAGAAAAAAAGTACTTTTGGCAAGAAAAAAACCTCCTGACAGAGGTTTTTAAAAAAATTTTAGCATAAGTGAATAAAAATCATGCGCGTTTAAATCCTTCGCCTATTACTTCACTAGCATTCATAACAACAATAAAGGCATTTGGATCAATTCGCTTAATTAATTGCCGTGCTCGGGCAAACTCTCTTTGGTTAACGACACACATAACCATTTTCTTTACTTGCTTCGTATAGCCGCCTTCTGCATGCCATACCGTTACACCTCGATCAACTTCACTAAGTAACGCAGTCCTAACCTCTTCAACATACTCCGTAATTACCATAATGTTCTTTGAGCTATTAAAACCCACCTGAACAAGATCAATGGTCCGACTTGTTACGAAAAGACCAATCAAGGCATACAGTCCTTGCTCAATTGAAAAGACCAGCATTGCGGTTAACACGATTACTCCATCTAATAAAGGTATACAAAGATTAAAAGGAATATGTGTAAACTTGTGCAGAATCTGGGCAGCTAAATCCATTCCACCAGTAGAACCTTTGCCACGAAATACAATCCCTATTCCTAATCCACATGCCATACAACCAAATATGGCACCAAGTAATGGTTCAGATGTTGCAGGGCTAATACCATTTGTTAACGAAACAAATAGCGGAACAAAGATCGTACCTACTAGTGTCTTTAAACCGAATTTCCGTCCAAGTATAAGCGTGCCTAGCATAAATAATGGAATATTAATTGCCCATTGCACAATGTATGGTTCCCAACCAAATAGGTGTAATAAAATAGTACTAATCCCAGCTACACCACCTGGGGCAATTTGATTTGGAAGCAAAAATAAATTAAAGCCAGTTGCGATAAAAAACGTCCCTAATATGACAGACATATATTCAAAAAAAAGGACCCAATGGCTTGCCATTGTATCTCTGCGAGTTCTTCGCTTCACTACTACTCACCTCTACCTCTTCATAAAGCTAACTTTAAGGAGTATACCACGTTAGGGCGAAGGGGACAATGTCTTTTTAGTACTTGTATCGTTACTAGCTTATAAGCAAAGAAGTGGTGTGATTATAGGCCGTGTTAATTAAGAACGATTGACATAAGACTATCACTAAACACAAGTGGTGAGTTTTTCTAATGGTGCAAACATAAAATTGCGATTTGCATTAACCTGAACATCCATTTCAATCTCCATATTAACGGAATGTGCGCTTGCGTTAACCTGAGCTCACTTTCCGATCTCCACATTAACGAAAACTCACTTTGTGTTAAGCTAAGCACACTTCCCTATCTCCACATTAACGCAACACTTATCGCTGTGACCTTCATATTTTTTTTGATAACTAGAATTTTTTGTAAAATATTAGAGAGCGAGAAGATCTTCGAGTATACGAAAAAATGCAGGAAAGGCAATTTACCCTTCTCCTGCACCTGCTATTTCATTTCTACTATTGCATTTGTTGTCTTAAATATGCATCAATAAAGCTATCAAGATCACCGTCCATAACGGCTTGCGTATTGCCGACTTCTACAGTTGTGCGATGATCCTTGACCATTGAATAGGGATGAAAGACGTAAGAACGAATCTGACTGCCCCAGCCAATTTCCTTTTGCTCGCCACGCAATTCATTGATTTCAGCTTGTTGTCTGTCAATCTCTAATTGATAAAGCTTAGCCTTTAACATCTTCATTGCTTGATCTCTATTTTTAATTTGCGAGCGTTCTGATTGGCAAGTAACAACCGTATTTGTTGGCACGTGGGTAATACGAACTGCTGAATCGGTTGTATTCACGTGCTGCCCACCGGCACCACTGGCTCGGTAAGTATCAATTTTGAGATCCTCAGTACTAATAGCAATGTCAATATCATCATCCATTTCAGGCATAACATCACATGAAACAAAAGAAGTATGACGTCGGCCTGATGAGTCAAATGGCGAAATGCGCACAAGGCGATGAACGCCTTTTTCAGCCTTTAAATAGCCATAAGCATTATGACCTTTTATAAGTAAGGTTACACTTTTTACACCGGCTTCATCTCCTGGTAGGTAATCAAGTGTCTCAACCTTGAAATTCTTTTTATCTGCCCAACGGGTATACATTCTTAACAGCATACTTGCCCAATCCTGTGATTCTGTTCCACCCGCACCGGGATGAAGCTCTAAAATAGCATTACTTTTATCATAAGGTTCACTTAACAAAATAAATAATTCAAACTCATTTAGCTTTTTCCCAAGTTCAATTAGCTGATCTTCAAGCTCTGCTTGCAAGTCGTCATCAGCTTCTTCTTTAACCAGCTCATAGCTTACCTCTAAATCATCTAGTGATTCGACATGTTGATCAAAGGTTTGGACAAGATCTTTTAAGCCATTCGCTTCATTAATTACCTTTTGTGCAGCTTGTTGATTATTCCAAAACTCTGGATCGGTCATCTCTGCTTCAAGCTCTGCTATTCGTGTGCGTCTCTCATCTAAGTCAAAGAGACCCCCTAAAATCCGCAATACGGTTAGTCATTTTTTCAAGCTCTTGCTTTACCTCTACTAGTTCCATTTACTTCACCTCTAAGATTTATAATCAATCGAATGGACACCTATTGATAGATGTCCATTCAAAAAAGTTGTCTTAGCGACCATGACAATTTTTATATTTTTTTCCACTTCCACATGGGCAAGCGTCATTTCTGCCAACCGTTTCCTTCTTTATAATTGGCTGTTTTTTCTTTTCCTTCTTACCTTGATCACCCGAAACAGCAGTAGCATTCTTAGCTACTTCTTGGCGCTGAAGATTCTCTCTAACTTGAGCCTTCATTACATAACGTGAAACATCTTCGTTAATCGCAGCGACCATTGCTTCAAACATTGCAAAACCTTCCATTTGGTATTCACCTAACGGATCATTTTGACCGTAGGCCCGTAAATGAATACCTTGACGAAGCTGGTCCATTTGATCTATGTGATCCATCCATTTGGTATCAACCGTTCTAAGCAGAATAACTTTTTCGAATTCACGCATTTGATCGTGGCCAAGTTCTTCTTCTTTCTTGCTATATTTCTCAGTCACCTTTTCCAAGATCAACGCTTTAATTTCATCTGGCTTTTTATTAGCTAAATCTTGTTCAATTAAATAATTGTCCTCAACTAAATTGGCGTGGACATACTCAGTCAGTGCATGTAAGTCCCAACTAGCTTGATCTTCGTCCTGAGTATGGGCATTGACTGTCTCGTTTACAACTGTCTCAATCATTTTTACGACAATATCCTTTAAATTATCTGAAACAATTACATCATAGCGCTGCTGATAAATAATCTCGCGTTGCTCACGCAAAACATCATCGTATGACAAAACATTCTTACGTGCATCAAAGTTATTGCCTTCTACTCGTTTTTGCGCTGACTCGACTGCTCTTGAAATCATTCTGCTTTCAATTGGTTGAGCATCGTCCATGTTGAAGCGGTCCATCATTGCTTTCATATTATCAGAGCCAAAACGTCGCATTAATTCGTCTTCCATTGATAAATAAAACTGGGTCACGCCTGGATCACCTTGACGACCAGATCGACCACGTAACTGATTATCAATCCGGCGTGATTCATGGCGCTCTGTACCAATAACTGCTAGTCCACCAAGTTCCTTAACACCTTCTCCTAGCTTAATATCTGTACCACGACCAGCCATATTGGTAGCAATAGTAACTGAACCCCGTTGACCAGCATCCTCAATGATCTCAGCTTCTCGGTAGTGATTTTTCGCATTTAGAACATTGTGGCGTACCCCAGCCTTTTTCAATAATTGGGAAATTAATTCTGAGGTCTCCACCGCAACTGTACCAACTAACACTGGCTGACCTGTTTGGTGCCGTTCCTTAATTTCATTTACAACAGCACTAAACTTACCCTTCATCGTTTTAAAAATAAGATCTGGCTTATCATCACGTGTAATCGGTTGATTTGTTGGAATTGCAAGAACATCCATGTTGTAAATATTTCTAAACTCTTCTTCCTCAGTCTTTGCGGTACCAGTCATCCCAGCTAACTTCTGATACATGCGGAACAGGTTTTGGAATGTGATGGAAGCTAGGGTCATGCTTTCATTTTGAATTTGCAAACCTTCTTTTGCTTCAATCGCTTGGTGCAAGCCATCACTGTAGCGCCGTCCCTTCATAAGACGACCAGTGAATTGATCGACAATAACCACTTCACCTTCTTCTACCACATAATCCGTATCACGATGCATTGATGCGTGAGCTTTTAATGCTTGATTAATATGGTGAGTCAAGGTAACGTGGGATAAATCAAATAAGTTATCAACTCCAAAAAACTTTTCAGCTTTGGTAATCCCGTCTTCAGTAAGCTGGACCCCTTTCGTTTTGACATCGTAAGAGAAATCGGCTTCCTTATTTAACGTTCGGACGAATGAATTAGCCTGTTGGTACAAAGCTGCTGATTTACGTGCTGAGCCAGAAATGATTAAAGGCGTTCGTGCCTCATCAATTAAAATTGAATCAACCTCATCAATAATGGCAAAGTTAAGTGGACGTTGAACCATTTGCTCTTTGTAAAGCACCATATTATCACGTAAGTAATCAAACCCAAATTCATTATTTGTTCCATAAGTAATATCTGCTTGATACGCTTCACGCTTTTCTTCCTTAGAGAGACTATTTGCGTTCAATCCAACTGTTAAACCAAGAAACTTAAATAATTCACCCATTTCACGTGCATCACGATCCGCTAAATACTCGTTGACAGTAATGATATGCACGCCTTTACCAGATAAAGCATTTAAATATGCTGGTAATGTAGAGGCCAAGGTCTTTCCTTCACCCGTTTTCATTTCGGCAATATCGCCACCATGTAAGACAACTGCTCCTACTAGTTGAACAGGGAATGGTCGCATACTAAGCACACGCTTAGAGCCTTCTCTAACAACAGCATAGGCTTCAACTAAAAGATCATCCAAAGACGTTCCATTTTGGTAGCGTTGTTTGAAGTCTTCTGTCTTTGCTCGTAGTTCGTCATCCGATAGTTTCTCATATTCGGACTCTAGAGCTTCAATTTGATCGACTGTTGTTTGAATCTGTTTTAATTGACGATGATTTCCGTCGAAGATTTTCTTTAATAATCCACGCATATTATACGCTCCTCTATTACATAAAAAATAGCTTGTAAAAGCCTAAAACTCTAACCATAATGATAACACTTGCCATTTTCAAATACAAGAAACATATCCAGTTATCCTAGTAGCTATTAGTAAAATAACAAAAAACGGACAAAAATACCATATACTTGTAGCTATTACATCTATTTAAAGTAAAAAGCAACGAAAACGTTTATAGGATGCGCTGCATCTCTAGTCAATGCTTTCGTCACTCTCTTATTCCTCATTACCAATCACTTCTCATACCAAAAGCCTCGATAGTCCTTTGTTAATCGTAGTAACGCTTCAAGAAAGAAGTAATCACCCCAGATTGTGAAATCATCTGGTGATTTATTCTCTCTCACACTATATGAGCCATGATCCAGTAACCCCTCAGCATCATCAGGAGTCTGATAATCGTTTATAAGTGTCTCCATTGATTCGGTTAATACCTGCTCAATCGACCCCCGATCTGGGTGCTCACTTGGTAGAATATCTAATAACTCATGAAAACCACAAGCAGCTATCGCAGAAGCAGAGCTATCTGGTTTAATGTCAGCATTTATCGGTGCGTCAAAATCCCAATAAGCAACTTTGTTACTTGGAAGATGCTTAATAAAATAACGCGTAGCCCGCAATGACGTTTCTAAATGGGCAGGGTCCTTGGTGTAATGATAAGCCAGAGCAAAGCCGTAAATTGCCCAAGCTTGTCCACGCGTCCAGGTTGAACCATCTTGATACCCCTGTTGCGTTGCCCCACCTATAGGTTGACCATTGTCCTGATTAAAATAGAACGTATGATACGAAGAATCATCACCACGCATGAGATAACGTCTGGCCAGTTCAACAAATTGAGTAGCAACATTTTTGTATCGGCGATTGCCGGTTTGCTCACTCGCCCAAAAAAGTAACGGCATATTCATTAAACAATCAATAATAATACGACCACCTTGAGTTGAATCTTTGAGGGGTCCCCAAGCTTGGATGATCCCAATATCCTCACGATAACGCTTCATGAGTCGATCAGCCGCTCTTAACCCTTCCGCTTTAACATTAGCCCCCCCTTCAATCATCGCCTGTGCAACAACTGATGGTGTATACAAAAAACCAATATCATGTGTATCAAGTCCATGGTTTCTCTCTAGACGCTCACGCATTAAGTCCGTTGTTCTTACTGCTGCTTTATAAAAATCTTGATCTTTAGAATATTGATAGCTTAGCCACAAAATTCCACTCCAAAAACCATTCGTCCAATTGGTATTTGGATTTAGTTGATAGCTACCATTCAAGCTTGTGTGCGGGAATTCATCGCCAAATCGGCTAATATTTTGTTTGGTTTTGTCAAGTAAACGATCTATTACTAACTGATAAGTTTTTGTCATATTTACAGCTCCTTGCTCTTATTTAAAACTGTTTAAGAAATTCAACTCAATAATATTGTTATTAAGAAGTAATTGCTTTTCTTTAATTAAACGGGGAACTTCTTGATCAACACCATTTGGGTTCGGGTCGCCAAAGAAACCATGAACAAGCCAATGCTCGCCACACGCTAAATCCCCGCCTACATAAGGAAGCACTGTATTCGTAGCAACTAAATTAGTGTTACTATTTGGCTGGAGATATTGACTTTGACCAGCACCGCTTATTGAGGTAGCGCCAACTAGTCCCGTAGCTGACTGCAAATAATAAGCTTGACTAACCTCTGTCTGCTTAAAAGTAGCACTTATACCAGTGCCGAGTGCATAGCCACCATCAGCAAAACGAATCTGACGATTATTTTTTATACAGTGAATGCGGACATGCCATGGTAAGCCAGGGATAATCCATGTTTGAATGGTGACATCTGGCCAAGGCTGCCACTTCATATACAAATACAATTCTGTATATGTCTTTTCGATCACTTGACGTTTTACCCTAAAGTACTCATCCTGTTCACTTACAGCAAGCATAGAATCAAACGCACCTTGAGCTAAAGTCCATTCTGATTTCGGAACACTAAAAGCAAAATGGGTAGAATAACTAAACTTCTCATACTTAGCAGCCGTATGCGTATGATAGTTTGTATGATGATATCCACTTGGAAACAGAACAACATGCTTTAGATCCTCTGATCGAACAATGGTCTGTTCAGCTATTTGATCAACATGAAGACCAGCTTCAACTGGTAAAGAAGCCACTGGAAGCTGCCAAAAAGGATGTTCATCAGGTAACGCTAGAATTAAAAAGCTTTTTAGTGCCCAGTAGGGTGATCCTGGTCCATTATAATTCTCACTCATTGTTAAATTGGGGTATGTGTAGCCAACTGATAAGGTACCATCTCCATTTAGAAGTGGTTGCTCAAACCAATATTGAAAGTGGCTGGTAATTAACCCCTTGATCCACGGTAAGTCGGTAGCGTCAACGTCAGCATAAATATAAGCCGTAAAGAAGGCAATTTGACTAAAGCGATAGGTAAGGCTCCGCCCATATGGAATTGCTTGCCCCTCGGTCGAGAACCAATTAACAAAGGTCTGGGCAAACTTCTTGGCACGCTTTTTATAGCGTAACGCCCGTTCAGGATCTTCGTTTTCCATTACCTGCGCGTATATTAAACTATAAAAGTGAATAGCAAACGGCGTGTAGTAGTCAATATGAGCATCAATACCGTCCTTATACCAGCCCTCGGCTAAATAAAAATCTTCTATTCTTGCTAGATTAATCTCAATAGTCGATTGGCTATAAGCAACACCAATTTGCTTTAAACCTAGATTGACAAGTACAGCAAAGAACAGCCAATTACAATCATGTGCTTTCACCTTATTAACCTGCGAAAGCCATGCTACTAAACGCTCTCTTTCTTCAACAGATAATGCTGACCAAAAATAATCTGGGGCCAAAATAAGGCCATAACCGATTGCTGCCATCTCGACAATAAGCTGATCATAATCAGTAACCTCCCCCCAATAATTTGGATGACTTGGGTTGGTCCCATTCCGTATACCTTCTATTAATCTTGTTGCGTGCTTGTGATCGCCTCCACCGGAAAGCAAAGGTACTACCCCCCATAAAACGCGCAGAAATGCTTCAATGCCAATCGTTTTTCTCGTATGTCCAGCTCCAGTTGCAATGAGATTGATTGATGTGCAATCTTCTGCGTAATAACGTTTTAGCGGGTTAAGAAGTTTAATTAGAGCATCCTGGTAATCTTGTTTCGTTTCAAATTTATGGTTATCCAAGCTAAACATCCTCTCTATCCTCAATGGTAAATGTAGTCGTTAACGTAACCGCTTTGCCTGCTAATTGCGTAAATGATTTTAACAAGAGTGCCTTTTGCTCCACTCCGAAGTGATCCACGTACTGCAATGGTTCTATTTGATAATCACTTTTCTGCTCAGCCAGTTGAAAGGATACATTAAAGCCTTGCCCTTTTAAAATTGATCGATTCTCATCAACTTCTAACGGAGCGCAGATAAATCTTTGTTCTATATTGTGATTACCTATCTTAAAGTGGAAGCAATCCGTTACCGTTAGTCGTAATTGCTCAGGTACTACCTGAAATGTCCGGTGATAACAAAGTAAATCGGTTACATCATAGGCAGTAGTTAAGTCATAAGTAACCGTTTGGGCTTCAGCACATCGTTTCAGCAATGCCGTTGCCTTTTTTCCAGCTCGTTGGCTTTGTCCAGAAATAATTGGAACCGAATGGCCTTGTGATGATGTCTGGATAAACCGATAACGATTACTGGAAAAATAGGACTGTGAATATTGCCCTGCTCCGAGGTCAATAAATACCGGTTCACCGTTATAATGAAGGATAAAATGGCCCAAATCATTATGATTATGCGGTTCACTATTATGGCCACCCTTACAGGCAAACTTGAACCTTGATTCGTTACTAATAAAAGCTTGGGCATCGCTCAGGACTGTTGTATGTGGCTGCCAACCTGTGGCTTGATTGGCCTCAGCTTTCCATAGTAATTGCCGATACGCCTGTGGCCATCTCCCACAATGATCCACGAGTCCCGCTATCGCTACCTCACCAGTGGGAAGCTGAATGTCATTAGGAAAGCGTTTGTTATAAAATACGGCTAAATCAAAGGCTGGCTCTATTTGTGCCGGAGCGTCAGCAAAATTGATAACATGCCTATCACTTAAGTACATTTTTTGTTGATAACTTGCAATCGCTTTAATTTTCTTAGCTGAAAATAGATTGACTTTGCCATTCGTTTGCTGAAAAAGCATATCTGCAAAATAAGTAAAATAACGAAAGCCATACTGCCAATACTGCATGCCTTCTAAACAAGCGCCATCATCACCAAAGGCTGCCACGTAATAGCCTAAAGCTGTTTTTACGCGCTCAATAACCTCATGCTGTTCATCACCTGCAAGTAAATAGAGGGCAACCATACCAATTGAGCCCGCACATACTGGGGTCCAATTATCCGCTGACCTTTCCCAATGAAAGTGGTCCCTATCCAAAAATGGCTTAATAATACGTTCATTGATGACTGCCTTAACCATATTTTGCACCGGTACAGCAAGCTGCTCCTTGAAAAGCGTAATGAGCTCAGCTAAAGAAAACGCTGTTTCACAGGCAAACAAATCGAGTGTATACCCCTTCTTAACGGCATTCTCTTCTCTATCTTTTTCAATATGCGCAGGTAAACACCAGGTAAACTCATGACAAATTGAAAAGATAATATTCTCAAGTTCTGCTTTTAACCCTAAATCTTCTGCTTGATTAAGCAATAAAATACCCAAATATGTTAAGCGCTTTCTTTTAGTGAAATAGATCGACTCATAATGTGTTCGATTGCCCGTCATAAAAAATTCGTTATACGTTTGATAATCAGCATCTTGGATAATTGGTAACTGACGATATGCTAGCCGAACATGCTCTACTTGTTGCCGAAAACGCTGATCCTTTGTCAATTGAAATAAAGCCACGCCTTGTTCGCACCTTCCTTATGCAGAAAAGACGTACAGACAGAAATTTGCTGCACGTCTTTTTTATTTTAGTTTACCAGTTTAATCATAAATGTGAAGTGATAACTTCTATTTGCTGGTAAAGTAAACTCAGGATGTGTACGTTGCCCCCAGCTATCGTCGCCACCTACTCCGGTTTGGGCTAAATTAATCCGAACAACGGTATGCTCAGACTTGGGTAATTGGTAAGCATGACTAGCCCGTTCTAGCTGCTCTGGCGTATACGGTAAGACACTTAATTCGACTGATGGTAAACCAGTAATATTCAGACCGACTCCTGTGGCCGATTGAATATTAGCAAAACGGACAGCGGTATGGTTACCACATTCCTGCGGTTTCAAGTAAGGTACAAACTGATCAGAAACCGTGCTTTTGTAAAGACCAAGCTTAGCACCATGCTGGCGATCCCAATAGGACTCATGCGGACCGTTTCCGTACCATAGCAATTGATCCATTTCTTTGTTCAAAGTAAACATTAACCCGATTTCCGGTAAATCAGCGAGCTGTTGACCAGGATTTAATTGATAATTAACCGTTAACTCTCCACTAGCTTTTATGCCATAACTTAGCACGAGTGTCGTCTGATTTAAAGCTGGGTAAACAAAGCGGCTTGTTACTTCGACAGAGTCAGTACCAAGTTGGTATTCCAACGCACTAAGCTGTCGTCCTTGATTGGCATCCTGCCAAACTTGGCTACGCTGATTAAATTTATTACCCCGATCATTATCAGTCGGTGCCCGCCAGAAATTAGGACTAATCGGTGTCGTTATTACATTGTGTTGATTAATAATGAATTCAGATAGTAAGCCACTTTCTTTACTGAACTTAATTGAGCCTAACTCGGTCTCAACGGTAAATGTTGATTGTTGCTCAGTAATTGCCAAATTGCCTGTTACTTCTGTTGTCGCTAACTTTTCCAGTACTGTTGGCAGGATGAATTGCTCAAAAGCAATTTCATGATTAGCTTTACACCAAAGTTGAGCATGCGGTTCAACAAAACTAATCGTGAGCACATGTTCATCTGAAGGTAACGCCTTCTTTGGTAATTGATACGCTAGCTGACAAGCTACCTCTTCACCCGGCTTGACATTTACTTGCATGGCGCCATTAGCAATTTCTTCACCATCGCTCGTTATTACCCAGTTTAATTGGTACTCACGCAAATTTTTAAATAGAAACTTATTAGCAATGACAAATTGGCCCTGCTCCAAATCGACTGCTTTCACAGCAATATTCTCATAGCATTTTTTCACTTCATAAATCTTCGGACTAACGGTTCCGTCAGCAAAAATAATCCCATTACCTGAAAAATTGCCATCATGTGGGGATTCACCAAAATCACCACCATATGCTAAGTAAGGCCTACCATCCTCTGTTTTCGTTAACAATGCTTGATCCTTCCAGTCCCAAATAAATCCACCTTGAAGAATTGGGTAACGATCAAATAGTTCGGTATATTTATAGAAGTTACCTAATGAATTACCCATCGCATGACTAAATTCACAAAGGAGATACGGTTTGGCACCATCCTTTGCTTCGCGAGCATAACGCTCAACACCATCAGGATTAATATACATGGTACTCTCAATATCTGAACAGGCCTCAGATTCTCGATAATGGAAAATACCTTCATAGTGAACAAGACGATCTGGATCACGCTCTTTTAAAAATTGATACATTTTCAAAAAGTTATCCCCACCAAATGATTCATTTCCTAATGACCAAATTAAAATAGACGGATGATTCTTGTCACGTTCAAACATTGAGCGGCAGCGGTCAAGGACGTTTTCAGTCCATTCAGGCTTGCTACCAGGCACTGCATCTCCCAATCCTGTTTGACCATAGCGCCATGTGCCATGTGTTTCAATATTTGTTTCATCAATGACATAAAGCCCATATCGATCACACAAGTCGTACCATATTGTATTGTTTGGATAATGGGAAGTACGAACAGCATTAATGTTGTATTGCTTCATCAACTTAATATCTGCTACCATATCATCATAGCTAACTGCCCGACCTTTATCAGCTGCAAATTCATGACGGTTTACCCCTTTAAAAATAATTCGCTTACCATTTAGCTTCATTAACCCGTCCTGCAATTCAAATTTACGAAAACCGACATAACTACTTTGGGCTTCTATTAGATTACCAGCTTGATCATATAAGCTCACTACGAGTTGATAGAGATTCGGATCCTCTGCACTCCATTTTAATGGGGCGTTCACCACTTCAGTAAGGGAAATGTCTACAGCTTCTTGCTTAAAGTCAACAATTTTTGTTAAAGGCTCGTTAAACACCGGAACTAATGTCGCATCATAAAGCTGTGCACTAACTTCTGTGACAGCAGCAACGTTAAAATAGTTTGTTAACTTAAGCTGAATATTCAATTGCGCATTTAGATAATCTTGATCAAGATCGGTCCGGGTGTAGAGATCACGAATATGTATCGTAGGCGTACGGTACAAGTAGACATCTCTAAAAATCCCACTTAGCCGCCAAAAATCCTGATCTTCTAACCAGCTACCATCACACCAGCGATAGACCTCAACAGCAAGCTTGTTTTCCCCTTCGATTAGATAGGGTGATAGGTCAAATTCAGCTGCGGTAAAGGTATCTTCGCTGTAACCGACTAATTCACCATTTAACCAAACATAAAAAGCCGATTCTACACCTTCAAAATGAAGATAAACAGGGACACCTTGCCAATCACTTGGGAGAGTAAACGTTTTAACATACTGACCAACAGGGTTATAGTTAGTTGGTGCAAACGGTGGTTCAATTTGATCCTTTTCTACCCATGGATAAGTAGCATTCGTATATTGTGGGTAATCATAGCCTTGTAATTGCCAATGACTTGGCACTTTAATTTCTTTCCAGTCACTGTGTTCATAGCTTGGTTGATAAAAATCAACGATTCGTTCTGACGGCCGCTCACAAAACGAAAAAAACCACTGACCGTTAAGACTTTGATAAAACGATGAGTCTTCCCTCTTGTTGCGTAATGCCTGTTCAATTGATTCAAATGGCATTAGTGTCGCATGCGCATCACATCGATTTAATTGAAAAATCTCTGGGTTATTGTTCCATTCAGGGTAACCATTTTTAGGAGCTTTATAAGCCAGTTTCTTAACTTCTTTTATCATCTTTATTCCCCTCTCGTTACAAATAAATCGCTTTCATGGTTTGATTTTACTTTCTACACACATAATAGTCAATAAATTTAACTTATTATTTTACTTATTTTTACCTAGGTTATTAAGGTTGTTAAGATTGAGTTTTATTTTAAGCAGACACAAGTGAGAACATTTAAATAATAGACAGTAAGTTGTTTTTTCAAGGATTCCCTTAAAAAAAACTATATTATTATCATTTTATTCAAACTCAGATCCCTTTCCAAAAAACCTTCATTATATAAATAATTAACTAAAATTTACTTGACTTTTTATCTTAATAAAATAAACTATAGTTGATAGCGCTTTCATATTTTTAGCAAAGGAGGACTTTATTAGAATTTGTAACGCATTAAATAAGTAAAGGAGACATTTCATGACTAAAAGAACATCTGTTAAATTTGTCAGTATCTTATTGTTTTCTTTGGTACTTCTTCAACTTTCATTTACTATTTTCACAAAAGCTCAAGCAAATGAAGCTACCACACTTTATTATGTAAATGCTGGGACGCCTAGTCCTGACGACATCCATGATGGCGAGGTGTTAGGCAGTTACACCAGTGCTACCGATCAAAGCTTCGGTGCCGACCCCGTTACAGGTAAAGAATGGGGGCGTGTCACAACCACTGTTGCACCATCAGTTGCATCTCCTGCTAGTAAATGGGATTCATTACTTTACTATAATGGCCCGCAAACACGCGACAAGCATATTGAATATCAGTTTGAACTACCTGCTGGTGTTTACGACTTCACATTTGGGTTTAAAAATCCTTGGAGTGGTCGCAACGTCAACATCATTGTTGATGATACCAACTTGGCTAATGGCGAGTTAAACATTGGCTCTTATAATGAACAAGTGGAACATAGCTATCAAGCAATTTCCTTTGATGGCGGTCTATTATCAGTTAAAATTCAAGGACCTAGTCAAGCTAATTTAACTGTGTACAACGATCCTTTAATTAATTTCATAACGATAAAACAACATGAGCCGATTCCGCTGACTCGGTTAATTGATGCGTTAAACCAAGCAGATGAGATTATCCCGAGCCAGTACACTGCTACAAGTATCGAACGCTTACTAGTGGCAATTGAGACAGGTGAAGGTCTTGTTCACCTGATTGAGAATGGCGACATTACCATTGAAGAAGCGCAACATGAATTGCACCAAGCAATTCAACTTATTTTACAAGCAATTAATCAGTTAGTTGAGCGCGAACAAATTGGAATTGGTCTATCTCCTTTTATCATTAATGAAACAGCAGCAATTGTTAATCAAGTCAATGTAACTTGGAATCCTGTAGCCGATACTGAACAGTATATTCTATACCACAGCATTAATGAACAGGGTCCGTTTGAATCTGTTTATCAAGGTACGGCATTGACAACCGCATTATATGATTTAGACATGACAACTCATTACTTTAAGGTGCAAGCAGTAGATCAAGCAAATCGTTATGTAGAATCTGAGCTTATCTCGTTCACACCTTTTCAAGTCCCAGACGACGTTGGCTATTTTCACAATAATGAAGAGGGTGGCTTTATCGGCGACCTAGGCCCTTGGGGAATCTACCATGAAGGAACCTATTATAGCTATCGACAGGAAAACGATCAAAATGGCTTTAAAGCTATTAATCTCTATGTTTCCGATGATGGAATCAATTGGAGTTTTGACAAAGCTGTATTAGATCGCGATACGCATCCCGATTTGGCAGCTGCAAATTTAGAGTCAGGAACCGTTCAATTAAACCCGAATACTGGTAAAATTGTTGGTTGGTATCATTACGAGAATAACGTTGACTACTCGCTAGCACGGTTAGCAGTCGCATCCGGGGCACCTGGTGAAGCATGGGACTATCACGGCAGCTTTAGACCGAATGGAAACGAATCACGAGACAAAGCTTATTTCATTGATGATGATGGCACAGGCTACATTATGTCCTCCGCTAATATGAATGCTGACTTTATTCTTTATCGTTTAACACCAGATCATATTGAAATAGAAGAAGAAGTTACGACCCTATTTGAAGGCTTACACCGTGAAGGACCAGGCGTTTCAAAATATGGTGATTACTACTATATTTTCACTTCTGGTGCAGCTGGATGGTACCCAACGCAAGCGATGTATGCTTCAGCGCCATCGATTGAAGGGCCGTGGTCAGAATTACGTTTAATCGGTAACAAAAATACGTTTAGCGGTCAATCTGGTCATACCAATCTTATTGAGGGCACTGAACAAACTACACATATTATGAATGCTTATCGTTGGATGCATGGCTGGGCACAAAATCCTGGTGGCGCACGGGACCGTTGGCTTCCGATTTCAATGCATAAAGGATTTGCTTTTTATGACTATTATGAGAAAGTATTTGCCTCAGGATCAACGGGCTATGTCTTTGGCTACCAAGATGGCAAACTATTATCAACTAACAAGCCTGCTAGTGCCTCCTCCCAATTAGATGACGCGCTAGCAAGTAATGCAAATGATGGAAACTATCAATCAAGCTGGGTCGCTTCAAGCAATAGCTGGCCAGCATGGTGGATGGTTGACTTAGAAGATGTTTATCAAATTAATCAAGTACAAATATCTTGGTTCTTATTTAATGGCTCCGAAGCCGTTCATCTCTATCATATTGAAGCAAGTGAAGATGGTGAGAATTTTGACGTTATTTTTGACGGCACAGACAATAAAAATTATGGTTTTACCTCGGATTCAGTTAATGCAACAGCACGCTATATTCGGATCAGACTTATTGATGCTAATCTGCATAATAATCCGAACAACTGGTACACACCACAACTTTCAGAAGTTAAAGTTTTTGGAGATGCATTGTAAAAAAGTAATGGTTAAAAAAGCGTTTCTACTTGTTTTTCGCTAAAGGAAATAAGTGGTAGACTAAAGAGCGTTACAATTGCACTGCCTGACATGCAGTAACCTCTTTCACAATTTTTATAGCTAATAAGCAAAAAGCACCAGCATCAATTACAGACAATCGATGCTGGCGCTTTATTATGTTACTTTCAACGTAAATTGGTGCGGCTTAATACCTTTTGCCTCAGCCTGGACAATGACCTCACCTTTTTTATCTGTTGAACGTAAATACCCTAACAATTGACCATTAAATAAGTTTCTTCCTGATTCACTATAAGCTCTAGTATCACGTATATTACCATTTTCTAAGCCAATTAATTCTGCTGGACCAGAGACAGAAATACTAATATAGGTATCAACATTTCTTAATGTAGCGTTAGCTTTATCAAGCAGTTCGATTTCAAAATGCGCAATATCTAAACCATCAGCTTTAAGTTCAGACCGATCACTCGTTAAGCGAATTGAACAAGCATCATCTGTTGTTATTAAGCTTGCACTTGTCATTTCTTGTCCAGCGATGTAACCGACTACCTTAACTTCACCAACCTGATAATCAACCTGCCATACCAGCGGCTCACCGAGCACACTTACTGCTTGCGCGCCTTGTGACTGACCATTAACAAACAGCTCTGCAGTATCACAATTTGAGTAGCAGTGTAAATCAACTGTGCCTTCAGACCAATTCCAATGCGGTTGGATATTAATATCATCACCCTCGTTACTAGGGACAGCTGCTAAATATACCATTGGTTCAGGGTTCCACATACTCTTACGCTGATAATAGCTTGGCTTTGTAAAACCCGCTAAATCTAAAAAACCCACCGGTGATGCCCGAACCGGCCAACCTTTTGCCTCACCTAAAAAGTCAATTCCAGTCCAGACAAACTGGCCACTAATATAATTATTCTTCTTTACAATCTCCCAATCCTGCACACTTGAGCTGTTTTCACTACCTAGCAAGATCCGGTTAGGATAAGCTTGGTGATCCTGTTGATATAAATGCTCTTTATAATTGTAGCCAACTACATCTAACGTATCAGCTAAGCCTGTTATGTTAGACAATTCTGGAAAAGCTAGTGCTGCAGTAACAGGTCGCGTTTTATCAACCTCTTTTACATAACTAACCAACTGCTTTGCTAGATAAACTAATCGGTCAGCATTCGGTTTATTCGGATCGTACTCGCGTTCTGCCGCAGGTTTATTGTTATCATTATTACCAGTCATTGTTTTAAAATATGGGTGGCAATAAGGATCATTTGGGTAATCAACCTCATTCCCAATACTCCACAAAATAATTGATGGGTGGTGTCGATCCCTCAAAACCATCGCCTTTAAATCAGTCTCTCCCCATTGAGGAAAGTCTTCGAAATACCCATGGTGCTTAGGCGGATAAACATTATGACCAGTAGACCACTTGTTCTTGGCCCCTTCCCACTCATCAAATGCTTCATCAACAACCATAAAGCCTAGTTCATCACATAAGTCAAGAACACTTGGGGCAGGGGGATTATGACTCATTCTAATGGCATTACACCCCATTTCTTTAAGGGTAATAAGTCGTCTCTTCCAAACCGCTTTAGGTACAGCTGCTCCAATTGCACCAGCATCATGATGAATACAAACTCCTTGAAGCTTTGTTGACAAACCATTAATGGCAAAACCTTGATTGACATCAAATGCTATTGTACGAATTCCTACTGGTGTTGTCGTACAGTCTCTTTCCTTACCTGCTATGATAATCTTTGATTCTAGGTTATATAAGTATGGATTATCTGGCGACCACAATTTAGGCGTAGCTATTTCCAGCTGTTGCTTAATTACTTGCTGTTCATTCGCACCAATACTTTGCGGCGAACGCGTTTGTCCCACAATTTCACCAGCGCGATCGATCAGTGTATTGATAATGATACAGTCTGCTTCGCTACTCTGATTATTGTTAATGGTCATGTCGACTTCGATATTAGCAACATTTTCGTTAATAGATACAGTATTAGGAAAAACACCATATTCAGCAAAATGAAGCTGATCTGTAATGGTTAAATTAACATCTCGATAAATACCAGAACCAGTAAACCATCTTGAATCGGCTGTATGTTGGTGATCAACTCGGACCGCAATCACATTATCTTGATTAGGCGAAATAAAACGCGTAATATCATAACTAAAACTACTATAGCCATAAGGACGCTTGCCTAAATAGTAGCTATTGACCCAAACTTGAGCATGATTATATACCCCTTCAAATGTTAACCGGACCGTTTTATTTGTTGTATCCTCACTAATAGGAAATTTCTTTCGATACCAAGCTGTTCCACCTGGTAAATAACCAGTTCCACTAGAATGCTCAATTGAAAAAGGTGCGTGCACTGACCAGTCATGAGGTAGCGTAACATCTTCCCAGTCTTTATCTACAAATCCTTTATACCATGCTTTCGGCTCATCATTGAGCTGAAACTTCCAATTTAAATTGATGTTTCTAGCTATTCTTGTATTACCCACAGATAAACTCCTCTCTACCACCGATAAAATATAAGTTTTCTTAAGCTAAAGCATGTTTATTAATATGTTCAAAGAGCGAACGACAACTCACCATCACCAACCACCCATTAATACCTGGAACCAGTAATAAAAACAGACCTGGGAATAGCCTTACTAATAGATATGAAATAACAAGCATACTAAGCATTACAAGTGTTTTTGACATTTTTTTCACAGCAAAATAAAAAGAAATTTTTATTAAGTTAATTAGTTTAGTTGGATGATAGATAATTAATGGGAATATATAGAGTGCTAAACATCCAAGCAAAGCGGCTACTATTAAAAAAGGGAGCGCAAGAAACGATAGGGAATCGATCTGAATGACAATCGTATAATTTACAGCCGTTAGAAGAAAGAGCACATTTAATAAGCCATTAACGATTACTGATTGTCTAAAATGCTGACGATACCCTGTCATATAAGCACGTGTAATCGAGACAAACTCCCCTGCTATTACCTGTTTCATTACGAAAAGGAGAGCTACCCAAGCTGGTCCAAACGACAAAGACGCGCAAGCGATGAGTAAAATTGCTGTTGGCATGGTTAACAATGCTTTAGTTATAGCGAGGGAAACAAACAAAACGACCACTATCAAGATTAAGTTAGCTACGATAAAATAAAAACTTGTTAATGTTAAACAGTACAAATAGTAAACAATTTTATATAGCTTACCCTCTGTAAAATCCTTGTCTGAATAAGACATGACAATCGCTCCTTCGCTCTCCTCTTACGGAAAAACCTATTTTGACCAGCTTTCACGCCATTCTATGATTACTTCACCTTGTTCGGTAACTTTCAACGGAAGCCAAACATATGGCGAATGGGCAAGGTCTTCAGGTTTCCATCGATCACCCACATAGATATATTCACCATTCTCTGGCCGTAACGGGAGTACAAAATTACTTTGTGACCCAAAGGTTGTTCTATCCTCATCACCATGACACGGATCACCTTTAACGCTGTACACCCCTAGCGGATGATCAGCTATCGCATATTCTGCTTGGTTAGGCTCCCACCCTGTACAACCAGAGGTAATTAAATAATAACAGTCATTGTGTTTGAATGGTGTTGGGGCTTCACGCATTTTACGAATAAATTGCCGAGACCATCCTTCACCTAGCTGCTCCTTAGTATATTGTGGTCGTACCCGATCTGGCTGCGTAGGCAAATCAATCCAAGTATAGTCTTCATTTAAGCGAGCAATATAGAGCGTCCAATTCCCTTCAGATGAATAGTAAATATACGCATCATTGACACCATCGCCATTGCTATCTACATTATCAACAAAGATATGCATATCTCGAAATGAATTACCTAACTCCTTTTCATTCGTATGAGCATCATAGCCCTCTTCCGGTTCAAATAACACTGGTCGATCATAGAATAAGAAAGTAAAAGGGCCTGTTGGCTGATCACTAACGGCTACTCCCGCACTGGACAACGCATATCCTGCTTGCTCAGCATGCATCCACATGATAAACTTCTTTGTTTTCTCGTTATAAATTACCTTTGGCCGCTCAACACGACCGTTATTTTTCCCTTGTAACGGGGCTGGCATATCTTCCTGTTTTAAAACAGTTCCTTCATTTTTCCAATTATAAAGATCACTAGAAGAATAACAACTAATACCGACTGTGTTTAAATAACCTTCTGTATTATCTTCTCCATACCAATAATAGATGTCCTTATGTAACAAAAGACCACCACCGTGCGCACTAATATGACGTCCTTGGTCATCTGGCCACAGTTGTCCTGGTTTAAATACATTTCTCATCTCGTCACTCCTTAACTTCAGTAGCTGAATGGGACCACCATCCAGCTACTGTGCTTAGTTCACTTACTCTTCTTCTTCATCAATACCCAAATCCATACCTTCATTCTCAAAGTCTTCAAGAGCTGCTTGGATTTGAGACTCAATCGACTCTAAACCACTCTGAACAGTTGTTTCACCACTTGATACTTGAGCAAAGAAATCATTAAAGGTATTATTAATGTCTTCAAATCCTCTAATTAAGTTAATTCGTGTATTATTATTTAACATTAAACCATAATCAACTGTTTCACGATCACCTGCATGCGCTTCAAAATCCGCACGAATCCATCGTTCCCAATCGTCATCTGTACCGATATCATGAATAGCGTCCCAAATAATCGCTTTTTCTTCTGGTTGGTCAACCGTTGCTAGCATGACATCATAAGACTGCTCGTAACCATAGGAAATGGATTGATCAAATGATGGGCCAGTCGGAAATGGTACCATGCCATATTCCCCTTGCATGCGACCATCTGTCCAGTAATTGTATGTTACCCACCATTCAGCTGATACCATGGCAATATTACCATCAGCAAAATCAGTATAACGGAAATTCCATTCATCGCCTTCTTCAGGCTCTCTTAACGTATGACCAAAGCTATTGTTAACATCGCTGAAAAACTCTAACGCTTCAACAACAGTCTCATCATTCATATCAATTTCAATACCATCATCTGTCTTAGTAATTGACTCATAGCCATTTGCATAAATTAATTTCCACGCTAAGTTCTCAGCAGCAAAACCAAAAATATCTGTTTCACCATCATTATCGGTATCACGCGTCGCTTGGTCGGCAATTTCCATCATCTTTTCCCAAGTCCATTCACCGTTTTCATAAAGCTCATATAAATCAGGTAACCCTAAATCATCAAACAATGTCTTGTTCCAAAAAATCGCATCACGCATATCAATGCCATTTGGTGTTAGTGAATAATACTTACCTTCATACTCACTCGCGTCTTTAGCCGCTTGACTCCATTTAATGTCATCGTAATCGATTACACCTAAATCACTAACCGGATAGACAATTCCATTAGAGATTAAGTTTGGATAAAGAGCGGGTGAAAGGACGTGAACGATATCAGCAATTGGATCTCCACCTAAGGTTGATCGAATATAATTGCCAACCCAATCGTCCCAACCAATTTCGACCGTCTCATATGTGAAATTCCACTTTTCTTCAAGAAAAGCAATCCGTTCTGCTAAACGCTCGTTTCTTTCATTGACATTTGGATCAATTTCTCTCGAGAATGGAGCACCGACTTTTAAAACAAGTCCGCCAAAATCATGATCTGGTAATTCTTCTTCCGCTGGTTCTGGATCTTCAACAGTTTCAGAACCGTTATCGACTTCATCATCACTCGCTGGATCTGAAGAATCATTGCCACACGCAACTAAAAATAACATTAGACCTAACACACAACTAAGCAACCATAACCTTTTCATTAATTAATTCCTCCCTTTACTCGTTACTCTGTAAAATAATATGGAAAAAGATGCATCACCTGTCAGCATTGCTATTATACTTACAGGAAACCGCCCTCCTAAAGTTTTTTTAAAAAAGCTAACTTTAAACGTGCGTTGACAGACTTATACTGCTTTTTCCATAAGTCAATTACAGAATAACGGCAATCTTTATAACCATTTAATTAACCAACAATACCTGAACGTTCGATACTTTCAACAAAGTAACGTTGTGCCAAAAGATAGATAATAAATAGTGGCAACACAACAAGGATGGTTCCAGTATTGTTCATCATTGAAACCAAAGCAGGGCTAACGAACGTTAACTGATCCGACATCACACTAGAAGCTAATGAACTTAACGCATTAGACATGACCGTATAATTATTTAAATACAAGCCTGTGTAGAAACTATCGGTCCATTGCCAAACAAAACTAAACAAGAAGACCGTTACCAGCATAGGCACTGCACTAGGAATCATAATCTTATAAAATGTTTTTATTGCACTACAACCATCTATATAAGCTGCTTCTTCCAATTCAACTGGTAACCCTTTAAAAAACTGACGCATTAAAAAGATGTATAAACCATTTTTATAGCCTTGGGTTAATAATGAAGTCAGAATAAATGGCCAGAAGGTATCCATTAAATTAATCCCTGCATTTCCTGTCAGCAATTCGTAAATACCAAACACATCAAAGAAGCGAAATTGCAAGAACAATGGTAGCATCAACACTTGTGGTGGTACTAGTAAACATAAAATAACGAGCACAAACATGGTATTCTTAAAAGGAAACTTAAATCTTGCAAAGCCATAACCAACTAATGTACAAGAAATTAATTGTAGAATACTGACTAAAGCGGACAAGCCAAAAGTTCTAAGAAAAGTACCGAAATAGTCCATTTCTTGAAAGGCAACCAAGTAGTTTTGGACATTCAATCCCCTTGGTACAAACTGCACTGTTGCATCATACAAGTCAGGCTCAGACATAAGCGAGACTGCAAATTTAGTAAACAACGGTTGTAAGATAATAAAGCAAATACCAAACACTAAAACAAGTCTAATTAATGACCATGTATAGCGGGCCAGCTTTGCCATATAAATCTTAACCTGATCATTTCGTTCTTTTTTCTTAGCCAGTTGAGCCGTATTTTCCATAATTACACCCCCTAATGTTGATACCTTGATACAAGTTTAATCAGCACCACTGACATAATTGCTAGAATAATAGCAACCGCAGCTAGGTAAACCCATGCCATGGCGGAACCAACGCCGAAATTTGATTGACTGAAAATCGTATAATGAATTGAACTCATCATCTCATTGTCTGGATTGGTAAACGTATTAATAACTGAGTAAACAGCATTTACGATAATCAACGGACTCGTCATTGGGAATGTTATCTTCCAGAAATTCTCCCAAGCCGTCGCACCATCAATTGTAGATGCTTCATAGAGTGTGACTGGAATTGATTGTAATCCCGCTAAGAAGATTAGTATTTGCACACCTGAAGCGATGACGACATCATAGATCTGGTCAACTGCTGCCACTAAAAAATTAACGATAAATGGCGGCAAGTTAATTGCAAATAATAGCCGTCTAAATTGCAGGAATTGCATCATTTGCATCGAAGTGTTTTGCATATCTTCCTCTGCCATCACTTGCGCTGACGAAAGGATTAGATCAGAGTTTTCCATCGCTAAAATAATACCGGATGTTAAAATAACCGGCAGAAAAAAGATTGATCGTGCAAATCCTCTTCCTTTGAACTTGGCATTAATTAGTGTAGCCGCAAAAAAACTAAAAATTAAGATGACCGGTACCATCGATATGAGTTGAATGACCGTTTGTAGCAATGCAGGAGTAAAGTTAGGATCAACCCGAATAACCCGATTAAAATTGCTAAATCCAACGTAATTTAATTCATAACCAGACGATGTTACAGTAAGGTCACTCAAACTGTAGATGAATGACTGAATGATCGGTGTTAAAAACAACAACAGAAAGCCTAGTAGAAACGGGCTAATGAAAAAGTAACCTAACCTTGCCTTTTGTTGGCGTAGCGTCAACCCTTTCCTTCTCTTTCGAAAGGGCTGACCTTTTTGTTTAGTTAGCTGTTGCATCATCTTCCCTCCTCTACGACAAAATCATGTGCCTCAATTAATGTCTCATTATATTGAAATGGTTTATTTTGATAATTGACGATAACTTTTGCACCATTTTGATAGGTTACACGATTGACATCATTGGCAATGATTTCGTGCTTGACGATAGCTTGCCCCTGAATCGGTTTGAGTTGGCTGTTTAACTCATGATACAGTTCAACCATCCTGTCATACCAATTAAGATAATGGACAGCGTATAGGTCTTGATAAGCAGTCTCTTTAAGCACATGATCTGGCGCATAAATCCATTCAACGTAAAGCCCTGCGTTAGTTTCAATTGTTTTAAGTAATTCATGCTGATAATTATCAGCCAGATTTAATGGTTGACCTGCATAATCAATGTAGCCACTTAACACCATTTGATAAAATGGAATTGCCTCATCTAAAATCATGTATTGATTCGATGACATCGGCACCTCTAAAATATCCTGCACATAATTAAATGCGTATGCATTGGCGTTTTGACCAAGTAATGCAAAATCATTATTTACCAATTTAGCTAAAGCATCTTTAGTATGTGTTAAGCTAGCCTGTCTATCGACAAAATTCCTTCGTGAAAAATCAGCAGACACAGTCGAAGTAATCGTTCGCATTGATAAATGATCAATGACTTCATTAGGTAAAGCTTTCATAAACTTATCCACTACTTCGTTATAATGACTCGCATTCAAAATAAATTTAGGTGGATTGGTCGCGGTTTCTCTACTCATATTTCCTGACGCAAGATCTTGCTCAAGCAATGTGATTAGTGAATTATCAAAGTAACGAGTAGCCTGACTTGATGAGGAAAAACCATCAAACCAGTTATCTTGATACACATAACCAAAATCGACATCAAAATACGATTTAACCTCTAACTCTCTCAATTTAGTCGCGAACTCGGCTAGTTTCACCTCACTCTCCATGCCATTAACTAACCGGATCCGATTGGGTGAAGCGTGATTAATACCGCCATTAAACCACCCAGCATACTTCACACGCACGTCAGCAATTTGATCGGCTTGAAGTTGTTCAATAATAGCTAGCGCTTCTTGATAAGACGTAATTGTTTCAACCCCTTGATAAGGAATACCGAAAAAGCTCTTATGCTTATCAATTGCCCCAGTCAACCCTAAATAAAAAGGTAACGTTGTTCGTTCTTGCAGCTCTTGAAAGACACCGGTTTCTTCTAGGTAATGACGATAAGTATTCGCCATGCCACTATAATCGGCATCATCACCCGCTAAAAAATGGTATCTAATGCTAAATTGCCCTTGATACGGCTCTTGTTGAAAAAGCTGAAGCACACCAGATCCAGTCATTTCATCTAATGAGCTGCGACCGGTTGGCAAATAACTAAATTGTGTATGGACTTTATTAAATGAATCCGTTTTACCAGATACATCAGCAACAACACTAGCATATGTCTCGCCATCCTCAATTACTGCTACGAAGGCTTGCTCTTGCTTTTTCAATCCAAATATCGGCAACCGAATTGACAAATCTTTATCACGATTTGTCGTTAGCTGCGAAGTCAATGTTTCGTCATAGCCATAAACACTAGAAATATAGCGGGTAGCAGCTGTTTTGCCATTATTTAAGTCAATCAGTGCCCCAGATCCATCAGGAACAAATAGATATCCATCATCCGCCAGACTAGCTGTCCCAAAGTACTCAAGCAGGTTAATACTTGTCAGTGTATAAAGATCATGTGCAATAATTTCTTCAACTGGAATACTTGCTGTAAACGTATCACCCTCTATTTGATAGACAACCGGAATCGTGAATACCGCACCACCAGCACCCTCAACAGCATTCTCTTCATTATCTTGAATAAAATCATCGAGCGTGTAACCAGCATCGGCGAAAAACTGCTCAGCATCTTCCTGAATAAAGACAGCGGTACCACTTCGTAAATAGTACAGTTCTTCCTCAAGATCTTCACGGTAAATATCGCGAACTTGCCTTTGAGCATCCGCATCCATCTGATTTAAAAATGTCTCAAATCGGTTTGCCGAAATCACATCCGGGATCAAAAAACCAGATACTTCTTCGCCAATTGTATAAATAACCTTTACGCCTTGATCAACCTGCTCAACCGTAACTTGATCTAATAATGTGCTGTCAGTATATGAATTCATCGTCTGTTCCTGAGCAGCACGATTATAGTATGTGATCGAAAGTTGTGAAGCAAGTCGATCTCTACTAACACCAGTAGCAATTTCATCTTCTTCATGATTAAGAGGGTTAGAGAGCCATATGGTTTGATCTTCTTTATGGTAAATAGCAATTGAAAAATCTTGATTATTTAGTGCTAGAATAATCTGTTCATTCTCCGCAACAACTTCCTTGCCTTCTTCCCTGAACTGATCATAAATATCTTTCTGCTCAATCGCATTAACTTCCAATTGTAAATCCAGATGATTTGAAAGCAGTAATACGGATAGAATAATCGTTATCAATGTTATGCATTTAAAAACTGACTTCATGTATACCCCCACTTCCTTAAAACCTAAAAACAATTTCGCGATATATAACATAAAAGAAACCGAAAATCTGTTGAATAACACTTGTGAACAATAGCCCAATAAACACCATTACAGCCATACCAATTAAGATACCGGTAATCGTTAAAAACGTTTTCTTCATACTATATTGATGGGTAATCATCGTACTTAATATAATTAAACAAACCGTCCATATTAATGAAATCGTTAGAAAAAAGTAATAAAATGCGCCTTCCTCACTTGTAATTAAGTAACTAATCGGAATTAACGGCAGGTTAATTAAGACAATTGGTGTCAAGGCATATGCTGTCGCATTAAAGATTTCAATAAAAGTCCCTTCACCATCTGCCAACGTTGTTAAACACCAGTTAGCGACACACCACAATAAAAATGGGAGAAGCACACTGATAACCTCAAGAACAATGTTTAACCGGGTAATCTGATTGTAATTGAACAGAAATCCTGTGTATTGTCTGCGGAAGATATACGTTGCAATAGTAAGTAAGACAATTGTTAATGCAGCCCGTAATGATCCACGTTGTTCACGTTGTAAGTCCCAAAATCCATCAAAAGGTCTTACTACAACGTGCAAACTATATTTAAGCTCCGCTAAGTAACTACGCATTATCTCTTAACCTCCTTTACCAGCCAACGCTTTCTCAGCTTTCTTACATAGTTAATGAACAAGAGGAGAAGAATTAAGATGACTGTTGTTGTCATAATCACAGTAAAATGTTCAATCATCCATTCACGTCGATAATGAGCAAATGCTTTGGTATAGTTATTTCGATCATGAGCAAGTTCTAAGTTTTGCATGGCTTCTTGATACTCTCCACGCCGTAACTGTGCTTTTCCTAACCCAATGTAAGCAATATCGGCATTAGCATTTAATTTTAGGACTTCTTTCCACCTTTGTTCAACCTCTTGATAGCGCCCTTCATAATGTAACCGAATTGCGCTATGGACCATTTCACCATAATCGGTCATGGAGAAGGTAGTAATCGTGTTCTTGTTGTCGTCCAAGACATATAACATCTCTTCATATTGATCTACCGCTACAGCACTTCTAAAATTACCGAATCGATTACCATTCCCACCGAAAACATACAACAAGTGACCATCATAATCATAAGCAAATAATTTGCCATTACTGCCATCAAGTGCAGTATAGACTTGGTAGTCAGTAACCGTTATATCATTAAAACGGGTTATATTAGGATTGCGCCTTGAGAAATAGTCACCAATTGGATCACCGTAACCAAATTGCCTAAGGACATTTACACCAGTAGGATTTAATCGTCTAATGACATCAGTCCCATAATCACTAAGCCCTACGCTTCCCCGCGTTACGAAAATAAACTCTTCATTATCTAAATAAAGATTGTTATATTCTGTTGGTAAAATTAGTCCCATTCGTTGTCGTTGCTCATCCGTCGCAATAAACCGTCGCCAAACATATTCTAACGGTGTAATATTAACCTCCGATGCACCCATAAAACCTTGAAAGGTACCATCTGGATTAATTTCAACAATCCCTGAGTTAATACCAATTGCCAAAGCATAAATACGATCTGCACCATCGACAACAACCTTGGTTGGCCGAAATGAAGTTGTGTCACTAATTAAATCTGTCACGGGACGATCAAACGATCGGACATAGTCAGCATGTTGATCAAATTGAACGATTCTACGATTTTCTGTATCGGCAACATAAATATGATTATCTTCGGTAACATAAACACCTTGTGGAGCATTAAAACTATCATTGTCACCAAATGTTTGCAGCTCATTAATAAAATTAAACGACTGGTCAAACCAGACAATTCGATTATTGTTGGTATCTGCTATATATATAAAGCCATTATGCGCGACAAACAAATCGCTAGGTGTATCAAAGTCCCCCACCCCTAATAATTCTCCTGATAACTCTTCAACAGGCACATAAGGATGTGGACTCGGTACTGGATCAAGCCAATAATTATACGTATAGCTTTCGTATGCCACTCGCGCTTTAATTATTGGAAAGAAGGGATCCAAGAGCATTATCATAATAACCAGTAACAGAACACGTCGGATATTTATTCTATTCATTTCTGACACCCTCCCTATTCCTTGATTCCTGAGGTCGACATCGTTTCAATAACGTTATTTTGACTAATAATGAAGACGACCAATGGTACGATCATCATAAACAGCGCAATTGCAGAGGCTGCACCAGCTCTAGAAAAACCAGTTGCGACAATTTGTTGTAAAGCAGTTGGTAATGTTTTTAGTTCCTCGCTGTATACAAATGTCCCACCATCAAGGTTCCAAAGTCCTTGAAAGGAAAAAATTAACAGAGTTAACCACGCCGGCTTTACGAGTGGCATTGCCACTCTAAAAAAAACAATAAACTCGTTCGCTCCGTCTATTCGAGCCGATTCTAATAAGGAAACCGGAATCTGTTCCATAAACTGTTTCATCAAAAACACCCCTAGGGGAGCCGCAATCGCCGGGACTACTAGAGCGTTATATGTATCTACCCAACCAAGGCGAGACATAATAAGATAATTCGGAATCGCCGTTACATGTGGCGAAAACATTAATGCCATAATGACAATATTGAAAAATAAATTTTTACCCGGAAATTGATGCTTTGCCAGCACATAGGCTGCCATTGAAGCAACGATAATATGAAAAACTGTTCCGATCAAGGTAATAAACACAGTATTGAACATATAACGCGTAAATGGCACCCAAGACGCATTCATTAATGCAAATAAATCACGAACATTGTCGAGCGTTGGATTTCTAACTAAGAATCTAGGTGGAAACTGAAATAATTCTTCTAACGGCTTGAACGCATTGTTTACTGCAAATACGAGGGGTAAGGCCATGAATGCCGCAAAACCAATCAGAACTAGTATATTTGTCAGATCACCAAAGCGCGACCGGTTTGGCGTTCTTCGTTTTGATATCGACACCATTTAAGTCCCTACCTTTCCAAGTAATTTTTGAATAATGACATTACTACCAACCATCACAATAAAGAGAATCGTTGCAATTGCCGAAGCATAGCCCATTTCAAAACGAATTGTTCCATAATCAACGAGATGCGACACGACCGTATGTGCTGCATAATCAGTCGTTGGAAATCCTGCTAGTGGTACAATTACATCGTGAATGGCGAATGATTGTGTGATGGTCATAATTGCACCGAACAAAAGTTGCGGCTTCATTTGTGGTAAGGTAATAAACCACAACTCTTGCCAACGATTCTTTATTCCTTCTACATAACCAGCCTCGAACAAACTCTGATCCAACGTCTGCAAACCAGCTACAAAGGCTAAAAAGCCAGCACCGATACTCGTCCATAGGATAACAATCATTAACGTCGGCATAATAAATTCAGGATTATTAAACCACTGAATCGGTTCAGAAATAATGCCAATTTCCATTAGAAAACCATTGATGTAGCCATACTGATCGCCACTGAAAATAATGCTCCACACGACAAAGACCTGACCTGACAAGGAAGGCGCATAAAAGATAACCACAAGAACGGCACGAATACGCCTCGGCAATTCATTAATAAACCAAGCAAAGAAAAACGAGGCGAAATAACTAATTGGTCCCGTTATAAAAGCGAATAAAAACGTTACCTTAATCGATTGTAGGAATAAATCATCTGATAAAAATAGATTTAAATAGTTTTGCCAGCCAATAAATTGCGGTGACTCTAGGACATTGTAATAAGTAAAGCTAAAGAAGACAGAAATTATAACAGGCAATAAATAAAACGTAAAAAAGATAATCCCAAAAGGTGCAAGAAACAAATAGGATAGCTTATTCTTCTTCATTTCACTGCCTAATAATGATAGTTTGCGTTTTAGAATGGGAAGAAATTGAGCTTGTTTCTTTTCTTCCTTAGTACTAATCTGTTCAATTTGCATATGGTAGCCTCCTCTCAATCTGTTAAGCCAAACTCACGTCGCTTATGCTCAATTTCCAAATTAATAATATCGGTATAATCAAGAATTGTTTCTCTAGGATCATCAAGCTCGTTATAAACTTTTCTGAATGCGTTCTCAATATGACGTGGGGTAAAATAGCCTCCTGGTACTTCTGGGTTTCCCACCACCCAATCCCACTGCTCCAGTAAATTATGATAGACGCTCGCAGTCCATCCAAGTAACTCGGCGGCTTCTTGATTAGCAGTTGCATATCGTGCAGCAACACCAATAATACTTTCAAGCTCTTTACCGAAATTCGCTTGCACCTCTGCCGAAGTCCACCATTTTAAAAATTCCCATGCATCATCTTGTTTATCAGATGTTTGCAAAATAATGCTCGCAACCCCAGAGCTACTAACAGAGCGATCCACTGAGCCATCTGCTTGAATCGTTCCAGGTACAGGAATCATTTCCCACATCCCACGCAATTCAGGAGCAAACACAGATAAATAATTGTAAGTGGAGTAATCAGCAATACCAACTGGCATTTCCCCAGTTCTAAATCGATTGGCAAAATCATATTGAACTGGAATCGAATAATTCACGTATAAAGATGTCCAGTCACGAAAAGCATGGATAGCTTCTTCATGATCTAACTGAGATACCTCACCTTGCTCAGAATAAAGTTGACCATTGTTCTGATATAAAAACATGGCGTAGGATGACAAAGTCGACTCGATCCCTTGAACGTTTCCTGTACCTGATACGCCATTAATTGGAATCCCAATGTTCATATTGTTTTTTTGGATATGTGGCATAATTTGATAAAGATCCGACCACGTATTCGGTGCTTCTACTTCTAATTCGTTAAAAATGTCAGTACGATAAAACATCATTGGAAAAGTTTGCGTTTCAGGAAGAGCATAGACACCTCCATTAAAACGATACGGTGTAATTGCACTTGATGCGAATCGATCGCTCACCGAATTAAAATCAGCGAATTGGGACAAATCGACAACTGCATTTCGAACAGCATAATTAACCGGATCACCAATCCCAACCTGCAAAGCAACATCAGGTCCTTCTCCAGCTAGCGTAGCTGGTAATAGCGTTTGACTCTCAACAATTTCAATATTTACATTAACGTCAGAATTTAAATTGAAATCACTTTCAACTAAAGCATTAATGATGTTACCGTAATCTCTATTATTTACCCAAACCTTTACTGCATCATGGTCAGCGTCTCCAATACTTGAATAATCCTCAGTAAAAGAGGCAAAAAATGACCGGATATTATAATTCATACTTTGTAATAAATTTGCAGACGGTTCAGGTTCAGTTAAGTTATTAGAGTAAGCAAACAAGTAGTCTAACTGCAATGGTTGCTCTTGCATTTCCAAAACCCATGCACCTAATGAAGAAATATTAGACCTAAATGAGCTCCAACGATCAGGTATACTATCAGGATCACGATGCATGCGATCCAATTGTACGACCAACGTATCTAGTACTGAGGTTGTTAAACCACGTTGCCCACTAGTATCAGATAAATAACTTGATACGTCGTTAAGGATATCGCGTTGCTCACCAAGTAATGCGATTACCTCAGGCAATCGTTGGGCTAACTGGTAATCTCGAAAAATATCTGGCGAACCACCAATAATCATGAGCATTTGGCGATAGGCAAAATTAAGCGCAAAAACACTTTCTTCAACTGTGCGAATGGTTTCTGAAAGCTCACCAAGTGATACCTCCAAAGTCAGCGTATTCGTTCCTTCTTCAAGGTAAAAGAGAAATGGATCATCCTGACCAAATGTTTTCATTTCCCAACTCGCACCATAGTTAAAGCCAATATTCTGCATCTCACGGAATGGGATTTCATCATTAATTCTTAATGTCCGCGCTACATAGCGACCACTTTTGAAATTTTGCCAGAACTTTACACCAAGTTGATACAAGCCACTTTCTGGAACATCAACTTCCCAGCTTAACCATTGGCCGACCTCCTTCCAATTCTCACCACCAATCGTGTTTAATCGAATTTTTGAAGGATGGCTAGGCTCAGTAGCAGGTGACGATCGATCAAAGGTTGGATAAAGCATAGCATCCGACTTATACTTAGCATGCTCTGCTTGAATTTTAATTGGCTCTGTTAGCGTGACAATCGGATAATTTTGCTCTTTGTAATGGCTTAGTGCTTCTTCATATGTAGGAATTTCGTCCATTTGCTTGAGCGTAAGGCGTCTAATGACCATAAAATCTTGAATAGAAATAAGTTCAATTGTATTTACACCCGCTTCAAAATAGAACAGATACGGATCAGCAACATAACCCATATCATCTTCAAAAAATCGCGTTTGCCAGCTTGGTGCTTCAATTTGCGAAGGTCGGCGTTCATTATCCCGTTGATCTGTTTGAATTGGATTGGCATCCTGCCAAACTCGGCTAAATGAGATGTAATTTGCTTCTTCAAACGGTCGCTCTCCATTGATAAGTAGCTCTCTCACAATATTCATGCCCTTGCCTTCAATAGGATAGTAATCCAATTCAATACTATACAGCCCAGCTTGATTTATGGTAACCTCCCAGGCAACCGTTCCTTCTTCTTCACTTAAAATACTTACTCCAGCTTCATCTTTGAAATTTTCAAAGGTTTTAACCGTTTCTGAAGCATTAATGTAATCGCTCGCCTCTATTACAATTTCATTTTCTGGAAAGGATGCACCTTGATATGATGCTATATAGTCCAAGTAATTCTGACGATCTTCCAATTGACTTTCCGCATTGACTATAATGCTACCAGCGACAACAAGAAAGATGACGACACAACTTAATAGCATTTTAAATAATGAAAAACATCTGCTGTTCATAGTTCCACCTTCCTAATAGTTATGTTAACGCTTACATACATTGGGTAAAAATAAGCGTTATTGATTTCCGTAACCAAACACTTATTTTAGTTAAATTTTACTTTTCAATTTTATTATATTTTTAACTGTCACTAAAGTCAATATTTTTTTGTTATGATTAATCATTTTTCACAAACACATAGACTCCTTATCTTTGAGTTAAAAAGATATTAAGCAATAATTATCTACATTAACTAATTTTATTTTTACTGCTTTCCATAATAACACTAAATATTAACATAATTACTTCGATGTCATTGTTTTTTTTACTAAAAATATTAATAAATTGTTAGTGAGGATAAGCTTTAATAATTTTAGTTCCAATGCGAGTAATTAATGACAACGTTATCAAATAAGAAACCTGAGTATTACATCAGTAATAAAGAGATCTGTATCTCAAAAAAAGTGTAGCTGTTAGGTACGAGAACAAGCTGCCACGCTCTTAGTCTAATAGAAATGATGCAGCTCTTTAGCTAATGAATTACGATAATTATTTCCGATTGAGAGCATCCATTATTAGTTCAGTAGATAGAATTAACGAACGATCTATGAATTAAAATAGATCGTTCGTTATCAGTTAACTATTTTTTTCTTCAGCTTCACTCTTTTCTCTTATCAGTTATCCGTGTGAAGCAACCATCAAGTTTTAAAAACTTATGACTTAAAGTGATCGGTAACAGCGCCTATTGAAGAACAGGAGACATTATGCGCGTACTTTCCTAATACGCCTTTGAGATAAAGGGCTGGTGCTTGCCATGCTGTAAATCGTGCTTGAATCTCGGCTTCCGTTACTTCCATTGAGATTTCTTGGCGCTCTGAATCAATCGTTACCTGATCTCCTTCTTGTAAAATAGCGATCGGACCAGCACTTTGTGCTTCTGGCGCAATATGTCCGACGACTAATCCGTGTGTACCGCCAGAGAATCGGCCATCGGTAAGGAGCGCAACCTTCTCACCCAAGCCCTTACCAACCAAAATCGCAGATATTGAGAGCATTTCTGGCATGCCTGGACCACCTTTTGGCCCTACACCACGAATAACAAGAACATCACCTTCATTAATTTGATTATTAAGCACAGCTTCTGTAGCATCGTGTTCATTTTCAAATACTCGCGCAGGTCCGACATGGCGCTTCACCTTAACGCCAGAAACTTTTGCCACGGCACCACTAGGAGCCAGGTTACCTCTTAAAATTACAAGTGGACCGGTTGCACGATATGGACTTGAAAACGGACGAATAATTGTTTGTCCCTCAGTTAAGGATGGGGCCAGTGCCAAATTCTCAGCCACCGTTTTTCCGGTAACGGTTAAACAGTCGCCGTAGAGATAGCCATTCTCATGCAGGAGCTTCATTACCGCTTGAACGCCACCAACCTTGTAGAGATCCTCCATCACATACTTACCGCTTGGTTTCAAGTCAGCAAGGTGAGGAACTGTCTTCTGTAGCCGATCAAAGTCAGCAATTGATAGGTCTACATCTACAGCATGGGCCATTGCCAATAAGTGAAGAACAGCATTTGTTGACCCACCAAGTGCCATCACGACTGTAATGGCATTTTCAAAAGCTTGTTTTGTCATAATATCCTTTGGAAATATTTCCTTTTCCAAGAGGTGATAAACAGCTTTTCCCGCTTCTTCTACGTCAAGGTATTTATCCTTAGACTCGGCTGGATTTGACGAGCTGCCTGGTAAGCTCATGCCCAGCGCTTCAACTGCCGATGCCATCGTATTAGCCGTGTACATTCCCCCACAAGAGCCAGCGCCAGGACAAGCTGCACATTCAATGCCATGTAGTTCCTCATCTGTGATATCGCCATTATTATGCTTACCAACACCCTCAAAGACAGAGACAATATCTAGTTTTTCACCATTACGGTAACCTGGTGCAATTGTCCCACCATAAACAAAGACAGCAGGTACCTCTGCTCGACCAATTGCTATCATACAACCAGGAATATTTTTATCACAGCCACCGATTGCCACAAACCCATCCAAGCTTTCTGCACCAACAACGGTTTCAATTGAATCAGCAATAACATCTCGACTTGGCAAAGAGTAACGCATCCCTTCCGTACCCATTGAAATGCCATCTGAAACAGTAATTGTATTAAATATTAATGGTGTTCCCCCTGCATGGCGCACACCTTCCTTAGCCCGCTCAGCTAAACCATGCAAATGAATATTACAAGGAGTAACCTCGCTCCAAGTGCTTGCTACACCAATCATTGGCTTTTTAAAGCTTTCATCTGTTAACCCAACTGCACGAAGCATGGCACGGTTTGGTGCACGCTTCGGGTCATCAAAAACTTGACTTTTAATTCGCAAATCCTTTTCCATGTTATTCCCTCCATTCCTATTCCTCTCACTATAGCGAGAAATTGAATAGATTTCAAATGTGTTACCTTAAAATAATAAATGATATGATTTAGAAAGTATGATATAGTGCAATCACATCAAAATACTATATTTCTTATAAGAAAGCTTGGAATAATTATGACTGTTAAAAAAATCTTGTTAGTTGGCTTTACTATCTTAATAGCTGTTGTTGCGATCAGATCGGTGCAATTCTATCAGCTTATTTCATCACGAAATCAACCTAGTGAGCTACACCCAATTATTGTTGAGCACATGGAAACTTTGATCACACAAGCAAAACAGGTTGGCATTGATGTTGTCATCACGGATGGGTTTCGCTCGTTTGAGGAGCAGGAACAGTTGTATGAACAGGGCCGTTCTAATGAAGGCAGCATTGTTACTAACGCCCAAGCAGGGCAATCCTATCATAATTATGGCTTAGCTATTGACTTTGCATTGCAAAATCAAGCTGGTGATATTATTTGGGACATGGCGTACGATGGTAATCAAAATGGCGAATCGGATTGGCTTGAGGTGGTTGAGCTTGCTAAAGCGTTAGGCTTTGACTGGGGTGGTGATTGGCGTCATTTCCCCGACTATCCCCATTTGCAAATGGATTTCGGCTTAACTATTTTGCAACTTCAACATGGCTATCGGCCTGGAGATAGCTTGCTAGCCTTTATTTTCTTTCTAAATTGAGTCAATTTCATAATTACTGATAAGAGATGAATATACGAACATTAAGAAAATGATAGTCGATCACCAGAGCAACGATTAAGGTTAGAACAGTGATCCGTTCCGGCAGCCAATGGACAGTCCTAATACATACTTAAACGTAATTAATCTTTCAATTTATGCTCACACAAATAAAAGAAGGGGTAAGCATACCTATCATCAAGCATTCAGCAGTCCCGTAGACTCCTATGGGAACAAATCACTTCGATGGGGTGAGTAATCGCAACCCCAGCGCGAGCCGAAGATCCACTTTGTCTAGTGTTCTGTGCTTGACAAAGTTAGCTGAGGCCGTGCCCATGGCTAGCGAGAAACTGAGGAAACGAAGATGTCTCGTTTGTGCCAGTGGGTGAAAGCGAAGGGACTGCTGAATGCGACACGCTATGCTAGTTAGTGGATTTTTTCATGTGTTTATTTTTAGCAACTACGTTTAAAGACTTAATAATAAGTTTAATGTTCGTATTTTCATATGTTAATATGAATTATGAAATTGACTCAATTAGCCTGTTAATAAACTTTGTTAATGGCAACTGTTAATTTCTATTATCTGCTTGAATGAAGATGATAGACAAATTTGCTAGCATGCGCCTATCAAGATACAATTTTTTAATTCATGATCGAACAGAAAGATGACAAGTAGATTTGAGAAAAGCATTAGCAAACAGATTGACTTACTTATTTTCGATAATCACATTATTCCTGTTAGTTATTTCTTAAACATACTAAGATTAATATGTTTAAGGGGTCCCTTTATGAATAAGGACCTTATCCGAATTAGAAACATGGTTCTCTAAATCTGTTTATAAAAAAAGACCGTCCGTCGTGACCACATCGTTTAATTTCAGTATCTAGTCTATTTGCCATGACTACGAGCAAGGTAATTATATTTTTATGATAACGTCTTCAATCTATGGTAAAATGCTAGTAATGGACATGATGAAGAGGGAGTATCGCTGATGTATTTTTATGATCACCTAAAGGAAAATCAACATCGTTTAAACGAAACCGAGAAAATGATTCTCGATTATTTGCTTGATCAAGCTACCAAGATAAAGGATTTAACCATTCGTGAGGTCGCAGAGGACCATTTTACCGCACCAAATACAATTATTCGCCTTTGTAAAAAGCTTGGCTTTAAGGGCTTTTCAGATTTTAAAGAAGGACTTTATGCAGCTAAGCAAACGAAGCATGATTTCCTAGAAGTCACACCACTTGATGAACAAATCGTTAAAACAAAGCAGCTCGTTAACGAAGCTGTCATTAACGAACTGGCCGAATGTTTACATAATGCTAATAAGATTCTCTTTTTTGCCGTTGGGCTTTCTCGCTTTCCTGCTCAGGAGCTCGATGCTAGACTTCAATTAGTCGGAAAGAATAGTCAAATCTTCGTTGATCCCCACGTTATGAAGCACAATGCAAGTTTATTATCCGATCAAGACCTTGCCATTGCCATTAGCATGAGTGGTACAACGAGTAACGTGCTTGAGGCGACAACAATCGCTACTGTAGCAGGCGCGAAAACACTTAGTATCACTGGCTTCTCAACTAACCCGTTAGCCAAGCTCACTACCTATCAATTATACGGATACGCAACTGAATTAAGGGTAAGCGGTATTGATGCAGCTGACCGATTTAGTATCCATTACTTAATTAATCTCGTCTTTAATACTTATTTAACGAAATACCACACATAATTAATCGCAAGGTCCGGTCAGCTGCTCGTTTTAGTAGTTGCGGGCCATTTTTTATTGCTTCGGTTAGCGGAATGGCCTCGTCAACGATAGGTATTACAGCCAGAATATTTTCCTCTGGTAGTGCCGTTAGGCCATTATCGGCCTTACCTGTGAAGACAATTGTCGGCTTATCATACGCCTTTGCTAAGCGACTTATCCCAATCGGTACCTTTCCACTCAATGATTGCTGATCAAATTTACCCTCACCAGTGATGACTAAATCCACTTGTTTAATCAATGACGCCAGCTCACCTTTATCAGCTAATAAGGAAAAACCACTTTGGAAGGAGGTATTCAAGAAAGCATACAAGGCAAAACCAATTCCACCTGCTGCACCAGCCCCTGGTTCATTTTGCATAGCAATTCCAGTCACGGTATTAACAAGCTGAGCAAAGTGACGCATGCCAGCCTCGTAGCTATTGAGTTGTTCAATTGCTAACCCCTTTTGCGGCCCAAAAACATAACATGCTCCATTGCTACCAAGTAACGGGTTACTCACATCCGAGGCGATCGTTAGCTTAACACTGTTAACTCGGGGATCAATATTTACTTGATCAATTCTTCCAATATCAGCTAAGCGCACTGGAAGCATGGTCATTTCCATACCTTGTTGATCAAAAAATTTAACCCCTAAAGCTTGGAGTAGGCCCATTCCACCATCCACTGTCGCACTGCCACCTAATCCAATAATTATTTCCTGTGCTCCCTTATTAAGGGCAGCTATGATTTGTTCACCAACACCATAGCTGGTATGGTGCCTCGGGTCAAGCAAGCTTGGGTCTACCTTGGTGATTCCTGCCCCTTCAGCTACTTCTATAATAGCCAATTTATCCTTTTCAACCCAGCCATAACTCGCGTCGATCAACTCCCCAGTTGGTCCGGTAATAGTCTCTGTAATAAGCTCACCGGTTAAAAGCTGCGTAAAAGCTAAGACTGTCCCTTCTCCACCATCAGCAATCGGGAAAGTGATCACATTATGATCACAAAAGGCATCTTGTACGTGCTGATTAGCTACTTCACTTGTCATTGAACCCTTGAAAGAATCAATTGCTACTAAAATGTTCATTAGCTCACCTCATTAAAAACGTTTTTTTATACGAATGAAAAGGAAGCAGACAGCGCTGCTTCCATTATCAAAAGGCTATTTTAATTCTGGCCAGTAATCCTTGTTCGCTGCAATTAAGGCATCTAATACCTGACGTGCTTTTTTCGCATCAACGACGGTACGATTCAAGGTTAAGGCTTGTAATGCTTTCGTGTATGAACCTTCAAGATAAGCCTCTACCGTTAACTTCTCAAAGGCATGCTGCCCTTCGATTAAACCTTTATAAAAAGTATCAATTTGGCCGACTGCATATGGTGCCGGACCATTCTTGCCCAGTGATGCTGCTACTTCGATCATAACATCATCTGGTAGATTAGCAACAATACCATCATTTCTAACAATCACAATATATGTTTTACGTAGATTGTTAGCTATCGAAGCCGCAACCTCCACCATCATATCTCCGTGTGCATCGTTATGCACAACACTGGAGTCTGAAGCTGTTCCGTTTTCAACAATACGTGCACACTCAGCAAATACTTTCTTCTCACGCCCAGCCCGCACCTCATCGGTTCTAGTAAAATGCGGATCAAGCTTAGCAAGCTTATACTCTGGATACAGGTAGTATTGTAGATAGGTATTAGGTAAATAATCTGGGAAATCCTTTAACATATCTTCAACCATGGCATAGGTGTCTAACCACGATTGATCACGTTGCTCCGCATCAACTGGGCTAAAGCCACCATTCAAGGCAATTTCCTTAATTTTTGGTGCAACATCGTTACCATCTTCATCATAGATAGCTGTAAACCAGCCAAAGTGATTTAAACCAAAATAAGTTGGCTCTAATTTATTTACATCATGATCAATTAATTTTGCATAAGAGCGCATTAGATTAACTGGCTGATCACAAATATTTAGAATCCGATTATCATCTGGAAAGATCCGATCTAATGCTAATGCGACTATGGCTGCTGGATTGGTATAATTCAAAATCCAAGCATCTGGACTTAATCGGCGAACGTCATTAACCATTTCAACCATATCACGAATTGAACGAAGTCCATAGGCGAACCCACCAGGTCCACATGTTTCCTGACCAATTAAACCAAGACTAAGAGGAATTTTCTCATCCTGCTCACGCATGTTAAAGCCACCCGTGCGCATCTGACAGAAAACAAAATCAACATCTCTATAGGCCACTTCTTTATCAGTCGTGTAGGCTACCTCAACCTCTGGTGCTTCTTCTTGAAATAAAATCTTAGCAAACTCACCAATTACATTTTGACGCTCTGCATCAACATCGTAAAGCACAACACGATTCAAGGCAAACTGGTCTAAATGTGTTGTCATCGCTTTTAAAATACCTGGTGTCCATGTTGACCCTCCGCCAACTAATACAATATTATTTTTCTTCATTTCCTGGCACTCCCTTTACTTTTTGTGCAATCCCTTCTACCTGCGGTCCATAAATAACTTGCAAATGCGTATCGTCAATCTTAACGACACCCGCAGCCCCGGTGTTTTTGAGCGCTTTTTCATCTGCAACATTAGCATCCTTCAACACTAAACGCAGACGGGTAAAGCAATTTTCAATTTCTTCTATATTATCAACGCCACCTAGTGCGTTAACAATTGTTTCACCTATGTTACCATCATCTTTAATGACTACTTCTTCACCTTCATCCAGCTTTTCGCGTCCTGGTGTTTGAACATTTTTCTTCTCGATAATATATTTAAAGAAGAAGTAGTAGGCAAATGCATAACCAATCCCGACAATAACGGCGAAGAACCAGTTTGTCCCTGAGCCTTGGAGGATACCGAATACGGTTAAATCAATCGCACCTCCTTGTACATTACCAATAACCACATTGAATAGATCCATTAACATAAATGACAAACCTGACATAAAGGCATGGAAAACAAACAAGATTGGCGATACGAAAATAAAGGAGAATTCTAACGGCTCAGTTATTCCCGTTGTAAATGACGCTAGGATAGCTGCATATAATAAGCCTTTCACACGCTTTTGCTCGCCACTTCTTGCCGATTTAATAATGGCAAAGCCTGCTGCTGGCAAACCAAAGACCATAAATGGCACCTTACCTTGAGCAAGAAAACGCGTTGCTGTTGCCATTAAATCAAAATCAAGAACTTCTTGTGCTAATGCTGTATTAAAAATATTTAACGCACCAACAACTTGTTCACCATCAATAGTAGCAATCCCCCCAATTGGCGTAAAACGAACCAGCTGATTAAGAATGTGGTGCAAGCCAGTTGGAATAAGCAAGCGCTCTAGGAATCCAAATAAGAATGTTCCGAATACTCCGGCATTGGCAATGATATTACCAAGCGACTCGATAGCGCCGCCCAGAAACGGCCAAATGTAATACATGATGAAACCAAGCACTGGCACAACGACCGTTGTCACAATCGGGATAAATCGTTTACCACCGAAGAAGCTTATTGCCACAGGAAGCTCAATATTATAAAACTTGTTATGAAGTGCTGCGACAAGTCCCCCTGTTAAAATACCGGCAAAAACATTCATTCTCAATGTAAATATACCTAAAACCATTTCGTACTGGGAGCTAATCTGAGTAGCCTCAAGTTCTGATAAGCCTTGTCCAACTAAATAATCAATTGAAGTTGTCTCAGCTGTTAACCCATTAATCTGTAAAATGTAGCGTAGTGTGACGTGAAAAATGATAAAACCAATCACTGCTGCAAATGCGGCAGTTGGCTTTTCTTTTTTTGCCATTCCGATTGCAATTGATACTGCAAATAATATTGGTAAATTACCAAACAACGCACCTGCTAACGCTCGAATAAAGCCGATGATATTTTGGACAGCTGTAAAAGAAACAAATGCCTCTCCTACAATATCCGGATTCTGCAAGACAGATCCAAGTCCAAGAAAAATACCCGCTGCTGCAATAATTGAAATCGGCATCATTAAAGATTTACCTAACTTCTGAAAAAAATCTTTCATTGTTTAACCTCCCCTAAACTGCTTTCGACACACTAAATATAATCTACAAAGAAACCGATTTCAATACGATTTCAGCGATTGAAAACAACATAGCATGATTACGATTTGTACACAAATACGTGTTTCTGTACACGTTTTATTTTAATGCATTGTACTCTTCTAAGCTAACACATAAGTAACGTCCAGTTAACAGACAAAAAAAACGCCGGGTTCCGGCGCTTACACCTTACATATTAATTTTTATTACTCAACTTTCGCAGCGTAAAATTACAGTCTACCCATTGCTCTGAGCGTCTAAATAGCCAATTACATACTTATATAGACGTTTAATTGCATGTAAGTTTTGTAACAGAAGAACGACTCCGCGTTGGGAAGTGAGGGAGCTTCGCTTTCTGCAGGCCCGAGGCGATGCCCCGGCTAGAGCTAGACCGTTTTTGCGACTTAAGGAGCTAAAACGTATGTAGCTTTTGTGCCTGTGGTGAGAGCGAATCGATTGACGCCTTGAGCGTAAACTGAGTTAGGCTCGTTTATTTAGAGACAATAGTCAAGTTCTATCCTTAATTCTAGCTATTATGCGATGACATTGGAGTTGTTCACCTTTTTTTAACTGCGAAAGCTGAGTTATTATTTATAGAAAAGGTACTTACCCTACTGATAGGCGGTCAAGTTCCAACTGCTTTAACTCCCTTCGCAGTATTTTGCCACTAATCTTTGTTTTCGGCAATTCTGTTACGACTTCAATTTCTCTTGGAGCAGCATGAGCAGCTAAGCGTCCTCTAACATGGAGACGAATTTCTTCTATTAAATCATCCGAAGCAATGTAATCAGCAGTTAACGTAATAAAAGCTTTGACAATTTCACCCCTAACTGGATCGGGCTTACCGACAACACCCGCTTCAGCAACTGCAGGGTGTTCAATCAGTGAACTCTCCACTTCAAATGGTCCGATTCGCTCCCCGGCAGAATTAATCATATCGTCATCTCTGCCTTGAAAGAAGACATAGCCTTCGTCATCCTGATAAGCGAGGTCACCGGATAAATACCAACCAGTATATTTAAAATAGGCATCATATTTGGCTTGGTTATTCCAGATCGTTTTCATTAGACCTGGCCAAGGTGCCTTAATGGCCAGCTGACCAATCTCGCCACGCGGTAACTCTTTGCCACGATCATTTAGAATGCCTACCTCAATCCCCGGGAAAGGACGCCCCATTGAACCTGGCTTAATGATTTCAGCAGGCAAGTTAACAATTAAATGGCCACCCGTCTCAGTCATCCACCAGGTATCATGAATTCTTAATCCAAGCTGCTTATAAGTCCAGTAGATGACCTCTGGATTAAGCGGTTCACCGACACTTAATATATGCCGTAATGAGGTTAGATCATAGTTTTTATAAAGCTCACCTTCAGCCATTAACATCCGAAAAGCAGTCGGTGCACTGTACCAAGTGGTAACAGCTAATTTTTCAATAATCCCATACCAATTAGTTGCCTTGAATCGTCCGCTTTGAATGACGATAGTCGCTCTGTTTAACCAAGGCGCAAATAAGCCATAAACACTCCCTGTTACCCAGCCTGGATGTGACGTGCACCAATAAACATCGCTATCCTTAATATCGAGCACCCATTTACCCGATAGCTTGTGATGAACAAAAGAACGATGGGCATGCAAGACACCCTTTGGCTTTCCAGTGGAACCGCTGGTATAGTGAATTAACATACTATCCTCGGGATCAAGCCACTCAACATATGGATCAGCCGGTAAATTTAGCTGCGCAATTTCTTCTTGATACAAAGTAAGGCGTAATGAGGGTAGTTTTTGCTGATTAACCCGTTTTCCTAACTCATAATCCGTAATTAGCACCTGACCATGGCAATCAGCAATTCGATCATGAACTGCCTCACCCATAAAACCTTCAAACAAAGGACCAGCGATGGCGCCAATCCGAATTGTTGCTAAGATGGCAAAGTAACAAGCTGGGTTTTTCGGTAAAAAGATAAAGACACGATCCCCTTTTTCGACATGATGCGAACGGAGTACCGCAACATAGTGATCAATTTGCTGCTTAACTTCTTGAAATGTATACGAAATAAGATGGTCGTCATTAATATAATGGAGCGCCAACTTATCGCCAAATCCCCCCTCTACATGTGCATCAATCGTCTGGTGGGCCGCGTTAATCTTCTCATCACCTTCAAGCTTATGGTAATGATCCCAGTTAAAAGATTGATAATGACTTAAATAATCAGTTAAATTGTATACCCCTTCATGAGGCTGTATGGTTTCCCCCATAATCATATCCCCCTTAAAATCTAGCCATTATTAATTTCTAATTTGGCTAAGATATCTGTTTTGTATTGTGCGAGTTCAACTGAGCCACGATCTCTTGGTCGCTGTTGCTTAATCTTAATATCATCCACAACAGTTCCGGGCTGCCCCTTTAAGATAATAATTCGGTCACACAGATATAACGCTTCATCAATATCATGTGTGACAAGGACCATAGTCGTTTGATACTTTTGCCAGATACGGAGTAATAAATCCTGTAATTGCATTTTGGTAAAGGCATCTAATGCACTGAATGGTTCATCAAGTAGCAGCGTTTCCGGGCTGGTAACCAGCGCTCGCGCAATTGCGACACGTTGTGCCATTCCCCCTGACAGCTGTCTTGGGTATAAGGCTTCTTTACCTGTTAAGCCAACATAGTCAATAAATCTTAATGCTCGCTCAATTTCATCAGCTGGTGCCCCCTTTAACCCAAAGGTGATATTGGCTTTTACATCTAGCCACGGGAGTAACCTGGGCTCTTGGAAAATAAAGCCAATTGTATCATGAATACCTGTAATAACGTGATCGTTTAACACGATTGATCCTGTGTAGTGTTGATCCAAACCAGATATCGCCCGTAACAAGGTGCTTTTTCCACAACCGCTTGTTCCCAGCAAACCAACTATTTCACCTGCTTGAATCGTTAAATTTACATCAGATACGGCTTTTACCTGGTTAAATGTTCGCGAAACCTGTTCCAATACTAATGCCATCCGCTAACCCCCCCTTACAAAACGATCTTGCCACCGTAACAGACGTGCTTCCAGCAGCTTGAGTACCCAATCAGATAACTTACCAATAATTGCAAACAAAACAATACTAACCAAAATCGTTTCAGGCGAAAGTGTGTTTTGACCAAGGACAAGGAGATAACCTAATCCTTGACTAGCCCCCATTAACTCCGCAGCGACCACAAACATCCAGCCTAACCCTAGCCCACTACGCAAGCCTATTAAGAAGCTAGGGAGACTTGCCGGTAGAACAATACGCCAGACCTGTTGTAGAAAGCTAAGCTTATACATTTTTCCAACCTCAATTAATTTACGATCAACCGTTAAAATGCCGCTTACTAGGTTTAAATACACAGGAAAGAACACCCCGACTGAAATCATCGTAATCTTCGATGACTCACCGATCCCCATCCATAGAATAAATAATGGGACCCATGCAAGTGAGGGAATGGACCTAAATGCTTGAATAATCGGATCAAAAATATATTCCGCTTTACGCCAGAAACCAACCAAGACTGCTAAGATAATCGCAACAACTGAGCCCAACAAAAAGCCTGCGAAAACACGGTAAACCGTAATATAAATGTGACCGGCTAGCTCACCAGATTGCGTTAACTCAATCAGCTTTGTCAGAATAACAGTCGGAGCTGGAAGTTGATAGGCTTCGACTAACCCTTGTCGGCTAGCAAACTCCCAAAAAACAACAATGAGAGCAGGCAAGAGACATCCTAGCCATATTCGCCCGTACCGCCTAGGGTGCCATCGACTTGATTCCCAGTGCTCTTTTCGACTAAAGTAACTTGATGATACTTGATTACTTACCTTCGCCATGACTTCCACCTCCTTGCTAATTAATTGTCCGTTCTGCATATTCTGGATTAATCAATGCTTCGACTAAATCCTCAATATCCGCAGCAGCATCAATCACTTCACTCTCTTGTAAAATGTAACCAGATTCAATAAGTGCCTCCCTATGAATATCCCCTGGAATCGGTTCTGAAAAGTCGTTGCGCTCCAATTGAAGGGCTGCTACCGCTTCGCTAATCTCCGCCTCAGTCGCTAGAAGGGTAATGGCCTCTTCTGGATTGTCAATAATCCATTCCCTTGCTTGTTCATATAAAGAAATAATTTGTTCAACGTAATCAGGATATTCTTCTGCAAAAGCTTCTCTAACATTCAAAAATCCATAGGTATTAAAATCTGGCTCACGATAGAACAGACTAGCATTTGCTTCCACCTCAACTCTTGCCATATGTGGATCTAATCCCGCCCATGCATCTACTTGACCAGACAGAAGACTTGACGCACCATCTCCATGCTGTAAATTAACAATCTCCACCTCACTTGGATCAACGCCTTCATGGGCAAGTGCTCGTAATAAAAAGATATACGGATCTGTACCAATAGTTGCCGCAACTGTTTTACCTGAGAGGTCCTGAATAGAGCTTACATCCGAATTTTCACCCGTGACTAAAGCTGTCCATTCTGGTTTTGAATAAATATATACATTTTCTATTGGCGAGCCATTAGCCTTTGAAATAAGCGCAGCCGCACCAGCAGTGGAGCCAAAGTCAACACTATTACTATTTAAAAATTCAAGAGCACGATTACTTCCTTGACTAAACACCCATTCAATTTCAATGTCCTCTTCTTCAAAAGTTTCTTCTACCCAGCCAAATTGTTTTAAAACGAGACTAGTAGGTGAGTAGTGCGCATAATCTAATCGAATTGTATCTGGGTGGTCTCCCCCAGAAGCTTGAGCACATGCTGCTATGAATAACAAACCTGTTAATAAAACCCCTAATAAGCTTACTTTTTTCACTTTCAATCTCCCCCTAAATCATTCTTATAGTTCGCATGCGTATGTTGCAATTGTCCCTCGTAACCGTTGGGCTTCTTTATATGTGCAACGATTGTGAATAACCTCTAAACCAGCAGCGCTTGCTATTTCAGCGGCTTGTGGTGAGACAACCCCTTCTTGTAACCAGAATACTTTTGGTAAAACCTTCACTGCCTCCTCGGCAACTTCAATCGCTGCCTCTGGACTTCTAAATACTTGCACAATATCTATTTCTACTGGAACAGACTTTAAGTCTGGATAGGCTTTCTCCCCTAATATTTCCGTTTCTCTTGGGTTAACGGGAATGATTTGATAGCCTAGACGTTGCATTTTTCGTGCTAACCGATAGCTTGGTCTGCCTTCTTTGCCACTCAAACCAACAACAGCGATGGTTTTCGGTTGTTGCTGGTCGCCATTTTTTTTGTTCGGTGATTGAAGTGCCCACTTAATGACACCTTCATCATTAATAACAATTGACTTTTTAGTGTTCTCCCCTAAATCAGTTGCCTTCAGAAGCGCTTGGTTTAAGTCATGAATTAAATCCTCTATTCCTTCAATACCTACCGACAGACGGATAAGCTCTTCCTTCACCCCACTTGCTTTAAGGTCTTCTTTAGAGAGCTGCTGATGGGTTGTTGAGGCAGGATGAATAATTAATGACTTCGCATCACCAACATTAGCGACATGTGACCAAAGGGCAACATTGTTGATTAAGCTTTGCCCCGCTTCACGTCCACCCCTTATGCCAAATACAATAATTGAGCCGTAGCCACCATTTAGTACTTGCTGGGCGCGTTGATACGATTCGTGGTCTTCTAACCCGGGGTAATCTACCCAATCTACTGCCGGGTGATTCTTCAAGTAGTTTGCAAGCAAATTTGCATTCTCATTATGTCGTTGCACCCGTAGATGTAAGGTCTCAAGACCCTGAATTAATTGAAAAGCATTATACGGGCTTAACGAGGCACCGAAATCTCTTAATAATTGCACCCGTAACTTGGTAATAAAGGCTAAGGTGCCAAAATCATTAGCGTAGCGTATGCCATTGTAGCTTTGATCAGGTTCAGTAAAAGTTGGAAACTTTGCAGAATTCCAATTAAAGCGTCCTCCGTCAACCACTACACCACCGATTGTCGTACCATGACCGCCAATCCATTTTGTTGCCGAATGAACGACAATATCTGCGCCTAATAGAATCGGTTTACACAGATACGGTGTTGCGAAGGTATTATCAACAATTAATGGTATCCCCTGATCATGTGCTATCTGGGCAACATTCTCGACATCCAAAACATGTAGATTGGGATTACCAATGATTTCTGCAAAAACCGCTTTTGTTTTTTCTGTTATTGCCGCTTTAAAGGATTCAAGATTAGTCGGGTCAGCAAATCTAACTTTAATCCCATAGCGTGGCAACGTCACCGCAAAAAGGTTGTAGGTGCCACCATACAGGTTGGTAGCCGCAACGATCTCATCCCCAGCACTAGCCAAATTTAGAATGGACAAGGTAATGGCTGCCATACCAGAGGAAGTTCCCACCGCTGCCACTCCCTCCTCAAGAAGCGCAATCCTTTTTTCAAAGACATCTACAGTTGGGTTGCCAATGCGTGAGTAAATATTGCCCGGCTCATCTAACGCAAATAAGCGTTCCGCATGCTCGGTATCATGAAACACATATGATGTGGTTTGGTAGATGGGCACTGCCCGCGAGCCTGTTGTCGGGTCGGGTGACTGACCTCCATGCAAGGTTACCGTTTCAATTGAATAGCTATCATTTTCTTTAGTCATTTCGTTGACCTCCTGAAATTTTTCATTTTTTTTCTTCACTCAGACACTTTACTAAAAAGTGTATTCCTCAAGCCGAAACGTACAAAAGTCCTTTTCATTAGAAAAGGACTGATCAAGAAAATTTCTTATCGTGCAGAAATTAATCTGCTGGCTTTAGCACCGTTTAAACATTGTTTAATGGTTGCCGGATTTCATCGGGCCAATCCCTCCATCACTCTTGATAAGTCCTATTAAGTTGTTTAATGCGCAAAAAAATCCCCCTCTCACCAGATGATGAAAGCGGGATACTAGGTTACACGTATCATTCATCACCCAAAGCTTATGCTTTGCTGGTAGGGGCACCTTACTTATTGTAGGTTGCCGTGGAGTCATTAAGCCAGATCTCTCGTCCACTCTTGATAAGTTATTTTAATTTTTAGATTATTATGATTATAACACATAAAAAGGATCTGTCTAGTAGCAATTTTTCAATTCATTGTCTAAATTATTGCGAGGTGGGTATAAAAATACTATACAATAAATTATCCGAAAAAGGAGCATGATGATGACAGATACACTAAAGAAAAAAGTAGCCATTATTACAGGGGCAAGCTCAGGGATGGGTCGGGCAACAGCTCTTAAGCTGGCAAAGGCAGGTGCGAAAGTCGGTTTAGTTGATATTAAAGAAGAAGATGCGAAGGCAGTTCTTAAGGAAGTTGAAAAAAATAAAGGTGAAGCCATTATCGCTGAGGCTGATGTCAAAGACCCCGAGCAAATTCAGGTTGCAATTCAAACCATTGTTGATCATTTTGGTCGGTTGGATATTGTCTTTGCCAATGCGGGAATTAATGGTAAGGTCGCGCCTATTGAAGATATTACCCCAGCAGAATGGGATCAGACACTGGAGACAAATTTAAAGGGTACCTTTCTTACTGTCAAATATGCTTTACCTCATATGAAGAAAAATGGGGGGAGCATTATTATAACGAGCTCGATTAACGGTAATCGTAAATTCTCTGCTGTTGGGATGTCGGCATATAGTTCTAGTAAAGCTGGGCAAATGGCATTTGGTAAAATGGCCGCCTTAGAGCTAAGCGAGTATGGAATTCGCGTCAACATCATTTGCCCAGGAGCAATCGATACCAATATTGGAAAAAATACCTTTGCAGAGGATGAAAACCTGGAAAAAGTTCGTATACCGGTTGAGTATCCAGAAGGTAACCAACCGCTCGAAGGTCATGCTGGTAAACCTGAGCAAGTAGCAGAGCTTGTCTATTTCTTAGCATCCGATGCATCTAGCCACATTTCCGGTACAGAAGTATTTATTGATGGCGCTTCGACCCTACTGTAACTGATTATTGTTTGGTTATCTTTATCTACTAAAATTTAACGTTTAACAGCTTTAATTTAAGGATAGATAAAGAAGTATAGCACCAAATAATTTTAAAGGAGTAGATGCAACGTATGGATATGAATAAAGAAATTAAACGGCTTGAATCACTTTACTTAGAGAAACCAGAACGTGTATTTACCATGTACTTAAACACCGACCCAGCTGATCCTGATCAGCAAGGTGGCGAATGGCGTATTCACTTAAAAAATGGACTGCAAAATTTCGAAAAATATTTAAAAAATGATGTTAACAAAGAGGAACTAGCGAATTTTTGTTTAATTAAAGATAAGGTTGAAAAATATATGCGTGAGCATGAGCTTGAGCTGTTAAAAAGTGTTGTCATTATCGCTACTCCTGACGAATCTATCTGGTTTGCCAAGCGCTTTCAAGTACCTGTTGAATCAGAGTTCTTTTGGGAAGAAATTGCAAAGCTTGATCAGCTTATCGCGTTGCATCAGGACTATCCAAGATCAGGCATTATCTTAACACAGAAAGAAACAATTAAAATCATTGAAACAGAGCTCGGTCAACCGCTCGAATCCTTTTACTTCGAGCTTGACTTAGATACAGAGGATTGGCGCCAGCACACTGGACCTCATCGAGCAGCTGCCACAGTCGGTTCAGGCGGAAAAAGCACCAAGCGTGAGCTCTTTAATAACCGATTCGAGGCCAACAGACATCGCTGGTATAAAAGTATAGCTGCAAAATTAGATAAGCTGGCTAAGGATCATCAGTGGGAATATATTTATATGGTCGGGCATAGCGAAGAGACAAACGATCTGTCCGAGTCGATGAACAAAACGATCAACCACTTTATTGAAAAAAATATGCTTGATAAGAATGAAACACATGTTATTAAGGCAATAAATAATTAATTGAAAACCTATTGACTAAACGTAGGAAAGAGACTGGGACATAACTAAATATTGAAACAGGGTATCCGAACATTCTGATTAAGCGTAGGTGAAATACGTAGACTCCTGTGGGAACAAATCACTTCGATGGGGTGAGTAATCGCAACCCCAGCACGAGCTGAGGATCCACTGTGTGAAGTGTCTTTCTTCACACAGTGGGGATTTTAGACTAAACCCGTCACGTCCTGTGACAACGTCTAACTGACCTACATCCTGTAGGCCCAAAGCCGTGCCCACGGCTAGCGTGACACTGAAGAAATGAAGATGTCACGTTTGTGCCCTTGGGTGCTAGCGTGACACTGAATATTGAATGTTCGGATTTTCCTTATCTAATTACGCTTTTGTCCCATTCCCTCTTTTTCAGCTATTCAATAGTAAATTCCACCGCAAGCCTCGTGCTCAAATCTGGATAGCCTTCAGCTTGAATATTTTTAATGACACGATAATTTCCTGGTTCTAACTCGCTTAGGTCAACATCTTGTTCATGGCTTTGACCAGGCGCTAACATAATAGCAATCTCAATGAACGCTAAATCTAATGGGACAACATACCATTGGTCATCAATTTTCTGTTCAATAGCGTAGTGCATCCCTAACGTTAATGATGTCGGTCCAAAATTTTCTAGTATTAAGTTTGCTGTCTCACCTTGTTGGTCTAGCGAAAGTGAAGCATTTAATTCTTCTGCTGCAACGACAATTAAACCAATTAGGCTGTCCTCAACCTCACCAGAGTCTGACAAGATCTCTGCACTTAATAAGTAGATCACGTTCTCATCAGCTGGTAATTCGCCTTCATAGACTGCTAACTCATCGCTAACCTCTCCAATGTCGACTGTTTCTTCAAGAACAACTTCCCCTTGTTCTAGCTCTTGATTTAGCCTTGTTAGTTTAATTCGCACATCTCGATCAACTGTTATTGTTTCGTTATTTGCAAATAAACGAACCGAATACGGCGAGTGCGGTGCCTGTTGTCCATTTGTAATCCCATAACCAAACTGACCCTCACCATTGACTAAAAACCATTCACCAGTTGGTTGACTAAACCCCGTTAAGGTTGCCAACTCATCTTGATCATGGATAAGTGAGAAGATATCCTCGTTAATTTGCAAAACGAGCTCCTCTTCACCAATCTGATCTGATAACTCACCTTCTCCTAGTTCCCATTCGGTCTCGTCCCCATTACTGTTTGTCGCCGTACCTTGGCCACAAGCAACGAGTAAAAAAACGGAACATGCTGCTAATAATGTCTTTATCATGTTTAATCACCTCTATCTCATTAGTCGATTAAAGTGCCTATACTGTTACAGAATTTGATTAGCTATTACTTTTAACCACTACTGAGATGGTAATGAAGCCTGATTTAAGAATGGGAGTGCTGTATTTAGCAATCCATTAATACGACGAATTCTTATCCTGTCCCCTCGCAAAAAATTAGCTAGACTAAGCTGAACAGGTAAGCGATCGGCGCCAAAAGACACCCATGCATTCAGCTGATCGGGTTGATAAAGGCTTGTGTGCAACGTTCCAGACCAAACATTATATTTGTCGGAAAAGACCTGTTGCTCTCTTTTATTCATAATTTGATATGCCTCAGAAGGTGAAAGATTATATTGCCATTGTTTTTTTATCATTGCAAGCCTAGCAACGGATTCATCACTTTGATAACGGTTCTCTTCTTTTAATAATTCAAAATGATTAGTACACATGTTGGCGGTACGGACAATTACCGATCGTGGTGTGGCTTCAACAACAACCGAATGGTTTGTCTGATCCATGACAACATATGAAAATGAAGTACGGTGTGGAATCGCTTTGAGTAACTTGACCGCCTCTTCGACCGTTGCACATTGCTCCAAAATAATCCGTCCGATCATATTACAAATAAAACCATCACCAGATCCAATCCGATTGGTGAAATTATACCCAATCACTAATCCTTTTTCATTAATCCCGTCTGTGCGACCCGTTATTTGCATAGATGGACCAAGGGAAGCATAGCCACCATCGGCGGGATGATAAAAAACGAATCGGCCCTCATAACCGCTCGGATGGCTATCATAGTTCCGCACGAAATACTGATTGCCCGTCATAATTGAACAACCACTTTTGCCAACCTCTAAGTAATACCCACTAAAATAGTGTACGGCTTCTTTAATTGACCAATTGAGCGCTGCTGCTAACCCTTTAATTTCGTCAACCATATTTGGTGCAAATTGATCTAATAGCTGTATGGCATCATTTACATTTGTTGCAAAAGCATGCTTTCTTCTCGACTTCCACTGCTTTTCTCGATTTGCTAACAATTTAGAACCCTTTAATTGCAGCCCTTGATTATAACCAAATTGATAATGCGAACCTTTATATTGAATAACATCACTGTATACAGAGACCATTTCACCATCCTCCTTAACTATTTCACTTTAGAACAATCTAATTAGTGCTGCAAATAATCTGTCTTATCAGCTTACTTGTTCGAACTTTAATTTAACCTTTTTTCCAGTTTTTATTGACTTCGAAATTTTTTGACTATATAATGAATGAGCATTGATTAAACTAAAATGAAAAGGAGGTCACCAAAATGAAGAACGCAATGATTGCTGCTAATGCTCTAACGATGATTGATATTGATTTTTGTGTGACCTCTGTTAATATGCTGAGGTAAACGCTGTTTTCATTACGATGAAACTGTTTACAAGTATACATATAACAGGTAAAAGGTCACTAGCTCTACACGTGGCCTTTTTTTGTTGTTTCTCCTTCATTGGAGGCGCACCATGTCGTATTTATCTAAATGCGACATGGTCAACAACGCATACGTCACGGATGTATGCGTTTTTTTGTTCCCAAAAATCAATGCAAATACAAATTACAGGAGGAAAATGATGTGAGACGCTTACCATTTGACAAATTAACGAAAGGATTTAAACGACTATGGAATGGTTAGCTAATTTTATTGTGAAATAACGAAGGGAGTCAAACGTATGTTTTCAGTTTTTAAAAAGTTATCATGGTTTTTTAAGGAGCAATGGCTTAGGTATACCATTGCTATCACCGCATTAATTATTGTTAGTTTTATCGACCTTATCCCGCCAAGACTTGTTGGGATGACAATTGACTTAATTCAATTTAACGAACTGACCTATGAAAAGCTAATGGAAATAATTTTAATATTTGCTGGTATTATTGTCCTTAGTTATTGTGTTATGTTTATTTGGGATTATAATTTATTTGGTGGGGCCATTCTTCTTGAACGAAAAATGCGCTCAAAAATGATGCGCCACTTCTTAATTATGAGCCCGCGCTTTTATAGCAAGAATCGAACAGGCGATTTAATGGCTCGGTCTACAAACGATTTAAAGGCAATTATGATGACATCAGGTTTTGGCATTTTAACCTTAATTGATTCAACCATCTTTACCGCTTTTATCGTACTAATGATGGGCTTTACGATTAACTGGTCACTTACCCTTGCCGCTTTAATTCCGATGCCAATCATGGCCGTAATTGTGCACAAGTACGGGAAGATTATTCACCAACGATTTAGTGACGCGCAAACAGCATTTAGTAACCTTAATAACTATACGCTTGAGTCAATTCGAGGTGTACGTGTTACCCGTGCTTTCGTCCAAGAACAGGCTGATAAGCAACGATTTGCCGAGCTAACAGATGAGGTTTTTCAAAAGAACAAAGCTGTAGCAAAAATGGAGGCATATTTTGAACCAACCGTAAAAATCCTTGTTGGTATCTCATATACAATTGGTTTGGGATTTGGCACTTGGATTGTGATGAACAATGTCATTTCAATTGGTGACCTTGTTACCTTCAATGTTTACCTCGGAATGTTAATCTGGCCAATGTTTGCGATTGGTGAACTGATTAATGTGATGCAACGCGGGAATGCTTCACTAGACCGAGTTGAAAAGATACTAGCTCAACAACCTGATGTGGTTGATCCTAAACAGCCACAGGAAATTGACAGACCTGAAGTTATTCGCTTTGAAGATGTTACCTTCTCGTATCCAGGTAGCACCGACGCACAATTATCGGGTATTCATTTAACCATTCAACGTGGTGAAACAATTGGAATTGTTGGCAGGACTGGCGCAGGAAAAACGACATTATTTAAGCAATTACTTCGTGAGTATGTGCCACCAAATGGTCAGTTAACCATTAATGGTTATCAAATTGATCAATTTAGTCTTGAAGAATCAAGAAGTTGGATTGGCTATGTCCCACAGGAGCATATTTTATTTTCAAAAACGGTTAAAGAGAATTTGACGTTTGGCTGCGGAGAAAAGTCAGAAGATGAAGTTAACCATATTCTCGAATCAGCTTCTTTAAAATCAGATATAGAAGCACTTCCAAAAGGATTAAATACACTGGTTGGTGAAAGTGGTGTCACCTTATCAGGTGGTCAAAAACAACGTATTTCACTAGCGCGCGCATTACTAATGGACCCAGAAATTATTATTCTGGATGACTCTCTTTCTGCTGTAGATGGGAAGACTGAAGCAAACATTATTAGTCACCTTAAAGAAGAACGAGCAGGGAAGACCACTTTAATTGCAGCCCACCGCCTATCAGCTGTTAAACACGCAAACCAAATTATTGTCATGGATGAAGGCCGGATTATTGAGCACGGAACCCATGAGCAGTTAATGGAGAATGGTGGATGGTACCACGATCAGTATACCATTCAGCAAATGGAAAGGAAGGTAAGCACATGAAACCTTCAACAGAAAAAAGACTATTAAAATACGCATTATCGAATAAAAAAATAATTGGTTTTGCGCTATGCTGCTTAATCATTGCCGTTGCCCTTGAATTAACTGGTCCATTTATCGCCAAAACAGTTATTGACAATCATATTGTTGGTGTTGAATCAGACTGGATCGAGCTTGGAGACGAGCAAGACGGCGCTGTTCAGTTTCAAGGTAAGTATTTCAAGCGTGCAAATCGAGTTACCAGTAATGATGACATCGTTGGCATTTCTACGCTTGCCCAGACGGGACGGACTTATTATTTCGTCAATCAGCAGATTCCAACCTATAGCACAATCTCTGAAGCGGATACAGCGGGGGAATTGGTGGTTAGCTATGATAATCAAACTGAGCTTGTCTCAGGACAGGCGTTAACAGTCAGTGATCTTTATCAATTCTTTCAGCCAGAAATCAATCCAATTGCCATTTTGTTAGCGATCTATCTCGGCCTTATTTTAATCGCATCCATTTTTCAGTACTTTAAAACATTTTTATTGCAGATTTACGCCAATAAAATCATTCAACGGATGCGCAACGATGTCTTTGCTAAGGTAGAAGAATTACCAATGCAATATTTTGTTGATCGACCTGCGGGTAAGATTTTGGCTAGAGTGACTAATGATACAGAAGCAATTAAGGAACTCTATGTCAAAGTTCTAGAGACCTTTGTAAATGGTCTGATTTATATGACTGGCATTATCATTGCCCTCTACTTACTAAATCCTATATTAGCGTCCATCTGTCTCATTATTCTACCAAGTATTTTGTTATGGATGAAATTCTACAAGAAATATGCTGGGAAGTATAACAAGGTAATACGATCGGTCAATAGTGAAATTAATGCATCACTTAATGAGTCAATTCAGACAATGCCCATTATTCAAGCATTTCGTCAAACCAATGAACGGCAAGATGAATTTGAGCATCTCAATAAGCGCCACTTTCGCTATCAGCGGAAAATGATTGCTCTATCTGCCCTAACTTCATTTAATCTCGTTAGTGCACTGAGGGGCATCGCGTTTATCGGTTTTATCTGGTTTTTTGGAAACGGCGTTTTGTCAACAGAGAACTTTATTTCAACTGGTGTTTTATATGCCTTTGCTGACTATTTAACACGACTTTTTGAGCCTGTAAATCAGGTTGTTAGTCAACTGCCACAGCTTGAACAGGCACGTGTATCAGCAGCAAGAGTATTTGAGTTGCTCGATGAAGATGGTGAGGTCATTCAGGATAATGAAATTAATCGACTTCGGGGTGAGGTTCGCTTCAAGGATGTCAGCTTCGCTTACGACCAGGATGATTACATTCTTAATAACGTCAACTTCCATATTAAACCTGGTGAGACAGCAGCATTTGTTGGTCACACCGGTTCTGGAAAAAGCTCAATTATGAATCTACTGTTCCGCTTTTATGATCCACAAAAAGGGCAAATTCTGATTGATGAAACAGATAGTGCAACGCTTAGTAGACAACAAGTGAGACAGCACATCGGGATTGTCTTGCAAGATCCGTTTATCTTTTCTGGGACTGTGTTGTCAAACATTACTTTGAATGATCCGAATGTAAGTCGCGAAAAAGCGATTGAAGCATTGAAGGCCGTTGGCGCTAATCAATTTATTGATAAATTACCAAAAAAATATGATCAGAAGGTTGGTGAGAATGGCAGTGAGTTCTCAACAGGGCAACGGCAATTACTATCGTTTGCCCGCGCACTTGCCTTTGACCCCGCCATTCTCATCCTTGATGAGGCGACGGCTAATATTGATACAGAGACTGAGGGCTTAATTCAAGAAGCTATGCACGTGCTGGCAAAAAATCGGACAATGTTAGTAATTGCGCACAGACTCTCAACCATCCAGCATGCCGATCAAATTATTGTGTTGGAAAAAGGCCGCATTATTGAACGCGGCAAACACAACCAACTAATTGAGCAAGATGGTAGCTATTATCAAATGTATCAAATGCAACAAACTGGTGTAGTAACAAAAGTTGTTTCATAGTTAAGAAAGGTGCACGTGGTCAAATAACACCGTAGCGACTAAAGCCGAACCAGGTAATGACACCTTATCATTAGCTATCGGAAACACCCTTTATCCTAAACAGTTAAAAAAGCGCAAACTCATGTGTTTGCGCTTTTTTATATGCGTAGTATGTTACCGTTTGTTGGCGATTAATTGATAGCTCTGCCCTTTGTTAACATTAAAGCTATATAAACCGTTCTTTTTCACTAATGGCCGACCAGCCAATTGCAGCTGTTCATTGTTAAATACACGAATTCGACAAGTGCCTGATACCGTTACAGTAATTGTAATTAACCTTAGGTGATGATCGTGCCACTCCAGGTCAACTTGATAGCCCCCTCGCGCTTTTACTCCCTTAAGATGACCAGTATCCCAAGCTTTTGGCAAAGCTGGTAACAAGCAAAGGATACCACGATGACTTTGGATAAGCATTTCCATAATTCCAGCTATTCCGCCAAAGTTGCCATCAATCTGAAACGGTGGATGGTTATCAAATAAATTGGGTAGGGTTGATTTTTTTAATAGTTCTAGTAAATTGTCATACGCCTGCTCCCCTTCCCCAAGACGGGCCCACATATTAATAATCCACGCTCTACTCCAGCCAGTATGACCGCCACCTTGAGCAAGTCTTCTGTTTAGTGTTACTGTGGCCGCTTCAGCAAGCTCCGGTGTTTCAATTGGATCAATTCGGTTTCCTGGATGCAATGCAAACAAATGTGAAATATGACGATGACCAGGTTCCGCTTCTTCGTAGTCAACCAACCATTCCTGAATTTGCCCATACCTACCAATCTGAATCCCTTGCAGTTTATCACGCAGACTGACTAATTTTTCCCTAAATTGGTGATCATGATTAAGAATAGCACTTGCTTCTATACACCCTGTAAAAAGTGCATCAATAATTTGCGCGTCCATTGCAGGTGCCTCACAAAGCGTTCCTCTCTCTCCACTCGGTAAAATATAGGTGTTTTCAGGTGAAACAGAAGGCGTCGTAATGAGAAAGCCCTGCTGATCCTCGATTAAATAATCGACAAAAAAAAGCGCCGCTTCCTTCATTGTCTCATATGCTTTCAATAAAAAAGCGTAATCTTGTGTAAATTGATAATGCTCCCATAAATGCAAGCATAACCAGCCAGCGCCCATCGGCCAGTAGCTGGCTGGTGCATAAATATCTTGTGGTGCTGTGTCCGCCCAAATATCAGTGTTATGGTGTGCGGTAAAGCCTTGGCAACCATACATTGTTAACGCCGTTTCTCTGCCATTAACACGCATCCGTTCAAGATGATCAAACAATGGCTCATGACATTCAGCTAAATGGCTGACCTCCACTGGCCAATAGTTCATTTGTGTATTGATATTAATGGTGAATTTACTATCCCAAGCAGGTGTCATCTGCTCATTCCAAATTCCTTGTAAATTAGCCGGAAGTGAGCCCGGTCTACTTGAAGCAATCATTAAATATCGGCCAAAGTTATAATAAAGCTCGATAAGTGAAGACTCCTCTTTGCCTTCCTTTAAAAGTGCTAGTTGACGATCCACTGACAGATGACTAGTCTCTTTGTTGCTCAATGAAAATGAGACACGATTAAACAGGCTCTGATAATCAGCTACATGTCCTTCCCTTATCTCTTCATACCCCTTATTACTAACATCGTTTATTATAGCAAGGCAAGCTTGCTGAGGACTACTATGCCTAAATGATGTTGCAGCTGCAAGTAGAATTGTCACCGTATCCGCTTCTTTAACTAACAAACGATTGCCAATTGTCTGAACCTCACCACCCTCAGCAATAATCTTTAATTCAGCATGAAATTGGATTCCACCATTACCACCAGTTTCACCACTCATAAATAAGCTATCTGAACCACTTGGCGCTAATTGGTCTAAACCTCTTGTCCGCTGACGATCTAACGTACATACGAAAGAAATCGCTTTGTTCTGAGACGCCGTTAGGCGCATAACAATTACCTGATCAGGGTAGCTACTAAAAAGTTCACGGTGGTAATCAATCTCATTCGCCTGATAACAAACATGTGCAATCCCAGTCTCTAAGTCTAGCGACCGCTGATAGTTTGTATAGTCCTGACGACTAAATTGAATAAGTAAGTCACCTAATGGCTGATAGTGTCGCTGTGATTCCGGCACACCTGATAAACTAAGCTTGGCTAATTGCTCAGCTTTACTTAGTTCACCTTTGCTTAAGAGTTCCCTAATATTTGGGATATTCTCATACGCAGACGGATTATTGCGATTTCGTGGCCCTCCATACCAAACTGAATCTTCATTTAATTGCAGCTTTTCTTCTGAGACTCCGCCAAAAATCATCGCACCTAATTTCCCATTCCCAATTGGTAAAGCTTCATTCCATTCATTAGCTGGTTGTTGATAGTGTAATTTCGTATGCATAATAATCACCCTACTTTCTCATTTAACCGCTTTCATTTATAATTTACCTTTTATTATCAAGGACATTTACTGGTACTTCAAGTGCATTTTTTTAATTTTTTTTAGTATATTTTAAATAATTTCTTAATTAATTACTAAATTTAGTAAGCTTTTTAAGTAATTATTATTTGAGCAGTAGCTGTTAGCTAGCAGATTTTTTAAAAGAAGACACACCGTTTAAGAAACCATAGCTAGTTCAATGACTACTAAAAAAAGATCTGAAACGAGCACACAAAAAACCTTGAACAATCATTTTTCGGATGGTTGTTCAAGGTTACCTTCCGCATAAAAAACGTTTTACTACGCTAGTTTGATACGAATTTTAATAGCCTTTTTGCTTATTTATTTGATTAATTAACGGCTGACCTGTCAGATAGCGCTCCATATTTTTCGCAAATAAATTCATTATTCTATCCATGTTTTGATTTGAAAAATAGGCTTGATGTGCTGAAACAATGACCTGCTCCATATTCCAGAATGGATGGGTCTTTGGCAATGGTTCTACTTGAAAGACATCCAATGCGGCACCACGAATATGACCATCTATTAATGCATCAACAAGGTCTGCCTCAACAACAGCGTTACCACGACCAACATTAATAACAACAGCTCCTTGCTTTATTTTTTTTATCCGATCAGCATTTAAAAAATTATCTGTTTCTGCTGTAGCAGGTAGAGCAAGCACAACATAATCAGCTTCTGTTAAGACATCGTCGACTTGATCCATACCAACAATGGTATCTGCATAGTTATCGGATACAACCGTTGGATGACGGCGACACCCGGTAATATTCATTCCAAAGGCTTTACATCGCTTTGCTATTTCATAACCAATCTGACCATAGCCGATAATACAGACGTTGGCCTGCGCTAAATCATTAACTGGAACTTTTCCCCATACGTTAGTCTGTTGATTAGTAATTAAAGCAGGAATGTTCTTACTGAAACCAAGCATCATCGCTAAAGTATGCTCAGCTATTGGCACTGATGTGCAACCTTTCGTATTGGTTATCATTAGATCTTGCTGAATGGTTCGCTCATTTAGTAGTGCATCCAGTCCAACACTAACCGATTGAACCCAACGCACATTTGGTGCCAAATCTAGTATTGATAAATCATCAATTAAACCCAAAGTAAAGACAACTTCACATTGTGACAGATCGACACTTGGAATTGGCTCTTTTTCGCCTATATGCCACGGTTCAAAAATGGCTAACTTACTCTTGGTAGCCAAGTAATTACGGTATTGTTCAGGAATGCTTGTGCGAAAATAAATAGAGGGCCATTCTTTAGTCGCCTTTGTCAGAGCACCATGCATTTAAATTCCCCCCCAACGTTTTATGTTAGCTCATATTAAAATGATATATTATTTAACAACAAAAACAATTTTATTGTTAGATAATTTAACGCCCTTTTCCTTCCAAAAACTACTTTACTTATCTTTTTTAAGAAATTGCTCTCCTAGCAAGTTGACGTATTCAGCCTTTGGCATTACTCTGAATAGAGATAGATGAAATACAGACATATAAGGAGCATAAAAATGAGTAATTTACAACCACTAAACGAAGTCATACCTGACCTAAAACCGTTCCTGCACACCGCGTGGGATAAATCAGCGTTTAAAAAACTAACGACCATTCAACTATATACCACCCGCTTAATTCTTGAAGGTAAAGATATCATAGCCGAGTCACCAACTGGTAGTGGTAAAACACTAGCTTACCTATTGCCCCTATTGCAGCAAATTAAGCCAGATCAAAAAAACACACAAGTAGTCATCTTAGCTTCTTCACACGAACTCGTGATGCAAATTCATCAACATGTTCAGGATTGGTCCAAGCAAAGTGAGATCGGTAGTGCAACGCTAATTGGCGGTGCTAACGTCAAACGCCAAATTGAAAAGTTAAAAAAGAAACCACAGCTTGTCATTGGCACACCAGGCAGAATTAATGAGCTTATTAGTCAGAAGAAATTAAAGATGCATCAAGTTAAGACAATTGTATTGGATGAAGCGGACCAACTGTTAGTATCCGAACATCTCGCTATAATTGAAGGAATTGTGAAGAGCACCATGAAAGATCGACAAGTGCTCGTCTTCTCGGCGACACTGCCTGATCCAGTACAAAAAACAGCTGCAAGAATCATGAACAGCCCTGAGGTTATTCAAGTAGGTAACGAAGAAGATGATCGACCAAATGTAACTTATCTGTACCTTGTTTGTGAAGCACGAGATAAAATTGACTGGTTACGGAAATTGATACGTAATCAAGAGATGAAAGCATTGGTATTTGTTAAAGACATTACTACCCTTTCGGTATTGGCAGAGAAACTTGATTACATGGGTATCCGCGCAGGTGTTTTACACAGTGACGCCAATAAACAAGAGCGTGCTAAAGCAATGAAAGCATTCCGGGACGGTGAATCAGAATTGTTACTCGCTTCAGACGTTGCTGCAAGAGGGTTAGATATTCCAAATTTATCACATGTCATTCATATGGACCTACCTAACGAAAAAACACAATTTGTTCATCGATCTGGCAGAACGGGACGATTGGGGGCTGAATCAGGTACAGTTATTGCAATTGTGACCGAGATTGAAGAGCGACAGCTACAGAAGTTTAGTCGACAGTTAGGCCTAACTGTCGTAAAGGGAACCATACGAAAAGGTCAGTTTATTAATAATGAAGAAAGGTAAATACACCATACATGACTGAACTTTACCCACAAGCAACTGAATACTTATACACCTACACACATGCTCTGGAAGAAAGCTCACTCTGTGCATTAGAGCAAAGAGCTCTCTTTGGACTAGAATCAGATAACATTATAAGAAGCAAGCTTAGCATCGATCCAAGCAGAAGCCCTTTTATAAAAGGAAAACTATCGATTCTTTTCTCTGGAACATCTGTTCCAGAAATTGCTGGACAAGTTGATCAAATCGATCTTAGGGATCAAACCTTTAAAGTGCGTTTTATAAAAATTAATGATCTTTCTAAGGAACAAAAAATAGCATTTGTCGATCAGCGCATGATTGAAAAGGAAATTGGCTGGCGGATCATCGGAACGGCAAAGATGAAAGATCCTGACATACTTTTTGGAATTGTACCATTTGAAGGTCGATGGTATTTCGGCACTTACCAAGAAAGCAAACCGATCTGGCATCATCATGTAATAAAACCGCAAGAATACTCGACGGCAATCAGCACACGTTTGGCACGAGCTGTTGTCAATATTGCCGTTCCAAATCCTTCTGGCCTCCGCATCATTGATCCTTGCTGCGGAATAGGCACAGTGCTTGTTGAAGCACTATCGATGGGCATCAATATTGTCGGCTCTGACCGCAATCCATTAGTAGTGAACGGATCAAGAGAAAATATCGCTTATTTCAACTATAATGGAATAGTGGAAGTAAAGGATATCGCTGATGAAGAAAGCTATTATGATGTCGCCATTATCGATATGCCATACAACCTCTACTCCCAAGCTACAACTGAAGAACAGGTCGCTATCATCAAACATGCTAAGAGAATAGCAAATAAGGCAGTTATCATTACCATCGAAAACATGGATAACGAAATTGCGCAAGCTGGTTTTATAATAACCGATCGATGCGTTGCTAATAAAGGGAAAAAGGGGCTGTTTTCTAGACAGGTCATTGTTTGTGAATGAACGCAAGCGGTAGTGATCTCTAAAAGTTGGAGGTTTATTATCCAGCTGGCTGATTGCTTTAATTAGCTTGTAGGAATTGATGGTTTTCCAGTAAAGGGAATCTTCAATCAGCGGGGTTTTCTTTAGCCCCACTGATTGTTAGTTCCACAGGCATGCACCAAAAAGCATGAGTTAAGTGCACCCTCAAAAAAATTAGATTCTGAACAAACCAGGCTATTACTGGCTGTTAATCCGCACTTAGCAGACTTAGTTTCGTTCTAATGCTTGAAGTCAATTAATTTACGATAAGTATTCACAATCCGCTCAATCACCTTATTGCTTAAGCAACAACGCGGCAATCTTTTCCCTACTATAGCAATTTTAACGTTTAGTCTATTACATGAAGGCAAGCGCACGATAAGCGAATGCATTGCTCAGCACGACCAACACAACTCTTATGGTTAAAGAATAGTGCTGCAACAATGGCATTAGCACCCACTATGAGTAGCTGTCCTTTATTATTACTATAACCATCAACTTGTCCTTAAGTGTGGCGTTAAAATTCTTCCAACTTCTGCTTTGCTTGCTCATCACCTTTAACAGCAGCTTTCTTATACCAATATTTCGCTTTCTTTATGTTAACATGGGTTCCGATCCCAGACTCATAGCAAACACCCAAATTAAATTCTCCGTAAGCATCACCCTGATCAGCAGCCAGTTGGTACCAAGCTATTGCTTCATCGCCTCGCCCATCTTCCACCGCCTCATGCCCTAAGCGATTTGCTGCAAACACATCACCACAAAGAGCAGATTCAGTAAACCAGCGCTTGGATTCTACCATGTCCACTTCTGTCCCAACAGCATTTTCATACATATGACCAAGTGTATACATTGCTTCAGGTACGCCCTTACCAGCAGCTAGCTTAAAAAGTTCTAAAGCTCTCCCCTCATCCTGCTCGACAAACTCCCCACGCAAATACATATCGGCATAGTTATTTAGAGCATCACCATGCTCATGTTCAGCAGCCTCTTTATAATAAAAAAAAGCTTTTTCCAAATTACGCTTGATAACCTTCCCAACAAAGTATGCATTGCCTAGCCAATACTGCGCTTCGGCACTACCAAGATCGGCCACTACTTTAAACCAGTCAAAGGCCCAATCATCACGCTCAATTGCTTGATAAAAATAAGCCAGTTTGAGCTGGGCAGCTACGTTACCTTGCATGGCTTGATGATACAGAGCAATACCTTCCTCTGTTGTACTGCTATACATTTGTGCGCATTTATTTGAAGGGTTGGTGATTTCAATGAATAGAAATTTCAAATCACGCATAATAATTGGTTTGTATTCCTCGCAAAAAGTAGTTAAACTCGTCAATTGATTGTACAAGATATGAATATCGTCAGGAAGATTACTGGCCGCGGGAACGCAACCCTTGATAATTAAGGTAAGCTCTTTAAGAAAATAATCACAGCTATGTATATTTGCTAGACGCTCAGCTACCTTCTGATAACCCTTTTCACTTAATTCCTGTTGCCATTCCATTTGAAGGACACCTTTCTGTAACCAATTGTAATATTGTCGCTTTCTTTTATTTTGTAAACTACATAACCATTTCCTTTAGTACTAAACTCCTAAGGGTATGTAAAGTAAGCTACCTGATAGCATATTTATCTTTATTATATTATAAAAACCTAGATAATCTACAAATATAACTTCAAAATAATATTACGCTGATCACTGGATCTCACCTTTAAGAACTAAATATTTTAAAGAAGCATAAGCTGGCTTGATGTAAAGAAAGTAACGACCTTACCAAATGGTGTCGTTACTTTTATCTATTTATCCTGCTATTAAATTCAGAGCAACCACTGTCTTGCCGCCTCTTCATCTTCAAGTTCAAACGTCTTTACTTCAACATCTGATAACGGACCGTCTATTTTTTCTACTATCTTAGCTATTTTCAGATTACTAACAACCCCATAGCGATCGACTTTTTCAGCATGATCCTTAACCACAAATCCTGTCCAATTAATAAATAACTTATTAAACGCCTTACAATCGGACAAGTTTATCCATATACAACCAAATTCGCATATGGATATCCTTCCCTTTACTAAAAGTGTAAGGTAAACTTATACATGTGAATTATGTTTTCTTAAGGCAACACATCGAAGTCAATATTAATTTGCGGGGAGGTCGCATTCATTATCAAAATCATAGATGTTTTGTTTTATTTCACCTTAGTAATCATGTTAACGGCTTGCTCAAATGCTAATTTTGTTGAGGAATCCATTACATTGGCTGAGGATAGTGACTTCCCATTAGCAGGAACACTTAGTATTCCTGCCGAGCAAGATATCCCTGTTCCGGCCGTAGTTCTAGTCCATGGCTCCGGTCCAAGTGATCGTAATCAAGCTGTCTTTGGCTATCAAATTTTTAAAGATCTCGCTCATGGCCTTGCTGAGCAAGGCATTGCAACGCTTCGCTATGACAAGCGAACCTATAGCTATCCTAGTGAGTTTGATTTAGAACAGTTCACCATTATGGACGAATCAATTGAGGATACCTTAAGTGCAATTTCTCTATTAGAAAATGATGATCGGATTAATTCGGACGCCATTTATCTAATTGGACACAGTCAGGGGGCGATGATTGCACCTCGCATTTACTCACTCCAGCCAAATTTGGCGGGGCTTATCCTATTAGCTGGTTCACCTCGCTCACTTTGGAAAATTATTTATGATCAGAACATGGCTGTACTAGCAGATCTAGACTCAGAAAGTATTCATTATCAAACAAATAAGACGTTTGTGGAGGCAGAATTTGAGCGGGCCAAACAGCTTACATCGCAAAGTTTCGCAGAAGTTTATGGTCAAACCATTTTTGGCATACCCGCTTTTTACCTTAAAGAACTTGATAGCTTTGATACCAAAGAAGCCCTATTACAAATTGATATTCCGCTACTCATTATGCAAGGAGAACAAGATTTTCAGGTTACTGTTAATAAAGATTACCAGGCGTATCAAGACCTGCTCAACAATAACCTGTTCGCTACGTTTATGCTCTACTCTAATTTAAATCATTTTTTCGTCGATTATCAGGGTGATAAACAAGGTACTGTTGAAGAGTATATGGTTGAGGCAGAGATGGACGCACAGGTTATTGATGACATTGCCAATTGGTTACTCAAGCAAGAAAACTAATTTAAAGGAGATTAAATGATGAAAAAACTGTTTTTAACTCTTGTATTGATAACATTGACTAGCATATTAATAGGTTGTCAATCTAATGAAAATGAAGATGAACATGAAGTAATTGAACGAGCAGAGGGGTTTATTAACAGTCTTAATGAAGGCAGTTATGAGGATGCTGCTGCCCAATTAAATGATGAAATGGCTGACGCTCTAACACCAGCTATTCTAGCGGAACTATGGCAGCAACTCACAGTAGAATTTGGTGACTTTAAAGGACACAGTTTTGAAGAAACGACTGAGGATCAAGGACATACCATTGTTTTTCTAGCAGGAGAATTTGAACGGACTTCCATTAGGTTTCAGCTGACCTTTGATCAAGACCAGCAAATTGCAGGATTCTTTATTCTGTAAAAGATCAACTATAGGCTTAAATTGTTACTAACTAGAGCAATTTTAAGCATATCATCCCTAGATTATTCTAATAGTAAATAACTATTAATTATTCGCCGAAAAGTTACTCTATGCATATTTAAGTCATAACTCTCATGTGATACAATTTATTATGGATTAAATATTAGTATTTACGTAACCGAGGGGGAGATGACGATTTCATTCGAGATGGCACCAAAAGGGGAAACCTGTCGGCTCGTTGCAACGTCAAAGCATGCAGAAAATGTTCATTTAACCATTTTACACAGGGAGCAAGGCTTTCTCTATTTTGACCTTGCTGAATTAACGGATCAATCAGATGATATTCAAGCTTATATTCACGACATTGAGTCTAACATATTAGCTGGAAGGTATCAGATGGAACTTGTTGAAATGAATGATGAAGAAATTTGTTGTTAAATCTCTTAGCACCTAATCAAATCTGATTAGGTGCTACTTTTATTTTAAGTGAAATTGTAAGATGAAATGCCAACACTTAAAATAGCTTAAGTAAACGAGTTAGCTAGAAAGAGCAGGACTAATTCTATGACTCTTATATTACTGCGAGGAGAAAAGTTATGATCGTTAAAATGCCTAAAAAAAATTATTATAAAATCAAAAGAATGTTGGTTAGTCCGCAAGAAAAAAATGAAAATGTATTAAATGCAGTTATTAGCGGTATGAATCAAGGCGTAGTATATGTTGATCAAATAGAGGAGCCTCGTACTGCAATCGTATACGCAGTAGGATTGGAATACTTTCTGCTCGGTGATCCAGAGAATGAGTCGTTTAACAGCCACCTAGGTGATTTGATTTCTGTGCAATTAAAGCAAGAAAGTCTGGAATTATGTGGATTACTGCGTCTATTTTGAATTGAATACTGTTCGTTTTAATAAATGTTTGAAGCAACCCTTTCATATACTTGATGAAGATTTGACCATGATAAAAATCACTAAGGAATTAATTAATTCTGATGTGGATTTAGAAGAAGAATTAACTGAATATTGGCCCTCCCTCGAATCCTTTGATCAATTCGGATTAGGATATGCTATTTTAAAAAATGAGAAGGTTATAAGTGCATGTTACTCATGTTGTGTTAACGGAGACCGCCATGAAATTTATATAGCAACATTTGATCAAAACGTACGAAATCGTGGTTTGGCAACGATATTAGGACAACAATACATAAAGGAATGCTTGGAAAAAGGGTTTGGTGTGTATTGGACAACTGATGAATCGAATGAGGCATCCAAAAGAGTGGCCGAAAAAATAGGCTTTGACTATTCACATCGTGTGACATCAATTGAATTTGCATTTTAATCAATCCTTGAGTTTGATTGTAAATCTAACGTAATATCTAAGTTTTTTAGTTTCTAAAAAAAATGATGACAATGAGCTTATATAAGCTGCCCTTTGTGCATTCAAGCGAAAAGAGCCGATGCATTTTTGGTCAGGAAGTACTGTACGTGCTGAAGAAATAACGGATATCCCCTCTTATAACCGTGCGAATGGTTTAATGCGGCAATTTACAGCATTCTTATGGCTATGACTGGTACCTTATCTCTATAAAATTTTATAATAGGGCCTATTGCATTAGTACCTTTATGTTTACGCGGCATTGTTATCTTAATCATTATCTACAATCGAATTTATGGCAAGTATAGAGGCTCATAAATGCTTATAATATTAATGCTAGAACAATGTCCACAACATATCGCTAGAATAAGGATTTAAAAAGCCAAGCCAATAGACATTATGACAACATCTACCACCTTGGCGTTGAAAAAACCAGACTGCTATGGTAATTCAATTTGATAATTATCTAAAATGTAGTTCTTTACGACTTTCCTAGCTTCAGTATATCGGGCATAAAACCCTTCTTTATCATAGCTCGCTTGCTGGTCAAAGGAAGGGTTTAGCATAATCACCTTATCCTCCCAACCTTGGTAAGTAATCTCCGCCATCATCAAATCATGCATTTCTTGTCGTGTTTCTTCATCGGCATGTGACATGTCCCGAAATTGATCATCAACATATTTGGTGACAGGCGGGATGACAATGATGATATCCCACTTCTCCTTCTCAGCTAAGAGGTCATAAAAAGGGATTAACTTTTCGTGATCCTCGCCAGGTAAATATTTTTTACTATAGCACTTGGTTACCGCTACATCGGTATCTGCAAAAAACATACCATTATTAGATGGGCTCATAATTGTTTTTTTATTATTATCAAATTGGCCACTGGCAATGTAGTGAAAATCATTGGCGACGAGCTCTTCATCTCTTACATTGGACTCTTCCTCATAGGTACGGGCGTACTCATCGGTATACGGACTACCAAAGCTCCGCGCAATATCTCGAACCAGTGTCGTCTTACCGGTAGACGCACTTCCCATCACTAAGATATTAATTGAAAAGTGCCTTCTAAAGGTTCGGACAATGTAGTCCCAATACTTTAATGGGTTACTGCGGATCATCGAGGCTGAAATTGGTAAACTGCTACGATCTAACAGGACAATCTGATCATTTGTCCGTTTATCAAGCTCCTCCTTATACTCAGGTTCACCGACATACCACGTTACGCGTTCGGGCACTTCTTCTGTTGCTGAGTCCTTAAGCTGATTCATCTTAACCAGCCACTCCGCCCAGCCGTGTGGATAGCGCTTAATTTGACTTTCATCTAGCTGAGCAACGTAGATGTTCTCATCTTCAGCAAATAATTCCCTTATGTATCTAAACCGCTTAGTCCGATTCAAGCCGATTGCATCACCACGATCCCCTGTATAGCCACTTACAACAACTAAACAAGCATCGTTTTCTCTTTTTGCCCGCATAATATTGTTGTAGTGTCCTAAATGCATCGGTGCAAAGGTGCCAAAGATAACACCAAGCGATTTACCTGTTAATTTACTTTTATATAAATTCCCCAAATTACTCACTCCATTGTATCTATCAAATATGATCTATTATACACGATATTGTTCGATTTTTCACGAAATGTCAGATAAATCCACCGTTACAGATTAACCATTTTTATTAAATTACAGATTAAATGTACAAAATAAATATACGTCATGACTTATCGAACACATTTATGTTATAATAAAATCATAAATGACGATAATAAATAACGCGTAGCGATCACTACGCGTTATCGATAAGCGGTTCCCCCAGAGGGATCGGCTATCACGTTGGGTGATAGACCTCTCCTAATTACTTTTCAGGGCAAATAGGGAGGTCTATTTTTTATTGATCATTGATATGACCAAAGCGAGCAATGCAATCAAGAAGGTACCAAACCCTAACAGTACCATTATACTTTCGTACATACTCATAGGCCTCACCCCCTTCCATTCTCGGGGATTAGCCGACCTTACCCTAAAAGAACATTATCTATTCCTATTATAACACACCTCACACGAACAAACATTCTCTTTCTTTAATTTATTATCCTTACGCTTATCCAACTCTAAAACCGAACATTAAGATAATTTTTTTAAAAATTACCTCATTAATAACTATTTCATTCCTTTTTTCAAAACAAAACAAAGACATTGTTCGTTTTTCGCTTGAAAAATTGTTAAAAAAAATAACATAGCTATAGCATTTCTCTTAAAACAATAGTAACATGTTAACTAAGTATAAATAGTGCGGATGATTATTATGGGAGAGCGTATGTTGCATACCACCGAAGGAGCAAGTTCATAAAAGATCCCTTATGAATTAATCTCTCAGGTAACCGAACCATAATAGGACGAATCTCTGGAGAGCGCATGCTGATGCCACCAAAGGGGAGCTTTTTATTTTTTTAAAAAGCGAAAACTCTCAGGTAAAGAGGACAGAGAAGGGCTGTAGTTAAGTGCCCTTCTCTGTCCTTTTTTCTGTTATCTAGAGACTTACGAGCAAGGGTTCGATTAATTTAGGAGGTGCTAGAGTAGATGAGTCAGGATGCTTTAAAGCGAACACCACTTTTCCCGTTATATGAGCAATATGGTGCAAAGGTAATTAATTTTGGTGGCTGGGCTTTGCCAGTCCATTTTTCAAGTATTATCGATGAACATCAGGCGGTAAGAGGAGCGGCAGGTCTATTTGATGTCTCGCACATGGGTGAGTTTTTGATTGAAGGACATCAGGCAGAGTCATTTCTTAATTATTTGCTTACCAATGATGTAACAAAAATTTCAATTAATCAAGCTCAGTACACAGCGATGTGTTATCCCGACGGCGGGACGGTTGATGACCTCCTTGTTTATAAATTGGCAGATGATCGCTTTTTACTGGTCGTTAACGCAGCCAATATTGAGAAAGATTTTAATTGGGTAGCAGAACACGCTTCAAGATTTGCAGGGCTAAGCATTTCTAATATTTCCGATCAAATGGCGCAATTAGCTATTCAAGGGCCACAGGCAGAGCAAATTTTGCAGCAACTGACTAAAACAGATTTAAGTCAAATTAAAGGATTTCATTTCCTTCAGGAGATAGAAATTGCTAATATTTCTGATATCCTCGTCTCTAGAACCGGTTATACGGGTGAGGATGGCTTTGAACTCTATCTTGCAAACAGTGAGGCACCTAAGTTGTGGCAGGCACTTTTAGCTGCTAATGATGCGATAATGGCATGTGGCCTTGGTGCTCGTGATACCTTGCGATTTGAAGCACGTTTAGCCCTTTACGGTCAAGAGCTATCTGACAAGATTTCACCACTTGAAGCTGGGATTAGCTTTACGGTTAAGCTTAACAAGCCAGCTGACTTTATTGGTAAAACCGCTCTTGCTGAACAAAAAGCTGCTGGGCTTAAGCGCAAGTTAGTTGGCGTTGAACTACTTGGACGGGGAATTCCTCGCCATGATTATCGTGTTTTAACAGCGGAAGGTACTGAAATTGGCGTTATTACGTCAGGCACCCATTCCCCCTCACTAAAAAAACACTTAGGGCTAGCACTTATTAATACTGACTACAGTGAGGTAGGAACGACCGTTTACATTGAGATTCGAAACAAACTGGTTGAGGCTAAAATTGTAAAAACTCCATTTTTAACAAAAAAATAAGCAAAAAGGAAAGGGCGTTATCTTATGACCAAAACTATTAAATTTACGATCAAACATGAATGGATTGTTCCATTAACAGATAATCGAGCACGAATTGGCATTACGGATTTTGCTCAGCAGGAGCTTGGCGATATTGTTTACGTTGAAAATGCTGAGGTTGACGATAAAGTGAATGCTGGCGATTCATTAGGCGTTATTGAGTCAGTAAAGGCCGCTTCCGACTTCTATGCGCCAATCTCAGGAACGATTGTAAAGGTAAATGAGAGCTTAGAGGATGAACCTGAGAAGATAAACAGCGACCCCTATGAAGCAGGTTGGTTAGTTGAAATCGAATTTACTGATCCAAGTGAGTTAGAGCAGCTATTAGATGAAGCAGCCTATCAAAACCTAATTGCTGAAGGAGAAGAATAACCATGACTGCTCGCTTCCGCTACCTGCCAGATACAATTGAAGATCAGCAAGCAATGCTTGACTTCTTAAAGATGGATTCACTTGATGACTTATATGCAGATTTACCAAAATCAATTCGATTGACTGAGCCTTTAACAATTCCAGCGGCGCTACCCGAGTCACTACTTGTTAAAAAAATGCATCAGCTAGCTGGACGTAATATTAATGCTAATCAATACAGCTACTTCCTTGGTGCAGGTACTTACGATCATTTTATTCCAAGTGTGGTTAATCACGTTATCTCACGCTCTGAATTTTATACTGCCTATACACCATACCAACCGGAAATTAGCCAAGGTGAATTGCAGGCTATCTTTGAATTTCAGACAATGGTGTGTGAGCTAACTGGTATGGATGTTGCTAACTCATCAATGTATGATGGCTTCACCGCTGTTGCTGAAGCAGCAGCACTCGCGGTAACCTCAACAAAGCGGCCCAAGGTAATCGTTGCTGAAACTGTCCACCCAGAAACACGTGCCATTCTTGCTACCAACGCAGAGGGACTTGAATATACTGTCAACACTGCTGAAAGAACAGGCGATATTACTAGCTTAACTTGTCTAGCTGAGCAAACAGATGAGCAGACAGCAGCTATTATTGTACAGTATCCTAACTTCTTGGGATCGATTGAGGATTTAGCCGAGATAAAAAAGATTGCTCAGGATAACGGCGCCCTCTTTATTGTTAGTGCAAATCCGCTTGCATTAGCAGTTCTTCAAGCACCTGGTAAGCTAGGTGCTGACATCGTTGTTGGCGATATGCAGCCCTTAGGCATTCCGATGTCCTTTGGTGGTCCACATTGCGGTTACTTTGCAGCAACGAAGAAGTTAATGCGGAAGATTCCCGGAAGAATTGTCGGCCAATCCAATGATGCTGACGGTAAGCGTGGCTTTACCCTAGCCCTTCAGGCGCGGGAACAGCACATTCGACGTGAAAGGGCATCCTCAAATATCTGCTCGAATCAAGCGTTAAATGCACTTGCCTCAGCTGTTTGTATGTCCGCCTTGGGCAAAAAGGGCATTCAACAAATGGCTAAGCTTAATATTGAGAAGGCAGATTATCTGGCCAATCAGCTTAGGGAAAAGGGCTTTCCTATTCATAATCAGTCAGCGTTTTTTAATGAGTTTGTCGTTGAGCTACCTGTTTCAACCAAGGACGCTAATCAAGCACTATTTGAAGCAGGCTTTATTGGCGGGTTTGACTTATCAGGAATCTATTCTTTAGACACACACATGCTAATTGCTGTCACTGAGCAACGTACTAAAGAAGAGATTGATCAATTTGTAGCTGTATTGGGGGCATTATCATGACAACGTACAATAAAATGATTTTTGAGGTCAGTCAACCAGGACGGATTGGCGTTGACCTGCCAACAAGTGATGTTGATCCAGTGACCTTAACAGATAAATTTCCAAGTCATTTACTCAGAGACAGTGAAGCCGAGCTCCCTGAGGTTTCAGAGCTTCAACTTATGCGTCACTATACAGCTCTATCAAATAAGAATTATGGTGTCGATAGTGGTTTTTATCCGTTAGGATCATGTACAATGAAGTACAATCCAAAGGTAAATGAAGACATAGCTCGTTTAGATGGCATTAGTCGCATTCATCCTTATCAGCCTGAAGAAACAGTTCAAGGTGCGCTTCAGCTTTTATATGAACTACAAGCAGACTTAGCCGAAATTACTGGTATGGATGAAGTCAGTCTCCAGCCCTCTGCTGGTGCGCAAGGCGAATGGACCGGATTGATGATTGCCAAGCACTACCATAAGCAAAATGGCCAAAATCGAACAAAGGTGTTAGTACCCGATTCTGCCCATGGGACAAATCCAGCAACGGCAGCTATTGCTGGATTTGAAACAGTTACAATTCCATCAAATGAAGCTGGTTTAGTCGATCTTGCTGAACTTAAACAGCATGTTAATGAAGAAACAGCCGCTTTAATGCTTACAAACCCAAATACACTTGGTTTATTTGAGAAGGATATTGTTGAGATTGCTCAGGTTGTCCACGAAGCTGGTGGTTTACTTTATTACGATGGGGCTAACGCCAACGCCATTCTTGGAAGAACAACACCAGGGAAAATGGGCTTTGATATTGTCCATTTAAATCTGCATAAAACATTTACCACACCACATGGTGGCGGTGGACCAGGTGCAGGTCCTGTTGGCGTTACCAAGGAGCTTGCACCATATCTACCGATTCCGCGAGTTGAGAAAAACGGTGACCAATACACGTTAAATACGAGTGAGAAGCTTTCAATTGGACGAGTAAAGGGCTATTATGGCAATTTTGGTATCCTAGCAAGAGCATACACGTATATTCGCACAATGGGGCCAGACGGCTTGTACCAAGTGTCGGAATCAGCCGTGCTTCATGCCAATTACTTAAAGAAACGCTTAGAACCTTATTATGCAACACCGTACCCACAGGTTTGTAAGCATGAATTTGTCTTGTCCGGCTCAAAGCAGAAAAAGCTTGGTGTGCGTACATTAGATATTGCCAAGCGCTTACTTGACTTTGGCTATCATCCGCCAACCATCTACTTCCCGTTAAATGTAGAAGAAGGCCTGATGATTGAACCAACCGAAACAGAAACAAAAGAAACATTAGACGCCTTTGCCGATACGATGATTGCAATTGCCAAAGAGGTTGAAAACGACCCGCAAATGGTATTAAATGCACCACATACCACGGTAATTGGTCGCTTAGATGAAACAAAGGCTTCTCGAAAACCGATCTTACGTTATACTAAAGAGGACTAGCTAAGGAGGAGATAAGGTGAATATATTATTGACAAAACCAGCACTTAACCAGTTAAAAATGATGCACTTTTCAGATTCGTATCTGCCTAGAATTGATGCACAGATTTCCGGTGGCTGTGGCATGGGTGTCCGTTATCTATTCACCTTTGATCAGCCAAGAAAGATTGATACCACCGTAACCATTGACAATATTCCGATTCAGATTGATTATACAACAAAACGCTATCTTGAAGATGAACAGGTCACGATTGACTATCGCGATTGTTTCGAAGTGATTACAGCGCTTGATATTGGTGATTACTGCTAGTCTGAAGTGGCTAATTCATTAATTTTTCTGACGTAAGCATTAATCTGGAGGGCGGTAATCGTTTCCTCGTTGACGCAAACAGCACTTGCGTTAATATGGAAAACGGTTATCAATCCCACGTTAACGCCAACACAAATACTATTTAAAAAGCACGTTAGCATCATGGTTACCATGAACTAACGTGCTCTTCTATTTAATTTAAATTGACTGAATTGCTTCGGCAATTGGTGTTGTTCCACCAACGACCTGAAATTCCTTGCCTATTGTACTGTCCTGCTTAAGCGTTTCTAAAATAACAAGAGCAATATCCTCGCGCGCAACTTCTCCCACCTCTACAGTGTTTGCCAAGGTCACTTGTCCTGTTCCTTCATCATTTGTAAGCATTCCTGGATGAATGATGGTATGGTCGAGATTAGTAGCACGTAACCACTCATCTGCATAATGCTTTGCCACGACGTAAGGGGCAAATGACTCTGGCGCTTCCTGAATAGCTGTTCGCGTCGTGTCAAATGAGCTAATCATGATATAGCGCTGTACTCCTGCTACTTTAGCTGCTTCAATCGTTTTAACAGCCCCGTCCAGATCAACCATAATTGTTTTATCCTTACCTGTCTTTGGTCCTGATCCAGCTGTAAATACAATCGCATCTACATCGTTAGCTGCCGCAGCAATTTGCTCTATTTCACCCTCTAGATCAACGAGCACTGTCTCAGCGCCCAGATTATTAAAATATGCGGCTTGCTCCTCTTTGCGAATCATTGCTTTGGCATGAATACTTTCCGTCTCTTGCATTAATTTCACTAAATGCTTGCCAATTTGTCCATTTGCACCAATGATTAAAACCTTCATGTCTCTTAAACATCCTCTCTTCCTTTTTATAGCTACTAGTGACATCTATAACCATTCTATAGGCTACTCAAACATCCAAGCACTAATTAAGGGTTAAATTAAGAAAAACATCTACTTATGAACATTTTAAACTACGTCACTGCTCCTGAGCAACATAAGTAGGCCATTGATAATAACTACAGAAAATCTATTGGCCAGTTGTTCATTGTCAGGGAAAATCGTTAACCCTCCCCTACTCCTGACCACGCATCTCATTAAATATCATTGAACGCAGATATTTTAGATGAATACTTTTATTAAAGCAGATTATTACGATCCGGGCTATGAAGAGCCTGCTTCTTATGTTTATGATGAATGATAGCAACTAATGTTTTGATTATTTTCGCAAAAAAATAGTGCTTCTTTTCAGTAAAAGTTTTCAATACCTTAACTCTAGCTTAATACCTGCTCAAAGAACGACTGTTATAGTAAAAGTAGCATTAAATCAGTCATGAAAAGGAGTGCTGTTATGAAAATCGCTATTTTTACTGATACTTTTGCACCTGAAGTTAATGGTGTCGCTGTAACATTGGAGCGCTACCTCACCTACTTAAAACGAAAAGGTATTAGCTATCGCCTGTTTGCACCATCTTCTGCTAAAGCTATCAGCACGGAGCCTGATGTGCAGCGCCTTACTAGTATTCCATTTTTACTTTATCGCAATTGTCGATTTACGCTTCCTATCTACCCACACATAAAGAAAGAGCTAGATAAATTTAGACCAGATCTCATTCATATTGTCACACCATTTAACCTTGGCTTAATTGGCTTACATTATGGTAAAAGCCAAAATATTCCGATCGTTGCCTCCTATCATACCCATTTTGATCATTACTTAGATTATTATCGACTAAGCTATTTTAAAAAATGGCTACAAAAGTATTTAGCATGGTTTCATCAACCCATTAGGCGGATTTATGTTCCCTCAGTGGAGACAAAGATGAAATTAACGGCCCAACAGTTCCATCCGCAAATTGAAGTTTGGAGCCGTGGTGTTGATCATATTTACTTCACACCAAAAAAACGGCATCAAACCTTTATTAGAGAAAAATATCAAATAACCGCTGAGACCATACTCTTATATGTCGGGCGCATTGCGCCAGAAAAAGAGATTGAGATTGTATTAAAGACGTTTGCCGCACTGCCAGATCAGGTTAGACAACATACACATTTAATCATTGCTGGAGATGGTCCACTCCTCTCTCCTTTATCCAAGAAAAAAAAGAAAAATGTGACCTGGACTGGTTTCGTTAAAGGAGAGGCATTAGCAACCTTGTATGCATCAAGTGACATCTTTCTCTTTCCCTCATCAAGTGAGACCTTTGGTAATGTCGTGTTAGAAGCCATGGCATCGGGGTTACCGATTATTGGAGCGAACAGTGGCGGGGTTAAGAACCTTGTTCAAGATGGGGTTAACGGCTTCCTATGCGATGCAAAGCAAGTTGAGCAGTTTACCAACAAAACGCTAATGTTAATTGAAAAGAAGTTACTACGTGCAGCAATGGCACAGTCAGCTCGAAACTTTGCTAAAGCTCAATCGTGGGATACTATTTTTAACAACTTAATTAATAGTCTATATGATATTCAGTTTAACAGCAGGATTCGTGAGCTACACCCTATCCCAGATAGAATCATGACCTAATCGTTTGTCGATGCTATTAGGTAAGTCAATTACTTTGACAATCTCACTTCTAAATGATACGATCACTTAAATTTAGTGAAAAACGAGGAGTGAAGGAATGAGTCAGCCAAAAGTATTTGTCTTACATGAAAACTTAGAGTGGACTGAACACTTGACCAAATGGCTAGACATAAAAGGTGTTCCTTACGAGCTGTGGGATCTAGCTAGTGGCAGCATAAATATCGATAGTTCACCACCAATTGGTGTCTTTTATAATCGCATGTCAGCCTCCTCCCATACACGAGGGCATCGCTATGCGCCTGAATTCACCCAACAAGTCATTAAATGGCTAGAATTCTATCAACGCCCTGTCATAAATGGTACGGGTGCTATTGATCTTGAGATTAGTAAGGTTAAGCAATACTTGGCGCTGCAACAGGCTAACATTCAAACACCTAAAACCGTTGCTGTCCTGGGACAAGAGCGCATTATTTCTGCGGCACAGGAGCTTAATTGTTATCCACTTATCACCAAGCACAACCGTGCTGGCAAAGGTCTTGGAGTCCACTTGTTTGCTTCACAAGCAGAGCTAGCTGCATATGTTAACAGCCCATTATTTGAACCTTCAGTTGATGGCATTACATTATTACAACAATACATTAAACCAATTGATGGGAAAATAAGACGTTCGGAATTCATTAATCAAAAATTTCTATATACGGTTTCTATTGATACAACAGATGGGTTTCAATTATGCCCCGCCGATGAATGTACGATTGAAGATAGGCCGGAACAGCTTGAGAGCTCAACCAAATTTGAGATCACTCAGCCCCTTCCAAGCAACCAGCAGCAAAGCTATCAAACTTTTTTAAATCAAGCTAATATTGATGTAGCTGCCATTGAATGGGTCGAGGATAGTAATCATCAAATTTATGTTTATGATGTCAATACCAACACAAATTATAATTCTAGTGCCGAAGAAGCGGCAGGTATGTTTGCACATGAGTACTTGGCTGAATACTTGCACGAGAAACTAAAAGCAATTTAAGTTCCTCCCTCGATTAGAGCAAATAATCATTTGCTCTAATCGAGGGATTTTTTTTCTGCATGTGTCGCTTACTATTATTTTGGGTATAGTTTATGGCGAGTACAAAAATAAAAGGAGTCTTGCCCTTGAAGAAAAGAGAAAAAGCAGTAAATCCATACGTTATTATCGCCTTCTTCTTTTGTTTTGTCATTTTTCTAGGTGGCTATCTCATTACCAATTATTCACTCCAACAATTAAAGGTGACTAGCTATGAAACTGTTAACTATCAGATAACAACAAAATTAGGCATTCAAGCTGAGCTTTTCCTATTAGCAAAAGCAGATGCTATCTTTCAAAATTTAATGCATAAAGAATGGTCCCAATTAGCAAGCAAACCTCATTATGACAAGGGGCTAATTTACTCCCCGTTTGCAAATATCGGGGCTGAAGATGATCTTTTTTTTAGTGTTAAAGATATTGAGGACTTTAATAATAATGAAAAAGAATATCGATGGTCTTGGGATCAAAGCGGACGTGAATATTTTGCTACCCCGAATGAATGGGTTGATGAATTCTTAGCCGTACATAAATTTAATCCAGATTATCAACTTACCTATGATCAAATTAGTTATAATGATTCCATTGTCGACGGGGGCGGTAGTCAACCCAATACCATTCCCGAAGTTTTTCCTGATGCTATATACATTGAGTACTATCATGAACCAGATGAAGATGACTGGCATTACTGGCAAGCACTTCGCTTCGTCTTCGAACAGATTAATGATGAATGGTACCTCATTGCAATTGTTCGTGGTGCACACAACCCTTAAATAAAAACAAGCTCTCATTGAACCTCTACTTCAATAAGAGCTTGTTAATTTACTAGGTTAAAGTTCAAATTCATACCCATAATAAGTATACTGCAACTGAAAACCAAGCCGTTGCGCCAATTTATTTGAGGGGACATTCTCCGCCATACAGTCCCAAACAAGGCACACTCCCCTAACAGCCGCTGCTTGAGCAAAAGCTGTAGCAATCTGAAGCGCAAGCCTTTTGCCCCGATATGGCTCAATGGTTTCAATCCCAATTGCGTGCGTGTTATGGAAGACAAACCCTGAATAACAGATGCTCACAATTTCATTGTTATAGATGATGACAAATGCCATACCGTGCTCAAAAAATTGTGCTAAGCTCCCCCAAAACTCACTTAAACAATCTTGGAGAAAAGCAATGTTAGTTAGATCAACTCGGTTTAAAAAATCTTTAGTTACCTCGACTAATTCGTAGTTATCATCAAGATCAAGCATCAATGCATCAAGTGAGTTATTTTCTGGAAGTTGATACAAATTTTGCTTCCAAGAGCTTAAGCTACGGTCTGAGAATAGTTTCTCGATCGTAGTAAACCAGTCTAGGCTATTACCGATGCATTCAAAATAATCCAACTTTAGTGCCTTCAACTCTGGAACTAGTTTTTGTTCAATGTAGTTTTTTGCAGCACTGTTAAAAACAGGATCATTTGCATAACCAACAAAAATAAAACCATCATTATTGGCTGGCCAAATCAAAGCAGATCGCGGATTATTTGAATCTAAAACAAATATCCGTCCAGGATTATTACCAGTCACAATCGCTTTCTCTTCAATATGATTACTTTGACTAACAAGCTCAGTTAAACATTCAAACTTCGATCTGTCTAGTTCCATTAACATCAATTTTTCCCCTTTTCGCAGATTAACTAACTGTATGCCCCCAGTTCAAGGATACGAGGAAAATCCAAGTGCGGTGGGGGATCAACAGTCAATAAAAGTCCAATTCATTCAGAGACCGCACTTTGGTCATAACTTTAGGCGCAAATGCTTTCGATGGGGCGAGTAACCGCAGTCCCATGCCTGTGGTGACAACACTCAGTGTAGGATAAAAACACACACTGCTTAAAGATTCACTTTATCTTTAGCCTGACCAACCTAATTACTCTTAACTAACAAATTAACCGCTTCTTTAATAAGCTCACTACTATCTTGGCCCGTTTCAACACTATCTCTGACACACTGCTCTAAATTTATACTGACAATTAACGCAATCGCACGATCAATCGCGGTGCGGGAGGCCGATAATTGGGTGATCACATCACGACAATCCTTATTTTGCTCAATCATTGTGAGCACACCTTTTATTTGACCCTCTGCTCGCTTCAAACGATTAACAATACGTTTATCATAATCCATTCATGTATACTCCCTCACCTTTAATTGTCGTCAGTGAATGTTAGAGGTTAGATACTACCAGCCTCTATTTTATTTAAAATTGTACTTGGTAACAATCGGCTCACGCCCGGTATGTTGATCAGTAAAATATTCATACAGATTAATGCCCAAATATGAACCTGCGATATTGTAAACATCCTGATAACCTAAATGTAACAAAGCCATAACCATATTGTAGCTACGTTGGCCAGATCGACAATGGACATAGATTGGTTCTGTTTTCGGTATCTCGTCAAGTCTCGTTCTAAATTCACTTAAAGGTATGTTTATCGCATTAATCAGATGGCCTGACCTAAACTCTCCCTCTTCGCGAGCATCAATAATAAAAGCATTTTTCTCCACAAGTGATCTTACCTCGGATACTTTTACCTCTTGATAGTAACCATGGAGAAGGTTTAAGCTAACTAAAGCAGCGTGGTTAACAACATCCTTTGCTGTACCGAGCATAGGTGAGTAGCTAAGCTCAAGATCCTTTAAATCCTCAAGTGTCCCATTCATTGAGATCATCGTGGCGATCACATCAATCCGTTTATCAACATTACCTTTACCAATCGCTTGAGCACCAAGAATTCTTCCCGTTGGTTTTTCAAAAATCAGTTTAAAGTGCATGGGCGCACTATTGGGCATCAAACCGACCTTATCCGGTGGAATAAGATAACTATAATCATAACTTATCCCCGCCGCTTCAACCTGACGAACATTTAGCCCGGTCGAAGCCGCATTTAAGTCAAATAAGTGAAGTGAAGATGAACCAATCACCCCTTGATGACGGCTGGGAATACCATAAATATGATCTGCCGCCGCTCGTGCTTGTTTTTGTGCTGGCCCTGCTAACGATAATCGAACAGGTTTATGCAGTAATTTATGATAAACCTCAATCGCATCGCCAACCGCATAAATATTAGAATCATTCGTTAAATAATTATGATCAACTTTTATTGCACCTGTTTGACCAAGCGCAAGTCCTGCTTCACTTGCGAGAGAAGTCTCTGGACTAACTCCCATTGCTAAAATTACAGCTTGGGTCGAAATCTCCTTTCCAGATTGGGTCATAATCGAGCTGTCGTTAATCTTTGCTAAGCCGTCACCTAATACCAGTTTTACACCCTGATCATGCATTTCTTTATGTAAGATCTGTGCCATATCATGGTCAAAGGACTTCATAATTTGCTCGGAAAATTCAACTAAAGTAACATGATAGCCAGCCAATTGTAAATTCTCAGCGACCTCAACACCGATAAAGCCACCACCAACAACAGTAATATCCTTTAACTCATTCGTGTAAATATATTTATGAATCCGGTCTATATCAACAACATTACGAACAGTAAAAACATGGGGAAGCTCAACTCCCGGTAAATTTGGCCGTACGGGCGCGGCACCTGGCGAAAGAACTAATTGGTCATAGCTCTCTTGATAGCTCTTTCCACTGGTCAATTCAGACACGGTCACGGTTTTTTGGTTACGGTTAATTTTAGTAACTTCTTGACCAACTCTAGCTTCAATATTATATCGTTTTCTAAACATATCTGGAGACATCAGGATCAGCTTGTCACTGTTTTCAACAATACCACTTAAATGATAGGGTAACGCACAATTTGAAAAAGAAACATGAGGCCCTTTCTCAAACATGATGATGTCGGCATGCTCATCCAATCTTCTAAGTCTGGCCGCGACGGATGCCCCACCAGCAACGCCACCAACAATTACAATTTTCTTGCTCATTAATTGCCCCCCTTAAGCTGTTTCGCCTTGCCATGCAAGCATGCCATCCTCAATATTTGTTGTTTCAAAACCTTGATCTGCTAAGAAGTGACAAACTGCTGCACTTCTACTTCCTGATAAACAAATGATATAATAATGTTCATTCTTATTTAAATCAGCAATAGCATTAGGAATTTGGCCCATCGCAATGTGCTGTGCCTGAGCAATTTTACCTTCTGCAACTTCATCTGCTTCACGCACATCAATAATATTCAATGTCTCTCTATTCATTATTCGGTCATATAATTCCTTTGCAGTCATACTTTCCATTGTTCAATCACTCCTTCTAGTTAGCTATCTGTTAGCGGATTTTAAATTTTCTTAAGCTTTAGCTGGCTTAAAGCATATTTAACAAACAAATTGCTTTTAGTCATTTCACCAGCATTATGTCAGTTTATTAACTTCAAAACAGTTTGGGGGTGTTAGCCTACAACCCATTGCCCGTTCACCTCTAATTGTGGAATCCCTAAACGTCCAGTTTGTTGAATAGCCTGTTGAATGGCAGCTGGATCGGCATCTACTCTTACTTCAGTAAAACTAACCTTCTCCTCAATTAAGAAATTCTTCATCATAATACAGTACGGACAGTTTCCAGTCGTATACAATGTTTCGTGATCCAACATCGGCCACTTCCTTTAATTCAATCATCGTTAGACAAATCTTGTTTTTTTAGGAACTTCAGTATGTCAGTAAAAAACAAGTGAAACGACTCATTCTTATTGTTCCTCTCGTTCTTCCTTCTATTAATAATTAACTAGATTATATACCCGCATGGGTATATTGTCAATTTCTCAACAGCTACCTTTGATAACGAAATTCCGATGTTATCAATGCATGATTTTAGTTTTTAAACGTATATATAACAAGAATAGAGTTATGGACATCCTTATAGGAGGAAGATCAAGCTATGGGATTATTTGAGACCGAGTCATTATTTATAGGTGTATACTGGGCATTGTCTGCTGGTGCTTTATCCGTTCTATCGCCATGTCTCCTCCCGATTCTACCAGCTTTCTTGTCCTATCTATCTGGTATTAGCCAAGAGGATAAGACAACCAAATCAATTTATCACCTCTTCATACACGGTCTGTTCTTCATACTTGGTGTATCATTTATCTTTATAAGTTTAGGGGCTAGTGCGACCTTCTTCGGTCAATGGTTCCAACATCTACTAGGTGGACATACCGGCTTACTCCTGCAAAGAATTGGTGGCCTTTTTATGATGATAATGGGTCTATTTATGCTTGATTGGCTTCAAATCCCGAGCTTAATGAGGGATTGGCGCGTTCATTCTACGAAGAAGCCTACCCACTATCTTGGTAGCTTGTTGGTTGGTCTTGCCTTTGCGGCAGGTTGGACACCATGTATCGGTCCCATTTTCGGGTCAATCTTATGGTTAGCGGCTCTTTACCCTGCTCAAGGACTGCTTTATACGTTTGTCTATGTTCTTGGTTTTATCATTCCTTTTGTTTTCCTAATTATTTTCATTGAAAAAACAAGCTGGCTTGGAAAATACAGCACTAAACTGCATAAGCTCAGTGCAATTCTAATGATACTAATGGGATTAACCTTATTTTTTGGCTTAATGCCCTATCTTTCCCGGCTCTTAATTAAACTGATTCAAGATACTTGGCTTGGGCGACTAGGCTAGAAAGGGGTTTTAGCGTGCGCAAATCACTTCTAATCCTTGCTATTATTGGCATGGTGGCTTGGACAGCATTTGATTTTATTTACACCACTTTTTCTCGTGATAATGATGATGATGGGGAGCTTGTTCTAACTAATGAGGAGGTTGAAGTCGGATTGGCGGTTGGAAATCAAGCTCCTGACTTTCACCTTCAAACATTAACTGGCGAACGTGTTCAGCTTTCCGACTATCTTGGCAGTCCAATCATGCTAAACTTCTGGGCTACCTGGTGTCCACCGTGCCGCGCTGAAATGCCTGACATGCAACGATTCTATGAAGATACCGAAATTACTATTCTTGCTGTTAACCTAACTGACACTGAGCATTCAAATTCAGATGTTGACGCATTTGTTAAGGAACATGCTTTAACCTTTCCCATCCCGATAGATAAAGCTGGTGACACTTCAAGCTTGTACGATATACAAGCTATTCCAACTACTTTTATGATTGACCAAACTGGTATTATTCATGACAAAAGCTACGGTGCACTAACGTATGAGCAAATGATTAGTGCTTATCAAAGTATGCGCTATTGACAATCTTGTTCATTAAATATGCGTATAAAAATGTTTCTAAATTTTTAAAATAAGTAATTAATTATCAGGAGGAATTATCACAATTCCTCCTTGCTGATATTATCATTTTCGGTCGTCAAGCCGGGCAACAAGCAGCTGAATACATCAATGCAAATAACTAGATTTGGAGCAGGATTATATTAACACAACTTGTTATTTTAAAAGAGAGCCAGTTTCTACAACTCGCTCTCCTTCCCGTTATTATTCCTCATGATCATGGATTGATTTAGTCTGCTTCGTTAAAACATATGCTGCCACACTAGCGGTTATTGGAATAACAAGCGCAACACCAATTCCACCAGCAAAGATCGTCAGCATTTCTCTGCTAAAGACTTTTGAATTAACGATCTCGCCAATCGTATAGCCAAGATCAAAAAAACGAATAAGAAGCGCAAGGTAACCACCAAAGAAGGCAAAGAATAACGTATTTGCATTACTTGCTAACAAATCCTTACCGATTCTCATGCCAATTAGAAAAAGCTCTCTTCGTTTAATATCAGGATGATGGCGATGAATTTCAAACATGGGCGAACTGATCGCAATTGCTTCATCAATAATTGCCCCTACTGTACTCATAATAATGACAGATGCCGCAATATTAACAAAGTTCACCCCGACATAATAAGAGAAAATGGTCTGTTCTTCAACCTCTTCTTCACCAAAACCATGAATCATGCCGTATTCAGTAATTAGCCTAATTAACATTATCATTAGGATAACTGTCATGATCGTTGATACAAAGGCTGTTTTCGTTTTACTATTGACTTCATTAATAAAAAATAAGCTAATACATGTAATAAAGGCACAGGCAATTAAGGTTAGAATTATTGGATCGACATTGACATCATTCATAATAATGACAGCCACTATTAATACAAAAAAATTAAGAAAAAGGGCAATAAATGACTTTACCCCTTTCTTTCCCCCGATAGCTATCATTAATAGGAAAAGGATAAGACTTAATGCTGTTATGGTATTCATAGCTTCCTCCGCTTCCACTCAATCATTAAAATTGTCGTTACCAATCCAATTGGAATGGTGAGCACGATTCCGATACTACCAGCTAATGCCCGTGTTATTTCTAAGGACAAATTCATTGACAGTGTAAACCCTAACGGTGCGCCATTCAAGAAGTAGAGTAGTAATGAAGGAATAGTACCACTTACATAGGCAAAAAATAAAATATTAGTCATCGTGCCCATAATATCCTTGCCAATTTCACGTCCTGACTCAATCAAGGCTTTGACAGAGATTTGATTATTCTGCTCATACAAGGCAAAGAGCGACGATGCCATTGATACACCAATATCCATTACTGCTCCTAGTGCACCAATGAGCACCCCAGCCATAAAGATCGCATGTGGTGGCCTGCTTAAAAAAGCCATTTCCTCAAATCTTAATCCCTGTTCTCCCGTTAGTTCGAGTACAGCAATGGCGATCCCAAGTAAAGCAAAGGTTCCTATTAAGGTTGATAGGATGGCAGCATAGGTCCGCACATGAAAACCACTCACAAAGAAGATTGATAGGATCGTAATAACGACGACGGCAAAGCTCATTAATAGTAATAACTCAGCATTGGCAGTTGCAGCAAATTGATGAATTGTATAGACAATGATAACCGTATTTAACACTAAACTTATAATTGCAAAGAGACCTTGCTTTCTTCCAACGATCAGTAAGGTGAAGATAAATAGCCAACCCACTAATACCAGGACCTGATCACGTTTTATCTCTGTTATCTCACCGAAAAGCGCACCATTTTCTTGCTCCTCAATACCAACAAACACGGCATGCCCTACGGATAATTCAGGATGATAAGCTCTTGATTGTGAATATTCATTACTTAATTGAATCGATTGTCCCTTAAAAGGCCCATTCTTGACAACTCCCGTAAGATATTGTCGAAAGACAATATCTCGATTCTGCCGTTGATCCACGACTTCCCTTTCATCAACTTGAGCAATACTTGTCACTTCAACAATCGATCGATTATAAAAACGATCATTATTATTCACAAAGATAATTGACCCAATAAAGAGTATTATTAAAAAGGTGAACATGACTAGCTTGCCTTTACTTAATCTATAACAATATTTTTTTAGATTCATCTGTCCTCACCCTCTAATTCTTTAGCGAACTTACATGTTTAAGACTGTTATTATTCTATCATAATATGCTTAATTAAGTTTTGCCGAATTTACATCGTCATTAATTTTGCTTCATTGCTCAAGTATACTAATTTTAATTGAACAAGAAAAAAATTTTTTATCGATAATTGAACTTTTTATAGTCCGATTATCTCTTACAGATAAGGAAGGTGATGGCCAGTTGATTAACAGGTTAGTTAAGCAAGCTCAAAAAGGAGATAAAGAAGCTTTATTGCAACTTATTCTAGATAAACAAGACGACTATTATCGCTTGGCATGGTCGTACATGAAAAACAAAAATGATGCGTTAGATGTAATGGAGGATATGATCGTTATCCTCTATGAGCAAATTCAGACCCTTAGAAAAAGAGAAGCCTTTTATAGCTGGAGCAAAAAAATATTAGTAAGGTGCTGTTATCGTGCCTTTCGTGAGCAGAAAAAAATGACACGTTTAGCAGACAACCAAGCTGAGCTTGTTACAGCTAGCGATCAGGTTGAACAGAAACATCAAGAATTGGAGCTTGATTATTTACTAGCACAACTAAACCGCATCATGCTGAAATGATTAAACTTAAATACTTACATGATTTTGATTTGGAGACAATTAGTCAGCTGACTAATACCCCAATCGGAACAGTTAAGTCCCGTATTTATTATGGATTAAAACACTTAAATCAACTAGCGCGAGGTGAACAGGATGGATAAAGTAAAAGAGCTTTTTTATCATCGTAAGCAGCAGCTTAACCAGATCCAAGCACCTGCTGAACTGGAGCAACGTCTTAGCCAGGCATTAATCAAACAGCCTAAGTCTGTTAGACTGTTTCGAATGAAAAAACTATGGAGGTATGCAACTGCCTTTATTATCATGATCCTGATCATTAATCATGCGGCGCCAAGCCTTGCCTACTATGGCAAGAAACTACTTGGCTATGACCATATTATTTCTGATACACTACAGCATTTAAATGAAGGTGGATTAGGGCAAGCAATTAATAAAAGCTTAGTGTTTGAAAATGGACTTCGTTTCACTGTTGATGGTGTAATGGTTGATGACAATCAGTTGGTCATGTTCTACACACTTGAAAGTCCTAAACCATTACAGGATAATCCTAATTATGACGTCACACCCCAGCAACTAACTGGTTTTCTAACAAATGCTAGCGCAATAAGTGGCGTTGGTGAGTATAGTGAAGATGGGAAGAAACTTAAAGGCGTCCAAACCTTTGCGCCGCCAAATGGTTTTGCTAGAGCTCTAACCATTGAATTTTGGGGGACTAATCAAACATTAACATTTACCTACAACCCAGCCCAAGCTCTTGGTCATTCCATTAAGCAATCAATCCGCAAAAGCGTTAAACTTGATGGTGGTTCCCTAACGATTCAAACGCTAACTGCCTCCCCAACCCAAACAAAGATCGCGGGTCGTGGTGATAAAGCAGTTATTGAAGGGCTAACGCTTGATCAGATTAAGCTACTTATTAATAATGAAGAAGTTGTATGGCTTGGTAGCAGTATTAAAACCGGCATTACGGGTACAACGTTCGAAATTAATTACGATGCTCTACCGACTGATTTAGCAACAATTACACTTAAACTAATGTTTCCTGACGGGCAAATAGTGACCATTTACCAATAAAAAACCTGATCGTTTATCGTAAAAAATAACGATTGACAATAAGAAAAAAAAGAAGGTATAGTAGTATTAAATTAACAAAAGGAGGATTGTGAAAAAATGATGCTATCTGGAAGACTACGTTACCAAACTTTGAATAATGGCTAATTTAATATATTCAAAGGCTCTGTCTTGATAAAACAGAGTAAACGGGTGTAGTCTGCACATTTTTAATGATCTTCTACGGATAAAGATAAACCTAAAGATGAGGAAAAGTAGCTATTAATTTGTCTTTTCTTATATCTTTATACACATTGTGAACATGCAGCTAATAGCTAAAGAGCACAACGTTTACTTACGACACAGACATGCGCCAGTCTGTGTCTTTTTTATGATTTCAACCTTACAAACTACTTGGAGGGAAAAAACAATGCATACACTTAAATTACAGCAGTTAGCACACAAGCATGGACTAAATATCTTACTAGACAGTATCACATTTAATGAATCTGGCGTTGACTTTCAAGTCGCCTATGCCAAAGATGAGTATGACAATAAATGGATTTTAAGAATCCCACGACGCCGAGAGTCACTGCGCCACGCTCAACTAGAACAAGAAGCATTGGCTATCATCGGTCAGCATGCCAGTTTTGAGGTTCCAAAATGGTCAATTATCTCTGAAGAGTTCGTTGCCTATCAACAGCTAGGTGGGAACCCAGCCGCCACGATAGATATGGAACTGCAAGATTATATCTGGAGCTTTGATAACATGAAGGTTCCAGCTGAATACAATCACTCATTAGGTCAGGCGTTAGCAAATTTACACGCCCTGCCCCAAGCTCCATTTAAAAAAATTGGTATTGAATACCTACCTGCAAATCAATTAAGAAGTCATATGAAAGAACGGATGAAGAAAGTAAATCAGACTTATGACATTAATCCTTCGCGTTGGCAGTGCTGGCAGGACTGGTTAGCAGATGATACCCTATGGCCAACCCATGTTGGGGTAAAGCATGGCGACCTTCACCCTGGTCACATTCTGATTAATAACAATTATCAAGTAACCGGGATAATTGACTGGACAGAAGTGGGCATTGCCGATGTATCGGTTGATTTTATGTCCCATTATCTTCTTTTCGGTCAGACCGGTCTAAGGCAATTACTTGATGCTTACCAAAATGCCGGTGGCAAAACATGGCCACGTATGAATGAGCATATCGTCAATCTTTTAACAACAAGCGGTATCACAGTTGCTGAATATGCAGAAACTTCTGGACTACCAGAAATGCATGAAACAGCCAAACAGATGCTAGCAAGTGAAATAAATTAAATTTTTTATAGCTTATTGTTTTTTATAAAACAGTGCGCAGAAGGATCTCTCCTCAGTCGTAAATTGAGAGGGACCTCTTTTTTCTATAATTAAGGCTTTATTGAAAAATACTTACTTGACTGCAAGTCGAGGTACCTATTAAAGTATCTTAGTCTGGAATCAGCTTGCTTAACCTAGCCATTACCTGCACTTCCCTTGTTGCTTGATAACAGCCATCAAAAAAGGTACAGACAAAAAAACTCACCTAATTGGCGAGTTCTTTTGTTTATCTATTTTTCTTTCGAAAGCTTAACTAACGGCGGTACTACTGTTGCCGAAATAAGAGCAGCAAGCAGGGCCTCTGCGAGACCATTAGTCAGAAATACCGTTAGAACAGCAATTACAATCGCCTGTATGCTACCCGCCTCAATGGCGAGCGCATAGGCATCATAAAACAAGATTGAAATTGCACCCATGACTAGAAAGGTATGAATAAATGTTGCTACAAGTCCCGCTATAAATAGGGGGGCTTTTTCACTTTCCTTTCTCTTCATTACACTTGCAAGCATTTTATAAAGAAAAAAAGGAATGATACCGAGTAATACTCGTGGGACAAAGGCAATAAACAAAGCCCAAAAGCTACCCTGGTTCGTGCCTAAAACCGGAATAACCGGTGAAAAGGCGAATGATAATAGGCTCGGTGTAAGCGTGTTGGTAACAAGACTAGTCATTCCAAATGAAAAACCAAGCACTGCACCAAGTTTCGGTCCTAACACAATTGAACCAATAATAACGGGAATGTGAATAATTGTTGCTTTAATTATGCCCAAGTGGATAAAGCCAATTGGCGTAAAAGCAAATAACAAGATAATGGATACAAAAATGGCGGTTAACGTAAATTGTTTAAGCTTCACTGTCTGACTCCTTCAACGATATAATAAACATATTGTTAAGAATATAGCAACCTAAACACTTTTGCTATACTCTTATATATTTTAGTACAAAATGTAGATTAATCAACCTGTTTATGATATTGTCGTTGAAATGCCATCACCAATTTCAAGTGTAAGCGTATTAGTGTATTCTATTTAGTTTGTTTTAAGGTATTGTGTTAACTCCATAGAGATGCACACGCTAATTAGATAGAGAAAGGTTTAGAAGCGTTCAAAAAAGCCAGAATCCAATTTTCGCTATTCGTTTTCTTTATTAATTAAATTCTCCACACCATTAACCCAGGTCGCAATCACGTCAAGCTGGACATCTAGAACAACAAAATCGGCACGGGCCCCTTTACAAAAGCCTCCGAATTCTTTTTCCAGTTTCAATGATTTAGCCGGATTTATCGTTGCCATCTGCAATGCCTCCACTAATGAAACCTTATCCCAGGTTACAATATTCTTTACTGCTTGAAGAAGCGAGAGCGAGCTCCCTGCTAAAGCGCCGTCCTTAGTTCGGACGGCACCACCTCTAACCTGAATGGGAACCCCACTTCGATTATAATCTCCATCTGGTAAACCTGATGCCTTGGTTCCATCTGTTATTAATAAGGAGCGATCAACTCCCTTTGCCCGTAAAATTAAGTCAACTATCCTTTTATCAAGATGGTAGCCATCACAGATCAGCTCAGCATAAAGATCATCGTTGATTAAGCTTTCTCCTATAATACCAGGCTCACGATGGTGTAGATAGCGCATAGCATTAAAGGTATGAATGGCGACAGTAGCACCATTGTCAATTGCATTTTCAGCTTCAGCAGCTGTAGCGTTTGAATGTCCGATAGCGACCACGATCCCTTGTTGAGTAGCGTAAGTAATGAATTCAGATGCACCCGCTAGTTCAGGTGCAATTGCAATTTTCTTTATTAAACCATCTGATTCGGCTTGCCATTCACGTAGCTGCTCAATTGATGGCTCTTGTAAAAAACGCCCGTCTTGTGCGCCTTTGAATGCCTCTGCTAAGAAAGGCCCCTCGAGAAAAATACCAACGATTTGTGCCCCTTGTGAATTTTTTTGTGCTTCAGTTATATTGTTAATTGCTTGTGATATTTTATCAGGTGCATCTGTCTGAAGTGTTGGTAAAAACGATGTAACACCACATTTCAATAGCTTCTGCTTCATGGTTACCAATTCTTCAACACTCGCATCAATAACCTCCACCCCTTCGTAACCATGGATATGGGTATCAATTAACCCTGGTGCAATGATGCCCCGATAAGTGTAATCAGGTTTTCTGACTGTTTCTTTGCTAAGTAGGTTAACTATTTTCCCATGCTTTATTTCTAAAACGTGATCATCTACTAGTTCTCCGTTGTATAATAGCTTGTCAGCAGCAACGATTAGACGCATAAAAATCCCCCTGTTAAATAAGGGAGGCTGACTAAAAAACGTCACCCCTCCCTCTTTTACTTAAAGTTTTTTACTATTTAATTTTTGATGGAATTGGCGATCCTTTGGAATAGCTGGATTAATGCCCTTTAACTCTGGAACCAAAGCACAAATTAATTGGATCGGAATGACGAGAAATAGCATGTCATATGGATTGTTTTCATCGATTGGCAGGTAAATACTATTCTCCCATTTCGTCACTTGTTGATTCGTAATTACAAAAACTTGACTCGTCCAGTCACTTAATACCTCAATCAACTTGGATACCCGCTCCTCTTTACCAGAATTAAAGATAATCAAGGTCGAATTCTCATTAATTGCATTGTAAATACCATGGATGAACTCTTCAAATTCATAGCCCGTAACTGGGGTACGAAGCGTTTCTAACATCTTCAACGCACTTTCTAGGGTGTCACCATACAAGTCAGCTGTCCCTACAACGCGAAGATCTGAAGCAGCAGCTAAGGTCTCCTGATTTGCTTTCACCCACACTTCCGCCGTCTGATAAACGTGATCAAATTTTGCAATAGCTTGATCGATTAATGTAAGTTGTTTGTTAAAATCCTCTTGCGTTATGTGCTTTCTCTCTAATGCCACATGCAAGCCAAACAGCATTAGATTTAATTTAGTAGTGGTGAAACCCTTCGTTTTAGGTCCAGCCTTCTCTTCACCACAAAAAACGGTTAACACATAATCGGCTAGCTCATCAATTAGTACTTGTTCAGCACCTGCCATCGAAGCAATCTTGACATTGTGCTCCTTTGCCGTAAGCATAGCTCGATAGGTAGAGTAGCTACTACCACCTTGAGATAAACCAATTAACAAGGTGGTGTGGTGACTTCCTGCAAAAGTCTCACTAGTTACTTGGAAAGGATATAATGCTTCAATTTCAATCTTTAATAGCCGCTGCAATAATGGCTTCACTTGAAGTGCAGCATGAAAGCTTGAGCCAGAACCTGTTAGAATGATGCGATCGAACGCTGCTTGTTTTACCTCTTGAAATAGTGAAGTAGACTTGTCGACCACCTGATGCATTTTAGCTGGAGTTTCTTGGATATATGCTGCTACTTTCATTTGAACTACCCCCTGTCTATAATATTCCAATTATGCTTAACACGACACCTACCACCAAAGTAGCTAACGTCAATTTCGTCACACTAATTTCCTTACGAATTAGCCGAAAGAGTAGAAAAACAAAAGCTAACGGCAGCATATTAGGTAGAATACTATCGAGAATTTCCTGAATAACAACCTCTGCCCCACTCACCTCAAAGACTAGTGGCGTATTAATGTTTAACAATGAACCTACTAAGGAACCGACAACTAGCAGACCCACAATGGTTACCACATTCATCACTGTATCCATTAGGCCTTCTCGTTGAATGCGTTCTAGCGAGTTGATCCCAACCTCATAGCCATACTTCAGCCCTAGTAAACGGACCAAAAAATGCGGCGTATTAAATAACAGTAAGAAGATTAGTGGGCCAAGAATATTGCCATTTGAAGCAAGCGAAACACCAATTCCAGCTGCAATGATCCGGAAGGTACCCCAAAATAACGAATCTCCAATACCTGCTAACGGTCCCATTAACGATGCTTTCACAGCATTAATTGATGCAACATCAAACGCGTCACTATTTGCGTTTTCTTCCTCCATCGCTGCAGATATCCCCATAATTAATGGTGAAACTTGCGGTGTTGTATTAAAAATTTCTAGATGTCGTTCCATCGCAGCAGATTGCTCTTCTTTTTTGCTGTATAAGCGTTTAATGATTGGTAACATAGCATAGCCATAGCCTAAATTCTGCATCCGTTCATAGTTAAAGGCACCCTGTAAAGCAAAGGACCGCCAAAAAACCTGCTTCAAATCCTTTTTCGTGACTTTTTTTCTTTCCACACTAGTCAAAGTCAATCTCTCCTTCCGTTAGGTTATCTGTTATTGGTTGATAGCTTTTTGCATGATTATCCCCTGAGCCCTTTATACTTGGAGCATAGAAGTGTAAAATGACAGCTAAACATGCACCCAGTAAGGCAATAGCCATGGTATCCAACGCTGTGTATGAAACTAACAGAAAGCCGACAAAGAAAAACACTGCCATTTTCTTTGAATAAAGCATGTCAAGCAACAAAGCAAAGCCAATTGCCGGAAGAAGCACACCCGCTACACCTAGCCCAGCCATAATGGCATCTGGCACTGCATTAATAAAGCCTTCCACTCGAGTTGCCCCCAACATAATGGCAAGAAATGATGGAATGAAGGTACTCAAAAAGAATAAGCTAACAGGAATCCACATCATAATCGTAACGCCACGGAAATCTGCTTTTTTGGCATACATATCTGCTTTTTGAGTGAAGTATGAATTAACAATTCGACAAAGCACACCCAATGTCTGCGCTAAGACAGCAATTGGGACGGCTAGTGCAAGTGCTACTTCAAAACCACTACCAGACATAATTGCGAATGCCGTACCAAGCACACCACCCGTTACCACATCCGGTGGTGTTGATGCTCCAATGCCCGTTAACCCCATCCAGACTAATTCGAGCTGCGCCCCAATAACAATTCCTTGTTCAATATCACCTAAAACAACCCCAACCAATGTTCCAGTAACAAGAGGACGATCCAGCATCACTTGCCCTAAAATACGCCCATCAAGAATACCTATCCCTGCTATTAAGCCGATCATTAACGCTTGAACAAACATAATAATCCCCCTTATTTCGTTAATTGGTTCAATGTTCTCCGCCTATCCCTTGGTAGCATCCGAAATTCTACTTCCACGCCTCGACCTTCTATTTCTCGTATTTGTTCTAATTCCTGTTCACTAATTGAAACCAGATCCATTAGCTTTGTTTTCCCCTCCTGATGTGGGAGACCACCAATGTTTAAATGGTTGACTACCCCTTCTGAGATATTAATTAACCGATGAGCATCGTTTATGTTTTTGACGATGACAAGGACATTGTTTTTCTTTGATTCGGCAAATTTTTTAACAATCTCTCCAGATTCCTCGACTCCCCGAATATAAAGCTTTACGTTGCTAGGCTTAGCCATATTCAACGCCATCGCCCGCACCTTGTCGTTCTTTGCTTCATCATTAACTACTAAAATAACACTAGCATCAACTGTCGATGTCCAGCCATAAGCAACCTGACCATGGACTAACCGATCATCAACCCTCATTAATGAGATCATCTAAGTCATCCCCTTTGTCTGCTTCGTCGATTAAATCATTGACATATTGAATGCCATTTCGTGCTTCGGTAATAATCTCTTGAATAAGTTCACCAGAAGAATGGTTGGTTACTGATAATAGTGCAGTTAAGACCATTGGTAAATTGACACCTGTTATAAGATCAAAATGATAGCTCTGTAGTAAAGCTGTAAATAAATTGGCTACACTTCCTCCTAAGACATCGGTAAGCACAATAACTTTGCAATCTTGCCCATCAGCCTCTAACAAACTTCTTGCTTCTTGCTCCGCTTCAGCTACTGACTTGCCCTTTGTCATACAAAGATAATTCACCTCAATGTCATCACCAGCGATTAACTTGGCAGTCTCGATAAACGCCTTAGACAAATGTCCATGAGTACCAATAATAATTTTCTTCATCTTAAATCCCCTTTCAAGATTTATTAACTGTTTAAATCGCCAACCTCCTTTTTCTGAATCTTCAAGCTTTTTTATTAATTATATAATATGGTACACTAATAAATATATAATTTAAAGATATTATTTATATGTTTTTAAGAAAAAAATTATCTTAAAAAGAGAATTAAGAAGAATTTTTTATCAGTTAGCACTATTTTTATATGATGATTGTATAATTTTCATCTTCACTAATGATCAATTATATATTTTATGTTACAATACATATATATTTATAATTGGAAAAAATATTGAAGTGTTGAATGAGGAGCGAATTTATGAGTAAGGTACCTAAATATATTCAAGTTGAAAACTTTATTATTGATGAAATTAAGCAAGGCAACCTGAAGGTAGGTGACAAAATAGAGACTGAGGATCAATTAGTTGACCGCTTCGGCTTTAGTAAAATGACTATTAATAAAGCACTCAGCAAATTAGTAGATAAAAAGTATATAACAAGAGTGTCCGGCAAAGGTAGCTTTGTAGAACCACGCCATATTACCAAATCGCTAAAAGAATTCACAAGTTTCTCTGACGATATGAAAAGTATTGGCCTGACACCCGGATCAAAATTGCTCTCTTACCGATTAATTCATGGCAATGAAGTTCCAGAAATAGCTGAAAAGTTAGGCTTACCGCCAGATACATTTCTTCATTATTTCATCCGCTTACGAACTGGAAACAAGAAGCCCATTGCGATTAGCTATAATTACATTTCTACCAAAGTTTTGTCTGCATTAAATATTGAAGCATTAGACCACTCCCTATACGATTATCTTACTAGCCTAGACTTTAAAATAATTGGATCAGATCTTGAAATGGAAGCTGTTTTGCCAACCGCTGAGCAACAAGAAATTCTTGAAATTGACCTTGGGGCACTACTTAAATCAAAAGTACTTACAACAGTTGCGATTGACCAGCAAGAGAAGAAACTTGGCTATTTTGAAACCTTTTATAATGGGGAGTTGTATACGTATCGGTTTGGGCGATAGCTATGTAACATTAGCTTGTCGTTGTGAAGTGGGGTGCATACTTTATTGCATGGTGGAATTAATAGAGGGTAGTAGTCTTTGCTTGAAGAAAGCTTATAATCAAGAAAACATTCTAAAACGGCGAGTTGGTAGCTTTAGCCGTTTTTTTTATTCTTAAATGTCTAGATTTTACATTTTCAGATTAGCTATGCTCGATAAAAAAGCCACCAAAAGGTGACTTTAAACGACTATTCAAGATCATCTGGAAAAACAAATTGATCAAAAACTGCTCCAGATGCTTGATTAACAAATTCGATGGTAACGCTAGTGTTAACCTCTCCTTCACCATTCATAAATTGGTAGTACATTCCTGAAAATCCAAGGCCATATGCCGCCATTCCTTCCATGTTCTCTTCAAAAGCCTCTTGATAAACTGTGATGGTAAAGGTTGAATAATTATCATTCGCAGCGACTGTAGCTATCGATACAAAATGTTCATTTTCTTCTAAATTAGTCATTGCTGTATCAATTTCTGCTGCATATTCACTCATCCACTCTTGATGAAGGTCTTTTGGCATCGAATAGGTAATTGAACCATCATCATTACGATTTATATTAGTCATTCCAAGCTCAACAGCATCGGCCTGAACTTGGTCAATATCAGTCTCTTCTCCTAAAAATGAGACTGGTAACGTAATTTCTACTTCATCTGCTTCATTCTCAGCATTATCTGAATCTGTTCTGTTATCATTTGATTGTCCTGCCCCTTCTGTTGAATCATTACTGCAAGACACAATAAATACCATCGACATAATTGAAACAATTAATAAAGCTAGTATTTTTTTCACACTATTACCCCTCTCTATGTAGATTCAGTATACATAATTAAAAATAAAAATGAATGAGCCTTCATGACGGTATATTTGTGATTAGTTTGATACTATAAATAGTAAATAAGGGGTTGGTTTTAATAGAAGTTATGAGCTTATACTTACCATTTCTAAATTCAATTAATCTTGGTAGTTCTCAAAGCTGTTAACTTTCCTTACTTGCTAGCTTTTCGTTTTAGTAAGCTTAACACTAGTTTTGTGGCTATATAAAAACACTTTAATTCATAAGTACTTGCAAGAATTATTTCAAAAGATTTAATTAGTAAATGACCTTTCTAATTATGTAGCCCTCACTACTGTAGTCATAGAAAGTGAGGGCTTGGCTTACTTATTTTACTTCTTTCCAACTTGTGCTTCAATAATATTAAAGTTCCATGAAAACTGTTGCTCTAGTCTAGCTTTAAGCTCTTGAGCTGCGGTAATTCCCATAACCCTTCCCGTATAGAATCTCAATTTAAGATCCCCATCTTCTCGAAGTCTAGAGTCATCGGACGCTTCATAGGTAATACCTGAATAACTTTGCTTAAGAGTAGCTCTAGCATTATTAAAACCGCCAAGACTTCGAAAGAAACCTGTCATTATACGATAATACGTGTTCTCTGAGTTTCCGGCTGCTTTATAGTCAATTTCTTCATGATCTTGATTAGCATCTACAATGTGAATATTCCAAGAAAATCTATCCTCAAATGCCTTTTTCAGAATTCGTGCATTGTTTTGTCCTTGGACGCGTCCTGTATAAAAGCGAATCCGCCACTCATCATCACCTACGAGCTTAGGTTCATCTGGTGCTAAGTAGATAGTGTAATTATACACTGCTTTAAGCTCATTTAGGGCTCTTTCATAACCAGATAAGGTAGTAAATAAACCAGTGTGAATGCGATAATAATTATTATCGGATGGTGTTTCATTAGGAACAGTGATTGGATTAGGTTCTTCTTTCACATCTAAATAATTTAGAGGATTAACCGCATTGGACTTACTACCATTCCATCGACCTTTGTGTAATTCAAAGTGTAGATGTTGACCTGAACTGTCTCCCGTGTTACCCATTACTCCAATTTGTTGATTTTGACGCACTGTTTGACCCACAGACACAGTTCTCGAATTGTCTCTCATATGTGCATATACTGTTTCCCAGGTTTGACCATTGATATTATGAACAATAAAAATGCATTGACCATAACCATTTTGATTATTTTCCGATCTTGAAACAGTTCCAGCTGCAGACGCATAGATTTCATGGTATCCATTCTCAGCAATATCAATCCCATGGTGACTAGGTCTATGTGGTGGACGGAACCCACTTGTTACTTTTTTTGTTGTTGTTGGCCATATAAAATTCACCATAAATATCTCTCCTTTTTTTATTATCTAAATCCGTAAAATTTCTTTTCTATTTTAGATTCCCTATCTTAAGTCTCCGCTGCAGTGTACGAACCATTAACGAGTTAGGTGTGCTAATCACACCATCTTGCACGGTACATAAATGCTTTTGCATTGCTCTAACCGTATGTGGACCGATTAAGCCATCTTGCTTGCTTCCAACAATGCGCTGTAATCTTTTAATGACCAAACTACCGTTGCGACCATTACCAAACTCAACACCGATAATAGCTTGACTAGCTTGGTTTCTTGTCTGGTCACTGATTATACCATCAGTCACCGTGCTAATCGCATCTTGTAGAGCTCGTGTCGTTTGTGGCCCCCAACGTCCATCAATCTTTAAGGTGATTTTACCGCCAGTTCCTGGTTTAGGTACAGGATTGCTTTTTACTGGCTCTTTGTATGCATCAACATAAGCTGTCGGCTCAACACAGTTGTTAGGACGGTCAGCAATCCAACCGTAAGGTACATTAGAGGAAGCTGCTTTACGGACTTCAAAGTGAAGGTGTGACCCTGTACTATTACCAGTGCTTCCTTGACGGCCAATAACCTGACCTTTTTTTACAGTTTGTCCAACCCTTACAGAAACATCATGTAGATGTGCATAAACATTGCCTCGTCCAATAGCATCCTGAATCAACACAACATTACCATAGCCACCAAAGCCAGACCCTTGTTGCCCCATACCAACAAATAAGACACGACCACTAATAAAGGCCTCAATTGGGGCAAGGTGTTTTTTCACAAGATCAATGCCAGTATGAAAAGTATGTCTCTGTTTAGTAATGGGATGCGTTCGGTAGCCAAATGGACTTGAAATTCTAAAGCCGTTCCATACTTCACTCATAATAAATTCACTCCCATTTTAATTATTCTAAAAATCTATCTGCGTGCTGTGCCTTTTTTGTAAAACTATTATTTTTCCAGCTTGTCCAAATCGTTACCGTTGTAACAACAACAATAGAAACTCCTTCATAAATCTCAGTCTCCGCAAAAGGAATAATTTGAAATCCAAAAAACTCAATACAAATTAAATTTACCAGCACTAAAAAAAGTGCGATTGCTCGCACCCATACCGACTTGCTTACACCTTTCAGATTCATAATTTATCACCTCCTTCAAATACATGATGCTCGATCTTAGTAAACCTTTTGTCAAGTCCGACTATTTCTTCCTTATGATGATCCAACCGCTCATGAATCCTAATTCGATCAAGCCGACTCTCTTCAAGATTTTCATTAAGCCTTTGTATTTGATCTGAGATGGGTAACAAAACCTTTTCCATATGCATACGTTGTTCCTGATCAGCTTGAAGTAAGTCCTCAGCAGTTTTCTCTCTGATTTTCTGATCAGGTTCCTGAACCAATTTCTTATAAAGCCAAATTAAAAAGGAGCCCGCTGCGCTTAAACTGCCGACAATGCTTCCGATCTCCCCCCAAGTCATAGATTAACCTCCTAACTATCACTTTAAATAAATTCTAAATATATTCAGTTCTGCAGAAGACAGTGCAAATTCATGCTTTAATCCAAAGGACAAGTATCTATTTCCTTGACTGGGTAAATCAAAACTGTCTAAGCGTCTTGAATAGCCCCATTCATCCCTACCAAAATATATGTTTTGATAGTTCCACGGTTCGTTGCCTCCTGAAGCAGATATACCTATCCATGGTCCGTTGTCCCCTGCAGCAACATTGTACTGCCAATCTATAAACACTCTGCTAAATGCATTTGTATTAATCGGGTTTGCCAGATAAAAAAAGGCTATTGGAGCGCCTGAAGTAAAAATACACTGTAGTGAATCGCCACGGAAATTCGCTTCAGCATTCCCTCCTGAGTACCCTAAAATTGATTGATATTGCAAACCTCTCTCATAGATTTTAAATCCATTATTACTTTGCATAACAGCTTGCATAATTATAAGTGACATGATTATCCCACGCCCCCAACATCTACGTCACCAAACACTGCCCAAGTAGTTGAGTCTAGCTTTACCAGACCCATACATGAACCTACACCTGAACATGACGGAATATACCCTTCTTTTACCTGTAGGCCATTTGATCCCTGTGCAATTAAGTTTACGGTTTTATTAGCCGAGTTAGATAAAAGTAGTTGAGTACCCGCTGGTAAATTAGCAGCTCCACTAGCCAAGGTGACATTAGTATTACTTGATCCTGTAAACCTAATGACAACGCTTGATCCAAAATTAGTCGGGATTGTATAAGAAGTGCCAGTGACAGTTAAAACATCAGGCGGCGTCACCAGTGGCTTATCATTAACCGTAATGCCAGATGCACCTAGAACTGATACGTTTCTTGCATTCCCACCTGAATAAGCTTCTTCATTTGTCACATCCTCTTCATCTACTACTCGCATTTCATCGATATGTGTTGACATTCCCTGAAACATATTTACATCAAACCGTCTGTGCTGAGGCAATATTAACTTTAAGGCAAAGTATCTTCTTGAGTTAAACGTAACCTTTACTAAATTAGCAACTGGAGTTCTTGTTTCCAAAGAGATAACCATAGCACCATCACCATTTTCTGCACAACTCACAGACACTAAAAATAAAGCAGCATCATAATGAGAAGATGAATTTGATCTTGATCCCATAATAGTACCTGCTGTTTTACTTGCAACATCTGCTCTAGCCAGCAATATATAAAAAGGTACAGTTCCCTCATTATTGCTTGCAGGTCCTAGGTTCTTAGATGCGGCCCCCCTAAACTGATCATAAGTTGGATCAATTAATATGTTGTCAAAGCTATAGTTTTGAACGTTTCCCAAACCTACTTGTGCTGCGGTAACGTTGTGCGGGTTATTTTTTAAATTAGCATGAGTGTTAATTTTAGATTGTGCCCCTCCCGTGGTTTCCACCTGCATCCAATCTCCCCACACGCCAGCATTAGTCGTACAATTTCGGAAATACATTTGACCCCTATTAGCAGGTTGAACAGGTCGGTAATATTGCGTAGTATAACGAGTACTTGACTTTTCCGTCGTTAGCACACCGTACTGTACAGGAAAACCTAAGTCCGAATTAGCTCTAACAACACTAATCCCAACAGGAAATTCATCTGGACCTGTATCATTACTAATTGATTCAGCAGGAAGATGATTAATTTGTTCACTGGTCACCTTATGTGGATTATTCAGATCAGCCATGTGATTTTTTACATCAATGGCAGGAAATGTCCAGCCCACATCTTTAGTCCCTTTTACAACATAAATGTTTTCAAAAATGAAGCTTCCTGTCGCTCCACTGTTGTCAATCCTAACAGTAACTAAACCATCAGAAGGTGTTATGAATATTTCATTTTTATCGCCTATTGTAGAGCCGTTTAGATTATGACCTAATCTTATTGAAACTCTAGCATCAGCTCTTTTAGCCCCTAGAAAATACTGTGTGTTGGGTTCTAAGGATAAAAACAAACGACCTGTAATCCAACCCGCACCTTCCGTTGATATTGTAACCTTGTAATCATCTATATTAGGACTTGCCAGAGAACTAAACAGCCATTCATTACTTTTGAAACTGGGGACAAGGTTGTTTACCCCAATGCTAAAATCAGTTGTTTCAATTTCTTTCCAATCAGTCCAAGAATTTATGCTAATAGCATTCCTAAACCAAATTCCTCTTGGAGTTACACGAGAGGAGAATATTTGGTAACCATAGCCACTCGAACTAACCTGACTAACGGTTTCTAATACACCATGCGCGGTAGGGAATCCATTTCTATTTATAATCTGTAGAGATGTAATTCCAAAAGGGTATTCAGATATACCAGATTGACCAGTTACATCTGTATTACTGGTTGGAAGTATATTTACCTGCCTCGTAGTTACATCATGGGGATTATCTTCGTTGTCAATATGCACATCAAACTCTTGCTTGGTAGCTTGCTTAGCATTATCAACATTACCTAGCCCCACTTGCTCATTAGTGACTTGGTGAGGATTAGATCGGTTAGCAATATGACCAGCCAAATCAGCTACCTTTGCTAATCCGGCTGAAAAGATAGCCTGGGCTGTCCTTAATGGAGTCATAAAGCGCGTATTACTTTCCCCCGCTTCAGCTTCAGCCTGAGTAGCCTTATTAACTGTGACAGTAAGCGTAACATTCCCCGATCCATCAATATTAACATTACCTCGCACATCACCAGCTAGCGTAACGGTTATAGACTCTGCCCACTTCCTCGCTTCCGCTACGGTAATCTGTCCTGACTGCAACTGTTCCACTAACTGTAGCAACTCTTCTGGTGCAACTTTACGGTCCCACTTTAATACATCATCAAGCCCAATGACTGAGCCTACCTCCCATTGTTTATCTGCCATCTATACCACCCTCATTCTGTATCTAAATCGTGTATCAACCTCAACTGGCACAAATAAATTTGAGTCAGACAACACGCCTGTTTCACCTAATAACTCAAGCCTAGTAATCTGACTTATGCCACTAGGGACATTAAACTCAAGAGTCACAGTATTTTGATTGACTTCACTTAATTCAAAATCATTAACTAAAACAGAACCGTTTAACCTAACATTTATTAAATTCTCTTCATACTGAACCGCAATTAAATTTTTTGTTAAATCAGTAATCATATTAATTCAACCTCACTTTCTGAGAGTCTCTCCTCAAGAGGTGTTCTCCCAACTCGTGCATATCCTACACGTGCATAAGTCATTTCAAGCAAAAAAGCACGCTCGATTAAGCGTACTTGTTCGAAATGGACAGGTATTTGAATATAACGCATATTGACAGGCTTAACCGCATTAACAGTCAAACTAACTTCTTTATACCAGTCTGACGTTGTGGCAGCACTTTCAATATAGAGTGTTTGATCATCGTAATCTAAGAACACGGCATAGTGATCATTACCGAAGATTTCACTAAGCTTTTCCACCAAGAATTTATACGTAAAGGGTGGGCGTGAAGTCATGCGGTTCAGAACCCGTAGACGCCTAAACTCATTACTTTCATTGACTGAATCAGCAATAATGCGAAACATATCTTCGTACACCCTTAGGGCATCGTCATCACAAAGCATTACATAAGCATTATCTTGTACACGTTGCGTATCAAGGCGTAAGTTCTCAAATATATTGCCATAGTTATGAATAAGCGCATCCATTTCTAGCACATCTTTATAAAAACTAGGTTTTAATTCCTCAAGATTAATCCGCTCAACTCTCATTTATCGTCACCTCACCTAAGAACGGCAGTTGGCTTCGATCGTTTGTCATAATTAAGTTAACATCTGCTGCTTGCTCATTAAATTCCATATTATCAATATTAGCCACACCCGGCACCTTAACTAATCCAGCTACAAGTTGACTTCGATAAACACTTAAATGGTATGCATTGGATTCAGTAAAGGATGACCACTCCCCTCGCAAATCGACAAAGTATAGACGCATGACATCCATTAATGCTGGCCTAACTTGATCTAAATTATAGCCTGCCATCAATGAGATAGAAAAAACTACATTAACAGTCAATGCTTCAGCAGTCGTGACCGTAATCTTATGACCGATCGGCGCTAGTCCCATCCCTTCACCCGAATAAGGGTTGGGATCAAGTAGCTCTTTTACCTTATCGATAAATGTCTGGGTAGTAATATTTAGGTCTGAATCAATAATAACAACCTTTACACTACCTGGGCCGTCCCACACCGGATAAATCTGCTGTCCGCCTATACCTTCAATTTGCCCAACATTCGTTACGTAATCAGAAAAATTTCCACCAAATGATTTTTGATTAACAAAATTAAAGAAGCGGCTACGTAATTCGTCATCCGTTTCTTCGTTCTGCCCTGGTGTGGAAACCTCGCCTATAGTAGCAGTTGCCAGACCGTTAATATTATCTACGGGTAATATTGGCCCATGATAAGTATTTCCTATTGCACCATCTGTGTCACATCGCAATAGAAAATTCCCTTTACTAAGCATTTGTAACACTTCAAATATTAATCCATTTGTTTCAAATGTGCTAAAGCGTGCTCCGATTGGTACATCTAAAAATTCACCATTAGTATCAAGAAATGAAGCAAGTCTTATGGCAGCTGTGCTATTAAACCTTTTAACACCATATTCAGATACTTTCAAATCAAGATATTCACCTGAAGCAGTTTGAGCAAAAATATCAAGCAAGACATTTTTAAGTTGCATATAAAAATCAGCAAGCTGATAACAAGAAGGCGCAAGAGCATCGTAAATAATACTTCCTTCTCTTATATCAATACCTTCAGGTACTCGATCTAAGGCTTGTTCAAGTAATGTTTCGTACGTATATTTTTCTAGAAATGTACCAAGTTCATTTATGTTCACATTTGCACCTCACTTTCTATTGGAAATAGGCCTTCTATAGATAGAACGGTAAAGCCCACCGCTAGAGCATTCCTTGTTTCTGAAATAATCCTGAAATCGTTAATTTCCTCAATTCGATCATCGATTAACAAAGCATCCTCTATCGTCCGTTGAATATCTGCTCTCACAAAGTCAAAATTTTGTCCTATCAACCGATCAGATTCAATGCCATAAGTTTCAGTATATATTTCATAATTAAAGAGCTGAGTTCTAAGAATTTTTTCTACAGCTTGCCTTATTGCCTTTATACCATCAACCGTGCCTATAATTCTATTGTTATAGACTGCATAGGTTCGTGAGGGAAGGAGTGTTTCTTCAATTTCTTCATTGTGCAATTCCATTGCCATCATAGGCAACTACCTCCTATCTAAGACATAATAGAGTTGTCCTTTTTGAGATCTAATTAACGATACGTAATCGCCCACTTCCAGTGCTCTAAAGATTTGGATATTAATTAACCGACTACCCACTGTAACATCAGTAACCACATTTTGATAGGAGACATCACTATTAACATCTATTTTACCTGCTAGAACAGGTGGTTGCACAAATCCAGTAGAAGAACTTGCTATAGTCGGTACTTCAACCTTTACACTATAGGGTTGGACATTCCTTGATAAAACCAAATGCTGCTCTGTAACTTCAAAACGATTATCCACTCTAATAATTAGTGGTTTATTCTGTGTGACTTGTCCGAATAAAACATCAGAAAAGTCTTGTTCATTCCCTCTAGCAGCCTTAATCATCTGAGCAATTCTCTCACCAGCCATTGTTACACCACCTTTAGATCAATTGACATTTCGTGAGTTTTTCCCCAACTATGGGTACACTTAGAAACAATCGCCAATTTAGGTTTCCCCAACCCCTCACTTTCAAGGTCCTTAAATTGCAGAACTATACCAGATCCAGCGGAGATTTCTTTTACACCCAAGCAGTCTATCCTAAAAGTTTTATTAACTACTTTTAATGCCTGCAGCATTTTATTAGCTTGACTAGCAATCTGCGCAGGGTTTAAATCGCCATTAACTGATTCGTGATATTGGAGCTTACCCCACTTTGTTTCAAGTGATGAATCACGCACAAGGTAAACCTCACGTTTATTTGTTTCTTTATTTTCCATTGATAATTTAACAACATTGTAAGAGTCATCAATACTAGACTCATAACTGTAGCTAGTTGCCATACTAAGATCACCAATTACAAGGCTAGTAATTAAGCTGTTAAGAGAGATGTGCTCTAATGTCCCAAAGTTATCGCGAATGATATACCATAATCCATGGTTAACTAATGTTTGATCAAGTGCATCTTGAATCATAGCAAAATAGCTTTTTTTATCCTGAATGGCAGGAGTACAGCTATATCTACTTGCATTAACAATCCGGAACGGTAAATTGTTTAGTCTGCATATATGGGTAAAAACCTCATGACTAGGTAATGCACCAAAAACTACAGTATCGGTATTTTGCAAATAACGCAGACGGTCATAGGCAGTAATCGACCATAACCCTTCTGACTTTGCTTTCTTAAATACCCTCCCATAAAAAATATTACGGCCTTCAAATTTAAACCGAATAATATCACCCTCGCTAACGGAAACATCATTATGTTGAAGAAGATTAAAGGTAAATTTTCCTGGCTGAAAATCAACATCTGTAGACCATTCAATATTTGATGCAAGCTCTCCAATATCAAAGGTACGTCCATTGTTAATGTTCTGAATTAAAAACTCAATATTCATTCTTAATCCACCCTTCTAACACTACTAGCTGTTACCCAGCCACGCCAGCCACCATTTAAATTGGTAACATGATAAGGGCATTTACGCCCTTTCTTGATAAAGTTAACCTTACGTCTAGCATTTTTCTCAGTTTGCCCTGGTCCTGCACCATAAGAATCACGATGTAAACGACCATTAACAATAACCGTACTACCGGTAGTAACTTGCTTGTTAGTTGATTTACTTTTAGTAGGTTTCTTTGTGACTTTAGGTGTCGTTGGACGCGATACCTGCTGTACAACCTTTACAAACTTAGCATCATAGGGGCGATATTCTTTAAGTGTGATCGAAAAGTAAACATCATTTTCTTCACCTGCACGATACTCATACTCAAAGCTTTCAATTGATACTAAAGTATTAATAAGTGTATGAGTAATAACAAAACGACAAGGCTTTTTTTGACGTCTAATCTTCTCAATTAAATCAATGTACCGTTTCGGGTTCCAGAACTTATTTTTTGTTCTAACATAGCTGGCATGACGAAAACCGGGGAAGAAGCTTTCAAAAGTCATTTCTCCTAAACTTGTAATGCCTAATACGTTTATTTCACCAAGACCAACTATTTCGGTGCTTTCGTTGCTAGAGTTCTTACTAAATACTACCGATTCTGGGTTAACAGGAAAGTGGGCTATTTGCCCACTATATTCAATAAAAAAACCAATGGCCATACAGTATAGCCCCCTTTACGCTAAATTAGTTGCTGCGGCTGCTTCAATAAGAATCTCCATCTCCTCCAGTAATTTCTTCGCATCTTGTTCCTTATTATTGGAGCCATAAAGATTAACTGTTGCATTTGGTGATAACTGTTGATAACGTATAATAAAGTTTCGTTCGGCAATGTCACGTAAGTATTTCAAGTCTTCATCATTAATGGAGACTTCAGATTTTATCTTACCAATGTCACCTATTTCTTTTCCTTTACCAATTTTGTCACCTGTTCCATCTCCTATATTACCTAAGCTATTTGTACTAGGAGAAAGACCTAAATCACCAGACATTTTACTAGTAAGACTATCCATAAAGCCGTTAGCGTTATTACCTAGATTTGAACCTTTTTCATAAGCTTTGTTGAATGCATCATTAGGATTTTTTAATTTATCTCCTACCTTACTTAAACCATCCATTTCTAAATATTTAAAGCGCTTATACTGAATCTGCTCAGGCTCGTCACCTGGATCGAAATGATCTACTAATCCTCGTATTTGATCACCTAATTCTGCAGAAGATCCGAAATTATCCATTGTTGAGATTTTGCCTAAACTAATACCTGGGATTTCATTTATTGCGTCGATTAACCAATTAATACCTTTAATAGCCATATTCGCTCCATTAACAAAGGCATTAGCTAAAGCAAGACCTGTCTCACCAGATCCTTCTGCAAGTTTTGCAAAGATATCTAGAATGAATGTAATCATTGCATGCGCTGCTTTTCTAACATTATAAATGGAGTTGTTCCATGAATTAGCAAAGAATTCAGCTGCTGCCAATGCTAAATTAGCTATACCTATCAATCCATTAGTAACTAATTGGAATAAAAATTCAAATATCCCAACTAATATAATAATAACGTCATAAATAAGCACACCTAGAAAAGCAAATGTACCCGCTATAAATCCCAATATGTCACTTGCAGTAATACCTAGACTTTCAAAAAAATTAACAAGTGCCATGATCAATAAAATCATTAAAATAATTGGCCAGTTCGCAATTGCCCAGGAAATAGCAACTATAAGTGCAACTGTTGCAATAACTACTCCTAGAATTGTGAAAAAAGTCATGACCTTTTCTATGTTCTCTTGCAGCCAAGTCAGCCCAATAACAATGAAGGCAAACACCCAACTCGCTACCTCAGCCAACATTACAAACCCTGTACTAATGCTCTCAAAAATTTGTTGACCTACATCACTATTAATAAAGGCATTAAAAGACTCAATTAGAGGCATAAAAGCGTATAGAGCAATGTTCTTTGTTTGCGCCCACATTTCTCCCCATGTCATGGGGATCTCTTGAAATTTATTATTAATGTCAGTTGCAGCAGCAAACATTGCATCTTTAAAAAGCTGTGCTGAAAGCTGCCCTTCGTCAGCAATACCGCTCAATTCACTTTTTGTAATACCTAAATGATTTGTAATAGCATCAACTATCATAGGGGCATCGGTCATGATAGAATTAAGTTCTTGCCCACTTAAGACACCTTTCTGTAGTGCTTGAGCAAGCTGCGTCATGGAAGACTTCTGCTCCTCTGCACTCGCACCACCAGCTTTGAATGATTTCTGTAGCAAGTTTGTGAAGCCAACTACCTCGTCATTGTTAGCAAACAATCCACCAGAGGTTTGTGCTACTTTAGCAACAAAAGCTGCTGTCTCTTGCCAAGGTGTTCTTGCGTCTATGCTACTGGCCATAATATTATCATTTAATTGATCTAAGGATTGGTCAGAATTTGTAATATTACTCACACGTCTCATTGACTGGGTAATTAAATCAGCTTGACTTGCAGCAGCTCCAAGTAACTGGGCAAACTGGCGAACAGTTTTAATTGCATTACCTATTCCCTTTAAAAAGGATAGACCATTGAATTTCTGTTGCCCTTTCGCAGTTGTCTGTATCGCCGTCCTGAGCTGGTACTGCTTTTTAATTGCTTGTCCAATAATTGGGATTAACGATACCCATGCTCCTGGTAAACGTGCAGCAGAACTTGTTAAACGGCCGATAAATCCTAATGATCGTCCAATTACTTGCCCAAAGCGACTCTGCGCAAGTGCACTCTGAGTAATATGGTCTTTTACCCTTGAAATATGATAGCTTAAGGCAATAATAGGTGGACTTGTTTGTTTAAAGCGATTAATTAACATTTGAGCATACTCTGCTGCTCGTTGAAGCTTCGTCTGTTGCAGATTCAATCCTTTATTATTACCTAAGCTGCTCTGTAATTGAATCATTTGTCCCATACTAGATCTTAAAACAAGAAGCATACTAGCGTACCTATTAGCCCCAATACTAATACGCTGATAAGATAATTCAAGTTGACTAAGGGAACTGGCATGATTCATTAATGATAAATCATTATTATCGTCTACCCCACCAGTACAGATCTCTCTACTCATGAAATCTATTTGATTTGCTTTATCAAAACCCTGACTTAAGGGTGTTGGCGCTGAATTACAACCCTTATCTAAAACAACTTGAAATTTCTCAAAATTATCTATCGCATTAGCTAAACCTTTGTTAAACTGTTGGATTACACTACCAAAAGATTCAAAAAGTTTTATGCTTCTTGCAATTGCATTATTATCCATATTTTACCTCCTTCCCCTTTTGCCTCGAGATGGTCGAGAGCGTGAAGCACTCTGGCGGCTTTTCATTTGACGGTCTTCTTCTTTTTCTCGTTTAATGCGTTCATCAACAAAAGCAAACACAAGAGCCTTCTCACGCATCGACATTTTGCCGAGTTTTGAAGGCTCCCACTTAAATTTATGAAGACAGTAATAGGCATAATTAAATTCCCCATCACCGTCATTTAGTCGTTTTTTACTTCTTCTCTCAATTCATCAAGTTCAATATCGAAGCCGTTAATAGATTGAATTTCATTTGTAATAGTCGCAAACTCACCTGCAAGCAACATTGACCTTAATGTATCAACCTTGCTACCTAACGTCCCATAATGCTCCTGTAATTTTTTATCCGCCAAATCGGGTATTACAATACAAGAAGCTACTAGTTCACCCATATACTTTTCTGAATCAGTACGGGGCATGAGTTGACCACCGGAACCCTTTACTTTAACAGTATTCTTTTTGCGTAAAGCAGTATTTTCAGCTTCAGAAATCGCCTTTATAACAAAAGGCGATTTGAAGCGTGGCAGTTTTACCTCCTTCTCCGAGAGTGAGGTATTTTCTAACATAAAATCTTGAAGTGAACTCATTTAATTCATCCTTCCTTAATTAGTAGGTTCCTGAAATTTTTCTAATAAATCTAAATCATCAAAAGTAAAGTCCATCTCTTGCTCCAAAGCTTCTGCATCAACGTCCAACATAGTAATCGGATAAGAATCAAAATTAACCTCTTTAAGAACAACACTTTGTCTTCCAACTGTAGAGGTAGGATCCTCATTTGTTACCATAATGTTTACGAAAAGATCTCGCCCATTCTTCACATAATCCAGTGCCATCTCAACAAAACGAGATGTAACACCATAAATAGTTGCCGAACCAGATCCAGACCAACCCACTGTCTTATTTTGGTCACCCCGTTTTCCTAACGTACGTAGTTGCACTTTGTTCTTCTCAACAGTTGCATTAATACTTTTGACGTAGAACATTTCTTCATTACGACCATTTATTTCAATATAGGCTGTACCTTCCTGACCACTTATTGTATCTCTAGCTTTTAAGTTCATATTCACTTAGCTCCCTTCCTACTGCACAACGACAGTCATATATAGTTTTTCAATTGAGTCAATTGGTTTAACAATAGCATTCATGACAATTGTGTCCTTCGTCTCACCAAGGGAGATCGAAACATCATCAGAAGAAAAGTCTTCAATGGCCCCTAAATCCTGTAGGGCAGTAAAATAACTAATGCGATTAGCTAAAAATAAACCTCTACCATCTGCATTATTATTTACTCTGCCAATAAAGTTATCTTCAAAAACTTGCTTGGTATTGTTTGCAATATCATCTAGAACTCGTAATACACGATTCTTTCTAAACTCTTGATTTTTCTCTACAGTTAACGTAACTAATGAATTAATATCTTGTTCAACTACTGCTGTCCCACGTTTTTCAGTAAACAAAAACTCGCCATTATTTAGGGATGTTATAATCTCGGAATTAGTATACCGAGGGTGAACATCAATTGCCCCCTCATAAGTAAAATAAGTTAATGATTCATTAACAGCAGCCGTTGCCGTTGCACCTGCTACCCATGGAACAGCTTGTGCCGGTGTTAAAATAGTACCTCCCTCTAGAACGACACCATTTTTTACGTTAATAACTGCCTCATGGTCCGCTCTATAGCCAGAAATAACAATTTGGCACTTCTTACCTTCTTGGTCACGTAATGCCTTTATAAAATTAACACCCGCAACTTTTGTTGTTTGATCATCAATTGGTAAAGCCAGAGTATTAAAATCATATACCGCAATAGCATTAAAGTAATCAGCATAATCACCAGCTAGCGCATCGGTCGTTGCACCTCCTGATAAAGTAATACCAGCAGTTGTACTCAAATTTCCTTCACCACTAAAAGTAACTAGATCATTATCAATTAGATCAGCCGCTCCTTCTACACTAAGCTGTGTATTTACTAAGTCAACCCCTAAGTAGGTGAGCACATTAAATGTATCCGCGTAATCAACATTTGGCTGAATAACCACACTTATTTCATTTCCGCGCTCTCCACCGTACTTTGCTGTAACCATGAGTTCCTCTGCCAATTCTGCTGAGGCTTTCGTTCCTTCATTAACACGATACACGAGGACAGTGCCTGCTCTTTTTAGTGCTTCTCGTACTAATAATAATTGTGGTGAATCCAAACTATATCCAAAAATACGATTAAAATTGGTTCCTGAATCAACCTCAATCACCGTTTTCTCCGGTCCAAACCCTAATACAATAGGAATAGTGACAATTCCAGAAATACCTTCATTTGTTACATTTAAATTATTAGTACGCACATTGATATACGCACCCGGTCTTACTTTATTGTGGCTAGTAAATGTTCCTCCTGCCATTTAAATCACTCTCCTTCTTTTATGTCTAACAACGGCAGCTTTTGCCTCTGATATCGTGTATTCCTTATTCTCTAGTACAGCTCCTAAGATGGCCTTATCCCCAAAGCTAAATTGCTCCGAGATAACCAAAGCTAGCTTAGAAAAAACAGGTTCAGTTCTCAACATGTTTTTCAAGTCGCTTTTAACTGTCACCTTTTAGACCACTCCTTTCCTCAAAAGACTGCATAGGTGTATGATCTGGCGAATGTTCAATCTCAAATTTTAAATTGAATTGAAATAAAAGAACACCATCCTCTATTCTGTGATAAGGCTTTAATACCTTACCTTCATGATTATTCAAATAGAGAAATTGATTATACATCCTTTCAGCCATCTTCTCACATTGCTCTTCTAATCTTTGCTCCTGATCTATCGGATTATTTTCCGGGAAATAATGTAACTGATAATTATATGATCGAATTGATCTATTAGCCAACATCTGCTCATTGTTAACAGAAACCTGTTTAACAAAGAAACTATTTTCATTAAAACCTTGCCTCAGATTATTACGGTATTGATCTGGTACATCCGGAAACAAGAGGCCTAATGTTTCTAAAATTTTATTGGTTACATCCATTTAACTTGCCTCCTTTTTGTTAATAAATGGTCATTTGTAAATACCTCCTTTACAAAAGCGAAATAATTAATTCAAAATATTTTTCACTGTTCATCTATCACCCCCTTAACCATATTGATAATAATTTATTTAAAAGCCTTTTAACGCCATGCTACAGGGCAAAAAAAAACGCTTGATCCTAATAGGAATCAAACGCTTTTTATATTCTAAATTATGTTAATTGCTTTAGAAATCTTATTTTTACTAATTGCTATCGATAAAATAATAATTTATCACTCTATCACTTTAGCACATTAAATGTTGTATGTGTGTGCAAAATTTATGCAGTCAGAGTTGAAATGTAAATGGCTATTCACAGCAAAATAATCGTGACTACCCCTTTTAAAGATCTGATGCTGGTAAGATTTAAATCTAATCGTTTTAAATTATTAAAGGTTCTTATTTAGAAGAACTTCTTTTTACCTTCATTTTCCTAGGGTATCATACTATCACATAAGATATTGTATTTGTTTGCAAATTATCTGCAACAGGATATAAAGTGTCAAGAAGTTATTTCAAGCAAAAAACTAGCACCTATCTCCTTTTTGGCGATCAGATGCTAGTAAAAACTTAGCTATTTGTTTCAATTAACAACTGTCTATAACAGTTTAAGTCTTTTCAATCTAACCATAATTTCTTACACTATCATATTAACACATAAAATAATGTATTTGTGTGCAAGTCTTGTGCAGTTTCTAGGTACCCTTGAGTTTTTATATTTGAAGTAAATAGCCTTTAGAATAAATAACCTTTAATACAATATTTAATTAAAAACTATAATAAAAAGCCATTATTACTTAATATGACAATATTAGTATACTTTATCTCTCAAATTGCAGCGCTTCGATTCCAAAAATAATAACATGTAAATCATCAACTGCTCTACTTAAATATCGACTTACAGTAGTCCTGTCAACATTGATTCGTTCAGCTATTTCTTGAGCACTATATTTTTCAGGTGTAATATATTTCATCTCAAGAACCTTGAAATACTTTAGTTCTTCCTTATTACATGATTTTTTATAGGCATTAATTTTATCATTAACAAATTCAATCATAGCCACTGTTTTCTTCTGACTTTTCATTATTGATTCAATTGATTCTAAGCTAATTGTATAAACATCTAAATGATGAATTGATGTTTCATCAAGACAGTCTAAGTCGTCTTTTATTCTTTCAGAATGCAAAACAAGTGCCCGATAGTTTTTTAAGAGTAAACGAATGTTGCGTATACGTCGATCATGTTTCTCTTCTTGCTTCTTAAGCTCGTCCGCTCGGTTTAATTTAATAGCAGTCTCAGAAATAATTTTCAATAAATCCTTTGTTAATTCTGTCATTGAGAAACCTCCTAATTTTCTTCTTATGCAAGTAAAAAGCAAAGTTAAAAAAAGCTTTATTAATTTTTAAATTATTATGCAATTTTTCTTATTACCTAAGATTAAAAGTTCCCATAACTAAACATACCGACATATAGAATTTCAAATAATTATCCTCCCTTCACAACATTTTATTAAAGAATAGTTCAATAAAACTAAGAAATATTACTCTAATAGACCTAATACATAAACAATCTAATTACTACTTTCAATGAAATTACAACCCTTTGTATCCAAGCTTCATCTTTAGTCTTCTTTATATATTTTCTAAACACCTAATCTAATTAAAGATGTTCAATTTAATTGAACTTAAAATAATAATAACTAGATAATTACATTATGTCAACAAAAAGTTCAATAAAATTGAATTACAATGTTGATCAAATGCTTAATTTCGCTTATACTTATTAAAAGAATAAATTGTAAAGGATGTTCACGATGCGGGAAACGACTGGGCGAAGACTAAATCAAATTATGTCAGAAAGAAACTTAAAGCAAGTAGATATTTTAAATCTCACAAAAAGATTTACACATGGAAATTTAAAAATATCTAAGACAGATTTAAGCCAATATGTTAATGGAAAAACGGAACCCAGACCAGATAAATTGTTTATTCTTGCTAAAGCACTAGAGGTTAATGAAGCCTGGTTAATGGGCTATGACAGTAGAAAAGAGAGAACTCCTGGTAAAAAAACGACTATGCTCGAAAGTAGATCCGATTCTATACCTAAAACCGAACAACAATTAGGGTTAACAGATGACGAAATTATGACGCTTGCAGCTCATAGAGTTGGCTATGAAGGAAATTTAACTGATGAAGAAATTAAACAAGTCAAAAATGCTCTTAGAATAGCTTTAGAAAAAGATTGAGCTTCTTGGAGGTATTCAATGAATAATTACGAAATTCTTTTAAATAGAAGCCCAGTATCTGTTAAGGAAACGGACATTCTCCCTGAACAATTTAAAGGTCTATATGCTGAGGTATTAGGCAAAAAAGTAATTCTCATTAAGGACAGACTATGCACTTTAGAAAAATTTTGTGTATTAGCTGAAGAGATTGGGCATTATCACACAACTGCTGGAAATATCACAGATCAGTCAAAACTAGTGAATAGAAAGCATGAAAAGCGTGCACGATCATGGGCGCATGAAGAGCTTATCCCTTTAACAGAGATCATATCCGCCCATAAGGCAAACGTTAGAAACCGCTATGAATTAGCAGATTTTTTAGGAGTAACAGAAGGCTTTCTAGGAGAAGCTATTGAGCGGTATGTTGAGAAATATGGTGTTTGTACTCAGGTAGATGGTTTTACTATTTGCTTTGAGCCACTTGGTGTAATAGATTGGATAGAATTCTAATTATTAATCTAAGTGAATATGTAAGCAGTTATCATCATCTAAAAGGCTAATTTAATAAACTAAAAGTGAATCGCTAAAGAAAAATTTATATGAAAAGCCTATAGCTGTTTAAACAGCTATAGGCTTTTCATATAAACAAAAAATATGTGTTTAGATACCGGTGGTCGGGGTCGAACCGACACGTCCGTGAAGACACGGGATTTTGAGTCCCGCGCGTCTGCCAATTCCGCCACACCGGCACTATTTGGAGGCGGTAACCGGATTTGAACCGGTGATAAAGGTTTTGCAGACCTCTGCCTTACCACTTGGCTATACCGCCATATTTTAATTATATGCGCTTAGCAACTAGATGATAATAAAAAAATGGAGCGAAAGACGGGATTCGAACCCGCGACCCCCACCTTGGCAAGGTGGTGTTCTACCACTGAACTACTTTCGCTTAAATGGCTGGGCTAGCTGGATTCGAACCAACGCATGACGGAACCAAAAACCGTTGCCTTACCGCTTGGCTATAGCCCAACATATATATTAATATAATTTTTTTTAAAAAATGGGGCGGCTGATGGGGATCGAACCCACGCATGTCGGAACCACAATCCGATGTGTTAACCACTTCACCACAGTCGCCACAATTAAGAGCAGGGGTAGTAGGAATCGAACCCACACCGGAGGTTTTGGAGACCTCTGTTCTACCGTTAAACTATACCCCTATGTGAGAATTCTTATACATGCTTAAAAGAAAAAAATGGTGGAGGGAGTAGGACTCGAACCTACGAACCCGATGGGAGCGGATTTACAGTCCGCCGCGTTTGGCCAACTTCGCTATCCCTCCAAATAAATGGTGGCTCGGGACGGAATCGAACCGCCGACACACGGATTTTCAGTCCGTTGCTCTACCGACTGAGCTACCGAGCCATAAGGTGAATTACTATAAAAAGTGGCGGTCCGGACGGGACTCGAACCCGCGACCTCCTGCGTGACAGGCAGGCATTCTAACCAACTGAACTACCGGACCGTATTATGTAATACTCAAACTTAATTGGTTGCACTTACAGTACACGATTTTTTTCTAGCACGTTGCTTAATCGGTAATGTAAGAAAATTTAATTGGTTGCGGGGGCAGGATTTGAACCTACGACCTTCGGGTTATGAGCCCGACGAGCTACCAGACTGCTCCACCCCGCGACAATATAAAAAAATAAATGGTGGAGGATGCAGGGCTCGAACCTGCGACCCCCTGCTTGTAAGGCAGGTGCTCTCCCAGCTGAGCTAATCCTCCAAATTACAGAACATAAAATCTTTTTAAATTAATAAGTGCTTTTACACTTAGGTTAAATGGTGACCCGTACGGGATTCGAACCCGTGTTACCGCCGTGAAAGGGCGGTGTCTTAACCGCTTGACCAACGGGCCATGAAAGAAAAATAACAGTACTTTATTTGGCACTTTACTTTATTAAACAAAATTTGTGGCGGAGAGCGAGGGATTTGAACCCTCGAGACGGTTTAACACCGCCTACACGATTTCCAATCGTGCTCCTTCGGCCACTCGGACAGCTCTCCATTATGGCTCCACAGGTAGGATTCGAACCTACGACCGATCGGTTAACAGCCGATAGCTCTACCACTGAGCTACTGTGGAATGGATTTGATGTGCCTAGCGACGTCCTACTCTTGCAGGGCTTAGACCCAACTACCATCGGCGCTGAAGAGCTTAACTACTGTGTTCGGCATGGGAACAGGTGTGACCTCTTCGCTATCGTTACCAGACATATTTTTTTCAAGGACAAGATACATTATATAAATATTTACACATAAAAGCAAGCGTTTTTTATATCTTTTTAAAAGTTTATGTACCCTCAAAACTAGATAAGACTTGACAAGTGTCATACAAACGGTTAATTTTTAGATCTAGCTCAAGCTCCTAATAGCTAGCATCTCGTTCATCCTTCCTTTTGCACAGAAAAACCCTGTGCGACAGTCTGGCTGATCTAGCTGTACGCTATTGAACAGTCGCTTTCACTTTTTGTTTTTAGTTAAGTCCTCGATCGATTAGTATTCGTCAGCTACACATGTTGCCATGCTTCCACCTCGAACCTATCTACCTCATCGTCTCTGAGGGATCTTACTCTTTACAGATGGGAAGTCTCATCTTGAGGGGGGCTTCATGCTTAGATGCTTTCAGCACTTATCCCGTCCATACGTAG
>NZ_FODJ01000023.1 GCF_900110345.1 Amphibacillus marinus
CTGTAAATCACTACGTACCTCGCGGCATAACGCACGGGTATCATCCCGAAAGTCTCGGACTTCCGCCATATTAACACGGGTTACCATTCGGCTTCTCCTCCTTATAGTGTAAAGCATGACCTAATAAAAAGCACCTAGGCTCTGCTTTATTTTTAAAAAACACAGAAAAACTGCTTTCCTGTTTTAGAAAGCAGCTTTTTACTTTGGGTATACTGTTTAATCTGTTGAATTCTTTACGTTGAACTTAAGCTATTAACTATAAAAAACTCTCACTTTACAAGTTGTTTTTTACAAGAAATAAAACTAATTTACTTCATTTTGTCGTTAGTTAATCAACGAGCCAGTGCAATTATAAGTTTTTTATATCTTATTTTACTGTGTAGAAGGGAGATACATCTTGTATAGCTTGTTTACTAAAACTATCTTCTAATGGCATGATATCTAGAAACATATCCTTGTCTAAATATTTCTTCACAATAGTATTTATATCTTCGATAAACACATTAATTCCAATAGATCTCATATTGTCTCGATTCAAAATGACGTTGTAAGAATTTAGATTAATGACCACTCCATTCCATAAGGGGTTATCAAAGAGTAACTTTTGATAGTCTTTCCACTCTACTAACCACCCATCAACATGTTCAAAGTTTGGGAAACCTTTTAAATCTACCCATTCTGTAAATAGCGGAATATAGTTATCTCCATTTGTTTGTTGTAAATTTAAAATACTTATATTAGTATTTTCATCACTGTTATCTTTGATAATAGGGATTAATAAAGTACTTTTCTTTAAATATTTTAAAAAATTAGTTTCTGATTCAACTGAATTTGTAGCTTTTAACTGCTCAATAATACTATTTAGCTTTTCATTCTTTAAAGGTTTATTTATATTCATAATCTATTCTCATCTTTCGCATAATATTTTCCATCAGGAAAGTTTCTAACAAAACCTTGTGCAGGAAAATCCGGATATTTTACTTCCCATAGAGTGCCACAACAACTGCAAACATATCGAATAGTACAGCTCCTTTGTTATTTTAAAATAGGTTGTAACCATAACTCCGTAATATCTCCGTTTTTATTAATTCCCATTATAGTGTTTGGGAAAAATTCTACATAACTAGTTTTGAGAGAATTATTATCTCCTCCAAATCTTAGCCAACCGCTACTCTTATCATAGTCTGTTTCCCATGAATTTGCTCCAGCTATCCTCATACTATCACCAGAATCTATATCTCTATTCAAAACAACTTTGCCTTGAGTAGCTTTAGGAGGTGTTAAATCAACTGATTTCCAATTAAAATTATGGTGGAATCCCCAAACTTGTGTGGATTCATTAGTTTCGGAATCAAAACCGATATATATATATCCTACTAAAATAGTTATATCGGAATTTATACTGGGTTCTGACAAGAACTCATGTGAACTTTCTAAGTAAATTAATTTTCCTTGAGTTCCAATTTTTGATTTAATAATTGCAAACATTTATTTTCCTCTCCTATTTGGTAAAATTGAAATGCACAATTTTATTCGTATCTAAATCTACTACTAGTTCCCAAATCCCCTGTCCACGACCATTAAATGATCCTGGTACATCCCATCGCAAACCATTAGGCAACGAAACATCTTTTACTGGAATTCTTGAATCCATAATTTCTTGTAGTAGCAAATTAGTTCCTTTTGAATTAACGTAAGGACGAGATAGTTCTCCTGCATTAACACCTTTTTTAATTATATCTGTTGAATGATTACTAACTGTTTCTGTCATTGTCAATTCTGTTGCTTTCGGTGTTTTTAAATTCTCAGCCCCACTTGCTTGCTTATCCCCATTCAAAACAACCTGATCTTTCTGCTTATTAACCTCCCCATTCACCGTCTGTGCTTGTGGCTTCGTTTCCGCTTGTTGATTCACATGCCCATTCTGAGCCTGCACACGTTGCTGTTCTTCAACCTTTATCTGCTGTCGCCCAAGCTTTGTCAACGTCCGATACGAACCATAGGTAAACCCTAACACCAACAACGCCTGACCCCATTCATCTTCCTGTGTCCATTCAACCGCTCCCTGCGCAACGGCTGCGCCGGTCATGATCCAACTGAATGGGAAGACAAGCTTTTCACCGGTCACATAATTGACACCTTTGCACCACGCAGCATTGACTTTCGCTAAGTAGGTATCCTGATCAATCAGCACAAATTGATCGGGATTTAGCTGGTTACCCTCCTGCTGCAAAAAACGATACAGCTCCTGATTTTGCACCCCATAGCCCGTTAATCTATCTTCAAGATGCCAAATCATCACAGGCTCGCCATCTAGCCCTGTTGAGATACGACCATAGACATGGTAAGCCTTTAGCTCTGCCATGTATACCGCATGCGTATCGGCTAACTGCCGTTCCACACCCGGGTGTTGACGGGCATGATGAGGCTGTTGAGCCTTTTCTCGCTTTACAATTTGTTGGTAATGACCTAGCTCACCAAATGCTGGTTGCGTTATGACATGCTGATAATGCCCGCCCCGTAAAGGCGCTGGCACCTTCTTCGTTTGATTGAGCGTTTGCCGGAGCTGGTTTAACACCTGCTCAATCTGACTGTGCTTTTTTTGGCGATCAAAGCCGCTCAGATCATCCAGCACCTCGCTGATATGATCACGGGTTCC
>NZ_FODJ01000011.1 GCF_900110345.1 Amphibacillus marinus
GTATTTAATCTTTCAATTTATGCTCACACAAATAAAAGAAGGGGTAAGCATACCTATCATCAAGCATTCAGCAGTCCCGTAGACTCCTATGGGAACAAATCACTTTGATGGGGTGAGTAATCGCAACCCCAGCGCGAGCCGAAGATCCACTTTGTCAAGCGTTCTGTGCTTGACAAAGTTAGCTGAGGCCGTGCCCATGTCTCGTTTGTGCCAGTGGGTGAAAGCGAAGGGACTGCTGAATGCGACACGCTATGCTAGTTAGTGGATTTTTTCATGTGTTTATTTTTAGCTAACTACGTTTAAAAACTCAATAATAAGTTTTAATGTTCGTTTTTTCCTATGTTAATATAAATTATGAAATTGACTCAAGTGTATTATTCATTCTGCTCAAATGTTAGTAGTTCGCGCAGTTGCGCTTCGGTTAGACTTGATAATAACGTGTTGCTTGGTGCAATTATCTGATCAACAAGTTCACGTTTTCCCTGTTGCAATTGAAAGATCTTCTCTTCAATCGTGCCCTCAGTAATTAAACGAATGACCTCAACTTTATTTTTCTGTCCGATTCGATGTGCGCGACCTGCCGCCTGCGCTTCGACTGCCGGGTTCCACCAAAGATCAAATAAAATAACAGTGTCTGCTCCTGTAAGGTTAAGGCCAGTTCCACCAGCCTTTAAAGAAACGAGGAACACATTGCAGTCACCATTATTAAATGCCTCTGCCATCTCCACGCGCTCAAGTGCTGGCGTTTGACCATCTAAGTAAAATGATAAATAGTTAAGCTTATTTAGCTCTGCTAAGATAAGCTTGAGCATGCTAGAAAACTGAGAAAAAATTAACACTCTGCGTCCTTGTGCTTGTAACTGTTCAAGAATAGTCAGTAAGAGTGAGAGTTTTCCCGACTCACCTTGATAATTATCTAAAAAGAGCTTAGGATGACAACAAATTTGTCGCAACCGGGTTAAGCCAGCTAAAATATCTAGCTTACCTGTTTCAAATTGGTTGCTCCGAATAGCCTCATCTAATTTCTGTTGCATCTTCTGCAAATACACGAGGTATACTTGTTTTTGCTCAATAGTGAGATCGGAATATTGTTCAAACTCTATTTTTTCCGGTAAATCAGGTAACACATCGATCTTTAATCTGCGTAAAATAAACGGTTGGGTAATTTGCTTAATCTGTTCATTTGAGTAGTTAACAAATTGTTTTTTGGAGCCAAGGAAACCAGGAGAAATGGTCTGAAATATTGACCATAACTCTTCTTGGCGATTTTCTATCGGTGTTCCACTTAAGGCAAAACGGTGAGTTGCCCTAATTTGTCTTGTTGCTTTGGCTGTTTGAGTAAGGTGATTCTTTATCGCTTGGGCTTCATCTAGTATTACAATATCAAACTGTTGATCTTCAAGTACCGGATAGTCCTGTCTTAATAACGGATAGGAAGTAATCAAGACGTCAACCTTTTTGTTACTTTTAATTCGTTCTCTTCGTTCTGTTTTAGTACCTGTAATTACTTTAACGATTAGCTCGGGAGCGAATTTTTGAAATTCTTTTTTCCAATTGTATAGTAAAGATGCTGGCGTAATAATAAGTGATTTTTGCTGAGCTGCTGTTTCCTTTTCACTTGCTATAAAACTAATTGCTTGAACGGTTTTCCCTAAGCCCATCTCGTCAGCTAGGATACCGCCTAAGTGATAAGAAGCGAGCGCTTTAAACCACTTAAATCCGATTAACTGATAATCTCTAAGTTCAGCGGTTAACCCAACTGGTAATGGATAATCATCCTTTCTTCCATGCTTAAGTGTCGTTAAAAGCTGTTTAAATGTCTTAGAGTAGTGCGTATTATTGTTTGACAATGCTTGTGTAATTTGAAGCCCACGTGCTGCATGAATATGCGCTTCACCATGTTGAATATCCTTTTTCTTAATACGAAGCTGATCAGCAAGGGCTTTAAACTCAGCAAAAGTTTGATCGTTTAGATCAATAAGGGGCCCATTTGAAGCTCGAAAATAGCTTTTTTTCTCTATTAATGCTTCAAGTAATGCATCAATATCGTCCTTTGTAATGCCTTCAATATCAAATTGAACATCTAACAACCCTGTTTGATGATTAAGGTCAATATTTGAGTGAAGCTGGGGCTTACTCTTAGTCAGCAATAGCTTAACCTTATCTGATAAATAAATAGAAGCTTGGTTAGTTAACTCAGGTATAACATTATTAATAAAGTGATGAATTTGTGCCTCATTAAATAGTTGAAAGCGCTGATTTAAATAATGAAAACCACTATTTTCTAATTTTTGAATGATCGCAGCTTCTCCCGCGAAATCCCTTAATAATACTTGCTCGTGATTAACTTGTTTTTGAAATGGACTAATTTCAATTTGGTCGTATTGAAAACTACAGCTAACTGTTAGTGATCCTTTTTCTTCATCTACAAATAGTTTCGGTAATAGCGGTGCCTGCTTCAATGTTCGCTCAGTCTCTGAGCTAAGCTGGACAGACCCTATTTGCTTTAGTTTGGGAACAACGTGACCAACGAAATCCGGCATTTGACTTCGATTAATTAGATAGGTTTGCTTTTGGCGATAAGGTAATAAAGCATAAAGCTGTTTTAGAATCTTAACCTTTTCTGAAGATAAGAAATAAAAATGGTTATTATAAACAAGAAGCTGATAAGCATGAGAAAAGTGATGCTTAAAGAGCTGACTAAGGTTAACAGAATAGGCGTGTTGATTGCTAAGCTCAACCTGAATAGCTAACTGTGGTAGTGATTGATAGCTGTGAATTTCTGCGAACGAGCTGTTATCCTCACTTTTAATAAATGTCAGCATACTCCCAACCAAATGTGCTAATAACTCCTTTAGTAAAAAAGGAGGAATGACCAGTTCTCTATTGTCAAGCTCTAAAAAATCTGTTCTATAGACATGAGCATGGTGAATCGCTTGTTCAACTAGCTCACAGATTAAAAGATCGTTTGGCATTAGAGAGAACAGATTAGGTCGATAACTAAAGGTATTGGTTATTTTATATACTTGCTGATTAAGGAGAGCCTCAATAAATTGTTCAATATCTTTAACAATAAATAATTGAGAGTCACCAGCTTTTATACTAAGTTTATAATAGGTTTCCATGTTGGCACCTTGTTTAACCTCTGTTAGGATAAACATGATCTTCAAAAGCTGTCTATCCTGTGAAACACCAGGTGCATTCGCTTCAAAGGCTTGAATCATTCTTAGTGGGAATGGATCAGTTGATTGTTGAATAACGGGTTCCTGGTAGACTTGATTAGGTTGTTGGCTATGACTAATGGCTAGCAAAACAGCGGCGATGTGTTTACAGGTGTAATGTGCTTCATAGGCTGGGCAGTTACAGGTTGCTTCAAGATCATCATCTTTAAAAAGAAATATTCTTACCTGATAGCTAGAGGCGCCTTTAACAGTAGCACTCCAGCATTGAATCGCCCGATTAAAGCTTAATTGGTGCACTCGCCCCTTTTTATAGTAGTCAAGGCCACGGCGATAGAAGCGCTGACCAGTAATTTTTATAATATCCTGTGTTTCGATAAATAATGATGACAAGAATAGCACCTCTTTTTTGATAATAAGTTAATTAAACGATATTGAGAATGTATCCCTTCATTATAACAAATTACTGCGCAAAGCTTAATTTTTCTTAAAGAGAAATTTATTAGCTACTAACTTAAGTGGAGGGGATTGACGTATACCTGTGAATTGTGCTAATTTCATTAAGATATAATATGAAAAAGTTCGAATAACTTAAGAGAAGGTATGGTTAGATGACAATTAAATTAGAAGTTGAAAGAAGAAAGACGTTTGCCATTATTTCGCACCCAGATGCAGGAAAAACTACCTTGACCGAAAAATTATTAATGTTTGGTAATTTAATTAGAACGGCAGGTACGGTTAAAGGAAAAAAAACAGGGAAGTATGCGACATCTGACTGGATGGAGATTGAGAAACAACGTGGAATTTCAGTAACTTCCAGCGTAATGAATTTCCCTTATAAAGATTTCAAAGTAAATATTCTTGATACACCAGGTCATGAGGATTTTAGTGAAGATACTTATCGGACCCTAACAGCCGTTGATAGCGTCGTGATGATCATTGATGCGACAAAAGGGATTGAAGCTCAGACAATTAAATTATTTAAGGTCTGTAAGATGAGAGGCATTCCAATTTTTACTTTTATTAATAAGATGGATCGAGAGGCCAGAGAGCCGTTAGCGCTGCTAGAGCAAATAGAGGAAGTATTGGATATTGAAACGTATCCGATGAATTGGCCCGCAGGAATGGGGAAGCGATTCTTAGGTATCTATGATCGTTATCAGAACCAATTTGTTAAGTTTAATGGTAACGAAAAAGAAAGTTATTTAGCGGATGGAGAGCTCGACAATCATCCGGACCTCATAAATGACCCAACCTTTCAAGATATGAAAGAGGAGCTCTCGCTATTGGATGAGGCGGGTGATCAGTTTTCATTGGATGCCGTTTTGTCTGGGGATCAGACACCAGTCTTCTTTGGTTCTGCCCTTGCGCCATTTGGAGTAGAGGTATTTTTTGATACGTTTATTCAAATGGCTCCCAATCCAAAGCCGAGAAAAACGACAGAAGGACTTATTCAGCCAGAAAAAGCTGATTTTTCAGGATTTATCTTTAAAATCCAAGCAAATATGAACCCAGCTCACCGTGATCGCGTAGCTTTTTTACGAGTGTGTTCTGGTAAGTTTGAACGTGGTATGACGGTTAAGCTAACGCGGTCAAATAAGTTAATTAAGTTAACACAAACACAACAATTTGTTGCCTCTTCACGAGACACGGTGGATACTGCATTTCCTGGCGATATTATTGGTATCTATGATCCGGGTATTTATCGGATTGGTGACACACTATTAGAAGGTAAAGAAAACTTTAAGTATGATGAGCTTCCCCAGTTTCCACCTGAGCTGTTTAAGCGCGTAACAGCGAAAAATGTGATGAAATCCAAACAATTTAAAAAAGGACTTGAGCAGCTTGTTCAAGAAGGGGCAATTCAGCTTTTTACCGGCTATCCAATGGAAAGTCATATTATCGGTGCGGTAGGTGAGCTTCAGTATCAAGTGTTTGAACACAGAATGAAACATGAATATAACGTAGAAGTTAATTTAGAGTCAATAGGAGAACGTATTCCAAGATGGCTAGAGTTGGAAAAAGTTGACACACAATTGTTTGATGACCGTAATTTACTTGTTAAGGATCGAGACGGCACTTTTCTGGTCTTATTCAAAAATGATTTTGCGTTAAGATGGTTTCAGGATAAACATGCTGATATTAAATTGATTGACCTTTACGATGTCAATAAATATGATCAATCCTATAGCTAAAACTTATTTAGAAGAACAACCCTTTAGCTCCCTATATTAATTTATTTATACTGGTTAACATTTAAAGCTGAGCATTTTTGTGCTCAGCTTTCTTATTTTTTAGCATCGAATTGCACTTAAATCATTAGCGTGACTAGTTTCCTAGCCAAGCAAATACGTCAATTGACGTTTTAATCAAACATACTTTTTGTTGTCACGGAGGAGCGACGCCGCTGTGGAAAGTAAGGTACTTCGCTTTCTGTGGACACGGCCTGGACTATCATCCTGTGTGCCGTTGGGTGCCAGAGCGACACTATTTTTTACAATGCAAGTAGTGAAAGAAGATGCCGTTTCGTGCCCTTTGGTGAAAGTGAATTCACGGTCGATTTGAGCGTAAAATGTGTCGATCATATAGACAATAGTCAAGTTCTACACGTCATTCTTGATATGATGTTGTCGTGCAGAAATTGTACATCTTTTTTAAACTTTGAAAGTTGAATTTTTATATAAAACACTTCCTAGTGTATGCTAAGTTTTTGCATTGGTAAAGAGTTTCCAAAGTATTTTAATGATAGTTCATTAAGCTTGCTTTGTTTTAACTAAAAACTTAAGCTTGGAAGGATGAGTTATCAAATTTTAAAAAATAATCGAATGTTCGTTCGCATTTATAAAATAAATTGTGTATAATAGGTTTAGCAATAAATTGGTTGGGCAAAAAGGTAGTTAGACAGATTGGAGGACGATAGTGATGGGGCAATCATTTGAATTAATTTCAAAATATAAGCCAGAAGGCGATCAGCCTAAAGCAATAAAAGAGCTTGTTAGTGGTGTGAGAGAGGGTAAAAGGGCTCAAACCTTACTTGGCGCAACGGGGACAGGGAAAACGTTCACCGTATCAAATGTGGTACAAGAGGTTAAAAAACCCACGCTTGTTATTGCCCATAACAAAACATTAGCTGGTCAACTATATAGTGAATTTAAAGAGTTTTTCCCTAACAATGCAGTTGAATATTTTGTTAGTTATTATGATTATTATCAACCAGAAGCTTACGTCCCTTCCACAGATACCTTTATTGAAAAAGATGCTAGTATCAACGACGAGATTGATAAGTTACGTCACTCAGCAACCTCTTCTTTATTCGAGCGTGAGGATGTACTCATTGTTGCGAGTGTCTCGTGTATTTATGGTCTTGGTTCACCAGAAGAATACCGTCGTCAAGTTCTGTCTTTACGGGTTGGAATTGAAAAGGATCGCGACGCATTGTTACGTAATTTAGTTGATATTCAGTATGCGAGAAATGATATTGACTTTCAACGCGGGACGTTTAGGGTGCGTGGCGATTCTGTTGAAATTATTCCTGCTTCTCGAGAAGAACATTGCTTACGTATTGAATTTTTTGGTGATGAAATTGAACGCATTCGTGAAGTGGACGCCTTAACTGGTGAAATACTGGGTGACCGTGAGCATGTGGCTATCTTTCCTGCCTCTCACTTCGTTACAGGAGAAGACAAATTAAAGGTTGCAATGAAAAATATAGAAGCAGAGCTTGAGCAGCAGCTTAAGTACTTTCGCGATCATGATAAATTGCTTGAGGCGCAGCGGATTGAACAACGAACCAGATACGATTTGGAAATGATGGCTGAGATGGGCTTTTGCTCTGGTATAGAAAATTACTCTCGCCATTTAACGTTACGAGAGGCCGGATCAACCCCATATACGCTCATTGATTACTTCCCAGATGACTTTATGATTGTCATTGATGAATCGCATGTGACACTTCCTCAGGTTAGAGGAATGTTTAATGGAGATAAAGCAAGAAAACAAGTGCTTGTTGATCATGGTTTTCGACTACCATCAGCTCTTGATAACCGACCTTTGACTTTTACAGAGTTTGAAGAAAAAGCTAATCAGTTTATCTTTGTTTCGGCAACGCCTGGACCATATGAGTTGGAGCATACCCCTAAGATGACCGAGCAAATTATTAGACCGACTGGTTTACTGGATCCCCTTGTTGATGTGAGACCAATTGAAGGTCAAATAGATGATTTAATTGGAGAAGTAAACAGGCGGATTAAACGAGATGAACGGGTGTTGATCACCACATTAACGAAGAAAATGTCAGAGGACTTAACCGATTACTTAAAGGAAATTGGAATGAAGATCGCATATTTACATTCAGAAATAAAAACACTGGAACGGATTGAAATCATTCGAGATTTGCGGGTGGGTAAATACGATGTTCTTGTCGGGATTAACTTATTAAGAGAAGGTCTTGATATTCCAGAAGTATCACTCGTTGCTATTCTCGATGCAGATAAAGAAGGTTTCTTAAGATCAGATCGTTCTTTAATTCAGACAATGGGTCGTGCTGCAAGAAATGAAAATGGTCAGGTCATTATGTATGCAGATCGGATGACTGATTCAATGCGCCGAGCCATTGATGAAACTGAACGAAGGAGAGAACAACAAGAAGCTTATAATCGCAAGCATGGCATAACACCAAAGACAATTAATAAAGAGGTGCGTGATGTCATTCGGGCAACAATGGCCGCTGAAGATCCAGCAGGCTATGATGAGGCACGACCTAAGCTGGCAGACATGAGCAAAGCAGAACGTATAAAACTAGTTGAGCAGATGGAACAAGAAATGAAGCAGGCTGCGAGAGAGCTTAATTTCGAAAAAGCAGCAGAATTACGTGATCTTGTTCTTGAATTGAAAGCGGAGGGATGATCAGGGTGGCAAAAAAACATATTTCAATTAAAGGAGCACGTGCTCATAATCTAAAAAATATTGATATAGATATTCCCAAGGATAAGTTAGTTGTTCTAACGGGATTATCTGGTTCAGGTAAATCCTCCCTTGCTTTTGATACGATATACGCTGAAGGACAAAGGCGCTATGTCGAGTCATTGTCAGCATATGCACGCCAATTCCTTGGGCAAATGGACAAGCCTGATGTGGATACGATTGAGGGTTTATCACCAGCAATTTCAATTGATCAAAAGACAACCAGTAAAAACCCCCGTTCAACGGTGGCAACGGTAACTGAAATTTATGACTATTTACGCTTACTCTATGCGCGTATCGGTCATCCTACTTGTCCAACGCATGGGGTTGAGATTTCATCGCAAACGGTTGAGCAGATGGTAGACCGCATTTTAGCTTATCCAGAGCGGACAAAGATGCAAATTCTAGCACCGGTTATTTCTGGTCGTAAAGGTGAACACGTCAAAGTAATTGAGCAGCTTAAGAAGGAAGGCTATATCCGACTTAGAGTTGATGGCGAAATGGTAGAAATTAGTGAGGATATCAAGCTTGAAAAGAATATAAAACACTCCATTGAGGTTGTGATTGATCGAGTTGTCATTAAAGAGGGGATAGCTGGTCGACTTAGTGACTCGCTAGAAACTGCGCTCAGACTTAGTGAAGGTCAAGTTATTGTTGATGTAATTGATGAAGAGGAGCTGTTATTCAGTGAGCATCATGCATGTCCAATTTGTGGCTTTTCTGTAGGTGAGCTAGAACCAAGGTTATTTTCATTTAATGCACCGTATGGCGCTTGTCCAGAATGTGATGGATTAGGTAGTAAGCTAGAGGTTGACGTCGATTTAGTTATCCCTAATAAGGCATTAACCCTTAATGAAGGAGCAATTGTTGCTTGGCAGCCAACGAGCTCACAATACTATCCACAGCTTTTAGCGAGTGTATGTGCACATTATGGCATTGATATGGACAAACCTATAAATAAGCTTCCTAAGCAGCAACTTGATAAGGTTCTTCATGGCAGTGGTAAAGAAAAGATTCATTTTAGCTATGAGAATGATTATGGTATGAAACGAGATACCCATGTTGAGTTTGAAGGTGTACTTAATAATATTTCCAGACGTTATCGCGAAACAAGCTCTGAGTACATTAGAGAACAAATGGAAAAATATATGGCACAAAAGGATTGTCCTAAGTGCGAGGGCAATCGGTTAAATGAGGAAGCTAGATCTGTCCTCATTAATGGCCTGCATATCGGTCGAGTTACACGTATGGCAGTAACCGAGGCAAGAGCATTTCTAGTGCAGCTTGAGCTTTCAAATAAGGAAAAAACAATTGCAAAGATGATTTTAAAGGAAATTGATAATCGGCTTACATTTCTAATTAATGTTGGCCTTGATTATTTAACGTTATCAAGAAAAGCAGGGACCCTTTCTGGTGGTGAGGCCCAGCGTATTCGTCTAGCTACCCAGATTGGATCGGCACTAACAGGTGTGCTCTATGTCTTAGACGAGCCCTCAATTGGACTTCATCAAAGAGATAATGATCGTCTAATTGAAACGCTACAACAAATGCGCGATTTAGGTAATACCCTTATTGTCGTCGAGCATGATGAGGATACCATGTTAGCAGCAGATTATCTTGTTGATATTGGTCCAGGTGCTGGGGAACACGGTGGCCAAATTGTTTCAAGTGGTACCCCAAAACAAGTAATGCGCGATAAGAAGTCGTTAACTGGTCAATACCTCTCAGGAGAGAAATATATTCCATTACCGCTTGAGCGTAAAGATACTGATGGTCGTTTTATTGAAGTTAAGGGTGGTGCCGAGAATAATTTGAAAAACGTGTCTGTTAAAATACCAATTGGGGTAATGACCACAGTTACAGGCGTGTCAGGCTCTGGTAAAAGTACCTTAGTCAATGAGATTATTCGCAAAAAGCTCTCAATGGTCTTAAATCGGGCCAAGCAAAAACCTGGTAAACATAAGGCGTTAACCGGAAGTGAGCATTTAGAGAAAGTAATTGATATTGATCAATCACCGATTGGCCGAACACCACGTTCAAATCCTGCGACATATACGGGCGTATTTGATGACATTCGCGATGTTTTTGCGCAAACAAACGAAGCCAAGATTCGTGGCTACAAAAAGGGGCGTTTCAGCTTTAATGTTAAAGGGGGACGCTGTGAAGCTTGCCGTGGAGATGGTATAATTAAAATTGAGATGCACTTTCTCCCAGACGTTTATGTACCATGTGAGGTATGTCATGGCAAACGTTACAATAGAGAGACGCTTGAAGTAAAATACAAAGGGAATAACATTGCTAATGTGTTGGAGATGACCATTGAAGAGGCGCTTGATTTCTTTAAAAATATTCCTAAAATTAAACGTAAATTACAAACCGTTTTTGATGTCGGTCTCGGCTACATTAGACTCGGGCAGCCAGCAACCACCTTATCTGGGGGTGAAGCGCAGCGGGTAAAGCTTGCAAGTGAGCTCCACCGGCGTTCAAATGGTCGTTCCTTATATATCTTAGATGAACCGACAACTGGCTTACATGTTGATGATATTGGTCGTTTATTAATTGTTTTACAACGGTTAGTTGAAAGTGGTGATACTGTGTTAGTAATTGAACACAACTTAGATGTCATCAAAACAGCTGATTATATTATTGATTTAGGACCAGAGGGTGGTGACCGCGGTGGTGAAATTGTAGCCACTGGTACACCTGAACAAGTGGCTGAGGTAAAGGCTTCTTATACAGGAAGATATTTAAAACCCATTTTATCAAGGGACCAACAGCGTAAGCAAGATCAAATTGCGCAAAGCTCGGCAAAAGGAATCGAGGTGTGACAATGAAGAAAATTAATTTGGAAAAAGTTCAAGAACAGCTTAATTATTATATAGGGGAGCCTGCATACCTGCACCTTGAAACAACCAATGGTGCATATGCAACCCATCATAATCGCGAGGCTTTTAATGTTGGTGCTTTTATTCGAAATACACAGATTACCTTTAACCAGGCGAAAATTAGTGGAGATGCCTCGAACTATCGAGTGGGTTTAAAGACTGAGCAAGGTTGGGTTTATGCTGAAGGACTGAGAGAGTACCACATTAATGAACAGGCACAATTACTGTTAGCTGGACATGATTTACAAGGGCGTTTACTTGTAACAATTGAGCTAAGTAAACATCCATTTGATAACTAAAAGGAGGCTGCTACTGTGGCACATAAGCATGTTGTTGTTATTTTCCCACATCCAGATGATGAAGCGTTTGGTGCTGCGGGAACGATAGCGCGTTTTCGAGCGCAAGGTGTTCCTGTCACGTATTTATGTGGGACATTAGGTGAAATGGGGCGCAATATGGGGAATCCTACCTTTGCGAATCGAGAAACATTGCCTCAAATAAGACAAGAAGAGCTTGTTAAGGCATGCCAAGTACTAGACATTAATCTTGAACAATTAGGTTACCGAGATAAAACGTTGGAATTTGAGCCGAAGCGTGATGTAGCCAAGCACTTATACAGTTTTCTAGAAAAAATAAAACCAACACTTGTGATTTCCTACTATCCTGGCTACGCCGTGCATCCTGATCATGATGCATTTGGCGCCGCTGCTATTGCAGCAGTTGAGCTCATTGAGCCAAGCCAGCGCCCAGAAGTTTGGGCGTTAGCGATTAAGAAGGATAAAGAAAAAGACCTAGGGGAACCACAGATTTATTATAAAATTACGGATACCTTCGAAAAAAAATATCAAGCCATTGTCGCTCACAAGTCGCAGGCGGCGGGAATATTGGGCGGAATTAACCAAGGGCCTGATCAGTTAGATGCAATAGTGAAAAATAAACTATCAACTGAAACATTTTATCGCTGGGAATTTTAAAAGGCTAAAAATTTTAAGAAGATAGGGAGGCTGTTATATGTCAAAAAAGTTATACCGCTCAGATACAAATATCATGCTTACTGGTGTCTTAGGTGGTGTCGCTGAATACCTAGAGATTGATGCTACGCTCGTTCGTTTAGGCTACGTTATCGCAATGATTTTTAGTGCAATTTTCCCTCTGGTGTTACTTTATATCGCAGCCGCTATCATCATTCCCAAAAAAGGTGAGACAAATGACTAAATGGCTATTATCGTTGATCTTAAATGCGATTGCATTAGTTGCTGTGGCTCAGTTATTTGACGGCTTTCATATCGATACCTTTGGGATAGCCTTACTCGCTAGCTTTATCATTTCAATTTTAAATGCAGTTGTAAAACCATTGTTAATTATTTTGACTTTACCAATTACCTTGTTATCACTGGGACTGTTTTTATTTGTCATTAATGCTATTACACTAATGCTAACCCAGGAGTTTCTTGGTTCTGGATTTGTAATTGAAAGCTTTGGTCTTGCCGTGATGGCTGCTATTGTAATTTCGCTTATTAATCTGGTCCTTAATAAATTAATAAGAGATACCCTTTTAACGAGTAAGTAAAGGACCGATATGAACAACGTGCCATTCGGTTTATTTTAGGGAAACTCTTTTTTCAGTAATGGATTCAGGTGACCGATTGTGCTTGCTTCACTAGATGGTGTTTAATTATATATTTTGTTTTCTGAACGTTTTCTCTGCATAATAGAGATGACGTTCTCTGTTATGTTACGGAGAATGTTATTGAAGGAAGCCAGTAGTGGTTACAGGTACTTATGTAATCGGCATAAATTAAGCAAAATATTGGCACAATATGCCATGGATATCGAGGTGATAATGATGAAGGAAGTTAATTTAAGGTTTGATTTTTCTAATGGCACTCAAGAAGGTCAGTCTTTGCTTTTTAAAAATCCAGAGCGGATCTTCTCTACTTATAAACGATCAGAAATAGTACCGATACTTAAGGAACTAGAACAAGAAATTGAATTAGGTAGATATATTGCCGGTTATTTATCTTATGAGGCTGCTCCAGCGTTCGATGTTAATTATCAAGTGAACAGTGGTGCTGATATGCCTTTGCTTTGGTTTGCCAGCTTCAAGAAGCCTTCGCCAGCCCCCCCTTTTAGTAAGTTAGCAAATTTTGAAATTGCCAATTGGCAGGATACCCAGTCATACCATACCTATCAGGATAATATTCGCAAAATTAAAGAAGCAATTAGAATTGGCGATACATATCAAGTGAACTATACTACTCGATTGCTAAGTAATTTTAAAGGTGATGGTGCATCTTTTTATCATAAGCTAATGAAGAATCAACAAGCCTCTTATAGTGCTTTTTTAGATTTAGAAAATTATCAAATATTATCAGCCTCTCCAGAGCTTTTTTTCAAGGTGAATAATGGTGTCATTACAACTAAACCAATGAAAGGTACTGCGAAGCGAGGGCTCGATTATTATACTGATGAGGAGCAAAAGGCTTATTTAACTGGCTCGGAGAAGGAGCGGGCCGAGAATCTAATGATTGTCGATTTATTGAGAAATGATTTAGGGAAAATTGCCGTCGAGGGTTCGGTTCATGTGCCGCATTTATTAAGTGTCGAAACCTATCCCACTGTGCACCAAATGACCTCCACCATCAAGGCTACTCTGAAGCCAGAAAGTGGCTTGACGAATTGGTTAGCTGCCCTGTTTCCGTGTGGGTCAATAACTGGTGCCCCTAAAATTAAAACAATGGCGTATATTAAACAGCTTGAGTCGACAGCTAGAAATGTTTATTGTGGCACGATTGGTTACGTTACGCCAAATAACGAAGCTGTTTTTAATGTGCCAATTCGAACAGTGACCTTAAATAAACAAACTGGACGAGCTCTTTACGGTGTTGGTGGGGGAATCACATGGGATTCTGAATCTGAGCTTGAATATGATGAAATCCAAACAAAGGCTGCTCTATTAACTGCTGAGCAACAATCTTTTAGTTTACTCGAGTCACTCAGTCTTTGTAACGGACAGTTCGAGCGCAAGGAGGCTCACTTAAAAAGGTTAACGAACTCTGCTGAGTATTTCCAGTTTAATTTTAACAAATCACTCATTCTTAATGAATTAAGTTATCTAGCCAAACGTTTTCCTTCTGGCCACTATAAAGTAAGACTGTTAGTTAACAAAAAGGGTTTGCTAAAACAAACAATTGCGCCGCTTAAACCGTTAGAATCAAACGTTACTTGTTATTTAGCGAAAACACCAATAACGACTAATACGCCTTTTGTATATCATAAAACGACGCAGCGGCAATGCTATCAAAAACTAGCAGTAAATGAGGAAGATAACTTTTCTACTCTGCTTTGGAACAAGCAAGGCCACTTAACTGAGTTTACAATTGGTAATCTAGTGCTTAAGCTTGGTAATGAATTTGTAACGCCCCCGCTTAATTCTGGACTGCTGCCAGGTGTATTTCGTGACCAGTTGTTAAAAGAAAACAGGATTTCCGAGAAAATCTTAGCTAAGAAAGATATTAATGAAGCTGAAGAAATTTGGTTAATTAATAGTGTTAGAGGATGGGTCAGAATAAATGAAATAAAATAGATAAAAACTTTGATCTGCTAAGCTTGTTTTAGTGTCATATAGCTAGAAAAAGTGCTACAATAGTGACACATATGTTTAAGTGAAGCTAGATGGAGGGAAGCCAGATGGCCAAAGTACAGACGAAAGATTTGTTGGAACAATTTAAATTAGAACTCATTGCAGGTGAGCAAGGGTTAGATCGAGAATTTATTATGAGTGATATTTCACGCCCAGGTATTGAGTTAACTGGCTATTTTCGTTATTATCCGAAAGCAAGGTTGCAAATTCTTGGGAAAACAGAATTATCGTATTTTAAGGAGCTTACTACAGAAGAACGGGTTGATCGATCTGTTAAGCTTTGTACAGATGTCACCCCATGTATTGTTATTTCACGTGGGATGGACGTTCCCCAAGAATTAGTTGATGCCTGTAATGAAACGCATGTTCCGTTGCTACGCTCGCCATATAAAACCACTCGTGTAGTTAGTCGGCTTACCAATTTCCTTGAAGCCAAATTTGCGCCGTTTACGGCAATGCATGGTGTGCTTGTTGATATCCATGGTGTTGGTGTAATGATTACTGGGCAAAGTGGTGTAGGAAAGAGCGAAACTGCCCTTGAACTTGTTAAACGTGGGCATCGACTTGTTGCCGATGATAGCGTTGAGATTCGTCAAGAGGATTATGATCGATTAATTGGCTCATCACCAGAGCTAATTGAACATTTATTAGAGATAAGAGGATTGGGCATAATTAATGTGATGACCTTATTTGGCGCAAGTGCAGTACGGTCACATAAGAAAATTGATTATGTCATTAATTTGGAAAATTGGAATGATAAAAAACAATATGATCGCATTGGAATGGAAGAGGAAACAATAAAGATCATTGATGTTGATGTACCTAAAGCTACGCTACCTGTAAGACCAGGGCGAAATTTAGCAGTTATCATTGAGGTTGCTGCAATGAATTTCCGTCTTAAACGTCTAGGTGTAAATGCTGCTGAAGAATTTTCAACGCGATTAACAAAAATGATTGATCAAGAGAAATCAAATTTAACCAAGGGAATTGATTTTGATTAACCCCTTGTAAGGGAGATACTTATGCCATTATTAAATACACCGCTTAATCCAATCTTTTTAGAATTAGGCCCGATAACAATTTATTGGTATGCGGTAATTATTGTTACTGGAGTTGTGATTGCTCTTTGGCTGGCAACGAAAGAAAGTGTCCGCTTAGGGTTGCCGAAGGAGCTCTTTACTGACCTATTAATGTGGGCCCTACCAATCGCCATTATTTCCGCGCGCATCTACTATGTGATTTTTGAATGGGAGCGCTATGCAAATCGCCCTTTTATTAGCTTAATAGCTGTCTGGGAGGGTGGCATTGCTATTCATGGTGCTTTAATCGGTTCGGTTATAACCGCATACATATTTGCCAAAAAAAGAGATATTCCCTTTTGGAAAATTGCTGATATTGCCGCACCAAGTATTATTATTGGGCAAGCAATTGGACGGTGGGGAAACTTTATGAATCAGGAGGCGCACGGAGGACCTGTTTCTGATGCGGCTTATGAAAATTTTATTCGCTTCTTACCAAATTTTATTGAGAATCAAATGGTTATTGATGGTGTCTTGTATCATCCAACATTCCTTTATGAATCACTCTGGAATTTATTGGTGTTCGCTGGGCTTTTGTGGTTTAGGCGACAGAATCCGTTGCGCGGAGACGTCTTTATCCATTATGTGATTTGGTACTCGGTCGGTCGCTTCTTTATTGAGGGAATCAGAACGGACAGCTTATATATAATAGGTGCATTAAGAACAGCACAAGTTGTTTCAATTGTGGCAATTATTGTTGGGATTGCTTTGCTCATTTACCATCGCAAGAGTAATACGATACAAGTTAAATACAATGGTAAGAAAATTTAACTGTTGAAACCTGCCTATGTCACCTAAATAGGCAGGTTTATTAAAATAAGGGTATGCTAACAGTTTAGCATTATTCGTCAAAGTAAAAAAAGACAAAAAAGGTGAGGGATGATTGCGTGGGGGCTATTTTAGTTCGAGGATTAAAGCAAGGGATAAACGTTACATGGACATTAAGTAAGGTTATTTTTCCAATTACGCTACTCATTAGTTTGTTGCAGTTTACACCGGTATTACCTTGGTTAATCAATCTAGTCAGACCTTTAATGGGTTTGTTTGGTCTTTCGGGAGAGGCTGCTGTGCCACTTGTGTTAGGGAATTCATTGAACTTATATGCCGCTATTGGGGCACTTGTTTCCTTTGAATTTACTGTTAAAGAAGTTTTTATTATGGCGGTTATGCTATCTTTTTCTCATAATTTATTTGTTGAGTCAAGTGTTGCTATTAAAGTCGGCTTGCGTTGGCCAATTGTAATTGGTGTGCGGTTGTTACTCGCCAGCTTGTCAGCAATTATCATTCAGTTAAGCTGGTCTGGTGGACAAGAAGTTGCTCAATATGGCTTTGTCCCAACAAATGCTAATGCACCAGAAGGTATTGTTGAAATAGGTTTAGAAGCAATTACTAAAGCTTCTACTAGTATTATTCAGTTGATGATGATTGTCATCCCACTCATGATTATCATGCAGTTTTTTCGCGATTTAGGCTGGATGAGTAAAATCTCGCAAGCATTCAGTCCGTTTACCAAGATTTTAGGCATTAAGCCCAATGCTTCAATGACGCTAGTGGCAGGTCTTTCAATTGGCCTTGCATTTGGTGCCGGTGTTATGGTTCAAGCGGTTAAAGAAGATGGTGTTGCTAAAAAGGATATGTACCTCTCCTTTATTTTTTTAGTTGCTTGCCATGCGGTCATTGAGGATACCTTAATCTTTATTCCCTTAGGCATCCCGGTTTGGCCATTATTAATTATTCGATTAGTAACAGCAATTTGTTTAACAGCATGTATCGCATTTTTCTGGAGACAATCAGAATATAAGGAAAGAAAGGAATCAATTCGTTATGAAAATTAAAACTTTACTTTTTGATTTAGATGGAACATTAATTGACACAAATGAACTTATTATTGCCTCATTTCTTCACACGTTAAAGAAGCATACTGGTAAGGACTATTTAAGAGAAGAAATTCTACCATTTATCGGTCCCCCATTAATTGAATCACTAACTAAGGTCGATCCATCCAATGCTAATGCACTAATGGAAACGTATCGCGCGCATAATTTATCAAATCATGATGCTTATGTAAAGGCTTATCCTACAGTAGTAGCAACAATTAAAAAGCTACATAAGGCTGGCTACAAATTAGGAATTGTTACAACAAAAATAACCGATACTGCCCGCTTAGGCTTAGAAATTACAGGTCTGCTACCATATTTTGATGTTGTCATTGGGTTAGATGAGGTTGAGCATGCTAAGCCTCACCCAGAACCTGTCATCAAAGCACTGACTGCATTAGGTCAAACCCCTTTTGATGCTATAATGATTGGTGACAATTATCATGATATAGAGGCTGGCCAGAATGCGGGTACTCGAACAGCTGGAGTAGCTTGGAGTATTAAGGGGCGGGAGACATTAGCCGCTTATAAGCCGGATTATATGCTTGAGCAAATGGATGATTTATTAACCATTTTAGAGGTGGAATAATGCGTAAGCTTGAGCGCTACCCAGTCCAAGGAGCGAATGCTTTATGGCAATTGTATAAAACCGTCTCCTTTTATAAAGTGCTAAAAAATTTTATTATCATTCAGATCGCCAGATATACGCCTTTCCTTGCTTGGAAAAATTGGTTATATAAAAACCTGTTGCACATGGAGGTAGGAGCTTATACTGCCTTTGCTTTAATGGTTATGGTTGATCTTATGTTCCCAGAGCGAATTAAAGTTGGAACGAATTCGGTAATTGGCTACAATACAACTTTGTTGACACATGAGTATTTGATTAAAGAGTACCGCTTGGGTAATATTATTATTGGTAACGAGGTCATGATTGGAGCGAACAGTACTATTTTGCCGGGTGTCACTATTGGAGACGGGGCAACAGTTGCTGCCGGAACTATTGTAGCAAAGGATGTGGATGCTGGATCATTTGTTGCTGGAAATCCAATGAGAGTTGTTTTTACAGCTAAAGAGATGCTTGAGCGTAAGCAGGAGGCTGAATAAACTGCTTAGCGGCTATTAGTAAGTTGCTAATATTAACCGTTTATTTTACTTTGGTAAGGTTAAAGCAGGGAACATCATGATTTCACATGAAGAGGAGGAGTCGCTATGACTTTGTCAAATTGTAACAGAATTGAAATGATTCGTAGATTAGCTAGTCAAAGCTTCGATGTTATTATCATCGGAGGTGGTGTGACGGGTGCAAGTATAGCTGTTGAAGCAGGTTTGCGTGGGATGAGAACCTTACTCGTTGAGAGACACGATTATGCTTCAGAGAGATCTGGACAGTTTAGTCCGTTATTGGCTAATCATTTCTTCTCTTCAAAGAAAGAATGGAAGCAGGCTGTTGCCGAGAGAAAGCTGTTTGAAACTAACTTCCCATTATTAGTAGATGAAGCGGATTATATAAATTTGAATTATGTTGGCGATAAGCAAAGTCAACATGGTCCGTATATGAGCAAAAAGCAATTGTCCCCGTCTCAGCAGCGCAGTTTTCTTGTGAAGCGAGCGCAACGGCTTTCGGAAAAAAATGTGCAAGCCTATTTACCCGAACTTAATACTAAACAGTTAAAATCCGCCCAGCTTATTAAAGATGTACATATTGATCAAGCAAAGATGACAATGGGTCTGATAAGGAAAGCACAACAACATGGTGTGGAAACAGTAAATTATATGAAGGTTACAGGATTTAATTATAACGCCGACAATCTGATAAATGGTGTTGTCATTGAAGAGCAGTTAACAGGCGAGCAGTACTATTTCCAGGGGCAGAAAATAATTAATGCGACAGGTATTTATTCAACAGATTTGCAACAGTTAGATATGAAAAAAAAACAAGCTCCTATTCGTGATAGGGTCAAAAGACTGCAACTTATTGTCCGATCAGAAGATCTACCCATACCCCATCCAATCTTATTCCCAGCAATAGATAGCGGGCAGTTAATTGAACTTTTTCCATATCGAAAATGGGTGCTCATTACAACCACTGTCGCTTTGGCCGATGAGGAGCAATTAGACTACTTGTTTTCATTCGAAGAGTTTGAAGGTTTAAGTAAAAGCATTTATGCTGTTAACGACAAGGCAAAATTAACGCTTGAACGGGTGGTTGATTTTAACATTTCATATCAATCCACGTCTGCCTATTTTGGTGAAGGCGAACTAGAACGATCTTTGTCAGGCTTAATTTCAAGCACAGGCGTTCCCTTAATTTTCTATCGCGTTCATGCTAATCATGTTGTCAATTTAATTGCTCAAGAATTTAAAAAGAAACAATTGATTCTCTATTCAAGATCCGAAACAAGAAAGCTAGTGATTCTGGACGATCATGCTGTTAGAGCAAATAAACGTCCAGAATCGTTTAATCATACATGGCTTAATGATGAATTTATTAGGCAAGTTTGCAATCGTGAAGGTGATCAGACTGATTTAATAACGGAATTACTTCAGGAAGCCGAACAATTGCAAAGCAAATACCCAATGGCTAAATCACTCTTAATTGAATTACTATTTGCAATTCGTTACGAATCAGTATACAAGCCAAGTGATTTTCTAGTGAGGTATTTACGACTGAGCATACTTGAAATCGGTAATATTGCCGAACAGATACCTTATATGTTAAGCTTCCTCTCTGATCAGCTATCTTGGTCGAAGGAAGAACGTTCATATTATGAGAGAGAATGTCGTATGTGGTTAATAAAGAACCAAGTTTTATTATGAAATGCAGGGCAAGCTCCTTGTGCACTAACGAATTATTTGCAGGTAAGAATAGCGATTTAAAAAGTTATCTACTTGAACCAGTCTAGATAAAGAAAGTATGTTATACTTCTGACTGTATGAAATCCTGTTTAAAGGGGTCGCTAATGACTAATAATAAAAAAGATAAGAAAGAAACGCGTAATCATGGTGTCATTCCTTTTGTCCCAGAAGGAGATTTCTTCTTCTCAAAAGGGGTAGAGGCCTTCTATAAGCGTAAGTTTGATCGTGCTTTAAAGTGGTTAAAAAAGGCTGCCGAAGTGGATCCAGATGAAGCCCTTTATCCTGCTCAAATGTCAATTATTTATACAGAAATAGGTGCTTACCATGCGGCAAATCAAATTTTAACAGAAGTAATTGATAAGCATGGAAGCGATTATTATGATTGCTATTATTTAATTGCTAATAATTATGCGCATCTCGGCTTACTTAATGAAGCTCAAAAGTATGCATCACTTTATTTAGAAAAAGACCCATCCGGGGAATTTATCTCTGAGGCTGAGCAATTGTTGACGGTGCTAGACGAGAGCTTTGAAGAGGATGAGGATTGGCTAGAAGATGATGAACTGCTAATCTATCAAGAGACAGCATTTTATCACCTTCAGCGTCATGAATGGGATTTAGCAAGTACCTTATTAGCCGAAATGATTGATCGTTTCCCAGATTACCCACTAGCCCAACGCTACTATTTCTATGCCCAATTTTTTGCTGGAAATAAAGCTAAGGCAATTAAAGCGGAGGAAAGTTTTCTAGAACAATCACCTGGTTCTTTATTTGCCTTAGCTAATTTAGCTGTATTCTATCATGAAGTGGGTAATACTGACCGCCAGGACAGGATTGTTAAGCAATTGTTAAATGTATACCCGATGCAATCAGAGCAATCATTAAAGATTGCCTTGACACTGGCACATACTGACTATCTTGCCGAGGCTTTTCAGCGATTTTCGGTGTTACCTAAGCGCAAGGTGAAGAGTCATTTAGAATACTATCGGGGATATGCAAAAGTGGCTTACCTTACTGGTTTTAAAGTGGAAGCTGAGAAAATTTGGGCAGAAGGTTGTAAGCTTCATGAAATATTAAGGCAAGAACCCTTTCCATGGAAAGTGGATTAATACTGAGCAAATCAGTGGACTGAGAATTGGAAAGCGATCATAATAAGGAAAAGATTTATTTGATATGGAGGGAATATGATGTCAGAGCAACATGTGTATGATGTGATAATTATTGGGGCTGGTCCCGCTGGTATGACCGCTGCTCTATATAGCTCACGAGCTAACCTTGATACGCTTATGATTGAGCGTGGCATTCCAGGTGGGCAGATGGCTAACACTGAGGATGTAGAAAACTATCCTGGCTATGAGAGTATCTTAGGTCCTGAATTGTCTAATAAAATGTTTGAGCATGCTAAAAAATTCGGAGCAGAATATGCTTATGGTGATATTCAAGAGGTGACTGATCAAGGTGAAATTAAGGTTGTTAAAGCTGGGCAAAAAACATATTATACTAAAGCTATAATTATTGCGACCGGTGCCAAATATAAAAAATTAGGTGTACCAGGCGAAGAAGAGTTGTCAGGTAGAGGCGTTTCCTATTGTGCTGTATGTGACGGAGCATTCTTTAAAGGCAAAGAACTCATCGTCGTCGGTGGTGGTGACTCTGCGGTTGAAGAGGGCGTTTATTTGACGCGTTATGCGAGCAAAGTAACGGTTGTTCATCGACGTGATCAATTACGTGCCCAAAAAATTTTACAAGAACGAGCATTTAAAAATGAAAAAGTTAATTTCATTTGGGACACCGTTGTCAAATCAATTAATGGCGAGAATGGAAAAGTGGGTTCAGTGACCTTGGAAAATGTTCAAACTGGTGAAACGTATCAGCATCATGCTGATGGAGCGTTTATTTATATTGGATTGGTTCCATTAAGTGAACCATTTGTAGCACTAGGTATTACGAATAGTGAAGGTTATATTCCAACAAATGAAAACATGGAAACAAAAATCTCTGGTATCTTCGCTGCCGGTGACATTCGGGAGAAAGAGCTAAGACAAATTGTTACTGCCACAGGTGATGGGAGTATTGCTGCGCAACGTGTGCAGGCATATATTGAGTCATTAGCTGAGAAGCAAGAAACAACGCATTAATTTATGGTATGTTATTAATGACAAGCAATTTTCTGAAAAGAAACCAATCTTTACCTGATTTTAATCACCCTGTAACACGACTGAAACACTAATTGGGTATAATAAAAATAATTAATTAACCCCCTTTTTTAAATACATTTTGACGCACAGACTCATCGTCTGTGCCTTTTTTTTGGGGTTGTATATCAAACATACTAAAATTAGTAGTGTTTAATATACAACCTTTTTTGTAAACAAATTAGTTCAATTAGCAGCGGCTAAGAAGCAATATTAGGATGTCAAAACTTTTAGCTCGTCTCTGCTGTTCTCTTTAATAGTAAGTACAAGCTTGTTATAGTATAATAAAGGATGAATCTATCCGATATGAAGAGAGTGAATTATTGTGCAGCGTGTAACGAATTGCTTAATTATAAAAAATAATCAAGTATTGCTTCTGAAAAAACCTCGTTATGGCTGGTATGCGATGCCAGGGGGTAAAATGGAGTACGGTGAATCGATTCAAGAAGCGGTCATTAGAGAAGTAAGTGAAGAAACAGGTTTGACCATACACGCCCCTAAGTTATGCAGTGTAGCCACCATGACTAAGCCTTCAGCACAGCCTCCTAAAAACGAGTGGATGATGTTTACCTTCCAAGCAGATAAATTTACTGGTCAGCTAGTCGAATATTCACCAGAGGGGCAGTTAGAATGGGTTTCAATTGATTTGTTAGGTAGTATTCCAGTTGCGCCATCTGATCGTTTTATTCATGAATATATTGTTAACAAAAAGCAACTACTTTACGGTAGCTTTGATTTGAATGAAGATGATCAACTCAATGATTACCGTATTAATGGTCTTGAAATTGCTAAGGAAGGATGATTAGGATGAGTGCTAGTCATGAGACGAAATTAGTTATTATAACTGGGATGTCTGGTGCAGGAAAGACAGTAGCCGTTCAAAGCTTTGAAGATTTAGGTTATTACTGTGTCGATAATTTACCACCTGCACTTCTTCCTAAATTTCTAGAGCTTATGAAGGATGCAAATAATACAATTAATAAAGTAGCATTAGTAATGGATTTAAGAGGACGTGAATTTTTCGATACCTTATTTGATGCGCTTGATCAATTAACAGACTCAGTCTGGTTAGAAGAGCATATTCTCTTCCTTGATGCACATGATAATATGCTGGTATCGCGCTATAAAGAAACGAGAAGGCAGCACCCACTAGCTCCTTCGGGGTTGCCGTTAGAAGGAATTAACCAAGAACGTCGAATACTTGGAGAGCTTAGAGGACGTGCCCAACATTTTATTGATACGACTAACTTAAAACCGAAAGAACTAAGAGAGAAAATTGTGCTTAAATATGGTGAGACAGAACAGAAGATTTTTTCAATCCATACATTATCATTTGGCTTTAAATATGGGATGCCAATCGATGCTGATTTGGTCTTTGATGTGCGTTTTTTACCAAACCCTCATTATGTTGCACATCTTCAACCGTTAACGGGGTTAACTAAAGATGTGTCAGACTATGTATTTAAATGGTCTGAAACACAACGCTTTTTGGAAAAACTACTGGATTTATTAGCTTTCATGCTTCCTCAGTATAAAAAAGAAGGAAAATCCCAATTAGTCATTGCAATTGGCTGTACGGGAGGACAACACCGTTCAGTAGCTTTGGCTGAGCATATAGCTAAGTATTTTTCTTCCCAATACACAACACATGTTGCACATCGGGATATTGATAAGAGAAAGGGACATTAATTTTTATGAAGCAAATAAATAAAAAAAAAATAACAGTACTTGGTGGCGGTACAGGTATGCCTGTTTTGTTGCGGGGTTTAAAGCATTATCCCATTGATTTAGCTGCAATTGTTACGGTTGCTGATGATGGTGGTAGCTCTGGCCGTTTGCGTGCTGAAATGTCAATGCCAGCACCAGGTGATATTCGCAATGTTATTTCAGCTTTGTCTGAGGTGGAACCAATTATGGATAGCCTTTTTCAGCATCGCTTTAAGAACGGCAATGGTTTAATGGGACATTCCATGGGTAATTTAATTTTGGCGGCAATGACTGCTGTTACGGGTGACTTCTATAATGGTATTAAGGAGATTTCCCGGGTATTTAACGTCCACGGTCAGATTTATCCAATTGCGAATCAGAACATGTTCCTAAATGCAGAGATGGTAGATGGTGAGATTATCGCAGGAGAATCCAATATTCCGCTTGCTAATAAGAAAATTAAGCGTGTTTTTGTCGAGCCAGAAGCAGTTGAACCTTTACCTGAGGCTGTTCAGGCCGTACTAGAATCTGATCTTGTTGTGATTTCACCCGGAAGTCTATATACGAGCACATTACCAAACTTAGTCGTCCCACAAATTGCCGATGCCTTACGTGAAACAAAGGGACAGGTAGTCTATGTGTGTAATGTCATGACACAGGCAGGGGAAACGACCAACTATACCGTAGCCGACCATGCTCAAGCAATTCTTGACCATATTGGTGAAGGCTGTCTCGATAAAGTAGTTGTGCATAATAAAGCCATTACTGGATCTGTTCGAGAACTATACGCTGAGGAAAATGCAGACCCAGTGGAATATGATCGGCATCGACTTGAAAAACTAGGCATAAAAATTATTGAGGCTGATATTATTGATGACAAAAGAACAGTCCTTAGGCATGATAAAGCTAAAGTAGCGCAAATTCTGTGTCAAATGATTGGCGTGGATGCTTTAACGAAAGAGGGGTGAGAGAAGCATGTCTTTTGCATCTGCAATTAAAAAAGAAATGACCCAAATAGATAATAAATCATGCTGTCAATCAGCAGAACTAGCTGCGTTAATTCGGATGAACGGTGCTGTCTCGATTGCAAGACAAGCGTATGTACTTGATGTTCAAACTGAGAATGCGGCCATTGCAAGACGCATCTATGTCATGATCAAGGCAAACTATGATTATCCAATTAAGCTACTTGTTCGAAAAAAAATGAAACTGAAAAAAAATAATGTCTATATTGTTAGAATAGAAGAAGGGGCTAAGGCAGTCTTGCTTGATTTACAAATTTTGCAGGAGCCTTTTGCCTTAGTAAGAACGATTCCAATGAAGTTTTTGCAGAAAAAATGCTGTAAACGTGCATACTTAAGAGGTGCGTTTTTAGCCGGCGGCTCTGTTAATAATCCAGAAACCTCTTCCTATCACTTAGAAATCGCAAATGCTTATCAGGAGCATAACGATTCATTATGTCAGCTAATGAACGATTTTGGACTTCATGCCCGTATTTTAGAGCGACGAAAGGGTTTTATCACGTATATTAAGGAAGCAGAAAAAATTACTGAGTTTTTAAATTATACTGGCGCCCATCAAGCTTTATTGAAATTTGAGGATGTTAGAATTATGCGTGATATGCGTAATTCTGTTAATCGACTGGTGAACTGTGAAACAGCTAATTTAAACAAAACAATTGGAGCTGCCTTTCGACAGGTTGAAAACATCAAATTTATTGACAAAACAGTTGGGTTAGCCGCTTTACCAGACAAATTGCAAGAAATTGCAAAATTAAGGATTACGCACCAAGATGTGACACTAAAGGAACTTGGGGAACTTGTCAGTGGTGGGAATATTAGTAAATCAGGAATTAATCACCGCTTAAAAAAAATTGATCAATTTGCAGAGCAATTAAGAAATCAGCATAGGCCATTGTAGTTAGAAAAAAAGGATAAAGCGTTTTCAAAACGTCTAAAAAGTGATAAAATAACATAAGCTTTTATAGTTTAAAAGGTAAACGAAAGGAGCTTATTGGCAATGGTAGAAAAGACGGTCAAAGTTGTTGTTGAACCTGGTTTACAAGCTGGACCTGCTTCAGAATTTGTTCAAAAATCAAATAGCTATATGGCAGAGATTTTTTTAGAGAAGGGTAACCGACGTGTTAATGCCAAAAGTATTATGGGCTTACTAAGCCTTGCCATCGCTACCGGTGATTCAGTGACATTATTAGCTGATGGACCAGATGATCAAGAGGCGATTACTTCGCTGGCAAACTTTTTAACGCATTTATCTTAATTTTTTTATGATAGAGATGCTTATTTGATCAGTATACTGACCAAATAAGCATTTTCTATATCAAACGATAGCGGGAATTAGGTCGAGCAAAATGTTTAACTAGCTAGTGAAGAAAGGAAAAACAGCATTGACAAGAAAGATTATTTATGGGTAAAATGGTGACAAGTATAATTGTCAAAATGACTTAAAATATTGTCTTAACGGTTAATTGAACGAGATAACTGTTAACGATTAACTCAACTTTTGCATTAACATAGCAACGTTCAGCTAAGCTGGCTGACGATAATAAGCGCTATTTTCGCTTCTACTCCTGATATGGCACGATGGGTCTGATTTACTCATGATGAACATCTGACTGAGTGGAGCTAAGCAATGAGTGAGACTCCTGTAGGAAGAGGATGAGCTAAAGATCCACTTTTGGCGCGTCTTTCTTCACAAAGTGGGGATGTGAGACTAAACCCATCACGTCATGGGACTGAGACTGGGATTGCGCTTACTCATCCCACCGAAGTGATTTGCGCCTACTCGCCCCACCAAAATACTTGGGACTACGTCTAACTGACCTACATCCTGTAGGGCCGAAGCCATTCCCGCGGAAATTGCTGTTCAGAACGGCATAGCGCGCCAAACGGATTAGAAAGTCACCATTGGTATTGCATAGCGACACCGCCAAACACGTTAAAGGGTGAATAACTATTCTCAGGGTGCGAAAGTTGAGTATTAATAAAAAGAGAGGGGAAAGAAGTATGTCATTAAAGATTGATTTAGTAACAAAGCGTTTTGGTTCCTTTACAGCTGTTAATCAGCTTTCCTTAGATATACCTGATAAACAGATTTTTGGTTTTTTAGGCGCTAATGGCGCCGGGAAGACGACAACATTTCGTATGATATTAGGTTTAATTGATGCTACAGAAGGAGCAATTACCTGGGAAGGTGAACCGATTAATTATGACAAGACTGATAAAATTGGTTATCTTCCTGAAGAGAGAGGCTTATATCCAAAGCAAACTGTTAAAGAACAAATTATTTATCTAGGCAGATTAAGAGGTATGGCAAAAAAGGAGATCTTAGAGCAATTAAACCAATGGTTAGAACGGTTTAGAATACCCGATTACCTTGATAAAAAAGTGGAAGAGCTGTCAAAGGGAAATCAACAGAAAATTCAATTTATTTCTGCTGTTATACATAATCCAAGGCTATTAATTTTGGATGAACCCTTTTCTGGACTTGACCCTGTAAACGTAGAGCTATTAAAAAATGCTGTATTAAAATTAAAGGAAGCTGGAACGACCATCGTATTCTCTTCCCACCAGATGGATACTGTAGAAGAGCTTTGTGAATATTTGTGTATTATGCAGCATGGAAAACCGATTGTACATGGTTCATTAAAGGAAATTAAGCGGTCATTTGGAAAGAAAAATCTTTTTATCCATGCAGACTTTGATTTAAGCTATTTAGCTGATTTACAAGGTGTTGTCAGTCAGAAAGTTACACCTGTAGGCTGTAAATTACAAATTGAAGATGAAGAAGTTTCTCAACGCATCCTTGAGTCTCTCCAAGGCAAAGGCTTTATACGGAAGTTTGAATTAGAAGAACCTTCCCTCAACGATATTTTTATTGAAAAAGTAGGTGAATCATATGAATAAATTCTGGGTGGTCTTTTGTTATACGTTCTTGTCCAGGGTAAAATCAAAATCTTTTATTATCACGACCGCACTTTTCCTTGTTTCTATTGTTGCTCTTGGAAATATTGATCGACTTATTGGACTCTTTGATAACGATGCTGGGGCAAATCAAGTAGCCGTTATTGATCAGACCGACACTGTCTTTTCGTTGCTGGAAGAATTTTCAGATCAGGATGAACTTATATTTGTTGAATTTAATGATTCTTTATCAGCGGCTGAGCAAGCCGTTTTGGCTGGCACCTATACTGCAGTCCTTGTGATTGAGGAAGATAATGAAACAATCTTTCAAGCAAGCTATCACACTGACCAGCTCATTAATCAATCCGTGCCTAACCAAACCGCAGCTTCCTTACAGCAAATAAAAGTAGCCTTAGCGACAAATGAAGCGGGGATTGACCAAGCTACCATTGATGCAATTTATCAACCGTTTGATTTTGACACCGTTGCGATTGAATTAGCAGATGGGCGAACGGCACGTACAGAAGAGGAGATTGGTGTTGCACGTGGTCTTGTCTATGCAATGCTCTTTATTTTATACTTTGCCGTGCTCATGTATGGCAATATGATAGCAATGGATATTGCTAATGAAAAGTCATCACGAGTGATGGAGATTTTAATCTCAAGTTCATCACCAATTAAGCAAATGTTTGCCAAGATTTTTGGAATAGCTTTACTGGGACTAATTCAGATTAGTCTGTTTATTACTGTTAGTTTTTATGTTGTTGAAAGTCGAGCTGACAACATGATTGGTGAGGCATTTGAATTTTTTGGTGTTTCAAATGTACCGCTATCAACATATATTTATGCTGTTGTTTTCTTCTTACTTGGCTATTTACTTTATGCAACCTTGTCGGCAATGCTCGGCTCTTTAGTTAGTCGGCTTGAAGATGTAGGGCAATTAATGATGCCTGTTACATTCTTAATCATTATAGCCTTTATGATATCAATGTTTGGTATCGGTGTACCTGATTCAACTCTTATTACGATAACATCACATATTCCATTCTTTACTCCTTTGGTTATGTTCTTAAGAGTTGGGTTATTAGAGATTCCTACTTGGGAAATTGCTCTTAGTCTTACCACACTTATACTGTCAATTTTAATCCTCGGCTATGTCGGGGCAAAGGTTTATCGAGGTGGCGTCTTAATGTACGGTAAAAGTGCTTCATTAAAAGACTTTAAGCAAGCTATTCAACTAGGTAAGCGAGATAATTAATAATTGAACAACCAGCAAAAGCACATTAGTGTTGGCTGGTTGTTTTAATTTTTTTGAAAAACGAACGTGCATTCGTTTGAAGGCTCTGCTAAAATAAATAACAACAAGAGGGTAAAGGGAGATAGTAATGAGTGATTCAATTAAATTTATTCATACAGCGGATTTACATTTAGATAGTCCTTTTAAAGGAATGAATACACTACCGGCCGCTTTATATGATCAACTAAAAAAAAGCACCTTTGCTGTCTTGGACCGGTTAGTTAAATTAGCGATAGAAGAAGCGGTGGATTTTATTATTATTGTCGGAGATTTATTCGATGAAACTGTTCAAAGTGTCTATGCTCAGATCCAATTTCTCAAGGCTTGTCAACGGTTAGAGCAAGCAAATATTGCTGTCTACTTAAGTTATGGCAACCATGACTATCGACAAGTAAATCAGAGTCTGCTCCAGTATCCGGACAATACCCACCTATTTATTCAGGGTGATGTGGAAGAGAAAATATTTAAAAAAAATGAGCAGACGATCGTTTCAATCCAAGGCTTTAGCTATCTGGAAAGAGCGTTGTTAGCAGATAAGACGAGTGAATTTAAAAAACATCCAGGTGCGACCTATTTTATTGGTATGCTACATGGAAGTACAGGTCAGTCTGATCACCACGATCGTTACGCACCATTTCAGCTTCAGCAACTTAAAACAAAGGGTTTTGATTATTGGGCACTTGGACATATTCATCTGCGCCAGCAATTAACAAAGGAGCCGCCAATTGTCTATCCTGGTAATACGCAGGGGCGATCAACTAAGGAGACGGGGGAGAAGGGCTGTTATGTTGTAAAGATAGACAAACATGAAGCACAATTGCAGTTTAAGCCGTTGCATAGTGTTCGATTCGAGCAACTTGAGATCGATGTATCAACTTGTAATCAGTTAGACCAGTTTTATCTACTTCTATCACAAACGATTAAGACTTTAAGTTGCGACAAAGTGATTATTTCCATTAAGCTTTGTAATGTTAGTTATGAACTTGAAGCAGCTTATTATAGTGGGGCAATTGCTGAACTAATTGAGGTATTAAATGATGCAGTTGAAGCAACTCAGAATTGGTGCTGGATTCGAGCTGTTGAGCTTGAGCACAAGGATAATGAGTCGCATGCTTTACTAACTGGGCAAGACCCATTCAGTTTAGAGTTAGCTGACAACTTTAATCAAATTGACTGGTTAACTATTAGTAGTGAGTTATGGCAGCATAAGCAGGCGAGGCGATTCTTAACAGAGCTTTCATTAGAAGAGAAGCTAGAGCTCACCGAGCAAGCTAAAGAGTTAGCCTTTTATCAATTAACAGGGATAGATACTGATGAAAATTAATAAATTACATATTTATGGATTCGGAAAATGGCAGCACAAGCAATTTAATTTTGAGCAGAAATCATTTATTTTAATACAGGGAGAGAATGAGGCTGGTAAATCGACCTTAGTTGCTTTTATTCAATACATCCTTTTTGGCCTGCCAGCTCAGAGACGTAAGCAGTATCTGCCAAAGCAAGGTGGAGCACTGGGTGGTAGCATGGAAATTGAATTGCCTAATCAACAACGATACACGATTGAGCGTGTTCATGATCGTCAGCAGGGGGAAGCAGTGTGTACGGATGTTCACGGCAATTACTTGAACCAGGCTTGGTTAACTGCTCATCTGAATGGCATTAATCAACTGTTATTCCAAAAAGTATTTGTTTTTGATGTGTTTAATCTGCAAATGCATGATCGTGTTTCACCTGAGCACCTGGGTGATATATTATTAAGCATTGGTATGTCGGGCTCAGAACGTATTTACCAAACTGAGAAGAAATTACTACAAACGACTCAAACGCTGTTTAAACCGAATGGTAAAAAGCCAATTCTAAATAAACAGCTAGATCAACTAACTCAGAAAGCCCAGCAATTTAACCAGTTAGAAGCAACGATTTCACGTTATGAAGAAGAACGAGCGGTAAAGCAAAGTAAAGAAAGATTATTAGCAGATAAGCATAAGCTTATCACCGAGCTTACCACCGAGATAACTGAACTGTTAGAAGCAATTCGTGTTTACCCAGAAATCGAAGTTTATCATCTCACGACAGAGCAACTAAATGATTTTTCAGACCAGCTTACTTTTCCAGAAAGGGGTGAAGAAAGGTATCGTGCACTTAAAGCAGATATTCACCTTCTTCAGTCTGAACAGGTAGTTGTAAAAGAAGCAGTGCTGAAGACACAGAAAGAACTTGAAGATATTGAGACTAAGTTAAGCAGCGTACAAGAGCTAGCTGAATTAACGGCTGTGGTATCGGATAGTAAGCAATATGAAGACAGAAATTATCAACTCAATCATCTTGAGCAAAGCATAGCTGAATGTGAAGCTAAACTAACAGAGCAGATTGAGTTAATTAACATGGATCTATCTCATCATGAATGGATTGAATTAAAGCTATCTTATATGACTAAGAATAGCTGGGACGAGCTAACGCAGCACTCTCATAGCTTGGAAGAGCAAACGCAAGTTGTTGAACAACGTTTAGAAGAGCAGAAATTAACAGAAAGTCAGTCAGTCAATGCGTTGGCTGAGTTAGCAAAGATTGTGTTGACCTCAGAGCGTCATCAGGCTAATCAGCATGAACGGAAGCAATTAGAACGTCAACACGTTAAGCAACAGTCAGGTAAGGAACAAGAACAAGTAAAGCTAGTTAAACAAAACCAACTCTACTTAATTGCACAGCTAGTTTTTCTTTCCATTCTTTCAATAATTACCTTGGTGGTGCTACAATCTATTGTCTCTTCTGGACTATGGTGGGTGCTACTCATTCTTTTACTCATAGTGGTAGTTGGATACACCATTAGTCAAATTCGGTTTCGAAGGAAAATTTTTAATGCAATAACAGATGATAGCCAATTTGATACAGAAATTAATCATGAAGCAATGTTGAGAATAGCAGAGCTTGATCAGTTGCTCTTTTTACATGAAGAAAATTACGAGCAGTACATTTATACAAAAAAACAGTTAAAGCAAACAAGAATTGAGCAATTAAAAAGCCAAGAGCAGCTTAATGCATTGGAGCAGCAAAAACAAAGGTTAGCTGGTCTAATTGCTGAGCAAATTAATCAGTATCCCTTCTTAAAAGCTATTCATGTTCGGTATTGGCCCGGTCTTTACGATGAGATTGTTAAGCTCAAAATGCTTATTCAACAAAGTCAAAGACTAGTAGCAGACAAGCAAGAACTAGTTAATTTGCAGCTTGATTATAACAGTAGATTAATTGCTGTGAAACCGTTAGTCGTAGAGATTGACTCCACTGATTATTATAGAATTATAGAGGCAGCCCGTACTTATATTGCAAGTCAGGAGACCCTTGCTATACAGCAAAAAGCACTTCAAGAGCGGTTAAGCGAATATGAAGAGCAACTAAACATCTTAGCCGGTAAGCTTTCGCCATATCTAGAGGAAAGAACATTCTTATTCGACCGAGCAAATGCTGATGAGGAAGAGACATTTTTATTAACCGCCGCTCAATTTAAAAAGCAACAGGAACTTGAGCAAAAAAGAAAAGCTGCCGAACGCTTTGTGCGTTATTCCTTAACGACTGAACAGGTGGAGCAAATGCTTAAGGCAAATCATTCTAGTAAAGCTGAGCTAGAGGTGCTCCTCAAGGAATATCAGGAACAGCTAGAACAGGTTAGGACAGAAATAAAAAATTTACAACAAGAGATTTCAGACCATACCGCTATTTTAAAGCAGCATGAAGAGTCGCAACAGCTAATTGACGTTAAACACGATTATTATTACTTAAAGGATCAATTCGAAGATGGGGCAAAGCAATGGCTAATTAATCAGCTTGCTTTAAAGAAAATTGAGCAGACAAAGCTTACCTTCCAACAATCTTATTTACCAGCCGTTTTAGAGCAGGCAAGTGAAATGTTTGCCCAGTTAACAAATCAGTATTATCAATCAATCTTTTTTTCTAGCGAAGCTCAAACTATTCAGGTTTCTAAAGCAGATGGTCAAGTATACTCACTTTTGGAATTGTCCCAAGGCACCTGTGATCAGCTTTTTGTAGCAATTAGGCTAGCAATTAGTCTCTGGTTAGCAAAACACAGTTCATTACCATTTTTAATTGACGATGGCTTTGTCCATTTTGACCAGAAGCGAAAAGAATTGATGCTCCAGTTGCTAAATAAAATAAAGGCACATCATCAAGTTATTTATTTTAGCAAAACAAAGGATCACTTAAGCATACCCACACAGTTTGCTGAACGAATTATTACAATTAGCAGTCACGACTTCACAAGTGTGAGGGAATAGTGATAAGATGTGATCAACTAGAAATCTTCTTAGGATGGGGGATTGTATTCTTGGCTAGCATGAAGCACCAATCAACAGAGTGGCAACATTATGAAGAAACAATCGATAAATTTGTTCAAGTAATTGCAAAAAATATGAATTTATATGGTATCACGCCGTCTGTGGGCCGTTTGTATGGAAAGCTATACTTTAACAATGAGCCAATGACTTTAGACGACATGCGCGATGCGCTTGAGATGAGTAAAACAAGCATGTCAACAGGTGTAAGAGCATTAGCTGAAATGAGGATGGTTGAACCAGCCTTTAAAAAAGGGGTTAGAAAAGACCTCTATCAAGCACAAGAGGATTGGTATAAAAGCTTTAGCTCATTATTTGGTAATCGTTGGCGTCATCACACCGAAAAAAATAGTGAGGAGGCAAAAGAAGCTATAGTTGAGCTGGAGAAACTCTTTCAAGTAACGAACGACCAAGTGTTGAAAGAGAAAATCCAATATGATATTGAACGCCTTCACTATGCACAAAATTACTACAGCTGGCTCATGCGTTTTATCCAAGTTGTTGAATCAGGGGAGATCTTTAATTACGTACCAAAAGAGGAGTAAGCGAATTTAGCAATCAAAGAGGATAAGGCGTTAGTAAGTCAACTAACGCCTTACCCTTACTATTTATCAGCATTTTCATAACGACTATCAAGGTAGTCGACAATATGAATTAAATAACCTTCTAGAGTTTGTGGGTGTCGGACTGCAGATCCCCATTCAGGTAAACCGTGATGACACAGTATGCAGTGATTTAGCTGATGAATGTCCTCAATTGATAGTGAAATGTCAAACTGCTCAATTAGTTTAGTCAATAGGATGACACCATAAGGAATATGCCCAACAAGAACACCGAGCGGGTCCATGCCTATTCCTGCTTGGTTTCGCGTTAGCAAAGCGTCTTTGTTTGCTGTCGGATAAAGAAAATTAAATGCTTTAAACGATTTTCCTGCATGGTCATACTCAAGTATCTTTCCAATATCATGATAAAGAATTGCAACGATGAGTAAATTATAATTAGGATTTTGATCGGAATAAGTCATGGCGCCTTGGATCATTTTATATAGATGATCAATGGTTTCATTCCAAATCATTCGTTTTTTGCTATCTTGACCTTGACGATATTGAGTGTATAGCTCTGCTTTATACATTTTTTCAACTTTTTGAACTAACGTTAGTAATGCTTCGATATGACCTTTTTCAAATGAAAGAATGTATCGAGCAAAACGCATTAACCCAACCGTATGCTTCAGAAGTCCTCCTAAATAGTTATGGTGGTAGCCTTTAGCAGCTGGGACTAGTCGAAAGTCATCCCAGAAATAGTGCACAGTTTCTTTTGCTAGTTTACGAAAAGGCTCATCTAGCTCATTTAAATATGAGATAAGCTCTATGGTTAAATCAGCAAAACTCTCATCTGTGTAGGGAAGTAATGAGAAAGGCTCAAGTTGATCTTTTACGGGAATTAACTGATTAACAACGATAGATTTATTACCATTATATGAATCAATCACACCTTCAACATCGAAAATGGCATTGCTTTCAAGTAAAGGAATGTTTTTCTCTAGCGCCCCATTATTATCCCACATTTTACCGTCTATCATTCCGCTATTATTACTAAACGATAATTTCAAAAACTGCTTTTGCGTCCGCGTTAGCCTTACTTCAAAGTCATTAACCAATAGTCGTTGGCTAATCTTACTACCAGCTTCTTCGTTGTCTAGTGTGAAAAGGGTGTTCCCTTCAGGAAGCTTAGGGCTGGGGAATTGTGTTAGGATAGTTTGTCTTTCTTCATCAGTTAATCTAATATGTAAAGGGATTAATTCATAGAAATAACTTAGATCATTACTCATAATAGCCTCACTCCTCGATTTAAATTCTTACTTCCTATCTTAAACTATATTGCAAGATTTACAAAGTAGGACTTAAACTAACTAAAAAGCTTTGTTGACAATTGGTAATCTAGCAGAACGTCTAGTAAGCTAACGGATCGGTAACATGTTATATTCGGCATCATGCTAAACGTGGGCACGATCGCAGGATAAAGCAAATGGAGAAAGCAATTGATCTCGTTGTGTGAAAATAGTCGTCTTCATTTTGCGGAGTCAGTTCTTTTTTTCTTTTACCTAGTCATGCAAAAACCTCTCACCACCTGAAACGGAAAGCAACACTCTATGTCAGGAAAGAGAAAACGCAAAGTTGTGCTGAATCGTAATTTCCTACTTTAATAGCGATTAAAAACCAGCCTTATTCAGTGGTTTCTCAATTGATGATAGTGGTATATAAAAAAGCAGGCTGATGAGCATCAACCTGCTTGTGATTTATTCAATATCTTCGATGTCTTCTGAATCCATAATCTCAAAAAGATCCTTAAATTCGTCAATATTAACCTTAATGTTTGCTTCATCAATTAAGCGATTAAATTTTTCCATTGTCTCTTCTTGACTTTGTTCGTTAACTTTTTGCTCTAAAATTTCAGAACGAATAGCGTCACGACTGTCTTCTAGCGAGTCAACTTCCATTTCAGTATCACGGATATCCGTTACTTTGATAATATGCCAACCAAAATCAGATTGTACAGGCTCACCAATCTCATCAATTTCCAAACTGAAAGCCTTGTCCTCAAAAGCAGCTACCATACTACCAGTAGAAAAATAACCAAGTTCGCCACCCTCTACAGCAGAACCAGGGTCGGTTGAATGCTCTTCTGCAAGTTCAGCAAAATCTGCACCATCTAAAAGCTGGCTATAAAGATCATTTGCTAATTCTTCATCCTCGACTAAAATGTGACTTGCTTCAATTTCTTTTAGCTGGCGCTCATAATATTGCTCAATTTCTTCATCTGTAACTTCAATACCGTCGCCTAGTGCTTGGGTTTGAAGTAGTCCCAACCGAATACGATCCTTAAGTGTTTCTTCATCCGCAATTCCCTGTGATTGAATGAACATTTCAAATGATTCACCATATTGATCACGAATTTCATCAACTTGTGCCTCAACAATGCTTTCGTCAACCTCATATTTATCGGTAAGAATTTTTTCTAGCACAATCGTTTGTAGTACTGCTTCACCACTGGTTGACTTTAATTGGTCATAGAATTCTTCCTTGCTAATATTGCCATGATCCGTTTCAACTACTGTTTCTGAATCATCTGATGTACATGCGGCAAGTCCCAGGACACTTGCTGAAATTGCTGCAACTAATGCTAATTTTTTCATCTGTAAACACTCCTAATTCATTCAGACGCATTTTTGTCTATTTTTTTACTCTCAAATGCTAATATACCATAGTTTTAAGATAAAAAAAGATCTACTATCAAAATTTCCTCTGATTTTACTAATTTCTTAAAAATTGCCCATCCCCAAATATTTTTATGTGCATAAAATGGTGGGTAGACATTGTGACGGAGGAGGTGAGTTGTATGGGTTACCAAGAGAACTTTGGCGGCTTTGCCTTGATTGTTGTGTTATTTATTCTACTCATCGTTGTCGGGGCAGCTTGGGTTTGTTAATACAAAAATAGTTTAATTGTAGCTAATATTAAGTTAGGGCAAGTACATCGCACCTCTTTACTAAGGAGGTAGCGGTGTTTTTTTAGCGAAAATTTTTTTGATAACTAACTGATGTTATAGTCATTTTGGAAAACGCTCCAGTAGTTTGCGTTAATGTGAGCGTTAGAAACCGTGACCAGGTTAACACATCAGCAGTTTACGTTAATGCGAGTGGTAGAAATTGTGCCCAGGTTAATGCATCAGCAGTTTGCATTAACGTGAGTGGTAGAACTCGAGCCCAGGTTAACGCAGCAGCAGTATGCGTTAATGTGAGTGAGGAAATTCGTGTCCAGGTTAACGCAGCAGCAGTATGCGTTAACGTGAGTGCTAGAACTCGAGCCCAGGTTAACACATCAGCAGTATGCGTTAATGTGAGCGAGGAAATTCGTGCCCAGGTTAACGCATCAACATCACTTGTACCCCCAAAAAAAGATGTCAAGCTCCAGATAACTAAAATAGAAGAACGTCACTTTAAAGAAGGTTTGCTTGCTAAAAGATTAGCAAAGAACAATTGAACTAAAATTAGCTGAGGTACTATCATGAAGAACTCATCCTTAAGACTGCGTCTTAAGGATGAGTTCTTATAGTTTCTAGGTTTTTAATAAAATAGTTAGTTAAGTGGTAGGCTTCATTTGAGCAAAAGAATTCTTAAGTGAGGTATGGAAAGCAATCATTTCATTTAGTTTATTTACAATAAGTTCGTCTTTATATTGGGAAGCAAGTTGTGCTTTAATTTTAGCTAAACTTTCTTCTTGATTGACAGTATGGCCTAGCCATTTATTAATATAGGTGGACATAAAGCATTGGTACAAAGCATGATCCGTTGTGTAGAGATCCTTTCTGACACCTTTTTTCCAAACTTGCTTAACGAGATTTAGGTCGGACAAGTTTCGAATTCCTGTATTTACAGTTGTTTTACTTTTTCCAGTTGTTTGACTCATTTCATCTAATGTCATCGGTTGGTGATTTAAATATAGAATGGTAAACAAGCGAGCATCGGCAGAAGAAAGATCAAACATTTCTAATGTTTGAGAAAACGTATTAATTAAATTAGCAATAATATTCTGATCTATATCCATTGCAGTTCGTCGCTCCTTTCAAATTTCGAAAAATTACTGTATGGGTATGTTAGCCTGACTAAACTGCATATCACAAGCCAAGGCTATGTTATGTTCTCTCCCTCATATAAAGACAGCTTACACAATTTTATCTGAAATTGGAAATGGCTATGTTGCTAGCATAATGAAGGAAAACGGCGTATTTTTAAGAAAAAAATACATATAGTTTGTACAGTTTAAACTGTACGTAAAATACGTACGAAATTAAACGAATTTGCTGTTTGAATCATTGTTTATAAAAGGGGTATAGTATTAAAGTAGCTGAATTCGTGCAATTTTACATGCAATTAAGCAAGCATTATTTAAGTCAAAATGTTTAGCAATTTACGGATATGGGTAAATGTAACGAGTTGCATGCAATTGAAATAAGAGAGGTGAACGATATGCCAGTCATAGCAGTTAAAGATTTATCAAAAGTATTCGGTAAGAATATAAAGCAATCTTTAAAGCTTTTAGATGAAGGTAAAAAGAAGGATGAAATATTAAAAGAAACTGGGGATACGGTTGGGGTTAATCGTGCTTCGTTTGAAGTTGAAGCGGGTGAGATCTTTGTCATTATGGGGTTATCAGGAAGTGGTAAGTCGACACTCATTCGTTTAATTAACCGATTAATTGAACCGACTGAAGGAAGCGTCACAATTGATGGAGAAAATCTTGCAACGATGAATAAGGATGATCTTCGACGTGTACGACGTGAAAAGCTAAGTATGGTATTTCAGAAGTTTGGTCTATTCCCATTCAGAACCATATTAGAGAATGCGGAATATGGTTTAGAAGTTCAAGGAATGCCAAAACAAGAGCGAGAAGAGAAAGCAAAGAAAGCCTTAGACTTAGTCGGACTTGGGAACTATGTTAACCAATATCCTGAGCAATTATCGGGTGGAATGCAACAACGTGTTGGCTTAGCTAGGGCACTAGCAAATGATCCAGAAGTGTTATTAATGGATGAAGCCTTCTCTGCACTTGATCCACTTATTCGAAAGGATATGCAGGATGAATTACTTGAGCTTCAGCAATCGATGCAGAAGACAATTATCTTTATTACGCATGATTTAGATGAAGCACTTCGAATTGGCGATCGAATTGCCTTGATGAAGGATGGTTCAATTGTTCAAATTGGAACACCTGAAGAAATATTAGTCAATCCAGCAAATGATTATGTTGAGCGATTTGTTGAGGATGTAGATCGTTCAAAAGTATTAACGGCAGAGAATATTATGAAAAGACCAGAAACGATTAATATTGAAAAGCACGGTCCACGCGTAGCGCTTGAACGGATGGCTGAAGAAGGTATTTCTAGTATTTATGTAACCGATAGTAAACGAAATTTAAAAGGATACGTGACAGCAGATGATGCATCGGCCGCGCGTAAAAAAGAAATTAGAGATTTGAAAGAAATATTAAAAACGAATGTGCCAACAGTAGAACGTGATAAGCCGATGCAAGAAATCTTTGAGCTTATCTATGACTCGCCGGTTCCAATTCCGGTTGTCGATAACGGTAAACTTGTTGGAATTATTATCAGAGGTTCGGTGCTAGCTGCTTTAGCTGGTGAGAGTGAGGTGCTCAATAATGTTTGATTTTATTCCCCAAATTCCCCTTGCAGATTGGGTCGATGCAGCAACAAATTTTATTACTAGTACATTTTCATTTGTTTTTAATCCAATTCGAAACCAGTTTGGCGATTTTATGTCATGGACAGCCTCACAGCTGTCAGCTATTCCGCCTTTCGTAATTGTAATTCTTGTTGCAGTTTGTGCATTCTTTATTACAGGTAAGCGAATCGGTTTGGCTGCATTTTCGGTGGTCGGATTAATATTAATTGATAATCAAGGGCTTTGGGACCAGTTAATGTCTACTTTTACCCTTGTTATTATCGCAAGTTTGTTATCAATAATTATTGGCGTTCCGGTAGGAATCTTAATGTCAAAGAGCAAAACAGCAGAGGCTATTATTTTACCGATTCTGGACTTTATGCAGACGATGCCTGCCTTTGTTTACCTGATCCCTGCCGTAGCCTTCTTTAGTATTGGGATGGTACCAGGTGTATTTGCTTCTTTAATCTTTGCCACACCACCAACGGTTCGGTTTACCAACTTAGGTATTAGACAGGTGTCTACGGAATTAGTAGAAGCAGCTGAAGCGTTTGGTAGTACCGGGTCTCAGCGCCTATTTAAAGTTGAATTACCAATGGCTAAGAAAACGATTATGGCCGGGATTAACCAAACGGTTATGCTGTCATTATCGATGGTTGTTATTGCATCAATGATTGGTGCTCCAGGTCTTGGCCGTCCAGTGCTGTCAGCACTTCAGCGTGCCCAAGCAGGTCCAGGGTTTGTGGCAGGTCTGTCAATTGTTATTCTAGCCATTATTATGGATCGCTTCACACAGAATATTTATAAAAAATAAGCTTGGCAATCTTTCATAATGAAGGATTTACCATAGATTTTTCTAAAAAACAAAAAAAGGGGAGACGTTTTAATGTTAAAATTTTCATGGAAACATGTCGCTTTATTGTTCGTGCTTTCAATCACATTAATTGCTTGTGCGGATAGTGGAGATGACAATGGTGGCGAAGAAACTGCTGGTGATTTAGGTGATGAAAATATCACGCTAGTATATGTTGAGTGGGATTCAGAGGTTGCCTCAACCAATGTTATTGGTCAGGTATTAGAAAACCAAGGTTATAACGTTGAGTATACGCCAATTGACAATGCAATTATGTGGGAAGCGGTAGCAAGTGGTGATGCTGATGCAATGGTTGCTGCATGGCTACCTGGGACACATGGTGATTTATTTGAGCGCTATGAAGCTGACCTTGTTCAATTAGGTACCAATCTTGAAGGTGCTAAAATTGGCTTAGTTGTTCCTGAATATATGGATGTAACAACAATTGCAGACCTAGCCGATTATGATGGTTTAACAGCGATCACAGGTGTTGAAGCTGGTGCAGGTGTTGTCCAAGCTGCTGAAAATGCTGTTGATGTTTACGGACTTGATGGTTGGACTGTTGATACTTCATCAAGTGGGGCTATGGCTGTTGCCTTAGGTGAAGCAATTAATAATGAAGAGCCAATCGTTGTTACTGGTTGGACACCACACTGGAAATTTGCTGATTACGATTTAAAATATCTTGAGGATCCAGAAGAGGTATTCGGCGGAGCAGAAACAATCGAGACGATGGTTCGTCAAGGGTTTGAAGAAGATAGTCCAGCGGCATATCAGATTTTGGATCAGTTTTACTGGGAAGCGTCAGATATGGAGGAAGTTATGTTAGAAATATCTGAAGGTGCAACGCCAGAAGAAGCTGCTGCTAATTGGATTGAAGCTAATCAAGACAAGGTTGATGAGTGGACAGCTGGAATTGAATAAGACAATTAATTGGAGAAGCAGCCTCGATTAGGGAGGAATTACTGCTTCTCCTTTCTTTTAGATTATGAAATAAGGGTTGTATATCAAATAGCATTGGTAAGATAATCTCCCAATATTGGGCGGAAGCAAAAAAACATTTGCTTAACCAACGCTATTTGCAGAAGAATCGAAATATGAAATAATTACAATTATTGTAAAAAGACAAAGAAAACGACGTTAGTGAATAACTATTATCACTAACGTCGTTTTCTTTGTCATCACTTTTTAGCTAGTAGCTTGAGATTGCTCTTCTAGTTCTTTTAATCTCTCCTCAATTTGAGTGAGGTAGAGCTGGATGTTCTTTTGATGAGGCTCTATTGTTGATTTCCAGCTCTCAATAGAGTCTTTAACATCCTTAGAGAGCTCTTTAATTAACAGAGCACCTTCCTTTGATGTTTGAACAATTTGTTCTGATAACACTTTGCTATTCACTTTTACCTTTTCTAAGGCACCTTTAATCTCTAATACATGGTCTTTAAGATCTTGCCTTGTTTCTTTACCAGACTTAGGAGCACTTAGTAGGGTAGCGGTTGCACTAACAACCCCTCCTGCAAGTAATCCAAGTAGTAATGATTTACTGTTAGCCATCGCTGACACTCCTTTCTCCTCTATTCTATTATCTTCTCTTTAATGAAGAAGGTCAAACCTAAACAGCAAAAAAAGTCAAAATTCTCGATACTAATTAGTGTGTTCAAAACCTTTTTCTCTATTCCACCTTCCACAAAGTAAAAAGGAGCTAGGACAAATGCATAATTAAATAAGGAAAATCCGAACAGTATATCAGAAAGCAGATAATGTTTCGGTAAAACACTTTGCTTTCACTCAAGGGCATGAACGTGACAGCTTCAGGCTCACAGGATGTAAGTCAGTTGGATGTCAGCACAAGTGTATTTGGTTGGATAAGTAATTGCAAATCACTTCGGTGGGATGAGTAATCCCAATTCCAGGGCATGGCGGGTTTAGCCCAACCTCAACTCGTGTTATTCCCATTGGCGGCAACGTATTTTACCTAAGCTTAGTCAGAATGTTCGGATGCTCAGTTTTAATATTTAGTTATGTTCCAGCTTGTTTTTCAGTTTGTTTGCTATGCATATGTGAATTTAGTTCGTTGTAATATATTTTGAATGATTGGGTATAAGATGATTGTAAAAATACTATTAAATAAAGTGGCTGGGAGGACAACAGCAACAAATAAACTTGTGAAGGTGCCTGGCATTTGTCCAAGAACGAAAAGGGCCATAGTCAAAAATACTGCGCCACTTATAAGTGTACCAATCCCTGTAAGCAATGGTGCAACCACTTTTTGATTTCGTTTTTTTGGTAGCATTAGCAATAACGCAAAGAATACGAACGCGGTAATTGGCTTTTCGACAAGATTGGATATTTGCCCACCAGGTGCTGATGTTGTTAACGCAGATATAACTCCCGTTGCAATGCTTAAAACAAGGACGTAATTAATCTTCGGAAACAATAGAATGCCTAGAAACATCATCGGTAACATAATATCAGGTTTCATTCCGAATAGAAACGGTGGAGAAATGATATGCAGTACCGCACCAATTCCCATAAATAAAGCAAGCAACACTAATTCTTTTGTCTTCATCTAATCTCTCCTCTACTCAACTAATCTCAACTGTGCCATCCCATTTATGCTTCAATGCTAAATGCGAATGGTATTAATTAGTGTAACATATTCTGTGCAATTGTAAACACTAAATCTGATCGGCAATTGCCTTTGAAATGCGTGCTAAATCAGCTTGGTTATAGGCATCACTATTGGTCATCCACTTCGTACCAAAGCCATCATTTTTATCATAGCGTGGTAGAAGATGAATATGTAAGTGGAATACAGATTGACCAGCAAAGGCATCAGTATTACTTAGAATATTTAACCCTGCTGGTTTAAATGCTTTTTTAATCGCGTTAGCGATTGTTGGTACTCTGGCAAAGAGTTGGCTCGCGATTTCCGCATCGGTATTGTAAATGTTGGTTACATGCTGTTTAGGAATAATTAAAGTGTGTCCTTTGGTAACTTGACTAATGTCAAGGAATGCATAGACATGCTCATCCTCGTACACTTGTGCCGACGGAATATCACCTTGAATAATTTTGCAAAATATACAATCAGTACTAGAAGACATTACGATTCACTCCTTATATTAGTATTATTTTATTTTACCATTTAATTTCGGTATTTACTTAACTTTTGTCGCAGAAACATATGCTAAGGTCTTTGAAAGATGCAGCACAGAAGCGATGCTCCTTAATATTTAATAAAGTCTATTTACTTGCGCCCTATTTTATTTGCATTCATACTAAAAGATGGTAAAATTTGATTAGGAAGTAAGGATAAGACTAATATTGATTGACTAATGATAACGGAGGAAGCTAAATATGGCACAGTTATTACATATAGAAGGTTTATCGGGGGGGTATACCCATAAGAACGTCATTGATGATCTCACATTTCATATTAAAGAGGGTGAAATCGTTGGTCTAATCGGGCTTAATGGTGCTGGCAAGAGTACAACAATTAAACATATTATTGGGCTAATGGAACCTAGAACAGGTCAGGTTCAATTAAATGGACATAGCTATACTGATGCTCCAGAGCAATACCGTCAGCAATTTGCGTATATTCCTGAAATGCCGTTATTGTACGAGGAATTGACATTATATGAGCATTTAAAGCTTACTGCGATGGCCTATCAATTAGATGAAGCAATTTTTGAGAAAAGGCTGCCTCCATTACTAAAAGCTTTTAGATTAGAAAAACAGTTAAAATGGTTTCCAATCCACTTTTCTAAAGGGATGAAGCAAAAGGTCATGATTATGTGTGCTTTTCTAGTGGAGCCAAGCTTGTATATTGTCGATGAACCGTTTGTTGGGCTTGATCCATTAGGTATTCAGGCTTTTCTAGATTTAATGGTGGCACAAAAGGAGAACGGCTCTGGTATCTTAATGTCGACTCATATCTTGGCAACAGCTGAACGTTATTGTGATCGCTTTTTAATCCTCCATGAAGGTAAATTACAAGCGAGCGGGACCATTGAGCAATTAAGAGCTCATTTCTCAATGCCTACTGCGACGCTTGATGACCTTTATATTCAATTAACAAAGGAAGGCTAAGGCAATGATTAATAGTAAAGCGCTATTTACTAATCGAATAAGTGCTCATTTAAAGGAATCTGTTCGCTACCTACAGTATATTTTTAATGGGCATATTGCCATAGCCTGCACCTTCTTAATTGCCGTTGGGGCCATTTACTATCAGCAATTTTTAGCTAATATGTCACCAGATTTTCCGGCAATTTGGCTGATTAGCTTGGTATTTGCTGGTGTATCGCTCTATAATCCAATTCAGAATTTATTAAAGGAAGCGGATCTCGTGTTTTTGTTGCCGGCAGAGCGGAAACTTCAAGGCTATTTTAATGCAACCTTAATGTATAGCTTTCTCACACAGCTCTACCTGTTAGCGTTAGTTGCTGCGATGTCTGCACCATTATTCCGTGCCAGTCAATCTGACCAAAACTTTTCTTTCATTGTTTTTATCTTCGTGTTTTTGAAAGTTTGGCATTTTTTGACGAGCTGGTGGGTTCTCCGAATTAGGGATAAATATTATCGTAACGCTGAAAGATGGACCCGCTTTATCCTGCAATTGTTACTCTTTTATTTTTTAATGCAAGGACAACTTATGGTGGCGGCTTTGTTAACACTGGCTTTATTCAGTCTCATTATCTTCTTATACAGCTACAGTCACCGACATGCGCTACCGTGGGACTTATTAATCGAAAAGGATTATCGCCGTCTACAAGCGTTTTATCGGTTAGCAAGTCTCTTTACTGACGTGCCGCAATTTAAATCAACCGTGAAAAAGCGTCGCTTACTTGTAATGAGCTTAACGAAAATGATTGCATTCAGGCAGAACAACGTCTATACGTATTTATTACGGATAACCTTTGCTCGTGCTGGCGATTATTTAGGGATATACCTGAGATTAATGCTGGTTGGTGGTCTGGCACTTTACTACATTCAGCATCTTACATTGGCAATGCTTGTCACCATTCTTTTTCTCTACCTAACTGCGTTGCAACTGCTTGGTCTATGGTATCATCACCGCACAACGCTATGGCTTGATTTATACCCTGCTCCGAAGCAGCTGCGAGAGCGTGCGCTAATTGTTTGGGTTGAGCAGCTATTACTTGTCCAGTTATTCTTTTATCTCGTTCTTACTTTACTTAGCGGCGAAGTCTTTACCGTGATCGCGGTGGGGATAATCGGTCTCGTATTTATCTTTGGCTTTACCCGACTATATATAAAGAATAAAATAGCACCAAATTAAAAAAGAAGGATGAGCCGCCTAGGTACCGACCCCCAAAAGTTAGAGTAGAAAATCTAACTTTTGGGGGTATTTTTATGGCTAAATACAGTGAGGAATTTAAGATGAAACTTGTCACCGAGTATTTGTATGGGAACCTTGGATATAAGTTGTTGGCGAAAAAATATAATATGCCCAGTTCCACCCCATTAAGCCGTTGGGTGAGCTCATATAGAGCGCAGGGTATTAATGGACTAGCGCGAAGAAAAACAAACGAGACGTATTCTGTTCAATTTAAATTAGATGTTGTACAATTTATGTTAAAGACAGGTGCTTCTTATATGGAAACTGCTGTGCAATTTGATTTGAACAATCCTTCCTTAATTGCACGCTGGTTGAAAGTGTTTCGCGAACAAGGAATAGAAGGCCTGAAACCAAGATCAAAGGGGAGACCTTCTATGTCTAGGAAACCTAAAAAATCAAAGAAAAAAGAAGAGATAAAGTTAACACGTGAAGCAGAATTAGAACGCGAGAATGAACTGCTGAGGTTGGAAAATGCCTACCTAAAAAAGTTGAGAGCTTTTCGGGAGAATCCGAATGCGTTTCACGAAAAGCACATGCAAAAGTGGCATTCGAACTCAAAAAAGAAGGATTTCGACTAAAAGATATCTTCGTTGTTGTAGATATTCCTGAGGCAACCTATCACTATCATGTAAAAAACTTTGGGAAAGAAGACACAGATACAGAGCTAAAAACACGTATTACACACCTATTTAAGAAGTTTCATGAACGCTACGGTTATAAACGCATCACGGAAGAATTGAAGAAACTAGGGTATTCTATTAATCACAAAAAAGTGTATCGTATTATGCGGGAAATAGGATTAAAATGCGTGAAATTTATGCGAAAATCCCGTCGATACAATTCATATAAGGGGAACGTAGGAAAAGTAGCGAAAAATCGATTATCTCGACGCTTTAGTACACCTATCCCTCTTCAGAAGTTAGTCACTGATATAACAGAATTCAAATGTCTGAGCGAAGAAAAGTTGTATTTAAATCCGATCCTTGATCTTTATAACGGAGAAGTGATTACGTTTGAAATCAAAAAACGTCCAACGTTAGATCTTGTGGTGGAACCTTTAAAAAAGGCGATCGGCATCATAAAGAAACACGCAACTTATCGTACCACCATCCACTCTGATCAAGGCTGGCATTATCAGCATAACCAATGGGTGAGTACATTACAAGCGCATGATGTATGCCAAAGCATGTCACGTAAAGCAACTTGTGCCGATAACTCACCAGCGGAGAATTTCTTTGGCATTTTAAAGCAAGAAATGTATTACGGAGAAAAATTAGTAAGTTATGAAGAGTTAAAAGAGCGAATCGAAGAATATATCTACTGGTATAACAATGAACGATCAAAAGCAAAATTGGCCGGATTGAGTCCAGTTGAATACCGAACGCAATCCAGCTAATCAGCTGCATAAAAAAACTCTAACTTTTTGGGGTAACCACCCTAGCTCTTATCCTTCTTTTCATTTATTGGTAGGACTGAATTAGCTTTAGGAATACCTTAACAGCGATTGGCATAGCGCGTTCATCAAAATCAAATTTAGGATGATGGTGTGGTTGGAAGTTTCCAGCAATTTGTGCGCCAGTAAAAAAGAAGGCACCTGGTTTTTCGATTAAGTAATAGGCAAAATCTTCAGCCGTCATACTTGGCTGGACAAAGCTAGCTTGTTCGACCTCATTTATCTGCTTGGAAACCTCTAGGATACGTTGAGCTTCTTGGCGATGATTAATGACTGGTGGATACCCCTTTAGGTAATCAAATTGATAGCTTGCGCCATAGGCAGCGCAAGTACCTTTAATAATGGTGTCCATTTCATCAATTATTTGATCTTGTAATTTCGGGTCAAAGGTTCGTACAGTACCATCTAGTACTGCTTGATCAGCAATAATATTAAATGAATCGCCTGCTTGGAATTTACCAATTGTTAATACAGCAGTGTTAAGTGGATCAAGGCGTCGGCTAATGATTTGCTGCAAATTAGTCACAAGCTGTGAGCCAATCACAATGGCATCCTTTGTTTCGTGAGGCATTGCGCCATGCCCACCTTGGCCCTGAATAGTAATAGTAAACTTATCAGCACCAGCCATAAATCTATCCGGTGCCGTTTGAATAACACCAATTGGTGCACTTGACCATAGATGTGTCCCGAATACAAGGTCAACATCGTCAAGAGCCCCACCTGCAATCATTGATTTTGCCCCGCCTGGCGTAAGCTCCTCAGCATGTTGATGGATAAATACAATTGTACCCTTTAATTGATGCTGAATTTCTTTTAGTAGCTTTGCAGTAATTAATAGAATAGCGGTATGACCGTCATGTCCACAAGCGTGCATAACCCCAGGCACTAACGATTTGTAGGGCACTTCTTTTTGGTCATGGATGGGTAGAGCATCGAAATCAGCGCGTAAGGCGATTGTTTTACCTGGATAGTTACCGACTAGTCTGGCGACTACGCCGTTACCGCCTACCTTTTCCTGATAGGGGATTTGTAACTGTCGATAATAATCAGCAATGTATGCGGTAGTTTGGAATTCTTTAAAAGAAAGCTCAGGGTGCTGATGCAGATGTCTGCGCACGGCTACCAGTTCATTAAAATGATCCTCGACTTGGTTAAATAGTGTATCCCACATAGATTGGCCCCCTTAATTGTTACAGCCATTATAGCACATCTCCACCTTAAGACGGAGAAAAAACCATGCTTACGGTCGTTACAGAACATGGTATAATCAGTATAATTAATACTATATAAAAAAAATCTATCGATTTAAATAAAGAAATATGCCGGAAAGGTTGAGTAGTTATGGGACAACGGTTCTTTAGCAATATTTTTGCACTCGCAATCATCTTGTTAGGTTTAATGCTTGTTTTGGTGAATATAGGAGCTGTTACATGGTCGTTTGGCGACTGGTGGCATTATATTTATCCAAGCTTTTTTATATTAATTGGCCTTAAATGGTTATATGGATCAATTAAGGGTGTAAATGGTTTTGCCACACCCTTATTTCTTGTTGTTTTTGGTGGGCTACTACTATTAAATCAATTTGATTTAATCGCCTTTGGTTTTTGGGATTTATATAAGCTTTGGCCATTAATCTTAATGTTTATCGGTTTAAATATATTAGGACTGAACAAACGAAAAAGCAAATTCAAATTCGTTTATGATTCTGATGATGCAGATAGTTTTACCACAGGACCATCAGGCGATGAAGCATTTCAGGATTTTGAGAATAGTGAATTTAATCAAGACGAAGATCCCACTCAGGCTCACCACCGCTCACAAAAAGTACTAATCGGTGATTTCACATATGATAAGCCAAATTGGAAGGTTGAACCCATTCATCTCTGGAATGCAATTGGCGAGCATACGATGGATTTTACTAAAGCCTTTATTCCCGAAAAAGAAACCCCAATTACCATTCACGGGCTCGCTGGAGATATAACAATAATCTTACCAGATCATGTTGACTTTCGTGTTATTGCAGCTGTTAAAGCAGGGGATTTAGTCGTTGTTGATCAGCATACGAGTGGTTTAAATCGAGCGCAAACCTATCAAACAACAGGTTATGACACAGCAATTCGAAAATTAACCTTCGACTTAAAGCTTAAAGCCGGCTCTATTCGAGTTAATCGGATCTAAAGGAGGGCCTTATCATGTTAAACAAGCTAAATTCTATCCGCTATACGTTTATCCAAGCTCAGTTAACAACGATTTTATTTACAACAATCTTAATGCTTGTTATCCTCTCGGTAATTAGCATGATTTATAACCCAGATTGGTTAGGCCAACTGAATATTGTTTTGTTTTCAATGGGCTATTTTTTCCTTGGGTCAATAATTGCAGTATTAGTCGGTTTTCGTACAAGTGGTCAGTTAAAATCAAAGATAGACGACTTATCGGTTATGATCATGCACTTATCTCGAGGTAATTACCGAAGTCGGCTTCAGCACGAACCAGAAGGCGAGGTTGCTCGCATTGCTGTTGAGCTTAATGAATTGGCAAAAAAACTTGATGATCAAGTCAGGTATCTGCAACGTTTAGCCGATGAAAAAGCTGCTTATGCTGAAACGGCACATAAGATAGCAACAATAGAAGAACGCCAGCGGTTAGCGCGAGACTTACATGATTCTGTTAGTCAACAATTGTTTGCGTTAACAATGATGTCACAAGCGCTCGTGCGGATTATCGAGAAAAACCCAGCAAAGGCACGCCAACAAATGGCTGAAGTGGCGGAGACAGCGATGAAGGCTCAGGCCGAAATGCGCGCACTACTGCTTCATCTGCGTCCGATTCATTTGTCAGATCAATCGCTTAGTGATGGAATCGCAAACCTAATTGCTGAGTTGAAAACAAAATGCGATATTCAGTTTGAGTTAAAAATTGATCAAGTGAGCTCACTTGCTAAATATACGGAGGAGCATTTATTTCGCATTATTCAAGAAGGACTTTCAAATATTTTACGTCATGCAGATGCCGAGCACGTTAAGCTGTTTCTGATTCAAAAGAAGGATCATGTCTTTATTCGCTTAGCCGATGATGGTAAAGGATTTGACTGGACAAAAGCTGATCAGAAAAAAACCTCATATGGCTTAAAAACAATGCAGGAGCGCGGTGAAGAGATCGGTGGCCAATTTCAATTAAGAACGAAAATAGGTGAAGGAACGTATATTGAGCTGCGTGTTCCTTCTCATTGTCAGGAGGATAAGTAGATGATAAGAATAGTAGTCATTGATGATCATGATGTGGTCAGGAAGGGTGTTATTTCATACCTTGAAACTGAAGCGGATTTTGCAGTAGTTGGGCAAGCAGATAGTGGGCATAAAGGTGCCGAGGTCGTACTTGCCGAGAAGCCTGATGTTGTTTTGATGGATCTCATTATGGAGGATGGCACTGGCATGGAAGCAACCCAGTTAATTAAGAAGGCACTACCAGACTGCAAGATTATTATTTTAACGAGTTATTATGATGATGAGCAAGTTTTTCCGGCGCTTGAGGCGGGGGCATTCAGCTATCTGTTGAAAACAGCTTCGGCTGAAGAAATTGTAATTGCTATTAAGAAGGCATTTAATGGTGAGACTGTCATTGAGCCAAAGGTTGCCCACAAGGTAATGAGTCGTTTCCATGGGCAAAAGCCGCAATTACATGATCAGCTAACTGAGCGTGAGTTAGAGGTGCTTATTTGTCTGGCCAATGGAGCAAGCAATCAAGAGATCGCGGATCAATTATTTATCGGTATTAAAACGGTTAAAACGCATGTCAGTAATATTCTCCGTAAGCTTGATGTTCATGATCGAACACAGGCTGCTGTTTATGCCCATAAACAAAAATTACTTTAAATAATTTAGTAATCGTTACATAATCCCCACTTTGACTTTCTTATCAGGTTAGCGCGCTATGTCATTCCGAAAAGGAATGGCTTCACTTTCCGCTGGGCTGCCTTCAGACCTACATGAGGTAGGTCAGTTAGACGTTGTTACATGTGTTTTGGTGGGAAGAGTAATCGCAGCCCTAGGACGTGACGGGTTTAGTCTAACATCGCCCACTTTGTGAAGAAAGACACGCCACCAAAGTGGATCTTTAGCTCATCCTAATCCCGCAGGAGTCTCACTCACTGCTTAGCTCGTCTTAATTGGGTGTTCATTATGAATGGAATGAGTCCAATCGTGCAATATCGGGTGTGGAAGCGCAAATAGCGCGTATTATTAGTCAGCCAGCTAAGCTGAATCTCACTATGGTAATGTGAAAGTTGAGAGCATACCATAATCATCCCTTAGTCGTGCATGAGATAGAGGGCTATATCTTTAGCTTTAGCCTTTTTTGTCGTATAATGTATGTTTGATAGTTTATTAAGCTATCTAACTAAGAGGTGATTTTTTTTATGAAACTAACAAAGTGGTTATCAGGGGTTAAGCAGCCGTGGTTGCTGTGGGTGTTGCTTGTTTCAGGTGCAATTTTACTATTAAGTATCAGTGGATTTCTATTTATTTTATACGGTGGTGGACTAATTGTTGATCAGCAACAGTTAGTGTTGCCTGCTACAACAACAGTTGTCACTACTGCAGGTGATCCAGCCGGCAAGCTTTATACCGAAAATCGTAGTCTTGTATCCATTAATCAGGTACCTGAACATGTGCGTCAAGCATTTATTGCTGTTGAAGATGAACGCTTTTACGAGCATGCTGGGGTAGATTTTCGTTCAGTAGGTCGGGCTGTCTATCGCGATTTAATCGCATTCAGTAAAGTTGAAGGAGCCAGTACAATTACTCAGCAGTTGGCGAAAAACCTATTTCTTGACCATTCTCGGTCGTGGATGCGCAAAACTCAAGAAGTGATGGCGTCAATTTATTTAGAACGGCATTATTCTAAAAATGAGATTCTTGAGCTATATCTAAACCAGGTCTATTTTGCACATGGTATTTATGGAATTGGTACTGCCGCAGACTATTTTTTTGCTAAATCAGTTGAGGATTTATCAATTGCTGAGGGGGCATTGTTGGCCGGGATGGTTAAAGGGCCAAACCTGTATTCACCATACCTTAATCAAGAAAATGCGTTAGCACGAAGAAATCTTGTCTTAAGTCAAATGCATCGTGTCGGTCAAATTGAGACTGACGAGTTGCTATCCTTACAGGGGCAGACAGTTCGTTTAGCTGATCAGCAAATAACAGATCCATGGCTTGATGACTATCTAGAGGTTGTTATCAGGGAAGCTGAGGAGCGTTACCAAATTTCTCGGCGTGAATTACAACGTGGGGGGTATAAGCTTACCGTTTATATGGATGCGACTATCCAAGAATATGCTTATCAAGAAATTCAAAACGATTCCTATTTTTCTGGGTCAGCAGATAATGTAGAAACTAGCTTTGTTCTCCTTGAACAAGAAGCAGGTCAGTTGAGAGCTATCATTGGAGGACGAAATTATAGTATCGGTGATCAACACAGAGCGCTAACAGCGAAGCAACCTGGATCGGTCATAAAGCCTTTGGCAGTTTACGGCCCGGCTTTATCCGAAGACTATTCACCTTATATGTTAGTAGACGATTCTGAACGTGACTTTGATGGTTACTCAGTCAGCAATGCTGACCAACAGTATGAAGGTGAAGTTACCATGCAACATGCAGTGACCGTTTCAAAGAACACCTCAGCTGTCTGGCTCCTTGATCAAATAGGGATTGACACGGGTAAGAGCTATCTAAAAAATATGCAAATTGATTTATCAGATCAAGGACTTGCTATTGCCTTAGGTGGCTTGACAGACGGGCTTTCACCAATCCAGGTTGCTGAGGGCTATCGAACCTTTATTCATAGTGGTGAATGGATTGAGTCACAGAGTATTGCTCAGATTGAGGATCGTTATGGCAACATTGTTACAGAAGTAGCACAGAAACACCAAGATGTTTTCACACCGCAGGCAGCCTGGTATATGTTGCGAATGCTTGAAAATGTAGTAGTTGAAGGGACGGGACGAGCAGGCGATTTTTCTAAAGCGTTGGCAGGTAAAACCGGTACAACACAGCATCCCCAAGCAGCCGGCTATGCGAAGGATACCTGGTTTGCAGGTGTGACTCCTGAATACGTCACTGCATTATGGATTGGTTATGATCAGGCTGATGGTGATCATTATTTAACACAGGGAAGCCAAGCCCCAACGGAGCTCACAAAAGCGATTTTATCGCGCGTTGATCAACAGCAGGGTTTAGCAGATGCATTTACCTTACCTGATGGTTTGGCAGAGCTTGAAGACCCGATTCAACTTCCTATAATAGATGATTTAGCTGTGTCGTACCGTTTTGGTGGTTGGCCTGTTGTTCAGGGAGAATTAACATGGACGCAAGCTATAGACAACCGAGTTGTTTATTATGTTTACCGGGTCGGGGAAAATGGAGAGGCTGATGCTCTCCTTGGACAAATCGAGGGGATTGGTCGTTTTCGGTTGAACAGACCAACATTTTTTAGTCAATCAAGGTACTACGTTATTCCGTATAATCGATTAACCGATCAATATGGAGAACGTTCAAACATTGTTTCACAGTCAATTCATGATTAAACAAACAAGGGGTTGAAAAGTTGATAATAGGATTATTTGAAGCACACTTACCAGTTAGCAAGCTAGAAGCGTCAATTGCTTTTTATTCAGGATTAGGACTTGAACTTGATCATTGTGTTGATAATAAACTAGCATTTCTATGGATTGAAAAAGATAAGAGCTGGTTAGGCTTATGGGAAACAGACCAAGTAGATTTAGATTATCATCCTTCTATTAGACATATTGCATTTCAAGTAACATTGCAGGGCTTAAAGAAATCAATAGATTGGTTAAATCAAAAAGGCTACCAGCCAAGGGAGGCTTTCGGGTTTCAGCCAATAGAACCATTTGTTCTGCCACATGAGCATTACGCAACAGCTAAGGTCCATTTTAACGATCCTGACGGAAATAGTCTTGAGTTTATATGTAAGCTAGACAACCCGAAAAGAATAACTGAGCGCATGTATTTAAGTGAATGGGAGAAGCAGACCAACTTAACGAAGTAATTGAAACGCATTATTACGATCAAATTGGGTATTAATTAACTTATCTATTAAAAAACAATCGGTTATGTTAAACTGGCGTTAGTTTAGCATATTTGAAAGGTAAGGTGAGTTAATGAAATTGACAGTTGTCGGATTTTGGGGTGCTTATCCTGAACGAGGTGAAGCAACGTCAAGCTATTTATTAGAAAAGGATGGTTTCTCTCTGCTTGTTGATTGTGGTAGTGGAGCGCTTGCTCAGCTTCCAAACTACCTTGATCCGTATGAATTAGATGCAGTTATTCTCTCCCACTATCATCAGGATCACATTGCGGATGTTGGGGTCTTACAATATCAGATGCTTGTCCAGAATGGTGTGCGTCAGCAAGAGAGGATTTTGCCAATCTATGGCCATCATGAGGATGAATTAGCCTTTAAGCAGCTTTCGCATAATTTTACAACAGGAAAAGCCTATGACCCGCAAGCACCAATTAAGATCGGTCCTTTTACACTAACGTTTATGAAAACCAATCACCCAGTTACTTGTTATGCGATGCGGATTACTGACGGTGAAAAGATAATTGTTTACACGGCAGACTCAAGCTATCAAGAGGATTTTGTACCATTTAGCGAAGGGGCAGACTTGCTGATTACCGATTGTAATTTCTATCAACACCAAGATGGTCAGGCAGCAGGTCATATGAATAGTCAGCAATGTGGGTATATCGCTAACAAAGCAGGGGTAAAAGAACTTATCCTTAGTCATCATCCTCATTTTGGTAAACGTGCTCAGCTTGTTGAGGAAGCAAAACAGGTTTACAAAGGGAAGATAACTTTAGCTTCTTCAGGCTACCAGTGGATCTAGGAAAACATAATTGAAAACAGCTCGACATTTTATTAAAATAGTTGTAAATACTGATGAGCAGGGGGAGTTTCTGTGAAATTTATTGATAACCAAGGTGTGACAGATCCATCGATTAATATCGCTATTGAAGAGTATATTTTAGAAAATTTTGGCGAAGAGGACAGCTTCTTGCTTTTTTACATTAATCGTCCATCTATTATTGTCGGTCGAAATCAGAATACAATTGAAGAGATTAATACCAAGTATGTAGATGAGCAAGGGATTAAAGTTGTTCGCCGGTTATCTGGCGGTGGCGCTGTTTACCATGATGAGGGTAATTTGAATTTTAGTTTCATTACTAAGGACGATGGCAATAGCTTTCATAACTTTGCTAAATTCACAGATCCTGTCGTAGAAGCATTACAAGCACTAGGTGTTCCGGCAGAGCTGAGCGGGCGAAATGATTTATTAGCAAATGGCAGGAAGATCTCAGGTAATGCTCAGTTTACCAAACGAGGCAGGATGTTTAGTCATGGGACGTTGATGTTTAATTCAGAAATTGAACATGTGGTAGCATCATTGAATGTTAGCTCAGAAAAAATTAAGTCAAAAGGAATCAAGTCGATTCGAAGTCGGGTAGCTAACATTAAGGAATTTCTTGAACAGGACTTATCAATGGATGAATTTAAGAAACATTTATTAAAGCATTTGTTTCATGTTGATAATCTAGAGCAAGTCCCTCGATATCAGCTTACTGACCAGGATTGGGCCAACATTCATGAAATCGCGCAGAAGAGATATCAAAATTGGGATTGGAATTATGGTAAGTCACCCAAATTCGATATTCAAAAGTCGCATAAATTTCCAGCGGGTCTTGTTGATGTACGGCTTGATGTATCAAAAGGTTTAATTACTAATTGTAAAATCTATGGTGATTTCTTTGGTGTTGGAGAGGTAGAAGTCGTTGAACAAAGCTTAATTGGTGTTCGCTATCAGCGCGATGCATTACATACTGCTCTTGCTAATATTGAGGTTCCCCACTATCTCGGAAAGATCTCCAAAGAAGAATTAGTTGATCTTATTTATTAACCATCTAAAATTTAGCAACGTAATAAGCATGGCTAACTAGGTAATGAACGAACGATCATGCGTTTAATTGATCGTTCGTTTTTTTGTCCACTTTAGTCAGTTACTGTGATACTGATGGTAATGGTTGGCTTTACAAAATTGAGGAACTTACTTTACTGTAACTCAACATTCTCATCAACATAGCAAGGTTCAGCTAAGCTGGCTGGAGGATGGAGGAAGGATTATTCTTTAATAAAGTTATGGTTATTAATCCACAGGGTAGATGTGTTCCGCTTTCCGTGGGCGTGTCTTTCTTCACAAAGTGGGCGATGTTAGACTAAACACGTCACTTTCTGGGACTGGGGCTGGGACTGCGATTACTCGTCCCACCGAAGTGATTTGCGATTACTCACCCCACCAAAACACTTGTGACAACGTCTAACTGACCTGCACCATATAGGCTTGAAGCTAGCCCCTCGGAAAGCGAAGCCATTGTTTTTCGGAACGACATAGCGCACCAAATTGATAAAAAAGTTAATATGGAATTGAATATTAACGCTCGCAATCACGTTCAAGGCTTAATGCCTGTTTTCAGTGTTCGAAAGATAAGACTATAATAAACAATTATTTAGGGCGCTTATGGGTAATCATTTTGTCAATTGGATCAATGTAAAATGCATGAGTCGGCCGATAAGTTAATAATCCGTGCTTTATTAATTTATGAAAGCTTACTTTCAAATAAGGATCACCATGAATAATTGGCATTTCATTATTTAAATTATAATAGTGATCAACTGCACGTTGGATCGTATCTAATTCTTCAGCTAAATGTTTCCCTTCTTCATCAAAAACGTCATAAGTTTCAAGTGACATGTAAAATTTTTTTAGAGGGAGAGCTTGTAAAATTGGAGCCAACTCACTATTTTTTAATGAAAGGTCTTCATTAATTAAAATGCTAAGTGGTGTTTCTTCTGGGAGGCTAAGTGCATATGTTTCAATTGCTTTTTTTATGTCGGCTAAAGGAATATCAACGACAGGATAATTCTCTTTTGTCTTTTTCCTAAAGAAAGTCCACATTAAGTATCGACACCTCGCTTATTTATCCTTCTTTTTATTATACCAATAAATTTTATTTTTAAATAATTTGACAAATTAATGAACATTTTTTGTTTTATATTGTAATTATATTGGGGATTGTGTTTAATTAACTTTATAGAATATTTTTACTTGGATATTCTATAAAATTCTATTTAAAGAAAGGATGTTAAAATGGTAACAAACGTTATTTCGACATATCAACTCTCTCATTCTACAATGGGTATCACTGCCGTAAATGTTGAGGGGAAATGGTACTCGGAGATTATTGAAGAGAATGTAGAAGAAGAGATGATTATCAGTCAGCCACCTAATAAGCTCATAAGCCAAGCTTGTAAAATGTATGGTGAAGAAATCATTTCTAGATTTGACGGTGCCAAATTATTATGCGATTTTAGCAACAAAGCCCCAATTGCCATTAGCTCTGCTCATAATATTTACTTTTTTCCAACAGAATCACCTTCGCGCATTAACTGCTCATGGTTCTCCCACACACACATCAGATCAATCACCAAAGCCGATTATAATAACTCAACGTTAACATTCAGAGATGGTAAACAACGTGTTGTACCTTTCTCTTATGGTATCATGCACAACCAAGTCAACCGAACCGCCCAGTACCGTTTTATCTTATCAGAACAGCTAAAGCACAATCAACAAAAAGGTGTTTTACAAATGATTTTAAAAGCAATGGATTTATCGAAATATGATTAAAAATAAAATATAAGGTAACATAATGATTAGTCATTTCGTCTTTACTACAAACGAAATGACTTTTTTTATTTATTTAAATCAATTTCACAATTCAATATTTAGCCATAAAAAACGGACATTTTTGTCTTTTGGATTTTTTTAGGAAGAGGAACATCTAGGCGTTTACGATCAGGGGCTGTAAAAGGATTATTATAATTTCAGACAATTTAAATAATATTCCATGTTAGAATTGCTGTTATTTAGGGAATAGAACAGCATAACGGTGGAATAATGCATAACAAGCATGTGAGTTGTCAGTAGTGAGGGATGTGTTGGTTATGAGTCAAGCTATACAGGATACATTGTCAATGGAGCAAGTAAGAGAATTAATTCAAACAAACCAGTACGACGTGCTTGTAGAACGTTTTTTGTTTATTTATGAAGGTTTTGGTCCTTTACCAGGTCTTTTACTACCCTTTATCGAATCATTCCTTCCATTTTTACCTTTAACTGTTATTGTCATGACCAATGCTGCGGCTTATGGACTTCTTCGGGGGTTTCTATACTCGTGGATTGGCGAATCATTAGGGTCTATTGCTGTGTTTTTGTTAATAAGACGCTTTAAAAATATCGCAGTTTTACGGTGGATACATAAGAACAAACAAGTTCAACGTATTACAGGATGGTTAGAAAGAAAAGGATTTGGACCGCTATTCTTACTATTATGCTTTCCCTTTTCACCTTCATCGGTCATTAACCTTGTGTCTGCCTTATCGGGCGTGAGTATCCTTCAATTTGTCTTAGCAATATTATTGGGGAAAACGGTAATGATTTTTTCTGTAGCATATGTAGGTAGTAGTATCGCCTCATTTGCTGAAAATCCTATTCGGACCACGTTAATCGCAATCGGCATTTCGTTATTCTGGTTTCTGGGAAAACGAATTGAAAAGTACCTTTACCGAAATGGCGAGTTAGAGCACCCTAACTCAATTGAGAAAACATAACGCTTTTTTTGAGAGGAGGACAGTCATGTTTAAGCAAAACACCAATCATAATCAATGGCATGTTATGAAATTATTCATGACCTTTCTCTTGTTGTTTGTTTTTATTAAGGCTTATGTGTTTTCAAGCTTCGTAGTGGATGGCATTTCAATGGAACCAACTTTGAAGGATGGCAATATGATTATGGTTAACGAGATGGTTTATACGTACCAAGCGATTGACCACTTTGATATTATTGTCTTTAAAAATGAAGATGGAAGCTACTTTGTCAAGCGTGTTATCGGACTTCCTGGTGACCAGGTTGAAATGAAAGAAGGTCACTTATACCTAAACGGTAACAAGATTGAAGAAAGTTACATTAATTATATTCAAATTGACAGCATTCTTATGGATTTTAATTTAGAGGAAATTACTGGAGAATCCCATATACCAGCGGGAAAACTATTTGTATTAGGTGATAATCGTGAACGAAGTTTGGATAGTCGTAATTTTGGCTTTATAAATCAGGAGAGTGTTGTTGGCAAAGTTGATTTGCACTATTGGTCAATGAGTCAATTAGCGGTAAAGTTGATAAATTAAAAAGCTATTAAATTAAGCATCTATTAATACGGATGTTTTTTTTTGATTTGAAAAGGTAACGTATTTAATCGTTGTATGTTAGAATAATAACATGAGAACAAATGATCGTTTTAGTTAAATTAATTAAAGAACTATAAAAAGGGTGAATAAAGGTGGGTATTCGACTGTTATTAGCACCTGCAACGATTGCTAAAGGTGAACAATGTATAAATGAAATTAGACAAGAATTAAAGGAACGACCATTAGGACACCCCATTGTATATTTAGTACCAGAGCAAATGACATTTCAACAAGAATATCAGTTATTACATGGCGACAATATTAATGGCAGCATACGGGCTCAAGTACTAAGCTTCTCGAGACTTGCTTTTCGGATTATGCAGGAGCAAGGTGGTGTGACGAGAACGTTTATAAGCTCAACAGGCATTCAAATGATGCTAAGAAGAATTATTGAGCAAAAGAAAACAGATTGGGAGATCTTCCAAAAATCGGTTGAAAAAAAAGGCTTTATTGAGCAATTAGAAGCGATGATTACCGAGTTTAAGCGCTATCAAGTGACACCTGAGATGTTGGCGGCACAATTAGAAAATGCAGAGCAATTAGGGAATAAGAAGCAATTAGAGAGCAAGCTTGCAGATTTACATTATCTCTATCAAGCATTAACGGATGTTTTGGCGAACCAGTACATAGATGGAGAGGACCAATTAGCTTTATTAGCGGAGCAGATTCCAACATCAAACTATCTTACCGATGCAATTGTTTATGTTGATGGGTTTCATCGCTTTACCCCACAGGAGCAAGCTGTACTTTCAGCGCTAATGAAGAAAGCAGCGCAAATAACGTTTACGTTAACCCTTGATAAAAAGCAAGTGACCGATCAAGCTGATCGCTTTGATTTGTTTAGTCAAACAAGGACGACTTTGGCAAATTTAAATGAAATGGCAGAGAACAATAATCAAGCGCTCACTATTGACTGGTTAGAAGAAGAAGGGATTGCGCCATTTCGTAAACATTTAGCCGACTATTTCGACCATCGTCCAACCCCTGTTTATGGAGAGAAACCACCGATTCGGATTGCTTGTGCTGTTCATCCACGAGCAGAAATTGAGGGAATTGCCCAGGAAATATTATCATATGTTCGGGATGATCACTATCGTTTTCGTGATATTGCCATTCTAATGCGCAATCAAGACTTATACTTAAATTTAATTGAAACAATTTTTGCGGATTATGGTATACCTGTGTTTATTGATCAAAAAAAATCAATGCTTCATCATCCAGCAATTGAGTTAGTCAGGTCATTATTAGAAATAATTTTAACCGACTGGCGTTATGATGCCGTGTTTAGGCTATTAAAGACAGGGTTAATTCTCCCGTCAGATGATCGCTTTCCACTTGATCAGGATGCTGTCGATACGTTAGAGAATTATGTTATTGAATATGGCATCAGGGGTAGAAAGCAATGGTTAGGGGAGCAAGATTGGGTTGTGCAACGCTTTAAAGGATTCGAGAATCATTTGCAAACAGACACTGAGCGCGAGCAACAAGCTCAGATTAATGCTTACCGCAAGCAAATTATCACTGCTCTTGATAAAGTCGACACTGCTTTTAGGCAGGTGAAAACAGTTAAAGAAAAGGCGGTCGTTCTTTATCGGTGGTTAGAGCAAATGCAGGTTAATCAGCAGCTAGAGCTTATGCAGCAAACGTTTGAACGGAATGGTCAAGTAGAACGTGCTCGAGAACAGGAACAAGTATGGCAAGCTATCGGACAGTTGCTTGACGAAATGGTTGAAATTATTGGCGCTGAGCAAATATCTAATCAGCTTCTCCAACAAACGTTAGAGGCGGGATTGGATACATTAACCTACGCTCATGTCCCACCTACCATTGATCATGTTGTGGTGGGTTCAATTGACCGGTCACGTATATCGCAAGTGAAAGTTGCCCTTCTTATAGGTGTTAACGAAGGAAATTGGCCGACAAAACCCAAAGTTGACACAGTGCTTTCTGAATTGGAACGAGAACAACTAAGCGAACAAGGTATAGTGTTAGCGGATAGTGAAACGCAGCAACTTATTGATGATTGGTTTTATATTTATTTGGCAGTGACACTTGCATCAGAACGGATTTGGCTTAGCTATCCTTTAAGTGATACTGAGGGGAGGTCTATGGTTCCAGCCACCCTAATTAAACGGTTTCAGGATCTTTTTCCTAACTTAGCCGATCCGGTTATGTTGCAGGATCCTGAAGAATTGATTGAAGCGGATCGGTTTATTACAACTGCTGGGAAAACGCTTTCTGCATTAACTGCACAATTAGCTAAGTACCAACGTTCTTATCCAATTGATCCTGTTTGGTGGAGTGCTTTAAATTGGTATATAACAAAGAAACATACTGATGCGCAGATTATCCCTATATTACAAAGTCTCTTTTACAGAAATGACCCCGTTTCGTTGTCAGAGCAGACAGTCACTAATTTATATGATAAGAAAATCCAGACAAGTGTCTCAAGAATGGAAATGTACCATCGTTGCTCTTATCAACATTTTGCTAAGCATGATCTCGAATTAGCGGAGCGAAGCACATATAAGTTAGATGCTCCAGATATTGGGCAATTGTTTCATGAAGCGTTAAAGACAATTACCGAATGGGTTCGAGAGGAGCAGCGATCATTTAAAGATCTTTCTAAGCAAGATGCCTATGAACTAGCTGAACGTGCAATTTTACGATTAGCACCTATTTTACAACACCAAATTTTGCATAGCTCAAATCGTTACCAATATATGAAGAAGAAACTCGAACAGATTATTGCGCGGGCAACCTTTATGTTAAGTGAACAATCTAGAAAAAGCGAGTTTTCTCCTGTTGGTCTAGAAGTTGGATTCGGACTAGCGAATAGTCCAATCGATCCAGTAACAATGCAGCTTCCTAACGGCTTCGAATTATTGCTACGAGGTAGAATTGATCGCGTTGATCAAGCAAAAATAGCAGACCAGCTTTATTTAAGAATTATTGATTACAAATCTAGTGCTAAAGGTCTTAATTTAGTAGATGTTTATTATGGTTTAGCCCTGCAGATGCTTACTTATCTCGATGTTATTATTAGTCAATCAGAGCAATGGCTTGGTATGAGAGCATCACCAGCAGGCGTTCTCTATTTTCATGTCCATGATCCGATTTTAAGTGAACAGCAAGCAATTAGCCAAGAAACACTGGAAGACAAGCTCTTAAAAAAATATAAAATGCAAGGATTGCTTATTAATAACGAACAAGTGGTTAAGAAAATGGATACTGGGCTTGAGACTGGTATCAGTCCAGTTATTCCTGCTGGCTTTAAACGAGATGGATCATTTAGAAGCGGTTCACAAGTTGCCAGTCCCGAGGTATTTACGACATTACAACTGTATGCACGACAGGTTATTGAACAAGCTGGAATCGCTATTACTAGTGGTAAGATTAAGTTAAATCCATTTAAGCAAGAGCAACAGACAGCTTGTCAATTTTGTACATTTAAATCAGTTTGCCAATTTGATCCAGGTGTGCCAGGCCACCAGTTCCGTAAGCTTCAGCCATTAACTGACGAACAGGTAATAGGTAAATTGCTAGATAGGGGGAAGAGCTAAATGCCGAAATGGACAGCACAGCAGGAAGAGGCTATTTATACGGCCGGTGAGGATACATTAGTTGCTGCGGCAGCTGGTTCGGGGAAAACGGCTGTCCTAGTTGAACGGATAATTCAAAAGGTTTTAGACGATCAACAGCCCATTAATATTGATCAGTTACTTGTCGTTACTTTTACCAATGCAGCAGCTCAGGAAATGCGTAATAGGGTAGCTCAGGCTCTTGAACGAGCACTAAACGATAAGCCAGAATCCAAACATTTAAAAAAGCAAATAACCTTGTTACAACAAGCTTCAATTTCTACTTTGCATTCATTTTGTTTAGAGTTAATTAAACGAAATAGTTACTTGTTGGACATTGATCCAGGTTTTCGAATTGCAGATGATATTGAAGCTGATCTTCTTAGACAAGAGGTTTTAGACACTCTTTTTGAAGAATGGTACGGGCAGGCTCTAGACGACCAAGAAGCATTTTATAGTGTAATTGATCGTTTCTCAAGTGACCGAAGTGATCAAGACGTTGAGGCGCTTGTATTAAAGCTATACAATTTTTCAATGCAAAATGCTTCACCGGCACGATGGCTAGCGCAAATTGTAGCGCAATATAATGTGACAGCACCGATTCAGGAACAGGAGATACCTTGGCTGATTCTGCTTAAACAGCATGTAGAGGAGCAGTTGCATGCAACAATAGCAGAAGTGGAGCGGGGGTTAATTATTGCTAATGCATATGATGGACCTTATCATTATGTCGAAGCCTTAGAACAGGACCAAGCATTAGCATTAGCTTTGATAGCTGAGCTTAATAAAGGTTGGGACATGGCTCAGCAAGCATTTCTTGAGTTGAACTTTAAAGCCCTTTCCCGCAAAAAAGTGGATTGTGACGAAGGGAAAAAAGAGCAGGTAAAGACAATCCGTAATAGAGTTAAAAAACGGTTAACAGAGATAAAAGATCAACTTTATATGCGTTCATTGGATGCACATTTAACTGATATGCGGGAGTTGTATCAGCCAATTAAACAATTAGCTGAATTAGTTAATCAATTTCACACCAGCTATCAAAAAATAAAGAAGGAAAAAGGACTCGTTGATTTTACTGACCTTGAACATTTTGCTATTCAAATTCTAAGTAATCAAATAAGTGATAATAAAGAATATCTACCGTCAACAATTGCTTTAGCTCTGAGAGAAAAATATACTGAAGTTTTAGTGGACGAGTATCAGGATACGAATATGGTGCAAGAAACCATTCTTCAGTTGATATCAAAGGAAAAACCAGGGAATTTATTTATGGTTGGCGATGTTAAACAAAGTATTTATCGCTTCCGCCATGCCGAGCCAGCTTTATTTATTGATAAATATAAAAAATTCTCAAATCAAGAAATTCAAGGGAAACGGATTGATTTGGCGAAGAACTTTCGGAGCCGAGAACAGGTCTTAACAGCAACTAATTTTATATTTAAGCAATTAATGGATGAACGTCTAGGTGAAATTAACTACGATCACGATGCAGCCCTTATCTATGGTAATTTAACCTATGACCAGGCAGATAAGTCTGACCCAGAGGCAGAATTAATTATTATTGATCGCGCTGACGGGGCACCTAATGCTGAAGCATCCGAATCTATTACTCACGAAGGTGAGACAGATCTTGCTAAAGCTGAAATTGAAGGCAGAGCTTATGCCAAGCAAATAAAGCAATGGATTGGTCATGACACGTCAAACCCTACACAAATATTTGATAAAGACACAGGTGTATCGCGACAGGTGCAATACCGAGACATTGTTATTTTACTACGCTCCATGTCATGGACACCAGTTATTATGGAGGAATTAAAAAAACAAGGTATTCCAGTCTATGCTGAACTAGCATCAGGATATTTAGCTGCAATAGAGATTCAGATTATGCTTAGTCTTTTAAAAATAATTGATAATGCGAAACAGGATATTCCGTTGGCAAGTGTACTGAAATCACCTATCGTTGGGTTAAATGAGGAAGAGCTAGCACAGATTAGAATTGTTAATAAAAAAGATAGTTATTATCAAGCTTTATTAACCTATAACAGTTCTGGCTCTAACTCAGCTTTACAGTACAAAATTAACCAGTTCTTAAAACAACTTAACAAGTGGCGAGAGCAGGCGCGGCAAGGAAGCTTATCAGATTTAATTTGGCTAATTTATCGAGAAACTGGGTACTATGACTTTGTCGCAGGTATGCCAGGTGGTAGACAGAGACAGGCTAATTTAAGAGCATTGTATGATCGAGCAAGAGGCTATGAGCAAACATCATTCCGTGGTCTATTTCGATTTTTACGTATGATTGAACGGATGGAGGAACGCGGCGAGGACTTAGGGGCTGCGCGTGCCCTTGGTGAAAGTGAAGATGTTGTTAGAATTACAACAATTCATAAAAGTAAAGGTTTAGAATATCCCATTGTTATCCTCGGCGCCTTGGGTAAGGTGTTTAATCAACAAGATTTACGTCAACGTTATTTACTGCATAAGGATTTAGGCTTTGGAAGTCGCTATATTGATCCAATTAAGCGAATTATGTATCCTACACTTATGTTTCAATCGATCAAGCACAGGCTACAGAGAGAGCTGTGGGCTGAGGAGATGCGGGTTCTCTATGTCGCTATGACACGAGCGAAAGAGAAACTAGTCATGATTGGAACAGTTAACAATTTTGAAAAGAAACAAGAGAAGTGGCAGGAGCTTCTTGAGCATAACGATTGGATCATTCCAGTGGCAGCTCGACTTGAAGCAAGTAGTTATTTAGATTGGTTAGGCACAAGTCTAATCCGTCACCGTCACGGAACGGTACTAAGAGGTAAACAAGGAATTACTTCTTTAACACCGGATATCGCCGATGATGTTTCTCAATGGAAAGTTACTATTGATAACGCTAGTGATTATCATCTAAAACAGGAAGCGGGGCAGGAAGTGCGCCTTGATTTACAAGCAATAATTACTGGAGAGCAATCTGTTCCACTTTCCGATTCTAAATTGGATGAACACGTTGAGGGGAGGCTATCCTATCACTATCCCTACCAAGAAGCAACGAGCTATCGAGCAAAGCAGAGCGTAACCGAGATTAAAAGGCAAAAAGAACACCTTGATGAGAACAGTGGTAATGAAATGATTGCACAGCTTATTCCTCATATCAGTGAGCGACCACGCTTCATGCAATCAAGTCGTGCCCTAACAGCTGCGGAAATCGGTACAGCCATGCATACTGTAATGCAACACATTCCGCTGGAGCAAGAATGGTCACAACAGACAATTAAGAATTTTGTGGCTAGCTTAGTTAACAGAGAAATTCTTTCAACAGATCAAGCAGATGCAATTGATCTAGCTTTAATAGCAGATTTCTTTGCTAGTAAGCTTGTTACTCTGGTTAAACAGGCAGTTCGAATTGATCGAGAGGTTCCGTTTAGCTTAATGCTTCCAGCTAATCAAATTTATCCAAGCTGGCAAACGGCAGAAGATGATCAAATCTTTGTTCAAGGTGTTATTGATCTGCTTATTAAAACAGACGAGGGCTGGTATATTATTGATTATAAAACTGATCAGGTAGCGTCGAAAGTTAATGATCATGAGAAATTACGCTTAAAAGAAAAATACACAACACAAATTAATCTTTATCAGACTGCAATTGAGCAAATTTTAAAAATTAAAGTTAAGCAAAGCTTTTTATACTTTTTCAATCAATCTTTTTATATTAGTTTATAAGCAAAAAGTGCCCAAACCATTTTGGTATTGGGCACTTCTTAATAAGTATTAATCTATTCAAAGCTACTTAAAATCCGTTGAATAAATGTATCCGGATCAGCACCTTCAATATCTTCACGAGGAATAAAATGTTTAACTTTATTATCCTCTAAAATTGCTACGGATGGTGAAGATGGAGGGATTTCACCAAAATACTCACGCATTTTCGCTGTTGCCTCACGATCTTGCCCGGCAAAAACAGTCACCATATTATCAGGCTTTATGCCACCTTCATTCGTTGCATATATAACTGCGGGACGTGCTAAACCGCCAGCACAGCCACAAACAGAATTGACTAGCACTAATGAAGAGCCCTTTGCATTCGCCATAAACTGGTCTACTTCTTCCTCGGTAGTAAGCTCCTTAAAGCCGTTGTTAGTAAGCTCATCTCTCATTGGTTGAGAAACTTCGCGCATATAAGCTTGATAAGCATCCATAAAAAATTACCCCTTTCAAATCATTGTCAAAACGAATTATTTGCATTTCATTAGCCATCATTTCGCTAAGCATGGCTAAATGAAGTTAGCTTTATTTTAACATAATTTTTTAAGAAGTATGCCTTAAAAGCATTATAAATTGAATTAAGGAAGGTTAACATCCCTATATCTTAGCTGAGTGACCGATAATAAGCGCTATTTTCGCTTCTACTCCTAATTTTACATGATTGGACAGATTCATTTATGTTAAACACCCAACTAAATGTGGATAAGCAATGGATGAGACTCCTGCGGGAAGAGTGGGGATGATAGACTAAACCCGTCCTGTCCTGGGTCAACGTCTAATTGACCTACATCCTGTAGGTCCGAAGCCATTGTTTTTCGGAACGACATAGCGCGCCAAATGGATAAGATAGTCAACATGGTTAGTAAATACCGACTCTCCCAAACAGTTTCAAGGCTTCATCACTATTTTCAGTGTGTAAAAGTTGAGTTAGCATTCCCTTTAACCAGCTTTTTCTCAACTCACTATATAGTACAGAATTATAAATTATTTACATAAAAACGCAGATATAGCAGAGCATTAATTAATTAGTAGTTTAGATAAATTATCGCCATTATCAAGATGGGGAAATCAGGAAATGGTATTCGCCTATCTAGCTACTTTCGTTGCTACTAAGCACACGCATAACGTTTTAATTAACTTTTTAGTTCGAAAAACTTTACATTTTAGTTTTCTAACCGAAAAAAACAGTAGGTGTAAAAAGTTCAGATAAAAAAGACCTATTTAATATGAAATGGGCATTTGGGAGGGTTTCAGCTTGACTGTGCAAGAAAAAAGTATTAATGAAATTATTAAGGCAATATACAACGGAACAATTGTTAGTGTGAAAAAAATTGTTCCAATTGATCCGACGTTTGGCAGTCCTAGCCTGGTAGAACCACCACTCGCAGTTGAGTTTGGGGTAATGATCGGCTTTACAGGAGAGATTAAAGGTGAATTGGTGCTTCAGGCTAATGCCAGCTTTTTTAAAGAAATTGGCGAAGCAATGTTCGGGATGCCTTTATCGGATGAGATGCTTGACTCATTTGCTGGAGAGCTAGGAAATATGATCGCTGGAAGTTTATCAACCTATTTATCTAGTGTTGATATTAATACCGATATAACCCATCCAACGCTACTAAAGGGGGATGCCAGTCTGTTAGGGTTCAAACGTGCTTTATTAGTGGAAATAACTTATGCTACTCAACAAAAATTGACGCTTCATCTCTTGTTAAATCAGTAAAATGACTTAACTCCTTATTGATTTATAGGAGTAAAGCGGGTATTCTTTAAATTAAGCGGATTTTTAATTAACTTTTCCATATGATTGATTTTTATAGGTAAAGGAGTGTAGAAATGGCTACTGAGAAGTATATTGTATTTCAACTTAATGGACAAGAGTATGGTGCAAGTATTCAGCAAATTGTATCAATTGAAAGGATACAAGAGATGGTATCTTTACCTCAAGTATCGGCTTTTATAGAAGGAATCACCAAATTACGTGGTGATGTCATTCCAGTTATCGACCTGAAGACTAGAATGCGCTTACCTTCATCGGAAAAAACTGACCAATCCCGTATGCTTGTTGCCCTTGTCGATGATCTATCAGTGGGCTTTATTGTTGATGCTGCATCAGATGTAATTGATATTAATACGTCAATTATTGAGGACGCACCAACAACAATTAAAGGTGTAAATGCAAACTTCTTAAGTGGGGTGGCTAAATTAGAAGATCGCTTGTTGTTGCTAATTGATTTAGCCTATGTACTAAATTACGAAGAACTAAATGAGGTAAAGCAAGCAGTTGAAGAGAATGACTAAAAAGGAGAACCTATAGATATGGCACGTATTCTAGTAACCGATGATGCAGCATTTATGCGTATGCAATTAAAAAATATTTTTCAATCTCTTGGCCATGAGGTAGTTGGGGAAGCTGAAAATGGGCAAGTTGCAATTGATATGTACAACGAAGTTAAACCTGATTTAGTAACGATGGATATTACTATGCCTGAGCTAAATGGAGTAGAGGCCGTCAAAGAAATAAAAAAACATGATCCAAATGCAACCATTGTTATGTGTTCTGCAATGGGTCAACAGCAAATGGTGCTAGAGGCTATCCAAGCTGGTGCAAAGGACTTTATTGTTAAGCCATTTGATCAGGATCGAATCAAGCAGGCAATTGAAAAGATTTTCTAAGCAGCGCTTACATACGATTACGCAGAAGATATTAATATCTTTTGCGTTTTGTTTTTTTATTCATATACATTCCAAATAAGCTGATATACAATATAGATAGGCTATATGGATTACATGATAACATGTAGCCATCAATTGAGAGGAGTTGCATTGCATTGAAATTACATCCAGTTTTAGTAACACTAACCGTAAGCTTACTACATATGGGGGCATTTGGGTACTTTATAATCACTGCCAATGCTCTAGATGAAATAGGGTTTGACATCATTACCATTACCCTAGCTGCTGTCATTATAAGTCTAACTATTGGACTATTTTATCGGAGAGGTCAAAGAAGAACATTAGTAGATATTAAAAATAAGTTAGTAGAGATTTCAAATAACGACGATCTTATTTTAGGAAAAAACGATTTACACAGTATTCAAGTATTAGTAACTAATATTGCTGAACAGATGAGCGATCAGCAGGAAAATATTGTTCAATTAAAAGAAAGAATGATTCAGCAGGCTACAGAGGTAAGCGAAAGTGTCATTGGTTTGGCAGAGGACAGTGCAAACATATCTGTAACGATGCAGGAAATATCTACTGGAGCTGATGAGCAAGCCCAATCAGCAGCAACACTGACAGAGACAATGCAGAGCTTTACCAGTACAATTATGACTATTGCGCTAAATGGTGAAAATATTAAAACTGAATCAAACAATATGCTAACGATTACCAAAGAAGGTCGAGAATTAATGGATAAGTCTGTTGATCAAATGAAGATTATTGATCAAACCATTAAACAATCTTTGGACAAGGTTAAGGGCTTGGATGATATGACACTGAAAATTACTAAGCTTGTTACGGTTATTCAGGAGGTTGCCGAGCAGACAAATCTTCTTGCGCTTAATGCAGCAATTGAAGCAGCTAGAGCTGGTGAGCACGGCAAAGGTTTTGCTGTTGTTGCAGACGAAGTCCGCAAATTAGCTGAACAAGTAAGTCTATCTGTTAGTGATATTACAGAGACCACTACAGGGATTCAGCGTGAATCCGCAGCAGCGGTCGGCGTACTAGAAGAAGGCTATCAGGCGGTGGGTGAAGGATCAAGCCAAATTCAGACAACTGGTGAGACGATTAAAAAACTGAATACAATTATTAATGGTATGAGTACTGAAATTACATCGGTAGCAAATTCTTTGTATGAAGTTTTAGACAATACCAAAGTAGTCAATGATTCAATTACTAATATTGCAAGTGTATCCGAGGAATCAGCAGCAGGAATTGCTGAGGCGGATTCCTCTGCGGAGCGCTTGACTCAATCAATTGAACAGATTCGTGAGATGCAAACAGAGTTAAAACTTGAATTAACCAATTAGGTAATATTAGGAGAAAAGGTATAGTTAGGACATAACTAAATATAAAAATTAAGTATCCGAACATTTTGTCTAAGCGAGGTTTTTTACCGAAGCACTATATGCTTTCAGACATTATGTTTGGATATTTTTATCTAGTTAACTCAGCTTTCGCATTAACATATTAAGGTGCAGCTATCCTCGCTGAGGGTTGGACGAAGAATTAAGTCTACGTACTGACATGACCAGTAGTTATTTTAGTGAATAATCACTTTCTATTGTCATTAACTCTTAGTGGAGATATGTTTCGCTTTCTGTAGTCGCGTATTATCCAAAGAAAGTCTGCATGGGTATTGCATACGGACTCGACTAAACACGATCAAGGCTTAATGACTATTTTCAGTGTGCGAAAATTGAGAAGTAAATCTTTTATTCCGGCCTCTTTTCTTGTAAGGGGTAAAGCTAAATAATGGTGGTGCAATTGCTAACCAAGGATTTTGCTTCTAGAGGTTATTTTGGTTAGAATAAGGATAGTAAAGTTAGAGGAGGATTTAAATGGCTATTTTTGATGCTTTTATCCAGAATGAACGACAACAACAGCTTATTAAAAAAGTAGCTCGTTTAGCTGAAGGAGTAGCTAAACGTGTAGCAGAGGCTGAGGAGAATGCACAGTTACCAGAAGGGACCATAGCTGATTTAAAACGAGAAAACTACTTTTCTTTGACCTTACCAACAAAGTTAGGTGGGGAAGGGTTATCACTTTATGAATTTTTACTTATTCAAGAGCGATTAGCGGTTGGCGATGGTGCTACTGCACTCTCAGTTGGTTGGCACCTAGGTATTGTAAAGGAATTAGCGGAAGAGCAGCTTTGGGATCAAGCTGTTTTTAATCCGTTTGCAAAGGAAATTGTGGCGGAGCAAGTTTTAGTAAATCGGATTGCATCAGAACGCGCAACGGGTAGCCCGACCCGTGGTGGGATTCCTGAAACGATAGCAACTCGTCAAGGTAATCACTATCTAATTTCTGGAAGAAAGACCTTTTCAACGATGGCCGCTGTTTTAGACTATTACATTGTTTCAGCATATATTGACGATTTAGATCAGGTTGGTTCGTTTTTAATTAGTGCCAAGCTTCCTGGAATATCAATTGAGAAAACATGGGACACGATGAGCATGCGGGGTACGGGCAGTGATGATCTTATCTTTGATCAGGTTAAAGTTGACCAAGCGCTGCTCGTGGAGCAGAATAAGCAAGCAAATCCCAACAAGGCAAAAGGATGGCTATTACATATTCCCGCATGCTATCTTGGCATTGCAATTGCAGCACGCAATGATGCAATTAACTTTGCTAAGAATTTTAAACCGAATAGCTTAAATACACCAATAGCAGAGGTCGCACACATTCAACAAAAAATTGGGGAAATGGACTTGAAGCTTATGCTGGCACGCCGGTTTATGTATGGTGTTGCTGAGCAATGGGATCAGTCTGGACCGGAACAACGAAAGCTATTAAGTGCCGAACTAGCTGCAACTAAAACAATTGCGACTAATATTGCGACTGAGGTTGTTGATTTAGCAATGAGAATTGTTGGTGGCCGTGGACTTTCTAAGGACTACCGTTTTGAACAATATTACCGTGATGTCAGAGCAGGATTACACAATCCACCAATGGATGACATGGTCGTGCAACTCCTAGCTAAGCGTGCTTTAGCAGAGCAGTAACATAAATACCCTCTGTGTGATCATAGTCTTAATAGGGGGTGTTTTTCTTATGTATCAATCATTTAATCCAAAGCAAGTGTATCACTTTGAGCAACTGGAGCAGGATCTAACAATCCTTTCAGATCATATGAATCATCTTTGTGAGCTTAGGATTATCGGTTACTCAGTTGAAGGAAGACCTATTTATGCGTTTAAAATTGGATCAGGTGAAAAACGGGTATGTATTACAGGAGCACATCACGCTAGAGAATGGCTAACGACAAACTTAATTGTTGATTTTATTTATCATTTGTTGTTTGATCAGACCTGGGCTTGGTTAACAATTAGGGAGGATTGGTTACGTGCAATAACTTTTTGGTTTGTTCCAATGGTTAATCCAGATGGTGTCAAGCTTGTACAACAAGGAAGTGTTGGGTTAGTTAATCAGAAAAACCTATTAACGTGGAATCGAGAATCAACTGATTTCGAGCGTTGGAAGGCAAATGCTAGCGGTGTCGATTTAAATCGGCAATATCCTGAAGGTTGGGAAATAATTCAAAATGATCCTGGTTATCCTAGTGAAAGTCATTATAAAGGAGAAAACCCCTTATCAGAGCCAGAAGCACAAGCTTTACACGATTTTGTCAGCACACATAAGATGGATTGTGCGTTAGCCTATCATTCGTCTGGTGAAGAAATTTTTTGGCGTTATCTATTAGAGCAATCAGTCTATCAGCAATTTCAGCCGCTAGCAAATGAGCTCGCTCAAGTGACTGGCTATCAGTTAATTGATCCCGGTGAGAATCCGAGTGGTGGCGGGTTTATTGATTGGTTTCTAATGACCTTTAAAAAGCCGGGTTTTACAATAGAAATCGCTCCATCTGTTGGACCCAAGCCTGTCCCGTTATCGATGTATAATCAAGTATTTCAATCAAATGAACTCGTTTTATATGTAATAGCCGACTTTTTAATTAATAAGTAAGCGTAAAAAGGTTTAAGTTAAGTTAAAAAAGGTAAGAGATAGATGTAATAATCTCTTAAAAATTGTTAGGGGTGGTCACATGTTTAATCAAATTTTACTTGCTTCAGACGGTTCTGAATATGCTATTCGGGCTTGTGAGAAAGCAGTAGCTTTGGCTGAGGGGAATTCAAGTGCAAAAGTAACGGTATTATATGTTGTTGATGGATCAACTTCTCGCCTCGATGCAACACAGCACTGGAATGCTGAGGATATTGATAAAAGTCGTAAGGAGAAGCTAGCGATTTGTGAACGTAAATTGGAACAAGCAGCTATTACTTATGAAATTAAGATTTTACATGGTGATCCAGGTCCGACAATTATTGAATATGCGAATGAACATAATGTTGATATTTGTGTTATCGGAAGTAGAGGTTTAAACGGCTTACAAGAAATGGTGCTAGGAAGTGTAAGTCACAAGGTTGCTAAACGTGCAAACTGTCCAGTTATGATTGTTAAATAAAGAAGAGTGAAGGCTAAGAAAGGTTATTTCTTAGCCTTCACTCTTTTATTGCTGACAATGTGGACATAAGCCATAAATTTCGAATTTATGATCATCAATAACAAAATTGTTTAGCTCAGTCGGTAATCGATCCATTGGGCAAGCGTGTATCTCTTTAGTTAGCCCACAATCTTTACAGATAAAATGATGATGATGGTGCTTAGCGCAACTCATTTGATAGTTCTTTTCGCCATTTAATTCTGTTGATTCTAAGATGCCAAGTTGGTTAAATAAATGTAGATTGCGGTAAATTGTATCAAAGCTAATTCCTTCGAAATGAGGCTCAAGGTATGCTAGTAAATCCTTAGCAGTTCGGTAGCGATCCTCGTTAGCAAAGAAGGTCAAGATCATTTCTCTTTTATCGGTATATTTATAGCCAGCTTCTTTCAGAAGGGCTAATGCTTCTTCAATCTTCATTATATCGCCCGCTTTCTCTTCATGTTAAGCCAAACCCTTTTAAGCGTAATAGTGAGTAATAGGCTCGTAATCAAAACCATCACAATTGTTCCACCAGGTGGTATCTCTAAGTAATAGCCAGAAATCAAGCCGATGATAATCGCTAGTTCACCAAACATAATTGAAAAAAGAATGGTCTGCTTGAAGCCACGAGCTATCCGAATACTCGCCGCAACAGGTAAGGTCATTAATGCAGATACAAGTAAAACGCCAACAATACGAATTGACGCAGAAATAACCAGTGCGGTTAGAACAATAAATAAGAAGTGAATACGTTTAGCATGTATGCCTGATACCTTTGCGTGCTCTTCATCAAAGGATAACATAAACAGCTCCTTATAAAAAATACTTAAAATAACAATTACAATAGTGGCTATAATAATAATACCATATAAATCATTTCTACTTACCGCTGAGACAGAACCGAATAAATAATTATATAGATCATTGTTAAAGCCATCAGCTAATGAGATGAAAATAACGCTTAAACCTACACCTGCTGATAAAATAATCGGAATAGCAATCTCCTGATAAGCGTGATAAATACTGCGCAACCTTTCAATGAAAATAGCTCCAAACACAGAAAATAATGTTCCCGAGTAAAAAGGAGTTAAAAAAAGAACACCGTATCGTTTTTCTAAAAATAGTCCGAAAGCAATTCCAGCCAAGGCAACGTGAGAAAGACCATCAGCAATTAATGATAGCCGTCTTACGACAACGAAGGAACCAAGTAGTGGGGCAATTAGTCCAATTAATAGCCCAGTATATAATGTATTTTGTAAAAATTCATATTGAAAAAAATGTGTCAGCATTTTTTGCACTCCTTTAATGTTGATGCGTCACAATATTTAAATCGTGTCCGTAAAATTGAGATAATTGGTGCTCAGTTAAATTGGTAAAGTCGCTTGTATTACCATGAAAATGAATGGATTTATTTAAGCATGCTACCCCATTAGCGTACTTTGTCATCGTTCCAACATCATGAGAGACGAGAAGAAGTGAAATGTTTTGCTCACTATTTAATTTGTGCAGGAGTTGATAAAATTTTTGAACATTCTCAGTATCAATCCCGACAGTTGGTTCATCAAGAATTAAGAATTTAGGATCACTAACAAGCGCACGCGCAATAAAAATTCGTTGTTGTTGGCCACCCGATAGGTCGCCAATATTCTGATTTAAATAGTCAGACATGCCAACTAAGTCAACAGCCTCAATTATTTTTTGGCGATGTCCTTGGTTAAAAAACTTAAAATAACCAACTTGAGCAGTTAAGCCGGTTGAAACGACTTCCTTGACTGTTGCTGGAAATCCTCGGTTAAAGCTGTTTGCTTTTTGCGAGACAAAGCCAATCTTGTTCCAATCATTAAATTCAGTAATATCTTGACCGAACAAGCTAATTTGCCCTTGTTGCGGTTTAATTAACCCGAGGATTAACTTAATTAAAGTGGTTTTTCCACCACCATTTGGTCCAACTAGACCTAAGAAACTGCCTGTTGGAATCGTTAGATTTATGTTGTTAAGTGCCATTTTATCTTCATAGGCATATTTAATATTTTTCATTTGTACAATTGATTTGTTCATAGCTAAAACTCCTGACTTAAAGATGTAATTAGTAAAAAAACGTTAAGCTATCTCATCTCAGATTTTAAAAGCACAATTATTTAAACGGATAGGATGTTAATTATACATAATATAGGTCAATGTCATTGTAGCTGAAATATATTAAAATGTAAATAAGAATAATTACGGTTTATAAACAAGGTAATTAATTTGACTTTTATACTATAGGGGGGTATAGTATGTTTGAGAGGTGGTTATTATGAATCAAGTTAATCAGAATTCAACAAGACATTCACATCATCGAACTGAGCAAGATAAGCAGAAGCTGTTGACGCGTTTAAAGAAAATTGAAGGGCAAGTTCGAGGAATACAGAAGATGGTAATTGATGATCGCTATTGTGTTGATATCATGGTTCAAATCTCTGCGATCAATGCCGCATTAAAGAAAGTAGGCTTTACAATGATGGAGGATCATGTCAACCATTGTGTTAGTGATGCCATTCAGGATGGAACTGGCGAAGCGTCGGTTGCAGAGCTGATCAAAGTTGTAAAGCAGTTTAGCAAATAGGGGGATAGACATGGAAAATATAATTCTTGATATAGAGGGAATGACATGTGCAGCATGTGCGAATCGCATTGAGAAGGGCTTAAATAAGCTTGAAACAGTTGATGCTACTGTGAATCTAACTACAGAACGGGCAGCGATTAGCTTTAACGAACAAGCTATTTCTGTTGATCACTTTGTGGAAAAGGTGGAAGAGCTGGGCTATCAAGTTAGCAGTGAAAAAAAAGACTTTATCATTACGGGAATGACATGTGCAGCGTGTGCCAATCGCATTGAAAAAGTGCTGATGAAGCAGCAGGGTGTTACAGAGGCAACAGTTAATTTGACAACCGAGGTAGGCACCGTTCAATTTCTTTCAAGCGTGACGACACCAGACCGTATCGTGACAGCTATTGAAAAAATTGGCTATGGAGCAAAACTAAAAGATAATCAGGCGCAAGGGGAAACAGGAAGAGAACGTGTCATTAATCGCTTGAAAAGAAAAGTAATCATTTCTTCAATACTGACATTTCCGTTGTTTCTTACGATGGCAGTCCATTTATTCCAAGCACCTATGCCTGCCCTCCTTATGAACCCGTGGTTTCAGATGCTGTTAGCTACTCCTGTTCAGTTTTATATCGGTTGGCAATTTTATACCGGTGCTTACCGAAGCTTAAAAAGCGGTTCGGCAAACATGGATGTATTGGTTGCACTTGGAACCAGTGCTGCTTATTTTTATAGTGTTTATGAGGGCTACTTAACTTTAGAGCACCAAGGGATGGGGCACATGGGTCATGCCGATCTTTATTTTGAAACAAGTGCAATGCTAATTACGCTAATTATTCTAGGGAAATATCTAGAGGCAGTAGCCAAAGGGAGAACAACAGAAGCTTTATCCAAGCTGTTAGGCTTGCAAGCCAAGCAAGCACGGGTACTTATTAATGGTGAGGAGAAACTCCTTCCTATTGATCAGGTGAAGGTAGGTGACACCATTATTATTAAGCCAGGTGAAAAAATCCCCGTCGATGGTGAGGTTATCTCTGGCAAAAGTGCGATTGATGAATCGATGTTGACAGGTGAATCTATTCCAGTTGAAAAGACAGTTGCTGATACAGTCATTGGTGCAACCATGAACAAAAATGGTAGCTTAACGATTAAAGCAACAAAAGTAGGTGAGGATACCGCTCTAGCCAATATCATTCGTATTGTTGAAGAAGCTCAAGGCTCTAAAGCACCAATTCAGCGTTTAGTAGATAAGATTTCTGGTGTTTTTGTACCGATTGTTGTGGCAGTTGCTATTATTACGTTTATCATATGGTATTTCTTTACGCCAACAGGCTTTGAACCATCGTTCGTAGCGGCAATTGCAGTTTTAGTTATTGCTTGTCCGTGTGCGCTTGGGCTTGCTACGCCAACATCAATAATGGTGGGGACTGGTAAAGCTGCTGAGCTTGGTATCCTATTTAAAGGTGGCGAGCACATTGAAGGAGCTGGTAAAACACAGGTGGTTGTCTTTGATAAAACCGGTACAATTACACATGGCAAGCCAGTCGTAACCGATTATCAAGGCTCAGACCAAACGCTAGCCCTTATAGCAAGTGCAGAGCATAACTCGGAACACCCTTTAGCAGATGCGATTGTCCAATATAGTAAGGACAAGGCGCTGGAATTGCATAAGGTTGACGACTTTCAAGGGGTACCAGGTCATGGGATTGAGGCTCGAATTGCCGATCAAACCGTTCTTGTTGGGACACGGAAATTTTTGCAAGACCATGAGATTGATGTTGCTAACTATGAGATAGAAATTGACCAGTTGGAGCAACAGGGAAAAACCGTGATGTTAATTGGGATTGATCAAGCCTTTCAGGGATTAATTGCTGTTGCAGATACGGTGAAAGATAATGCTAGACAAGCACTAGACGAATTAAAACACATGGGTATGGAACTCGTTATGCTTACTGGGGATAACGCAACCACTGCCCGAGCCATTGCAGAAGAAGTTGGGATTGAGCGTGTCATTGCCCAGGTTGTTCCAGAGCAAAAAGCAAAAACAATTGAGAAGCTTCAGGCTGAAGGAAAGAAAGTAACAATGGTGGGGGATGGCATTAATGATGCGCCGGCCCTTGTTGTCGCTGATACAGGTATTGCCATTGGTACTGGTGCAGATGTGGCTATTGAAGCAGCTGATGTGACGATTCTAGCTGGTGATCTTGCATTACTTCCGAAAGCATTTAAAGTTAGTCAAGCAACAATTAAAAATATTAAACAGAATTTATTCTGGGCATTTGCTTATAACAGTGCGGGAATTCCAATTGCGGCATTTGGCTTGCTCGCTCCATGGATCGCTGGAGCAGCCATGGCATTTAGCTCTGTTAGTGTGGTCAGCAATGCATTACGATTAAAACGGGTAAAAATATAAGTTGGAGAGGTTGAGTGAAAATGAATGATTTAAAATTAGAGGTAGTGGGTATGAGTTGCGGTCATTGTAAAAAAGCAATTGAAGCAGCATTAACTGAGCATGCGGCAGTCGAGTCAGCAGAAGTTAGTTTGGCAGAACATACAGTCGCTATTTCATATCAAGAAGCGGCTATTAGCATAGCTGAACTAAAGACAATTATTGAAGAGCAAGGTTATCAAGTACAAAGCTAGAGTGAAGGCAATTAAAGAAAACAGGGCTTAAGCTGAAGCCCTGTTTTCTTTAATGAACGGGAAATTGATTCATATAACCAGAAAATTGTTGAACGGTTTGATTGATTTGTTGCGCATCTGCTTTATCTAAGCTGTACCAACCATTTTTAAACATTAAGTTATAAAGGTTTCGTTGTTGGTTTTGCGTCTCAGTAAAAATTTGCAAAACCGTTTGATACAACGTTTGATTACTTGCTTCGTTTAGTGCGGTACAGTAGGCGTCAGTCATATACTTTTCAGAAGCTAATAAGTCGTTAATAATATCACGATCGTTTAATTGTGCCGTTTTTTCAATTTGCGTCTCTGGATTTTGTACTTTATTTTGCTGCATAATCAACTTTCCTCCTTAGTGAACCATTTGGTTGCTATTATTTTTGGCGTAATTTAATAACAGCTGGTAGTGACGTTCATGCATCTGATAGACCTGCTCAGCCGCTTGTTTAATTTCTGGTAGTTTACAATCCTGTGCTAAAAAGTTTGCCTTTTTAATTACACCAAGATTCCATGACATCATGTCGCTTAAGTAGAGTAAATCCTTTGAGCTAATCATCTCTGGTGGTTGCTGCATGTTGCCACTATTGTTTGATTCAAATGTTTGTTGCACCATTGTTTCCTCCTCTTTATTTAGGGTATACTTTTAATGTGGCTTATTTGTGTACATTTATGCACGATTGGATAGGTAGATAATTGGTAAAGTTTTTCACATCAAATTATACTTATCAATATCTTAACTAGAATTAGGGGGATCTTACGATGGCTTTAAAATTTTATAGCTACCCAAAGTGTGGCACATGTAGAAATGCAAAAAAATGGTTAGAAGAAAATGACGTACAATTTGATGAAATTCATTTGATTGAACAGCCGCCTTCTACAACAGAACTGAAAGAAATGATTGATAAAAGTGGTTTACCATATAAACGGTTTTTTAATACCAGTGGCTTAAAGTATCGTGAACTTGGCTTAAAGGACAAACTCGCTGATGCGTCTGACGATCAGAAACTTGAATGGCTAGCATCTGATGGTATGTTAATTAAACGCCCATTAGCATTTGATGGTGTTCAAGTTACCGTTGGCTTTAAAGAAGAGCAATATAAACAAACATGGAAGTAAAGTGGGGGGGATACTATGGCAGTACATGCAGAATTACGTTATTCAGAGGATCATATCTGGGTGAAGATAGAGGATGGTCAGATCAGAATTGGGATAACTGAGCATGCTCAAGATGAATTAGGTGATATTGTTTTTATCGAGCTACCTGAGCAGGGAGATCAATTTGAAGCTAGTCAGACTTTTGGCAGTGTCGAGTCGGTTAAAACCGTTTCTGAGCTGTATGCGCCGATTACTGGTGAGATTGTTGCGGTAAACGAACAGTTAGACGAGCAGCCTGAATTAATTAATACGGCACCATATCAAGAAGGTTGGATTGTGGTCATTAAACCAGAGGATTTAAGTCAGCTCGATCAGCTTATGACAACAGATCAATACACAGATTTCCTTAAACAAGCATAAAACAGAACGAGCAGTTTCACATAATGATTGTGAGAGCTGCTCGCTTTCTTTTGCTTAAATTAATTGAGTTAAAGCCGTCATAATCTCCATTGTATTCGCTTGGTCAGTAAATTGATTGATAATGGTGCCGTTTTGATCAATAATAACAGTCGTCGGGACACCCAAACACTTATACTTTCGATAAACCTCAATCCCATTATCAACAAGGGTTGGTTGTGTCATGAAACTATTAAAGTAGCGGATAGCATCCGCCTTGCTTCGCTCGCGGCCACTTACATTAATCGTGATAAATTTAACTTTATCTGAGTCAATTGATTGGAATAATCGTTCCTTTAATGGCATATCATTGCTACAATCAGGACACCAAGATGCCCAAAAAGTGAGCACAACAATTTTTCCAAAGTCATCAGACAAACAGTAGCTTTCATTTTTATTTAGATAATTTAACGTGAAATTAGGTGCTTGCACATGGCTCATTCCTTTTAGTGAGATCATCCTGAGTATATCATAATGAGAAAATTATAAAAAATGATTGACACATTATTTGACACATGCTAATATCAATTTTAGTTAATTAAATAGTTCGAAACTCTTATCAAGAGAGGCGGAGGGACTGGCCCGATGAAGCCCGGCAACCGTTAAACATATCGATGTTTAAAAAGGTGCCAATTCCTGCAGAGCATGTAATGCTATGGCAGATGAGAGAAGTGAAAAGACCTATATTATCATATAGCTAACGTCTTTCTGCTCTGATCTCATCTCAGCAGATAGGCGTTTTTTTAATTGTCAAAAATGTTATCTATTCTTTAATAGAACGGTGATGAAACGGGGGAGTCGAATGATCAAAATCGAACAGTTATCGAAGGTGTTTAAGACAGCAAATCAAACTGTTCAAGCTGTCGATCAAATGAACTTATCAATTAACAAAGGTGAAATCTTTGGTGTAATTGGCTATAGTGGTGCTGGAAAAAGTACCTTTATTCGGTTAATTAATCGCTTAGAAGAACCGTCTACCGGTAAGGTCATAATTGAAGATCAAGAAATTACGCGCCTAAATAAAAAGGATTTGCGGCTATCGAGGCAAGAGATTGGTATGATCTTTCAGCATTTCAATCTATTATGGTCTAGAACCGTTCGTGAGAATATTGCCTTTCCGTTAGAAATTGCTGGTGTTAGTAAGGCTGAGCGTAATGCCCGCGTAAGTGAATTAATTGATCTTGTTGGTCTTACAGGTAAGGAGAATGCATATCCCGCTCAGCTTAGCGGTGGTCAGAAGCAACGTGTCGGCATTGCCCGTGCTCTAGCAAATAACCCGAAAGTGTTATTATGCGATGAAGCAACTTCAGCCCTTGATCCTGAGACAACTGATTCCATTCTCGCTTTATTGGTTGATATTAACGAAAAGCTGGGTCTAACCATTATTTTGATTACGCATGAAATGCATGTCATTCAAAAGATTTGCCGCAATGTTGCGGTCATGGAGGATGGTAGAATTGTTGAGCAGGGTAGCGTCTTAAATGTATTTTCACATCCTAAACAGCCAGTAACAAAAAAGTTTGTTGAGCAAGTCATGGGTAAGCCAGAGGATGAAGAGACTGAAGAATTGTTTATCCAACACAGTAATTCTGGTCAGGTTTTGAAGCTTCAGTTTATTGGTGAAACAACACATCAGGCGATCATTAGTCAAGTCGCAAAGAAGTTTGATGTTGAGTTAAATATTTTACAAGGTAGTGTTAAGCAGACTCAAGCTGGGGCATATGGTTCGTTATATCTTCTGGCAATTGGTGAGCCGGAGACGATTAATCAGGCATTAGCATTTATTCGTGAAACCTCTGTTGAAGTGGAGGTGATACAGCATGGCTAATCTTTTTCCAAATGTGGATTGGTTTGATTTAATTGAAGCAACCGGTGAAACCTTCTACATGACGATTATTGCCCTTGCAGGTACATTATTAATTGGTATTTTATTAGGCTTATTACTGTATCTCTCAGCACCTGGTGGCTTGTGGGAAAATAAGTACATTAATTTTATTACAGCAAGTCTAGTCAATATTTTTCGAGCCATTCCATTTGTGGTGTTAATCCTCTTGTTAATTCCATTTACCAACTTTTTATTTGGAACTTTTCGAGGACAGGATGCTGCTTTACCTGCCTTAATCATTGGCTCAGCCCCGTTTTATGGTCGACTCGTTGAGATTGCGCTTCGAGAAATTGATAAAGGGGTCATTGAAGCAGCAAAAGCGATGGGTGCTAAGACATCAACCATTATTTTTAAAGTGTTGTTAAAAGAATCGCTACCTGCTCTGGTATCAGGGTTAACGGTTACCGCAATTGCCTTAATTGGCTACACAGCTGTTGCGGGTGTTATCGGTGCTGGAGGCTTGGGTGACTATGCTTATTTTTATGGGTTTGCCAGACGTGATTTTGATATCGTGTTTGCATGTACCGTCTTAATTGTTCTACTTGTGTTTTTATTTCAATTTATTGGAGACATTATCGCCAATAAATTAGATAAAAGATAAGATTAATGTGATTCAGTAGCTGAATCCTTAATTTATAAAAAAAAAAAGAGGGGAAATAACGATGAAAAAACTTATAGTTGCTTTAACTGTGTTGTTAACCGGTATTATTTTAGTAGCATGTGGTGGTGGAGATTCAGATGAAAACGAAATTACTGTAGGGGCTACGAGTGTTCCGCATGCCGAAGTACTTGAGCAAGTTGCACCAATCCTAGAAGAAGAAGGCATTACCTTAACGATCGAAACATACTCTGACTATTTTATTCCCAATGAAGATCTGTCTAATGGTGAGTTAGATGCAAATTACTTCCAACACATTCCATTCTTTGAATCTGAAAAAGAAGAGAAGGGTTATGACATTGTCAACCTTGGTGGCGTTCATATCGAGCCAATGGGTGTCTATTCTCAATCAATCGCAAGCATTGATGATATTGCAGACGGAACAGAAGTTATTATTAGCCGAAACGTCCCTGACCATGGCCGTATTCTTGCTTTGTTTGAAGCAAATGGATTAATTACATTAGATCCAGATGTAACAAAATCAGTTGCGACAATAGAGGATATTATTGACAATCCATTAAATCTTGTTTTTTCACCAGACGTAAATCCTGAATTCTTGGTAGAGGCGTATGAAACCGAGCAAGATACCCTAGTAGCGATTAATACCAACTATGCGATTGAAGCAAACCTATCACCTGTAGAGGACGCATTATTTGTTGAAGGTTCTGATTCATTATATGTCAATATCGTTGCTGCCCGAGCAGAGGATGAAGATAATGAAGCGTTATTAAAGCTTGTTGAAATCCTGCAATCGGAAGAAATTCAGAACTTTATTACTGAACAGTATAACGGTGAGGTTGTTGCCGTAGGGTCAGAAGGGTAAGGAGTTAGAAAAATATACAATAGTTAAGGGATTTGTAGAATTTCTAACAAAAAGCCTGTTATATAAAGTTGATCCGTACAAATCAAGTTAAATCGCTTCTTAGTCTAGTAAATGGCTTTTGGTCTTGTGTGATGCAAATGTTATAATTAATCTCGGGGCAAAAAGAAAGGGAGATTATTTAACAATGATCAACAAGCTTGAATTGAATTACACAGCTGAAATGGAAAAGGCCATGTATCAATCACATGGGATTGGCTATGCGAAGTATGAAAGAAATATGGATGAACGAATAAAAGTCGAACAAAGTCGAGAATATAGCCATCGGGCTAGCCTTGATATTGTGAATGATATTGAAAGACAGGTACACCGCTAAGTAAATAATAAGGAGACCGCTTCAAGCTATATAGTAGCTTGAAGCGGTCTCCTTTTAATTTTTGCTAAGGGATTCTAGGATAGATAATCTCAAAATTTTCGATCTGACTAATTTGCATCGGATAACTTTCCTTAATTGGTACTGTAACATGAATTGTTACATAGTCACCATTTCTTAAGCCTAAGCCAGCTGTGGGAAATGAATAGAGTTCCAAAACACCTAAAGCTTCAAAAAAATGCAGGTAATCTTGCTCAATTACTTCATCGCTTCTTGTTATGATCATAAAATTTTTAAAATAGTCTTGAAAATATTCGTCCATGTAGTAGAAGTATTCTTGTTCAAGCTCAAGCTCCTGTTTTGGCCGTGCATCTAGATAGCCGAAGTAATAATAACCGGATAGTTCGAAAGCTGGTTTTTCATCTTCTTGAACTTTCGCCACTTTCTCATTATCGCCAACAGTTATTCCTTTAAGCGAAATAAAGAAAACAACTAATGTGACAAATAAAATGGTGGTTAAAAGCATTTTTTTCAATTTTCTGCACCTCCTACTCTGCCAAATTAAACTAATGTTTCCAGTTCTACTAAAGCCTGTTCGGCATTTTTCACTTTTAACTATTCCTCGTTATAGATACAACAAGAAGCAATCAAAAACCTGCATATACTGTGTTATTGTTTATAAGAATATTGCCCTAATTAGAAGAACGCATTAATTAGCGAAAAAAGCTCAAAATATGTTAAGATAACAACAGGTAAAAACTTTTTAAACTGCTAGGTTTGAAAAGGAGGTTACCGATGCGTTAAAATCTTGATATTAGATTTGAAATAGTATAAGATTGTAATGAGAATAAAGTGAGAATGAATAAAATAGCACGTGCTGTTTTATAGTCATTATACAATTTTTTTGGAGGTATAGGTTATGAGTGGATCAACTTTAGAAATTAAAGATCTTCATGTTGAAATTGAAGGTAAAGAAATTTTAAAAGGCGTTAATTTAACGGTTAAAGGTGGCGAATTTCATGCCATTATGGGGCCGAATGGAACTGGGAAGTCGACGTTAGCTTCTGCCATAATGGGGCACCCAAAATATGAGGTAACAAAAGGGCAAATCCTAATGGATGGTGAAGATGTGCTCGAGATGGAGGTTGACGAGCGCGCACAAGCTGGCCTATTCTTAGCCATGCAATACCCAAGTGAGATTAGTGGCGTGACGACGTCTGATTTCTTACGTTCGTCAATTAATGCGCATCGTGAAGAAGGCGATGAAATTCCTTTAATGAAATTCATTAAGGAAATGGATGCTGCAATGGATTATCTGGAAATGGATAAAAACATGGCGCAACGTTACTTAAATGAAGGCTTCTCCGGTGGTGAGAAAAAACGTAACGAAATTCTGCAATTAATGCTATTAAAACCTGCAATTGGAATCTTAGATGAGATTGATTCTGGTTTAGATATTGATGCCCTTAAAGTCGTCTCAAAAGGGATTAACAAATTGCGTAGTGAAGCATTTGGTTGCTTAATTATTACCCATTATCAGCGTCTATTAAATTATGTAACGCCTGATTATGTCCACGTTATGATGCAAGGCCGTGTGGTTAAATCTGGGGGTCCTGAGCTTGTTGAACGCTTAGAAAGTGAAGGCTATGACTGGATTAAACAAGAGCTAGGAATTGAAGATGAAACAGTAGGGATAGACGCTTAGAAGTAAGGAGGGATTATTGATGTCAGTGGAATTAGTAGACAAATACAGTGTTGATTATATAACGGCATTTTCGAAAGCTCGACAAGAGCCGCAGTGGATGACCGATTTAAGGGTAGCTGCGCAGCAGAAATCAGAATCGATTGCGATGCCAAAGCCAGATAAAACAAATATAACCCGTTGGGATTTCAATACATTTCAACATCAGGCAAACGAAACCGAACGGGTTTCTTCATTAGTAGACTTACCTGATCATATTAAGAAGTTTGTTGATTTATCAAAACAACAGCATAATTTACTGTTATTAAAGAATCAAACGAATGTACACCAAGCATTAGCACCTGATCTCAGTGATCAAGGTGTCATATTTACCGATATATTCACCGCACTAGCTGAGCATAGCGAGCTTGTTAAAAAGTATTATATGACTGAGGGCGTTCAAGTTGATGAACATAAACTTACTGCTGTCCATGCTGCTTTAATGAACGGTGGAGCATTTGTCTATGTACCAAAAAACGTTGTCATTGACGAGCCATTGCAGGCTATTTTCTGGCAGGATGATGCTGAACTTGCCTTATTTAATCACGTTATTATTGTCGCTGAGGACAATAGTGAAGTTACCTATGTTGAGAACTATTTAACAAGTCACCAAGAAACAAAGACGGTAGCAAATGTCATCGCTGAGGTATTTGCAAAAGATAATGCGAGTATTTCCTTTGGTTCAGTTGACCACTTTGCACACGGAACCACGACCTATATTAATCGTCGGGGCATTGGCCAACGTGATGCAAAAATTGAATGGGCATTAGGACAAATGAATGATGGCGATACGATATCTGAGAATGTCACGCACTTATTAGGTGATCAGTCAGTTTGCTATGCAAAGGCCGTATCAGTTGGTCGTGGTGATCAAACACAAAATTTCACTGCGAAAATTGTTAACCATGGTAAACATTCAGATGGAATTATTCTTCAGCATGGGGTTATGAAGGACAGTGCGACAGCTATTTTCCACGGTATTGGGAAAATTGAGCATGGGGGAACAAAGGCAAATGCAGAGCAAGAATCAAGGGTGTTAATGCTTAGCAAACATGCGCGCGGTGATGCTAATCCAATTCTACTAATTGACGAGGATGACGTTACTGCAGGACATGCCGCATCGGTTGGTCGTGTTGACCCAGTTCAACTTTACTATTTAATGAGCAGAGGAATTTCTAAGCAAGAGGCTGAACGCTTAATTATCCACGGCTTCTTAGCACCAGTGGTAAACGAAATTCCAATTACAAGTGTTCGTGAACAATTAACGGACGTTATTGAAGGGAAAGTATATTAAAATGGATGTCCAGGCAATTCGTTCTGACTTTCCCCTGTTAGATCAAGAGATAAACGGTCATCCACTTGTTTACCTTGATTCGTCAGCAACCTCACAAAAGCCTGTGCAGGTTATTGAGGCTGTTAATCAGTACTATCGCTTAAACAATTCAAATGTGCATCGTGGTGTTCATACGATTGGTACGCGTGCAACTGACCAGTATGAAGGGGCAAGAGAGCGCGTACGCCAATTTATTAACGCCAAGCATACTGAAGAGATTATTTTTACCAGAGGAACAACCACAGCCATTAATTTGGTTGCATCCAGCTATGGTCAAGCCAATTTAGCGCCTGGTGATGAAGTGGTTATTACGGAGATGGAGCACCATAGTAATATCATTCCGTGGCAACAGATTGTTAAAAAAACAGGTGCCAAGCTTAGCTTTATTCCGATGGAGCAGGATGGCACGATCACGATTGACCAAGTGAAAAAAACCATTACCGCTGCAACGAAAATTGTCGCGATTACTCAAGTCTCAAATGTACTTGGGACCATTAATCCTATTAAAAAAATTGCTGCAATTGCCCATCAGCATGGTGCCGTTGTTCTAGTCGATGGTGCTCAAGCAGTGCCACATATGAAGGTTGATGTTCAGGAGCTCGATTGTGATTTTTACGCTTTTTCTGGTCATAAGATGTGTGCACCAACAGGGATCGGTGTTCTGTATGGAAAAAAAACACTACTTGAATTGATGGAGCCAATTGAATTTGGTGGCGAAATGATCGACTTCGTGAATCGCTACGATTCAACCTGGAAGGAGCTCCCTTGGAAATTTGAAGGGGGAACCCCGATTATTGCTGGAGCAGTTGGTCTGGCTGCGGCGATTGATTATTTAACAGATATCGGCTTTGCTGCGATTCAGCGTCATGAACACGAACTCGTGCAGTATGCATTTGAGCAATTAAGTAATCTTGACGGAATAGAAATTTATGGTCCAAAGGAAAGAGCAGGCTTAATTACGTTTAATTTGGCGGATGTTCATCCACATGACACGGCAACAATTCTTGATAACGAAGGCATTGCCGTTCGGGCAGGCCATCATTGTGCTCAACCGCTGATGAAGTGGCTAAATGTAACAGCGACAGCTAGGGCAAGCTTTTATTTGTATAATACTAAAGATGACGTTGACCGATTAGTAGCAGGGTTAACGACAGCGAAGGAGTTTTTTGGAGATGTCTTTTAATAATCTGGACACACTCTATCGGCAAGTCATTATGGATCATTATAAAAACCCGCGGAATAAGGGGGCGCTTTCTGAAGAAACCCTAACGCTAGAAATGAACAACCCAACCTGTGGTGATCGTATTCTGCTTCATCTCTTATTAGAGGGCGATCATGTTAAGGACGCAAAGTTTGAAGGTGAGGGGTGTTCCATTAGTTTGGCTTCTGCCTCGATGATGACCCAAGCGATTAAAGGACAAGAGATTAAGAATGCGTTAGAAATGTCTGCTTATTTCTCCAATATGATGCTTGGTGAAGAAGAGCAATCATCTTTAGAAATGGGCGATATTGAGGCCCTTCAAGGCGTAGCTAAATTTCCAGCAAGAATTAAATGTGCAACATTAGCGTGGAAAGCAATGGAGAAGGCAATTGATCAAAACCAGGCAGAAGATTAACAAAGATAAGGAGGGGTATTATGGCTAAAAATTTACCTGATGTTGGAGAATATAAATACGGATTTCATGATAAAGATGTATCAATTTTCCGTACTGAAAAAGGATTAACAAGAAAAATTGTCGAAGAAATTTCAAAAATGAAAGAAGAGCCAGCTTGGATGCTTGAGTACCGCTTAAAAGCACTTGAGCATTTCTATAGCAAGCCGATGCCACAATGGGGTGGTGACTTAGCAGAATTAGATTTTGATGAAATTACCTACTATGTAAAGCCATCTGAACGTTCAGAGCGTTCATGGGATGAGGTTCCTGAGGAGATTAAACAGACCTTTGATAAACTAGGTATCCCAGAAGCTGAGCAAAAATATTTGGCCGGGGTATCCGCTCAATATGAGTCTGAGGTTGTTTATCATAACCTAAAAGAAGATTTGGCTAATCTAGGGATTGTCTTTAAAGATACCGATACAGCACTGAAAGAAAACGAGGATCTGTTTAAAGAGTACTTCGGTAAAGTTATTCCTTATACAGATAACAAATTTGCAGCTTTAAATTCAGCCGTCTGGTCAGGTGGTTCATTCATTTATGTACCAAAAGGCGTTAAAACGGATACACCATTACAGGCTTATTTCCGAATTAATTCTGAGAATATGGGCCAATTCGAGAGAACGCTAATCATTGTTGACGAAGGCGCTTCGGTCCATTATGTAGAAGGTTGTACCGCCCCAGTCTTTACCACGAATTCACTACACAGTGCGGTTGTGGAGATTTTTGTTAAGAAAGATGCTTATTGCCGTTACACAACCATTCAGAACTGGGCGAACAACGTTTATAATCTGGTAACCAAACGGGCAACCTGTGATGCTAACGCAACAATGGAATGGATTGATGGTAACATCGGATCGAAGCTAACGATGAAATATCCTGCTGTTTTGTTAAAAGGTGAAGGTGCAAGAGGAATGACCTTATCTATTGCCTTAGCTGGTAAGGGACAGCATCAGGATGCCGGTGCAAAAATGATGCACTTAGCACCAAACACCTCATCAACGATTGTCTCGAAGTCAATTGCTAAACAAGGTGGTAAGGTATCTTATCGTGGGATTGTTCATTTTGGTCGCAAAGCAGACGGAGCGCGTTCGAATATTGAATGTGATACGTTAATTATGGATAATAAATCAGCCTCTGATACGATTCCGTATAATGAAATCTTTAACGAGAACATTTCATTAGAGCACGAAGCAAAGGTGTCGAAGGTATCAGAAGAGCAATTGTTCTATCTGATGAGCCGTGGTATTTCTGAAGTTGAAGCAACTGAAATGATTGTCATGGGCTTTATTGAGCCATTTACAAAAGAATTACCAATGGAATATGCCGTTGAAATGAATCGTTTGATTTCGTATGAGATGGAAGGTTCAATCGGTTAATTGCGATAGAGGCTGGGACATAACTAAATATTGAAACAGGATATCCGAACATTCTGATTAAGCGTAGGTAAAATACGTAGACTCCTGTGGGAACAGCGCGAGCTGAGGATCCACTGTGTGAAGTGTCTTTCTTCACACAGTTAGCCGAAGCCGTGCCCACGGAAAGCGAAGTGTTTTACCGAAGCGCTATACACTTTCAGACATAATGTTCGGATTTTCCTTATCTAATTACTCTTTTGTCCCAGCCCCTTTTTTAAAATTTTCGATAAAACAGATAGACCTGCCACACTACCAGTGCACCACAACCGATAAATAGAAAAGTATCCATCCAATTGCCGTTGCTACCTAACTCATCAATGACAATACCACTGTTAAAAAGTAACAATCCGGCGATAATGGTTAAGATCACAGATTGAAAAAGGAAAATTTTCTGTGCTTTTTGTTTTGTGCCTTTGTTTAATAAAACGATTAAGTTAAACGCGATTAATACTAAGATCAGTATGAAAATTGGGGTAAACAAATAAAAAGTATCCATTAGAAATAGTCCTCCAGCACCTTAATAAAAACAATATACCACTTTATTCCTATGATTAAAATAAAAAGCGATAACTGTTTCATTTACAGATAACTTGGGAATAATATCAGCAACTATTTTGTGAAAATATGAAAAGAGGTATGGTCAGGATGGAGAAGGCAATCTTATTAATTAATCCAAATGCTGGACAGGGAAAATTAAAGGGCCTTGCAACAGAATTAGTTGCAAGGCTTACCGCCGCTTTTAAAGAAGTAAAGCAGATTAATTTAGCTGATCCTCAAGTAGATAGGACGCAGATTGCTGAGCTTGCTCAAGAGTTTGACCTCGTCATTGCTGCTGGCGGTGATGGGACTGTTCACTCGGTCGTTAATGCAATTGCACCATTAGAGGAACGTCCCGCGCTAGCCATTATCCCAGGGGGAACAGCCAATGATTTTGCCCGTCAGCTCAATATTGCTCAAGATCCGCTTGATGCAGTTGAGCAGATTTTTGCAAGGAAAACAGAATGGATTGATATTGGTCAAGCGAATACTTCTTATTTCTTAAATTTTTGGGGGATTGGCTTAATTACTGAAACTTCACAAAGTGTAGATACTACTAATAAACAGACAGTTGGCAAGCTTGCTTATTATCTCGGTGCAGTCCAATCAATAGGGAAATTTACTCCGTTTAAGGTTTCGATTAAATCAGAGCAAAGCCATATAGAAGATGAAGTTGTGATGGTTATTATTGGGAATGGAAGCTATACTGGCGGCATTAGAGCTTTTTTTCCAGAAAATAAAATCAATGATGGCCTATTCGAGGTTGTACTTATTAAAGAAGCATCTATTCAAACTGCTTGGTCAATATTACAAGCAAAGCTAACAAAGACAACTGAGAACTCAAAGGGCATAATAACCTTTCGAACAAACACCTTAACGATTAATACAGAGCCTAATCAACAAATTGATTGTGATGGTGAAGCTGAAGGGCACACCCCTGCTTTAATTAAAGCACTTCCCAAGCATATCAATGTTATTGTTGGTTAATTAAGAGGTTTGAATATTTAAGTGAGTCGCTTCACTGTTTTTGCTTTTCTATGGTAAACTAATTAAGAAAATACACAGAAAAGCAAACATGGGATAGGAGCAAGGATGCGGATGCAAGAAGCCATATATCTTTATTTTACAAGTGACTTGCACAGTCATTTTGAAAATTGGCCAAAGCTGATCAGCTTTTTTAACCAACAAGCAATAGAGCGTCGAAATCGTGGAGAATCCTATTTCCTACTTGATAATGGGGATCACTTAGATCGCGTTCATGTGGCTACAGAAGCTTTTAAAGGAAAAAATAATATTGAATTATTAAATGAGGCTAACTATCGAGTCGTTACAATTGGTAATAATGAAGGCATTACCTTTAATCGTGATCAATTTTTTTCGCTATATGATCAGGCGAATTTTGAAGTTGTTTGTGCCAACCTAAATAGTGAAAATAGTCATAATCCAGCTTGGTTGAAGCCATTTAAAATCATTTCGACACCATCACAGATTAAGGTAGCTGTTATCGGTTTAACGGCACCATTTACATCATTTTATCAGCCACTTGGTTGGAGCGTTACCGATCCAATTAAATCGTTAGCTAGAAGTATAGCAGAGTTGCAAGATCAGGCTGATATTATTGTCCTGCTATCTCATTTAGGTATTGATCAGGATGAACGAATAGCAGAACAGTTCCCAGCTATTGATGTCATTGTTGGTGGCCATACCCATCACCTTTTCAAAGAAGGGAAGCAGCTTAATCAGAGCTTGTTAACAGCTGTGGGTAAGTTCGGTCATTATGCTGGTGAAATTATGTTGAAATGGGATCATAATCTCAAGCAAGTAGTTAAGAAGGAGGCCTTTGCCGTTCCAATCGAAACAATGGCTGAAGATGAAGCTACTCTAGCGCTGTTGAATACGCAACAAACAGAGGCTAATCAATTAATGGAAACAGTAATTGCTGAAATGTCAGCACCATTAGAGGTAAACTGGTTTAAAGAAACTCCGCTTATTCAAGGATTAACAGCCACCTTGTTGGAATGGACAGCTGCTGACCTTGCGATGCTTAATGCTGGGATACTTATTGATTCCCTTCCTGCTGGAGCGATAACTGAATTCGATGTTCATCGTATTTGTCCACATCCGATTAATCCATGTACGGTTGAATTAACGGGAAGTGAATTATTAGAACTTATTCGTGAGGGTATGACAGAAGCATATATAAATACGATTATTACAGGGTTTGGCTTTAGAGGAAAAATAATGGGTAAGCTGGTTTATGCAAATGTTGAAATAGAGCTAGAAGCACAACAGTTAATTAAATCCGTAAAGATTAATCAACAGCCGCTAATAAAATCAAAGATCTATACGTTAGCTACGGCGGATATGTTTACGTTTGGACAGCTAGCCCCACCAATTGCTCGCTCCAGCTCAAAACGGTTTTTTATGCCGGAATTTATGCGTGATTTATTGCGGCAAACGCTTCAGGTGAAATTGAATTAGCGCATGATCCCTCCCTTGTCTTCATATAGTTTAGGTAAGGCAAGGAGGGATTTTTGTGCGTAAAAAAAAGCCTCGAGGTACCGTTACCAATCGGCAAATATTTATGTGGACGTTCTTATTTTTCCTTATTAGTACTTTTTTTAGTATGCTTTATATTAATAATGGGATCAAACCGATTTTACTTCAGATTGCCGAGACGCGTAATAAGCAATTTGCCAATATGGCGATGGGTGTTGCCGTTGGTGAGGAACTAAGTGATGATATTGATTTAGCCGATCTCATTCAGTTTAATTATGATCAAAATGGGCGAGTGGTTAGCTATCAAGTTAATACAGCCCTGGAAAATCAAATTCAACGTAATGTCCAGTACCGCGTTGAGAATTATTTAAAGTTACTGGAGCAAGGAATTGTTCCAGATGAAGCAGATTTAGACATTGATTTAAATGCCGTTCAGCTTGACTCAGTACGAAGGCAATCTAACTTAATTGAAATCCCATTAGGTCAAGTCTTGGGATTGCCTTTATTAGCTAATCTGGGTCCTAAAATACCTGTGAATCTAGAGGTAATTGGCTATGTTAATACGCAGGTTGAAACCCTTATTGCGGGGATTAAGATTAATAATGTTCATATAGAACCTGTTGTTCATATCGAAATTGGCATTCGAACGATCATACCTTTTGGCTCTCAAACAGCCTTGGTCCAACAGTCTATCCCGATTGGCTCTGGCGGTTATAGTGGGGAAGTACCTTTATACTATAATTCTGGATCAGACCAAGAACTACCACTAACAATTCCCTTAGATCCCTTGCAATAAGGAGCAATAGCTGGTAAACTAACCTAGGAAATTTTATATACCTTATCAGATCGATGAGATAGAGGCGCAAGATAAAAAGAGTACCATCTTTGAGCTGTCAGCAATGAGAAGATGGGAAAGGGTTATGTTGCCGAAGCAAGCGTTTTTTTGACAAAAAAAGGTTTGCTGGTAAAGGGCTAAACAAGTTCTTTACTGTCATGTCTATAACGTGGAGAGCTGTTGATCGACCGGAGGATAACGAAGTGATTATTTATGCATTCATAAATAGTAGCAGCGGGTTATTTTCTGCTGCTATTTTTTTATTGCAGATTAACTGACTGTGCACCACATCATCAGTTTAGGCGGAGAAGCCAATTATGCTAAGTTGGTCATTCACAGTCAGTAAAAGTCCGATGCGTTTAGTAACAATCAGTGCGGAATAATGAAAATTCCGTTGATTGCAGATTTACTATCTCGCTTTAGCCTATTAATAATTGCTGCATTTGTTTTTTTGGTCTGTGCTGGGTAAATCTATTTTAACGTGTACAGGAGGAACCAAATATGATTGGTACGGCTTATTCATTAATTCCAGCATTGCTTATGCTGGTACTTGTTATTGTAACAAGAAAGATCTATTTATCTTTGGGACTTGGAATAGTGGTTGGCGCTGCAATGCTTCAAAATTTTAACCCAATTAATACACTTGGACAAATTTGGACTGTCTTTCGAGATATTTTTTATATTCCTGGTGAAGGCATTAACAGGGGTAGCCTTTTTTTACTTGCTTTTCTAATTTTACTAGGCATCTTAACAGCCGCGATGACCGCGTCTGGTGGAAGTCTGGCGTTCGGGAAATGGGCGGCAACGCATGTGAAATCTAGACGTGGTGCTCAACTTGTTCCAGTCTTTTTGGGACTGCTTATTTTTATTGATGATTATTTTAATGCACTAGCAGTTGGGCAAGTAGCTAGACCATTAACAGATCAACAACGTGTCTCACGAGCCAAATTGGCTTATATAATTGATTCAACATCTGCTCCTATTACCGTTATATCACCGATTTCGTCATGGGGAGCTTATATTATCGGGGTAATCGGTGCTATCTTTGCTACCAATCAAATTGTGAACTATCAACCGCTAGAAGCTTTTATTCGAATGATCCCATTGAATTTTTATGCTTTTTCATCTATTTTTCTTGTTTTTGTCGTCGCGTTGTTTAACTTGAATTTAGGAGCAATGAAAAAACACGAAGAGCGTGCAGAAAAAGAAGCACTTGTCTATGATCCCGATAAAGAAAGTATGGGAGGGGATTTAACTGAATCATTACCGGCGCATAAAGATGGACAGCTTTATCATCTCCTTGTGCCAATTCTAACGTTAATTGTAGCTACTATTATTGCGATGTTGTGGACAGGCTACCTTGAAACTGAAGGTGCTGTTACGATTTTTTCTATGTTTGCCAATACAGATGTTAATTTCTCGCTTTTCTTAGGCGGTTTAATTGCAGTTATGGTTGCTTTTTTATTGTTTAATAAACAAGCTCAGCCCAAAGTATCAATGCTAACCATTGCTAGCAAAGGCTTTCAGTCTATGCTTCCGGCTCTTTTAATTTTATTTCTCGCATGGATGATTGGGGATATCATCGGTGCGTTAGATACTGGTGGATTTTTAGCACTTCTTGTTGAACAGGCCGCTTTTAATCCGAATTATTTACCACTTGTTTTATTTGTAGTTGCGGGTTTTATGGCGTTAGCAACTGGGACATCTTGGGGTACATTTGGTATTATGCTACCGATAGCTGCGCAAGCCGCCTTTGCAATTGATGTAACATTGGTTCTACCGGCAATGTCAGCAGTATTAGCAGGTTCAGTATTTGGTGATCATTGTTCACCAATATCAGATACAACAATCCTATCTTCTACTGGTGCTGGAGCGAATCATATTGATCATGTCATCACACAACTTCCTTATGCCTTTATCTGTGCAATTGCTTCAATGTTAGGTTATTTTGTTTATGCACTATTTCCAGTGACGATCGTTGCATTGGCTGTCACACTGGTGTTAACGATTGCGATATCATTAATGGGTTTACTGATAAAAAATAAGCTATGAAAACTAATTTGCTCTTGTATGAGTGTCATACAAGAGCATTTTTTACTGCCGCTTCAGAAGCCTGCATGGGCTAAGTTACTAACTGGATAGCTTTACTAAAAGAGCAACTTTTACTATCGGTACAATTGTGACATCCTATGACTCTGAAGATGTCATGTTTGTGCCTTGAGCCAAGCATGTTCATTGACGCGCAGAGTGAATAAATTGTTTAGTTCTCGTCTTAATGGTCGTGTTTCGAACTAGGATAAGCAATTATGAAATTCACTTATTTGAATAAACATTTTGAACTTGAGCCTTTGAGCTTTAAAATAACTGCTTTTAATTTAAATAATGACGAAAAAGCAATAATTCTAAAAAAACACTTTGACAGAAATACTGACAATCGATATAATCTGTAAATGTCAGAAAATTAATTTATTTTAACGAATGGAGTATTAAAGGCAAAGTAAGTGTAAGGCTACTTATATATATGATTTTGCAAGTTTATCTCTTTCGTAGAAAGGATGTTAGTTATGGAGAATCGCTCTCAATGGGGCACTAGATTGGGGTTTTTGTTAGCGGCAATGGGTTCAGCAATTGGCCTTGGGAACATTTGGAGATTTCCGGCTGTTGCTTATGAAAATGGGGGAGGTGCTTTTTTTATTCCCTATTTATTCGCCTTAATTACCGCTGGAATTCCAATGCTAATTATGGAATATACAATTGGTCATAAATATCGAAGCTCTGCACCTCGCTCATTTAAACGCATTAGTAGCGGTATGGAATGGATCGGTTGGTGGCAGGTGGCTATTTCTTTTGTTATCTCCACCTATTACCCGGTCATTATTGCTTGGTCACTCATGTATACTTATTTCTCTTTTTCTCAAGGATGGGGAACTGAGACAAGTCAGTTCTTTTTTCAAGACTTCTTAGATGCTTCAGATGCAGGCGTATTTGGCGAAATTGTTCCGAATGTCTTGATCCCGATTGCTATTGTATGGATCATTGCTCTGTTTATTCTTTTCCGTGGAGTAAAGAATGGAATTGAATTAGCGAATAGGATTTTTATTCCTTTATTAATCATAAGCTTCTTACTTATTGTTATTCGAGCAGTGACGTTACCAGGGGCATTAACAGGGTTAAATGCTTTCTTTGCACCTGATTGGTCAAGTATTGCTAATGGATCAGTGTGGGTAGCAGCATATGGTCAAATATTCTTTAGCTTATCAATAGCCTTCGCAATCATGATCACATTCTCATCTTATTTACCTAAGGATGCAGATATTACCAATAATGCTTTTATTACTGGTTTTGCTAATTCATCATTTGAATTAATTGCTGGTATTGGCGTTTTTGCGGCTCTTGGCTTTATGGCTAATCAAACAGCTCAGCCTGTTTCTGAAGTGGTAAGTGACGGTATCGCTCTAGCGTTTGTCGTGTTCCCACAGATCATTAATCAAATGCCTGCGCCCGCATTGTTCGGTGTGCTCTTTTTTAGCTCGCTTGTTCTTGCTGGTTTTTCTTCAATGGTGTCAATTTCAGAAACATACATTGCTGCATTACAAGAAAAGTTTAGTCTCTCTAGACGCGCTTCCGTTGCAATCGGAGGCGGAGTAGCAGCAATCTTTTCCTTATTCTTTGCGAACCAGGGTGGCATTTACTTGCTTGATACGGTTGATTATTTTATTAATAATTATGGTGTAGCATTGGTTGGATTAGTTGAAATTGTTGCCATTTCCTGGTTTGCAAAAGAAATTAATCACTTGTACGAGCATGCTAATGGTGTTTCAGATATACAATTGGGTGAGTGGTGGAAGTTCTCATTACGAGTTATTACGCCAATTGTACTTGGTTACATGATGCTTCAAAATCTTAGGTATGATATGACCCAAAATTATAGTAATTACCCTTCAGAGTTTTTATTCAACTTTGGTTGGATGGTTGCTTTGGGAGCCATGGCTTTTGGTGCCTTTATAACAATTAGAAAGTGGCCGAACGATGAGAAGTAAGGGAGTGATATAAAAAATGACAACCTCAGCAATAGTCATGATGGTTATTGGATGCGTCATTATCTGGGGGGGCTTAACAGTCAGTATATTACACGCTGTGCGTGCCTCTAAGAAAGACAAGTAGTTATAGGGAAATGAATAATGCACCATAAACAGACCGGATTGACAGAATCAGGCGTCAACACGGTCTGTTTATCTTACTGTCTTTCCCATTTTCGTAAGGACGGATAGGGGTCAAATGCCCATTCATTTTTTCCATTATCCTTGTACATGCCATAGTGTAAATGGGGTGGAAATTTACCTGATGTCCCTGGTGGACCATAACCAGAAGACCCAACATAGCCAACTACATCACCTGGCTTAACAATTTCTCCAATTTCAATACCTTGTTCAAAGCCACTTAGGTGGGCAAAATAGTGGTAGACGTTATTAATGTCACGCATGCCAATACGCCAGCCGCCATAACGATTCCAGCCTTTTATTTCGATTGTCGCATAGGTTGTTGCCCTTACGGGTGTGCCATAATCGGCAAAGATATCCGTGCCTTCATGAATTCGCCTCCCACCATATCCTCTTGCATCCCCCCAGGTACTGCGATAGCTATAATTAAAATGCTGAGGTAATGGAAAGGCGCGTTCAGGCAAATCGTTCGTTTTAAATAATGCGAAGATTCTTGCATTTTGAACAATTGTTTTTACAGCCAGTGGCTTCTGATAAAACGCCCATAATGCTTTTCTAATTGCGTCATCTGTCACCCCGAAATTCATTATATACATAGCCATGGTATATAAAATATCCTCTGAATTATTTATTTCAGCTAAGCCATCATTATTGCCATCCTTGCCAATGCCGTTATGCACGCCAATGGCTGCTAGTCGACTATCTTCAGATAGGTTTGAAATGCCATACCATTCTTCGCCCGAGAAGGAAATTGAGATGAGTGGTTCATCTTCTCTAATTTGTCGCTCATATTGATCAATAGCGGCAAAGTAAAACCATGGTATCTGTGTGATAGTTGCCGTTTTTTTATAGAGCGCCAGTCTTTCTTTAATTGGGTTAATTTCCTCCGCATTCACTTTGGTAAAGGGGACAAGGAGTAATAAGATAAGAAGTGCTAAATATTTTTTTTTCACCAAATCGTCCTCCTTTTTTCATCTACTTTTAATATGAGCGTTTTTTCAAAAAATAACAGTTAAAAATATTACCATGTCGCTAAATTTTTAGCTGAGACTAGTTTTATGGATTGAAATTATGGTAAAATAGTGCTGTTATTGTTTGCTATTTGACTAAATAACAAAGGGGTACAAAAATGGTGCAAATTGAAGGACAAAGCTATCAAATTATTGAGGACTATAAAAATGGCTTTCAAGAAAAGGCGTTTACTGAGCGCTATAGTGATATATTGGCTAAATATGATTTTATTGTTGGTGATTGGGGTTATGAGCAATTGCGCTTAAAGGGCTTCTATGATGACCAAAATAATAAAGCTACCTTTGATACAAAAGCAAGCACGATCGATGATTATCTTTATGAATACTGTAATTTCGGCTGCTCATACTTTATTGCTAAAAGAATGGTTAAATAAGAAGATTAAGAAAGCGAATGAACCTAAAGGTTACATTCGCTTATCTTTATTAATCAAGCTCCTCATCGTTAGCAACACTGTGGGCCAGTCGACTGGAAGCTGATGCAGCTATTGCGCCGACAATATCATCAAGGAAGGTATGGCACTTGCCTGAAGATTTATCATTTAGTTCCTTTAGAATACCGGGTTTCTGCTTATCTATGTAACCATAGTTGGTAAAGCCTATCGATCCATATACATTTACAATTGATAAGGCAATAATTTCATCTACCCCATATAAGCCCTCATCTACTTCAATGGTTTCTTGAAGTGGTGAAATGAGTTTTTTCTGTTCTGCTAAGACATCGAGTTGAATACCAGTTAAGACAGCATTTTGAACCTCACGCTTACTCAGTACCTTATCAACATTCTCAATACAAACTTCTAGTGATAATGATTCATGATAAGGGGCTTGTAAGTAATGAACGAGCTCTGCAATATCATGAAGGGTTACCCCGCGTTCCTTTAACCATTCGCGTGCTTTTCGTTCTAATGCTGTTTTAGGATTCTTTTCAGTCATCATTTTTACTTCCCTTCAGAAAAATTATAGATAATCCTTTACCCGAATTATACCATGATCAAACTTTAAAGCCAGTTTTGTTTCCTGTTAGCTTATGCTAGCAAGGAATAGAACATTTCTTTTTTGTTTTTTCAGAAATTTTAGTGAATTATCCCTTGAATCAAAGCATGTGAACAGTTATAATGTCCTCTATAGATAAACATTTGTTCACTTTATAAAAACAGGGGGAGAATCATCATGGATAAGATTAGAGTGGGTCTATGCGGATTAGGTACTGTCGGTACGGGTGTAGTAAAGGTACTAGCTGATCACCAAGCTCGTATTAGACATAAATTGGGCTGTGACATCGAAATCGTGAAGGTTTTAGTTAATGATATTAATAAACCACGGGACATCATTATTAATAAAGATTGGCTAACAGTCGATGCTGCCGAACTCGTAAGTAATGAAGATATAGATGTTATTGTTGAAGTTATGGGTGGCATTGAGGGAACAAATAAGCTTTTAGAAGAAGCTTTAAGGAATAGAAAGCACATCGTAACAGCGAATAAAGATTTAATGGCCGTATACGGACAAAAGCTTCTGAAGCTAGCTAAAGAGAATCATTGTGATATTCTATATGATGCCAGTATTGCTGGCGGCATTCCAATTGTTAGGACATTAGTTGATGGACTTGCTTCAGATCATATTGAAAAAGTGATGGGCATTGTCAATGGGACAACAAATTATATTATGACGAAGATGACTGATGAAGGCTTGGACTTTGATTCTGTCCTTGGGGAAGCTCAAGCATTGGGTTTTGCTGAAGCTGATCCGAGTTCAGATGTTGATGGTTTAGATGCAGCCAGAAAAATGGCATTATTAGCAAACTTAGCTTTTAAAATGGAATTGAATTTAGATGATGTTAAAGTAAAGGGTATTAGACAAGTGAGCCAAGATGATATTAATTTTGCTAAGAGCCTCGGTTACACAATTAAATTAATTGGTATTGCATCCATGCATAACTATAAAGCTGAGGTAACGGTTGAGCCTACCTTACTGCCAATGGATCACCCGTTAGCATTAGTGAAAAATGAGTTTAATGCTGTTTATGTCCATGGTGAAGCTGTGGGTGAAACAATGTTTTATGGACCAGGTGCTGGCAGTCTCCCAACGGCAACGGCTGTTGTTTCAGATTTAATGGAGGTTGTCCGTAACATCAGGTTAGGTATTAGTGGAAATGCTTATATTGATCCACAATTTAAGCGCCAGCTAAAAGCGAATCATGAAAAGTTTTCGAGACATTTTATTCGCTTGGATGTAGACGATCAAGCTGGAGCATTCCAAGAAATCACCAATGTTTTTACAGAGCAAAAGGTGAGCTTTGCAAAAATTCTACAGCTTCCGGGACAGATTGAGGGGCGGGCGGAAATTGTCATGATTACACATAGTATTAGTCAAGAACAATTACTAAATAGTTTACAAGCACTTGGTCAATTAGCTGTTGTTGAGCGGTTAATTAGTCATTACCGAGTGGATGGGGAGGAATAGAGCAATGGCATGGCAGGGATTACTTAAAGCTTATCGAGATTATTTACCAATTACGGAGCAAACGCCTTCATTATCATTACATGAGGGTAACACACCATTGATTAAATTAGAGAATTTATCAGCTAAATATAATGTAGAAGTTTACGCAAAGGTTGAAGGTATTAATCCAACTGGCTCATTTAAGGATCGTGGTATGGTGATGGCAATGGCTAAGGCAATTGAAGCTGGCTCTAAGACAGTTATTTGTGCATCAACAGGTAACACATCTGCTTCAGCAGCAGCATTTGCCGCCCGCGCTGGGTTACGTGCGATTATTGTCATACCAGAAGGTAAGATTGCCCAAGGTAAGTTGGCTCAAGCTGTGATGTACGGTGCCGAAATCTATTCAATTAAAGGGAATTTTGATGATGCGCTAAGGATTGTGCGCAAGCTGGGTGAGCAGGATGATATTACGCTTGTTAACTCTGTTAATCCGTATCGAATTGAAGGTCAGAAAACAGCAGCATTTGAAATTTGTGATGTCCTTGGTGAAGCACCTGATTACTTATTTATTCCTGTAGGTAACGCTGGTAATATTACGGCCTACTGGAAGGGCTTTAAAGAGTATCACCAACAAAAGCAAACAGGCTTACCAAAGATGATGGGTTATGAAGCAAGTGGAGCAGCAGCAATTGTTCATGATCGAATCTTTGAAAATCCTGAGACGGTGGGGACGGCAATCCGGATTGGCAATCCTGCAAGCTGGCAGCAGGCTGTTGCAGCACGTGATGAATCTGGTGGTCAAATTGATGAGATTACGGATGAGCAAATGATTGAAGCCTATCAATGGATGGCAGCTAATGAGGGGATTTTTGCTGAGCCAGCATCAAATGCCTCTGTTGCTGGATTATTTAAAGCATTAAAACAAGGCAATGTGAAACAAGGGAGTAAAGTTGTCTGTGTGCTAACTGGAAACGGTTTAAAGGACCCAAATACCGCAATTGAGTATAGCTCTGTGAAACCTATCGTATTAGAAAATGATGAAAATTTAGTGATGAAGGAAATTCTAGGCAAGGTTCCATCATGAGCTGGCAAATAAAAGTACCTGCTACAACTGCTAATATTGGAGCGGGCTTCGATTCAATTGGAATAGCTCTCAACACATACTTAATGTTAGAGGTGGAAGAGGCGCATTATTGGTCATTTCACTCTAATTCATCATATCTAGCTGCTATTCCAAGTGATAAAAATAATTTTATCTATAAAATAGTTGAACAGACAGCCGTTCATTTTGGCAAGAAACCAGAGCAACTAAAGCCGTGTCGCGTGGAACTCAAAAGTGATATTCCGTTAGCACGAGGACTTGGAAGCAGTGCAACAGCAATTGCTGCTGGTATTGAATTAGCTAATCTGTTACTAGATTTAAGGCTTCCTATTGAAGAGAAGATTCGCTTTGCCACTGAATTAGAGGGGCATCCAGATAACGTTGTCCCAGCAATTTTAGGGGGTTGTGTCATTGGGCATTATGATGGCGAACTTAATTATTCTCAAATAAAAATTAATCAGGTTGCTTTTTTAACAATTATTCCGACTTTTCAATTAAAAACAAAGGATGCTCGCGCAGTGTTGCCAGTTCAATTTGATTATCATGCTAGTGTGGCTGCAAGCAGTGTTGCAAATGTCTCGGTGGCAGCATTGTATCAAAGTGATTGGCCGTTACTTGGCCGGATGTTAAAAAAAGATCTTTTTCATCAGCCGTATCGAAAGAAGCTCATTCCACATTATGATGAACTTGAGCTGTTGTTGACTCCAGATGTATACGGTGTTTATTTGAGTGGAGCGGGACCGACGTTAATTGCCTTAGCTAATCCAGCAGATATTCATTCAAAAATTGCTGGTTGGAGAGCACATTATGACCAGTTTGAATGGCGGGTGCTTGAGGCTGATAATGAAGGCTTAACGGTAACACAATCTAAATAACAGAGCCACCAGAAATGGTGGCTCCTTAATGTAGGATTTATTAAAATACTTGTTCTATTTCACGAACACCTGGAACCTCTGCAACAAGTGCCCGTTCAATACCAGCTTTAAGTGTTATTGTTGAACTCGGGCAATTTCCGCAAGCGCCCATTAAGCGAAGACGAACAATACCATCTTCTACCTCAATTAATTCAACATCGCCACCATCACGTAGTAAGAATGGACGTAGTTTATTTAAAACTTCTTGTACTTGATCTTGCATCATCCACCTACTCCTTTCTATCTTCAATTGATAGTATACCATTATTTGATGCGTTTAAGAAAGTGTTTTAATTCGGAGCCAAAAACTTATTTGGTTATATAAAGTGAAAGTATGGCTAACAGGCTTCTTAAGTGTTCAAACCTAAGAAGTTAGTTTATAATGATAACATGTTTGACGGATAGGGAATAGGATAGTGGAGGGAAAAGAAATGCAGATTGCTTTTACTAAAATGCACGGGTTAGGAAATAGCTATATATATATTAATACATTTGACGTTTCACTTGCAGGGCAAGATTTGTCGGTTTTAGCTAAAAAGGTAAGTGACCCAAACACGGGAATTGGTTCTGACGGGCTTATTCTCATTACACCTAGTGAACAAGCAGATGTTGGGATGCGTATGTTTAATAAAGATGGCTCAGAAGGTAAGACATGTGGTAATGGCTTGCGCTGTGTTGCTAAGTATGCTTTTGACAATCAATTAGTCACAACGCGAACCTTTACAATCGAAACAAGGGCAGGGAATGTTAGTGCTGAAATACTAGGTGAAGGAAGGGTGGCGGAACAGGTAACAATTGATATGGGACCGCCCTATTTACAACGTAAGCAAATCCCGATGGTTGGTGTTAATCTTGAGCGAATTGTCAATGAACCATTTCCTGTTGGCGACCAAACCCTGCGAATTACCGCAGTTTCTATGGGGAACCCACACGCTGTCTTTTTTGTGGACAATATAGAGCTTGCCCCATTATATGAGCTAGGGCCAATTATTACTAATGATGAACGGTTTCCGGAAAGTGTAAATGTTGAATTTGTTGAGGTGGTTAATGAAAACGAATTGAATTTCCGTGTCTGGGAGCGTGGTTCAGGTGTTACCCAAGCTTGTGGCACAGGGGCATGTGCAGCTGCTGTAGCGGCAATTCTAAACAAGTTGGCAAAGCGTTCTGAGGATATTGTTGTTCACTTAGCCGGCGGTGATCTCATTATTAATTGGTCTAAGGATAACCACGTCTGGATGACTGGACCGGCCATGACAACAGTACAAGGTCAGTTTATCCTTTAAGCATAAAGCAGTAAGTTTGAATTTATTCACAGTTTTTAATATACTTATCTACAACACTTTATAGGGGGCAAAACGAAATGGTATTAAATATTACCGATCAAGCCAAAATTCAAATTCAAGAAATGATTAAGCAGGAAGACAATGATCAGGTTAGACTGCGTTTTGGTGTGAAAGGTGGCGGCTGTAGCGGGTTATCTTATTCACTTGGCTTCGATCAAGAGGTAGACGCTGAGACTGACATAGCTGATGCTATTAACGACGTTCCTGTTACCATAAAAAAAGAAGATATCCCGATTATTAATGGAACAACTATTGATTTCAAGCAGAATATGATGGGTGGAGGGTTCACGATTGATAATCCTAACGCCATTATTTCCTGTGGCTGTGGCTCATCCTTTAAAGCGAAGGAACGTGAGGGTACGCCAGAGAACTGCTAAATCGATTTAATGTGTCTGGAGAATTTTCAAAAAAACGAACAGATGAACGCCCATTGAATGCTACATCAATGGGCGTTTTTTAACGCGCTTAAAATTATTATGTTTGTACCCATCTTAGGTTTAAAAAAATGTTGTGTATTGATGGCGATACCCTAGTTAAAACGAGCTAACTCTTATTTTCACTATTTATGCTGTTTCTTAAAGGCTTACCACAGATTATTATTCAAAAAGACTTGTTGAATGCTTTGGTTGCAGGCGGGCATCAGGCTCGATAAACGCTTTTGCATTATTAACAGCCGTCGGTCCTTCGCCAAAACCAGTTGCAATAAGTTTGACTTTGCCTGGATAAGTACAAATATCACCTGCTGCGTAGATGCCTTCAATATTTGTCTCCATTTTCGAATTAACGACAATACTATTTTTTTCAATTTCTAAATCCCAGTCCTTAATGGGACCTAATGAGGAAATAAAGCCGTAGTTAACGATGACATCATCAACGTTTATGGTTAATTCACGATCCCCTTTAACCTCTTTAACAACAACTTGCTCAATTTGATCTGTTCCAATTAATCTCTCGGGTACGAATGGGGTAACAATGTTAATACTTGACTGATTTAACTTTTCCACACTATGCTCATGGGCTCGGAATTGCTCACGGCGATGAATTAACGATACTTCTTTAGCGATTGGCTCTAACATAAGTGCCCAATCGACTGCCGAATCGCCACCGCCAAATAGAACAACACGCTTATCTTTAAATTGCATCATATTATCGACGAAATGATGAAGATTGCGACTTTCATAAGCTTGTGCCTCTTTTAAGGCAAGCTTACGTGGCTGAAAGGCCCCATTTCCAGCAGTAATAATGATGGTTTTAGAGAAGTGCTCACCATTATTTGTGCTGAGTTTAAATGTGCCATCTTCTAAACGTTCAACCTGCTCGACTGCTTCCTCTAAGCAAAAAGTGGGATCAAACATTTGCAATTGGTCATTAAGGTTATTGACCAAATCTTGCGCACGAACTTTTGGAAAACCGGCAATATCGTATATATATTTTTCAGGGTAAAGCGCACTAAGCTGCCCCCCGATATGTGGTAAGCTTTCAATAATTTTAACACTCGCCTGTCTTAGTCCACCATAGTAAGCAGTGAACAAGCCAACAGGCCCTGCACCAATAATGGTAATATCGTATATTTGCTCATCAGACATAAAAATCCCTCCTAAACTAACGCTAAAAAACGTTACTAAAAAACATTTTATCACATTTCGCTAAATTTTAAATCTTTTTCGATTGTGAAGAGTTCGCTCTATAAGTATATTGAAAAAAGCGGGAAAAACAGCTAAGATTGAAATATGACAAAATTGTGACGTTAAGATGAGAGGAGGGCCTGGTTTTTTGATGACTAATATTGTAATTATCGGGGCAGGGTATGCTGGCTTTACTTGTACGCTGCGCTTGCAAAAATTGCTAAAGAAAGAAAATGTCAGTGTAACGCTAATTAATCAGCATGATTACCATTACCAAACAACCTGGCTACATCGACATGCAGTTGGTATTTATGACCACACTAAAACAACCTTTCCTATCGCGGATTACATTGATGCTGATCGAGTGCAATTTGTTCAGGACCGTGTTGTTAAACTTAATGCAGATGAAAAATTAATAGAAACTATAAATGGGAAGTATGGTTATGATTACCTTGTTGTAGCTTTAGGATCAGAAATTGATTCATTTCAAATACCAGGTTTAGAACAGTATGCCCATTCCATTACAACAATTAAAGCGGCAGATCGGTTTTATCAGGACCTTGTTCAAGTCTTAAGGGCGTATAGTAATTCTAACAAGATCGATCCCATCCAGATCGTTATCGGGGGCGGTGGCTTTACTGGGGTAGAATTATTAGGGGAATTAACAGATCGACTTCCTGAGCTTTGTAATCGTTTTGCTATTAATCCAAAAAATATTAAGCTCGTGTCAATCGAAACTCAGCCAACCGTTTTACCGGAATTTGATTTAGAGCTAGGTGAGTATGCCATGCAACAACTTGAAAAAAAGGGAGTGGAATTCCGTTTAAGTACAAAGATAAAAACCGTTGAGCATAATTACATAAAAATTGAACGTGCGGGGCTTGTTGAAGATATCCCCGCACACTTATTCGTTTGGACTGCTGGGGTAAAAGGAAATCGGATAATTGCTGAAAGTGATATAGCCTCAATTTCAGGACGGGTTGAAGTTGATGGTTATTTAAGAGCGCCAGCCTACCATGACATATACATTATTGGAGATGTTGCAATTATCAAGGATCGCGAAACAGCCTACTTACCTAATGCTGACTTAGCCATCCAAAAGGCAAATTACTGTGCCAAGCATATTCATGCCCAAATAAGCAGGGAATTAGTAGGAAAACCCTTTTTCTTTAAGCCATGGGGAAATATTGCCTCGATTGGGGCAAAGGATGGGATAGGGGTTGTTGGGAGACAGGCAAAGATTTTTGGGAGATTTGCTGCTTTATTAAAGTTTATTAATGATGGCTTTGTACTTTATCAAATTGGCAGACTAAAGATGTTACGAGCAGGAATTAACCAAAAAAACGTATAAACTCACTCTTTTTTGTTAATGCTGGTCGTAAAAAGGGATGAGATAAATGAAGAAGAGTATTTATCAAGTAATTTTCCGTATTTTGTTAACTGGATTAATTATTATTGCTGTACTAACGACTATTTCTGCTGTGACAAATATTAATTATACTGCATTCCTCGAATGGTCACAGCTAGCCAGCCAGCAGCAAGACCAGCTTTATGCCAATAAGATCGTACACCTAACGGAAAAAGCCAGTGTCTTAGAAGCGTTTCAACCTGAACAATCACTTACCCCTGAAGGTGTTTGAAAAATTTGTATATTATATGCTGTTGGTGGAATAAATTCCTTAGATTAGTCAGAAGCAAAAAAGGGCCGGCTTTTTTTTGCTGGAGCACTACAAACAGTTGCTTAACCGACGCTATGTGATAAAAAACTAAAAAAAACCTATCTGTGCACCCTTATTCTTTATTAAGGGTTGCCTAGATAGGTTTACTTCGTTTAGCTGAACAAAGGATAGGCTAGAAAGGCTAACAGAATGCCGGTTAATCCGCCAAAAAAAACCTCAATTGGCTGATGTCCAAGTAATTCCTTCAGTTCTTGTTTCTTTTCAAATTCCTTTTTTTTGGCCCACATTTTTGCTTCATCAACAAAATACTGGAAATCCTTGACGAGCATATTTAAAACAATTGCCTGTTCCCCAGCCTGTCTTCTAATTCCGGTAGCATCGAACATAATAATAATACTAAAAATGCATGATACTGCAAAAACCCCGGATGAAACCCCGTGCTCAATTCCAATACCCGTTGTGACAGCTGCCACCGCAGCAGAGTGACTACTTGGCATCCCGCCCGTGCTAAATGCAAGTCCAGGTTTGAATTCACGTGTTGCAATATAATGAATAGGTACCTTCACTCCTTGGGCAAACATAATGGCAAATAAAGCGATCATTAATGGAAAATTCTCAAACAAAGCCAAGCTGAATCCATCCTCTCTTTCTCTCACAATCTATACCGAATATTATAGCACAAGATTAAATTTAAAGTCATAAATTCAGACTTAATGTTTTATTAAATATGCTTTTTTTGAAGTAAAGACAGTCGTTGGATAACGCTGTAAAGGGCAAAAGTGATAAAAAGACTAAGACCAAGATCTTTAATTAAAAAGGGAATCATACTGACCCATGAAGCATAATAGGAGACCTCTAACCCCATCCATGTATTCATAGCAATATACATATAGGTGACACCAATAAGATAATTGACCAACGTACCACTTAACGACGCTAAAAATATACTGCGTTTTGTGAAAGGTTTTTTAATTTCAATGATTAATCCAGCAAGATAGGCAGTGACAATAAAAGAAAGTAAAAAGCCGCCGGTGTAACCAAAAAGCACAAATATGCCCGATTGCATTTGGGCAAAAACGGGTACACCTGCAATGCCTAACAGGAGATAGCCAAATATGGAGAATGCAGCAAGTCGCTTGCCAAGAATGATTCCAGCTAGAATGCTAATAAACGTTTGAAGTGACACGGGAACAGAAACCCCTCCAATTGGAATAGCTAAAAAGGGAATCCAAAATGTGATATTTGAGCCAATTGCCATTAGGCAAATAAAGAAAGCACTGTAAGTTAAGTCAATTGTTTGATATTTTTTCATTATAAAACACTCCTTAGATTATATTGTTAACTTTATTTTTTTAAGGTTAACAATTCACAGTTTAAAAAGTTTAAACAAATGGTTTAAACCGTGGTTAAGCTTTATATATAGGTATGGATAAAATGCAATGTGACAAAAGATTGTATCTTTTTCTAACTAGATTTTTTTAAAAAACAAACGTTGTTTACAAGAGGATTAATCTGTCTTTTCACTTTTTGGTAAGCTAACAGGCTGTGGCGTACTAAATACGCCACATTAAAATAATTTATCCCCGCCTGGTTTTTAAAGAAGAAACTACTTGATAGCAGCTTCCAGAGCAACTTCGATCATATCATTAAATGTTGTTTGTCTTTCATCTGCAGTGGTTTCTTCTCCTGTGAAAATGTGGTCAGAAACGGTTAAAATGGCTAATGCTTGCCGATTATACTTTGCGGCTATGCTATAAAGGGCAGTAGCCTCCATTTCTACAGCTAATACTTGATAGCTGGCTAATTTCTCAAATAGTTCCAAGCCATTATCACGATAGAAACTATCACTAGTAAACACATTGCCCACACGCAGACCAAGTCCTTTTTCAATTCCTGCGTCATAGGCATTCTTCAATAATTCAAAATGAGCTGTCGGCGCAAAATCTATTCCGCCAAACACCATCCGATTAATTTGTGAATCGGTGGTCGCTGTCTGAGCTAGGATGACATCCCTAACCTTGACATCTTTTTGGATAGCGCCACAAGTCCCTACTCTAATTAAGGTTTGGACGTCAAAGGCTTGAATTAGTTCATTAACATAAATAGAAATAGATGGAACTCCCATTCCTGTACCCTGAACTGAAATACGTTCACCCTTATATGTACCTGTAAACCCATACATACCTCTCACTTCATTGTAACAAACTGGGTTCTCAAGAAAATTTTCTGCAATATACTTTGCTCTTAACGGATCACCAGGTAGTAAAATCTTATCAGCAATATCACCTTTAGTTGCGCCAATATGTGTGCTCATTAAAAAAAAGCCTCCTTAGACTTATTATAATGATAAGTTATCATAATCGAATTTATAATACAAATTTTTTTTTGCATGTGTTAACAAGTTTATTTATTATTTGAGGCAAGTAATTCAAGTAATAATAATGAAAACGTTCTAAATTAACGACTATTTCTATTTATTCCTTTTCGAATTTCGTATATAATAGCATTAGTTAGTCCATTCGCGTATGGGAAGACGGATTAATAAAAAAGTCGAGAGTTGGGAGGCGCTAAGATGAAAGAACAAACATTTACAATTACTGAAGACACTGGAATTCATGCAAGACCGGCAACTTTATTAGTTAACAAAGCTGGACAATATGAAGCACATGTGGAAATGCATTATAATGGTAAATCAGTTAACTTGAAGTCAATTATGGGTGTTATGTCGTTAGGTGTACCTAAAGGTGCAGAGATTAAGATTACTGTTGAGGGTAACGACCAAGACCAAGCTATTGCCGGAATTGCCGAGACAATCCGTGAGCAGTTAGGTGAGTAATTATTGATAAAAAAAGAAAGCCAGCTTTTTGCGAGGCTTTCTTTTTTATTTAAATTATAGTTGAGGTGTTTTTATTCGATCAAGTGCCTGACAAATTTTTTCCACACCTTCTAACACATAGCTTGTTGGACTAGCAATATTCATCCGCATAAATCCTTTTCCTTCATCACCAAAGGTAGCACCACTATTCAAGCCAATTTTTGCCTCTTCTTGCATAAAAAGCGTGAGCTGCTTATGAGTCAGCCCGCTCTTCCGGAAGTCTAACCAAATTAAATAAGTTCCCTCTGGTTGAATAACGTTAACCTCGTCCCGATTTTTAAAAGTTTCGTTTACAATACGCAGATTTTCAACTAATAGCTCAATTAATTGTGCTAACCAATTAAAGCCGTGTTCATATGCGGCCTCTAGAGCGGTAATTCCTAATGTGTTTAACATAGTTCGTCCATGAGTTTCAAAAGCCTGATAAATAGTAGTGCGGATTGTTTTGTCTGGGATAATTGCATAAGCAACCTGCAAGCCAGCTAAATTGAACGTTTTTGTAGGTGCCATACAAGTAATAATTTTATTTTTTATCGGTGTATCGAGAGAACCAATAGGAATATGCTTTACCCCTGGATAAACAAGATCAGCATGTATTTCATCAGAAATTAGCATAACATTATATTTATGAGCAAGTTCAGCAACCCTAGTTAGCTCATCTGTTTTCCAAACGCGCCCAACCGGATTATGCGGACTACAAAAAATAAATAATTTTACGCCCGTCCTAAATTTAAGCTCTAAATCTTCAAAATCAATTGTATAATGACCGTTATTTAACAAAAGTGAATTTGTAACAAGCTCACGCTGATGATTTTTTATAATACTTTGAAACGGATGATAAACTGGTGTTTGAATTAAAATTTTATCTTTTGGCTTTGTATAAGTCAGCACAGTCATGTGAATAATCTCAAGTACACCAGCACTATACAGTAACGAAGTTGAATTAATTTCCCAATCATGCTTGGTTAATAGCCATTTTTTTATTGAATTATCAGTTTTGTCATCTGTGTATGAGTAACCAAATACGCCGTGGTCTATTACCTTTTTTAAAGCCTCTTTAATGGGTTGGGCAATTTCAAGATCCATGTCAGCAACCCACATCGGCTGCACGTCATGTGCACCATATATTTGCTTAACCATATCCCATTTGACTGATCGAGTTCCTTTGCGATTGGGTAGCTGCTCAAATAAGTTAACCATTAATATCAATCCCTTCGCCACTATTTTAATTTTTGCTATGCATTATACCATAATTTCTTAGCTAAAAAAATGGATGAACTAATAATTATTTGAATTTAGTGAATATTTATTCGTAATAAAAAATCAAATTCTTTTCAAATAAAACTATTAATATTTATTTATGCGCTTAACAACCGAAAAATGGATGAAGGTAAAACTTTATACATCGCGGATTATTGTTAAAAAAACTGATAAAATTTTACTGTTATAGCGAAGGAATTGAGTTATTGTAAAATAAATGACTTGTATAATGAATCAAGGCTATGCTAAAATAAATAATTGTGTATAAATGAATCGGTAAATCCAATGACTAAAAGTCGTTTTCGATTTGTCAAATTAAAAATAGGAGTTGTTATTATGTCAGAGAAATTAACAGAGGGTCAAGTTTTAACAGGTAAGGTAACAGGTGTTCAACCATACGGAGCGTTTGTTGCTTTAAGTGATGAGGTACAAGGATTAGTCCATATCTCTGAAGTTACACATGGTTTTGTAAAAGATATTAACGAATTCCTTACAGTAGGCGATGAGGTTAACGTTAAGATTTTATCTATAGATGAAGAAAAAAATAAATATTCATTATCTATTCGTGCGACAGAAGAAGCACCGAAACAAACTGAAAAACCTAAACAAACAAAACAAAGCCATAATCAAACAGAAGAGCCAGGCTTCAATACATTAAAAGATAAATTAAGTGAGTGGTTAAAGCAATCAGAGCAAAATAAATAAAGCAGTAAACAGCCAGACTACAATACGCTAGTCTGGCTGTTTTTTTATTCTTAATGAAAGTTAACTTTGTGGTTGATAATGATGGTTTTCTTCAACTTCATGATTAGGTTTAAAAAGAATACTCAAGCTAACCAATCCACTAATGCCAACCAATGCATAAATAATGCGTGCGAAAACACCTGCTTGTGATCCACCACCAAATATTGTAGCGACAAGATCAAATTCCAATAAGCCAATTAAGCCCCAATTGATCGCACCAATAATAACTAATACAAGAGCGATTCGTTCTAATGCATTCATTGTTCGCACCTCCTTTTCTAAACTGTCCTGCACTTTTAATATGTGTTTTTCCGCTCAAAACTATACATCGATAAAGATTCTGACTTGATTTAACAAGTTGGATTAGGTATCTTTAAAGAGATAAATTATTCTTTTTTGGAGGTTTTTTTCATGACACACATACGTTTTGAATATGACAAGGCTTTGAGTTTCTTTGGGCAACACGAAGTTGATTATTTAAAAGAACCAGTTAAGCTTGCACATGAAATGATACATAATAAAACGGGAGCAGGTAACGACTTTTTAGGTTGGGTTGATCTTCCAGAGCAATATGATAAAGAAGAGTTTGCCCGAATAAAAAAATCAGCCGAAAAAATTAAAGCCGATTCCGATATTTTACTTGTAATTGGTATTGGTGGCTCATATTTAGGAGCACGTGCAGCAATTGAAATGCTTAACCACTCATTTTATAACATTTTGCCAAAAGAAAAGCGCCAAGCACCTCAGGTGATATTTGTTGGAAATAGCATAAGTTCAACCTATATGACGGATCTTTATGATTTGTTGGAAGGTAAAGATGTTTCTATTAATGTCATTTCTAAGAGTGGAACGACAACTGAGCCTGCCATTGCTTTTCGAATCTTCCGTAAGTATTTAGAAGATAAGTACGGTGTAGAAGAAGCGAGAACGCGAATTTATGCAACAACTGATCGTGCGCGCGGAGCATTAAAAACGTTAGCAACTGAGCAAGGCTATGAAAGTTTTATTATTCCTGACGATGTCGGTGGAAGGTATTCTGTTTTAACAGCGGTAGGTCTATTGCCAATCGCAGCAAGTGGCGTTAATATTGATGAAATGATGGATGGTGCCTATAAAGCTCAAGTCGAATTAAGTGGCGATAGCTTAGATAGCAATCCTGCTTATCAATACGCTGCAATTCGTAATGTGCTTTACAATAAAGGTAAAACAATTGAAATGCTGATTAATTATGAGCCTGCATTGCAATATTTTGCGGAATGGTGGAAACAGTTGTTTGGTGAGAGTGAGGGTAAAGACTTTAAAGGAATTTATCCATCTTCGGCAAATTTCTCTACTGACCTGCACTCATTAGGTCAATATGTTCAAGAGGGTCGCCGTGATATTTTTGAAACAGTTCTTCATGTGGAAACGCCAAAGCATGATATTACGTTAGGGAAAGAAGAACAAGATTTAGATGGTTTAAATTATCTTGCTGGTGAGACAGTAGACTTTGTTAACGAAAAAGCTTACCAGGGAACAATGCTTGCACATACCGATGGACAGGTGCCTAATTTAATTGTTCATTTACCGAAATTAGATGCCTACACATTTGGTTATGTGGCATATTTCTTCGAGAAGGCTTGTGCAATTAGTGGTTATTTACTTGGTGTAAATCCATTTGATCAACCAGGTGTTGAAGCATATAAGAAGAATATGTTCGCCTTGCTAGGAAAGCCAGGTTTTGAAAAAGAAAAAGAAGAATTAGAAAAACGCTTATAATTTTTACCGTTTTAAATAAAGCTATTTGAAGATTGATTTCAGCTTCAAATAGCTTTTTCTTTCAATGTATGGAATTTGTTTGTACTAGTTTTTTGTTGTTATTTCTTGATGAAGAAGGTTTGCTACAATGTAATTGGATTCAATAATTTGATTAGCGCCGGCTAATTTTGCATGTTCAACTTGGTGAGTCGTTAGAATTTCAGCAGTAATGCTCACTGTATTATTTAATGCCCGAAGTGCAATAATGGTTAAAATGGTTGCTTGATCGGCAAAGCGCTCAGTCAGACTTTGATCTGCAGTAATAATTATTTTCTTTGCACAGGCAGCATTTGCTGCACGACCTGTTCGCTCAATAGTTGGGTCACCTTTAACATAATGAAAGTCAGCATACTTCATGGGGAGCTGAGTTAAGGTCGAATCAATTAAAATAACTTGTTGGCTACTGCTATTTGATTTTAATTGATTAAACAATGCTTTTGAGCGCTCGTTCCAGCCTATGATGATAATGTGCTGCTTCCCTTGAAAGGTACCATTGCCATTTAATCGTTGCTGCTCCAGTTTAACTGTCGCTGATGCAATGGAGGCCATGTAAAAAGTAATTGCTCCCCCACCAGCAAGAATAAGGGCAAATGTCAACAAACGTCCCAAGGTGGAATGCGGAACATAGTCCCCGTACCCTACTGTTGCGCCAGTAATGATTGCCCACCAGACACCATCAAGTAGTGTCGGGAAGATGGTTGGTTCGATTAAATGAATGGCCCAACCGAAGCTCATTGTAAAGAGGAAAATAAAGAAAAATAGTTTAAGCAGAAATGGCAGCTGAAAATAATATTGTTTAATTTTAATAATCATGTTCCACCCCCTCTATCCATTTTAGTATTTACCAAAAAAACAAAATCATAAACGAAGCAGAAAAGGAGAAGAAAGTGATGACCATAGATAATTTAAATGACTTAATTGAATTGCTTAAAACCCCATCTCCATCCAGCATGGAAATGAAGATTCAGAAAAGATGGTTACAGTACGTAGAGCCATTTGCTGATGAGATTCGTACTGATCATGCCGGTAATGTTATTGCTGTGTTAAATCCTAATGCGGAATTTAAAGTATTACTTGCAGGGCATATTGATGAAATCGGGCTTGTCATTAATCGTATTGATGCAGCTGGTTATCTTTATTTCGATAAAATGGGCGGCATAAATCCAAAAGCAGCAGTTGGTATGAAAGTTACGATCCTTGGTGCTAAACAAGAGTTAACGGGTGTTATTGGCGTTAATGCCCAACACCATGGTGGGATAAAAGGCGACTTTGACGTAGAAAACTTATTTATCGATTGTGGGGCAAAATCCAAAGAGGAAATTGAGCAATATGTTCAAATAGGTGATTTAGCTGTATATAAGCGAGAACCAGAATTATTAATGGATCGGTATTTATCAGGGCGTGGCCTAGATAATCGTACGGGTGCATTTATTGTTGCTGAGGTATTAAGAAAGCTAGCAAAAATGGAAAGCAAAGTAGGGGTATACGCTGTGAGCACCGTTAATGAAGAGACAAACATGGGTGGGGCTTATTTTGCTGCTGCCGGGGTTGAGCCAAATATGGCTATTGCCTGTGATGTTACTTTTGCGACTGATTATCCACATGTTAACCAAAATAAATATGGCGATATTAAGCTTGGTGGAGGGCCGGTATTAGCTAAAGGTGCACCGATTAACAGAAAAATTAATCAGTGGCTTGAAGAAGCTGCTCAACAATTGGAGCTTCCTGTACAATACGAGCTGACGCCAAGGATGACAGGAACAGATGCTGATAAAATGCGTTTAACAGGAAAGGGTGTTCCAGTCAGTTTAGTTTCTCTTCCGTTACGCTATATGCATTCCCCTGTTGAAATGGTTAGTCTCAGCGATCTTGAACAGGAAATTGATTTAATTGTTCAATTCATTGCCAACTTAACCGGTAATGAGAATTTAAATCCATTAGAGGATTAAATGTGTCTATTTCTTGAACATGTGAAAAAAGTTCAAACAAAACGCTTCACAAATTTATTGCAGTATAATATACTGTTTATAACAACATATCGATTGAATCTTCGGGGCAGGGTGTAATTCCCGACCGACGGTGAGCAGTAAATTTTTACTGTAAGTCCGTGACCCGCATTTTATTTGCGGTGGACCTGGTGTGAATCCGGGACCGACAGTTAAAGTCTGGATGGGAGAAGATGCAGAGTAACATGGCCTAGCCATTTTATTTCTTGATGCCTATTTTAATCCTAAAGCCCCTTTTGCTTTAGGATTTTTTATGGTTGAAAGAGGTTACTTTCCCTTCATCAAGGTAAGATCTCAATCGGTATTTAAAGATGAAGGAGGATGTTGACATGAAAAAAACGTCATCAAATTTAACAAAATTAATTATTTTATCTCTGTTTGGAACAATTTCAATGGTCTTATTATTTCTAAATTTTCCATTACCTTTTTTACCCCCTTATTTAAAGGTTGACTTTGGCGAGGTACCTACGCTTTTGGCAGCATTAATTTTTTCGCCAATGGCAGGTGTTATTGTCCAATTAATAAAAAATGTCCTATATTTGCTTTTTACTGGAGCTGCAGATCCAGTGGGTGTCTTTGCTAACTTTGTTGCTGGTGTATCGTTTGTTGTCCCAATTGCTATGGTTTACCATCGATTCAAAGGCAACAAAAGTTTAGTTTCGGGATTAGTAACAGGTACAATTATTATGACAATCGCCATGGGTTTTTTAAATTTTTATGTATTGCTCCCGATCTACAGTGGCATTATGGGCTGGGAAATGTCTGATACCGCGATGCTCAGTGCGATTTTTGCAGGGGTTGTTCCATTTAATATTGTAAAAAGCATTATTGTCTCGATACTTTTTATTCCGTTATTTGTAAAATTAAAGCCGTGGATTAAACAAAAGCAAACAGCGTTTAATTAATATAAATTGGTTTACTATTGGGCCCCATTGAGGGCCCGATTTTTTTGATTAAAAACAATTAGTGGTGGTGAGTATATTTTCAACAAAAGAAAATAAGGTTTAGCTAAGCTGACTGAAGGATGGACGAGGGATTAAGATTATGTATTGCCATGACCAGTAGCTATTTTGATAACCTCCTACTGATAAAGCTGTCGTTATTAACCCTTAGTGGAGCTATGTTCCGCTTTCCGTCGGTGTTATTTTCGCTTCTACTCCTAATTTTGCACGATCGAACTGATTCATTTATGATGGACATCTAACTATGTGGAAATAAGCAATGGGTGAGACTCCTGCGGGAACAGGATGAGCTGAAGATCCACTTTTGCGCGCATTTCTTTACAAAGTGGGGATGTTAGACTAAACCCGTCCAGGGACAACGTCTAACTGACTTACATCCTGTAGGCCCGAAGCCAGCTCTGAGGAAAGCGATTCCATTCCTTTTTGAAACGACCTAGTGTGCTAGACGGATAATAAAGTCAACATGGGGAGTGCATACCGACTCTCCAAATACGTTCAAGGCTCAATGACTATTTTAAATATAAGTTATTATTTTTTCAGGAATATAATGTACTCTAAATTGTTAAGTGATTAAATTTACACTATTTTTACAAGAACTTTATAATCGCTTAACTTATTATCCTTATAATGATAACTATAGTAGAGATAGTGTTATTGATAGGGGGTGGCTAAACTGGATCATTCGGTGCTTTTTGTTGCTAATCAACATATTGTAGAAGCATCACTTCGAGAAGTGTTTCATAATCGAGGATACTTAATCTGGGAAACAGAAGAGTTTGAAGAGGCTATTCGCTTAGCAGAAAGATTGGATTTAAAAGCAATCGTTATTGATTTAGACCTATCTATTGATGGTTTAGAATTATGTAAACATCTAAGAAGGGACTTGAAGTTACTGGCTCCAATTGTTTTGCTCTCGTCTGATCAGGATGAGCTTACCTGTACGCTAGGACTTGAACTTGGTGCTGACGATTTTGTTATTAAGCCTTTTAGGGTAAAGGAATTACTTGCTCGAATTAAGGCAATCCTACGAAGAAGTAGTCATGATTACCTACAAAATAATAATTCACAAAAAAAGCATGATCCTAAAAGTAAGTCTCTTACCAATGGCGGATTAACAATTGATCCAGCAAATTATACGTTGTACAATGATAAGCAATTAATTGAGCTGACTAGAAAAGAATTTGAATTACTGCACTATTTATTTTTAAATAAAGGCAAGGTGCTTGAGCGTGAGGAGCTAGCTAAGGCATTATCCAGTCAATCACACACAACGGATGATCGAATTATTGATGTTTTCATTAGTCGTTTAAGACAAAAGCTTGAGTCAGAGCGTAGAAAGCCTCATTATATTAAGACAATTAGAGGAAGAGGCTACCTCTTTATTAATCATGATAAACAGGCATTATAAATGATACTTTAAAAAATGAATAATACGTATTGCAAAAAAGGTGAAGGGCATTTGCTACTTCACCTTTTTATTAACTTGATTTATCCTCTAGCATAGATGAGTGATCAAATGTTTAATTATTTGCTGTCAAAATTAAGATCGTTCTTAAAACCATAGCTTTTCTAGTTCATATTTTCTCAAATTGCACATAAGTTATCACGAAGTATGATGCGAATATTATGTTTTTTTGTAAGCAAGCTTTTCAAATTATAATGTTTAACTGCTATGATAAAGTGGAAGCATTATAGATAAGATTAGCTTATTATTGATTGGGGGGTTAGCTTGTGAAGAAGGTAAAAGGAGCTTATTTATTAACGTTTTTTGTAATAGTACTTCTTGCATTGCTGCTACACGTCAATTTGATCAACACACTTTACGGTGTAAATGGCAATCAGGCCAGTGACAATAATAATCTACGTGAATCCAATTTTAAAAAAGAAGGAGATCTTTTAGAAGCTAGACGAGCGGGTCGTCTTGAAGAAGGAGAAGTCTTGACAGAAGCTGTTATAATAGAAAAAACAGATTTATTTATTGAAACACTTGTACAGGAAATTAATGAAGACTATAGCGTTATTAACTATTCTTCAAAAGAACAGTTATACGAGCTTTTTGACGGAATAGCGACCCGAGAGTCAGTTAAACCTTACTTAGATTTCTACTATCAAGAACTAGATGATAGCATATACATTCTCCCGACAGAGTTACCCCCGTGGTTTGTCGTCGGCGTCCCATACGAAGTGACCGAGTCCGCTAACGGTACGTTTGTTGTTTTTCAAGAAACAGTTACAGATCTACACGGGCCTTATAAAATTGAAATAGAATTTGCCTATAATGATAATTGGGAAATCATTCGAATTAATCATTTTAATGAAGAAGTCTATCCTGGATCAACAGATATTATTTGAAAGTAGCGATGCCAATGTATTCTTTTAAGGATTATTATCAAAACACAGTTAAACTCTCTTTTGAGTTTAATCCTTTCTCAACTAACCCGAGACATGTGTTCGTTATTTGTAGATTAAATAATAGCTGGCTTTTAACAAAGCATAGAGGAAGAGGTTTAGAATTTCCAGGAGGCAAGGTTGAGCCTGGAGAGACAGCTCAGCAAGCTGCTATTCGTGAAATCAAAGAAGAGACAGGTGGTTTGGTAAAAAAGATTAGCTATCTTGGCCAATATTGTGTTGACGGTAAAAGTGAGCTTGTGATTAAGAATATCTATTTCGCACAAATATTAAAACTTGAGTTACAGGATACCTATTATGAAACAGATGGACCAATTTTATTAGATGTTCTACCAAGTAATCTTATTAATCAAAAGCTATATAGTTTTATTATGAAGGATAAAGTATTAGAAAAAAGCTTACTTAAAATTGAAGAAGAATTCTTGTAACAAAACGCTAGTAGTAACGATAAACTAGCGTTTTGTGTTGAATTAGTGAACGATTTTAAGTAGCCATTTTTCCAAGTAAGCTACTGCTTGATACATAATTGCTGCTAAGAAAGCAATTAGGACCAAGCTATATAAGACAAGAGTAAAGTTAAACACTTGAAAGCCATAAACAATTAAATAGCCGAGTCCTTTAGATGCTACTAAAAATTCACCAACAATGACCCCAACCCAGGAAAGTCCTACATTCACTTTGAAGGTTGAAATAATAGTTGGTAAGGAAGCAGGAAAAACAACTTCAATAAATTTCTGCCATTTTGTTGCCCCAAAGCTTGTTAGCACCTTTATATAGTTATCATCCACTTTGTAAAAACCGTTGTATACCACAAGAGCTGAGACAATAACACAAATAATAGCGCCCATCGTAATAATTGCACCGTAGCCAGGTCCAAGTACGACAATAATAATAGGACCTAGGGCGACCTTAGGAAGGGCATTGAAAACAACAAGATAAGGGTCAATGATATCGGAGAACCGTTTAGAATACCATAATAAGAAAGCGAGTAAAACGCCTGCAAGTGTACCAATTAAAAACCCAGCGATTGTTTCAAAAACCGTAATGCGCAAATGATACCAAAGAGATCCATCAATTGTAGCAGTGATTATAAGTCGAAAAACACGACTAGGTGAGCTGAAAATTAGCGGATCAACCCAACCTGATTCACTAGCGATCTCCCACGCTAGAAAGAAGGTTAAAAAAATAATAACCTGAAAAAATCTAACGATATATTTTTCTCGAGCAAGTTTCTTAAGAAAAGTTGTGTAAAGGGGATGATTATTTAGATTCTTGTTGGTCAAGTTCAGTCATCTCCTTCCAAATTTCATCAAATAAACGATGATATTCTGGATGTCGCCTTGCTTCAATAGGTGAAAGTTCCCTTACTACTTCTGGGACAGTAAGGTGGAGATGTATTCTACCAGGATTCGGTTGCATTAAGTAAATATCATCACTCATCGCGATAGCTTCTCCAATATCATGGGTAACTAAAATGGCGGTTTTTTTATACTGACTAAGCATTTCTACCATGAAATTCTCAAGTAATAGCTTTGTCTGAAAATCTAATGCTGAGAATGGTTCATCAAGAAGCAAAATAGCTGGATCTGTCATAAGCGTGCGAGCAAGTGCTACTCGCTGTCTCATACCACCAGATAATTGATTAGGGTATAATTCTTCCACATGGTCGAGACTAACCTTACGAAGAAGTGCTTTTGCTTTGTTAAATTCTAATTCAGTTAATTCTCCGTGAAGCTTTGGACCAATACAGACATTATCAAGAATGGTTTTCCAAGGAAACAAATAATCCTGTTGCAACATGTAGCCAATCATTCGGCTATGTTGTTCTACTGAACGTCTTTCAATAGTTACTGCCCCTTCTGTTGGCTTGATAAGCTGTGCAATAATGGATAGTAATGTCGTTTTCCCACAGCCGCTCGGTCCTAATAGCGCAGTGAATTTTCCCTTTTCAATAGAAAGCGATACTTGATCAATAGCTTGCTTGCATTGCTGTTCACTAAAGTAATAGTGACTAATACCATCTAACTCCAAGTAACTCAAGCTTTTTGACCTCCTTATTCATCAAGCACCTGTTCAGCGAATTGTCGATTAACAAGCTCTTCATAATCAATGTCAGCAGGCAACTCACCGGCTTTGCTCATAATAGTCTTTAGCTGCTCCCAAGAAGCTTGTTCGAGGAGCGGATTGTTGGCATAAGAACCTTGTGCTTTGTAACGAGCAACGGCGCTTGTTAAGAGTTCCCCATCTGTTTCAACGAAGAAGGGTTGAACAATCTCAGCTATCGCTTCTGGTTCATTGCTCTCGACAAACTGTTGTGCTCGGTAGATTGCACGGGTGAATTTCAATACCGCATCTTCATGTTCAGCTAAAAAACTTTCCTTTGCCATAAAAACAGTATAAGGCACATTCCCGGATTCCTCACCAAAAGATGCCACAATGTGGCCATTCCCGTCTTTAACAAACTGACTTGCTGTTGGCTCAAATAATTGAACGTAGTCACCGGTACCAGCTAAAAAAGAACTCGCAATATTTGCAAAGTCTATATTTTGAATGAGTTCTAAGTCTGTTTCAGGATCAATACCGTGCTCTTTCAAAACATATTCCCCAACCATCTGAGGCATCCCACCCTTTCTTTGACCAAGAAACGTTTCACCTGCCAAATCCGAAAATGAAAAATGGTCATTTTCTGCTCGAGCAACGAGAAAGGTCCCATCTGTTTGCGTAAGTTGGGCAAAATTAATAATTGGATCTTCCGCGCCTTGAGCTGCTACATAAATTGAAGTCTCCGATCCAACAAGACCAATATCTGAGTTGTTCGAGAGAAGTGCGATCATCACCTTATCGCCACCAGCAATCGTCTGTAGTTCGACCTCTAATCCTTCGTCCTCAAAATAACCTAACTCTAATGCAACATATTGTGGAGCATAGAAAATGCTCCGAGTAACCTCGGCAACGCGAATTGTTGTTAAAGCTTCATCAGAGGAGCACCCTACAAATACTAGTAGCATCAGGGCTACTGCCAGTAGTTTCATCACTCTTTTCATAAGTAAACTCCTTTTGTAAGTAACCTTTTTCTTTAACGTATGCATGTGTTATTAGGTTGGTGCCCGTTGAACGACTACCTTCCTTAGCGTTAATGGGTTGCATAGACAAAATTAAAAGATGTTTAATAGCTGTGGAAAGATAGGAAATGCTAAAGTTAGATTTTAAAAAAATATTATGTTGACAAGCTTAGTTAGTTTGGATTACGATAAAATTCGTAACGCGATTCTAACGATACTGCATACAATGAGTTATCGGTTAGCTAATGAAACAAGAGAACGTGAGAAGCAATCGGTTTAATAGCCAAGCCTTCATTAGTTCTGTTATGATAAAGTTGGCTATTGTAAAAGCGCTCAAATAAATGAATAAAGAACAGGCACGATAAAGTGTCGCAGAAGGGAGATTATGCAGAATGGCTGCAAATCGTCGATTATTTACCTCAGAGTCAGTAACTGAAGGACACCCTGATAAAATTAGTGATCAAATTTCGGATGCAATTTTAGACGCAATTTTAGCTAAAGACCCGCTTGCGCGTGTAGCGTGTGAAACTACAGTGACAACTGGATTGGTTCTGGTTGCAGGTGAAATTACCACTTCAACGTATGTTGATATACCAAAAATAGTTAGACAAACGATTAAAGGGATCGGATATACGCGTGCCAAATATGGCTTTGATTTTGAAACCTGTGCCGTTTTAACAGCAATAGATGAACAATCAGCAGATATTGCCGGTGGTGTTAACGTTGCTTTAGAAGCTAGAGAAGGTGGAATGAAGGAAGATGAAATTGAAGCAATTGGTGCTGGTGACCAAGGGCTTATGTTTGGCTATGCTAATAATGAAACACCTGAGTTGATGCCCCTGCCTATTTCATTAGCGCACAAATTAGCGAAGCGCTTAGCAGATGTGCGAAAGGACAAAACCGTTGATTACTTACGTCCAGACGGGAAAACGCAAGTAACAGTTGAATATGATGAAAATAATAAACCTGTTCGAGTTGATACCATTGTTATTTCAACTCAACATCATCAAGACGTTGAGCTGTCTACTATTCAAGCGGATTTAAAAGAACATGTTATTTTTCCGATTGTACCAGAAGAGCTTATCGATGATGAGACAAAATACTTTATTAACCCTACTGGTCGATTTGTTATTGGTGGCCCACAAGGTGACGCAGGCTTAACAGGTCGGAAAATTATTGTTGACACATATGGTGGTTATGCACGACATGGTGGTGGTGCTTTTAGCGGGAAAGATGCTACTAAAGTAGATCGCTCCGCTTCGTATGCAGCTCGTTATGTTGCTAAGAACATTGTTGCATCGGGTTTAGCTGCTTCCTGTGAAGTGCAATTGGCCTATGCTATTGGCGTAGCTGAGCCGGTTTCGATTGCGATTAATACATTTGGCACCGGGGCAGTAAGTGAAGAAAGGCTAATAGAAGCTGTTCGTGATCTTTTCGACTTAAGACCTGCTGGTATTATCAATATGCTTAACCTACGACAACCCATTTATAAAGACACTGCAGCATATGGGCATTTTGGCAGAACAGATGTCTTATTTCCGTGGGAAAAGACAGATAAAGCCGAGGCAATTAATCAATTTGTTAGCAAGTAAAGCATAACTGCACGGAGACCAATTCCATTATAACTTGATTATAATGGAATTGGTCTTTTTGTGTAAAAAAACGTCAGTTTATTATTATCTGTAAAGGGAATTAAGTATTAAATAAGGTGAATTGGAGAAAGTAATAAATCTAAAGTGTTTTTTGTATAAAGGAAGTATCTTGTTAGCCCTTTTACATCATAGTATAAGGCATAATAATTAATTGATTTAAAAATGTAACAGTTTTTACATAATAGTCGTCTAAGCTATATAGGAGTTTGAAGAAGAGGAGATTGTCAAATGTGTGGTTTCTTTGGGTTTTTACAATATAATCAGGAGAAAATAATTAATAAGGATAAGGAAGCGCTGTACTTAGGAACCGAGAGAATTACCCACCGTGGTCCGGATGATAGTGGTTATTACGAGGATCAATTTGTAAGTTTGGGATTTCGCCGCTTGAGTATTATTGACCTGGAAAATGGTCACCAACCTTTTGTGTCACAGGACCAACGTTATGTCATGGTTTTTAATGGCGAGGTTTATAATTATATTGAATTAAGAGAGCAGCTAATAGCTGACGGGTTTAACTTTCAAACTGATTCTGATACGGAGGTAGTCCTGCAAGCGTTTATTAAGCACCGAGAACAAGCTTTTAAAATGTTGCGTGGTATGTTTGCGATCTTAATTTGGGATACAGAAGAGCAAGAAATTTTTGCAGCTCGGGATCCATTTGGGATAAAGCCCCTTTATTATAAACGTGAAGCTGAAGCGTTGACTTTTGCAAGTGAGCTTAAAAGCTTTAATGGCGAAGAGCTGTTTACTTTTAATGAACAAGCACTGCAACAGTATTTAAGCTTTCAGTACGTTCCAGAGCCAAGTACTTTAAACGAACAGATTTGTAAACTTGAACCTGGCCATTTTATTAAACAAACGGTGGCTGGTCATTTTGAAGTTAATTGTTATTGGAAGGCTACGTTTCGCCCAATTCAAAGTGACTTTAGCAAGCTGGTTACCCGTGTCCAGGAATCTATTATTGAATCAGTCGGCATACATATGCGAAGTGACGTGCCGGTGGGTTCATTTTTATCTGGCGGAATTGATTCATCATTCATAGTTGCCGCTGCTAAACAGTTTAATCCAAAGATTAAGACTTTTTCTGTCGGTTTTGAACGGGATGGTTTCTCAGAAATTGATGTTGCTAGCCAAACCGCCGAAAAATTAAACGTTGAAAATTTCGCTAAAATAATTACCGCTGAACAGTATATGAAGGAGCTGCCCAGAATAATTTGGTATCTTGATGACCCATTAGCAGATCCTGCATCTATTCCCCTTTATTTTGTTGCTGAGGAAGCGCGTAAACAGGTTAAGGTGGTCTTATCTGGAGAAGGGGCGGACGAACTATTTGGTGGCTATAATATTTATCGAGAGCCAGAATCGTTACGACATTTTAATTATCTACCAGAGAGATTAAAAAGAATGCTTAATTATTTGGCTAAAATGATGCCAGAAGGTGTTAAAGGGAAAAGCTTTATTGAGCGCGGTACAACACCGTTAGCTGAGCGTTATATTGGTAACGCTAAAATGTTTGAAGGAAGTGCTTTAGAAAAGGTCTTAAAAAAATACCGGGCTGACCTTGATTTTCAGGCTATTACAAAGCCTTATTTTGAAGAAGCGGGTAGTATGCATGCGGTAAATCAAATGCAATATATTGATTTACATACTTGGTTAAGGGGCGACATTTTATTAAAAGCAGATCGGATGACAATGGCGCATTCACTTGAATTAAGAGTCCCGTTCCTAGACAAAAAAGTATTTGATTTAGCAATGGAAATCCCTGTTGAATATAAAATAGCTAATGGGACAACAAAATATGTTTTGCGAGAAGCCGCTAAAGGAATTGTCCCAGACCATGTAATTGATCGAAAGAAACTAGGTTTTCCTGTCCCTATCCGTCATTGGTTAAAGGATGAAATGTATGATTGGGCTAAAGCGATCATAATGGAAGGATCGACCGAGCACTTAATTAATCATCAGTATGTCCTTTCATTATTAGAGATGCATCGTGAAGGGAAGCAGGACTACAGTCGCAAAATATGGACTGTTTTAGTCTTTATGATTTGGTACCAGATTAATGTCGAACAGCAAGGTATTAAGCAAATTTCCCAACTAGCTCAATAATATTAAGCCAGTTGAACTCTAAGATTTAACAAACGACCATTCCAGTACTGGAATGGTCGTTTGTTTATAGTAACTTGTCATTCTTTTTTTCGATTGCAATAATAAACGGGGGATGGTTGCGTTGATTAATAAACCCGTATTGAAGGACTTGATATTTTTTTTGATTAAGCTGGCCTAGTTTATTTATTAAGGCATCCTTTTCCTCTTGTCCACCTGGATGTCCATAATAAACGACGCAAACAATGACACCACCAACCTTTAATAGAGCTAGCATTTTGTTAATCGCTTCTAATGTGTATTCTGGTTTGGTTATCACAGATTTGTTACTTCCTGGGAGATACCCAAGATTAAAGATAGCTCCGGCAAGGAGATCTTGTTCTTCTTTTAAGTAACGATCAACATGGTGGTGACTATCATGAATTAACTCAGCATGGGTGATGTTATTAGCGTCAAGTAAAGCTTGCGTATTTTCAATGGCGGCTTTTTGAACATCAAATGCATATACCTTTCCATTTGGTCCTGTTGCTTTGCATAAAACAATGGTATCATGGCCATTACCACATGTGGCATCGACTACAATTTCTCCGGGTTTTGTTGCTTTTTGAATAAGTTCATGCGCAAACGGGATGACACGCTTTAGCATGGTAATACCCGAGCTAATCTGTTGTATGTTTTACCTTGAAAGCTATCTCTTTTTTTGAATTCAGCATCAATTGCATTTAACACTTCCCATTTGCTCATACTCCACATCGGTCCAATTAATAATTCGGGTGGGCCATCACCAGTAATACGGTGAACAATCATTTCCTTTGGTAAAAGCTCTAACTGATCGACAACAAGCTGAATATATTCATCCTTGGTCATGAATTTAAGCAGACCCTTTTCATACTGTTTTACCATTGGCGTACCTTTAAGAAGATGCATCATATGAATTTTAATACCTTGTACATCCATTTCGCTCACGGCCTTCGCAGTATCCAGCATCATTTGATAATTCTCTCCAGGTAAGCCATTAATGATGTGGGTACAAACATTAATGTTATGCCTACGTAGTTTCGCAACGCCCTCCAAATAGCATTCCATATCATGAGCACGGTTAATGAGATCTGACGTTTGTTGGTGCATGGTTTGTAAGCCTAGCTCAACCCATAGGAAAGTCCGCTCGTTCAACTCCGCTAAGTACTCGACAACGTCATCTGGTAAGCAATCAGGTCTAGTCCCAATCGACATGCCCACGACATTCTCTTGCTGTAAGATAACTTCATATTTTTCCCTTAGCTCTGAGACTGGCGCATGTGTGTTAGTATAAGCCTGAAAATAACCAATATATTTGGCGTTTGGCCATTTAGTATGCATGCGCTCTTTTACTTCGTGAAATTGTGTCGTTAAATCGTGAGCACGATCACCTGCGAAATCCCCACTTCCTGCAACAGAGCAGAAGGTGCATCCACCATAGGCAACTGTTCCGTCACGATTAGGGCAATCAAACCCTCCGTCTAAGGCAACTTTAAAAATCTTTTCACCAAATATATTTTTCAAATAGTAATTCCAAGAATGATAACGTTTGTGGTCAAGCGAATATGGAAATGGGTTCTTCAAACTAAGTACTCCTTTATATTCATGTATTTATACGAGCATTATTTTATCATAGTGCTCGTCATTGCGCATTATTCAGTTGAAAAATAACGACCGAAAGCTTGACAAAAGGTGTATGTTTCCTTACAATACGATTACATATATGAAGGAACGACAAGTGAGAAGGACTAGTAGTATTAATGATAGGATTTAAAGAGAGGTAACGGACGGTGTAAGTTACCCCTATCCAATATGAACTCACCTTTGATGTTGCGATTGTCAGCGAAAGTAATAATCGCCGTATTCTGCGTTAAAGAAACAAAGTGAATATCAGTTTATTGATATTAATTTTGGGTGGTACCGCGGGAAAAGCTCTCGTCCCAGTTTTGGGATGAGGGCTTTTTATACATTTAGAACAAACGTTCTTAATTTGTCGTAGGGAACTGGGTAACTAAAAGGAGGAAGGTAGTTATGACTTTTGATCATAAGCAAGTTGAAAAAAAGTGGCGTGACCATTGGTTAACGAACAAAACGTTTAAATCAGATACGAAATCAACAAAGGATAAATTTTATGCATTAGATATGTTTCCATATCCATCTGGAGCAGGTCTCCATGTTGGTCACCCTGAAGGCTATACTGCTACAGATATACTAGCAAGAATGAAGCGGATGCAAGGCTATGAAGTCCTTCACCCGATGGGCTGGGATGCTTTTGGTTTACCAGCTGAGCAGTATGCACTTGATACGGGTAATGATCCAGCCGAGTTTACCGCTAAAAACATAACAACGTTTAGACGACAAATTAAAGAGCTAGGTTTTTCCTACGATTGGGATCGAGAGATTAGTACGACAGATCCTGAATATTATAAGTGGACACAATGGATCTTTCTTAAACTTTATGAAAAAGGCTTAGCTTATATAGATGAAGTTGCCGTCAATTGGTGTCCTGCATTAGGTACAGTTCTTGCCAATGAAGAGGTTATTGATGGTGTTAGTGAGCGTGGTGGACACCCAGTAGAACGCAAGCCGATGAAGCAGTGGGTCCTAAAGATTACGGAATATGCAGACCGACTACTAGAAGACCTAGAAGATTTGGATTGGCCTGAAAGTATTAAGGATATGCAAAGGAATTGGATTGGACGTTCAGAAGGTGCAGAGGTTGTCTTTGACGTTGCAAACTACGATAAAACGTTCTCTGTTTTTACAACTAGACCAGATACATTATTTGGTGCAACCTATGCTGTGCTTGCACCTGAGCATCCATTGGTTAAGACAATTTGCACAATAGATCAAAAAGAAGCTGTTGAAGCTTACTTAAATCAAGTAAAGCTAAAGAGTGATTTAGAAAGAACAGATTTAGCTAAGGATAAAACAGGCGTGTTTACTGGGGCTTATGCTGTTAATCCGATTAATGGTAGGAAGATCCCGATTTGGGTAGCGGATTATGTGTTAATGAGCTATGGATCAGGTGCGATTATGGCTGTTCCAGCTCATGATCAACGTGATTATGAATTTGCTCAGACTTTTACTTTAGAAATTATCCCAGTTCTTGCTGGTGGTGATTTAACTGAAGAAGCTTTTACTGGTGATGGCGAGCATATTAATTCCGATTTTCTGAATGGCTTAAATAAAGAAGAAGGAATTTCAACAGCTATTAAATGGCTTGAGGACCATAATAAAGGAATAAGGAAAGTGACCTATCGTCTTCGTGATTGGTTATTTAGTCGGCAACGATATTGGGGTGAGCCTATTCCAATTATTCATTGGGAAGATGGCACAATGTCGGGTGTTCCAGAGTGTGAATTGCCACTTGTTTTGCCTAAAACGGAGCACATCAAGCCATCAGGAACAGGGGAGTCACCTCTTGCTAATATCGATGATTGGGTTAATGTTATTGATCCTAAAACGGGAATGAAAGGAAGACGTGAGACAAATACAATGCCGCAATGGGCGGGAAGCTGTTGGTATTTCTTGCGTTATATTGACCCGACTAATAATGAACAGCTTGCAGATCCTGAAGCTTTAAAAAAATGGTTACCAGTTGATGTTTATATTGGTGGTGCAGAGCATGCTGTCTTACACTTACTTTATGCCCGTTTTTGGCACAAATTTCTTTATGACATTGGCGTTGTACCAACAAAAGAACCTTTTATGAAACTATTTAACCAAGGCATGATACTTGGAGGAAATAATGAAAAAATGAGTAAGTCCAAGGGGAATGTGGTCAATCCAGATGAAATAATTGCGAGCCACGGTGCTGATACATTGCGCTTATATGAAATGTTTATGGGACCTTTAGATGCTTCGATCGCCTGGTCTGAGGGTGGGTTAGATGGTGCACGTCGCTTTTTAGATCGTGTTTGGAGATTGTTTGTAAAGGATGAATCAAATGATTTGTCTGGTAAAATTGTGGAGCAAGTAGAAGAAAGTGAACTTGAAAAGGTTTATCATGAAACGGTTAAACGTGTTACTGAGAATTTTAATAGCTTGCGATTTAATACAGGTATCTCGCAAATGATGGTCTTCATTAATGAGGCGTATAAAGCTAACGTCATTCCTAAGTCATATGCGGAGGGCTTTGTTAAACTACTCTCACCTGTTGCTCCTCACCTTGCTGAAGAACTTTGGTTTAAACTAGGGTATAATGATACTATTTCATATCAAGCTTGGCCAGAATATGATGAAGCTAAGTTAGTTGAAAATGAGGTAGAGATTGTTATTCAAATTTTAGGTAAGAATCGCGCTAAGGTTTTAGTTGATAAAAACATTTCTAAAGATGAACTTGAGAAGTTAGCGTTAGCTAATGAGATTGTTCAAGAAAAAATAGTGGGTAAAACAGTTCGTAAGGTCATTGTTGTACCGGGTAAGCTAGTAAATATTGTTGCAAATTAAAACTATTCTATTAAACAGGGCTATATAGCCCTGTTTTTTAATTAAAAAGTATTGACTTTCTCTAATAAAGCGAGTATTATAGTTTTTGTTGTCAAAAAAAGATGATTTAAGTATTGTTTTTATTGACATAGTGTACAGCCTGTGATAAGATGTTTATACTGTCGTAAGGCAGGCTAATTGATCATTGAAAACTGAACAAAACAACCAGTATGTTAAGAAAAGAAATAAGACAAAAGCTAGTGCTTTTAAGCGAGCAAAGAGCATTCAATAGGATAACTATTGAAGCGCAAACACTTTAATGAGAGTTTGATCTTGGCTCAGGACGAACGCTGGCGGCGTGCCTAATACATGCAAGTCGAGCGCAGGAAGCAGGTTAGATCCCTTCGGGGTGACGAGCTGTGGAATGAGCGGCGGACGGGTGAGTAACACGTGGGCAACCTACCTGTAAGACTGGGATAACTCCGGGAAACCGGGGCTAATACCGGATGATCCTTTGACTCACATGGGTTGGAGGTAAAAGGCGGCTTTTAGCTGTCACTTACAGATGG
>NZ_FODJ01000027.1 GCF_900110345.1 Amphibacillus marinus
TATAGTGTAAAGCATGACCCAATAAAAAGCACCTAGGCTCCGCTCTATTTTTAGAAAACATCGAAAAGCTGCTTTCAGGTTTTAGAAAGCAGCTTTTTACTTTGGCTATACTATTTTAATTATATTAATACATCAATGACTAGAGGCATGACTTCTTAGCATTAGAAAAATTTTTTCATCATTTTAACATTTTTTATCCTACTAACTTATTTAAGTGGCCTAGATTCTATCACCTTAACTAAATTGCCCATCTTCCATTGTTTATGTACGTATATTTAATTCTTTCTTAATCCTCACTGATATATATTGATTGCCATCAAGGCCTTTGTATATGGCAGTACATGCCTGCATTTCAATCTTATATACTGTATTTAAATGTGATGTTTCTTTTAGGACACCATTATTATTTCTAAAGGAAGGAGAAGAAAATGAGAAAAATGACTCCATAAAACACTATAAATAAATTCAATAGACCGCTAGGCTCTCCTAACGTCGCTATTGACTTTATTTATTGGGCATATGCTTTTGTTATTGTTAGTGCCCGAGGAACTCAAGCTAGCATCTTTACTTGTTCCTCGAGCATTTTCAGCATAACATGTCCACCTTTTTCTTTGGCATTTGAACTTGTTCTTTCAAACCTTTTCTACTGCACCCTCAGAATCTAGCAAATAGCAGGTTAAAACGTAAAATTTTTTATTGTGAGATCGAAGAATGCCTACAAACATACTAGTATAGAACAACTTCTTAATTACCCTATATAAAGCTTTATGTTTTCATCTGCAAAAGCTTTTGGTAATGTCTCTAAAATGTATTCTAATCTTTTTTCTAAATCCATTTTTGCATCTATATCTCTAACATTTTTTTCTATCCACTTTTTAACAAGTCCTAATTCTCTTAGAATTACTGACATATCCTCTTTCTCAATTACTATCCCTGTTTCAAAAATGGGAACCCAACTTAATTGCAATTCATTTGAAGCTTTGAGCCAGTAACTTGAAAAGACTTCTTCTGTTGCAACCGGAATAAAAAATAGTTGTTCTTTCTCGTTTTTTGGTTCATCTACAATAATACCAATTGACATACTTTACTTCCCTCCAAATATAACTTCAAATGTATAGCCTGGGAATTCAGACTGTAGTTTTGTAATACTCTGATTTACCGCACTTTGTAATTCTGCACTATTTCCGTCTAGTCTAAATAAAAACTTTTTTACACCTTTTATTTCTTCTAAAGAAGGGATAAATTGACTACCATTTACTGTTGGTCTAGTAGCATCTGCTATATCTAAATTTTTTATTCTATTTACAGTTTTTTGATAAATTTGCTTATCTGCAAATTGCTGTGGTGTCTGGGTTGGTAATCCCGTTCTAGGATTTACTACGTCCAAGCCTTTCGCAGTCTTATCCTCATAAAATATTCCTTTATTTAAATCAATTTCATCAAATTCTCCAAGAGGACTACCGTTCTTATTAATTATTTCAACTTCTTTGCTTATTTTTCCAGCCCCACTGGCTTGCTTATCCCCATTCAAAACAGCCTGATCTTTCTGCGTATTAACCTTCCCATTCACCGTCTGTGCTTGTGGCTTCGTTTCCGCTTGTTGATTCACATGCCCATTCTGAG
>NZ_FODJ01000014.1 GCF_900110345.1 Amphibacillus marinus
AATACTAATCGATCGAGGACTTAACTAAAAACAAAAAGTGAAAGCGACTGTTCAATAGCGTACAGCTAGATCAGCCAGACTGTCGCACAGGGTTTTTCTGTGCAAAAGGAAGGATGAACGAGATGCTAGCTATTAGGAGCTTGAGCTAGATCTAAAAATTAACCGTTTGTATGACACTTGTCACGTCTTATCTAGTTTTGAGGGTACATGACTTCAAGTAGTACGTTCAGAATCCTGAACTGACCCACAGCCTGTGGGCCTCAATAATGGTTTAGTGACGATAGCGAAGAGGTCACACCTGTTCCCATGCCGAACACAGTAGTTAAGCTCTTCAGCACCGATGGTAGTTGGGTCTAAGCCCCGCGAGAGTAGGACGTCGCTAAGCAACTTGTAAAGCTTCTAGATTTATCTAGAAGCTTTTTTAAGTACAGCAATAAAATTTACTATATAAAGGAAAGATTATTTACCTTGTATACTAAAAGTAATGAAAAATGATTTATTCAAATTTTATTGAATAAATCATTTTTCAAAATTGGTAACTAAACAGACAGTTAGGGTGCAACTATTTCAACTTTAATTCGATCTGGATCCTCAAAATATAAAGCATAGTGCTGTTGTCCGCCGGCAAATGGATGCTTGTCTGGATAAAGAATTTCAATATTCTTTTGTCGAAGTTTTTTGGTTAATTGATCAACATGCTGGCGTGAGTGAGCATGAAATGCTATGTGGTTAAGACCAACACCACAACGATGATAAAGCAAGTCATTATATTTTTCTTGTATTTGAACAAAAACTAGATAAGTTTCACCAAGCTTAAAGCTAAAGCCCTTATCCCAAGATTGATAAGCAGTGTAATTTAATTCTGTTAGCAGCCATTCCCAAAATTGCTTTGAAGCTTGTAAGTTTGATACATACACTTCTAGATGATGAATAGATCCATAAGCCATTCTTTATCTCCTTTTCATATCAGGTATTATAGACTTTGCCAGGCAGCATTTTGGCCAGCTAGTCTACCAGTAACTAATGCGGCTGTAATGTTATAGCCACCGGTGTAGCCGTGAATATCAAGAATTTCACCACAGAAGAATAGCCCAGACATTAATTTTGAAGCCATTGAAGTGGGTTCAATTTCTTTAATTGAAACACCGCCTCCTGTAACGAATGCTTTTTCAATGGGAAGACTATCATAAATAATGATTTCAAACTGTTTAAAGCTAGTGATTAACATGCGTAACTTTTCCCGGGAAATATTTGCTGGCTTTGCTTCTGGATTTATCTTTTCTTGATTAAGCAAAAAGAGTAAATAACGTTCTGGAACAAGTCCTTTTAAATGGTTTTTAATCGATTTTTTAGGCGCATGGTTAAATGTGCTTAGAATCGTTTGCAGAATTTGTTCTTCATGCTGATCAGGCAATGCATCAATATGAAGTTGGACATTTTTTTGTCCGTTTTTGAGCAGTTTAACGACATACTGTGAGCAGCGTAATGTAGCAGGACCAGAAATACCAAAATGGGTAAATAACATATCCATACGATGACTGACGATCTGCTTTTGCTTATCATCTATAACAGATAATTTAATATCCCTTAAGGCTAACCCTTGTAAACTTTTATCTTGAATAAAGCGTTGGTTGGAAAGTAGGGGAACTTCAGTAGGGTACAAATCAGTTATAGAATGCCCCGCCTTCTTAGCCCAAGGATACCCTTCACCATTTGAGCCAGTGTGTGGTACCGCTTTTCCCCCTACGGCTACGACAATACTTGTGGCTGCGATTTTCCCTTTGTTTCCTAATATAATAGTATGTTTTTCTGTACTGTAGTTTATAGCAGCAACGGGGCTGTTTAGTAATAGTTTAACATCTAAATCTTGCAGCCTAGTAATCAAGGCGTTAACGACATCTTTTGCAGAATTACTAACTGGAAACATTCGCCCATGATCTTCTTCTTTAAGCTTAACCCCTAAGTTTTCAAAAAAAGCAATAATATCCTCATTATCAAAAACAGAAAAGGCACTATATAGAAAACGTCCATTTCCAGGTATGTGTTTGATTATTTCGTCTTTAGGAAGTCGACTGGTGACATTGCACCGTCCCCCGCCGGAAATCTCTAGTTTTTTTCCAAGTTTATTACCTTTTTCGATTAAAATTGTCTTTGCTCCATGCTCTGCAGCTGCAATAGCAGCCATAAGGCCAGAAGGTCCGCCACCAATTATTGCGACATCATAAATCACAGGTTTCATCCTCTCGCTTGTCAAGTACTCGGTTAAGTATACTATATTTAAGTGAATTTTGTATAATTATCGTTTTTCACTTAGAATTTTAAAAAGATGTGTTAAAATGGTGAGTAGTGAATTTGTAATAATAGAAAGAATTAAGGTGAATATATGTCAAAAAATACGATTGTTCGTGGCACAGTTTTATTAACAAGTGCGACATTTATATCCAGATTTATTGGAATGATCTATACGATGCCGTTTGAAAGCTTAGTCGGCGCATCAGGTGGGATGTTGTATGGACTTGCTTATGGACCCTATACCATTTTTATTAGTTTATCAACCGTTGGTATACCACTAGCCGTTTCCAAATTTGTGGCTAAGTACAATTCTTTGGGAGATTACCGTACCAGCTATCGCATGTATAAACTTGCGCTTAAATTGATGATTGTGACTGGGATAGTCACCTTTTTTATATTATTTGCGGGGGCTAATGTTATTGCCCGGATCTACATACCAGCTAATTCTCAAGGTATTACCATTGAGGATGTCGCGATGGTCATTAGAATGGTTAGTTTTGCGCTAATTATTATTCCGCCAATGAGTATTACAAGAGGTTTCTTTCAAGGCTATCAATCAATGGGGCCAACGGCTATTTCGCAGGTAGTCGAACAAATTGCTAGAATTGGTTTTCTTTTGGTATCAGTTTTTGTCATTATTCACTTATTTAGTGGATCAATTACAACAGCAGTTGGGTTTGCCACCTTTTCAGCTTTTATCGGCGCCATTGCTTCTGCATTAATATTATTATGGTACTGGAAAAAACGTAAGAGCTATATTGAAGGATATATGTCTCAGCAAAAAACAAGACAATCCACAATGTCAAAAAAGGCATTATTTAGTGAGCTATTTAGTTATGCTGGCCCGTTTGTATTTGTTGGTCTCGCAATTCCATTGTATCAGCAGATTGATGCGATTACGTTTGCTCGCACGCTAACTGATTTAGGTTACCAACAAATTATTATTGATCATACCTTCTCCAATATTAATTTATACGGGCATAAGCTCATTATGATCCCTATCACGCTAGCAACAGGTATGTCACTTGCTACTTTGCCGACCTTAACAAAGTCATTTATTGATCGGAACAAACCGCTATTATTTCAACAAATTAATCAATCGTTACAAATTGTCATGTTGCTTGTTTTACCAGCCGTAATTGGCATGTCGTTATTATCTAGAGAAATCTGGGGGTTTTTCTATGGTGTGAATGATTATATCCAGTTAAATGGTGATCTCTTGGGTTGGTATGCTCCTGTTGCTTTGTTCTTTGCTTTGTTTACAGTGACATCATCAATCCTACAAGGGATCAACCAACAGCGATTTGCAATTTATAGCCTGTTTATTGGTCTCGTTCTAAAGAGTGTGCTTAACGTTCCTTTACTGCGCTTATTAGGACCAGAGGGTGCGGTAATGGCAACTTGGATTGCATCACTGGCGACAGTCTTAAGTAATCTATGGCGAGTAAAAACAGCAATTGGTTTTTCATTAAAGCCACTAATTAAACGAAGCTTGCTCATGCTCATTTTTAGTTTATTTATGAGCTTTGCCGTGTTATTAACAAATTATCTTGTTCAATTCGTGTTAGATTATACAGATGGTCGCTGGGTAAGTGCGCTCATATTGGCAATAACGGTATCAGTCGGAGCATTCGTCTATTTATGGTTTTGTTACCACTCAACATTACTAGAACGGGTATTAGGCTCTAGAATTCGTGTGTTAGATCGTTTGTTTAGAAGGTAGGGAGGCAGGTTATATGCGCTTAGATAAGCTTATTTCAAACTCAGGCTTTGGCAGCCGTAAAGAAGTTAAGCAGTTGCTAAAGTCCGGTGCGGTAGCAGTGAATAATGAAATAATTAAAGATGGGAAATATCAAGTCTCTATAACAACTGACCAAGTTTATATTGGTCAGACGGCTGTCGAATATGAGGAATTTGTTTATTTTGTCCTTAATAAGCCTGCGGGTGTTATTAGTGCTACAGAAGATAATCGTGATCGTACTGTACTTGATTTACTTGCCGCAAGCGATCGCATTAAGCAACCTTTTCCGGTTGGGCGACTTGATAAGGATACTGAAGGTTTGCTCTTAATTACAAACGATGGGAAACTAGCGCACCAACTTCTTTCGCCAAACAAAAATGTAGGAAAAACCTATTATGCTGATATTGAAGGAGTTGTGACCATGGCTGATGTCAAGCAATTTAATGTAGGCGTTTATTTAGATGATGACTACCTAACAAAGCCAGCGTTGCTAGAAATTCTACAGAGTGATCAGATTTCTCAAGTTAACTTAACAATTACAGAAGGAAAATATCATCAAGTTAAAAGAATGTTTGAAGCAGTTGGAAAGAGAGTCGTTTATTTAAAAAGGGTCGCTATCGGTGAATGGTTGTTAGATGAACAGCTTGAAACAGGAGCTTATCGTCGCTTAACGATAGAAGAAATTAACTATTTAAAGGGGTTATCTTAAAATTGGACAAAAAAATAAGCTGACCATAAAACTGTCAGCATGGTAATAATCTATGCGACATTATAAAATTTTTACTTTCTTTTTTGTAATGTCCCAAGTACCTTTACTTAGGCTTCTCACCAGGCCGTTATAAGCTAGAACATTTAAATCGCGTTGTACGGTGCGTTCGGTAATTTCAAATTCGTTAGCAATGTCAGTCGTTGTAACTGGACCGTTTTCTCTTATAAACATATAGACAGCCTTTACGCGAGTTAGCATCCTTGTTGTAGATTGACTCAAAAAAACCACTCCTTAATGAATTGCATTAGACTTGTGGTGTTGCTGAATCTCTTTTACCGTTATTCTACACCTTTTTTATTGAAAAGGCTAGTTTTTTTACACTTTCTTAACGAAAAACCGATATATAAAGTGCATAAGGAGTGGAATGTATGGAAAATGGTCATTTACCTCACTATTTCATTGCAGTTGAATTAAGTGAAGGATTAAAAAAATGGCTAGCTCTGCAACAAAGTAAATTGCAACTAACCATTGGCCATAACACCTATAAAAGCTGGACAGCCGAAGCTGATTTTCATATTACTTTAGCTTTTTTGGGGGCGCTACCTGCACAGCAAATAGAGCAATTAATGACTTGTATGAGAAAGCAAGAAAGTCTACTAAGTGACACAGTTTGCATAGCAGACCTTCATTTTTTTGGTAACGCCACAGGTCCCCGGGTTGTTTGGTTTGGTATAGCTGAAGAACAGAAAATAATGACTTTTTATTCTATTGTTCAAAAATGGTTGTCTAACCTTAAATCTCCTCCTATTAATCAATCTTTTCAACCACATATTACGATCGCTAAGAAATGCCAGAAGAAGTGGCTTACACCGCTCGTTTTAAGAAAGTTAGATGATCATTTTTCAGATTGCTATTCTGAGCATCTAAAGGCCATTTGTCTATACAGCATTGATATGATGAGCGTACCGAAATATAAGTGCGTTTATCGACTACCATTAAAGTGAGGTGAGTTTATGGGTCAATTAATTAAATTAGAGAATTATGTGTCTAGATATGAGCAAGATATGTTCCATTACCCCGCACAGTATGTTCGACTTAAAAGAACAAACTGGGATAAGCTTAAGTATGATTGGGAAAATAAGCAGGCTCCCATTATGATTGAAACAGAAGAAAGTCTAGCAGCTAATGAGGTGAAGGCAAAACGGTGGACCCGTTTTTTCAATAGATCCAGCACTGAAGAAGAAGATGGAACTGTCGACATTAATAATCACAATCTCCCTCAGACTGAAGTACAATTGAAGCAATTCTTTCTTGATTCTTTACTGCAATTTCAGTTAAAATGGGCTTCAACAACCATGCGGGAAATGTCATTTATTGATCAGCAGTACCAACATAATTTAGTTTTAAAGTACTTTTTACAAAGGTTTCCTGATACTTATTTATTTATGTATAATCCAGTTTTTAAATTGAAGAAAGCAAGTATTGATACGGATATCATTATGATTACACCAGTAGAAATATATGTGATAAAGCTCTTAGAATTACCTTCTTCACAGGTGATCATTGCAGGTGATGAGCGGACTTGGTTCACCGAAGATCAGAACGTCCGTTCTAAACTGTTAAGTCCATTACTTTCACTAAAACGCACTTATAAAGTTATTCAAAGTGTCCTAAATCATGCAGAGCTTGATATACCAGTTCATAGAGTGGTGCTTTCAAGAACCAATCAAATTGACTTTAATATTGAGCCTTATCAGACTCAATTTATTGATCGTGATCGGCATGAAGCATGGCTAACTAAGCAGCGTCAGTTTATTTCGCCGTTAAAGCATAAGCAATTAAAGGTGGCTGAAGCTTTAGTTGCTTGTTCGGATACTTTGTCAGTCTCTCGTCCTGAATGGGAGCGTCAAGATAATGAAAATTTTAATTTTGAGTAAATTTTCTCTTGATCTTTTAGCCTATAATGCGGTAATCTTAAACTAGTTAATTTAAAATATAATGGTGAATTGTCACTATTTTTGTAAAAGTGTTGTTTGAAAGGGGGCAGGTCTTGTGTTACATATGCTAGGTGACGAGTGGATAATTAAATCAGCTGGTGGTTCAACAGGGGAAGCCTATTTGGCGTATTCTGACGACAAACGTCTATTCTTAAAAAGAAACTCTTCACCATTTCTTGCCGTTTTATCTGCACAAGGCATTGTCCCCAAGCTTGTTTGGACGAAAAGGCTTGAAAATGGTGATGTGATTACGGCGCAACAATGGTTAGATGGGAAAGAATTAAAGCCTGAGGTTTTACAGCACCCAAAGGTTGCTGAATTATTAGGTAGAATCCATCACTCAACTGAACTATTGGATATGTTGACGCGAATGGGGAAAGAACCGTTAAATCCAGCTCAACAATTCGATAGGCTTTTGAATGATCTTAGAAGTGAACACACCGTCCTTCCTCTAGTTGGTAAGCGTGCGTTGAATTTTATGCAAGCATCGCTTCATGAGGTTACTAACTTTAAGCCTGCTGTCTGTCATGGTGATTTAAATCATAATAATTGGTTATTTACTAATGATGGTCAGTTATATTTAATTGATTGGGACAATGCTGAAATTGGGGATCCGGCGATTGATTTAGCTATGATGTTTAATCATTATATTCCTAACGATGAGTGGACTAATTGGTTAGCTTATTACGGGATTGAAAGCAGCCAATCATTGTATTTAAGAATGTATTGGTATATTATTTATGAAGCTTTAATTAAGATTAATCGAATTCAGTCAGCCGCTGCATTAGCTGATAAAATAGAAGCCTTACAAATGATTGTCCGACAAGCAGAGCGGTATTTATAAAGGTAACTAAGCAGATTAAGGGGTAGTGAATGTGCGAGCAAGACATAAGCCATGGGCTGATGATTTTTTACAAGAACACAAGCAATATGTAGAATTAAATCCAGAATTAAATAAAGAAGAATGGTCAACAGTTTTTCAGTCTCCACAGCCTATTCAATTAGAAATTGGGGCTGGAAAGGGTCAGTTTATTACTGGAATGGCTAAACAGAATCAGCGTATTAACTTTATTGCCATTGAATTAGTAAAAAGTATCATTGTCAGTGCTGTCCAAAAAGTAGCAGATGAACAGCTTGATAATGTAAAACTAATTAATTACGATGCGAATGATTTACGGGAGATTTTTGCCACTAACGAGATTGATTGTATTTATTTAAATTTTTCTGATCCGTGGCCCAAAGCAAGACATGCTAAAAGACGGTTAACTTACCGTACTTTTTTACAGCAATATCAAGATATTTTAAAACCAGGTGGAGAAATAATTTTTAAAACGGATAATAGGGGCCTGTTTGAATATAGTTTAACGAGCTTCTCACAATATGGCATGATCATAGAAGAGGTTACCCTTGATTTACATGAATTAAATGATCCGACAAACGTGATGACCGAATATGAAGAGAAATTCTCTGCCAAAGGTCAACCTATCTACCGCTGTCGTGCGCGTTTTAATGGTTGTATATCATAAAGCGTTGGTAAAATGACTTCCTAAGGTTAGGCAGAAGAAAAAAAGAGCCGACTCGTGCAGGAATAGCACGTGTCCGAGGAAGAGGATTTTGTATTGCTGAAGTAATACAAAAATTTGCTTAACCAGCGCTCTTGATGAAGAACTGCTTTAACTAAAACAATATGGTTTGCAAAGAAGGAACGCCTAATTGTTAGGCGTTCCTTCTTTGTTATTCGATAGTGGCTTGTTAGAACGACGGTTGTATAGTCATGATGCGTTGGCGAGCTACTTTCGCAAGATTAAGCGACTCCTGCTACTTTGTATATCCAATTATTCACTTAACCATTATAATTTACTTAATCACTGGAAAATTAAATAACGGTATTTGTTTCTTTTGTTGCAATTACCGTTCCAGTAAAAGCATCAACAAAAAATTCATACTGTTTATTCACTTCATTAATACTTCGTGATATGCCGCCACGATAGACGGTATAATCCAAGCCATGTAAAGAAACTGATTCAGTCTTCATATAGATCCATGATCCACTAACTGTCCCTCTTTCCTTAAACATATTTTTGGCTTGCTTCAAAGCCACTTCGGGCCGAATCGGCATTTGATTAAGTTGTGCTTTAATGGAGTAACCAATTGCTACTCCAACTGTTAGTGCAATAATTGACTTTTTCCAATTCATTCAGGTCACCTCAGTTAGATTATTAATGTTAGTATACCTCATTTGATGCAATTTAGAAAAGCAAATACAAGGCTATTTAATTTTACAGTGCAGATTAATAGTGATTATTTCCCTGAAAATGACCATTTAAAACGCTCTTCTTGTTCAGTAACACGATCTATGTATATAATAAGAGAAGAAAAAAATCTGGAGGTTATACATAATGAATCAAGAAACACTTAAAATGTTTAAAGTATTAACTGAGTTACAGGGTGCTCCTGGTGATGAGCAGTTAGTCCGTAAATTTATGAGAGAAGAACTTAGTAAATACGCTGATGAGGTTATCCACGATAATCTTGGTGGTGTTTTTGGTGTGAAGAATGGAACTGGCCCGAGAGTGATGGTTGCTGGTCATATGGATGAAGTGGGCTTCATGGTTACCCAAATTACCAAAAATGGAATGTTACGCTTTCAGCCACTTGGAGGCTGGTGGAATCAAGTCATGCTTGCACAGCGTGTTCAGGTAATGACAGATGCTGGTCCAGTAGTAGGTGTAATCGGATCAATCCCACCACACAACTTAACGCCAGAACTTCGGGCAAAACCAATGGAGATTAAAAACATGCTAATTGATGTCGGCGCAGATGATGCTGAAGATGCGCAAGCAATGGGAATTAAACCAGGACACAGCATTGTACCTGTTACACCGTTCACGCCAATGGCAAATGAGAAGAAGGTGTTAGCAAAGGCTTGGGATAATCGCTATGGGTGTGGCTTAGCCATAGAATTGTTAAAGGATCTTCAAGGAGAAGAATTACCTAATCAGCTCTATTCAGGAGCAACAGTTCAAGAAGAAGTTGGCTTAAGAGGTGCACAGGTAGCAGCTAATATGATTAAGCCTGATATTTTCTTTGCTTTAGATGCTTCTCCGGCAAATGATATGTCAGGAAGTGAAAGTGAATTTGGTCATATTGGCAAAGGCGCGCTATTAAGAATATTTGATCGCTCAATGATAACGCACAGAGGAATGCGAGAGTTTGTCTTAGATACTGCCGAATCAAACGATATCCCATATCAGTACTTTATTTCTCAAGGTGGAACGGATGCAGGGCGTGTTCACCTTACTCATGATGGCGTCCCTTCAGCAGTGGTTGGTATTTGTTCAAGATATATTCATACCCACGCCTCAATTATCCATGTCGATGACTATGCAGCAGCTCGAGAGCTTATTGCAAAGCTAGTAAAGCAGGTTGATTCAAATACGCTCGCGACAATTCGTCAAAGTAGTTAGAAAGGAATTAAGTATTTCGCTATGACAAATAAAATCGTGGTAGGATCATATAATCAAGCGAAGATTAACGCCGTTGCGTCGATCTTTAAAGACTTTCACATTAAATCACAGGATGCTCCATCACATGTTGCCAGTCAGCCTTTTTCCGATCAAGAAACAATCCAAGGTGCAATTAATAGAGCAAAGTACTGTCAAAATAGTAATAAAGGTGCCATTGGTATTGGACTAGAGGGTGGTGTCATGCGACTAAAGAATCAGCTCTTCCTATGTAACTGGGGCGCGCTTGTTGATCAAGAGGAGCAGCTATATATTGCTGGAGGTGCGCGTGTACCTGTTCCTGAAAAAGTAGCGGAGGCGTTAGAAAAGGGCGAGGAGTTAGGTACTGTGATGAGGCGTTACACTGGTGAGCTGAATGTTAGTCAAAATGCTGGTGCAATTGGTGTTTTTACTAATAATATGCTATCTCGGCAAGCGATGTTTGAACATGTTGTTATACAATTAAAGGGTCAGTATGAAATAAAAAATCAGATCTCGTGGTGAATGTAACAAAAATATTTCATTAGTTTACAATTGTGTTATAAACACTTGTAATTCAAGACATTCAAAAGTATGATATCTAAAGGCTATATTTATGCTTTAGGGGGGCTTGGATATGCGTGTGAAACTAAGACTTATGGTAATTATCGTTGGCGTGTTTATTCTCAGCGGTTGTGGGCTTACTGAGGAAGAGGCTCTGCAGGAAATTGAAGAAACCGTTGTGACAACTTTTGAGACTAATTATGAGGAGCCAAATCAAACCTTTAATAGTTTTGCAATGTTTTTACCAGAACAATTTACTGTTGTAGAAGAATCAGAAAGTAATTTAATTATTGAAGGAAACAACCAAATGTTTATTCTGTTTTACAACACACTTGAGGATCAAACAAGTGACTTTTTCTATCTATCTGCTGAAGCTACCGATACTTATACGCTACTTGAATCATATGAAACGGATGAGCAGTTTAGTTATGTGAGTGTAACAGGTGCTGATGAGGATTATGAATTACAAGTAGGTGTGGGTGGTGTGCGGATAACGACTCAGACAGATTTAAAAAAATTAGAAGCAAACTTTACCGATATGGTAACCATGCTTAATTCAATAGAATTCACTGAATAAAAAGATTTACCTCTATAACCAGTTTCTATCTAGTGTGGAATTTGGTCAGGAGGTTTTTTTTTATTGATATCTGTCTTGTCACATGTCTTAACATGATGTAAGATAAATAAGAATTTATGGGGGAGGAATGAATCATGAAAGCTTTTTTACATAGAAAAAAAATTGAATTATCGACACGTGTTTACTTTATAAGGGCACTAAGCTACATGGCGCTCGGGTTATTCTCTTCACTAATAATTGGCCTTATTGTTAAAACAGCAGGTGAGCAACTTTCAAATAGTTTTGGGGCGAATGAAGTATATCACGCATTAATAGAAATAGGTGAATTTGCCATGAACCCAATTGTTGTTGGAGGAGCAATTGGTGTAGCCATTGCACATAGCTTGTCAGCACCACCGCTTGTATTGTTTTCAACGCTATATTCTGGTGCATTTGGTTATATAATTGCCGGACCAGTTGGTGCTTATCTTAGTGCTGTTTGTGCCGCTGAGGCTGGAAAACTCATCTATAAGGAAACGAAAATAGATATTATATTAACACCTTTGTTTACCATTGTGGTAGGATATGTAGTAGGTAAATTCATCGGTCCGACAATTGATTCACTTATGACAGGACTGGGTGAGGTTATTAATTGGGCAACGACACAGCAGCCGTTATTTATGGGAATGATTGTCGCTCTATTAATGGGTTGGGCTTTGACCGCTCCAATCTCTAGTGCTGCTATTGCGATCATGCTCTCTCTGGAAGGCTATGCTGCGGGGGCAGCAGTCATTGGTTGTTCGGCCCAAATGATTGGATTCGCTGTAAGCAGTTATCGTGAAAATGGCATGGGTGGTTTGTTAGCCCAAGGTATTGGAACGTCAATGCTGCAAATCTCCAATATAATAAAAAAGCCATTAATTGTGGTCCCACCCTCACTTGCAGGCGTATTAATGGCGCCAGTTGGCGTTGTATGGTTTAATATGACGAGTAATGCTTCTGGTGCTGGAATGGGAACAGCAGGCTTTGTTGGACAAATTATGACCCTGCAAACGATGGGTTTTTCAATTACCGTTTTTGGTATGGTATTAGTTACGCACATTATTGGACCAGCACTAATTAGTCTAGCAATTTCCGAATGGATGCGTGCTAAAGGTTGGATTCAAGATGGCGACATGAAGATAGACTATGAATAATGGAGGTACATTAATGGAAAAGCTACAAACTGAAGCACAATTTGAGGAATTAAAACAGAAGGGAAAACATGTGTTTATGTTCTCTGCAGACTGGTGTCCAGATTGTCGTATTATTGAACCTTTTCTTCCCGAGCTTGAAGAAGCATATCAGGATATTACTTTTTTATATGTTGATCGTGATCAATTTATTGATTTATGTGTGAACCATGATATCTTCGGCATTCCAAGCTTTCTTGCCTTTAATCAAGGAGAAGAAGTAGATCGATTTGTTAGCAAAGACAGAAAGACACGTGAGGAAATTGAGTCGTTCTTGAATAAGGTTAGAGAGGCTTAATCGATAAAGCATGATAATAAAGACAATAAAAGTACCTCTAGGTGCTTTTATTTCTTGTTAATGATATAAACAAGTCATCAAGGAGGCATAACTATGGCAATGACAAGTTTGCAGTTAAAGAAGAAACTTGATCATGCTTTTCAGTCAGAACATTATCAGACAACTTATAATCGTGAAGAGGATAAGTATCGGGTTGAACTAAAAAATTCACATAAAGGTGTATCGATTACTTTAGCAAAGGTTGTCGCAAAGTATGAGCAACGAGGACAAGTAGCAATAGATGAATTAGTCCATCATGTTGTTACCTCTTTAAACTTGATGGAAAAAACCATTTCACTATTAGGGAATGAAAAGAAGATCCTTCCTGTTATTCGCAGTACCTCATTTCCTACTAAGGCTAAATCAGGTCAACCATTGATTTGGCAGGAGCATACTGCTGAGACGCGTATTTACTATGCTTTAGATTTACCAGATAGCTATCAGTTGATTGACCAAAGTATGCTTGACCAAGCTAAAATAAGTAAACAGCAAGTGTCTGAAATGGCCCTATTTAATTTGCGGTCGCTTACGGTTGATCTTAAAGAAGATAAGGTAGCTGGAAATAGCTTTTACTTTGTCTCGGCAAATGATGGCTACGATGCGAGTAGAATCTTAAATGAATCCTGGTTAGAGACAATGGCAAAAGAAGCAAAAGGGGCGTTAGCATTAGCAGTACCGCACCAAGATACACTTATTGTCGCGGATATACAAAATGATATGGGTTATGATATTCTCGCGCAAATGGCCATGCAATTTTTTGCTGAAGGTCGTGTACCGATTACAGCTTTATCCTTTTTTTATGAGGATCATAAATTAGAACCTGTATTTATCTTAGCAAAGAAGAAACCACTAAATCAAAATGAGAAAAGGGATGATTAATGATGGAATTATTTTACAACAAAGCGGGCATTGGTGATGTGTTGATTTTACCATTAAAGCAAGGTGATCGAGACCGAATTGACTATCGAACATACAATGATGTAACCGAAATCTTTGATAAAGAAAATAATCAAATTTTAGGTTATAACATTTTCAATATTTCTCAATACATAGAGATTGATACTGGAAGTACAACTCTTGATGAAGGAATGCTTGAAAGGATTAATCACGTTTTTTTGCAGAATAACGTTCCTGACGCACTTAAAGTTGATTTATCACCTAAATTTGTTATTGGTTATGTGAACCAGGTCGAGAAGCATGAGAATGCAGACAAATTAAATGTCTGCCAGGTTGATCTTGGTGATGAGGTTGTCCAAATTGTTTGTGGAGCACCGAATGTAGCGGCTGACCAGTACGTTGTTGTTGCTAAGGTTGGTGCAATTATGCCAAGTGGTTTAGAGATTAAGGAAGCAAATCTTAGAGGCGTTGATTCATTTGGAATGATTTGTTCGCAGAAAGAATTAGCTTTACCGAACGCACCAGTTGAAAAAGGGATTTATGTAATAGCGGGTGATGTTAAGGCAGGGGACCCGTTTCGTTTTTAAGCATAAACAATACGCTGTCCCCGTGAGCTTCTATATTAAATAGTAGCTGTACTTAAAATTAAAGGCAGAAGTTTCACTTTAGTTTAGAAACTGTTAAAATAAAAGGAAACAATTTTAATGGAAGTGTGGATATAATAATGTGGGGACATTTTAAGAATAAAGTAATGAATTGGTTTAATGTAGATGATGAATCATCGCAAACTCATTATAAAACGAACGATAAGATAAATAATAACAGTGAGAAGATTGAAACGAAGATGCTTTATCAATATCCGAAGCGGGATTCGTTTCAATTTCCTATGCCGATTGATCAGCCAGCACAGAAACGGGAACGTTCACAACCTGCATCCAATAACCAACGGAGAGCAAACCGTGCTGAGCATGTTAGAGAACAAGAACAAATAGCCAGTAAGCGACCACCATTTCGAGTCCAAGAGGTTCCTTCGCCCGTTCATGGTTATCAAAAAAAAATAGACTTGGATATAAATCCAATAAATGAACCTGCCTTTCTGAGAAGAAAGGAACAGGATACCTTGATGGTAGAAGCAGAACGAAAAGAAATAATTGAATTAAAAACTGAACCAGCGCTACAAGAAGAAGCAATCTTGGGCGCTAATCCTGAGGTTGAAGACGTTCAAGATTTGCCAGATAGTCAGCCTGTTTTAGCAAAAGAAACGAACCAGTTCACTGATACAAAGCAGACATTACGCACTAAGCAAGAGCCTTTTAATGTGCGAATGCGCCCGAGTGATAAGTATAAACACCAACAAGCCATGAAAAGAAGAGAAGAAAGGGTATCTGTGCCTGTTACAGCTAACCCAATTCAAACAGACCGTTTTTTATCGTTACTTAGTACCATTACACGGGTGAATGGTGAAGATAATCAATGGCTTGAACAACAAGCAAAGGCTTTAATTGAAACTTTAGCACAATTTAATGTTAAAGCAAGAGTCGTTAATGTGATGCAGGGGCCCTCAGTAACGCGCTTTGAGATTCAGCCTGAATCAGGCGTAAAGGTTAGTAAAGTGAAAAATTTAAGTGATGATATTAAATTAAATATGGCTGCTAAAGATATTCGCATTGAAGCACCTATACCTGGTAAACACGCAATTGGAATTGAACTTCCAAATAATAAAGCGCGAGCAGTGGGCTTGAAGGAAATCTTAAGTCACCCCACCTTTAGTGAAGCCAGCTCACCGTTAACAGTTGGTTTAGGCCTTGATATCTCTGGTCGATCGGTTATAACCGATATTAATAGAATGCCACATGGATTAATTGCTGGGGCAACAGGTTCTGGTAAAAGTGTCTGTATTAATACGATTCTTATCTCGTTATTATACAAGGCTACACCAAATGATGTCCGGTTACTATTAATTGACCCTAAAATGGTTGAACTTGCGCCTTATAATCATATTCCACATCTCGTTTCACCAGTAATAACTGATGTAAAAGCTGCTAATCAAGCATTAAAGTGGGCTGTCCAAGAAATGGAGCAACGCTATCAGAAATTTGTTGAATCAGGCACACGTGATATTGAGCGCTTTAATCAAAAAATGCTAGCTCAAAATCGGCCAGACTTGAAAATGGCCTATATGGTCATTGTCATTGATGAATTAGCTGATTTAATGATGATGTCACCACAGGATGTTGAGGATTCTATTTGTCGGATTGCTCAGAAAGCACGAGCTTGTGGCATGCACTTACTACTTGCTACACAGCGCCCCTCAGTTGATGTTATCACTGGTCTTATTAAAGCAAATATTCCGACACGAATTGCCTTTAGTGTTGCTTCACAGGTGGACTCTAGAACAATGCTTGATACCAATGGAGCTGAACGACTGCTCGGAAAAGGGGATATGCTTTTTGTTGAAAATGGGGCAAGAACACCTTTACGGGTACAAGGGGCATATGTTTCTGATGAAGAAATCGAACAGGTAACAGCTTACATGCGTTCAACAGGCGAGCCAGATTATTTATTTGCACAGGAAGAGCTGCTTGAAAAAATGGATCAGGCTGATTCAGAGGATGATTTGTTTGCGGAAGCGTTAGCCTTTACTGTTGAGAACAATAGTATCAGTACCTCGCTCTTACAGCGTCGGTTTAAAATTGGTTATAACCGCGCGGCAAGATTAATTGATGATTTAGAGAGACATGGCTATATAAGTGGTCAAAACGGAAGCAAACCAAGAACATTATTGGTGACGCCGGATGAAATTAACCAATCACATTCTAATTAATAAAAGATTGAGTTGACCTACCACTAACCACACTAACTGATAATGCTTTAATTTATGAGGAGCTTAACATTATGGATAAAGAAATTGCTTTAAAACTAGATGGGAAAATTGAGCGTTTAACAAACAAAACATTTAAATTCGATGAACGTATTAAAGAGGGGTGGTTTTCTGCGGTCTACTTTTTAAAAACAAAAGAAATTGCAGAAAAAAAACATCCAAATAATGAAGTAATCATGCAATTTTTTCAAAAAGAGAATGCGGTACTTTGTGGCACGGACGAAGCCATTGCCCTAATTCAAACCTTTGCAGATCATCCGGAATTGTTAGAGATCCACTCGTTAAAGGACGGTGATCAGATAAGCCCATTTGAGACTGTGTTAACGATAAAGGGCCCGTACCAAGCATTTGGTTATCTCGAGGGAATTATTGACGGAATCTTATCAAGACGTACTTCAGTTGCCACAAACGTATATAACGTGGTAAAAGCGGGGAGAACTTCAGGTAAGCAAAAACCAATTATTTTTATGGGCGATCGTGATGATCATTATACCCAACAGGCAGGTGATGGCTATGCGGCTTTTATTGGCGGATCTACCGCTCAAGCGACGCACGCAATGAATGAATGGTGGGGCAAGCAAGGTATGGGGACAATGCCTCATGCTCTAATTCAACTGTTTGAAGGTGATGTTGTTGAGGCAGCTAAAGCATATCATGACGTTTATCCAGAAGATAACTTAATGGTTCTTGTTGATTATAACAATGACGTAATTACCGATGCCCTAAAGGTAGCACGGGAATTCGGAGAAACACTTAAGGGGGTTCGTCTGGATACATCCAATAATATGGTGGATAAATACTTCCTGAGAAATCAACATATTATGGGGAGCTTTGACCCCAGGGGAGTTAATCCAGAATTGATTTATGCATTACGCCATGCCCTTGATAAAGAAGGCTATCAGCATGTGAAAATTATTGCAAGTGGTGGCTTTACCGAGGAGAAAATTCGCAAATTTGAACAATTGAACGTGCCTGTAGACTTATACGGCGTGGGGCGTAGCCTGTTAGAGATAAAAGTTGGTTTCACTGGTGATAGTGTGGTCTTAAATGGAAAACCAGAATCAAAGTTTGGGCGAATCTATCGACCAAATCCTCGCCTTGAACAAGTAGCTATGACAAAAAAATAAAGTCAAAATTTTAATAATGGTTGTATTACCTAAGTCTAGCATACACTAAGTATTGAAAAATTATTTTTTGGGTAAAAGGTTGAGAATCATTTTTATGCAAAAATGATGTTTTTATGTTATAATTACTAATCGTGCACTTAACCATTATTAAACTTTAAAAGTCGTTTTCTTCCAACTTATTTGGGGTGAGTACTGGTTTATGTGCGGATAATTAAAAGAGTGTATGCTCTTTTGGAGGTACAAGGTTATGACAATTTTTCATTTTGTTGGTATTAAGGGTACTGGTATGAGTGCGCTTGCTCAAATTCTATATGATACTGGCATGAAAGTACAAGGATCAGATATTGAAAAGACTTTTTTTACTGAACTTGCATTATTAGAAAAGAATATTCCTATATATCCGTTCTCCGCTGAGAACATTACCCCGGGTTTAACAATAATTGCTGGAAATGCTTTTAAGGATGATCATGAAGAAATTGCTAAAGCAAGAGAATTAGGATTACCCATTCATCGGTATCACGACTTTCTTGGGGATTGGCTGAAACAAACAACAAGTATTGCTGTTACCGGAGCTCATGGTAAAACCTCAACAACGGGCTTACTAGCCCATGTGTTAAAGCAAACACAGTCAATTTCTTATTTGATTGGTGATGGAACGGGCTACGGTCAACCAGACAGCAAGTATTTTGTCTTTGAGGCATGTGAGTATCGCCGTCATTTCTTAGCTTATCAGCCTGACTACGCTATTATGACAAATATTGATTTTGATCATCCTGACTATTTTTCAAGTGTGGAGGATGTCTTTTCAGCGTTTCAACAGATGGCTGATCAAGTGAAAAAAGGTATTGTCGCATGTGGTGATGATGATTATTTACAGAAAATCCAAGCTAAAGTACCTGTGCTTTACTATGGATTCGAGGATTCTAATGATTTTCAAGCAAAGAACTTGATTGAATTAGCAAATGGCACACAATTTGAGGTTCATGTGCGAAACAACTATTATGATACGTTTGAGATTCCTATGTATGGGAAACACAATGTGCTTAATGCATTAGCTGTTATTACGCTCTCACATTATGAAGGGCTTCAAGCAGACCAGATGAAGTACCTTGCTACTTTTACTGGTGTCAAGCGTCGTTTCTCGGAAAAGGTAATTGATAAGCAGGTTTTAATTGATGACTATGCACATCACCCTAAGGAAATAGAAGTAACGATGGATGCAGTTAGACGAAAATATCCAAATCGAAAGATCACTGCTATTTTTCAGCCGCACACATATACAAGAACAAAAATGTTTCTCCATCAATTTGCAGAAAGTCTAAAGCTTGCTGATGAGGTTTATTTGTGTGATATTTTTGGCTCAGCACGAGAAGTGGTGGGGAAGTTATCAATAAACGATCTATTGACGCTAATTCCTGACAGTAAATTACTTAAGCTTGATCAATCAGCAGTTTTACAAGAGAATGAGGAAGGTGTTCTCGTTTTCATGGGAGCTGGAGATATTCAAAAGTATCAAAAAGCTTATGAGAATAGTTTAATTAATATTATTTAAACAATTAGAGGAAATAACCGTTCAATGTCGAATAAGTATTGCAACGGTTATTTTTTATTCGTAAGTATATTTTTAAGAAAAATGATCAGTTTATTAAAAGAGTATGTTTAAATCTTAATGTATAGGGTAAATATCAATTAAGCTAAATGATATAATTATTACATAGAAAAGGAGCGTGCAACCTATTATGATTAATCTTCTTTACATTGCAGCATTTATCTTTGCACTTGCCTTTGTTGCTTTAGTTATTTATGTCATTAAAGTCTTGAAGGAGACTGAAAGGACAATGACTAGTGTTGCAAATACACTTGAAGGTATAGAGAAGCAAATGGAAGGTATTACAACTGAAACAACATTGCTGTTAAATCGCACCAATGCTTTAGCTGATGATATTAATGAAAAATCAAAACGGTTAAATGTTGTGGTAGAAAGTGTGAGCGGCTTAGGCACAACAGTAAATGGTTTTAATCAGTCGATTAAACATGTTGCAGATTCTATTTCACGAGTTGCGGAAGATAGTAAAGAAGAGACAGCTCAAGCAATAAAGTGGGGAACAGTAATTATGGAGTTGTTTAATAGAAGAAAGAAAAATAATATCTAAAAAAACGGGAGGAATTTATATGTCAAATCAAGAAAGTAAGTCAAATGATAACATTAACGCTAAGGATTTTATTATTGGTTCTTTAATTGGTTCAATTGTAGGTGCATCAGTAGCACTTTTATTTGCACCAAAGTCTGGCAAAGAATTACGTCAGGATATTAACAAAGGCGCTCATGATTTAAAGGATAAGGCTGAGGAATGGAAAGAGGTCGCTTCTGAAAAAACAAGTGAGCTTAAAGACTTGGCAATAGAACAAAAAGCACACATTCAAGAACGTTTTGCGGAAAAGTCACAAGAGCTACAGGATAAATTTACAGAAACAAAGAAATCATTGCAGGATAAAATTAATCATGCTTATGATGAATTTGAAGATAAAAAGGAAACTGCTATAAATAAAGCAGAGGATTTAAAGGAAACAGCAAAAGATAAGGTCGCTGTTGCAAGTGATGCAGCAGAAAATGTTAAAAGCACTGTAAAGAAAGCTGCAAAAGATGTCAAAGAGACTGAAAAGGAAGCAGCGGAGGATGTAGCTGAAGCTGTTAAAGATGCCGCAGAGGACGTCAAAGAAAAATAAACTGACAGCTAAAAAAAGGCGAGCGAAAATGTTTAGCCAAATCGTTCGCCTTTTTTCTATGTCCTCATTGTTAAAACGTAATGTTTATTTCATCGCCATCAACTAGTGGGTCTAGAAAAGTTGCCGGTTGTCCATTTTTTAAGATTGCCAAATTTCCTTTTACTTTACTCAAATCTAACTCAATAAAGCGAAAGAGGTCTTGAAAGATAAAGGTGTCGTCATCAGTACTTTTTGTTGTTAGTGATGACCCAGGCAAAAGCTGCTCCGATAACTTGATAGGCTGTTCATCTTTAAAGACTTTTACTTGTTCTTTTTCTAACGTGACGCTATCGCCATTAAAGAAAATAGAAATACGTTTAACCACTTCAATCTTAGCTTTTGCTAGTAAATCTCGTACAGAAGCATATTTCGCTGCTTCAAAGGAAATTTGATCATTAGGTTGAAGAGTCTGTTGTGGCGATGCTTCTTTTCCGTTAATGAGTAAGCGTGCTGAGAAGGCAGGGAGGATAATTTTTTTCTCATCAAGACTCACTTCGAAATGAGTATACGCTTCTAAAATAGACTGTTTACCAATAGCATGAAGCCATTCCGTTAAAGTAAACGTTTCTTTAATTGAAACCTTATCGTGGTCCTGCAATAAGTATTCAGTGGTAACTGTTTTGTCATTAACCATTAGCACGGGATTAACCTGGTAGGCTACGCCATTAAAAAACAGACTAAAGGTACTTAATTCGCCGAATACATCAGTGATCGTCACACAAGGCTCCTTACCATCAGCTCCTTTTGAAACAATTAAGTCATCACCATTTTGAATTGGATGATCTGTTGTGATGGCCTGTCCATTTAAGCTTACCCTTGGCGGCTCACCATGAGAACCAGGTAGTGTAATGGCTTGATCTTGAAAAGAAATAATTGCTGCCATGCCAGGCCGTCCATATAGTTTCTCAATATTAATTCCTGCAGCCAGCAAACAGTCACCGACAGATAATTGCTTCATATCAAAGAGCCTGACCGCACGTTGATTAACGGTTACACTTATATAATGGACAGGACTTTGCTTCGCTGCGATTGCAATTCCGATTGGAGTGATGAATTCTGGACCTTCTGGTATCGTAACAGCAGTTTCTAATGCAGGAATAGCACTTGTTCCTCGCGTAGCAACACGGTTATTCGGCAAATTAAGCTTGGCTGCTAGATGATTTGTTAAGCCAGGTGTTAGACTTCCACCACCAATTAACATAACAGCTTTAGGTGAGCGGTTGTTTAATGCCAAAACCTCATTAGCAATTGCATGAGCAAGTGCTTCTATCGCCGGAGAAATTTCTTTTGTTAAATCAGAAATACTAACACTTTGCTCAAAACCTAATATATCAGTAACTTTCGCTGTATCGTAATTAGTGACCTCACGCTTTACGCGTTCTGCCTCATTGAAATCTAATAAATAAGCATCACTAATTGCTTCAGTAATTTCGTCTCCTGCTTTCGACACCATACCATATGCTGTTATTGTTCCAGCATCTGTAAGAGCAATATCACTTGTTCCTGCCCCAATATCAACTAAAGCTACATTAAGTCTGCGCATTGATTCAGGGATTAGTACATTTATTGCTGCAATTGGCTCAAGCGTAAGAGCTTCCATTTCTAGATTTGCACGTTGCAAGGCAGATAACAAAGATTCAACAACAACCTTGGGTAGAAAAGTTGCAATGATTTCTACCTCAGCTACCGCGCCCTGTTGGTCAATAAGCGATCCAATAATGTCATGATCTAGCTTATACTGTAAAATGGAATAGCCAACACAGTAATAATGGGTTTGACTGTTCTCTTCTTCTAGCGCTAAATCATGTTGAGCCTGTTGAACGGCAGAAAGCTCAAGAAAAGCGATATCCTCCTGCTTAATTAAAGGATGCTGTTTAATATTTTTTTCAACTTTTGTCCGCCTTGTTTTTAGAGCGCGTCCTGCTGCTGCAACACAAACCTGTTTGAGTTGGATCTGGTGACGTTCTTCAAGATCTTGTTTTACTTGATTGATGACCTCAGCGACACGGATCACATCATGGATTTGACCATCAAGCATTGAACGATCCTCATGCTCTCTTATTACATAGTCAATTAGTGTGTACTGATTTCCAGTTGCTTCAAGTAGCAAACCGATTACTGACCGTGTACCGATGTCTAAGGCAAAGATTGTATTATCCATATTTATGTATCCTTTCTAATCAACCTTTCAATTTATAAGCTAATTTTAACAGATTTTTTCGTAAACGTATCCCTATAATTTGTACTATAAGTAGGAAGTTTGTCTTAAATATGATTTTTATGTATAAATAGATAAATAGTATTACTAAGAGTGTGCCTTCTGGAATTTTATGAAAAAGAACATAATAAAGTGATTTATTATGAAATTCCTGTAACTTTTGAGTAGAATAAGCTTATCATCCGGTTAGGCACCGTAAAGATTAAGAATAAATTTGCAGTTGCAGTAACGTTTGGTTAGCACGCTTAAGCAAATAAAAAAGAAAATCCAAAAAATTATAACATTGTAGTGACAACGTAATTAATTTTAGCTATAATAATCTCTAATTATCCAATATCTTTAAGGGACAGAAAAGATATTTATAACTAATGAAATAAAAAACAGGGGGATAACAATGAGTAATCAGCAATTGGATCAGCTTCGTGAAGAACTTGATCAGATCAATTTAGAAATTCTTAAGCTAATTAATAAACGGGGCGAGCTTGTAAAAGAAACAGCCTATGCAAAAGAAAATCATGGGGCTGACAAAAAGTATGATCCCGTAAGAGAACGGGATATGCTTGAGCGGATTAAGAAAAATAATAACGGCCCTTTTCAAGATGCGACCATTATTCATTTATTTAAAGAAATTTTTAAGGCTGGTCTTGAACTTCAAGAGAAGGATCACAGCAAGGAATTACTTGTCTCAAGAAAAAGGAAACAAGAAGATACCATTATAAATATTAATGGCGATCTATTTGGCGATGGACTACCTCATTTTGTTTGCGGACCCTGTGCAGTTGAAAGCTATGAGCAAGTTGCACAAGTAGCTGAACAGATTAAAAATAAGGGGCTAAAAATAATTCGTGGTGGGGCATTTAAACCGCGTACTTCCCCATACGACTTCCAAGGTTTAGGTTTTGAAGGTCTCGAGATTCTCAAGAAGGTAGCTGATGAATACGGTCTAGCTGTTGTAAGCGAAATTGTTAGTCCTGCTGATATGGAAAAAGCAGCTGAGTACCTGGATGTTATTCAAATTGGTGCACGGAACATGCAAAATTTTGAGATTCTGAAGGCAGCTGGAGAATTAAATAAACCAATTATTTTAAAACGTGGTATGTCTGCAACAGTTTCAGATTTTATTAATGCAGCTGAATACATTAATTCAAAGGGAAATGGTCAAATTATTCTTTGTGAACGTGGTATTAGAACGTATGAAACATCGACACGAAACACATTGGACATTACAGCTGTTCCTATTTTAAAACAAGAAACGCATTTACCTGTTATGGTCGATGTCACACATTCAACGGGAAGAAGAGATCTGTTAATTCCAGCAGCAAAAGCAGCGATTGCCATTGGTGCTGATGGTATTATGGCTGAGGTACACCCAGACCCAGCTGTTGCTCTTTCTGATGCACAGCAGCAAATGGATTTTGCTCAATTTGATCAATTTATGGAGCAATTACAAATAAAATAAAGGCGAAAGACCCTTCGTTAACCATAAAATGGTGACTTGAGGGTCTTTCGTTATTATTTTCACAAAAAAAACTGAAAGAAAGGACGTGACCAATAAAATTTGTTATACTATATTCACTAGCCATGTTTGAGGAATTGTTGATTGGGGATAAATGAAAAGGATCTTTACTAAGCTTATATGGGTTAATACATTGGGAGATTGCGCTTTTCAATAACCAAAAAGTATGGAAAATATAGAATTATGCTATACTGTACATATTATACAACAGAACTATTTAATTGAATTGGAGGATGATTTTTATGAATGTAACAATATACGACGTAGCGAGAGAAGCAAATGTTTCGATGGCAACAGTGTCAAGGGTGGTGAATGGTAACCCTAATGTAAAGCCAGCCACAAGAAAAAAAGTACTACAAACGATTGAACGCTTAGGTTACCGTCCGAATGCTGTAGCAAGAGGTTTAGCAAGTAAAAAAACCACAACTGTTGGGGTGATTATCCCTGATATTTCTAGCATCTTCTTCTCTGAGCTTGCCCGTGGAATTGACGATATTGCAAATATGTACAAGTATAATATTATTTTAAGTAACTCTGATCAAAATATTGATAAAGAGGTTAAACTAATTAATACCATGCTTGAAAAGCAAGTAGACGGCATTGTCTTCATGGGTGGCCGAATAACAGATGAGCATATTCAGCAGTTTAAAACATCGCCTGTTCCGGTTGCGTTAGCTGCAACAGTTGATCCGACTCAATCAATTCCTTCAGTTAATATTGACTATGAGCAAGCGGGATATGAAGCGACTAAATTATTAATTGCTAATGGCCATCATCATCCTGCATTTGTTACTGGAGTTGAAGAAACAGCTGCAAATGAGCTTAAATTTAATGGCTTTAAGCGAGCGCTTCAGGAAAATGGACAAACACTAAATGATACGCTTATTATCCGTGGCGACTTCACTTACGGGTCAGGCATTGAAGCAGCGGAGCAATTATTAGCTTTGGAGACCAAACCGACAGCTATTTTTGTGGCATCTGATGAAATGGCTTTAGGCGTTATTCATGGTATCCAAGATCAAGGTTTAAGTGTACCTGATGATATTGAAGTCTTTGGCTTTGATAATACTAGATTGGCAACAATGGTCAGACCAACGCTCTCTACAATTGTCCAACCTATGTATGATATTGGTGCTGTAGCGATGCGACTTTTAACGAAGTTTATGAACAAAGAAGAGGTTTCAGATTCAAATGTTATTTTACCTCACCAAATTATAGAAAGAAACTCAACAAAATAATTTAAGTGCCGATATATAAAGTATCAAGTTTTTAATCCCTTGGTACGATTAAAGCCAAGCCAAGGGTTTTACGCTAGGTTTAAGGAGAGGGCATATGAAAAAAACAGATATTTTAACACCTATTGGCATTGTTTTGGGGTTTCTTTTAGTAGGCTATGGAATTGTCGATACGAGTAGTTTTGCAGGCTTTTTGGCGTTTATTAATATTCCAAGTATTATTATTGTTTTTGGTGGAGTAATCGCTGCGATTTTGGTAAATTTTAAAAAGGATCATTTAAAGCTAACTGGTCGTGTTCTAAAAGAATCATTTAGTCAAGGCGAGTACAACTTAAAAGAGCTTATTGACCTGTTTGAAGGCTTATCAGAAAGAGCTCGACGTGAAGGCCTACTATCATTAGAAAATGAATTAACTGAAATTGATGATGCTTTTATTAAGAAGGGAATTTTACTAGCAATTGATGGTATTGAGCCAGAGGTTATTCACGATATAATGGATGCAGAAATTACAGCTATGGAAGAACGCCATCAAAAAGGACGGTTGATTTTTGAAAAAGCTGGCGAATATGCACCTGCTTGGGGAATGATCGGGACATTAATTGGTTTAGTGTTAATGTTAATGGATTTAGACGATCCTGCTGCATTAGGTCCGCAAATGGCTGTCGCAATGTTAACAACCTTCTATGGAGCATTATTAGCGAATCTTGTTTTTCTACCTATTGCAAGTAAGTTAGAAGGAAAAACGGATGAAGAGGTCTTTCTTAAACAAATTATTATAGAGGGCGTAATTGGTGTTCAATCAGGACAAAATCCTCGAATTTTAAAAGAAAAGCTTGTTGCATTTTTACCTAGTGAAGATAAGAGTAAAAAGGATGAACAAGATGATATCGTTATCGAGGGTGTTGTAAATGAGGCGTCGTAATAAGAACAAGAATAGTGGCGGAGCACCAAAATGGATGACGACCTTTTCTGATTTAATGTCGCTTATGCTAACGTTTTTCGTTCTCTTGTTTGCGATGTCGCAAATCGATAGTCAACGTTTTGAAGCATTAGCAGAATCCTTTAGAAATCAAGCGGCTTTTAATATTTTTTCTTCTGGATCTATTAGTAATGAGTCAACTGGTGGTGATGTTACCGTTGAACCAGATGAGAGCATCATTGTCGATTTACCTGAAGCTGATCATGATTTAACAGTTGATGAGCTAGCGTCTGATAGTGAATCTTTAGAAGAGCTACTTAGAGAAGTAGAAGCCTACTTAGCAGATAATGGCTTAAATAATTTAATCTCAGCTAACCGGTCCGATCAAGGTGTAGTCCTTATTTTGCAGGAGCAAATTTTATTCGACAGTGGGGAAGCTATAATTAAGTCAGAAGGTGAGCCCTTCTTAGATAAGGTTGCTGTGTTATTATCCAGCATCTCTAATAAAGTACGTGTTGAAGGACATACTGATAACCGTCCAATTTCAACGCCGCAATTTCCGTCAAACTGGGAGTTGTCAGGTGCAAGGGCTAGTAGTGTTATTCGTTACATATTAACGAATAACGATTTTGAAGAGGATCGTTTTGTAGCAGTCGGCTATGGAGATACACAACCCGTTGCCTCTAATAATTCTCCTGAGAACTGGCAAAAGAATCGTCGTGTGGAAATTGTTATTCTCGAACTATCACGGTCATTTGACTAAGGAATATGAACAGCAAAAGCGCTAGTGAGTCTAAACTCATTAGCGCTTTTCATTTAATGGATTTTTTAAAACTGGTCATAAAGGTTACGTGAACCAAATAATAAAATAAAGCAATTGCTCGGCTTTATGAGCAATTGCTTTATTTAAATTAATCATCTGACGATTCACCTTCGTCTTCATCAGGCTCTTCATCGTCATCTTCATCATCACTTTCGCCGCTGTTACTGTTATCATTGTTGTTACTGCTGTTATTGTCCCCATCATTACTATTGTTATTACGATTGGAATCATCAGAATCTCCTGAATCTGAGTTATCATCATCTGGTTCATCATCATCAAAATCCCCATCAATTAACAGATCACTAGGCTCGGATTCCCGTCCAAAGTAATCAACAGCCACCACATAATAAACCGCATCGCCTCGCCCAACATTAAGCGAAGTTTCAATAACTGAATCAACGAGACTAAAGTTGGCATCAGGATTACTTGCGCGGTAAACCCGATAGCCAATCACATTTCGACTAGATGGCTCATTCCATGACAGGCGATTACTTGATTTAGCGAGTGAGCTTGGCGCATTGGGGGCAGACCCTGTGTCGTCAACACGATTACCGGTTGATTGGGGAACGGCTACCTTATCCCATGCTGAATTGTTAATGGGTATTAACTGACTTAGATCATCTAGTTTATCATAACCCATTTCTACTAACCATTCAGGGTTCAGCATAACGCCATCATCAAGGGTGAATTCTGACGGCGTATTGCTGCCGACAAGAACAGCTTGACCATTAACCATCACATAGCTACCATCAATAAGACTATTATCATCCCCAGATGGCGCATAAGCAGCGTTAAAGATGTCACTGCCAACAAGCCCAAGCTTACGCGCAAGCTCAGAAGGTGCTCGACCAGATACTAAGCTGAATGAACGGGAAACAATATTGCCGGGTTGTGCAAATCTGCCTGATGGCGCCATTAATTCAGGGTCTATTTCTGTTGCTGCATTTACTAGAGCTGCCCAGAGCCTTTGCGTTCGTGCACTGTAGCCATCATCTAAAGGCATCCTATAGTCATAACCAATCCATGTCCCGAGTGTAACATTAGGGTTTGTCGCGACAAACCAGTTATCGCGTGCGTCATTAGTCGTTCCTGTTTTTCCCGCCCAGTCAACACCAGGATTACGTAAATTACTCCGAGCCGTTCCAGCGGTTCCTCGTGTAAGGACATCCCGCATCATATCAAGCATTAAATAATTAGTCTGAGCAGAAAAGACTTCTACTTCATTACGTTCATGCTCATAAATGACCTCACCATCTGTTGTTTCAATACGATCAATCATGTATTCATCAAGATGTTGACCACCGTTGCCAAAAGTAGCATAAGCGCTAGTATTCTGCTCAATAGTAGCATCAAAAGATCCAATGGAATGCGATGGAACGCTAAATCCTTCCCAAGTTGTCAGTCCCATTTTCTCACCATATTGAAGGAGAGGATCACCTTGTTTAAGTATATCTTGAAATACTGCTGCTGCTGAGACATTATATGAGTTCGCTAGTGCGGTTCTTACTGTGACCAAACCATAGTAGCGTCCTCTGGTAAAATTGCTTGGGCGTCCCTTACCACCATGTCCATAATCTAAATTAACATCTCCAATAATTGAACCAGGTTGAATAATGCCTAGATCCATTGCGGGGGCATAGACCATTAGTGGCTTTGCTGTACTACCTACCTGTCTTTCTACTCTTGTGGCATAATTCTGGTTATCACGTTCAAAATCGCGTCCACCAACAAAAGCAATGATGGCCCCAGTATTATTATCAATTAAAACACTGCCCACTTGTTCTGGGGAGACAAGCGGAATTTCTTCTCCTGTGTCTGGATCAGTTGTTAGAATAACAACACCTTTTTCTGTGCGTGCTGTTTTGTCACGGCCATAATTATTAAAATTAGCAGCGACATCTTGAAAAGCATCATAAATCCCTTTATTGATGGTCGTATGAATCTTATAGCCACCCTGCGCTATTTCTCTAGAGGCCGCAATGGTATACTGTTCGCGAAGCTCGCTACTATCCTGAATTTCTTCAAGCGTGTAGCCATCCGCTAACGCTAACTTTTCCATAAATATTTCTTCAGTACGTCTGCGTATTTCTTCGGTTAAGTATGGATACTCCTCATAGGTCGAGGTGGTACGCGTACTAAAGCTGTCAACAAGATCAAACTCAAGCGCCTCTTGACGCTCTTCTTCGGTAATGTAATCAGCCTGAACCAATCTCGCTAAAACAATCTGCATCCGATTTAAGCCTGGTTGCAGACCATCTTCATCCTTCAATGTACCGGTATTGGTAAACGGACTATACGCTATTGGACTTTGTGGCAAACCAGCTAAGAACGCTGCTTGTGCTAAATTGACCTCATCAGCATTAATTCCAAAAATCCCTTGAGCTGCTGTTTGAATCCCAGCAATATTGCGTCCGTTAGCGTTACGGCCAAATGGTACAATATTTAAGTAAGCTTCTAAAATCTCATCCTTATCCATAAACTGCTCTAAGCGCAGCGCTAAAATAATTTCTTTAGCCTTACGATCATAGGACACTTCGTTCGTTAGAATTTGATTCTTAATAATCTGCTGGGTTAATGTACTACCACCCGTTTGCATCGCCGATCCAGTCAGCTCTTGAAAAACAGCCCGAATCGTTGCTTTTGGGACAATCCCAGTGTGTGTTTCAAAATACTCATCCTCTGTTGCGATGATGCCTTCAATTATATATTCTGAGACGTGATCTAATGTTGTTTCTTCACGATGTAGGTCAGAGCTAACTTCGCCTAAATAGACATCGTTAGCAAAGTATACCTCGGAAGTTTCTGCATAGTTATGAATAGCGCTAACCATTTCTTCTTCAGCTCGTAATGGCTCGTCCTTAACCAACGCAGCAAAGTAGCCCGCACCAAGTCCAGACACAAAGAATCCAACGACAACACCAAAAATAATAAAAAACAATAAAATATTCCAAACAATGTCATAGCTAATTCGGGATACCTTCTGAATAATTCCTTTATTAATGAAATCTTTCGTTCCTCGCCAGAGGCTCCGTAAGCGTTCTTGAAAATCCATTATTCATACCTCCTAAATTTCCAATCTATATTATAACATAGATAGCAAGATGGGAATGTTTTTTTATGGTTTTTTCTTAAAAGCCTTGATATTGTGACAAATTTATGATATTAATGGAACACAATAGTAAAAATGATTAGTGATGAAGGTTTGAAGTAGCTTTAATAGCCAATGCTGTAGAGAACTGACGGTTGGTGCAAGTCAGTGCATGCTTTTGAGGTGAATTACGTTCCTGAGCTTCCTTCTTGTTAGAGAAGGACGGTACGCTTGTATCGTTACCAAAACGAAGTGGCAATAGTTATATTGCAACGAGGGTGGTACCGCGAGAGAGCTCGTCCCTTTTGGGATGGAGGTCTTTTTTTTATTGCATTTTTTTATCATAAAGAAGGAGTGGTAGCATGGATATTATTCAAGATTTACAAGCTCGGGGTCTAGTCCAGCAAATGACGGATGAAGCTAATCTAAAGGCACATTTAGCAGAGAACACGGTTACGCTATATTGTGGGTTTGATCCTACAGCTGATAGCTTACACATTGGTCATCTGGTACCGGGAATGATGCTGAAGCGCTTCCAACAGGCTGGTCATCGTCCAATTGCATTAATTGGGGGAGGGACCGGGATGATTGGCGATCCAAGTGGTCGCTCTGATGAACGTCAGCTTAACGATACTAAAACAGTTATGTATTTTAGTGAGCAGTTAACCAAACAATTAGCAAAAATTCTTGATTTCGAAAATGAAGACAATGGTGCAGTTGCCCGAAATAATGCCGATTGGCTAGGCTCATTATCGTTAATCGATTTCCTCCGTGATACTGGCAAGCACTTTGGTATCAATTATATGCTAGCAAAGGATTCTGTCCAATCTCGTCTGGAGAATGGCATTAGCTTTACCGAGTTCACTTATATGATTTTGCAGTCTTATGACTTTATGAATTTATTTGAACAAGAAAACTGTACGTTACAAATTGGTGGTAGTGATCAGTGGGGGAATATCACTGCTGGGATGGAACTCATTCGTCGTTCTCGTGCTGAGGGAGATGAAATCAAGGTGTTTGGTTTAACCGTACCGTTGATTACGAAAGCTGATGGCACCAAATTTGGTAAAACAGCTGGGGGAGCAGTGTGGCTAGATCCAGAAAAAACAACACCTTATGAATTCTATCAATTCTGGATTAATGCCGATGACCGTGATGTCATTAAATTTTTAAAATACTTTACTTTCCTATCATTAAATGAGATTAATCAGCTGGAACAATCACTTCAAGAAGCACCAGAGCAGCGTAAGCCTCATATTCGTCTAGCTGAGGAGATGACTAAGCTTGTTCACAGTGAAGAAGCACTTGCTCAAGCGAAACGCATTTCAAATGCTTTATTTAGTGGAGAAATTAAGGCACTTAATGGTGAAGAAATTCAGCAGGGCTTTAAGGATGTTCCGACTGTAAAGCTAGAAAAGGCACCCCATGCTTTGGTTGACTTACTTGTCGAAGCAGGTATCTCGCCTTCTAAACGGCAAGCACGAGAGGATATTCAGAATGGTGCCATTTATATCAATGGCGAGCGCACGCAGGAGCTCCAATATGAGTTTTCAGCGAATGATCGAATTGATGATCAATATACACTTATTCGTAGAGGAAAGAAGAAATACTTTTTACTAGATTTTAATTAAGCTAAAATAGGCGTCCATTCCATTGCGGAATGGACGCCTGAATCTTAACTAACCTACAAAGCCCATTTACGATCATTAGTAAAAGCAACAGTAAGCCATTTCTCAAAGGGATACTGATCTAGAAACACAGTAATTTGCTCACGGATTTCGTCTTGTTTAGCTACAGGTACCTCTTGCTTGCCAATGACAAAATCAACCTCAACCCACAATGTTTGCCCAACTTTAGATACACGAATAAAGGATTCCGTAAAGTGCTGTTCCTTTGCGATTTGTTTAACAAAGTGCTTAATTTGGTCAGGCATTCGCCCTTTTGGTGGCATATCCAATAATTCTCGCAAGGCAGTGCCCATTTCCGTAATGGGTACCTTTAAAAAGTAGCCTGATACTAGAATAACCATGATTGGGTCCATATAGGGGACTAGAAATTCACTGCGCTCAAATAGACTAAACAAAAATGACAACAAGAAACCGATTAAAATGCCAATGCTAATAACGGTATCCATTCGCCATTGATTAAGCTCTGCCTGTAGAAGTCCAGAGCGAATCTTGTTTGCCCATTTGTTAATATACACAGTAACACCAACACAGATTACTGTGGATATGACGGTGTACAGCAAAGCTGCTTCAATTGCAAACGCTGTTCCACCAGTAAAAATGTTGACGACAGCCGATATGAATGAGCCGATAACGAGAATCAGAATAACAAAGTACTTAATCAAAACAACTAAAGGCTCAATCTTGTCTTTACCAAATGGATAATTGTGCATATCATGTTTATTCATAAACTTTGCTGAAATTAAAGATAGAATCGACAGACCAAGACTTATTAATGAATAGAGACCGTCAAATAAAATAATTTGGGCATCAATTAATAAGCCGACAATAATACCTGCGAAAGAAAAGAGTAAAGCCCCATACACAGATAATTTCAAAATGCGACGTTCCTGATAGAAATTGTCATTCATACTTTTATTGCTCCGTTTCTGCTTCTAAAAACATTTATACACAGTTATTCTTATCATGTTTCTCAACTTAATTCAACCACAAAGCCTTTTCATCATTAATTATCGCCCATTTCATCATTTGCTATTTATCGGTTCTAACATTTCCTAAACGGATAGCGTTATTTTTGGAAAGTGGGAGGTCAGTAAATGGTATCAGCCTCTGTTGGTAAAAATTACTTATAAATTTAATTACTTTTCATAGGTTGATTCAGCCAACTCTGATGCACAAATTAATTTTATTTACTCACCGTTTCTCTTCGTCACTTCTTATTATATATTCGATACCCGTGAAGAAAGTGAGTTCTACTTGTTTTTGTGAAATTTCTATTTATCCGGTTAAATTTATTTTATTAGCAAGACACTGATATTTTTTTAAAAAAACAGAAGGTGATTGACAGAAAAAACGTGCTAATTGCATTTAAAATGGGATAAGGAGCGATAATTAGTAATCAATTACAAACCGTGCTAATATTTTCACATAGCGCAATTTGTAATTGATATAAACTATAAGGAGATTTATAAGACTGCACGACGTTTATTTATAAAAAATCGATTCGTGCAATAAATGATAGAGGTAACTCGAAGTTTCAGGTTTGATATTACACCTGTACAATGCTAGATCATACCACCATTAACATAGATAGTTTGGCCATTAATCCATCTAGCTGGACCCGCTAGAGAAGAGATGACCTCAGCAATATCTTCAGGTTTCCCTAAGCGTTCAATCGGGTTCATTTTAGCCATACGTTCAATTGTCTCATCATCTTTGCCTTCAAAGAATAATTCGGTTGCTGTCGGCCCAGGAGCTACCGCATTTACGGTAATATCTCGACCACGGAGTTCTTTTGCGAGTACAAGGCTAATTGCATCGACAGCTCCCTTACTGGCAGAATAGGCAGCGTAAGTAGGGAGTGCGAGTTTCTTGACTGAGGTTGAAAGATTAATAATAGCACCTCCTGATCTCACGAGGCGGGCAGCTTGCTGATTAACGACAAAGGTACCCCGAATGTTGGTGCGAATTATTTGATCCAACGTATTTAGGTCAAAATTGGCGACTGTATCAAGTCTTATAATACCAGCCGAATTAACGACGACATCCACACCACCATAGATTTTCTCTGTCATTTTAAAAAGGGTGCTAACTGCCGTTTCGTCACTAATATCTGTCTTAATAGCGCTTGCCTTACCTCCGTTTTCTTCAATGAATCTTACCGTCTTATCAGCTTCAGCATCATTATTTGCATATGCAATTACTACAGATTGTCCATCAGCGGCTAGGCGTTCTGCAATTGCGCGCCCAATTCCACGTGAACCCCCTGTGACAATGGCAACTCTTTCTTTTTCATTTGTTTTCATTATAAACGGCCTCCCTTAATTATTCTAAAACAAACCATGTAGCTCTTTTTTTAAAGAACAGATGCAAATGAATTTATCTGGCATCTGTTTTAATCGTTATGCACTGTACAGTTAAACTAGTAAATCGTGAATTGAATTTGTTTGAACCTAGTACCAACCCTTTTTTCAGAGCTGCTCTTACTTGATCACGTAAAAATGGTTAATGGTACTTGCGTAGTGGTGATAATCATGCTATGTTTCTTTCAGATTCTGTTTCTGTTCCTCCTCGGCTATTATTAAATGCTTTGTAAGCTAATGTTATTATATAAAAAGGACGCTTTAGCTAGGTAGCCTATTATTATTGGATCATTGCCTAATCCTTTAAAGGGCATTGTCTTGCATTTGAAGTCACATTTAGTTTCTATTAGGTAAGAGCTGATTTAGTAATTGATGCATACTTGAATTACCATTATTAATCAGTGACGAAATAAAACCACGTTGTTGTACTTAAAGTGTAGTTTAACCGCAATTAAGTGTAAGGGGAGAATAAAATGATTAATGGAACAATGAATGATAAAATTAACATTTATTTAAAGGAATTAGGCTTATTACTTGGTGAATTTGTTAGTAAAGATGGAATTAATGCTACAGATATCCCTTCTTTACAGTTATTTCGGGCATCGCATGCTTCAGAACCATTACACGCTATTTATGAACCATCGTTATTGCTTATTGTTCAAGGTTCAAAAATCGTTACACTTGCAGAAGAAGATTACCAGTACGATCCAACAACATATTTGGTTACATCTGTTCACCTTCCTATAACAGGACAAATTATAACTGCTACGCCTGATAACCCTTATTTATGTATTCAAATAAACTTTACGATGGATCAAATACTTGCTATCGTCAATGAATTAAATGAAGTTGGAGCTACGAAGGTGGATTCGAGTCGGGGGATAGTCATTAATAAGGTAAATAATGAGTTACTTGATGCTGTACTAAGACTTATCCGTCTTCTAAACACACCTAAAGATATCCCTTTTCTTTCGCCTTCAATCATTCATGAAATCCTTTACAGAGTTTTGCGTGATAAACAAGGAGATGTTATTAAGCAATTTGCTCTAGCTGGAAGTCATGCCCATAATGTCGCAAAAGTAATTGCATGCATTAATAGAGACTATTCAAAAAAGATGCGAATGGGGGAGTTAGCAAAGAAAGTGAATATGAGTACATCTTCATTACATAATCAATTTAAAAAAGTAACCGCAATGACTCCATTGCAATATCAAAAGCGGATGAGGTTGCAAGAAGCACGCCGCAAACTTTTTTCTGAATCAACGGATGCTGCAACTGTTAGTTTTCAAGTTGGTTATGAAAGTCCATCTCAGTTTAGTAGAGAATATGCGCGTTTGTTCGGCTTACCACCAGTCAGTGATATAAATCGCCTTAAAGACTCGCTAACGACAGACTCTACTTTAATATAAGGATAACAGGATTCTCTACAAATTGAATAAGAAAAGTTGTTTTAAAACAAAGGACCTAACATAATAAAAGTTAGGTCCTTCGTTTGTTCAGAAAACTATAGAATAAGGTGTCCGTAACAGCTACATAATAGATATTCTTGTTGGAAAATGGGGGAGTAATTTGAAGGTTGGTTATGCTAATTTCCTTTACAATTGTGTTGTTTTTTAAAAAATCCAATGAATTAGCCTTGGAAGTGATAATTTATTAGTATTTCTAAGGGTTTTAGAGTTAGTGAGTAATTTTTTTATTAACAAGGATAGTATGTGCGAGGGCCTTATAATAGGGGGTAACTGTATGGCAAGAGGTGATAAGGGTAATACGCTTCCTAAGTATGGCAATAAGATCTCTATTAGGCATGGGCTTTATTCTGCATTTCAGCTGGCTAGGGTTCAAAGTGATGGGTACTTATACATTCACCTTAGCTGAACAAACATAATTAAAATTGAACATTGACACTTCTTTACAGATGAACAAGGCAAAATACGGATCCATGAAACGGTAGCAACAGTATTGCAAAAGTTGAAAATTGATTTAGAAGAATAAAAAAGGTGCAACGTTGTGTACTACATTTCCCTTTAGATTTAGTGATTTCATTATATAAGGAAGTAGGCAGCTTTATCATGACGGAACCTAAGCAGATAGTCGAAGGAACAGCGAGTCTTTTAAATTGATCATGTTCAAAAACATAGTCCGCTACAAGTGGCTATATTGGCAGAATATTAAGGAGAGAAGTAAATGCAGAATTATGATGTTGGAACAGCGTTTTTATGCTGGGACATTTAGATAATATAGTTGAGCCTTTCACTGGTTAGTGAGAGGCTCAACTATGTTAATAACTTCTTGGTTGAGGGGATACATAATTATTTATGAAATCTTCAATTTCTTGAGTTGAATTAGAAAATAACGTATATTTTCTATCTAATTCTGATAAAAATGCACTATTAATCATATCATCAAAGAATCTCTGAAGGTTATCGTAATATCCCCCCTTATTAAATAGAATACATGGATTACTATGCTGGCCTATTCTTGCCCATGAAATAACTTCTGATATTTCTTCAAGTGTTCCTGGCCCCCCTGGTAGAGCTATGTAACAATCACCTAGTTCAATCATTTTATTTTTTCTTTCTGACATGGAATTCACAATTACTAAATTAGTTAAATTATCGTGACTTAATTCTCTATCTACTAAAAATGTTGGAATAATTCCAGTGACTTCTCCACCGTATTCAATAACTTTATTAGCCAGAATACCCATTAGTCCGACTTTGCCACCCCCATAGATTAGCCTATGGTTATTGTCTGCAATCCATTTAGCCAATTCTTCAGCGGCACTTTTGTAAATGGTGTTATTTCCAATACTTGCGCCACAATAAACAACGATGTTCATTGAAATCCCTCCTTTATGCTATACTGATTTTAACATAAAGAGAGGGGGATTTATTTGAATATTTTAAGTTATCAACATTGGGTTACTGATTTTTACAAAAAGCGAAGCTGGTATGAACTCGATACTTTTATCCGCATAAATTTCTTAACTGAAGAGGTGGGAGAGGTGTCAAGAGCTGTCCGTGCATTAGAGATTGGTCGTGATCGACCAGATGAGGACGAGTTATCAAGACAAAAGAAACTTGAAAATTTAAAAGAAGAGTTAGGGGACGTATTAGATAATTTATTTATTCTGGCCGATAAGTATGGTATAAGTATGACTCAAATAGTAGAAAATCATAAAGAAAAACTAGTTAAAAGGTATAATGATAATTAAATAAATCAAGACCCGTTAATTCGGGTCTTTATACATATTCCTAATTAATATAAATCAATTTATTGTGCTCGTTTACTTTTTTATTAGTGTGCATTAAAAAAAATCCAGAATTTTGAGGTTCGTATCTGCTACTATGGTATGGCCAATTCTAGACTTACCTATTTAAATTAGCTAATTGAAGACAGTTCAATTTGGAAAGTTGCTGCAAGCGACAGGATTTTTCCTATTACATACATATGCCCAGACTAAATTGCACTCCTAGTCATTCCTCAATGTTCCCCAAAATGGTTCATTTTCATGCGGTTTTTTTAATGTTAGAGAAAATAGAAAAGAGCCTTGAAGTACTGATAAATCAATACTTTCAAGACCCTTAATGTTATTATTTGCGTCCCAACTTCCTTAACGTGAGTACCACTCAACAATAAGTGCTTCGTTAATTTCAGCAGGTAATTCAGTACGCTCTGGGTAGCGTGAGTAAGTTCCTTCAAGCTTGTCAGCGTCAAAAGTTAAGTACTCAGGTACAAAAGCGTTAGCTTCGATTGCGTCTGCAACGATGGTAAGCTTCAGTGACTTTTCGCGTAGACCAATTGATTGACCTGGTTTTACACTGTATGAAGGGATGTCAACGCGACTTCCATCCACAGTAACGTGACCATGGTTAACTAATTGACGTGCTTGACGACGAGTACGCGCAAGACCTAAACGGTAAACAAGGTTATCAAGACGTGATTCAAGAAGAACCATGAAGTTTTCACCGTGTACCCCTTTTAATTTAGCAGCTTTTTCAAATAAGTTGCTGAATTGGCGCTCGTTTACACCATACATGAAGCGAAGCTTTTGCTTCTCTTGTAATTGTAAACCGTATTCTGAAAGCTTTCTACGTTGGTTTGGACCATGTTGTCCAGGAGCGTAAGGGCGCTTATCTAATTCCTTACCTGAACCAGTTAATGAAATACCGAGACGACGAGACTTTTTCCATACAGGACCTGTATAGCGAGCCATAGTGCATTCTCTCCTTTATAAGTAAGATTTTCGCATAAAACAAGATATCGTGTTCCGTGTTCGCTTGCCATTTTGTTTTCATGTACCATCGCTCCAGCAGCAGAGAGTTACACGATACACCTTACACATTGTAAGGAACAGAATGAACAATCGGTGGTTCACAAAGGCTACCTTTTTTACACAAAGTCTATTATATAATTACCAAGCCTTAAAGTCAATACAATTCTAGCTATATTTACGGTTTAAGAAAGTGTATGTGGTATATAGGTAACTATAATCATGCTTGTTAGAATTAAAATTGCACTTGAAAAGCCAAATTGGAAATGAATTAGCATTTAAAAGCACAATACTGCACTTCCGTCATCCTTGTAAGTGCACACAATGATAATTAGTAATTATTGTCGAAAAAAAGAGTAAAAAGTCATTGTTGTGGTGATGATAATGTAATTTGTCTTATAAGTATAATTTACTATGGTTTTGGTAGGCAATTAGAAGTAATTCAGTTATAATAAAAAAGAAATACGTTTAATAATTATCCTAATATGATAGGTGGAAATATTGATGAAGCCATACATCTTCAATCATAATCGTCATTCATTCGTCCATGATCAAAGTGGGTATTATCATAAAAGTGAATCATTAGATATTATTCTGAACCAATTAAAATTGCTATGTAAAGTGGAGGCAGTGGCTTTATTTTTATATGACTCTTGGACTGATCGCTATAAGCTCACAAAGATTGTCTGTGAGACATCGATACTACCTGTTCAGTCCTTGGATCAGCAGATTGTTAATCGTTTAAATCAATATCAGGGCATAATAACTGAACCCGCATCTTCTATAGTAAAAGGAAGAACGAGCAGTGTACACTGTGTTGGGCTGTTTAACCAAGGGTTCATGCACGGTGTCCTTGTTTTTTTTCAACCAACTAATTATCAACCTTCAGATAAGCAAAAACAATTGCTATTAAAACAAGCAGATAATCTTAATCAAATTTTAATCGAGTTATCAAATACTTATCATGCGATTGAACAAGCAAATAAGTATGAATTTATTTATAACGTGACACAAGAGTTTCATTCGTCGATGAACCCAAAGGATGTTCTAAGTGAAATTATTAATACAATTGCATCTATTTATCCAAAGTTCAAATGTTATTTATTTCTGTCAAAAGATTTTCAAGGCGATCAGGATTTACCTGTTAGAGAGTTAATTTACAATGAGCAATATGCAGATAAAGCAAGTGTTCAAGCCTTTCTTACTGGAGAAGTAAAGGTTGTTGTTAAGTCGCGAGAGAGCAAGATTACCTTATATGCGCCGTTAAATGGCAAGCAAGGCATTTATGGGGTATTACAGCTGACGGCCTATGATGTTGAACAGATACCTAATGAAGATATTGAATTTATTCAGATTTTAGCTAATACAGGTGGAAATGCTTTAGAAAATGCTCAGCTCTATCAGCAATCAAATCAGTTTATTCAAGATTTGCAGCTTATTAATAGCTTTGTTCATGAGCTTAATAAGCTAAAGCGATTATCAGATGTAGCATCATTTATGAAAAATCAATTTATCCAATCATTCAGTGCAGACGAGCTGGGATTTCTACAGTTTAATTCTATCGGTAACTTCGAAGTGAACACAGAATCAACTCGCTTTTTTTTAGAACAGGGTATTCCATGTGAGCTAACAGAGCCTCTCCACGAAGTGAGTAAGACGACGGAGCCGATATTTATTGGAGATGTTGGTCAGACAGCCGATTTTTCCTTTCGTTCAGTTGTGCTGTTACCAATGGTTCAATCAAATCAAATCATCGGCTTAGTTATTTTGCTACATAAGAACCCTTACTACTTCTCATTTGATCAATTTAAATTAATGAAATCACTCATTCAGCATGCTACCTTAGCTTTTAGTAATATTATTTTAAAAGAACAGCTTGAGAAAGCGGTTATTACTGACTATTTAACCAAGCTTTTTTCGAGAAAGTATTTAGATGAGAAATGCAGTGAGCATTTAAGGCGGGATCACGAGGGGGTTTTTATTTTAATTGACCTAGATGACTTTAAAAAGGTAAATGATAGTTATGGTCATGACGTTGGAGATACCATATTAATTCAGGTTTCAAACGTCATTCGCCGAGAGATTGATGGGAAAGGCTTTGCAGCAAGGTGGGGGGGAGAGGAGCTTGCTATTTATCTACCCACAGCTACCTATGAGCAAGGCGAGCATTTTGCCGAAAGGTTACGCCATCTCATTGAGCATACTACAGAACCATCCGTTACGGCTTCCATTGGAGTAACACATTGGAAAGAATCGATGGACATAAGTTTAATAAAGTTATTCGACAAGACTGATCAAGCCTTGTATCAAGCCAAGCGTGCAGGGAAAAATCAATTACAATATAGTATACTTAGCTAAAAATGTTGATAAAATGATAAATCACGTGCCCAAGGAGCACGTGATTTGTTGTGTTCTTATTAATTTATCATAGATAACCTTCGAGAACGTTAACAAAAGCTTGTAAGTTCTCCTCATCAATTTGATCAAAGCGATTCTTAATAGGACTATCAATGTCGAGTACGCCGATTACTTGGTCATCTTTGAAAACCGGAATTACAATTTCCGATTGACTGGCTGCATCGCATGCAATATGTCCAGGGAAGGCATGAACATCGGCAACGCGCTTTGTTTGCTGTTCACTAACAGCTGTTCCACAGACACCCTTGCCAACCTCAATTCTGACACAAGCAGGGAGTCCTTGAAATGGGCCAAGCACAAGCTGATTATCTTTTAATAAATAGAATCCGACCCAATTCACGTCAGTTAGAAACTGATTAAGTAATGCAGCACTATTGGACAGATTAGCAATAACGTCTGATTCGTCCTCAATTAACGCTTTGAGCTGCTTAAACAAAAGCGAGTAACTTTTGCCTCTATTTGTATCATATTGTTCTGGTTCAAACACAACTTATTCCCCCTATAATGCGTTTAGTATTTGGATAATTATATCGTTGTTTAAGTGTTGATGCAATGAAGGATACTTAAGAGCACAAAAGTTTCTAAAAGTAACATTTGATTAGGTATAAAGTATAAAAAATGTCAAAGAACGAATTAATTTGATTTTATTTAGCAAAAAAGCATAGGTTCATGGTATGATAAGAATAATCTTTACATTTTATATATATGAAATAAATACATATGGGTAAAACGGTTTTTTATTTAAAAATGACTTATTGATTAAGTATAGATTAAAAAGGTTGAGGGGGATTTACATGGCAGCTTATATTATTGGATTTATTATTGTTGTCATCGTTATGATCACAATTGGTTTAATCCTAAGAAAAAGAATATATGACCGCGTGGACAAGCTTGAGGCATGGAAGATGGACATCATGAATCGTAATGTGTCGGCTGAGCTTCAGAGGATTAAGACGCTACGCCTTTCTGGAGAAACCCAGGAGAAGTTTGAGTCATGGAAATCAACTTGGGATCGGATCTTGACGCGTGATCTTCCTGACATTGAAGAATTTCTCTTTGATGCAGAGGAGGCAGCAGATCGCTTTCGAATGCCTTCTGCGAAAAAGAACCTTGCGCAAGTTGAAGCGACCTTAAATAGCTCAGAGCAGACGATTAAAGATATGTTTGCCGAATTAGAGGAGTTACTTGACTCAGAAAAACAAAGTCGTAAAGAGCTAGATACTGTCATTCCGCAAATTAAGGAGTTACGCCATCTTCTACTTGAAGGTAGTCATTTATTTGATAAGGCTGTAAAAAGGTTTGAACAAGAAATTCAGGCTCAACAAGAAGAACTGGATTTGTTTTATCAAGAAAGTGATGAAGGCAATTATTATGAAGCGCGTAAGATTGTTGATCGTGTCAAAGAGGCGATTAAGGATTTAGCTATTCGAATGGAAGCTTTTCCAGTTATTTATAAGAAGGTAAAAAAAGAATTGCCTGATAAAATTAATGAGCTCCGTAATGGAATTATCGAAATGAAAACGGCTGGTTTTCATATTAATGATCAGGATTTTTTACGAGAGCTAGACAATTTTAATGAACAGGTCACTGGATATGTTGCCAAGCTTGAGCGCGAAGATGATCAATCAATTTATGAATTTGTTGAGATAGTTGAAGAACGGATTCAGGAGGTATATAACGTGCTTGAAAGAGAGGCAAAGGCAAAGGCCTATGTTGAGAAGCACATTGACCGTTTAGCTGATCAACTCTTAGCTGAAGTTAAAGAGTTTCAAAAAACAGATGCTGAGGTTACAGAACTTCAAAAAACTTACTACCTTGAAGGTAGCGATTTAGAGCTTTACGATAATCTTAAAAAATGGATTCATCAACTAGAACGACATTCAGAGGATATTATCAGTAATTTAGAGGAAGGTAAGCAAACTTACGTTGGTCTAAAGGACCAATTAGAAAGCAGCTTCCAGGATATTGAGAAATTACAGGAATCACACCATGAATTTAAGGATCAGGTTAGAACCATTCGTAAAGACGAATTGGTAGCGAAAGAGCAGATTCAAGTCTTACAGCAGCAGTTACAAGAGACAAATCGACAGTTGAAAAAAAGTAATCTCCCAGGTGTCCCTTCTTTTGTATGGAACCAACTCGATGAGGCTACGGTAAATAGTGGTAAGGTTAATGAGAAATTAAATGAACAGCCATTAGATATGGGGCAGGTTAATCATGCATTAGAGCAAGCAACTTCATCAGTAGAAGCACTATTAGCACAAACAGAACAGATGATAGAACAAGCTTATTTAGTAGAACGTGTTATTCAGTACGGCAATCGTTATCGAAGTCAATACCCTGTCCTGGCTGGAAAGCTACTTGAGGCGGAGAAGTTATTCCGTGACTATCATTATGAGCAAGCATTAGAATTAGCAGCCGAGACTTTAGAAGAAGTTGAACCTGGAGCATTGTCAAAGCTTGAGTTGCGCATTAAAGTTCCAAGCTAGTAGGGGGGGATTTTTCGTGAAATTAAAATTATTTACAATAGCTAGTGTGACAATCTTAGCTTTAATCGTCTGGGGAACACTATTCTTTTTTCTTGTTCAGAATCATGATTTGTCGGCTTCAGAAGATGTAGACAACTCTGTTGACAAAGCCATTCATTTATCTGAAAAGCAAACAAATGAAGTAGCGAGTGATGATGAGCGAATTACCAATGAGAAAATAAGGGCTGCTCAGCTTGTACTTGACCAATATAGAAATCAAAGCTCAGTTTCAATAGAGCAGCTATTAACCGCTCTTGGTTTAGATTAAAAATCCCAACGTAAGGTTTGGGATTTTTTATTTGAGTAAAAAAACTTTACTGCTGAAAAAGTCTCGGTAAATAAACTTTTCGCAAAAAAATATGTTAAAATAGGGCAGTGAAAAACTAACTTAGAGGAGCATGGAAATGATCTACTTTGATAATAGTGCGACAACAAAACCGCTACAAGAGGTTCTTGAAAGCTTTCACACTGTTTCAGAATCCTATTATGGAAATGCATCATCCGTGCACAGATTAGGATTAGAGGCTAGCAGAATATTAAGAAAAGCTCATGAACAAGCAGGTTTACTATTAAATGTGAATCCTGAAGAAATTATTTTTACCTCTGGTGGTACCGAGGGGAATAATTTAGCAATTAAAGGAATTGCTTATGCTTATCAAAGTAGAGGAAAACATATTATTACCTCTAAGATCGAACACCCGTCTGTGTTAGTAGCGTGTGAATTCCTTGCTACTCAAGGATTTGAGATAACCTATTTACCTGTTGATCAAACAGGAGTTGTTAAAGTCGATGATATAAAAGCAGCCTTAAGAGAAGATACCATTTTAGTTAGTATCATGCACGTTAATAATGAACTTGGCACGATTCAGCCGATTAAAGAAATTGGTGCTTTGTTAAGTGATCGTAGATATACATTCTTTCATGTCGATGATGTTCAAGGCTTTGGGAAGGTAAAGCTTGAACTAAAAGACAATGGAATTGACTTATATACACTTTCAGGACATAAAATTCATGGCTTGAAGGGAACGGGCTTGCTTTATGTGAAAAAACAGGTGAGGCTGGCACCGTTATTTCATGGTGGAGGTCAGCAATTTGAGCGACGCTCTGGGACAGAGAATTTGCCAGGAATTGTGTCACTTGTTAAAGCAATGCGGGTTGTAACAGAATACCACCTTCATCATGCTGAGCACATTCAGCAGTTAAATAATAAGCTAAGACTTGAATTAAGTCATTTTCCAGAAGTGGTTATCAATACCATTGAGGATCAGGCGCCACATATTCTTAATTTTTCAATACCAGGATTTAAACCAGAAGTTATCCTGCATGCATTGACTGAGCGAAATATTTTTGTCTCGACTAAATCAGCCTGTTCATCAAAGAAACCAGATGAAAGTGCTGTCTTAAGCGCGATTCAATTGCCAAGAGCTCAAAGTACATCGGCGATTCGCGTAAGTTTTTCTTATCATAATAATGAGGGTGAAGTTGAATTATTTGCACGGGTACTTAAGAAAATTTTAAAAGACTTAAAAAAGTAATGGGGTAAACAATAATGCTATATGATCACATTTTAATTCGTTATGGTGAACTATCACTTAAAGGTAAGAATCGCAAGGTTTTTATTTACCAGTTACATGAAAATGTAAAGATGAAGCTCAAAGATTTTACTAATATTAAAGTTAGTAGTGCGCGCGATCGGATGACGATCTTGCTTAATGGCGAGGATCCGAATGCAATTATGCCAATCTGTCAACAAATCTTTGGTATTCAAAGCCTTAGCTTAGCAATTAAAATCGATAATACTGAAGAAGCGATTAAGGAAGCTGCTTTATTTACATTGACAAATGTTAAAGGCGCTAAAACCTTCAAAGTGACGACTCGAAGAGCCAATAAAGACTTTCCAATTGGTTCTCAGCAATTCAATCACCATGTTGGGACACATTTGCTTGTTAATACTGAGGCATTTACTGTTAATGTCCACGAACCTGATGTCGAAATTCACATTGATATTCGTAAAGATGCCACCTACATTACCTCGGAACGCATTGCTGGTGCTGGGGGCTTACCAGTGGGTACTTCAGGAAAAAGCTTACTACTCCTATCGGGTGGCATCGACAGTCCAGTTGCCGGTTATTTAGCAATGCAACGTGGTGTTCGCCTTGAGGCCATTCACTTTCATTCACCACCGTACACGAGTGAGGCGGCAAAACAGAAAGTGTTAGACCTAGCCGCTAGGCTAGCGCAATTCGGACATGATGTTAATGTTCATATCGTTCCGTTCACTGCTATGCAACAAAAGATTCATCGTGAAATTCCTAATGGTTATTCGATGACAGTCATGCGAAGAATGATGCTTAAAATTAGTGAAATAATTGCAGAGCGTAATAAAATCTTGTCCATTACAACTGGTGAAAACTTGGGTCAAGTTGCCAGCCAAACGATGGAAAGTATGCACGCCATTAATGCTGTAACAAATTATCCAGTGCTAAGACCTTTAGTCACATTAGATAAAAACAATATTATTAAAATAGCGCAAGAAATTAATACTTATGAAATTTCAATTCGTCCATTCGAGGATTGCTGTACTGTTTTTGTACCTAAAGCGCCAAAGACAAAACCAAAAAAAGAGAAGGTTGAGCAGCTCGAACAACAGCTAGATCTGACGAGAGAATTAGAAGAACTACTAGATAATACTTTGGTGGTAAAAGTTTCAAGCGTACAATCAAAGCAAGATGAATTTGAAGATTTGTTCTAACTAAATAAGCATAAAGCCATAAGATCACCGCTTTTAGCGCTATTTTAATTTAAATTTTGTCCGGTAAACTAAGGCTCAATTTGTAACAACTACCAGTTTTTTTTTTGTATGATAACCTCTATTCTGCACATTCTAGTAATGTATTAAGGAGGAGGTGAAAACAGACATGGCAAACAGTAGCAATCAATTAGTAGTGCCAGGCGTAAGTCAAGCACTTGACCAAATGAAATATGAAATCGCTCAAGAATTTGGTGTTAATCTTGGCCCAGATACAACTTCACGTGCAAACGGTTCTGTTGGTGGTGAGATCACTAAACGACTAGTGCAAATGGCAGAACAACAATTAGGTGGACAATCACACTAATAACCAGATTAAAAAAGGAAGCATAGATTAAATCGTCAACGCTGTTTACGATCCTTCTAGTTTTCCCAAGTAATTTAATCAAACACATTGATAAAAGGGGTAGTGCTAACTAAAGCACTACTCTTTTCTTTTTGTGCTTTTTTTGTTATTTTTTATGGTAACAAGTTAACTAAGGTAGATACATATTAAGTGGGAGTTGGAAAAGCATGGGTAAACTATGGTATGGTGGTAAAATTTACACAATGGTAAAAGAAGACGCTACAGTTGAAGCGGTTTATACCGAATCAGGAAAAATTATTGAAGTTGGGTCTTATCAGGATTTAACGGAAAAATACAGTTCCGAAATTGCGGAAATAATTAAATTAGATGGCAAAACAATGTTTCCGGGATTTGTCGATAGTCATTTGCATATTATTGGTCACGGTGAAAAGCTTGAGCATTTAGATTTATCATTATGTACGAGTGCTGAACAAGTTTTACAGCTTGTGCGAGAGCGTTTAGCTACATTAGCACCAGGACAATGGTTATTTGGTGAAGGGTGGAATGACAATCAATGGGATGAGGTTAGAATTATTGATCGTCGAGAGCTTGATCAACTTTCAACGTCACACCCAATCTTATTGAATCGAATATGTAGACATGCATTGATTGCTAATACAAGAGCCATTCAGCTTGCTGAACTTAGTAGTCATACTGCTGAACCTATCGGTGGGCGGATTGATCGTGATCAGGATGGTCGGATGACTGGCTATTTTCTAGATAATGCTCAAGAATTAATTAAACGTGCAATTCCTGATCGATCGGTTACGCAATTAACGGAGCTTATTGACCGATCAGTTGCTGATTTGTTACGTTTAGGATTAGTAGGTGGTCATACCGAAGATCTAGCCTATTATGGACAGGACAGTTTCAATCGTGTATCACAGGCATACTTTAATAGTTTAACTGATGGGCCGCATAAGTTTAGAGCCCATCTCCTTGTTCATCATGATGTTATTAATGATTTTCAGCGTGCTCAATTAACATATCAATCAGGCACGCCATTTATTGAATATGGTGCCATGAAGATTTTTTCAGATGGAGCATTGGGTGGTCGGACCGCTTGGTTAAGGGAGCCATATGCAGATGATCCAAGTAATCGTGGTCTAGCCATTCATAATAAAGCAAGCTTAACAGCATTAATTAAGCAAGCGCGTAGCTTAGACCTGCCAGTAGCTATTCATGCTATTGGCGATCAGGCAATGGAGCTAGTCGTCGAGTTGTTAAAAGCGTATCCGCTTAAATCGGGAGCACGAGATCGAATTATTCATGCCATGATTGTTAATCCTGTATTAATTGAAGTGCTCAAGGAACTTAATGTTGTGCTAGATATTCAGCCAACCTTTGTTGCTTCGGACTTCCCGTGGGTTATTGAACGGTTAGGTGAAAAACGGATTAAGAATGCTTATCCCTGGCAAACATTTTTAAATGAAGGAATTCCCTGCGCGGCTGGTTCAGATGCTCCAATTGAAACAGTCAATCCCTTATACGGCATTGAATCCTTTGTTTTACGCAAATCAAGCATAGATAACCAGATCTATAATCAAGCGGAGCAGCTAAGTGTATATGATGCCATTTCCTTGTATACAAAAGGTAGTGCTTTTGTAATTGGAAAGGAAGAAGTGACTGGACAAATTAAAACAGGGTTTCAGGCTGATTTTACCATCTTGCGGGAAGATCCGTTTCAAGTAGCTGCCGACTGTATCCACCAGATTAACGTGGCAATGACTGTTGTTGATGGTGAGGTTATGTACAGAGGATAAGAGGAACATAGAGACGCATAGCTTGAATATGCGTCTTTATTATGAAAAAAAGGGAATGCCAAGGTTAGTTATGGGGACAATGACTGTATAAGGAGAAAACCAACTTGTCCATGTTTACGTGAATCGGGGTTATTTTATGGTAATTATTATTGGAATTGTTGCGTTAATAATCATGATAACGGTAGGTCTACTTTTTTTTGTGCCTTTAAAAATCCAAATGTCGTTCCAGGTTGAGCAGCAGGTCGAGGGAAGTGTACAAATAAAGTTTTTGTTTATCCCTGTTTATATGAAAGAGATAACGCTTGATTATGAAGAAATCTTTGATCAACTTACTAAGCTTACAACAAAGAAATCTGCTAAATTAAATAACCGATCTCGTTCAATGATAAGTGCATTAACATGTAAGAAACTGAGCTGGACAACGGTCATTGGCACTGCTAATGCCGCCCATACAGCGCCAATTGCTGCACTTGCTTATAGCTGTAAAGCCATAATTGCCTCTTTCTTCATTGAAAGGTGGTCTACTAAACCTGAGCGAGTAAACTATCACGTTACGCCTTGTTATCAGGGGTTATACGTGAAGAGCGACTGTCAATGCATGTTTTCCGTAAAGCTAGGACATGCTATCGGTATACTGCTAAATAGAGAAAGGAGCAAGCAAAATGATGCATCAACAGCATCCGATTGAAGGATTAATGTCGACTGCGATGGAACAATTAAAGCAAATTGTCGATGTTAATACAGTGATCGGTGATCCAATTCATACTGCTGATGGAAGCACAATCATTACTGTTTCCAAAGTTGGCTTTGGCTTTGCGGCTGGAGGTAGTGAATTTACTGGCCAGCAAAAGTCTTCAGGTAGCAATGATCAGTCCTCATCGGATGAGGAATTACTACCTTTTGGCGGTGGAAGCGGCGGTGGTGTTTCCATTACACCGATTGCATTTCTCGTCATGCGCAAGCAGGGCAATGAGCTAATTCATTTACATGAAAATAGTCAATTTTATGAAAAACTAATTGAAGTCGCTCCACAGGCTTTCGAGAAGATCAAGGATATGCTTGAGAAAAGAAAGAGTGGTCATGGTCACCATCATCATTAAATAATAGTCGGACGACAAATGAAGGAAATGGATCATTTGTCCGTCCGGTTTTTTTAAATTATTCATTCCTCATTAAAGATGTTATGATATACTTATTATTTGGATATGAGGGAGGTAACTAACGTATGAGCATAATTGAACAGTATTTTACTAAGCTGGATAAGATGGTAGAGCGTCGTTCAGATACTTTAAATAAATCATATATGGATGCACTAATAGATACCATGGCTATATTGCTGGTCGAAAAAGAGGATGCAGACGATCTCAGTCAAGCGGATGCTCTTTTTTTCAAGGAGGCTTCTACCTTAGAGATAGCGTCACTTGAGAAGGAGCAGATAAGAAAAATTATTGAATATGCTATTTTAAAGAGTATGAAGGATGCTACCCAGTCACAGCATTTAATCACACCTGACACAATTGCCAGTTACATAAGCTATTTAGCAGAGAAGCTGTTCGGAACGAGAAGTGATATAAGTATTTTTGACCCTGTCTCGGGAACTGCTAATTTGTTAACAGCCGTGATCAACCAATTAGGGAAAAACGTAAAAGCATTTGGTAGTGAAATTGACCCAGCTTTAATCCAGCTTGGGTTATTAAATGCCAATCTCCAGCAAAATGAGATTGAGTTCTTTCACCAAGATAGTATTCAGCCATTACTGCTGGATCCAGTTGACTTAGTTGTAGCAGATTTACCAGTCGGCTTTTATCCTGACGACACAAGAGCAAGTCAATTTAGCGTTAGTGTTGAAGGGAAGCATACTTATGCCCATCATTTGTTGATTGAACAAAGCCTGCATTATACCAAACCAAGTGGCTATTTAATATTTGTTATTCCTAATCAATTATTCAGTAGTGACCAAGCAACCAAATTGCACGCTTTAATTCAGGAAGAGGCTCATGTCATTGCATTGCTTCATTTACCTGCATCAATCTTCCGATCGGAGAAAAACGCAAAGAGTTTGTTTGTATTAAGGAAGAAGTCAGCCGATACAAAGGCGCCTAAACAAGCATTAATGGCTCAACTTCCATCGTTTAAGGACGGAAGAGCAACGGAGAATATGGTTAACAAAATGAATCAATGGTTTCAAGAGGAAGGCTATTAATAGTTAGAAAAATAAGAATAATCACTTGTTATCGCTTCCATTTAACTTTCAAGTTGCAATTTGTGTCGATTGTTCGTTAAAATATAAGTGGTATATAATTAGACTAAATAGGGAAACCGAAAGGATTGAATAATTTTGAGTAAAATTATCGCAATTAATGCTGGTAGTTCTTCATTGAAATTCCAGTTGATTGAAATGCCAGAAGAAACTGAGTTGGCAGTTGGGCTTGTTGAACGAATTGGCATTGAAAATTCTGTTTTTAAATTAGAGTATGGCGATCAAGAGGACAAGCTAACGACTGATATCCCAAACCATGAAAAAGCTGTAGCGCTGTTATTAGAACAATTAGTCGCGTCAGGTGTTATTAAGTCACTTGATGAAATTGACGGTGTTGGTCACCGTGTTGTTCATGGTGGAGAACGCTTTACCGATTCTGTTCTTGTTACAGATGAAGTCATTGCTGGAATTGAAGAAGTTTCAGAGTTAGCACCGCTACATAATCCAGCTAACTTGACGGGAATTAAAGCCTTTAAAGAAGCTTTACCAAATGTTCCTGCAGTAGCTGTATTCGATACCGCATTCCACCAATCTATGCCACCTGAATCTTATTTGTACAGCTTACCGTACGAGTATTATGAAGACTTTGGTATTCGTAAGTATGGTTTCCACGGAACGAGCCATAAGTATGTCTCTGAACGTGCAGCTGAGCTATTAGACAAGCCATTAAGTAACCTGCGTCTTATTACGTGTCATATCGGTAACGGTGCCAGTGTTGCAGCCGTTAAGAATGGTGAGTCAATTGATACCACTATGGGCTTCACACCACTTGAAGGAGTAACAATGGGAACTCGTTCTGGAAGCCTTGACCCTGCTCTAGTGCCATACATCATGGACAAGACAGGTAAAGATGTCAATGAGGTCCTACATGTATTAAATAAAGAAAGTGGCATGCTAGCACTTTCTGGCTTTTCAAGTGACTTACGTGACATTGAGGATAAAGCTAGTCAAGGCGATGAGCGTGCTGAATTAGCACTTAAAATCTTTGCTGGACGAATCCATCAATATATTGGCTCATATGCATGTAAAATGCACGGTGTTGATGCCATTATCTTCACAGCTGGAATTGGCGAGAATAGTAAAGCTGTTCGTGAGCGTGTCCTTGAAGGACTTGAATTTATGGGCGTATACTGGGACCCAGCGCGCAATGACGTGAGGGGTAAGGAAGCATTTGTTACGTACCCACACTCTCCAGTAAAAGTCATTATCATCCCAACAAACGAAGAAGTTATGATTGCACGTGATGTTGCACGTTTAGCACAATAAAGATTAGGGTATTAAATTGGTGAGGAAGGTTTTTAAACTTTCCTCACCTTTTACTATACTTCATGTTGTTTTCTGTAGTACAATATAAGTGTAAACGCTAACATTTTGTTTGTAGATAGTTGAAAAGAAACTCAGACTCACCTTTTAGGTATGATCTAGCATGTAAATGCTTAGACTAATGAACAATTAAAGCTTGTTAAAAAAGTATTGCTTTAAAACAGACTTAATTTTTCAAAGGAGGTAAGGACGATGAATTTTGAACGATTGGATGAACAAAGTCAGCAGCTCGTTCGTTTTGTAAACGCACGTCATCAGCTTGAAGAGGGTAAACCATTTGATTTAGATAATATTGATACATGCCATCATAATGGCACTGATATTTCAGTTACCTTTAATACAGGTTCGGAATATTTGTATACCAAAGATGGTGAGTTTTTTAAAACAGAGGAGTTTCATTAAAGGCATGGTAAATTATTGTTTAACGCAGCTTAACTAGCTGCGTTTTTTGTTTAGATAGTAGCTTTGACTATGTTAAGTGCTAGTCAGGAATTACCTGTGTTAGATCATATTATCTTGAATATATAAATTTGACGTGAAGTAAAAAACCAATCAAAAATGATTGGTTTTTTTGCATTTATAGTATATCCTCAATTGATTCTTCTTCATCTTCATCATCAGAGCGAACAACTAATACATCACAGGGTGCATAACGGGTAATATTCTCTGAAACACTACCAATTAAGAAGCGTTCAACAGCATTTAATCCTGTTGCACCACACATAATGAGGTCGGCTTCAAAGGATTTTGCTACATATTTAGGAATACGTACCTTTGGTGAACCATAATCGATATGTGTTTCTACTTTGTGAAGTCCTGCTTTTTGAGCCTGTGCCTTATACTCATTTAGTAATTTACTTGCGTATGTTTCAGATCGATTGATCATCGACTGATCGTAAGTCTCTGCGGTAGAGATTGTTTTAGTATCAACAACGTGGGCAATAATTAATTCAGCCTCATTTCGCTTAGCAACGTGAACCGCTTTCTTAAATGCTTTTAAGGAAGCTTGTGATCCGTCAACAGCAACAACGATTTTCTTATAAGTATCTACTGGCATGGTTATCACTCCTTATAACTCTTGTATACATTAATTTATACCCTTAATCTATTCAGGACAAACCTAATTAAGTTAAGTTTATGCTGAAATATTGAAGATATTTCATCTAACTTCTGTTCGTTTAAGAAAAAGTATTTTAAGACAAAATTCCACAAAAGTTGTCGGGAAAATTAAGCTTCTTAAATTGCTACTTTCGGCAAACAACTGTATAATAACACTAATTATAAAAAATATAGTACAGTTAAGAAAGTAAGGTGATACACCTTGGCAACGAAACATGAACAGATTCTTAATCACATTGAATCCCTTAAGGTTGGGAACAAAATATCAGTTAGACAGGTTGCAAAAGATTTAAGTGTCAGTGAAGGAACAGCTTATCGGGCTATTAAAGAAGCAGAAAATCAGGGGCTTGTTAGCACAATTGAGCGTGTTGGCACAATTCGGATTGAACAGAAGAAGAAGGAGAACTTTGAACACTTAACCTTTGCCGAAATTATTGGGATTGTTGATGGTCAAGTATTAGGTGGTCGTGAAGGTTTGTATAAGACATTACATAAATTTGTTATTGGCGCTATGAAAACAGATGCGATGATGCGCTACCTTGAAAAGGATTCGCTCCTTATTATTGGTAACCGTGTTGAGGCGCATCGCCTTGCGTTAGAAGAAGGCGCTGCCGTGTTAATTACGGGTGGCTTTGATACCGAAGATCATATTAAGCGGTTAGCTGATGAAAAGCAATTACCGATTATCTCAACAAGCTATGATACCTTTACAGTGGCAGCTATGATTAACCGGGCGATCTATGATCAGTTAATTAAAAAAGAGATTGTTCTTGTTGGCGATATTTATACCCCCTATGAGAACACCCATTATTTGAAACGAACGGATACTCTTGAACGCTGGTATTTCTTAAAGGAGCATACGACACATTCACGTTATCCTGTCGTAGATGAGCAAATGCGTGTCGTTGGCATTGTCACGTCCAAGGATGTCATTGGTAAGGCTAGTGATTTACTAATCGAGCGGATCATGACCAAGAGCCCAATGACGGTTTTGAAAGAGACATCGTTAGCGTATGCTGCCCATATGATGGTATGGGAGGGGATTGAAATTGTTCCAGTGGTAAGTCCTAACCATCGCTTAATCGGACTTATTTCACGCCAAGACGTGTTGAAAGCATTGCAACACGTACAAAGACAGCCCCAAGTTGGTGAGACGATTGATGATATCGTTACCAGTGGCTTAACGATGCAAAAGGATGGTCACCATATTTCCTTTAGATCGCAAATCACGCCCCAAATGACTAACTCACTTGGAACATTATCAAACGGTGTATTTGTCTCCTTTATCACAGAAGTAAGTAGCCGCTTGATGACGCATATGAAAAAGGGTGATCTGGTCGTTGAGAATATCTCCGTTTACTTTATTAAGCCCGTTCAGCTAGAAAGTAAAATTGAGATTTCACCGCGTATTTTGGAGATTGGCCGAAAGTCAGTTAAAATTGATATTGAATTGCATCATGAGAAAGATATTGTTGGAAAAGCCGTACTGATTGGTCAGCTGATCGATCGTTATTAGATTGGAGAAAAAAGCATGGATATTAAAGTTCAAATTATAAATAAGATTAAGCAATATGAAACGATTATTATTCATCGACATGTCAGGCCAGATCCGGATGCGCTAGGCTCACAGGTAGGGTTAGCCCAGGCAATCCTAGCTCAAAATCCAGCTAAAAAGGTTTTTTGTGTCGGTGAAATGGATCCGTCATTACGTTTCTTAGCAGAAATGGATTTGGTGCCAGATGACCTTTATCAGGATGCCTTGGTAATTGTTTGTGACACAGCCAATCGTCCGCGGATTGATGATGAGCGCTACCAATCTGCCCGAGAGCTTATTAAGATTGATCACCACCCGGATGTTGACTGCTACGGCGATTTAAGTTGGGTCGATCCACAGGCAAGCTCTACATCTGAAATGATTTTCAAACTCATTCAGACAGATGTGCAGAATATCTTAATGCTCAATGATCGTGGCGCAGAGTTGCTGTATGCAGGAATTGTTGGCGATACAGGTCGGTTTCTTTACCCAAGTACAACAGAAGAAACGTTTAACATAGCAGGTGAGCTGGTCCGTTATACATTTGATCGCACGGCGTTATACAATCAGCTTTATGAAGTAGAACCAGCCATTGCGCGTTTAAAAGGGCATATCCTTGATGGATTTTTAATTAGTGAGGCGGGGGTAGTAACAAGCAAGCTAACGAAGGAAATGTTAAGGCAATATGACGTTTCTACAGATCAAACGAGCATGTTGGTTAGTTTGTTTGGTGACATTAAAGGCGTGTTGGCATGGGTCTTTTTTGTCGAAGAAGAGCAGCTAATTCGAGTGCGAATACGCTCAAAAGGTCCGGCTATTAACGCTGTCGCAGCGGAATTTAATGGTGGTGGGCATCCGCTCGCTTCAGGAGCAACTGTATATAGCTGGGCAGAAGCTGCTACTTTAACAGCTAAGCTTGAGCAAACTTGCCAAGTATATCAAGATAACTAGCGATTCAAAGAGCTTTACGGTAGCTGCTAACGTAAAGCTCTAAGCTTATCGATCTAAGTCGAGCTCAATATGAATTTCAGTCTGTTCATTAATAAATAATTGTGCAACCTTGGCTTGGTAGGAGAAACCATCTATCTTATACGCTTTATTTTCAATCATTCTAATTAAAATAGGATAATAGTCGTTTAGTGTAACCACCTCTTTGCCAATAATATCATTGACCTCAGCTTTTATTAACTCGCCAAGTTCATGGAGCATAAAGCGATCGAGCTTAAACACTTCAGCATTATTAATAACGATTTTAATTGAGTTAATGGTCAGTTGTTCTTGATACTTTTGATTTAAGTCCGTTAGATTTTGCTCAAGCGTATCGTAGGCTAATTGCAGTTCTTGTCTTTCCGTCCGCACTCTAAGGTTTTCCTCAATAAATCGTTCCATAATTTCACCATACATAAATAAAAAGACGAGGTAGCCGATCATCCCACCAACAAATACACCAACCATAAAACGCTGCCAGTCTTTTCTTTTATAATAGGGGGGCACATGCATTAGCTTAGCTCCTCCTGAATCAACCATTCAATTAACAGCAAGGCTGTCTGTACCCCACCCATTGCGGTTACAATGATCAGGATTTGCTTGACTAAATCCATGGTTGAGCCTTCCATGATGCCACGCTCAAAATTAGAGATCACATCAAAGGTGCCGCCAATTGCTGCGACTATTGCCCAAATACGCAAGCTTTTTGCAATGCGTCCCATCAGGGTAAATGCAGGTTCGCCACTGGCAAATGCACCAATGCTACCAATAAAAGCACCGCCAATAATGACACCTAAGGCGATAAAGTAGCATTGAATCATTGTGGCAAAAAAACGTTCTTCCATCATAAAGCGCCCCTTTTATGATTATTATGACTAGTGCTAGTTTATGTTTAGCAAGGTTTGTCTATGTTTTATTTTTCAATTTCCCATTTCCTCGGTATAATAGAAAGAAAACGTTGGGAAAAGGAGGTGCACTATGGCATATGTTCATCTAAATGTGTTAACGGGATATAGTTTCATGCAAAGTACGGTGAAGATTAATAATTTGGTTACCAAGGCAAGTGAACTAGGTATGTCTGCTCTAGCAATAACCGATCGCAATGTTATGTATGGGGCAATTGCTTTCTATCAAGCATGTAAGCGGGCTAAGATAAACCCTATCATTGGCATGCGAATAACTGTTACCATTAATGATGATCAAGAAGAGCTTATTCTACTAGCAAAGAATCAAGTGGGCTATCAAGCGTTACTAGAAATAAGCTCATGGATTCAACTCTCAGAAGACGAGCAGATTAGCGTCGATAAGTTAAAAGAGCTACGAAAAGAATGCTTTCTCATCCTCCCGACCACGATAAATTATTTAACAATTTCGCTTGCGGAGCGAGATGATCGAGCATTAAGTGCTTTTTTAACGTCATGGGGGGAGGATTGTTACGTCGGTTTACACTATAGTCAGCTTAACGATTACCCGTTTTTACATGAGCAAGCTATACCAATGGTCGGCATTGGTAATGTCCACTACCTAAATGATGATGACCAGCTTGCTTACCACTATCTTGTTAAAATGGCAAAGCAGAGTGTTGAGGACCAAGAGCTTGCTCCTGACTTTTTATTTAATGATAAGCAGGCTCAGCAGTTGTTTAAACAGACTGAATTGTTATTGAACGCAACCGTTGATCTGGCTAGCCAATGTCACTTGGAACTTGACCTGAGTCAGCAACTTATTCCGCGCTTTCCAGTCGAGGAGACACTAACAGCCAAAGCTAAGCTCACTGCCTTAACCAAGCAAGCTTTGATTGAAAAGTACGGGACAAACAGAAAGGCTAGTCAACGATTAGAGCATGAGCTTACTGTTATTGAAAAGATGGACTTTAGTGACTATTTCTTAATTGTCTGGGATTTTGTTAAATATGCAAAAGAACAGGGCATTTTGGTAGGGCCAGGGCGAGGTTCAGCTGCGGGCTCCCTTGTTGCTTATTTATTAAATATTACGACAGTAGATCCAATCAAGTACGGGCTTCTATTTGAACGGTTTTTAAATCCTGATCGGCTGACAATGCCAGATATTGATATTGACTTTTCTGATCAGCGCCGTCAAGAGGTTATTGATTATGTAAAAGACAAATACGGTCATCAATATGTTGCGCAAATTGGTACCTTTGGCACTTTTAAAGCACGTTCAATTATTCGGGAGCTAGCTAAAGTATATGACTTACCTGAAAATGACTTAACTTATATTCTAAATGAACTCCCTAAACAAGGGAGTTATTCAATAACGGATTCCGTTAAAAGATCGCCAGCTTTAATTGACTATATAAAAACAACAGAGCATCTTCAGCATTTTTTTAAAATAGCAAGAAGGTTAGAAGGCTTACCGAGAAATTTATCTACCCATGCTGCTGGAGTTATCATCCACGACCAGAAGCTAACAACGAAGATTCCGTTAACAACTGATCAGCTAGGACACTACCTAACACAGTATCCGATGGGCGATTTAGAAAAGATAGGCTTATTAAAAATTGACTTCTTAGGCCTGCGAAATCTAACGACACTCGAGCAGATCGTTCGTTTAGTTAGTAAGCATGGCCGACAAGAGATCAATCTTGACCAAATACCGCTCAATGATCAGAGAACTTTTGCTTTGCTTCAATTAGGCAAAACAAATGGCGTCTTTCAGTTTGAATCTGATGGAATGAAGCGTGTTTTAAAAACGTTAAAACCAACTGAATTTGCTGATATCGTAGCTGTCAATGCCTTATATCGCCCAGGACCGATGGACTTCATCCCTAGTTTTATTAAAAGAAAGCATGGAGAAGAACCGGTTTCATATATTCACCATGACTTAGTGGGAATTCTAAGCCCGACATATGGGGTACTGATTTATCAGGAGCAAATTATTGAGTTGACCCACCAGTTTGCCGGTTTGAGCTATGGGCAAGCTGATATATTAAGAAGGGCAATTAGTAAAAAGAATGCCATTGAAATTGATAAAATGAAGCAGCTCTTTGTATCTGGGTGTATAAAAAAGGGCTATGCTAAGGCGGTAGCAGATGAACTGTTCTCATGGATTGAACGGTTTGCTGACTATGGCTTTAATAAGAGTCACGCAGTTGCTTACAGTTTAATTGCCTATCAACTTGCCTATTTAAAGGCTAATTTTCCTGTGTATTTTCACACAGCGCTGTTAAATACAGTTACAGGTCAATCAGAGCGTTTTACAGCCTTGATTGCGGAAGTGAAAGCAGAAGCAATTAACCTATTATCACCGCATATTAACCATAGCTTCTACAGTTTTACTGTTGATAGTGAAGGGATCAGGTTTGGCTTACTAACCATTAAAGGGATAAGTTATCCGGTTGTTAATACAATTATTCAAGAGAGACAAGCTGGCCCGTTTAAAAATTTATTTGATTTTTGTTTACGTGTATCGTTAGATATCGTGACTAAAGATACTATTAAATTACTTATTCATGCTGGTGCATTTGATTTTACTGGAATTGAACGTGCTTCGTTAGTTGCCACAATAGCTAATGCCTATGAGCAAGGTGATTTATTTGGTGGTTTGGATGATCGTAGTTTTTTGACACAAAGTGGTTTGGAACTGGACGGGCACTATCAGTCTGCCCCAGCATACTCAATTATCGAGCAGCTTGCTTTTGAACGCGATTTACTAGGTATTTATGTTTCTGACCACCCTTTGTCAGTAAATAGAAGCCAGTTAAGGGGGAATGGGTTTGTTGATATTCTGTACCTTCAATCGCTTAATGAACGTAAAACGATCAAGTTTATTGGTATCGTTGAACAATTGAAAGCTATTCGTACAAAACGAGGCGATTCCATGGCCTTTGTTACGTTCTCTGATGAAAAAGAATCAATTGAGGCGGTTATTTTTCCTGATCTTTTTCGTGAAGTTAAATTGAACCTTGTTGACCAACAACTTGCGAAGGTAGTCGGAAAGGTTGAACAACGCCAAGGGAAACAACAGGTTATTGTCCAAGAAATTGTGATGGTGACAGATCTTACGGCGATAACTAATACAAAGATAAACAAGCGTCTGTTTATTAAAGTAGATGAGCAAAGAGCTAACCAAGGCTTTGTCACATACCTAGAAAGAATTGCAGATCAATCTCCAGGAAATATTCCCATTATTATTTATCAGCAAGCGAGTGGCCGGACGTATCGATTACCTGAAAGATTTAATATGCAAGACCATTATCAGGTTCAAAAGGCATTAAAAGAATATTTTGGTGCTGAAAATGTTGTCTTTCAATCTTAGCCTTAATTGCTTCGTTAACCTTTAAAGTCAAGGATTAATAAGGATTACAGACGAATTGTGAGAAAATAACGACTATTTCTAAAATGTAGCCCTGTTATTTACAGTAGGTACTAATTTGGTATAATGGAAGGGTTGAGTAGATCGAATAAGGTGCACGTTAGCGATGAATAAAAGAAGAGGGGCGCGTTCTAAAATGGAAACTTTAAAAGCAAAAGCATTAAAAATGCATAAAGATCATCAGGGCAAGCTATCTGTACAAGCAAAGGTTGAGGTAGCAAATGAAGAGCAGTTAAGTCTTGCATACTCACCTGGAGTAGCAGAACCATGTCTAGAAATTAAGCGAAACCCCGACCTTGCCTATACATATACGATGAAACGTCATACTGTTGCCGTTGTAACAGATGGTTCAGCTGTACTTGGCCTAGGGAATATTGGCGCACAGGCAGCACTGCCAGTAATGGAAGGTAAGGCTGTTTTATTTAAAAATTTTGCCGGAGTAGATGCATTTCCGATCTGTTTGGATACTCAGGATGTTGCTGAAATTATTAGAACTGTTACGCAACTAGCGCCTACATTTGGTGGTATTAACCTTGAAGACATTGCGGCGCCTAATTGCTTTATTATAGAAGAGAAGCTTAAACAAGCCCTAGATATTCCTGTTTTCCATGACGATCAGCATGGTACAGCAATTGTAACTCTAGCAGGGCTGGTAAACGCACTAAAACTCGTTGAAAAAGATTTTGAAACCATTAAAGTTGTTGTTAACGGTGCTGGGGCGGCAGGAGTAGCGATTGTTAAACTCCTTGCACATTTTGGCGTTCAAGATACGATCCTTTGTGATTCAAAGGGTGCCATTTATCAAGGTCGACCATTTGGGATGAATCCAGTAAAAGATCAAGTTGCACAGTACACAAATAAAACAAGTATCCAAGGAGACTTAAAAGCAGCTATTCAGGGTGCTGATGTCTTTATTGGTGTTTCTTTAGGTGGTTTGGTAGATCAAGAGATGATTCGGTCAATGAATCCAGACCCGATTATTTTTGCGATGGCCAACCCAGATCCTGAGATTAACCCAACAGACGCAATTAAAGCAGGTGCAAGGGTGGTTGGGACTGGCAGATCAGATTATCCTAATCAAGTTAATAATGTATTAGCTTTCCCAGGGATCTTTAAAGGTGCCCTGTCAGTGAAGGCCTCCGACATTAATGAAGCAATGAAAGTGGCAGCTGTTTATGCAATTGCTGGTTTAATTGAAGAGGAGGATCTGCATGACGATTACGTCATTCCGAATCCTTTTGATAATCGTGTTGCTCAGGTTGTTGCAGCTGCTGTTGCTGAAGCAGCTAAAGCGACTGGTGTTGCTCGGATCTAGTGATGTCATAAGAGGCAAATTATTTAGTTTTGTTTAATAGAGTGTAAATAAGTTAACAATAACGATTAGTAGAGTCTGTAGATAAAACAAAGGGGAAATAACTTTTCAAAGAATGAGCATCTAATGCTTAAAAATGAACAGCGTGTTGCAGATGGAAGTTTTGACTGATTTTTATTAGAGATTGCAATTATTAATGTGTATCAGTGCGTAAATTCATATGAGACTGATTAAAGCAAGGGGGAGAATCGATGCAAATTAAAGGTATTTTTTCAAAGAAGAGAAAGTATGCAGCGATACCAACAGAAAAAGCAAAGCATGAAATTCCAGAAGGCTTAGTTGTTAAATGTACCAAATGCTCGAAAATTTTCTATGAGAAGGAATGGACGAATCATTTAAATGTCTGTCCGTCCTGTGGAGAGCACCATAAAATGACAGCTTATCAGCGAATTGATTCGCTCGTTGATCAGGATAGCTTTGAAGAGTGGGATCAATCATTTGAATCTGCCAACCCATTAAACTTCCCTGACTATGAAAATAAAATTAAGCAGGATCAAGAAAAAACTGGTCTAAAGGATGCCGTCGTTTCTGGAAAAGCATTTATTAACGGACACGCGACAGCTCTAGTGGTAATGGATCCGCGTTTTCGGATGGCCAGTATGGGTGCTGTTGTTGGAGAGAAAATTACGAGAGCTCTTGAGCAAGCTAGAGTTGAACAGCTTCCGATTATTGTTTTTACCGCATCTGGGGGAGCACGAATGCAAGAAGGGATGATCAGCTTAATGCAGATGGCTAAGACATCAATGGCAGTTGATCGCTTTAGCCGTGCAGGTGGATGCATGATCGTCGTGATGACCAATCCCACTACAGGTGGGGTTACAGCGAGCTTTGCTTCAATTGGGGATTACCATTTTGCCGAAACGGGTGCATTAATTGGCTTTGCTGGTCGCAGAATTATTGAGCAAACGATTCGCGAAAAGCTGCCAACGGATTTCCAAACAGCAGAATTTCAGTTAGAGCAAGGTCAGGTTGATCGCGTCGTTAAACGCTCTGAATTAAAAAAACTGTTAAGCTCAGTACTAGACCTTCATGATCATAGGGAGGCACAATAGAAATGAAGCACGTACTTGAATTTGAGAAGCCAATTATAGAGTTAAAAGATAAGATAAAGGAATTAAAGGAGATGACAGCTGCAAGTGAGCTAAATTTAACCTCCGAAATCGCGACACTAGAATCACGTTTAGAAAAGCTTGAAAAAGAAATATACGGCAACCTGAAGCCTTGGGATCGTGTGCAAATTGCTCGTCATCCTGATCGGCCAACCACACTTGATTATATCGATCATTTATTCACTGATTTTATTGAATTACATGGAGACCGACTGTTCAGAGATGACCCTGCCATTGTAACAGGTATTGCAAAATATAAGGGCCAGCCCGTTACAATTGTTGGCCATCAGCGAGGGAAAAATACGAAAGACAATTTATATCGTAATTTTGCCAGCCCGCACCCAGAAGGTTACCGTAAGGCATTACGACAAATGAAGCTAGCGGAGAAGTTTAAGCGACCAATTATCTCTTTTATTGATACGAAGGGAGCACACCCAGGTAAGGGTGCTGAAGAGCGTGGTCAGGGTGAGGCAATTGCGCGAAACTTAATGGAGATGGCTAGTCTAGCTGTACCGAGTGTGGCGGTTGTGATTGGTGAAGGTGGAAGTGGTGGCGCCTTAGGCATTGGGTTAAGTGATCATGTCCATATGCTCGAAAACGCGACCTACTCGGTTATTTCACCAGAGGGCGCGGCTAGTATTCTATGGAAGGATGCAACCAAGGCAAGGGATGCAGCACAGTCACTTAAAATTACATCTCACGATTTAAAAGCATTGCAAATTATTGATGGAATTGTACCAGAGCCACGTGGTGGGGCGCATCGCAATTTATCTATGCAAGTGGCCTATTTAGATGTTTATTTAGAAAAATCACTAAACTATTTAAGCAAGCAATCTTCAGAAAGTTTGATTGAAAACAGATGGAATAAGTATAAGAATATCGGTGAAATTATCCAATAATAGCTCTATTTCACTTTGTAAGGTAATGAAAAAGCACTAATTAATTAAATTATTTTATTTTTCACCCCTAAAAGACAGATTTAGGGGTGAGTTTTTGGGTCCTTTCATGTATAATCTTAAGTGAAATTATTTTAGGATATATTTCTAGCATAAAGGTTAGCTTACTAACGAGACATAACGATTGAGGTGAAACAATGAAAAAGATAGGTGTTCTAACAAGCGGTGGAGATGCGCCCGGTATGAATGCTGCTGTTCGAGCAGTTGTTCGTAAAGGGATTTATCATGGTCTTGACGTTTTCGGGATCTATAATGGATATCAAGGTTTAATGGAAGGGAAGATTGAGAAGCTTGAAGTTGGCTCGGTTGGCGATATTATTCAACGGGGTGGAACAAAGCTTTTTTCGGCACGTTCGGAGGCGTTTAAAACTGATGAAGGTCAACAACGTGGTATTGAGCAATTAAAGAAGTTCGGTATCGAGGGCCTAGTTGTTATTGGTGGTGATGGTTCTTTTCAGGGAGCTGCTAAGCTAACTGCAAAAGGGTTTCCGTGTATTGGTGTTCCAGGTACAATTGATAACGACATACCCGGCACAGATTTTACAATTGGATTTGACACTGCACTGAATACAATTATTGAGGCCGTGGATAAAATAAGAGATACTGCTACTTCTCATGAGCGTACATACGTGATCGAGGTTATGGGTCGCGATGCGGGTGATTTGGCATTATGGGCAGGACTTGCTAATGGTGCTGAAACAGTGGTTATTCCTGAAAAGGACGAGCCTTTTGCTGCTGTTGTTGACCGACTAAAGCGTGGTCATGAGCGTGGTAAAAAGCACAGTATAATTATTCTTGCCGAAGGTGTTGGTAATGGTATTGACTATGGTAAGAAGATTGAAGAAGCAACGCAATTCGAAACCCGTGTAACTGTGTTAGGTCATATCCAAAGAGGTGGTCGACCAACAGGATTTGACAGGGTGTTAGCTAGTCGTTTAGCTGGAAAAGCCGTTGACTTGTTACGAGAGGGTAAAGCGGGTAAAATGGTTGGTATTCAAAACAATCAACTTGTTTATCATGATATTATTGAAGTGTTAAAGGAATCACATCAATTAGACATGAGCCTATATCAATTGATGGAAGAGCTGTCTATCTAATTTTTTATTTAATAGATAATGTTGTTTAAATTATGAAGGAGGAAATAAACAAATGAGAAGAACTAAAATTGTTTGTACGATTGGACCTGCATCAGAATCAGTAGAAAAGCTAGAGCAACTAATTGAGGCGGGAATGAATGTTGCACGTCTTAACTTTTCACATGGCGATTTTGAAGAGCATGGCCAGCGTATTAAAAATATTCGTGAGGCTTCAGAGCGACTAGGAAAAACAGTAGCGATTTTACTTGATACAAAAGGACCAGAGATCCGTACAGGTACGATGCTAGATGGCAAGGTAGATATCGTTAAAGGTCAAATGATTAATATCTCAATGGATGAGACTGTGTTAGGAACAAGTGAGAAATTTGCTGTTACATATCCACAACTTATCGAAGATGTTTCAGCAGGTTCAAAGATTTTACTTGATGATGGTTTAATTGAATTAGAAGTTGTTGAAGTCCTTTCAGATGCGAAAGAACTGAAAACGAAAGCATTAAACTCAGGTGAATTAAAAAATAAAAAAGGTGTTAACGTGCCAAACGTGAGTGTAAACCTACCTGGGATGACTGAAAAAGACGCTGCTGACATTTTATTCGGAATTGAGCAAGGTGTTGATTTTGTTGCACCTTCATTTATCCGTCGTGCAGCTGATGTGTTAAGTATTCGTGAACACTTAGATAACAATGGTGGTAAAGATATTAACATCATCCCTAAAATTGAGAATCAAGAAGGTGTAGACAACCTTGATGCGATTATTCAAGTATCTGATGGTTTGATGGTAGCGCGCGGGGACTTAGGTGTTGAAATTCCGCCAGAGGATGTGCCTGTTGTTCAAAAAGACATGATTCAGAAATGTAATATTGCTGCTAAACCAGTTATTACTGCAACGCAAATGCTTGATTCAATGCAACGTAATCCTCGTCCAACACGTGCTGAGGCTTCAGACGTTGCTAACGCAATTTTTGATGGTTCAGATGCCATTATGCTTTCAGGTGAGACTGCAGCAGGTGACTATCCAGTTGAGGCCGTTAAAACGATGCATAATATTGCCTTAAAAACAGAATCAGTACTTGATCACAAAACAATTTTAGATTTACGTTCAAAAATAAGTGAAATGACAATGACTGATGCAATTAGTCAATCTGTTAATCACACTGCTATGAATTTAGATGTTGATGCTATCCTTACACCAACTGTAAGTGGTCACACAGCACGGATGATTGCTAAGTATCGTCCAAAAGCACCAATTATTGCGGTAACATTTGATGCGAAAATTAGCAGAAGACTTGCTTTAACATGGGGTGTTCGGGCGATTGACGGTCAATATGCTTATACCACTGACGAGGTACTTGATCTAGCTATCGAACGTGGCTTGTCAACCAACTGTTTCAAGCGTGGTGATCGTGTAATTATTACTGCTGGTGTACCAGTAGGAGAACGTGGTACGACAAACATGATGAAAGTTCATATTATTGGCGATGTTTTAACACACGGGCAAGGTGTCGGTAAAGGGAGTACAATTGGTCGTGCCGTCTTTGCTAAAAATGCTGACGAAGCAAATGAAAAAGTTAAAGCTGGTGATGTACTTGTAACATTAGGTACAGATAAAGATATGATGCCTGCACTAGAAAAAGTTAGTGGTGTGATTACCGTTGAAGGTGGGTTAACTTCACACGCTGCTGTTGTTGGACTTGATCTTGCTATTCCGGTTATTGTTGGTGTAGATGATGCCATGTCGGTTATTGAAGAAGGACAAGAAGTAACGATTGATGCTAAAAAAGGTGATGTATACGCTGGAAGAGCGAGTATCCTATAAAGATAATTACGCGTCTGGGACATAACTAAATAGTAAAACTGGGTATCCGAACATTCTGACTAAGCGCAGGTAAAATACGTGGACTCCAGTGGGCACAACTACCTGACCTACATCTTGTCAGCCTAAGCTGTGCCCGCTGAAAGTGAAGTGTATTACCGAAGCGCTATATGGTTCAGACATAATGTTCGGATTTTCTTTGTCTAATCTTTTTATATATGAATTCAACTTTCGTACTCTGAAAACAGTCATGAAGCCTTAGACATGTTTGGGAGAGTTGCTATGCAATCCCCGTATTGACTTTCTTATCAATTCGGCGCACTATGTCGTTCCGAAAAGCAATGGATTCACTTAATCCTTCGTCCACCCTTCAGCGAGCTTAGCCGAGCACGAATATATTGATGTGAAATTTGCGATATAAATACATAGACCCTAACTAGGTAAATGAACTAGCAATTTCTTTTAACAGTCGCTATGTTCTGGTAAAATTAATGCATAACGTTGGAGAGGAAATTTACTAAAATTAGAAGGAAGGTAATTTGATATGACAAAGTGGCTAACATTTCTACTATTTTTACTGCCAGCACTTGAAATAGTTTTATTCATATGGCTGGGCTCTCATGTGGGAGCGTTACCCGTTCTAGCATTAATAATTTTCACCAGTCTAATAGGGGCAACGCTCGCTAAGCAACAGGGGATCGGTGTATTAGCTAATGTACAGGCTAGTATGAGACAAAGGCAATTACCAGGAGAAGCCATTCTTGATGGTTTAAGTGTACTTTTAGGTGGTCTATTGTTGCTAATACCAGGTTTTATTACAGATTTAATCGGACTTTTGCTCCTCATACCGATCACGCGAAGACCATTAAAGGGCTGGATTAAGGCGCTGTTCACAAACACCATTAATAATGGGCGTGTCATATTTTTTAAACGCTTTTAAGTTAAGTTTGAAATGTCCCAGTTAAGATATAGTGATAGAATTTATGAATAATCCCACTAGCGCGTAAAGATTGTAAGGTAATTAAAATAAAAGGGGTTGACAAAATACCGAGCACTCCAAATAAAGAATAACAGCTATAGCCAATTAAAATGACAATTAAGCTATTTAAGCCCATTTCTTTTGCCAGTAATTTGGGTTCTAAAAATTGTCGCATAATAACGGCAATTCCGTACAAAACGATTAATAAAATGGCAAATTGGTAGTGCCCAACCACCATTTTATAAATCAGCCACGGCCATAAAACTAATCCTATCCCAATAAAAGGAATTAAATCAAGAAAGCCAATTAATAAAGCCAAACCAAAGCTATTGCTAATTTGCAAAATTAAGAAACCAATGAACAGAATACATGCTGTTACAAATGATACGATTGATTGTGCTCTAATATAATGCTGGATATTCTTAATAAAATGCAGGGAAAGATCTTGGCTTAAAATTTGTACTTTCACTGGTATGAACTGCCTGAGCTTTGACTGATATCTAGGCCAATCTCGACTTAACAAAAATACAGCAATCATGACAATTAGTGATGTTGACGTTAATTGAATGGTCTGTGAAAGTAAGGGTAGAAGTAAATCTGTTAGCTGTTTACTTGTATCAATTAGAAAAGAAGTAAGTTGATCAATAAGCCCATCGAACAAGTTTGTTAAATTAATATTGTAAATGCGCATCGTATTTTCAATAGAGAAATGTAAGCGTTCTGTTGTGTATTGGATAAAATGCTTACTTTGCCCTGCTAACCGTTCAGCAAACTCTGGGAACTTCGTTAAGGCACCTAAAAGACCGTCTACAAGATATGCAATTATAAAGCTTGATCCGACAATGATAGAAGATAAGCTGATTAAAAATGTAAGAATTGTTGCAGTTAAACGAGAACAGTGCCATTTTAGTTCAAGTAAACGAATCGGCTTTTGAAAAAGCGAACTTAAGACAACAATTATAACAAGTGGCAATAATTTAACGAGAATGAAGTAGATAATTATAATAAAAACGGATACGCCTATTAACGCAATCATAAGTCGACCTATTCTTTTTCTAGTTTCAACGTTCAATGCTGTTCACCTACTTGTCCTCACCTCTAATTATACTTAAATTTATGATTAGCTTGGTGATGATATGCACTGAAGTTTTCTAAAATGAGTGTTTTGTGGTAATATGAAAAGTAATGGCGATAAACGTTGACGAGTGCGAATAGCTGTTTCTGTCAAACGACACTGCTTTAATTGTTCAAATTAGATTGCGGTTAATCGAACTGGATTGATTAGCGTAGCTACCAATAACGGGTCAGGCGTTCAACTGTTAAAATTAGACAAAATGTTATTTCCTTTTATTTAAGAAAGGGGAATGACTATAGAGGAGAGGTCACCATTAGCCTACTTTAATCACAGCCGATCAAATTGGTTTAAAAGAACTGAGTGGCAGTATGACAACTTACTACGGTTGGATTACGTTGTCATCTCGCAGTGATCGCTAAAATGGCTTAGGTTTACTACTCAATGACTGACAGTTAACAACTGCTCTGGTCATGGGGATAATTATAATGGTTGTGTTATTACCTCGTGTTATGGTTGGAGAATTATTGGGGCAGGAATTGCCTATATAATGATGTGTATTGTTACTGTTTTTTATCGGTGGATGAAGACTTAACTAACAAGTATACAGACAAAGGGGAGTGTGCTATATGTCAACATCAAAAGGCTTAGAAGGTGTAATTGTTGCTGAGACAGATATTACATCAATTGTTAATGATCAATTAACCTACGTTGGCTACGAGATAGACGAGCTTACTAATCAGGCAAGCTTTGAAGAAATAATTTATTTGCTTTGGCACAAGCAATTACCAAATCAAGAACAATTAGATCAGCTGAAGAAGCAATTGTATGACGAGATGAAGTTGTCAGATAGCATTCTTGATCAGATTAAACAGATGAACGTAAAAGATGCACATCCGATGTCAATACTGAGGACAGCAATTTCCTTATTAGGGGTTTATGATGCTGAAGTGGATGATTTAAGTGAGGAAGCAAATTTAAGAAAAGCTATTCGATTACAAGCCGGAGTTGCCACAATTATTACTTCATTTTCCCGCCTCAGACAAGGTAAACAACCAATTAAGCCAAAATTAGAGTATAGTTATGCGGAAAACTTCTTACATATGTTAAAGGGTGAAGATGTTGATCCCTTAGAGGCTGAGGCTTTTAATAAAGCACTTGTTTTACATGCTGATCATGAGTTAAACGCTTCTACGTTTACTGCGCGAGTCTGTGTTGCCACTTTATCAGATTTATATTCAGGTATTACCTCGGCAATTGGTGCTTTAAAAGGGCCGTTGCATGGTGGCGCTAACGAGCAGGTTATTAAGATGCTCATGGAGATTGGTGAGGTTAATCGGGCAGTTCCTTATATTAAAGAGAAGATTGTCAACAAAGAAAAGATTATGGGCATGGGCCATCGGGTATACAAAACTGGAGACCCTAGAGCTAAGCATTTAAAAGAAATGTCAAAGAAACTTACAGCAAAAGCTGGTGAAGAGAAGTGGTACCAGATTTCTGTCGCAATTGAGGATTATATTAAAGAAGAGAAAGGTCTACCAGCAAATGTCGATTTCTATTCTGCATCTGTCTATCACTGCATGGGTATTGACCATGACTTGTTTACACCGATCTTTGCAATGAGCAGAACTTCAGGCTGGGTTGCCCATATGCTTGAGCAATATCGAAACAATCGAATTATTCGTCCACGAGCTGAATATATCGGGCCGACTAGTCAAGTTTTTAAGCCTATTTCAGAGCGCTAGGAATAATAGTTAAACATTTTTTTATAACAGGAGGAATTCAACGATGTCTAAAGCTGAAAAGATTACAGTAGAGAATGGTAAGGTAAAGACACCTGACTTTGCAATTATCCCTTTTATTGAAGGTGATGGAACAGGTCCAGATATTTGGTCGGCAGCAAGTCGAGTGCTGGAAGCGGCCGTAGAGAAAGCATACAATGGTACAAAAGGTATTGTTTGGAAAGAAGTTTTGGCTGGTGAAAAAGCATTTAATCAGACGGGAGAATGGCTACCAGAAGAGACGTTAGCTGTCATTAGAGATTATAAAATTGCGATAAAGGGGCCATTAACAACGCCAATCGGTGGTGGTATTCGCTCGTTAAATGTTGCGCTTCGTCAAAAGCTAGACTTATTTACTTGTTTACGCCCAGTTCGTTATTTTGATGGTGTTCCTTCGCCAGTAAAACGCCCTGAAGATACAGATATGGTTATTTTCAGAGAAAATACTGAAGATATTTATGCTGGAATTGAATGGGAAAACGGTTCTGCTGAAGTGAAAAAAGTGATTAAGTTTTTAGAGGAAGAGATGGGTGTTGCCAATATCCGCTTCCCAGAAACATCAGGTATCGGTGTTAAGCCGGTTTCGGAAGAAGGAACAAAGCGGATTGTTCGTGCTGCAATAGATTACGCGATTAAAGAAGGACGTAAAAGTGTTACCCTTGTTCATAAAGGTAACATTATGAAATTTACTGAAGGTGCTTTTAAAAATTGGGGTTATGAATTAGCGGAGCAAGAATACGGTGAACAAGTATTTACTTGGGCTGAGTATGACAAAATTGCTGAATTAGAGGGACGAGCTGTTGCTGATGAAGCACAACAAGCTGCCGAAGAAGCAGGTAAAATCATTATTAAGGATGCAATTGCCGATATCTTCTTGCAACAAATCTTAACTAGACCAAAGGAATTTGATGTGGTTGCGACAATGAATTTAAATGGTGACTATATTTCAGATGCGTTAGCCGCTCAGGTTGGTGGAATTGGTATTGCTCCTGGCGCTAACATTAATTATGAAACTGGTCATGCCATTTTCGAAGCTACTCATGGAACTGCACCTAAATATGCTGGATTAGATAAAGTAAATCCTTCATCTGTCATTCTCTCAGGTGTACTTATGCTTGAGCACTTGGGCTGGAAGGAAGCTGCCGATCTGGTAACGAAAGCAATGGATCAGACAATCGGATCCAAAGTTGTTACCTATGATTTTGCGCGTTTAATGGATGGAGCTACTGAAGTTAAAGCTTCTGAATTTGCTGATGCGTTAATTAACAATATGAATTAATCGTTACATGCTGGGACATAACTAAATATTAATACTGGGTATCCGAACATTCTGACTAAGCAAAGTGTTTTGTCGAGGCGCTACATGCTTTCAGAGATAATGTTCGGATTTTCCTTATTTAATTCCTTTTTTGTCCCAGTCCCTTTTTAAAATAAAACGATAAGCGGATGGGGGCATAACAAAACCTTGCACGACTTAGTTGAAAAAGTTAGTATGTTCTAAGAAAATTTACATAAAATTAACTTTGTAAACAAAAATTAACGCGTTTGTAGTGGTTTTCTATTCACAACTAATCGGTGGCATTGTATGATTAAGCTAACGTGGTTAAAGGGGGACTTAGCATGAATAAACATATTCTAATTGTTGATGATGAAGAGTCTATAGTAACGTTACTCCAATACAATATCGAAAAGGCAGGCTTTCATACAACAGTTGCGCACACAGGAACAGATGGCTTATCAATTGCATCTGAGAAAGCTTTTGACCTTATTATTCTAGATTTAATGCTTCCGGGAATGGAAGGGACTGAGGTTTGTAAACAGCTTCGTCAGCAAAAAATTGATACACCTATTCTCATGCTTACAGCAAAGGATGATGAGTTTGATAAGATTTTAGGGCTAGAGCTGGGTGCTGATGACTATTTAACTAAACCATTTAGTCCTAAAGAAGTAGTCGCTCGAATTAAAGCAATTCTGCGGCGTACCAATAAAAAAGAAGACGCAGCTCCAGCTCAATTAGCGATTGGTAACCTGGTCATCTATCCTGAACAATATGAAGCGACAATGAACGATAAGTTACTGTCGTTTACACGAAAGGAATTTGAGCTATTGCTTTATTTAGCTAAGCATAAAGGTAAGGTCCTATCACGAGATCAATTGTTAAGTGCAGTGTGGAATTATGATTTTTCAGGTGATACGCGCATTGTCGATGTCCATGTTAGTCATCTTAGAGAGAAGATTGAACCAGATACGAAACAACCTGCATATATTAAAACAATTCGAGGTCTAGGTTACAAAATGGAAGGACCCGCCCGATGAATCGTCCAAAAAGCCAGCTGTTCTTGGTCTATACCATTATAGTGGCATTATTGTTTCTCGCTCTATTATCATTGATTGTGCCATTATCAAATGGTAGCGACCGGATAATGATCATTGTTGTCTTAATTGGTGCTTTTGCAATTGTAGAAATTATCCTATATCAAATCTACTTAAACTATATTGCGCCCGTTAAACTCATTAATGTGATCATGAAGGAGCTTGTTAAAGGAAATTATAAAGTCAGAGCATTTGAAAGCTATCATCATGATAGTGGGAAGCTGGCAAAGTCAGTTAATCAGCTCGCTAGAAATCTGCAAGACTTAAATAGACAAGAGAAAATGCAAAGTAGGCAGCTAAATACTGTCATTGACAATATGGAAAGCGGCATTATGTTAATTGACGAACAGGGTTATGTACACTTAGTTAATCGAAAGTTTACCGATCAGTTTGGTAAGCAGTCTGAGGATTATTATGGCCGGATTTATTATGAGGTGCTTGATCAAGCAAAGATTTATCAAACAGTTCAGGAGGCCTTTCTTTACGAACAAAGCGTTAAAGCATCCATTACATTAAATAATGGTGATCAAAAAACATATATTGAAGTTGTTGGCGCACCCTTTTTTAATGAAGAAAAAGATTTACGAGGTATTGTCCTTGTCTTCCATGATATTACTGATTTAAAACGAGTTGAGCAGATGCGTAAGGATTTCGTAGCAAATGTTTCGCATGAATTAAAAACGCCAATTACGTCAATAAAAGGCTTTGCTGAAACGATGCTAGATGATGATGTTGATCAGAACATCCAAACAAGATTTTTAAAGATTATTTATAATGAAAGTGATCGACTTCAAAGCTTAATCCATGATCTGCTTGAATTATCAAAGCTGGAGAAAGATGAGCTCAAACTAAAGTTTACCAATATTAAAGTGGTTGATTTAATTGAAGAATGTATTGATATCGTTAGTGGTCAGGCCGATAAGAAATCAATTACCATAACCTTCGAACAGAACAACCGGCCGCAAATTACCGGTGATGAAGCACGGATAAAACAGGTCATCCTTAATTTACTATTTAATGCTATTAATTACACAGGTGGGTTCGGCATCATTAACATTGCCTTACAATATGAGAAGCAGTGGTTACGTGTTGAAGTGAGGGATAATGGAATTGGAATTCCAGGTGAAGCACAGGCACGGATCTTTGAAAGATTTTATCGGGTTGATAAGGCAAGAAGTCGTAATACTGGTGGCACTGGACTTGGCCTTGCAATTGTGAAGCACATTGTAGAGGCACACCATGGTTTTATTGAAGTTGAAAGTGAATTAAATAAAGGTACGGCATTTTACGTCTACCTGCCAGTTAATTAAGCGCTAAGGGAAGAACTGATCATTTTTGATCGGTTCTTCCTGTTTTATTAAAAAAACAGACAACTATACTCACGAAAGTGATATGCTCCCCTATAAGTAGACAGATAAAAAAATAAAAAATCTGGCTGCTTATGGGGGAGTATTTATTATGTCCAAAAGATCTTATTCCGCA
>NZ_FODJ01000002.1 GCF_900110345.1 Amphibacillus marinus
AGTCTTACAGGTAGGTTGCCCACGTGTTACTCACCCGTCCGCCGCTCATTCCACAGCTCGTCACCCCGAAGGGATCTAAACTGCTTCCTGCGCTCGACTTGCATGTATTAGGCACGCCGCCAGCGTTCGTCCTGAGCCAAGATCAAACTCTCATTAAAGTGTTTGCGCTTCAATAGTTATCCTATTTGAATGCTCTTTGCTCGCTTAAAAGCACTAGCTTTTGTCTTACTTCTTTTCTTAACATACTGGTTGTTTTGTTCAGTTTTCAATGTTCAATTGGTTGTGCTGTTCTCTTGCGACAGCTTTTATATTATATAACAGCGTCTCAACTTATGTCAACACTTTTTTTATGGTGGGCCTAAGTGGACTCGAACCACCGACCTCACGCTTATCAGGCGTGCGCTCTAACCAGCTGAGCTATAGGCCCTTATGGAGCGGGTGAAGGGAATCGAACCCTCATCATCAGCTTGGAAGGCTGAGGTTTTACCACTAAACTACACCCGCTTAAAAACATATAAATGGCGCGCCCGAGAGGAGTCGAACCCCTAACCTCTTGATCCGTAGTCAAACGCTCTATCCAATTGAGCTACGGGCGCCTGTGTTTCAGCAACGGAATTAAATATAACATGAAACGCAATCTCAAGTCAATAACTTTTTATGCATTATTTCTTAAGCATTTACAATATCCTTTTCCACCTATACACAATGTGATTTCATTACATAAATTATGCCCTTTTGGACAAGTTCCTTCTTTAATAAATACATTCCCTAAATTAGCACAGCCTAACATCAAAATTCGTTATTTAATAAAAAACAATTGACATTTACGTTACGTAAAGGCTTATTCTTGTCATTAGGAGGTGAACACAATCGAATACACAATTAATAAAATAGCACAACTTTCTGGTATCAGCGCGCGCGCACTACGATACTATGATGAGATTAATTTGCTTAAGCCCGCTAGAATAAATTCTTCCGGATACAGACTATATGGTGAGAAGGAAATTGATTTACTTCAGCAAATTCTTTTCTACCGCAGCTTAAATGTGCAGCTTGAAGAAATTAAAACCATTCTTACTGCTCCCCATTATAATGTACCAGAAGCATTAGCTGAACATCTGCAAAAGCTATTGTTAAAGAGAGCTGAGATTGACCGTTTAATAGAAGCTGTTAAGAAAACAATAAACCACCATAATGGAGAGGTGACTATGACCAATCAAGATAAGTTTTCTGTCTTTAAACAGGATCTGGTTAATGAAAATGAGTTAAAATACGGTAAAGAAATAAGAAAAAGATATGGAGAAAATGTTATTAATGCTAGTAATAAAAAATGGCTTAAGCTTTCTGAAGATCAATTTAGAAAAATGGATATGATTGAAGAACGCTTAATTGCCGGACTAAAACAACTAAAGAAACACGGGGAGATACCTTCTCCTGAGGCAGAAGCCGTCTTCAAGGATCATAAAGCATGGCTAATGTTTAGCTGGGCAAGCTATAGTTCGGAAGCACACAAAAGGCTGACTGACATGTACATTGCAGATCAGCGGTTTGCTTATTATTACAATCAGAAAGCTAATACAGAAGTCACAACATTACTTCATGAGGTAGTTCATTTCTACGCAACATAACAAAAGGTGCCATACGCCTTTTGTTATGTCTCCAATATTCAAGGCTTTTATTAAAACCTTTGGCTGATTAATAAGGGCTCGCCAAATGGTTACTCATAGTAGCTCACCACAATAATGTCTAGTTGATAAATAATAGTCATTTAATTAGATTCATTCGCCAGAACCATTTTGAAAAAAACCCATCACTAAACTAACAATGGCTAGAACAATTAGACCTGCAATGACAACGACGTTATTTAACTGGCTCGCTACCAACCCTTAACTTAACCATTTCATTAAAAGCAAATTTGATTTATACTAACCTTAAATACAGGAAGGAGAACAATATGAGTAAAACATTCATGGACTACAAAAAGATGATTAATGAAGTAGCTTTACTTGAGAGAGAAAATGAACTAGTCTTGCTTCTGCCTATCAAGGAAAACAAATGGTCGATTAGAGAAATCATTGGTCATCTTTATCATTGGGATGACTATAACCTACAAACCATGGTCAGCCAAATGCGGAATGGCGCAATCCTTCCCAACTTTCCCGATCATGATCAACACAATCAAAAAGGACTTCAATCACTGGAAGGTAAAACAGCCCACCAAATTCTCACTCTTTTTATTGAGAAGAGACAAGCTATAATAGAAGCAATTGAAAAAATTGATATGATGGATAGATTTACAATTGGAAGTAGCAAGCGAGCATTTTCTTCTGAAACCTTTATCAAAATATTCGTAAAACATGATGCACACCACTTGAAGCAAATTAAAGATTTTTTAGTAACCTGTCATTAAAACTATTAAAGAACCTTTCCAACTGAAAGGTTCTTCTTGCATAGCAACTTCATTTTTCTATAATAATGAGCCTTTAATGCATCAAGAGAAAAATAGTAACCTTATTTTTTGTGCGTATTATTGTCCATTTTGTAATTTTAAGCCAAAATCCCCAGCAAGAACAACACGTACATTAACGCGTTAATAAAGCCACCTATTTTTAAATAACGGTTTTGTTTTATTCCTTTCAACGGATTGTTAACAGCATGAATAGGTTCTATGAAGCGCTAAGCATATTTTTTAATAAGATTGCTTTAAATACTCGACTTGGTAGATGACTTGTATTTCTTTTAATATTCGAGTCGAAAATTTCGTGAATTTTAACGATCTGACTTTTCCGTTTCTAATTAGAGCACCGGTCAGGTAAGCTGACTTATCCATGCCAGCATCATATAGCAACCCAGCTCCTTTACTGGGATGAGGATAAAACCATTTCATAATGGCTTGCAGAAAAAAAGGAATACCATTTTTGCGACCCTTTCTTAACGTATTGTTTCCACCAGGATCGACAGCAAGTATTTTTATTCCATCAGCGGAAAGTTCAGCAGCTACCTCCTGTGACCATAAGGATAACGCCAATTTACTTGTCGCGTAGGGACCTATTAATTTCTTAAACTTGTTCGGGTGGATAAGTTCCTCATAGGTAATTTCCCTAAGAAAATTAAACACATTTGTGCTTGTATTGACAACCATTTTATTAGTACCTTTTTTTAGTAATGCCTTTAATTCAGACAGGATTATATAGGGTACCACTGCTTGTATCTCAAAGTGCATTTCTCTAGATTGGGCTGAGTAATACAACTTGTCAAAGCTTCCTCCTGCGTTATTAAATAAGACATCAATTGCTTGCTCACTTTCTTTTATATTTTCAATTGCTGCTCTTAACTCACCAAAATTAGCAAGGTCTGCTTTATAAACTCTAACGCGCTGTTCAAGAATCCTTTGTTGTAATTCATATTCTTCTACAGGAAAATCGGATCTAATTAAAGCGACAATTTGCCAACCCTCACTAATCAATTTCTTTGTCAGTTCTAAACCAATGCCACTATTGGCTCCTGTAATCATTGCTGTTTTAACATTATTTTCATTGTTCATTTTAGCTCTCCTCCCTTTATAATCATAAGTATAAACTTTAGAGTTGACTCTAAAGCAAGGGGGTGTAATGATTATAAATATTAAATTTTCTAAAGGAGTACTAGTTGTGACCTATTCAATAAAACAGCTCGCAAAGATTGTTGCTATTTCACCGCACACCATTCGCTATTATGAAAAAATAGACCTGCTCCCAGCAGCTGTTAGAAATAACAGCAGCTATCGTATCTATAACGACGAGGATGTCGAGCGCCTGAAATTAATTATTTGCCTTAAAAACATAGGCATGTCATTAGCCGATATAAAGCCTTATTTAAACCTAAAGGATTATGAATTACTTTCGGACTACCCTAAGCTAATGGAAAAGGCGTTAAAACACAAAGAGAAAATGCTAAATCAGATAGAAGAATTACAGAAAGTCGTAAAAATTATTGATAGTAAACTTGAGCAGGACACTTTTAGAAACGTTCGCTAAAGCACTAGTGTCGGAACATCAATAATTGTTTTATTGTTCATCAAATCTTCCGTTGATATATGCGGTTTTCTATGGAAATTCAAGCAAAAGTATCCCAAATTCAACATTGGTCGAGTATTAATGAAGTTGTACAAACGATAAAAGCTGGTACACAAAAGGGGAAAGTTGTGTTATCTATTCAAGAAGCAGAACAATAATGGAGAGGCTGTCTATTTATGTCCGAATGACCTTGACAGTCCTTGTCGAGATCATTCACATATTACATACAGTTATCGTTCTAGCAAAACACGACCAGCACCAAGATTTGTTATACAACCAAAAGAAGCACCAAAGCTCGTTAAGCTTTGGTGCTTCTATAATGCGGTCGAGAGGACTTGAACCTCCACGGGTTATTCACCCACTAGGCCCTCAACCTAGCGCGTCTGCCATTCCGCCACGACCGCATGATTAAATGATAAAACAGATGAGCCATGAAGGATTCGAACCTTCGACCCTCTGATTAAAAGTCAGATGCTCTACCTACTGAGCTAATGGCTCTCTATCGTTAATGCCACATCTATCGCTCTTAATAGAAAAGCCTTTAAAACCTGTGGTTCCAAAGGTGTGTAATCCATTGTATCGCTAAAGAAAAAATGGCTGGGCTAGCTGGATTCGAACCAACGCATGACGGAACCAAAAACCGTTGCCTTACCGCTTGGCTATAGCCCAATATTTTTTATGGCGGTCCGGACGGGACTCGAACCCGCGACCTCCTGCGTGACAGGCAGGCATTCTAACCAACTGAACTACCGGACCTAACTTGTACTAAAATGGTGACCCGTACGGGATTCGAACCCGTGATACCGCCGTGAAAGGGCGGTGTCTTAACCGCTTGACCAACGGGCCATCAGACAAAAAAATAATGGCGGAGAAGGAGGGATTTGAACCCTCGCGCCGCTTACACGACCTACACCCTTAGCAGGGGCGCCTCTTCAGCCACTTGAGTACTTCTCCATATTGGCTCCACAGGTAGGATTCGAACCTACGACCGATCGGTTAACAGCCGATAGCTCTACCACTGAGCTACTGTGGAATAATTTAAAAATATGTATTAGCGACGTTAAAAACTATACTACACATTAAATTAAAAGTCAACTCATTCAGATATTTTTTTCAAAAAAGCTAAGCTGTGCGATATAAGCTGACTTAGAATAAAATACCATGAACTACCGAACTCGTCAATAGTTTTTCTTATTTTAAATAAATTATTCTGCCATTACATCGTCCACAGCGATAGCGTGCTACATCCATCCGTTTTTTTCTTGTGTAGTTTTGCTTACATGCTAGGCATTGATAGTGATGGTGTGCCCGCTCTTGCTCTTGATAAGATGGCAGTGTCTTGCAATGTCTTGGTGACCCAGTTTGCTTTAATAATTGCTTAAAATCTTCATCACCATGCCGATAACCCTTGCCTTCGATATGAAGATGGTAATGACATAATTCATGCTTAATAATAGCAATCAGTTCATCTCTGCCAATTTCTTTATAATACTTTGGATTTATTTCAATTCGGCGATTATGAAGCAAATATCTTCCGCCAGTTGTTCGCAACCGCGAATTAAAGCAAGCTTGATCAGCGAACGGCTTATGAAAGTATTGAAGAGATAACTGAGCAACGAGTCGTGTTAATTCTTTATCTGTCATGACTGAGTACCCCATTTTTCATCTTTTACATATGCTATTTTATCAGACGTTTAGGCAAGGAGGATCAATTATGCCCACCTGGTTAAAAAGGCAGTTAGCTTATGCGTTTAAACAAAAGGATGTCGACCAAATTATCATTTTGAATCAATGCTGGTTTTTTTATTATGCTGAGCATATTTAAACAGAGGGCGCCGAAAACGGCGCCATGTCACTTTATTTCTGAATCATCGTGAGCGCAATTCGCTCCTTTTGTAAATCGACCTCTTGAACCCACACCGTTACCACATCGCCGACGGAAGCAATATCCATTGGATGCTTAACAAAGCGGTCCGACATCTTAGAGATGTGGACAAGTCCATCCTGCTTTACTCCGATATCAACAAAGACACCAAAATCAACAACGTTTCTAACCGTTCCTTGTAGCTCTAATCCCGGCTTCAGGTCTTCCATAGTTAGAACGTTCTTCTTAAGTAATGGTTGTGGGAAGTCATCGCGTGGATCACGTTCCGGACTACTTAGCGCCTTAACAATATCCTGTAGCGTTAAAAGACCTAAATCAAGCTCACTAGATAGCATTGCTAAGTCTAATTGCTTTAGTTTAGCTTGCAAGTCTTGAGAACCGAGATCGTTAGTAGAGAAACCTAACATAGTCAATAATTTTTTAGCTACCTGATAGCTTTCTGGGTGGATCGGTGTTCGGTCTAAAGGTTCTTCACCATCATTAATGCGTAAAAAGCCAATTGCCTGTTCATATGTTTTTTGACCAAGTCTCGGAATATCTTTTAGCTGCTTTCTGCTTGAAAATTTCCCAATCTCATCGCGTTGCTTAACAATATTGCTAGCGACTGTTTTGCTTAGCCCAGATACGTATTGTAAAAGTGAGACAGAAGCTGTATTAACATTAACTCCTACTTGATTAACCGCTGTTTCGACAATAAATTTAAGCGACTCATTTAATTGTTTTTGGCTAACATCGTGCTGATATTGGCCAACCCCAATTGATTTTGGATCAATTTTGACTAATTCCGCTAATGGATCTTGAACACGGCGGGCAATTGAAACTGCGCTTCTCTCTTCAACCTGAAGATTAGGGAACTCTTCCCTCGCAAGCTTTGAAGCAGAATAAACACTTGCACCAGCCTCATTGACAATAATATATGGTGTGGTAAGCTGTGCTTTTTCAATCAGATTAGCGACAAATTGCTCCGTCTCGCGCGAGGCTGTCCCGTTGCCAATCGCAATAAGCTCAACGTCATATTCGCTAATGAAGGCTTTTACTTTTTGCTCAGCACCGGTAATATCATGCTTTGGCGCGGTCGGATAGATGACATCAACAGCAACCATCTTACCTGTTTCATCGATCACAGCCAGTTTACAACCTGTTCGAAAGGCAGGGTCTATTCCCAAAATTGTCTTACCCTTTAATGGTGGCTGTAAAAGTAAATTATTTAAGTTTTTCGCAAAAATATCAATTGCTTGTGCTTCTGCCTTTTCCGTCAATAAAGACCGGATCTCACGTTCAATTGATGGTTGAATTAAACGCTTGTAGCTATCCACAATACTTCCGACCAAGAAGTCACGTACTGGAATTCCAGTTGCATCCTTCACTACCTTTCTGGTAAGAAAACCATGAATTCGCTCACTTGGTGGCGTAATCGCGACACGAATAACACCCTCTTTTTCCCCACGATTCATCGCTAACACACGGTGGGCAACAACTGTTTTAACAGACTCGTCATAGTCGTAGTACATTTCGTATACCCGCTTCTCATCCAGCTGTTCATCCTTTACAGCAGCAGTAATCTTTCCCTGTTCAAAGGTTGTCTTTCTTATGTATTCACGATATTGCGCCTCATCAGAAATCCACTCGGCAATAATATCACTTACACCAGCCAAGATCGCCTCTACATCAAATAATTCATGCTCATCCGATAGAAACGGCTGTGCCTCCTGATGGAGATCTGCTACCTGCTGCTTAAAAATTAGTTCCGCCAACGGTTCTAAGCCCTTTTCCTTTGCAATCGTTGCCTTTGTACGTCTTTTTTGCTTATATGGACGATAAAGATCCTCGATACGTTGAAGTTGCTCAGCCACCTCAATTTCTTGCTTCAACTCAGGTGTTAATTTTTCCTGCTCGTCTATTAAACGGATAACTTCTTCTTTACGCTGAGCAAGCTGCTGAGCATATTGCCACTGGTCTTCAATATCCTTAATCTGCACTTCATCTAAGCCACCCGTTTGCTCCTTACGGTAGCGAGCGATAAAAGGTACTGTATTACCTTCAGTAAGTAGATGAATGACTTGTTCAACAATATTTACTTTTAAAGACAGGCGCTTGGCTACATCCGTCATAATCTTTTCTTCTGCCATGTTAATTCCTCCGTTCTTATCTTTACTATTTTAACAAAAAAAAGAGCCATTGACGAAAAAAATGAGATTTGTAAATTATTAATGAGAATAAGCTCTTTTATTAGATAGCGTGTCTTAATTAACCACTTGTATTGGTCTAGTAAAAAAGAGCCACTTTCCCGCTGACACCCCTTAGAAAACAAAAACCACTTTCTTGTGGGAACTTCCGACTCGCACTATCCCCGCAGAACTCGGCTCCTTTTTTTGCTACCGCCTAATTGGAGAAATTATCTTACCAACACTATTTGATATACAACCCAAAAAAACAAGCCTAATCCATTAATAGATTAGACTTGTTAATATTTAATAACGATTAATGTTGTATCGTCTTCACGTTCATTACTCATTTTCGCAGCAAATGCTTCAGTTATATCTGCTACATTTTCCTTTTGAAACAATTTATACGTTAAATCGCGGGAAATTACACCATCAGAAAATAAGGCGAATTTCGTTCCTTGCTCTAACGGCTCCTGAACCTCTTTAAGCGGTCTGGCATATACACCTAAATAGCCTGAAATAGGAATAGTGCGTTTTTTAACTGTATCAGCTCGAATGGTCATCAAGCCAATGTTCCCTATTGAAGCATATGTATATTGCTTATTTCGATAATCCAGTCGTAAAACACCTAAGACAACACCACGTTTGCCTACCAATGCCTCATTACTTGCTTTCACCATACTTTTCGTGTCCCGATAAGGATTCGTTCTAATGGTATCCATAACAGCCTGTGAGGATTCTCTTGCCAATTCACCACTACCTAATCCATCGGCTAGAGCACAGATGAAGAAATCATCGTTCTCATAATAATAATAGCTGTCACCACAATAATAGTTACCTTGCTTCGCTCTTTGATATACTGCGACAGACACGTGTTTTGGCTCTACCATTAATCATTAACTCCAATACCATCAGCTTGTAACGCTTCTCTAAGCTTTAATAAAGCACGTCGTTGAATTCGCGACACGTGCATTTGTGAGATCTCAAGAAGGTCACCAGTTTCTTTTTGACTCTTGTTCTCAAAATACGTATATTGTAAAATCTTCTGTTCACGTTCACTTAAAATAGGCAAGACCTTTTCAAGCAATAAACGCAAATCGGTTTTTTCAAATTCTTCATCTTGATTTCCAATTAGGTCTAAAATCGAGACGGTACTTCCATCCGAATCCGCTTCAATTTTTTTATCAACTGATAAAGCTTTATAACTTTGCCCCATTTCCATCGTCTCTAAAATCTCCTCTTCGGAAACTTCGAGATACATGGCAATGTCACTCACCGATGGGGAACGCTGATTCTTAGTGGTCAAATATTCTGTTGCTTTTTTTATCTTTGGTCCTAACTCTTTAATCCGACGGGGGACATGTACACTCCATGTTTTATCTCGGATAAATCGTTTTATCTCACCGATTATGGTCGGAATCGCAAACGATTCGAAAGATTTACCTAAAGTTGGATCATACCTTTTTATTGCCGCCAATAACCCGAGCATACCTACCTGGACAAGATCTTCGTGAATCGAATTGTTCTTTGCGTATTTTCTAGCAATTGAATGAACAAGATCCTGATAAGTTAAGACGATCTTCTCTTGAATGACTTCATCCCGAGGGTTCTCTTGTAGGTGTTGTATCCATTGGTAAACCTCATCCCCACGTCTATTGTGTGGTTGGGATTTGGTCGTCATCTAAGTCCACCTCATTTAACGAGAGTTTTTTAGTCATAAGTACAATGACTCCATAATCATTTTTTATTTCAACCTTATCCATTAAGGCATCAATAAGAAATAATCCAAATCCACCTTCACGCAAACTCTCGATTGGTTCTGTTTGCTGATATGGCCCTGTTGCTTGCTTAATTTCTGTTAGATCGAAGCTTCCACCATGATCGGCAACCATAATTTCTAAACGATCTTGATAAATACCAAATCCTACCGTTACCTCGCCGTCTTCATTAGCTTGATAAGCATGAGTCGTTGCATTTGTCATCGCCTCTGATATCGCCACTTTAAGATCCTCAATCTCTTCATAAGAAAAACCCATCCGATTTGCAATCCCTGAAATACTAAGTCGTACTACACCAACGAATTCAGGCTTTGCAGGCAGTTTCATTTCAATAAAGTCAAAGCGTTCCATTTAATTTCCACCCCGTACTGTTGTATCAATATCAATTATGCTATCCAAGCTTGTAATCTTAAATAAACGGTGCACTCTTTCTTGTAGCTGGATTAATTTTAATTTACTATCGTGCTCCTTTGCTGATTTCAAAGCACTAATAAACACGCCTAGACCTGTACTATCCATATAATTCACTTGCTCTAAGTCCACAATAACCTCAGCATTTGCAGTCTTCGTTAATGGCAATAACGATTCTTTTAGAATCGGCGCTGTATACGCATCTATTTCACCAGTGAGAACAAGTGTGGTACTCTGATCTTGTTCAACAACCTCTACGTTCAAATTAATATTCATTTACCTTCTTCCCTCCAGCTTGTCGATTAATTTATGTATTACCCCATTCTCGTAAGATTAAACTTCTTTTCTAATTATTATTAAAGTAAAGTCATCTCTTAGGTGGAAATCCTGTAGTCGTTCAAAATATTTATAAACACCTTCTACTGCATCTTGTGCTGGTAAATGAATATAATCTTTAATAACCTGTAAAAATTCATCTCGTTCCACAAAGCGATCGCCTAAACGACACTCTGTTACACCGTCCGTCAATAAAATAATACAATCACCCGTACGAATATGGCTGACAAATTGTTGATAATTCGCATGTTCTGTTGCACCTAATACTAGCCCTTTGGCTTTAATCTCTTCGAACGTTCCTTTCGCTGCATGGTAATAAAAACCAGGCTCATGACCGGCTGAAGCATACGAAAATGTTTCATGCTCAGGATTATATAGCCCATAGAACATCGTAATAAACATACTCGGGTCAACATTGCGTTCTACTACTCGATTCAAGCTTTCTAAAATTACTGAAGGCTCTCGTTGATTCTCCGGGAAGCTGTCCATTGAATATTTAATCATCGACATCGCTAGAGCAGCTGGAATCCCTTTGCCGATGACGTCAGCCAAAGCTATACCAAGTGTATCATCTTTATCCGTCACAAAATGATAATAATCACCATTCATTTGATTAGCAGGAACACTAATTGCACCAATATCCAGACCCTTGATGCATGGTTTTACCGTTGATAACAGTGTCTTTTGCATATTAGCTGCAACAGCAATTTCCGATTCAAGCGCCAATTGTTTCTCACGCAAAAAGTGATTTTCTTGTAACGCTAACCCATACGAGATCATTGCTTCTAACAAAAAATTAAGTGAATCATTAATTTCGCGTGGCAACTCAGGATACAATTCTTTTAAAGCTTCGATATGCACATGAATAATTTCCTCAGGTGAAATATTGTGCTGCACGGAAAGCTTACTAAATTGCTCTGCTTGATATAAGGCTCTTTCGTCTTTTGTTAATAAGTATTCTTTTAATAGCTTACGATAATTGTCTAAATCAAGCTTTATTGCTTTCATCCTTATCCCCCCAAACCTTACCTAACCCATTTAATAGCTTGGATTTCAGTTCCTTTGCCCCATTCCGAATGTATTTCAAAGTGATCCATCAATCGTTTGACACCAGGTAAACCAGCACCAAGCCCGCCAGAAGTTGAGTAACCATCCTGCATAACCTGACTAATATCGCGAATTCCTGGACCTTCATCTGAGGCAACTACTTTTAAACCTTGTTTATCTAATTGATCAATAACCTCGAAGCATACCTTGCCTTTACCTGCATACAAATAGATGTTTCTTGCTAGTTCAGATATAGCAGTTGCAATCCGCGCTTGATCAACAGTACCGAACCCTAATTCTTTTGCCCGTGTCCGTCCTAGCTGTCTCGCCCCTACAATATCCAATTCTTTATTGATGTTTACGCAGGGTTTAAAGTCCATATTCACCCCTCCAGTTCCTGGCGAAGTTTGATCAACCCTTGTTCTAAATCTAAAGCCGTTTGAACATCCTGCATGTGAATGCCTAACTCAATTAGCGTCATAGCTACAGCCGGCTGAATACCCGTTAGTACCACTCTCGCTCCCATCAAATCAGACATCGTCACGACATCACCCAGCACTTTAGCAATGAATGAGTCAATTATATCCACAGAAGTTAAATCAATCACAACACCAGTTGCACCACTCTTATGAATTTTGTTTAGCAGATCTTCTTGAAATTCAATTGCACTTTGATCATCTAGGTCAATTTGTATTGAAATGAGTAAATAATTGTGTAGCTTTAGAATTGGTATTCGCATCTTATCACTCCTTCTCTATTGATCCGATAATATCTTCAATGACTTCCTCTTTATTAGACTCACGATGTATTGTTCGACCCGTTAACTCTAGTGCTGTTTCAAAGCCTTTTCTTAGTGATGATTTAGTTGGAAATTTACCTAAGTCGATACCAAGGTTAACAATAGTTTGAGCAATCTCAGGTCTAATACCCACTAATATACATGTAGATCCAATTAAACGAACGGCTTCAGCTGCTTGAATAATATGGTGAGCAACCATTGTATCGACAACTGGAACGCCAGTGATATCAATTAGCACGACTTCCGCGTTATGTTTAATTACCCCTTCTAGTAAGTTCTCCATAATCTGTTTTGCTCGTTCGGTGTCAATTGTTCCAATTAACGGCATGATGGTAATATTGCGCATGACAGGAATAAGTGGTGCTGATAATTCCTGTAACGCTACCCGTTGTAACGAGACAGTGTGCTCCCAGCTTCCCGAGTACTCATTAACGAGTTTATTGATAATTGGATCAACCCAGCTATCTACCCGATCAAGAATAATTGAGAAGAAATCGGTATCGATCTTTTCATTCTGACCAAGGACAAAGTCAATGGTTACACGTCTAAACGTTTGTAGCCCATCTGTTAAGTAAGACAATGGCCAACCTAAATTTACAAGTCGCTCCGAGAATGCCTCTAGCCCCTTTGTTAGGCTTTGTTGGTCTAAGCTATCAAAAATAACATTAACAAACTCTCTGTTCGTACTTTGGAATAGATCCTCAGAAATTGAAGAGGTATAATCGTTTTTTCTTTTCTCTGACACAATTTCCAACCAATTCTTAATAATAACGTCACTGTTCTCCATGATAATCTTATTTACACGTGTGGGCAAAATGATAACCACCTTTACCTAGATTTAATTACTAATGCTCTTTAATTGTTACAGTTTAATACATATACCCTTATAATTTAACATTTCCAACATAAAAAAACTACTATCAAGTGTTTTATCACCTAAGGTAAATTGTGCAAATGTTTAACAGTTGTAAATCGCGGGAAGAGATTTTACGAAGATACAATAAAAGCACTTGTCTCTAAAATTAGACAAGCGCTTCGAACATTTAAATATTTGCTAAGCCCAGACTAATCTCTAAGGCTTTATCAATTTTCTCCATCATGTGTGCATCTAAATGGGTAATTTTATCTGTTAATCGTTGTTTATCAATGGTTCGCACTTGCTCTAGTAAAATAACAGAATCTCTTTCAAATCCGTACTTGTCTGCCTTAATCTCTACATGTGTTGGTAGCTTTGCCTTTTGGATCTGCGCCGTAATAGCCGCTACAATAACGGTAGGACTAAAGCGATTCCCAATATTATTCTGAATAACTAATACAGGACGTACACCACCCTGCTCTGATCCCACCACTGGCGAAAGATCAGCGAAATAAACTTCGCCTCTTTTTACGATCAAAGCATCACACCCCGCTCACAAGGCGCTCTAGAGTTGTTTCAGCCTCCTCTTCAGCTAGGAAAGATTCTGAAGCGATATTTAAGTTAATCTTTGCCATTTCAATATAGCCTCGTTGCATTGACTCACGAATGTGTTGTTCTTTTTTGTCACGCACGTAAGATTTTGTTGCTTCATAAATGATGTCGTTAAGATCACTGTCTTCTTCTCTAATGAGTCCATCCACCTCGTTTAATAGGTTCTCTGGTAACCGTACAACAATTTCCTGCATGTTAGCTGACAAACCATACACCTCCACTACAAGTTACAAACGATTATTATAGTCTTTTTTATCATATCATTCCCATAACCAATTGCATAGGGATTTTTTATAGTTTTCCAATTAAATTAAGATTACAGCACCTTTGCTGACTATTCTTGAGTGAGATAAATCCGAGGCAGCCGGGCTGTAAATAAACAAGCAACCTCATAATTGATTGTATCCAAATGGCTTGCCACTTCCTCAAGACTCACTTCTTGGTCACCTTGTTTTCCAACAAACGTCACTTCTGTACCAATAGGATACGCACGATCTAGCTTTACCATACATTGATCCATGCAAATTCGGCCAATTAGCGGCATTCGCTTACCGTTAACGAGCACGTCTAGCCCTTGCCACTTTCGTTGAATGCCATCAGCATAGCCAAGCGGAATTGTGCCTACCCATTCGTGCGCTTCTGTATGATATGTCGCGCCATAGCTTATCCCCTCATTAGCGGCTAATTGCTTAACATGCGTAAGCCTTGTCTTTAGACTTAGTGCCGACACCAATTTAAAGGGCCGCTTTTGCTTCATATAGATTGAAGGGTAAAGACCATACATACCAATCCCAAAACGAACCGCATCATACATTAAATTAGGCTGACGCATTGCAGCCGCACTATTACCAGTATGAACAATTACTTCGCCCGTATGGTGTTGTTTAAACTGGGCCAACAACTGATTAAAGCGATTGTTCTGCTGATCGTAGTATGCTAAGTCAGGTTCATCAGCAGTCGCAAAGTGAGTAAATACGCCCTCTACCTTGACTTTACTTTGATCCAGCAAGCGGAAGAAATCGGCCATTTCTGCAGTTGTTCTAATGCCTAGCCGACCCATTCCAGTGTCAAGCTTAACATGAATGGATACCGATCCACTTGTTTGCTGTTGGTAAAAAACAGCTAACCATTCCGGTTGAAATACTGTTAACGTAATCTTTTGATCTATAGCAACCTGAGCGAACTCCGGTGCGACCCAGCCCATCACCAGAATTGGAGCTGTGATCCCATTAGCTCTTAGTGTAACAGCTTCATCCAAAAGAGCGACAGCAAGTGAAGTAGCCCCTGCTTCAATTGCTGCATTTGCAACCTCAACAGCGCCATGACCATATCCATTTGCTTTGACGACTGCTATAATAGCCGTCGATTTATTTAGCCTAGCTTTTAATGCTAATACATTTGCTTTAATTGCTGCTAAGTTAATTTGCAAGCAAGCATAGCGATAACTCAATGATTTCATTACGGCTTCCCCCAATAACTATCCTGTTTATTCAAAACATAAGGCAGTCACGTACCCATGCAAACAAAATGTTTGTTTTATTATCTTTTTTTCATCATATTGTGTCAAGCAACCTGATAGGTTTTAAACACATTTCAAATCAGCAAAACGTGTATGCCAAAATAAAAATGCACCCAATAAAATAGTGTAGATTCACTTCCAGTCTACGTTCTATTTTACTGCGTGCACATAGCTTACTGCTCTGCATATGTTTATTTTTCCATTTGTTGCCCCATAGATTGGGCGACTTCAATCATCTCTTCACGTGTGAGCTGTTCACTAGCTAAATAATAATCAACGCCATTCTCCGACCATGTTAATGATTGATCAGTCATCGCTCCAATCGTTTTTCCGATGTGGACAGGTACTCCTGCTGATAGCTCCGGTTCACGTACAGCTACCATTGCCGTTTCATTATAATCTTGTACAATAGTAAATTCTTTTTCCCCTTGATAAGTTAAGACAACTCGCTTACCCTCTTCTCGATCAAATTCGGCTGTTTCACTAAGTTCAGCTCCCATTAATGCTGTAGGATACCGGACGATAAATTCACTCTGACTATGCTCACCCTCTATTAATCCAACTGGTAAACTAAAAATCCCACTGGTAAGGTTGGCATCAACCTCAAAAAAGTTTGGCTCAAACTCTACCCCAAGCTCAAATGGCTCGAAGGTCACCTCAACAGCGACATTATGATCAGCATCATATATTTTCACAAGATAAGGTGTCAAAGAATCTTGATCAAAGTAAACTTCCTGAATCGGTAACGTTTTATTATGTTGGTAATTTGTTTGGGTCTTAAAAACATAGTATTGGTCTGTTACTTTAAATTCAGCCTGATCATCATTTAATACATCCGCCACTAATGAATGATACAAATAAGGTTGACTAGCATTGCTCGGCCAGTCACTTTGAAATCTAAAGCTCTTATTCAATGCTGGTGTTAACACAAACACTCCATCATCATTCTTTAAAATGATCTGACTGCCTTCCTCGTCACCCTCATTATGCATGAGGACACGATAAAAATGATCAGATTGATAAGCGAGGTCAATCTCATAAAGCTGTGCTGTCTCCCCAGTTAACATTTCCATCTTGGCTTTTGTTTGATAGCTTGTAAGGTCTCCTACAACCTCTTCAAGCTCTTTCTTCACATCCTCTTGGGAAGCTTGACCACAACCCGCTATGATAAAAATCGATAAAAGGATGAGTACCACCCTGACCACTCTATTCATTAAGTCAACTCCTTTTACTCTAGTCAGAGAAAAAGGGAATGAAAGACCGCTATGAAGAACATGTACGAAAAAGCTTGCGGAAGTCATCTAAATACATCGGTTGCAAGTAAGTCTACCTTAGCATGCTCATCTTCAATTGCTAACTGTGCAATCCTATCATGCCGGTAACAGTAATTTGTAATAATTCACAATGTGTTAAGCTGGCTGATGCCTGTGCAAATTGCTTACCATTAGAGCTTGGCACAATTGTATGCGCAGCTTTTAAGACATGATTCACGCACTGAAGCAAAGCAACCGCAATCGTAAATGAACGCGTTGTAATCGCATCGAAAGCTTAATTAATACATCGGGCCACCTCACCTAAATGCCATGTTAAAATGGTCGGTGACTTTGTGCTTTAAAGTTAACAAGGCTATTGTAAAGGAAATACAAATCATCAACCTAACTGTCTCTCGATGGCAATGGCTCATTGTCAATCACGCTCCGTAGTTAACCCGCTCTCGATTCCAAGTGCTAGAATACATAAATGCACAAATGGGTAGCTAGTTGCTTAACACTTGCCATTACTAGCATTAGCAGAAAAGTGATTTCTTGTAGTAATTGGCATTACTTTGTTTTTAGTTGCCACCGTAGACCGAACATTTCCAGACCAGAAAGCTACTTTTGTGGCTATTACACGGGCACCTGGCATCGTTCGAGAGCCAGCAGTTATTAAGTCGTTATCCTTATGGCTATATTTACTTCGTTTAGTTATTCGCTGCCGGCCTGTGCTTGCAGCCATACTTTAGTTTTTGCTTGATTTATTAAATAGTCTGGTAGACCAATCTGACCAATGACTCATTCCTCTAAAACTAAGCAGATTGTTTGATAACGCACTCGGTTTCTGATCTTTAATTTAATTGGGCACAACTACTTTTGCCGCCAATAATACTACAGACGTTTCCGCCGGTAAGCGCACATCGGTTGACAGCGTATTCGCCAGGACCTCTAAACCTGGGTATTAGACCTTATCCAAAATATAATAAGGTATTACACCATCATCCTTTAGCTTAGCATGCTGTACAAGCAGAATCACCTTACCACTATAACCCAGTTTTTTGTCACGCCATGACCATCACTAATGTCATTTCAAGACACAACGACCACTCCTATTTGCATACCAGGTTCTAGTCTTTTTCACGTGATCAGCAACTGCTCGTCCGTCATTTCCCATCAATAATAACCCTGACACCCGATAATCAGACATCTCAATACGATCTTATTCGTACAGCTCATCTGCGGTTAAACCAATCATTTTTGTCCCTCCTACCCGCACTACACTATATGAGTTTGTCCGCCTAAATATGCAAGAGGATCACCGGGTTAATCTTCCAAGATGACTTGCGCTATCGCATAATCCTTACTATGTGAAATAGATAGATGGCTTTTCAAATCCTTATTTTTCACGAAAACTATATAAGGTCCCCCTTGTTGGTTAGTGAAAATTTCAATATCATGAAAGCCAACTTGACCAATTCCCGTACCATATGCTTTAGCAAAGGCCTCTTTAGCCGCAAAGCGACCAGCTAGAAATTCAAGCTGACGTCTGTTTGTTTGTTTTGTTTTAAATAATACCTGTTCTCTATCCGTTAAAATTTTTTTTATGAACCGGGGCTGCCTTCTTAATAACTGCTCAACCCGAATAAGTTCGACGATGTCAATTCCAGTACCTAAGATCATTTCTTCACCCTTCTTTATCACTCATTAAGTTTATCTCGGTTAGTATTATTGAACATGTAATGCAATGATTTGTCAAAGGGCCCTGTTTTAGAGTATGATTTGATAGTAAGATTAATAAAGTTTTTTACAGTCAGTTAATCTGCTGTAAAACTGATTAGCATGTCGTCATAAAGATAAGGAGTTTTACTATGTTTTTTCGAAATGAATCGTTTAAAGACTTTATTCGGTACTATCCTGTTGTATCTAGCATTCTTGCGCTTCAAATTATTATTTGGGTACTGATGTACTTTAATACCGGAATTGGCGAAGTGATTTTTAAAGAAGGTATTGGCTTTAATTATGCCGTTAGTCAGGGCGAGTACTGGCGCTTAGTTACACCGATTTTTCTGCACGCTCCTGCTGGCTTTGCCCATATTGTTTTTAACTCCTTTGCCTTAGTCCTGTTTGGACCAGCCCTTGAGCAAATGCTTGGCAAGCTAAAGTTCGTCCTACTTTATTTAGGCACAGGGATTATCGGAAATGTGTTTACTTATTTTGTCGGGGATATCATGCAATTTCACCTTGGCGCATCAGGTGCCATCTACGGATTACTTGGGCTCCTAATTTATATGGGCTTTTCAAGTAGTGGGCTCATTGATCCTGGCAGTAGACAAATTGTCGTCATTTATGCCGGACTTGGTCTTGTGATGACCTTCTTACAGCCCAATATAAATATAGCTGCACATATCTTCGGCTTCATTGGTGGGCTAGCATTGGGACCTATTCTTGTTCACAATGTTAATCCGTATACGATTAAGTATCGACGTCGACAACATGCTACTTCCAGCGGTGCGACGTTCAACCCTAATCGCTGGCGTGGTAGGCGATTTAGAATTAATCCAAATATTAGCGCCATTCTCTGGTGGATCATTATTGGCTTAGCTTTACTTGGATTTTTAAGCGGCTTTCTATTTTAATTTTTTTTTGAAAAAAGCGTCCAACTCTCATTGTTGAGAGTTGGACGCTTTTTATTAATTAGAACCGCGTTTGTTTTGGAATTTACGATTTCGGCCCTGTGGTTTAGGTTTTCTTGAAAAACTACGTTTATTGTCACCTTTGCCACGATAGTTTTTACGGTTATCATTGCCTTTATACTTACTTTGACGTTTTACACTTACCGGCTGAACCGAAGACAACGTAACTGGTGTTTGTCTGCGCTCTTTTGTCATCATTTTCAACGCAGCCGCTAAAACAGTTACCGAATCATACTGATCAAGTATTTCACTAGCAGTCTCACGATAGTCCTCTAGCTGACCTTTATCAATCATGCGCACTAATTTCTCAACTGTAATCTGTTGCTGACCACGTCGTGCTTCATCAATGCTTGGCGTTTTCATTCGCTTCATTTTACTCTTTGTTACTTTCTCAATTAAATGAAGGTGAGACATTTCTCTTGGTGTAATAAATGAAATAGCTACTCCAGCTTTACCTGCACGACCAGTACGACCAATACGGTGAACATAGCTCTCAGGGTCTTGAGGAATATCAAAGTTATAAACATGTGATACACCCGAAATATCTAGTCCTCTTGCCGCTACATCAGTTGCAACTAAAATTTCCACTCGACCAGATTTAAATTTATTTAATACGCTCATCCGCTTACCTTGGCTTAAATCACCATGGATACCTTCAGCACGGAATCCGCGAGCCTGAAGCCCGTCCATTAATTCATCAACACGCTTCTTAGTTCGACCAAATATAATCGCAAGCTCTGGCACATGAATATCAAGCAGGTTTGTTAAGGCATCGAATTTCTGCTTTTCGTGCACTTCAATAAAGTTCTGATCAATATTTGAAACAGTCATTTCTTTTGCTTTCACCTTGACTTCTTCTGGTGAGCGCATTAACGTCGTAGCAATTTGACGAATTTCCTTAGGCATCGTTGCCGAGAACAACAATGTTTGACGTTCTTCCGGAATTGCCTTAAGAATATCACGAATATCTTCAATGAATCCCATATTTAGCATTTCATCTGCTTCATCCAACACTGCAGTATGGACTTCACTAATATTAATTGTTTTACGGCGAATATGGTCTAATAACCGTCCTGGTGTTGCCACTACAATGTGTGGGCCGTCTTTTAGTCCGCGAATTTGTCGATCCATTTGTTGGCCACCATAAATCGGTAACGTTCTTAAACCTTTAAACTTCGCCAAACGATGTAACTCTTCAGAAACCTGAATAGCTAGCTCTCTTGTCGGAGCAACAATTAGCCCCTGAATTTTACGTTGCTTCTTGTCAATCTTCTCGATCATCGGAATCCCAAAGGCAGCTGTTTTACCGGTTCCTGTCTGAGCTTGCCCAATGACATCCTTACCTGCTAATCCTAATGGAATTGTTTGTTCTTGAATTGGAGTTGCTTCTTCAAAGCCCATCTTCTCCAATGCTTTCATAATTGGTTGCGAAATACCTAGTGATTGAAATGTTGTCAATTTACGTTCATACTCCTTTTTTCTTGTGAATCTCATCTTGCGCACGTTACAACACGTTAACAATATGACCTATTTAAAAAAATAGATGCTTCTCGTTCTGTTGTCTAATTAAACGTCGCAGCTAAACAAAGCTTAATTTAAGCGTCTATTATTTCAATGGCAAATTAATGACATATTAATTGCCTTTAGATTTATAAAGTTTAAATCTAACTCTTAGCGGGCGCTACCCTAGCCGTCATTAACGTGAAAAAGCCTTCCTCCACACAAGGAAGAGGCTTGTTTACGAGCATTCAATGGATTCCTATATAGTAACATATTATAAACATTAATTCTAGTTGTCTGATTAGCTATTTTAACATTAAAAAAATGTAACAGCTTTCATTGCTATTCTAGCTTGATACTTGAAAAAATATACGTAAGTCTTTACTATAATAGTAAACGTTCTAATATTTTTTGCACTTTTTCTAAAAAAGAGACACTCGTAGCACTATAAAAAAGAATAGGTGATAACATGACATTTCAACTTATGACCGACAGTGGCGCTGACCTTTCAGCTAGAATGAAAACTGAGTGGGGGATAAAGGTTGTTCCTCTGTTTGTTCACTTTGGCGAACAGCAATACGCATCGGAACAGTTAACAACTGCAGTTTTTTTGAAAAAGCTAAAGGAATCAAGCCAATTCCCTAGCTCATCAGCTCCTGGCCCACACGAATATCATCAAGCTTTCAAAGCAATTGAGCCAACTAAGCCAATAATTCACATTAGTATCTCTTCCGGTGTCAGTAGTTCCTATAATCATGCGATCATGGGTCGAGACATGCTTCTTGAGGAGGAGCCAAATCGAAAGATTGTCATTATTGATAGTAAATCTGCATCAACTGGCATGATGCTTCTTATTAATGAAGCATTAACGAAGATGGCAGAAAATCTTTCATTTGAGCAAATTAGTATACACCTTGCGGAAAGGGTAAACCATCTGCGAACACTATTTGTACTACAGTCCCTTGACAACTTAATTCGTGGTGGAAGACTAGATAAGGTTAAGGGTGCAGTTGCTAAGACCTTAAATGTTAAATTAATTCTACACGCTAGCTCTGAAGGGAAAATTGAAGTGCTTGAAAAGGTACGCGGAAATAAAAAAGCGACAAGACGCTTTATTGAAAAAATTGGTGAGTATGTCAGTCGTACATCCAATCAGACCCTTGCTATGACGCATTGCAATGCCGCGGATCGCCTAGAAGAATTCTCCACAAAGTTAAAGGATACCTATTCATTTGAGCAAATATTGACTGCTGAAACGGGACCTGTTATTTCGGCTCATGCTGGTCAGGGAGCGATTGTCATATCCTTTTTCAGTGATCATTCACGAAATAATGACTAATTTAATCTAGTAAATCGCTCTAAATAAAACACCAATCTGCAGCTATAAAGCAGATTGGTGTTTACTTATTGCTAAAGCCTCATCCTGTTTAGTCAGATAAGAGAAAACCGCATTAACGACAATATCTTTATCATCCCCTAAGCAAATTAAGTGCTTGGAATCAGCATAGTAAATGACATCAATATCAACAGGAATCTCCTTATTCAAATAATGGGTTGATTTATATGGTACTAAGCCGTCTTGAATGCCTTGAAGGACAAGCACTGGACAGTTGATCTGACTTAATGAATGCTTGGTTTCTTTCATACACTTGAGAAACTCAATATAAGCACGGGCTGGAATTGCACCTCGTTTATGCTTGTATTGCTGATAAGTAAAATTAGCCTCAATCTCACCAAGCATGCGATCCTTAATAATTTGACTTGCTTCAATCGTCATTTGAATGAGATTTAAGTATTTACGTGAAGGTGACAACAACACTAAGCGCGCTGCCGAAAATTTAGCTGCAAGTTGTGCCGCAATCATTCCGCCCATTGAAAAACCAATTAAGAATACTTGATCCACCTTCTCGGCAAGATTTAAGTAAGCTTGTTCAGCATAGTTAAGCCAGTCTTTATGTGTGACTTCATCCAATAAAAGCTCCATTCCATGCCCTGGTAAAGTTGGAACAGCTATTTCCCAATTGGTATTTTTCTTAAGGTAGTCTGTCAGTGGCGCAATTTCATGCGGACCACCAGTAAAGCCATGGATACATAAGCATCCAATCATATTTATCACTCCTATTTTCTTGTATAACAATAGTCTTGCCAAATTTGACAAGACTATGTCTTAACACCTTTAATAAATGAGCTTATCCCTTTTACAATTGGGGTAAATTGTTGATACGTATTAGCAACCTGCCCTGCTGTGTTAAACACCTTATCTAGATCAAACTGACCATCATTATTCTGGAAATACCCCATCACACCTTTAGAGGTTGGGGCTGACTCCATTCCCATCCCTTGACTAGGTGGCGGATACCAACTTTGTTGAAATGGCATTCCAGGCTGCGCTTGATAGGACTGAGGGTTAAAGTGTTGTTGAGGTGGATACCCTTGATTTTGCATCGGCTGTGGATATGGATAATAAGGCATACGATTTACACCCGGTGGGCCCGAATATCTTGACCGCATAATAAACACCCCTAATTTTAATTATTTTCTAAATTATTGTATGCCCTTTAAAGGAAATGGTTCATTTTTTGTCGAGCTGATTAATTAAGTATTCAATTTTATATTTTTGAAAACCAAGAATCTTTTCATTGTTCATCATCACTGCGGGAGTAGCATAGATATTATGCTCTTGCAACTCACTTAGATAGGTTTTATTTTCGCTAATATTTTTCTTAGTATATGAAATATTAAATTGTTCAATTAAGTCAATAACCTGTTCACACTCAGGACAATTATCACTGACATATACAGTAACTTCATTTAGAGCCATTATTAAACCCCTTTCTCTACTCGCTGACTGAAATAGTATTAGCTATTTATATATTCTTTAGGATTTTCTGCCTACTATGCTACTACATATATACCCAGCTTATATTAAGTTAAACATGTCACGCAATATTGCAATAAACCATTATTAACTAACTCAACTTTCACATCAACATATTCAGTTTCAGCTAAAATGGCTGCATGGCCGACGAACGATTAAGTCTACGCATTGCCATGACCAGTAGCTATTGTGCTGAATAATTCCCTTCTTATAAAGCTATCGTTATTAACTCGCAGAGAAATATGTTCCGCTTTTTGGTGCGCATTACTTCACAAAGTAATGCTTAATGGCTTTTCTTCAGTGTGCGAAAGTTGCGTTACTAATAATTAAAAATGAGCAATCTCAAGTAAAACCGAGGCTTTCTTTAGCTTTACTATTGCTCCATCCGCTTAGAAACAGCGAATTTACATGTACAAAAAAACGAGTCCAGGAAATAAATAATTAGATAAGCAAAATCCGAACATTATGCCTGAAAACATATAGCGCTTCGGTAAAACACTGCGCTTAGTCAGAATGTTCGGATTCCCAGTTTCAATATTTAGTTATGCCTTAGCCTTGCTCATTCATGACTTAATCTGTTTTTTTTAGCTCATCTGCATAAATACCAAGTTGCTTAAGCAACTTAATAGCACCCTTTTTTTCATCGGCAGATAGACCGGCGGTAATTTTTTCAATCTGCCGCCAATGCTCGGGAAAAATATCCTCTAACAAGGCTTTCCCTTTCTCAGAAATTGAAGCGTAAGTAATTCGTCGATCCTTCGCACATTGAATTCTGTTAATAAATTCTTTTTTCTCAAGCTTATCTACAACATATGTAATACTTCCACTTGCCAAAAGAATCTTGTCGCCAATTTTTTGCAAAGGTTGTTCACCTGAATGGTATAACAATTCTAACACGCCAAACTCTGTTGTGTTTAGTCCATTTTTCCGAATATCCGCCGCTACCAAATCAGCAACAGAGCGATACGCCTTTGATAGCACGACAAATAGCTTTAATGATGGGTCTTGCTTACGCTCTTGATACTGCTTCCTCTGTTTATCCATTTAAAATCCCGCTCCTACTTCACAATGTGGTTGACATAAGTATACCGCATTAAACCATAAATGATAATAAAAATGCAACTAATTGGATTAATAACTGCATTGCCCACATTAATATATAATAGAATTTGCTCTAGGAATAGTAACGATGGTTGCTGATATAACTTACTTGCGACTTTCTTTGCTCGGTATGATAAGCCAGCCTGACATAGGAGATAAGTGGCAATCACATAAACAGGTAGGAGGATAAACAGATGGATACGACTTGCAACCCAAAACCAACTAGCCAACCATAAGAGCGCAACCCAAACAAGCGTACCTAGAAGAAGCCACTGTGTATAAACCTGCTTCCATTTCTCCATTTGCCAAGGTAATACTAATAGTAATCTCTCTTCAAAGAGCAGGTTAAAGAAGCTGACAGCCATTTTAACAAACAGAAAGATAGAAATAGTTATCCCGATTGCAAAGATATAAAGTGAGTTTACACTCAGTGCAAGTGTAATAACAATCAAGCTAGCAACAGCCTTAATTAATTGTTCCTTCTCTCGAGCGAACATTAGCAAGATAAGCCGATGATAACTACCTTTATCCGATTTGAATGGCAGTTGCATCATTTTATTACGAATAAAATGATGATAGAAGCCTAGCCTTTTCATTGGAGTAGACTTTATCCCAGAAGCAATTCCGACAATCCCACTCTGCCAAATAAGTCGATTATTAACATCTACCGCCTTTGCTAAATCATGAACTTGTTGGCCTTTAATCATATAAAAACCATTTAAACAAATTAAAAAGATACTTACTACGATCGCAAATAAATATTGTAGGCTATATAAAATAGCAATAATGATGACTACCCCAATTACAATACTAATAAATTGGATAACAATCCATTTCATATACCAACGCCCATGAAATAAATACCATTGCGGCATAATCATTAGACATTCAATACCGACTAAACTAACCACTAACCTTATGACAAACAGATTAGTTAAGGGAGTTACAATTGCAATTACCAAACCAACTAATACGTACATAGTTAAGATGGTCTTCATCCGCTCAAGGAAATGGTATTGATACATACGCTTCCGTTGATAAGGTAATACATCTAGCAACAAATCGGCATCAGAGAACAGTAAACCTGGTCTTGCATAACTTAAAGACAGCGGTCTAAAAACACCAATAACTATTATCGTTATCAAAAAATGATCTTCTCCTAGACCCGTTACCCTTAACAGTAAATCCATGTAATTAAAAAGGTAATCTCTAATCAATAATAAGGTAATAAACCCAAAAGGAATAAGGTATATGACTTCTACCCAACTTAAGATGAGATTCCAGGCTAACTTATTTAGTTCCTTCTTTTTCCTACGGCGATTTTTACTTAACCATCTTAATGTCAGATAGACGGATTGGTATTTCATGATTGATCAAACCTTCTTTTTAATTCAAGGAAATTCTCAATTTTACCATGATCAATAATCTCTCCCTGTTGCAGCATCATATAATAATTGGCAAGCCCTTCTAAACGATCCAACTGATGGGTGGTTAACAAAATGGCAGTGCCTCTTTCTGCCTTTTGCTTAATTTCAGCGATTAAAAAGTCTGTCGCAAATACATCCAATCCCATAAACGGCTCATCAATAAGCAGTAAATCGGTTTCAGGTAAAAGTGCACAAATAGCTTGAACTTTCTGACGCATACCTTTCGATAATGCTTCGGGATATTGATTTACTTTATCATGAATTTCAAATGTATTTATGTAGTGTTCAATGCGTTGATTTGTCTTGTGAGGGTCTAGTTGATAGCTCTCTATATAGAGCTGAAAGTGCTGTTGAACGGTTAATTCAGAGAGAAGAAAAGGTTCTTCAGGAATATAAGAAATGCTTGACTTAAATGCTAAAAAGCTAGTAATCTGATCATTCCCAGCTAATTGAATTGTGCCTTCTCTTATCTTTAAAATACCTAAGATAGCTTTTAGTAATGTTGATTTCCCAGCACCATTGTGGCCAAGCAATGCTGTCACACTGCTCGGCGGAAGTTCAAAGCTGATCCCTTTCAAAATAGCCTTATTTTGTATATTCACAGTCACTTGGTCTAAAATTAAGACCGTCATATCGTGATCCCTCCCTAGTTCACAATTTTTTTTCAAAGTAGTGCAAGGTATTCATCGTCTGTGGGTCCTGCCTTGATTGAATATAGTGAAAACCATTTCGTTTAAATAATGCTTGAGCATTGGTATTATTCCAGAATGTATCCGTATTTAAAGTAGCGATACCAGACTGTTCAGCCAGCTTACCAGCATACTTAAAAAATTGGTTAGCCAGTCCTTTACCACGGTATTCAGGATCAATCGCTAAACGCTTTATCGTAAATGCTGAATAGGGCTGTGTCCATTTAATTAAATGATACTCCTCATGCCCACGCTTACTAATGGTACAAATCCCGAGCACCACACCGTTCTCTTCTAGAACAAACAATTCTCCTCTTTTAATATCCTTGGCATAGTCAGCCTCGGCGGGATAACCTTCATGCCATTGCTGACTGCCTTGGCTATTCATAACCTTTACAACCTTGCTAATCAGTGTCATAATCTCGCTCATATCAAATGCTGTTGCCAATCTAATCATACTGTTGCTCCTCTCCACAAATATAAGAATAGACCAAGACAGAAAAATAATTCAGCTAAGAAAAAATCCGAACGTCAATGTCTTAAAGCATTTTGCACTTTGTTCCATTAAGATTGTTCGGATAATTCAGTTCAATATTTAATTATGCACCGGTCTTTTCCTGCTTCAGATCACCTTAGTGCGTTGTAATTTCCTAGCCTCAAACTGTCCGAATATAAACGCGATACCAAATCCAATTAAGAAACTGACCATACTGGTAATTAGATCCATTACCCCTACTGGCCAGCCAGGGAAAATAACAATGCCTGATCCTATTACAAGTCCGATTACAACAGCGTAAGTAGCATGCTGATAATTCAATAAGCAGTATTTAATAAGGCGACTTGTTAACACAATACCTGTTCCCATCCCCAGTGATACAACAGCTAAAATCAGAAAATCTCGTGTATTAACAGCATTCAAAATAGTGTGATAGGCCCCAAGTACAATTAATACTAACGAACCGCTGAGACCAGGCAAAATTAAAGCTATACTCCCTACTACGCCTGCAAAAAACAATTGCAAGTAGGTAAGAAAATCAGGGTCACTGATCACAGTAATATTAGTATCCTGTACAAATATCATTGAAGCTGTTAAAAGCAGTCCCATCATTAGCAGTCCATAATGGAGCTGTTTAAAATTAACTTTAGCATTTGATTTAACGAACAAATAGGGCACAACGCCCAAAACAAGACCTTGAAAGGCAAAAGAAGTCTGCTTAGGATAATATAAAAATAACCAATCTAATAAACCCGCTAACAAAAAAACAGAAGCAACCATACCCAACCCTAAAGGTATCAGAAACCCTAGATGATTCCGCCAATTCTTACTTAAAAATCCATTGATCTCCATAATTAACTGATCGTATATGCCCAGTACGAGTGCCATTGTCCCACCACTCAAACCTGGCACAATAATACTTGCCCCAATTACCATTCCTCGAAACAAATTTATAAACGCCATTTACTGTTCCCCAGCTTTCTATATTTTTAACCTGACTCGTATTATATCAAAACTTGAAAGAAGTGACTATATTTTTTACGATTAATAGGGAGTAACTACCTTTCAAGAAAGTGTATCATTACGCAATTGACGTTTTCTTCTTCCCTATTAATTGTTAGCGACTCAGCCATGCACATAAAGGTAGGACCAAAGTGCGGACAATCTCTGAACGAATCAGGTCTTTACTGCCTGCTAATCTGCAATAAACTCTAAATGAGGTACCCATTGCGCCATGTGGTCTTTGATATTGTGATAATGTCTCTTTACATCTGGTAACTGTGATTCAGTAACCTTATAAAGTGGTTGCATCTTGTAATTATGTGGTACAGTGTGATTGAGTTCAACATAAGTGGGGAGAAATTTCGGGTTCTTTAGTGTAAGCTCACTGCCAGTCTTCTCAATTGTAATTTCAACCATCCCGCCAATTTGTCGGTATAATTGATCCTGCCCCGATAAAAAGTTGCCTAAAGAATAGCTAACAAAAGTGCGTTGCCCACCTTCACCAATTATCCATTCTACTGGTTGCAACACATGTGGATGATGCCCAATTATTATATCGACACCTTGATTTGATAAATATTGCACCAAATCTCTTTGTGCTTCATTCGGCATCCGAACATACTCTTCGCCAAAATGCAGGTGCATAACAATAGCATCGGATACTTCCTTAGCTCGCCTAATATCTTCTGTTATTTGTTGTCTATCAATTAAATTAATGAGATATTCCTTCCCTTCTGGTATACGAATTCCATTCGTCCCATAACTATAACCGAGAAAAGCAACTTTAATTGTATTTTTTTCAATAACCCGAATTTGTTGTCGGTCTTCCTCACTACGATACGATCCTATATAATCAATGTTTAGTTCATCCCAGTAATTAAGTGCAGCATAAATAACAGCTTCACCTCTATCTAAGGTATGGTTATTCGCTAAATTGACAAGATCAACATTCAGATAAGCAAGCAGATCACCAACCTCGTGGGGACTATTAAAGCTGGGGTAACCTGATAAACCAAATGCTTCTCCTCCAATCATTGTCTCTTGATTAGCAGTCAAGATGTCCGGTTCCTGCAAATATGAATAAACATTCTCAACCATTGGGATAAAGTTGAACCCATTGTCAATTCGTGCATCATCATAAACACGATCATGAATAAGAATGTCTCCTATTGCACCAATCGTTACCTGATAGGTGCGCGGTATCGACGCAACCTCCCCTTTGGTATAAATCTGTATTTCCCTTCCTTGGTAGCTTTCCGCATATTTAACCCTACAGCCTACAGCTATTACAAGTAAGCCAATTAACATAAGAACATGCCTACTTTTCTTTATTCGTTTTGTCGTCAAGTTTGGATTCCCCTTTATTCCTTTTCATAGAAGCGCTATAATAAACTAATCTATTAGTTTATCATTATACCAAGAAACGTTGAGAGGATGTCTACTATAATGTTGATGACGAATAATCTTATGCGGGCAATTACCTATGCTACTAAAATGCACGATGGTCAAAAAAGAAAGGTTGATCAGTCCCCTTATATCGCTCACCCTTATCGCGTTGCCATGCTCTTAGCTTCTTATCATTGTGATCAAGATACCGTTATTGCTGGTCTTCTTCATGATGTCGTTGAGGATACCGAGGGAACGATAGAAGATATAAAGCATTTATTCAATGAAAACATCGCCACCCTTGTGCACTATGTAACCGAAATGGATAAGAACGTAAACTGGGAAGAACGCAAGCTTGCGAGTATAAAAAAGATGCAACATGCTCCTCTCGCTGCAAAACTGGTCTCCTGTGCAGATAAAATTGACAACCTTCAATCAATGATTGATAGTGAGCAATTGTTAGGCGTTTCAATCTGGCATGCTTTTGTTAGAGGAAAAGAAAAGCAGATCTGGTACTATACTCAAATGCACCAGAGCATTGCCACCGATGCAGATCACCCCTTAATCACTATGTTAGCAAGCTTACTTCATACGTTTAATAATGGTTAGCTGAATATACGTGCTAGCCATGACATCCTTTCATTTGCTTTAGCCGCACAAGCACTTTAAGTAATGGCCGCTACTACGCTCTTAAAGAGGTAAATCCCTTTAATCCACAACAACCCTACGTACCCCCAGAAATTAAATCACCACTAACCAGCAAAAATACGAAGTAAATCAATGATTTTTTTAACATAAATACAATTATTCGTTATAACTCCCTCTCATAACCATTCAAATTTTAAGCATTATGACGTATTCAGCAAGATACTGGACGATTCATTGGCATAGCGTAGCTGCATTTATCTAATAATTAAATATGCGCTAATATCCTCAATTGTCGTGATTTTCATCATTTGAAGAAAATATTTAATCCGTATACCATTATATAAGTGCATGCCAAGGCCATGCAAAAGTCATGGTTTACTATTTTTATATTGTGGTATAGAAAATAAGGACAACAGAAATCATCTTTTATTTATTGGTGCACACTTGATTTCTAATTAACTTAGGAGGGTTTTTTAACTTGAAGAATTTTGTAAAGTTATTTATGTTTGCTGCTTTGATCACTTTTTTAGCAGCGTGTGGAAATGGAGCTACGAATGATGATGGCGATGCTGGAGGAGAAGGTCGACTAGAAGAATTGCGCGAAGCAAACGAAGTAACCATCGGCTTCTCTAATGAAGCGCCTTATGCATATGAAGAAAATGGTGAATTAAGAGGTGCAGCAGTTGATATTGCCATTGCAGTTTTTAATGAACTTGGGATAGACAATGTTGAAGGGCAACTGGCCGATTGGGGCCAATTAATTCCTGGGGTTCAGGCTGGACAATTTGACGCCATTACAGCTGGTATGGCGATTACACCAGATCGCGCCGAAAACGCACTATTCGGTGAGCCCGAAATGATGTATGGTGAAGGCATTGTTGTTGAAGCTGGGAATCCACACGGTATTTACAGTTTTGAAGACATTGCAAACAATCCTGACATTACCGTTATTGTGATGGAAGGGGCAACAGGCTATGACTTCTTACTTGAGTCTGGAGTAAGTGAAGATCAAATTGATACAGCAGGTGATATTCCATCAACGTTTTCAGCGCTTCAGGCGGGGCGTGCTGACGTCACGACAGGAACTGATGTCACGATGCGCCAAGCGTTAGAATCATTAGGATCTGCTGACCTTGAACTGGTTGAGGACTTTGAACAGCCAGATATCGAAGGGGTGCCAAGCTATGGTGCAGCAGCATTTAGCTTAGATAACGAGGAACTTCGTGATGCCTATAACGAAGCACTACAAACATTGAAGGACGATGGAACGGTAGCAGAGTTGTTAGAAGCTAACGGATTCCACCCAGAGCAGAACTTCGCACCTGAAGATGTAACAACGGAAAGTATTATTAGCGGCGAAAACTACTAATCATTCAAGTTTACTGTTTTTAATATAAGACACCATGGTCCGGTTCCCAGTAGCCAAGGGGACTGGACTATCTTTTTCTAAAATGCTCATTAAATCTAACTACCTAAGGAGTGAATACAATTGAATCCTATTACAGAGATAGCACCTCAACTATTACGCGGTTTACAAACGACTTTAACCGTGCTACTTGCCTCAGCACTATTCTCTTACTTAATGGCCTTTATTGGAGGACTTTGCCGTCTTTCAAAAAATTTCTTACTTCGTAAATTTACAGGCTTGTATATTGAAATATTTCGCGGTACCTCGCTAATCGTTCAACTCTTTTGGCTCTACTACGCCATTCCAATTTTATTCGACATTGACCTTGCCTCCAATTGGGTTATTGGCGTTATCGCAATTGGGTTGAATTATGGCGCTTACTTATCGGAGGTTGTGCGCAGCTCTATTTTATCAGTTGCCCCTGGCCAGTCGGAAGCAGCGACGGCATTAAACATGTCTAGCTTTCAAAGAATGCGATTTGTAATTTTTCCGCAAGCAGTTCGGATGATGCTTCCTGAATTCGGAAACTATACGATTCAAATGCTTAAGGGGACAGCATTAATTTCATTAATTGGCTTGCGCGATATTTTCTATTACGGCGATATTATGCGCAGTACTAATTTAGCCCACGCCCCTCTTATTTATGCAGTTGTATTAATTTTTTATTTTATTTTGGCACTACCCTTAATTTTCTTTACGAGAAAAGCTGAAGAGATTGCTAAGAAAGGAGTGGCAAGCTAATGTGGAGTTGGGATCGATTTAATGAAGCTTTTCCTCATGTATTACAGGGCTTAACAATGACTGTTTGGGTAACCCTATTAACCTTCCTATTCGCCTTAATATTTGGTTTTGTTTGGTTATTCCTGAGACGTATTCCTTTGCGACCATTAAATTGGACGGTAACATGGATAATGGAATTTATTCGTTCAACACCGCCTATTATTCAATTATTCTTTATGTATTTAGCTTGGCCCGTCCTCCCCTATATTGGCGTAACACTTAGTCCAATCACCTGTGCCGTAATTGGCTTAGGTATCCATTTTAGTACTTACATCGGAGAGATCTATCGTTCAGGGATTGAGAGTGTCGGAAAAGGACAATGGGAAGCCGCAACTGCCCTTAATTTTTCACTGATTGATAAGTGGCGTCGCATCATATTACCACAAGCGATTCCACCGACAATCCCAATGCTTGGCAACTATTTTATTATTCTATTCAAAGAGGTACCTATTGCTGCAACGATTAGTGTCCAAGGGATTTTGTACATGGCAAATACCTTTGGCGCAAGGAATTGGGCATACATTGAGGCATTAACGATTGTTGGTATAATTTTACTCGCCTTAAGCTACCCTTCAGCCGTGTTAATTCGCAAACTAGAAGTAAAAATGAACACACGATTTGATAAAAATGCCGTAATTAAAAAGATTGAAAAAGGAGTGAGGCCATCATGACCGAGCCAATTGTTCGTTATCAAGATGTGCATAAGTCATTTGGAGATATTAACGTGTTAAAAGGAATTGATTTAGATATTTTCCCAGCAGAAAAAGTAGCCATTATTGGTCCGAGTGGTTCAGGTAAAACAACCATTATTCGGATGCTGATGACGTTAGAGGAACCTTCTTCTGGTGATATTATCGTTGACGGTACTAATCTATGGAAAATGAAAAAAAATGGAACGATGGTTGAGGCTAATGAGAAGCATCTTCGCTCAGTACGGGGTGATATTGGGATGGTGTTTCAGCACTTTAACCTATTCCCCCATATGACCATTTTAGAAAACTGTATGACTGCCCCAATCCACGTGAAGGGTGAGGACAAGCAAGAGGTTGAAGAACGTTCCATCCAAATGCTTGAACGGGTTGGCTTGGGCGATAAAATTCATAATTATCCAAGTCAGCTGTCAGGTGGACAGAAACAGCGGGTTGCTATGGCACGTGCACTGGTAATGCGACCGAAAATCATGCTATTTGATGAGGTAACTTCGGCCCTTGATCCTGAGCTAGTTGGTGAAGTACTCGAAGTTATTCGTGACATTGCTGAAAATGATGATATGGCAATGGTCCTCGTGACTCATGAAATGGATTTTGCACTTGATATTGCCGACAAAGTGCTGTTCTTAGACGAGGGTGTGATTGCTGAGCAAGGTTCAGCAACAGATGTGATTGAGCACTCGCAAAACGAGCGGTTAAGGGAATTTTTGAGCCGATTTAGAGGCTGATTTTTTTAAGAATGACATCATAATGTGAATGAGTGATCGTGACATGATCACTCATTTTTTATGTTATGCAACTTTAACAATAGTCTTGTCGTCTTTATTGTGAAAAACAATTTAGGAGGCATAGGCAATGATTAAAATAGAAAGTCTCTCCCATCACTTTGAAATGGGCAAGAAGGGCAAAAAAACGACATTACCTGTTTTAAAAAATGTTAGTTTCGCTGTAAATGCAGGGGAGATTGTTTCTCTAGTTGGAAAAAGTGGTTCAGGAAAATCTACATTACTAAATCTTATCGGAGGCTTTATCCATCCGAATTCCGGGATAATCACCATTAATGGACAAGCGGTCACTCAGTTCTCAGAAGCTGACTGGGCAGACTTCCGATTAAATCACATCGGCTTTATCTTTCAAAACTTTCAACTGATCCCCAGCATGACTGCATTCCAAAATGTTGAGCTTCCGTTAATCTTAAAGGGTATTCATGATAGCGATAGAAAGATGAAGACAGAGGAAACACTTAAGCGGGTTGGCTTAGCTGATTACCATGATCATTACCCTAGTGAGTTATCAGGTGGTCAGCAGCAGCGTGTTGGTATCGCACGCGCACTCGTGCTTGATCCGCCATTAATCCTTGCTGATGAGCCGACAGGAAGCCTTGATAGTGAAACAGAAGCTAGCTTATTAGATTTTATTTTACAGCTAAACAAGGAGAACGGGATAACTTTCCTGATTATTACCCATGATCATGAGGTCGCCCAAATTGGTAATCGGACCATTGAAATACATGATGGTGAACTGGTAAAGGGGGCATATGCACATGAGCTTCAAGGATAAAATTAGCTTCGTCCGACAAAATATGCGAAAAAACAAAATGCGCCTATTTATGACTATACTAGCTACAGCAATGGGCTGCACCTTTTTAATTGTACTTGCCTCAGTAGCGTTTGGGTTGCACGATACCCTTTTACAGGATTATATGGAGCACGATCGCATTAATGAAATTGAAGTTTATGGTACAAGTGATCCTGGGCGGGATACTATGCATTTAACTAATGAAGATATTAATTATTTTGAATCCTTAGACCATGTTAAAACGGTTCGGCGCTCAACAACCTTACAACAATATCCACTGATGTCTATCGACAATTATCAGCTTGCTACAGAGGCTAAGAGCGTTTACTATCCAGCTGAACAGGAAGCAGGATTTACGTTAACGGAAGGGCGCTTCCCTGAGCAAGACAACGAGGTCATTGTCGGTTATCATTTTGCGTCTTTGTTAGCACCAACAAATAATGATAACGAGGAACTATACGATGATTATGGCTTACTTAAAGAAGCCTATCAATATGATGGACCAATTGTCGGCGATACTTTTTCCTTAGAAATTGAAAAAATTGATCAGGATGGCGCGGTGGAAATTGGCAAATTCGATGTGATTGTAAGCGGAATTGTAGAGCAGCCAAAACGGGAATGGTTTACTGAATCTACTGTTTACATTTCGGAACAGCTGCTAACAGATATTGAAGCATTTACTGAAACGACAGCAGGGAGCCCCTATATAGAATATCAAGAAGGCCCTGTGTCAGATGAGCGCACATATAGCGATATCGTCATCCACTCTACAACAATACAATATTTGCAGGATCTAACTGAAAAGCTTGCTGAGGAGAATTATTATGTCTATTCAGTTGCTAGCCAAGTACAACAAATGAATTTACTCTTTAATATTGCGAAGGCTGGTCTAATTTTTATTGGCACAATTGCGATCCTCATTGCCTCAATCGGTATTTATAACACGATGACGATGGCGGTTACTGAACGTGCTGGGGATATTGGGATAATGAAGGCAATCGGTGCAAATCCGAAAACAATTAAACAAATTTTCTTAATTGAGAGTAGCTACATTGGGTTGCTTGGTGCATTTTTCGGAACGGTAGTCGCCTATCTGCTTAGCCATGTTGTCAATTGGGTGATTCCAGTGATACTAGAGTCCGCTTTTGACGACACCATACCAGAGGGATTTAAGTTCTCGAGCATCCCATTTGTACTTGTGCTGATTACGATACTTATTTGCTTAGCTGTTACGCTTATCTCTGGCTCACAGCCAGCTAAACGAGCAACACAGGTTGATGTATTAAAAGCAATGCGTCGAGAGATTTAAACATAGTAAAAAAGACTGTCAGAGTTAAACTGACAGTCTTTTTACAATAATGCTACTTTTTCTTCGCAGCCTTCTCGCGTTCATTTTTATTTAAGATTTTTTTACGTAAGCGAATTGATTCGGGTGTTACTTCACAGTACTCATCATCATTCAAGTATTCAATCGCTTCTTCTAGCGTCATTTGTCGTGTTTTACGAATCGTAGACGTTTGATCCTTAGTGGCTGATCGAACGTTTGTTAAATGCTTTTCCTTGGTAATATTAACGGTTAAATCGTTATCACGATTATGCTCGCCAACGATCATCCCTGCATAAACCTCAGTACCAGGTTCAACAAAGATGACACCACGGTCTTCAAGATTCATAATACCATAGGTTGAAGCCTTACCGTTTTCCAGAGCAACAAGTACACCTTGACGTCGTCCACCAACCTGGCCATCAACAACTGGCTCGTAGCTATCAAAGGTATGATTAATAATACCGTAGCCACGTGTTTGGGTCATAAATTCGGTTGAATAACCAATTAACCCACGTGAAGGAACCTTAAATTCAAGGCGAACTTGACCGTTGCCTTGGTTAACCATATCCAGCATTTCACCTTTTCTAGAACCTAACGATTCCATAACAGCACCAGTATGCTCCTCAGGAACATCGACTTGAACGCGCTCCATTGGCTCTGACTTAACACCGTCAATGTCTTTAATAATAACCTGTGGCTTTGATAGTTGAAGCTCATAACCTTCACGACGCATATTCTCAACTAAAATAGATAGGTGGAGCTCACCACGCCCCGACACAATCCATGCATCTGGAGAATCAGTTGAATCAACGCGGAGGCTGACATCTGTTTCAAGCTGCATCATTAGTCTTTCTTCAATTTTACGTGAGGTAATATATTTACCTTCTCTACCAGCAAACGGGCTATTATTTACGACAAAGGTCATTTGTAACGTTGGCTCATCAATGTGTAAAACTGGTAACGCTTCTAATTGGTCAACAGGACATACTGTTTCTCCGACATTAATATCCTCAAGTCCAGCAAGGGCAATAATATCACCTGCTTTAGCTTCTTGAATTTCAATCCGCTTTAAGCCTAAAAAGCCAAACATCTTACTAACCCGGAAGTTCTTTGTTTGACCATCCATTTTCATTAAAGTTACCTGCTGACCAACTTTAATTGAGCCTCTTGAAACTCGACCAATTCCAATTCTGCCTAAATAATCATTGTAATCCAGTAAGGTCACTTGAAACTGAAGCGCTTCTTGGTCATTGTTAACTGGAGCTGGGATATGACTCATAATGGTTTTGAAAACAGCTTCCATCGACTCTTCTTGCGCTTCAGGCTCTTCGCCTGATGTTCCATTTAATGCTGAAGCATAAACAACTGGAAATTCAAGTTGCTCATCATCTGCACCTAATTCAATAAATAAATCCAACACCTCATCAACAACATGCGCTGGGCGTGCGTTTGGACGATCGATTTTGTTTAACACAACAACAGGTGTCAGCTTTTGCTCAAGTGCTTTCTTAAGTACAAAGCGCGTTTGCGGCATACAGCCCTCATAGGCATCAACGACAAGTAATACACCGTCAACCATCTGTAAAATTCGTTCTACTTCTCCACCAAAATCAGCATGACCTGGTGTATCTAGGATATTAATTCGTGTATCATTATAATTAATCGCAGTATTTTTTGCTAAAATGGTAATACCACGTTCTCTTTCAATATCATTCGAATCCATCGCACGTTCGTCAACCTGTTCGTTGTCTCTAAACGTACCTGAGTAGCGAAGCAACTGATCGACCAAGGTTGTTTTCCCATGATCAACGTGGGCAATAATAGCAATATTACGAATATCTTCTCTTAATTGCATCCTTCTACATCTCCTCTTTTTATCGCAAACGATCATTTAACACAGTAACTGAACAATTGTAGCATAAAACGACAACGAAGTACATGTTTTAACAAAAAAATACGTTACTTCAGTATTTTTTAACAATAGACTTTTTCTAACTTGATCCTAATTGTGGTATGCTATAGCTATGACTTCCTGTTCCCTCTAGTGTTTGAAGGCATTGATAATATGAAATGAGGCTTATTTATGACTGAAGAATTAAGTAACCCAGAAGTGTATGATTTGGATGAGGAAACATTGTTTGTCGTTTCCCAAACCTTTAAGGCTTTAAGCGATCCAACCCGGATTCGTATTCTTCACTTACTCGCATGTAAAGAGCATTCTGTTAACGATATCGCTAAAAGTTTGGATCTAAGGCAATCTACAGTGTCACACCAGTTGCGCTTTCTTAAGAACTTACGGTTAGTTAAGTATCGTCGTGAAGGAACAACCCTTTATTATTCGCCTGAGGATGAACATGTGTTTGATATGCTTAATCAAATGATTGAACATGCTTGCCATAATTAAAGCTTTGCATCTGAGCCAAGCGAAATTTCATAACTATGAACACCCAACTAAGTGAAGATAAGCAATGAGCGAGACGCCTGCGGGAAGGGGATGAGCTGAAAATCCACTTTTGGTGCGCATTACTTCACAAAGTGGGGATGTTAGACTAAACCCGTCCTGTCCTGGGACAACGTCTAACTGACATACATCCCGTAGGCCCGAAGCCAGCCTCATGGAAAGCGAATCCATTGCTTTTCAGAACAATATAGCGCGCTGAACTGATAAGAAAGTCAACTAAACAGAAAGTGCCTTGATCAATTATCTAATCGATCAAGGCGTTCTTATCATTTTCTGATATAATGTTGAATTGCTTCCTGCTCAAACGACCACGACCCGTTTTTCTGTTACATAAATGCGTTCTAATCGTTCACCTAGCCGGCTAAGTAGTTCATTAGTAATTGTGCCTGCCAAATCTGCAACTTCCTCTGCGCGCACCACTTCATGACCATCTGAACCAATTAACGTGACAACTTCATCTGGTTGAAGATTAGCCAATGTTGAGACATCAACAGTTAATTGATCCATACATACTCGACCAATAACCGGCACACGCTTGCCTCGAATCAACACGTACGCAGCTTGGTTTGATAATGCCCGTGGAAAGCCGTCCGCATAGCCTATTGAAATAGTAGCAATCTTCATCTTCTGTTTGACTAAATAGCTACGCCCGTATCCTACCTCTTCACCGGGATAAACTGACCTGACAGCAATAACCTTTGCCTTTAACGCCAGGACTGGCTTTAACGCAAGTGAGCTTCTTGTTGGCTCAAGAGCAGTGCTTAATACCCCATACAAGGCAATTCCAATTCTAACGATATCACATGATAGCTCCGGGTAGTTGAGTAAACCATAACTACTCTGAATATGTGTTGGTGGGCAAGAAAGCCCAGTTTGTTCGAGCTTATTAATAATGGTATAGAACCGTTTAATTTGTTGATTAGAAAAATCAACATGACGATACTCTAAGCTGTCCGAAACCGACAAATGCGTATAAATTCCGGTGACAGCAAGATTATGGTAGCTAAAGATAGTCGTAATTTCACTAATATGATCATAGCGCTCACCTAACCGATGCATACCGGTATCAATTTTAAGATGAACTTTAATTGGTTGATTACCTTGTGCAAGCCTCTTAGCATGATCATGGTCAACAATTGTCTGCGTTAAATCGTACATTCTTATCGTTTCGCGTCTAGCTGGAGAAGTATAGCCTAAGATCAGAATCTCCCCTGTTACATTGTGTTGTCTTAGCGAAATCGCCTCATCTATCGTAGCAACAGCAAAGGCTTCTGCACCAGCTTTACTGAGATGCTCAGCGATCTCAATCATCCCATGCCCATAGCCGTTTGCTTTGACAACCGCCATCACCTTTGTTTGGTTACCAGAGGCTTTTTGCAAAACTTTAAAATTATGTTTTAAATGGTTAAGATTTAATTCAAGCCAAGCTCGTTCACCTAACACCATTGCTTGTCACCTCTTTTTTAATCTTTAACCATAGCAAACTTGCTATGAAACTTGCAACTGCGACAGCAACAAAATGGATGAAGCTATTCACAACTAAAATATCCGTTAAATTAACCACTTGAGCAATCGCTCGAATAACGACAATCATAGCGGGATGAATTAAATAGACTAGCATAGCTAAGTCTCTCAGCCCTGATACACTCTTGCCCTGCCAATGAAGCAAGGCATGAAACAAGAAAAACATTGTCGGAATTAGTAAAATATACATACTATCATGTCGTTGCAATGCAAATGTATTAAGAACAAGTGCTTCGATAATCATTAATGATCCTGTAATGATTAAGCCTAACAGACTTACTTTTAATGCGAGTTTTTTACCTTTTTTAGCAATAACTGTGCCTAATAAAATAAAAATCGGTGCAAAAAAGACGCCATTTCTGGTATATGTTGAAATATTGAACAAGACACCATAAATTGAGTTTATAGTTGGCATTTGCTCAATTAAGCCATAGTAGCTATCGCCAAACAAACCGATCATATATAGGAGAGTGGTAAGCAATAGCGCTTGTCTAGTAGTTAAATAGTTTAATAGCAACCACACAATCATCATGCCTAGCATAATTGCAGGTAGATACCACAGATGATAAAAGGTACCATCAAATACAAGCTGTTTTACAAGCGTACTACCATCTAGCCATGATTGGTATGAGCCTGTATAAATATTTAATGGAACATAGAGCAAAATGGCAATGAGATAAAGGATGGCTACTTTTTTTAAAAAAGCTAGTATTTTTGTAAAAGACACCTTCCCTTTTTCAGCACGACCAAACATAAAAAAGCCTGAAGCCATAAAAAAGAAAGGTACAGCTACACGACCGATGGCACGTGTTAAAATAAAATCCCCGCTAACACTATAACTTGATAATGGTGAGGTATGAATTGCCACAACTAAAATGGCTGCAATTAATCGAAAATAATCAATTCCGCGATAATCTGATTTGGTTGATTGCATTTCCTCTATTCCTCCCACAGTGTCACAATTACACTGTCACGATTATTTCCTGAAATCATGTATTGCATACGTTCAGGTATTTCAAATGTGGTCGTCTGCTTTACATCAATAGAAATGCGCACAATTGTAAAGCACTGCCCATTTACTTCAATTTCTAATGACTTACCCAGACCTTCAAATTGCTCGAGAAAATCAATATAGTCTTCTAAAGTAAACTGCTTTAATTTAATTAACTCAGCATGTGGGTGGCCCACATAACGAAAATGCCAAGGCTCATGACCAATGTGAGTACGGTTTGTTCCCCATACTGGATAGCGTTCGATAAAGCCATATTGACTTGCGAGTTGTTTAAACTGCCTGAAGACTCCTTCATCTGGGAACGCGGGGCGAATAAAATCAATTTGTTCATTCGCCTCTGCTAAGTCGATTGCTAATCCCGTCTGATGCTCACTACAGCCTGGCTTTGCTACATACAGATTAGTAAATTCACGCCCATGCTTAACCAAACTATTTTGATAAATAGTGCGTTGCTCCTCAATTGAGCGATAGCCACTAGTCGGAACAATTTGCTCTTGCCCGTTTACTTGTGAAACAAGCAATTCAAGCTGGCTTGCCGCCTTCTTGTTAAACAGGATAGCTGCATACGAGCTAGTTACAGGAGCAAGTTCATTAACAGCAGTCGCTCGCTTAATCGGATTCTCTGCATTTATTAGCATTAATTGCCCTTGGCAAACATCCTGCCATGTTAAAGCTACCGTGCTCATGCCTGCAAAGCCAGTTCAAGCAACTGTTTAACAATATCCTCAAACGACATCCCAATACCTTTTAACATATTTGGATAGCGACTAAATTCTGAAAAACCTGGTATAGTATTTACCTCGTTAAAAACAATTTTCTTTTCAGGAGTTAAAAACATGTCTACTCGTGCAAAACCCGTACAGCCTAGAGCTCGATAAATTTGCTCAGCCGTTTCTTTAATTTCAGTAGCCAACTCATTAGTAATGCGGGCAGGCATATGAATTTTTGCTGTTTTTAACGAATATTTCTCAGTATAATCAAAGAAACCATCCACCAGTTCAATTTCATCTACCTGTCCAATTGTCAACGTGTCATTGCCTAATACAGCACAGCCAACCTCAAAGCCTTCAACACCTTGCTCAATAACTACTTTGTTATCGTATTTAAAGGCAAACTTAACTGCTTGCTCAAGCTCATTCTCTGCCATCACCTTCGTAATCCCAAATGATGAACCGGCATTTACAGGCTTTACAAATAACGGATAATTTAATGGTTCTATTTGCTTTAACAATGCTGGCTTGGTTGGCTTTTGATAAAGAGTGAGCGATGGTGTCACTTCAATGCCCGCTATTTTAACTAGTTTATGTGCCAATTCCTTGTCCATACATAATGCTGAACTAATCGTACTACAGCCAACATAAGGAATACCGGCTAGTTCAAGCAGGCCTTGAATGGTACCATCTTCACCATTTTTCCCATGTAAAATTGGAAAAGCGACATCTATACGCAGAACAGTTAGTTGACCATTTTGATTAATTAAAACACCCTTATGCTTCCGATCAGGAGAAAGAATGGCTGGACTACAGCTGGCTTTATCCTGCCACCATGTATTTTGGCGAATTCCCTCAATAGAGCCATCATACTTAAGCCATTCTCCTTCTCGAGTAATTCCGATTAGTACAAGATCAAACTCCGATTGATTAACGCCATTTATAATTGCACTTGCAGATTGCAATGACACATCATATTCTTCTGAATAACCACCGAATATAATAGCAACTGTTTTTTTCATGATGATACCCCTTTTTTATATTAATTTAATGGTTACATTAAAGGACGAACATATTGACGAGAAAGTTGCATTTTTCTTTTGAAAAAGGGCATAACAGCTTTGTCCTTTTTTAAAAAACGCCGCCTCTTGACCGTTGAAAAGGACCGCTATTGGATAAATAGCAGCCCAAAACTTAATTTATAAGATAATGGTAAAACGAGCACCGCCTAATGGCGATTTCTCACAGTGGACCGTGCCGTTGGAGCGCTCAACGATTGCCCGCGCTATTGCTAGACCTAAACCTGTTTCGCCACCCTTTCCCTTAATAAAGCGCTCAAATAAATGAGGGAGAAGGTCATTTTCTATCCCTGGCCCATCATCATCAATATGAACATGAATACGACCTGAGAACTGGATAACCTCGATAAACACCTTACTCTTCGCATGACGAATAGCATTAGAGACAATATTCATCACTGCCTGGAGCATTTTCTCATCATCAACGTAAATGGTAGCATCCTCTTCAATATGATGATTCAGTGCAATTTGTTGATCAAGTGCTAACGGCAAGGCCCGATCAACGGTAGACTGAACTAACTCACTTATAAATAACGTTTTCTCTTGATAAACATTTTCATCACTATCGAGCTTAGCTAGAAGAATCATTTCATTTATAATCTGCTTTAATCGACTAATCTCAGCCACCATTACTTCTAAACCGCGTTCTGCCTCAATATTTTGAAAAACACCATCTTTAATGCCCTCAGCATAGCCCTGGATCGTCATTAGTGGTGTTTTTAATTCATGACTAGCATTTTGGAAGAATTGCTGCTGTGACTTCATATAGCGTTCAAGCTCTGTCGCCATATCGATAACACTTTCTTCTACTTCTTTAATTTCACCACTTGCTCGTACCCGTTTAATATCGTCGAACTTGCGCTTTTCTATCTTTTTCAATTGGAACTTAAGCTGTGTTAACGGTGTAACAAGGCGATGTGTTAAATAGTGCGTTAGTAAAATAATAATAAGAATCCCAACAAGAAACACGATCATTAACCGGTTAAAAAAAGTTTGTTGTACTTCTTGTAAATCGTCAAGTGGTGTCACTAAAACGACATCCTGCGCAACGAGATCAGGATACATCGGGAAAATTGAGACGACATATTGCTGCTTCCCGTCATGCCAGAGTGGTTGATCAGACTGTGTTAAATCGTAAGTAGTCACCCAATCAACAATTAAATCAACATCCAAAGAAGGCGTATATAGCAAGACCTGATGGCGAACATGGTCATAAACGAACATATATAATTCTTCATTGTCGAGCCATTGTTGAAAGCTTACCTCAGCTGATAAAATACTAGAAAACACTTCAGCTTTCTCTTGCATCTGATTCTTCTCATTTTGAATTAAGTAATCAAGCAATAATGAATGAACCATAACCGCAACAATGGTCATCGTAATCACTAATAACGTTGTAAATGCCAACGTCAGTTGGGTTTGAAGTCTCATGTATTAGCCTCTTCTTCATGGCTAAGTCGATAACCGTAGCCCCAGACAGTTTCAATTGGAACACCATCCATTTTTTTACGAAGTCTTTTAACCAGATCATCAACAGCACGATCACTGCCAAAATAATCATCACCCCAAATTAGGGTTAATAGCTCTTCTCTGGAAAAGGCGCGATTTTGATTTTGGATCAGGTTTGACAGCAGCTCGTACTCCTTCGCGGTCACCTCAATCTCATGATCAGCCCAGAAAACCCGGCGATCATTATGACGTACGATCAAAGCACCCATTTGCAGTTGCTGACCGGACTCATGAGGCTTCTGCTCATAGTGAATCGTCGTTCGTTTAAATAAGCGCTTAACCCGCGCGACTAATTCTCTTGGACTAAATGGTTTTGTCAAATAATCGTCACTACCGAGCTCCAAGCCAAGAATTTTGTCAACCTCTTCATCTTTAGCAGAAATAATAATAATTGGAACATTGCTCTCTTGCCGAATTTTCTTACATAATTCATAGCCATCCATGCCTGGAAGCATAATATCTAAAATCCACATATCAGGTTGTTTGCCTCGTGTTAATTCCCAAGCTTTTTCGGCATTGTCAACCATTGAAACATGGTAGCCATCTTTTTTTAAATAGGCCGACACGATATCACGAATATTAGGATCGTCCTCGACAATAAAAATATAATTAGACATCCGGACACCCTCCTTTCATCTCTCTTTATTTTCCCATATCTCTACTTCTCTGACTAGTTAAATATCTTCCATACTTTTTTCACAATTATACCGAATTATTGCCGAAGGTGCTCGTTATACTAAGAAGTGTAGACAAAAACAAACAAAAAATTTAAAAGCTTGAAAGGAGTGGCTACAATGGACGAGTTTTTTCATAATCAAGAACAAAAGGAGGAGCACATTGAGGAGAGAACGGACCATTACCATCCCTCAAACTCAAATAAAAAACCAAAAACGAGTCTTTTAGCAATTTGGTTAAGTGGCTTAACAGGTGGGTTAACAGTTGCCATTATTGGTTTTCTCCTTTTGTTCAGTGGGATGATTCCTCTTAATACAGTGAATTTAGAAAACGGTACAAGTAGTAATAATGAACCCACCCAGAACCTGATCCAGACAGTAACAGGAGATGATGGTGTCTCATCTGAGGTATTAAGCAATGTTGCGGGTGCAGTCGTGGGTGTAGCTAATATCCAATCGGCTGATCTTTGGGCAGAAACAGCTGATGCTGGAACAGGCTCTGGTGTCATTTATAAAGTAGAAAATGAGCGTGCCTATGTCGTTACCAACCATCATGTTATTGATGGGGCTACCGACATTGAAGTTATCCTAACAGACGGAGAGCGGGTTGACGCTGAGCTTCACGGTTCAGATGAACTAACAGATTTAGCCGTTTTATCAATTGATGCGTCATACATTGATACTGTTGCTGAATTTGGCAATTCTGCTGATCTTATCGTCGGTGAAACAGCAATTGCAATAGGCAACCCATTAGGCACTGAATTTGCCGGAACTGTTACTAAAGGTATTATTAGTGGCTTAGATCGATCACTTGAAATTGATTTGAACAATGATGGCACTGCCGATTGGACTGTTGACGTTATTCAAACGGATGCTGCAATTAACCCCGGTAACAGTGGTGGCGCTCTAATTAATGCACAAGGCCAAGTTATTGGGATTAATTCAATGAAGATTGCATTGAGTTCTGTTGAAGGCATTGGTTTTGCAATACCAATTGATGAAGCACAGCCTATTATTGAGCAACTTGAGCAAGAAGGTGCTGTCTCTAGACCGTTTATGGGTATTAGTGCAATTGACTTTTCATCAGTACCACCACAGCACGTTGAACGCACATTGAATTTGGCTGCCGATCAGCTATCTGGTGGTATTGTAATAGCGGAGATCCATAACGAATCCGCAGCATCTCAAGCCGGTCTTGAAATCTATGATGTGATTACTGAGCTAAATGGTGAACCCATTAACGATATGATGGCGCTAAGACAATATTTATACACAGAAACGGAAATTGGTGATACGATCACTGTTTCATTCTACCGCGATGGTGTTGCCCAAGAGACAACTGTTACCCTCCAGGGTGAGTAGGTATTCATTCATAGAGGTTACCCCATCTCCTTTATGAATTTTATATAAATTAGTGAATGAATGTTATCATCTCATTCACAACCGCTTTTAGTAGATCATTCAAGTACAAGGCATGTCTATTCTACCCCTCTTTAATAGAAAATTGATTCTACCAAAAAGCAAGTCCCTAGCCAACTAAGCGGCTAGGGACGTTTTATTTTTCCAAGACCATATCAACATGCGGGATATTATCCTCGAGGTAGTGAGCGGTCACTTCTTTGAAACCAAATGATTGATAGAAATCCAGTAAGTACACCTGAGCATGGATTTTAATTAATTCTTCCTGCCAGTCATCATAAATAATTTCAATTGCTTTCTTTACTAACTTACGACCATAGCCATCTTTTCGATAGCGGTTGTCAACCATAATTCGACCAATTGAAGGCTCAGCATATAATACACCGCGTGGGATTAGCCGAGCATAAGCAACAATCGTTTCCCCTTCCTGAAGGAACAAGTGATAACAATCTGGATCGTTGCCATCTATTTCAGGGTATGCACATTCCTGTTCAACAACAAATACTTCCACTCGTTTTTTTAAAATCTGATAGAGCTCAGCTAATGATAGCTGTTCAAAACGTTTAACTGACCACTTCATGCTCATCACCCTTCTCTAACAGCATGTCAACATGCCAGATATTAAATTCTAAATAAGGCTCGGAAATAACTTGAAAGCCATACGATTCATAAAGGTCCTTTAAGTAAGACTCAGCTTGGATTCTTACTACCTGTTCGCCCATTTGTTCAGTAAGGTGGTGGACGCCTTTATCTAATAGCTCTCTACCATACCCAAAGCCTCGCTCACTCTCTTTCACAATAACTCGTCCCAGTGAGGCCTCCTGATAATAGTTTCCACTGGGAATTAACCGCATATAAGCAACTATTTGATCATTTTTTTGTAAGAAAATATGTGTGGACACTTGATCGTAATCATCAAGATCACGATATGTACACTTTTGTTCGACAATAAAGGTATCCACTCGTAACTTTGCAATCTGATACCATTCTAATGTTGTAAATTCCGTGAATTTCTTCATCTTCCATTTCAGCATCAAATCACCCCTTCTTACTATTTCTTTTTCATTTTTCAACATTTTGCGGTAAAATTATCATAACAAACTTGGAGGGAAAGTGGTATGGAAATGACTAGCATTGGCTTTATTGGTACAGGTGTAATGGGCCGTAGTATGGCCTTAAATCTATTAAAAGCAGGACATGAGCTACATATTTACACAAGGACAAAGCAAAAAGCAGCGCCGCTATTAGCGGAAGGTGCAACTTGGCATGATTCAATCGCTGAGCTGGCTCCAGCTGTTGATGTTATGATTACCATCGTTGGTTATCCAAGTGATGTTGAAGCCGTTTACTTAAGCGAATCTGGTATTATTAATAATGCCAAGCCTGGCAGCTTGCTCATTGATATGACGACATCAAAACCTTCGCTTGCTGAAGAGATTACGCGCACTGCACAGGCTCGTGGCTTAATAGCTTTGGACGCGCCCGTCTCAGGCGGTGATATTGGCGCACGAAATGGAACCCTTAGCATCATGGTTGGCGGTGATTCTGAAGGATTTGAACGTGCCCTCCCATTGTTTGAAATTATCGGGGATAAAATTATTCATCAAGGACCAGCCGGAGCCGGTCAACATACAAAAATGTGTAATCAAATTGCCATTGCCTCAACTATGTTAGGTGTGACCGAAGCCATTGCTTATGCACGAAAGGCTGGTCTGAACCCAACTCGTGTCCTCGACAGCATTACAACAGGGGCAGCAGGAAGCTGGTCGTTAACTAACCTAGCACCGCGTATGATTAAAGGTGATTTTGCTCCAGGCTTTTATGTCAAACACTTTATTAAAGACATGCTTATTGCCTTGGATACCGCCGAAGAAATGGGCCTTGAAACACCAGGGCTACAGCTTGCCCATTCTTTGTACCAGGATTTAGCCGAGGCTGGTGATGAGGATAGTGGTACACAAGCATTAATTAAGCTGTTTTCATAAAAGCTGAACGTCTATGTTAACTGAATTATTTTTTGGTTTTGCGCGGATAAACTAGCAAGAACGCTAATTTATCCGCTCTTTTTTAACTAGGTACCGCACGGTTATTGTTTAAATTTCCAAGACTCCTTAAGCTATTTCCGCGCACCTCTTCTTTTTTCAACGATTCTTATCGTTACTTCCTTTCACCACGACCACTTACCCTAATTCAGTGCCTCTTCAGCAAATCATTTAAGAAGTTTTTCTGTACTAGCGCTTGAAAGGCATTAACCTGTGGTAAAGTGTCTGCACCCTCACCAATCGTTAACCAATTCGAACGCTTTACTGGTCGATTGGCTAGAACGATAGGTTCAATAATAAATTTGCTTTGATCAAAATCTTTAATTACAGTCTCTGGTAAGACACTTCTCCCGACCCCATGACTAACCATTTGTTTGCATGTTTCAATTTGATCAACTTTAATAGTAGCCAGAGTGTTCTCAAGGAAACGACCTTTAAGCCATTGATTAATGTCGACATGATAGCTACTATCAGACTGGTGCTCGATAAATGGGCGGGCATCTGAACGTTCGTTTATTTCAACATAATAAAGGGGGGCATCAAATAAATGATACGTGTTTTTAGCATCTGGGCGCTGACCTCTAGTGAGCTTGACGTGATAGTTACCTTGTAGGACATTATCTGACAATCCTACTGTTACTTCCACACGAACAGCCGGATAACTGGTCATAAATGTTTTTAATAACTGGGGCATAATGTACTGACCAATTACTGAAGAGACGCCAATTGTAATCGTACCAGATACCTCTTCTTTTAATGCTTCTATCCGTTGTTTCACCACTAATTCCTCAGCTAAGTAATGCTTAGCAAAAGCCAACACCTCTTCACCAGCAGGCGTAAGAACCATTTTTCTGGCGGTACGAACAAAGAGTGGTTCACCCCAATAACGCTCAATTTGCTGTAGGCGTTGACTGACAGCAGGCTGAGAGATATAAAGCGCCTCTGCAGCACGTTGAATTGTACAAAATTGATTTACAGCAACAATTAATTTTAGATCATCAGCCTTCATCTAATCACCTATCTATAAGTTTTTCTTATTAAAATATATAATTATTATATCTTATTCTTATTGAAAAAGCACTGCTATACTTATATGCTGAGGGGGAATTTGATGAAGCAATATATTGGTATTTTAGTAAGTTTTTTTTGTTCAGAAATAAGTAAAACCCTTTATTTCGTGACAATTGCTTGGTTATTATATCAAGTAACCGGTCGGGCTGATTTTACTGGGTTGCTTGTTAGTCTTGGCTTTTTACCAAGTTTACTAAGCAACATATATATCGGTGTCATCGTTGATCGTTTTTCGACAAAGCTCATTGCTTCTATCGCGCTAATTGGAAACCTAATTGCAGTTAGCTTGATGTTCGCAAGCTTGTCGCTTGGATCATTAGTTCCAATTATTGTTTTTTCTATTCACATGTTCCAGCAATTAATGGGAACTGTCTTTCGTACGACGCTACAAGCACATAGTGCGAAGAGTTTCCCACCACAACAGCTTCCTAAAGTTATTGCTTACACCAATGCAGTAACCATATTCGGTGCATTAATTGGTGCAAGTGTTGGTGGTTGGTTAATTAGACAAGAATGGTTGATATTGACAGTTAGCTTAATTATTGGCTTTTATTTACTTGCAGTAGTTACCGTCAACTTTATTAACAGTTCCGCAGTGACAAATCAAGACAAACCAAAAAAAACCAGCCTACATCGCCAGCTTATTGATGGACTACATTACCTAATTAAACATCCCTTTTTATTTCGCTTATTTAGCATGACCATGGTCGGACAGCTTGTCTACCATACGAGCATTGGCTTCCTCTCTGTTTACACCATTGACCACATTAATGAGCAGGCAACAACTTATGGTTGGCTCGATGCAACGCTATCTGTTGGTGGGGGGTTAGCTGGGCTCGTCGGCTTTTGGTGGTTTAGAAAAACAAGACAGTTTCATACCGTTGGTTCGCTAATTCTTACTGGGGCTGGGCTCCTCATCCTTGCCTTGCCAAGTAACTTTACTTTTCCCGCTTTTATCGGGGTAAGTTTAATCGGGTTAGGAACAACTTGGATTCGGGTGTTGTTACAATCCACCCAGCAAATCCTCACCGCCAGGGCCTATCATGGACGGATGTCTAGCTATCGAATGCTAATTAATCACGGTTCCATTGTCATCTCGGCACCATTTCTTGGCTGGATTGCTAATCAATATCGGGCAGCGAATGTCTATGCTTTTCTATTAATTCCTGTGGTGGGCGCCTTAATAATTGCTATCCTTCCACGCACTCTTTCTTTACTCAAGCAAGCAGTTACTCAAAGTCTCTCATAATACTGACTCACGATCCAAGCCAAATCATCATTGCCATATGCCTGCAAAGCTTCTAGTAACAGAAAGGTATCAATATCACCTGCCAGATTTAACTCGACCACGTCCTCCATAATGGTCGTGAGTTTACTAGAGGCTTTCTGATTAGGATATGCTTCTTGATAAAGTTTATAGGGGTCTAACTTATGATTTAAGCACCATTGGGCAAACAGGAGGATCATCTCATTTTCACCTTGCTCATACTGTTCGATAACAAATTGGTCCCGTTCGTTAGTCGCCATATTTTCACGCCCTTTTTCTTCACAATATAACGAGAATCTGGTTAGCTTGCAACTTTTTTGCTACTCTATAAAAAAAGCGATGGGGACGATCAGATATAAACCCTGTTCTTTATTAATAATATTAGATAAGTTAAACTACTGTTTTAAATAACACCCATAATTAACTTAAAGGTTGAAAAAGTATGATAAATTCCTTATAATATAAAGTCGCAAGAGACTATGATGATTACGCCTTAATCCGTATCTTGCAAATACGATGAATTAGGTGATTAGAAAATGAGAGAATATCAAATTTTATTGTACTATCAGTATGTAACAATTGAAGACCCAGAAACATTTGCCAAAGAGCATAAAGCACTTTGTGATTCGCTGGGCCTCAAGGGCCGAATTCTTGTTGCTACTGAAGGGATTAACGGGACATGTTCAGGTCCCGTTGCAGCAACAACAGCCTATATCGAGGCGATGCAGGCTGACCCACGCTTCAGTAATATGCCGTTTAAAATTGATGAAGCTGATGGGCATGCCTTTAAAAAACTTAAGGTCAAGCCACGAGCGGAGCTAGTTACGTTGAGACTAGGTGTTGAGGATATTGATCCGCACCAGGTTACAGGCAACTACCTCAATCCTAAATCATTCTATGAGGCAATGCAGGATGAGGATACCGTTGTGATTGATGCACGTAATGATTATGAGTTTGATCTTGGTCATTTCCGTGGTGCAGTTCGTCCTGATATCCGTAATTTCCGCGAGCTACCGCAATGGATTGATGAGCACAAAGAGAAATTCGAGGGTAAACGTGTTCTCACCTATTGCACGGGCGGAATTCGCTGTGAAAAATTCTCAGGCTGGTTAATTGAAAAAGGCTTTGAAGATGTTCACCAATTGCATGGTGGCATTGCAACGTATGCAAAGGACCCCAGCACGAAGGGACAGCTTTGGGATGGCAAAATGTACGTTTTTGATGAACGTATTAGTGTACCGATTAATCAGGTAGAACATGTAATTGTTGGGAAGGACTACTTCGATGGTTCACCTTGCGAGCGCTATGTCAACTGTGGGAACCCTGAATGCAATAAACAAATTCTAGCTTCTGAAGAAAACGAACACAAATATTTAGGTGGCTGTACAGACAAATGTCGGACCCACCCACGTAATCGCTATATTGAAGCGCACAATCTAACATTAGAAGAAGTAAATAGACGTTTAGCTGCTCTTGAAGCAGAAGCTTTATCATAAGAAAAGGTGGGGACTTAGTCCTCACCTTTTTCAACTCATAAATTCGCTTGCAAGGATGCCCCTCATGCCCAAACAATCTTACCCAACCATTGTTTAGCACAAGAACCCAAGAGAAACCTATCCTTTGACAAACGGATTGGTGCTTGCTATCTTTATCTCAAGGAGGCGAATGTACGTGAGTGTTCATCAGTTTTCAGCAAAGCTTAGCAATGGACAAGTTAAGGATTTATCTGATTATCATGGTAAGGTGCTACTGATTGTCAATACGGCAACGAAATGCGGGTTGAAAAATCAATTTAACGGCTTGCAGCAGCTCTATGACGATTTTAAGGATCAGGGCCTGATCGTACTCGGTTTTCCAAGTAATCAATTTTTAAATCAGGAACCGGGTGATGATGACCAAATTCAACAGACCTGTCAATTAAATTTCGGTGTTGATTTCCCTCTCTTTAGTAAGATCAAGGTTAACGGCAAGGATGCGCACCCACTCTATCAATATCTAACAAAAGAGGCTTCGGGCATTCTAGGTGGAGCAATTAAATGGAATTTCACCAAATTTCTGATTGATCGTAAAGGTGAGATTATTAAGCGTTATGCACCCACAACAGAACCAGAGGAAATGGTTGAAGATATTAAAGCATTACTATAACTAAGTGAAAAAAATCCTTCGAAAAATATAGAAGGATTTTTTTATTATGCTCATTCTTTTTTTGCATAGGAATACCAATCTTGCACACGCTCTATCTCAGGCAGTTTAATGCCCCGAACAAGATAATGTCGGCCAAGAAAATTGTTTAATATCGATGCTTTAATGTTGGCATAGCCTAATCTTCGTTGAATTAAACCAGCATAAGCGGACATGGCCTGAATGCGTGGTCTCTTTAATAAAATCGTTTCTTTAGACAACCAACCCCAAGATTGTAAGGTCAGCTGTTGGCCATTTAAATAACATCCACTCACTTGATATTCTAAAATTATATACAAAAAGCTAGGAATAAGAAAAACGAGAAGCAAGAGATACGGTAATGATAACAAATACCAAACAACTAGACCAACGACTAGTGTTAGTAAACTTGCTAAGCCGATGTTCAAATAAAGATAGCGACGTGAGATCCGCGCAACTTGTTCAGGCATATACGTATATTCAGGTAAAATCTCAGCTAAAAAAATTGCAATCTCCTTTTTCTTAATTAATGGAAAAAGGATCGTTCGCATACTTTCTTTTTGATCAGCTTCACCACCAGCAATCTCTAAATAGATAGTTGCAAACCGTAATGGTAACCGCAGTAAATTTTGCTTGACGACCACACCTTGAATACGCTTTAACGGGAAGGTAAGTTGTTTCTTCTCCCATAGTCCCCGTGTGATTAATATTTCATCCTCATACCTGACCACGGTAAAATCGCCATACTTTATCACCGAGCCAATGACACCTGCTAGCCAAAAGAGCAATAATACAAATGTACTAAGAATAATTAGCGTAATAATCGATTGCGCGGTCAGCCATGATGATACGAAGTCAATGATTTGTTCGGGAATAAATTCTTCCACTCCTAACCCAAAGATAAAGAGAATACTCATTAACACACCAAGTCCACCAGATGTGGAACCAAAAAGAAAAAGGTGCTTGTAGCTTGCTTCATATTTGGGGAGTTTCCTTTCTAACGCAAAGTCATAGTCATACGAGTTACCATCTTCATCATTGACTTGAAACTGTTTTAACAGCTTTCTAATTGCTTGGGCATCAGTCATAGAAAGTGAAGTGAGTTTAGCGTCAACTTTCATATCTCTTCCAGCCGTTTCAATTTGCAGCTCCGTCAAGCCAAGTAAGCGATGCAAGATATTTTGATTAAAGTTAATCGATTGAATGCGCTGTTTAGCAATTGAACGTTTTTGCCTGATAAAAATACCTTTTTCAATCAATAAGCCATCTGTGTTTACCATATAAGTAAATCGCCACCACGATAGCCAGCTGTATAACAGGCTGATAATGACGAACACACCAATTGCAATAAAAATATACTGCTCATAGCCATCAATATTAAAGTAAACAAAAAACGCTGATAAAAATAGCCACAATGATTCTTTTAAGATTTTAAATAGTCGAAAAAACAACGCACTTATATGTAAACGTTTTGACTCAAACATCATCCTGTTCCACCCTTGCTAAGATAGAAATCTGATCACGGAGTTGTTCTGCCTCTTCCTCACTAAGTGCCGGGATCTGATGGGTCGTTGCCGCTGTTGAGATTTCTAAGCTTGCTAGCCTAAATTTCTTTAAGATCGGTCCTTGCTTTGTATCCACGTGCTGGACACGAACCATTGGTACTAAGGTACGTTCAATAATTAACATACCATGCTGAATATAAATCTCCTGCTCAAATAACTGATAACGCCATCTTCGCCATCTAAATGCCGGAATAGCTATGGCAAGGATAGCAATTATTATGGTGACAATTGAAGATGAAATCAGTATCCACTTTGACCAATTGTGAGCATAAGTAAAATAAGCAATTATCCCTGTTACGACAATAAAAAAGCACAAGTAAATTAAACCATGAAGTCTCCAAACCTTTATTGCTGATTGCTCTATTCGTTTCTCTGGCGCCTCACGCATTATGTATCACTCCTCTTCCATATAGACCCATTATAACGGATTGCCCACTATTAACATAGATATATTTCTAATTAAATTCAATAAAACGGAAATCAAACATTTATCTAATGCCACGGTAATTTCACTCAGCAAGCTTAAATATTAAAAAACACCATAACAACTACCTAGATACACGCTTAAACCCCAATCTAAGAAAAAAACTCCCTACCACGTTAGTGCGCAGGGAGACATCTTACATCATACTAACTCTTTAATTAGGTTCGCCATTTCAATGGCAGATAGTGCTGCTTCTGCGCCTTTATTACCAGCTTTTGTACCAGCGCGCTCAATTGCTTGCTCAATCGACTCGGTTGTTAACACACCAAAGATCGCAGGCACCCCTGTTTGCATACCCACTTGTGCAATACCTTTAGCAGCCTCGTTGCAAACATAATCAAAATGTGGGGTTGCACCACGAATAACAGTGCCAAGTGTAATAATTGCATCATACTTCCCTGACTCAGCCATCTTCTTTGTAATCATCGGGAGTTCGAATGCCCCAGGCACCCAAGCCACTGTTACATCTGCTTCCTTAACACCGTGACGGTATAGCGCATCATAGGCCCCGCTTAATAGTTTACTCGTTATAAATTCATTGAATCGTCCGACAACAATACCTATTGATAATCCTGTTCCAACTAATTGTCCTTCTATTCTATTCATCTATTTAGTTCTCCTTCACCATGTAATAGGTGCCCTAATTTAACCTGTTTTGTCATCAGATAGTGACTATTGTTTTGATTAGGGCTAATCTCAATTGACTTTCTCTCAACAACGCTGATTCCATATTGCTTAAGGCCCGTTACTTTTCTCGGGTTGTTCGTTAAGAGCTTAATTTGATTAACGCCAAGTTGCTGTAATATTTGAGCTGCGCTAGCATAATCGCGTAAGTCATCAGCAAAACCTAACTGTTGGTTAGCCTCTACCGTATCAAAGCCAGCTTCTTGTAACTTATAAGCCTTTAGCTTATTGACTAACCCTATCCCTCTGCCCTCTTGACGAAGGTAGATAATAATCCCATTGCCTGCTGATTCAATCTCTGCTAAAGCTTGCTCAAGCTGGGGACCACAATCACACCGCTCAGATCTAAACACATCACCCGTCAGACATTCTGAATGAACGCGTACAAGTGGTGGTTCTCCGGCATTGACCTGACCTTTTACCAGCGCAATTTGCTCCTTACCACTCCCGTTTTCTGTATAAGCGATCATTTTAAAAAGCCCATATGCAGTCGGTAGTTCAATTTCAACTTCGTGATTAATTAGCTGATCATATTGCTTACGATAATGAATTAAATCTTTTATTGTCACAATTTTCATGTTCTCTTGTTTAGCAAGTAAGATTAACTCAGGTAAACGAGCCATTTGACCATCCTCACTCATAATCTCACAAATTACTCCTGCTGGTACGGAACCAGCTAGCTTCGCTAAATCAACAGCTGCTTCGGTATGACCAGGGCGGGCTAGCACGCCCTGCTCCTTAGCAACAAGCGGAAAGATATGGCCTGGTCGTTTAAAGTTGTCGGCTTTCGCATCTGGCTTAAGTAAGCCTTGGACAGTTTGAGCACGTTCATAAGCACTTATGCCTGTATGCGTATCTGCGTGGTCAATGCTAACTGTAAAAGCCGTACCATGCTGATCAGTATTTGTTGTTACCATTTGATTAAGCTTTAGCTGCTGGGCCCGTTCCTGTGTAATTGGTGTGCAGATAAGCCCTTTACCTTTAGTCGCCATATAATTAATCGCCTCAGGTGTAACATGCTCAGCAAGCATGACAAAATCACCCTCGTTCTCACGATTTTCATCGTCAACCACAATAATTATTTCGCCTTTCTTTAATGCCGTTAATGCACTTAATATGGTATCCATCTTCTCACTCCTCATCACCATTAAAAGCCGTACCGTTCTAGTGTTTCCTTGGTTATCTGATTCTTACTTTGGGCAATCTGGCTAGTCTCTAACAGGCGACCCAAATATTTAATTAATAAATCAAACTCCAGATTGACAGCTTCACCTTGTTTCCTCTCACCTAGGCTCGTTGCCAGTTGTGTTTCTGGAATTAGCGCTATTACAAATGTCTTATCTGTTACGCTAAAGATCGTTAAAGACGTACCATCAACAGTTACTGATCCTTTCTCGACTAGATAAGCTAAATCTTCAGGATTAATGGCGATTGAAACGTAACGGGCATTCACCTCAGACCAGACACGCTCAATTATACCAACGCGGTCAATATGTCCGGAAACAAAGTGACCACCAAAACGGCCATTTGCAGCCATTGCCCGTTCTAAGTTCACGACAGTGCCTGACTTAAGCTCAGCTAAGGTCGTACTTCGAAACGTTTCAGGCATCACATCAGCGATAAACTGCGATGCTGTAAATGCTGTAACAGTTAAACAGACGCCGTTAACCGCAATGCTATCACCAATTTTTACATCTTTAGTAACAAGCCTTGCATTCACGATTACTTTGAGACTAGCACGACTATGTTTAATGGATGAAATGGTCCCTTTCTCCTCAATAATACCAGTAAACAATGTTACTCAACCCCCTTGATTGGGCGTGCAATAAGCTTGATATCTCGGCCAACCTGCTCAACTGCTTCAAAAACAAGCTGATAGCCATCCTTCATTTTCAGTGGTGATTTGCCACCAGTAACTGCAATTGCATCTTGCCCTGTTAAAAGCTTTGGTGCGATATACCAATGACAAACTTGAAAAGCGTTAGCCTGAATAAAGCTGGTGAGAATTTGACTACCACCTTCAACATAGACAGACTGAACACCATGATTACCAAGGGCATCTAGGAGGGTGTTAATCTCAATTTCTTTGCTTTTTAACTGTATTACTTTTATATGGGGATATTTTCCCCTGAATAGCTCTACATCTGCTTGACTTCCACAAATAAGCCATGTTGGAGCAGCATTATTAAGAATATGACGATCTCCTTTTATCTCTAAATGAGTTGCTAAAACAATTCGAATGGGATTCTTTCCGTTCTGGGGCTGGCGAACGGTTAAATGGGGATTATCGGTTGCAACCGTTTTGCTTCCGACTAATATGGCATCATACTTTGCGCGTTCATTATGAACATCCTCACGTGCCTCAGCTGAGGTCACCCAGCAGCTATCACCGGTTTGAGTAGCCACTTTTCCATCCATCGTCATTGCCGCCTTTAAAATGACAAATGGACGCTTATACTTTAAATAGTGAAAAAATGGTTCGTTTAATTTTGCGGCTTCTTCCGCACCAAGCCCAACCTCAACGTGTATACCAGCCTGCTGAAGTTGGTTAATTCCTTTACCCGCAACTTGAGGATTGGGATCTGCCATAGCAATGAAAACGCGGCTTACTTGTCTGTCAATTAAAAGCTGTGCACATGGTGGCGTTTTGCCGACATGTGCACACGGCTCTAGTGTCACGTAAACATCGGCTCCCTTTGTTTCTGCTCCTGCTTGTATTAAAGCATATACCTCGGCATGAAGCCCACCCGATTTTAAATGACTTCCCAGACCGACAATTCGCCCATTTTTAACCACAACAGCTCCAACAGAGGGGTTCGGGCTTGTTTGGCCAATTGTCCCACTTGCTAAACTTAGCGCTAACGCCATATAATCTTCTTTTTTCATTTTTTCACCTCCCTAATTATCTGAAAATAAAAAAGCCCTAGATACAAACTTTATCTAGAGCTTTGTGCAAGTTAAATAAGCGTTTATTGCCCATTTCAAAACAATAAACGTCAATATGCTATAGTCTCTATCATCATTTTCTATAACATAAAGTAGACATAACAAATAGCGTTACATCGTCCATTCTTTTTCTCATCCAGACTTTAACTGTCGGCTTTGGAATCTCACCAAATCCACCTTCTCAGCGCAAGCTGATCCGGGTCACGGACTTGAGGTATAGCGGCTACCTCTCACCGTCGGTCGGGAATTACACCCTGCCCCAAAAGAATTTTTCCTATTCGATTGTGAATAGTTTATCATACTTGATTTAAAAAAGCACTTAATTAATTTATAGATTTGTTATAACTATTAAATGAGTTCGTGAAATAGATTGGATTGGTAAAGGCAATTAATTTGGATTGCTGCTTCGCTTGCTCATATAGCTCTGCTCTTATCCATTTTAAATCTTGATACATTCCCGAGAACGTAAGTGAAAAGGTATTTTTCTCCACTGCTAAACGCCCTTTATTTGACACAAGCTCCAGTTGTATAGCTTGGTCATCTCTTAACCAACGTTCTGACCAAGCTCTTACTTCGATCGATTCACCACTAGCTTGAATGCAGTCACCGATTGAATAGATTGTTCCCGCAACGGTAGCCTCTAATAATAATGGCGGACCATATGAAACTGTTAAAGCGCCATTTCGAATGGCAGTAATAAATGTCTCTCTAAAGCTTGCTTGATTAACTATACTTGCCTCATCAACATGTACATATGTATAGGCTAGAGCCAGTTGTTCTTCCTGATTATGATGCCAATCTCGCCCTGAAGTTGCTGATATAGTATAGCCTTTGTTTAACAATGTCGTCCAAAAATCAAATGCCATCTTATTATAGTATCGATTATTCGGATCGCTACCATTCCACACCTCAATAAAATCAATAGCATCAAGATGATTCATCATGAACTCCCAATGGCACCCAGTTCCTAATGGATTTCCAATTCGAAATGGATGCGCTATACCTGCAATAGCTCCATTTCGGTGAATATTGGCTAAACCACGCTCTAGATCAGTTGGACCAATAGAGCGCCAATCTGTATAGGTAAGCTCTTCATACCCTAATGTAAGCAGATGACCATAAAAGGTTGTCCATTCAAGACCATATAAAAGTTGTACCGCTGTATTTTCGTTTATCGCTCTTAATTCTTCAAGTGGGCTAATCGTATTGTGATCGGTAATGGCAACAACCTCTAGTTCAAGCTGTTCCGCCTGTTCAACAATTTCAGTTAGAGATTGACGACCATCACTATGATTGGTATGCACATGCAATTCCGAGCGTAGCCATTTCTTTGCGACTTGTGAAGTGGATGAGGCGTGCTGATCAATCTGGTTAAGCGGGATCTCATCGATAGTTAGACTATGTTGCCAGGGCGAATAAAGCATTGAGCTTGGCGTCTGATTCCTCCCTTCAACTTCAACCTTTAGCTTAAAGGTACATGTTTCAGTTACAAGTGCATGTGCGCTAATGGTGATGGCCCACAAACCTTCTGGTAAACTCCCCTTTAACATACCAGGCGATGCGCTTTGCTCACTTAGGGTAACTAGCTGTGTAGCCTTATGACAGTGGCGTGCTCCCCTAAAGCCATTGGGGTCATCAACCGAAAGCGTTAAAAGATTCTTTATTGGCAAGTGTTTATTAATTTGATTAGCTTCTGTCTCAGCTTCAACCCAACCCTGATAGTGATCGAGCGCCTGTGAAATAATTTGCTTTGCTTGGTTATTATCGTCTAAGAAAGCGGGTGAAAAAGCAAAGCTAATCATTACTTGATTTGACTCCATTGGTACAAAAAAGGTGAATGATGAATGGGATTGCGTGCTTGATTGCTCTAGTGTTGTTGTTGTTTCAAAGATTGTCTGCATAATGGGATACTCCTGTGGTCTTTCGCCAAATTACTTGCTCTGATTGCTCGTGAGTAAGCTGCACTTGAAAGGTTTCATTGAGATGAACGTTAATCCCGGTCTCTTGGTCATATGAAAGAACTTTAATTCCTTTTACAGTAACTGATGGTACTGCATCGTTAATCATTCGAACAGACAGCTTTTCCATATCCGAAAAACGTTTCTGTTCTGGCAGTGGGATGGCTACTGTGAAATGGCGATAAGGACCTGTATAGGCAGCCCAAAAATGATTATTACGCCATTTGTTTAACGAGCTTGAATAGATTGTTATATCATTCTTTAATTGGCAAGTGAAATCAATTGCCGGTATTCCTAACTCGATATTCCAAACAGAAGCCTGCACAAGCAGATAATTCTGCAAGTCTGTTAATTGCTCGCGAGCAAGCTGACGATTTGCCTCCCAAAACATCACGTCATTAATGTAAGGGAATTTCTCCATCACAATTTCTCTTGGTTCCATTGAAAGTTGCCAATGATAGCTCGGTAAGAGCGAGAATGAATAGTCACTGGTAATCTGATCGGTAAAGTTTCCGTTACATGTAGCAGTTTGCAGAATCGGGCGACGATCTTCTATTAGTTCACCATGATAGCGTTTAATTTCATGCTCCGCACCTTGATACTCGATATGATCAATCTTATTTTCCTCAGTCAAATAAACGCGTGCCATATATTCAATATCAAGAAGTCGGCCCCACTTTGCCATTAGTAATTTAGCTGGTGTCCCTTCGTCTTCATGACTAAACACAATATGATATTCAATTACCTTACCATAGGCCCATTCCTCAATAAAATAGATCATTTCTAACGGTATGTCTGTATATAAATTGTCATAATCACTGTAAACAGCCCGACCATAAAGCTTTGGGGCATACTGAAGTGCAAGTTCTTCATCTGACTGATAATCTAACTGTTTTATGATAATTGAATCGACATTTACAATAGGTAACTGGACTGCCTGTGGATGACATGCCTCAAGTTTAAGTTGATGCGTTCCTGATGGAAGCGACCCTAATAATTGTTTATAGTTAAAGGGTGTTTGCCCATAGAAAATAATGAAATCCTGTTGATACGCTTCGTTTAAGTAGAGTCTAATCATAACCCCTTCATTATTCAGCTGTTGCCAGTTTGTATTTGCAGAGGCAATTAATTCAATTGCATAGTGGCCATCTTCCTCTACTTGAATCGATCCGCTCCATGTTTCACCTAACTGTAATGCTTTGTCAACAATAAGTCGCTCCTCCATTTTTTCAGCTCCTTTTTATATTAGCTCAACTCTTTTTTCGAATGCTTCATGTTACTCCAAATGTAAAAACAACCAACAGCAGAGCTCAACAGAAACATGAAAACAGCTAAGCTACTCGACTGGCCAATCTCGTTAAATACCGAAAAGTGCTGTTGCATCGAAACCCCTAGCATTTGTGGGGCGTTGCGGTCAATGAGAAAGGGTGCGGTGAAACTACCGATAATCCCCATAAACAAAAAGGTAATTGCCACTAGCATCGTCTTGTAAGAAAGCGGTAAAATAAAACGAATAAATAGTTGCCATTTCGTTGCACCAACATCTCTTGCCCCTTCAATGATCGAATTAGGAATACCTTGCAAGGCAGATAAAAGTAACATTGTCGTAAATGGAATGTTAAACCAAACATTAATCATAATTAAACCTCGTACATGATAAATAATTGGCAGCATATTATCTGTCCCAATTAAACGCGCAACCCAACCATTATTACGGTAGAAGTTAATAAAACCATATACTGCAATAACACCTGGAATAAACATCGGAATGAGATAGAGCTTATTAATTAGCTTTGAAAAAAAACGCGTACTAAATCGCAAGTAGAGTGCAATTCCATAAGCAATTATTAGAACAAAAAAACAGGAGATAATTGTCACAAACATGGTGTGCCGGATGTTTTGACTAATAAGTGGTTCCGTAAAAATGTAGCGGTAATTGTCCCAGCTCCATTCCCCAGCCCGATTTTGAAGGCTTGTCCGAACAGACATCATGACCGGATAGGCAACTAATACAAGTAATGTTAGGAAAGAGGGCATAACCAGCCCTATTCCTAACACCTTTCCTTTCAAAAGTCTGCTCATTGCGCAGCCACTTCTCTTTGCCAGCGCTTGACTAATTCCTCACTTAGTTCACCACCATTAAAGATGCGATAGCCATCGCTTACGTCACTAAATCGTTCTTGATCTTCTTCTGAAAGAAGATCCCACCTAATACCAGGGTAGCCATACATTTGATCAATGACAACCTCTTGTGCCTCAACAGTTAAAACAAAATCTAGAAAAGCTTCCGAAGCTTGTTTCCGTTCATCAACCCCGTTATCAGCAATCATTAAATAGCTTGGGCCACCAGTAAACGCTGGATTAATCTGCTTAAGCTTTGTTGAGCTTGGTAGCATGTTCGTATTTATTTGTTCTAATGCCATGTCGGACCACGCTGGAATCATATCCACCTCTGAGCTAGCAAGTAAATCTAGTGTCCCTTGATTCTTCTGTGGATAGATACCATCATTATACAAAGAAGATGCTAAGTCTCTTAGTAAAGCAAAACCAGGAGCCCAATCATCCATAATACTCTCATCTTGAATGTTCATTGCCTCATCTGGTAGTTGATTATAAACTGCCGTCAGCACAAACGAGCTTCCAGCGCCGCCGGTACTCGGATCATTATAGGCAAACCTCCCCGGGTTATCCTTTATCCACTGATAGAGCTCTTCGGCTGTGTCAGGAACATCAGCAACAGCATCTTCATTGTAGGCTAGCACCACAGAAGAGGCACGGTAAGGAACAGCCATATTATTAGCACCTGTTAAATTTGATTCGTCAATATTTGATAGGTTAGGAATACCTTCCTCATCCAACTGATAAAATAACCCCCCTTCATTTTCACTGCGAATAATATCAGACAGGGTCCCTTCATAAATATCAATGCCCGAATCGTTATTTGATTGCTTGGCCGCTATTAACCGATCCATTGTTGATTGTCCACCTGTCCCTGAGGGAATGAACACAAGGTTAACTTCGATCTCGTCTTGTGTCTCTTCAAACATTGGGATTACTGTTTCCCAATAGGCCTCAACATTTTGTGAGCCCGTACTATAAATTGAAATGGTGGTTCGACCATCAGCATTAGCTCCCTCACCTTCTCCACAAGCTCCTAAAATTAAGCCCATCAGAATAAGCCCTATCACTACACCTATTTTCTTTACTTGTCTAAATTGTTGCATATGCCTCATTCCTCTCCAAATAGTTTTCATTGCTATCTTGAAATGATTGAATTCTTGTCAGCGTAACGTGTACAATCCGTCCTAGCTCTACTGTGTTAATCTCATTTTTATCAATAAACATTTTTAATTGACCAAAGATGGTATGTAGCGTTACCTCAACATAATGACCGAGCATCATTATCTTTGCTACTTTAGCTTCAATACTTGGTTTCCCTTCACTTAACTTAACATCCTCTGGACGAATACCAACAGCCACCTCGCCAATTAGCCCTCGTTCATTGGGGAAAATTAGCTGATCAATTCTAATCCCGTCTGGTTGCGCGTAGCCCTTAATAAAATTCATTCGACCAATAAATTGCGCGACAAATAGTGAAGCAGGCTTATGGTAAATCTCATAGGGTTGTGCGACTTGCTCAATCTTCCCCCGATTCATCACAACGATTCGATCTGAAATTGATAGAGCCTCCTCCTGATCATGTGTGACAAATAGCATGGTCAAATTTTGTTCGGCTTGAATTTCTCGCAATTCCTCACGTAACTCATGGCGTAATTTTGCATCTAAGGCTGAAAAAGGCTCATCAAGTAATAATACTTCTGGTTCTAGTAATAAGGCACGTGCTAAAGCGATCCGTTGTTGCTGGCCTCCTGAAAGCTCACTTGGGTATTTCTTTTCACTTCCTGTCAAGTGAACAAGGTTTAGTGCCCAATCGACTCGTTCAGTAATAAATGATTTTTTCTTCTTTTTAAGCTTTAAGCTAAAGGCTAAGTTGTCATAAACCGTCATATGAGGCCAAAGATTGTAGCTCTGGAAAACCATGGCACTCGGACGTTTTTCTGGGACGACATTCGTCACATCTCTATCGCCAATTCGAATAATGCCTTCGCTTGGGTCAACAAATCCTCCTACGCTTCGTAATACAGTAGTCTTACCACATCCTGATGGGCCTAAGAGTGTCACAAGCTCACCTTTTGCTACCTCAATTGATATGTCTCGAACACCTTCACCTGTCTGATAGATTTTGGATAAGCCTTCTACTGATAATTGTATGGACATGATTCTCTACTCCTTTTGTAACTATTTCAACTTAAACCCGTTAGCAAAGGATTCTGCTCCGACAAATTTTCGAGCTGCTACAAGTAACAAGATAGTCGGTAACGTTAAAATGACTGAAAATACTGAACCAGCTGTACTTGGATAATCGGCAATAATTGAATACATAATGACTGGCATTGTCCGATAATCAGGAATACCAACTAAAAACGTACCTTCCGCTTCATTTAAAGAAGATAAAAAAGTAAATACAGAAGCAACAATAATGCCTGGTTTTGCCATCGGTAACGTAATGTGCCAAAAGACCTTTAATGGTGATGCGCCTACATCACGAGCTGATTCTTCTTGTGAGCGATGAACATTCTCAAACGCAGCCGAAGGAATCCAGGTCATATACATGAGGGTGTTAATGAGATGAATAAGAACAATCCCAACAAATGTATTCATTAAGTTAAGCTGGTAAAATAGGACAGCGATTGAAACGTACAGACCCATTTTAGGAAAAGCATTTGTTAACAAAAATGAAAATAGAAAAAAGCGCCTTAAAGGAAATTGGATGCGCGCAAATGCATAAGCTGCTGGAATACAAATAAGTAATGAAATTAGTGTTACAATTGTGGCAATAAGAAAGGAGAGCCAAATTGAACTAATAATCGCATCGTTTTGTAACACAAATGTCCACCATGTTAGGGACCATTCACTCGGCAAGCGATCTGGGTATTGCCACTCGCCTGAAAATGCCAGCAGTAGTAAATTTAATAATGGACCAAAGAAAAAGATAACAAAGATGAAGAAACAAACAAACCCTGTAAACTTAAGCTTGCCTATTAATTTAATAAACCACAAAAAATCACCTCGCCCTTCCTGCCTGACTTATTAAATAGAAATATAGACCTCTATAGATAATAAAGGGGATAAATAATTAGTTTCATTACTTATACACAAAAGAGGTCTATACCTCTTTAATTAAAATATAACATTAGAGTATTAAGATAGGGTTAGCTGAATGTATAGCTTGTGTTAAGAATCATGGCTAATCCATTTATTTTCCCAAGAAAAAGCCTGATTAGAACTTCAGCACAAACATCCAGACGTTACCATAACCCATTAGCGTGTGCTAAATATTAGATTAGAGCTACAGGAGAATATGACTGGTGTGTCTAATTAGTAGAGGGATAGAATGACAATATAAAAAACTACTTAAGGTTAGTGGTGTCCCTTAAGTAGTTTGCTTAGTTAATAGTCTATTCTTGTTCGTGAGATCGTAAATTTAAAAACGTCATTGCGAAAGTAATCAAAAGAATATAAAACAGGTATATTATGACGATCATAGTGTAGTTGCTTTAAAAGCAAAACAGTTGAATCTGGATGTATTAATAATTTTTGGCAATTTTGATCGGTATGTAGCGGCACGATAATCTCTGATGTAGCATGCCGAATACTAATCTTTGCAATACTTTGTAAATATTGAAACAAAGAACCAATTGAACCTTTTTGAATAATGTCATCTTTCACAAGTTTTGCGGGAATAATATTCTTTGAGAAAACAACTGGCTCATTATTTGCTGTTCTAATCCGTTCATGAATGATGACCTCATCATCTGATAGCAGATTTAATTGCTTAGCCCAATCCTTCTCTGGTTGCTCAATAACGAGCTTCTCCCTTTGTTCACCGTCTTCAAGACCGGCGTGTTTAATCATATCGGTAATACTCATTAATTTCTCCAAACTATTTGGCATTATCGGTAGTTGGTTAACGACAAATGTCCCAACGCCATGCTTGACATCTAATTTCCCTTCATTTGCTAATCGCTGAATGGCAGCTCTTACTGTCACACGACTTACTTTGAATTGTTTAGCTAATTCAACTTCAGCAGGTAGACGATCACCGATACGAAAACGCCCAGCTTCGATATCCAATTCTAGCTCTTCCTTAATCCTGATATATTGTGGCTTCATCACAATCATCCTTTTTTTAACTTTAAACTTTAATTAGCATATCACCAAATCAGTTAAAGTTCTATCAAAAATTCATATCTTCTTGATCAAACCAGACTGCTTTAAAGTCAAGCCAACCTAATGCATTAATGTGAATATTTTTAAAATAGCTCGGATAAATTGCATATTGGTTCAGGCGATAAAGATACATACCATAGAATTTTGCACTAACTTTTTCTTCAAGTTCATCAAGTAATCCCAACGCTTCATTAGGTTGGCGCACCGTTGTCAGACAATTCTCTACCTGACCTTTAAGCGTTGGTGGAAGATGATGTGTTAGCAGACTTTGACTACCCAAAAAAGCTTTAAAATAGGATATTAAAGGATGATCATGAGCAATCTGTTCACCCAAGAGCATATCATATTGATGAAGCTGTTGTTGGAAAAAGTTTTGATAATCAAATACTTTTAATTGTACACGTACACCAATTTTATTTAACCGCGCACAAATCCAATTAGCATCCTGTTCGTTTCCTGCCCCTTGATAACAAGCAAGTGTTAAGACTTCACCTTGATACTGACTTGCTTCAATTAAGTGCTTGGTATCAGGTAAACATTTCCTTGTTTTTTCATGTTGCTCTAATTCTCTTCGCATGCGCGATGCCGTTAGATAGCGATTGCCACCCAATTGTTTAATTAGCTCTGCCGGCTGAACGGCGCTAATAATTGCTTGACGAAGTTGCTCATTTTTTGCTAATGGTCCCGCTTGGGCATTAAAGGTTAATAATTTACTACCGTGATCAATATGCGTATATGCTTGAAAATCTCGTTGTTCATGTTTATAAGGGTAATGATAGAAATTTAAGTTAGCGTACTTAGCTTTGACATCAATGTCAGTATTGTCATATAAGCTCGGAAAGAAATACAAGGTAATCTGATCCAGAAAAGGGCGAGTATGATAATAGTTATTATGCACAGCTAGATTCAGCTTTTGCTCAGTGTTTTCAATTAATTGATACGGTCCCGTCCCAACCATCTTTCCTGCTTGATCCTTGATGAAAATTGCCCCAGCTAGCGTCGTCAAACATGCTAGTAAAAAGGGCATCGGTTTATTAAAGCGGAGCTTAACGGTTAATTCATTAATTGATGCAATACTATCAAGGTGCTCGAACACCCAATGGTACGGGGAGGCATTATCATGTTGGTGAAGTTGGATACAACGACAAACATCAGCAGCAGTTACGCGTTCTTGATGATGAAAGTAGACTGCTTTCCTTATATATAAGGTCCATTTAGTAAATGATTTGTTTACTGCCCAGGTATGAGCTATCCCTGGCCTAACCTCTTGTGAACCTGATTGAAATTGAACAAGCGTATCATACAAATATGACATAAAATGATTTTCTGTACGTCGATCAACGCGGAGCGGATCTAGAATGGGCAACGGTCGATAAGACGGAAAGCGTAAATGATCAGTATCCTCTTGATCAACGTAGCTCAAGATAAAGTCCAGAAAGGTAGCTCTTGTTAAGAATGAATGGTCAGTTTGATATTTTTGGAGAAATGATAGTGCCTGTTCAATTGATTTTTCTAAGACTAACCGTTTTGCTTCAGTTTTAACAACCTGTTCAAGAGTACAAACAAATATAATTTGCGAACGATTCCCTCGGCCAAGTCCACTGTACCATTCAATCCATTTATTATCTTGCATTTTTTTAATAATGTTTTTAACATGTCGCTCAGTACAGTGTAAAAGTCTTGCTAGCTCAGGAATAGTAACAACAACTGTAGCCTGTTGCCCTTGCTTTTCTTTAAGCTCCCACAATAAGGAGAAATACTCTATCAATTTAAAATCACCTACCTTTACTAAAAGGGGAAATAGTTATGACTATAGATTACTCTTTTTTTCATCTTTTTAAAAGCTTATCTTAAGAAAGGGAGGTTTTATTAATGAAGCTTATCTTAGCAACATGGAACAAACAAAAGCAAAACGAGCTGAAAAAAGGGTTAAACCAGCTGCCAATCATAATTGAAGGATTATCTTCTTCGATACCAGATATTGATGAAGTTGGACAATCCTTTCAAGATAACGCTAAACTCAAAGTAAATGTCATTCGTAATAAATTTCCTAAAGATATTATTCTTGGGGAAGATTCTGGACTTGCAGTTGATTACTTAAATGGGTTCCCAGGTGTAAAAACAGCTCGATTCATCTCTGGCACGGATGCTAAACGAGCCCTTTACCTTATGGAAAAACTGAAGGATCAACCAGTTAGTATGCGTCAATGTGCATTTCACAGCATAATTTACCTTCATTTTCCTGATCAAACGCATGCTTTTGCTGCAGGCCGGATGCAAGGCTGGATTAACAGAAATCCTAGTCATTCCATTGAAGGTTATCAAAGTGTTTTTCAACTTGCTAACGGACAATTTTTAAATCAACTTGCACCTGTAGCCTATTTTGCATTTTCCCATCGACAGCAGGCTTTAAGACAAGCCTATCTCTTAATTAAAGAATGGCTAGAGAAAGCTGGTGATTGCTATGAATGATAAGAAGAAAAAGGTAATGGCTTTAGCAAGTTTAACGGGGCTTGCAATTATGGGTGATGCCATGCTGCTAATTGTTTTACCAATCTATTGGATGGACTTCGGACTTACTTCAATCTGGCAAGTTGGTGTGCTTCTATCTGTTAATCGTTTCATTCGCTTACCAATTAATCCATTAGTAGGTTGGCTTTATAGTAAATACTCATTGCGTCTCGGTATTGCGATTGCCTTAATTTTAGCAGCGATCTCCACCTTTTCCTATGGGATAATTCAGCACTTCTATCTGCTACTTATCATGCGTATGCTTTGGGGTATCGCTTGGTCCTTGCTGCGCCTTGGCGGCTATTTGTCCATTGTTAATCTATCTACAGATCAGGATCGTGGTCAGCTTATTGGACTTTATAATGGCACTTGGGGCATTGGAAGCTTAATCGGCATGCTAGTTGGTGGTTTCCTCATTGAATTTGTCACTCTCTTCTGGATTTGCACAGTTTTTTCGTTATTGTGTAGTTGCTCACTCTTATTAATTAGAAAACATATCCCTGCAAACATCGGGAATAACACAACAACAAGTGGCAAACTACAGAGATCTTCATTTAAAATAACCAAAGAAGCTTTGCTGGTTTTGACAACAAGTACAGTCATGGGTCTGCTTATTTTTGGCTTATTTTCTAGTACACTGAGCTTACTAATCGACCTAAATTATCAAGGAAATCTTACTGTTTTATCACTAACCCTCTCCGCCTCAGCTATTGCTAGTGTTATTCAAGCCATTAGATGGGCATGGGACCCGATATTGGCACCCGCTGTTGGCCGTTATCTTGACCATACAAAAAGCAAGAAACAATTTCTTGTGACAGCCTTAATTTGTTTAGCAATCCTATTCTCTGTGCTGACAAGATCGATTCCTCTCCAATGGCTAATTATTATTTTATTGCTATTTCAAATCCTTTCGACTTCATTTGTGACAACAACTGATACGCTTGCCAGTAGCTTTGCTGCTCGCAAAAAATCGGTTTCGATCATGACCCTACACACTGTTCTAGTTGATCTAGGTGCTGCTCTCGGGCCATTGCTTGCCTTTAATCTGCTTGAGATATCCTCGCTGGCAACGGTTTATTTATTAGCTGGCATTGTATTAATTGGATTGGCAGTTGGGTGGTTAGTTAAATTTGACAAAAGAACCCTTGACTCAAACTAGTACATCACTGTATGATGTACTTAACAACATAATGTTAGAGGTGTAATAATGGATCGCGAACAGCTTCGTGGTAGCTTAGACTTAATTATTTTATCTAGAATTATTAAACAGGATAATTATGGTGGTGGTATTATTCGGGAGGTAAGTGAAGCAACTAATCAGCTTATTACGATAGGAGAAGGGACACTTTATTCGCTGCTTAAGCGTTTAGAAAAGAAAGGTTACGTAAAAAGTTATTGGGGTGACCAGCATTTAGGTGGCAGACGGAAATATTACGCCATTACCGAGCAAGGAAGCGATTTATTCTATCAGAAATTAGCAGGATGGCGAGCGATTAATACATTAATCGAGTCTGGACTTGAGGTGAAGTAAATGGGTAGAATCAATGACTACGTTAAGCAAATATTACAACGCATTGAAGTAAATGAGCAAGAATACCAAGCCTTGCATATTGAAATGACAGCTTACTTGCATGAGCGAAAGGAACTTTATCGCAGTGAAGGGTATTCTGAAGATCAGGCAACCGAAATGGCACTTAAGAAGTTCGGAGACTCAAAATGTGTTGGGCAATCACTAGCTAGTTCCTTATTTCTGCAAAGAAAAAAAGCATTATATAGTCTACTATTATTTTCACTTGCTTACACTGTTATTACTACGGTTGTGTTAAGTTATTTCAATAATTATCATCCTTTAAGATGGTTACTTTTCACCAGTTTGCTGGCGACCATTACCTTCGCTTTAATAAAACGTCCACTATTTATTGCTAGACATCGCATAATCTTTATTTTATTTTGCTTTCTTTATCTCATAGCGTGGTTCTATGGTCTTTTCTTAATAGATGTTGTCCCAAATAGCATGTTCACTTGGCTACACGTTGTCCTTTCTTTGCTGTATTTGATCTCTATTATAATAAATATGATCTTAGGTGCCCTCTTTCAACCAATTAATAAACATTTTTCTGACGAAAAGTTAAAAACGAGAAGGCTCATTGTGATCAGTAACTTAATTAGTGGGTTAATTATTTGCAGCTATGTGCTTTCCTTTATAGCAGGATCTTTAATTTTCCTTACTTTTAATCATTTTGCTCGACTGTTTCCTGTTCTCATCATCCTGCTCCTTTGGGTCGGTTCGCTATTACTAAGTGGAAATAGACCGAAGCTCGCTTGGCTAACCACCATTATACAAGCAACACTAGCTATTTACGTATTGTCGATTTGGTTTAGAATAATCTTACTATAAGCAAAACAGCCCCTTACCATGTCTTGGTAAGGGGCTGTACGAGTCAATCTTCACCGATAATCCGAACTTCACGCTCAAGGATTACACCATAATTTTCTTTTACTTTTTTTTGCACCATTTCAATGACAGCAATATAATCCGTTGCGGTTGCGCTATTCTTATTGACAATAAACCCTGCATGTTTAGTTGATACTTCAGCACCGCCAATTCCTTTGCCTTGTAGCTGGCTATCTTGAATAAGCTGTCCAGCAAAATAACCTGGCGGGCGCTTAAATACGCTACCACAGGATGGGTATTCTAGCGGTTGCTTGGATTCTCGTCGCTCTGTTAAATCATCCATAATCGCTTTAATTTGGGCATGGTCATTCTCTACTAAAGCAAAACGAGCCTCAATCACAATATAGCCATTATCCGGGATATTACTTGTGCGATAATCAAGTTCCAATTGATCCGCAGCTAAAGTTAACAGCTGCCCAGTCAGGTCAATAACAACAGCTTCTTTTAAGCAATCCTTTATCTCACCCCCGTAGGCCCCAGCATTCATGTATAATGCGCCACCTACTGTTCCTGGGATGCCACAGGCAAATTCTAATCCTGATAATGATTGGTCCAGCGCATAGTACGAAGTGTCAATAATACGGGCACCACTTTGGGCAATGACAGTATTATGATCACGCGCTATTTTATTTAGCTTTTTTAAATTCATTACAATCCCACGAATTCCACCATCGCGCACAATTAGGTTCGATCCATTACCAAGCAGGGTAAACGGGATCTGCTCACGATCAGCCAACTTAACAATTGCTTGGATTTCCTGAATAGTTGTCGGCATAACAAAGTAGTCAGCCTGACCCCCTAACTTCGTATAAGTATGGTTACATATTAATTCATCTATTAAAAGGTTCTCTTCTCCAACAATTTCAATTAACGCATTTTTTAATGAATGACTTATCGTCATCTCAATCATCCTTTAAGCTTTTGTTGCAAATTCAACTTTGCACAAAGTCAATTATAACAGGACTGGCAGGCATGCGCCAATAGCAATTATCGACGATTTTTGTCATTGTACTATCGCACCAAGCGTTGCTTCAAAATGACCCAGCGCCCATTCATGGCCTGCTTGATTGAAGCTAGCAACAGCATCTTTATGAATAACAATTTTAAAGCCCTTATTATAGGCATCTATTGCCGTATGAAGGACACAAATATCGGTACAAACGCCTATGATGTGTAATTCATTAATATTGCGCTCACGTAGCTTAATTTCTAAATCCGTTCCAACAAAAGCACTATATCGCGTTTTATCTAAATAGTAGACATTATCTTTCTTTTTAATTGATTGATAGTAAGCTTCTAATCTGCCATAAAGTTCACGGCCTTGCGTACCGGCGATATTATGTGGCGGAAATAACTTAGCTTCAGGATGAAGATGATCACCTTCTTCATGGCGGTCAATCGTAAATACAACATAATCATCATTCTCAATAAACGATTTCGTTACCTCAATCACCTTATCCTCAATTGCCTGGCCGGGATCACCACAGGTTAGCTTCCCGTCTGATGCAACAAAATCATAAGTATAATCAACATGTATCAGCGCACGTTTCATTATTGCTTCACCTCTGTCATTTTCTTTCTATTTTAGCTTTATTGGTAAGGTACTGCAAGATGGTGGGGAATCAAATAAGAGCGATCACCCTGTATTCGGCAGGATTCGCTCTTATTTTAATTTACGTGCGCTATTCATTATTTGCGTGCGATTTTACTCATTTGCGTGCGTTCGCACCCATTCAGCGAGATTCGCTCCCATTTCAGGACGTTCGCTCTTATTTTAATTTACGCGCGCTATCCGCTATTTAGGTGCGATTTTACTCATTTGAGTGAGTTTGCACCCATTTGGCAAGATTCGCTCCCATTTTAGGACGTTCACAATTCCGTTCTCTACAAATCTTAATCTGCCATCAACGCAATCATCAGTGCTTTTTGTGCATGTAGACGATTCTCTGCCTCTTGAAAGACGTATGACTGATCACCGTCAATGATATCAGCGGTCACTTCCTCGCCTCGGTGGGCGGGGAGGCAATGCATAAACATATAGTCTGGCTTTGCATGCTTTAATAACGCAGGATTTACTTGGTAGCTTGCAAATAAGGCTTCCCGTTTTTTCTGCTCACTTTCCTGTCCCATACTTGCCCACACGTCAGTATAGACGATGTCAGCATTTTTAATTGCCTCTATCGGGTCAGTCGTTATGGTAATCGTCACCTGATTTGCATCAGCAATTTCCTTGGCACGATCTACAATTGCTTGTTTGGGTAAATAGCCTTCAGGTGCGGCTGTACTAAAGTCCATGCCCATCTTTGCAGCACCGATCATGAGCGAATGAGCCATATTGTTACCATCACCAATATAAGCAATTTTTAGACCTTGTAGCTTCCCTTTCACCTCTTCTATTGTCTGAAGATCAGCTAATACTTGGCAGGGATGAAAATCATCTGTTAAGCCATTAATCACTGGAATTGTCGCGTTGTCTGCAAGTTCTTCAATATCAGACTGTTGAAAGGTTCGAATCATAATACCATCTAAATAACCGGACAATACTTTGGCCGTATCTCCGATTGGCTCACCGCGCCCAAGCTGAAGGTCAGCTGAACTAAGAAATAATCCAGTACCTCCAAGTTGATAAATACCCGCCTCAAATGACACGCGTGTTCGTGTTGATGATTTTTCAAAAATCATTCCTAATACTTTCCCCTTTAACGGCTGATAAATTTGACCAGCCTTCTGCTTTGCCTTTACGTCCTTAGCTAATTGAAGTAAGTATACAAGCTGATCAGTTGTATAGTCTAATAATGTTAAACAATCCTTACCCTTTAAACTTTCAATTGCTTCTACAAACATGGTGACACCTCTTCTTTTAATCTATTTAACTGTTTTCCCTCTTCTAAGTATATACTAAGCGATTTTGGCTCTCCTTGATTAGCCTGTAAAGCATTTAGATAGGCAGTTAGTGTTTCACTGCGGCTTAATACAACAGCACCAACCATTAATCCTTGGGCTCGTATTAGTTGTGATTGATCATCACAAATTAAGTTAAAGTGTTCGTCTTCAATTGACTTAACAGCTTCCTGACTGGATAAAACCTGATCAACCTGATAACCTAATTGTGCCAGTTGATTAGCAGTTTGGGCAGTAGCGGAGACCTTTCCAGCTGTTTTTTCTAAAGCAGTCACAAGCCCTTTGCTAACCTGTGCCAGTGATAAAAATAGCCCTCTCTCTCTCGTAACAGGTAAAAAGTATTCTTCCTTCCAGCCAAATGCTTTTGCTAATGCAATATCCACTGTTTCACCTAACCCAATTGCTTCTCCAGTAGATTTCATTTCTGGTCCTAACAACGAATCAACTCCCGGCAGCTTAACATTTGAAAAAATCGGCATTTTCACTGCGAAGAACGGAATATCATTATGAAGACCCAACTGCCAATTCTGCTGGCTTAGCTTTTCTCCCATTTGGACCTTAACCGCTAAGTCAATTAAATTGACACCAGTCACCTTACTGGTAATAGGAACTGTCCGTGATGCTCGTGGGTTAACTTCTAGAACATAAATGATTTGACGATCCTCACTTAAAACAAACTGAATGTTCATCATACCCTTAACTTGTAGTGCTTCAGAAATCCGTTGGGTATACAACTCGATCAAATATTTTTCCTTTTGTGTAAGACTAGGGGAAGGAAAGATAGCAACACTGTCACCGGAGTGCACACCAGCCTGCTCAATATGTTCAAAAATGCCCGGGATAATAATATCCTTGCCATCACAAACAGCGTCAACCTCTACTTCTAATCCTTCAATAAAACGATCAATTAGCAACGGAAAAATCTTTGTGGAAGTTAATTGCTGTTCGAGCTGATTTAAATATTTCTGTAGCTGATCACCATTGTGCACGACTACCATGCCCTGGCCGCCGATGACATAAGATGGACGAATAAGAACAGGATAACCTATTTTTTCAGCTGTAGCTTGTGCGTCTGCTTTTGAGTTAACTGTAGCACCAGGAATATGTGGTATATTCAATTGATTTAATAGGTGATAAAACTGCTCACGATCCTCGGTTTTCTCAATCATTTCAATATTTGTGCCAATGATATGAATACCATTCTTAGTTAAACCTTCAGCTAAATTAATTGCTGTTTGCCCACCATATTGAATGATCACACCATCAGCCTGCTCTTTGGCAACAATTTGACTAACGTCTTCTTCAGTTAACGGCTCGAAGTAAAGGTGGTTAGCTGTGCTATAGTCCGTACTAACTGTCTCAGGGTTATTGTTAACAACTACCGAGTCAATCCCCTGATTTTTCAGCGAAAATGCCGCATGGACAGAACAGTAGTCAAACTCAACACCTTGACCAATCCTGATTGGACCAGATCCTAGTACAACTACACGCCGTGCCCCCGTTAGTTGCTCAACTTCATCATGCTCTTGCCAGGAACTATAGAAATAAGGAGTATCCGCCGAAAATTCTGCCGCACAAGTATCAACCATTTTATAGCTTGCCTGCAATTGAAAATGAATTAGTTTATCTTGAACTAATGTTTCATCAACTGCAAGAATCTCAGCTAGGCGTTTATTAGATATTGCATATTTCTTTGCCTGCTCAAGATCAGCTTGTGATAGTTGTTCCCAGCTTGTCTTTGCTAAACTTTGCTCAAAATCAAATAATAGCTTTAATTCATCTAAAAAGTATCTAGTAATGTCAGTTAATGCTTGAAGTTTCTCAATACTATAGCCCCGCTTCAATGCTTCAGTTAACATAAACAAACGTTGATCACTAGGATTAGTAATTTCTAGTTCAAGCTCACTATCTGTTAAATGTTCGAGCCCTGGTAACTGGATACTATTTAATCCAATTTCAAGTGAACGGATTGCCTTATTTAAAGCAGCTGGCAAATTACGAGCTAAAGCCATCACCTCTCCAGTTGCTTTCATTTGTGTGCCCAATTGTCGATCTGCTTGATAAAATTTATCAAACGGCCAGCGGGGGATTTTTAAAGCGATGTAGTCAATTGCTGGCTCAAAGCTAGCATATGTATCACCGGTAATTGGATTTAAAACCTCATCTAGGTGATAACCAAGCGCTAATTTAGCAGCAATCCGAGCAATTGGATAGCCTGTTGCTTTTGATGCTAAGGCACTCGAACGACTCACTCTTGGGTTAACTTCAATAATAATATAATCGTTATTAATAGGGTTTAATGCAAACTGAATATTACAGCCACCAATTACGCCTAGTTCACGAATTACTTTTATTGAAGAATTGCGCAGCATTTGATGCTGTTGATCAGTTAATGTTTGCGTAGGGGCAACGACAATACTGTCACCAGTATGGACACCGACCGGATCAAAATTCTCCATGTTACAGATAATGACGCAGGTATCATTTGCATCACGCATCACTTCATACTCTATTTCCTTCCAACCTTTAACACTTTGCTCGACTAAGACTTGTTTAATTGGACTTTGATGCAACCCGTTTTTCACAATTTGCTTAAGCTCTAACTCATTGTTGGCAATTCCTCCACCAGCTCCACCTAACGTATACGCTGGACGAATAATTAACGGATAACCCATTGTTTCCGCAAAACTGCACGCATCGTCCAGCGAAGCAACTGATTGACTTTTTGCAATTGGTTCACCAATCACATTCATCATTGATTTAAAAATTTCTCTATCCTCACCTTTACGGATCGTGTCGAGTGGTGTCCCTAATAAGGTAACATTATACTTCGCTAATACACCCGCTTCTGTCAATGCCATTGCTAGATTTAAACCTGTTTGCCCACCTAAAGTAGGTAATAATCCATCTGGCATTTCCCGGGCAATAATTTGACTAATTGCGTCGAGAGTTAGCGGTTCTAAGTATACCTGATCAGCAATATTCTCATCAGTCATGATGGTAGCAGGGTTATTATTAACAAGAATAACTTCTATTCCTTCTTCTTTTAAAGCCAGACATGCTTGTGTCCCCGCGTAATCAAATTCGGCAGCTTGGCCTATGACAATTGGTCCTGAGCCAATAACAAGCACCTTTTTTATCTCTGTTTGTTTAGGCATGCTGCTTCTCTCCCTTATAACTCAACGCATCAATAAATGCTTCAAATATATAATGTGTATCTACAGGCCCAGGGTGGGCTTCCGGATGAAATTGAACGGTTTGAATTGTTTTTGATTTATGTTTAAGTCCCTCAACTGATTGGTCATTGACATTGATATGGGTTATTTGCCAATCACTCTTACTAACAGATTCCTCAGCAACTACATAACCATGGTTTTGCGAGGTCATCATTACCTTACCAGTAATCATATCTTTAACAGGATGGTTACTGCCACGATGTCCATAAGGTAAACGAATGGTTTCAGCCCCGAATGCTAATGCAATTAACTGGTGACCTAAACAAATGCCTAAAGTTGGATAACTCTCAGCAACTGCTTTAACTGTTGGGAGGTAGCTCGTTAAACTCTTTGGGTCACCTGGTCCATTTGAAAACACAACAGCATCAGGGTCCAGAGCTTGAATTTCAGTATAAGGTGTATCATATGGTACGACAGTAACATCACAACCAGCCGCAAGAAGTGCTCCAGTAATCGACTGCTTATGACCATAATCGAAGACAACGACATGCTTCGCTACCTTGTTATTTAACGCTTGAAAATGCTGCTGCTTTTTTACTGAAACCCATTCGACGACGTTAGGGTTTACTTGTTTCTGCTTTGGACAATCTGAAGGATCATCTGTTATTCTTCCGTATATCTCACCATGCTCACGAATAATTTTCGTTAAAGCACGGGTATCTATATCATAGAGAGCAGGAATTGCGGCAGCTTTAACAAATGTTTGCAACGAATAATGTGACTGACTATGTTCTGGATCAAAACATGGTGTGGCAATAATTAATCCTGCTAATGCCGTATAAATACTTTCCTTAGCATGGTCATTACAACCATAGTTACCTATTAACGGGTATGTTAGCGTAACGATTTGACCAGCATACGAAGGATCGGTTATCACTTCTTGATAGCCCGTCATAGCTGTATTAAAAACCATCTCCCCTTCTTGTTGGATCGGTTCACTTAACCACTTGCCCGCTAGTACATCACCTGTACTTAATACCAAAAAGGCTTTATTTTTATTCAAGATCAATTCCTCCCCAAACATTAACTAATAAATATACCTAATTATTTATATTTATACATTACTATTGATATAGAAAGACTTGATTCTCATCAAGTCTTCGCTCGTTCATTTTAATTTATAATGGGAATATTAATTTGCTTTAACAAGCCAAACTTTTGATTTAGCCATTGCTGATTTTGCTTTAAGAGTGATTCCGCTTGAGTCAACTGCGTCTGCACACGCCCTTTTGCCGTGCCACCTTCAACATCCCGTGCATCGACAACAGCTTTCGGTGTTAACACCTGATAAATATCTTCATCAATATTTTGAGAAAACTGCTTAAATTCATCAATAGTAAGCTCCAATAAATATTTATGCTGTTCAATGCTGTACAGGACAGTTTGCCCAACAATAGCGTGTGCCTCACGAAAAGGAATATTTTTACCTACTAAGTAATCTGCTAAATCAGTGGCATTAGAATAATCTTTAGCTACCGCTTCATACATCACTTTCTTATGGACCTGCATGGTGTCAATCATTGGCGCAAACAAGGCCAAGGCACCCTTAAGGGTCTCAACTGCATCAAACATTCCCTCTTTATCCTCCTGCATATCCTTGTTATAAGCAAGTGGAAGTCCTTTTAATGTGGTGAGCATTCCAGACAAATGCCCGAAGACGCGCCCCGTTTTTCCGCGAACAAGTTCTGGTACATCTGGATTTTTTTTCTGTGGCATCATACTACTCCCTGTACAGAACGCATCATCTAATTCAATAAAATTAAACTCAGCACTTGACCATTGAATAAGCTCTTCTGAAAGTCGAGATAAGTGCATGATAATTAGCGAAGCATCTGCTAAAAATTCGACGACAAAATCGCGATCACTAACTGAATCTAAGCTATTTTCCGTAACCCCGTCAAAGCCCAATTGTTCGGCAACAAAACTGCGGTCAATTGGAAACGACGTCCCGGCCAGCGCCCCTGCCCCTAAAGGAGAGCGATTAACGCGTTTCCAGCTATCTATTAAGCGTTCCGCATCACGGTTCAGCATGAATACATAGGCCATAAGATGATGCGCGAATAAGACTGGCTGTGCTCGTTGTAAATGGGTATATCCAGGCAAGATGGTGTCTAAATGCTGCTCTGCCTGATTAATTAATGCCCGTTGTAAATCTGTTACTAACTCAATAATGATTACAAGGGCTTCTCGCAAGTATAAGCGCATATCAAGGGCAACCTGGTCATTCCGACTTCGACCAGTATGGAGTTTCCCACCAACTGCACCGATCTGATCAATTAGTAATTTTTCTACATTCATGTGGATATCTTCATTGGCAACTGTCAATTCTGCCTGACCTTGCTCAATTCTTTTTGCCACCGCTAGCAGTCCATTCACAATGGTATCAGCTTCTTCCGCTGTAACAATGTCACACTTCGCTAGCATATTAATATGGGCAAGGCTGCCTTGGATGTCATACATGGCTAGCTTCTGATCAAAAGTAATTGAGGCAGTATATTCATCTACAAGTTGATCAGTTGGCTTTGTGAATCTTCCGCCCCATAGTTTCATTGCTTGACCGCTTCCTTTACATCTATCGTTGTTTTCGTAATTGATGGCTTTGCTTGTTGGTGCAAGCCGGTAACTGCCTCATGCACTTGAGTTGGTAAGCCCCAAAGCTTAATAAATCCTAGTGCAGCTTCGTGATCAAACGCATCACCATGTGAATAGGTTGCTAAGTCCATATCGTAAAGTGAGTATTCCGACTCGCGTCCGACGACAAGAGCGGTTCCTTTATAAAGCTTTACGTTGACATTTCCAGAAACAAACTTTTGGGTTTGTTTAATAAAAGCTTGTAGTGCATTTGTTAACGATGAGTACCAAAGACCGTCATAAACCGTTTGGGCTAGCTTCTGTTCGATGATTGGCTTAAATTGAGCAACCTCTCGAGGAAGTGTTAAAGCCTCCAACTCTTGATGAGCTGCAATCAACGTCACTGCAGCAGGTGCTTCATAAATTTCTCTTGATTTAATACCAACCAACCGGTTTTCGACATGATCAATTCGGCCAACGCCATGTTTGCCAGCAAGCTTATTTAATTCTAAGATTAACGTATCTAGTGCTAAAGCTTTATCATTAATTGCTACTGGCTTACCTGCCTTGAAAGTGATTTTCACAATTTCAGGTTTATCCGGTGCGTCTACTGGATCAGTTGTTAGATCAAATGCATCTTTCGGTGCTTCAATCCAAGGATTTTCCAGAATACCACATTCATTTGATCTCCCCCAAAGGTTTTGATCAATACTATATGGGCTTTCTTTTGCTACTGGAACTGGGATGCCATGTTTTTCAGCATAAGCTAATTCTTCGTCACGCGTCATTTTCCATTCTCTTACTGGAGCGACAATTTTCAAAGCAGGATTTAATGCCGTAAAAGCAACATCAAAACGAACCTGATCGTTGCCTTTTCCTGTACAGCCATGGGCTACTGCTACAGCCCCTTCCTTTTCTGCAATATCAACTAATACCTTAGCAATTAGTGGTCTAGACAATGCGGAGATTAACGGGTATTTACCTTCATAAAGTAAATTTGCTTGTAGTGCTGGTAAAACATACTCTTCAGCAAATAAAGCTTTCGCATCGACCGAATAAGATTTTATTGCACCAACATCAATTGCTTTTTTCTTAACAAACTCTAAATCTTTACCTTCTCCTACATCTAGCCCGACTGCAATAACATCATAATTATATTGATCCTGCAACCATTTGATGGCAACAGAAGTATCCAATCCACCTGAATATGCTAATACTATTTTATCCTTTTTCATTTTACTCTCTCCCCTTAGTCTTTTTCTTTAACTATTCGCTTCAATTCATCTTGTGTATTATTATGCATTAAAAAGAATAAAAATTCAACCCTATTTTTTGTATTTTATAAAAGTATTTATTTTACCTTTCCATTAGTGATGTATAAATAAACTAATTAAAGTTAACCGTTATGTATTATCTACAATAAAAAAAGTAAATTCATATTTATTCAATGTAACCTGTTTTAATTTCTAGCGACTAATGCTTTAACAGTTACGAAATGGAGGGATTAGTTTGAAACTATTTATTCGTTTATCGTTAATACTTGTGACAATTGTGATTTTAATTAGCTGCAGCAATGAAGAGACCCTCGATTATAGTGGGTCAATACAACTTAACAGCTCTGATGAGAGCACAATGCACTTTGACTCTGATAGCAATGAAGCTGTGAGTCGATCAGAGGTTAGTGTCAACTTAGACACAGTTAACCGGCAAATTATTTTTAATGCGTATCTCGACTTAAAAGTAAAGGAATATAGTGAAGCATTATCGTATATAGAAGAACAGATTAGCGCTTTGTCAGGCTATATTATCACTCAGCAGACAAGTCAGATTGATGAAAACTTACGAGAAGGACACCTCTCTATTCGGATCCCCCAAGAATCACTTCAATTATTTATTGAACGACTTAATACTGAAGAGATTTTCATTACCTATCAGGATATCAGTGGAGAAGATGTAACCGAAGAGTATATTGATTTAGCAGCTCGACTTGAATCAAAAGAAATTGTTGAAGCAAGATTATTAACGTTTATGGATGAGGCTGACTCAAGCGAAGATTTATTAAATATTTCAAATGAATTAGCTGATGTTCAGCTTGAGATTGAGCAAATTAAAGGGAGAATTCAATACATCGAGAATCGTTCTGAGTTAGCGACGGTTACTTTATCAATGATCGAACAAAGAACCGATCCAGTGCATGAACAAGATTTAAATATTTGGGAGCGAACGAAAGATCAATGGATGAGAAGCTATAATTTCATTGTTATTGCTAGCGCAAATATATTTGTCTTGCTAGTTGGGAATCTCCCACTAATTGGCTTATTAATCACCCTTACTTGGCTAGCCTTCTTTTACTACAAAAAAAGAGGCACTAAGTCTGAATAAAAATTAACAAGACAGCTAACTAATGCTTATCGCAGTTAGCTAGCTGTCTTAACTACTTGTTATTCAAATACAACGCTTTTTAACTTTACTTTTCGGTCGTAGCGTTCAAATGCTAGTTGAATCAAACGATCAATTAATTCAGGATAAGACACGCCGGTTAGACTCCACAAGCGCGGATACATACTTATTTTAGTGAAACCAGGTAACGTGTTTACTTCATTAACAACCAGTCTTCCATTAGCCTGTAAAAAGAAATCCACCCGTGCTAAGCCTTCACAATCTAGCACTTTAAAAACTTGCAGAGCTGTTGTTCTCACTTTTTCAGTATCAGCAGGACTTAGTTCTGCCGGAGCAGACAATATCGCGCCATTCTCATCAATGTATTTAGATTCATACGAATAAAATTCAGTTTGAGGCAGAATCTCTCCTGGTAATGAAGCAATCGGATTATCATTACCTAAAACGGCACACTCAATTTCTCGCCCAATTACTGCTTCTTCAATTAGAATCTTATCATCATATAAAAACGCTGATTCAATCCCCTTATAGAACTCGTTTTCAGTGTTAGCTTTACTCACACCAACAGATGACCCTTGATTCACCGGCTTAATAAAAACAGGTAACCCTAATTTTTCAATTACTTGATCAAAAATAATATCCTGTTTTTGATAAGCTTTAAAAACTAATCCATTGGCAACAGGGATTCCTGCATCCCTCAAGATGCGCTTGGCAAAATCTTTATCCATACTAACTGCTGAGCCGAGTAAATCCACACCAACAAACGGCAGGTTAATCGTTCTTAAAATACCCTGTAAACTACCATCTTCACCCAACGTCCCATGGACAACAGGAAAAATAACATCAATTTGATTAATAGCTGCCTGCGTTGACAAATCAATAATTTGTGCGCTCGCTTCTCCAGGTACAACAGCTACTTCTCGATTAGAGTTAGTAAGGGCTATCTCTTTAGGATTAGATTCATTTATTAAGTATGTCTCAGGATCGTATAAGAACCATTTCCCCGTCTTAGCTACACCTAATAAAACAATATCATATTTATCTCGATTTATTGCACCTACAATATTCTTTGCCGATTGCAGTGATACTTCATGCTCGGCTGACTTACCACCAAAGATGATACCTACCGTCTTTTTGCTCATCTCAATAATTCTCCTTATTTTTCATCAATCTACTATACCTGTAGCTCTGTTTTTGGCTTTTTAAATAAGACCAGCAGACCAGCAATTAAATAAAACAAGCTTCCAAATAGGGCAATGCCGAATTGAAGAAAACCAATTACACCTCCGACAATTAGCACTAATATCCCAGCCGGTTTCGGTCTTTTATTTCCTTTAAGCAAGAAGATACTTACCATTCCCACTATTATTGAAACACCACTGATTGCTATAATTGAAATTCCCCCAGGGAATAGCATGTCAGAAAACTGTTCAAATGTTGGGATATCGTCATCCTCGACCTCTAGACTAATTTGTTCATATGCTGCCAAAGCAGCTTCTTCATCTTGATTAATGATCAACATATTAATTCCAGTAATAGAGAAAAAGGCAAATACTGTTGCTCCCAAAATTATTAACGCTATTTCAATCTTACGACTAATCATTTACTTACTCCTCTCACTTAATAACGCTATTTATCATTCTAACACATTATGCTTAAACAGACTTAATCTGTTTATATTTAAATTAAAATCAGTTAAATCTCAGTTTTAAAATGATTACCCATTCGAGCGCAATCTGAAATAACATGCGCATAGTTCTCAACAACAAATACCGCTTCATTGTAACCGCTATCACTATTCAGAGAAAAAATTTACATAAAAATTCTATTGAATTTTCTGAAAAATAGGTTTATGATAATTTACATAACGTTATATGTTAACTATCTTTACACGGGAGGAGTGTTATTATGAAAAAGATTGAGGCTATCATTCGTCCAGAAAAATTTCAGGTGTTACGTGATGCTTTTGCTGAAATTGGGGTGGCCGGGATTACTGTTACCGAAGTAGCTGGAACCGGTAAACAAAAAGGTCAGACTGGTGTTTTTAGAGGAACCACTTTTGAAGTTAAAGTACTCCCTAAAATCAAAGTAGAATTAGTCGTTCCAGAAGCAAAGAGCAACGAAGTCATTGATTTAATTATTGAAAAGTGTAAAACTGAGCAAATTGGTGATGGAAAGATTTTTGTTTATCCTGTTGAAGATGCCATTCGTATTCGGACCGGCGAACGAGGTCGAGAAGCAGTTCTTTAGAAAATAATAACAAGGAGAGGGTCTTTTATGGTTAAGAAAATTGCATTTTTATTAATTATTGGATTATTACTTGCTTCACCTATTTCTGCTAACACTGGAGAAGCTGCCTCTGTTGACGCGTTAAACATGATGTGGGTTATGTTAGCCGCTTTTCTTGTCTTTTTCATGCACGCGGGTTTCGCTATGGTTGAATCAGGTTTTACAAGAGCGAAGAACTCATTAAATATTATTATGAAAAACCTTTTGACAATTAGTATTGGACCAATCGTATACTTCGTGGTTGGCTACGGGATTATGTTTGGCTCAACAGCTGGATCTTTTATCGGTGCTGATGGCTTTTTCTTGAGCGGTGTTGACGACATTGGTTTCTTTGTCTTTCAGGCCATGTTTGTTGCAACGTGTGCGACCATTATCTCTGGAGCAGTAGCGGAGCGCATTAAAATCGGTGTTTATGCCCTTATTGTGGTGGCTATGACCAGTTTTGTTTACCCGGTAGTTGGGCACTGGATTTGGTCTGACAATGGTTGGTTAGCCGAATTAGGTTTCAGTGATTTTGCTGGATCAACAGTCGTTCACTTAACAGGTGCGGTTGGCGCATTTACTATTGTTAAATTTTTAGGAGCCAGAATAGGAAAATACAGTGGCGATCAAGTTAATGTGATTCCTGGACATAACATTCCAATGGGTGCACTTGGAGTCTTTATTCTTTGGTTAGGATGGTTTGGCTTTAACGGTGGTAGTACATTAGAAGCCGATCCTTCACTCGTACCTATGGTAATTGCAACAACTTTAATGTCTAGCTCAGCAGCTGTTATCTCTTCAGCAATCTATTCAAAGGTTAAATTCAAGCAACTAGATGCTTCACTCGTATTGAATGGCGCATTAGCAGGTCTAGTCGGGATTACTGCCGGGGCGGCGGAAATGTCAATCGTTGGCGCAATTGTTGTTGGATTGATCTCAGGTGTTATCTTAATTGAAGGTATTTCATTTATTGATGCAAAACTCAAAGTCGATGATCCCGTTGGCGCAACAACAGTTCATGGTATTTGTGGTATTTGGGGAACAATTGCTATCGGATTCTTCTCAGTTGATACAGGTTTATTCTACGGCTACGGCATCTCGCAATTAGGCATTCAAGCACTCGGTGTCATTGCAGTTATCGCTTGGACAACAGCAACCGTAGGACTTGTTACATTCGTCATTAGTAAATTTACTTCTATTCGGGTCTCTTCTGAAGAAGAAATTTCTGGACTCGATATTGCCGAGCACGGATCAAATGCTTATGAGTTCAAAGATACAATTTCAAGTAAAGAAGCCGTTCAAAGTGATAGCGATTTTGGATTAGCAGACCGCTTAAATAGTTTATCAGAAACAAAAGCCACTTCTTAAATAAGGTGGAGCAATCGGACTTTTACTGACTGTTAGTCCCCATATAAAGTACTAAGGATAGCGGATACGTACACGCACGTGTATATATCCGCTATTCTTAATATTTCCCCACTATTTAGCTAAGCCATCTGCAAACGCTTTGACATATGGAGGTAAATCTGGCGGCCTCTGACTCGATATAATATGCCCATCGACAACTACCGATTCGTCAATCCAAGTCGCTCCTGCATTTGTCATATCATCCTTTATTCCCGGCGTGCTGGTCACTTTGACTCCATTTAATATCTTAGCTGAAATAAGCACCCAGCCAGCATGACAAATTTGACCAATTATTTTATGATGCTGATCAAAATGTTTAACCAGGCTAATTACTTCAGGGTAGCGCCTTAATTTATCAGGCGCCCATCCTCCAGGTACGAGCAATCCATCATAGTCCTCTGGCTGAATTGCTGCAAAATCAAACGCAGCCTGAGCAGGCACACCGTATTTACCGTAATATGTTTTATTCGCTTCCTGCGCAACTAAATCAACCTTAGCTCCTTCCTCTTGCAGACGTAGGATCGGATACCATAACTCAAGATCTTCAAAGTCCTCTTCCAACAGAGCTAGAACCTTTTTTCCTTTTAAACGCATACACTCATCATCCTTTTTTAATTACTACGGGTATAATAACCTAATTTGTAACTAGTTAAACATAGCCTTAAGAGCTCGAACGGCACTTGTTGGTGAAGTAGCTGCACTAATTGCCGAAATAACTGATACACCATCTGCACCAACAGACTTAATTGACTGAGCATTCGATAGCGAAATACCACCAATAGCAACAATCGGGATGTTACCCACCTCGTCTTTAACGGCCTCTAGCCCGTTTAAGCCAATCGGCTGTTTAGCATCCTCCTTCGTTGTGGTAGAAAAGACCGGTCCTACCCCAAGATAATCAGCACCATCCGCTTTTGCTTGCCGCGCTTGTTCAACATTGGTTGCCGAAACACCAACAACCATTTTACTAGGCACTTCTTTTCGAATTTCTATAATTGACTGATCGTCTTGGCCAACGTGAATACCGTCTGCTCCAATTAGCACAGCTAAATCAACATCATCATTTACGATAAATGGCACCTGATATTCTCGACAAAGCAGTTGCATTTGCCGCGCTAACATTACTTTAGCTTCACCTTGTTTAGATCGCACACCTTTTTCGCGAAATTGAAAACAAGTAATGCCTCCTTGTAAAGCTTGCTCTAATATAGTTAGGGGTGAATGATTATGAGCGCAATTTTGACTCCCTAATATAAAGTAAACTTTTAACCATTCTCGATTAAACATTCTTATTATCACCACTTAAATTTATTAAATGAACACGTTGATAAACGTCATTCTCGCTGGTATAGGATAACGCATCTAAAAAAGCAACCTGAAAACTACCGGGACCATGAACCTTTTCATTAGCTAATTCAGCTGCTACTGTGTAAAACGAGATAGCCGCTACCGCTGCTTTTACAACATCAGCCTCCACCGCTAAGAAAGCCGCCGTAACTGAGCTTAATAAACAGCCTGTCCCCGTTACCTTTGTTAACAGTTCAACTCCATTATTAACCTGTATCATTTGATTATGACTGGCAACAATATCGACTTTACCAGTTACTAGTACAGGAACATTTAATGTTTCAACTGCTAATTTGGCAATTTTTTCATAATTCTGTTCACCCGTTGCGTCAACTCCCCGCATTTCGGCCTTTAGCCCAGCTAATGCACTAATTTCCCCAGCATTGCCGCGAATTAGGCTAAGCTTCACCGTTGATAGAATTCGCTTAGCAGCCTTGTTTCGATATGACGTTGCACCTACCCCGACCGGATCAAATACAACTGGAATCCCTTTTTCATTAGCTGCCTTACCAGCAATAACCATTGCCTCAACTAAGCTTTCTGTTAAGGTTCCAATATTTAATACAAGGGCGTCAGCATTTTGGCTCATTTCAGCTACTTCCATCGGTTCATGTGCCATTACCGGCGCTGCACCAAGAGCATACAACCCATTTGCTGTAAAATTCATTACGACCTGATTGGTTATGTTATGGACGAGTGGCACTTTATTTTTGACAACCTTGATCACTCGGATTATGCTGTCCTTCATTGCGTTTGACCTCCTTGATTCGGCAAACCTTGTAATCGATAGCCCCAATGATTGGTCGGCCCATTTCCATTACCAAGATTAAGCGAATAGTGAATGGCATCAGTAATGAAAGATTTCGCTAGTTTTACTGCTTCAAGCACTGTTACCCCCTTTGCCAATTCCGCAGTTACAACAGCGGCAAAGGTGCAGCCTGTTCCATGGGTGTGCTTTGTTTTATAACGCTCAGCACTCAAATGGTGGATGCTAGCTCCGTCGTAAAGTACGTCTAAGGCGTCAGCTTTTAAATGCCCACCTTTAATCACAGCCGCCTTTGCACCTAATTGATTGACAATATACCTTGCTGCAAGCTCCATGTCAGCCACTGAAGCTATTTTCTGTTCAAATAAAATTTCCGCTTCAGGTAAATTTGGCGTGACGACGCTAGCTAATGGAACTAATAACTCCCTAATAACCTTTCTCGACTCCTCCTCCATTAGCGCATCTCCACTTGTTGCGACCATAACTGGATCCATTACATAAGGAATAGCCGTATGCTTTTTTAAGTATTTTGAAATTAATTCCATCATTTCATTGGTAGCAATCATTCCCGTCTTAATTGCATTTGGGGTAATATCATTAAAAACACTATCGAGCTGCTGTTCAATAAATGACAATTTCATATGCTCTACCGCTTGAACACCACACGTATTCTGCGCCACAGCAGAAGTAAGTACACTCATTCCAAAAACCTCTCGTTCCTGAAATGCTTTTAGATCAGCTTGAATACCTGCCCCTCCAGTAGGATCGGTACCAGCAATCGTTAATGCTGTTAGTATTTTACTCATTAACTAACTCCTCCTTATCGTGCAAATCAATCTCGTTTCCAGCCAATCAAAAAACCACTCTATTTTAGAAAATAGAGCGGTAATCTACAAAAATATTTAAGAGCAATAGATAACAGCTCCACTTCCCTACGTTGGTATTAGCCAAATCAGGTTCAAAGGGACCAAAACCTTTAACGGTCTTTATCTCAGCGTAAACGCGCCCCTAGTGGAAAAATTAATATTTAATTATAGTTAAACCTAACCCATGCAACAGATGCCCAATGACTCGCTAATTAGTGACGCCAATTGAGCCAACCGGCCAAATTCGAAATACAACTTCCCCGATGATCGACTCCTCCGCTATTACACCAAAGTTTCTACTGTCTCGACTAATGGGACGATTATCCCCAAGAACAAAATAGGTTCCGTCTGGCACAACCTGATAACCGTGATCTTGTTCAAGATCATAATTATAAGTGAACAGCTGATCTTCGAATAAATTTTCTTTTAATTCATCTAAGTAAGGCTCATCATACGCCACACCATTTATATAGAGAATGTCATCCTGAATTGAGATTTCATCCCCCGGAAGCCCGATAACTCTTTTTACATAATTATCATTTGTATCTGGTGCCAAGAATGCAATTTCGTCAAAGCGATCGATTGAACTAACCTTACTTATGATAATGCGATCACCATCCTGCAAATTAGGAAACATTGAATCTCCCTTTACAATCGAGGGTGTCATCAGAAACTCACGAACAACAAATACAATGACCAATGCAATAATAATAGCCTTTAACCAAGAGATTATTTCTTTTACCATCTGGCAATTCCCCATTTTCTATTTTATCTTTAATCAATAGGGTTTACTTCATCACCCACCGATTGTTAGCATCACAGGTTTGCACCTATAGGTCTGACCAAAGAACCATCTCTATAAAAATCAAGCTTTTACTGATTGTTAACCTGCAATAAGTCTATTATACGATTTTTTAAAGTAAAAAGCTACCATTTCACCATAAGCAAACTGAATCATTTTCTGATGAACAGGAGAACCTTTAACTAGCGGGAGGTTAATTCTATCGTTCTAAAGCCGCTCGGGCCAATTTACGACATCTCTCTAGGTCAGTATCATCAGCCGCTAAGTCAACTTTAACAATAGGCTCCAATACTTGAGCACCTGTTTTTCTAAATTGCTCAGCCATTTTATCCAACGCCCCACCAAAGACAGGGTAGAATGAGTCGCACGAACCGAATAAGGCAACCTTCTTACCGGTTAGGTCTTCAGCTTCAATATCATCATAAAAGTCTTCAAGCTCATAAGGTAGATCACCGTCGCCCCATGTATATGTGCCAAATAAGATGACATCATATTGAACAAGGTCAAAAGCCATAATATCATCAAGACCTATTTGAAAGATACTAACCTTAGCATTAGATTGCTTTAGCTCTTGTTCAATAATCTCAGCCAGCTCTTCTGTATTACCAGACATACTCGCAAACACAATAACCATTTTCATTAGATCACCCCTCTTGATAAGAGTAATTGATAACGATTATCAGTGTCAAGAAGAATGACTATTGCTTTGCTCTTTCATAGCAAGCAGTAAGCACATCATTCATCATCTGATCAAATTGATATTGATCAAAAACGGACAGCGCGGCTGCGGTAACGCCACCCGGGCTAGCTACTTCATCAATTAAATCTGCCGTACACTTTAACTCTGAATTCAACATTTCTGCTGAGCCTCTTATCATTTGAGCAACAAGTTGTTTGGCGACCACTTCTGAAACCCCTGTTTCTTTTGCCTTATTGATTAACGTGAGTGCCATCCGATATATAAAAGCCGGGGCACTTCCCGTAATAGGTGTCAGGGCATGAAGTTGTTGTTCATTTAGCTTCTTAAACTTCCCAATACTGAAAAGAATCTTCTCTATAAAATATTCCTGCTCATCGGATACATTTTTCCCTGGGGTAAACAAGGTAATGGATTCACCCTTTGCAGCCGCTGTATTCGGCATCACCCATGCAACCGCAGTTCCTTCTGGTAGTCTTTTTTCCAGATAGCTAACATCTATACCCGCCGCTACTGTAATAATAAGCTGATTGGTCATAACCGGTGCTAATTCAGACAAAACCTGCTCATGCGCTTCAGGAGGCATCGCTAGAATTACAATATCTTGATCAGAGACATGCTCCTGCCATTGCGTTGTTGAATCCACATTGAAGCGTGACTCAACCTCCTCCAAACGTTCCTGATTCCCCTTATTTGCAACCATTACATTTGTAAAATCAGCTTTTTTTAAGCCTTTAATAATGGCTTGTGCCATTCTTCCAGCACCTACGATTAAGATTTTTTCATTAGACATTCTCTATTGCTCCTCCTTCTTTTTGAGACCAAAGATTAATTACATCGGCAAAAACGCGTATTTCTTCATCTAAAAGGCCAGAGCTTAAGGCACTCTCACCTTCTACTATGTCAATAATTAAACGATCAAATTCATCTAATTTTTCTTTATGTATTTCTCCACCAAAAACCCCAGTAACTAAGGCATGATCACGCAATGTTTGCGGGTACTCTTGTTCAAATTGTTTATCAGCCATTTCTCCCTCTAACATACAACATAAATACAAGCCAACTTGCTTAGATAGCAAAACTTTTAAATGACGCTCGATAAATTCCTTCATCGCAGCTTGAATATGTCCCATATAAATTGAAGCACCTAAAATAACCAGATCAAATCGCTTTAAATCCGCAGTTTCAAGATGATCAACCGAAATAATTTCCACATGTTCTTGTAATCTTTTTTGCAAATTACATGCTGCCGCCTCAGTTGTACCGTGCCTTGATCCAAAAATAATTGCAACCCTCACAGTCAACACACCCATCTGTTATATTTATTTTTTGTATATATCCTAATATAACGCTATCATCAGGGGATGACAACGTGAATCTAAGAAAAACTATATTTTTGCCGACCACTTTCTATTCAAATTGTCCCGCTCTGGATTTAGTCATTTCTGCAACACCATTTAGTTAAACCAAGCCCTTATCACATATTTAATTTAACTAATGGTCTTGCTAGTAACCTTTTACTAGTCGCTCTATCTTTTGGCCATTCTTATTAATGGACAAATTTTCAGGTCGCTGGATAATTAAAGCCTCGATGAACGTATACCCATCGAGGCTTTAATCGTTAAACTATCTTAACGTCTAACTCAACTTCAATATTCCCTCGTGTCGCTTTGGAATATGGACAAAATTCATGAGCTTGATGAGCCAGATCTTCTGCCTCTTCTTGAGTAACACCTTCAATTTCAATATGCAAGACCACTCCAAGTTTAAACCCATTGTCTTCTTGATCTTTTAGTAGACTTACATCTGCCGATAATGTTGAATTTATCTCTTTCTTCTGTTTTGAGGCGATCAAATTTAACGCGCCATCAAAACAAGCTGCATAGCCCGAAGCAAACAATTGTTCAGGATTTGAACCCTTCTCATCACTTTTCGACGCTGGGTCAACGAGATTAACATCTATTACACCATCGTTCGATTTGACATGTCCCTCTCTACCACCTTTTGCAGTTGCGTGCGAAGTAAAAATAATATCACTCATTCGTATCCAACTCCTTATATAAAAATTTCTTGTCTTTAATTTAACTATTCCTTTTAAATTAAATTTTAAACATATCTTTTTTTCACTTTAGCGCTACAATAATGTCTTAATTAAAATAAAAAAACAACCAAGCCTCTTTATTGCAATAATAAAGGACATGGTTGGCTTATTAAGTCTCCGATAGGGCAATCGTTATTTTGCGGTTTAAAATCGCTTCTGCATTTTTCACACGTTCTTCGGTTGGTGGTTCAACATTCTCTAATGGGTATGCTAGCCCTAGGTTTTCCCATTTGTAAACACCCAACTTGTGGTATGGAAGAACATCAATCCGTTCAACATTAGAGAGGGTTGCAATAAAGTCTGATAGTCTTTGAAGTAGCTGATCATCATCACTTCCCCCCGGCACAAGTACATGTCGAACCCAAATCGGAACTTGTTTTTCATCCAGGTAACGAGCCATATCAAGAATATGTTCATTAGAGACACCTGTTAATTGCTTATGCATCTCTGAATCAATTTGTTTTAAATCGTATAAGATTAAATCTGTCACTTCCATTAACTTATCTAGCGTGTTCAGAAAGCGCGGAGAACGACTGAAACAACCACCCGATGAATCAATACAGGTATGAATGCCAAGTTTTTTGAGTTCAGTAAATAACTCTAGGATAAACTCAGCTTGAATCAATGGTTCGCCACCACTCACCGTAACACCGCCATTAGATGACTCAAAAAATGGCTGATACGTTTTAATATCTTCAACGATCTCAGCTACCGTCATTTCCTTACCAGCCGTCATTTTCCAAGTATCTGGATTGTGACAGAACTGGCATCTAAGCAGACAGCCTTGTGTGAAGATGATATAGCGTAACCCTGGTCCATCTACTGTACCTAACGTTTCTATCGAGTGAATGCGACCTTTCATGTTGTTCTCCCCCTTTAATAATGCAGATAGGAGAAGATTTATCTTCTCCTATCTCCTCCCCTTATAAACTTTCGTGGAATGTTCGGTTAATAACATCAATTTGTTGTTCTCTTGTTAACTTAATGAAGTTAACGGCATAACCAGATACACGGATTGTTAATTGCGGATATTCCTCTGGATGCTCCATTGCATCTAATAATGTTTCACGGTCAAATACGTTAACATTTAAATGGTGACCTTTTTTCTTCGCATAACCATCAAGCATAGCTGCAAGATTAGCCTTCTGCGTATCAAAATCTTTACCTAATGCCTTAGGCACAATTGAAAAGGTATTTGAAATGCCATCTAATGAGTGATTATACGGCATTTTAGCTACTGAATTTAATGAAGCTAATGAACCGTTTTGATCACGACCATGAAGTGGGTTAGCACCCGGCGCAAATGGCTCGCCAGCTTTACGGCCATCTGGAGTGTTTCCAGTCTTTTTACCATATACAACATTTGAAGTAATGGTTAAAATCGATTGAGTATGAACAGCTTGACGATATGTCTTATGCTGCTTAATTTTGTTCATAAATGTTTTTACTAAATCGGCTGCAATTTGATCAACACGATCATCATTGTTTCCATATTTAGGATAGTCGCCTTCAATTTCAAAATCAATGGCGATACCATTTTCATCACGAATGGTGCGTACTTTTGAATGCTTAATTGCACTTAATGAATCGGCCACAACCGATAGTCCAGCAATACCACAAGCCATCGTACGTAACACTTCTCGATCATGAAGTGCCATTTCAATTCTTTCATAGCTGTATTTATCATGCATGAAGTGAATGATGTTTAATGTGTTTACATAAATACCCGCTAACCAATCAAGCATTGTGTCGTACTTCTTCATCACTTCGTCGTACTCTAAATATTCCGATGTAACTGGTGCATAGTTTGGTGCTATCTGTGTTTTTAGCTTCTCATCAACACCACCATTAATTGCGTAAAGTAATGCTTTAGCTAAGTTTACACGAGCTCCAAAGAACTGCATTTGCTTACCAATACGCATTGCTGATACACAACAAGCAATACCGTAATCATCACCATAATGCGTGCGCATTAAATCATCATTTTCATATTGAATTGAGCTTGTTTTAATTGACATAGCCGCACAGTATTTTTTGAAGTTGTCAGTCAACTTTTCTGACCAAAGTACTGTTAAGTTAGGCTCTGGTGCTGGGCCTAGGTTATCTAAAGTATGCAAGAAACGGTATGAGCTTTTCGTAACTAATGGACGGCCATCCTCTGCAATACCGGCAATGGATTCTGTCACCCAAGTTGGGTCCCCACTAAATAATTCATTGTATTCTGGTGTTCTGGCAAACTTAACAAGTCTTAACTTCATTACGAAGTGGTCAACTAATTCTTGCGCAGCTTCTTCTGTTAAGATACCATTTTCGATATCGCGCTCTACATAAACATCTAAGAATGTAGATACACGTCCGAGACTCATCGCTGCGCCATTTTGCTCTTTAATAGCCGCTAGATAGCCCAGGTATAGCCATTGGAATGCTTCTTGAGCACTTGTAGCTGGCTTTGAAATATCAAAACCGTAAATATCACCTAATTGCTTAAGCTCCTGCAGAGCACGAATTTGCTCCATATGCTCTTCACGATCACGAATAATTTCTTCTGACATCACACCATTGCCACCGATTAAAGCTACATCAGCCTTTTTCGCTTCAATTAGCTTATCAGTACCATAAAGTGCAACACGGCGGTAATCACCAATAATACGACCACGACCATACGCATCAGGTAAGCCAGTTACAACACCCGCACGGCGTGCAGCTCTAATCTCTGGTGTATATGCATCAAACACACCTTGATTATGCGTTTTACGGTAATCAGTGAAAATCTTCTCAACTTCTTCATCTAACTTATAGCCATATGACTCTGCCGAAACAGCTGCCATCCGAATACCACCAAATGGCTGCAATGAACGCTTAAACGGTATATCAGTTTGAACCCCAACAACTTTCTCTTGATTCTTGTTTAGGTAGCCTGCATCATGAGACGTAATAGTAGAAACAATTTTAGTGTCTAAATCATAAACACCACCACGCTCCCGCTCTTCTTTTGTAAGAGCCATAACTTGATCCCACAAAGCTTCTGTCGCTTCTGTTGGCCCTGCTAAAAAGTCTTCATTTCCTTCATATAGAGAAAAATTCTTTAAAATAAAATCACGAACATCAATTTCTTTTTGCCAGTTACCTTCACGGAAACCGTTCCATGGGTTGTTTTTTGTAACTTCATCTGCTACTTTCATTTCCGCAACCTCCTCAAATTTAATTAATTTACAAGCAATTAATTATCTTACTTTAAGTATATACCCCTGTTAATTAAAAATAAAGTGAAATAGATCACATTTATGAACTGTTATAGTAAATGTTCATATTTTGTTCAAATTTTAGCACAGTAAAGGATTTAATTAATATAGATATATGTGTAAGCGGTTTAATTATTGTTTTGTCTATGTTTTTTTCTTTGCTGAATTTAGAAACAGCACAAAAAAAATATGCAACAGATTAGCTGTATCATTCTGTTATATTGATATAACATCATAATTATAGTACAGAATCAAACAAAGTTACACTCTTTACTTTGATAACCTAGGCTCGCTAAATTGCATTTTGCTTTACTAAAATTATTAAACTGGCCATTATATAGATAAGGAGGCGATATTTTTATGAACAATTTTGTTTTTCAAAATCCAACGAAACTCATTTTTGGGAAAGGCATGCTTGACCAACTCGTCAGTGAATTAGCTCACGTAGGCAATCGAATCCTACTTGTTTATGGCGGGGGAAGTATTAAACGTAACGGTCTCTATGACAAAGTCGTTGCTATTCTTAATGATGCTAATAAAGATATTTTTGAACTTTCAGGTGTTGAACCTAATCCTCGAGTTACTACAGCAAGGAAAGGAATTGATATTTGTAAACAAGAACAAATTGATTTCATTCTAGCCGTAGGTGGTGGAAGTACAATTGATTGCGTAAAGGCCATTGCTGCTGGAGCGAATTCAGAGCATGATATTTGGGATATTGTCACAAAAAAACACCATGCTAGTTCAGCTCTTCCATTCGGGACAGTGCTAACATTAGCAGCAACTGGATCGGAAATGAATGCAGGGTCAGTGATCACAAATTGGGAAACAAATGAAAAGCATGGCTGGGGTAGTCCATATACATACCCTAAATTCTCAATCCTTGATCCCGTCCACACCTATAATGTACCAAAGGATCAAACGATTTACGGCATTGTTGATATTATGTCACATGCACTTGAGCATTATTTCCACCACGAAACAACGACACACTTGCAGGATCGCATGGTTGAAGGCATTTTGAAAACCGTAATAGAAACAGCACCGCAGCTACTAGACGAACTTGACAGCTATCAACACAGAGCTACCATCTTATACAGTGGTACGATGGCTTTAAATGGTATGGTTAGCATGGGCTATCAAGGTGATTGGGCGACACATAACCTTGAACACGCCGTTTCCGCTGTCCATGATATTCCACACGGTGGCGGACTTGCAATATTATTCCCAAACTGGATGCAGCATGTGCTCGATGAGAATGTGGAGCGCTTTAAGAAATTTGCCCAACGCGTCTTTGATATTGAACAAGGTGAACTTTCAGATCGTGAAGTTGCTATCAAAGGAATTACAGCACTAAGGGAATTCTGGAATACAATTGGTGCACCAAACCGGTTAGCGGACTATAATATTAATGAAAATACAATTGAAGAAATGGCTGATAAAACTGTCACAGCAAATAAAAACTTTGGTAACTTTAAAAAGCTAACTTATGATGACTCTGTTGCGATTTATCAAGCAAGCCTATAGATTGAAAAAGTAGCTACTCTTAGAGCAGCTACTTTTTTTAGGCTTAAATGAGTTAGTTTCACTATAATTACACCTATTATTTACGTGCGATCGCACCTAAATCAGGTTTTTCGCTCTTAAATCACACGATTCGCTCGTAACTTAAAATAAGTGCGCTTTACACTTATTGCGTGCGATTTTTCCTATTTACGTGCGATCGCACCTAAACCGGATTTTTCGCTCTTAAATCACATGATTCGCCCGCAACTTAATCTTAATAAAAACAACTGCTGTTACTTTGTAAGGATAAAAATAAAAAACAGCTTCATACTAATACCATCATTAAAATAAGAAAGTAGGGAACTACATTGGCAAACACACCAACTAAAGAAACAATCATCACTATTTTAAATCAGCATCAGATTGGTACCATGGCGACCGTTGCTCAAAATAAGCCCCATTCACGATATATGACCTTCTTTCATGATCAATTAACATTATATACCGCTACTTCAAAAGAAACACATAAGGTGGATGACTTAGAACACAACCCTTATGTCCACATTATTATTGGCTATACCTTTGATGGTTTGGGTGATGAATATATTGAAATTGAAGGAAGCTGTGCAATTCACGACGATCAAGCAATGAAAGAGAAACTCTGGAATGATCAGCTTAAACCATGGTTTGATGGACCTCATGATCCAAACTATCTTGTCCTAAAAATAACACCCAGCTTGTTTACTTTAAAAAACAGTCAAGGTGGTCAGGAGCAACTCTATCAACCTGAAAATGACTAGATATCAGAGCTGTTACAGTCGCTCATTAGGTAAAAATCACAACAGATAATATCAGGCACGCAAATTCAATTACTATATAAAGACTAGCTAAACCCTTATTAAATAAGGGTTTAAGTATAGTTTTTCTTAGCTCAAATTCATTAATGTGAATCATTTCACAAACCTGTCACAATTGCAGTATTTTGTAAGCGCATACAGATGTTATGATGAAATCAAGGAAGAACAAGGGGGGTATAAAATGATTTTAACAGAGTGGCAAGATTTTGGTACAGATTCTGAATTTTATACGCAAGCTAGTTTTGAAGACGAAGTTAACGATCAGTTTGAAGCAATGAGCTTAAAAGGCGATAAAGAAATTCCAAATTTCATCTGGACAAAGCAATACGTGGTTGTCATTAAAAACAATTCGAGAATGTTAAATGATGTCTCATTTGTTAAGATACCGCGTAACCCTGAAGCTAGTTATTAGTTTTTTATTTTTTGAGTTTAATGCTCAATACTTCACATAAATTTACTAGGAGGAATTCACATGGTTACAAAAATCGAAAAACAAAACATTGTACAGGAGCCTACTGTTGCAGAAAGCATTGATAAGCTAGCAACTAACGCACAGAAAGCACTCAAAGAAATGAAAAAGCTTAATCAAGAACAGGTTAACGACATTATTAAAGAAATGGCTCTTGCCGGTTTAGATAAGCATATGTATTTAGCTAAAATGGCTGTTGAGGAAACAGGTCGTGGCGTTTACGAAGATAAAATTATTAAGAACATTTTTGCAACAGAATATGTTTACCATAATGTTAAATATGATCGAACAATCGGTGTGATAAGCGAGAATGAGCATGAAGGCGTTGTCGAAATAGCCGAACCAATTGGCGTTGTCGCAGGCGTAACACCTGTAACAAATCCGACATCAACAACGATGTTTAAGTCAATTATCTCAATTAAAACGGGTAACCCAATTATCTTTGCTTTCCACCCTTCTGCCCAGAAATGTAGTTCAGAAGCAGCTAATATTCTCTACCAGGCAGCAATTAAAGCTGGTGCGCCGGAGCATTGTATTCAGTGGATCGAAAAACCATCGATTGAGGCAACACAAACTTTAATGAAGCACCCAGGCGTTGCAACAATTTTAGCAACTGGAGGTCCTGGCATGGTTAAATCAGCTTACAGCTCTGGAAAGCCTGCCTTAGGGGTTGGTGCTGGTAATGTTCCTTGCTATATTGAAAAAACAGCTCATGTCAAGCGTGCTGTTAACGACCTTATTCTATCTAAAACATTTGATAATGGTATGATCTGTGCATCAGAACAAGCAATGATTGTAGATAAAGAAATCTACGACACCGTTAAACAAACGATGATTGATTACAACTGCTACTTCCTATCAGCAACTGAAAAAGCAAAGGTTGAGAAATTAGTTATAAATGAGGATACTTGTGCTGTTAATCCTAAAATTGTTGGTATGAAACCGGTAAAGATTGCTGAAATGGCAGGTGTTAAAGTTCCTGAAGATACGAAGATTCTTGTTGCAGAAATCACAGGTGTCGGTCCAGACCACCCACTTTCTCGCGAAAAGCTAAGCCCAGTACTGGCTGCAATAAAAGTTAACAGCACTGAAGAAGGCTTGACACGCGCTGAAGAAATGCTTGAATTTGGTGGACTTGGTCACTCTGCAGTCATCCATGCCACAAATCAAGATGTCATTGACCAATTCGGGGCACGGATGAAGGCTGGACGTATTATTGTCAATGCACCATCGTCACAGGGAGCTATTGGAGATATCTATAACGCGTATATCCCGTCACTTACACTAGGCTGTGGTTCTTACGGTGGTAACTCTGTATCAACAAACGTTGGCACGATGCACTTAATTAACGTTAAAAAAATGGCGAGAAGGAATAATAATATGCAATGGTTTAAAGTTCCACCAAAAGTATACTTTGAGAAAAATTCAGTTCAATATTTAGCTAAAATGCCAAACATTTCTAAAGCTTTTATTGTTACCGATCCAATGATGGTTAAGCTCGGTTATGTTGATAAAGTACTCTATCATTTACGTAAACGCTCTGACTATGTACACTGTGAAATTTTCTCAGATGTAGAACCAGATCCATCTAAAGAAACGGTTATGCGCGGTGCTGAAGCAATGAATGCCTTTAGTCCAGATGTTATTATTGCCCTTGGTGGTGGTTCAGCAATGGATGCTGCAAAAGGAATGTGGTTATTCCATGAACACCCAGAAACAGATTTCAATGGCTTAAAGCAAAAATTCTTAGATATTCGCAAACGTGTTTATAAATATCCAGAGCTTGGTCAAAAGGCGCAATTTGTTGCTATTCCGACTACATCTGGTACTGGTTCCGAGGTTACTTCATTCTCTGTTATTACTGACAAACAACAAAATGTAAAGTATCCTTTAGCTGACTATGAGTTAACACCTGATGTGGCCATTATCGATCCACAGTTTGTCATGACTGTCCCTAAGGTCATTACTGCTGATACTGGTATGGATGTTTTGACACATGCAATTGAGGCGTACGTTTCGATTATGGCCAATGACTACACAGACGGTCTAGCCATTAAAGCGATTCAGCTCGTATTCGAATATTTACCAAAGGCTTATCACAATGGTAGCGATGAAGTCGCCCGCGAAAAAATGCATAATGCTTCAACAATTGCTGGTATGGCATTTGCCAATGCCTTCCTAGGAATTAATCACAGTTTGGCTCACAAGCTTGGTGCAGAATTCCATATTGCACACGGTCGTGCTAATGCGATTTTAATGCCACATGTTATTCGCTATAATGCCCAAAAACCGTCGAAGTTCGTCTCATTTCCTAAATATGAGCACTTCATTGCTGACCAACGCTATGCTGAAATAGCTAAAGCTTTAGGTTTACCAGCAAAAACAACTGCTGAAGGTGTTGAAAGTTTAGTTAATGCGATCTTTAAACTAGCTAAAGAGCTTAACATTCCAATGAGCATTGCGGAAAACGGTGTTAACAAAAAAGATTTTGAAGCAAAGGTTGATTACTTAGCTGATCGCGCTTTTGAAGATCAATGTACAACAGCTAACCCTAAGCTACCACTTGTTACTGAATTAGCTGACGTTTATCGCAACGCTTTTAAAGGATAACTCCCTATTTTAATAGTTATATACCAAATGAAGCCTCGTGTATTTAACACAAGGCTTCATTCCTTTTTATTATGAAGCTGATCAAGGCGCTGTAAGTTTCGCTCAACTAATTCATCTAAGAACTGGTTAATTTCTTCTTGTACTTCTATTTCACCAGTCCGCTCCGTTTCTTTAAACCTCTCGAGTAAGAGAAAAAAGGTATAATAAATCCAGCTACTTGATGGCTCATCTGTAAAAATACTCCGTTCAAGCTCTTGCTGAATTTGCTCAAATAATTTATCTGTCAGAACACTCACCTCACTTTAATCTGTGACTGCAATAAAAATAGGATTTAACACTGCTTGACCATCCGGATACTCATTCGTATAAATAAAGCCTTCAATACTTAAACTATAGGCTTCTTCTGCTTTCCAAGTAATTGCAAAATTAGCAAATTGAATCGTTCTATCTGCTAATAAACCTTCTTCTGGTAGATATGTAAACCAATATTGATCATGGTTATTTTCAACAAGTTGCCAAGCCGTTTGTTGACCTGCTTTCTTCCCATGATCATTCTCATTAATATATTTTCCAGAAAACTGATAAGGAAGTGAGGCATCAATCTTAATACAGATGGTTAACTGCTCAATTGGTTTAGCTGTATGATTTGCGATATAGAAACTAGCATTTAAAATGGAAGATTCATTGACTGCTGTTGCTAGATTTAATGAATGTGTGTAATAGCCTAATAAAACTGGCTCTATTAAATCTTCTTGCTTATGGTTATTTCGGAGTTTCTGATAAAGTTGCTCCCAGCTATTATCAAGCTCAATCAACTTTTCCTTGGTCTTTTCCCAATTTTGCATGGTGGTCCCCTCCTTTTATCTAAACATATGCTAACTAATCAGCATTTATTAATTTGAATACCAACTTGCAAAAATATAGCTACTATCGAAACCAGCCAACCCATCGCTAACTAAAGCAAGAATAATAAAAAAAGAGTTACTCTCACTATTGTGAAAATAACTCTTGAAATCACACTATTTCTTTGGTCCGCACGGTCTGCCTGATCCAGGGAAAACAATTGGACACTGTGGTGGAATAATTGGACTTGGGCATTCATCAATAGCTAATAAATCACGTGGTTCACAGAAGCTTGCTTCTAATTCCAATGTCACATCAGCAACCGATTGAACGCTTTGACAAACAACAAGAGAAACATCCATACTTTCAAATGTAGTGGCCACACAATTTACACTTGCGCTACATGTTACATCTGAAACTCGCACAACAAGTCGTGTACCCTCTGGGGCGCAGAGGAAAACAGACTCCGGAATTGTAATTTCGACTGGATCAGCCAATTCTAGAAATGGTGTTGTTCCGTCAAATCCGCTAAATTCAACAATTAAGCTTAATGTTTTCTCAAATGCTACTCGCTGTAAGGTGACACGCTTACCATCAATGATAAATTCTCTGTCTTCTCTTTCGGCAGTCTCCACTACCGGAATCTCTGCGTTAGGTGGTAACGGCTCCCCACTCAAAGGATCTACTAAATAGCATCTAATTGTTAAGTTACTTACAGTTGGTCCACACGGATCAATTGGCAACACACCCCAGTCGGCTGCAGGTACGTTTTGATTTACTGTTTCCCGTAGAATAACCCAATCATATACCTTCTCCGCATTAAAGCAAAGTAGTTCTTCCCCTGGATGCGGTGGTCGATTCAACATATGCTCTACTCCTTTACTGATAATTTTTTTATTTCAATAACAAAATATGTGTATAACCTGATTATGCTCTGTGCAAAAGTCTAGTTTATAGTCATTTTGTTCAAAACAGGCACCAGCCCAAGCTAAACACGCAAGTAAGCATAGCTGCATATATTAATCAGTAGGCAATACGACGAGGTGAACAGCAATGATTAACCCAAATCAAGATTGGCGAATGCAACAGCAACGCTATGAAAGAATTATTAAAAGCTATCAGCTTAACGATTTAAGCGATGCATACAGTTCATTACAGGAAAGCTACCAGTCGGTTGTCAGACAATTAAATAAATATATGGACAAACAGAAGCAGCTTGAGGATACGCTTGCTATGAAAGAAGTAGAACTTAACACTTTAAAACAACAACGCTCTGATTTAGCAAATCCCATTGATACCTTAGTGGAAGAACAGCTTAGCAACCTATTCATCTATCATATTGAGACATTTGAGCAGCTTCTCGAACTCTTCGTCAATAGCCAGCAACACACGTTAAAGGAGGTGGATACAACAATGTCTGATGATGTGCAACCAGATCAAGCAAAGCAGCTTGGTCAAGGTAAAGTGAGGGAAGCAGAGCAAGTCACTCTTAATGAGGAACCAAAACGTTTTAATTTTAACGATTTAAAATCTTATCAATCAGCCTATATTGTTCCTGATCGCAAAGAAACACAATCAAATTCATTACGCAGTCCTCAAATTTACCTAGATAAGAAAAAAGTACTGATGAAGTTGAAGGAAAAACAGCTACAAAGGCTTTTAGATGAAGCAGAGGCACTTCACCAGTTAACGAAGCGAAAAGAGCAGGTAACGAATGAAGAAGGAACAGAAAGCACACAAAAGGAAGAACATCCCTCTGAACTGACATCAACAACTGAAGAGGCTATCCCAGTTGAAACAAAAGAAGAACTAACTACTATTAAGAAAGATGAGATACCCACTACGGCTAATGAGGAGAAAATACCTGCTATTAAGGAAGAAGCAGCACCTGCAACTAATGAAGAAAAATTACCTACTGTTACTCAAGGTGAACTAACTGGATTCCAGAAGGCCATTGCACAATTAAAAAAGCTCTTCTCTCCCAACGGATAAAGACGAGCTAGTCATTTTCCCAGTCAGTTTTCTAATAACCGCATACGCTATAGTAGTCAAGATGAGGAGGAAACTAAAATGGCTACAAGACGTGTTGTCAAAGCTACTCCTGTCAAAAAGGGTGGCTGCGGGTGTGGCAAGAAAAAGGTAATTAGACGACCCAAGCAAACTAAATAGTACATCAAAAGGCAAGGTGCCTATATTTAAGCACCTTGCCTTTAACCTTAACCAAATGTCTCAATTAGAAATTGAATACTACTCGCCAATGCCGCGATACTAAGCACTGAGATAATAAAAGAAAACACAACTGGAAAGATTGACAAACCAGCTAATAGGAACAAAGCTGACCAAATTGAGACACACCAATGACAGGCGTAAAGCTCGCCAAAATGGTAACGAAATCCTTCTCCTCTGCCTCTCGTGATAATCTCAACAGCCCCTTCTTCATCAAGAGGGTGCTCTATTTCCTCAATCAGAAATGCTCGCAGTCGATTTGAAATATAATCGTAGCGTAATAAGCGCATTAATCTTAGGGTAGCTAACGCAAGCATAACAAATTCAATGGCCGAAAACGTCATTCAAATCACCCACCTTTTTAACAACTACTATAGTCTATGCAGGTAATCTGCTTATTGCTTTTCCTTTTTTAACATCGCCATATTTGTGGACGTTTATGATGCCAACTTAAGTCAACCTCAATCCCAAAGAAATGACTTAAGGTCTGTTTCGTTAATAAATCTTGTGTCAATCCAGAGGCAAACACCTCCCCGGACTTTAGCATTAATGTTTGTTTAAAAATAGGCAATAGCTCGTCGACATGATGTGTAACATACAGAATAGTTGGTGCATTTGCTCTGGAACCGATTGTCTCAACTGCATCGAGGAGCTGCTCTTTAGCTAAGAAATCCAAACCATTAGTCGGTTCATCAAGGATTAGTAATTTAGGATTGCCCATTAATGACCGTGCAATCATAACCCGTTGCCGTTCCCCTTGCGATAGTGTGTAAAAGGGACGATTAGCATAATGAAAGCAACCCAATTCTTTAAGTAAATCTTTAGCACGTTCGCGCATATCATCTGTCGGCGTTGCATACAAACCGATCGAGGCAAACCCGCCACTAAGTATAATTTGATACGCGCTATCCTCTTCATAAAAACGACCCTGTAAGGTCTGAGAGACTAAACCAATATCTTGCCTAAGCGCTTCCCCTAGCTCATCTTTCCCAAACCTCCGACCTAACACTTCCACTTCTCCAGTTGTTGGAAAGTGATAAGCACTTAGCATATGTAACAACGCTGTCTTACCCGCTCCATTTAAGCCTAATAATGCCCAATGCTCGCCTTGCTTTACTTCCCAATTTATCTGATTGAGAATCCAACGACCGTTTCTTAATAAACCAACTTCTCTTAGTTTTAAAACCATACTTCCCCCTCTTTTCGCAACACATTTCTCTTCTATTATCGCTCAATTAACTGAAAATTTCGAGTTTTTTATTCGAGGTTTAAATAACAAATTTGCTTTAAATAAGAGGATTCGAAACAATTTAGCCGAAATTCTTACTTTAACCAAGCTTAAATTCACTTCAACCGAATTTATTCATATTAATTCCGAATTATCGCCCTTTAGCTGATTTGAGCTTATCTTTGAATCGTATTATGATTATAAGCGTGTGAGTTTGTTATGACTTCTCACGAAGAAAGGAGCAGATTTATGATTAAAGATAAGATCGTACTTTCCCCTCCAAACCGTGAGGACGGCAAAGCAATGTGGACAATAGTCACCAACACATCGCTTGATGATAATTCCGCTTATAAATACATTATGATGAGTCACTATTTTAGCGATACCTGTGTTGTAGCAAAGCTAGATGGTAAAGTTGTTGGTTTTATTACTGGCTTTATCCCACCCAAACAGTCCGATACTGTCTTTGTTTGGCAGATTGGCGTCGATCCCAACTATAAAGGGAATGGCATTGGGCTATCACTGTTAAATCAACTTGTTAATCAAGTCAAAGCGCAAGACATTAACTATGTCGAAGCTACCGTGACACCCTCTAATCAAGCCTCTCAGGCACTTTTTAAGAAACTTGCGCTACAGCAGCAAACCGAATGCAATATTGAAAGCTTCTTTACGCAGGACTTATTTCCAGATGAGGAACCATACGAAGAAGAATTAAAATTTAAAATCGGACCATTAAAAGATAAAAAAGACCTAGGGGGTAGTAAAAATGTCAGAAGATATGAAAGTATTTGAAAACTTAGAATCCGAAGTGAGAAGCTATGTAAGAAGCTTCCCAACCATTTTCACCAAAACAAAAGGCTCTAAAATGTGGGACAACAAAGGCAATACCTACATTGACTTCTTTTCAGGGGCAGGGGCATTAAATTATGGTCACAATGATGAGCATATGAAACAAAAGCTAATTGACTATATTTTAAGTGATGGCATTACTCATTCACTTGATATGGCCTCTGAAGCTAAAGCCCAGTTTTTAACAGCTTTTAACACTATTATTCTCGAACCAAGAAACATGGATTATAAAATAATGTTTCCCGGTCCAACAGGCACTAATACTGTAGAGAGCGCATTAAAGCTTGCACGCAAAGTTACCGGTAGGACTGAAGTCATCAGCTTTACCAATGGCTTTCACGGGATGACGCTTGGCGCACTATCAGTAACTGGAAACTCTGCAAAGCGGGAAGGAGCAGGTATACCGTTACAAAACGTATCTACTATGCCATATGATAACTATGTTGATAATCAAAGCTCCATTAATTTTATCGAGCGTTTTCTTGAAGACAACGGTAGTGGAGTAGCTATTCCAGCAGCAATGATTCTAGAAACCGTGCAAGGTGAAGGTGGTATTAATGCCGCTAGCTTTGAATGGATGAAGGAAATTGAAGCACTGTGTAAGCGTTGGGGTATTCTCCTAATTGTCGATGAGGTCCAAGCAGGTGTTGGGCGAACAGGAAGCTTCTTTAGCTTCGAACCAGCTGGAATTAAGCCTGATATTATTTGCATGTCAAAATCACTAAGTGGTTATGGCTTACCATTTGCCGCTACACTCATTCGCCCTGAAATTGATCAATTCGCTCCTGGTGAGCACAACGGGACTTTTAGAGGAAATAACCATGCCTTTATTACCGCAACAGCAGCACTTGATTATTGGAAAGACAACAAGCTGGGAGCGCGTGTTAATCATTTAGCAACAAAGACAGAAGATTTCCTTAATGACCTTGTCATTCGTTATCCCAAACTGCAAGGGGAGGTGCGAGGTAGGGGCTTAATGACAGGTGTTGCCTGTGGAGTTAAAGACTTAGCGAATAAGATTACTGCCAAAGCCTTTGAGCTTGGGTTAATTATGGAAACAGCTGGTGCTAAAGATGAGGTCTTTAAGCTCTTTCCTGCCTTAACTATTAGTGACGAAGAATTAGGTACTGGACTAAAGATTATTGAAAAAAGTGTTGAACTAGTTTTAGAAACAGAAACACAACTTGTGTAAGGAGGCTATTATTATGAAGGTTGTTTCATTAGATGATGTATTAGGAACAGAGCATGAAGTTGACGGTGGTAACTGGATTAGTAGACGGTTAATTATGAAGAAAGACAACATGGGTTATTCAGTAAATGATACGATTATTAAAGCTGGTACAGAGACACATATTTGGTACCAGAATCACCTTGAATCTGTTTATTGTATTGAAGGTGAGGGTGAAGTTGTTACACTGAGTGACAACAAGGTTTGGCCCATTAAAGCAAACCAACTATATGCATTAGATCAAAATGACGAGCACTTATTACGTGCTCAAACAACAATGCGAATGGTTTGTGTTTTTAATCCAGCATTGTCAGGTCACGAAGTTCATGATGAGCATGGTGTCTATCCAGTTGATGACTCACAATAGACCTAAAACGATCACAGAAATAATTTTTGTGATCGTTTTTTCGTATACTTTTATCTTATTTGCAGATCTAGCTTATTGGATACTTCAAAAATACTTTTATTAAATAAAAGTTTAGTTACCATCTCTTTTTGGTATACTAATAACGAGGTGATTGTCCAATGCCAAATATTGATGATTATTTAAATGAAGGTATACATGGCTCTAGGCAGACTAAGCCTGATGAGCGTAGAAAGTTTTTAGGCAGCTTAAGGGAAAGAACAGCTTTTGCCTTAACAATTGAACAGGTTGAGGCTGAACAAGGGCTTGAGCAATTTGCCAATAAGCTATCAAAAAATAAAAAAGCAGAGCTTCTCCTTAATGGTGTAATCTCTATAAATCTACTTAAGCCATACCGCAAATTAGCAAATGATTATGACATTCCATACACATTAATTGACGATAAAGATTGTCAGAATGCATTTGGCCTTGTCCTTTGCTACAAGCAAGCTATTGATTCTGCTGAAATTTTATATGTGGAGCAACAATTAGAACAACCAGCTCAGAATAAGCTACCTTTTTGGAAAAAACTACTTGGTTATCAAGAATAGAAAGGCTTGATCGCACATTAAGAAATTATTTGACCCGATTCAATTTCAAGGACATTTAAATAAAAAACATTACTTCGAAGGCTGGTATTTTAAACAAGTTAGTACCAGTTCAGATAAAATTATTTCTTTTATTCCAGGTATTAGCTTAAATGCCAATGACAAGCATGCTTTTATTCAGGTGATTGTAAGCTCACCCATTCGTACTTATTATTTCAAGTATCCAATCGAGTCTTTTCAACTACGCAAACACCCCTTTGCAATCACAATTGGAGACTCTTACTTTTCAAAGAATCGAATCAAGATTAACTTAAAGAATAGTCACGTGCACCTAATTGGGAGCCTGAGCTTTAGTGATCACCTACCAATAAAAACAAGTCTAGTAACACCTAATATCATGGGTTATTTTGCTTATATCCCAAAGATGGCTTGTAATCACGGTGTTATCAGTATGAATCACCGTGTTAATGGACAGATACAATTCAACGATCAGCAGTTTATCTTTGATCAGGACTGGGGCTATATTGAAAAAGATTGGGGAACCTCCTTTCCTGACCGCTATATATGGATTCAAGCTAATCATTTTAACCAGACTGACTTATCAGTCATGTGTAGCATTGCCACTATCCCGATGATGAAGACTCAATTCATTGGACACATTTGCAACTTAACAATCGCTGATGAGGAATATCGCTTTGCAACCTACAATGGAACAAAAATTATTAAGGCGGAAGTATCAGAGCAACAAGTAGCTATTCAGTTGCAGCGAAAGCAGACATCACTGTTTATTAATGCAATTCGCTCAGAGGCTGGTGAGCTAAAGGCACCTAATAAAGGGCAGATGTCAACACTTATAAAAGAGGGACTGGGTGGCTCAGTAAGCTTTAGATTAGTAGAATCAGGACAGACTATTGCAACAGGAACGAGCGATTATGCAGGTATTGAAGTGGTAAATTTTTAATGCTCATCATTACTTACCCACATTGCAAAAAGAACACTAATTAACAATGAACTAATTTACGGTAATAAAGATCAGTTCACGAGTTAATTAGTGTTTTTAATTTTTTAAAGCGATTAATTATTTAAGTGTAACACTTACCTTTGGCTAGAACTAATCACTCAATTAATTAGCATTCGCTTCGATCTAGAAAACGGACGATATCTACTATATTAATATTTTAATCACTTTGTACATTAGCTCATTTCCACTAAATTAAATACATTAATTAACCGGCTCATCCCTTCAGCAATTAAGTCAGGTGTTGCATGTGTGAAATTTAGTCTTATTGTTGTTGGGTTACCATCACCGACATAAAAAGGTGCGCCAGGGACAAAGGCTACACCATGCTCGACAGCTACCTTTAATAGCTCCGTCGGATTCATATGATCCGGCAGGTTGAGCCAAAAGAACATGCCCCCCCTTGGCTCAATATAGCTTAATCCTGCAATGTCTGCTTCATCAATTATTTTCTTCATCACTTGCATGCGTTCAAAATAAGTTGTCCGAATGGTTTCAATGTGTTGATCAAGGTCATAATCCGTTAGCAAATGTGACAGTGCATGCTGACTTATTGAGTTGGTATGTAAATCGGCTGCCTGCTTAGCTTGGGCAATTAGCTTAATTATTGGTGTCGGACCAGTAATCCACCCAATCCGCATTGCCGGTACTACAGTTTTGGAAATCGTACTGGTGTAGACAACATGTGCACATTCATGATCTAAAGCTGCTAAGCTTAACGGTATTGCTGCTGGATCGAATTGAATATCACCATAAGGATCATCTTCCATCACAACCAACTCTTCATTTCTTGCTACCTCAAGCAACATTTCTCTCCGCTCCAGCGACCACACCTTACCATCAGGATTAGAAAAAGTTGGCACGACATAAATGCACTTCGGCTTGAATTGGCTAATTTTCTCTACTAAATCTGCTTCAATTATACCATCCTGATCGGAGTCAACAGCAATTACCGTTACTTCATAAGAAGCGAATACCTGCAAGGCAGCCAAGTAGGTTGGGTTTTCGGTAAGCACGACATCACCAGGATTAAACATAATACGCGAGAACAAATCAATTGCCTGCTGAGAGCCCGAAGTAATTAAGATATCTTCAGCAGAGCGGACAATTCCTTTTCGTTCCATTCTCGTTGCTAGCTGTTCTCGAAGCCGATAAAGCCCTTCGGTTTCTGCATATTGTAACGCCTTATTTCCAGAAGTAATTGCCTTAGAAAAAGCCGCTTCTACCGCTTGAACAGGAAACAGGTCTTCATCTGGTAAACCACCTGCAAACGAAATGACGTTCCCTTGATTTACGACCTTTAAAATGTCACGTACTGCTGAGGAATCAAAGTAGCGTACGCGATCTGCAAAGCTATACTCCATACCATTCCCTTCTTTCTGCTAATATCTCTTACAATTGACTACCGCACTCACCGTTCAAACAAAAGTCTCTATCTAGCGCTTAGAAGATGAGTCGTTAGTCTATCTATCCTAGTATAGCACGGTCATCACCCATTTGCTCACCACGAATGCGCTGGAACTCATGAAGGAGCTTTTCGATGGTCAAAGCTTGTTTCTCAGCACCAGATATATCAAGAATAATTTGACCTTTATCCATCATAATTAACCGATTGCCCAGGTCCAAGGCCTGTTGCATATTGTGCGTGACCATTAACGTTGTTAGACCAGTCTTCTCCACGACCTCCTTCGTTAAATTGGTAATTAACGCGGCCCGTGAAGGATCAAGTGCTGCAGTATGCTCATCTAGCAAGAGAATATCAGGCTCGGTAAAGGTTGCCATCAAGAGTGAAAGTGCTTGCCGCTCACCACCCGATAGCAGACCGACTTTCGCATTTAAACGCTGTTCTAGACCAAGGTGTAAGGTTGCTAATGCTGATTTAAAGAAGGCCCGGCGATTTTTATTAACGCCTAGCTTTAACGTACGTTTCTTGTTTCGAGAGTATGCCATTGCTAGATTTTCTTCAATCGTCATCGTAGGTGATGTACCCGCCATCGGGTCTTGAAAGACGCGGCCAATATAATTAGAGCGCTTGAACTCCTGTAATAAGGTGACGTTCTTTTCATTAATCGTCACCTTACCCACATCGGGGAAAAGTGCGCCTGAAATAATATTCATCAAGGTTGACTTTCCTGCCCCGTTGCTTCCAATTACCGTAACAAAGTCACCTTTATTAAGCTTAAGCTGGATATGCTGTAGTGCTTTTTTTTCATCTGGTGTGCCTTCATTAAAGGTCAGAGAAATATGGTTAACTTCTAGCATAGTGTTCCCCTTCCATTTGCTTTTCTAAAGCAAGACGTTTTTTGCGTTTGCGCTGGATCTCCTTATGATTTGCAAGCAATTTAGGAATAACGAGCGCAATAATAACAAGTCCAGAGGTAATAAGCTTCATATCACCAGTGTCTAAAAACTGTGACCTTAATGCGAAAGCAACGACAATTCGGTAGACAACAGCACCCAGGACAACCGCCAACGTTGTCCGGGTAATTGACTTCGTTCCGACAATCGATTCGCCAATAATAACAGATGCTAAACCGACGACAATCATCCCAATGCCCATGTTTAAATCAGAAAAACCAGCATATTGGGCATATAATGCCCCAGCTAGTGCAACTAGTGCATTTGAAAGTCCTAAGCCAACAATTTTCAAATGATCAGTATTGGCCGAGAAGCTCCGAATCATTTTTTCGTTATCACCTGTTGCTCGGAGCGCTAAGCCCATTTCTGTCTTAAGATAAAAATCAATGCCAAGTTTAATTAAAAACGTCACAATGGTCATGATTATTAAAATTGACCACGTACTCGGGGGACGCTCTATCCCTATACTGACTAGCATATTAGTCAACGCTTGATCTACACCTAGATCAGACCAACTTTCACGCAATTGTGTAAAAACCGTTGATTGATTAAGTAATGGAATATTTGATTGGCCCATAATTCTTAGATTTATTGAATATAAGGCAGTCATCATTAAAATTCCAGATAATAATGGATTGATTCGTCCCTTTGTGTTTAAAATCCCCGTTAGAGACCCGGCAACAAAGCCAGCAATTAGTGCGAACAACGTTGCTAAGATAGTTGGCACACCGTTTACAATCGATATAGCAGCAACGGCAGCTCCAGTAACGAAGCTTCCATCTACCGTTAGGTCCGGAAAATCAAGGACACGAAATGATAAATAGACACCTAATGCCATAATTGCATAGATAACCCCAGATTCCATGGCATTAAAAATAGAAATAAACACATCATAACTCCCCTTCTTAATATGAAAACCGACCATGTCGCAAATGAACAACATGTGTCGGTTCGTCAATGCTCGTTATTGCAACTCTGCTAGCTCATCCCAATCACTGTTCCACTCAATACCCTGTTCTTCTGCTGCAGCTTCATTCAAATACAGCTGCATTTCTGGTGGGTATTCTACGTCAATTTCAGATGGTACTCGCTCACCAGTTAAAATCTCGACTGCCATTTCACCAGCACGATAACCAATTGTATAGTAATCAATGCCAAACGTTGCAAAGCCGCCTCTTTCTAATGAGTCTGGTTCCCCAACAATAAGCGGAATGTCCTGGTCATTTGCCACACCCACAACACTCTCTAGCGCTGAAACAACTGTGTTATCAGTAACGATGTATATAACATCAGCTTCACCCACTAATGAGGTGGCAGCTTGCTGTACTTCTGCTGAGGTTGAAATTGTCCGTTCAATTGTTGATAGGCTTGTGCCTTCAATCGCTGCCGTTACGCTATCCACCTGAGCGACTGAATTTTGTTCACCCGCATTATATATTAACCCAACTGCTGATCCTGAAAAATAGGTATCTATGAAATTAACAGTCTCAATAATCGCATCAGGATGCATATCCATTACACCTGTTATATTTTCACCAGGCTGATCCATCGCTTCGACGAGTCCTGCCCCGATTGCATCCGTTACTGATGTAAAAACAATCGGAATATCTGAAGTTGCTTGTAGAGCTGACTGTGCACTTGGGGTAGCATTGGCAAAAATTAAATCAACATTATCTGCGACAAAATTTTGTGCAATCGTTGCTGTATTGCTCTGATCTGCCTGAGCACTTTGGAGATCATATTCAACCTCAAGTCCAGCATCAGCAATAGCTGCTTTGAAGCCTTCATATGCTGCATCTAGTGAGGGATGCTCGACAAACTGAGACGCCCCTATTCTATATACTGTTGTTTCCCCACCGTTTGCCTCGGTTTCATCCCCTTGCTCCGCTTCTGGGTCCGTTTGGTTCTCCACATTATCATTGTCACTGGTTCCACATGCAAACAGCAACAATAAAGTGATGGAACACAATAGTCCAATTAACCATTTCTTGTTCATTTAATGATCTCCCCTCAACTAACAATATTTTTTAATTTTCTGAATTTATGCGCATTATTATATCACATATCCATTTTATCCCGCAATACGGATTTCAAAAAATAGGGGAACTATTGATTTGACAGGGTTTTTAAATGTTTCAAAATAATGAACAATGCAGAATAATGCATAAAAACGAATGGAATTGGGGCTGATTGGGGCTACTAATATATAGCGTGGGCATATGTATGTGAACGAAAGCTTCTCGGACAATACAGTAATCTATTCTAGAGCATTTCTAGATAGTCAAAAAACGCCATCCCTTATAGGACAAGCGTTTCATAGAGTGACTTTAAATAGGGTGACTTTATAAATCAATATTTGTGTTTGATTTTAAGGATTGCTGTCCAAATTGGGCGACAGGAGGACAACAATTTTATACAATATAGCCTTTACCTCACTGACATATTTCCAACCATTGTATAAATGTCAAATTGAGTGACCCAATTTTGCTCGACACATGTATGCTTTAAAATACAAAACATCTTAGGGTGTTGTAATTAATTCTTGCTATAACGGTGGGAAACCACCGTCGTCTTTGCTATTTACTAGTTTTTTCAAGATCCCTGGAACCGGTAACGAACATAATTCTGCCTTCTCAACTACTCCTTTTAACTCACCCCAAACTATCCATAGCGAGAGAACAGTAAGGAAAATCCCTTCAGGTAAACCATTAAATGAAATTATTCCATTTAAAGCATTTCCTAGAGCTAATAAAACATAAGGCCAAATGAATAATTGCAAACTTCTTTGAAAAGAAATATAATCATTATTTTCAACTCGATTAGATGCAATCCTTAAACAGAAATGAATACTGGTTGTAACTATTATTGTGTAGTTGATGGCTGTAAAGCCGCCAATCAGTGAAGAAATTGAAGAAAAGAAAATAGTAAAAAAAAGCCTAATACCGGGCGATTCCAAAAAATCATTCCAATTTTTTTTCATTTCATTTAGCGATAGCAAAGGGAATCCTAATAAGAAACTTCTCATTTTTACGCCCACCTTATTATTAGGGTATAATATTCTATGCAAAAATGATTTAGGTAATACCATTTCTTTATTATGTTTTCCCTCTTTTTTAATTTCCATGCCTGATAACTGATTATATTCTAAACTTTTTTCTAATAATCCAATAAATTCATTATTAACAGGATTACCGGCCTCTTTCTCCTCTAAAATAGTCCAGTATAGAGATCTGCTGTAATTTAACAGGTTCTCTAATCCATTTCTTATCTTTATATTATCATTGTGGATCTCTTTCCTTTCCTTTCTGGTTTCATTATTACTTATGAGTCTCAAGTATTCTTCATTTCTGAGTGCCATCTTCCACACCTCTATTCTATTTGAATATCATGTTAGAATTGCATCAATAACTTCTATTAGAAAATTTGATTCGTTAGTCATTAGTTCACCAATATTTTTAAAATTAACTTGAGTTCTTTCTTTCATTCTTGCTATAGCGTAATTATTTTCATCTACACCAAGATTTAGATTTATTGCTTTCTCTTTAATAACAGTAGAGATAGTAATATCTACTAGATTTATCTCCCCTATAATATTTTTCCCGTTAAAGATATTAGCGGTTTTCTCAATAAACAACTCGTGACTGCCATCTGAAAATAAACTCATCAAGATAATTTCTTTTATCTCCAAGTTATCGTTGCATTCATTACTTATGTATAATGTTTTAAGAATAAATTCAAGTTCATCAGTAAATTTCAATTTGCTATTGATGAATAAATCAATTCCGATACTTGATTTATTAATATAAACCCTACCAACTGAAGACCCATTACTAAATTTTATTGCATTTTTCGTTTCTTGAATGCTGTCAAATTTATATTTATCGTCTAGCTTTGCTCTTATATTAACAAAATCTACTTCTTTAATTCTCTTAAATACATCTTCTTCAATTTCAATTCTTAGACCGACTACAGCAGGTTTTTGTTCTGGGTTTTTCAAGCTTACCCCTCCCTTTGCTAAAAACTTAGATACATCTTTCAGTAGTCTTATGTACCCATTAACGATTAAACTCCTTGTATTATACTTAAAAAAGAAAAGAAAAACTAGTATTTATTTGAAAATATAGTAATTACATGAGTTAATTCCTGATTATTTTGAACTATTTCCACTTATATATTAGTATATTTCGACATAACCAATAAACTTCCTGCCTTTTTTTTAAAAAAACAATATAAAACAAAAAGAGAGCCTTATAACAAGAATTCCTTTATCAATCTATATTTACTTCAATCCATAAGCCTCTGCCATTATAGCAGCTTGCAACGGGCTATGCTCCTGATCTCTCCCTAGATCATAGCTAAACCTCCCTTAAAAAATACGCCTAATGTGAGCGTAATTACTTTACCAATTTCTCTACTTCCCTTTCTGTGTCTTTTATTCCCTCTTTGTAAGCATTGCTTAATTTTTCAAGAAAATCTCTTGATGAAATCTCTCCATATAAATCGTTAATCTCAACGTCTTTAATTTGCCAATAGATTTTATCAAAAACTGAACGAATTTTTACCGGAAAGTAATAGTAACCATCTAATAACACTGGATATATTTTATCTTTAAAGACATCAACATCGAAATGATAAGCATGCATACTTTCATTATTTGGGCCATTTAATCTATCGACTTTTAATAAATTATGCAAGGCCTCTACTTTTTCTTTTTTCACTACATTCTTCTGATTTCTTTTATCTGATATCAATTGAAATACATAGCCTAACAAAGCACCAAATGCTACTGAACCTAAAGTTACAATAGTTTCAATCAATTTAATCCCTCCTTTCTGCCTGCTTATTTCGACAAATGAAGGTGAATTCCTGCAACATATTAAAAAGTACTTGTGAGGTCACTTAACCAACAAAATATAAAAACGATCGATAAACTAAAAACAAATACAATAAGCACATAGCTGGCTTAATTACTGACCTAGGTAATTTTAAAAAAATAAGAACATGACCAATAATTAAGACTACCACAAAAGGGATAAAAAGCACCTTCGCTAAATCCCAAGCCATTTGATTTATAACAGTATTATCAACACCATCAAAAATAGTTTCCATATCATTCTCCTAATAATACTTAAGCATAACATCTTTATAGTAAGACGAAATTTTAATTTTTACATTAGTGTATTTCAGATTAGATGCCTACTTTCTAATTCTCCTTTTTCGATATGGGTGTATTTCTTCAATTTCAATCCTTTTTTCAATTAACATGTCAATCAATCCAATACCATACAAGTTTTTTTCTTTAATTTTCTTTTGACCTTGATCATATAGTCTAACAATGAAAATAATAAAAATATAAATAATTAACCCCGCAATAATTCCCCCGATTTCGCCTTCAAAAATGAACTTTGGGATAATTTGAAATGACATTCCTACTGTTGCACTGAAAAGTATTAGTGGTATTTCGAGATTATAAATAGTATTCGCTTTTGAGGAGATTTTTAATTTTAGTTTTTCTAATTCAAATAGAGTTAACCCATCTACTCGCTGACCTGGGAAGTATATAGAGGGTTCTAATAAAGAGCTTACTTCTTGTTCTAAATTCTTAATTTCCTCTTTAATCTGTTTCATTTAATCACTCCTTCACCCTTATATCGGCTCAAAGAGTGTTAATATCAACCATGCAAATTAAAAGGAAGCCTTAAACAAGACTCCCCTTCACCAATTAATATTTACTTCAATCCATACGCCTCTGCCATTATAGCAGCTTGTAACGGACTATGCTCCTGTGCCTGATCTATTTCAAAGGTTTGCTGTTCTCTCACAATGGCTTCCATCTGCTCTTTCCGTTGCTTCTGTATGCTGCTCATGTTCTGCTCCTTGAACTGTGCTTCTAGTGGCGCGTCACCATAACCGCCAAGCTTTCTTAGTGCCTTAATGTAAGCTGGGGCATGTGGAGAATTAAGATCGACTTCTTTTTGAGCTAACTCAAGAAGCAGTTCTTCTTTTCCCTTATAAGACTTGGCCAACTCATCAGCTTTTTCCTGATTACGCATTTCCTTGAGGATTTCCACATTAACATTATCCCCTAACCCATCATATTCAGCGCTGATATAAGCCTTCTCTGCTTCAAGCTTTAATTCTTCTAAGGCTCTTGGTATACGTGCATTGTAATCATGCTTAATAGCTGTCATTTCCTGTTCTAAATCGCGAATTTGTTGGGCTTTGTAATCCTTTGAATACATGGCGCTCTGTCTAATCTGATTAATCTTAGTAGCGATAGCTTCTACTTTTGCATTGCGATCCTTGCGTAATTGCTTAACTTGTTCTAAATTCATGGTTTATCATCCTTTTCTAATTATAATTTGTTGTGTGCAGCTTTTTTTAGGGCTGCCGAAAGTGCCGTTTATCGACGAGTGAGTTTAAGCCATTCATCTACAAAATGTAGCTGGGCAATCTCTAATTGTGTTCTTAATACCCAAAAGGTTTGCTGGTGCATGTGCTTGGGTTTGAATGTCGGTTTCTCATGTATATCTGTGGTATCCATGCCTAGCTTAATCTGCAACCGCCTTATCTTTAATCCCAGGTATCTTAGCCGATTCCCTGATGACTTAGAAGTCAAATACGTTAGGTTGTTGCATACTCTACACGCAAAGGTACCCTTCACGTTATACACCTTGGCCGTTCGTTCCCCACATGAGGGGCACAATAGCCATGTTCTCATGCCGTAGCCTGTCTTAGTATGGTCTAACCCTATATACTCTTCAACAGGCTCACCAGCTACCGCATAGCGCAACATAGCATGGTCTTGATACCTTTCAGTAATGAGTGAACTGCCGTTGCTCCATTTAAGCGAATAGGTGTTGCCAGGCTCCATTACTTTAATATCGTTGGCACTGATAAAGGTGGTTCCTTCGACTATTTGCTTTGGCTCCGTCATGATAAAGCTGCATCCTTCCTTATTCGTTGAAACTCCTAAATCTAAAGGGAAATGTAGGTTTCGTTGCATACAACGTTGCACCCTTAAACCTCTTAAAGTATTGGTATAACAGCATTTACAGCATGCACCCTTGTTGCAACACTCGGTGTTCGTTTCGGAAAAGGTTGCATAGCGTTGCACCCTTTTTCATTCTTCTAATTCGATTCCTAATCGTTCTAAATCTGTTGCTACAGCTTCATGGATCCGTATTCTGCCTTGTTCATCGATAAAGAAGTGGCTGGTTGCAATCTTGATCATGTTGGAACGGCTAAGGTAGATGTACAAGTACTCATCAGTGGTGGTCAACTTGGTAACCACTTGAAAAGTAGAATAAAGTCCATGTCTAACTGCATTCTTATTGCCGTACTTAGGCAACGTATTGCCCTTGTTCCCTCCTGCCATGCTATTCCCTTTCATGAACCGCCCCCGATCGTCACGCTGCATAGTGAAGCCCTCCTATCTGTGTACCGCATTGAATTTCATGACGGTTTATCTTTTTGATAAGTGGTTCGTCTCCTTTTTTGGGACTCCATTAAATCCGGAAATTCTCTTTAAGGGCTCTAAATACCCTTGATAGGTCAGCCGATATTTCGACCGTCATCTTTTTAGGGACTCGGGTTTCTCGGTATAACCCTTTTTTAAGGTGGCAGAAATGACAGGATAACGTATCATCCCATTCCAAAGAAATCCTGAAACAAAGCGTCCATTTCCATCAAATCAGCTCGAGACAGTTTCAAACGCTGCTTGCTGTTTGTTGATGGGGAGATCTGCTCTTCCTCATCAAACTTCTTAAATTGATCCTTGGCCACTTCGATTAATGGGCCTAACTTATCCTCATGTTCTATGCGTAAATCCCTGTATGCTTGAAGGGACATACCCTTATTGGCTGCTAATACATCATCATTAATTGGAATACCCTTAACGCGGTATTTCTCTGCTAAGAAAGCACGCTCTGCTTCTGACATTTGCTTTAAGCTGCTGTATAAGATTTTCATATTTTGCTTTTCAAAATCAGCTAGAATATCAAAATTAGAATCATAGTAAAGCCATTTTCTCAAAAAGTATTTGACCTGTTGCCTTGACTGCCGCATCCTCACACCCCCACCATTTCAAGTATGCTGCTGAAATCAATGTCCAAGGTATCGTTGCTAAGTGCCATTCCTTCCGTTGATGGTTCTGACTCTATATTCCGCATATGGTTCATGGCTTCCTCGATCTCAAGTATTTCCTCATAGAAGGCTAACTCAATTTGATTTAGGTCACCACCAACTGGCTGATTCCTGTACCTGTTTACCAAATAGCTTCTTTCTTCATCACTTAGCGATTGAAGATAGTCCTCTGCATAACGCTCTTTCTTTCTTAAACCCTGTATGCGCCTTTCCAGCATGGCAACCATATCCACAAAGCTAACGACTTCCTTAGCAACATTAAACCCAACAGAATGAACACCTAATTCAGTTGCCTGGACACTACTTATAAGCGACTGATCGTAGAATTTAATCCTGGCCTTCTTTATACTTTGACTGATCCGCTGCACCTCATCATCAATGTTTAAGTAGAAATAAATCTGCTGTTGTTTTAATCGATCAAATTCCACTCATGTACCACCACCTTTATGCACACTTTCTATATTGGTATAGATGTCGTTATCAATTGAACCGACAGCGGATTCGGAACCTTATAAATTTAAAAAGTTCACTCCATTTTTCAAATAAGTACCAAGCGCAAATTTGCGTTGGGCAAATCCTCAAAATGGGGAATCGCGATAGACTAGACGGACTAATACGCAATTTGTGTACTGGAATGGCGCACTTATGCACAGGGTAAAAACTGTAGACAAATTGACGACAATCCATATTTGGATTATCAATTGAACCATCCTCAATTTGCGGATGGTTCCTGTCAAATTGACGTGACCCTTTAAATAAACTAACGTGATTAGTTAGCTCATAGCTGCTGTATTATCTGCAAATCGGATAATCCTCATAATTTCAGCGTGCTTTTTACTAATATGACTTGAGCTATAACAAAGCTCTTCTGCTATATCCTCCAACGTCTTACCCTCAACATATTTCATCCTTAGGATCTGGTTTTCTAAGCCTTTAAACTTACTAATTAATTTAATTAACTGCTGCTTTTGATCTTGTTTAATTCTTAAAGCTTCTTTACTTTTTTGAATTATCTCTTCTAAATTTGAGGCCTTAGATTTCTCATTCAAGTGCACATCTTGCAAGTCACCTTCAACCCAGCGCTTGAGTTCTGTCTTGTAGCGCTCAATACTAAATTCTAGATAATCAACTTCTTGAGAAATATTCTGGAAATCTTTCAGCCACTCATACAAGCTTCGTCACCCGCCTCCACTTAAATTTTCCAATAGCTTTAAACTACGTTTTATCTCAGCGTGCCTATTGTATATATACTGCGGTGAGTATTGTAATTTATAAGCTATAACTTCCAGAGTAAGTCCATCAATATATTTCATTTTTAATATTTGATTATCTAAGCCACGGAATGAGTTAATGAGTTCCAACAAATCATTTTTAAGCTGATGCTTTTCATTTAAGACATTTTCTAGATTAATCAGTGCTTGTCCCAGTCTTTGCTGTTGTGAGACAGCCGTTTCTAACCTGTTTTTATTAAATAGATCACCATTCCTTTCCCAACGCTTAAGCTCTATCTTGGTTTTACGAATATCCCATTCTATTAATTCAATTTCATCTTGAATTAAATCGTACTTGACCAGCCATTGAATGCTTTTCATCACACGCTCCTTAAATCTTGGCTTTAAACCATTCCTAACAAGAATTCGAGCCCTGGAATCAAACCAGGGCACAATAAATTCATCTAGCATAGAACACCTAACTTTTTGTTCCCTGTTGTTGCATTTCTTTGGCTTTTGCCTCCCAATAACGCCGATTGTTCTCTTTGACCTTTTCGGGATTATTTTGACGCCATCTTCTTAAGTATTCATTACTCTTCTCCCTGTTCTTGCTTCGCCACGCTCGAGCATACTCTCTACGTGCTTCCTTTGCCTCTTCACTCATTGTCATTAGTGTTCACCTCCTTGTTTTAATGGGTTATAGAGCGATTGGAGCTTCATAGGTCTAATTGCATTAAAGCTCACTTATAGCCTGTTATGGATTAAATTAAGTGCATTCTAATCACTCCAATCGAACTTATCAGGATCGTTCCCCTCTATAATCCAATTTTGGAATGCAATCTCTTTATCGCGCGGATCGACTTGTGAAAGTGTTCGAAAGTTTTTGTCTTTACTAGATTTTAGAAACAATTGATCATACCTTTTTCGTAACTTCCCAGGCGATGATACATTTATCATTTCAAAATCATCTTGCTGCACCCATTGCATTAAACGTTTAATATCTTTCTCATTGCGCTTATCAACCTCCATCATCAAACGAATATCATTAGACCAATTTTGAAAGTTTGGTTTCTTGTGATTAGGATTGTTTTCTTGAATTCGCTCAAAAAGGTATTTGGCTAATTTAAAATAAATTGAAGTTTCCTCGTAAACTCGTTTGCGAGTATTTTTATTTAGGTTTTTATTTAAGTTCTTTATTTCTTGGTTGTCAGTTTCGCCAAAGGTACCTTTGTTACTTTCGCCAACCCTACCTTCGTTAGTTTTGCCAATGGTCGAATCAACAACACTTCTACTACCCTTGTTACTTTCGCCAATAGTTGAGTCCCATAAATCATGATCTTTTACAAAGGCTATTGTTCTACAACTTCCATTTGCGACACTTTGTTTAATGATTTTTCTATCTTCTAAACTTGTTAGCTCCCTTTGAATGTTTCTTTTGTCGCATCCTGTAGCTTCACTAAGAAAAGATAAAGACAATTTATGTTCAATTCTTTTGAAACCGTATGTGTATCTCCAAATCACAAATAATATTCTGTATTGAGTGGGGCTTAATTTAATTTTCGCCATATTCTCTAGAATTTCATTTGCTATTTGCGTAAATCCATTTTCAACTTGTACGTTAGCCATATCACCCCAGCTACTTTCTAAAAACATTGATTTTCTTTGTAACAACTGTATAATTTAATTAAATTATTTCTTTTCCCTAGCCATACTCCCTTTGGCTCTTTCGGCTTCAACCTCAGTAAAAAAAACCTTAGAGGGAGTGGTGCGTATGTTAAAACTAATTTCTTCTATGCAGGGATTAAAACTATCACACGAGACGATAATTTTAGCTTTAAGTTATATTATTCTTTTCAGCACCATTACTGAGGTGCCGGGGAAAAGAAATAATTCCTTGTACAATTGAAGCAAAGAACAGAAGCATTTCTAGCTGAAACATCTCTGATTTTAAATAATAACAACTAACCTTGTTAAGCAACTTCATTTCATCACCTGTAAATGATCTGCCTTCTTTTTCTGTCTCTGCCTTCATGAAGCTGCTTCCTCCTTTGGCTTAACGGCTAATGTTTCAATGATTCTACTAGCCTGCTCCATTTCCTTGTGACTTTCTTCATGAATTGATTTTAAGATTCTATGGATGGCCAGTAACTGTTTTGTAATAATTCCTTCTTCCACATAGTGGGCTGATATTCTTGGATGCTCTCTCATGCCCTCTAGCGTGCTATAAAACAATTCTAGCGCTCCTTCCATATCCTCTAAATTAGTGATTGTAAGACCCGTACTACATTCCAATTCCAGTACTGCTGAAAAATCTGTCATTGCTTTATTCCTCCTAGTAGATTAATAGATTTCCATTACATACGTATGCCCACGTCTTTTATTATTTGATTTACCATTTCTCATAAACAATCTCTCTAATCACTGGAACCAACTCATCATAAAAATACATGCGTTTTCGTGACTTCTTACGCTGGATAGCTCTGATCCTTATGTCTGACAAGAATTCATCTTCAATGAATCGTTTGCTTAAGCACATCTTCTTGGCCAAGGTGTCCACATCAATCATAATTAGTGAATCTCTTAGCAGCTCATCAATCCTTTGCTTAATGTGCTGCGCTATTTCAGCCTCGTTGATCTCTACATTAACTTTTGCAGGAATCATCTTCTCACCTCCTTAAAGCGGTCAGCTTAATCGTTTAGAACGACTTCCGAAATTCGGAACTGGTTACGAACTAATCAAATTGAACACTTGCTACAATAGTGGCTTCTTCTTTACGCGACATAACCTTATAACCTAAACCAGCTGCATAACGTACTGGTTCATTATTGCGGTAGTAAATAGTACGATACGACTTACCCTCATTTCTCAATTGCTGTTCAAGCCTTGAAACCACATGAATGTTAAAACAAAATTGCGTGTCGCCCGCTGAATAGATTACCCATTTTTCATGTGTGGACATGCTTTAAACCTCCATTTCGATTGTTATATCAATCACTTTAATTAAAAAAATATTATGAATATCAACACCCAATCCATTCGCAATCTTATAGGCAACTTTAGGCGATGGATTATTCTTTTTTGAAAGAATTTGCGACAAGTAACCTTGAGAAATGCCGACTTTCTTAGCAAAAGAACCCAAACTGTTTCCAGTCTCTGCGATCATAAGTTTTGCTTTTACGTTGTCCTTTAATATTACTTGCATCAATTTAGCCCCCTCTCTTTCAATCGTTACTTTTAATTTAACATCGGGTGATTGTTATGTCAATTGTTTTATTAAAAAATATTGTTTAATCAATCAATAAAATGTATAATATGAAATAAAGGACGGTGATTAAAATTAAAATAGGTGAAATAATCAAAGAATTGCGTAACAAAAAAGGTATATCTGCTAGGGAATTATCAAGGCGATCAGGAATATCGCAACCATATTTATCACAGTTAGAAACAGGGAAAAATAATAATCCTACAAATGAAGTTCTGAAAAAAATTGCATCTGGTTTAAGTATAGAGTTTGTGGAGTTGATACATTTATCCAATTATTACAATGCTGAGGAAGTAGAAAAAAATAAAATTAATAAGCTTCTTTCTGAAATGACTGATTTAAAAGGTTATTTTCTTCCTCATTTAAAAGAAGATGTATTTTATGCTATAAGGGAAAGTAATTTATATATGGCTCATGCGTTCCATAATGCTTCTGATGCATCTGGGTATGAAAGAATGTTTACAGATTATTTTTTAAATAAAAATGATGAATGGACTTATTCTGAACGTGATCATGAAGATATGGCCAAAGATTTTGATAAAGCCTACAACATTAGAACAATGCTTGAAGTAATAGAACAAGGAGAAACAACGATTGAAGAATTAGAATCCTTTTCCAATTTATTAAATGATATTGCAAATAAACACAATATAGCTATAACCGGAAACGAAGAAGTTGAAGCGGATCTATACAAGGTTATAAAACATAAAAATGTTCATTACAAACAAAACAAATTGAACGACAACGACAAGATAATAATAGCCGCTTATTTAGATGGTTACTTTTCCAACGAAGGAAACAATTAGTTCTATCATCATTTTACGTCATTTCCTTTTGTTCTGTTGGCTTTATTCATCATTCAACACTATTCTTTAGGGGACACTTAAAATGCTTGTGCATGCTTTTAAGTGCTTTTATGAATAATACAAGATTTCAATTAAAAAAAATAAAATGAATAAAACGACGGAGTATCAGACCTATAATTTCCTTCGCATGCGTATGCCCACGCTAGGAAAGGAATAGTCAATATGGCTAAGCTACACAAATCAAGTAAGGATCCTGAATTGTATTACTATTTTAACAGGAAAAAGGAAAAGCTTTGGTGTTTTCGCCACAAGTATTATGACGAATTAGGCGAAAGGAAAGAGAAGAAGAGAAGCAGCTTCACAACAGAAAAAGAAGCCTTAAGAGTTTTACTAGAAGTAAAAGCCTTAACGCTTCGAGGATCGAGTAGACAAATAGAGTATGATAGCATAACCGTTGAAAAGTGGTTTGACCTTTGGTATGACACCTATAACCAGCAATGGAAAAAGTCAACATGCTATCACAGAAAGGCATTGATTAAGAATCACATTAAACCCTTGTTAGGCAGCTATAAGCTTTCTAAACTTGATAAGACAACATACAGAAGGGCTTTTATTAACAAGCTGCTTGATAAGGGCTTTAGCCCAAACACTGTAAAATTGTTTCACTGTATATTTAACACAGCGATAAATGCTGCCGTTGATGATGAAGTACTTCCACATAACCGTTTTAGAAAGGTGAAGATTACTAAGGCTGATACCTTTGAAAATTTTCTAACTCCTAATGAGTTGAACACATTCTTAGACACAGCAAAGGAATACGTTTCAGTTACTGGCTATACCCTTATGCATTTGCTCGCATACACAGGCTTGCGCAAAGGGGAAGCATACGGATTAAAGTGGAAAAACATTGACTTCGATAAAAGGACCATAACAGTCGAATGCACAAGAGATCATTATGGCCCTAGATCACCAAAAACTAAAAATAGCTATCGCACTATTCCAGTTGATGAAGTGGTTACCAGTCAATTAAAATTTTATCAAAGACGGTGCATGGAAGCAAAGCTTAAATTCGGCATGCAGCTTAACAAGGAAGACGACTTCGTTTTTATCTCAGAACAAAGTGGGGAGCCTTGTAGCTACACGCTCCTACAGCACGCATTTACAGCCTTGTACAAGTATCTTGAGCTAAAGGATATTAAGATTAAGAAAATCACTGCACACGGCTTAAGACACACGCATGCTACCATTTTAATTAATAAACGGATCTCACCTAAAACGATTGCGGATCGACTAGGAAATACAGTAGAGATGATTTATAAAGTATATGCGCATTCATTTAAAGAGCTTGAGGATACAGCGGTAACTGTCTTTAGTGAAAGCCTAAATGGGGCTAAAATTGGGGCTAATTAATTCTAAACAGCCCCTAATCCTTGCTATATAAGGCTTCTTGATAGGGGCGCATTATTATATCACATATCCATTTTATCCCGCAATACGGATTTTGTTGGTAGCAAGAATATTAAGTTAGCAAGCTTGTAGATGTTTCTAATTAATGAACACGACCTATAGTTAAAAAAGTAGTGATGGTCTTAGACCATCACTACTTTTATTCTGCTTTCGTTTCAATCGGCAGCTCTGGATACGATATCCAATCACTGAAGCTTCCAGGATATAATTTAACATTTTTATAGCCTAATGCGGTTAATGCTAAATAATTCATACACGCCGAAACGCCAGAACCACAGGAAAGAATAATCTCCTTATTGGGATCAAGCTCTCCAAATATTTGGGCTAGTTCCTCTTTTGAGCGCCATTTTCCTTCCGCTGTTAATACTGCCGTCCAATCAAAGCATTTGGCTCCTGGAATATGACCTGCTTTCCGATATAGTGGCTCACTTTTTCCTAGGTAACGCTCTCTTGAACGGGCATCAATTAGGATTGTATTCATTACTTCTTTAGACGCTTTCACATCATCAACGTTTACAATCATTGACAGATCAGGTTGTTCCTGATAATTTTGCCGCAATGGGCGCTTTACCACAGAAGTAATCGGTAGCTTCGCGTTTATCCAAGCTGCTATCCCACCATTTAATATGTATTTTGATCTATGACCGTAATGCTCAAGTAACCAATATAGCCGAGCTGCAAACATAGCATTACCTTGATCATAAATCACAACTGTCGTTTGTTTAGTTATCCCTGCTTCACTTAATTTGCCCAAGAAAACATCTTGGTCTGGTAACGGGTGACTACCGCCATGCTTTTTAGGCTGTGCAGAAAGATCATTATGTAGACTAAAATATTGAGCCCCAGGAATATGGCCTTCCTTATACAGTTGCTCACCTTTACTAGGATTAAGTAACTCAAATCTTGTATCGATAATAATGACATCTGAAATTTTTTCATATAATTCCTGCGCATTTATTAAAAACTCCATTGGTACACCTCCATTTCCTTATTATTATTTATATTATCATGGTTTTTTTAAAAAAAGTCCGAAAAAAAAGCACTGCTCCAGATTATTATAGCATAAAGAAGCAGGCTTGCACTTTTACATTTATGTTAAAATTATCCGTTCAGTTTGCCTAAGCTCCGCCAAGCTCGCAACACCCAACCCAAACATTGCCATTTTAAGCTCCATTTCACGTACTTGCATAACTTCCAGAACCGCTTCAACTGAGGTGGTTGCTTCTTTTAAAATAGAGCGTGCAAATCCAACATGATCTGCCCCCAGTGCGATTGCCTTCGCAGCGTCTACTCCTGTTTTCATGCCTCCGCTAGCAATAATGGAGCGATTCGAGACCTGTTCTTTAACCGCCAGCAGACTGTCAACTGTCGGAATACCCCAATCTACAAAAGCTTCTGCAGCAAGCCTTTTAACAGGGTCTTGTGATCGCAGCTTCTCTACCTGACTCCATGATGTACCGCCAGCACCAGCAATATCAATAAATTGAATGCCTACTTGACTTAGCTGGTAAGCTGTTTGTCCATCAATACCCCAACCAACCTCTTTAACACCAATAGGTAAATCCATAGCTGTACACAGCGCCTCAATCTTTGGTAATAATGCCGAGAAATTCGTATCGCCATTCGTTTGAACAACCTCTTGAATAGTATTTAAATGTAGGACGAGTGCGTCAGCCTCCGTTAACTCCATAATCTGCTTGCACTGATCAATCGTAAAACCATAATTAAGCTGAACTGCTCCTAAGTTAGCGATTACCGGAATACTTGGCGCATACTTACGAACTTGAAAGGACTGACGATAGCTTTCATTTTCAATTAAGGCTCGCGTTGACCCTAGAGCAAATATCCAGCCACGCTCTTCGGCGGCGATAGCCAAGTGACGATTAATTTGATCGGCCTGTTCAGCTCCACCAGTCATTGAACTTATTAGAAAAGGCGTTTTAATTTGTTGTTTAGTAAGAAATGAAGACCCAGTATCTATTTGGTCAAAATCTATTTCTGGGAGAGCATTGTGAATTAATTTGACTCGCTCCATCCCAGAGGTAATTAGCTTCCCCTCGACCTGGTCAGTTAGGCACAACTGAATGTGCTCAGCTTTCCGTTTATCTATTTGTTCTGACATCATGCTCACCTCTTTAGGCTCAAAATTTTGTTAATTGAAGAAGCAGCTTGTTTTTCCGCTGATTAGTAACGATCGCACGTCTTTCAAACACTTGAAATTTATTTTCTTTAACAACTTCAATAATCTCACGATAATACGTTGCTGCCAGACGTAAAGTTAAGGCACTTTTTGTTGGATAGCTACTAATGAACGCTAATCCTATTTCAAACCACTTATCAGCTTGGTTAATTAAATGTTGAATAACCCGACAGAAAGGATCATTAATAATTTGATTTTCCCAATCATGCTCAGTATAACCATAAAGTTGCATAATTTCTAGCGGAATGTATCGTCTGCCAAGCTTTTGATCAGCGCCAATATCTCGGATAATATTGACAATCTGCATTGCTTTGCCTAACGCAATTCCTGATTCAACTACTGATTGACCAGGCGCAGGGTGCAAAATCGGGACAATCATCTCACCAACAGATCCCGCTACTCGGTAGCAATAATCTTCAAGTTGGGCAACGGTTGCATATTTTTGTTGCGCATAGTCTAAGCGCTGACCACTCATCTGTAAGTAGTAAGGGGCCTTATTTAAGTTATACGTTTCCATCACCCATCTTAGCGACGGCCAAATAAAGTGACCTTTGGCTTGCTTAAGGTGTGAGAAATGCTGTTCAAGCTCCTGTAGCGAGTATGGGGAAGCTTCAGGCTCATCAACAGCATCATCAATGAGTCGACAAAAAGAATAAATAACATAAACAGCTTCTCGCTCCTGTCTTGGTAGGTACTTGAAAGCGTGATAAAAGCTTGACGACCCTTGCTTCATCATGATTTTACATGCTTGTGCTAAATCCCGATCTAACATCACCATCTACTCCCCTTTAATAATCTCGTTAACTAATAAACGTGCACCTTGCATAACAATTGGTACACCGCCACCAGGATGAACCGAGGCTCCAACTGCGTACAACCCTTTAACAATTGGATGTTTAAATTGCGGCCGGAATGCTCCTGATTGATTAAGCAGTGGAGCAACGCCAAAACTCCCTCCCCCATATAATCCTTCTTTCTCAGCATCTCGAGGTGTACGAATAGTTTGCCACTCAATCTGTTGTTTTAAGTTCGGAAATTGCGCTTGCTCAATTCTATTAACTTGTTCATCGACAAAATGATCTAGCTCTTGCTCTGAACATCTTAGCCGAGCAGGTACTGGTATTAACAGGTACAACGTGCTCTTACCTGCTGGTGCTGATTCAGGATCTATCGTAATTGGATTAAAGACATAGCAAGAAGGATCAGCTGGTAAATCAGTCGATTCTGAAACGTGTTTCATATAAAAGTCAAAATCTCTAGAGAGAAAATATTGATGCGTAAGGGTATTAAGGTAGCGATGCTTGACTCCTATATAAACAAGTACACAGCCTGAGGATGGAACGTACTTTGCTTTTCCGCGGTTTTTCTCTTTCTTCAGAAGTCTATTAATTAATGGGTAGTCGCCATTAAAAATGACTTTTCCAAATTGAAAATCGCCTTTAGAGGTCCTTACTCCCTCTACCCGTTTTTCTTCGACAATAATCTCCGTTACCGCAGTTTTTTTAAAGAAATTTACCCCTTTTTCAAGGGCGAGCTCTTCTAGCTTAGGAATTAATGAATAATAACCACCTTTTACATACCAGATGCCAAAGGCGTGTTCACTATATGAGATTAGTCCATAGAGAGCCGGTACTGTATGAGGGGCCCCACCAATGTAAAGCGTTTGCAACGCATAAGCGTGCTGGAGCTTTAACGAATCAAAGTATTCAGCAAGATAGTTCGACACGGTCCGGTATGATTTCGATGCCAGAACGAACTTTATATTTTTAAAGGAAAGAAAATCGCGCTTAAGTGCAAACGTACGTGATAAAAAGGCCTCGGTTCCAAATTGATATATATTACCCATGTCTGCTAAGTATCGTCTAAAGCCTTGTACCTGGTCTGGAAATAGATGCTTTAGCTCATTTACCTGCTGATCCTCTTGCTGCCATTTCCGATAAGTACTGCCATCCGAATAATGAATGTCATATAATGGATCGCAACGTACTAGTTCAATATCTGTCTCCTTAAGTCCACACGCTTTTAATAATTCAATTAAAAGCTGTGGTAACAATACGATCGTAGGACCTTGATCAATCGTATAGTCTCCATTTGTCTCGAAGGTAAGCCTTCCACCTAACTTAGCTTCCTTTTCAAATAAGGTGACCTGATAGCCATTATCCGCAAGCAAAATGGCGCTTACCAAACCACCAATCCCTCCGCCAACAATTGCAATACTCATGATATCGACTCCTTACTTGGGCTAGCTGGCTTTTTCTTGTATTGCTGATCAAGTAGGCGTGTACTAATAATTGCTGATTGAAAAATTGTCGGCAAGCCACTTCCCGGATGGGTTCCGCCACCAACTAAGAAGCAATGCTCAACATCTTGGAACTTATTGTGTGGGCGTAAGTACATCATTTGGGCCAAGTTATGAGCTAAATTAAATGTTGCCCCCCGATATACATGGTAATCCGTTTCCCAATCCTTTGGCGTAATTATTTTTTCGACCTCGATATGCGCTGTAAAATCTGCTATTCCCGTTTCTTCAGCGAGCCTTGTCAGCACTTGCTCCCGTAGCCTTGGCGCTTCAATATTCCAATCAATTGCCGCATCTAGATTTGGTACTGGAACTAGAGCATAAAGAGCTGTTTTACCTTCTGGAGCAAGTGTTTTATCTATCACCGATGGATTGTGAACATACATGGAAAAGGGATCACTTAAAATTTGGTTAGCCGTTACATCTTTCACATTTTGTTCATAGTTTTCCGTAAATAGAACCATGTGATGAGGCAAATCTAAAGGTTGATCAATCCCCAAATAAACCATGAAGGTAGATAAAGAAAGGCCCTTCTTCTTTAATTTGGATTGCTTATAAGCGGTTAAATCTTTTTGCTTAAAAAGGTTGGTAACGGCATAGCCAAAATCAGCATTAACGACAACATCATCAGCATAAATGCGTTCTCCTGTTGCTAGCTCGACACCAACAGCTGTTTTATTGTTCACTAATATTTGGCTCACAGGAAGGCTACAATGAACCTGCCCACCAAGCTCCTCAATCACCTGTGCCATCGCATGGCAGACTTGATTGACTCCCCCAATTGGATGAAACAAACCCTGGCTATGCTCTAAAAATGACAAAATAGTAAACGTACCTGGACATTCCCATGCGGACATCCCTAAGTACTTTGATTGAAAAGAAAATGCCCATTTTAATCGTTCATCAGAAAAATATTTTGAAAGTCTACCATAAACGGTATCAAATGCATTCAAATAGGGTAAAGCAAGAATAAGCTCCTTCGAGAGGTAATCGCTCCACTTACTAAAGGGCTTTTTCAGCAAAGCAACAACACGTTCAAATTTCTTTGCTTCTTCTGATAGAAAGCGTTGATAGCCTGAACCGTTTCCAGGAAACAACTGTTCAATGTGCTGACGTGTTTTTTCATAATTTCGACTTGGTGTAAAAGCGACATCACCAAACTTTAATGTATATAACGGATCTATCTCTTTCATTTCAAGATAATCCGCTAGATTTCGCCCACAATTGTGAAAGACTTCTTCTAGAACAGCAGGCATCATGTAAAAGGTTGGCCCTAAATCAAACTGATAATGATCAAGTTTAAGCTTAGAGGTGCGTCCACCTACTTGAGCTTGCTTCTCAAAGACAGTTACCTGATAACCCTTAGCACACAATTGCATAGCGGCAGCTAACCCACCTGGCCCCGCACCTATTACAACAACGTGTTTTTTCATTTTCTCCCCGACCTTCTCTTAGCTGAGCTTAATTTATTTAGCTACTATTATATAACCTTTGTATAACTTTTGTATAGAAATAAGACTTGTCGTCCATCTGTTAATTTTCATAGAGAATAGTAGATAATCATTGGCTATTTTGAAAAAATCTCATATAATTACTAATAGATTATAGAGAAGGTGATTGCATCATGTACGGGATCCAGAAGGTAGCTCAAATAATAGGTATTACCCCAATCACACTTAGAGCTTGGGAGAATCGTTATGGGGTCATTAAGCCCGCTCGCACAAATGGCGGCACAAGAATCTATTCTGAACAGGATCTTGAGGAGTTAATATGGGTTGTTGAGCAAAGAAATACAAAGAAATTAACAGTTAAACAGGCCATGGCTCTTTTACAAGCAAAAAAAGACACCCTCAGCACAATACCGTTAACAAGAGCTTCCTATTCAGATTATACAACTAAAGTATTTAATTTATTGAGTAACTTCCAAGCAAAGGAAGCTACCTTGTTATTAGATGAGCTGATAAAAAAAGCTGATCATGAAACGATTTTTCATCATATCCTTGCCCCTGCATTAATAAAGGTTGGTGAGCATTGGGAAAATAAAACGTTAACTGTCGCTCAGGAACATTTTATTAGTCACTATATTCAGCAAGCAATGGCACAGCATTTCTACGCCTTCGAACCTTCACATTACCTAGGTAAGGCGATTTCAGTATGCCCGCCTAACGAGATGCATCAAATAGGGTTATTGCTCTTTTCCTTATTTTTAAAAAGACGCAATATTGATGTCATGTTTATTGGGCAGGATACACCCATTACAGATATTCTCTTAATGATTGAAACCGAAGCAATTGATCTGGCCTGCTTTTCAATTACACTCTCTTCACACATGCCGAATCTAGTAGAGCTACTAGACCAACTTGCTAGGCATTATCCTCAGGTTGAAATTGTCATTGGTGGACCTAGTGCACAAAAGCTTCCCGAGAATTATCAAGCCTTCTATATGACTGGGAACTTAGATGACTGGGAAGACTGGTTTAGTAACCGTTTTAAGCGAAACACCTAAAATTTTCGATAGCTTGCGCTGTCGATTATGCTAGAATAGAAACACCTATATTTAAAAATGGAGATGAAGTTAACATGAAGCAGGCATTAATTGATCGTTTAACTACCTATGTGAAAATAGATACACAGTCCAATAGTAACAACAGCTCTTGTCCTTCTAGTGAAGGCCAATGGGATTTAGCTAAGCAATTAGCTGATGAGCTAACAGCAATCGGCTTGCAGGAGGTTAGCTTAAATGAGAATTGTTATGTGATGGCGACTCTACCAGCAAATACAGATAAACAGGTTGAAACAATTGGCTTTCTTGCCCACCTTGACACCGCTACCGATTTCACAGGTAAGAACGTAAAGCCACAACTTGTTGAGAATTATGACGGTGGTAACATTGTTTTAAATCATGAACAAGAAATTATTCTAAAGCCGAGTGAGTACCCAGCGTTAAAGAACTACCAGGGACAAACGCTAATGACTACAGATGGCACTACATTACTCGGGGCAGACAATAAAGCAGGTATTGCGGAAATTATGACGGCAATGGCGTTTTTAATTGAGCACCCTGAAATCAAGCATGGGAAAATTCGAGTCGCCTTTACACCTGATGAAGAAATTGGCCGTGGTCCCCACAAGTTTGACGTTGATGCCTTTGGAGCGCAATATGCTTATACGATTGATGGTGGACCTCTTGGAGAGTTGCAGTATGAAAGCTTTAATGCAGCTGCCGCTAGAGTATGCTTCCAAGGAAACAATGTCCACCCTGGCACTGCCAAAAACAAAATGGTTAACTCAATTAAGCTTGCAATGGCTTTCCAGGATCGACTACCTGCCGAGCAAGCGCCCGAATTTACCGAAAAGTATGAAGGCTTTTATCACTTATTAAGCTTTAGAGGCGATACAGAGGCGTCCACCTTAGCCTATATTATTCGTGATCATGACCGGGAGAAATTCGAAGCGAAAAAAGAACGCCTTAAAAAATTAACCTTGGAGTTTAAACAAAAATACGGCGATAAAGCCGTTACGCTTGAACTCTCCGATCAATATTACAACATGCGTGATAAAATTGAGCCGGTGAGCCATATTGTTGACATCGCTGCCGAGGCAATGAAAAGCTTAGCTATCAAACCTATTATTGATCCGATTCGTGGTGGTACAGATGGTTCCCAGCTTTCTTACATGGGGCTGCCAACCCCAAATATTTTTACAGGTGGCGAGAACTTCCACGGTAAATTTGAATTCATATCGATTGATCACATGGAAAAAGCCGTACAAACCATTGTGAGGATTGCCGAACAATTTGTTAATAGAGCTGAATAAACGAGCATAAAGCGTACCGATTAATCGGTACGCTTTATTTTTAAAGAATATAATTAATCACAAACCACATGATTGCGAAAAAGATAATTAAGTAGGTTGCATATTTGATAAAGGCCACGCCAACCTTACTTGTATCTGTCTTCTTCTCTGTTCTTTGCACCTCAACATCCTTATGTTGGTCCATCAAAATCCAGCTCCCTTTAGCATTCATTGTTTATCTATCCAATACCCCGTCTCACCAATCTGAAACGTTAGATTATAAAAGCTGGGTAAGCATGGTTTCAATTTTCCAATCAAGCTTCTTTATGCGGTCAATTGCGAGTTGACTCGGGATCTGTCGATAATGATGAGCTCCACCAGCCTCTTCTACTTCAGTATCTGCTTGTGCCACGACTGTTTGTAACGGTGATAGTTTTAAAGAGCCTTCCGGTAAATAAGAGTCGGTATGAAGTAAGACGGCTAATGCGATCGCTTTAGCTACTTTGTAATCCTCACCTAACCGAATAAGCAATTTATGGGCACGCTCTGCACCCTTGATCGCATGAATGTCATTCTCTTTATAAAGATCGAAGTCCCATTTGCCATTATGATACCATTGGTAATGACCAATATCGTGTAAAAAACCTGCTTTTGCTGCATAATCTGGATTAACGCCTTGCTTGAAGGCAATCTCTACCGCCCGTTCAGCAACATCAATCGCATGCGCCATCCCAGACCGATTTACATATTTTTGCACAATATGATGATCGTATAGCTGCTCAATTGTCACCTTCCTCATCGCATTCACCTCCAGTAACTGCTTATCAAAAGGTATATTGTTTAATAAAATAGCATATTTACAAGCCTTTTTCCACTAAAAAAATGTTAAAATTCATTATATGGTGACTAGCAAACATTAGAACTGGAATGTTTATGTTAATTATTATTTACCCTCAAGATTATCTGACAAACGCATGCAAGCATTTTGTGATAAGATATAGGTTAGAATTAATGTAGACAAGGATGATTAGAAATGAATAATAATAAAGCAATTGTTGTTTTTAGTGGCGGACAGGATAGCACAACCTGCTTGTTTTGGGCATTAAAACAATTTAATGAGGTAGAGGTTGTTACCTTTGATTATAATCAAAGGCATCAGGAAGAAATTAAGGTCGCTCAAGAAATTGCAGATGAGTTAGGTGTTAAGCAAACGATTATGGACATGTCATTACTTAACCAATTGGCACCAAACGCTTTAACACGAAATGATATTGCCGTTACCGAAGGAGAAGATGGGGAGCTACCATCAACGTTTGTCCCAGGTCGGAATCTCTTATTTTTATCTTTTGCCACAATCTATGCGAGTCAAGTCGGGGCAAAACACATTGTAACAGGTGTTTGCGAAACAGACTTTAGTGGTTATCCAGATTGTCGCGATGTGTTTATTAAATCACTGAATGTCACACTTAACCTATCAATGGATACACAATTTGTTATTCACACACCGCTAATGTGGTTAGATAAGGCTGAGACTTGGGCGCTTGCTGATCAATTAAATGCCTTCGAGTTTGTTCGTGACAAAACATTGACTTGCTATGAGGGGATCAGGGGATCAGGCTGTGGTGAATGTCCCGCCTGTAAACTACGTCAAAATGGATTAGATCGTTTTCTGGAGAAATGAATAAAAAGGGGCTAGCTAACATAGCCCCTTTTTATTCATTTACTATGCTGTAATAAATGGTGATACAAAGCACCATAAAGATTAGCAGCACTTCTAAAGTGACAGGTAACAATTTTAGGATTTGCCACGTGGACCGTGTTCACTGCCTTAATCTGTTCAATTGCTTTATTTATTCCATCAAGTACTGCGGGTTGTACACTTATTCCACCACCAAGTGCAAATACATCGGGATCAATCACATACTGTAGGTTAAGAATTTGACTTGCGACATTATAACAAAACCGATTAAAAATGGTCAATGCCTCCTCATCACCTTGATCAATAAACTCGAAAACACCAATGCCATCTGTTTCATCAAGACCTTTTAATGTTGCAATCGCCTTCACCATTTTGGCTGCTGAGCAGGACGTGCCGACAAATCGTGCAACATTATTATCATAATTAAAATCATCCATGACATAGCTTTGCTCACCCGCTTCTAAGTGAGCACCACGGTGGAGCTTACCATTAATGATAATGCCACCGCCAACTCCCGTACCGAATACGAGCACAACACTGTGCTGATAGTCTTTTACACTACCCTGCCACTTTTCGGCAAGTGCAGCACACTTCCCATCATTTTCAATTGATGCCTTAACACCACAACGTTCTTCCAACATATGGACAAGATTATATTCATGGAGGTACTTTAACGCTCCACCATGGTAAACAACACCACTATTGACATCAATTGTTCCTGGGCAGCTAATAGCAATCCCGACTATATCCTCGCTCGATTGTGAGAAAACAGCAACCATTTTATCAACTAAATCCTCTGTACTGACATACGGGGTGCGAAACTTCCCTTCATTAACTTGTTCGCCTGTCCCAGTCATCCACGTATACTTAACAAATGTTCCACCAATATCAAACACCAAATACATTTATGAGCACTCCCTTTCGCCATCATGCTTTACCTTATTATACAAGCGCTTTCAATTTTTTTGTAGTCTTTTTTCCAAAACACTTGTAAGTTGCAATTCATTAACCGCTGGGAAGATAGCTAGTACACGATCCAATATCAGTTACTCCAATTTTAAAAAACGGACCACATTGATCGAGTTAGCTATCCTAAAATCGATCAGTGTGGTCAATTATTTTTATCTGACTGGAAGCTCCCCACCACAATTAGAAAAGGCAAAATTCTACTATGTTTTGTGGGGCAACAGTCAGTAGAAGCCCGATTGGTTCACGGGCCGCGGTTTGGTATACCTTTAGGTGCAAGTGTTTTTGGTGGGGCGAGTAACCGCAAATCACTTCGGTGGGACGAGTAATCGTATTCCCATGCCTGTGGTAAAAACAATCAGTGGATAGATCGCCACTGATTGAAGGTTCACTTTATTTTATTTTCTCCATCAGGTTAATCCCTAATCCCATGAATATAACACCCATTAATAACAGAATAGAAACGGGTTGAATAACATCTAATAAGCTATCATTATAGACGATTGTTCTAATTAACGCCTCTAACCCGTAGCGTATTGGCACAAGTCGCGCTAGAAACAGCAGAATATTATTCGTTACAATTTCCAATGGCCAGAAGGCACCACCCAACATTGCCATTGCTGTTGCCACAATCGGTATTGCTGCCTGTAGCTGTTGGGATGATCTGACTAAGCCCATTACTAGCATACCAAGCGCCACAATCGAGAAGACATAGGCCATCACGACGGCTACAATTGTTAACAGCTGGGTCCCGAAATTATAACCAAGCATGAAGTGGAATAAGACAAAGCTTATGATAATTTGCAGCATGCCCAGCATAAAGTGATGAGCAAGCTGTCCAATGTAAATCTGTGTTTTCTTTAACGGGGAAATAATTAAGCGATCCCATGTCCCGGTCTTCTTTTCTAAAACAATATTTGAAAGGTTAAATAGAATGGTGTAGATGACAAAGTATAAAGTCATACCAGCAACTACATGTAAACCCATCTCATCATGCTCTGAGACATTTGTACTCAAAGTCTTTACATCTGACTGAACATAATGCTCAATAGATACTGTTTCATCCGTTAATTGTGCATTCACTTCGTTAATCCTTAAATATGATTGAAAAGTCTGCATAATATGTTGATTAGCAGCAGCTATGAAGTGAGAGTCCTGCCCAACCAAAAAGCTGTAATTATCTGCTTCTAAATTAAGAGCAAAACTAATCTGACTCATGCGCAACTCGTTCTCTACTTCTTCTCGTTCATTATAATTAAACGTATACGTATCGGATTCATTTAATCGTTCTAGCCAAACAGCTACTTCCTGCTCTGACAAGGTATCGCTAAAGGTTTGAATTGTAATTGTCGAACTCCCCTGAGAGCCTGCCAAGAAAAAGACAAAACCAATTGTTAGCCCAAAAAAGGTAAACACAAGAACAGGCTCTCGTATTAGCCGTAACCATTGTAAGTTAAATACCGTTAACATTAGGCAATCCTCCTTTTGGGAAAAATAATGAGCGCAATAACAATTAAGACAACAGCCATTACAATGACACGATAGAGCAATGGCATAATTGACGTTAATTCAAAGCCTTGAATAAGCTGCATATAGGCGGTCATGATTGCACCATTTGGGGTCCAATTGCCGAGTGCTCTAATAAACGGCGAAATCTGCTCAACTGGAGTAAAGCTACCACCCAAAAAGGCGAGGATCGTTACAACTCCACCGGAGAAAATTCCTGAGACTGTATCTTGACTTGATTGCAGCGTAATAGCTGTTAATAATGTTGCTAATCCACCAATTACAAATGAAAAAGTAAATGTAATGATAAACATACCTAGCCAATATTTGCTTGACTGACCCGAAAATGTACCAAATAATAGATTGGACAAGCTAAACAAGATCGTTAGTTGCATAAAGGTTAGGATGGTCGCAGCGATTGCCTTACTTGTCAAATAGCGTAGTGGTCGTTCTCCAGCCATAATCAGTCGGGCGAACACATGGGTGTCTTTTTCTTTAAAAGCATTTGCAGATACTGTCGCACCTACATATAAGGCAAACATAGCTGCCATCCCAATAGTATAGTATTGAAAGGCCGTCACTGGCTTCGCTCTTGACACGGTAGTTACTTGGCCAAAGTCTTGTTCGGCAAAGCTTGCTTCAATTGGCTCTCCATCATTTGCTACTAGAATAGACGTTTCGAGATTGTAGCGATCGGTAAAGGTTTGAATTAAATTCTCGATCACACTTGCACGAATTTGCTCGCGGTCCTGAACAGCCAATTCAATAACCGATTCCGGCTCTTCATTTAAAAAAATACTAGCTAAAGCATGGTAAGAAAACTGCTTAGGGATCGTAATAACAGCTACTACTTCATCAGCTTCAAGATCTGCCGCCGCATCAGCAGCTTGCTCATATGTTGTTAGCCCAATAAGCTCTTCAAGCTCCGGGTCTTCTAATAAGTCTAAGAATACTTGCGCAGGATCTGCTCCTTTAGCACCTGCAACTATTTCTTCAATTGCTTCACTTGGTATACCTTGTTCAAGTAACAAAGCTTCAAAATCAGCCAAATCGGCCTCTTGGTCATTTTCTATTACAAGCGCAACAGGTATTTGGCTAATTGAGGTCTCACCTTCAATTAAACCGCCTAATGCAAAACCTAAAATTGAGATTAGAATAAAGGGCATGCCAAGAAGCATAATGACTTCAGAACGATCTCGGGAAATAGTTAGTAAATCTTTTTTAAAAATGTTCCACATAGTCTCTTCCCCTTTAATCTCTTAGTTTTCGTCCAGTTAAATGCAGAAACACATCTTCTAGTGTTGGTGTTTGGACATGAATTCCAATAATCTGAACTTGCTCACGCTTTGCTACATCAAAGATATCTGCCAGTAATTGATCTGCTTTTGTGGCAATGATTTTAAAGCCCTGTTCCACCTCAATAACCTTTTGAACAACATCTAGTTCTGATAGTTGATCAGCGAAGCCTACTTGTTTTTGTTGTAATTCAACTAAAACCGTCTCCTCACTTGATAAAATGCTCTTCAATTCCGATTTTGTACCTGAAGCAATTACTTGACCGTGATCCATAATATAAATACGATCACACAGTTTTTCAACTTCTTCCATATAGTGACTGGTATAGAGCACAGTCATTCCCTTTTCACGATTTAAATTCTTAACCATCTCTAAAATATAGCTTCTGGATTGTGGATCAATCCCGACTGTCGGCTCATCCATAATTAACACTTCTGGTTCGTGTAACAAAGCAACAGCAATGTTAATTCTTCGTTTCATTCCCCCAGAGTAGTTTTTAATCTTATCTTTTTTTCTGTCCTCTAAACCAACCAACTCAAGGACTTCGGCAACTTTATTATCCAGCTTCTTGCCTGATAACCCATACACCCGCCCAAAAAACTTCATATTCTCTAATGCGGTAAGCTCTTCGTATAACGCAATTTCCTGAGGCACCATACCCAGTACCGGTCGAATAATTTCCGGTTGTTTCAGGATGCTTTTCCCATTATAGCGAACATCACCATCTGTAGGCGATAGTAGTGTCGACATCATTGAAATCGTTGTTGATTTACCTGCACCATTCGGCCCTAATAACCCAACTGATTCCCCTTTTTCCAAATAAAGATTCACCCCATCAACGGCTGTAGTCGTTTTAAACTTCTTTCTTAGTTCCTCAACCTCAAACATATTAGCCACCTACTCTCATTCATTCTTAGCTTAAGTATATAAAAAGAGAGACAGTAAACATACTGTCTCTAGTCATTAAGATGAAGCTATAACATGACCTCAGTCATCTTTTAAAGCCACGATAGCAATTTATTGAACAATTTTATGACGAAGCGCATAAATGGCAATTTGGGTACGATCCCGCAATTCAAGCTTATCAAGGATCACTGAAATATGATTTTTTACGGTTCCAATGGAAAGAAATAGTTGATCAGCAATCTCTTTATTGGTTAAACCTTCACCAATACCAATGATAATATCTAGCTCCCGTTTTGTTAGATCAGGGTGAATTTCAATTAGTTCCTGATCGCGGATGAGTGCGGGCATAACCTTAGCTGCTACCTGATCCTCAATCGTCAACCCACCTTTAAGACAGCTCCGAATAGCACGGATTAATTCATCAGCATTGGCATCCTTAAGCATGTACCCATTGGCACCATTTTTTAATGCTTCAAGTGCATAGGCTTCATCATTAAAGGTTGTTAGAATCAATATTTTACGATTTGGCCACCGTTTTTTTATTATTCGCATTGCTTCCAGCCCGGACATAATCGGCATCCTAATATCTAAGATAATTAGATCATAATTGAAACGCTCACATAATTGAATGGCCTCTTCGCCATTTACCGCTTCACCCGTTACCCGTAATTCCTCATCTGTCTCAATCATCATCTTCAGTCCTTGGCGGACTAAGACTTGATCCTCTGCTAATAAGATCGTAACCATTATTTACACCACCTTTTCAATTGGGAAAGTTCCTGAAATTTTAAAAATTGCGTCTACTTGGGTAATCACTAAGTTACCACCTAGCTGCTTTAGTCGATCTCGCATTGCGGTCAAACCAAAGCCTTCGTTTAATTCAGCCTTTTTGTTCAGCTGATGACTAACAGTAAATCGAAAGAATTGTTCACCAATTAAACTAAATTCAATTTGACCTTTTCTCACTTGACTGTGGCGCATCATATTTGTTAGAGCTTCTTGGACAGAGCGATAAACGGTAACTGATTGATTATTTGATAATGGCACCGATAAAGCACCTGGATTGACGATAAAGGCCACTCGCAGATGGCTCTCTGACTCTAGTTTTCTAATTAACTGAATAACCGCTGCCAATCCTGTTGTCTCCTCACTTTTAAGTGCCTTGACTGCCTCCCTAGTCTCATCTAGACTCGCTTGTGCGAGGGCTTTTAAATGTTCGAACTTAGCTTTACTCAAGTGATCTTCTGCTTTAATTCGTGCCACTTCTAGCTGCATGAGTAAGGCCGTTAAACGATGACCAACTGAATCATGAATCTCTCTAGCAATTTGATTACGTTCCTCTTGGCGAATCGCTTGCTCATGATCAACAACGCGTCTCTTCATCCTTCTGTATTGGCTATTTGTTTCATCATAAGTTTGTGTTAATGAACGCAGAGAAACGGATATACGAAACCAAACTAGAAATAAAAAGGTTACATAACTGATAAGTAGCAAGGTATAGCTTCCTGCTAAATACTCTCCTGTCCATAAATATGGACTAAGCGATGCAATAACCTGAACAATTAAGAAGAGATAGAGTTTCATCCCCTTTAAGCGATTCATAGCCTCTTTAACAATAACAAGGATAATTAATAGCATAAAAGGATTGGGAATGGATGGCCAATAGGTTAGATAAACGATTGCTGATAAAAGATATAGACTGCATAAGTAAGATCGGCCCTTTACAAGTGGTAAGAAAAAATAAATAATAAAAAATACTGCACTCAATAAGATTGGGATTGGATGATTAAGCTGTCCATGAGTATGTATAAATAGTGCTAGACTCCACGTCAGCAATAAATAAATCATGCTAAACCAGTAAGATAACATTTATTTCATTCCTTTTGAGGTAATGGCTTAAGCATAGCAGATCTAGAGCTTATTTTCATCTTGTTAAAAATATTTATTTATGACAGTTTGAAGCTGATCTATCCCAAATATATCGCTAACAAAGGCTTTAACTAATGTACGCCTTATGTCTAACATAAACAAAAAAGACCCTCTTCTTCTATAAAAAAGTGGGTCTCTAAATAATTCACTTAATCCAATAAGCTTATTCCTTTTTAAAATCAATTGTACTTCTTACCGTATCAATCGGACGCACTGATGCTTCAATTTGCTCCCGTTTCGGTTCTAGAAACGGTGGGAGGGATAGCTTTTCCCCTAACGTTTCGTATGGTTCATCTCCCATAAAGCCCGGTCCATCAGTTGCCCATTCAAACAAGATTTGTGGAGCCACACGAGCATACAAAGACTGGAAGAAGAAGCGGTCAACAAAGCCTGAGGTCTGCAAGCCGAATGTTGGTAAGTAATTAATCCACTCCTCCAACGCTGCGCGATCTTCCACTCTAAAAGCGACATGGTGAACTGTTCCGTAACCCTGACGTCCCTCTGGTAAATCGGTATTGTGTTCAACAATAATCTGGGCGCCATTGCCACCTTCACCAACTTCGAACAAGTAGTGGCTATCATTATTAGCAATTTGGTTAAAATTCAACACCTGTTCTAGCACTTTTTTAAAGAAATCGAAATTACTAATTCGAATATGGATAGGGCCAAGTCCGGTAATTGCATAATTAAGGGGTACTGGTCCATTCTGCCAAGGAATACCTGATTTAACGCCTTGATTTCCTTCGTCTGAGATTAACTGATACTTTTGATCGTCAAAGTCACTAAAATTAATGACTTGCTTGCCAAACTGCGCTTCAATACCGCCATGCTGAACTTCTAGACGCTCGAAGCGCTTTTGCCAATACTCCATGGCGTCATCACTCGGCACCCGAAAGGCTGTCCGATAAATTTCATTCGTGCCATGCTCACCCTTTGGAATGCCTGGGAAATCGAAAAAAGTCATATCTGTTCCTGGATTACCTTCATCATCGGCAAAAAATAGATGATAGGTCTGAATATCATCTTGATTGACCGTTTTCTTTACGAGTCTCATCCCTAAGGTATAAGTGAAAAAATGGTAATTTCGTTCTGCACTACTTGTTATTGCCGTCACATGGTGAATTCCTTTTAGTTGACTAATCATTCTTTACCTCCATATTAATTTATTTTAAATAATCTTTAGTTTAAAATTATCTTTAATTCGAGATAAATATAGCATGGTTACACATAATCGTCAATCATACTGCTTGATATACCCTTTATATTGGCAAGTATGCAGGTTCACGTAAAAAAAGTGATTTAAAATGCATTTTCAAATTTTTGCAATAATTAAACTCTTTTTCTTTCGACTCTCGAATAGAATATGCTAAGATAGCATTAATAACCGTGAAGGGATGTAGAAAATGAAAGGGTTAAGCGTTAATGATTTACTTAAATTTAATTTCGTTCAAGAACCAGTCCAAGCTCCTGACGGCACAAGTGTCATTTATGTTAAACGCTCTATCAACAAAAAAAAGAAATACCAATCACAACTTTACAAAATTGATTTAGTCACGGGTAAAGAACAAGTGTTTACCCAGGATAAGGGTACGGTAGCTTCTCCTACCTTTTCGCCAGACGGAAAAAAAATTGCCTTTATAAGCGATCGTTCAGGGAAAAAGCAAGTTTGGTTGATTGATACCCATGGTGGCGAGGCCAGTCAGCTAACTGATTTTCCTCATGGGGCGAGTGATCCCGTCTGGTCACCAAGTGGCAAGCAACTCATTGCATCAACCTCACTTGAGATCGACGAGACTCTTGAGCAGCCTAAAGAAGGAAAGAATGAGGGAGAGCTTAAAGCATATGCAACTAATCGCCTTGCATATAAAGCTGATGGTCAGGGATTATTAACTGAGAAATATCATCAACTTGTTTTAATTCATTTATCAGATCAACGCACAACTGTCTTAACTAATGGTACTTATAATCATGGTGATGTTGCCTTCTCGCCAGATGAGCAAGTGATCGCCTTTGTTGCTAATCGGGAACAGGATGCTGATTATAGAATAACTTCAGATTTATATACATTAGAGCTTAGTACGCTCGTTCTAACTAAACAAACAAATAGTGATTTCTCACTTAGTAAGCCCAATTTTTCCCCAGATGGTAAGCTGATCTCACTACTTGGAAGCAACCTCGCATTTAAGACCGCTTCTTTGGCACGTGTCATGATTGTCAACCGTGAAACAACTAACCTAACCATTTTAACAAAAGATTTTGATGTACAGGCTAGTGATGTTGCTTTAAATGATATGGGTTCAGATGCTGGCACAGCCGGAGCTGTTTGGGCAAATGATAATCAAAGCCTGTTTTTCTTAGCTAGTCAGAATGGGGCTACTTCGCTTTATCAAGTCGATCTTGAAGGTGTGGTAACAAAGTTAATTGGTGGCAACGAGCAAATCTATCATTTTTCTTTGAACAAGGACCAAAGCCAAGCTGTTATAGCCATTAGTGATCAGCTCACTCCTGGTGATCTATATTTAACTAGCCTGAACGGTAAGGAAAAAAACAGATTAACAAATGCCAATGAAGGGTTATTAAATGAAGTTAGCATAGCACAGGCCGAAGAAATTCAGCTAACCGCCTATGATGGCACAGCTTTACACGGTTGGATTCAAAAACCGATGGGCTACCAGGAGGGTGAACAGTATCCACTTATTGTTGAGATCCACGGCGGTCCTCATATGATGTACAGCTTTGGCTTTATGCATGAATTTCAAGCACTGGCAAATGAAGGATACGGCGTACTCTATATTAACCCTAGAGGCAGCCACGGCTATGGCCAAGCCTTTGTCAATGCTAACCGTGGCGATTATGGCGGTGGCGATTATCAAGATATTATGGCTGCTGTTGATTATGTCCTTGATAACTTTGACTGGATTGATCAAGAGCGGCTTGGAGTAACTGGAGGAAGCTATGGTGGCTTTATGACAAATTGGATTGTTGGGCATACGAACCGGTTTAAAGCAGCCGTCACACAACGGTCGATTTCAAACTGGCAAAGCTTCTATGGTGTGAGCGATATCGGCTACTTCTTCACTGAATATGAGTTGAAAGCAGATTTCTTATCTGAACCAGAACGGCTATGGGATTGCTCACCCATTAAGTATGTAAACCAGATTGAGACACCGCTCCTCATTCTACACAGTGAAGAGGATCATCGTTGTCCTATTGAGCAAGCAGAACAACTCTATGTCGCTCTAAAAATGCGCAAACAACCTACTCGGCTCGTCCGCTTTCCTAAATCAAGCCACGGCTTGTCAAGGAATGGTGATCCGAGCTTAAGAATTGAACGGTTAACTGAAATAATTGATTGGTTTGAAAAATATTTATAAAATGAATCTTTAACTAGTGAGAGCCCTCACTAATGGCATGACCAATGAACCTTCTCTGAACGAATTTGCCTGTTGCTTTACCACTCAGCCTGGTTAAGGTGGGGCTTACAGTCAGTTAATCTATGATAAAGGAAGATTGATATGAAGATTTTATTAACCGGCTTTGAGCCATTTTTGGAGTTGAAATCTAATCCAACCGAAGTCATTGTTAAGCGATTGAACGGAGCACACATTAATGATAAACAAGTCATTGGTCAGGTGCTCCCGGTTGATTTTGCTAGAACCGGCGACGTTCTAATTGAAGCAATTAAGCTATATCAGCCTGACGTTGTACTATCGTTGGGTCTAGCCTTTGGCCGAACCTGCATGACCCCAGAGCGGATCGCCATTAATTGTATTGATGGTGAGAAGGATAACGCAGGGAACGCCTATCAAGATAAGCGAATTATTACTGACGGTGCTGACGGTTATTTCTCTACCTTGCCTATTCGTAGATTTGTTGAGGCTTTAGGAAAGGCAAATCTCCCAGCAAAAATATCGAATACAGCTGGCACCTACTTGTGCAACTTGACAATGTATCATGCACTACATTATGCAAAAGTAAAGCACCTTGACTATCGAAGCGGATTCGTTCATATACCAGCTTCTCATCAACTTGCCATTGAGAAACCCACTATCGCATCATGGTCATTAGCTGACTTACAAGCTGGAGTTGAATTAATGATTGACCAGCTTGCGGAACAATGAAAGTTTCATTAAATAATTTACAATAAGCGAACGCACTCATATTTGAGTGCGTTCGCTCTTATTTTAATTTAAGTGCGATAATTCTTATTTAAGTGCGTTCGCTCCCATTTGGTGGAGTTTCGCTCGCATTTCTAATACCATTCAATCAATTGTAACGCCAACAGTAGATACACATAACCGAAGTGGTTCAATCCCAGACTCTTTCCATAACAGTTTAACCTGTTCTGCCTGATCAGCTTGATTAACAAATGCAATACCACAGTCGCCACCACCAGCTCCAGAGGTTTTTGCAGCGCCGAAAGCATCAGCAATGTCAATGAGCATTGTTAATTGCTCCGTTTCAATATTAACACCACTTACCTGTCCAAGTTGCTTCAGTAGCTGGCGGTTTTGCTTAATCCCCGTTAACACAAGTTCTACGCTCTCTTCATTAAAACCGCGTATAATCTGCTTCACCACTTTGTTGCTATCAGATAAGAAGGCTTGGTAGCTTGCCAAATTCTGCTGTTTTAGCGCTTGAACGTCGTTTACCATTGAACTAGTATTAGCGGCTTGTTTGGTCCAGCCGATTAAAAAATACAGATTGGCAGGTAAAGCTATTGGCGTAATACATAGTGATGGCCATTCTTTTTCAATTAATTCGGGCACCGTTACCCCTTGCGCGAGCTGCTCATCGAGCCAATGGCGATCAAAGCTACGGTAATTCAACCAGCAGCCATAGGTAGCAGCTGCTATATCTGCACAGGATCCGTTGCCTTGCGCTCTCAGGTGAGCAATAGCGGCTAATTTAAATATGGTTAATGGTTGTTCAACAATAGTAGCGACGTTTGAATACTTTAATAACGCTGTTACTAAGGCTACTGAAAGAGCAGCACTTGACCCCAGACCATATTTCAGACCAGAGCGATCATCAAGCTCACTAGTAATTAAAAGCTGACTGGTCATTACCTCCACGCCTAAACCGTTAATCGTTTCGATAATATGTTTAATAAAATGCAATCGTTTGTCAGGCTCTGAAAACTTAACTAGACCTTTTTCAACTTTCCAACTTATGTCTGTTAAGCCCATTTGCGGTAAATCAAGTCGATTTGATCGACTTGATTGAATGTCTATTTCTAAAAATCGATCAACAGCGACCACAATACTGTCTTGATTCGGCTCTGTGATAGCATATTCACCTGCTACAAAAAGCTTACCTGGAGCCCGCACTGTATAACGCTCTGCATTCATGCTATTCTCCCCTGTCATCTATCTAGATAGGTAATACCTGGGCCAACCCGACAGGTATATATGTGATTAACCGTGTCGATTTGGGTCAGTTTATCTATTATAACCGATTCATTACGGGGTTCACAAATAACTTTAACATTCGGTCCTGCATCAATCGTAAAGTAGGCCTCAATCCCATCTTCTCGCAGTTCTTGGATAACCTCCATTACCTGAAACGTCTCGCTTTGCCAATACATAAAGGGAGGGGTAGCACCAAGCGTTGTCGCATGCATCTTTAATGCATTTGCCTCTAGCGTCTCACCAAGCTTAGTAAAATTGCGCATAACAATAGCCTGCTTTAGAGCTGCTAAATCACGTTCTATCGTTTCAAGCCAGCCAGAATAAAATGGCGAGGTTTCGACTGTTCTTTTCATCCCCTCACGACTAAAGATCTTTTTTGCTTGCGTGGTTACTTCAACAGCCAGAACACGCAAATCCCATTCTCCCTGCTCTAATATTGGTACCGCAAAGCTATCCGAACCGTCTTCATGCTGACCTTTCTGCCATTCAACAAATCCACCATATATTGAACGCGTTGCCGAACCAGAGCCTTGACGTGCTAACATGCTTAATTGCTTAAGGCTAAGCTCAATTCCAGTCGCTTTGACTGCTGCTGCTGTTAAAGCAGCATAGCCTGACGCTGATGAGGCGAAACCCGCTGAAGTGGGGACAAAATTGTCCGATTCAATTCGTGCATAAGAATCGACACCCGTATAACGCCTGATTTTCGATAAAAAAACACTTACTTTCTCTTGTTCCTGATCTGTAGCAAGCTCACCATTTAAATAAAACTGATCCTTCGTCATTTCTTGGTCGAAAGAAACCGATGTTTCAGTATAAAAACGGTCAAGCGTGATTGATAAGCTACTATTCATCGGTAAGAAGAGTGTTTCATTTCGTTTACCCCAATATTTAATTAGGGCAATATTAGTATGTGCGCGAGCTTTTGCTTTCATAGTCAATCACCTCGTTTGTTAATTGACAGTACCATGTGTTTTCAGCACCAATCGCTTCAAGTTCTCGTTCAATCTTTAGTGCTTTTTCTAATGAAGGTGCGAGCGCAATCATGCAGCCACCACGCCCTGATCCTGTCAATTTCGCCCCTAGCGCTCCTGCTTCTTTACTAACTTGTACATAGTGATCCAAGCCTGGATCACTAACACCTAGACGCTGTAGTAGCGTGTGGGCCTGATCTAACATTAGACCAAGCCTATCATATCGTCCACTTGTTAAAGCAAAGCGTGACTGATGGGTGAGTTGACCAAGTTGCTCAATCGTTGCCTTCGTTTGATCTTGATTGGAACTATACAACGCTTTAACACTGCTCACTGCCGCATGCGTATCTCCTACTCTACCAGTGTCAGCCACAACAATGTGTAACGTTTTTTCAATTCGAATCGTTTCAACCGGCTTTTGCCGCTCAAACCAAATGGGGTGATTAGCAGTAATTGCTTCTCGATCAATTCCACTTGGATTCCCGTGAGCAAATGTTTCTGCTAAATCGACAAAATCTTGCAACTGCAGACGATTTAGGGGTTTTTGAAAATAGCTGTAAAGTCCTTTTACAAGAGCAACAGCAATGGCAGCACTAGACCCTAGCCCTCTCCCAATTGGGATCGTTGATTTCAGTTGAACGCGAAAATGTGCTATCGGCTGATTAAGCGTTTCACAGACCGCTTTAATACATGCTACAAACCCCTGCATACGCTTCGGCATCTTCTCAAGCTCACCTTGAAAAAAATCACTTATAAATAAAACGGGACCCTCTAAATGCTGGATTTCAGCTTCTATATGAACGGCATCAAACGGGACAGCAATAGCAGGTTCGCCATATACGACAGCATGCTCACCCATCAAAATTAATTTACTATGCGCTCGACCGATGGCGCGCCTTTCTATTCCTCTAATCATATTATAAGTGACTCCTTTTCAAATAAAAGATAATGAAGCAGCTAGCACTGGTTATCGCGTTAGTAGCTGAATAATATACGGTGCGGCATACAACACCATAAACTGCACCCCATAGTTAACGCCTAGCCTGTGCAAGAAGCCCGCTACAAGTGCAATAAGCATCACACCAGCAATATTAATCCATCCGGCATCCATATAAGCTAACAAAACAACGAGTCCGAAAAATAGACCAATCATCGCCTCGTGTGGTACTTTTTTAAAAACAAAAATACATATCTGCTCAGCGTATTTAACAATAACAAAATAGGTAAGTAGAATAGCTACTGCTGCACCGATTAAAGTTGCCCAAACGAACTCATATGTTGATAGAATATGGTGCAAATTATAATCTTCGGTAAAAACAGGTGGTGCGTTAAATAAAGCATTTGCTGGACCAATTGCAACTGGCGACAGCGGTAACCCTAAAGCAACGAGAGGGATTAAAGTACCAGATAAATAAGCAGCATTCGTTAAACCATCCATACTCGAGATAGCTAGCGAGCTTTTTTTAACTGGATCCTTAACAAATCCAGAAACAAATTCACCAAGTAGGATTGTGATACCGACAGGACTCATAAAAAATAATAATGATCCCAGAAAAGATGTTACAGCACTTAAGCTTAATTCTTGTGTAGTTAATATTTTAAATGGATTAGGAATACCTTGATATTGATTGTTTCTATCAGTCGTAATTAACTTTTTATCATACCGTGGTAGTTTTTCTCGCACCTTCCCATTTAGCAGTTCAAATAAAGTCATGACAACGGGACCAATGGTAATTCCCAAGAAGAAGGAGACAAACACATTCGTCCCTTGTGGAACGATGCCTACACCCCAATAAAGGTGACGCAAGCCTTGAATAAGTATAGCAAATGGCACAATTGATGCAAGTGCAATCCATCTTTGCTTTGACATAAGTGCGAGTAAAATGGCACCGAACAAGAAGAGCTGATTGGCATAGCTGCCTACGACTTCGGAATAAGGGGCCAGTATACGCGCAAACAAAAAACTTACAGGGATAGCGACCATCGTTCCAATAACCGAACCCGATACCATTTTCCGAATAGCCAACTCCGGTCTTCCATGTTCTTTAAGTACGAGGGCATGCTCAACCATTGGAGCAGCCATAACACCGCCTGGAATACCCGCTACAGCTACCGGAATGGAATCCGTTAATTTCTTAGCAACAATAGCCGCAATAAAAAAGGATAGAATGACAATCGGTTCCAGACCAGTTAGCACTAGAACAAGCGTAACTGGAGCCAATACAGCCGTCTCATCTGTTCCTGGAGCAATTCCAATTAACGTATATAAAAGAGTCGCAGCCACAGCAGCCGCAACCATTTGACTAATTAGAACGAAATCCACTATTGCTCGCCCCCTTTATCTGCTTCAACAAATCTACGTTTTGGTTTAATAATAATACTCGATATAATAAAGCCAATAACAGCGCCGGATAAACCAAAGATCAACGGAGCCGGATCTTGGTCAGGTGCGATAAAATAACCTGCTAGCGTTGTCGTTACTGTAATAACAACGGCTATAATTAAATCTTTTATATTGACAAGGTCAGTCCAGACTTCTATATTTTGAAACGGTCTATCACCTTTAGTTTCTTTTACTTTCTGTTGCACAATCATTTCCCCCTCTACCTATTATAAAGTAAATCTTTGACCCTTACTGATTGTTAGCCTACAGGTATGACCAAAGTGTAACCTCAGCATAAAATGGGTTTTACTGACTATTAACCCTCATTGATCGATCCGCTTTTGGTTAAAGTGTGTAACTTACAGTCAATTAACCTGCGATAACATAAATATTGAGCCAATCTTCATTATAGATCAAGTGATAATGATTATCAATTAAGACTTAGAGAAAAGCCCGCTACTATCATACCTTAAATGCTTGGCGACCGATACCATTTTGCATTACAACCTTTTTCCAAAATCTAAAAGGTTAGTACTGCCATCTATAAGTAGCGTGCAAAGCTATTTTTTTCAAGAGGAAGAGAATTTGTGGCGGTAACAACTTTAATTCTGGCTCAAGGAGAAGTCTCACAGATTGATAATCAGATTCAACCGCTACCAATAAAAAGCGCATAATCGCAAGTTAGTGATTCACAGCCATGCTTAAGCTCGTTCAAGCTTACCAAATGGATTGATGCCACAGCAATTTCCTTAACTGTAAGCATCAACGGCAACCTTCTTTATCCGCCACTGATTGTTAACACCACAGGTATAATTTATCATATCTCTGTTTAAATGATAGCCAGATTTATTTCTTTTTCGTTTGAAAAAATGGTATGATATGCACTAGGATGATTATTTAGAGGGGGATTTACATTGAAAAAAACACTAACATTGGCTGGATCAGATTCTAGTGGTGGCGCTGGTATCCAAGCTGATCTTAAGACCTTTCAAGAACATAATGTCTACGGTATGACAGCACTCACTTCTATCGTTGCCATGACGCCTGCGAACTGGGGGCATGATGTCACACCAATTGATGTTAATATTGTGGAAAAGCAACTTGATACGATTCTTTCAGTGGGTGTCGATGCCATGAAAACAGGTATGCTTGGCTCAGTTGATATTATCAAGCTCGGCGCTAAAAAAATTACAGCTGAGAACATTGATAAAGTCGTCATTGATCCTGTTATGGTCTGTAAAGGGGAGGATGAAGTACTACAGCCTGAAAACACAGACGCAATGCGTGAATTACTCTTACCACTTGCAACCATTACAACTCCGAACCTATTTGAAGCAGGACAGCTTGCCCAGACTGGTCCAATCAAGGACATCGATGGCATGAAAGCAGCCGCAATCAAAATTATTGAATTAGGCGCACAGAACGTTGTTATCAAAGGTGGTAAGGCACTAGAGCATGAAAAAGCGGTCGATTTGTTTTATGATGGCAAGGAATTTGCATTATTGGAGAGCGAACGACTTGAAACAACATACAACCACGGGGCTGGCTGTACATTTGCCGCTGCGATTACGGCTAACTTAGCTCAAGGCAAAACGGTTAAAGAAGCTGTTATTGCTGCAAAAGACTTTGTTCATACCGCTATTAAGCACGGCTGGAAGTTAAATCAATTTGTTGGGCCAGTGAAGCACGGTGCTTACAACGCACACTAAAGTAGTGATTGAATAGTAGATGTTCTTCATCTACTATTTTTTGTTTTAAAAAAAGCAGCCCAAGTGTAAATCACCATACTATCCACGTGTTTTTTACAGTAAACTAACAATTTTTTAAAAACACGATCATTTACGTTTAATTTTTTTGTGACTGGTTATATAGTTACAAAAGGAGGCGATAATCCATGCCTTGGGATACACAAGACTATCCAAATTCATGGGTGAATTTCGATGACGTTTTGAGAAAAAAAGCAATTGAAATGGCTAATGCAATGCTGGGTGAAGGATACGATCAGAATCAAGCTATTCCAATTGCAACCTCACAGGCTAAGCGTTGGTATACTCGTGCCACTAAGGATGAATTAGACACGATGAGGGATAAGAGCGATCAAGATCTTCGCGCAACTGATCGCAATGCTTCGACGCGAGCTTACTTACTTGATAAGGCTGTCCATGTTTTGCCTGATCTGAACACTTGGACCGTTAAAACTGCAGGTGCAGAACAAGCAGCTAATTGCTATAAATTAAAATCTGATGCAATTGAGCGCGGTAAAGAAATAGCAAAGAACAAGGAAACTTTCTTAACAATTCATCGACAAGACGGTACCATCCAAGACGTCGTATCCTACTAAAGTAGTCAAGGGGGTTGCTGTTCGTGATAAATAACACAACCTCCTTGCATAATTACTTATTTCTACTCTTTTTTATTTGGCGCTACGCCTTTAATTAACATCTCAGTCCATTCTGCTGTGTAAGGCTTAATTTCCTCATAAATCATTCGATTAGAAATTCCTTCGACAATAGCTTGAAAATAGAGCAAAAGAAATTGATCCGAATATTTTAGGTCTACTTTCCCTTCCTTTCGCCCCCGATGAAACAAATCTAACATCATGCCATAACTTTCTGCGTTGAACCGCTCCATTATCACCGAAAGACCTTGATCATTTTTACTGGTCACATAATCCATCATACTCATATAAAAATGCTGATTAATTTTATTTAGCTGCTCTATCTTGCTTTGACTCAATGCAATTAAAGTCTCTTCAAATGATTGATCCTTTGCCATAATTTCTCTTGCAATATTTATCATTCTATTAATAAAGCGATGAAAAACTTCTTGGATAAGATTATCTTTATTACCGAAATATTTAAAAATTGTTGTTTTAGCTACATGTGCATGTGTAGCGACCTCGTCCATCGTCACTTTACTCCCTCTAGTATCTGTGTTCATTAGATCAAAGGCAGCGTCTAGGATTTGACCCTTTTTTTCCTCTGTTCGCTTTTCAAAGCCATTCAAATTAGGCCCTCACTTTCTCTATCTAAAATTTATCTGTTAAAGTAATGCTGTTTCTTCCTATTTATTATATAAAATATTTTTAAAACTATCAATTTTAAAACAGTGTTTTTATCATTGACATAAAAGTAAAACGATTATATTATGAACTTAAATAATAAATTTAGTTTTTAAAATGGTGTTTTTTTAATCATTACCCACTAAAGTGATTAATCAGGTTTTATTTTTAACAGTTGTTCATAAAGTGAATCTTTAACGAATGGGCGCTTACAGTTAGTTAATCTACGAAAAAAACGGATAAAGGGGTGGCATGATGGTGGAAAAGGTAGTTGAGCTCAGCGGTGTACAGAAGAGCTTTGGTAAAGTCCGTGCATTAAAGGATGTTAGCTTCACAGTTAATGCAGGTGAGGTCGTTGGGTTTATCGGTCCTAATGGTGCAGGTAAATCAACCACTATTCGCACATTATTAGGCATTATTAAACGGGATAGTGGCAATGCAACAATCTTTAATATGGACGTATGGAAGCAAAGTCTAGACATCCATAAGCGTATTTCCTACGTACCAGGCGATGTATCGCTATGGGGAAACCTAACCGGTGGTGAAATTATTGATTTGTTTATTAAGTTACATGGGAACGGGAACAAAGCAAAACGTGATAACTTAATTAAACGTTTTGAACTTGATCCAAGGAAAAAAGCAAAAAGCTATTCAAAAGGGAACCGGCAAAAAGTTGGTTTAATTGCTGCTCTTTCCGTTGAATCTGACTTATACATTTTTGATGAACCCACCTCTGGTCTTGATCCATTAATGGAAGCTGTTTTTCAAGAAGAAGTGGCAAGAATTAAACAAGCTGGTAAAGCAATTTTACTCTCCTCCCATATTTTAAGTGAAGTAGAGCGTTTGGCAGATAAAGTGGTCATTATTCGTAACGGGGAGATTGTTGAAATCGGTACACTTGATGCATTACGCCATTTAACAAGAACGACTATTACCATTGAAACAGAAGGAGATGTTGCTGTAATGGCCGATTTAGATGGTGTTCATGATTTTAACCAAACGGATCATCACGCAATATTCTCAGTTGATAACGCATTTATCAACAGCATTTTATTGGTTGCAACAAAGCTAGGCGTTAGAAGGTTTGAAGCTGTCCCACCGACACTTGAAGATTTATTTATGCGTCATTATGAAGGGTAGCGTTTAAGACAGGAGGAGAAATTGATGAAGGAGAAATTTGCACGCTGGGATATTCTTTTTTTTCAATACTTAAAGCGAGATTGGAAAAAAATTCTTATTTGGATTTTAAGTCTTGGTTTATTTTCATCGGGATTCGTACCATTTTTTAATGAAATGAGCGAGGGTGAGGGATTAATCGCTATGTATGAAACGTTGCAAAATCCTGCAATGATTTACATGATTGGTCCCACCTCGATTAATTCGGCCGGAGACTACACGTTAGGAGCTATGTATGCACATGAAATGTTACTCTTTTCTAGCTTGTTTGCTATGATTATCTCAGCATTACACGTTGTTGGGCACACGCGCAAAGAAGAAGACCTTGGGCTTACGGAGCTCGTTCGTTCCTTTCAGATAGGTCGACAAGCAAACTCACTTGCTACCATAGTAGAGACGATACTTATTAACGGCCTACTCGCACTATTAATTGGTAGCGTAATGATAAGTTTTGATGCTTACACCATTACAATTGAGGGGTCGTTTCTATTTGGGGCATCAATCGGTATGGCAGGAATACTCGGTGCGACAATTGCACTTATTATGGCGCAAATTATGTCAAGTTCGTCTGGAGCAACAGGTTCTACTCTCGGTATAATTGGCCTACTCTATATTATTCGTGCCGGTACAGATGTAACGAATATCGAATTTTCAAAAGCAAACCCACTTAGTTGGACTTACTTAACCTTTCCTTTTACTGAAAATGACGGGAGTTTCCTTATTTATGCGGCCGTTTTTTGTCTAGTGATGGTCATCATTGCATTTACGCTTGAGGGTGCTCGTGATATGGGGTCAGGGTATCTACCAGAGCGAGCAGGGCGAGACCATGCTAATCAATCATTGCTTTCTATCTCTGGCTTGTTCATACGTCTTAATAAAAACGTCATGATTAGTTGGCTCGTTGCTTTCGCCATAATGGGCGCTGCTTACGGCTCCATCTATGGTGACATGCAAGGATTTCTTGAGTCAAATGAACTCATTAGGCAAATGTTCGTCTCTACCGGAATTTCAGTCGAAGTATCTTTTACCAGCACAATTATGATGATCATGATCATACTCGTGTCAATTTTACCAATTGCGGTCGTCAATAAGCTTTTTAATGAAGAAGTCCAATTACACTTAAGTCAGATCTTTGCTACAAAGGTGACACGTAGCCACTTATTTTGGACTAGTATCGGCTTAAGCACTTTAGCTGGAGTAATTGGTATCTTATTAGCTTCCTTAAGCTTAGCATGGACAGCTCTGTCAACGATGACACAGCAGTCACCTCTCAATTTAACTAGCTTTATTGGAGCGGGATTAAACGCTTTTCCATCGGTCTTGTTTTTCATTGGACTTGCTGCTTTAACATTAGGCTGGGCACCTAGATGGGGCAAGGCAATTTATGTTTATTTAGGCTACTCTTTTCTATTAAATTATTTTGGTAGTATTTTAGATTTACCCAAATGGGTAAGCCGTAGCGCCCTGCATAGCTGGGTTGCTCATATGCCACTTGATAGCTTTGAAATAGGAAGCTTTACTGTGATCCTCATGATCAGCTTGTGCCTTATCCTGATCGGCTATAGCGGTTATATCCGCCGCGACCTGCTCGAGGGTGCTTAAAGCACAGGATAAAGTAGGGATTGTCTTTACCCCTCTACCAATTCGCAGCACCATAGGCATGATTAAAGAACGATCCTGAACCAATTTATTGTTAACTTGCAATAAAGCTGAAAAGTCACCGCTATTATTCTACACGCGGTAACTTTTCAGCTTTTGTTTGCTTTATGCTAGGCAGCAACATCACGCTTATTAAAGAAAAAGAAAGCAAGTAGGTGGAACAGAACGAAGTAAAGCAATAACATAACAATAGAGAAAGTTAATGTCATTCCTTCAATGTTAGGCATACCATCAAAATAGACAGTCAAATCTGTGTTCAAGAATAAAATATACTTTGCCCAATCAAAATAAAATGACAAGATATTTGCAGCAGTCCCACCGATCGTTAACAGGAATATTGAAATCCCCACTGCCAATGAGCTATTTCGAAAGACACTTGAAATCATAAAGGCCATTGTCGTTAGCATTAGAATATCAATAGAATAGAGTAGATAACTACCCATTAAATGCAGACCCAGTGCTCGTTCTACTACCTGTCCATTTTGATAAGCTAAGTGGACAGCTTCTTCAGGTGCAGTTCCAAATAAAATAAGTCCTGCAATAGCTGCTAAGCCAAAAGTGATTGATAGCAAAAACAAACTAAATAAAATCACTGTTAGATATTTCGACAACAGTATCTTTACCCGACTAATCGGACGAATGAGCAGGAGTTTAATTGTGCCCGTTGAGAACTCACTTGCTACAATCCCAGAAGCCACAACAATGGTAAATAAACCAACTAGACTAATAATTGCACGGCTTTCTTCTACAACTGTCCAGATATTATCTTCACTGTCTGGTGGAATATTATTTTCTAGCCGATACGTATTAATTGCAATGTTTCGCTCATAGTATGTTTGCATTTGATTATTTTCTAACGTTGACAAGGATTCTTGATAATAGGTATTTTCTTCTTCAAGCACTGCTTGCCAATTATCATCTTGGGTATCATATTGCCCTGCAATGTATTTTAGTCCACCACTTAAAATAATGACGGCTAGAATGGTCATGCCGATCATCACGTACGTGGCTTTCTTTCGCATTATTTTTTCCCATTCGTTAAAAATTAATTTTAGCATACTAACCCTCCTTATGATCCAGTAATTTCAAGGAATCGATCCTCTAATGTTTTAGATATTTTATTAACCAGGTAAACATCAATACTTGCTTCAATTAATTGTTTAAGCAACTTAGCAATGTCTTCTTTAGTCGCTTCAATGGTAAATCCTTCTGCTTTTCTATCAATCTTCCACTCTTTAGTCAAGATCTCATACACTGCACCCAAGTCACTCGTTTCAATATAATAATTATTTGTTTGTTCTTCCTGCTCACCTTTTACTGATTGGATGTCAATCAGTTTACCTTGTTGAATGATGGCAATGCGATCACACATCATTTCCATTTCAGATAGGAGATGGCTAGAAACGATCACACTCATTTGCCTTTCCTTTGTTAAATAACGGAGATGCTCCCGAATTTCTCTGATTCCAGCCGGGTCTAACCCATTGGTTGGCTCATCTAAAATAAGTAGCTTTGGATCATGAAGCAAGCATTGCGCTAACCCTAGCCGTTGGCGCATCCCTAATGAATAGGTTTTGACTTTCCTATGGATATTATCAGTTAGCTTAACAAGATCAACCACTTCATTAATTTTATCCCGGTCTATTCCCTTATGCATCCGACTGTATTGAATTAAATTCTGATAACCGGTTAAATGCTTATACATCTCAGGGTTCTCAACAATAGCACCAACCTGTTTAATGGCTTGCTCAAAATTACTTTTAATACTTGTGCCACCGATGAAAATATCACCTTCACTTAACCGCATTAAACCAACGATCATTCGAATTGTGGTCGTCTTTCCGGCCCCATTTGGGCCTAGTAACCCAAACACTTCCCCAGGCTGGACAGACAAGCTTAATTGATCAATAATCTTCTTCTTCCCAATCATTTTACTGACATTATTTAATGAAAGAATCGGTTCCATTTAAACATCCTCCCTTGCTCTAATTGTAGTTTTAAACCAATCTAACACAGATTGGCCGTGTTCTTCTCTAAGGATTTCAACATTTTCCTGACCTAGTACTTCGCCGTAGTATAAAACTATTATTTCATCAAGTAGTGGTTCAATTTCAGCTATTTCATGAGTAGCGATAATAATGACTTGGTTTTCAAGATCCACATACTGCAATAGGCTTTTAACCGTTTCTTCTCTAACCATTGGGTCTAATCCGGAGAAGGGCTCATCCAACAAAATAACATCAGTGTCTCTAGCTAGTGCTGTTACTAGCTTTAGTCGACCTCGGTTTCCTTTAGACAGCTTTTTTATTTTTTTTGTTGGGTCAAGCTTTAATGTCTTTAATAGCTGTTCTGCCTTCTTCTTATTAAAACTCTTAAATTGACTAGCCACATAATTAATGGTCTCTGTGACAGTAAAGCCTTCATAATGCATATCTAATTCGGTTAGATAGGATACCTGTTCGGCACTCTGCCGTGTCACTACCTGACCATTGAGAATTACCTCACCCTTAGAAGGAAACACCAGCCCTGTCATCAGCTTTAGAATAGTTGACTTTCCACTACCATTGGGACCAACAAGCCCATAAATCTTACCCTTCCCAAAGGTAAGATTTACATTTTGTAAAGCGACTTCTCGAACAAAGCCTTTATTAACATTCCTAAGCTTAATGGTCATACGCATCCCCCTCTAAAAAGCTTTTTACCAGATTAATCATTTCCGAGTTGCTTACTCCAAGTTTTTTCATCTCTTCAACGTATTGACCAACAATTTCTGCTTGCATATTGCATCGTAATTGTTCAAATAAGTTAGGATTATCGACCACAAAGGTTCCTTGACCTCTTTTTGTCTCCACGACACCCATCCTTTCCAACTCCCCATATGCCCGTTGGAGCGTATTTGGATTAACGCCCATTTCAATTGCCATCTCACGCACTGAAAGTAGCTTTGCATTCCTTCTTTGCTTACCTTGAAGGATATTAATGATAATTTGATCAACAATTTGCATATAGATCGGTCGTGATGATTGAAATTCCTTAGGCATTACTTACACCTCAACCTTCCTAGTAAGTAGCATACAGGAGATGTAAAGCAGCAAAAGGACAACCAACAGATAGTACCCAACATAGAAAAGGGGCACTTGAGCAACCTGGAACTGTAGGATCCAATCGCCTTGATTTGTAAGAGCTTGATCCCCAATTATAGAGATTCGCGAGTTAGCAATTAATGATTGCGTCACACTTAAATTCAGCAGTCTGCTCTCTAAAAAAATATAGCCGCAAAAAATTGAAAACAACACAAGCAAGCGCAAACTTTTCTGTGCTATGTACCGATAGAGCGTGTGATAAACACTCCAATAGAAGAAAACAATGATTGAATGAGCTGCCCCAGAAAATAAGAAAAGGAAATAAACAAATATTACGATGCGCACAGCCGTCTCGGTATGAAGATCGCTTAATATATACGGGTCAAATAATTGAATCGTTAATAACCCATACCCAAAAACGATTAGTTGAAAAATAGCTTGATAGCTCAACATAACAATTAGTTTCGAAGCAAACAAGCTGAAACTTGATCTTGGGCTATATAGCCATAGCTGTGTCCTAGCCTCCTTACGTAACAGAATTAACATCATCGCAGGCATAAAAAACACAAGAAAAAAAGTCGAAGAAAACAAAGTAAGCATCATAAATGTATGGTGACCACTTCGATTCGAGCTGATGAAGCCAAGTAGAAAACCTAAAAGGAGTAGTGCTCCTGCTAACCAAATCGTTAAGCTAGCTATTCGATAGTCCTTTTTTAATAAGCCAACAAATGGCGACATAGTATTCACCCCAAAAAAGTATTAGTGTACTATTTAAATAGTACACTAATACTTTTAGTTTAGCAAGAATTTTTTGTTAAGATAAAAGGCATGAGCACGATATCACAGTACCGCACTCATGCCTAACTAACTTCCCTTAAATTCGGTAATGCTTGTTAAAATTTACTTACACACTTTCCTTCTTCGTAATTATATGGTCATATGCTGGTTTAGGCTGACCATTTGCATCAAGTAAAAATGGCCAGTTTTTTCTCCCTCTAACCGGAAAGTCGTTTAGCCAAGTATAGCTGTCTCTGACGCCCCAGAAAGTAACGGACGAAATATGCTCGGCATATCGATTAAATAGTTCAAAAAAGCGATCATAGCGCTCTGCTTGTAGGAAAAGCATCTCTTTACTTGGCTCAGTTAAGTCTGTGCGCTTATCATCAAATGCATAGACTGATACATCCATTTCAGTAATATGGAGTGTTAACCCTAGTTCAGCATAACGTTTGAGTGCAGCTTCAATTTCACCATAGGTCGGATGGTACAAGCTCCAGTGCGCTTGGAGACCCACACCGTGAATCGGCACACCACGATCTAGCATCCCTTTCACAAGCTGATAAATCTTCTCTCGCTTAACCGGATTTGATTCATTATAATCATTATAAAAGAGCAGAGCATCAGGATCAGCCTCATGCGCATAGCGAAAGGCATAATCAATAAAATCCTCACCAATAATAGTAAGCCATTTCGATTGACGATAAATTTGCTCACCATGATCCTCAACCGCTTCATTAACAACATCCCAAGCATAGATACGTCCTTTATAGCGTTTTACTACAGTGTCAATGTGTTCCTTCATTCGTCTCAATAACTCAGTTCGCCCGACATCATTACCTTTATTATCAACAAAAAACCAATCCGGTGTTTGATTGTGCCATACTAAGGTGTGACCACGTAAACCAATCCCATTGTCCTCTGCAAATTGCATGAACTTATCAGCAATTTCAAAATTGTATTGGTTTGGTTCGGGATGAATTTCCTCAAACTTCATTTCGTTTTCAGCAGTTATTGAATTAAAATGCTTGTTTAGCAGCTCCTGATCGGTATCAATCGTAGATTGATTAACGGCTGCTCCAATGAGGAACTGATTGCGAAAATAATCCTTTAAAGCTTTCATTTCAACAAGCGCACCTTCCTATCATCACTATCTAAATTCAGCTAGATCGTGATTAATTTTTTTGGTTGCATGATAAACTTGCTGATACAACTTAAATAATGCTTGATACCGTGACACGTTCTCTGAAATTGGTTGATAGGTTTTCTGATAGTGAACAAAGTCTTGGGCGCAATCTTTTAAAGTTGGATACCAGCCGCTTCCAACCGCTGCTAAAATAGCCGCCCCCATCCCTGGCCCTTGTTCATTAGCTAACGTGACGACTTCTGCATTAAATACATCAGCCTGAATTTGGAGCCATAGATCGCTTTTTGCACCACCACCACTAGCAACAACCTTAGCTATGGTCTTACCTTTATTTCTAAAAATCTCAACGGATTCATTTAGACTAAAGGTAATTCCCTCAATGACAGCACGAGCAAAATCACCGCGGTCATGACTAGCATGTGCACCTACAAAGCTAGCACGAATGGCACTATCAGGATGTGGCGTACGCTCTCCGACAATATACGGTGTAAACAGCATGCCCTTTGCCCCAACCTTAGACTCCCCTGCTTCACGCACAAGTTCATCAAATGAGATATCTTTGGCAAACACATCTTTAAACCAACTTAAACTATAGCCTGCCGATAAGGTGACACCCATTGTGTAATAAGCGTTTGGATCACCATGATTAAAGTAATGGACTTGACCTTGAAAATCCTTGTCGCCTGTTTCTTCATAAGAAAGGACTACCCCAGATGTTCCGGTACTACTTAACGTAAGACCATCTTCAAGGATACCAGCCCCAATTGCGCCACAAGCATTATCAGCACCACCAGCAAACACTTTGCATGTCGTCGATAAACCAGTCTCTTCGGCTACCTCTAGCTGAATTGTCCCTGTTTGTTGGTATGATCCGACAAGGGTCGGGCAGAGTGACAGTGGAATATTATTTTTCTCACACAATTCCTTACTCCATGCTTTTCCGGCAACATCCAAAAGTAATGTCCCTGCCGCATCTGAATAGTCCATACTAAGATCGCCAGCAAGACGGTAACGAACGTAGTCCTTCGGTAATAAAAACAGTTCAGCCTTAGCAAAAATTTCTGGTTCATTTTTCTTTACCCATAAGAGCTTTGGTAAAGTAAAACCTTCTAATGCTGGGTTCTTTGCTAAAGCATGGAGCTGCTCTAAACCAACATTTCGCTCAATTTCCCGGCACTCTGCTGTTGTTCGTGTATCATTCCATAGGATAGCACGCCTTAACGGCTGATTGTCCTTATCAAGTAAAACTAATCCATGCATTTGACCTGAAAAGCTTAGACCTTCTATTTGCTCTGGATCAGCAAGATGATCAGTCAGATCTTTCAGAGCCTCTTTGGTCGCTATTACCCAATCCTCAGGGTCCTGCTCACTGTGTCCTGGTTGATCATGATACAAAGGATATGATTTCGAGATAGAATCAACCACCTCTCCCTGCTTCGATACAAGTAAGACTTTAACCGCACTCGTGCCCAAGTCAACACCAATTACATAGCCCATTAATAAAACCTCCCTTATTACAAATCATGCGAATGGCGCTAAGCACTATTCGCATGATTTTGTCCTATTAGATATTTAATAGATATTGATTGAATTTCGCCTTAATCTTTTCAACTTGACCAGAACGAATATTGATGTCTTTTAAATCAATGGCATGGGCTTCAAGCTCTTTTAAGCTAGACTTACCTGTCACGATTTTCTGACCGAGGTCAGATTTAAATGTTTGATAGCGCTCATCAACAATACCCTCGAAGAAGTTATCGTCAATCATTTTCTGTGCTACCTTTAAGCCAATTGCAAATGCATCCATTCCAGCAATATGCGCGTGGAAAAGATCTTCTGTTTCAAATGAACCACGGCGAACCTTGGCATCAAAGTTCAAGCCCCCACGACCTAAGCCACCATTTTTTAGAATTTCATACATAGCTAATGTCGTTGTATAAAGATCTGTCGGGAACTCATCTGTATCCCACCCTAACAATAGATCGCCTTGGTTAGCATCGACGGAACCGAGCATGCCACTCTCACGCGCAACACGCAATTCATGCTCAAATGTGTGACCAGCTAACGTAGCGTGGTTTGCTTCAATATTAAATTTAAAGTGATCTTGTAAGTCATATTGGTATAAAAATGCAGTTGCTGTTGCAACATCAAAATCGTATTGATGTGTTGTTGGCTCTTTTGGTTTTGGCTCAATCAAAAACTGTGCATCGAAGCCAATTTCCTTCGCATAATTAATTGCCATATGATAAAGATGGGCAAGATTTTGTTGCTCAAGCTTCATATTCGTATTTAATAGCGACTCATAGCCTTCACGGCCACCCCAGAATACATAGTTCTCAGCACCAAGTTCTTTACCTACTTCTAGACCTTTCTTAACCTTACCGGCAGCATAAGCATAGACATCAGCATGAGAAGTCGTACCTGCACCATGAGTCCAGCGTGGGTTTGTGAACATATTTGCTGTATTCCAAAGCAATTTAGTTTTACTGTCCTTCATGTATTCCTTAATCATACTGACGATCTCATCAAGATTTTTGTTAGATTCACGTAACGTGTCACCCTCTGGTGCTACATCAACATCGTGAAAGCAAAAGAATGGTGCATTAATCTTTTCGAAAAATTCGAAAGCGGCTTCAACCCGTGCCTTAGCAAGATCCATCCCTTTCAAGTGATCCCATGGACGAGTTGCTGTCCCTGCGCCAAACGGGTCAGTTCCATTCGCTACAAAGGTATGCCAGTATGCAATACCATAACGAAGTGTTTCCTCCATTGTTTTACCACCAATTTGCTCTTCTGGGTTGTAAAATTTAAATGCATACGGATTATTTGAATGACGACCTTCATACTTTACTTTTGAAACTTCTTTAAAATAGGTCAAACGAAAAACCTCCTAAAATATCATATTATTTTTGCTATTTGTATTCTATCACGTTTAACTTAGTTAGTCTATCGAATTAACTAAGTTAAATTAATTTTTTTTAGCGCTTTCATTATTGTTATATCAGTTTGAGAAGACCTATTGCTTTTGCTAGTTTTTTTAGATAACAAACTTAACATAGTTTAAACAACAGCTATTGGCCTTCACACACCCGAATAGGCCATAAATCCGCCATCAATTGGAATACTTGTGCCTGTAACAAAACCGCTATATGTGTCATCAGCTAACCACAGGAGCGCACCATGCAAATCTTCTGGTTTTCCTAATCGCTGCATTGGTGTATGGCTCAAAATCTTTTCCGTTCGTTCGGTATAAGAGCCATCTTCGTTCGTTAGTAAGCGCCGATTTTGTTCAGTTAGGAAAAATCCAGGTGCTATCGCATTCACACGAACGCCTTCTTTGCCAAAGTGTACCGCCATCCACTGCGTAAAGTTATCAATTCCAGCTTTCGCAGCACTATAAGCCGGCACTTTCGTCATCGGGCTTGGTGCACTCATTGACGACATATTAATAATGCTACCCTTCGTTTTAAGTAACTCATGTGTAAAAACTTGCGAGGGCAGAAGTGTACCCATCAAATTCAAATTAAAAACATGATTAAATCCTTTTTGAGTAAGGTCGAAAAAACTACGAACTTCTGAATCACTGACATCTTCTTTAGCATAAACTTCATTAGTAGTAGAACCTTCTGGATGATTTCCGCCAGCTCCATTTATAAGTAAATCAACTTTACCGAACGCTTGGACGACCTCCGCTTTAGCCTGTTCAACAATCTCTCGATCTGTAACATCGCAAAGAACAGAAATAGCTTCGCCACTATGTGCATTAATATCTTCAGCTACTTTATCACCAAATTCTTTCGGGTAATTTAAAATAGCAATCTTCACCCCATACTCAGCAAGCTTGCGGGCCATCGAGCCGCAAAGAATACCGCCACCACCTGTAACAACAGCTACCTTACCTTTTAAATTAACATGTGCGGGTGTCATTGTTCTTCCTCCTCCAACATATCCCAAAGTCCTTGTAAATACATTGCACCTAAAGCACGATCATAGAGCCCATAACCCGGTCGTCCTTCTTCGCCCCAAATCATGCGACCATGATCAGGACGAAGATAACCCTTGTATTGATTTTTATTCAAAACTTTAATTAAACCTTTTACATCAACAGACGCTGAGTTATCTTTGTGAGCCACTTCGTGAAAATCACCATTTGCTTTATGGGCGACGTTTCTAATATGCATAAACGGAACACGATCCATTGCTATAAATTTATCAAAGATCGTAATTAAATTATTATCCCGGTTTGCACCTAAAGAACCTGAGCATAAGGTAAGACCGTTCTCAGGCTCATTCACCGCTTGGACAATCCGATCTAGATCTTGCTCGTTTTTCACAATGCGTGGTAAACCAAATACAGACCATGGCGGATCATCTGGGTGGATTGCCATTCTAATATTACATTCTTTTGCAACTGGAATAACTTGCTCTAAAAAGTAAACAAGATTGTAGAAGAGACGGTCCTCCGTCATTCCTTGATATTTTTCAAACAACTCTGCAATATGTGCGAGTCGCTCAGGTTCCCACCCTGGCATTGTTAACCCTTTTGAGCTTTCGGTAATCCGATCAATCATTTCTTTGGGGTCAACACCTTCTATTTGGTCACGTTGATAAGAAAGCACCGTTGAATGATCCGGCAATGGCATTGCTAAATCAGACCGTGTCCAATCAAAGATTGGCATAAAGTTATAACAAATAACTTTGACACCATATTTACTTAGAGTACGAATGGTCGCTTTATAGTTTTCAATATACTGATCACGGGATGGTAGGCCAAGCTTAATATCATCATGAACATTGACACTTTCAATAACCTCGAGCTCTAAGTTAGCTTCCTTAACTCGATTATATAATGCCTCAATATCCTGCTCCGGCCACTCATCACCGGCCGGGATATGAAATAAAGCGCCAACAACACCAGTCATGCCGGGAATTTGTTTAATATACGTAAGTGGAACTGTATCCGTCTCACCAAACCATCTGAATGTCATTTTCACAAAAAAGGACCTCCTTTTTTAATAAATTGTTCGATTGTGCTGATCTGCGATACCAGACTTGCGGTAGAAATAAGTATTAATAATATCACGCCATTCTTTAGCAGACCATAACTGATGCTCTAGTCGAGCCTTAACATCGTGATGACGTTGTTCGTCAATATGCTCACTCACCTCATTCCAAATCTTAATCATCGCCTCGACCTGTTCAACACCCTTAAAATGAGTATCATAGATGTGTTGAATAACTGTCTTGCCACTTTTCAGCTGATACGTATACGGCACATGGTGGAAGAAGAGCAATAACTCATCTGGACAGCTTTCCAGCTCCTCATAATACTTGCTATTTGCCTCATGATACTGACCAATGTAACCAGTACCAGACTTTATCGTCCGATCAACACCAAGTCCATCCCGATCGGCAAAGTGATAGGTTCCCCACGCCATATACTCATAGCCATCAATATTAGGTCCATAATGATGGTTGACGTTCACCATCCAACCAATCCCCAACGGTGACGTGTAGTTCTCGTAGGCTTGCCATGATGGCATCACCATTGCTCCTATCGCATCTACAACTGACTTATTAAGGCCAAATGTCTGTTCAATCCACTCTAAAGCAATCTCCTCAGCTGTTAAATCTGGATTCCAGATTAAGCGACCATAGCCATATAAGTTTAGCTGAGCAAAAGTATGACCAGTCCAATTGTAATCCCTACCTACATTTGAAACAGCTACAATACCGGCTACCTTATTATTAAATACTTCTCCACTGACGACATCCTTAACCTTGGTCCCTTCACCTTTAGCGTAAGTATCAAATTCTAGTACCTCCTTCCACTGTGGAATAAGATAAACAAGATGACGCTGTTGCCCCAAATACTCCTGGGCAATCTGAAACTCCAAGAATTGATTGGTTTTTGCTAAGCCGCCAATTAATGGCGAAACAGGCTCTCTTACTTGAAAATCCATTGGGCCATTTTTAATTTGAAGAATAACATTGTCAGCAAATTGACCATCTAATGGCATAAAATGATCATAGGCAGCACGAGCACGGTCAGTTTTGCGATCACGCCAATCTTGCTTGCAATCATAGACAAAGCAACGCCAAATCACTTTTCCACCAAATGGCTTGATTGCTTCAGCTAACATGTTTGCCCCTTCCGCATGATTACGTCCATATGTAAACGGACCTGGCCTGTTTTCTGAATCTGCTTTAACGAGGAAGCCGCCTAGTCGTGGTACTGCTTGATAGACGTTGGCCACAGTGTCCTGCCAAAAACGTTTTACTCCCTCATCTAAAGGATCAGCAGTGTTTAAGCCGCCTATCTCAATTGGAGCGGCATAATTAATACTTAAATACATCGTAATACCATACTGATTAAAAATATCAGAGGTTTGGCTAACTTCCTTTAAATAGGTATCTGTAATCAGCTCTGTTTCTTTTTGATGAACATTAACATTATTAATTGTTAACGCATTAATACCAACTGAGCTAAGTAGCCTTGCATAATCCTGGATACGCTGACGGTCTTGAATAAACTGATAGTCTTCATAAAAAAACGATCGTCCGGCATACCCCCGCTCAACTGAGCCATCCATATCATCCCAATGATTAATCATTCGGACCGGGTTTTTTGGTTGCTCTGTGATGTTAAGGTCACTAAGCTGCGCTTGCCGTTGAATAAGACGAAGCAAATGAAAAGTTCCATACAAGAGAGCTCTGCTTGACCCGCCCGATAAACGTAGAACTTTCTGTGACTCGTTAAGCTGATAAGCTTCCTCAGGTAGTGCTTTATTAATAGTCAAATGAAGGCCTACCTTATGTGTATGTTGATAATCGACAACTGGCGTAAAACCCACCATTTCCTTAAGTGCCACGCTCAGCTCCGTAATACAACTGGAAATTATTTCATTTTCATCTGCAACACTGATCTTACTAAACTGCGCTTTTATGTCGCTAATGTAATCCTGATTTAAAATGGGTTGATACTGGAGCCAAGCACGATAACTTGTAAGTTGCTTTTCTGATAGCCCATCTACACGTTTTTCAGATTGTCTAAATACGTTCATACCATTAGTCACTCCTTAATTCCCCACATAAGTAAGTAAATCTTTAATCAGAGGCGGTTTACCCACTGACTGTTGGTCTCTCAATTACCATAGTTCAATTAACCTGCGATAAGCATAGCGCTTCAAGCCGTTAAGCTCTCAGCGCTTGCTAAGAAAGAAATTATCCTTTTACGCCACCTATCGTTAATCCTTTAACAAAATATTTCTGCAAAAATGGATAGACCATAATAATTGGAACAGAAACAACGACAGTCATTGCTGCCCGAATAGATTGTGGTGTTACCGTTTCAATGACGCCACTTTGTGAGGCAGCAAAGGCTGACTCAGCACCTGCACCAGAGTTAAACGCTGCATTGGAATTGCTCAATACTTTCATTAATTCGTACTGTAATGTACTCAATTCTGGAATGGAAGAATTATAAATGAATACATCAAACCATTGGTTCCATTGGCCTACCGCTACGAACAATGACACCGTTGCGATAACAGGTAAGGCTAATGGTAACGCAATACGAAAAAATTGCGTGAATTCTCCAGCCCCATCCATTCGTGCTGATTCAAATAAGGTTTCTGGTAGCCCTTCGATAAACGACCGGATAACAATGACATTAAAAACACCAATTAATGTTGGGAAAATGTAAACCCAAAACGAGCCAATTAAACCTAATTCTCTATGCAACAAATAAGTTGGAATTAAACCTGCATTCATATACATGGTCATGACAAACGTGATTGTTACAAATTTTTTCAAAAAGAAATGTTGTCTTGAAATAGTGTAAGCTACCATTGCAGATGCAAACACGCCTAAAATTGTACCCGTAACAGTCCTTAGCACTGACGTTAAGCCCGCTCGAAGAATTTGGGCCTCGTTAAAAACATGCTGATAGTTATACCAAGTAAACTCACGCGGCAACAGCCTTAATCCTCCTCTTACTGTGTCCGTTGAAGTATTTAAGGAAATAGCCAAGGTGTTCAGCATTGGGTAGAGCATGACCACTACCAGCAAAAGCATAATTACAATATTAATTGAATCAAAAATCAGATCGTCAACACTTCTTCTTTTCCCTTTTAATCTATTAATCAGATTCATAGTAGCCCTCCTCTAGAATAATCTTGCTTCCCCAAGTTTTTGTGCAATTTTATTAGCAGCAAAGAGGAAAATAAATGATACAACTGTTTTAAACATCCCAGCTGCGGTTGCAAGTGAGAAGTTGGCCATTGAGATACCGTAGCGCAAAACAAAGATATCAAGGTTCTCTGCATAATCCATATTTAACGGGTTCATTAATAAATATTGCGCCTCGAAACCCGATTCAAGAATGTAGCCAATATTCATAATCATTAAAATGACAACTACTGATCTAATGCCAGGTAAAGTAATATAAAAAATTCTTTGTAGTCGCGAAGCTCCGTCAATTTCTGCTGCTTCGTATTGTTCTTGATCAATCATCGTAATCGCGGCCAGATAAATAATGGAGTTCCAGCCTACGGACTTCCAGACATCAGAAGCACCAATGATTCCCCAAAAGTATTGTCCAACACCTAAAAACATAATCGGTTGATCAATAATTCCTAGATTTAGCAATAACACATTAATAATGCCATCCTCCATTGCTAAAGCAGACGATACTAGTCCAGCTACAACCACCCAAGAAAGAAAATGTGGCATATAGCTAATTGTCTGTACAATTCGTTTAAACCCAATTTGTCTAAGTTCATTTAATAAGACAGCTAACGTTATTGCTGTAACAAAACCCAGAATAAGATTAATAATACTCATTGCCAACGTATTCCTCATAACCTCTAAAAAGCGTTGATCTTGAAATAAAAATTTAAATTGGTCAAATCCTACCCAGTCAGATTCAAAAAAGCCCCGAGCAGGTCTGAAATTTTGAAAAGCCATTACCCAGCCACCAAGCGGCAAATACTTAAAGACAAACAACCATAATAGAAATGGAATACTCATTAAAAGTAATTCCTTTTGCTCGCGGCATTTTGTAAAGAAGTAGTTCAAGCCTTTGCGTGGACCTTTTTGCCTTCTTGGCATCTTAGCTTTCTTTATCTCTTCAGTTACAGTTAATGGACGTACAGGTACTCCCATAATAAATTGCCTCCTTAATCATGCATTAATTTAGAAAAATAAATTGACTCGTTAAAGCAAGTCATTAATCAGCTGCGCTTGACTAGCTACCTAACTCTGCATTCTCATTTACCTTTTATCCTACTAATTAGTCAGATCATACCCAGGCAAAGAGCTGTTTTCTGATCTATTTTGCTAAACTAATACATAAAATAATGTCACACCTAAATGATAGGGTTAAAATAAGGCTGATGGTAAACACTGTTTACCATCGCCTTATTAAAATTATCTAAATTGCCAGTTACCGTTGATTCGTTCTCTAACAGTATTTGTAAAGAATTCTTCATAAACATCAACATCTAAGTTGCGATATGCTTCTTCAAATGTAGCCCACTCATCTTCAAAATCAGTCGGATTTGCCAATACAATTCTTGGATAGTGACGCTTGGTTAGCTCCTCTGAACGTTCTGAGAACAGCGCAACATCAGAGCCTTGTTCAATGTTAGCACTCCAAGCTGGATACCAAGGACGATCTTGCGGCTGAGAGAACAATTCAGAGAACGTTTGAATACCGTATGCATCAAGATAGACACGATCTTCTTCATCATAAGTCGCTGATGCTACTTCAGGCTGACGACGTGATTCAACCGCATTTCCATCATTAAATGAACCGTTTAGTCTTGGCCAGTTCCACTCAAATACAGTCATACCAACATCACGACGTTCATCCTGATCACCTGCTAATTCAACCTGCTCATCAGTTCGGTAGTAACGACCATCCTCGTCAACTGAATAATGGCGCTCCTCTTCTCCCCACATTACAAGCTTTTGCATATCTTCTTGAATGAGTCGATCCCAATATTGAATGATACGTTCTGGATTTTCAGCACTAACCGTAATTCCTACCCCACGGTTTTGTGTAAACGACGGTGGATCAATATATTGATCTGTAATTGATTCGTCTAAAACGACTGGCAGTGCCATATATTCTTTCTCTGGATCACCTAAATCTTCAATGGCTACTCGAGCTTGGCCAAACTGCCAACCATAATCGAAAAAGCCGAGAACACGCCCAGAAGATAGCTTAGCTAAATAATCATCGGTATTCATAACAAACATTTCTTGGTCTAAATAACCACCATCATTTAATTCATTAAGTGCTTGCAAGTAACGTTTAGCATATTCAGAGTCGGCATAAACACTTGCCTCATGTGTATCTAAGTCGACCATGACACCACCATCATTTGGAAAGCCCGCTAAATGATTCGGAACATTTGAGAAGGTAAAAAAGCTCGTGTCATAGGTCAATCCTGTAAATGGAACGGTATTCATCCCATCAATTTGCGGATTTTCATCTGCATAACGTTTAATAACATCAAAATATTCTTCTAATGTATTAATTTCAGGGAAATCGTATTCTTTTAATACACCCCTTTGAATCCAAAATGCACCTTGATCAATATTAGGGTTTGGCACAAATTCATTAATTGTTGGTCCGAACGGAATGTAATAAATATTACCGTCAGGCATTGTGAAACGATCAAGATAATCATCATACATAGCAAGAATGTTCTGCCCATGCTCTTCAAGTAAATCGTTTAACGGAATAAACGCATCTGCATCAAGCATCATGTCAATACCGTGGTCTGGCACTACAACGTCAGGATATTGCCCGCCTGCAACCATAACGCCTAATTTCTCCATTAAATCGCCAACTAGGTATTCCATTTGAAAATTAACACCTGTCTCATCTTCAAGCATTCCACCAATTTCTGTTTCATTTGTGTGAATATCACTACCAGAGGCACCAATAAAATAGTGATAGGTTACTGGATCAGTTGATCCCTCTTCGCCAGCATCTGTTGGATTGTCATTAGTCGCTGTTGATTGATCATCATTACCACCACAAGCAACTAGTAACATAAAAAAGCTAATAAAGATTAGTACGGACAGACTTTTCTTTTTAAACATTTGACTAACCCCTTTCATTAATTAAAAACTATTAACTCGCTTATGAAAGCACTTTCATTATAGCGCTTACTACGTTGTTATTCACCATGATAAACTAAAGAGCGAGCCTTAAAAAATATAGATGTTTTTTTGCTCTATGCAAGATAGGCTTAGGCATTTATTCATATATAACTGAACTTTCGCATCAACATATTCAGGTTCTGCTAAGCTGACTGAAGGGTTGACGAAGCAGCAAATCCCATCTCTTAGCTTGTTGACCGATAATAAGCACTATTTTCGTTTCTACTCCTAACTTTGCACGGTTGGAATGATTCATTGATGAAGAACACCCGACTAAGTGGAGCTAAGCAATGGCTGAGACTCCTGCGGGAATTGGATGAGCTGAAGATTCGCTTTTGGCACGCATTTCTTCACAAAGTTGGGATGTGTCCCGTCCTGTGACAACGTCTAAATGACCTACATCATGTAGGCCCGAAGCCAGCCCTCTGGAAAGCGAATCCTTACTTTCGGGAACGATATCGCACCAAATGGATAAGAAAGTCAACATAGGTATTGCCTACCGACTCTTCCAAACACCTTAACTGCTTGATGACTATTTTCAGTGTGTGAAAGTTGCGTACATAACAAAAACAAACAAAAGCATGATCAATCAGCTTCTGTTTGTTTTTGGTGGAGCAAATCGTATTGTATTGGCTAGCATATCTTTAAGCACACTTATAAAGCAAAAGTCTGTCGAATAGATGTGCTTAACAATTTCAAGTAACTAAACAGAACGTTGAAGCAGTAGCAATGTAAACCAGCTCGTTATTCTAATACTGCTTGGGTTGGAATTCTAATTTCAATTGTTGTTCCTTTTTCTTTTTCAGTTATTAAATTAAACGCAAATTCCTGTTTATAATACAGCTTTAAACGATAATAAACATTTTGAATACCGACATTCTCACCCATACTCTCTTCATTTTTTAATTTCATTAATATCCTGTCTTTTTGCTGTTGACTCATACCAACACCATTATCCGTTATCCTAAAAATAATCCTGTCTTTATCCCCAGTAATCGTTATCTCTATTCTGCCATTCTCTTTTAATGGCTCAATACCATGAATACTGGCATTCTCGACAAATGGTAAGAAGACGAGATTAGGTATTCTCTGCAACTTAATAGCCGGGTCAACGTTCACCTCATAGCTAAGCTTATCACCAAATCGATACTTTTGAATCTCGAGAAAGGCGTAGATGAGTTTTAACTCATTTGCGACGGGTACCCAATCTTTGCCCCAAGTAAGGGCATTTCTAAAGATACCTGCCATATGTTCAATTATTTGCGCTGTCTCATCCTCACCTTTAAAATAGCTTCTCATTCGAATGGTCTCCAACGAATTAAAGAGAAAATGCGGATTTATTTGACTTTGCAGCGCACTTAGTTGTGCTTGTTTTTCTTTTAATTGTAAATCTTTTTTTTCTAAATTAGCTCGAAACACATCATTAAACAGCTGATTTATTTTCCTAGTCATTCGATTAATTTGCCGGGTAATCTGACCAATTTCATCTGCATATTCTACATATGGATACTCCTCAAAGTGCTGCTTTTCAATTTTCTTCATGTGCCTAAGCACCTTACCTAATCGGGAGTGAATAGACTTTGATAGGAAAAAGATAATGAAAGTCGGTAAAATAAAGTTAACTAAACTAAGTATTAAGATATAGCTACTATCTTCTATCTTCTCTTGGAAAAAAATCGCCGAGTCTACAACGCCTACAATTTCCAATTTCTCAAAATAGTTATCACTTAACAGGCGTCTTGTCACAATATGATCGTCTGACAATTCTAAATCAGCTAACTGGACATCATAATCTCCCCAATTCAAGTCAGGATCATTTGTGTAAACAATATAACCTGATTCATCTAACAAATACAAATGCCCTTGCAAAGTAACATTGTTAAATATTTGTCTAAAAGCAACTGGGTTTAGTTTAATTTGAAGAATTTTCTCATAGCTATCATAGAGATAGAAGTAATTCAACTTCTTAATAACAGAAATTTGTAGCTCTTCACTTGTATTACGATCATGATAAAGAAATGGTCGATTTGTCTGCTGAATTTCATCGTACCACGGTTCATTAATAACCGTCATGGTAATCGGACTAACACCGCCAGAAAAGATAAAGGTAGGATTATTTGTATAAAAGATTAAGTTCTGAATGGAATGGTATAGCGGTGTTGATGTATTATATTGTCTAATTACTTCATTGTATGCTTCAACATAGTCAATCGGAGAGGCATAATTATAGTCAAGAAAGTCGTAAAGCCTTACATCCAAGAACAATGTCGTTGTCAGACCAATTGCTTGGTCAGTTAAACGCTTAAATTCATCTTCTACTTGATCAACAACTAAATTAATATCTGTCCGTTTCTGCTCTAGAAATCGATCTGTTGTTCTTAAATAAAAAAAGTAATTAGAAAAGACAATGGGAATAAACACGGATAGAATATAAACAATCAAAAATTTATTCCGTAATTTTAAATGATTAAATAATTGCATTATTTTTTTCACTGTCGTCAGTCCTTTAACCTTTACATTGGGTAGGTTGAGGAATTTAAGGACTCGCTTAACTTCCCTTTTTTAGCTTTGTCTATATCCTGCTGTGCCAATTGCAGTCTCTTGGTATCAAGCTTTTTGAAAGCTCGAAGTGCATGCCACATAACGAGCCAACCTATTACACTGGACAAGTAGAAAGGGATTAGACCTGGTAATAAATAAAACGCGGCACCGGCAAGTAACAATGTAATAATTAATGATAATACTTTGATAGGATTAAGCAGCGCGATAATAATACTTGCTTTTAAATAATTAAAATATGTCATCTGGTAGTGTACGTAGAGGGGTAATAGAAACAGTGCCATAAACATAAACACAATGACTAACACATACCACAGAATGACTATGCTAAGGTATTCTAAACCAGAAATGACCCCAAGATAATGATAATTAAACCAAATTAAATAACCAAAAAAGCAAACCGTGTAGCCAAGTAAATTTGCTTTAAGCAGTGATTCTTTAAATACTTTAAAGAAAACTTGAAATATATTAAGCTCTTGCTCATTCATTAGCCACTTTCTTAGTACGCCATAAAGAGCAGCTGTAGCTGGAAACAGTGTGATAAGACCAAGACCAGCTATGGAAAATCCCAGCCAAAGCAGATGTAAATAAGCCATTTTCCAGATCCAAATGGTCACCTGATAAAAACGTGTTGAAATAAAGCCATTGTTATTCTCCATCACTAGTCATCCCCTCATAACCAATCTTTAATTAGTTGCTTTGCAAGTTGCTGATGTGGGCTCGTTGACACGACACCTACTAATAATTCTTGCTCAAACGCTAACCCTAGTTCCTGTACAAATTGACTTTCGCTTGTTAGCGGGATCGCATATAAATGATCTGTACCTGTTTCTTCGTCTGTGCGAACGTAATCGGTTTTATTAACGCTCGCAGTAATCTGTTGCTCAAACTCATCTAATGGCGTTAGCCCGTATGGATCAAGTAAGATGTTTTGATAATTATTATCCACAACAAACAGATCAACCTCTCTGTTATAAATCTCCAGCATTAACTTCTCATGTGAGGGTAACGTTATGATAACCTCGAGTGCCATGTGCTCACCAAGCTGATCTGCCAAGAGCGCTGACGCATATTCCGATATGGTTTCTTGGTATGCCGGCGGTACACTTGACACAAACATAACTCGAAAGACTTCCAAATCATGATTTCCCTCAATATCATTACAGCCAGTAAGTAGAAACAGTAATAAACAACAGCCAAACAATAGTAATCGGCTTCTCACCTTCTATGTCACCCTTTTCCTAGTGAAAATTAATGCTATACCCAATTATACTACATCATAATTAAAAGCGCTTTCAACATAAAAAATAAAGAGCTTTATTTAAAAAACTTAGATTATGAATTAATGCACATTAATTTGCAGGTAAATCTATAGTTTTTGCACTAAATTCTATAGATCTTACCCTTAATTTAAAACGCTTTCTTAGTTAGAATGAAAGAGTAATAGTGGCAAGATAATGCGTAACAAAGAAAGGTAGCTGAAGCCGTAACACAATAGTAAGTTGCGCTCCTAAAGACTGACATTGGATAACAACTATCGTCTACTTAATATGAAGCAAACAGCTACTATGACCTTAATAATAATTGTATAGATGGAGGTGGCATGTTGCCATGAAGGGTGCTTATTATACCGACTCCTACCAGAATTTTTTTACTAAACATGGTATTGAGCCAAGCGCTGTTGAAGCAAAAGTAAAGCTGACCTGGGAAAAGCTGTTCACCGATCATTATCCAGAATCACAAATTTACTTTGAGGCGGACGAAGATATGGGCTACTTAGTTGATACCGGTAACCATGATGTTCGAACAGAAGGGCAATCCTATGGGATGATGATGGCAGTGCAGATGGATCGTCAGGACATTTTTGACCGTATTTGGAAGTGGACGAAGACTTATATGTATATGGATTCTGGTCTACATCAAGGTTATTTCGCTTGGTCTTGTCAATTAGATGGTGTTAAAAATGCGCACGGACCAGCGCCTGATGGGGAAGAATATTTCGCACTTGCCCTTTATTTCGCTGCAAATCGCTGGGGTGATCACGCTGATCCTTTTAATTATTCTGAGCAAGCAACTGAATTACTAAGCCGATGCATCCACAATGGCGAGCATGATAATGGGCATTCGATGTGGAATCGTGACAATTATTTAATCAAATTTGTCCCTGAGGTTGATTTTTCGGATCCATCCTATCACCTGCCCCATTTCTATCAGTTATTTAGTGAGTGGGCTGACGTGAAAGATCGAGAATTTTGGCAAAAAGCGACCGTTGCTAGCAGAGATTACCTTAGACTTGCGGCTGATCCGAAGACAGGCTTATCGCCTGAATACGCTTTTTACAATGGCGAACCTAATCATATTCGCGGCTTTGGTCATTTCTTTAGTGATTCCTATCGCGTAGCTTGTAATATTGGTTTAGACTACCAATGGTTTGGCAGCAACCAGACACCAATAGAGATTAATCAAAAACTTCAGCATTTCTTTAAGAAGATACCGATACATGATTATCGACGATACAACATTAACGGCACACCCTTCAATGAGCAAGCATTGCACCCAATTGGTTTACTGGCGAGCTTAGCAATGGCTTCCTTAGCTACCGAAGGCGAGTTAAGTAAGCAGTACATTTTACAGTTCTGGCAAACACCCTTACGCACTGGCAAACGACGTTATTATGACAATTGTTTATACTTTTTTAGCTTACTTGCGTTAGCGGGCCAATTTAAAATATGGAAATAATGGAGGATTAACAAATGAAAATAACAAATCCAATCTTATCAGGTTTTAATCCAGATCCAAGTATATGTCGGGCTGGTGAGGACTACTATATTGCGACATCAACTTTTGAATGGTTTCCTGGCGTAAGTATTCATCATTCTAAGGACTTGAAGAATTGGCGGCTAGTTGCTCGCCCACTAAATCGCGTTTCCCAATTGGATATGAAAGGAAATCCTAATTCAGGAGGTGTTTGGGCACCACAGTTATCCTATCATGACGGTCAGTTTTGGCTCATTTACTCCGATATTAAAGTTACTGATGGACGTTGGAAGGATTCGCACAATTATTTGACGACCTGTACAACCATCGATGGTGAGTGGTCAGAACCTATTTACATGAACAGCTCTGGCTTTGATCCATCACTATTTCACAACCCTAATGACGGTAAGAAGTATTTTGTTAACATGGTCTGGGACCATCGTCAGGACCACCACAATTTTTATGGCATTGTTCTCCAGCAATATGATCATGAGCAACAAAAACTTGTCGGTAACAAGGAGATCATTTTTAAAGGGACTGATGCTAAATTAACAGAAGCACCTCACTTGTATTATATCAATGGTTATTACTACTTACTAACCGCTGAAGGCGGAACTAAATTTGACCATCAATCAACATTAGCACGTTCAAAAAAAATTGAAGGTCCTTATGAGCTCCATCCTAATAATCCCTTAATTTCATCTTGGGCTCACCCAAGAATTACGTTACAGAAAGCAGGGCACGGAGCCATACTTCAGACGCATACCAACGAATGGTTTTTTGTTCATTTAACTGGACGTGTACTACCGAAAACAGCTGATCCACTGCTTGATCCACGTGGTTATTGCCCATTAGGCCGTGAAACAGCGATTCAACGCTTAGATTGGAAAGATGACTGGCCTTATATTATCGGGGGGAATTACCCTCAAGATGAAATTGAGGGGCCTGAAATTAAAGAACATTCCTTCACTCCAGAGCCAACCAAGATAGATTTTAATCGTGAGTCATTGCCATTGGACTTTCAAACATTACGCGTCCCTCTTAGTGAACAGGTTGTTTCACTAAAAGCTCGACCTGGTTATTTACGTATTTCAGGACGAGAATCGCTAACGTCATTATTTACTCAAGCTCTTGTTGCACGTCGTTGGCAACATTTCCGCTTTATTGCTGAAACAAAAATTGAGTTTGAGCCAACTACCTTTCAGCAGTCTGCTGGTTTAGTTAATTATTACAATACTGAGAATTGGAGTTATTTAAATATTACTCACAACGAAGAAAAGGGTCGTATTTTAGATATTATGGTTAGCGACAATACGGTATTTTCTCAGCCACTAAAAGGAGCAGAGATTACTTTATCCGCTCAGCAAACAGCCGTATATTTACGAGTGATCGTCAACAATAATGATTACTATTATGCCTTTAGTTTAGATGGTACAGCTTGGACTAATATTGGTCCTGTATTTAAATCATACAAGTTGTCTGATGATTACATTCAAGGTGGTGGTTTCTTCACTGGTGCTTTTGTCGGAATGACCGTTCAAGATACATCCGGTGAACAGCTGCATGCTGACTTTGAATACTTTAGCTATTCACCAAGTCAAAACTGAATGATTTAGAACAGATTAATAATAGCTTACACAAAAATGCCTGAGCTCACGTCAGCAGTGACACAAGCTCAGGCTTTATCATTAGTTAATAATGCCTTGACGATATTTAGAAGGCGTACTGCCCTCTATCTTTTCAAATTGCGTAACAAAATAATCCGGACTACCAAAACCAACCGCTTCTGCTACTTGATAGATCCTCATATCCGTTTGCCGCAAGATCTGCTTTGCCTTTTCAATTCTAACCTGCAACAAATAATCTTTAAAATAAACACCATACGTTTTTTTAAACAATTGTCCCAAATAAACAGGATTCATAAAGAAGCGATTAGCCATTTTCTTTAATGTTAGATTCTCATGGTAATAATTATTAATATAGCGTTTTACCTTGTAGATTTCCCCATTATATTTTTCTTTATTTAACCGACACAACACTTTGCCAGCTTCAAGTGCATAGGCTGTTAGATTCTCTTTAAAAGCTTTTAATGTTTTTTTCTCATTAAATGCCTCGATAATTGAACCAATTATCTCCAGTGAATCACCTTGTTCTGAAACGCGTTGCATAGTTGTCTTTAGCTCCCGTTCAAGCTGAAAAACAGACAATTTAATTGCATCAATTGGGGCGCCTAGTTCTTGAATTTCGTATACCCATTGGTCAATAATTGCAATAATCGCTTCCGGTTCATTCTCTTCTATCTTTTCTAGTAGTGCTTGCATGAGTGTTGGGTCAAGTTGTTTCTGTTCTTGCTCACAACTTGCCAAATGATTATTAAACATTAATGGCGTGTCATCCAACTGGCTATATCTGCGTTTACTCGCAACTAAAGCTGTACGATAAGAGTCTCTAATTCCATTTAAACCACGCCCTACTTCTCCGGCAAAGACAAACACGTTCTTGCCAATTTCTTGTTCAATATAGTTTTTCATTCTTAGGAGAAACCAACTTAGCTCATTTAAATGTTGTGAAAAATGTTGTTGCTGCAGAATAAGGCCAAATCCCTCTCGCTCGAAAGCATGGACAAAAATGTTGGGATCACCGCTAAAAGTAGCGAGTGCTTTATTAATCTGCTTATCAAATGGTTCAGTTATGACAAAATCACGAATATCAATAATGACGTAACAGACTAACTGATTAGACTGGGTAATTAACCTAGCTAACTCATCTACTGATGGTTGCTCTCTTTCAGCAATAATTCGTTGAAAAAGCTCCAAATTTATATAGCGCCGATTTGCTTGCTCATCAACACGCTCTTGCTCAATTAACGGCGACAACTTTAGCAATGTCTGTTCCAATTCCTCTCGATCAACTGGCTTCAAAATAAAATCATTTACACCTAATCTTACTGCACGTTGGGCATATTTAAAATCGTTATAGCCACTCAAAATAATAAATTTAGGGACTTTTTGTACGCTTTCCTTTACATATTGGATTAATTTTAATCCATCGTAAACGGGCATTCTAATATCTGTTAGAACGACATCTGGTTCCTTTTGTAGAATAAGGTCCAATGCATCTTCTCCATTGCTCGCTTCACCAACAACCTGATAATTAATTTTATCCCAATCGACTAAAGCGATAATGCCTTTTCTAACAAACTGTTCATCGTCAATAATAACAATTTTATCCATTTCACCCCTCCTCGATTGTAAGCGCTAACAATAAAGCGCATTATAATTAGGTATACAACAGATAATTCGTATTCCCACCTCTATTATATCGTTACACACTTAATTTAATCACTAAACAAAGGCAACGTCAAGGAGCTTAAGTTAATTTTAATTAGGGATAAGGTAATAAAAAATTATTATTGCTATGTACAGCCACACCATCTCCTAAAATTTTAAGCAGGTCCGTTAACATCATTAGCCGCTTCCATGTCCACTTGAATATTTTCATTATAAAAACGTTCCGTTCAGAGTTACATTTATATGCATAGCTGACTAAAAAAGACGTTAAGATAATTGGCTTAAACAATCATCTTAACGTCTAGGTAAGTCATATTCTTCTCAATACCAGCTATTATTTGCTTAGCCACTAAGTTTATAAATAATAAGGAACACGTTTCTATATAACAATTTTAAAGTCTCTTAGCTGTTACTATTTAGTTGATGCATTAAGGCCATTAATTGGTCCTCTTGCTCAGTATTAGCTGCTAACTTGTTGCATTTGACTAGCCGACACACTGTACATTGGTGCACAACCTGATAGCCTTTTTTACTTGAATACCGCCAATCAATTGGTTTCATTAAACCGTTGCACGTATTTAATCGGTCGCCTAGTTTAATGTCGACATGCTTTGAATAAAAGCAGTGCGGACAATGATTACGATAGCCCCCATTTGTAACTGGGGTAACAATTAAGCCACAATTCAAACAAGTAAATGCTGTATTTTCTTCTTTTCTTCCCATTTATCTTCCCTCCAAGAATTATTTCTCTCTTGGGAGAAGGGTTCCGTTTCGCTTTCCGAGCTCATTTGTCGTTCTAGGCTTTAACGTTATAGTGACTCCATTCACCGCTATTGGCTTTTTAGCGATTACTTCTAGTTCCAGCTTCATTTAGACTTGTTGCATCCTAAAATCCGAACCACGACCAGCTTTAACATTGTACTGGCCACTGTAAGACAGGCTTCCCCATCTTCCACTAGTAGGTGTATAAAGTTATCACTAGCATTGGCAATCGTCCCCTAAAGGAGATAAATGGTGCTCAATTTAAAAATAAGATCACTCCCTTACCATTCATTATTTAAGCAGTTAACGCATTTACACATGTACCCAATAGCTTTGCCCATCTTTGCTTCGATTCATAAACCCATACTCTATTAAATAGCGTCTAACTGTAACATAATCGAAAAAAATTGTTTTTAACAGCTCATTAACCTCTCGCTCATGATAATTCACCGTTCGATCAAACTTTTTAATGACTTCCTGTAAAATAATAAGCTTTCTTTTTTCCTTACTTGGAAACTGATTTACTCGCCCTTGCTCGTCAAAGTAGGAGCTAATCACCTTCTCACGCTCTGCTTCTGTTATTGCATAACGATCATCCACCATTGTCGCCCCCTTGTGTATCGGTACAAATTCATCAGATGTATCCACTAAATCCATTATTGCTAAAAAAATATTTGCTTGCCGCTCCTTCTCGCGAAACTTAAAGCGATGATTCCGTATCGTCGACACCGATAGATCAAGCCGTTTAGCAATGTCCTTATCTGACATCCCTTGAGAAAACAGGGTCAATAACTGTGTCTGATGATCGGATAAACCCGTCTGTCGTTTATCAAGAGTAAGTAACTGGGTTAAAGCAGATTGGTGATCCTGCTGAACATGAATTTGAATTGCTCGTTCTGCGGTAAAAAAAGCATCATCGATCTGATATATCTGTCCTTCCTTGTTTACCTGATCACAATATATGCAATAATAGGTGTTATCTTCTTTGTAAAAACCATTTCGATAATCAATTGTTTTATAATCAAATTCGTTTTTCATCTATAAATAAACAAACCTTTCTAATTAAAGTTTATTTAATATTAACACAAAGATATTTTCAGAGCAAGGGGAGAAGCCAACCAATCATTTATATACGTTAGGAGCTAAAACCGCTATACTAATTAAAAAGGAGTGTGGACGATGTTAACTGCCCCGTATCATATTGCAATTCCAACTGCATTTTATTCAGACGAATCATTGAATACTAAAGCAACTATCGCTTACATAAAATCCCTTTATAATCAAGGGGTAGCATCCGTTTTAGTCTGTGGAACAACCGGTGAGCAACACAGCATGAATATTGAGGAGAAACTTGCTTTACTTGAAACTCTCTCCTTAGAAAAGGCATTGCTTGAGAACATGGAGATCATCTTTGGTGTCTCTGCTATTAGACAAACGGAGGCAACTCAACTAGCCACAGCTATCAAGCAAGTTAAGATCGCAGGTATTCTTGTTGGATTCCCACCATACCTTGTACCAACACAAAATGAAGCCATACAATACGCTCGAGATATTGTACAGCATTGTCAGAAACCTACCATTCTATATAATAATCCGAGACGAACAGGATTTAACTTAACGACAGAGAGCCTAATAGAACTAAGTCAAGAGGGACTAATAGTCGGATTAAAAGAAGCTGGTGATATGTATCGCGTCCCGTTATTAAAAAGCGAGCTGAGCGAATCATTTTCCTTTTATGCTGGTGGTGAACTGGATCTAGCAGAGAAGGTACAACTGGGGTTTAACCGTTTGTCATCTATCACTGGTAATCTTAAGCCTTTAGCAATTGGAGCTTGGTTTTTCAGTTTATTAAATAACAAGCCGATAACGATGCAGGAGCACAATGAGGTGCTAGAACTTATTAACGAAACACTTACAGGATCTGCATTGCCATATATTAAGCAACAACTAAATCAAGCTGGCTTTAATATCGGCATTTGCCGTCGCCCACTTGGTCAGGATAACCTTGATTTAAAGGAGACTACTTATGACAATATTAATTGAAGACGGCTCGGTTTTTTTACTAGTTCCGTAGAATCAAGTACAAATATAGTTAATAAGTTATAATTTGGATATTTAAGAACGGAGGATGATGTTTATGTTTCATGCAAAAGCAATGGTATTCGACCTTGACGGGACCTTACTTAACTCAAACAAACAGCTGTCAAAGCGAACGATTACCGCCTTAATAGCAGCACGGGATAATGGTATTAAATTAATTTTTGCCACGGCTCGTCCACCTCGTGTGACCAGCTTTGCTAATATTGAACTAGCCCAATTGGGGACAATGGTCTATTATAATGGTGCTTATTTTTCCTGTCCAGTTACCAATATAGAAAAGCACTATGCTATTCCACACAGACTATCTAAAGAAATTATTCGTAAATGCCATGAAGAGGATGCTAACCTTAGCATTGAAGTCATGGACAAGTGGTATAGTCTAAAACCATTAAATTATCGTGCATTTATGCATGTTAATCATGATCCAATCCCCTTACCATTTGCACAGTTAATTCAACTACAAGCAACCAAAATCTTATTAACTGATTTTCCTTTAAATGCGCCACTTCTCAATCATTATCAAGATGAACTAAATATCTTGATAACAGACAATAATCGTTTAGTTCAGATTATGGCAAAAGAAGTAGCTAAAGAACATGCTACCGCTTATCTACTAGAAAAATTAAAACTAACTTTCTCAGAGGTAGCTTGCTTTGGCGATGATTATAATGACTTTGGTCTATTTAAGAAATGTGGCTTTCCAGTAGCGATGGGCAATGCCGTATCTGCACTAAAACAAATTGCTCGGCACCAAACAAGTACAAACGACCAAGATGGTGTTGCGGTTGTCATTGAGCAGATGCTTTGCTATTCACGAAGTTCTAACCCAGCAACATAATTGGCACCTAGCGCTTGAATAATAGTTCCTGCTGTGACAATGAACTGCCCGACCTGCAAGCTGTCTGATTCTACCACTACTGCACCAACAGCCTTCAACCCAGCGCCGAAAGATTGGGCGGCATTACCAACCATAAAATCATATGCCTCCAATTCATAATTAGACAATGTAGCCATACCTGCCCCAATTGTTTGTAAGCTGTCCCCTAAAATAATTAGCCTTGTTCCTTCCTCATCTTCAATTACATCATAGCGGTTAAGTGCGACACCAACAGCAGCAGTTGCCGCACCAATACCATCGGCCCAATTTCCAAAAAAGCTTAGCCAATCAGGAAAAGTAGTAACGCCTAATAAAAAAGCACCAAAGGCTTGAAAACCGTCGCCAATTATTGATAATAAGTCATTATCAAACTGATCCTCTGCTAGGTTTATCGTCTCTGCAGCAGAACTTATCGTTGTTCCGAATGCTATTATGAGTGCACCAAGTTGGTTAAGCTCTTTTTCGTCTGTTTCGGCCATACTGATCACCTTCCTATCCATTATCTTATTTACTCAGATAGAATTGTGCTTGTAGGAATGGCGTAAATTGGCTTAATTATTTTGGGAAAATCATATGTTTTTTTGTTTCCTTATAATACGCTAATCGATCAGCCAAGGTCCCGGTATGGAACTCAAATTTGTGACCATCTGGATCTGTAAAATAAATGGATTGCTGGTCCCGTTCATCGCGTTGTCTACCTGGTAAAATATTTACCTTTAAGCTAGTAAGTTGGGCTAAAGCATGCTCATATTCTTCATGCTTTATTGTAAAGGCAATATGTGTATATGATTGGTTAATTTCACCCCGTGGGATATCTGTCTCTTCGTTTAAAGCAAGCCATAAGCCTGCTAAATCAAAGTAGGCTGTAGTCCGCCCCTTTACTAAAAGCTTAGCAGCAAATACATCCTGATAAAACTGAATTGATCGGTCTAGATTAGCGACTGAAAATAACAAATGGTTAAGCCCATCAATCTTCATAATGATTATTCTCCTTAATAAATCGTCGTTGGCAACTATCTACTAGTGGACAGCCCTCACAAATCGGCTTCTTCTTACAATGAGTCTTAGCGTGCGTTACAATAAGGGCATGAAATTCATTAAATAGTTGCACATCTAGCGGTAACACTTGTTCAAATTGTTGTCGTATTGCCTCATAAGAACTAGGCAAATCGAAGCCGATCCGTGTCATTAGTCGGCGTAAGTAGGCATCAACAACAAAAACCGGTCTGTTACATGCATACAATAGAATTGAATCTGCTGTTTCAGGTCCAATACCGTAAATTGTCAATAGCTCTTCCCTTAGTGTAGCTGTACCGTGCTGATTTAACTGCTTGTGATCAAAGTTATACGTGAAATACCATTCTAGAAAGGCTTGCAATCGCTTCGTTTTAAGCCGAAAAAAACCACTTGGACGAATTAATTGTTCTAATTGTTCAGTCGGCATGTTTCGCAATAGGGCTGCATCTAGATAAGGCATTAACAACTTAAGCGCCTTTTCAACATTTGTCCAGGCTGTATTTTGTACAAGAATAGCCCCGACCATCATTTCTAGCGTTGTCTCAGCGGGCCACCACTCTTGGTCACCATAATAATTATGCAATTTAGTGAATATATCTAAATAAGTTACACTCAAGATAGCACCTCTTACTAACAAGGGGAAATTTAAATACTTCGAACGCATAAAGGAATATAAGCTCTTCCTATGCTTTGTTGCACAAGAAGAGCTTATCTTATCTTAACTGCTGTTGAATGGTTAACTGCTGACCTGTTTCATATGCAATTTCAAGTTCATAACTATTAATTTCCTCAATGTTGACATCCATAACCTCAAATAAATCTCTTTTTATCTCTATAATAGAACGATCCGAAGTAATAGGAACTCGGTTTAGCAAAACATCTACGGCTGCTAGTGCCTGATCACCTGTGCGTTCACTACCATCACGCTGAAGGACATAAGCTTGGTCAGCAGTCCGATCAAACTGATAATCTAACCTATCACTATCCTCAAATTCAATTACTAAGTTAAACTGCAAAACCGGCGCATATTCCTCAGCTATTTCTTCAGCAAAAACATGAGCGACTGTTAGTGTTTCATCATTGCTAAACAAGAACTGCGCCTCAAAGCCCTCAAACTCATTGGTATCTAGTTCAAGAAAGTCGAGACTATAATATTGAATATTGCTAATTGAATGTTGCAACGACATATTTAAATGTGCCAAAAACAGCTCAATTTCGCTTGCTGCAGCTTCACCAGTGATAACCACATCATCGTTACGTTCAATTGTTACCTGCTGCTGGCTATAGTCCACCCCTAATGCTTGACCGGAATCCTGGATTACGTCGATCCGTAGTTCATTAACAGCTAAAGGTTCGGTAGCTGCTTCTACGCTCTCATCAGTATTTCCAGGCTGACCCAGCTCATTTTCTGATGGCTCTCCTTGATCTTCTATACCCAATCCAGCATTGTCAAACGGCTCTTCAGATTGATCACCGCAAGCAACAAGAGAAACTAGAGCTAGGGCTATTATAATTGACCGCATCCTTTTCTTCCTCTCTAAGTACAAACCTACTAATTAAAATATTATCCGACTTTAAGGCGAAAAAACACATCTTTATTTTATAAAATAAATCTTACCATAATAGCTGCTTTGTTTGCTACCTCTGTTTAGATTATCTGGTTAAGAATATGATTAAACTTTTTTTATTGCCTTTGTTATAAAATAAGCGTAAACTATTTCTTATTACATAGAGAAGAGTGGGATGCCTTATGGAGGATAATCAAGTAAAGATTGGAAGTATTGCTGCTGCAAGTGCCTATTTAATTTGGGGTTTCTTACCTTTGTTTTGGAGGGCTGTTGGATCAATCTCACCTGGTGCCATTCTCAGCCATAGAATTGTTTGGTCATTTGTGTTTATGATTTTATTAATTGTATTAACTGGAAATGCAAAGGGGTTTATTAAAGAAAGTCAACTAATCTTTCGTGATGGTAAAAAGACTGCTGCATTATTATTTGCTTCATTAGTCATAACTGGTAACTGGTTACTTTTCATTTGGGCAGTTAACAGTAACTATGTGGTCCAAGCAAGCCTCGGCTATTATATAAATCCTCTCATTAGTATTCTTTTAGGTGTCTTCGTACTTAAGGAGTCATTAACTAAAGTTGAAATAACCTCTGTGTTTCTGGCTGGATTTGGAGTGGTCTTTTTAACTTTTTACTACGGGGTCTTTCCATGGGTATCTTTAGTATTAGCATTAACCTTTGCGCTCTATGCACTTGTTAAAAAAACTGTTGCTATCTCAACAATGAGTGGCTTAACTTTAGAAACGCTGATCGTCCTGCCCCCAGCCCTCATTTATCTGTGGGTCGAAGGTGAGTCGCTTGAAATCATGTCTGGCTCACTGTCAATGGCTGGTTTACTAATGTGTGCAGGTGTTGTCACGGCTATCCCTTTACTACTCTTTGCCGTTGGTGCAAAACGAATTCCGTTATCATTAATTGGCTTTCTACAATATATTGCACCAACACTTATGCTTATCATTGGTGTCTTCCTGTTTAATGAATCCTTTACTTACGCACACTTTATTGCCTTTTTATCAATCTGGGCAGCGCTTGGCATTTACACTGCATCAAGATTCATGAGAATTCGCCAGTTAAAACGACAATTAAAAAGAGTTAACTAATTTTCCATTATCATAACCGAGGCAAGCAGATAAGATTCTGCCTGCCTCGGTTAAACTGTTTAATAGTCAGAGTCTGTTGTTTCGCCTTTTACGATAGCTATACCAGCACTTGCACCGATGCGTGTAGCACCAGCATCTACTACGGCCTGAGCACCGTTCTGATCACGCACACCACCAGAAGCTTTAACGCCAATATCACTACCTACTGTTTGTCTCATTAGAGCAATATCTGCTACCGTTGCGCCACCTGTCGAGAAGCCAGTTGATGTTTTTACATAATCAGTTCCTGCTGAAACAGCAAGTTGACAAACTTTAACTTTCTCTTCGTCAGTCAATAAGCTCGTTTCAATAATGACCTTTACTAATGCTTTTTCGTTAGCAGCATCTACTACTGCGCGGATATCCTCTTCAACTAACTGATAGTCTTTATCCTTTAGTGCACCAATGTTAATGACCATATCTACTTCGGTTGCGCCGTTAGCAATGGCATTTTTCGTTTCAAAAGCCTTAACCTCAGGTGTCGATGCGCCGAGCGGGAAACCAATCACTGTACAGACTGCAACCTCACTACCAGCTAGTTGCTCAGCTGCAAGCTTTACCCAAGTAGGATTAACACAAACTGAGAAGAAGCCATACGCTTTAGCCTCTGTACATAATTCTAGAATTTGTTCTTTAGTTGTATCAGCTTTTAATGCCGTATGATCAATTAATTTAGCCAATGCTTTACTCATTTTATCTACTCCCTTTAACGTTTACCGTTCTTCTTTTAAGTCACTTGCCAAAAAAGCACCTGGTAACAGCTCTGCCACCGTTGTTTCAAGTCGGTCTCCAGCTATATTTGTTAAAATAACTGGCATTTCCGGGTCACATAGCTCACTAATTACTTGACGACAAGCTCCACAAGGTGAGACTGGCCGATCAGTATCCGCGACAACAACTAATAAATCAAAAACATTCTCGCCATGAGCAAGTGCACTAAATAGAGCTGTTCGCTCAGCACAGTTAGCCATTGAATATGCCGCATTCTCAATATTACAACCATGAAAAACTTGGCCATTTATGGTGCGAAGTGCTGCACCGACTTTAAACTTTGAATAAGGTGTATATGCCTTTTTCCTTGCCTCAATTGCTTCTTTAATCATTTGATCTACTGTCATAATAACCGTCTCCCGTCATTAGAAAAACCCATCATTATTTAAAACCTTATATTCACATTTAGGCTAAGCGAGCAAGAATAGCTTTAACAAAATCTAAAAACGCTTCTCTTACTTTTTCAGTCGTTTCAATAACTTCCTCATGATTAAGTGGTTGATCTAAAATACCAGCAGCCATATTCGAAATACATGAGATTCCTAGTACATCAATACTAGCATGGCGTGCCACAACAACCTCAGGAACTGTTGACATGCCGACCGCATCTGCACCCATTGTTTGCAGCATTCTTATTTCTGCAGGCGTTTCATACGATGGACCTGTATTCCAAACATAAACCCCTTCCTTAAGATCAAGCTTTAATTCACTTGCTACTTCTTTAGCTAGCTTCTGAAGGTCACGGTCATAGGCAGTTGACATATCAGGAAAGCGCACACCTTGTTCAGCATCGTTTGGTCCAATTAGCGGATTCTGCGCTGCATTATTAATATGATCAGTAATTAGCATTAAATTACCTGGCTCAAAACTAGGATTAACGCCACCAGCTGCGTTGGTCACAATTAGTTTTTCAATGCCTAAGGCCTTCATAACCCGAACAGGGAAGGTAACAGTCTCCAATCCATAGCCCTCATAATAATGAAAGCGGCCCTGCATCGCAATAACATAGACACCCTTTAGTTCTCCACATACAAGTTGGCCTGCATGGCCCTCAACAGTTGATACTGGGAACCCTGGAATATCTTCATACTTAATTTTCGTTGGCTTTTCAATTTCGTCTGCTAACATCCCAAGGCCTGACCCTAAGATTAAGCCCACTTTGGGTTGCTGTGCTAATTGATCGGCAATAAACGTTGTTGCTGCTTGTAGCTCTTTTGACTTCATAAAAGTGCCTCCTTAGTCCTCGATTAAATCAGTTAAGAAACTCTCACCATATTCAGGCAGTTTCACATTAAAGTTATCCGCTATCGTTGCACCAATATCAGCAAATGACTTCCGAATTGGCAAGGCTTTTCCGGTGTCAATCCTCTTATGATGGACCAATAACGGTACATATTCGCGTGTATGATCTGTACCATGATGAACGGGATCATTGCCATGATCTGCGGTAATAATAAGCAAATCGTCTTCCGCTAATTTCGTTAGTACCTCTGGCAAATAACGATCAAACGCCTCTAATGCCTCACCATAACCTTGTGGATCGCGCCGATGTCCATACTTAGCATCGAAGTCAACCAGATTTAAAAAGTTTAAGCCATGGAAATCTTGGTCGATGGATTGAGTGAACTTTTCCATGCCATCATCATTATCCGTCGTGCGAATAGCTTCGGTCACACCTTCACCATCATAAATATCAGAAATTTTCCCTATTGCAACAACATCAAGACCTGCGTCCTTTAATTCATTCATGACCGTACGTCCAAACGGCTTAAGAGCATAATCATGTCGATTAGATGTACGTTCAAAGGCACCTGGCTTGCCAACAAATGGTCTGGCAATAATACGTCCAATCATGTACTTATCATTCATTGTCATTGCACGGGCTGTCTCACAAATCTGATAAAGCTCATCCAATGGTACAACAGCTTCGTGTGCTGCAATTTGAAGCACGGAATCAGCTGATGTGTAAACAATTAAGTCACCCGTTTTTATATGTGCTTCGCCAAGTTCATCCAGAATTTCAGTGCCTGATGCTGGTTTGTTTCCTATTATACCACGACCTGTTGCCTTTTTAAGTGCATCTAATAAATCATTAGGAAAGCCATTAGGAAAAGTTTGAAAGGGCTGATCAATGTGCAAACCCATCATTTCCCAATGTCCAGTCATGGTGTCCTTACCATTTGACGCCTCTTCCATTTTCGTATAGTGCGCCACCGGATTGGCCACTTTATCAATACCTTTAATTTCTCTAATATGACTTAAGCCAAGCTTTGAAATATTTGGCATATTCAGGCCATCCATGTGCTCTGCAATATGACCTAACGTATCAGCGCCAACATCATTAAATGCAGCGGCGTCAGGTGCTTCGCCAATACCGACAGAATCAAGTACGATTAGAAAAACACGTTTAAATGCTTTTATCATCACGCTTCCTCCTTAATTAACTAAAAAAAGTTCTAATATAATCGACAATTACACCACCAAAGTAGACACCAAATACGCCAACTACTGCCGAAAAGACTGGTGGTGCCGGTAATGGTAGCTTTAAAAATTTAAATATAATCCCGGCAATTATGCCCGCAATCAATGCTAAAAATACTTCTTTCATGATAAATCTCCTCAATGTTTATTCGGTAATAACCTGATAAATTAATGGTGGTACGGTTGGCTTTTGATCTGTGATGGAATAGGCTGCTAGCACCTTACTGGTTACTGCTGCAACATCTGATTGGTTGCTATGAAGCGTAGCAATTGGCTCACCTGCTTCAACATAATCGCCAACCTTCTTTTTAAGAATAATGCCAACCGCAAGATCAATTTCTGATTCCTTCGTCATTCTTCCTGCCCCTAGCATACTTGCAGCAATGCCAATTTCATCAGCGATAATCTCAGCAATATAGCCTGCACAGGGTGCTTGCACATCAGTAATTGAGCCTGCTCTTGGTAAACGTTCGGGTTGATCGACAATTGTTTCATCCCCACCCTGGGCACGGATAAATGTTTTAAACACCTCAATAGCCTTACCAGAACGCATCGCTTCCTCTAGCCTGGCACGCGCATCTTCAATGGAATTTGCCTTTTTCGCCAAATAAACCATATGACTACCTAGTGTTAGACATAGTTCAGTCAAATCGGCTGGGCCATTACCGTTCAAAGTCTCAATTGCTTCGACCACTTCTAGAGCATTCCCAACTGCGTAACCCAAAGGTTGACTCATATCAGAAATAACGCCTATCGTTTCTCTACCAGCGCCGTTACCAATTGCAACCATAGCTTTCGCGAGTTCCTTTGCACCCTCAAGCTCCTTCATGAAAGCACCAGATCCGGTTTTCACATCTAACACAATTGCATCTGCGCCGGCAGCAATTTTCTTACTCATAATTGAACTTGCAATTAATGGGACAGAATTAACAGTCGCGGTTACATCTCTTAAAGCGTACAATTTCTTGTCAGCTGGTGTTAAATTCCCACTTTGTCCAATCACCGCAATCTTATTTTTATTAACAAGCTGATTGAAAGTCTTATTATCTAACTCGACTTTAAATCCTTCAATTGATTCAAGCTTATCAATCGTTCCTCCCGTATGACCAAGTCCACGACCAGACATCTTGGCAACGGGCACGTCAAGGGCAGCAACAAGTGGTGCTAAGATAAGTGTAGTTGTATCACCGACACCACCAGTACTATGCTTATCGACTTTAATTCCTTCAATATCTGACAGATCAATCTGATCGCCAGATTCAACCATCGCCATTGTTAAATTGACCCGCTCTGCTGTAGTCATATCCTGAAAATAAAGGGCCATCGCCATTGCTGACATTTGATAATCAGGGATCTCATCAGAGGTATAAGCCTTAATCATAAACTCTATTTCTTCTTTTGACAAAGCATGACCATCACGCTTTTTAGCAATCAAATCAACCATTCTCATTGATATTCTTCCTCTCTTCACCTTTATTTCAAACTGTTTTATAAAGTGAATCTTTAATCAGTGGGGCTTACAATCAGTTATCTGCGATAAAAATTATGTTAAATACTTTTGCAACTAGTATAAGCAAGCTATCCGTTCTTATCCTACCCAAGATAGGACGTCCAACAACTTGATTAAGAAAGTAATCCCTTATGCAAAGGGATTCTCTATTCATTATACTGATCAGACGTCCAACAAGTCAATCGATACTCACATAGTAAACCAACCTTTTTAAAAAATCCTCTTTCTAAAAACATTAAAGCTCACCTGATCAGATCGAAAGAAATTTAAAGAATACAAAACCGGGTGATCATTAAGGTCATAGTGCGTCTGCTTCAAAATGAGCAGCGGTGTATCGGGCTCACATTCAAGTATATTAGAAATATCCTCATGATAGCCAACCGTTTTAATATCTGCTTTCGCGTAGCTAATCGTTACACCCGCATCGGACTGAAGTGCCTCTAGCATGGATTCATTACTTAACCGATAATTTTCAGTCAATAAGGTAGCAGGGATTTTGTCAATACAATACACCAATGGTGCTCCATCGGCTAGTCGCAAACGCTTAACAAGAAAAACCTTCTCACTTTGCTCAAGATTAAGCTCAGTACGATCCTCACTATGAGAATCGGCATAGCCTGAGAATAACCATTTCGTAGACGGGGCTTTTCCTTCGCGCTTAATCATATCCGTAATACTAAACAGTTCTTCAAGACCTCCAGAAAAGACTGGCTTCTTGTTGACAAATGTCCCAATACCATGTTTACGAATAATGATGTTCTCTTCCTCTAATATTCTTAAAGCCTCTCTGAGTGTATTTCTTGATACACGTAGTTGCTTAGCAAAATCCATTTCTGAAGGAAGGCGCTGACCGGGCTCAAGCTCACCAGAAGTGATTTTTTCCTTCATCTGCTCAATAACGAATAAATAACGTGGCGCTTGATAATTATAGCTCAATCTTAAGGCCCCCTCTTAAATCGGTTTTGTGTTTACTATCCAACATTATAGCATTAAAAATTAGCAAAACAAACTATTGATCATTCTTTGAAATAGTTATCCGATATTGTCCTCAGACCAATAATAATAAATAAAGCTGACTTCTTGCCCATTGATTATCACTTTCTCACCTTTGCTAGACTGGCGTTGAAAGTTGTGCTTCTCCAGTACTTTTTGAGAGCCAATATTATGCGCTGTTGTTTGTGCCTCCAGTTTGTTAATATTTACACCACTAAGGTCTTTAATTAATATGGAAAGTGCCTGAGTCGCTATCCCTCGTCCCGCATATGCTCGTCCAACCCGATAGCCAAGCTGACCACTGCTATTTTCTCGATCAATATCGGTAATGTTTATTCGTCCGAGAATGTTACCTTGATCATCCTTAATTAGATAGAAGACAGACAGTTGTTGTTCTTGTTCGTTAACTAATTCCTCTTGAATCGTTTTAAAACTCGCAAATTGTTGGTACTGCTCTGGCCTTGGCGGAACCATTTGTTCAAAAAAGGTACTGTTCTCTTGTTCGAATCTGAATAATGCTGGATAATCTGTATCCGTTAGTTTTGCTAAAAAAATCCCCATAACGTTTATCTCCATTCAGCTTTTTCATTGTATTTTAATGAGCCCTAGAATAGGCTTATCTACCTTTTAAAATAGACCAGCGCCCTATCCACTTCATCCCCTTATCACAATCAACCATTGACAATAAAGCGATTGATCGAAAACATCGCCAAATCCTGGATGGTTGTCTTATTAACCATACGATCAGCCAAACTTTCACCGATCCCACTTGCAAACTTAAAGCCGTGACCAGAGAATCCAGCTGCTAGCCAGATATGCGAATGCTCTGGATGACAATCAATGACAAAGTCTTCATCCTCTGTCATTGTATATAAGCACGTTTTCCCCTTGATAAGTCGGCCGGCTGCCTCTGGTAACCATGTAGTCAGAAATGAGCGTAGCTCAGCTTCGTCTGCAGCGCTAAAATCTCGATCAAAGTGATTAGGGTTAACTGGAGTACCATAATCGTGTCGACCCACCTTGACACCACTTCCATCAATGCTAGGAAATCCATAGAAAAGACCAGTTTCTGTTTCCGCTGTAAAACCGGGGAAAACAGATGCATCAAACAAAGCTTCGTTTGCTTCAAACCAACCAATCATTTGGCGTTTCACCGTCAATTTAACATTAAGATTTAAGGTTTTAAACCATGTAGGTTGCCAAGCACCGGTCGCCAATAACAGCTGCTTACCAGTAAAGACCTTCCCTCGTGAATACACAATGATATCGTCTTTATTAATTTTAAGATGATCAACGGGATGATTAACTTTCAAATGTGCGCCTGCTTCAATAGCAAGTGCACGGTATGACCGCAGGGCTTGATCAACATATAGGACTCCAGAGCTTGGCTCAAAACAACCCATATGCTCAGCCTTTGGAAGTCTTAAACCGGCGAACCTCTGTTTAAGCTGCTCATGATTATACAGTTGCAAAGGCAGGTGATGGTCATGAGCACTGGCCTGGATTTCTTTGATAAAGGACGATTCCGTCTGAGCAAAGCTTAGCACGCCTGTTTTTTTTAAGATCGGCAGCCTAACCAATTGCTGAAGCTCATCCCAAAGCCCCTGTGAACGAATCGCTAGAGGGGTGTAGCCTCTTCCTTCTCCATAGGCATGCCTAATTAATCGTGTCTCTCCACCATGGCTCCCTTGCTCGTGTGGCGGATCATACGCGTCTAGCATCAGAACTTGTACACCTTTCTGCGTTAAATAATAGCCAGTAGCAAGACCCATTGCACCCGCTCCGACAATGATCACATCATAATTCATCTTTATCCTCCTTACCTACCGCTTCATAGTTATACTTAGAAAATAAAAATGAACTAAATTAATTCATTTCATTTTTTTATCATTCAAGTCTATTTTCCCCTTTAAAATAGTATAGCATTATCAATTGACTTCTTTTATTAAAATGACTAGCATAATAGATAACGCAATGTTCTAAAAAGAGGATTTATCAAGGAGCGAACAACATGAAAAAACTACTACTTATACTCAGCGTGCTATTCATTATTGGTTGCCAATCCGCACCTGATGGGCGAACTGCTGAACAAAATCAAGGTAAAGAACATGAAAATGAAGAAAAAACCCAAAATCCTATAACTAATGATGAGGGTGAAGAAGAGCGTGAGTCAAACCAAACAGAATCACAACCAGATCAGGATGATGAGCAAGAATCAACTGACAAAACTGATGATACTTCTAATGGCGAGATGACTGAAGAGGATGCAATCGCCCGCGTTCGTGACTATTTCGATGCAGAGGTCGGTGCAAGTATTGAGATGAATTACATGGTCGACAGCGAAGATGAGAATGGTCATTATCTTATTCAAGTGTTTGAAGTTGTTGATCATGGAGAGGGCGAGACACATACAGCTACTTATGGCTGGTATCGTGTTAATTCCGATACAGGTGAAGTTATTGATATTATGAACGAATAGTTTTTAATAATAAGTAAACAACAAGCGGCAGAAATTTATTCTGGCGCTTGTTGTACATTCTTCTAATTACGAATTGGTGCAATTGTTATACCAGCGTTTGTTAGCGCACCTGCTAGTCTGCTTGCCAGCTTAATTGCCTTTGGATGATCACCATGGAGACAAATCGTGTCAGGGTGAAGCGCTAGCCAGCTTCCATCGATTGCTTGTACTCTGCGCTCCTTAACCATAGTAATTACACGGTCTATAATCACCTGTTCATCATTAATAAGGGCACCAGCTTCTCTCCTTGGTACAAGGCTACCATCGCGATTATAATGTCGATCAGCAAATACTTCCTGTGCATAGCTTAAGGACAGCAGCTTAGCAGCCTCAATTAACGCACTATTTGCTAAACCATAAATAATAATCTCCGAATCCACTTCCTTTACACCTTCACAAAGAGCAACAGCTAGCGTTAGATCTGTTGCAGCCTGATTATAAAGTGCACCATGTGGCTTTATGTGGTGGACCTTGTTATTCTTAGTAAAAGCCATCAAGGCACCCAGCTGATACTTTAGATCAGCTTTTGCTTCTTCAGGACTGAGCATCATCACTCTGCGACCAAATCCAACGCGATCAGGTAAACCAGGGTGCGCTCCAATCTCGACACCGAGTTGTTCGGCCAGCCTAACAGTGTTAGCCATCGTAACTGGGTCTCCCGCATGAAAGCCACAAGCAATGTTTGCTGATGAGACAATAGTTAATATAGCTGGGTCATCGCCTAAGTGATAACGCCCAAAGCTTTCACCTAAGTCACTATTTAGATCAACTTTTTTTATCATAATTTCTAGCCCCCTTAACGTTACGCATAGATAATTTTATCCTTACCCCTTTTTTGTCCTGGTAGGTAAACGCACTAAGCTGTGCCCCCTCGACAACTTCAATTAATTGCTTCACTTGATCAACACACGCCAAGCCCGCTTTAGGTTTTATAGCGGATTGATTTAATTGCGCTTGTTCTTCTATCAGCAGTTGCGCTTCTTCCACTGTAATTCTGGTAAAGTTAATCGGTACACGTTCTGAACATTGAACAAGCTTCGGCAAATCAACTGATGCCACCACCCCAATGACTGGGTAGCCTCCCGTTGTTTGACGATCCATTAATAAAACAATCGGATGACCATTAGGCGGGATTTGAATCGCACCACATACAGTTGCTTCTGAAATCATCGTATGCTCATGAGCAAGACGATCATTAGGAGCGATTAAACGATACCCCATTCGATCTGCCTGAGCTGAAATATGAAAAGACATCTGTTCAAAATCCGCTAATTTCCCTATTGAAAAATAGTCAAGATCAGCACTGGCAAGATAACGGACTCGTAATGGGTGATCCTTATTTAAAGTGTCATGCTTACATGTCAATTCGGGCAAACTTCCGTCCTGTCCACTTTCCCTAATTTGCAGTTGATCCCCGGGTTGGAGTGCACGTCCCTGATAGCCACCCAACTGATAGCGTATGCTTGTCGATCGACTTCCTAACACAGCGTCAAGTACAAAGCCACCTTGAACGGATAAATAAGAAAAGCGGCCATCCACAAGATAACCGATTGCTAACTCATCACCAGCCCGGATTATGATTGATTCATACATTGCAATAGACACATCATTGAGCTTGGGTTGACAATCTGCCCCAGTAATGGCTATTACCGTAGACTTAGTAAATAAAAAGGTTCCCCCTGTTAACATAATTTCTAGGCAAGCCTCATCTATCGTATTCTGAACGAGTCGATTAGCTAACTCTAAAGCTTGTCGATCCATTGCCCCAGCAACTGAGAAACCTAAATGCTGATGGGCGATTCGTCCAAAATCCTGCACGGTAATATGTACACCAGATTTAATTACTTTTAAACCCATTTACCTTTCCTCCCAAACAATTTCACATTGGTACTGATTATGTTTTACCGCGCGAGAAATTGTGTGATACTGATTTTTATCAATTGGAATAAAGCGCATGTAATCTCCAGGCTCATATAACATGGGTTGCTCTCGCTCCATTGAAAAAAGCTCGATTGGGGTTCGACCAATTATGCGCCAGCCTCCTGGTGATTCAACAGGGTATATCCCTGTTTGATGACCAGCGATACCGACAGAGCCAGCTGGGATCTTTACACGCGGGCTATCTAAGCGTGGCATCGCCAACTGTGGGTCTAGTCCACCCAAGTAAGCAAAACCAGGCAAAAAACCAAGCAAGTAAATTAAATAGTTGGTCTGACTATGACGTTTAATGACTTCATCTATTGAAAGTTTATTATAATTCGCAAGCTCCGCTAAATCATAAGCAAAAGCTTTATCGTAACAAACGGGAATCGTAATAATCTTTTTGGGCTTAGCTGACGTACTTAAATCAATTTTAAGTAAGGGCTCCACTTGACTTATCAGCTTCGCAAGCTTAATTAGAAGAGGATTGTATACCACCGTTATTGTTCTGAACGACGGAATAATTGTCTGTACTCCTATAATTGCTGCCGTTCGTAATCGTGCTGTTAGGTCATGTACCCTGGCATTTAGGGCTGGGTCAATTTGTGCTTTAAAGCGAATATGGATAGCATGATCTCCTTCAGGATAAATGACCGGTTTCATAGACGACACCCCTCTTTTGTTTGGCTTTCACTCTATTTTACTACAAATCAACAAAAAAACTGGCAAATACTTATCGAGTATCCGCCAGTTCATTTTCTTTATCTAATTGTTATAGTAGTAATGGTAAGCTCTGCTTCATTAACAAGATGAATCGAACGATATTCATAATCCCGGACAACCCCTTCAATTAATTGATAAAAATCTTCAATTGACGCTAAATTATTAGCACGATAGCTTATTTCGGCTTCCTCCCCTTCAACACTTACATCCTCTATCGTAATATCTGTAGGGATAGCTGAAATAAACAAGTCAGTTTGATTTTCAGTCATAGCTTCAATAACATCCTCAAACTCACTTTCCGCCGTTATCGTTTGATCGAGCTGGTAAAACGGTACATATACCGCTTGATCAGTATCCGCTTCTGATTCAGTTAGCCTTGCATAGCCTCGATTATGCTCTATTTCAAGAGGTAGCGATTCAATATTTCCCATTTGTCCATAGTCAATACCAGGTTCGTCATGCACATAAAAAACCAGCTCATCTATACCGTACCAAGCACCTAAACGCGTAAGCATTTGATTAAGGTGCAACGATTCTGTTGATGCCAAGCTTGCAAGCATGTGCTCCTCCGAAAAAACGAGCGTAGCAATAGAATCCTCAACGGTCACCTCTAATAGCTCCTGAAAAGACTGATAACCTGTTTGATCACTTGCTACAAGCGCCCTCATCAATTGCTCCTCTTGTGAAAGTTCTTCTTCAGTATGCTCTAATGTAACAGTTAAATAATCCTGACCCTGTTCCTCGATCATAACAACATTTATGATTGGTATTAGCGTTCCTTCACGCATTATTGGTTCATACTCAGGTGCTTGTTCTTCTGGATCATCAGATTCATCCGGCTCTGGAACAGGATCCGTTATCACTTCATCACCTTGACCATTACCAGGTTCAGACGTGTCTTCATCCTCAGCTGTTCCACAAGCTACCACTAAAAGAGACAATATAAATAATAACAATAGCTTCTTCATTATTTTTGTTCCCCCAATCTACATTATTATGTAATTACCCTATTTTCATTAGATTAAACTGCCAGTTAATCTTCAGCCAATATGGGTTTATAATCTGTTAAAAAAGGTAATGTTATAGAGAATAACACAGATGCTAACATGGAAGGAATTGATTGAATGACCGAAAACAAAGTTTTTCGCTTTCTTATCTTCGCGATCTTAACATTTACTTTAATTTTTTTACTCAGCTTAACGCGCTTTGTTTTCGTACCGATAGGAGCAGTCCTTGCTTCAGTGGCAGTACCACTTATTGGTGCTGGTTTCTTTTATTACATTACCAAACCATTACTGAATTTACTTGAACGGTTTAAAATCCCACGACTTTTAGCAATATTAATTGTATTTCTCGTGCTTATTGTCGTTATCTTCTTAAATATATATTTTATAATTCCACCTATTCAGGAACAAATCAATAGCCTAATTCAAAATTGGCCAGCGATCCAAAGCTGGGGTGAGGATTTAATTGCCATGTGGCGTAATGGGCAAGAATTTATTCCAGCAGGTATTCAGGAAACCATTGATGACTTTATCAACAACCTGGGAAATTACACAGAAAATATTGCGACCTCCTTATTTAGCTTCTTAGGTGCGTTTGTTAGCTTTCTGGTTTCATTTGTGCTAATTCCGTTTTTTCTGTTCTTTATGTTGAAGGATAGTGAGTCGTTTGTCCCTTATGTGACCAGCTTCTTTAGTAAATCCAAAGGTGAAAGCTTAGCGCGTTTACTTAACAATATAAATGATTCTCTTGGTTCATTCATTCAAGCTCAAGCACTCGTTAGTCTAAGTGTTGGGATCATGCTACTAATTGGCTACTTAATCGTTGGGCTTGATTATGCCTTGATCTTTGCAGTATTTGCGCTGTTTATGAATTTTATCCCTTATATTGGCCCTTGGGTCTCGGCTATTCCAGCAGTCATTGTTGGTTTTTTTCAGGATCCGATGGTCGGTGTCTGGACAGCCGTCGTCATGATTGTCGCCCAACAGGTTGAAAGTAATTTAATTGAACCTAATATTATGGGGAAGGTTTTGAAAGTCCATCCGTTAACGGTCGTTGTCATTATTCTAGCAGCCGGAGCAACAGTTGGCTTCGTAGGCCTTATCCTGGCTGTCCCTGCTTATGCTGTTATTAAAACAATTGCCGTCCACTTTTATGAAGAGTATAAAAAGATGCGACCTGTTGGTAAAAAAAATATCTGGTAAACACACAATAGCGCCCATACTTTTTAAAGTATGGGCGCTATTGTCATAAGTACTAGCTAAACTCAACACGACTAGCTATTAACTCGGACTAACTTGTGCTTTAATCGGCATTCTTAGAAGTAAGAAAAAAATCGAACTTGGCTACATCTTCTGGCTCTTTAGATAGTACAATTCTTTGAATTGTTTATATGGTTATTTTCTAAGCTTTAAATGCTACTACTAAACGTAACTAATTATTTCTTCTGAAAAATTTACTTGTCCTTTGTAAAATAGTGTTCAGCAAAGTCAACCGCTTCAACTATTGAGAACAGACGTGATTCAGCTTGACCAATTAACCCCTTGTTAACCTGAGCCATTTGTTCAAATTGCTCACCCAATGCTAAGAAGCAATTATCTCGATAAACAATATCGTGGTAGTTCTTCCAAACCTGCTTGCCATTTTCAAGTAGTGCTGCACCTCTTGTTTCAATTTGGTGTGGTGCACGGTATTCCGCTAAGTGAAAAGCTGTATTTGTTTCATAGGTTGTGCCAATGAACAGCACTTGTGCATCACACTCATAGAGGCGGGCAAGTGGCGAACCCTCGCCTAGACCATTATTTAATTGATGATTATTAATAATTTGCTCCCGTAATTTGCCCCACGCAGCAAACGATACTGTGGGATGCGCACTTCTGCGGACTGCAGGATATGTGCGAAATAACTCTGCAATTTTACCCATACCACTTGTTGGTGTTTTAGCTGGATCGTAAGCGGGCATCGTTGCACGAATTTCTCTCCACCACTCCTTCGGTACCGGTGGATTTTGCCAATTAGCAGGGTCACTCCAATCGGCACTTTGAGTTGGCATCACGATCGTACCCGTTGAACCCACCGCCTCTATTAAAGCGTCAACAACCGCAACGGCTCCCCCGTTTACCCAACCTATCTTAGACAATGAGGCATGGACCAACAGGACACTACCTTTTCTCACACCAAGCTTGGCAAGATCTCTTTTCAATGATTTCATTGTATAAAGCTGTTTTGATCGCTTAACGATTTCTTCCAAAAATATCAGCCCCTCTCACTAGTGTTTATGATAAACTAATTTTAGCATGAAGCAAATCTAGTTAAGAAGGTGCGCGCAATGATTATCTTAAAGCAAACAAAACAACTAAACCAAGATCAGGTACTGGAATTATATAACAGACTAGGTTGGACTGCTTACACAAGCGAGCCTGAGCAACTTATGAAAGCAATTGCCAACTCATTATCTGTAGTGACAGCTTGGGATAAGGACAAGCTTGTTGGTCTTATTCGAGTAGTTGGTGATGGGCTAACGATCATCTATATTCAAGATATTCTCGTTCAACCTAGCTATCAGAATAATGGGATTGGCACGCAGCTGATCGAACAGATATTACGACAATTTCATAATGTCCGACAAAAGGTCCTTTTAACTGAAGAGGATAGTAGGGTAAGGCATTTTTATCAAAAGCATCAATTTCAATCCTGCGATCAAGGAAACATTGTCGCCTTTGCCCGATTAGAAAACAAGGAGTAAGGACATGAGGAATAAAAACCATTTATTAAAGCACCTGCATATGGACGAGGAGATTGTTTTAAGTGCAGTTTGTACGGTTGAAATTCACTTAGCCGGAAAAAAGCAATACTTGGGCAGGTTAGTGTTAACGAATGAGAAAATGCTATTTGCTTTTAATTCGTTTAACAGAAATGGTCGAGTTGTTCCATATTACTATCAAAAAATTAGTATGCTAAAAAAGAAAAAAGGACTACTTGGCAATTATTTAGCTATACGTTACGATCACGCGCTGGTAAACTTTAAGTATTTTGTACCCGCAGATCTTAATGCAGTTTATAACAAGCTGTTATTGTGTTTAGTTAAAAAAGCAACAGAATAAAACTGTTACGAACGCCGTTTCACGTTATTATTTTTGAGCATAGCTTATTGGACAGGATTTTTTTAAGCAACCACGAATAATTTATCATTTTTTTGAAAAAATATTGACGAATAATTCATAATCACATATACTAAACATGTAAATATGATTATGTGTTCATATAACAATATTAATTAGTGAAGGGATGAGAAACATCATGGGAACGGCATGTAAAAAAGATAGCCACCACAACCATGATCATGATCACGGACATGGCCATAATCACGATCATGGTAACCTGCCAGTTATTATGTTTTTTATTGGCCTAGTCGCTTTTGCGCTTGGGTTTGTCTTTGAAAGCAGCAGTATGCTTATCGCAAATTTATTTTTTGCCGCGGCAATTCTAACCGCTGGCTATCATATCATTGGTGAGGGTTTTGGCGATACATTTACAGACACGAGAAGACGAAAAAAATTCACGCCAAACATTCATTTCCTGATGACATTAGCGACAGCCGGAGCTGTAGCGATTGGGAATTTTGAAGAAGGTGCACTTTTAATTGTAATTTTTGCCGCAGCCCATTTTCTAGAGGAGTATGCTGACGGTAAAAGCAAGCGCGAAATTACTAACCTATTAAAGATGAATCCAACCGAAGCCCGGTTAATCTTAACTAACGGAAGCACTAAAATTGTTCAGGTTGAAGAGGTAAAGGTTGGGGATATCTTACAGGTCTTAAATGGTGACCAAATTCCGACTGATGGCATTATTATCAATGGGGTTACTTCAGTTGATGAATCAGCAATTAACGGCGAGAGCATGCCCAAAGAGAAATCCTCTGGAGATGAAGTGTTTGGTAGTACGATTAACGGTTCGGGTAGTTTTACCATGGAGGTCACCAAGGATAGTAAAGATACCGTATTTGCGAAAATTTTACAAATGGTGGATCAAGCGCAAGGAAGTTTGACTAAGACAGCTACATTAATTAAACAGCTAGAGCCGATCTATGTCACAGTTGTTTTAGTTTTACTACCACTTGTTATTTTATCAGGACCATACCTTTTCGGATGGACCTGGAATTTAAGCTTGTACCGCGGGTTAGTCTTCTTAATTTCGGCATCACCTTGTGCGCTTGCTGCCAGTGCCGTACCAACCACATTATCAACCATATCTAACCTGGCAAAAAGAGGCGTGCTTGTTAAAGGCGGTGCATATCTATCTAAGATTGTTGAACTAAAGGCAATTTCCTTTGACAAGACTGGAACACTAACTAATGGAAAGCCAGTGGTCACAAATTATGATTTTAGCAAAAATGTTGATGAAGCGGCTATTTTAGAAGTTATTGTAGCTATGGAAAAGCAGTCCAATCATCCATTAGCAACAGCAATTATCAACAAATTTACTAACAATACTCGGCTAGATATAACGGTCGAAAATGAAATTGGTAAAGGGTTAACAGCACGATATAATGGCATTAATTATCGCATTGGTAAACCAGATTCTTTTACTGACGTTTCAACAACCTTTCAAAACAAACAACAGGCATACGCATCCGATGGAAAGACTGTTGTTTATGTCGCTCAGGATGACGTTGTCATTGGCTTAATTGCCCTAATGGATGTTCCAAATGAGCAGGCACAGCCTGCAATTGCCTACTTTAAGGAACAAGGAATTCACACAACCATGATTACTGGTGATGCAGTTGCCACTGGGGAAGCTGTTGGAAATCAGGTAGGAATTGATGAAGTTGTTGCGAATGTTATGCCAGAGGATAAAGCCACAATTGTTAAGCAACAGCAAGAGCGCTATGGCTCAACAGGAATGTTAGGTGATGGCATTAATGACGCACCTGCTTTAGTAACAGCAGACGTCGGTATTGCAATGGGAGAAGGGACAGATGTAGCCATTGATGTTGCTGATCTTGTTTTAATGAAGAATGATTTATCGAAGCTTGTCTATGCACATCGGTTAGCACAGAAAATGAATAAAGTTATTTGGCAGAATATTTTCTTCTCACTGTTTGTTGTGGTAACACTAGTTACCTTAAACTTTTTAGGCAAAACAGATATCGCTATTGGAATTATCTTTCATGAAGGAAGTACTTTAGTTGTTATATTAAATGGCTTAAGGTTGCTGTTGCCTCCTAAACAACTAAAATAACACCGGATTTTCTCCATAAAAAAACGGATCATGTCGATGTTAATGTCGACTCGAGCCGTTTTTTTAAATTTTAGCTTACTGCATCATTTGTTCAATGAGTTTCTTGTTTCGTTTTTTAAAGTGATCATTATGAGAAGAAACCATCGCATATTCGTCTGCTTCTGGCGTAATGTATTGCTTAGCTTGATTGACCGCATTCGCTGCATCTTGAAATGCACCTGCAATTAAATGAAGCTTGCCATCAAATTTCAGAATATCACCTGCTGCGTAAACACCGTCTAAAGATGACTGACCATGTGCCGTACCCGACACGTAAAAATCCTCAATTCGATCGATTTTAATCTCACTATGATTAAGCAGCTCTGCTTCTCGATCGTAGCCATGATTAATCAACACTTCATCTACCTCAAGCATTTGCACTTCATTAGCTTGACTATTAAATAGCTCAACCTCTTTAATTGTATTGCCATCATTGTCTGCAATCAGCTTTGAGATCGTGGTATGAAAATAACAGTTCGCACTACTTTCCAGCAGTTGTCTTATTGGTGCTTCATGACCACTAAACGCATCGTTACGATAGATAACATGAACCTCTTCTGCAATTGGCACAAGTGCGTTGGCCCAATCAACCGCGGTATGTTTACCACCTGAAATTAATACTTTTTTGCCTTTATAGGCTTTTAATGACTTCGCTTTATAACTTAGATTGGTTGATTCAAATTTTTCTGCACCTTCTATCTCAATACGCTGTGGCTTTAAAATTCCACCACCAATAGCTAGAATAATTGTTCTAGAATAGTGTACCTGTCCTGATTCTGTTGTTATTTCAAACAGCTTATCTTCCTGCTGATTAATCGTTGTTACTTTTTGATTTAAAACAACTTCTGGAGCAAAGGTTAAACCTTGCTGTGTCATTTGCTTAATGAGCTGTTCACCTAGTAATGGTGGCATACCACCAACATCCCAAATCATTTTCTCGGGATAGACATTTACTTTACCGCCTAAAACTGACTGAAATTCAATAATTTTAGTCTTCAAATCTCTAAGACCACTATAGAAAGCAGAGAATAACCCAGCAGGTCCTCCGCCAATTATGGTTACATCAAATAGCTCATTATGTTCCATGCTAACCGCTCCTTAGAATAACGATACTGATAATCATTATCAATTATAAAGGATTTGTTTCTTGATGTAAATCAATTTCGCTACTTTCCTTAAATTTAAAAAGTGTCCTGGGCGTTTTTATACATTTTGTACATTCCTTGTGAACGGGGGGCCGTGTAATTAAAGCCAAATTGTTGGTAGAGACGGTCAGCTGGAACATCAGCGATTAAACTCACATAAGACCCTACATATGTATGGTGATCAAGATACACTGTCAATTCCTTCATAATGGTTTTGCCAAGTCCCTTGCCTTGATAATCCGGCTTGACAACAACATCAACAATTTGAAAAACAGTACCACCATCACCGATAATGCGCCCTAGACCAATTAATTGATCTTGATCATATATACAGACGGTAAACAAAGCATGCTGTAAGCCAACCCTTGCTGCTTCGAGTGATTTAGTACTCATCCCAGCCGCTACTCGTAAGTCGATATAGGCCTGTGGTTCAGGCGGCTGATAACTAATTCGATCGTACATCCTAAATACCTCCACTCTTCTGAATAATACTGAACTGGCTTCCCTTTACGATGAGCATAGTCAATTTCTTCTCTCGTACTCTTTCCGATGAATCGATTAACATCAATGACAAATATCTGGTCGGCCAAATCGATTTTATCACGATGAATAGATTCGAATAGCTCTTTCTGATTTATAGTGTCGGCTATTCTTCACTTCACTTGAAAGAAAAGTTAATAAAGCAAGACCGTGGACAAAGATAGCCTCATCTAACGGTTATTAATCCATTTACTTCCTTTTATAAAGATACATCGTCAATGGCGCAAAAATAATGATTAAACCAAGTGAGATGATGCTGACCCAGAGCACAGCTTGATAATCTGGCGTTCCTTCCATAAAGCCACGAACTGCGCGTACCAAGAACGAAACTGGATTAACGCCAACAAAAGCCTCTAACCATCTTGGCATTGTCTCAGGTGCGACAAATACATTACTGACAAAAGTTACTGGAAAAAGAATCATCATGCTGGCTGCCATTAGCGATTTTTCCGAACGCATAATCATGCTCAATGTCGTCCAAATCCAAGAGACACTAAAGGCGAACAGCAATAGAATTGCCAGCCCTAATAAAATACCTCCGAAGCCAGCTTCAGCACGAAAACCTAAAATATAGCCAAGCACAAGCATTATTGTCGATGCAATTAAATAACGGACTAAATCAACCATTAATGCACCCACTAAAACAGATGGATTCCAAATTGGTAGGGTTCGAAAGCGATCAAAGATCCCCTTCTTGATGTCATTATTTAATTCAATGCCAGTATACATGGTGATCATCACCACTGTCATAACCAGAATACCAGGCAAAACAAATTGCAAGTACGTTGCCGTTGAGCCAGCAATTGCCCCGCCAAATAAGTAGGTAAACATTAGTAAATGAATAATAGGAAACATTGTGATATCGAATAATTGCTCAGGAACATACTTTATTCTTAACAGCATCCGCCCACTGAAGGTCAAGCACGCAGACAATGCACTTGCTTTTTTCGGTCGTACACGATTCGATAGTGCTTTTTCAATCGCTTCTGCTTGTGTAATGTTACTCATCCTGCCGCCTCCTCTTTCGTTTGATCATCTGCTGGTTTGCCCGTTAATGTTAAGAAGACTTCATCAAGGCTTGGCTGGCCAAGCGAGAAATCACTAATGTTAATGTTAGCATCCTCAAATGCAAGTAATGCCTTTGAAACAAGCTTGGTATCAGAGACCTGAGCCGTTAACACAAGAGGGTCCGTGCCAAGCAGTACCTTTGTTTGAATGGTTTGTTCCAGCACCTGCGCGGCATGCGCCCTTACCTCTGGGTCATATACCCTCACATGTAGCTTGCCACTACCAATCGAAGCCTTTAGCTCACCACTGGTTCCTTCAGCAATAACCTTACCATGATCAATAACCGCAATACGATCAGCTAGCTCATCAGCTTCATCTAAATATTGTGTTGTTAATAGGACGGTTGTTCCAGCTTTTACGAGTAATCGAATAATATCCCATACTTGGTTTCGACTTCTCGGGTCAAGTCCGGTTGTTGGTTCATCGAGAAATAACAAGTCTGGTGAAACAATAATACTGGCAGCAATATCGAGACGTCGCCTCATGCCTCCAGAATAATTCTTAACCTGACGTTTAGCTGCATCAAAAAGATCAAATGCGGTTAGTAATTCTTCGCCCCGCTTCTTCGCTTCCCTTCTCGAAAAGCCAAATAACCGACCAATCATCACCATATTCTCCATGCCTGATAAATCCTCATCCAATGAGGCAAACTGACCAGTTAAGCTAATACGTTGGCGCACCTGATTAGCATCATCAATAATATTATAGCCCAATACCTCAGCAGAACCGCCATCTGGTTTTAATAAAGTGGTTAGCATTCGAATCGTTGTTGTTTTACCTGCTCCATTCGGACCTAGCACACCATAAATTGTGCCTTTTTTCACCTTCAAGTCGACACCATCGACTGCGCGATTTTTACCAAAAACCTTTACTAAACCTTTCGCGTCAATCGCCCACTGCTCTTGGTTTAATTCTTCCATGTGTTGCACCCCTTTACTTTTTATTCGCTTGATAGCGTAACAGGACATTGCCTGACGCAAAAGCTTTTGCTTCTATTAAGTTTAGTGAAACGGTTGTGGCCATATCCCGAAAAGCCGATTTTCCTCCCCCAATCAAGACCGGGGTAATCATTAGTTGGTATTCATCAATTAGTTGGTGCTGGGTTAGCAAACGAACCAATTGACCACTACCTAATAATAAAATAGCATCTTCATGTTGTTGCTTTAATTGCTCAACAGTTTTAACGATCGGTGTTGCGATAATCTCTGTTTGCGGCCAATTCGTATTCGTTAAGGTTTGGCTAAGGACAAACTTAGGCAAACGATTCATTTCTTTTGCAATTTCAGGTGAGGCGGTCCTTGCTTCATGCGTCGGCCAGAATTGCTCCATCAATTTAAATGTACGACGTCCCATCAATAGACATTGAGCATCCTGTAGTAATTTCTTTGCATAGCTGTTGTAGTCGTCATCAATAATATGCCAATCAATCTTATTATTTATCCCACAATAATAACCATCTAATGACACAACTAACTGTGAAATGAGTTTAGCCATTTACATCAGCTCGCTGATAACCCAAGAATACAACACCTGATTGAAATGCTTTATGATCGACAAGGTTAAGCTGCTTTAACTCGGGTATATTTGGGAAAAATCGTTTGCCACTTCCAAGTATGACAGGATGAACATAGAGATGATAACAATCAATTAAATCATTTTCCATAAATGATCCAGCTACTCCTGCTCCACCTAAAAGGAGGTCTCCACCTGGCATCATTTTCTCATGTTGTACAGCTTGTTTAATAGAATGACTAACAAGCTTGCTATTCCAGCTTACCTCGGTTAATGTTGTTGAGAACACCAGCTTTTTCACCTGTTGCCATTGACGCGAAAAAGCCTGTTCAGAAGCTGATGCACTAGGATTATGCTCTTGCTCTGGCCAATAGCTCGCCATATTTTGATAAGTGCGTCGCCCATACAGGTGTGTATCAACTGTCAGCTCCTGCTGATTAATAAAGGCAAATAATTGATCATCTGGTACACCCCAATCAATCTCTCCTACAGGTCCTTCAATAAAACCATCTAGTGACACCATTTGTGAATAAATAACTCGACGCATCAATAAGCCCCCCAAAAAAATAGCTATCCTAACTTTACTGTTTTTTAAATCTGAAAACTTATTCTAAATTGCGATTATTAGTGAGGCTATTAAAGCTTAAGTGTTTAACAGGTGAGCCCGGACAATTTGCACAAGCCTATCTTGCTCCGATTCTGGCAGCGATTCAGATAATCTGGCACCAGCAATAATGGGCAACCAAATTAAAATATCAGCTTGCTTATGTGCTGTTTTTCCTAAATAAAGTGTCAAGTAACATTCCGCAACGGCCGGCGCAAACCCGCCATATAAAAGATACGTACGACACACGTCTGCAAGCGGTTGTCCAGCACTTGCATCAAGCCAATCAATAATCGTAACCCCTGTCTTTCCTTCTATTAAATTATAACAGTGAAAATCACCATGACAAAGTTTATTTTCCATTGGTTTACTATTTAATTGCATTAAGAGAGCTGTCTTTTCAGAGTCTGTTAACAAACCTGCGGACTTAATTTGCCGTGCTAATTTATCCGCCATCGGCTCCAAGCCAACTGCATTAATCGCATGCATCTTTTGTTGAACATCAATTGACACTCCTAAATAATGATCAAGCAAGTCCATATCGGTCTCAATAAGCTGACCAAGTGTTTTTCCTTCAACAAATGCCATGAGCAGTGCAATTTTGCCATCTATTTTATTAATCCCTAACGGCTTTGGTACTTGGAGGCCCTTTTGATAGGCAAACGCTAATTTACTTTCTTCATATGTAGCAATTTCTTCCGAAAAATGAGACTTATACAACTTAATAACCCTATCTTCTTGCACGTACACATCAGCCGTATTACCTTGTCCAATTGCTTTCTTTAAGTCACCAATCATCTTAAAACCTCCAATTGTTTGATGCATTCCAGTTTAGCTCTAAGATAAGGCGAAGCGATGAGGTTCTTACGCTTCACCTCACTACTAAATTCTGCTATTCTACATATAGACTAACAAAAAAAGTTCAGGTTTAAATCGGGCTAGCGACTGATTACGCTTAAGTATTCTGGCTGGCTCCGACCATTATCATTACCTAACAAAGGGGACATCAAAGTGGAAAAACTTATTCAACAGATTAAACAAATGAGTGCGCTAGAGAAAAAAACATTGGAGCAGATGGGTTTGAAGCTTTCCGAAGAATCTGGTGAGGTCTCGCAGGCAATCCTGTCTTATGTGAAAGCAAGCGGCAATGCCTATAAAGAGCTTGGGCTTAATGATGTCAAAGAGGAATGTGTTGATGTAATGTTAATTGCATTTGCCTTGTTTTTCACGTTATCGGATTCAGAAGAAGAGCTAACAGCATTAATGACCAAGAAGATGGGCAAGTGGAAGGAGAAGGTGAGTAATTAAGCTCACCTTCTTGCATATCCGTAGTTGAATTAAATAGTTAGTGGACTAAGCCAAGCAATAAGATCAGACTGATACATTCTGGAGATGCCGTTTAAGTCTTCATTCATAAAATGATCAACATCTAGATAGCTTAAAAATGTCGCCTCTTTACCTTTAGTTGTTTCTTTAAATAATTTAATACTTACTTGAACAGGAACATAAATATCCTTCTCACCAAAGATAAACAAGGAAGGAACAGTGATGGTATTAAAACAATCGAGGGGCTGAAAATCAAGCTCATAATACCATTTCGACTCAGTTACCTTCGCAGGTAACGTTGCATTTAAAGGTAGGTACGCATGAGCATACCAATCCTCAGCAAGCCTTTTCTTTAAGGCAGCTTGAACGTCTTCTTTCTCTAGATGTCCTCTAAAATATCTATCGACCATTTCTCGTAAGCTTGTTGCTTCTTGAATAACCTTTTCTGAGAAGCCCGCTTCCGTTAACGAGCAAGCGGCAGCATAAATCATCTGTTTAGCAGGAGAAACGGCGGGTGTTGACACCATTATTAAGAAGGTGACATCCTTGCCCCGTGATGCCACTAAAGAAGCAATCCAGCCGCCTTGACTAATGCCATACAAGCCAATAGCTTTTATTTCTTCTTTCTTTTTCAGCATAGCTATAGCTGCTAGCGCATCATCAGCTAAATCATAAAAGCTACACGTTTTAAAAGTGCCAGTTGATTCTCCACTACCCCTGCGATCGTAGATAAAGACACCCATCCCAGAACTTGTGAGCATTTCTCTCAAATGAACATAGAACTTACTTTTACGTTCACCTAGATTAGCGGCATGTAGAATAACTGTAACTGGATATGTAGTCAGATTAGCGGGTTTATATAAAGTCCCCATTAATACTGCATCTTTGACATTAATAAGCATAGCTTCTGCAACATTCAAACTTCTTTCCTCCTACTATACTTATGTGCACATTATTTTATTATTTTTTCTAATTCATTATGCTTGATAGGGAGCACCTTTACCTTCTTCACAATAATGTTTTAAGCTCTGCAAGAACATCGACCAGTTATAATTACAATAGCGATAACAGCTAGATACCTCTTGCCAACCCGCATGCGTAAGTTCAACAACTGCGTGGTTCTCTTGCTTGTACAATTCAAAGGTTATTGTCGTCCCGATCCATTCTGGCTCTTCATCAGAAGCTACACACTCCCAGCTCACTAGTTCGTCAGGTTTTAATTCTATTATTCTTACTTTAACCCGGTCTTCCCCACCAAAGTAAAATGAGCTAAAGCCGTTAACTTCGTTGGTAACTGACAGTGAGTTTGTCCACACATTTGCTAGCCCCTCTTCTGTCGTTAACGCTTGATAGATCAAGTCAATTGAAGTATTGATTTTTTGTAAGTGTTCGATATTTGCCATAATAAGCACCTCCTATGATAATCATTATACTCACATTCATTTGCAAAAAATGATTGTAAATTGCTAATATGCTCAGAGGTTACTTACTATACATTTTTTTAATGTAAGCGATCTGCCCAATGTGATAAGCATTATGAGTAGTGGCATTGGCCATCACCATCCACCACTGCGCTTCAACTGGAAAACCGTTAACTGGGCTATTCAATCTAGCACTATCCTTCAAAAGCTCTTGCCAGTCTAATAAAATAGTTAATAAGTTTTGTTTTAGCTTTGAAAAGGTAATCTGTCCATCAACCTTAAAGCTCTCCTTGTTATCCTCAACAGAACTGACCTGATTAACATCGCCATTGCGATAGCGTTGCTGCCAAATCGTATTCCAATAAATGAGGTGCTGGGTTAACTCAGCAATGCTATGGCTCGTCTGATTAGGCTTTTGAAAGGCTAGCCCCTCATCAACATCTTCTACTACTTCTTGATAAGACAAATACCAGCTATGGTCATTTGCATTTGCTAGAAATTGATCCAGTAAAAGCTCCTTCATGGTTTCACGCCCCTTTCATCTACTGTATTAATTGTACCATTAATGGCTTTCCCAGACATTGATTTATTGATAACAACCACTTACAATATAGTTGAATAATGATTAAAGGAGAACGATATGATTATATCCTCAGATAAAGATATTCAAGGACTAAAAGAAGCTGGAAAAGTGATTTCTGATATTCGTGACCAAATGATTTCCCAAACAAAACCTGGTATGACAACGAAGGAGCTAGATCAAGTAGCCGAACGTTTATTTAAAAAGTACGGTGCAGAATCTGCACCAATCTTAACTTATAACTTTCCTGGTTATACCTGTATTTCAGTCAATGAAGAGGTGGCCCACGGCATTCCTGGTGATCGTGTTATTCAAGACGGCGACCTCGTTAACATTGATGTCTCTGGAGCATATAAAGGTTATTTTGTCGATACAGGACGCTCAATCGTTGTTGGCAAAGGTGACCAGAAAATTATTGACCTGTTAACTGCGATGGACCAAGTTTTTGACGCTGGCCTTGCCCAGTTTAAAGCAGGGGCTAAGATGAATCGTGTTGGCCATGCCGTTCATGACGCTGCTAATCAATTAGGCTACAAAGTTATTAAAAATCTGACTGGCCATGGCGTTGGCTCATCGTTACGTGACGCGCCTGAGCATATTTATAACTACTATCTCCCTTGGGACAATGCCTTAATGGAAAATGGCTTAGTCGTGGCTTATGAACCTTTTGTCTCGATTATTGATGAAGAAATCGTTGAACTAGATGATGAATGGACGCTCGTTGGTGAGTTGGGTGGTTATGTTGCGCAAAAAGAAGAAACCATTATTATTACCAAGGGCGAACCTATTATTGTGACATAGTTACCTTCATGAAAGAACACTCTAGGTGCTTTAACCTAGAGTGGCGATCATGCTTCTTCGTTTACGCATTCTGGGTTTGCGTTAACCTGCAGCGGCGATGACGCCTCTTCGTTAATGCATCCTGCGCTTGCTTTAACCTGCAGCGCCAGTCGCTCCTCTTCGTTAATGCATCTTACGCTTGCGTTAACCTGGAGTGGCGATCACGCTTCTTCGTTTACGCATCCTGCACTTCCGTTAATCTGGAGCTGCGTTCGCTCTTCTTCGTTTACGCATCCTGCACTTCCGTTAATCTGGAGCTGCGATCACGCTTCTTCGTTAATGCATCCTGCGCTTGCTTTAACCTGCCACGGCAGTCGCTCCTCTTCGTTAATACATCCAGTACCTCCGTCAATCCAGAGCGGCGCTCACCCCTTTTTATCAACATACCTCCTACTAAAGTTAACCAAATATTATACTATCAATCTTCATCTTCAAGCCATACATCTTCAAGATATTTTCTTCCTTGATCCTTTTTAATTTTCCGATAAGCTTTACTCTTGAAAATAATGTCAAAATCATAACCAGGCGGATAAAGCTCCTCAGCAGCAATGGTTAGCTTAAGCCGTTTATGGTTGATGGACAGCTTTTCGCCTTTCACCTGCACAATATAGTTGCCGAGCTGATCAGGTCCTTGATAAACAATAGCGGTCTCATCTGTTGCCTGAATGGTTACATTGTCCCCTTGTGAAAACAACGCAACCTGATCAGCCGCCTTTCTTTTTTTCTTACCAGCATAACGGTTAGTCGCAACCTGCCGAGCAAAGCTCTCTGACTTCAATTCTAGCTCTGAACAGCGCGAGTGGTAGTCTCCTTGATCTCCGTAGGTTAATATATGAGCTTGCTCAATTAAAGCAGGATGAAGACCAAGCTTAAGCGCAATTTCGAATGCTTGACTCTGCCCAGTTTCGCCTAGCAAAAGCTGATAAGTTGGCTTTAGCGTATCCAGATCAAAGGCCATCGCTGCATTTATAAAGCCCTCCGCTTGATCAGCAAAGCTCTTTACTTCGCTATAGTGCGTTGTCGCAAGAATGGTTGCTCCTTTGTTAAATAGTTGTTTTAATATAGCGATAGCTAATCCCATACCTTCACCCGGATCTGTCCCTGAGCCTAATTCATCAAGCAACACGAGTGAGTGATCATTTGCCTGTTGTAGAATGTCAATAATTGAAACGAGACGGGAACTAAATGTGCTTAAATTATCCACAATACTCTGCCCATCACCAATATCTACGAACACGTGTTGGAAAATAGTCAGCTCACTTCCATGCTCTGCAGGTATGAGTAGACCTGACTGAGCCATTACGGTTAATAAACCAATCGTCTTAATCGTCACTGTCTTTCCACCTGTGTTTGGGCCTGTAATAACAAGAGCATGGTCATGTTGGCCAAATGTTACCGATAACGGAACGGCGTTGGCACCCAATGCTGGATGTCGCGCGTCAACAAGGCGGATCTTGTGCTGATCAGAAAAACGAGGCTTAGTTCCGTTGATCTCACGACAATATTTTGCCTTGGCGAAGATAAGATCATAATTATACATGACTTCAATTGCAGTTTTGATAGCATGTTCTCGCTCCATTATTGCCGCTGTTACCTCAAATAAAATACGTTCAACCTCTGCTTGCTCGGATAACTGCAGCAGATTAATTTCTTCTTGAATACCACCCAGTTCTGCCGGTTCAATAAACAGTGTTGCACCTGAAGCGGACTGGTCAAGAATTGTTCCCTTTACTTTATGGCGATACTCCTTCTTCACAGCTAATACATAATGTCCGCTTCTTTCTGTCACTGTCCGCTCCTGTAAAAAAGTGGCGTACTTACTGCCCTTCGCCATCTGAGTAATCCGGCCCTTAAGTCGGTCTGTTAGCACACCCTTTTGTCTTCTTAAATAGCTTAAGTCTTTTGAAGCGTAGTCATCAACCTGACCGTGGCGGATTGCCTTGTTAATCTGCGCTTCTAGTTCAGAAAATTCCTCAACTGAATAGACAAAGCTACTAATAATAGGCGCACGCCATTCCTGTTTTTTCATAAACGAACTCAGCTTCCGACAATGATCCAAAAAAGATAAAACGCGTTCCATTTGATCTGCCCGAATAAAGATACCCTTAGCTGCCTGCTTTAACATAGTCGTGAGCTCATCGACTGTATGAATAGGCACGCTTGCACTTTGCTGTAAAATGGCAATCGCTTCCTCAATCTCATTCATTGATTGGACCATCCAGTTCTTATTCATACTCGGCTTTAGGTCAAGTAAAGCTTGCTTCGCCCGCTCGGTATGGGCATATTTTGAAAGCTCCTGTACCACCTCATTGTATCCAAGCATTGCTAAATCTCCTGCTTGCATGTTAAATGCCTCCTTTTTCTTGTTTTAGTGAGAACGACACGATGTCAGACCGCCCATAGACCGTGTATAAGCAAGGGATTAATTCCTAAAATGAACACACGAAAAAACCACTATGAACAATCGTCCATAGTGGTCCTAATTAAACAAATAGCCACCTACCCAATAGGTAAGTGTTATCTATCATAAGACGTTATCTACCATAAACGTGCTCTTAACCACTTGAAATGCAACAACAAATAAACGTCAGTAAAGACGTCATTTTTTCAACAAATGCATTCAAGCTATCCAATTGGTTGGATTAGTTAAGAACCACCAGATACATAAACATTCTCCTCATACTTGCTTTAACATACACCTTTACTATATGTAAGGCGCAGCGAAATGTCAACTGTAAATATTGCCAAAAACGTGCATGCTTGATCGCGCGTTTCCCACTATTATTAAAGCACAAACATCGGCACAAGTTTTAATTGCTTTGCTTTTTTAACTAGCTCTGATCTAGAATTGACATTAGCTTTAGTAAACAGCTTTGTTAGATGCTGTTCAATATTTCGTTGACTCATAAACAAATCGCATGCTATATCCTCATTACTTAAGCCTTGAACTACCTTTAATAATATTTGTTCTTCAATGTCCGATATTGGGGTCGCTTGAGTCCCCTCTGACAGTTGGCTCGGAATGGTATTTATCCTCTTTAATTGTGCTAATATTTCAATTGGCAAAATCACTTTATCCTTAATGGCACACTTAATTGTGGTGATAAGCTCATCATTGGAACATTGTTTATTAACAAAGCCAACTACGCCAGCTTCAACAAATTGATTAAAATGGCTTGTAATGTCATGAACAGTATAAATAATGATTTTTGCCTCAGGATGACACTGTAAAATCCTCTTTGCGAGGGATAGCCCATTAATATCAGGCATATCTAAATCAATTAGATAAACATCATAGTGCTGGCTTGTAAGACTTCGAAAGAAATTAAGGCTTGATTTCTCGTAGACAATATCAAAACTAGGATCCTTTGATAAAATTGACTTTGTTCCTTCCCCTACAACAGTATGGTCATCAACTATTGCAATCTTTATCAATGATTCCCAACCTCCTTAAGCAAGTGGAATTTGTGTAGCGACCTTTAACCCTTGACCTGTTATAGAAGTAAAGGTAATGGAACCATTAAAGCTATGAATACGTTCTTTAATCCCAAATATACCCATACCGTTTGACTTTGTTTCATTATTTGTTATTTCCATACCTACACCATCATCAATATAATCTAATGTAATACAGCCATTTTTTGTTGATAGAAAAACTTCCACTTCTTCGGCTCGCGAATGCTTTACTGCATTATTAAGTAATTCCTGAATGGTACGATAAAGCATATTTTTATATTCAACACTAAGTAAATCCTCATTAAAGTTGGCTTTAAAACAAATAGATAGCAAAATATTTGATCTTAAATTAAACTTGTCCATTAACTCCATCAGTGTAGCCTTCAATCCTAAATCAGACAGTAGTGAAGGCGCTAATTCATTACAAGTCTCTCGAATATTAAAGATAACATCTTCAATTGATTCCTCTAGCTCTATTAGTTCCCTTTGCACAAAGGCCTGCTCAGCATGATCTTTTAAATCATCAATTTTTCGTTTTAAAATGATAATATCTTGTAAGAAAGAATCATGAATATCACTAGCAAGCTTCCGCCTCTCATCTTCAGACCAATTAAAGATTAACCGGTTTATCCAATTTGAACCTGAGCTTTGACTATGCTTTAATTGAACAAGCAATGCTTCTATTTTCTCAATGTTTTCTAATGATACACTTGTATAATAGGCAAGTGTAGAGAGCCATTCATATTGATCTCGACTTAATAAGCGATGGCGACTTAGCATGCCCATAAAAGCAATGTAATCATGCTCCTTTTCACCGACGATCACACCGAAAGCAGCCCCAACTTGCATAACCGTTCCAATACTTGCGCCTTTACTTTGCATTTGCTTAACAAGTTGACGATACTGAGGTTCAACGTCTGCTTTGAGCTTATCTTGCTTCGCAATATCAAAGAATAGATCTTGATTTGTATTCAGTACGTCATCCACTTCTCTTTTAAGCATTTTCAAGATGCCGACCGTACTATTTTCACTTTTAAGACACTCACTAAAACGATAGATACTTCTTTGGTAATAGTCTTTCTCAACAAATAATGCCGCTCTTAGTAGTCGATCGAGAAAGCTTTTAAAATAGAGTGTAAACATTAGAAAAAATAGCCCTAAAAATATTTTCCAGCCAGCTGTCAGCCCGTTTACTAATACATCTGGTACGATATAGTATATACCACTAACTAAAAGAATTAGTAAGAGTGATAGGGATAGATAATAAGTAAGTTGCCGAATGTGAACCTTAATCAGGTACATCTTACCTGTAACGAGCAAATATAAGAAAACAATAGGTAACGTGAAAGTAAATAATATAGCTATTTCAGCACTCAAAAAATAAATTTCCCAGATCAAAAAGGGAATAATATGTAAAAAAAGGTACGGTGAAATTGCTATGACTAGCGTTTTAAAGATCCAGCTATATATGCGCTTTAGCTTTCTATTCTTAATTCTAAAAAAGCCTATGGTTAATATGACTGCTATTGTAAGTAGAAAAAAAACAAAAGTTAATAGTAATAAATTTTTAACATTATTTGTTAATAACTTAAAGGTCACACCACCAAAAATTATTAGTGCTATTGTATAAAGCAGATAAATTATTTTCTTAGAAAACCACCCTACTCCATTCTCTTCCATGTAGCAATAAACAAAATGTAAAAAAAGAATTGGGATTACTAAAAGTGAGAAATCAACTATTATAAATCCTAAGGTAATGATACGTATTGATAAGCTAGCGCCCATGTAGCCAGTACCTAATAATAGCGTTAAGTAGCCTAACAACAGTGCACTTTTCTGTGTATAGTTCTTTAATAATGTTATGCCCACTATTAAACTAATTACATAATGAATAAACGGGATTAGGGTATATATAATAAGTTGCTGTAATAACTCAGTTGAATAACCAACCTCATATGTTTCCAGCTGGTCAGCTCGACGGATTGTAATTGTCTCTGCGCCTTCAATTCTATTATCTGTAAGAACCACCGAAAATTTATTTGGACTTTCACCATTAATTAGCTCAATGATATCACCATGCTCAATTCCATTATAAAAAGCCCAGCCAACACTAGTTGTTGCCCTAACATAGTAGTCACCTGATTCATTATCACTTACATGTATACCTATAAGAGGCTGCCTATTGAGCTGAATAATTTGATAAGTGTATCCTAAAGCAATAGTAATAATAATAATTAGTTTAATCGTTTTCTTCATAGTAGCTTGTTATTATCTCCAATATTTAGTATCTAAGTCTCCGGATTCAGTCGCAGTAAGTATGGCACTCAGCTCACTGTCACCTATTCCTAGTAGGCTCGCTTTTCCTTTTTTAATAAGCTCTAATACATCTAAATTAGTACTTAAATAATAAACAATATCTTTCATAAAAAACTCTCCTTTAAAAAAAACGAGTTAGTTGCTCCTTATAAGCAGAAGAGATATCAAGTTTACTGATTTGTTGTAATGCTTTAATTCGCTCAAGTGCTATAATAGTTTTCGTATACCTCATCGCACCCAACAATTCCATTTCTTGAATAGCTAACTGTTTTTCACTATATATTTGACTAAACGGGGTATCTGTTTGATAATATGTCTTTATTATACTCTGATCCGGTATATCTAGCATATACAAAATTGGCAATGTCTTCTTTTTGCTCGATATATCACTTTTCTTTTCCCAATGATACAGATCATTAAGATCATTTAAAAGCTGAGAGATGATGCCCATTTTCTCCGCATACTGCCTAATAATATTTATTTGCACGTCTTGCGCCTTAGCCATAGTCGCACCAATGAGGGATGAGAATCTTATTAAAGCTGTTTTGTTCTTTACAACTTGGAAATAGTCTCCTTCATTATTAATATCATTTTTCAAATCCAGATGCTGTCCAACTAATGATGAAAATATTGCCGAGTAGAACAGTTTACTTGCTAACTTCTCACTTATCTCTGTGTACAGATCAAGTGTTTGTTTACCAAGTAGAAATAGACCAACAGCAATATTCGTTACAAGGGATGAATCCAATTTTCGCCAGGGTGCATCGACGTTATCCTGATCCTGTAGATCATCCAGAATATCACTTGCTAATGCAAGCATTTCAACTGCTGCTGCCGCTTGATAAATGTCACCTTGCTCTTCCCCATTAAACATTTTATAATGAAGGACAGTTATCTGAGCGAAAAGAAAGTCTCTCTCTTTAGCTTGGTAGTCAAAAAAATCCATAGCTAAAGATTGGATTTCATCTAAGTTAAAGGATGATCGGACTTGATCCTTTATTGTTTCTCGAATAAACTTTCGCATAGCCCCTCCCTTTCTTTTTCACTATGCATGTGGAGGTATCTATCCACCAGCAATATCCTAATCTTTTATCTTTAGATAAGTTTGGCATGGAAGGTGAAGGCATATTAATGCTTCTGAGTGGTGTAGGTTCGTAGATGAAGAGTAGAAAAAACATAATAACTGTAAGATAACGTACACAATCTATTATAGCAAAGCTAAATCTAGATTACACTACCATATCGCTACCTTTTTTCATATTTACAATCGAGAAAATGCTTTGTTTTTTTCAAAAGCTCTTAGTAGACTTAGACTGACTGGTAATCCATCTGCTGCCTAATTTGCTCTTTTACTTCTGTTCCAGCTAGTTTTTCACATAAGAATAAACCTAAATCAATTGATGAGCTTACACCCCTAGCTGTTATGACATCCCCTGCCTCAACAATGCGTTCCTCTTTTACAACTGTATATTTAGCTAGTTCTTGATACGCATTTGGATGGGTGGTCGCCTCTCTATTAGTTAGAAATCCAGCCGCCCCGAGTAATAATGAGCCGGTACAGACCGATGCTTTTAACGAACAATGCTGTGCTGTTTCTAGCCAGGTAATAAAACTAGTATCCGCCACTAAAGTACGTGTCCCCAACCCCCCTGGGACAACGATCATATTATAATTAGCTAAATCAGGTTTTATTTGCGTTGCCGTAAACATAAGTCCAGTGTGATCCCTGACTTGTTGACAATCAGCACAAATATCCCAGTTCAAATCTGGGATAAAACCCATCGTCTTTAAACGGGTTAGTGCATCATATACGCCAATAAAATCTAAAGCTGTCATTCCATCAAATACAATAAAAGCAAGCTTCATACTTGTTCACGCTCGCGTTTCCTTTTTAAATAATAGCTGATCATGTAATAAGCAACCCAAAACAGCAAGATAACTAGAAAGGCAATGTATTGAGAGTCAGGAAGTACGAAAAAGGCAATTAGGCTAATGATAAAAAAAGGTGGCATTAGATACCAATACAATTTATCCTTAAAAATTTTCACTGTTAATCACTCCTTCATTTTTCTAAATTAGTAATAACAATTAAACTTAATTACTTATTTATGTTTACATTGCTATAGCATTTTCACTTATCGAGAACGCACACCGTGCATTAGCTTGCTAATCACAAGCATGGCCCTCGGTTATCTTTTACCTGTTACTAGTATGAAAGGGACAGCTAATGATGTGGTCGTCAATCATTCCGACTGCTTGCATAAACGAGTAAATAATAACTGGCCCAACAAATTTAAAACCACGCTTTTTTAAATCCTTACTCAATTGCTTGGAAAGCTCTGTTTCTGCCGGAACTTGACTTTCATCCTCCCAGCAGTTAATGATCTGTTTACCATCAACATATTGCCACAAAAAGTCCACAAAACTATTGTATTCAGTTTTAAGAGCAAGTACAGCTTGGGCATTACTTCTAATTGCTTTAAGTTTTGCGCTATTCTTTATAACCCCACTGTTTACGCGAATTTCCTCAAGTTGTTGATCAGTCAGCTTAGCGCAATAGGTAATATCAAACTTCTTAAAGGCTTCTTGATAAGCCTCCCTTTTTGCAAGGACAATACTCCACGACAAACCTGCTTGAGCACCTTCTAAACAAAGCAACTCAAATAAATACTGGTCATTTTTAGTAGGCACACACCATTCCTTATCATGATATGCAAGCATTATTTGATTCTCACCTGGCCATGAACATGCTTTCAATATAATTGCCCCTTTTCCTGTAATCGTTGTAGCTAGCTTAGTTACCGAATAAGATTATGAATTTCATCAATATCAAATGGCTCATTTACTTTTACACCGTTAACATAGACTGAGGGAACTGTTTCAACATTCAACCCTCTTTGGTACCTTCTTGACACGTTCATTGAATCAAGCTCTGGCTCTTGAAGCATTAGCTCAGAATCCAGCGCAAATTCTGCAACAAGATCACTAATATAAGCATCAGTTCCCCAATAACCATCATCGTCCTCTGATTGGGAATCTTGAATAATGCGGCGCGCAACAGCAAAGTATTGTTCAGGTGCATGACGAATAATATTCTGATCAAAATTGGCAAGTCTTAAAGAAGCATTATCTAAAAAAGTCATTGCTTGAATTCTAAATGTAGCCTCTCCAGTTGTAATATATTCTTCCTCTAACTCAGGAAGCACCTCTTCCATCCAGACCTTACACCACGGACAAGAATAGTCTAAAGCCAGTAAAATCTCTGTTTCTGCATCTTCATCACCTAAGTAAACAAGTGGCTGATCATCAACGGGTGTTGTATCATACACTGTTACTGATAGCGCTCGTACTGTTAACCAAATTGCTAAACCAATTACGACAACACCAAAAGTACTTCCTAATATTATTAAATTTCTTTTAGACAAGTTCATACACTCCCTTAACCAAGTAGATAAATTTACTTTACCTCATCTTGGGTCTTTTTGCTAGAAATATAAATGATTTGTATTAGCTTTTCATTCATTACTTGGGGGATACTCTGTTTCTGCCTTAACGCATTAGGTGCTTACGTTGACCTGAATTGGATTTTTGCTTCCCAAGTTAACGCATTCGGCTTTTCCGTTAACTTGGATTGGCTTTTTGCCTTCCACGTTAACGCATCCGGCTTTTCCGTTAACCTGGATTGACTTTTCGCCTTCCACGTTAACGCATCCGGCTTTTTCGTTAACCTGGATTGGCTTTTCACTTTCCACGTTAACGCATCTGGCGCTTCTGTTAACCTAGAACAAGCAGGTATCCTTTTATAGATTGGAAAAACCAATTAATAAATAAAGACTAAATAAAATGAGATTTCTTTCCATTATTAACGAACTTCAAATGCTGGTTAAGTACTTTTCTGCACCAGTGTTTTGAAACTATGCCTCCACAAAGATCAAACAACTTAGCTGTGGTCAATCTTGACCCAGAAAATAACAATCGATAAGCTTTTATGTTAGACAAGATACCTGTTTCACAACTTATTAGATTTTTGCAACGCTGACAATGAAATTGCTTGGTACTTTTTGCGAAGAGCAAACCCGAACAGTCCGAACAAAATATTCCTGCCTTTAAAGCACCTAAACTATACTCTGGAATTTGCTCAAATCGAGAGTTATCTAATTGATAGGAAAGGAGATGGCTAGCAAGCTTTTGATCATAGATACTCGGTTGATTTAAGCCAATTGTCTTTTTAAGAAAACGACTAATTTGCTAATAGAAAATAATAGGATCATGAGGTGAGGCTTGGTAGAGGACAAAAGAAGGATTCGTAAAAACGACGTAGCTCTCAACTTGGGCTTTTAACTTTGCAGCATGCAACGCTCGTCTTAAAACTGATGCTGTCCTTTGAATTTGCAGAAGGGGATTTTTAATCTCTAATTTCAAAGCCATTCAATACCAACAATCATTTTCGAGATAGTAATCGCCTTGATAATTCTTTACTTCAAGGACGTATAACTGTTGATTTTTCACTATCAGTGCGTCAATCTGCACCTCAGTTTGGTTAATACTTATTAACAAGTCTTGCAAATATACCCCATTTACCTTAGACTGTTGAATCGCTTGACCAAGTTGAACTTCCCCCTCATAGCCTAATTGTAAATGCTCAAGATAGTTAAGTTGTTCTAGCGACAACTGCATTCTCAAGTTAAGATGTTCATAAATAGCAAGCAGTCTTGATTTTCACCTATTTACTAGTTGAGACATTTAATCCCCTCCCTTCACTAGCTTAAATAAAGTATTCGACACTTTCGCGAGATCTCCCTCTTTTAACTATAGATTGTTTTTTTAAAAAAAGTCTATTAATTTTAACCAGTCTATTGAAGAATACAATCAAGATCTGTTTTTTAATCATCCATACTGCCCTAATTATTTTTTGTGCAATTCACTTGAAAAGATTCTTCATTTTTGCTCAAACCAGCAAATTCAGCTCGTTACCTAGCCTTAGAGCAGTTCAACTAAACAAACCACTTTAGTTCAATTTAAAAAATTAGCATTATTTTCAATTTCTATTTCTTGTTATTTTACATCTGTTCATAAAGCGGGAATAGGTTAGCCTAAGCTACATATTAAAGCCTGGGCTTTAATATTAAAACCCAGGCTTTAAGCTTACTATTTTAATTCCTTTAATACTTCTAACTGCGCTAATGCAGCTTTAATGACTGGATGCTCTACATCTAATTCGGTTACCAACGCAAGCGCTTTTTGGTAGCCATTTTCTTTAACTGACCATTGTAACTCCTTAGCCTCTTGATCTTCTACAAAATCATAGCTTACTGCCGCCGCAATTGCTTTAGCTAAGTAAGGAGGTGCCTCGCCAAATAAATCTAAATAAAGCGTTGCTGGGCGAATAAATCGGTCATTTTTACCGAGCTTCCGGAGCGGACCGCGCGCAACACGGGTTAATTCATCCGAAATATGCGGGTTTAAGAAGCGCCCAATAATTTTTTCAATATACGCTTCATGCTCAGCTTGGTCAAACCCAAATTGCTTGACAATGACGCGGCCTGTTTCGGATAGAGCGCCTTTGACAATATCAAGAACCGGTGGCGAATCCATAGCCTCCTTAACCGTATCTAAGCCTAGATAGTAGCCTAGATAGGCGGCGACTGCATGCCCTGTATTAACGGTAAATAACTTTCGCTCAATGAAAGGTGCTAAGTCTGAAACATAGGTAATTCCCTTAACATCAGGCTTCTCACCTTTAATACCTTGCTCATCAACAACCCACTCATAATAAGGCTCAACAGAAACGGTCAATAACTCTTCATGCGATTGATTCGGAACAATGCGGTCAACAGCAGCATTTGGGAAGCCGACTAGTGCTTCGACAGCAGGACGCTGAATTTCCGGTATTCTTTCAAGAACATGCTGCTTTAATAAATCACTACCACCAATCATATTCTCACAAGCAATCACATTAACTGGTGTCTGATTATTTTCAAATCGCTTTAATAAACCCTTTGCGATAACATCGGCGATTAATGGTAAAATACCTGCCCCTACAGCAGTGGTTATGACGTCTGCTTCAACAATTGCTTCAATGACTGCATCAGGATCTTTAATGCTATTAATTCCTGAAATATTTTCAATAACCTCCTGTTGCTGGGCTTCATCCGCTAAGGTTACCGTGTATTTTTGCTTTTGATTAATCTCATTAATGACTTTCTCATTAACATCGACGAAAACAGTATGGTAACCAGCACGGTATAACAACATGCCAATAAAGCCACGACCAATGTTCCCCGCTCCAAAATGGACAGCCTTCATTTAATTCACCCCACTAAATAAGTTAAGGATCTCTTCCTTCGATGATGCTTGAATTAATTTTTGAATATTCTCTTCTTCGGCACAAACTAGTGCAATTTTCGATAAAATCTCAAGGTGCTCATCACCTTTGCCAGCAATACCAATTAAGATATTGACGGTATTACCATTAAAATCGACACCACTTGGCGTAATAACGACAGATAGTCCGGTTTCTTTTACCGCTTTCTTAGCGTCATCGGTACCGTGAGGAATGGCAACATTGTTACCGATATAAGTCGATGTAATTTCCTCACGTTCTAACATCTTCTCAACATACGATGCTTCTACATAACCATTCTCTACTAGAATTTTCCCTGTAAACCGAATAGCTTCCTCTTTACTACTTAAATTAGCACCTAACACAATATTATCTGCTGTTAAAATTTCTTTCGTCATGTTGAACACTCCATTCATAATTTTTCATTTATAAATTGATTAAGTTGCTGAGCCAAGTATTGTTTTATTTTCCCTTTATCATTGGACTCAAACAATTCAATTGTCTTTTCATTTCTAATAATTAATGCACTAATATGACTTAGAATTTCTAAGCCCTCATTCTGGACATCCTTCGGTGATAGCATAACCAACAACACCCGACTCTCCATCGGCTTATTATCCATTCCCATTACTTCAACAGCACTTCCTAAGCTAAAAATAATGAACAGTGGCTGCCTGATTTGTTCGTGCCTAGCATGAAAAAGCGTTAATGCTGTATTTGGAATGCCTAGACCACCTAGCCGCTCACGCTCAAGTAGCACTTGATAAATCGGCTCACTATTGTCCAGTCGCTGGAGCGCTTTAATTTGCGTGCTTGCTACATGAAGCGCCTCATCCTTAGTTGGCTTTCCTGAAATCTGATGAACATCAAATTGTTGTAATAAATCAAACGTTATTTTACCATAAGCTTGCATTTTTTTTAACCGATTTAAAATTTCCTGTTCATTAAGCAAGCCCTCCTGAGCGGGCTTTATTTTTTTTCGATTTACCTTTAATGCCTTTTGATTAATAATTGTCTTAAGTTCAGCAATTTCTTGATTAGTTAAAATGGGCGAAACTAAAACATAATCATCAATTTGTTCCCTTAGCGGGATTGTTGAAATGACAAGATCATAGTGCTCTGGTAGAACATTGTTCAATTCAAACAACGAGCAATTATCAATGCGATCAATTTCACTTATTTCTTGTTGGATTCGCGAGGCTAGCATCTTAGAAGTCCCAATCCCACTCGAGCAAATAACAAGGGCAGACAGTTTAAGTTGTTGATCCCTTTGGATGGTCGCTGCCGCAAAGTGTAAAACAAGATAGGCAATTTCCTCATCTGGAAAAACCACACCATGAAAGACTTCAACACAAGCTGATTTAATAACCTTAAATAATGCTTGATAGTCACGCCTAATTTCAGCCATTAAAGGGTTGCTAATATGCATATCCTTTTGAATGCGATAAATGGTCGGTTTTAGATGTGTCAACAAATCGTTAAATAGCCCTTGATGATTCGATAGTGATGTTTGAATCTTTTCTTCTACTGTTGTGATGAGTGCCTTCGTCTGATAAGCGATATCAATTGAAGATTCTTCGAGCAAATAATCATTATCCGTTCTTAACTTGGCACCAAGCAAATGCATGGTAATGTATCCGATCTCATCAACCGGTATCTTCAATTTGAAGGCATCTTGCAGCTCTTGAATAATTTTTTCAGCAATCTGGTATTCCTTAGAATGCTTTAATTCATTCAAATAATTCAAATCAAAATGGATACGCTCACCCTTCTGAATGCGTTCAATTGCTAAGGCTAAGTGGACGACTAGACCAATATAGGAGCTATCCGCTAGTGCATAAGGTAAATCATTTCTGACATGTTCAATACTCTTTTCAATCGTCACCAGCTTTGATTGATCAACAAGACCAAGTAAACGGTCAGAGATAGAATCAAGTGGTTGCTTCGACCGCTTCTCAATGTTTTGTTTAATTAACATCATAAAATCAAGCTCATCAACATACTTGGTAATGAGGTGACTTAAGGCTGCCCGCTTGCTTGATTCCTTGCCCTCGACTTTAACCCCATATCCTCGTTTACGGACAAGACTAAGCTTATACTCCTCTAGGATAGCTTCGAGCTTATCAAGGTCATTACTCACTGTCGCAATCGTTACATTAAGCTCGTTCGCTAACGTAAATAGCTTAATCGGTTCTAGTGCTTCTAACAATGATGTTAGAATAATTGCATGGCGTTCTTCTGGTGTATAATCAGTATACTCAACCTGAGTCATTGACAAATTCAATCGCTCTTTATTCGCTTTATCCCCTTCAAGACTTACGCCAACACCTGTTTTCTTATTTAATAATAAATCATGCTCATCAAGAATACTTTCCACTACTTTTAAATCTCTGTGGATTGTTCGACTACTTACATCAAGGGCTCTAGCTAGCTTTTCAATCGTAATGCCATTTTCATTGTTGAGTAGTTCCTCAATAATTCTGCGTTCTCGTCCTGATATATACACATTCACCACTCTCTTCAATTATTCTTTACTCTGACTTGTTGACATATGACAGTTTACTATACCCTACTCCATAATAATAAATCCTTGTTTTTCATGAATTCAATAAAAAAAAGATGTGATTTCGTCCTTGGAGTTGTTGACATTATTTAATTGCCGTTAAAACCTTAGCTTACAATCACCAATTAAAATTCTCAAATCAAAAAAGGCTAAACAAGAAAAAACCTTACCCAAGAAAAAGGGCAAGGTTTCTCATTCGGTTTTATTTACTTAAGTCTTGAACAAGCTCTTCATATTTAGGGCTATTCAAGAAATTATCTACTGACACGTGATAAGCATCTGCTTTTTTCGCTTTGGCACGGTCGGTTAAATCTTTGTGCGTAATAATAACATCAGCATCATTTGGAATATCATTAATGGCTTTATTGGTAACTTCAATATCAATATTTGCTTTTTTAAATTTATCTCTTAGTAAAGAAGCACCCATTGCACTTGAACCCATCCCCGCGTCACAAGCAAAGACCACCTTGTTCACTGTATCAGCACTAATTGCTGTTACACTCGCTTGGCTGAATGAACCTGATACTGAGCTTTTCTTCCCTTTCATTTCTTCCATCTTACCTGCTGCTGCAGAGATATCCTCATCATCGTCACCTTTACTTGATTTTAAGATAACGGATGCGACAAGGAAGGACACAGCTGTTGCGATCAGCACCCCAGCAATTACTCCGATGTAGTTGCCTCTAGGTGTCATGGCAAGCAAAGCGAAGATACTACCTGGTGATGGTGACGCTGCTAACCCGACACCGAATAATGAGAAGGTTAATACACCACTTGCGCCACCGGCAATAGCTGCTAAGATAAGCATTGGTTTCATTAAAACATATGGGAAGTAAATTTCATGAATCCCACCTAAGAAGTGAATGATTGATGCTCCAGAAGCAGAAGCTCTTGATGCACCTTTACCAAAGACCATGAAGGCTAATAAAATACCTAAACCAGGTCCTGGATTTGTTTCAATTAGGAAGAAAATTGATTTCCCTACTTCAGCTACTTGCTCAGAACCTAGTGGTGTAAACACACCATGGTTAATAACATTATTTAAAAATAAAATCTTTGCTGGTTCAACTAATATACTTGCTAATGGTAATAAGCCAGCGTCAACGATTGTGCCTACACCATTACCAATAACTCTATTTAACGCACTGACTAGTGGGCCAAATGAGACAACACCAAATCCTGCAATGATTGCACCTAGAATACCAGCAGAAAAGTTGTTGTAAAGCATCTCAAACCCAGAACGAATTTTCGGTAAGAATGGTTTATCAAACTGTTTAATTAAATATGCTGCTAATGGACCCATAATCATTGCCCCTAGGAACATTGGTGTTCCAGCAGCACCAACGATAACCCCCATCGTCGCTACAGCACCGACAACGCCCCCACGGATATCATAGACCATTTTACCGCCTGTATAACCAATTAATAACGGTAATAAATAGTTAATCATTGGACCAACTAATTGTTCTAATGTTTCATTTGGAATCCAACCGTCTGGAATAAATAATGCGGTAATAAATCCCCATGCGATAAATGCGGCAATGTTTGGCATAACCATCCCACTTAAGTAACTACCAAACTGCTGTACTTTAGCACGAACCCCTTGTTTTGACATGAAAAAAATCCCCTTTCAACTATTAATAATTAAGAATAATTACTACACCTTAATGATAAAGCGGTTACAGGTTTGTTTCAATCATTTCCAAAGCTATATTTGTCACAGCGTTTGTTGACAAGATTGAAATACCCAGTTTAGCTTGCCAACTGGTACAAATAATTATATAGTATAAATAACAATCGTTATATAACTAATGTAATTTAAAGAAAGGGAGATTATATGCCACCAAAGCAGCGGTTTAGCCGTCAACAGATTGTCGATGCAGCCTTCTATATTGCTGAGCATGAAGGAATTGATCAAATTACCATGCGCAAGGTTGCGAAGCAGTTAAAAAGCTCAGTTGCGCCAATTTATGTTAACTTCACAGATATTGAGCAGCTTAAACAAGCGGTATTTGCCGAAATTGTTGTGACGAGTCAACGATTATTAAATGAAAGAAAAACGAATCAGCCTTTTCGCGATATTGGGATCGCTAGTCTAAATTTCGCACAAAGGTATCCATTATTATTTAATGATTTTGTGTTAAAACAGAATAATTATTTGTCAAGCTTTGACCAAAACATGTGGCCAACTCTAATTAATCAAATGAAAACCGACCCAGCCTTAGTATCGTTAAGTGAAGAAGCATTGGCACACTTACTTATGAACATGCGTATTTTTCAGCTTGGTTTATCCATCATGACAGCAAATCAATTGTTACCTCAAGAATGGGACGACAAGCAGACGACTGACCGCCTGGATGAAGCAGCATCCGCATTTATTAAAGCATTAGATACCAACAAGGGGAAGTGATTATTATGACTGATCACCGTCAATTTGATCAAATTGTTGCGCGTATGATAAAAAATAAGTATGTCAAAGGTGCGGTGCTACATGTAAAAAAAGGACATGATTTTAGTTGGTCTGGAGGAGCAGGTAGTATTGAAGCTGATCAGCCTTTTTTTATCGCAAGTGTGACGAAGTTTTTTGTAACCGCAATTGTGCTACAGTTATTAGAACAACAGCAACTATGCTTAGCTGATCCCATTACCAAGTATTTAGCCCCGTCCTTGACTAATAAATTACATGTTAAAAATGGCATTGAATACACCAGTCAGATAACAATTAAGCATTTAATCTCAAACACTTCCGGCATTGCTGATTATTATTCGTCTAAATCAATGGATGGCAAAGTTATTAGCCATGACCTAGCAAAAGGGATAGATAAGGCTTGGCCCTTAGAAGAAGTAATTATTGTTAATCAAAAGCTAGCACCTAAGTTTGTCCCTGGTGAAAAAAGAAAGGTGCATTACTCAGATACGAACTACCAACTACTCGGTCGCATTCTTGAGAACATAACCGGCCTAACAATTGCCGAACTGTTTCAACATTATGTGTTTGACAAAGTAGAATTAGCGGACAGCTATGTCTACTTGGACCCAGAAGACAAAAAACCAGCACCTTTTTACTATCACAAAAGGAAATTGTGGGTACCGAACTATATGACATCCGTTCCAGTTGAAGGTGGAATTGTGTCAACAGGTACTGATTTAATAAAGTTTATGACAGCCTTTTTCAGCGGACAATTGTTTGATCAACAGCTAATTGAAGAATTGAAGGATTGGCGACGCATCTGGTTCCCAGGACAGTTCTATTTTGGCGTTGGTTTAGAAAAGCTCTGGACACCACGCTTCATTGCGCCACGGACACCGATTAATGAGTTACTAGGCTTTTGGGGACAGACTGGCTCTTTTGCTTTTTATAATCCTGAACGAGATGTTTATCTTACTGGTACAGTAAATCAAGCTAATGGTCTAGCACATTCGAGCGCCTTCAAGGCCATGATTAGCTGTATCAAACAGCTAAGTGAATAAGAGTGTTGAAAAAAAAAAGCGATTGAATAATAAACTAAAGTGAATGAACTAGGGCACAATGCATTGGTGCAAACAGCATGCGTTATAGCGACGAAGACGTTAAACAGGACCTCCTGATAAGTAGGAGATCCTGTTTAGATAATTAAATTGGCCGACCATCGCCTGGATCATTTTGATTATAATGATCATCTATGCTTAATGGCCATGGACCGATGACTCCAGGGTCTCTCTGAAGTTGCTGATCGTCTACACTTAATGGCCACGGTCCAATGACGCCTGGATCACTTTGTTGAGATTCCGTTGCTATAGTATCCTGTTGTGCAAACACAGCTGAAAAGTTAAAAATAAGAGTTAATGTTACTAAAATGCTTAAAAACCATTTTTTCATCATTTTTCTTCCCCTTTTCTTTTCATACTAGCTTGATAACTCTTTTAATATATTAAGAGGAAGGCGGGCAAAAAAGTAATCACTACGTTGCTCGATAAATTCATTATAGGATTGTTGTAGTAAATGGCGATCCTGGCGGGCTCGTCCTAAAAAATATTTAGTAAATGGTGTATGGTCTTTAATGTCAGCTAATAAACGTTCCACTTCATGTAAGTTACCACGCACCAATGCTAAGTGAGCCTGTTCATTTCGATCATTCGTAACAATTCCTTCAGGCTTATTAAAATGTGCATAGATAAATGGACGATTTCGCTGCTCAATCATGTTAATCAATCGGTCCACTTTTAGCGTAGTTGCAATACGATAAGCTTCTTCCAGATGAAAGCTAGCTGAGTTAAAATCATCAAAAATGTATGTTAAGCTTAAGTTAACGTTTAATTCTGCTAGATACAAATGGTTAGTCGCTCTCGTTAATAGATTAAAGCCATATTTTCTTGCCAGTAACATATCATTACGCTTCCAATGATAAAAAAACAAGATTTTCTCTAAGCGATTTAATACAAAAGGACGCAATATGGGATGACTTACTTGATAGGTCTTATCACGAAAGTCCTCTAACTCTTCGCCTACCCAAGTGAAATTGTAGTGCATGAGTTGCAACGAAATTTTTAATGCGGAAATGAACGCCTTTAGGGCCGGATCATTTGTTGTAATTACATTCAACTGCTGATAAATGATGCTAAATGATAAGGAATCACTATCAAATGCCAAAGTTAGCTCAAAGAATCGTGCCCAATCTTGATTATTCTTAATCAGTGAAGCCTTGTTCTTTTTTAATAATTGAAGTAAGTCTTGATGAAAGTTATGAGCATATAAGAACTCCATTCCTATACACATTGAATAAGAATCTGTTGTATTCTTGTAATATTGACACCAAGCCTTATTATGATCCTTCTCGGCGACATCTTCAGCAAGCCAGCTTTTAAACTGCTCAGCACTTAAAGAAGCTTGTCTCGTTACATCCTTAAGTAATAGCATTTTTTCCCTCCTTCCTACATAATCTATTGATATATACTAGCTTCCCACATAAATACACGAGTTTCAAGCGAACACAGCGTAAAACCGTTCGACAAATTTTGCTTATAAAAATTTTCCAATGTACTATGTTCCACCGTTTTTTTAAAAGCGAAGATTTATATAAAAACTAATGACTAAAGATTACTCTATCATTAACAATCCCATTAAGAATGACATTAATTATTATTTATTAAATTTTATTCGATAATGCATCGTTGACAACAAGCCACCCTCTAAACAATTAAATTGTCTAAAGGGTGGTAACTAGAGCTTAACTTACTGCTTTGCGATTCGAATGGGCTTGACTAATCTTTCTTGTAATAAATTTTTCAATTTCAATGACAATAAAACCAATAATTCCGATTAAAAACGGATAAAGCCAATACTCTGCTTCAATTGGATATAAACCGAAAATATCACTTAAGAATGGCGTATAGGTAATCCCGACTTGCAGGAGTACCAATAATCCTGCTAAACCAAAAGCAATTTTATTAGAGAAGAAATCCTTGTTAAAAGCAAATTGGCGTTCATTACGAACGTTGAATACATGAAATACTTGGGCAATAACAATTGAATGTAGCGTAATTGTATTGACTTGCTCAGCAGTATATTGTGCCGTATCACCAAGTAATGTTACATTCATAACCATAATTGCGCCACCAATTAGGACCGACATTAATAAAATCCTAAAAACATAATAGCCGCTTAACAGTTTTGCATCTGGACTTCTAGGCGGACGTTGCATCGCTCCAGCCTCAAGCTTTTCGAATGCTAATGCGAACGACACGGTTACCGCCGTTACCATGTTCACGTATAACACCTGAATTGGGGTTAACGGCATATCTATTCCGATTAACAGGGCAGAGATAATCAGAAACGCCTCAGCTCCGTTTGTTGGCAAAATAAACAAAATGGTCTTCTTTAGGTTGTCATAGACACGACGCCCTTCTTTTACAGCGTTAACAATGGTTTTAAAGTTATCATCAACGAGAACCATTTCAGATGCTTCTTTCGCAACCTCTGTTCCTTTCACACCCATTGCTACACCGATGTCAGCACGTTTCAAAGCAGGTGCATCATTCACACCATCACCCGTCATCGCACAAACCTCACCATTTTTCTGCAAAGCTTTTACTAGCTGCAGCTTATTCTCTGGGCTTGTTCGAGCAAAGACATCAACATCTTCAACGATCGCTTTTAGCTCTTGATCAGACATTCGATCAATTTCACGACCTTCAACAACTCGATCACGTTCGGTAAGACCCATTTGTTTCGCAATAGCAAGCGCCGTTTCTTTATGGTCACCGGTAATCATTTTCACTTGAATCCCAGCACGCCGACAAACTTTGACTGCCTCGACTGCTTCTTCACGAGGTGGGTCCATAATACCGGCTAGACCAATTATCGTAAGTCCGGCAGCTACATCGTGATGATCAATCTCGGTAACAGAGTCCTCTACCTGTTTGACAGCTGCCCCTATAACACGCTCACCCCTACGTGAACGATTGACTAACTGTTCTTCCCAGTACTGGCGCTCCTCAGATCCTTCTTCTAGTCCTGCCATATCAAATAACTTGTCTGGTGCACCTTTTACATAAATAACTTTCCCAGCCTCTTCTTCAACTAGACCTGCCATATATTTATGAGCAGAATCAAACGGAAGCTTTGCGATCATCTCAAGTGGTTCAATTTCACGGTTTGCTTTTTCCGCCAAGGTTACTAAGCAACCCTCAGTCGGCTCACCACTAATTTGCCATTGTCCATCCTCTGCTTTTCTTAATGTCGTATCATTAATTGAGCGGACATTGGTTAGAAATCTTCGCAATGCTTGGTCTTGCTCAACATCGGCAGGTTTACCTTCAAACTTAATTTCGCCTTCTGGTGCATAACCTGTGCCAGTTACTTCATAAATGCGATCTTTTAAAACAACTGATTGAACCGTCATTTCATTCTTTGTCAATGTACCCGTTTTATCTGAGCAAATTACCGTTACTGCTCCTAATGTCTCAACAGATGGTAATGTTCGCATAATGGCATTGTTTTTTGCCATTACCTGAACACCAAGTGCTAATATAATGGATAAAATAGCTGGCAGACCTTCGGGGATGGCTGAGACTGTCAAACTAATGACATAGAGCAGTAATTCACCCCATTCATAGTCATGGAAAAGTAAACCATATACGAATAGTAAGGCTGCAATACCAATAATGACAAATGCGATCATGCGACCAAACTCTGCTATTTGCCTTAGAAGAGGTGTTTCAATCTCCTCAACCTCAGCAATTGACTGATTGATTTGCCCTAATTCTGTATTTGTACCTGTTTCGACGACAATCCCTCGGCCAGAACCAGACACAACTGCTGTCCCAGAAAAAGCCATATTTAAACGATCACCAAGAGTGGTATCTTCTGATAATGTATCCGCATCTTTTTCTACGGATGTTGACTCACCGGTTAAGGGTGATTCTTCAATGGATAAATGATCTGTGGTTATTAAGCGTAGATCTGCAGGAATCTTATCACCAGGGGCTAATAAGACTAAATCACCGGGGACTAACTCACTTGACGCTATCTCCTTTCGCTCACCATTACGGATAACAGTTGCTTGGAGCGATAGCATATTTTTAATACCCTCTAATGCTTTCTCCGCCTTGTTTTCTTGGATATAACCAATTAAGGCGTTAATGACAACGACAATTAAAATAACAATCGTGTCTACATAATGACCTAAGGTAACTGTTAGGACTGCTGCTGCCAACAAAATGTAAATTAGGACATCGTTAAAATGATGAAGAAATTTCAGAAAAGCAGGTGTTTTTTTCGACTCTGGAAGTTCGTTGCTTCCCCACCTATCCTTTGCTTCCTCAATTTGCTCAGAGGTTAAGCCAGCGTTTAAATCGGTCTTAAGCCGCCTCTCAACTTCATCGGTTTCATAGCTATACCATTGTAACCGTTTCATACCCTCATCCTTTCTCCAATAGAATTCCTGCTGTGATCATACCCCTTAGATAATATGCTTCAAAGCAGGTGAACCCATTCGATATTTAAGCAAACATCTAACGGATCTATTATTATTATATGAAAAATCAATTAAATTTTGAAGAAATATGCTTATATGACATTAAAATTACATAATTAGCAAAGATGAGACTTGCTACTATCATTTTTAAATTTTTGCGCTAACCGCCTAGGGATACTTTCACGAATTAATGCCTAAACTATTGTTATAATCATTCTTTAAGGAGAAGCGATATGATTAATGATTTGATCATTTTAACATTAAGAACACCTATTAGTTATCTTGTTATTCTTGCTTTTTTTAGACTTACCGGAAAAAAAGAACTAAGTGAAATTAGTGTGCTTGACATTGGAATTACCCTAATGATTGCTGATTTAGCAGTAAGAATGATTGATAATCCGGAGATTAACTTGCTGATTGGTGTAGCACCTATATTCTTACTTATTACTATTCAATTTCTGTTTTCTTTCCTAACTATGAAAAGCCAAACACTTAGGCATATTATTAACGGTAGACCCACACCCATAATTTATGAGGGAAAATGCCATCAAAAAAATATGCGAAAAAACGGCTATAATTTAAACGATCTGTTTGCTCAATTAAGAGAGCAGAACATCCCAGATGTAAGAGATGTTGAATACGCCTTTCTTGAAAACTCAGGGAACTTAACGATCTTTAGAAAGGGAGAGACCTTCAGCCTTCCGTTAATACAGGATGGTATTCTTCAAAAGGACCATATGCTAATGATGAAATTAACTGAACCTTGGCTAAACAAAGCATTAGCTAGGCAAGGCTTTGACGATTATAAAAAAATATTTATTTGTTCATATGCAGATGGCAAGTTATATATAGAAGAAAAAAATTAGCTCAATGGATTATTTTAGCGTTTTGGTGTATAAAAGAATTTTGCCAACCTTACCAGTTATTATCATTATAGTCTTTTAAAAATACCCTTTCATTGTAAAAAATCACGATTAATCGCTACTATTATTTGAAATAGGTAATGAAATGTTTAAAATGATATTGATTAATCTAAACATTTTGTTTATAATTCGATAATGAGAATCATTTTCAAATAGGAGGGACAAAATGATTTCAGTCGAGGATGTCAAAGTCGGTTATGATGATCAACTTATTATTGATTCACTAAGCATCACGATTCCTAAAGGTCAAATTACTACAATCATTGGGCCCAATGGTTGTGGTAAATCAACATTACTTAAATCAATCGCTCGAATTCTCAAAACAAGCGGTGGTTCAATATATTTAGACGGTAAATCAATTAGTCAGACACCTACCAAAGAGGTTGCTCAGAAAATGGCCATCCTGCCCCAGTCTGCAGAAGCACCTGCTGGTTTAACGGTTAGGGAACTGGTTACTTATGGACGCGCTCCACACCAATCAAGATTTGGGCGCCTAAAGCAGGCTGATCTTGAAGCAATCGATTGGGCGTTAGCAGAAACCGGTTTACATGAGCTAGAGGACCGTGCTATTGATGCATTGTCTGGTGGTCAGCGTCAGCGCGTTTGGATTGCAATGGCATTAGCACAGGATACCGAAGTGGTTATCTTAGATGAGCCAACCACATATTTGGATATGTCTCATCAGCTTGATATCTTACAATTGTTAGAAAAACTGAACAAGAATCAGAAGAAAACAATTGTGATGGTTCTTCATGATCTTAACCATGCTTCACGCTTTTCACATCATTTAATTGCCATGCGCAATGGCGCATTGGTTACTCATGGTGTGCCGAACGACGTGATGACAGCAGCAAACCTTCAATATGTTTTTAATATTAATGCGATGCTAGCCGTCTGTCCATTTAGTCAGAATCCGATTTGTCTTTCCTATGGTAAAGTAGAACAACATGCAGTATCAGCTTCATAATTTAATATAAAGAAAACGAGGATTATAGAGATGAAAAAAATACTTATTCTTATTGCACTTTTCACATTAATATTGGTAGGTTGTATGGCACAGGATGATGCGCCAGCTGATCAAACAGCTGAAGAACCTACAGAAGATCAAACTGTTGGAGAAATTACAATTGTTGATGGATTAGGTGAACACACCTTTGACGGGCCGCAAGAACGTATTGTTGCAATTGAATGGAATGTCGCTGAGGAATTACTTGCCGTAGGCGTTCAGCCGGTTGCTGTTACTGACGTAGAAGGCTTTAATAAATGGGTAACAATTGATCAAGCTTTAGATGAAAGTGTTGTTGATGTTGGCTTACGTCAAGAACCTAATATTGAAGAGATCGCTAAGCTTGAGCCAGATGTTATTGTTGGGGTAACAGGATACCAAGAAGCGATGCTTCCAGAGCTTGAAAAAATCGCACCGGTTGTTCTTCTTGACTCACAATCTGAAGAAGCAATTGCTGATATTTACGCAAGTACATTGAACAATTTACGCACAGTTGCACAGCTTGTAGGTAAAGAGCAAGAAGCTGAGGCAGCAATTACACGCGTCGAAGATCGTATGGCAGAAGCACAAGCGAATATTGAGGCAGCTGACTTAGCTACCCTTGAATTTGTCTTTACCCAAGCATACTCATCAAATGACGTTCCAGAATTCCGTCTATTTACACCTAATTCAATGGTGAGCCATGTCTTAGAAGGAATGGGACTTACTAACAAAATTCAAGATCAAGAAGATGAAGCATACGGGTTTATTACAGCCAATGTAGAAGGTGTCGCAAATTATCAGGAAGCATTGTTCATCCATACTGTTCAGCTTGATGACCCTCTGTTTGAAAACTTATCAAGTAACAGTGCCTGGAATAGTTTACATTTTGTTGAAAATGACCTTATGTTTGATGCTGGTTCAGGTGTGTGGACATTCGGTAGTGTTCTGTCTATGGAAACATTGATTAACAATGTTGAAGAAGCTTTAACGAAGTGATGTTATGAGACTTAAATCATCATTACTATTAGTTGGCTCTATCTTTCTGTTTATTGTCCTTGGGCTCATTCACGTGAGCCAAGGACAAGCCTCTTCAGGCTTTTTTAATTTTTGGCACGAAGTCTGGAACGATTCTCAGCAAATGAATTTTCTGTTACATAGTCGCATGCCTCGCTTTATTATTGGCTGTATTGCAGGAGCTGCCCTAGCAAATGCTGGCATGCTGTTGCAAACGATGACAAAAAACCCTCTTGCTAGTGCAAGTACGCTTGGCATCCATGCTGGGGCGTATTTTTTTGTAGTTGCTTTTGCCATTTTTATTCCTCGAGCAGGGTATTCGTACCCACTACTGATCTCATTAGCCGGTGGATTAATGGCTGCGTTAACGGTCACCTTTCTTGTTGGCAAATCGCTTGACCCTGTCAGAATCGCCTTGACTGGTTTAATTGTCACCATGTTATTTTCCTCGCTAACAAGTGCGCTCCAGCTTTTGTTTGCCAATGAGGTTGGTGGATTATTTCTATGGGGCGCCGGTACGTTGGTTCAGCTTGATTGGTCAGGGGTTCAATTTGCTTCACCTTGGGTAATCGGATTGCTTATTTTTGCTTTAATTATCAGTCACCGCTTTGATTTTCTGTTACTGGGTGATGATGTCGCAATTGGGCTTGGTCAAAACATTACCATAACTAAGGCATTAGGCTGGTTTATTGCAATCTTGTTAACTTCCATTACAGTAGCAGCGGTGGGTCCGATTGGGTTTGTTGGCATTATCGCTCCTCACCTCGTTCGGCTGATGGGATTTACGAAGCATCGCAGCATGATCATTGGTAATATTATTGTTGGAGCGGGCCTATTAATTATGGCGGATATCCTAGTGCGGATTGTCTCGCAAACCGCTGAGCTCCCTGTTGGTGCAATGACGGCTATTATCGGAGCCCCGTGGCTTATTTATTTAGCTTTAAAAATGCGCAAGCAGACAAAATCAGCCGGCAAGGTACTGGAGGGAAAAGTACGGGTTACAAAGCTTGCCCCATTTTATCTTGGGCTAGTATTGGTAACATTATTACTGATTACAACCAGTCTTTCATTTGGCGGAACAAGCTTTACCCGCTTAGCAGAGCTTCCTCAAGAGCTACTGTATAATCGTTTTGTCTGGGATTTCCGGGTCCCACGCGTCTTCGTCAGCTTGTTAATCGGGATGATGATGGCTGGAAGTGGCTTACTGATGCAAACCGTGTTACGCAATCCGCTCGCAGATACCTCTGTGTTAGGGATTTCGTCTGGGGCAAGCGTCTTTGCAATGTTATTCTTACTGGTCTTTCCCCAAGCACCGATCATTTTTGTACCCATTGGGGCCTTTATCGGCGCATTTGTAACGATGGCTATTATTCTGCTCATTAGTGTTCGCAGTGGCTTCCAGCCCATTATTCTCATTCTAATGGGGATTGCTATCTCAGCTGTTGGATCAGCTATTATTCAAATCTTACTCGTGCGAGCTAATCTTTACGCTGGACTTGCCCTCACCTGGCTAGCCGGGAGCACCTATGGCTCAAGTTGGCAGGATTTCAGCATTGTAATTGTAGCTATCGTTGTGATTCTACCAATTGTGATAAGCTTTGCCAAGACATTTGATTTATTAGCATTTGACGATGAAGTCGCAATTGGTCTAGGGGTAAAAGCAGGTAAAATGCGCTTGATTATGATCTTACTAGCTGTCTCACTAACAGCAGTTAGCGTTAGCGTAGTCGGCACCATTGGTTTCATTGGCCTTCTGGCACCACATATCGCAAGACAATTGGTTGGCCCAAAGCTTGTTAAACTTCTGCCATTAAGTTTATTGCTCGGTGGGATGCTTTTAATAAGTGCGGACTTTTTAGGGCGGTTATTACTTGCACCAAAAGAAGTACCAGCCGGCATTATTGTCTCCCTGATTGGCGCTCCCTACCTTCTCTATTTATTAAAGCGAATGAACCGGGTTAAAGCAAAGTAGCGTGATGCTCTCAAGCATCACGCTACTTTTTTTATTATTTAACAAGCTCCTTTGTCATAAAAAGACTGTTAGGGTCATGGCGATAGTCTGCAAATGGTTCACAATAGTTAAAGCCAAATTTCTCATACATTAATCGAGCAGGAGCAAAAGCATCCATAGCACCTGTTTCCAGACTAAGTCGTTGGTAACCTCGTTGGTTTGCTTGGTCAATAATGTGTGTTAAGAGTCTGCTTGAGACACCTTTTCGCAAATGATTTTGAGCAGTACGCATTGATTTTAGCTCCCCGTGCTTGCGATCAAGCTCTTTTAGTGCGCCACACCCCGCTAGTTGCCCCTGATCCCAAATCGTCCAAAAAGTTACCGTAGGGTGCTTCAGCTTATTTATGTCAAATGCATGCGTACTTTCAGGTGGAGAGATTGCTGCCATTGCTTGCAAATGCTCATTGATTAGATTTATTACTGCTGTTCTTGTTAAGTTATCTTGTTTAATCTCCATTCACATTTACTCCCTGTCGCTATAAATTGTTCACTAATGATAGTTTACCTGAAAGTACGTTGTTGATGAACCTTTATGTTATATCAGTTTCCATACTAAGAGAATAACTTAACAGATACTTTGAAGATTTCTACTGAATGATTAAAATATAATTACACACCCTCAACATCAATTAATTCACCCTTCACGACCACCCGCTGCTCTCCTGACAGCGTACACGTTATTAACGTGAGCTCAGGTCCATTGTTCTCTAGCACATGTACGTCCTGTGGTTCTACAACCTCAATCGATTTAACGAGATAACGATAACGATGCGTTTGATCACTTAACACCAGCTCATCACCTTTTTGCACATCCGGTAGCTTACTAAAATGCCGGTCACCCCGGTAGCCACGATGACCGGCAATCGTGACATTATCTAACTCAGGATTGCGACCCTCAATAACCTGAGTTAATGCAAGGGCAAGGTTTTCCTCGGTTGTCTCTGCTAATACATATTGATCAAGCTCAATGGCGGGAATCTCCAATTGATAAACACTATCTAAATCTTCAGCTGACCACTGTTCTAGATGATCGATTTCTGCTCCACTTCTCAATAAGTCCATTGCTTGAACAAGAGAAGCACTGCGCGAGGTTGTATACCAATCATAGGTTAACGCTATTGCAATACAAATTGTGCCAACAAACATTGCAATAACACCTACACGTAATTTCTTGCTTTTCAAGAACATCCCCTCCTCTTCCTATTTAAAGCGATAAAATGAAGAAGGGACGACATAAAGCCATCCCTTCGTTAATTACTGTAATCGTCCGTTTAAACCCTTCATTTTCTTCAAATGAGCAAGGACAAGGATACCACCCGTTGTGAATAGCATTGTTCCTAACGTCATCAAGTACCTTAACCATTCCTCACCTGTTTGTGGCAAAACTGGTGGAACAATTTGATCCTCTTCTAGAACTGGTGGTTGCTCTGGTTGTTCTGGGCTATTTTCTACAATATACTCAAGCTCAAAGTGCCCAAACACAATGGTGATTTCAATTGGCTCATCAAGTAATTGATAGCCCTCAGGTGCTGCTGTCTCGACAAGCTGATAGTCTCCGACTGGTAAGCCGTCAATAACTGCCTGGCCATTTTCATCGGTTACAACTGACGTCACAATATCGCCTGCTTCATTAATCAATTCAAATTCTGCGCCAGCTAAAGTAGCATCTGTTTCACTATCCACCTTAATGATGAGTAGTTCTGAAAGAATTGGTGTATTCTCAAAAACTAACTCAACAATCGCTTGCTGGTTTTGCTCAATTTCAAATTCGATTGGTGCTTCATCTAATACATAACCGAATGGGGCTGCTGTTTCTACTAACGCATAGCTACCTGGTGCTAAATCTTCAACAACTAGTAGACCACCTTCATCTGTTGTTAATTCTGTCTCTAACTCCGCACCATCTCCATCTAACAATGTAAAGACTGCGCCTGATAAGAACTCACCAGCACTGCTTTGCTTCGTTAATTGAACCGCGCCTGGTGTCAGCTCATTAACAAAGGTCACTTCTGTTACCGTCGTCTGACCTAAACCAATTTCAAAACTAATTGGTGTTGGATCAAGCTGATAACCCGGTAATGCCTGTGTTTCAATCAATTGATAGCTTCCAGGGTTTAAGTTATCAATAAGTAGTTGACCTTCTTCATTCGTGACCAGTCCTGTTTCAAGTGAATTCCCACCTGCATCTTGTAGCTCAAATTCAACGCCAGCCAAGCGTTCGCCATATTCACCTTCTTTGGTTAATTCAAAGGCACTCGGGATATAGAGGTTCTCTACTTCAATTTCTAATATTTCTTGCTGGTTAAAGACAATTTCAAAGCCAATTGGCGTCTGATCAAGCTGATAGCCAAATGGGGCTGCTGTCTCAACAAAGGCATATTCTCCTGGTAATAAATCTTCAATTAATACTATACCATCTGCATTTGTTGTTAATTCAGTAGCTAGCTCTTGCCCATCCGCATCTAGCAGTGTAAAGACGGCATTAGCTAATGCTTCGCCACCCTCACCAACTTTTAGTAACTGAACAGCACCTAACGATAATGCATTGGTCATACTTAATTCAACTGTTTCGATCGGTCCTAGGACAATTTCAAAGGCAAGCGGCGTCGAATCGAGCTGATAACCCGGAATTGATGCTGTCTCAACCAATTGATATTGACCCGGTTTCAATTCATTGATGACCAGAAGACCGTCTTCATCAGTCACAAGATCTTCTATCAAAGTATTACCTGCTTGATCTTGAAGTTCAAAGGTCACACCGGTTAACAGCGCACCATCTTCACCTTCCTTTAATAGTTGAACTGAACCAGTAGATTGTTCATTCTCAACTTCTAAGCTCAAGGTTGTTTGCTGATTAAAGACAATTTCAAATGCAATTGGTGCCAATAATAAATCGTGACCAAACGGTGCTTCCGTCTCAACAAATGCATACTGTCCTGGTAGCAAGTCGGTCACAACAATGACGCCATTTTCATCTGTTGTTAGACCGGTCGCCAGTTCTTCTTCAGCCTCATTAATTAACGTAAAGACCGCACCTGCTAAGGCTTCACCTGTCTCACTTATTTTAACAAGCTCAACGTCACCAGGTGTCAGCGGGTTAACAAAGGTTACTTCGGTTACTTCTGTCTCACCTAAGCCAATCTCAAATGCAATTGGAGTTGGATCTAAGTCATACCCTGGTATTGTAGCCGTTTCAACTAACTGATAAGCACCTGGAATGAGGTTGTCAATCAACAAAATACCATCCTCGCCGGTGATTAAGTCAGCTTGTAGTGTGTTGCCATCACGATCCTGTAAAGCAAACACCACACCTGCTAGTAGCTCGCCGTCTTCGCCCTCTTTTGTTAACTGAAAAGCACTTGGGATATAAAGATTCTCCATCTCTAATTCCAGTAGCTCTTGCTGGTTAAAGACAATTTCAAATGCAATTGGCGTCGGATCAAGCTGAAAACCAAATGGTGCTTCGGTCTCAATCAGCTGGTAGCTGCCTGGTCGCAAGCCCTCAACGGTTAAAAGTCCGTCTGGATCGGTCACAAGATTGGGCAGCAATAGCTCACCATCACCAGCTAGCAAGTTGAACACAGCGCCTTCAAGTAGTTCGCCACCCTCACCAAGCTTTAATAGCCGGAAGCCCCCTGGGGTTAGTTCATTCACAAACGTTAACTCAACAGTTGCTACCTGTCCTAGTTCGATCTCAAATGCAAGCGGTGTCGGATCAAATTCATACCCTGGTATTGTTGCAGTTTCAACAAGCTGATAACTGCCTGGCTTTAGCTCGTCAATAAACAGGATGCCCGCTTCATCTGTTAATAAATCAGTTTGCAGTGAATTACCATCGCTATCTTGAAGCTCAAAAGTAACGCCTTCTAGCAGTTCGCCATCTTCACCCTCTTTTAAAAGCTGGACAGCACCTGGTGTCTGTTCATTTTCAATCTCTAGCTCTAAAACTGCTTGCTGATTAAAGACAATTTCAAACGGTATCGGCGTCTCGTCTAAATCATGACCAAATGGCGCTTCTATCTCAACAAATGCATAATTACCCGGAAGTAAATCATCGACTTGGATGAATCCTGCTTGATCTGTTGTTAAACCCGTTGCGATCACTTCATCTTGATCATTAATTAAACTAAAGACCGCACCCACTAACGCTTCACCTAATTCACCAACTTTACTAAGTTGGACAGAGCCTGGTGTTAATGGGTTAACAAAGGTTACCTCTGTAACTGTTGTCTGGCCCAAACCAATTTCAAATTCAATTGGGGTTGGATCAAGGTCGTAACCTGGAATGGTTTCCGTTTCAATTAGCTGATAACGACCAGGAATTAGATCATCAATAAAGAGTAAACCATCTTCATCTGTAACTAAACCTTCATCTAAAGTATTGCCATCTTCATCCTGTAACGTAAAGACAACACCAGCCAGACGTTCACCACCTGGCCCTTCCTTGGTTAATTCAAAGGCACTCGGTGTATAGATATTTTCAATCTCTAGCTCAACAATGTCCTGCTGATTAAAAATGATCTCAAATGGAATTGGGGTTGCGTCTAGTTCAAAGCCAAACGGTGCTTCTGTTTCAATAAAAGCATATAGACCCGGCTTTAAGTCATCAACAACAAGAATACCATTTTCATCAGTCGTCAAACCCGTCGCGATAACGACTTCATTTTCATCAATTAAGCTAAAGACAGCTCCTTCAAGGTGCTCACCGCCCTCACCTAGCTTAAACAGTTGCACCGACCCAGTTGCTAATGGGTTAACAAAGCTAACTGCAGTGACTGTCGTTTGACCCAATTCAATCTCAAATTCAATCGGGGTTGGATCAAGCTCATAGCCTGGAATGGTTGCTGTTTCCACAAGTTGATACAGCCCCGGCTTTAGCTCATCAATGAAGAGTAAACCATCTTCATCTGTTACAAGATCAGTTTGTAAGCTATTGCCATCCCCATCCTGCAGCTCAAATTCAACACCTGCAAGCAGGGCACCATCCTCACCTTCCTTAGTAAGCTCTACAGCACCTGGTGTTTGCTCATTTTCCACTTCTATTGCCAACGTGCTTTGTTGATCAAATACAATTTCAAATACAAGTGGGGTTGGATTTAAATCATGACCAAATGGTGCTTCCGTCTCAATAAAGGCATAGAAGCCTGGCGCCAATCCTTCTATCAGTAAAACACCGTCCTCATCAGTAGCTAGACCTGTTTCAAGCTCATTTTCATCAACATCAACAAGGGTAAAGACCGCTCCTGCTAATGGTTCTCCATCTTCGCCTAGCTTAGTCAGTTGCACAGCACCCGGTGTAAATGAATTTTCAAATTCTACTTCTAACGTCTCGGCTTGTCCAAGCTCAATTTCAAACAGCAGTGGGGTCGAAATTAAATCATAGCCTGGCAGTGTCGCTGTCTCAACAAACTGATATTGACCTGGCTTCAGATTATCGACAACTAGAAGTCCATCTTCGTCAGTCGTTAAGTCCACTTGTAGAATCGTACCATCAGCATCCTGAAGTTCAAAGATAACCCCTTCGAGCACGGTACCATTTTCATTGACTTTCACTAATTGCACTGCACCAGTCGATTGCTCATTATCCACTTCAAGCTGAAGTGTCTCCTGCTGATTAAAGACAATCTCGAATAGAATTGGCGTTGGGTCTAAGTCATGACCAAACGGTGCCTGTGTTTCAATAAACGCATAGGAACCTGGTAATAACCCCTCGACAAGTAAACGCCCAGCGACATCAGTGGTAAGACCTGTCTCAAGCTCATCACCATCGGCATCAACTAGGGTGAACACGCCGCCTTCAAGCGCTTCGCCCTCCTCACCTAGCTTTAAAAGCTCGACTGCTCCTGGTGCGAAAATGTTTACCTTAGTTACCTCGACCAGCGCTTGTTGCGCAAACTCAATCTCAAACTCGACTGGGGTCGGATCTAACTGATAGCCTGGTAATGCCTCTGTTTCAATAAAGGCATAGCTACCTGGTTGCAGGTTCTCCACACGGATGACACCATTTTCATCAGTGGTTAAATCAGTTGAAACTAGATCACCTTGTGCATCTACTAAATCAAATACCGCACCTGCAAGCGTTTCTCCGTCCTCATTTCCTTTCGTCAATTCAACCGCATTATCATATTCCATAAAGACACCAACACGTAGCGGTTCGACCGGCTGACCATTGTCAGTAGCAATCGCAAATGAATTCCATGCTGCCCGAGCGCTCGGCTCAATATCTGGATCAAGCACGTCTGGGGTAACATCAGACCACAGCGGTGCTTGCATCGTGAAGTCAATGATAATATCCTCACCAGCTATCCATTCTGTTCCTTCGCTTAATTCAACCTTAAAAGAATGTATCGCTGACCAATTAGCAACACCAGCTTCAAGTGTCCAGTTGGGCGCCTCTGCGTCAGCTGGATTTGTTAATTGTGTTGTCGTTTCAGGATAATCTGTGTTTCGAATCAAATCATCACGCTCAGGATTTTGTGCCTCACTGTAGTAAATATCAACTAACCCTGCCCATTCACTCGGTACCTGAATTGGTCCCGTTAATACCGGTGTGAATTGACTACCGCGCTCCGCATTATCAGTAATGCCAAAGTCACCTTCGGACGGCATCACATCAATTAAGGTCATATAAGAAATATCTCGACCCGTCATGTTGGTCAAAATCAAGCGATAGTCGATTGATCCACTCGGAACAGTGCGTCCAAATTGACTAAAGTCATCATCTAATTGACCTCTGACCAGTTTTTCAGTTTGAATATCGTACTGACCACTAATCGAGTAAACATTTCCCGATCGTAGTCTAGGATCAGCTGTGCTACCATCTTGATTAAGATCATTAGAATCTGTTTGTAGCACAGTATCTGTTACACCCGGATTACTTACCGACGGCACAGCTAGTTCTTGGTCACCGGAAAAACCGTAGACATCAAAGGTAAGCGCACCTGGTGCACTCTCATCTATCTCAACATCAATTTCAGCAAAGACGCTGTTACCAGGTCTTAAAAGGCGATCATTCCAACTAAATTTAACCAACTGACGACCACTTCCATTAAAGCTTTCATCGAGGATCTCGTGATTTCCCCCCATAGCAGTAGCAGAATCAGCTGTTGAACGGCCATCAGCATCGATAAACGCATCATTGGTTACATCAGCTAAACGAATACCAGGTGGTAATAGAACAACAGACTCAAGTGACCCTGTCATAGACAGCGTTGAACTACTTTGTGTGCTTAAATTAACACGAGCGCGATTCGGTCCGGCAGTTACATAACCACCAGTGTGATCAAGCAGCTCGACACCAACAGTAGCAATCGGTGGCTGATCCGTTGGACGTGGTGCGATTGTCGCCGATCTTGGCCCCGCTAGCGGATCTTGACCATAATAATTTCCGCCAGAGTTCCTACCAAAGAAATTACCATTTGCCGTTTCGCCATAGACATCAAACTCATTTGTTACTGTACCCGTGTACCCCTGTTCAACATTAAAGTAATAATTGACATGCAAGCCGGACATGCCACTGGGGGCATCAGTAAAGTTTATATAGACAATACTAACAAAGTCGTCATCAGCTAAACCTAGATCACCACGGTTATAATCCTGATTTATTTCTGCATTCTCCACTAGAATGACTCGACTTCCATTAATGAATGCTTCAATATTAAAGCTTGGCGTTCTAACTAATGGAATGCCTACTGGAAAATCGGCAGTTGGCCGATAACGGGGTGTCCCCCCTATATTAAGCTTATCCAAATTTAAATTATTGTCGATATTATACCAAGTGATATATTCTCGATAATCGCCGGCAATACTATGATGCAAGGGTGAGATGTGATGGTAAAATCTTAAATAGGCATCATCATAAACAATAGGATTGGGATCTCTATTATCAGCATTTCCAATTCCACCCGAGTCATTTGAAGGCCCTAGGTGCGCAGGAACAAAAACTGTTCCAGAGATATCACCTGTTGCCAAGTTCGAATTAACGATGGTTACTGAATCACTAGCATCTGTTTCTTCCTCATGTGCACCGACAAATACTGCATTAGCAGTAATAGTATTGGTCAATGTTTGATCAGTTGTATTACTTGCTACCGTTAATAATACTTCAATTTCTGTCTCAAAGAGACTATCCCCTGAGAGGACCTGCTCCTCATAACTCGGAACATCAAATGTCCAACTAAGTTGATTTCCAGTAATATCTGGCTCAGGACCACTAGCAGTAGAGTGATATGTCAACCCTTGAGGGATATTGTCGACAATCGTTATTTGGCTACCTTCCTCCAAATAGCCCTGCCCGATGTTACTTTTAGGAATGTTAACGCGAATGCTCCACACTGTTCTTGAATTTGGGACGGCAATGTTTCTCGGATTCCCCTCTGCCCTTAGATAATTTTTAGAGGCGACGATTGATGTTGAAGCCTCGATATTAATTGTCGCGTCATCTGTTAATGCTGCTTGTTCATTGGCCGAAAATGTAGCAGTTGCCACTAAAGTGGTACCATTTGGAATGAGACCATTTTCTGTCGATAATCGAATTAATTTATCGTAGGTCTGCCCAGAGGCTAGCGTATCAAATTGATAGATTAATTGATTATTTTCTGCATCAAATGCTGGTTCGACCCCGGCAATTGCTAAATCATTAGCAGCTGGATCAAAAGTAACATGGTCGCTAATTGGTAGATCAACCGCAATCGTCACCCCTGTATACGCTGACCTAGCCCCTGTTAATTTCAGGACAAGTCGATAGACTGCATCATTACCTGCTAAAACATTATCCAGTCTTGGTGACAAGTCAATATCCACATTTAAGTTTCCAACCATTGGTACAAAAATGAGGTCTTCCTGTGGAGATGGCTCCTCTCTATCTGCATCTGTTTCTTCCTCATCGTTGAGTTGGGCCTCTTCCTCCTGATCAGCTTCAGAATTGGAAACTTCAGCATCAGCTTGTTCCTCTTCATCTGCTACCTCATCTTTTTCGGAATCCTCTGATTCTTGCGTTTGTTCACGGGCATCAACATCTTCTCCCATTTCAATTTCAAATGTAAAGGTCTCATTTGCGAGTTCGCTTTCCTCACTAAAGGCAGACGCTTCTATGTTATGTTCACCATCTGCTAGGTCTGTCAAAGCTAGATTAAATGGCAAGCTTGAATTTATACTTAAAAGAAGAATTTCATGTCTTTCTTCAACATAATTCCATTGATACCTGTCATCATTTAGTTCCTCAGTTGTCTCTGGATCATAGCTAGTTGCTTCCGGCAAGCTTATGCTAACTTGATCGACCTCTGAGGCCGTCTCAATCGTAACTATAGCAAGTTCGTTATTAGAACCCTCATCGATAGCTAAATGTAGTAAACGACCTGACTGAGTACTATTAGCAATTATAATAAACGGTGAACTCACTTGGCTAAAAATAATTGTGAATATTAGCAAGATTGGAAAAATTCTTTTCATGATTAGATCCTCCATTTCAATTCAGTATCTAATAGCTTTCTTCTTTAATTTACTAAGTATTAAAATTTAGAAAACAACGATGACTTTTTATAGGTAAGCTACTACCACGAATATTGCAATGAAATAGTCGGCATTTAATTCCTTATATCCCCCCTACTTAAAAAAGTGAAAAACTTTATTCCTAGCTACTAAACCTTCTCAATAATTCCCCCTTTAAAATGAAAATATTTTAATGCTAAAAATAAAGAAAATTATCTAAATTTATCACCTTTTTAAACCAATTAGTATGTTAATTCATATATTACCATGATGTTACAAAATATAATTCATTTTAACAATATTTTTAAAATATGATTACAACTAACTAAAATAGATAAATTTTATTTGATTTCTTTATAAATCCTTTTTTAATGCATTTAATTTACTATGTAATTATTTCAACTGGATTTTACAAGGTATTATAGTCTATTTAATTTCCGTTAAAAGGATTTTACCTTATATTTAGCATTACTAATTAGCAGTTATTATTTATACCTAAATCGAAATACCGATTATATTTTCTACTATATAAAAAAAGATTGGGAGGGTTAAACTATAAAATAATTAGTAAATAGCTCTTTTATTTACATATTAATAAGACTTTACACCCTGATCTTTGTAATTTTTTAATTAGTAAATTTACCAATATACACAGGCAAAAGCTTATAAAACATTTCAAACTTTACATGTTTGTAAAGAAACTATGCAGGGTAACAGATTAAGGAGTACTTAAAATGATTAAATTTTTTAGGAGTGAGCATGTGAAGAAAACGGGCATTATTCTTTTGATTGTTTGCACGATAATACTAGTTGGCTGTGGCGACGAACAAACAAATAGAGACATTCAAGATACGGAGACTCCCCAACAGCCAGAACAGGAGCAGCAACCAGGAGATTCTGAAGATGAAGAAACGATTTCTTCCAATGGTTATGAAGCTATTGAGCAGATTGATATTGACGGTTATGCAAACGGTCTAGTCTTCACCATGTCCGCTGATGGAACGCGATTAATATGGGGTGAAACTGATCAACGACTCGCTAATACCAAACGAGCTAACCTATGGATTGAGGGTGAAACAAGATTGTTAGATTTTCCAGATGACAATATTGATTATTTTTTTCTATCTGAACAAGGCAATATAATAAGAAACCAAGCCGACTGGGATTTACCTGTCGAGGAGCGGCATGCAATTATTGTTTTTAACCCTGAAACTGAAGAAACAATTGAACACGTGATGAATAATGATTGGGATACCATCTTGACACCTTCACGCACCAATTATAGCGAGGAACCTCATATGTATATCCGTTACAAAGACTATTCTGAACAAGTTACCTTAACTTTTTGGGATATCACACAAAATGAAGTTCAAGAAATCGATCTCACTGATCTTGTTTACAGCGAGGAGGACGAAGAGCTACACTCATATCCACGAACCGCATTTATAGAAGATACAAATGAACTAATTCTATTAATCTTTGACGTTGGGATAGTACGCTACGATCTCGACTCTAGTACTGGGGAATTCGTCTTCACCACAGATAATTTATTCGCTCACAATGAGCGTTCGCAAACACCTATCTTAACATATGATAATCGTTACGCTCTATACGCGACCTTTGATGCTGAAGACGATATGACACATATGGCGTTTGACCTTGAAACGGAAGAAGAGCTAGAGATTGGCATGGGTGTGGCTACCTTCCCACTTCAGGATGGTACAGTAATTTTATTCGATTATGACGATACCTTTCAACACTTCGATCCAAGTACGGGAGATCTAAGTGAAATTCATGCACCTGATCTTTCAGATGGTGATTCAATTGATAATTTCACCATCAGTGCTGATGGTTCAACGATTGCCTATGTGGTTAGAGATGATGACAATGAATCAACACTTTATATAGTTAGTCTCTTTTAACATTATAGCTTTTATTTTCTGACCAAAAAATATCACCCCTTACGGATATACCCATTAAATCTTTTGTAGAAGGATAATTATTGCTATAATAGTCTTATGAGTTTACTTTTAATGAGGTGTACCTATGCAATCTGCTGTTATTATGAAAATTATCTCACTTCAATCTAGCTTTACTGCTAGCGAGCACGAGATTAGCCAGTTCGTCATAAAAAATCCTGACTTTGTTATGACAAATACTATTACTACACTCGCAAGGAAAACAAATACATCCGAAGCTAGTATTAATCGTTTCTGTAAAAAAATCGGTTATAAAGGCTTTAATAATTTTAAAATTGCTTTAGCACAAAGCACTACCCAAATGGAGCAGCTATCTGATAATAAAGAGGTCGATAGCTCGAATATGCTCGAATACTTAGCTGCTGATTATAAGAAAATGATCATGAACACATGTGCCATGCTAAATGAAAAGGATATTGAAGACGCAGCTTCTATGATTACTTTTGCGCGGAAAATTTTCATCCTATCCATTTACACAACATCCTTCGCTGCCCAGGAGACCATGTTTAAGTTAAGACAAATTGGCATAGACGTCACTTATATTGCAGAACCACTAGAGGCACAACTTGCTTTAGAAAATATGAATAGCGATTCTCTGCTCATTACCGTGGTTCCTTCAGTTATTAGTAAAGATATTATTCCATTTCTCGAGAAAGTAAAGCGCCGAGGCGTGAAGTCTTTACTTATTTCTGGAAATGACAATCCTAAAATTAATGATTTAGTTGACCTCAAGTTAATTACACCTGATCATGTAATTGCCAGTAATCCACTTGTTATCTCGAATTCGTTAATGTACAATTTTGTGTTTGATACCATCTATGCTACTATTCTTAGAGATAATAAAACGATGCGACAGCGCAAATTAAGTAGCAACACTATTATAGATTCCTTTCAATCGGCAGAATCTAATCTCTACGAATGGTAAATATAAAACCATAGTCTAATTTCCAGACTATGGTTTTTAACTAGTTATTTGCTAAAAAGGCCGCTCCAACAATACCAGGCTCTTCTAAGCTTGCTTGTTTTATTTGCACCTCTCCCATTACAGGATAGACATACGATGGATAGTATTTTAAAATAAGGGGCTCTAAGATTGCAAAGGCATTCATCACGCCACCACCTAGGATAAATACATCTGGATCGATAACCTGAGCAATCGTCGCCATCCCTCGTGCAATATCGTGCGCATAATCCTGAACAACCCGCATCGCAGCAGGACTACCCTCTTGATAAAGCGTAAATACCGCCTCTGCATCATGAACAGATAAACCCGCACGATTAGCCCTTATCATCAAGGAGCGACCACTTGCTTCTCCCTCAAAGCTTCCTTTGTTCAGTGCTTTTACTTCACTCCCATTATCTCGAATAATGATATTCCCAACTTCTCCAGCGCAGTTATGCTGACCAGATACCAGCTTGCCATTAATGACGATTCCCCCACCTACTCCAGTTGATATCGTAATATACTGACAAATTTGGTAACCCCTACCCGAGCCAAATGTGGCTTCACCAAGCGCTGCGACATTTGCATCATTTTCTAAACAGACCTGCTTATTTACCTCTTTTTGAATTATAGCAGTTAATGGAACCTGATCCCAATCACTCAAGTTCGGTGGCGCGTAAACAACCCCCTTTTTTGCTGATAAAGGACCCGGACAACCGATACCGATTAAATTCACTTCATCAAAAGCAGTCTGCTTCCTAATCATGCTAATCATTTTGTTAATGACATACTTATACCCTTTGTGGATCTCGGATTTTTCCTTTTGTAATTGACTAATGTTGCCCTGATAATCAACGGTCGCACATCTAATATGGGTTCCGCCAAGATCTACAGTTATTGCCTTAGGTGTCGACACAGCTAACCTCCTAGCTTGATTTTAATCCAAACACCTGCTCGAATTCCTCATACTTGCTTTCTAGCATTTGCTTAGAAATAAGGCCTCCTTTCAACATATACCGGTAATCTAATACATTTGGCAGGTTATCTAATTTAAGTAATGCCTTTGTAAAGGCATTGGCTGCAATTTCACTCAGCCTCACTAGCTGAGCTGTTCGAGTTAAACCGAGCCAGTTAAATGTCGTAACAGGCTCAAATGTGCTAATCGTTTCAGTGCCTTTCAGCTCCAAGTAATGATAGAATTCATGGGTCAACACAATTTCTTTTACTTGCTCATAGCTCAACTGATTCGCTTGCGCCAATTCTTCTAAAGATTTTTTATAGAGAATAATCTTATGCTGCGCTTTTCTTCTGTCATATTCAAACTGCGCTCTAAATTTCACTCTAAAGAAGGCACCATCATCTTCCTTTACTTCACACGCAATACCTGCTTGCTCTAAGTGTTGCGTAATTGAAGCAATTTCTAGCTGAGCGGCTGTTTCTTTCCCAACACTTAAAGCTCTCTCTACATATTTAGAAATTTCATCCTTAGGAACTTTATCAAAAAACAGATCCTCACCCAATTCTAGATAACCCAAAAAATGATTAGAATACTCCATTGAACATATCTCCTTATTGGTAGGCAACAGCAATAATATCTTCGTTATCTTTTAAATTTTCTAGCTCAACTTCCATAATTGACATAAGCTGCTCCAACGTTTGCATACCGGTAAAATCAAGCATCTTCTCTCTGAAAAATAAAAATACCTTTGGAATGGTTGCATTCGCATCAGAATAAACAGTATTATCATCAATAAACGGTAGGAATAAGCTGTCGATTGATTGTTTAGCAAACGTCGCATAGTTTACATTTGCTTTCTTAAATCGAACAACCCCTTCTCGATCAATGACACAGCAATGCTTTGTTCTAAATTTAAATAGGAATTTCCTTTTTACAATAGTTGAATCAAGCAGGCTCCATCGGCCAGTCTTATGAATAACCTTAATCGTATCTGCTGGCTGATTAACAGCTTCAGACGCGAGCTTAATCATTGACTCATCGGTTAATGATTGCTCACCTAAGTTCTTTTGCCTCAGCTCTGTGGCACCAGTAGCAATCGCCCGTACAATATTGCGCTGTGAATCAATTTCAATATTAACATCGACGGTTTCTTCTTTTGCGCCTGATTGGACAATCTTCTCAATAATATCCGCTCGAATTTGCTTAATATCTTGCTCTGTTGGATTGGTAACAGAGCGCTCAATCTGCTCGCGAACCATTGCCAATGCAACACCGATTGTTGAGATATAAGGGGCATTTTTAGCAAGCTTCCACTTGTAATTGAAATGATCAGCTAGTGCTGGAACGAGAATCGCCCCACTTCCACCGCCACCAATTAAGGTAATAAAATTGTCATCCATCTCATATTCAGCAAGCAGGTCCTGAATAACAGGTACTAGCTTACCAACAGCCAGTTCAACAACCTGCTTAGCAGCCTCTTCGGCAGAGATGTCCAAGTACTCACCAAGCACTTCCCATGCCACACGATTATTGTCAAGGTTTCCTTCTGCATAGTCATCTTTTGGCACATAACCTAATAAGTTGGCTGCACCCGCTAAGGTATAAGAGAAACGGTGATTATGATCACTTTCAACAGTAACATACTCATTACTATCTCCTGCTAGCGGAGATACAAATGCTACAGCAAGCGATGCATCGACTAAGCTATCTGAAAAACACTCATATTCTAAACCAGCGATATGCGCACTACGTGGTCCGACATCAACAATTTGCTTATTCTGGACACGGATCATACTTCCACCTGCCACTGCAAACGTCCGAACATCTAACGATCTTAAATAGGTTTTGTGCCCACCAACCTGTGCATACTTTATCATGACCTTACCATTTTTTATAATCGAGATATCGACACTTGTTCCACCGACCTCAAAGAAAATACCATCACTTACTTTTTCATACATCAGCGCTCCAGCCACTCCGGCCGCTAAGCCAGATAACATCGTTAAGATTGGACGTTGCCGTACTTCATTAACATTCATAACGCCACCGTCACAGCGCATAATCATGAGGTTTGATTTAATCTTTGTATCGCGTACTGCTTCTTCTGTCATATTAGCTGTTTGCATCATTTTAGGGATTAATGATGCGTTGACGACAGCTGTTCTAGTCCGCATTTTAAGCCCATAAAGTTGGGAAATTTCATGTCCCCCAGTTGCAAACAGTTTTTGCTCTTGCGCTTGCTTAATGACATCATACTCATTACTTGGATCATCTACACTGTATGCTTCACTGGCTACAATTACCTGACAATGCTGTCCCACTAAATCCTGAATGGTGTCAGAAATGGTTTGATTCGACAGTTTGCTAGAATCGATAAATTGATGTTCAGTTGCTAAGAATTTATTTGGTGCTAATTCAATTTGCTCAACTGTTGTTTCCTTCTTAGCTGTTCGAGCATCCATCCCTGTTCCCATTCCAACAATCCCAACTTTTGCAACATCACCTTCAAGTAAAGCATTTGTTGCTTGAGTGGTTCCGTGGGCAATAAAGACAACATCATCAGGAGAAATATTGTTCTCTTCTAGTAAGCTTTTGATAATATTAACAATCCCTTTTGCTACCCCTTCGGAATGCGTAGTTGGGATCTTTTGCTTTGCGATTACTTCATATGTTTTGTTATCAATTGCAACTGCATCGGTAAATGTTCCCCCAACATCAATCCCGATTCTGACTTGTCGTTTCATATTCATTCTCCTTATGCTATCTAATAAAGAATAAACGAGGCTACGATTAAACCAATAAATGTAGAGACGGTAATCCAAACAATCGTTTTCTTTAAGACCTCGTTAACATCTGTTTTTGTAAAATCTGATACCCAAACATTATGTGAATTTGTCGGATCACATACTGCTTGCACATTACTATTTAACCGTAAAGCAACCATCGCGGTGATTGGATTCATCCCACCGGCAACGAGTAACGAAATGATCCCACTGCCTAATCCCCAGACATTTAATGGGCCACGGTAAATGGCTAGAGGAGATAATAGCCCAAAAATAAGGATAAACATAAATTGATTTGATGGAATTAAGAATGATATTGCTGGTTGTAAGATCGTTGACACTTCAGGCGACATTACAGCATTAAGCAAAATGCCAATTCCGATCATTAATGAAGCTGCTCCTGCCACATCTTGAATTCCTTCAATAAATGCACTACTCACTACATGAATTGGTTTTTTAGGTGTACTTAATATTAATGTGCCGATAATCCCAATAATGATTGCTGCTACCAACGGCATATTAAAAGCGAAGACTAAGACAACAGGAATAACTGGTGAAATTAAGGCAATACTACGTACTTGACCGCGTCTAATCGCTTTCTCCGACGGCATTGCCCAAGCCTTTCTTTGTTTCCCTTGAAATTTAACATAGTAGACAACCATTAAAATAGCGACGATGATTAACGGAATCCCGACTAACCATGAGTATGTCGTTACCGTACTTAATGGCAATCCTAGGACATCAATGTAAACACCTAATGTCCCGACTGAAAAGGTAACACCAATACCATTTGCTAATAATAAGATGATGCCGCTGACCATTGGCGATAATCCAGCCGAGATCATAATTGGAATAATGATCGTCCCGACTAGAATAACCATTCCAAGTCCGTTACTTGCCGCAAATATTATTGAACAAACAGCTAGAAAAGATAGGGCAATCGATAACGCGCGATCGCCTGCCATTTCAGCAGCCTTTTTTATAATCGTTTCTGTGACCCCTACCTTACTAAGAACCTTTCCAAAAAGCGCACCGAATATTAAACCGGAAATAGCTGTTGACATACGCATTGACCCTGATTCTAATACATCCTTCACTATCGTAAATTGTTCGGGGTCACTCGATACAAATCGAATCCCTGCAATAAACGAGATTGCAATTGCCAAAATTGGTAAAGCCAAAATAGTTGGGATCTTTCTCGTCATCATTAAACCAACTAAGATTAAAAATACAGCCAGAATACCGATTAATTGGATTGTCTCCATTCTGTTTCTCCTCCTAAGCTTCTAAAAAGCTTTTTTGCTCAATTAATTTAGCTTGTAAACCTTTAATATTAATCGTTCGTGCATCTTGATTCTTAACAGCCATCGCAGCAGCTGTACCACTTGCTTGCCCGATCGCAGTCATCGTCGGCGTTGTCCGAATAGCCGCCTGCGCCTCAAATGTGGCAGAAACACAGCGACCAGTTACAATTAAATTACGATATTCATTTGTTAACATAATTTCATAAGGAATCCGATAATAGCTATCAAAGACCGCTTTATCAAATGCATCGTTTTCCATTTCATCTTCTTGACTACTATGAACAGACAGCGTGCCTTCACCTTTGGGATTATGAATGTCAATTGGATAACCGGAATGGGCAATAGTCGATTCAAAGTGTTTATTAGTGAGAACGTCTTCATTTGTCAATGTATACACACCTTTAATTTGACGTGTTCCTCTAACCCCTACACGCGGTCCTGTATAGGCAACTTTAGCGTCTTCGAATCCAGGGATATATTTAACTAAGAAATGATAGAGCTCTTCGCATTGTTTACGACCAAGAATCTCAGCCCGCGTTAAGCCTTCAGCATCAACACCACTTTCATTAATGATTCTTGATGTATTCATAATAAATTCGCCAGGATTATTTGTCTCGAAAAATAAGATATCTTCTCGCGGTATCGAAATTTCCTTAGCCTGCTTAGCACGATTAAACTCTTCATCAAAGCCTACAAAGGACAAAATCTTTGACGTTTTCATAACTTCTAAATCACGGTTTAACCTTGGAAATTTAGTCGGGTCCTCCAACACTTTTTCACGTAGCTTCTCTGTATTCACATTGTAGACCTTTAAATTCATCGTCATCGGTTGCATCGCATTATCTTCTTCTCTGCCTAGCTGATATGGGACACCTGCATAATTAGCGATGTCAGCGTCACCTGTTGCATCAATAAAAATGCTTGCCTTAACTCTTGAAACGCCATTTTTATTGGCAATAATAAGATGGCTAACGGTATCCCCATCCGTTTCAACATCAATCAGATAGGTATGAAACAGAATGTTAGCACCTGACTCTGTTACCATCTCATCAATCACTAGCTTCATGCCTTCTGCATCAAATGGTGTGACATACGAAATGTAGTTAGTTGAATCGTAAACATGACCTGGAGAATAACCCCGCGTCACCATTCGTTCTACCATTTCCTGTCCTAGTCCTGTAATCACCTGCTTCTCACCTGCAAAAAAAGTCATCATTGGCCCTACCCCGTTAGCTGTTAACGTCCCACCAAAAAAACCGTTTTGATCAATGATTAAGGTCTTTGCACCATTTCTTGCTGCTGCGATTGCTGAAAAGGCACCTGAGATACCACCTCCAGCTACGACAACATCATATTCTAGCTTTGCTTCATTTATTTTTACCATAATATCCTCCCACCTTTTATGACAGCGCTATCACAAATTATAATATCACATTTTCATAAAACGTCAATAGTTATGAAAAAAATATTCAAAATTTATTTTGTGTCCTTGAATCCTTAGATATAGCAATCACATTTGATAGATTAAACATTTAAACAAGTAGATAGTATACCTTATTTATCAAAGATCCTAATCAATACAAATCGTTAATCATTTTTAATCAATTTTAATGAAAATAAAAAACACCCTGTCCATGCTTTAACATGAACAAGGTATTTAGCACGTTATCCTCTTGCCGCTGCGATAAAACGACGATAGCTGAGGACAGCTATTAAAAAGCCTAGCAATGCATAGAGAAGTAATATTAAAATATTTAATAAGACATCAGCTAGGTTGCCCCCATAGATCATGATTTCTAAAAAACCGTCTTGGGCCCAATATTGGGGTAAGAAGAGACCAAGACGTTGAATAAAGCGAGGTAGAAATTCTGTCGGCATCCACAATCCACCAATCATCGCGCCACCCAATGCAATGATTTGAGTGATCCCGATCCCCATATTCTCATTTTTGGTCAAGACACTTAGCGTCATTCCCCAACTCGTTGTAATCATTGCTAAGGCAATTGCGAGCACAGTAATGGCGAGCAAGTTGCCTAAATTGACGTTGTAAACAAAATAACCAAACGTAAGTAACGCAGTAATTTGAGCAAGGACAATCAGGATATATGGTACCCACTTGCCAATGAGATATTGATACTTTGTCAACGGTGTACTGGTTAAGCGCGCGACTAGCCCGCTATTCAAATCCTTCACAAAGCTAATGGCCATACTAATCATAATGTAAAAGGTGAACATAACTGTGTAGCCTGGAATAATATGTGAAATAGCATCGTAGCCATCATCTACCGCTACATACTCTTCGACAATCTCAATTGCTGGTGTTAAAGCAGCATCTGCATCTACCCCTACTTCTTCAAGGGTCGCTCGTAACTGCTGCTCTTGAAAAGAATAGCTTACATTTTCAATTAAGGCACGAATAGGTGAGATACTATCTTCATTAATTGGATTATAGTGAAAATAGATCGGATTATTAGCGCCAATTATGAGTTGCTCCTCGAACCCGTCTGGTAGGTAGAGGACGGTACTAATATCACCAGCTTCCAAGTCAGCGATAGCAGTAGCGAGACTCTCCTGTTCCTCTAACTGAAAGCTATCACTAACACCGAGTGCTTGAATGAACTGCTCACTTAGCTCAGATTGGTCTTCATTTACATAGGGAATCTCAAAAGTTATCTCAGTACCTTGATTATCAAAAATAAAGCCGAACAAGACAATGAATACAATTGGTAGGATTAGCATCCAGAATACCAAACCCTTATCTTTTAAATTCTTTTTTAATTCAAATTTTATTAATCCTGTAATCATTAAGCCTACCCCTTTCTACTCGTTATGATCGCGTAATGATGAACCTGTTAAGCTTAGAAAGATATCCTCTAAATTAGATTGACTTATTTCCAGTTGCTCTACTACCAGGTTACTTGTTTGTAACGCTGAAGAGATTTGCTGTAACGTTTGCAAAGGGGTCTCTGTTTCGACAGTAAAGCCACCTTTTTGTTCATGAACAAGCCCGTATTGTGCCAAGTTATCAGCACTAAGATCAGCACCTTTGACAAACACAGATGATTTCGTGTGCCGTTTGCGAATTGCCGTTAATGAACCTGCTTCTACAACTTGACCTTCATCAATTAGCGCAAGCTCATCACATAATGTTTGAATTTCTTCCATGTAATGACTGGAATAAATGATTGTTGTCCCACTAGCCTTGAGCGACCGAATCAGCTCAAAGATATAGTTCCGTGATTGCGGATCAACACCTACTGTCGGTTCATCCATAATGAGCAGCTCAGGCTGATGTAACAAAGCCACACCAATATTAATTCTCCTCTTCATCCCACCAGAATAGGTATGAATTAAATCTTTTCTCCGATTAGTTAAACCAACCTGCGCAAGCACCTGTGCAACCCGCTCTTTTAATGTTGACCCACTAAGTCCATACATTCGACCAAAGAACATTAAATTATCCTGGGCGGAAAGGGTTGGTTCTAAACTAATTTCCTGTGACACATAGCCAATTTTTCTTTGGATTGCTGGGAGGTTCCTATTAAGCTTTTGGTTATCAACGACGACATCCCCACTGTAATCGAGAATAACGCCAGTGATAATCTTCATTAAGGTTGACTTCCCAGCCCCATTTGGTCCAAGCAAGCCATAACAGCTTTGGGAAGGGATTGTTAAGCTAATATCTTCTAAAGCTTGCTTCTTACCAAAGGTTTTACTTACCTTTTCAATTTTTATCTCCATGATTGTCACGTTCCTTTCCATACAGCATTTCTTCTAAAGTTGCTAAATAATCAGCATAAGCATCTTTTCCTTCATTCGTCAGCCTACAAAGTGTTCTTGGTTTACGGTTTTGAAAAAGCTTTGTTACGTCAAGATAGCCCGCTTCCTCTAGCTTGCGAATATGAGCACCTAAATTGCCATCACTTAAACCAAGCTGATCCTTCAAAAAGGAAAAATCGCCCTCTCCATAGGTCATCAGCAGGCTCATAATGCCTAATCGCGCCTTACCATGTATTAAATCATTTAATTTATTTAAAGGTTTATCGGTCATTTTTCTGACTCCATTGCCTTAATACCCAGCCGGTAAATAAAATGCTCCCTCCACCAATAATAGCCGTTAATGCTGGATGGTATGGGGGAAAGAACAGGGCATTACCAGCTGCCAGAATAGCAAACCAACACCCCATTAGGAAAATCTCCTTACCTAGCGCAATTCCAATAAACATATACATAACCGCAGTTACAATAATGGCATATAGACCAACATACTCGGGTTGAAACTGAAGGAAGTCGGTGACAATTAAGATGATAACCAAACTAGCTACTATTGAAAAACCAATAAATCCCCGCTGTAATTGTTGCTCAACGACTTTTGGTAACGGGCTTCTTTGTGATTGACGGAAAGAAGTATAGAAGGTTAGCATCATGCCAAGCGCACCAAGTGCACTCCAAATCCAGTGTAGAATTGCTCCATAGCCAATTGCTTCGGCACCGTAGCCAATTATCCAAATCGTACCCCAGATAATAAAATATGGACTTGCTTCGGCTGCACTATTTCTCGTTTTAGTCGTTAAATGTTTAATATAGTTCAAATCATCAAATGCTTGCTTCTGGTTTGTGGTTGTAAAATCATTCTTTGACAATTTTATAATACCTCCTGTATAGTACTCTATAATACAGAGTACTATACAATAAAGTGAGAAGCAAGTAATAATTGCTTCTTAGGGAAGTAGAGGCTATCACTAGTTAGCTGAGGCGATGCCTTCGGAAAGAGAGTCCATTGGCTGCAGGAACGAATCACTGTTGTAACCTTAATCGTTGTCCTGGTGATCGACTATCATTTTCTTAATGTTCGTATATTCATCTCTTATCAGTAATTATGAAATTGATTCACTTACCAAATAAAAGCGTTTATAATAAACTATAATTTCACTTTCATAAATCATTATAGAAGGAGACGTTTTTCCATGCGTAAACATATTAGACATTTTATCCTTTTCTCATATCTTATGTTCTTCTTGTTTATTGGACTAATAGGGATGGTCATGTATCTTTTAAATATGCCCTCATTGGGAACTTTCCTACAGACTGTTTCAGCATGGTCACCCACCTTTGTCTTTCTCATTATGTTTAAGAGGATCTATCCAGCAGATAGCAGGCTTCGTTTTATTCAAGAGCAGTTTTCGGTCAAGGTAGAACCTCGCATCTTACTAGTATCTATTCTGTTACCATTAATGGTCTTCTTAGGTACTTTAGGCTTTGTCATCTTTTTTTATCAAATCCCTGTTAATCAACTTGTCATCACCTCTCCCGTTACCCTTTTATATATGTTACCTGTTCATTTGATTGCTGGCCCGCTTGGCGAGGAATTAGGCTGGCGCAGCTTTTTATCGATAGAACTCGAAAAGAAGTATAGTTTACTAGCATCAGCTGTGCGAGTTGGACTGATTTGGGGATTTTGGCATCTTCCTTTGTGGTTGGTTTCCGGCTTGGCATGGGGACCTTTACTCGTTTACGTTAGTAGCTTTTTAATTTCAATTGTTTGTTGCTCAATTATTATTGGCCTTTTATATAACAAATGTCGCAATCTTTCAATTCCAATACTCGTTCATCTATTAAACAATTATTTAATCGGTCTGTTTACTTTTAATATGGTTGAACGACTTGCGATTTATGCTTTTTTCTATGTAATCGTGACCGTTAGCCTCATTTTGATTAATAAGCACAAACAATGTAGAGTAGGGTGTTCGCAAATAAAAAAAACACCTAAGTAAGGCTGCAAAAACCTTGCTAAGGTGTTTCCATTACCCTAGGTAGCTATAACAAAGCGAGTAACTGCTTGGTAGTTAGAACGGTGGCAAATTCATTATGAAGCGTTGTTAAAGATACATGATGCACTGCCTCTGCATCAACATCATTACTAGTATGATCCTTAAGCGCAAAGGCAGCTGTCGCATCAGAAAGTAAATAAGTATCATAACCAAAATTCCCACTCATTCTTGTCGTTGTCGATACGCAATGTGGTGTAGTCAATCCTACTATAATAACAGTTTTTATCATACGTTTATCTAAATAGGCTTTGAGATCTGTTCCAATAAAAGCACTGTTAACCTTTTTCTCGATCACTTTCTCACCATTTATTGGTTGGACCATTTCTTTAAATGCAAATCCGGCCCCATGTTTGTAAAATCTTGAGTGTTCGCTGTCCGACTTGTGCTGAATATGAATAACTTCCCAGCCTTTTACACGCCAAACTTTTAACAGTCGTTTAATATTTGCTTCTGCTTCTGGATTATTTCGTTCTCCCCAGCTTGGATCATTGAACGCCTTCTGTACATCAATAATAATTAGCGCCTTGTTCTGCTCTTTCATAAGTACTGCCTCCTTTGCTTTTTCAACTATAACAATCGTACCAATAAGCAAGAAACTTATAATCGTCCAACTTTTCAAAAAGTGAATCCTTAATCAGTGGGTAATTTCTTCATGCCCACTTAGACTAGCATTTATTATAACAGGTTCCCTATGCTAAGACTGAAATTAAGTTTTGCTATGGTAAGCCTTAATACCAAGCAACATCACATCAATAGCATCAGTTAATATTACTGTTAATCGTTCAATAAGCGCTTCATTGTATACATCATCTAAGTAGGTACTACTTAGACCATGTAGCAGGTAAAAAAACATGCGGGTATGTTGCAGAGCCTCATCTTGCTTTAAACCTGGGACATTTCTTTCAATAGCTCTCTGCAAAGAATCAAGCAATTGGATGCGCAGTTCATTTACTTTATATTTATAGTTTCGCTCCTTTAAATCAGCCCTCTCTCCAGCCTTAGTTAGGAAAATCTCGTACATACTTTTGTGTTCGAAGGCAAATCGGATGTACGCAAGGCTAATACCTTTAATAATCGCATCTGGTTCTCCTTTACTCTCAATTAGCTTAAATCTATCTAAAAGAAGTGTGAGCGGCTCAATCGCCAATTCATGCAAAAGACTCATTTTATTTTTATAATACAAGTATATCGTTGTATGCGAGCAGCCAGCTTTATCAGCAATTTCCCGCATCGTCACCGAATTAAAATCACGCGTAGAGAACAATTCTTCTGTCGCTTTCAAAATTGCTTGCTGTGTCCGAATAGCTCGTTCTTGTCGTTTACTCATTTGATACCCTTACCCTTCTTTTTTTGTTTCCAGTCCAATAAATAATGGTCATATTGTTCAGCCGGTCGAACAACCTCACCACCGTGACAAGGGCTCACAGTATCAGGCTGTAATTGCTTAACAATCGCCCCACTCTCCACGGCTTGATTCATGTAGGGTGTAAAGAGTGCATATGGACGCTTAAGCTGACCTTGTTTTGAGGTAAATAAATCACCACCAATTAAAACACGATCGCCTTCATGATAATACACAACATGACCTGGTGAATGACCGGGCGTTAAGTATGGCCTTAAACCACTAATAACTGTAAGCTCCCCATCCTGCTCTGGCAATGGCGTAAGCTTTGCTTTCTCCACATAAGCGACAGCCTTCTTTCGTCCCGGATAGGCATGGTCACCAGCCAAGTAAGGAATCTCCTTTGCACTAGCGTACACTGGAAGTTGATAATCCTGACTAAGCATAGTTAATCCACCAATATGATCAGAATGACCATGTGTAAGTAAAATAGCTTTAATTGGACCAATTTTCAAAGCTTCAACTTGCTTAATAACTTTTTTAGCCATCATCCCTATTCCAGCATCAATTAAAATAACACCATCCTCATCCCTTACCACCCAAATGCTAATCGGAATGATGACCCGACTACTTAATTTCCAGACATGCTCCGATAATTGCATACAACGCATGTTTATTCCCCCTTTATTATTAAAACTAACCATTGGTTATATTAAATAATAACCAATGGTTAGTTTTATTGCAAACGATTTGTATTCTTGCCCTTAACAACGATACTGATAACGTTAAGTTCTAATTAAGCTTAGTCGCCTACTTGTGTTTTATATCATTGCAGTTGAATTAAGGTATACAATGTGATTTCCTGGCGATATAAGACTAAACCTAAAATACGACTGGAGCATTAACAATACCTTATGAATTACCTGTTAGTGCAATTATCTTTACTTCAAGTAAATTTCTTATTAATCTTAAGTAAACGCTTTTCTGAATTTTCAGCCTTTTACAAGCTAGTGTGATGTATTTAGTGAATATTAGGCTAAATCCCACTTTTTAAGCGATACAACATACTTAAATGTGGCTTAACCTTAATAAAATAAAAGGAGGAGAAGAATGAGCGACGCAAATGAAGTTACTATTAAAGGAGTTAAGGAGATTGGTGGGGATATTTAAAGCTAATGAGATATCAACAGAGGAAGATGGCTATTGGATCTGTCATGAGGTCAATGCCTTTGAGGCTATTCCTAATGGAATGGTTAGTCTAACCATTCCAGCTCAATAGTATGCCGTACTTCACTTTCAAGGCCACGGATCAGGTATTGCCGATTCATATGGAGCCTTGCATAGATGGATTGCTGAAAAAGGCTACCAAAGGCAGCCAAAAAATTGGACACTTGAAATTTATTCTAGCTGGATTGAACCAGAGGATAATGTGGAGATATGCTACCCTATTTCGCAGGAAAACTAACTGTTAGCTTTATACCCGAGAGAATAGCCACCCGTTAAACGTTACGGGTGGCTATTTGGTTATATACGGCTTTTACAAACGCCAGCATGCTAAGTATGACTTATTATTATATTACGACTGATCAGCCGCAAAGACTAACCCAGCGCTCACTTTTGCTTGATCAACTAATTCCATGACAATTTGACTATGCTCAAGCATTGCTGCTGCCTTATCATAATTGAGCTCATCAATAATCTGATTAAAATAATAGAACTCTTCATACATCCGGTGCTGGTGTACGTTGTGATCAAAGATTTCTCTCGAACCGTCATTGCTAATCTTTTCAAAAGTTGCACAGATGCTGGTCGGTCCTTTAACGAGAATACTTCCTTTATTACCTTGAATAGTAGTTTGAACGGGAGCTGAACAATCCTTAGCTCCTACACAAACGACCTTGAAATTAGTATAATCAAGAACGAGAATGCCTGATGTATCAATACCCCGTTCCATATTAGCTAAATACTGGACTGTAGCTGGCTTACCAAAGATTCCTACAACGAAGTGCAGATTATAAACATTTAAATCCATTAGGGCACCACCTGACATCGCTGGGTCAAAGGCGGGCAATACTTCGCCAGCTTTGAAGGCATCATAGCGGGACGAGTATTGCGAATAATTACATTCCACAATTTTGATCTCTCCTAAATCTTTTACCTGCTCTCTTAATGTTCGATAATTAACGAGATATTGATTAGTAATTGCCTCTAGCAGAATAAGCCCCTTCTCAAGTGCCAGCTCTTTCAACTCCGTAAATTCCTGCAAATTAGATGTGAACGGTTTTTCACAAATGACATGCTTACCCTTAAGCAATGCTTCCTTTGTATATGCGTAGTGCAAATGGTTTGGCAAACAAATGTAAACAGTGTTAATCTCAGGATCATCTAAAAATGCTTGATAATTCGTATAGACCTGCTCAATACGATACGTATCCTGTAATTCTTTTAATAGCGATAGTCGAGACTCTCGCCCAACAATAGCTTTAAGTTCTACCTCTGGTAAATCATTAATAAACGTTAGAAACTCTTTAACAATTTTCCCATTACCTACTATCCCAAGCTTCATTTATGTAACCTCCTAGAATGATTAATTATCCTTCGTTTAATATAGTCGCGAGCCCCTCTTCAAGTAACTCTATCTGACGAATTGTTTGTTTATCAGTCGTGACCTTATCCGCTCCATTAATAATAGACTGATAAACGTCCTCATAAACTTGACCATAATCACCTGCAACCGACACAACCTTCTCTTCATGATAGTTGCCATTATCATCAAGATAGGTTAGCGTACCGTAATGCTCAGGCAAATCGATTCCAAAGTCCTCATGTTCAGGCAGATAAAACAGTTTTAAATGCTCCTCTTGGCGATCCTTCGTTTCCTTAACAAAACTTCCTTTTTTCCCATATACAGCAAAGCTTGGACGCGGCTTAATTCTAAAGTAGCTTGATTTAACCGAGATCTTTAAATTGTCATAGAAGAAGTCTAAATCAAAGTAATCATTCATTCTCCCTACACCAAGTAACTGGCGGACATCAAAGCTAACCTGATCCGGCATACCAAAATACGCTAATACTTGATCAATGGTATGGCAGCCATGACCATATAGATAGCTTGTCTCAATTGAAAAGCTCGTGATCCCTTCTGGCACCTCAGGTCTAAAATAATCGAAATGCATCTCTACTTCTAATAAATCACCAAGTACACCTGAATCGATAACCTTCTGAACCGTTAAAAAATCTGAATCATAGCGACGATTTTGGTAGCACTGAATGAATAAGTTCTTTTCTTTGGCAAGCGAGAATAACGCTCTTGCTTGATCAGCGGTTTCAGTAAACGGCTTTTCAACCAGCACATGCTTGCCATGCTCAAGCGCTAGCTTAGCATAATCAAAATGGGAGTCCATATGTGTACAAATAACGATTAAATCAATAGCTGCATCTAACAAAAGCTCATTAATGTTATCAACATATGTTACGCCTGAAAGCTGCGCCCATTCTCCCTGTTTGAGCGTGCGAGAATAGATTGTTTTAACCCGAATATTATTATTATTAGTTGAAAAAGGTAAGTGATAGCGGTTGGTACTTTTCCCATTGCCGATATACCCGATCGTTAACATAAAACACCATCCTTAAATCCAGCTTTCTTTTAGTATAGTTTAATTATGATAGCAGTGCGAATTTTTCAACTTTACTGTACTCATAATCACCTCTATCGCTATATGTATGCTATGATTAATTTTAAAAAGAGGTGTTGTTAATGGACCTACTCCTACAATATTCAGCTAATATTATTCCTGGGTTGGTTCTATTTGGACTGGTTTATTATTTTATCCCAAAATCTGAAAAAGCAGTTCGGATCCTCCTACTCATTTTCGGGTTTGTTCTTATCCGTGATGCCATGACACCGCTAAAGATGTGGGATCTAGGTGTAACCGACTTTGTCATGTGGTTACGTTTTAGTAATGATCTTTTTGTTGTTGTTGTCCTAGGAGCAACATCCTTATTGTTAACACTTGTGATTATCCATTTGAATAAGGATTTCTCAATCTATTTAGTTTGGTTTGGTGTAAAAAAAGGACGCTCACTTCTAGTTGGGCTGATTGGTGCTGGAGTTGTTATTCTCCCATTTGCTGTTTTGAATAGTACCATTCCGATTGAATTAAGAGGGGGGGAGGTAGCCAATCACTTTATTTTAGCTATCCTGTGGCTTGGGTTAACAGGGAATTTCTTAGAAGAGGTATTATTTAGAGGCTACTTGCAAGGCTATTTCGCGGAAAAGGTCGGCCGCAATAAAGCAGTGTTTTTATCGGGGGCTACGTTTGCAGTTGGGCATACCTTTTTAGCCATTTCTGTCACAACGTTAGGGATTGGGATACTGCTGTTTACCTTGTATGAGGGCTTAATTTGTGCTTGGGTACGCAAAGACCATGGTATTATCGCAGCCACACTAACTCACGGATTGGCTATTTTTTTCCTTGCGACGGGGTTGGTCTAGATTTAAAGGAACCAGCAATCAAAAGAATTAAAATAAAAACATAATATGAATAGGAGATGGTCCATCCCCTATTCATCCCAGAATGATTTTAAAGTGAAAATTAATAATGACACTACAGGTGACCATCTTGTTTTTAACCTGTCCAACACATTCACAGCCCGTCGCTATAAGGGAGCACATTTGTGTTTTTGAGTAAAAGGACATTGCTTCACACTTATAATATTAGCTATTAATTCAGTATGTTAGCAGGCATTGTCATTACAAGATAAATCATTTTCTTCTCCTCCCGAGTTTTTGTTTTATAACAACATAACAAAAGTATAATAATAACAAAGCAAAAACAATACTTAGCCATATTCCCCTTCTATAATTAAATGCTGCTGAGTGTGTCTCGAGATGAATAAGCTGTGTTAGAATACGGTTTGTATCTAAGTAAGAAAATGGATTAAGTGAATGTGCAAAATTCATACCGAGATAGCAAATAATCACGGTCATAATAGTTGTTATTATCGGCTCCTTGCCGAACAGGGAACAAACATTGTATAGCGCATAGATGAACAGACTACTCGCAAGGGCAAGTAGGATTGTCTGCCTCAAGTATGTATTTAAGGGAATAAAATGAAATGCATCATTAATTGAAGCAAATTCAAGTGTTTGATTGGGTAATTCATAGACAAGAACTGGATAGTCGAGCTGACCAAAGCTGGATACAATCATGGCGACTATGATGGGAATGCCTACCATGACGATTGTAAAGAATAAGGCAGCACAGTATCCCGATAGAATTTTCGCAAAAAACAAGTTAACTTCATTAATAGGGAGCACGCGATGAAACCTAATCGCAAGTGTTTTTTTTCGCCATTCTGATGTGAAAGTATTCCCAAAAATAAAGCACCCCACTAAAAATACGCTTGGTAGATAAAGCATCTTTACAATGTTGTATAAATAGTAAACACCTTTTGAGCTATATCTTTGTGTCAGCAAATCCCATACTTCCTGTGAACGTCCGGTTAATTCATCATACTCAGTCTGCAAAAATTGCTGATAGATCGTATTTTGTTCGAACGGTTGAATTCCATGATCAATTAAGTATTGCTTCTCAGCATAAGTTGTTTGCAGGGTGAAGCTACTAATTTCTTGGCCCTCAATTTCATAAACTCCATATTCAGGACTTTCCACTATCCACTCCAGATCGTTCAATTGACTGTTATAAATTTGTTCAAAAGCACCTTTCCTATAATCTGCTTTAAGCTTTATCCACTCTTGGTGACGCTCAAGGGCCAACGCTCCCATCATCTTTGCCTCTTCAATTAAAGCTTGATCATCTTCTTCATTAGCCTGCTCCTCTTCTAAAAACCAGTTTTCCGCACTCTCTAACTGATAGTTAATTTGTTGCTCGTATTGATTTAATACTTGCTGTCGTATTGCTTGCGCCTTCAAGCTATGAAAAGCATACAGCCCCAGTGAAACTAGCATACAAAGGAAAACCAACAGCCAAACCACCTTGTTTTTTGTCAGTTTTTTAAACTCAAACAAAAATAAATTTAGCATAAGTATCTCCTCCTTTTATCTATTAGCATGGCTAGTCCTAATATTACGAAGACATTACTTATTATCATAGCCAACCCGTTAATAGAGATTGGAGCAAAATGGGTAATAGCAAGATCTAAGTTCTGATAAGTAAATGGAAATGTCACATTTATTAGCCCTTGACGTAGCATTACTTCAACACTTAAAAATAAGACTAGGGTTAAGAGTTGAACAACACGTGATCGTTTCACTAAAAGGGTTAGTAACACAACCAAAGCCGTCAATAGCAAGATAAACAGGAAACCAAATAGAATAATTTGATAAGTATAATGATCTGCTCGGATAAAGTCTTGTTGAGCAGTTCTGAAAAGATAATTAAATGGCTGATCAACTTGCTTGCCGAACAGAGTAGACACTATTAATGCAGAGCATATAACGGTACTTAACCATATTGCACCACTAATAACTAGACTTGCCCATTTAGATAGTATTAAGCGACGAGATGATAGAGGTAAGCTATAGGTTAGTTTAATGCTATAATCATCATACTCTTTAACTATAGGTGTTCCAATGACGGTAATTACCACATAAAAACTGAAACCAGTAAAGAAAAACGATGCAATTTGTCGTAAAAATACAGCAGGCTGAATTGATGCATGCTCAGGTTCTTTTGGTAAACTTACACTTATAAGTTTGGTGTTTTTTTCTACTTCGTCAGTTAGTTCCTCCAGTGATAACGGAAAATAGTTGTCGAGATCTTGATAAATTATTGCTAATTCCAATGCATCAATTTCTAACTGCAACAGAGCCAGTTCTTGATCACGTTCCCTTGCCTCTACTAAATCTCCGAGTGCATGATACAATGCCCTACCAACCTTGAGTGATTCTTCTAAATTAACGTCGACACCCTCTGCAATTTCACGCAAAAGGTCAGTTTGATAAATAATTTGAGATAGCACATCCGAACGATAGCCTTGAAATCGCGCTATTTCCTCTGCCTTATTTATATCTTGATAAACAATATTTCTAATAAAAAAACCTAACACAAAAGCTATTGTAAGGATTAATGTAATAACATATAAACGAGAACGCCACAATTTTTTTAGTTCAAATTTAATGAGCACCTTTCATTACCTCACTGTAATAGTCTTGATATAATGCTTCAGAACTAGAAACCTGCTTCTGAATATCTAAAATCGTTATATTACTATTGTGAATATGTTTGATACACTGATCAAGGTCCTGCTCACTAATTTCAATATCCAAATTATGGGCTGAATCATTAACTTGATAGCGTGCTTCAGTAAGTACTTTTTTGGCTTTTTTAGCATTGGATACTTTAAATAAATAACGAGTTGTTAGATAATCACTTCGATTAACCTCAAAAAGTTTCCCATTTTTCAAAAAAATAATTTGATTGGTTACACGATCAATTTCAGCTAAATTATGTGAAGATAGAATGACCGTTGTTCCCTGCTTTACTAAATCTAGTAATATATTCCTTATAAGAATGGCACTTGTCGGATCTAGCCCATTTAACGGCTCATCCATTAAGAGTAATTTAGGCTTATTTATTAGTGAAAGTGCTACAAGTAAATGTTGCTTCATCCCTAATGAATAATCTTCTACCCTTTTAAATAAATAGTTAGACATACCTAAATATTCTGCCACCTCTAACATATTAGATTTAGGTACTTGGTGACTGTCAGCAACATACTTTAAATGATCGTAACCAGTTAAATAGTGAAATAGAATACTATTATCTTGAAGAAAAGCAATCTGCTTAAACACATGATAGGACCGGTGTGACTTACCCAGCAAGGTAATAGTTCCTGAGCTGATAGGAACAATGTTACAAATGCAGTTGAGGAGTGTTGTTTTACCGACTCCATTTGGGCCGACTAAGGCCCAAATTCCAGGGCGCTCAATCTTTAGATTTACTTCATTAATAACTACTTGTTTTTTATAACGCTTCGTTACATCCTTCAAATGAATAATCGTCATTATAACCACCCTTTCAATCTTTTTTATTATTATAGCAAATAAAATGGATTAAAAATAGAAAATAGAGGAATTTATATTATTATCAGCTTAACATTTGCACAATGAAAATAGTCATTAAGCCTTAACCGTGTTTGAGAGAGGTAGTATGCACTACCCCTGTTGATTTTTCTATCAGTTTAATGCACTATGTCGTTCCGAAAAGGAATGGATTTGCTTTTTGCGTGGCTGGCTTCGGGCCTAAAGGATGTGTGTCAGTTAGACGTTGTCCCAGGACGGGACGGGTTTAGTCTAACATCCCCACTTTGTGAAGAAATGCGCGCCAGAAGTTGGTGCTCAGCTCTTCTTATTTCCACAGGAGTATCATGTTCGGAGCGCCTACAATACAGCAGGATAGATATGTGGAGATCCTGTTGGGGGTATCGTGAGCTTGAAATCCACATCAAAGAAATTAGAATAATGACGCGACATCGAGCCGCAGACTCACATCCCGTGAGCGCAAACCACGGTTACGAAAAGAGGAACATAGCTCCACTAAGGGTTAATAACAATAGCCTTATAAGGAAGAGATGGTTCACCAAACTAGCTACTGGTCATGTCAATACATAGACTTAATCCTCCGCCCTCCCTGCAGCCAGCTTAGCAGAACCTTACTATGTTGATATAAGGCAGGAAATAGAGAACTTCCAAAATAGATATAACTATTCCTCACACCTAATAACATCCGTATTTCTAGGAATATAGCCTAACAAACGAAGCATCATTGCAATTTGCCCTTTATGATGAAATTCATGAGTCACAGCATGCATGACCAACTGAATTGCTGACCTACTAACAACATCACCTTCCGTTGACCATGGTAGTTGCCTCTTAATTTGCTCGCCCTGCTGACTGCTTGACTTAGACAATACTTTTTCCACATAATGATCTGCCTGATAGAAATAACGCTCAATATCTGTAATACTCATATTGTCAATTTCCTGCTTTGAATAGACCGGTTTAGTCACTTCATCTAATACAAACGAACCTAACCAAGCATGGTAGCACTCTGCAACATGACAAAGCATATCCTTAATACTGCCGAATCCAAAGCCCAAGTATTTATTTAGATCCTCATTAGCAATTACCTTGCATTGATCTAACAAATGTTTTCGTGTCTGCTTAACCCACTGATATTCACTCAGCTCCATTACAATCCTCCTCAGCCTTTATGTAAGCGCTATCTTTTATATCTTCTAAAAAAGCTTCCCATTAAGAAGCTTTATTAAGTAAATTATACCATATTTTTATAATTTTACTACTTATTTCTGTTATATTTGCTCACAGACTATTATATGTTGTGTTTACTTCATTTAGAAAATAAATTCTCAGATAAACCTTTAATTTTCTTTTAACGTTACAATGTTAATTTGCCTCTAAACCCTCTGGCACTATAATAAGATTCTGCGCCATTATGATAAACAAACACATGGCCAAAACGATAATCACAAAATAGGGCGCCACCCTTAGCTCTAATATCTTCCGGTGTTTGGATCCAACTTGATGTCTTTTGATCAAATGACCCTAGTTCCTGTAGAGCACGGTACTCAGACTCAGTTAAAAGTTCGATTCCCATTAAAGCTGCCAGATCAGTGACACTATTATCAGGCTTATTTTTCTTGCGTGACTCTAATGCCTCTCGATCATAGCAAAGACTACGACGACCTTTAGGACTTTCAGGTGCACAATCACAGAAGCTATACTTATCTGCCTTATTGTCATACCAGACAACATCAGGCTCACCGCCTGTTTGCTCCATTTCATAAAGTGACCATAGCTTTTCCGTATCTCCTTCAAGCTTAACTTGAATATCAGCCCAAGCTAATGTTGGGTGACGATCTGCATTCTTTTCAAACCTAGACTTTAACGTTGCTAGCAATGTTGCTTGTTGTTCATTTGATAATTTGTTCTCTGTCATCACTATCTGTCCTCCTGATCAACTTAATATAATCTAGCTACATAATAGTTCAAGATGGAATTTAATGCAAATATCCAACCCCATGTCCGTTCTCCTTTTCTTTGGATCCCTTGTCTTTATTGTCATTCTATTCTTATTCTTATATAGACAATTAAGGCGCAGCCTTTAGCTCACTGCGTTAGCTACGCACAGCAGCTAATTTTTCAGCCTAATAAAAAAGTTGCTGTCGCGCAAAATATTAGCGTTTATATAGAATGTTTAGCATCTACTAACTTCAATGATACATACCAATAACGTTGCTCTAGACCCACATACCCTTTGTCTGCTACTATAAAAAAACACTGCTCATTCGCAGTTAAAATAGGAAAGATGATTGAGGTGTTTGATGTGAAAAAGCGTTTTGCTGATCCCCAATTTGCCACTTGGATTAGCATTCTTTTAGATATTGTGTTAACAGCCTTCAAAGGCTTTATTGGTTGGATCTCTGGAAGCCAGGCGCTAATTGCAGATGCGGCTCACTCCGCTTCCGATGTATTGAGCTCAGTAGCTGTCTTAATTGGCCTAAGAACAGCTAGAAAGCCACCAGATCAGGATCACCCCTATGGGCATGGAAAAGCAGAAAATATTGCAACCATTATTGTTGCCTTTTTACTGATGCTTGTTGGATTTGAAATATTTGTTGCATCCTTTAAGCTCCTTTTAAATGGTGATATTCAAACACCAAAAGGGATTGCCTTAATTGCCATTGCAACTTCTATTTTAGTAAAAGAGGGTTTATTCCAATACAAATATCGACTTGGTAAGCGGCTTAACAGCTCGGCACTAGTCGCCGATGCTTGGCACCATCGTTCTGACGCTCTATCATCAATTGCAGCGCTATTCGGGGTTGGTATGGCATTAATTGGATATTACTTAAATATTGGTTTGCTAGCTTTGTTTGATCCATTAGCTGGTTTAGTTGTTGCCATTATTGTTATTAAAGTAGGTGTTGATCTGGCTCGTGAATCAAGTTCAATTATTATGGAGCAGGTCATTGACCATAAGGATGCTGAGCCTTTTCACTTAACAGCGGCTAACATTGCTGGCGTAGAACGTATTGACGAACTATTAGCGCGGACGCACGGTCACTACATTGTCATTGATATTAAAGTAAGTGTTGATCCCCATATTAGTGTGGAAGAAGGTCACTTAATTGGTAAAGCCGTCAAAACAACCTTGCTTCGTCAGCACCCCGATGTTCAGCGGGTTTTGGTGCACATTAATCCTTACAATTTCGAATAAAAGTAAAGGATGAGGCAACAGAGCATGTGGTCCCATCCTTTCTGTCTTGTTATTTAATTACGCGATAGTGCAGTTCGGTAAATTGATTAAACGTCTGGACACCCCTTAATTTAAGGTTAAGCGGCAAATTGCCCGCTCTAAATAACGGTATGCCTTCGCCTAACAGGACAGGTGCTACAGTTATAATGATCTCATCAATTAAATTTAGCTCAATAAATGTACTAACTAATTTTCCGCCACCTAATAACCAAATATCCTTCCCCTTCTCATCCTGTAACCCCTTTACAAATGACGCGATTTCTTGCTTAACAACTTGGACATTTTCTGTATCGCACATATTAGATTGCGTGAACACATAAACAGCCTGTTCCTGATAGGGGAACGTGTCTGCCTCATTAATAACCCAATCGTACGTTCTCCTTCCCATTAATATGGTATCAATTCGACTCATAAAGGCAGCTATGCCATTATCCCCTTCACCTTCTACATTAAATAGCCACTCTAGCGATTCGTGCTTTGTAGCGATATAACCGTCTAAACTTGTTGCAATAAATAAAACGACCTGCTTTTTTCGCTTCATTATGCCCCCCCCCTTTTCATATATAATTTATTATAACTCAACTTTTCCAGCTAAATAAGAAAAGCAATTGAGATGAATTACTGGTAATTGGGGTTTATTACAACTCTATTTATCGTTTATTAGGGAATAATTAATTACCTGTTTGAAAGCAACAAAGGGCATTTAACAGATGAATTGCTTATCTTTAATAGCAAAATCATGTTAATGCCCTTTTATTATTTGTCTTTCACATCAGCTAAGTAACCACGCTATTGTTTAAGTCACCGACTAAAAGTTAACGCCACTTGGCAACTCTTCTTCGTCAATCGATTCCCACGATTCAGTATAGGCTCCTTTTGCCCAAACCTTTAAATACGTCCCTTTCTCTAAACGGACACTCGTCGTGAAGGTAACCCGTTTACTGTCACCCGCTACATTATAGCCTCTTAAACTATACTTGTAGCGCCCATCATCATCAGTTGGTTCATTGTCAATTTCAACATAGACATGCTCTTGTTCAATAAATGGATTAAAACGATCCAAACTCTCCCTAAACATCATAAAAGAAGCAATTAACAAACTACACACAATGACAAACGCTATTAGTAATTTTTTCATTTTTTTTCTTCCTTTCTACATTGAGCTTTTAATGATTATGCGATAATAACGAATCGTGATGAACGCAAAGATTAAATAAATGGCAGCATAAACGACCATGCCAATCATTGATGGTAAAACGATACTTGAAAGGACAATGACCGAGGCAACATTTAAAGCGAATATTGCATGAATTAAACCAATTATTAATGGCAACACATAGACAAACAATTGCTTACGGACAATTCCTCTCATGATGTCCTTTAATTGGAAACCAAGCTGACGTAATGTCCGATAATGGGGCTGTTCCTGCTCCGCTTCAGTCATCTGCTTGAAGTATAAAATACTTCCTGTCGAAATAAGAAACACCAGCCCTAAAAATGCTGTAACAAAGATGAAGAGCCCTGACATTCTTAGTGACTCCCGGTATAAGCTATAAAAGTCAATTAAATACCCTTCTTCGCCTTCAACTAGCGAAGTATAGATAGTCGAGGCACGTTCAAGATCATCTCTATTATCTAATTGAATGGTGGTAAAGCTTGTCACTTCAGTACCCTCATCAGCTTCTAACTGTTCACTTAAGCGCTCAAAAGTCCCTTCAGAGACAGCCATCTGCCGACCATAAAAGTTAATATTCATGGCATTGCCTACCGAAAAATGTGTGATTTGTAGCGGATCAGCATCCGTTTGGCCAGTATTCGTTATATACTGGGGGTATGATTCGGTTTCATCCATCCCTAGCATCACGTCATAGTAAATCGCTTCATTATCTGACGGTATTCCCCCATCGATTCCTGCTTGATTAAGTTGTTCAGCTGGCATGACCAACAGATGATACGACATTGTTGTTAAAGCATCCTGTTCATTTGCAATTTCCCCAGTAAACCTAAGACCTTCAATACGCTGATCAGTATAGGAAATACCTTCAGCTTCAAGTTCAGTTTTAAACGCTTGTGCATAATCTTCCATCATTTCAAAGGCGAAATCATGTGGCATTGACAGACGCGTGTCCGCTTCCGCTGAATAATACAAAGAATACGATAGAGACACCATTGTTATTGTCATGGCAGATAGCACGGTTATTAACGTAAGCGAATTGGCATTACCTTTTAGACGGTGCATAAGTGGAGCAATTGATAATCCATTTACAATCCCTAGATGACCATTCTTCGCTTGTCTAAATCGATAAAGGAAATAACCTATCGTTGTTCGAAAAACAAGATATGTTCCTAATATAGTCGAGAACAGTATGGTTAACATATTGACAAACAGTTGATCCAAATCGTTGAGCATCGTTGTTGATAGATAATAACCTAACCCAATCAGTCCAATCCCTAGGATAGCCATAAGCCCCGAAATAAGTGGCTTCTCTACTTTCAGGATATCGGATTGCTTCTCTGCATGAAATAATTGCATTAATGTACTTCGAAATACGGTCATGACAATTTGAACAGAGATTAGGATAATTAAAACCACAAAAACAAATACAGTTTGCAGGGTAGCAGTCAATGAAAAAGTGAGACCTAGCACACTATCAATTTCAATTAAATTTAAGAGAACCATTAAAAACAAGCGAGAAAATAAGCTACCAAACACAATTCCCAACACTAATGCCCCACCACTAAGCACTAAGTTCTCAATTATAAGAAAGCGTGCTACCCAAGATTTAGAGAGACCGATCAGTTGATATAATCCAACCTCTTGACTACGGCGCCTTAGGAAAATTCGACTGGCATAAATGGTGAATATTGCGGTTATTGTCATTAACAATATTCCTGCAACACTAAAAACAGTTGAGAAACTCTGACTTCCTCCTGCCACTTCTACAATTGAGGGATCATGTTGCAGTGTCGCAAAAATAAAGTAAAGGCTTATACTAAATATGAGCGAGAAAAAGTAGAGGTGATACAGTTTAATATTCTTTTTCATGCTTCTTAGAATGAGCTTTCTCGTTGTCATGACTGACCGCCTCCACCTAGTACAGCCTGCACATCCATAATTTCTTTGAAAAATACTTCACGTGTTTTTTCACCACGATATAACTCCGAGTAAATCTTTCCATCCTTTAGGAAAACAACACGGTTGCAATAGCTAGAGGCAACAGGATCGTGTGTGACCATCACAATTGTTGCGCTTTGTTTCTCATTAAGCGTTTTTAGGTTCTCCAATAATAATGAGGCAGCTTTTGAGTCTAGTGCACCTGTTGGTTCATCGGCGAATACAATAGCAGGTTCGTGGATAAGTGCTCGTGCTACAGCTGTACGCTGCTTTTGTCCACCTGAAATTTCTACCGGATACTTACTTGCAAGCTCTGTGATCCCTAAGATACTTGCCAAGTTTTGAAAAGCTTGCTCTGCATCTCGTTCGCTTAGCTTTCCCAACGAAATAGGGAGTAAAATATTCTCTTTAACCGTTAAAGTATCAAGTAAGTTATAATCTTGGAAAATAAAACCAAGCTCTTTGCGACGAACATCGGAAAGCTCTCTATCCTTTAATTTTGAAATATCGTGTTTATTAATCTGAATCGTGCCACCTGTTGTTTTATCAATTGTTGCCAAAACATTTAACAACGTCGTTTTTCCAGAGCCAGACGGACCCATGACCCCGACAAATTCACCTTTGATAACATCGAAATCTAAACCCTTCAGTACTTGTTGTGTATTACCTCGTGTCCCATATGTTTTATCTAAACCTCGAGCAATAAGCATTGGCTCAGCATTCGTTAACTTCATTATCTTGTGCTCCTCTCCTAACGATCTATCACTATTATAAATTGATCCATCCTAGTTAGTCGCTTCTTTTAGCTGACAAAAGTTAATCTTAATGTGATATTTTTGTCACTTTGGCAAAAAAAAAGCGAAGACCGTTAACAAGATCCCGCTGTTTAATGCGTCGATGAAGCTAATGTATGCCGCTTAATGCCTAGATCATCCTCTTCTACAGGAAAGAGCATGGTCAGGGTTGCCCCGCTGTTATCACCAGCTGTTGCACTTAAGTCAATATGTAATTTGGCCGCAATCTCTTTCGCTAGATAAAGGCCCAGGCCCGTTGCTGCGTTCTTTACACGACCATTTCCGCCGGTAAAACCTTTATCGAAGATTCTAGGTAGATCATGCACCTTAATACCAGGTCCTTCATCCTTAACTTGAACCATCACGGCATGATTGTCAGTTCGTTTAATAATAATTTCGATAACACCAGCTGCTGGACTATAATTAATGGCATTAGTCAGCAGTTGTCTAATGATAAAACGGCACCATTTTTTATCCGTTAAAACTTCACCTTCAACCTCTGGCTTAAGATCCACTGCTATGTTCTTTTCCATAAACCAAACCGACAAATCACGAATCTCTTCTTTTAGAACGTGCTCAAGCGGTAACGTTTCAATAAGAAAGTCAGATTCCATGGTTGGTAATCGTTCAATATATAATTGTCGGTCAATTAGCAGGTGAAGGCGTAGCCAGGACACTTCAAGTTTTTGCGCAAGCAACTGGTCACGATTTTGATCAATGGCTATCTTCATTGCGGTCAAGGGCGTTTTAAGTTCATGGACCCACGCCGCTAAGTAATCACTTTCATTTAACTGCATTCGTTTAATCTGATTCAATCGACTACGATAAAGCTGTTCTAATTCAACCAATAATTGATAGGTAAATTGATCAAGATCCTGAGTCTGACTTTCAGATAACGTTTCTAGCCAATCTTCATTAAATCCTAATAAACTCTGCTGCAATTGTTGCAAAAATTGCGTCTCCTTTTTATAGCGCCAGCCAAAAAACACACTAAAAATAACCAGAAACAGACCATTTAAATAAATAATGGATACTGGATTTAACGTAAAACCAGCATCAAATAACAGAATGATATTAGTGAGTAAAAGTAAGCCAATAATAAGTGCCAGCCAGCTTTTTTTATCGATTACATATCTTAAAAACAACGATACTCCTCCGTTCATGAGTGTTATAAGCTAATTGCCATATAACCTAATCCCTTCTTCGTTACAATGGCTGTAGCAAGTCCGATCTGTTCGAGTTTCTGCCTTAATCTTGTGATATTCGCCGTTAACGTATTGTCATTAATATACTGGTCATCTTCCCAGAGCATACGCATTATTTCATGACGCGAAACAACGTTATTATTTGCTTTAACTAATTGGGCCAACATTAAGAACTCATTCTTTGTTAGCTCAATCTCCTGCTCATCCTTTCGAATCACACACCTCTTTAGATCAATTAAAGCCTTGTTCCATTCAATTAACTCGGAACCACCTTCTTCATAGGCATAGGTTCGGCGAAGAATTGCTTGTATTTTTGCAACGAGAACACCCATATTAAAGGGCTTTTGAATGTAATCATCTGCTCCCATATTCATCGCCATGATCATATCCATTGGATGATCCCTAGAGGATAGAAACACAACTGGAACTTTAGATACAGCTCGAATTTCACGACACCAATGGAATCCGTCATATTTAGGTAATTGGATGTCTAAAATAACAAGATGCGGTTCATTGTTAATAAAATCCTCCATAACCGCTTCAAAGTTTGCAGGACATGATACTGTAAATGACCAATTGCTTAGACTTTCTTCCAGTTCTGCATAGAGATGCTGATCATCTTCCACGATATAGATATTCATCTTCATGATTCACCTCATATCTTTTTTAGGTCCGATTTATATTGATATCTTACCTGTTTTTTATCCTTTTTTAAAGTCTGCTGTTCTTACCTACTTTAAGAGATAAGGACTATAGTAACACGTTAAACCCGTTATATACTTTTTCAACCAGTTAGTAGGTAATAATTATTACAAATAAATAACTATGCTTTATTAATTTTTTGTATAAATGTGTCGATAAAGAATATATAAACGTATAGAAAGTAGGAAAAAAGGATGAACAAATTTAAAAAGGCTCTTCAATCCGTTTCGACTAAATTAATGCTTATGGTTATTAGCATTATTTTAATTATTGGCGCATTAATTGGAGCAGGAGGTTATTACATTGCTAGAGGCCAACTTATCGAGGCTGGACAGAGAGATTTAAAAAGTATTGTTGACGGTTCAATAGCTGTTTTAACTATTCTTGATCAACAGGTCAGAACTGGGGAATTGTCCCTAACAGAAGCACAAGATCAAGCCCGTTTCATGGTGAATGGTCCTGAGACAGATGGAACCTTTGATTTCTTACAATCCAACTTTTCTTACAAACAAGAAGGCTATCTATTAGCTTACGATTCAGATTATGTGTTACAGGTTCACCCCTCTCGCTTAGGACAAGCACCTAGGGATGAACAGAATCGACAAAATCGGGCAATGATGATTGATGCTGGAAAAGCTGAAACCCTTACTGATCATTATGTTATCTACTCAGACCAACAGGAAGATGGCTCATACCGAGATAAAGTGGCCTACATGCAACATTTCGATCCATGGGATTGGTCAATAGGAATGGCTGTATTTCAGGATGAGTTTTACGAAGAGCTCCATACGTTAAGCATTTTTATTGCAACAGTAACGTTTGCTCTTGTCATCCTAAGTGGGCTAGTCTTTTATCTGCTTACGAGACGAAAAATAAAATTACTAAAGGCTGTCACGAGTGCAGCAAACCAGATCTCACAAGGTCATATTTATGAAACCAATTTAGCAGAAGATGCTGATGAAATTGGACAGCTATCAACAGCCTTCAACAAGATGTCTCAGCAATTAAAAGCACTTGTTACAAATGTTCAGCACACTAGCACTCAGCTACTTGATTCGGCAACAGATTTATCTGCAATATCTGAGGAGAGTGCAGCAAGCAGTGAAGAAGTAGGGCAAGCCATGAATGAAATCGCTGGTGGCACTCAGGACCAAGCAAATGATCTTGAAGACGTAAATACCCGTGTAGAATCATTAACACAAGCACTCGATGCGATGTTTAATTACCATCAGCAAATGAACGCAATGGCTCAAAAAACCGCAACGGCATCTCAAGACGGGAGTAACATTATTAATAAACTTCAGCGATCAAATGCGCAATCGCTTAGTGCTAATGAGGAAATAAGCCATGACATTGGTGGTCTAAGTCACAAAGTAGAAGAGATTACTAAGGTTATTGAAACCATCGAAAACATTGCTGAAGAAACAAATTTATTAGCACTGAATGCTAGTATTGAAGCAGCTCGAGCCGGTGAACATGGTCGAGGGTTTTCAGTTGTTGCTGAGGAAATTCGCAAGCTTGCTGAACAATCCAAAAGTGCTACCCATCATGTCCATGACGTTGTTGCTGCAATTATAAATGAAACATCCAAAACTGTTAAAACTGTTGAATCAACGATGCACACAACTAAAGCACTAGATGCTGATGTCATTGAAACGAAAGACCGATTTGATCAGCTATCTCACTCCATTGAAGCAATAGTGGAAACCTTAACAGCCTCACAGCAAGAAATGAACCAAATTAAGGAGCACAACCAAGAAATGCGGGTAGCCATTGAGGGTGCATCGAGCGTAGCCGAAGAAACCGCAGCTTCAGTTGAAGAAATCACCTCAACAGTTGATGAACAAGTACGCGTTATTGATAATGTCGCAAAATCAGCTGAGCAATTAACTCAATTGAACCAGGAATTAACACAATTGCTGCAAGCATATCACGTTGAGTAATAGTTATTACTATTCTTTTTAAACAGGATCACCACTTTACATAGGGTGATCCTGTTTATTTTCGCTGCTAGTTAACGTAGCGCGTATAACTACAATTGTATTCGCCCTGATTATCTGCCATCTTAACCTTTCCCTTCATTTTTAAAGATGTTTCATATCGTTGCAGGCGAGATTAACTCAAACATCCTTAAGCATAATTTTTAAATTTAATTAATTTTTCATTTGACATATTCACCAAACAGGCATATGATCTAATTAAAAGTTTCCTTAGGTAAACATTTTTACTATAGGTTAAAAAATGTGTCTTATAGAAATAAAATTAGGGGATGGAAATAATGATAACAGTTAAGGATTTATATGTGTCCTACCAAGGGACTGAAGCTATTCAAAATGTCTCTTTTCAAGTAAACACAGGGCAATTAGTTGGTATTATTGGTCCTAATGGTGCCGGGAAATCAACACTGCTTAAGGCATTACTTGGTTTAGTTCCGATTGATCGTGGTGAAATAACGATTAATAACAAGCCACTTAAACAGATACGTCGGAACATTGCCTATGTGCCACAGCGTAATATAATTGATTGGGATTTCCCAATTACTGTTCTGGATACCGTTGTAATGGGGAATTTTCCAAACTTGACCTTATTCAAGCGCCCCTCCAAACAGCAAAAAGCCTTTGCCCTTTCGTGCTTAGAAAAGGTGCAAATGGCGGACTTAAGACATCGCCAGATAAGTGAGCTGTCAGGCGGCCAGCAGCAACGCGTTTTCTTAGCTAGAGCCTTAACGCAAAATCCAGATTTCTTCTTTTTAGATGAACCATTTGTCGGGATTGATGCAGCTAGTGAGGCGCTTATGATTAAATTGCTGCACGAGCAATCGACTCAAGGGAAAACCATCCTTATCGTGCATCATGATTTAAGCAAACTAAACAGCTATTTTGATCAGATTATTTTGCTAAATAAAGCCTTAATTAGCTATGGAGCTCCTAGAGAAACTGCAACAGCAAAGCATATGAATCAAGCTTATAATGGTCAGCTTGCATTCTGGTCAGAAAGCGGTGAATCAAATGAAGCTTATTAATTTTTACTATGCAATTTTTGAATATGAATTTTTACAACGGGCGCTCCTTACCTCAATTATGGTTGGAATTATTTGCGGTGTAATTGGTTGTTTTATTATTTTGCGGGGGATGTCTTTAATGGGTGATGCAATTTCTCACGCAGTGTTGCCAGGTGTTGCATTGTCCTACCTACTTGGCATCAATATTTTCTACGGAGCTGTTATTACCGGCATGCTAACAGCAATTGGGATTGGCTTCATCAACCAAAATAGTCGGATTAAAAGTGACACTTCAATTGGCATTATGTTTTCGTTTGCCTTTGCAGTTGGAATCATTTTTATTACCTTGTTACAGAGTAGCTCTGACCTTTATCATATTTTATTTGGTAATGTGCTAGCTGTCCCAAAATCAGAACTGCTGATGACGTTAATGGTCATGATTATCGTGCTATTGCTAGTCTATCTATTTTTCAAGGAGTTACTCATTACCAGCTTTGATCCAACAATGGCAGCAGCTTATGGGTTACCTAATCGACTTATTCACTATCTGCTCATGACCTTACTTACCATGTCAACCGTCGCATCACTTCAGACAGTAGGAATTGTATTAGTCGTCGCTATGTTAATTACACCGGCAGCAACAGCCTATCTGTTAACAAACAAACTTTCAATCATGTTGTTTCTTTCAGCGGGGGTCGGGATTATCTCATCAGTGATTGGGTTGTATTTTAGCTTTAGTTATAACCTAGCCTCTGGTCCAACAATTGTTGTAGTAGCAAGTATTCTGTTCGCATTAGCCTTCTTGTTGTCACCAAAGCATGGTTTTGTTTTTCGCAAAATAAACGCACGAAGAAAACGCTTGGCATTTATACAATCAAAATAAAAAGGGGAGATTTTCTATGAAGAAGTTCATATTAATTCTAGGGTTTATACTAATTTTTGCATTAATTGGGTGTAATAGTAACAATGACGATGAGGCAGATATCACACTCTCGATTGTCACAACGTATTCAATTATTTACGATATAACATCTAATATTGTTGGGGAGCAAGCTGAGGTGCACAGCATGGTGCCAATCGGATCAGATCCCCACGAATATGATCCTCTGCCTGAGGATATTGCAAAAACGACAGATGCCGATCTTGTTTTTTATAACGGGTTAAATCTTGAGGAAGGCAATAGCTGGTTTAACCGCCTATTAGATGTTACAGGAAAACTAGATGATGAATCTTCTGTCTTTCGAGTAAGTGACGGGGTTGAAGCCATCTACCTTGAAACTGCTGGACTTGAACAAGACGAAGATCCGCATGCCTGGCTAGATGTCACCAATGCGATTATCTATGCAGAAAACATCAGGGATGCGTTAATTGAGACTGATCCAGACAATAGCGAGATCTATCAGGCAAATGCTGATGAATACATTGAGCAGCTTAAGGCGCTTGATCAAGAAATTGCTGAGGCAATTGCATCCATTGATCAACAGAGCCGTCATCTAGTTACAAGCGAGGGTGCATTTAAGTACTTTGGTATTGCTTATAATATTAACACTGGTTACATCTGGGAAATCAACTCTGAAACAGAGGGCTCACCACAACAAATGCGTGATGCTATTGACTTTATTCGTGAAAATCAAGTAAATGCACTATTCGTTGAAACGAGTATTGACCCAAGGAGTATGGATACATTGGCCTCTGAAACAGGTGTACCAATTAGTGCGGAGCTCTACACAGATTCATTAGGTGAATCAGGCTCAGAAGGTGATACCTATATAAAAATGATGCGCACCAATACAACGCGTATTGTTGAGGGTCTTAGTCAGTAATCATTTTTAATGACGATGACTTTCTAACCTTTACAGTTCTTGCGTAAATTTTACAAACAGATCCTACTGAGATTACAAAGGTTATTGATCTGATTATTTCAAATCCATGAATTAATCAATAATCAACATCGGTTTGACCATAGCATTAGGGCATCGCTAGAAATGCGATGCCCTAACTTTTTTTCATAAAGTTACTCCATATAGTTCTCTACTAATTCATAGCTTCGATCTTCTGTTAAATTAGCTAAAACCGCTATCCGTTCTAAGCTTTCCATTGACCCACCCTCATACTCTTCAGCTGCTTCCTCTGCTGTCTCATCGCGATAGTCAATCCACTCACGCTGCTCTTCTCTTAGCTCTTCCATTTCGCCTTCCGATAACTGCTCTTCTAATGTATTATAAATTTCATTTAAAAGAGCATCCCATGCTTCAAAGCGCTCTGACTCAAACGCTAGCATTCCTGCTGTTGTGTCATCTTCTAGGTTTTCACGCATCTCTTCAACTTCATCTCGTGTCTCGTTTAACCTAGCTAGATACGCTTCTCTTAGACCTTCCACCTCTTCATTGGGATCATCTGGAACTTCACCTTGATCAGCTTCATTATCAATGCCGTTACTATCTTCGTCTTCACTAGGGTCCAGCATTTCTGTATCGTTATCTGGATCTGTAGCAGAGTCTTGGTCTGTTGTATTACAAGCAGCTAACACTACAAATAAACTCGCTAATAGCGCTATTAAATATTTATGGTGTTTCATTTTGTGAAAACAACCTTTCATTAGTTTAGGATAGTGTTCATTATGGTTAAATTGCTTGCAAGCTATTTAATTTCTTCTGGTTAACCTTGATAATGGTATACCCCGATTTCGAATATAAAAACATTTATTATGACTATTTTAAAAAAATTACAGATGCTGAAAGATAACTTAATAGTGGCTGAGAATGCGTTTAACTGATTTCCGCTCTTCTAACCAATTCACCATTACAATTCGGACAAACATATTTCATTTCATCGCTACATTTCGAGCAAAACATACATCCATGGCCACAGCTGTATGTTGTATCTTTTAACAATACATTGCATTTCTCACATGTTGTTGATTTCAGATTCAGAAGCATTATCAATTCCACCACCTTTTTTAGTTATTACAATTATATTAAAATTCTAATTAACAACAAATGCTTTAAGTAATGATTATGGATTGATATACTTTAATAAATAAGTTGTTTTCATTAAAGTACATTAAAAATTAAGGAGGGTAGCTATGGATGAAATAAATCGGAAGATCATAAATATCTTACAAGAAGAAGGCAGGACATCTATGACTGAATTAGGCATGCGCATTGCCCTTTCCGTACCAGCAGTTACAGAGAGAGTAAGAAAGCTTGAAGACCAAGGTGTTATTCAGGGTTATAAAGCAATTATTGATCCCGATAAAATAAACAAAGCTATGAAGGCATTTGTGCTTGTCAAAACTAATCGTTGTCAAGCATTTAAAGAATTTTGTCTTACCACTGCCGATGTAGTTGAGTGTCACCGTCTAACTGGTGAATACAGCTATTTAGTCAAAATTATCACACACTCAAATGCATCACTTGAGGCATTTATTGATGCTACCATGGCATACGGTCAACCCTATACGATGATTAGCTTGTCCTCACCGTTAACTGACAAAATTATCTAGTTGCAAATTAAAGGGGGTTCCTCCATGCATTCCTCTGAAAAATTTCAATCTTTATTTATTTTACTAGCCATCGGGATAGGACTACTCCTTGGCCAAATTACTTTCTTTCAGCAGCACGCTGAATTGTTTATCATTCCATTCTTGTTAATGATGCTGTATGGCCTGTTTTTAACTGTGCCAATAACCGGTTTAAAACAAGCATTCAAAAACACCAAATTTTTAAGTGCAAGTATTCTGTTGAATTTCGTCTGGAACCCGCTACTTGCATGGGGATTAGGAGGCATTTTTCTTTCTGAGCATCCAGCTGTTTGGCTAGGCTTCATTTTATTATTAGTAACACCTTGTACAGATTGGTATTTAATCTTCACTTCTATTGCAAGGGGCAATTTAGCACTATCGACCTCTATGTTACCAATTAATTTAGTGTTACAATTTATTTTACTTCCAAGCTACCTATTTATCTTTTCTGGAACAGTTGGCGCATTTGATAGTGGTGCGATTATTGACAGTATTCTTATCGTGCTCTTTGTTCCATTCCTATTTGCAAGCCTGACCAGATTCCTGTTTCGAAAAAAAATTAGCACACTGCATAATAAGGTTATCCCGTTCTTTGCTTCTAGCCAAATTGTCTTCTTGTGTTTGGCAATTACCGCAATGTTTGCTGCACAAGGCGCAAATTTACTTAACAATCTTCAAGTCATTCTACTTGTACTTGTTCCATTTATGTTATTTTTTGTTATTAACTTTTTGGTCGCCCAAACAGTAGGTAAATGGCTCAAGTTTAATTATGAGGATATAGTCAGTTTAAACATGACGATTATTTCTAGAAACGCACCAGAAGTACTGCCAATTGTTATTATCGCCTTTCCTGACCAGCCGTTAATTGCGATGGCAATTATTGTTGGGCCATTAATTGAATTGCCTGTGCTATCAATAGTTGCTCAAGGATTGTTGAAGCTAAACAAGCATATTTAAAAGAACATCCTCAGTTTTGGTATCCACCCCCAAACGTTAGCGTAGAAAAACTAACGTTTGGGGGTCACTACCATTGAAGGATGTTCTTTTAAATTAATGGTGAGCTCAATAACCATAGAAACTATCTTTGTTAATTTGACGCTTTGCTATATCTTGGCTTTGTAAATATTCCGCAACCGATTTAACCAATCCGCCTGGTCCAGCCAGAAAGTAGCTACCAGTGTTTTGATGTTTAGCAATAAAGCTATCAATCTCCTGATGGAGTTGCTCCCTTGTCTTAAGATATTTGACCTTAATAATCTGCTTGCTTTCCAGCTCAGTAAGTTGATCTTTAAATAAATACCCTTGTTCAGAATCTAGATACAGCAATTCAATTGGTTGTGCGGGTTGCCCTATCGCTTGCTCCAATTGCTTAAGCATGGCACGGTATGGGGTAATCCCAATTCCTCCAGCAATCCACAATGTTGCGTCTTGTTGATTAAGGGCAAAGGCACCAACAGGTCCACCCATTTTAATTGTATCACCGGGCTTTAAATCAAGTAATGCTTGCTTAAACGCGCTTGGCTGTTCCTTAACCATCGTTGTGATGTTAATCACGTTTTCTGTCGGTGCAGAGGCAATCGAAAACGGTTTAGTTGAATTTTTAATCTTCTTGTGCGTAATTGTAAATAATCCATACTGCCCAGCTTGCCACGTTAAATCACTAGGCTTTTCAAATGAAAAGGTATAAACGCCTTCTGATTCCTTACTAGACGAAAGAAAGGTTAGTTCCTTCTTTTTAAATACAGCAATCATATCTTTAAAAAAACTCATTTTCTTGCCCCCCATGTTATTTACGGAAAAAGCTATTACAGTTCGCCTTATCCAAAATGTTAAATGCAATCATCTTATCAAGCAGCTCGTAATTAACGGGCTTGTTCCACGGAATCCGAATAATCTCTTTGGTGAATTGATAGCCCGCTTCGGCAATATCATTCGCCAAATGCTTAACCGTCACACCTTCTGGTGAGACTGCTAAGTGCTTCTTCGCTAAACTAAAACCAATAATAAACGTGCCATGATCAGTTAACATGGGTTGATTCCACTTTATTTCTGCCTCAAGCTCTGGGAACTGTTCTTTAATCCAAGCAAATACCTCTTCAACACGCTCACGTTGCTGCCCGTCAACAACTCCTGCAATAAAATCCGATAAGTTGTCCATTCTAGCTCCTCCTCTTTATCCTTATCCTTCACCAAGCCATTGTCTGAGTGCATCGACTTTGTAGGTCCAGCCATATTTGGCTCCATTGAATGCCTGATCCATTTCTTCAAACCCAGTTTGCTCAAGATGAAGAACGGTCTTACCATCCCCCTCTTCTAATGTCCAAGTTACGACTGTATCTATCGGCCCACCAATCCAGGTATACGATAGCTTATAGGGCTCGTCTACAACTAAAACCTCACTATCTACCACTAAACTAATTTCCTCGTTGCGAAATTTACATTTATATCCAACAATCGGTTTGAAGTTGTTTGCCATCACCCACTCAGCTAGTGTGCTTGAATCCGTTAATGCTTGCCATACCTTATGGATTGGGCTGTTAAATTCGAAGTTTAATGATAATTTAGCCATGGTTATTCCTCCTCTAATATTTTTTTCAATTGCAAAATGTTTTCATTCCAAAAAACTTCATAGTAGGAGAGCCAGTCTCTGACGACCTTAAGTGGTCGTGTGTTAGCACGATAACGTGTTTCTCTACCTTCTTTACGATCATAGACAAGATTCGCTGCCTTTAATACCGTTAAATGCTTAGAAACCGCCGTCCTGCCAATCTCAAAGTGATCTGTTATTCGATAAAGCGGTAACTCCTCTTCCTTTGATAATAGACGTAATAGCTCTCGCCTTGTCGGGTCAGCAATGGCTGCAAAGACGTCTTGCTCTATTTGATTTTTCATGGTCTCAGCTCCTCTAACTATTAGACACCATATAGTGTCATAATTATAAGACACTATATGGTGTCATGTCAACTAAACGCTCTCAAACCTTTTTAAGTACTGTTATAAAATAAGCTTCTTTTAAAAAGTTATCAAGACTAGTTTATTGTAATAAATAAAGCTATCAGCATGAGTTAAACTGATAGCTTGGCTTGATAATTATTTCCGCAAAATCGTCTCCATCGCTCTTCCCTTTGCTAATTCATCAATTAGCTTGTCCAAATAACGAATCTCCTTCATCAAAGGTTCCTCAATTTCCTCAATGCGAACACCACAGATGACACCTTTAATTAAAGAACGAGATGTATTCATCTCAGGAGCCTCGGCAAAAAACGTCTCAAAATCGATTTCCTTGTCTATTAGGTCAGCTAACATCACTTCGTTATACCCTGTTAACCAGCAGATAATTTCGTCAACTTCTGCCTTTGTCCGCCCCTTTCTCTCTACTTTAGCTATATATAGCGGATAGACCTTAGCAAAGCTCATCGTATAAATCTTGTGTTTCTTCATCTGCACACCTATCCTTTCATCGTACTGCTGTTATTTTCCTAATTGTCACTTATTAATATGCATTAAAGCTAGTGGCCCTTTAACAAAGCTTGCTAAAAACATACAACTACTAAACTTTTTTCCTCTTTCCAGCCACATTTATTACTTTCTCTTTGTTTTATTCGCAGGCGTAAAAGACGAATCCTGTGCCTGCAATGCATCTTTAATTATCGATTAAGCGCGGGTTTTCAACCATTGCATATCACTATTTTAACACAGATGACTTTTATAGCTTCTTCAAGCTACTATAAGCTTAAACATAAGCCTAGAAGAAATGTGCGCTCTATCTTCCTAATTAACCTTTAAGAACTGATGCAATTCATGTAAAATAGCTTGCGCATCATCAACAAACAAGGCGTGACCTGCGTTAACCGGCAGATAGCTCAGCCTAATATTAGCAGCTACCAAATCCTCAATCAGCTCCAGCGTCATAGCCTTAGAGGTTAGTTGGTCTTTTACTCCCCAAACAACTAACACTGGTGCCTTAATCTTCTTGACCGCTTCATTTCCGTCTATTAAACCATTTGACTGTGCACTTACATTAAATAAATTTGCCGCGTGCGCTACATCAATAAAATTCTGTTGTTGAGTGGCACTAATTAAATAGCACTGATACTGTTCCTTACTCGGTTGATGGTCAGCATAAAGTAATTGATCCATAGCATTTCTAAAGAAAGTATGATCCTCTGCCTGTTGTGCTTCTATCATCATTGATAGGCCAACATTTTTAGTAAGGTCCTCCTTCTGATCAGCCCTATTACCAGCTTGGTCAAAGGCTGGATAGCCTCTTGTAGACATAGATGCAAGTAAAACAAGATGACTAACATGTTTAGGATAATCCGCTGAAAATTGTAGGGCGACACCACCACCATTTGACCAACCAATCAGATCAAATCGCTCTATACCCAAATGGTCAATAAACAGTTTAATATCGTCTGAAAAGTCTTTCATTGTTTCTATCGGATGATTATAGGTTGAATCACCATATCCTCGCAGGTCAATTGCATATATGGTGAATTCATCATCTAGCTGCTTAATTAAAATATCCCATTGTGTGGAAGCTGCCATGTTACCATGGATAAGAACGACTATGCGCTCTCCACCTGGTCGCTTTATATAGGATAGCGTTTCTCCATTTGACAAGGTTAATTTCATAGGTATGCTCCTTTTTAAATTTTTCTCATGCAAGTTATTACTTTTGAAAAGTAACGTTACAATGAGATAAGTTGTTTTGCATTGTTCTTTTTGCTAATACATTAAAACTAACAAAACGCCCAAAAAAGTAAAGGATTTATATTATTATACTTATTATTGCACAAATCAGTTTTAAATAACTTACTTGTTTAGTAATATGAGATTAAATCTAACAAGTTAAAGGAGGGCTTCTAATTGGCACCAGACAAAGTGTATGGGTTTCGCTTTAAAGGGGAGGTGCAACAGCGCATTGCCGGCTTACATACCATTGGTAAAGAATCACGGACCAGTCACACTTATAGTTGGGATGGCTTAAAAAGACAAGAACAAGACCGCATTGTCTTTCAGTATACCCTTAATGGGCAAGGCAGAATTCGAATTAAGGATAACGTATATACGCTGACAAAAAATGAAGCGTTTCTCATTAACATTCCGAGTGATCATTGCTACTATTTACCTTCAGATTCAGATCACTGGGATTTTATCTTTATTACACTCTATGGTGAAGAAGCAGCGCGCCATTATCATACCATTACCCACAAGCATGGTCATATCTTTACTATGCCAATTGACACTCGTCCGATTAGACACATCTTTAAAATAATTGAAATTATCGAGACAATCGGAATTAAGGATGCCTTTGAAGCTAGCGGTTATGCCTATTCTTTTTTGATGGAGTATTTGCACTACTTAGAATTTAAACAACAGCAACAAAGCGAGCGCCCAGCTTCAATTAACAAAGCGGTGGCATTCATTAAAGCACAATATGCTAAGGATATTAGTTTAGACAATATTGTCAAAGTTTCAGGCTTGTCTAAATATCACTTTACTCGGTTATTTACGAGGACTTTACACAAAACACCTGTTCAGTATTTAACTAAAGTTCGCATTGAACAAGCACTTCAGCTCTTAAGACACACCGATCAATCGATTGATGAGATAGCGAAGACTGTAGGCTATGCATCCCATAATTATTTTAGCAAAGTTTTTAAAGCTACGCTTGGCGAGACACCGACCCAGTACCGTCAGAATAAGTTTGTCATGCCAGTCGATCGATTATTTATTGATTAAGATGGAGCAATATATTGCACATTTTAACTAAATTTACGGTTGTATCCGCTTGCAAATCCCCTTAAGATAAATTTGAAACTAAATTGATTTAAATTAAGGAGTGTATCATATGTCGAAAATTACCTTTTTAGGTGCTGGTAGTACCGTATTCGCTAAAAATGTCCTTGGTGATTGCATGACCGTTCCCGCATTGCAGAACTTTGAATTCGCCCTATTTGATATTGATCATGAGCGTTTGCACGATTCGGAGCTTATGCTTAACAACCTCAAGAAGAGCTTGAATGCTAGGATAACGGTAACGGCTTATCGTAATCGAAAAGAAGCGTTACGAGATGCTAAATACGTCATTAATGCCATTCAGGTAGGTGGCTATGATCCTTGTACCATTACTGATTTCGAAGCACCTAAAAAATTCGGCTTACGGCAAACGATCGCTGATACATTAGGCATTGGTGGTATCTTCCGTAACTTAAGAACAATTCCAGTTATGCAGGAATTTGCCCGGGAGATCAAAGAAGTCTGCCCCGACGCATGGTTTCTGAATTACACAAATCCAATGGCAGTCTTAACAAACGTTATGCTAAAGGAAGGCATTAAAACGGTTGGGTTGTGCCATAGCGTTCAAGTTTGTGCAGATCACTTGCTTGACTCCTTAGAAATGTCAAAGGATAATATCCAGTGGAAAATTGCTGGTATTAACCATATGGCCTGGCTATTAGAAATCACCCAAAACGGACAAGACTTGTATCCCGAAATTAAGAAACGAGCGCAAGAGAAACAAAAGCAAAAGCATCACGATATGGTGCGCTTTGAGCTAATGGATAAATTCGGGTACTACGTGACTGAATCCTCAGAACACAATGCTGAATATCACCCTTATTTTATCAAAAGTAACTACCCAGAATTAATTGATCGTTATAACATTCCTTTAGATGAGTATCCACGGCGATGTGTTCATCAAATTGAAGGCTGGAAGAAGATGCGCGATGACTTAGTCAATGACCATAATCTTCAGCACGAACGTAGCCATGAATATGGCTCCTATATTATTGAAGCAATGGAAACAAACCAACCATTTAAAATTGGTGGTAATGTTCTTAATACAGGCCGGTTAATCTCTAATTTGCCTGATAATGCTGTAGTTGAAGTACCTTGTCTGGTTGATGCTAGCGGGGTAACCCCAACATATGTTGGGGAACTCCCAGAACAGTTAGCCGCCTTAAATCGGACCAACATTAATACGCAGCTTTTAACGATTGAAGCTGCTCTAACTAGAAAAAAGGAAAAAATTTATCAAGCAGCATTGTTAGACCCTCATACAGCTGCTGAGCTGTCAATAGATGACATTGTGGCATTATGTGATGATCTTATCGAACAGCATGGTAATTGGTTACCTGAATATAATTAAAAAGGGAGAAGCGAACAATGCAGTATAGACGAGTTGGTAATAGTGGTGTTAAAGTCAGCGCGCTTGGTCTTGGTAGTTGGCTAACCTATGGAACAGCATCCGAACAAAAGGCTGCTGATGCCTGTATAAAAACAGCATTTGATTGTGGAATTAATTTTTTTGATACAGCAAATGCCTACAATCGCGGTGCGGGTGAAGAAGCGATTGGTGCCGCACTAAAGCCGTATATCCGATCAAGTTACGTCCTCTCTACCAAGGTTTTTTTTCCGATGGGTAATGGACCAAATGATGGTGGACTATCAAGGAAGCATATTATGGAGCAATGTGAAGCAAGTCTAAAACGGATGGGCACAGATTATATTGATATTTATTTCTGCCATCGTTACGACAACCAAACACCTACAGAAGAGACACTCCGTGCGCTTGATGACCTTGTTACACAAGGCAAAGTCTTATATACAGGTGTTAGTGAATGGAGTGCTGCCCAAATCACAGAGGCAACTGGCATTAGTAAGCGTTTGAATCTTGATCCGCTTATTTCAAACCAGCCGATCTATAACATGTTTGAGCGTTATATTGAAGAAGATGTGTTACACGTTAGTAAGCAACATGGTATTGGTCAAATTGTTTTCTCACCACTCGCTCAGGGCATCCTAACGGGTAAATATAAGCCAGGTGCACAAATCCCTAAAAATAGTCGCGCGGCTAATGATCGTGTTAATGGCGTAATTAATAGTTATTTGCAAGACAATGTGCTCGAATCTGTGCAGCAGTTAGATAATGTTGCTCAGCAGCTCGATATCTCCTTAGCACAGCTATCATTAGCTTGGGTATTACGCCAACCAGGTGTGAGCTCTGCCTTAATTGGCGCAAGTAAGCCAGAACAGATTGAGGAAAACATTAAAGCTGCTGACGTAAATCTCCAGCCAGATACACTTGAAGAAATTGAACGTATTTTGAAAAAGGTTGCAGATTTTGCCCCTTTACGATAAAAAAAAGGTGATAATAAATAAGACCGCTAGCAGAATCTTTGCTAGCGGTCTTATCATTCAAAATTCTTAACCGGGATAGGTTTCCTTCAAAAACACAATAGATTGGTTAATTAATGCCTTTAAAACGTCACTATCAATATCGGCTACTTTATTAATATAGACACAAGCTTTACCAGTAGTATGCTTGCCGAAATCCTTCAAGAGCTTGTCACGTTCTTCGTCACCGGTTGCAAAGTACAAACTAATTTTAGCTTTTCGTGGTGAGAAGCCTACTAAAGGCGCATCTCCCTCATGACCAGACGAATATTTATAATGGTACTTGCCAAATCCAATAATACTTGGCCCCCACATCTTTGCTTCGAAACCTGTTGTTTCGGTAAAAATATCTAATAATCGAAAGGCGTCCTCACGTTTCTGCAGACTAGCTACTTCTTCAATAAAAGCAATTACACTTTGATCTGTTTCTTTTGTCTTTAATTCATACATTGCACAACACCTCCCATTTACGATGCCACCATTTCCTCTGGCAAGTTAAATGAATAACTGCAACAAGTCGATTTACGAATGTGCTGACAGCAAATTTTCTTAGGTTTCTAGTTTTAACAAAAGTTGCTCAATACGCAGCGACATTCCAGTCGGCTCTTCTACCATACCTCGGATAATCCAGTCCTCAATTACGCCGAATACACCTGAAGCAATAAACATACTTTCCGTCTCCTCCAGAATAGTGGGCTGATTTGGATAATGGTCTTCCTTAATCATTTCCTGGAGAATTTTCGCTTTAAAGGCTTGCTTAAACTTCTCAGGAGTTAGTAGCGTATCTTCGGGGTTAATCAATACATTAAAAAGTGTTTTGTTATGATAAATGTAATCAGTCATTTTGTTAATGAAATGCACCACTCCACGGCGTTCATTAAGGGGAAAGGATTCATCATAAAACCTATTTAATTGTGTAAACATTTCCTGCTCCACTTCACTATACAGATCATAAATGTCCTGATAATGTAAATAGAATGTCCCTCGACCAATATCAGCAAGCTCAGTCAGCTCAGAAATGGTTATCTTAGAAATGGTTTTATTATTCAATAACGTTAAAAAAGCTTGTTTAATTCCCGTTTTAGTTCGTATTGAACGTCTATCTGCCACATTAACAACCCCATTCCTAAACAATTATACTTCTTTTGTTCATTAATAAACAAAAGAGCAATCATTACCTATACTAAACGGCTGATATCCTTATTATAATAAAATAAAATAAATGATTTAAAAAGGGGCTCACAATGGAATCATACCGCTTAGCTACAAAAAATGAATTGAACGAAATTGCCACATTGTTTACCGAATCATTTTTAGAATATCCTTTATTCACCTATATCCTAGCCGGGAGTAACCATTATAAACAGCTCCTGTTTAAACTTAATTATATCAATACCCGGTGCTTTTTTCAGCAGAAAAGCTGTTTTGTTGGTACTTTAGATGGGAAAATCGTTTCAGTTATTCTATTGAAAAAAAGAGGCTCACATAGTCCAACTTTAGTTCAATACTTACGTAACGGCGGACTATCGCTATTAACACAAATCGGGCTTCGCCGATTGATTAAACTCATTAGAACGCTTGAACACATGAAAGAGGCCTGCATGAAAGATAGCAAAGAAAGCTGGTACGTTGAAGGACTAGCGGTTGCTAAGGGCTATCAAGGACGAAACTTGGGTAGTAAATTATTTGAGTCATTTATTTTCCCTTATATCAGCGAACAAGGGGGCGGAAGACTAACACTCGTTACCCATACTGAATTAAACACTAAATTCTACCGAAAGAATGGTTTTGAGATTTTTAGTGAATACCGCATTGGATCAGATGATAATCACATAACAAATTACAGCTTGCAGAGAAATATCGGCTTGAAATAGCTAGCAATCACAAGAAGAGAAGGGCTTTATCTTCTCTTCTGTATCTTGAGCATTTTTAAGAGCACTCTTTCAGATATTCCCTATGGATAACGCTTATTAAATAACTCAACTTTCACACTGAAAATAATCATGAAGCCTTGATCATGTTTGGGAGAGTTGGCAATACCCATGTTGACTTTTTTATCAACGTGCCGTGCTCTGTCGTTCCAAAAAAAATGGTTTCACTTGCTCGACTAATCATCTTAATTTAACAAGCTACATCCGGTAACTACTAAGGCAAAACTTTTTCATTTAAATTATTTACTAAGCTCAAGAAAAAAACATTCGCTTCAACAATTTAGATAATTTGCTGTTCTTTCGCATATTCAATTAACGCAAGGTACGGATTTTCAGCAGGTAAATGAAGTGCACGACAAAAAGCAGGTTCGGTTTTATATCCTAGCTGCTTTAACTGCATAACTTGCTCCCTAAAATACCTCCCATTTTTTTCTAAGAGATGATTCTCGATAACCATATGCAGGTAGGCATTTTGTTTAATAACCGGTACAGGTTGTCCAAACACCTCTACTTCAAATGCCTTGTGAAAAAAATTCACCTTTAATACTTTCTTTCCGTTTATTTGCTTTTCCTTTAATTTGAAGCCTTTTAAGTGCCGAAACTTGTTAAGTGCTCTTCTGAATGCATTAAAATCATTCACCTCAGCGATAATGTCCAAATCTGAACTGTCTATGATTAAATCCAAAGGGATCGTCCCACATAAACAAGCATTAAACCGAGCAAGTTGATTAGGTAAATGAAGCTCAGTCAAGCATTGAAAGGCTTTCTTTTGCTTCTCACTTCCCTGTTGTAAATAACTAAGATCGAAGAAATTCATCGATACCCCCTAATATTACTTGTCTCAATTTCATTATTAATATAATTGTAAACCGGCTAATTATAGCTTATCATAAGCAGAACAAAAACATTCACTTCATTATGTCAAAAAATAGTTGTTCATTTTTCGGAAGATCCACTTGGTTATTGTCATTATAATTAAAGGAAAGTGTAGCTTTAATTACTGGCCAGTTAATCTGCGCTAAACTAACTGAGAGAAGGAATAACGATGCATGCGTAGTAACTTAAAATTTAAACACGTTCTCTACCTCTACTAATGGTGAATAATTAAAATGAAGTAAGATTTTTAATTGGATAAGTAAATTGTTTAGATTACTTATTATTTGATTATGTCAACGCATACTAAACCAGATAGAAGGGGCGATTCTATGATCACTTCAAATGAAAAAAAACAAGAGTATTATCAGGCGCTCGTTGAAAAGAACCATAATTATGATGGGATTTTTTTTGCTGGCATAAAAACAACCGGTATCTTCTGTCACGCAACTTGTACAGCTAGAAAACCAAAATTTGAGAATTGCGAATTTTATCAATTAGCAGAGCAAGCCTTGCTAGCGGGTTATCGACCTTGCAAAATTTGCAACCCATTATCTTTCCCTCATGCGATCCCTATCGAAGTCGAACAGCTTATTAGAGCAGTTGAAGCTGAACCTGAAAAAAGGTGGAAAGAAAGTGATTTTGCAGAAATTGGGCTACATTCGGCTTCAGCAAGAAGAAAATTCAAGACGATTTATGGCATGACGTTTGTCCAATATGCACGCGCACGTCGCATGGGTCTTGCCTTTAAGGAAATCAAACATGGTAGTAAAGTCATTGACCAACAGCTTGCAACTGGTTATGAGTCAGCTAGTGGCTTTAATGATGCGTTTACCAAAATCATGGGTAATCCCGCTAAAAAGACCTCAGTCAAGCTCCTTAGTGCGGCAATCTTGACCACACCAATCGGACGAATGATCAGCTTAGCAGATGATAACTATCTTTATTTACTAGAATTCCTTGATCGTCGTGGTTTGGAACGAGAAATCGAAAGATTAAGAAATAAACACAATTTTAGAATTATTTATGGACAAAACAAACTGAACGAAAAGCTAGCCAAACAGCTCCAGTTGTACTTTAACAAACAACTAGCGCACTTTACTATCCCGCTGTTCTACGATGGCTCAGCCTTTCAAAAGCAAGTATGGGACCAGTTAATCTCGATCCCAGTAGGTGCGACACGTAGCTATAAGGATATCGCCTTACAATTAGGCGATGCTGGAAAAGTTCGCGCAGTCGGTAATGCCAATGGCGCTAATCAAATTGCCATCTTAATTCCTTGTCACCGAGTCATCAAAAGCAATGGTGAATTAGGAGGCTATGGTGGTGGGATTGAACGTAAAGAATTTCTACTAACACTAGAAAGAGAGATGCAAGATTGTTTATAAGATAAGCCACCTAAAAAACGTCACTTAGTCAAATTAAATTGTACTAAGTGACGCATAATTTAAGCACTAGGTCGAGCTACTTTACCAACTCACATGCAGGTTCTATGCTTAGTTATTTTAGCTCATAATAATAATAAGCCATTGTTCCTCTTCATTTTATTAAATAAGATAAACTATTGACTCGGTTCATTAGCAGCAATTAACTGCCCTCCCGACAGATGACTAGCAAGACAGCCACGAACTATTTAGTTATTACCTCTATTTTAGATTCTATTATTTGGCCATCAATTGTTTTTACTACAAACGGTTCAACAATCTTGTTTATTCCGATGCTGATGAACGGAATCAATTGCTCTTCACCACCGTCTTCAATTTCAACAATAACTTCTGTACTACCAACTGTCTTTACGCGCTCGATCATTAATTTCTTCCCGGTATACCCCTCCCCCAATTGAATATAGATTTGTTTCTTCCCTTCAGATATGGTTGTCAATTCATAGTAGCTATCTGTGATATACTCACTGGCCGGGATGAAACCTCGCTCAATCTCCCAATAGCCTTCATTTGTAGCAATTGTCCACATGATAGTTGCAAACAAAAGCAAAGGTATTAAAAAAACAAGGCATTTATCAAGTCTATTTATCTTCAACTCAAGTTCATTGATTTTTGGAAATAAAAACAACATTAATACTGCTCCTATTAATGAGATCGCTATAATAATTGCTCCTAAGAAGCCAAAGCCAATTCCTTCAAAGCCGCCAATTTTGAAGGAACCAATTATAATTACCACCACACCAATGTATAAGGTCACAATTGGCGCCATGAAGATCTTTCCAGATTTCTTTGTGATGATTAATGTAAACAGAAAAATAAGCATACCAATAAAAATGCCAAAACAAATAATTGCAGCCAATCTAGCCACCTCCATCAATTAAAAAAAATTAACATGAATGTATCTAAGAAAAAAATAATGATGAAATCAAGCAAAATAAATAGCATAAACCATTTCTTGTTGAAGAATGTCATTGTAAAGATTGTTAAGAAGATAATAGCAGGAAAGTAAATTAAAAATACCGTATTCTTAATGTACTCAATCGCTGCCAAACCGGCTAAGTCCCAATTATAAAAATAAAAACTTGTATAAAGAATACAGACTACAATAAACGTACGAACAAGGAACATGACAAGCTTTAAGTTGCGATTAAATTGGATTATTTTTTTAAAAGGTTCTGGTTGTTTAGGTTCAACTATTATTGTACCTGAAGGATTACCTACATTAGTTAAGCGCTGATGATAGAGCTGTTGACATTCATGACAACCACTAATATGGTCTAGGACAATTTGCTTTGCATCATGATCTAACTCATCAATCATTCCAACAAGCTCTTGGGACAAAATATGAATCTTTTGTTGATCGTTCACCTTTTCACCTTCTTTTTGCTATCTGTTTACGCATTCTAAATACTTTCGACTTGAGGGTAGAAATGGGGATATGTAAGAGCTCCCTAATTTCCTGATAATCATAGCCATAGTAAACCTTAGCTAACAATATAGCTTTGTCTGTACTTGGTAAGCTAGCTAAAATTGAGTTAATTTGAGCATTTACGATAACTTTTAATTCCGGTGTTTGATTATGAATTAATAATGTCTCAATTAGATTCTCATCGCTCAACAATTCCGGTCTCTTTTTCTTATAGTAATCCAACAGTGTATTTTTTGTTGCTTTTACTAACCAGCTTTTTATATGTGTGACTTCAGAAATTAATGAAGGATTAGTTAGTATCTTGGAAAAAAGCTCTTGAATAATATCATTGGCCACCTCACCATCGCGAGTAAGGACCATAAGGAAGTGGCATAAGTATTGATAGTACTCTTGATAAAGTTTTTCTATCTCATCGAATGGGTGTTTATTTGCCATCTTACCCCTCCCTACATATCACACACTAAAAAGACGACTCAACAAAGAAAAAGTTGCAGCAATCTTGACTGCAACAATTTTTATTTTGGTCGTATTACTTTTTTATATGATTTTATCTCGAAGACTCGTCCGGTTTTCGCAGCACATTGATCGAAACACAGTTGCTTTCGAGGTAGAAGCAAGCAGATTTTCAATGGTTTCTTATTAATAACAAACCCGTTTCATATCGCTTATTCCTTCTCCTCAAATTCATCAGAGTCTTGTATAACTTTATTGGTACTATGACGATGATCAAAATAGCGGGCAACTTGAATTTTATAGGCCAAATTTTCTTGATAATTAAGTGAAAAAAGGGAAGCATACAAAATATCGAGCAAAAAGCAAATAGATGTATTTGAACTAAAGCTATCGATTTTAGAAATTAACTTTTCGCGGGTCGTTATTCGAAAAATGCAATCTGCATAGTTCGTCAACGTGTTTTCACCAATACTCGTTAACGCAATAATGGAGGCTTTTCGTCGTTGCAAGATAGGTAGCAAACTAATAATTCGATCCGTTTCACCACTATAAGAAATGACAATGGCACAAGTGTTTTCGTCTGAATTAGCCGCTTCATAACGGGGATCGACAGAGCAAATACGAATATTTTTATGAACTCTTGTCATTTTTGATTTAAAGTCATGGCACAAGATTAAATTGTTATTCATGGCAAATATCTTAATTTCCTTGGCCTGTTCTAACAGACTAGTCGCTTTTTGTAAGTGACCATGCTTTATTAATGAGAGTGTGTCTTGTATTGTTGTTTGATTAAGCAACGCAATTTTATTCGCAATCGCTAACAAATTATCTTCCTGATCAAACGGGAAATTAGCATCAACATTGTTAAAATGGCTATTTAAATAAGCTATTTCATTCAAAAAAGCATCCTTTAATTCAATCCAGCCGTTAAAACCAAGTTTTTTGGCCACTCTAATTAACGTCGATGGGTGTGTATACGTATCATCAGCAATTTGTTTAATTGTTTTATCTGTCATACCTTCACGTTGGTCGAACATGTAAGTAATGACCGCTTGTTCCGACGTTGAGAAGATATTTTCTGTCATTTTCTCTGAAAGCATCATTTTTATCACCCCTCCTTAGTATAGCACCTTTATTGTAAATAGCATTTACAATTAGACAGGTATTTAACATGAAATTTTGTAAATAGGATACGCTTTCACCTCTAAACGATTGTTTAAGAAAAAAATGCTCTTATAATAATAATTGAACAGACAAACTTGTATTTAAAGGGGGCAAAAATAATGGAAAACGAAGTCGTAATAATGCAATTGATTGCTAATGGTGGGGATGCTAAAAGTCACGCTATGAAGAGTATTGCACTAGCTCAAAAAGGGCAATTTGCTGAGGCAGATGAAGCACTAGCAACAGCCGCTACTTGCGTAAGCCAAGCTCATCACGGTCAAACGGCCTTAATTCAAGGTGAAGCTCGTGGTGAAAAACATGAAGTAAGCTTGTTAATGGTTCATGCTCAGGATCATTTGATGAATGCCATTACTATTTTAGACTTAGCAAAAGAATTTGTTAAATTATATAAAAAAATGGAGGGTTTAACATGAAAAAGATACTATTAGTTTGTGCTGCCGGTATGTCAACCAGCCTACTTGTAAATAAAATGAAAGCGGAATCAGAAGCCATTGGTGAACAAGTTGCTATTGAAGCCGTTGCTAAAGAAACATTAGGTGAGCATATTGATTCAGCAAATATCGTCCTAATTGGACCACAAATTGCGTATTTAGAAGATGACATTAAAACTGAATTTGCTGATAAAAATATTCCTATTAACGTGCTAAACACCGTTGATTACGGCATGATGAACGGCAAGAAAATTTTAACAGAAGCATTAACACAGATTTAAGCGAGCAAATCATTATTATGTGACTCGTTAACTTAGTTCAATCGTTTGCTTTAGCTAGCAGCCTCTACTCAGTTTTCAGCTCTACGAGTCACTTTATTTTAGGAGGGTTATTTATGGACAAGTTTATGGCTTCAATGAATAAAAAATTAATTCCAATTGCCAAGGCATTTGATACAAACCGATACTTAGATGCCATTAAAAATGGTTTCTTTGGTGTCATGCCATTCTTAATTATTGGTTCATTTTTATTAATTTTCGGCAACTTACCTATCGAAGGTTATCCTGAATTTATGCAATCTATTTTTGGTGCTGGCTGGGATAGTATCTTTAATATACCCTTTGAAGCAACTATGAACATTATGACTTTATTTGTCATTATGGGTACAGCTAAATCATTAGCTAAACATTATAAAATAAATGAATTAAATGCAAGCATTGCTGCCGTCGTTGCGTTCATTATTTTAACGCCATTTATTTTTGCTGGCGAAGAAAGCGGTATTCCGACTGGAGCGTTCGGTGCGACTGGGTTATTCTTAGGTTTAATTTCTGCGATTGTATCAGTTGAAATCCTACGTTTTATTGAAGGAAAGAATATAACGATTAAAATGCCACCAAGTGTCCCAGCAAATATCTCAAGCTCGTTTACATCACTTATTCCGTCATTCTTTGTTATTTTAGTCTTTACGATTATTCGACTATTGTTTGAGGGATCCGGCTTTGGCACAGCACAAAACTTTATTTACCAGATTCTTCAGGCACCGTTAACTAATGTTGGTAGTTCCTTGCCCGCAATGATCATTATTAACTTGTTTGCCTCGTTACTTTGGGCATTCGGTATTCATGGTACCGTTATTATTGGTGCCATTATGGACCCTATTTGGTTATCCCTAACGGCAGAAAACGCAACAGCCTTTGCAGCAGGTGCTAATATTCCAAATATTATCAACACTGAGTTTCAATCTAATTTTGTCCAACTGGGTGGAGCTGGCTGTACATTAGGCCTTGTTATCTGTATGGTCTTTGTCGCTAAATCGAAACAGTATAAAACATTAGGTAAACTATCAATTGCACCAAGTATTTTCAATATTAATGAACCTGTTATCTTTGGAACACCGATTATCCTAAACCCATTGATGTTAATTCCTTTTGTTGTCTCAACTTTAGTTGCATTAATTATCACTTACTTTACGATGGCGACTGGTTTAGTACCCTTGACGAATGGCGTTAACCTACCTTGGACAACACCGCCAATTATTTCTGGTTTCCTTCTTAGTGGCTGGCGTGGTGCAACTTTGCAGGTGATCACAACATTAATTACAACTGCAATTTGGTACCCATTCTTTAGAATTTCCGATCAGCGTGCTCGTCAGCTAGAAGACGCTGAATAAATCGAGCGAAAAATCGTCGAGAACAACAGCTGACTAGTTGTTCTCGACGTAACTTGCGCACATTTATTTTTGCGATAAAAAGACGAAGGGATGAATAGATATGAAACAACCAACACAATTCCCTCAGAATTTCCTCTGGGGTGGCGGCATTGCTGCTAATCAAGCAGAAGGTGCTTATAATGCTGATGGCAAAGGCCTGTCAATTGCCGATTTCCATGCTTATAAAAGTAAACAAAGTGCTGATGACCGACTAGAGCATGCCACGATTGAAGTCGATGAAGATATGTTCACCACCGTTGATGGCACTTACTATCCGAAAAGAAATGGTGTTGACTTCTATCACCGTTATAAAGAAGATATTCAGCTGTTTAAAGAAATGGGGCTAAAATGCTTTCGCACCTCATTCAACTGGGCACGCATTTTTCCAAACGGTGACGAAACAGAGCCAAATGAGGCTGGACTTCAATTCTATGATCGTTTAATTGATGAATTGCTTGCCAACGATATAGAGCCGGTAATGACCATTTCTCATTATGAAATTCCGGTCCACTTAGTAGAGCAATACGGTGGTTGGTTATCGAGAAAGACCATTGATTGTTACGAGAATCTTTGCCGCGTGTTATTCGGACGCTATCACAAGAAAGTTAAATACTGGATTACCTTTAACCAAATTAATCTGTTATCATTTAATTCACTTAGCTTTAAACAAGGGCAGACTGATAACACGCTACAAGGCACATACCAAGCTGTCCACCACCAATTTGTTGCCCAAGCCAAAGCGAAACAACTCGCCAAGCAATATGGTGACGCAATTGAAATTGGCACGATGCTGAGTGACAAGATCGCTCATCCAGCAACTTGTAAGCCTGAAGACGTTCTGTTCAACTATCGTAAAAATCAAATGGAATACTTATTTAGTGATGTAGCCATGCGTGGCTATTACCCTGGCTATGCTTATCGCTTCTTTGCTGATAACAACTTAACTATTGAGATCACTGAAGCAGATGAGAAGTTGCTAAAAGAAAACACCATGGATTACCTATCATTAAGCTACTATTATACCAAAGTAAACGATGCTGAAAAAAATTCGTTTAGTCCAATGGATAAAACAAAAAATCCTTACCTGAAAGCAAGTGAATGGGGTTGGGAAATTGATCCACTCGGTTTGCGAACGGCACTTAATATGTACTATGATCGCTATCAATGTAAGCTGTTTTTAACAGAGAATGGCCTTGGTGCGCGTGACACCGTAACTGAAACAGGTGAAATTCATGATGACTACCGGATTGATTACATTAAACAACATGCAATTCAAATGCGAGAGGCGATTCAAGATGGGGTCGAACTATTGGGCTACTGCCTGTGGGCACCAATTGATATCGTCAGCTGTTCCTCTGCAGAAATGGACAAACGCTATGGTACGATTTACGTCGATCTCGACAATGAAGGAAACGGTAACTACGACAGAAAGAAAAAAGACAGCTTCTTCTGGTACAAAAGTGTTATTGAATCAAATGGAGCAAATCTTTAGCATAAAACTAATAACATGTCTTGTATGGAGAATAATTTATATTAAAACCAGATACTTCCTATAAAGGAGGCATCTGGTTTCTTAGTTCTTTTAAAAAACCCCTGCTATGCCGGTAATCTAAGAATAACAAAATTGACAGTGATTATTATAATAAATTATTCATTATAGAAGCAGCATTAAAGTTAGTAAACGCATAGCATCTTACATTTTGCACCAGCCAATAGAAGTCTTGCATTGTGAAATAGAAAATACTAACACACATTCAAGGTAAGTAAGTCCAACCAATCTTGGATAACAGATATAAACTACTGAGCGCTGGTCGTCTATAGTTGGCTTCATGTTTTTAAGTTAACGTAAATACACGAATGAAAATTTGACCAGTCACTTCCTCAGCACAAGGTATCATTCAATAATCAAATCATAAGCAGATATCTGCTTAATTTGACGTGCAATCAGCATTGATACGAGATAAGCTAGAACAAAAATACTCAAACAAAGGAAGATAATACTTGGGATATGAATGGCAAAGGACAACCGTTTCACTCCTGCGGCTGATAGAAGTAAGGAGAGCATTGGATTAGTAAAGAAATAGCCCAATCCCCCACCAGCTGTCACACCGATCATAATAATCGGTAAGTAACTCATGGCTATTTGATTCATCAATTGAAAGGTTGAATAGCCGATTGCCTTTAGAATGCCAAACTCCTTCTTACGCTTAATAATTAGCGTTTTAATCACTAAATAAAGAATCATGACAACAACGATTACCGTAATGATTAAGACCATTACCATAACAGCAAAGACAGCAGCAGTATACATACCTGTCTGACTCTCAATATTTTCATCGATATCCAATGTTTCAATAATAGCATCGCCATACTGCTTTTGGATTTCGGACATAAATTCCTTATTTGAAATACCCGCTAAATAGACATAGAGCGTTGTACCTTGATAATTTGATTGCAGGTGTTGAATACCGTCCAAAGTCATAGAAGAAATTTGCCCTAGATTACCAATTGATTGACTCAATCCTGTTACTAAATAACTGGCTGTTTCAGCACCATACTCGACTTCAACTGCATCGCCAATACCCTTATTAATTTTCTTTGAGACAACCCAAGAGATTGATAGTTCATTATCATGCTTGGGCTGGCGCCCTTGATAAACGACGTCATTCTCTAAGTTGTTATAATGATCGGTAACATTCGTATAGACGTTCTGCCCGTCAATTTTGGTATTAATTAGATCAAATATATTGACTTTGCTAACATGATTCATTTGTTCAATATTAGTAATTAACTCATGCGTATTAGCTTCAGGCTGAACAGCAATATAGACATTTGCTGGCTCTGTTCCAAATAAGTTGATAAATGCCGTTTTATCAGAAGCAATGTTATAATACAACACGCCTGAAAAGACGGTAGCAAAAGTGAGTGCCGCTACAATTAAAGTAATCATGACATTCTGTTTTGAACTTGTCAGCATTGATTTTAACGCCAGTAACAGATGCAGACTACCTTTTGCCGTTGCCAAAGGCAGGTGATTCTTTCGGAAATTATGTGTTTGAATTCCACCACGCAGCGCATGCACAGGTGAAATTCTGCGAATACGGAAGGTCGATACTATCGTTACAACTGCTACACAAAGTGCTACTAAAAAAACACTGACCATATTAACAGTGAGGGCAATGGTTTGAACCCATAACAATCCTGTTAAGGTAGCAATAATCCCTCCTATTATTGGCATTAATGCATACGACAATGCTATTCCAACAACACCCGAACAGAGTGTAATTAACATAAATTGCAGCAAGATCGAGCTAATAATTTGCCTGCTTGTATAGCCAACTGCTTTTAGTACACCAATATTAACGATACCATCTTCAATATTATTTGAAATGCTAAATTTAATGACAATGAGGGCAACAAGAACAATGATAACAGCGAAGGCTACTAATATTGTCGCAATAATATTAACTGTTAATGTGCTTACCTCTTTCACTTCTATGATATCTAGTGTCATCAACGAGGGTGTCGCTTCTACAGATTGAAATCTCTCAACATAGCCAATAAAATCTTCTTTTAGCTGTGACGCCGTTGATTTATCTTTATTTAACACAGAGATTATCATCCCTTTTGCATCGCTATCTATTTGATCACTGAGCAATTGATAGCCAGCCTCAGGTAGCATTACCTTCATGACACCATTGTTATTCATACCCATCATGGTTGTTTCAAAAAAGCCTGCAATACGATAGTTATACTGCTTAGCTTGAAAAGTGATGGTAAAGTCATCCCCTAATTGATAGCCTCCATCCGTGTTAAAGCTGTAGGGGACAAAAATGTCGTTGCCACTGAAGCTATTAAGCTGATCAATCCGCATTGCCGGTGCAATCGCACGCTTGGTATCTGCATTAAAAATAATGATATTATTCGTTACTTCGCCGTTACCGAAATAGTAGTTAGCAAGGTTCATATCAATGACCTCTTCTGTCTCTGTTTCTTTTACTCCAGAGTAGTTTGCCAGAAATGCTTCGTAGTCAGAATGATAGCTTGCTTGATTCATCGTTATGACGAGATGAGGGTCTTTCAATTGTTCTGCTTTCTGATCAAAAAAAGTACTCAGTTGGGTAATAACCATTAGACCGATATTAAGTAGCAAGGTCGCCACTAGAATGAAGATAAATAAAGACGCAGTAGCCGATTTACCTTTTCGAACATTCGCCAGTGCGAGTTTCATTGTCTTCACCTCACCACCCCATTTCAGCAAGGAAGTGTTTAAGCTTATCGCTACGTTCAACATCCTCACAATCGTGGTAATGGCCTAAGCTTAAATCACCATTTATAACGCCATCCTTTAAATACAAAATCCTATTCCCGCGCACTGCTGTTTTCAGATCATGAGTAACCAAGACAATACTTTGGCCAGCACGATTAATAGTTGTAAACACATTAAGCACATTTTCACTAGCCGCTGAATTTAATGCCCCTGTTGGTTCATCGGCAAATAATACTTTGGGTTTGTTAATAATCGCTCTTACGATCCCAACGCGCTGCGCCTCTCCACCAGAAAGCTGGGTTGGAAATTTGGACCATGAACCTTCATCAATTTCAACTTGTTGGAACAGCGCTTTAGCTTTCTTAACGAGCTGCTGTTTATTTCGCGTTACCAGCAGACCGCTTGCCAGGATATTATCAAATACACTCATATTATCTAATAGATAAATTTGTTGGAAGACAAAGCCACAATGGTTTCTTCTGAAAATGGCTGCTTGATCTTGAGTTAACTTAGCTAAATTCTTTCCAGCAAAGTCGATAGTGCCTAACGTCGGCTTATCCATCCCACTGAGCGCATAAAGGAGTGTTGATTTCCCTGATCCTGAGCTCCCCATTATGACGGTGAAATCGCCTTCCGCTATGCTAATATCGAGATTTTTTAATACATGCTGCTGATTACCACCACTAGAGAAGGTTTTACACAGCTTCTCTGTACTAATTATCGTTTTGGTCATCATTCATCGCCTACTCCCTATTTAATCTTGCTTACTTTTCAAATAAAAAAAACTGTAAAGAAGCTTACAGTCTTATCATACAAAAGGAGTCTTAGTCAATCTTTATGTAATTCTTAATTGATTCTTAATTATGTTGCGAGTTTAATCTTTATCGCTACCGTAAAACCATCAGTTCGGTTATAGCAGTTAATTTGACCGTGCATTTTTTCGATAAAGTATTTAGATATATATAGTCCCAGTCCTGATCCGTTTTGACCAGCAATGTTTTGACCTCGATAATATTTATTAAACAGCAGTGGTAACTCAGCTTCACTAATGCCCCTGCCAAAATCAATAATATCAACTTCCAGGTAATCCTGGTGAATGCGCGACTCTATTTTTATCTTAGTCCTTGCATATTTATAGGCGTTGCTAATAATATTATCTAATACTTGTTGCAGCCTTGTTGTGTCCGTTAAAATAAGACAAGGTGGGATCGGATCATAATCAATATTGTGATCAAAATTGACATTCTCAATCATCTCACGCAATACGGTACTTGAAACTTCCACAACTGCCACTTTTAATTGCTGAAGCTCCTCTAAAGTAGCATGAAACATATCCGTAACCAGTAAATCAATTTGATCCGCTTTTGAAAAAATGGTCTGGACATGTTTTTTTACTTTATTATCATTTGTCTGTAGCAGCATTAGCTCAGTCACTGCTTTAATAGAAGCCAATGGTGTCTTAATATCATGACTTAGGGTTGCCACAAGTTCCTTTTTACTACGGTTCGATTCATACGCTCTCTGCCGAGCAGTAGCTAGCTCATCACGCAATAAATCAAAGCTTTCGGTAAACGCACCAAAGTAGTTGTTTTTGCCCATCGTTAACGGCCGGTCAAAATCACCTCTAGCCACATTCACCGCAAAATGCTGTAGCTGTTGGAATGGTTTAACTAGGGTTCGATTAATAATGGCAAGATAAATGAGGATCACAACCATAAGCAATCCCAAAATTAACGTCACAGCTATGATTAAATCTCTTTTCATTCGCACGACAATACTTTGTGCATCATTTTGAATAATGAGCTTGCCAACGACCTCGTTATTTTGCTGTAAATCAATAAGGGTATCGCGATTTTTGATTGAAGCAAAGCTACTCGTAAACGAACTTGCTGGTGATCGATAAAGGACATTCTCCTCACGATCAATAATGGAAAACGGTTGAGAGACAATATGGTCAACATGTTGTGCAGTGACCTGCCCCCAATTGTTTTCAATCTTCTTAGTCAAGTCATTTATTGCCACAACATCAACCTCCTGTATGTTATGACGTTGTATAACAATAACAGAAAGGACCATCCCTAAAGTAAATATGGTCAGAATCGTAGCAGCTAAGAACTTTATTCTCATTGAAGATCCTCCAGAACATAGCCTGTTCCCCAAATTGTTTTAATAAATTGCGGCTCCTTAGGATTACGCTCAATTTTCTCACGTAAATAGCGAATATGGACATTGAGGGTGCCATCACCTACAAACGTATCACCCCAGACATTATGAAAGAGTTCCGCTTTCGTAATGACACGGTTTTTATGCTTGACCAGATAGGATAATAGTTTATATTCCATTGCTTTAAGCTCAACTTCAACACCATTTACCCGTACCCGATGCTGATGGGGATCAAGTTGAATGGCGGCAGCAGAAATTAAACCAGCTTCTTGCTGAGCAGTATTCATGCTTAATCGTTTTAGGACAGCTTTTACTTTCGCTAGTAAAACACTGAGTGTATAAGGCTTTTGAATATAGTCGTCGCCCCCAATATTTAACGCGATTAGAACATCATCATTACTTGAGCGTGCACTAATAAACAGAATCGGTGCCGCAATCGTCTGGCGTAACTTCTTACATAAATCAAACCCCGAAGCATTGCCCAAATTAATGTCCAGCAAAATAACAGCCGGGTCATGCTCCGTCAAAAAGCGTTCACATGCTTCGGCACTTGTCACAAACGCTGTGTTAATGTCAAACATATTAAAATACTCACAGGTTGCTTCAGCTAAATCCAGTTCGTCATCGACAATCAAACAGTCTAATTTCATCCTGCTATCTCCTAGTAAAGATTGATATTATTTATTATAATACATCCGTTTAGGATGAGGGAGCTTTATAAAGAGCTTTTTCAAAAATGTGGCTATTCAGCTGAGTCTACTCACTCCCCTTATTTAAGTAGCGATACCGTGCAATAATTAGATCGGTAATAATTTGAAACATGACCGCATGTGTCTGATAATTAGTCTGGTGCGGAAAAATAATCGCGTCACTAACAAATGGCAGGGTAAGCACTTCTGGATTGGCTGATAGCACAATAACTTTTGCTTTCGTTTGTGAAAAACTATTTTTCTTTGGCGTGCCTGTGCGAATTTGCTGTTTGGTTAAATAATCGCCAGAGTTAGTGAACACAATTATTAATGTCTCCTCCGTGGCATCTCGTAGAAATGCATCTTGGGCCAGGTCATTTTGAAACGTGGTAATAAATTTGCCGTTATAGGCTAATTTGAGCTGAAAATCTAAAGCAGCCGATTGCGAAAAAACAGCACCTAATGCTACTACTTGTTTATGTCCGTAAATGGCTTTAGCGAATCGATCTATTGTCGAGAGATCAATATTTTCCTTAAAATAATTAATATCTTTTAGAATTGAATCGAAATAGTGATCATAACCATCCTCTTCCATTAACGTGATAATGTTAGAGATGTAATTTAATGGATTATTGAACCGATTCTCAACAAAAGCCGCATTGTCCTTCAAATCAAGATAATCATCAAATCCTAAGGTACGGGCAAATTTTGAAATAGTAGATTTTGATACGTCGCATAATTTGGCTACCTCTCCAATACTCAATTGATGGATGGCTTGATAGTTGCTCAGCATCGTCAGCGCGATGTGATGATTAGTCGTTTCAGAAATTTGTCCGTTTAAGAAGACGATGAGCCTAATAATAAGTAACCCCATTAGACCGCTTCCTTTCCATTAACTAAATTTAACCCTTATATATAGATGATACACTACCTTGTTATGATTACCATGTAAAGAAATTTACAGCCTTTTTAATGCACAACATGATGCTTGGCAGCTAATCGCCCAAAGGCACCTTTTGTTCTATAGGGTAGAACAGAAAGAAAGAATATCACTATTCGAGCGTGACATTCTTTCTACACAGAACTATCTTGTTAAATCATAGCCTAGCTTTCATTGTTCACAAACACTGAAAAGTCTCTATTCAAACCATTTGTTTGAATAATTTGCCGATAATAATTAAAGCTCGCTTTCTTTGTTCGTGATAAACTTCCTGAACCATCATTCAGTTTATCGACGTGGATAAAACCATAACGTTTCTCCATTTCCCCAGTTCCGGCCGAAACAATATCAATTGGCCCCCACCATGTATAGCCTAAAATATCAGAGCCATCCTTAATTGCTTCAGCCATTGCAGCTACATGATCATTCAAGTAACGCATTCTCTCCTTATCGATAATCTGTCGCTGCTCATTAAATTCATCTCTCACGCCAACACCATTTTCGACAATAAACAATGGTTTTTGATAGCGATCGGTTAATTCATTACAGACATAACGAAGAGCAAGTGGATCAATGGGCCAGCCCCATTCGGTTTCCTCTAAGTATGGATTTTTCTTACCTAGCAAACCACCCGTATTACCTAATATCTTCATCCCTGCTTCATGCAAGGAACTACGATAAAAGCTAAAGCCTAAATAATCACACGTTCCTCTGCTTAAAATAGCTAAATCAGCTGGTTCAATGACTAAAGCTAATTGATTTTCCTTGATAATGCGATCAAAATACTTAGGGTATTCCCCTCTTAATTGAACATCACTATAGAACAACGATCTTCTTCTTAGCTGATAAGATTCAAAGACATCAGCTGGATTACAGGTTGCTGGATAAATTGGGCTTAATGAAAGCATACAGCCAATTTGATTAGCTGGATTAACCGCCTTTCCATTCAGAACCGCCTTTGCACTTGCAACTAGCATATTATGACTTGCTTGATAAATGCTCTGTAATTTCTCTCGCTCATTGGTAATAGCCGTCACATCGATGGCCGCTGCCAAAAACGGGATGGTATGTGCATGATTAATTTCATTAAACGTCAGCCAGTACTTTACTTGATTCTTGTATCTGTCAAAGACAACCTTCGTATAACGATCAAAACAATCAATTAATTTCCGATTAAGCCAACCACCGTATTCGGTTACTAAATGTAACGGGGTTTCAAAATGTGATAATGTCACAACTGGCTCAATCCCTTTTTCCTTCAGCTTATTAAAAAGCCGATCATAAAAAAGCAATCCTGCTTCATTCGGTATAAGTTCATCGCCTTTTGGAAAAATTCTTGACCATGCAATTGAGGTCCGAAAGCATTTTATGCCTAGCTCAGCAAGCAGATCAATGTCTTCTTCAAACCGATGATAGAAATCAATTGCATCATGACTTGGATAATGCGTATCTTTTTCTAATGCTAAAGATACTTTACCAATGCGCTGTGCTCCGACCGGTAAAACATCCGCTATACTTAATCCCTTTCCACCTTCTAAATAAGCACCTTCTGCTTGGTTGGCTGCAATAGCGCCTCCCCATAGAAATTCTTTTGGAAACATGCTGTAACCGCTCCTTCACTTTTCATTTAGCTAATGATATCAACGTGTTGCGCATATACTTTGTTACTTAAATTATAGTGTAGAGCTTAACGATGGAAGCAAAAGTTCGCAAATACGAAACTCCTCCTTTATAGCACTAACCTTAGCAAGATGGTAGTTGTGTCTTTTTAATGGACTCAAGCTAAAACGGTATTGACTCTTCAAAAAAGAAAAATCAATACCGTTCTGTAATTAGTAGCAATAGTGATGCCTTGATCCTATTTCAACCGATCTTTTAAAAACAGCTTTATCAAATTAGCACTTGTTTCTAAATCTTCCTCTAGTGGGAAATGGCCCGTGTTGAGCAAATGGACATCACAATCGTTAAGATCGTTTTGGAAAGCCAATGCCCCTTGAGGTCCGAAAAACATATCATTTTTGCCCCAAGCCACTAAAGTCGGCGGTTGATAGGTTCTGAAATACTTATGCCATTCTGAATACTGCTTTACATTATTCTGGTAATCATAATATAAAGCAAGTTGAATCTCATCATTCCCGGGACGATCCAGCACAAATTGATCCATATTCCATGCATCAGGACTAATCCGCTCTGGATGACGTGTTCCATCGGTATATTGATGCTTTGTGAAGGCTAATTCTAATAGTGGTCTTAACTTATCCTTGTTCGCCTTAGTTGGCTGCTCCCAATAAGCGCGAATTGGGTCCCAAGCCGCTAATAATCCTTCCTCATAGGCATTACCATTTTGAGTAATGATCGTTGCAATTTTTTCAGGGTGCTTGACTGCTAATCTAAAGCCTACTGGAGCACCATAATCATGGACGTAGATACTGAATTTCGTTAAGCCTAGCTGGTCAACAAACTCAGCGATTAGCATTGCCAAATTACTAAAGCTATATTCAAAAGTGCTCATTGCTGGTTGATCACTATTACCAAAACCCGGATAATCTGGTGCTACAACGTGATACGTGTCACTCAATTTCGGAATTAAGTTTCGATACATATGCGAAGAAGAAGGAAAGCCATGAAGCAATAAAATTGTTGGGTTGTTGTTATCCCCAGCTTCTCGATAAAAAATATTAATATTATTTACCTTTGCTGTTTTGTATTCAACTACCATTTTTCTCACCTCGTCATTTTTTTGGTTATCAAGCTACTTGTGAGTTAACAATACCTCCTATCCTTATAGCGGCTATTTGTATAACCTTTATAAATTATTTATAAAGGTTATAACATTAACCTAACACACCTTTTATAACTTGTAAATGATAATTATAAAGGTTATAATAAAACTGAGGTGAACGTACTATGGACAAACAAATTTATACACTAGGCGGAGCAGCTTGGATCAACCTAATTAATACCGCATACGTTTCTAATAAGCGAAAGATTGACATATTAGACAATTCAGCAACAACCCTTCATTGGCTGGTAGAAAACGAGCTATTATCTGAAACAGATTCGCTCGCATTTGCTAAAGAGGAAAGTAGTGATCTAATAATTAGCGACCTGCAATTTATGCGTGAGCTTAGCAAAAGTATGCTATATGACCTCGAACAGCAAGGCAGCTTATCTCAAGATACTACTGAACAATTTAATAATTTGATTAAACAGGTAGACGTTAAGTTAACTCTTGATTTGGGGTCTAATAAATTAAAAGTGGTAGCTAAGGGGTTAACAACGAGAGATCATGTCTTGTACCAAATTATTCAATCTATCATTCAAACCATCGAAACAACTGCCGTTAGTCGGATTCGAAAGTGTGAGCATGCCGAATGTCAGCTCCATTTTGTTGATACATCAAAGTCAGGAAGACGCCGTTGGTGCAGTATGGAATTATGCGGAAATCGCCAGAAGGCTGCCGATTTTTATGCGCGGAACAAGAAGAAGAGGAAGTAATGCTTTATATGTGGTGGCTTTAATCCATTATGGAGTAGTTACGTTTATTTTTTTAAAACAGCATTCTATGAAGGAGTGATGACTAATGACTATTAGACCTTATCAGGAAAAAGATAACGACAAGATAATTAAACTCGCTGATCGTTTTAGTGCGATTCCATTTATGACACACAGGAATCAAGAGGATATGGAGCAAAAACAATTAGAGCTAGCCAAAAAGGCGATCTCTTCACGTTCGTCTGATATCTTTGTGGCGGAAGAAAATGATAATTTTCTCGGCTACATAGAATTGACTGAAGTTAGTGATTATTTCACAACTGATAGCGTTGCATATATTTCGGCGATTGCGGTAACACATGCTGGTGAGGGCAAAGGAATTGGAAAGCAGTTAATGGAAAAAGCAGATCAATGGTGTTTAGCTAAAGGCTGTAAGTATCTTGCTTTAGATGTATTTACGGCAAATGAACAGGCCATTAATTTTTATAACCACTTGGGGTATCAAGCGGAAATTGTGAAGATGGTTAAGTCACCCAAGTAATGTGACAAGCAATTAAGTGTAGCAATATGTTTAGTTACATTTTATTGCTTGATCTATCTGCTACATAAAAAAAGCTTATATTACCAATCATTTATTATTAAAAATGCGGACCGGTACCTCTGACAAATACTCTATTTCTCTACAATAAGCAAACATCTTATTATCCTTTTTATTTAGCAAAATAAGCCATTGATCTTCCTCTACCGCTTTTAACCTGAATACTTTATAGCGATCAGTTTCATCAGCTAACGTCAACTCAGTTTCAGTGATGAAATCTTCCAATTCAGCATAGTGATAATAGTTTAGCTCATCCATTATATATGCCTTACGTTTATCTAGATGGAGATCATTAAATAACGAAATCGGCATCGTTCTCACGTTTTCGTTAACGTATAAGCTATTAATGGTTTCCATAACCGCACTCATGGTGACTCCTAGATAAGCATTTTTTGAAAACCCCTTTATACTGTACATACGCCCTTTGTTACTAAATAAGTTAAAGACATCAAGTGCTTTAACTGGTGAATAACCGTCATAAACGGTTCCAAGTTTTTGATCAGTCTCATAGGCTCCAGCAGAAGCGACCTCAATGTAGCGATTACCATTATAATGCAGCTCAGCACTTATATTGGTTTGCCCAGTATATTCAGCTTTATTCCTTGTTTCCAAAAACAAAAAGAATACGAGACAGATGAGTAACAGCATTAGCACTAATAAGATATATTTGCCCTTCAAATAATCAGCTCCTAATAGACAGATCGCTTATTAAAAATGCTCAACTTTAAAAAAATCCAGACTACCTGACCTTGCTAGCATAAATTCATTGTCATTATCAAGTACGTTACTGTTGCATGATAAAAAGGCCCCTTACTTAAGCAGAGCCTGATGTGGACGAATACGCTTCAATATATGAAGCGGTAACCAAATGCTATTTAAAGGATGCAGAAGCATTGTTGCACAACACGCCTTATTGTTAACTTTTAAACGAGAGTGTGATCAGTTCCTTAAGCAGCTTTATCTTCTCATAATGCATCCCTTCATGATATAAGCAAAAGCTGAGAAACTCTTCAACAGTAGCGAGATGTAAGCCTTTTGAAGTGATATATGATTCTACGGTTGTTTCACTTAAACGACCTTTGAAAGTTGATTCAATTCGATCTATCTGACCTTCTAGCAACGCAATGATCTCTGAAAAATCAACGTCTATTGTGCCATCACTTTGTGGCTTTGTCCCCGGACGAAAGGACTCGGCAAATGATTCAGGCATCAATAGGTTTTCCTTTGCAAAATGAAAGGCAAATCGCTCGTGGTTGAAATAAATATGCCCTAGATTCCACTTAATATTATTGTTGGAGCCTACTGGAATGATTTCAGACATTTTATTCGTAACATCTTCAACATCCCTGAGTGTATTAGCCCGGACAAACCGTAATTGCGTAAAAAGATAGTCACTCATGTTAGATTCCTCTTTTCTGCTTTTAAATGCGTTGTTACACAAGCTGCTTACTTATCTATATTTTACCGTAAACTACATCGATCGTTTTCTCGAATTATTGTAGCCAATTGATTTAGCTCACCGGCATTGACTAATGCTTCTTTTTAACATAAAAATAAATTTTAACTGTTACACTCACGATGAGGACCAAAAGTAGATACCCTAAAAGAAATGCTGTTTGCGATAAATACTTCGGCACTACCAAGGGAAAACATGCCATCACGCCCAAAAAAATCGGTGTGAGGATATAAAACATATTTTTCTCCAAGTAGTTAACCTCCTTATATAGGAGCAAAATAGCTTACCTAATGCACAATAAACTTTTGAAGCAATAGCTTAAATATAGCGGATGGACTATGCTGAGACATTATCGTGTCAATCTGATTAAAGTAAAGGCCCCTTTTTAAGAGAGCTTACATATATGTGAAAATTAAAAAGAAGGGTAGAAAAGAAAGTAACAGCAGTGTGATTAACCCCATCATTAAAGCAATTAACGGGTTGTTTCGAAACTCAAAGATAGTTCCAATTATACCCGCGATCATAGTAGCAAAGTACATCCAGTCAAATAGGGTCTCTGATTCAAAGAGATTGAACATAAAAGCACTAATAAAACCAATTTGGAAGATTAAAATCGCGATTGTAAACATATTACCACGATAACGGGTTGTCTTGCGCAAATGTTGACGAACTAACAGAAAAATTAAAAGTAATGACATTAATGATGTAGCACCGAGCGTTATTGAAATGGGATTAAAGGTTGAAAAAATACCTTGATAGGCAATAACCATTATTAACATACTCACTCCTCTTTTTAAAAGAACGACGTTTTAACTAGACTACATACTCTTCGTTAAAGCGGGCTAGCTAAAACTAATTATACTACATAACAATGTGCATTTTTTTACAATTAGCCGAATTATTGTGAACATTTTCGGTCAATACCTATTAATGTATTAGCTTGCTTGTTGCCCCTTTGATCGCATTAATAAACAGAGGAAGTAAGATGAAGCTAGATAATGTGCTTAGGATTTTAGCTACGCTAAAATAAATCTTTACTCGGTCGTTGGTTAATGATCCCCCACTTAGCATACTTGGATTCTCCTGTTATCCTTGAAGTGGGGGACTTACAGTCAGTCGATTCCCAATGATTCACTCATTTAGTTATTCCCAATTCCAAAAGGCCACTTCATCCACTTCTAATTGCGCAATACGGGGTTCATCTTGTAGTTTTAATACCTCTTTGGTTGGGCCGGTAATAACAGCGCCATAATTCTTAACGCCATTTTCTTCTAAATAAGCAATGATTTCTTCAAGATCATATATTCCTGACATCAAGTTTTCGGCTTTACGTTTATGATCTTTTAAAAAGTACAATGTTTTCATAAACTGTTCATGCAACATAGCCTGATTACCCTCATTGTATTCTGGCGAAGAACGCAACTCTGAACCTAATGTACCAAACCACGTCTTCTCTTCCTCTTTCTCTATTAAGACCATGTCATCATCATGCCAAATTGGATTGCTGGGGAAACCAATGGGATTCCAAATAACATCATTACCTTCACTCAATCCCGTATCTACTGCATACCATTCCACGAACAAATCACGATCCGCAAATAAGGCTTCAACATCTCTCGTTTCCATCAGTTGATCAAATGATACATAAGCAGATACAACGGTCCCCTCATGCAAATATTCTAACTGATCCCAATCCGATAAATAGTCGTCCCCATCAGTTGGATAATAAAAATTAGTGCTATTTTGTGCTTCCTGCCCATTGTATTCACGTATCGGAACACCCATAAAAGAAAATAAAAATTTTACATTTAATTCGCCAACCTTAACAGACTCAGATCCCACTTTTTTCATAAGGTCCCGACTCATATCCATATTAAAGTATGGGCCAATACTTGAGCCACTTGATGCTCCAATATAACCGTAAGGCTCTGTAACCGTTAATGTTAAATCAATGATTTCTCTATAAACATCATTACGATTAGGAGAGCCTACTTGGTAATACAATCCTGAAATAATTGTCGCAATGATTGTAAAAACGATAAACAGACCAATTGCAGACAACGCCGTTTGAAATCTTGCCTTCCACTTTCCTCTCCAAATAATGCGTCTCTGTTTCTTCTCATTCATAACAGGGGCAGGTTGCTGATCATCATGCCCTTCTAAAAACTCTTGATACTGCTCTAATTTAGTTAATTCTTCTTCAAATAAGGCTAACTCTTCTCCTTCAAGCTCCCCACGTTCGTATTCCATTAACTTTTTTTTAAACGCTTCACTCATCATCCGGCACCTCTCTTTTCCTAATGGCCTGTCTGCCACGAAATAATAAGACTTTAAAATGGGCTTTCTTGACGTTCATTATCTGCGCCGCCTCCTCATAAGATAGTTGATGAAAATCACGGAGAAGCACCGCAACCTTATACTTTTCAGGTAAATCAGCCATTAGAGCAAAAACATCTTCTACAGCAAGCTGCATCATAACTTGATCCTCTGGCATGATCATCTGATCCACTTGTCGATAAAAGAAACGCTCTTCCTTTACCACAATTCGCTTATGCTTTCTATAATGGTCAACAAAAGCATGATGCGCAATGGTCAACAACCACGACTTAATCTGCTTACCCTGAAAATTCTCCAAACCAAGATGCGCACGTAAAAAGGTCTCTTGGACAAGATCCTCTGCTGTATGGTGATTCCGACTTAGGGAGAAGAGAAAAAATAAACATCCCGAAAGTACAATTGATATAAATCATCTATGTTATCTGGCATCCCCTCTCCTCCCTTCAACTATAAAACGAATCTTAATAATGAAAGTTACAGATTACTATTTAAAAAGATAAAGTTTATATTTTTTTGCGTGAGCTTAGTAGTTCTTAAAGTCTATTGTCAGTGCTATTTGCAGCTTTAAAATTGAGTTTAATCAAAAAGGTCTGATATAGACCAAAAGCACATTTTTTTGGAAATTAATTAAAACAACTTTCTTATTTGTAAATCAGGATAAAATTATTATAATGAATATTAATCGCTTGCCGCGTATTATTTTCACCAGTGGATCTCTTGTCCCAAATAACCCGCTTAGATTCGTTAAAGATTGAGTAGCTATTGCGCATAATCAAAACCACCAGTGTGAACTGGTGGTTTGTTCTGCGGCTGAAAGCCTTTGTTTCCGACCTGGGCCTTAAAGGCCTACTGAACGGTTTCCCCACGCGTACCACATCTACTCGCCGATTCTAAAGAATCGCTTATCTTTTCTTATTTTTTTCTCCTGTGAATGGATCAAATTCCTCAAATAGTGTTAATTGATCTCCCATGTAATCTTCTCGAAGCTGATCCCGAATATAAGCTTCAATTTGCTTTTTATTTCTGCCTACTGTGTCTACGTAGAGGCCCCTACACCAAAACTTCCTATTCCCATATCTAT
>NZ_FODJ01000015.1 GCF_900110345.1 Amphibacillus marinus
TGTTGTAGTTGATTAACGCTAACGAGACCATTAAAGGCACTTATTCTCAAAAACATAAGAACTCAACTTTTGATTTGCAATTTTTATCTTTATTTAACTAAGGTTATAACTATAAGTCTCAAATGTTTTTTTTAGAAGAAGCTGGGACATAACTAAATATTGAAACAGGGTATCCGAACATTCTGATTAAGCGTAGGTAAGATACGTAGACTCCTGTGGGAACAGCACGAGCTGAGGATCCACTGTGTGAAGTGTCTTTCTTCACACAGTTAGCCGAAGCCGTGCCCACGGAAAGCGAAGTGTTTTACCGAAGCGCCATATGCTTTCAGACATAATGTTCGGATTTTCCTTATCTAATTAAGCTTTTGTCTCAGCCCCTTTTTTACTTCACTAGCAAGTGAGTTTCCCAAGAAAGAGGAAGCGCTAGGGTGCAGCGTGCCACCCCAACCCTTACCGACCATATAAATATGGTCTATATGTTTTAAGTTAGTGTAAGTATATTTACGAATATGCCAATCGCATATATAATACAAACAGCTAATCGAGTGCCTGAATTCCAATAACTCTTTCTAAACATGAGATATAATCCTACAGGTGCAAAAAAGATTAATAAGACAATCATATACAAATGCTTATTAAATTCCCTGAAAAACCTAGCCATCTAGCTCACCCGTGTTTAGCTGGGTGAGGAGATCCTTTAAATCAGCAAGTGATTCAATCATTTCATCAGCATGCTCTTGGGAAAAAGGAAAGCGTGTCTCCTTTTTTGCAACGGTATACATACCAGCTCTTTTGGCAGATTCTATTCCATAATTTGAATCTTCAACAGCAAGACATTGAGCAGGCTCAAAACCTAACTGTTGTGCTGTTGTTTGATAGATTTCAGGATGTGGCTTAGACATCGCAAACATATCACCACTTATAACCAGCTCGAAGTACGGTTTTATTTGACAGGTGGTTAGAATAGCTTCTATCTTGTCTGGGCTCGCCGAAGATGCTAGTGCGAGTCTGTAGCCACTTTTCTGAAGCCAATCTAGTATTTGTATAACACCATTGTTTAGTAATGTTTCAAAAGGAATAGGATCATCTTGATAATAGGTGTTGAAGGCCTCAAAGTACTCTTGATGATTTGTAGGCTTATGATAGTATTTAGATATAATTTGCCACGTCATCGGCTTATTTCCCCCAACTATTTTTTTAAGTTCTTCATCAGGGATAGTGATACCTAGACTTTGTAAATAATTCTGCTGTCTTAAGAACTGGATGGGTTCTGTATCAACCAGAACACCATCCATATCAAATATTATCGCTTTAATTTTCATCCAATTAATCCTAACTGGGCAAGCTTATTATATTCGTCTACTATTTTTGCGACTACTTCACTATTTTGATCTCTTCCTATATGGCTCGCCACAGTATTCTGCAAGCCATTCTGTTCAATGTCATCCTGGAGTTTTATTGCATTTGCATCCTGTGGTTCAGTATAGGCAAAAGCACAAGCAATTGCTTTCGTAATAGCGTCATAATTAATGTCGTATTTTTCACAAAGTGCTACTACACCCATAAAGCGATCTTTTGGCCCCACTTTTCGAATAGGATCATACCCGACGCGGAAAATGGTATCAGGCATTTCGTTTTTTGCCTCGGGTAAGTATTCTAATTCCCGGATTTCATCTCTTGTTACCGGGTATTCTTTTAGGACGGCTTGAACGGTTGCGTCATGTACACCTTTTATTAATGCTGCGATATCTTCCTCCTGAGCTGCTGTTGGAATATCATCAAAGCCTTTTAGATAGCCATAGTAGGCCGTGGCTGCATGAGGACCATTAATGGTAAAAACTTTGATATCCTTTAGCATGGCAACATTTTTACGGACATCTAACCATTGTACATCCGAAAAATCTGAGTAGACAGGCTCTTGAATAATAAGTGATGCTACAGCAGTTGTAACCAAGTTAGTTGAATAATTGGTTTCGGCATCAGTCGATCTTCTTACAATCGAGTCACGAATGGCAACATGACTGTCAAACCAATCTTTTGTTTCTTGATTCGTAAGGTTATCCCTAAAATAAGCTGTAATCTCAGGAATAATATGATTTTTATTTGTTAAACAAATCAAAGTCTTTTTACTATTAGGATTCTGCTTAAACTGTTGTTCAAATAATTCACCTAAATAATGAGCTGCTTCTTTAAAATCTTCAGGGTATAGAGGGAGCATCAATAGATCAGAGCTTAAGAATGCCTCAGATACAGAATGCTGTTTATCCGTTGTAAAAGCCTGATAACCAGAGATCACATTATCAACTACAGTATCTGTTTTATGGACACGTACCTTATAGTTACCGTTTTTCAATAGTTCTTTAATTACTTTAGGGTCTTTATCTAAAAAACTAATGTTCCAGCCTGCATTAAAAAAAGTTTCTCCTACAAATCCTTTTCCTAGTCTACCTGCTCCAACAATTAATACATTTTTCAATTAGAACGCCTCCAAAATTTCTGTCTATTCTTCTCTGTCCGTAAATAAAGCAAGTATTTCTTGTCGCGATTTTGCATATCTAATTTTGTTTACATTCTCTTCATCCATTAACGTTAAAGAAATATTGCTAAGGATTTGCAAATGTGAATTATCTTTACCTGCAATACCGATTACGACATATGCAATCTCACCGTCAAATTCGACACCATCAGGAACTTGAATGATTGAAATGCCAGATTCTATAATTAATTGATCTGAATCCTCTAGTCCATGTGGGATGGCAACATGGTTACCAATGTAAACAGACAACCTTTGATTCCGTTCAACCATCTGATCAATATACTCGGGCTGTACATAATTTTGCTCAACCAGGATTTTCCCGGCAGATCTGATGGCTTCCTCTTGAGTTGTGAATTTAGCATTAAGTATGATATCTTTTTCTTTGAGCGTCACAGGCAGGACTGTCTGTTCCTGATCATCAACATCTACTGGAGACGAATCAATAGAATCTTGGTTTCTGCTCTTTATTAAATCAATTGCTTCATCGTAATGATCCTCTTTTAAGAAATTGTTTATTGAAAGGTAGAAGGTATCTTCATTTTTATTGTTTAGTCTAGCGCGTTCAATTAGAGAATCCAGTGTAATGACTAAATCAGTATCAGATCCAATTTTATTAGCAGAAGCGTTTGTAACTGTTATTCCTTCTAATCCTTCTTTTTTTAATCGATTTCTTAATACAGAAGCTCCCATAGCGCTTGAACCCATTCCAGAATCACACGCAACAATGATCTTCTTAATAAGATTAGTAGACGCTACATTAGCCTTAAAATTATCGACAGTCTTAACGCTTCTACCTCCTACATTAAAATCAAGTGAGGGATCGGCTTTCTCTTCACCAGAACCAAAAATCTTTAATAGAAAGGCACCAATAACAGCGGACACAATGAATCCGGCTAATATTGAAATGAGGTTTGCCCAAATAGCATCCTTAGGGGTCATCATGGCGATGGCAATTAAACTACCAGGTGAAGCAACGCCAATTAATCCACCACCCAATAAAACCTGTAAAAATAGTGAGACGGATAATCCACCCATAGTTGCAAATAATAAAATTGGGTTGGCTAATACAAATGGGAAGTATACTTCTCCGATGCCGGCGATCCCTGCTATAAACATGGCCATTGGAGCTGTATTTTTAGCTCTCCCCTTTCCAAAGATTGCGATCGATAACAGGGTTCCTAATAGGGGACCATTATTTGTATCAACAAGGAACATAATGGATTTGCCTAGTTCGGCTGCTTGAGCATAGCCAATTGGTGCCAGAATTCCATGATTCACAACGTTGTTCAAGAATAAAACTTGAGCTGGTGCCATAAAAACGGATAGTAATGGGATAAGTTGATTTTCAGTTGTCCATCGAACGCCTGCAGTTAATCCAGAAATTAGCAGTTGAATAAACGGACCAACTGACATGAAAGCCAGTATAGTCAGAACTGCACCGATAATGCCTAAGCTGAAATTATTAACAAACATTTCAAAACCAGGTTTTATTCTATCCTGCACAGCTTGGTCGAATTTCTTTAATACCCATGCAGAAAGTGGGCCCATAACCATAGCTCCACTGATCATTGTTACATCTGACCCAATAATAACCCCCATAGTTGCAAAGGCGCCAATTACGCCACCGCGCTGTCCGTGAATGTTATAACCAGCGGTATAACCAATTAATAGTGGAAATAAGAAATTAAGAATAGGACCAACGATCTCATTAATTTGTTCATTTGGAAACCACCCATTTGGGATAAATAATGCTGCTATTAAGCCCCAACCTACAAACGCACCTAGATTAGGCATAACCATTCCACTCATGTGGCCACCAAATTTACGGATTCGTGCTAAAATTACACCATTACTTTTTTTAACAGCATGTTCCATCTTGGTTGCTCCTTTATCCTTTAGATTTTCCACCCGTAATATTAATGGTTGTCCCAGTTATATAACTTGAATGATCAGATATTAAATAAGAAATTAAGTCAGCAATCTCTTCTATTTCACCTGGTCGTCCCAATGGAATAACTGTTTCATAATTTGCCGAGATATTATTTGGATCTTGCCCTCTTGTGTAGGCAAGGGCTTTAAATGCCTCATCGTTATTCATTGGTGTACGGACATTTATGCCTGGCTCTACTCCGACTACTCTAATATTATAAGGACCAAGTTCTTTAGCCCAAGATAGTGCAAATGCATGCACAGCTGCTTTTGTACCGGCATAACAACTCTGCCCTTTCGAACCTTCAATGCCAGCTTCAGAAGACATATTTAGGATTACGCCACTTTGCTGTTTGATCATGACACGTGCAACCGCCTGTGAACAAAGGAATACACCTTTTTGGTTAATCCGAACCATAAAGTCAAAGTCATCTTCACTTAGCTCATACTCAGGCTTTTCACCATAGTAGTCGACTAACATACGTGGTCGACTTACCCCGGCATTATTAACTAAACCGTCAATTCTTCCATGCTTTTGAAAGACTTTATCTACCATCTGCTCAACATCTTTTTTATTTGAAATATCACATTTGATAAAGTCAACGCTTACATTTTCTTTTTGAGCATCATTCTCGACTAAATCTACAGAAATAACAAATGCACCATTTGCAGTTAAATTATCGACCATCTTTTCGCCAAGTCCCATACTACCACCTGTGACAATTACGACCTTACCTGATAAATCTAACCATTTTGAACTCATTTTATCTTCACCTCATGTTAATTATTTTTTTCATTTAACTAATCTCTAAACCTTCTTTGCGAAAAACCCCCTCCTGACGCAGACAAATAAAACGCTAACACGAGCATAAACAAGCAAAAATATTAATTGTTTGTGCTATTAAGGTCATTGTAATTGCAAAACAAGTATAAATCAACCCTTTTATGCGCTTTTAATTATTTTTTTTGCATGTTCAAGAAAAAATAATACTAGTATTTAGTTATTTATGTTAAACTTAGTTACATTAAGGACCAATTAGGAGGTGTTATCGTGCTAAAAAGAGAACGTCAAAAAAAAATATTACAGATATTAACGGTGGAAAATAGGGTAATTGCTAAAGAATTGAGTCAACGCTTGGATGTTTCTGAGGACACGGTTAGAAGAGATTTAAGAGAGATGGATCAAAAAGGGCAATTGAAAAGGGTCCATAGTGGGGCGATTAGTAATGGGCCAGCTGTAACCAATTTTGAACAGCGCCAACAAATTGATACAGAGCTAAAAAACCAATTAGCGCTAGGAGCACTTCCGTTATTTAGAGAAAATAGTGTTATTTTAGTGGATGGGAGTACGTCAAATCTAAGATTGGTTGAAGCTTTATCGCCTGATTTTAAAGCAACTATTATTACAAATAGCCCTTTTATAGCAATTGCGCTAATGCAAAAGAAGAATATTGAGACCATTTTACTTGGTGGAACATTTGCTAAGCGAGCAGCTGTCAGTCTTGGATTCGAGGCAATGCAGGAGCTTACAAAAATTAAGGTCGATACGTATTTAATGGGCGTATACAACTTTGACCCTACTGTCGGTATCACAGTGCACAATCAACTTGAGGCACAAATGAAACGAAAGATGGCCGAAGTATCTGATGAAGTAATTGGTATTGCTACAGCAGACAAATTAGGTGTGCATGACAACTATATATGTATAGAGACAGACCAGGTTGACTATTTAATCACGAATGCAGTTGACGAAGTATTGTTGCAGGAGTTTGTAAAAAGAGGTGTATCCATTATTAATGCCTAGGCAAGAACTAATGTGATCCTTGTTACGGAGCAATTGTAACATCTAAATGTAAAGAGAGGAGAGGTAAGCTATGAAATTACAATTAGCACTAGATGACATTACGCTAAATGATGCTTTAAGCTTGTTGAAAGCTATAGAGCCTTACATTGATATTGTAGAGGTCGGTACGCCCTTTATGATGGAGTATGGTATGGAAGGTGTCCGGTCAATTAAGCAATCCTTTTCGACAATAGAGGTGTTGTGTGATGCTAAGATCATGGATGCTGGTAGCTACGAAGCACAACTCACCTTTGAAGCAGGAGCTGATTATGTGACTGTTTTAGGTGTGACGGACGATTTAACGATTGAGGAGGTGGTCCGTGCAGCAAGAGCTCATGCTGGAAAAGTCATGGTTGATATGATCTGTGTAAAGGACTTGAAGGAACGTAGTCAACGATTAGAAGAGCTAAATGTTGATGCGATCGCTGTTCATACTGGTGTCGACCAACAAGCAGCAGGACGGACCCCGCTAGATGATTTAAAAGTGCTAAGTAAATATGTCAAAAAAACACCCATTGCTGTAGCGGGTGGTATTAATCAACAATCGATAAAGGACTACCTGACATATAGACCGGACATTCTGATTGTTGGCGGTGGTATTATCCATGCAGATAATCCAGTTGAAGCGGCGAAGAATTTAGCTAATCAATTAAAAGGAGTGAATTCAGTTTGAGTGTAAAAAAATACACAGAACAAATACTAAAAGAATTAGCAAGTAATGTTACACATTTAAATGATGCACAGCTAGATAAACTCATTGCTGCAATTAAAGAAGCAAATCATATTTTTTTAGCCGGATCAGGACGATCTGGTATCGCCATCCGAGGATTTGCTAACCGTCTCATGCACTTGGGTAAGTCAGTTAGCATTGTTGGAGATGTATCGAATCCCCACAGTGACTCAAATGATTTATTAATTATTGGCTCTGGCTCTGGAGAAACAGACAGTCTTGTTTCCATTGCCAACAAAGCTAACAAAGCTGGGGTGAAAATAGCCTTAGTGACAATGGATGAAAAATCAAAGATTGGCCAACTGGCTGAAGTAATTGTAACGCTGCCTGGTGTGTCCCCTAAATTAAAGAATGCCGGTATAACAATTACTTCTATTCAACCGATGGGATCAGCTTTTGAACAAATGTCGTTTTTAACCTATGATGGTATTATATTAGAACTGATGGAACATTTAGATGAAACGACAGAATCCATGTTTCCTCGCCATGCGGATTTAGAATAAGATATAACTTGTCCTCAATTAAAGTCAAACTCTGATTGAGGGCAAGTTACTTTATGCTAGAATACGAAGCTAAGTTATAGATGCTCATAGCAACAGGGATATTGGAAATGGCCAGAAGCATTGTTGAATAAAAGTCCACTGATTATTTAATAACTAAGCCAAGCATCTGAGCAAAAGCAAGAGCTTGTTCTTCCGATACGATACAGCCCTTCAGTTCATCTGGCGAAACCGTGAGTGATTCAAAGCGTGAACGACTAATATCAATGCCCTTTAATTTCGTTTGGTCAAAATTAACGCCATTAAGATTACAGTCATTAAAAACGGTTTTTGTTAACTTGCAACTAAAGAAATCCGCGCTTTCTAAGGTGGATGAGCTAAACCGTACCTTATCTAGCTTTGAATCACCAAAGCTGCTCATTGACAGCAAACAATTGTCAAATAAAACATTACCGAGCCTGCCCTCAACAAGCTTTACACCCAATAGCTTGCAATTTTTAAAGGTAACCCGATGAATACTGGCTCTGCTCAAGTCAGCATTTGAAAAATCACAATTCTCGAACTGAACGTCTGTGATATCAATGTTTGGCAAGGCTGTTTGCCTAAACGTCGCATGTTTAACGATCATTTGATACAAACGCACGTTACTCAATGACTCGTTATCAAAGTCAGCACGTTCAATTTCAATCCCTTCTAAATAGGGGTCAATATCATCAAAAATAGCATGAAAGCTTCCTAAAGGTAGGGTTTGTGGTAGTTTTGGTTTATCAATTTTAATCATGATCACCTGTTTCTATTAAGATTAGAGCAACCTCTTTATCTATTGTACCATTCCCTTGTCAAGTGTTAAGGAGTTGTTTCCGAATTGAAAAATAGCAGTAATACCTCCTCTTAGACATTTTTCAGCTCCTTACAGCAACATCACTATATAATTGTTTTTATTTATAGGTAATTGAGTCTTGATAGATTGTAAGGTTATTAAATATAATATTGAGCAAATTCGAAACAACGAAGTAAAAATCAAAGATAACGAATTATTCAAGCTCATGATATAATTAACCACTTAGGATTATTACACTTTCACTCAAAAAATAAAGCCCTAAATAAAATTTGATAAAATATGGAGGTATAGGTGAATGAATAAACGATGGACCATTGATGAAATTAAAAAATTTGTTGAGGAAAATTCGACAAGTAAGTTATTGACAACGGAATATCACGGCTTTTCGCAAAAATTACAATTTAGATGTGCTTGTGGTAACAATTTCGAAAAAAACTTGACGAAATTCAAAAATAAACACCAACGAAAGTGTGACGAATGCCAACCGCCAAAGGCATCGCGATAAAGGGATAAGGTTAGCTGTACACTACTTGATATCTTTTAAAAAACATGAGGTTAAAAAATTTCAAAAAATTAGAAACTCCCCACTCCTTATATAATGGCTGTTGACAACAAGCCGCAAAGGGAGTGGGGAGACACTATTGAAAAATTAGTCTTCTTCATTTAATTTCGATCACAGTAATTCAATTTCTTTATTCAAGTCAGCCAAAGCCTTACCATTCTTCTGAACTTTACTTTCGATTAGTAAAGCATATAAAAAGTAATCACAGAGAAAAATACTAAAAAGTAATCTAAAGTCATCATATTATTCTCCCCCATTAATGTTTATCAACTATTTCCGCGCCTTACTCACTCTCAACTGCTTTCCTTTAATCGTCGTATTCGCCATCGCTTGCATGACAATTGATCCTTTTCCGTTCAAAATATCAACATAGGTCATTTGCTCATGAATGGTGATAATACCGATATCATCGGCAGTAATACCAGGGATTTTAGCAATTGTTCCGACAAAATCTACCGCGCGGAGTTTTTTCTTTTTCCCACCGTTGAAATGAAGCTTCAATATATCCTGATTCATGCGGGCTGTTTTACTATTTTTTACAATCCGTTTGCTGCCCTGCTTCTCTTCAAAAGCAGCTTGTCCGCTCGTCACTTCTGAATTAGCTGGTGCTTCCATCGTAGGTATTGTAAAGCCAATATAGTTCTCAATTTCTTTAACGAACTTGCCTTCGTATGGTGTTGCAAGCGTGATTGCCTTGCCTTTATTGCCGGCCCGGCCCGTTCTTCCGGTTCTGTGCACATAGGCATCGGTCTCCAGTGGAACATCATAGTTCACAACGAGGGTCACATTATCAATATCGATTCCTCTAGCAGCGACATCGGTTGCGACAAGATAGCGAAAGTTCCCGGATTTGAAGCCGTCCATAACAGCAAAACGCGTCTCCTGCTCTAGCCCCCCATGAAGTCTTTGACAAGGATAGCCGGCTTGATCCAGTTCGCTATATACTGTATCAACGTTGTCTTTTGTTCGGCAGAAGATTAGGCAACTGTCTGGATTTTCAATAACTGTTAAGTCTTTGAGGAGTGGAATCTTGCCTTCCTCTCGAACTTCAATTAAGCCGTGCTCAATGGTATTAGCAGTTATTCCAGTTGTTGCAATCTCAATATGGGTCGGCTCATGCATATACTTATGGCAAAGCTTCTCAATATCTTTAGGGAATGTCGCTGAAAAAACCATGGTAACGCGATTGGTCGGAAGCTCGTCAATGATTGCTTCGACTTGCTCAATAAACCCGCGATTAAGCATTTCATCGGCTTCATCAATAATAAGATACTTTATTTGATCTAATGCGATTGTCCCGCGATCAATATGATCAAGTACACGTCCAGGCGTCCCGACAACGACATGGATCTTTTGCTTTAACGCATCCTGCTGTGGTCTAAACGGTTCTCTTCCATAGATGGCTAATGCTTTGATGCGTTTAAATCTTCCAATATTCGTCACATCCTCACGAACTTGAACGGCAAGTTCTCGCGTCGGGGTTAGAATCAGAGCCTGTGGTTTATTTTCCAGCCACTCAATCATATCGGTAATAGGAATACCGAAGGATGCTGTTTTTCCGCTCCCTGTCTGCGCCTGAACTACAAGATCGTTATTTTCTAAAGCTAATGGAAGTACTTTGCTTTGAACTTCTGTGGGCGTGTCGTACTTTAATACCGTTAGTGCTCGCTTTATTTCGTCACTAATTGGATAATCGACAAAACTTTTTTCACTCATTTTTCAACCTCTTTTTTTTTATTATTTAAATAGAATACTATCTCGTTAACGATGCAATACTTTAAAGCTTCAATATACCTGAGTGGCATGACAAATGCAATTGCTTATTCAATCCGTATTGCTCGTGCAGTTATATGGTAAAATTATTTTAGTTTAACTAAAAAGGACGTGACAAGGTGCTTATTGCTGTTATTATTCTATCCATTATCTGTTTCTTACAAATGAGCTATATCCTTTACTATCGAAGCCAAATAAGAGAGATTGGCCAGCAATTAACCTTTATTTCGAAGCACGATTCGCTCAAGTTGCTCCAAACTCAGCTCAAACCAACAGAGATTTACCAGCTTACTGAGTTTTGCAATCAACTTCTGCGTCAACAAAGAGAACAGAAGCAGGAACTCGCAGTGAAAAGTGAAGAAATTAGTACAACAATTGTGAATTTATCTCATGATATCCGCACGCCACTTACATCTTTAGACGGTTATTTGCAGCTTGCCGATCGAGCCAATGACCTTAAGGAAAGCCATCATTACTTAAAGCTGGCCCGAAGCAGAATGAAGCAAACGATCACACTAGTTGATGAGCTTTTGTTGTATACTAAATTACAAAATCAAGATTACATATTAGCAGTTGAGCAACTCGATATGGTGAATTGTTTAAAAAGAAGTGCGTTAAGATTTATTGATGCCTTCACCGAGAAAGGCTCTGAACCAAGTATTAGCTTGCCTGATCAAGCGATCTTTGTAAGTGGAAACACACTAGCCCTTGAGCGTGTCTATGATAATATCATTCAAAACTATCTCATCCATGGTAATGGTGATTTAGAGATTTATTTTGAGGAAAAGAACGATAGTCTCACTCTTTCCTTTGTTAATGCGGTAAAGGAAAGTGAACGAATCAATTTGGAGAAGATTTTCACCCGGTTCTATAAAGGTGATTCGTCTCGCCAGCATTATTCTTCGGGGCTCGGGCTCTCGATTGTCAAAACATTAGTCGAGAAAATGGGTGGTCAGGTTAATGCGGCGCTCGAGCACGATCGGTTTTGCTTAGTGCTTGTTTTCACGAAAGCAGGAGAGGAAGTGGAAAAGTGGCTACAAAATTCAGCGAATCGACCATTCTAATTATTGAAGATGACCAACATATCAATACGATTATCTTTGATGTGCTAACGAAAGAAAATTTCCAGTGTACCCAGGCTTTTTCAGGTAGTGAAGCAAAGCTACTACTTAACCAACAGGAGTATGCGCTCATTATTCTTGATTTGATGCTCCCAGGTATTCAGGGGGAAGTATTAATGTCAGAATTAAGGACCGAATTAAGACACCAAACGCCCGTCATTGTTCTTTCTGCTAAGGATCAGCTTGATTATAAATTGAATTTGTTTGAATTAGGTGCTAATGATTATGTGACCAAGCCCTTTGAAGTGAAAGAATTATTAGCCAGAGTCCACGTTCATATTAGAAGAAGTGCAGAAAGAGCTAGTGAATTAACATATAAACATAAAGAACTGAACATGAATTGTCATACCCGAACCGTTACAGTAAAAAACAACGAATTGACCCTAACGAGACAGGAGTACAAAATTCTCGAGCTCTTGGTCAAAAATCCAACTCGTGTTTTCACGAAAGATGATCTCTATCAGCTTGCATGGGGCGATCACTACATGGGAGAGGATAAAACAATTACTGTGCATATTAGCAATATTCGTCATAAGATTAAAACGCATGATGAAGCGCAATACATTGAGACAGTCTGGGGAATCGGGTTTAGGTTAAGTAAGTAAAGCTTTGAAAAGTCTTAACCTTTTCTTGACGTTATGTTAGCTTTTACCCTTCATTATGAGGTTAAGGAGGTAATTGACGATGGCTAATGAATTAATTGAAATGAGACAGTTAACCAAAACATTTAAATCACAGCTAGCAGTCGATCATGTGGATCTGACGATAAGAAAAGGTGACATCTTTGGCTTAATTGGCCCGAATGGCGCTGGTAAGTCAACCTTGCTTAAAATGCTGGCCGGGTTCATTCACCCAACAGCAGGGGATATTATTTTATTTAACCATAACGCACAAGCTAACCCAGGCTATTATGAACGGATGGGGATTTTAATCGAACAGGTCGGTGTATTTCCGCAATATACCGGTTACAAAAACTTAGATTTAATTGCCCTTGCTTATGGTTTCAAGAATCGCAAAGCAGAGATAACTAACCTGTTAAATATGGTTGACTTGTCGTCAGCTAGCAAGACAAAGGTTAAAGACTATTCGATGGGGATGAAGCAACGGTTAGGCATTGCGATGGCCTTATTAGGTAGTCCAGATGTACTTATTCTCGATGAGCCAACCAATGGCTTAGACCCGCAAGGTATTGCCAGCATAAGGCAGCTTATTTTGGAACTAAATAAAGCTGGCTTGACCATTATTATATCAAGTCATATCCTTGAAGAGCTATCAAAGGTAGCCACTCAATATGCGATTATCAATCAGGGGAAGATTATTGAAACGATGTCGAAGGATGAGCTGCTGTTAAAGTGCGAGGATCGAATTGAAGTGGAGGTCGACCAAGCAAAAGTGGCTGTGCCAATTTTAGAAGAGTGGCTTGGTATTAAACGGTATAAGGTAATCAGTGAGCGTGTGATTCATATCTATGAGCAGCAGATCAAAAGTCAGCAAATTGTAAAAGCATTAGCGGACGAGAACCTCTTTGTCCACGCGATTAAGAACCAGAGCCAAAGCTTGGAGCACTATTTTCTAGAACGGATTGAAAGGATCGGTGAGCAAGATGATTAATTTACTCAAAATGGATTTTCATCGTTTCTTTTCAAATAAACTGATGTATCTCTTAATTTTAATCTTTATGGCTTTTCAAATCTTTGGCACGTTTATGCAGAAACAATACGAACAGCCGGAACTGCCTGTCAGTAGCTTAAATGGCAGTGCATACATTCAAATCGTATTGGCCCAAGCACCCCTATGGATACTTATTTATATCGCTGTTTTCACCGTCTATTTCTATATGAGCGAGTATAACTCCGGATTTTATAAGAATTATTTATCCTTGCCGAACGCCAGAAGAAATACCGTTTTTTCAAAAATAATTATTTTAGGTCTATTCACCGGACTAATGTTTATCAGCTTAATGATTGCCGATTTAATTGGCAGAGGCTTATTTTTTAATAACACCTCAATTGGCGACTGGGGCTATTTCAGTCGATTAATTATGGGTCAGTTCCTGCTCCATTGGGCGGCTGCAGTGCTGGTGCTCTGCATGACAATTATGATAAAAAATACGATCACCTGTATAATTATTGGAATTCTGCTATCTTTAAATGTCTTTGGTATGATCATTGGCTCAATTGAAGCGCTTATTAGCGATACAGATTTAGCATCCTACTTGTTGATTAATACGGCGATGACTATAAAGGATTTTGCTAAGCTGTCAGATGTTAGTCATGTTATCGCAGTTGGGCTTGTTTATTTGTTGGGCTTTGGGGCGGTTGCATTCTTTTATAAGCAGAGGGAAGATCTAAAGTAGAACCGCAGCTGGTGAGGTGTGAATGGACAATTTTTAGAATGATAATACTAAACGATTACTAGTAATTTTAACCAATTCTATCATTATGATTGCCGAAGAATTAAGTGGATTGACATAATAATAATTTCAGACTAGGAACAGATGATAAGAATCGGATGCTTGGATCTTACCACTCGAGTCATTGGTGCTAACTTATTTTTGATTGGTTTGCTTCATGTCCTTAATCATCTCAGTAAGTTTGTCAATTTTCTGTTCCAATCGTTTCAGTTCCTTCGTTTTGTCTAGTAGAAAATACAGAAGAACACCAACCATTGGTAAAATAATCATGACTGTATCATTCATTATTTATCAGCTCGCTTCCGAATACTTTTATTAAGTTTAACATATTTCTATGAAATATATTATCAAGAAGATAAAAGTAGGAGAGTTAAATAAACCGGTTTAACGTTCATAAAAAATGTTACAGTATCTATAAAGTAGAGAAAGGGTAATTTAAATGATTGTTAGCTATGAGAATTTCCGTGGGACATGTATTACTTACATGCGACCAACACAAAAGCGGGTAAATTACGCTATTACTTCTCGAAAAAATTGAATATCGATAGTTGCTGGGACATTATGCCCGCTGGCTATGAAATATATGAAGAACCTAACGGTAAGGTATATGCGAGGAAGAAAGTAACAACGCTCATAACGCCGGAAGAGATTGCTGTTGTGAATGATGGCATGCTTCGTTTTTGTGAAATTGAAGACTTTAAGTTAGATGTAAAAAAGGAAAGTGTTGATATTTACACAAATGAAAATGGCAAGTTAGAATCTATCGTACCAGTACAAAAATGGCATTATGGAACACAATTGCGTTTTCGTTTGGTAGACAGTGAGGCCCGGATTTTTACGGTTGAACGCTTTTGTTATCTTGGGAGTATTGATGACTGGATAGATTTAGATAGTTCTGCTGATTTAGGTGAGTTGGTTCATGAATACGCGCCGCATTTAGGCAAAGCGTCTTTCTATGAACTCATGTAAACCGAAGCCAGCTCTCAAGAGCAAGCTCTAGCAGTAGCAAGACTAAACACACCTGCCGCCTACCACTGCTGAGGTGCTAAAAAACTAGCTTAATAATCTCGTCTATATCGTTCGGGTTCTCTGCTAAGTTTAGTTTGTCAGATAATTTTTGCTGCACATGTCTAAATTCAGGGATAATGGATTGAATGACACACGTTATTTGACGTGCATCTCTCCCGCTATCCCAGTGCGTTAGGAGCTCCAGTTGCCAATCAAGTAGCTGGCTTCGTTCACCTTCAAGCTTGGCCCAATCTGTAGGTGAATTAGGTTCAATGCCAGCATCCATATACCACCCGGCAACCATTAATAAGCGCATCCGATCCAGACATTGAAGTGCATAATAGTTTTCTTTTCTCTTCAAGCGCCGATATCCCTCGTGTAAATATGCAAAAAATTTGCTCCTCCACATTTCAAACTTATCTTCGCGTAGTTCGTAGCTTAAAAGCTTAGATTTCTCCAATGCTGTTGCTAAAAAGCCGTTAGTATCGTGAATGATTTTAATGTTTTTTAACCAAATAGAGGGGTGAATATCTCTGGTCTGATAATAAAACGTGTCTACTTTAACAAATGTTTTGAAATGCGCAGTGCTATAAGAAGCCGAAGGTACGTCTTCAAAAAATAGCACTTCGCCCCAATTGGTAGCCCGTTGCTTTTTATTGAGTCGATATGACTCATAAAACGCATCTGCTATAATCAGACGGAGGTCAATATCCGAGTACAGATCGGTAGTGTCGTTGCCAATAGATCCGCCATAAAACAGACCTAGAATGTTAGGGTCTTGTAATAAATCCTCATTAATAGCTTTGATAATCAAGTTTCGACTTTTTGGTAGCGCTAAATCTCTTATTCCATGTTTAGTTCCCAATCCCACACATTGTCTGACCAACTCCTTGTTTAAGTACCTTTTCTAGATCTAAAGTGATTCTGCCTATTACATACATGCAAAATGAAAAGGCTTTAATTAAATGTATAATAATGTTAAGGTGAACACAATAACTTTTTTTGTGAGGGATAGTTTTGCACATTGGCAAATGCCCCTGGCCAAATGAATGTACTGGGAAATACAGATTGCCTATCACTACGGAAATCTCGTCATGAAATAGTTGATTCAGAACTCATTATTCCTAAACCATAAAGGCAAACAGTAGTAGATCTCAAGCCTCAAGGAGTACAAGACCTGTTTACATTCTAGAACGGGTAAGAATAGCTTGATTAAAAATATTAACCATAGGGACATACTTAAGCTTAACTATATGAAAATTGTCAAATCAGTTGTAAACTATAGAGGTAAGGTATTTTTCAGAGAGCGAGGTATCGTGCAATGACAACCTTTGATGATAAAGAATTCGATCACATCTATGAGCAAGAAATAAATGCTATTAATGAACAGCTTGAGCAAGAGATTGTCTTGGCATTAATTGGTGATGTTAACTCTGGAAAGTCTTCAACAATTAATCAATTAATGGGTGACGATGTTGCGAGGGTGGGAGCGCAGCCTGGTGAAACAAGAGGCATAAAAAAGTATAACTACAAAGACAAGATTATCTTTGCAGATACACCAGGCTTAGATGATATTAATCAAGCACATTCAAAGGAAACGCTCGCTTTCTATAAAGAAGCAGATATTGTGCTCTTTTTTCTAAATGCCGCCGGAACGGTTTTTTCGGATGGGGAGAAGCAGGCTTTAGAAAAAATAGAGGCAGTTAATAAAAATATTATTATTGTTTTAAATAAAATAGATGCTGCTGACAATATTCCTGACTTGGTTAATTATATTCAAGCGCATACCAAAGCTAAATATAAAGTAACACCGGTTTCTTCTAGAACTGGGGAAAATATTGATATCTTAGCTATTCATATTTTAGCTGTTTTGAAAAGCAAAAAAAAAGACGTTTTGTTCGCAAAATATTTAAAAGAAAAAGCGACAGTAGCTAACAAATGGATAAATGCAGCGGCAGTCTCAGCAACAGCAGTCGGAGCGGCACCATTGCCTGGAGCAGACATTATTCCGCTAACTGGCATTCAAGTAGGGTTAATGGTAAAGCTAGCTACCTTATATGAAAAGCCAATGACAAAGGATCGCGCCAAGGAATTAGCAATTGCAACTTTTACAGGTAATATCGGTAGAGGTGTATTTCGGCAAGTAACGAAGTTCATTCCAGGTGCGGGATCAATTGCAGGCGCTAGTATTGCTGGTAGTATGACCTTGGGTTTAGGACACTCAATTAAATATGCCTATGAGAATAATATTGATTTAGATACGAATGGATTAAAATCTATTTATGCTTTGTTTATGCGGGATAAACAGAAACAGTTGGAGTCATAAATTAATATTATTTTACTAAGGTAATTTATTGTATTTCCGCTCAATTTGTGGTCTCTAATAATCCATTTTTTAAAGAAGAATTTTTAGTGAACTGTTGTTTATGCTCCTTTTTTTATATCTTTAATTAAATTAATTATTTTCAAAGATTTGAGTGACGTATCCATTTGAATTTACAATGGATGGAAGAAGCCGGTTTATAACCAGTGCGCACTTTTGAATATGGTTATTTTTCCAATTGAATTTATGTTTTTTTATTTGACGAATTGTAATATTAATTGCAACACCTAAAAAAGCAGAAGAGAAAGTAACTTATAACAGCTTCGTGCTAAATGTAAGTAACGACACAAACACGTACACAGAGGCCTGTTATGAGTTACAAACTTTTAACCATATTTGAAAGAGTTTGAATCGAACCACTTTATGACATTGAGTGTAGAACACTAGATGTCATATGCTTACAAGTATGGAATTGATCTCGATAAAAATGGATTAAAATTAATTTATGAAACATTTATGGGGAGAAGAAGAAACAAATACAGCCATAAGCAGTATTATTAGGGGTTAATCAAATAATTAATTCTGAGCCTGTCGAGAACTATTAAAGTAAGTACCAAAATAAAATACGGCAGTTTAAGCACCATACTTAAGTTGTTCAAAGTGGAGCAGAATTAAATAACATACGTCCATCTCTCATAGCTTATTATTACAGTTTAGGTTTTATACATCATCGACTATCATTTTTAAGAAGTGTGTATTTTACTGCCTATTTAGCGGGTCTCAGTTTTAAAAAAAAGAGCACAATGATCTTACTAAATGTAAGTGCTATACTTACTAAAACTATAATTGGAACACAGTATATAATAAAAATAATGTAATTATAATCATCAGTTATTTTTATTTTAATATAGACGTAAAGTACATTTAAAGCAATTAAAAAAAGCGGATTTAAAGAGTCAACAGCCCAATGGAGAGCAAACTTTAGGTATTTAAAACACAAAAAAGTGAAACCTAGATAAGTAATAATAATAATAGAAATTACTATAGCGATAAAAACTCCCATATAAACAACCTTTCTAAAAAAATTAATTTAACAACATGAATAATGTACGGATAAAAATTGTTTTAAATTTGTTGTTAGACAAAATGCCAACATGTACATTGTTATAAATGCATCTTATATGTATTGAGTTATGTCTTATTCTAATCTTCATAATATTTGGCGTGCCTATGTGACATTGAATGAAATTATTAAAAAACATTTGCAAACACAAAATATTTATCAGTATATAAGATGCCGATAAGCATGCCAAACATAAAAATTTTTAACAAGAGTTTGTTTAAAAAAATATTCCATCCTTAGCATCTAGCTCTTAGAGTAATCTATTATTTACACCAACAGTAATGATTTTTTATGCTATCATTGCAATTTAGTAAGCTTGATGATTATATGATTATGAATTTTAAAGCAACGATCATTAAAGTAACAGTGGTATAGATAAAGGAGGCTTAATATCTACTAATTGTAGCTACGTTATATCCGTAACGGTGTTAATTAAGTTATTCTAGTTTGTCGTATAAGTTGAAATGTTATCAAATTTGTAATAATAACCATTACTATACCGCAAAAGTTATTAAGGTATAATAACCTCTTATTGAGGAAACCACTATTACTTACCTAACTTAGATTACCAAAACTCCAATCATATCCCTCCTGTAAGTATTATACCCTCCGAAAACTAGTTTCCTTAAAATATCTTAGTAGCTCAGCCGCACTATCCACAACCTTATCAGGCTTAATGCTACTATTAGAAGGTTGTTCATGCTTACGATGATTCATCCACAATACATGCCACCCAACTTGCTTTGCCCCAACAATGTCCTTCTCAAACGAATCACCAACATAAACGGTCTGACCTGGTTCACATTGTAGTTTATCTTCAACAATTTTAAAAATACCTGCCTTGGGCTTTGCGATTCCATATGTTCCTGAGACAAAGATATTTTCCATTGGAATCCAGTTGGTTAATTTGAGCTGGTTTATTTTCATGAGTTGATGAGATTCTTCACCATTTGTTAGGATAGCAAGCTGTATGTCTTGCTGTGCAAGGTGATTAAGTAGCTCCTTCACTTCAGGAAACAAGCTAATATTAGCTTGAGCATCCTTGTATTGTGCATGGAAAGCAAGTGCCTGTTCATCATTAATCTGAATGTCATAATCGGCTAACGCTTTGGAAATGCGACCTACTTGCCACTCCAAAACTGAAATTTCGCCAGCTTCACTTTGATCAAATAAAATTTCACTGTATTGTCGACTAGTTCGATAGATGGTATCAATATCGGTATAGCTATAGGTGGGGTCAATCAAACTTTTAAATGTCTTGTGAAAGGATAGCGCTTGATCGTATAAGGTATCGTCAACATCAAAGATAATCGTTTTCATAGCTGTGTCCTTTCCGAATTAAGATAAATCACTATACTTATCTTTTCTACCTTTAGCTTTATCAATGGGATATTTGTCATTATTTTTTTCAAGCTTGTCTTTAATAACCGCCTTTGGATCAAGTGCTAAGTCTGAACAAAGCATGAGTGCATAAATAAGGACATCTGCAAGCTCATCCTTAATTCCAGACAAATTGCTAGCTACGGCTTCTTCGCTTGTTTTCCATTGAAAATTTTCAAGTAATTCAGCTGCTTCTAGTGACAGGGATAGAGCAAGATCTTTTGAGTTATGAAATTGCCGCCAATCCCGTGCCTCTCTGAATGCATTGACTTCTTTAATTAATGAATCGATATCAGACATGTTGGCCCTCCTGTTGAAGTTCTAGCAATTTTTTTCTTAAATTATTGTCAGTCGCATAGATGTATAGCCCGTGTATGCCGCGCTTCATTAACACATTAAGCGAATTTAAAATAATTTTAATCTTTAAATGCTCATTTTCTTCATCAGTTAAGTCCTGTCTTTTACGATAGGCTTCTGTATCCTGATATTTTTTAGTATCAATTACAAGCTGATCAGTTAGCGGGTCATAGCTAATTGATGGGCCAATAATAACCCCAACATAATTCAGGTCAAAGCCTTGGACTGTATAGATCGAACCAACCTCTTTAACTGTAGCTGCTTCCTCAGCCCAAGTCGTTTTATCGCTGGTGCTGTTCCATGGTAAATGAATCCCGCCTTCATCAACTAAATAGCTATTACCGTCCTTCTTATGCAAATAATCAAAGGTAGAAACAAGCCTTGATAAGCCGTGCACTTCATTTTGTTGGAAAATAGCCCGTTTAATAGCTTCACTGCTTTCAAATACCTTTAGTTCAAAACCACCTAATTCGTTAGGGATAGGCAACAGCTTACTGTCGACAAATGCATCAATCCAATTTGGCACCGCCTCACTAGCCTGAATTCTAAATTGGTCGGTTAAGTGATAGACGGTTGTTCTGTGCTGCTTGGTCATTTCTCTAATCGTAGCTTCGTTCCAGTAACTTTTTAGTTTAAGAAATTGCTTTGGGTCAAAAATAATCACGGTAACCTTACTCCGTTTAATAATTTCCTCGAGGTGATTTTTGTAGTGAAAACTGTTATAGCTATCTTCCTTACTTAACAGCAGATGTGCCTCATCAACTAAGACGACATCAGCCGCTTTAATTGCCCCCTTATCAATTTTATTAATAAATGATGTGGGCTTTAGAAAATGACTCTTTTTCAGATTAGGCAAACTACTCGCGATACTCTGATAGGTTTTAATCATTTCCCCATGATTAACTAATAAGTAGTTGCTTGTTTTATAAAGTGGCGAGCTCGTGTCCTTCGTATAATCCTGTAAGGTATTAAACAAGGAGCTGAGCACGACACTTTTGCCCGTACCGGCCTCGCCTTTAATTAAGAATACATGCCGACCATCTTTGTGAATGTGTTTATTGCAATAGTCAATAATATCTTGTTTAACCTGTAGCTGACTATCTGATAACGATTTATAGGGTGATAGTTTAAAAACATCTTTGTTTTCAAGAATATCAATATCTTCTTTAACAATTCCTCTAGTTTGTAGCCCAGCCCAGATTTCACTAAAAATCTTACGATGAAAATAGGGTTTCTCATAGTAATTATGTACTTGATTTTTGGTTGTTTGGCTGACATTTTGGAGCTGATATTTGCTGTCTGCGATAAAGTAGTTTATAAGATTTGTTTCAATATTGTAGGTAGCAGATTGGTTAAATTTCTGATAGCCAATAATTAAAGTAGCCTTTAGTTTTTTCCGTTGCTGATCCTTCAAGTGTTGCTGAATCCGTTGCTTAGCATGGACCGTCTGTCCGATATAAGCCATTGGTTTTTGGTCATTGTTATAAATAATGTAGACAACAGGGTAATCGTCAATAAACGTCCCTTTAATCTGATCAATTGCCGCTTGAGTGAAAGGTTGCTCTTTAAAAATAATATCTGACATGATTGAAAGCTCCTAACCAAGTATTGTCAAGACTATCATAGCATAATTGGGGTGGGGACTGGGTGAATTATATGGAATATCCAAAAAATTAGAAAGGGTAACAGTAGATAAGTTTAAAGAATTATGGAGATCGCTCTAAACCAATTTGTTAAAGTTTAATTCTCACTTTAAAAATTTCAATTCAAGCAACAAAAATTTGACAAATTGTTGTATAATATATTAAAATATTTAATTTTCTAGTAGTGTAAAAAAATTATAAGGTAAGATTAGAAGAATATTAAGTAGAAATTTAGTCGTAATTATAAAGTCATATTTCTTAAGGGGTGATAATTTGACAATTAACACAGTATTAAACAGTAAAAGTAAAGGATATTGGGATTTTACAAATACCAGGGGAAAAGGCATACATAAGATCTGTTCTTATCCTGCTACAATGGTGCCAGACATGCAAAAAGAGCTGATAGAAATTGTAATTGATGGAGATAAATCAGTCAAAAATATTTTAGATCCTTTTCATGGATCAGGTGTAACTTTGGTTGAAGGTGAAAGTTTAGGTTTAACACCAATTGGATTCGATATTAATCCATTGGCTAATCTAATGACACGAGTAAAGCTACAAGGGATAAACAAAAATAAAATTGCTTATTCAAATAAAAAGATAAGAAAATTTCTTTATTACTCGAATCAAGATTATTCAATTCACTATTTTAACAATATAAATAAGTGGTTTAGAAGTGATGTAATTAAAAGTCTAAGTCAAATTAGATCTGCGATTCAAAGCGAAACATGTAAGAATATAAGACAATATTATTGGGTTTGCTTAATAGATATAATAAAAAAATATAGCAATACCAGAAGTTCAACTTTTAAATTACATATAAAAATTGCTGAAGATATAAATTCAATGAATAACAAGGTAATTGACGAATTTCTAAAATCTATAGATTCTAATTATGAATTTATCCCTGACTATTCACGAAGTAAAAAAATTGATTTATTAATTGGTGATAGTAAGAAGTTGTTAGGGAGAGTCAAAGAAGAAAGCATAGACCTAATTTGTACTTCACCACCTTATGGAGATAATGGAACAACAGTAACATACGGACAATTTTCTATGCTTCCGCTTTACTGGATTGATAAAAAAGATTTAGGTGTTTTTGAGGAGACTTTATTGGAGAACTATTCAAGCATAGACTCTGCTAGTTTAGGTGGGATTAGGAGTAATTTAAAAGATAGTAATTATAAATCAATAGTATTGAACAATTATTTAAAGGAAATTTGTGAAGCTAAGCAAAAAAAAGTAAAGAGGTTTGTAATTGATTATTTGGAAGTATTAGAGAAATTAGCTGTGGTCTTAAAGGATGGTAAATATTTAATTTTAACATTAGGTAATCGAAGGGTAGATAATAAAGTGTTACCTTTGACCGAAATTACAAAACAATTTTTATCCATAGATGGTTTTGAAGTTGTATCAGAAATCCAGAGAAATATACCTAACAAGAAAATGCCTCGGAAAGTTTCTAAAGTAAATAATCAGTCTGTTAGTTCTATGAATGTAGAATACATATTGATACTGAGAAAAGGAGCAAACAAATGAACTTAACACATTCGCAAATTAAAGTTAGTGGTAATATTATTAGTGAGTTATCAGAAAAAATTCCAACAAATATTATAGCATTAAACGAATTAATAAAAAATGCTTACGATGCTGGAGCACCAATGGTAAGAATAGTTCTTAATTCAGAGAGCAAGACGCTTGAAATAATTGATAACGGTGTTGGGATGGATAAGGATGATATTGAAAGACTTTTTCATATATCATCAAGTGAAAAAAAATACGGTGAAGAAATTACTGTTAACGGATATAAAAGGTTGACTCAAGGATCAAAAGGATTGGGGTTTTTATCTGTATTTAAATTTGGAGATAAAGTAAGGTGGGTAACTACAAAGTATGAGAATTTAGAGTTCTCAATTGTTTTTTCTGATTTATTAAAAAAAGATGATATTACAAAATATTCTCTACCTATCAAGCATTCACCAAAGAAAAATGATAATGGAACAAGGATCATTATAGAAATGAATGATTATTCCTTAAGATCTTTAGTTGAATATTTATCTAAAAAGGTAAATCTGAATAAAATTTTAAATTCTTTTATAGATAAAAATTTCCTTATTCATTTGAATATTGACGGAGAAAAATACTCTACAGACACTTCTCTTGATTTAGATAAGGAATATAAGGAAAAACAATTGTTAAGAGTTAGATATAATGATGCTGATGAGAAAATTGTTTTTTACTATAAGAATAGGATGGTTCATGAAGTAGGTTATGCATTTGATGGGCAACAAAGGTATTTTTTGAATATTGATATACAAATTTATGATTTAACAGGTGGGAGAAGAATCAATATTAATCCTTTATTCCACAAGTCAAGTGAAGGTCAACTAACTCCATTATTATACGTGAATAATAACTTATTTAATAACTATTCCATTTTTAATCCAGAAGTTATGAAAGCAGTAAAATATGAACGTGTTTTACCCCAGATGATAGGATACATATGTATAAAAAGTAGTGATAAAGAGATAAGCTTTAACTCAGATAGAACTCAATTCTCTCAAAATAATTTAACGGATAGAATTGTTAATTTTTTAGAATCAATAAACAAAAAAATACAAGAAATCGGATCACAATTAAAACGGGAGTTAAATTTTAATTACAATTTTTTAACTTCAAACAAAATTTGCGAAGAAAATATTACAAAAGATTTCAAGGAAGAAAGTTTGCTTATTAAGGGTTTTTTGCTAAAAAAATTAGTTGCTCACTCTGTAACTGAACAAGAAATAACCTATACATTATTTGATAATAAAAGAATTGTTAGAATTATTCCTAAAGAAAAAAAGAGAATAGAGAAGATAATCGAATTGAAGTTAGGAAATAAGCCTAAAAGTGATTTGAAAAGTATATATAATTCTAATAACATAGTAACATTGAATGGGAATACAGAATTAGGGTTTAATGAAAATGTACCGGGTATATGGAAAGTTACTGAGGAAAGTGATAGTGAAATAAAAGAATATGTAATTAAAATTGTTAATCCTCAAAAGCCAAAAGTTGAGCAATTAATTACTGACTTAAATATACATCAAGCATATAAATACGATGAACTATTTTTAATTAAAAATAGCTTTGGAGAAAAGGATAAAGGAGTAAAACCAGAGTTGCAGAATGACGGAGGTGCTGATATTGAAGACAAGAATATGGAAATCACTTTCAGCACAGTTAGAGAAGCCAAATTAGTAGTAAAAGTAATTGATAAAAAAACGCAACTTGAATACTTAGGTGAATTTTATTTTCGAGTAATTAATCCGTCAAAAAAAATTCTTGATACTTCAGAAGGAAGTTCTGATTTTATTGAAATGGCTGTCTCTAGTTCAGTATATTTTTCATCAAGCATAGCAGAATATATAAATGAACTTAATTTGTTATGTAAGGAAGTTAACTATAATTATACCTTTGTTTCTTCGGTTAGAACTCTAGTAGAACTCATAGTAAATGATATTCTTGATAAAAAAGAAATTGAAAAGCAAGAATCATTAGCAGAAAACTATAGAACAGTTTACAGTCTTTATAGTGAATTTATTCAAGAAATTGCAAATGCTAAAGATAAACAAGTTATTACAAACATATTTCGTACAATTAATACTCAGAGAGACAGAGATGGTTTTATTGCTTTCCTAAACCTTAGTACTCATGGCAGTGCGAGAATTATAACTAAGAAACAAGTAGAACTTAAAAGTACCGAAATTAGATTGCTTTTAGAGTTTTTAAATTATTTATCGAAGGATTGATGATTTAAGTGCAATTTAACTTTTATAGATAATTAACCCTCTTACTCTTATAATCTAAAGTATTAGTTCTGCTTCAATCCCATGGTGAAAAAGAATTTGTTTAATACTTTTAAGATACTGTAAAAAAGGTTACAATTCTTAAATAGCGATTGCACTTCTCCACGCTGGTATTATCTAAGGCATTATTAAAGAGTAAGAATACAATCGTTTCTTTCAGTTTTTGTAAAACACCCCTAGTGAATTTTGCTATTATTTTATCGTAATAAAGTGACTAAACTAATTCGCAAACTGGTAGTATCCCCTTTAAGTAGACTGATAAAAAAAGAGAACATGTTATCATGTTCTTAACAGTCTTACTTGGAGGGGATTTTTCTATGGCAAAGAAAGGGCAGCACTTTACACAATATACACCCGAACTAAAACAGGAAGTTGTTCGGTTGAAACGAGAGGAAGGCTGGACGTACAGACAACTTAGAGAAAGGTTTGGCATTAAAAGCGACGCACAAATTGCAGAATGGGTGAAAAAGACGCAAATGGGCATGTCTTTTGAAGATCAGCGCGGACTTTGGAATCGGAAAACGTTCTCCAGTCTCGAAGAAGAAAATGCGTATTTGAAAGCGCAGGTGGATTATCTAAAAAAGCAAAATCCAAATCTACACGGAGAGGAGAAATCTCAAAGGCTAAAAGATTCGAAGTGATTCACCAGATTAGTTCCAAACACCCTTTAAAATGGCTGTTCAGCATAGCGGAAGTATCTAAGGCAGGTTACTATAAATGGCTACTGTGCCATCCAGCGCGGATACAACGTCAGGAAGCAGAAGCGCTCCTTAAAGAACACATTCTCACCATTCATAAGGAGTACCCTTATTATGGATACAAGCGTGTCACACGAGTCTTACGCAAAGAAGGGTTACTTGTAAATCATAAGCGCACTAGAAGGTCACACGAGTCTTACGAAAAGAAGGGTTACTTGTAAATCATAAGCGCACTAGAAGGATGATGCGTGATTTAGGGATCCGATCGGTCATTCGTAAGAAACGCCCTTTCTAAGGCAGAAGAGGATCCGTGATTTTCAGAAATGTATTGAATCGGAATTTCTACGCAGAAAAAATGTATCAAAAGCTTGTGACGGACGTTACATATGTGCGCATAAATGAGCAATTTGTGTATTTATCCGCTGTTATGGATTTGCATAATAATGAGATTGTGGCATGGCATTTATCCGAAAGAAATGATTTGGACTTAGTACTGAATACGCTGACGAAATTAGAGAGTCAACCGCTTTATAAAGGCACCCTGCTTCACTCTGATCAGGGTTTTCAGTACACCACGAACACTTACGCGAAACGCTTGAGTGAAATGCGTTTGAATGGCAGTCATTCCAGACGGGGCAATTGCCATGATAATGCGTGTATAGAGAGTTTCTTTTCCCATTTGAAAACGGAGAAGCTTTATTTGGAGCACCCAAAAAATTATGCACAAGCTGCTCAAATGATTGAAGCATACATCTTTTTCTACAACACAGAACGGTTGCAAGAAAAACATAACGGCCTTTCCCCGATAGAATATCGGGAAAAAGCCGCAGCTTGATTTACTCTTTTTTTAGTTATCTACTTGACAGGGGTCAGTGCACACTTGATTTAGTCACTTTATTTGTTTATTTTTCGTGAAACATTTTCCGTGGTTTCAGCATCAAATAAATTAAGCATATTTTCCAAACTTTGCTCCCAAATCTCTATCCATTCCTGCTTTGTATTATTTTTATATTCAATGTCTAAATTTAAAAAGCGATAAGGAGTATACAGATTATTTAAATTTGATACATTAGCATCTAACAATTCTAATTCTTCTTTTAATTCGGATAGTAAGTAATTACCTGTATTGTCTAATGTACTATCTTTATCAAGGAGCTGATCAACAATGAGTGTGAAGCTATAGAACTCACCAAAAAGTAAAGCCTGTTCCTTTGAAGCTAATGGAATAGAAAGATCTGAGAAAATAGAACTAGTTTGAAGCGTTTCGTAATTTTCATAAGTATCTGCAGCGTAAAAGCTATTGTATACTTTTTTCTTCCATTCGTTGTATTCCATTTCTTCTGCTGCTGAGATTGAGCTTGAGTCACTTTTAAATTTTTCAATTATCTTAATAACAACTTCTGGATTTGCATCATGTATTGATAGAATAAATTGATAATCCTGCTTAGTTCTCAATTGATCTATTAACTCTTTATGCTGATTTGATTGAACATGACCCCATATTATCAAACTTGTAAAAACTATTAATAAAAGTGATAAAATAGTAATAGTAATTCGAATCATCTGAAAGGAACCCGCAACCAACTAGTGCTTGATCTGACATATCCATGATAGTAGGGTAGCGCTGAAACTCCATAAGTAACAGATTGATCTAAATATATACTTGTTCCAAGAATGGATTCAGTAGGGTAGATATAGAAGGGCAGGTGTACAGTAAGCCCCCCCTCCAAATCGTAAGTTCTAGTACCTCTCTCTAATCTCCCGTCATAATCTAGTTCTTTCCCAAAATTTTTATTGAAAATAATCTCATATTGATTAACATTACCAGTAGAGTTTGAATTAAAGTTATGTTCAATATTTCTACTCTCAATACTAATGAAATTAGATAGTATAGTTATAGGTTTATCCAAAGGCGTCCCATTTGCTAAGAACTTTATTATCCAACCAGAGTGCTCTACAACGTCTTCTTGTGGATAAACTCTCTGATCATTTATATCAATGTTTACAGAGCCGGAAACATCGAATAGTACTTTAGTGACTGAAGCTGTTGAAAAATTTTCAATTCCGATGACCTCATCAATGTATTCTTCTACTAGACTGGTATTAGTAAACATTCTACCTCTAACCTTTTTATTTTCTTGACCCTCATCTAACAGAAACCAGTCTGTTGCATGCAGAATATCAGTTACAAAACGACCACCAAAGCCGAGGTCTTCCTCGTCAATCATTAGCCCTGTTTGAGTTTGTCCCAAAAAGGTATATGGTCCTTCTATATTATTTACAAGGTTATTGGAAAGTGTATGATTTTGTATAGCATCTATATATGTTTTTGAAGAATAAGTATCAATGCGTTCTTTGAGGTCATTAGAAATCTCTCCAAAAAAATAAATACCTTCGAAATCTTCACCTAATTTTCCAATAGTCAATGTAACAGTTGCTTCGTTTAATTCAGGGTCATATAAGAGTCCTAAAAGAGAGAATTTTTTATTGTTATCCTTGATAATGTAGCCTTCTAAAGGTCCTTCGTAAAAATAACCATTTTCTACAATTTTTTTCTCTAACTCACCTGTGTACTCGAATTTGCTCATACCAGATTTTTCTCTAAGGTTACCGCTTACCTGAATAGTATCATTTCCATAAGAATCTTCATTAATTATAATTTCAAAATCTACTAAGGAAGATGAAGTAAGATTCGAATTAATTTCATCTTCAACGTTTTCAGTAAAATTTTCAAGTGATACATTTTCTAGAGAAAAATTATTCAAGGATGGCTCCGCAGCAATTAGTGTGTCTATCGATATTAAATATAAAAAAAGCAAAAACAACAACAATTTTTTCAAGGTTATCCCTCCAGTAATTATTATACATTTATCTTACATTTTAGGAATTTGAATGTAAATAATTAATTTGAACTAGGCAGAAAGATTCTGTGAAAAATAAAAAAATGCTCTATCTAAATATATTTTATGAAAGTTCTAGAAAAAAATATAGATTAATAAAACTATTTCATGCTCTTTAAAGGACTATTAACCGACATTGACACAGTCATCACCGTATGAGAAGACCCGCTCTCCTCCATATCAATAAATACCTGTTCTAATCCGTTAAAGATATTGACCACTTCGCCATCTAAACGGGTGGCATAATGCGTACTGCTAACCGCAACACCCCGACCCTTCATTGCTTCAATTTGGGCATAAATTTGCTCCATATAATCGCCCCCACCTAATGGGTATAAGGCGAATTTAGTGGCGGCTTTTTGCTTAATTACGTCAACTTTTTCCTTGTTTAGTACATGATCGTCCTCAGCCAGATAGACATCACCGGCAGTATCACCTGGACAGCCAATTGAATAAGTAGCCTCAAAGGCAACATGAACGCCAGTTTTTGCAGCATGAAGAAGAATGGCTTTCGTGATATCGAAGATATGTGGAATTCTCCCCCTCACTAAGGTGGTCACATCATCGGTCTCCATCCAGACCTTCGAAGTGTCGACTTCTTTTAATGCTCCTAGGATGATATTAATAAAGTCATCGCTCATTGGGTGGATTGAAAAGCTACACCCTGCAATCCGATTACTTCCACATACAAAGTTAGTCATAACTATTACCTCCATAAAGACGCGAAAAAGCTGCACCCCCAAGGAGATGCAGCCGAATGGATAACTATGAAAAACACACCGGTTCGACTACACTTCCCCACGCTAGTATTATCTAGATCAGGTTCAAAGGGTTAGAACACGATAGTTCCTCTCAGCCGTTTGGTAGGCACCCCTAGTGCATGTTCGCTATTTTTTTGATTAGCTTCATCGTAAATCAATCTTTCTTGATTGTAAAGGGTTATGCATACTAGATAAATCTAATAATAGAGATCAGCAGCTATCTGTCGTTTTCGTTCTGGCTCATAACTAGCGTATAATTTAGAAGTAATACAGTTTCCGCTTCATAGGAAAAAGAACAGCTTAATAAAATGTAAGTGCTTTCTTATACTATAAATAGAAAGGAGCAAATGAAAAATGAAACTACTAACGAAAAGAGAAGTAGAAATTCTTCATTTGTTACGAAACAGTAAGGACTTGCAAACAGGAAAAAGTCTTGCTCTTTTGTTGGGTGTCACAACACGGACAATTAGAAATGATGTCAAAAGGTTAAATATAACTATCTCCAAATATGATGCAGAAATCGTCTCATATAGAGGAAAAGGCTATGAGTTGGAGATAAGAGAGGGGGATGCTTTTCAGCAATTATATAGTAGTCATGTAGCGCTTATCCAAGACCGTAAAGCGATTACGGAAACCCAATCTGAAAATGAACTAGAGAACCAGATTATTAAAAAGATATTAATGAACTGTTTAACCGATACCAGTATCTATCAGGAAGAGTTAGCGGAAGAGCTGTTTATTAGTTTGTCGGCATTAAAAAGCTATCTTGCTTCAGTTAGAGAAAAAATAGCGACATATGGGTTGGTGTTGGCCACAGACAGATTACATGGAATTAAGGTAACCGGTAATGAAGATAAGATCAGGTTCTGTATATCCCAATATCTCTTTAATCATCAGAGTATCGGGGTTTATAATGACATATTTCCTGATAATGAAATTAAACGAATTAAAGATTTGACGTTACATGTCCTGCTAAGTAATCAGCTGCAATTAACAGATGTCGCTTTAGAAAACTTAATTATTCATATTGAAATAACGATTAGACGATACTTAAATAATAGGTTGTCAGATTATCATGTGCATGTCACCGAGCAGTTGAAGAGTACCAAGGAATATAAAGTTGCTAGTGAACTAATTGAACAAATAAAAGAAGTACTGAAGATTAATATTGAAAGTGAGATCTTTTATCTTACTCAGCATTTACTGGCCAGTGGCCGGCTCTATATGAAGGATATTAATAGAGAAGAATACAGCAAAATGGTGTCTCTGCTTAATAAAGTTTTCTGGGAAATAAGCGAAAAGACGTCAATAGATTTATCGGATGATCAGAAGCTGATTGATGGGTTAATTGTTCATTTAAGCGTAGCGCTTAAGCGCATTGAATATCAGATGAATATTAGGAATGAAGTACTGAGCAGTATCAAAAATAACTATCCATTAGCGTTTCAGCTTGCAGCAATTGCTAGTAACAAGATTAGTGAGCTGACCAAACTCAATATTAATGTGAATGAGATTGGTTTTATTGCAATTCATTTTGGTGTTGCTCTAGAGAAAAAAGGATTAAACCAACAAGAGCTAAAAAAAATCATCATTGTCTGTGGATCAGGTCTTGCTACAGCGTCCTTAATTAGAGAGCGATTATTAAATAGCTATGGTGCACAGGTGAGTGTGGTAGAAACCATTCGTTTTACCGAATTTCAGAAGGAGCTAATTGACAAAGTAGATATGATAGTGACGACAGTCCCTATTCCGATCGAATCAAATAAGATATTTACGATCAGCCCTGTGTTAAGCTCAGAAGATTTAAAAACACTTAAACGAAAACTATTAGCGGGCAACCATATGCCAGACGTTGCTAATTTTTATTCTATTTTTAAGCAGGACTTGTTTGTCAAAGATGTGCAGCTATCCTCAAAGGATGATGTCCTGCACTATGTAACAAACCTGATGGCTGCCAAAGGCTACATTGATGCATATACCAAGCAATCAATCTATGACAGAGAGACGATGGCTTCGACAGAGCTTAGTAACTTGCTTGCTATTCCCCATCCGCTCGATAATAGTATGACCGAGCCGAGTATTGCGGTGTGTGTGCTAGCAAAGCCCATTACTTGGGATCGAGAAAAGGTTCAGGTTGTCGTTGTCTTAAGTGTACCGAAGCATCAACAAAAGACGTGGGAGACTTTATTTAGACAATTGTATCTCTTTTTGATAGAAGAGTTTGGTATTACGAAGTTAATATCAACGTATTCCTACAATGACTTTATCAAAAATTTAAGTAAGTATAAGGAGAAAAATTTATGAAAGAAATCTATTTTACCGAGGAAAATGTTGCATTTAATGTAGAAGCTATAGATTGGGAGGACGCAATCTATAAAAGTGTGGCGTTGCTGAAGAAGAATGGATTAGTCAATGAGCATTATGCACAAGAAGTTGTCAACAATGTGAAGGAGTACGGCCCGTATATCGTGTTAGCACCTGGGATAGCGATTCCCCATACGAGGCCAGAGAATGGTGCCTTAAAGGTAGGGATGAGCCTGATAACATTAAAGAGACCCGTCTACTTTAACGACACATCCGCTCCGGTTAAGGTGCTAATTAGTTTCTCTGCTACGGATAGTGAGAAGCATCTCAATATTATTAAAATTATTGTAAAAATTGTTGAGAAAGGCCTAATTGACCAGATTTCTCAAATAAATTCACTGTTTGATTTAAATGATTTAATAAGAGGTGAACAGCCATGAAAAAGGTTGCTTTAATTACCAGTGGAGGAGATGGTGCGGGCATTAATGCCGTCATTCATATCATCGCCAGTCATCCAGACATTAATTTGTTTGGCTTTAATGGTGGCTATCAAGGCATTCTTACTAGTGAGCCTGTCCCACTAACCAGAGAGGTGGCTCAACACCAGGCTCTCGGTGGTGTGCATTATGTACAGACAGGTAGGAGTGATCTTCCCTATACACAGGAAGGAAGAAGTAAATTAATACGTAAGCTTCAGTCAGAAGAGTTTGAGTGTTTAATTGTATGCGGTGGTAATGGCTCGCAGAGAGCTGCGCGGCTATTACATGATGAGGGGATGCCGACACTGTTTATTCCAATGACCGTCGATAATGATGTAATTGGAAGCGATTATAGCATTGGCTATGACACTGCATTAAATCAATTAATTCAGCTGTTATACGGTTTCCATGATACGGCGGCCAATATGCCAGGGCGGATCTTTCTTATTGAGGTACTAGGAGGGAATTCGGGCAATCTGGCATTGGAAAGTACGATTGCTGGTGCGGCAGATTTAGCTATTGTACCGGAATATTCAACGAAAATGAGCGACATTACTCGTGTTGTCCAACAAAAGCTAGCTAAGCAAAAGTCGCTAATTATTGTTTGCTCAGAATCAGCTTATGAGAACAAGGATTACCAGTCAGGTCAGCAAGGCGTTTCTTTTGAAATAGCTCATGCAATTGAAGCGGCTACTGGTATTAGAGTAAGAAAGTCAATTGCTGGCTTTTATCTGAGAGCTGGTCGGCCCTCATTTCGAGATGCTTCGCTAGGTGCAAAAATAGGCTCAAAAGCTGCCCAGTGCATTCTAAAAGAACGATTTGGCCACATGGTTGGTGTGACTGGTGATCAAATAATAGCACAAGCCTATCAGGATATAACCGAGTCATTAATCACGCTTAGTGCGCAAACCGTTGAAGTTGCTAAGTACCATCATCAGGTCATAAGTGAGGGGAGGTGAGCATGTGTTGAAGATATTAGTTGTTTGTGGTGCAGGATTAGGGAGTAGCTTTGCCTGTCAGATGAGTGTAGAGAGTGTCTTGCAGGATATTGGCGTGGAAGCCGATTTAGATCACTCAGATATTGCATCGGCAGCTGGCACTAGAGCAGATATTATTATTTCAGGCAAAAATTTCGAATCGCAATTCCAACGTTATGATTTACCCATGGATTTAATCTTTTTAGACCGACTAGTGGACAAGACAGAAATAGAAGAAAAGCTCGTTCCAGTGTTAAAAGCAAAGGGAGCGCTCTAAATTAAGGAGGTAATAAAATGGGGTTTATTGATTTTATTATTAATAGCATCTTAACGCAGGCTTCAATTACGATTGCATTAATTGCTTTTGCCGGGCTCTTATTGCAACGGAGACCTTTTGGTGAGGTGATGTCAGGTAGTTTTAAAACAATGCTTGGTTTCCTTGTCCTATCAGCAGGATCATCAATTATTGTCGGTTCCTTGCTTTACTTTGGTGAAATATTCTCTGAAGGCTTTGGCATGGAGGGGATTGTTCCTTCAATTGAGGCGATTAATGGTCAGGCCATGAATGAATTAGGCTTAGCCAATCAAATTGCCTTGACATTTCTAGCTATCTTTATTTTTAACATTTTATTAGCTAGGCTGACTAAATGGAAATATATCTTCTTAACAGGACAAGCTCTGCTTTGGATGGCTACCATTACCACCGTATTCGGCAGCGCAGCCGGTTTCACAGGAATAGGTCTTATCTTAATTGGTGGCCTTGTCGGTGGCATCTTTGCAGTAGCAATGCCGGCCATTGCACAGCCGATTGTTAAGAAAATAACGGGTAGCGATGATATTGCATTAGGCCATTTCTGTACCATTGGTTACCTGTTCGCAGCTGGTGTGGCTAAATTAGTTGGTAAAAATTCCGACTCTACCGAAAATATTAAATTTCCGAAAGGGCTAGGATTCTTATCTGATACCTACCTTTCTGTTGCAATTGTTATGGTGCCTTTATATGTCATAACAGCAGCGTTTGCGGGAGGAGAGTTTGGTACCGCACTATCAGGTGATGTCAATTACATCGTGTTTGCTTTCTTACAGGCGGTTCAATTTGTTGTGGGTGTCTATGTTTTACTGTCTGGAGTTCGGCTGTTACTAGGTGAGATTGTCCCTGCTTTTAGAGGAATTGCGCTTAAGGTTGTTCCTGATGCGAAGCCTGCTTTAGACTGCCCAGTCCTATTCCCATATGCTCCTAACGCTGTCACTGCTGGTTTCATTACGACAACTATCGGAACCGTGATCGCGATGTTCGTCCTACCATGGTTCGGGCTAGCTATGATTTTACCAGGTATGTTAACGAATTTCTTTGCTGGTGGAACTGCTGGTATCTTCATGAACGCTGTAGGTGGTAGAAGAGGGGTGTTAATTGGAGGTATTACGCATGGCTTCTTTATTACATTACTTCCAGCATTGCTTGTTCCTAGCTTTAATAGCTTGGGTTTTGTCAACACAACCGCTACTGATGTTGATACGGTAACAGCAGGGTTGTTATTTGAATGGTTAATTCAGCCGTTCATGAGTTTATTCGGCTAATTGAGGAGGGAGCCAGTGCCATTTTTTAAACGAAAAAAACAAGAACAGCAGCCAAAGACAGAAGAACAACAAACGGTAAAAAAAGAGCATCTCTTGGAAGAAATCGAAACCTATCAAAACAGGCTAGCAAATGGTGATAATGAAGATAGTGTTCCGTTGTTCAATATGCTAGGTAGTCTCTATTTTGAACTTGAAGATTATGATCAAGCTATTCATTTTTATGAGCAAAGCATTGAGCAAAAAAAAGCAATTGGCAAGGCGTTTACTGATTTGGTAAAACTGTACAATGTTAAGCGAAAACAAGCATCCAACGCAAAGGATCATCAAGCAGTGCAATATTATTTACAGAAATCTGATGAATTAATGAAGTTAACCAAAGATTCGATTAGAGAAAACATGTGAGAGGGGATACAATCATGTTAAAAAGTTTAGATCAGTTATTTAAAGAGAATGAAGGTAAGCGGGCAATTGGCTCTTTCAATGTCCATTGCTTGGAAATGTTACCAGCTATGTTAGAAGGGGCAAAGGAGCTTGATGCGCCAATTATCATTCAAACATCTCCTGGGACAGCGGAATATATCGGCTTGGACCTATTGGTTTCTAGCATGAACACGTTAGTGGAACGGTTGGGGATTAGTGCCTGTTTGCATATGGACCACTGTAAATCAATCGAGTTCTTGAAGGAAGCGATTGATGCCGGCTATACTTCAGTTATGTATGATGGCTCTAGCTTAGATCTGGAAGAGAATATTAAGAACACAAGAATCGTGACCAATTATGCAAGATCGAAACAGGTTTCAGTAGAAGGTGAAGTAGGAACGATTGGTGGCGCAGAGGATGGTTTGGTTGTAGTTGCAGAAGATGCTAGTTACACACATCCAGAAGATGCTTATCGATTCGTTAGGGAAACAAAAGTAGACGCAATAGCAGTAGCCATCGGGACAACCCACGGCCAATACAAATCAAAAGCCAAGATTAATTTTAATCTATTGACAGAACTCTCAGCTAACCTTCAGGATGTCGGGCTGGTATTACACGGTGGTACAGGGGTCTCAGATGAGGATATGCGCAATTGTGTCGCTCAAGGTATGAAAAAAGTAAACGTTGGAACAGAATTGAATAAATCTTATATTGAAGAAGTCAACGGGACATTTTCTTCAGCAACACCGTTGACCTCATTGCGTAAACTTCTATTACCTGCAAATAATAGAATAAAAGATATTGTTATAGAGAAATCAAGGCTGTTCCAACTTATGTAAGGAGTATTATACTATAAAAATTAATAAATTTACAGTGTAAGATAAAGAGAGTTACCATAAGAAGGGTTAGATAAGATGAGGAGAACCATTCTCATCTTATCTGGCTTTATCATGGCTATTTTTCCGTACTAGAGAACATAGTGAACCTTGTAGTAAAACCCAAACAGCTCAAGGTCAATGTATGTTAAATGTACAAAAAATTGCTCGTCTGAATTATAATCCTGAATGAGTTCTTGTGCGAAGATAATTGCTTGATCCGATCCTGATTTATTATTAAGTGTAGTGTTTAGAAACTCATCTGGTTCAACTAAAGTGAATGAAAATGTTGCTCCGTCCTCAGTTAAATCCAAGGCAAGCGTTGAGAGTGTTATTGTTCTAGAAATTGAAAAAAGTAAAATGTAAGTACTAATAAGAACTTATAGTGAAGTAAGTCCCCTAATTTTTATTTTTTGAAAAAAGCTAAGTTTCTTACTTGCGCTGAGCAGGTTAACGAAGCAACCGAGATTCACTGCTAACAAAACCCATCCGCCATATACTGTCATACTTTCAAGAATACCCAATTGAAAGAACAAAGACAATACGTAACCAATAGCGCAGGCAATGATGATGAAGCTTACAATTATATTTACAATGATAACCCTCTTCATTTAGTCACCTCCTATAAAGCCTTTTATTAAAATTAAACTATTTACTTCAAATAATAAACCATTTGCTCCTCATCATAATATCTATCTTGCCATTTTAATGCTCGCAGTTGCTTGCCGACCACCTCAAAACCAGTTGCTAGATACAACTGCTTAGCTGATTGGTTAGTCGTTACCACAGATAAATAGATTTGTTCTAATCCATCGAGTTGAGCAGCTTGTCCGATTGCACTGTTAACAAGCAGCTTTCCGATCCCTTTACCTCGTGCTTCTGGTTTTATATACATCGCAACAAGGTTAGCACGATGACTTAGCTTGACTAAGGTCTCCCTGACTAAGGTAATAACGCCAACTAGCTGTTTATCAATAAATGCCCCAAAGGTAAAAGTAGTTTCAGAAGAAAGGCGATCGTGATAGCTATTTTCAGTCTGATTTTTCTCTTCCCCGTAGCTAGTGGCAAATGCTTCGTGACTATTTTGGAGTGCTTCTAGTCTAATAGCTAAATAGCTTTCAGCATCATTTGATTTGAGTTGTCTAATTTCCATAACGTCGAGCCTGCCCTTCTAGGTAAAAGCTATTTTGCTATATTATACAGTATCCAGCTTGTATGTGTGTACCCATGAACGAAATCAATACCATCACTAGCTTCCCACTGATGAAAACCTAAAATATTAACAGGTAAAAAATAATAAACTTTTACTAAAAATGCATTGACAAAGATAGCGCTTTCATTTAAAATCCAAAGTAAGGTAACCGGTTACTTATTAACGGTTAATACAAACAAAGGTAGTCGATCTGAATGGAGCATAAAAAAGTAACAATCTACGATTTAGCAAGAGAGGCAGGTGTTTCCACTGCTACGGTTTCCCGTGTCATTGCTGGTAATTATCCAGTTAGTCAAGGAACGCGCGAGAAAGTACAGCAAATTATTGATCATTATAATTACCACCCCAATGCGCTTGCGAGAACCCTCAGTAATAAAAAGTCAAAGTTAATTGGCTTTATTACGCCTGCAATTACTAATCCATTTTTTTCACAGGTGTTTGTCGAGGTGGAGAAATCTGCACTAGAAAAAGGCTATTCCGTTTTGCTTGGCAATTCGCTGAATGACCGCGAGATCGAGGCGCGCTATATTCGCATGCTTTTGGAGCAACAGGCCGAGGGCATTATTCTATTAGGGGGGTTGATTAATGATAGCAATCCAGATCTAGAGCGGGTACAGGAACTCATTGCGATACAGAAACGCACCAAGCTAGTGATGATTAATGGCAGTGTTGAGGGGATGGGTAATTGCTCAATCAGTACAGATGAAGCTGCGGGCATGCGACTAATCATTGACCATTTAGTAAGGCAAGGCCACCGAAAAATTGGCTTGATTGGTGGTGTTAAAGGCATCACAACAACAGATATTAAGGTGAGCACCTTTAAAGCAGAGCTCAAGAAACATCAGTTAATTTTCAGAAAATCGTGGCAGTGTTACAGTGAATACAGTATTGAAGGCGGAGAGGATGGTTTTAAACAATTAATGAGCTTGAACAAAGAGGTACCCACAGCTTTAATTGGTATTAATGACATGGTTGGGGTTGGGATGATTAAAGCTTCTAAGCGTTATCCGAATCAGCACTTTGCTTTTGTTGGTTTTGATGACACAAGCTTAGCTCAGACATCTTCACCAGAGCTGACGAGTGTTCGTCATCCTTATGAGGAGCTAGGGAAGCGCGCAATTGAGATGATGGAAGCGAATGCGAAGGCGCAGCATGTCATGCTCGCACCATCATTGGTCGTTAAGGAGTCAACGGTAAAATCGATAAATAGAGTATAAAAATTTCCTCGCGAAGTAAACTTCGTAGTTAATTTTACTATTATAGTAACCGGTTACTATGGCTGCTGGTTACTACATAAGAAAGGTGATTAACATGACAAATAAGGACAACATGAACCTTGATTGGCGTTTTTTACAAGGGGAAGAGAAAAAGGCTTGGTATAAAGGGTTTGATGATCAGCATTGGCGCCATGTCCAGCTCCCGCATGATTGGTCGGTGGAATCCCCCTTCTCAAAGGCGCATTCAAGTGGAACGGGCTATTTACCAGGTGGGCTTGGTTGGTATCGCAAGTCATTTCTATTACCAGAGGGCATTGAAGATAAAAAAGTCACGTTGACAGTCGAAGGTGCTTATCAGAACGCAAAGCTGTGGGTTAATAGCTATTACTTAGGCTATCGCCCCTATGGTTACAGCACGTTCAGCTATGATATTTCTGATTTTATTACAGCGGGAGACAATGTGCTTGCGATTAGATTGGATCACCCATCAACAAGTGACTCACGCTGGTTTACCGGCTCTGGTATTTATCGCAATGTTTACTTAACGGTTCAAGCTCAAACACGGATTGTACCAGAAAGCACCTTCTACTATACAGAAGCTGCTGACAAAAATAGTGCAACCGTTGCAATCGAAACAGTAGTTGAAAATGCGACTGCTCAGCAGAGGGACCTTGAAATTGTAAGCGCTCTATACAGTGAAACAGGGCAGCTGAAAGCTGAAAGCTCTCAGATTGTGACTTTGCAGGCTGGTGTGACGGAACAGTTGGCATTCGAGTTAGCTGTTAAACAGCCTCAGTTATGGTCGCCTGACACGCCGTACTTGTATCAATTAAAGACCTGTGTGTTTCAAGGGGAAGCACTCGTTGATGAGCAAACAATCCCAGTTGGAATTAGGACCATTAAGTTTGATGCGGAAACGGGCTTTTTCTTAAATAAGCAGCCAACACTATTAAAAGGGGTATGTGTCCATCATGATGCCGGTACGTTAGGTGCTGCTGTGCCTAAGGCGGTATGGCGTCGGCGACTGGAAAAGTTTAAAGACCTTGGTGCCAATGCGATTCGAATGAGTCACAATCCCCCGGCCCCAGACCTATTGGCTTTATGTGATGAACTGGGTTTCTTGGTTATTGATGAAATTTTCGATGAATGGGAAGGCCCGAAAAACAAATGGTCAACAGGGCATAACGTCTATCCTCCAAAGCATGATGGCTATTTTGAGCATTTTCCGGATTGGGGTGAACGTGATTTGAAGGACTGGGTGCGAAGAGATCGTAATCACCCGTCAATTATTGCATGGAGTATTGGTAATGAAATCGATTATCCCAATGATCCGTATTGCCACCCATCATTTAAGGAAATGACCGGTAACAATGATAAGGATAAACCAGTTGAAGAGCGCAGGTACGATCCCAATAAGCCAAATGCAGAGCGGCTTGTCAGCATTTCCAAAAAACTAGTCAGTTATGTTAAGGAAATTGATCAGACCAGACCGGTCACCGCAGCGTTAGCTTATCCCGAGCTGTCGAGCTTAACTGGACTGTCAGATACATTAGATATTGTTGGCTATAACTACAAAGAACACCTCTATGAACAGGATCACGAGCGAAAGGCAAGCCAAGTTATCTACGGTAGTGAAAATAGCCACAGTGTTGACAATTGGTTAGAGGTGGTCAATCGTCCTTACATTTCAGGTCAATTCTTATGGACTGGCATTGATTTTCTTGGCGAGGCGCAGGGGTGGCCAATTAGGGGTTCAATGGCTGGTCTACTTGACTTGGCTGGTTATGAAAAACCGGGCTACTATTTGCGTAAAAGCTTATGGTCACAGATGTTATTCGGTAAATTGACTGTTGAGAAGTTGGGGAGTCACCGAGAAGCATTCATGTGGGATTACGCCACTAACGATCAAGTTATTATTCGAGGCTATACCAATGCATCCAAAGCGGAGTGCTTTGTTAATGGTCAATCGCTGGGAGTTAAACAACGATGGCAAATTGGCGAAGTGCCTGAGTGGCAGACAAGCTATCAAGCAGGAGAAGTTAAGCTAATCGTCTTAAGCGAAACGGGTGAGTCCTTTGAGGAGGTGATAGCCACACCAAGCCATGATCAATGCTTACTAAAAGCCGTAAGTGATCAAACAAGATTAGTAGCGAATGGTGAAGATATCTCTCATATAGAAGTGGTGCTTACCGATCACGAGGGGAGGCTAGTGCAGAAAGATCAAGAACAGATTGAAGTGAGCACTGCTGGTCCAATTGAAGTATTAGGCATTGAAAATGGTGACCTCACTGATTTGACACCATACTTTGCCGCACATCGGAAATTTTATCATGGACGTGTCTTGATTTACGTACGGAGTAAAACGGAGCCTGGTGAGGCCACGGTTCATATCAGTAGTACAGGTGCAACAGCTACAAACGTTAAGTTTACCATTGTTTAAATGATAAAAGGGAGGCGTTAGTAATGTTGAAGAAAATTGGTTGGGTCTTGCTTTTGCTGGTTATGTTTGTTTTAGTGGCGTGTGGGGATGATGATATTACGATTGGTGATGATGGTACTTCTGACAATGGGTCAGACAATGTGAGTGGGGATAAAACCACTGTTCGTTTCTCTTATTGGGGGGGCGACTTTGATCAAGAACGGATGGAGAAGATTAAAGCTGCCTTTGAAGAACAAAATGATACGATTCATGTCGAGCTCGTCAATGTTCCAGATGGTGAATATGACCAGCACCTGTTAACCCGCTTTGCGTCTGGTGATGTCTATGACATTGTTCAGCTTGCCGAAAATTCTTATTATTTCTCTGCTCGAGGTGTGTTGGAGGATTTAACACCATGGGCTGAAGAAGATGCGAATTTTGATTTGGATGATTTCTATGAAGTGGGGATTGAAGGCTATACCCATAATGATCGGTTATATGGGCTACCGCTTCGGCTGGGGACGGTCATGATGTTTTATAACAAGGATTTACTTGATCAACAAGGCTTAGCTTATCCAGATGAGCATTCGACCTGGGAAGAGATTATTGAAATGGCTGAAGCGATTACCAACCCAGCTGAGGGCACATTTGGTATGAACCCATTAGGTGGCTGGTGGGCAAGTACAAGTCAGTTTACCCGCTCCCATGGCGTGAGAATGCTGAGTGAGGATTTCACAGAATTTCAATTAGATTCGCCAGCAGGTATTGAAGTAATTGAGAAAATGCAATATTTAGTTAACGATTTAAATGTGGCGCCAAATACCTCGCAAATTCCAGAGGGGATTGATCTTTGGACCAGTGGACGACAAGGCTTCTTAATTGATGGGCCATGGCATATTCTATCTAGTCGAGCAAACATCATGGACTTTGAGTGGGATATGACAAGTGCGCCAACCATGACTGGTGTTGCGGATACTGCCCCAACATTCTCAAACGCTTTTCATATCGCCGAGGCATCGGCTAATAAGGATGCTGCCTGGGAGGTTATCAAATTCTGGACAGGAACTGAAGCGCAGGAGATTCTAGCCAGTGAGCATGCGGAGACCCCATCGCGCCGTTCAGTGGCGGAATCAGATGCCTACTTAGCCATTGGTGATATCGGCCCGGAAAACTTTGCTTCCACTCTTGCTGCGGTTGAAGGTGCATTCCCGCCCGAGGCTTCATTAATGTGGAGTGAAATTAACGAAGAGGTGCAAAATCGGTTATCGAGAATTGTGAATTTGGAAGAGCCTGTTGACGCTGAAATGGAGGCGCTTAGACGGGATGTTGAACCGATTCTTGAAGAACAAGCAAGACTACTAGAAAGCTTTCAATAAAGCGTGAGAATGGCTAATTACTAGGGGTATAACCTCTAGTAATTAGCTAAATTGCACAAGGGAGGGTTTTTCTTATGAATAATGAAAAAAAGAAGTTTTGGCTCTATATCGCTCCTTTTATCATTGGCTTTACTTTATTTACACTCGGACCAATGCTTGCATCAATTTACTTAAGCTTTACCCGCTATGATGTACTGACCTCTGCTGAGTGGATCGGGATTGGTAACTACACAAGCCTGTTTCAGAATGATCGCTTCTGGACGCTATTTGGCAATACGCTTTACTATGTATTCATAGGTGTACCTATTAATGTTGTCGCATCACTCATTGTAGCACTTGTTCTCTATCGGAACATCCCGGCAATATCTTTTTTTAGAACAACCTTTTACCTACCATCAATCTTTGGTGGTGTTGCGATTTTAATCTTATGGAATTACATGCTTGCGCCGGGCTTCCAGGGCGAAAATGTTGGGGTTATTAATGCCCTGTTAGCAATGGTTGGCATTGATGGACCAGGCTGGTTAAGTGATCCAAATTGGGCAAAGCCCGCCATTATTATGACGCAGCTATGGGGTGTGGGTGGCAATATGCTGATTCTGTTGCCAGCACTAGCAAGTGTGCCGCAAGATCAGCTTGAAGCGGCAGACATTGATGGTGCGTCATCAATTAGAAAGTTCTTCTCAGTCGTTATTCCTCAAATAAGCCCCTCATTGTTCTTTATGCTCACAATGGGGATGATCAATACCTTTAAAATGTTTAATGAGCCCATGATTTTACCCGGAGCTGATCGGCAGTGGACCGATACGTTAATGGTCCATTTATATAGCAATGCCTTTGAGAATTATCGGATGGGCTATGCCTCTGCTTTAGCATGGGTCATGTTTGTCATCATTATGTTCTTCACCCTTATCCAATTGGGGTTAGGGAAGAAGTGGGTGCATTATGAATAATAAGCAAATAAAGAATTTGAAGGAAATATCAGTATTACCACTGAAAGTCAAACTATTAATAGCGCTAAAGTATGGTTTTTTAATTGGATTAACCATTGTGTTTTTAATTCCCTTGGTTTGGACACTATCTGGTTCGTTTAAGCCGTCAGGACGGATTTTCACTTTGCCAATTCAGTGGATTCCAGCAACCTTTCACTGGGAGAATTATGCGAATTTACTTGATCGTTTTCCGTTTTTTCGATTTGCTTTAAATAGCCTTGTTTTAGTTGGATTTAATATGGTCTTTACCATCATTTCGTCCTTACTTGTTGCATACGGTTTTGCCCGTTTTAGACATCCATGGAATCAGAAATTGTTTATTTTTGTGCTAGCAACCATGATGATTCCGCCACAGGTCACCTTAATTCCCCAGTTCTTAATTTTTTCCAAGTTAGGCTGGGTAGATAGCTATTTGCCGTTAATTGTGCCTAATTTATTTGGCAATGCCTTTAACATTTTCCTCATGCGACAGTTTATTATGGGGATACCGCGGAGTTTAGATGAGTCTGCCTATATGGACGGAGCCAATTCATTTAAAATATTAACAAAAATTATCGTGCCACTGTGTATGCCGGTAATTATCACCATTGGTGTGTTTACCTTTAATAGTAACTGGAACGACTTTATGGGACCATTAATCTATTTAAGTACACAGGCTAAGTATCCATTACAGCTTGCTCTTTATACATTGGATGCCGGGCGCCAGGGTATTACTGACTTTGGGATGTTATTTGCCGCTTCAATTGTTGCGCTTATCCCACCAATGTTTTTATTTGTTTTCCTACAGAAGCACGTGATGGCTGGAATAAAGATCGGTGGTTCCATCAAAGGATAATTTGATTAGGGGGGACGACACTTATGTATTTAGAAAATCAACCGATCCTACAAAAGCTGTACACATTAGCAATCTGGATATCACGCCTCGCAACAGTCAACTTACTTTGGCTCAGCTTTACTGTGCTAGGCTTAGGTTTATTTGGTATCGGCCCTGCCACAGCGGCAATGAGTGCGGTCATTAGTCGCTGGATAGATAGTGACATTAGCTTCTCTATTGTACGCGTTTTTGTTAGCGTTTTTCGCAAGTATTTCTTTAAGACCAATCTGATTTTTTTGAGCTTAGCATTAATAGCGAGTGTGCTTGTTTACAATTACGCGTTTATTGAAGCAAATAATCTGCCTGTTTTTTACCGTGTCGTCACCCTAGCCATGGGTGTAATCCATCTGTTAATGAGTATCATCATCATTCCGTTATACACCAATAATGATGTTGGTATTGTGACGTTATTTAAAACGAGTGCTCTATTTGTAGTTGGTTATCCGGTAAACTCGATTATTATTGCTGTGACGGCAGCAGGATTAATTATCATACAGTTGTTTATGCCTGGGCTGCTTTTCTTTTTTTCAGGAAGTGGTATCACCTTTGTTGTCGTATTACGCATGAAAAAAGCAATAGCTAAAACGCGTGCAATACAAAATGAACGACTAGAAAACACTTAGTCTTATTGGAAGCAAAAAATGTATAATTGCAATTCATTAGCTAGATAATAAAAAGAGTTGGCGAACGAACCATTTAAGTAATCCTATAACTAAAACGCAATGATAAGCTACCAGCACTTTTGTGAAAATGGTTTAAAAATCTAGTTGACAATTAGTTTTGAAAGCGTTATTGTGTAATTATTAAATGAATAAAACATAATTCGGATTGTCACTGGAAACAGGCAACACTGAAAATAATCAGCTTATGATTACTTTTTGTGTTGCCTTTTTATGTTTTTTAGGAGGGGAAGAATGAAACTATATCAAGTACTAAACAATAATGTTGTTACTTCTTTAGTAGATGGAAAAGAGATCATTATCATTGGGACTGGTATTGGTTTCAAGAAAAAACAAAACGACGAGATTGACGAAAGTAAAATTCAGAATAAGTTTTACCCAGCTAACAATACTCTAGCCCAACAAACGATTCAACAGATGGAAGATGTCCCTGAAGAAATTATTGATATTGTCGTCAAGATAGTGAAGAAAGCCGAGCAAGATATAGGTAGAGAGTTGAATAATGGTATTTATTTCACACTGGTCGACCACATTTCCTTTGCGCTCGAGCGACATAGAAAAAAGCAGGAAATCAAAAATGTGTTATTGTGGGATATTAAAAGATTGTATAAAAAAGAGTTTGAGATTGGTAAATATGGTGTGCAGTTATTAAATGAAACCTATGACGTGCAACTTACGGAAGAAGAAGCCGCCTTCATTGCTGTTCATGTCATGAATGCAGAGTTTAATGTAGGTATTGATATGATGGAATCCATGACGCGCATTATTAATGAAGTGGTTAAGATTATTGAGTACTACTTCAAAATCGAGTTAGATAAAGATAGTCTGTTTTATTTAAGATTAGTTAACCATTTGAAATTTTTTGCTCAGCGTGTCCTAAATGGTACACCATACAGTGATAAGGAAAACATATTGTTGGATGTCATTCGCAGCAATTATGTAGAGCCCTTTGCGTGCTCGTGTCAGATCAAAGCGTTCATGTTAGAGAAATATGATTGTAAGTTAACTGAAGAGGAATTAGTTTATTTAACGATCCATATTCAAAGATTAATCGATACGAATAATTAGAGGATTGTCACTGGTCATGCAGGCAACACCTAGATGAAGGCTATTAACTATAGCTATTCCTAGGTGTTTTTTATTTTTCGATAAATATTAAGGGAGGAAATGAACATGAAAAATCAAAGTTTATATATAAATATTTTAGATAATATTGGCGGTAAAGAAAATATCTCAGATGTTGCTCATTGCATGACACGTTTGAGAATTGCTTTGAAAGATACCAAAAAGGTAAATTTAGAGGCACTAAATAATTTAGAAGGTAGTATGGGAGCAGTTTTAAAAGGAAATCAAGTGCAGATTATTATTGGAAATAACATTGCACAAACATATAACCAATTCACAGAATTTATTCAGTTTGATGAAAATGCTGTTCAAAATAGTTCAGCAAAAACAAAAGGGAATTTGTTAGAGAAAGGGCTAAATAACCTTGCTAGTATCTTTAATCCTGTTGTACCAGCATTAGCGGGATCTGGGATGCTTAAAGCCTTTCTGGTTATCTTCCGGTTAACAGGAATTCTATCTGATCAAAGTGAGACTTACTTTATTCTTAATACCGTGTCAGATGCAGTATTTTATTTCTTGCCGATTCTTTTAGCTTACTCAGCATCAAAAGTTTTTAAATGTAATACCTTTGTTGCGGTGGCGCTGGCAGGTGCATTAATGCACCCCGGTTTTACCAACCTAATGGCAGAAGGCACAACGCAACTCAGTTTTATTGGGTTACCTATTAATTTAATGAGCTATGCATCGAGTGTGTTACCGGCGGTTTTTGGGGTATGGTTCTTGTCTTATGTGGAACGCTTTTTCAATAAATTTGTACCGAATGCCTTTAAAATTGTCTTCGTTCCAGCGTTTACGTTATTGATTGCCGTACCTATTACGTTAATGGTTGTCGGCCCTGTGGCTACTTATATAAGTAACTATATTAGTGGTGGAATTGAATTTCTAGTGGAAAGAGGCGGTATCCTTGCCGGAATTATTTATGGTGGGCTCCAGTCTACTATCGTCGTCGCAGGCTTACAGCATGGTATTCTGCCATTACAAATAGATGCAATTGCACGGACAGGCTACAACTTATACTCACCGATCTCAGGAAATAACAATGTCGCTCAAGCCGGCGCTTCTTTTGGAGTATGGTTGAAGAGTAAAAATATTCGCAATAAATCAGTTGCTGCCAGTGCGAGTATTTCGGCATTATTGGGTATTAGCGAACCAGCAGTTTACGGTGTGACGTTAAGATTAAAGCGCCCATTCTTAGCGGCGGCTATTGGTGCTGCTACTGGTGGGGCAATTGCCGGTGGATTTGGCGCACAAGCATATGCAATTGGGGGGCCATCATTTGTGACCCTGCCAATGTTTATTAGCGACACGAATCCATACAATGTAATTGTCGTTGCAGGTGCTTTTACCGTTTCATTCATTGTGGCAGCGATTCTTACCTGCATATTGGGCTTCGAAGAAATTATTGACGATCATAAGTCAGAAAGAAAAGAAGAATTAGGCGTTGTTGGTGATGAGTGGATAGAATTAGCTTCTCCAGTTGAGGGCAAGGTCGTTCCAATTGAAGAAGTTAATGATCAAGTCTTTTCATCAAAGTCGATTGGAAATGGTGTCGCAATTGAACCAAGCAGTAATAAGGTATATGCGCCAGCTTCAGGCGTTGTTGAACTTGTATTTAAGACCCAGCATGCAATTGGAATAAAGACCAATGAAGGAGTAGAAATCTTAATTCATTTGGGCATTGATACGGTCAGACTTGACGGCAAGTACTTTAATACAATGGTGAAGGAAGGGGATACAATTGAAAGGGGGGATCTAATTGGTGAATATGATTATATCAAAATTAGAGAAGAAGGATTTGCTGCTACAGCCATTATGGTCGTTACCAATAGCAAGACGTTTCCTGAGCACTTTATTAGTGACACGGTAAATACGAGTAGAGCAGAGCCTATTATGAAAATAAATATAGAAAGAGGGACGAATTAATGAATAATATAACATTTCCTAAAAACTTTATGTGGGGTGGCGCAATAGCTGCCAATCAATGTGAGGGTGCTTGGAATATCGATGGAAAGGGTGCATCAACTGCGGATGTTATGACAGCAGGTGATAAGCACACACCAAGAAGAATTACGATGGATTTAGAAGAAGGGGCGTTCTATCCAACGCATGAAGCAATTGATTTCTATCATCGATACAAGGAAGATATAGCACTGTTTGCCGAAATGGGCTTTAAGACATTGCGTGTTTCCATTGCCTGGTCGCGTATTTTTCCAAATGGAGACGATGCGCAACCAAACGAAAAAGGATTACAGTTTTACGAAGACTTGTTTAAAGAATTGAAAAAGTACAATATTGAACCATTAGTCACACTTTGGCATAATGAAACACCATTAAACTTAGTGAAAGCCTATAATGGTTGGGCTTCAAGGGAGTTAGTTAATTTCTTTGCAACCTATTGTGAAACAGTCTTTAAGCGCTATAAAGGCTTAGTAAAGTATTGGATTACTTTTAATGAAATTAATGCCTTGATGCGTCCGTTAGGGAACTGGAACCACGGTGCGATAATACATGAAGGTACCGAGTATTTCATTCATCAAAAAGATAACGTTAATATGAGGTTCCAAGCTTTACATCATCAGTTTGTCGCGAGTGCAAAAGCGGTCAAGCTTGCCCACGAGATAGATGATCATTATCAAGTGGGCTGTATGATCTGTTATATTACGACGTATCCACTGACCTGTAACCCAGCGGATATTTTAAAAGCGCAAAAAGAAGATCATGTTCTAAATTTATTTAGCTCAGATGTACAGGTTTTTGGAAACTATCCTTACTATATTAAGAAATATTTTAAAGAGAATAGTATTAATATCATAACAAATGAAGAAGATGATCGTATTCTCAAAGAGGGCACAGTAGATTTTTATTCACTGAGCTATTATATGTCTGTATGTACAAGTGAAGAAAGTAAGGAAGAAAAGGTTGATGGTAATATTATGGGGGGATTCAAAAATCCATATCTTGAAACATCAGATTGGGATTGGCAAATTGACCCTATGGGTCTACGCTGGACACTGCACCACGTCTATGATCGCTATCAAATTCCTGTGATGGTTACTGAAAATGGTCTTGGTGCAAAGGACAATGTTGAGGCAGATGGCAGTATTCACGACGATTATCGAATTGCTTATCTAAGAGACCATATTGTTGAAATGGGTAAGGCGATCGAAGAAGGAGTCGACTTGATTTGCTATACACCATGGGGGTGTATTGACTTAGTGAGTGTTTCGACTGGAGAAATGGAGAAAAGATATGGCATGATCTATGTGGATAAAGATAATAAAGGAAACGGTACTTTAGCCAGACAAAAAAAGGATTCGTTCTTTTGGTATCAAAAAGTAATTGAATCTAATGGTGCGTTAATCTAATATAGCAAAATAACCAGCTAAGACCATTTTTCATAGCTGGTTATTTTTTGATAGTTGATGAAGAAGCATAGAAATGAAGAATTCTGAAGCTAGTATGTAGCGTTTATTGACAATGAAATTTGGAATTGATTGAATTTATGAAAGGGTATTGCAAAACGACAAAAAGCATGATAATATGACCTTAATCAAATAACAAGTCGACGTGTTACTGGTGATGCAGGCAAGATCGGATTGAAATACTTTGTCAAGGAGTCAGCTCTTTGTGAAGGCGGTATTTCAGTTGGATCTTTTTTTGTGCGCTATTTTCGCTAATTGGCCATTGGTGAAGGGCGTAATTCATTGAAAGAAGGTAAAAGAGATGGATTATCAAAAAATTGCTCAAGATATTCTTGAGCATGTAGGTGGAGCGAATAATGTAAGAGGGTTAACACATTGCTTTACAAGGTTACGGTTTGTTCTGAAGGATAAGAAAAAGGCAAGCAAAGATGTGCTAGAGCGCTTAGAGGGTGTTATTTCCGTTGTAGAGAGTGGCGGGCAGCTTCAGGTTGTGTTAGGAGCAAAAGTAACCAAGGTGTTTGAAGCTATTTCACCACTGGTTGATATTGATGAGACTGCTGCTGAAGAGCCTCAGGAACAGGGAAACATTTGGAATCGCATTTTAATTGCAATCTCAACCATGTTTACGCCGATGGTACCAGCTATTGCGGCATCAGGACTGATGAAAGGTCTCTTAACGGTTGCTCGAATCATTGCAGCTGACCGTGGGATTGATATTACTGGTGATCAGACGTATATTATTTTACTTGGTGCTACCGATGCTATTTTCTATTTCATGCCAATTATATTAGCCTACACAAGTGCCAAGGTATTTAAGGCAAATGAGTTTATCGCAATGGCACTGGGTGGAACGATGTGTTATCCGGCGATTGTTGGGCTGATGACTGGTGAAGAAGCTGTGCAGATGTTTGGTGTTGGTCTAACCCAAGCAAACTATGCCTCATCCGTTATTCCGATTATTATTGGTGTTTTTATTCTGTCATATGTACAAAAGTTTCTTGAAAAGATCACCCCTGAGGTTTTAAAAATTGTTGTGGTCCCAGGTATATCACTATTTGTTATGGTGCCAGCAACATTTATGGTTTTTGGTCCAATTGGTATTTACATTGGTAACGGTATTAGCTTTTTGTATACGGGTATGATGAATATTAGTCCTATCCTATGCGGAGCCTTTATTGGTGGTATGTGGTGCGTATTTGTCGTCTTTGGTGCGCACCGTGCGTTACTCCCGATTGGAATTAATGATGTTGCGCTTTATGGCCAACAGAATCTATTAGCATTTGCAGGTGCGGCTAACTTCTCGCAAGGTGGTGCAGCGCTAGGTGTGATGATGCGTACACGTGATAAGAACTTGAAAACGGTTGCTGCTTCCTCCATGCTGTCAGCAGCGATTTGTGGGATTACTGAGCCGGCTATTTATGGCTGTAACCTACGTTTAAAGAAGCCAATGGTTTATGCGATTATTTGTGGTACGATTGGTGGCGCCATTATGGGTGCTGGCGGTGTTTATGGCGATTCGTTTGCTAACAATGGGGTGTTAACGTTAGCGACCTATGCTGCTTTTGGTTTGACTAAATTTTTATTCTATCTTGCTGGTATCGGGGTTGCCTTTTTCGGTGCAGCTATTTTAACGTATGTTCTTGGGTTCGATGATCTTGTAACCAACGAAGCAACGAATGATCGTGCTGAGAACAAAATGAAAATTCCATTCACCGGTGATTCAGACATTGTCATTCCATCACCAGTAGCAGGTGAAGCGGTACAGCTAGCTAATGTAAGTGATGAAGTATTTGCGTCAGAAGCGCTTGGCAAAGGGATTGCTGTTATTCCTGAAAAAGGGGAAGTTATTGCACCTGCTGATTGTACCGTGCTAATGATTTATCCAACACTACACGCACTCGGCTTGCGCTTAGATAGTGGTGTAGAACTTATTATTCATGTAGGGATCGATACAGTCAATTTAGCGGGCCGCTTTTTTGAAAAGCATGTAGATGAAGGGACGCATGTTATGAAGGGGACAAAGCTATTGTCCTTTGATATAAAAGCAATTAATGAAGCGGGCTTTGATACGGTGACCCCAATTGTAGTCAGTAACACAGCAGACTATCAACAGGTAGATGGCGCCGCTACAGCTCGGGCTGATCTAACGAGTGACGTCATTTTAATTAAAAAATAATAAAAACAAAAAAAGGGGCAATCAGCATGACTAATTTTCCAGATCATTTCTTATTCGGTGCTTCATCATCAGCCTTTCAAATTGAAGGTGCTTGGGATGAAGATGGCAAAGGTAAGACTGTTGCAGATCATAATGCATTTAAACGGTCGCATTTACAGGCAGACAGCAAGGTAGCGAGTGACTTTTACCACCGTTATCAAGAAGATATTGCTTTAATGAAAGAATTAGGGATTAAGGTGTATCGCTTCTCAATTTCGTGGGCACGGATTATTCCTGGTGGCGATGGTGATATTAACCAAAAAGGAATTGACTTTTATAATAAAGTCATTGACTGTTTAATTAAACATGATATTATGCCAATGGTGACACTTTATCATTTTGACTTACCGTATGCACTTGTTGAGAAGTATAATGGTTGGGAAGCAAGAGCTTGTATTTATGCGTTTGAACGTTATGCGAAGGTCTGCTTTGAGGCGTTCGGTGACAGGGTCAAGTATTGGCAGGTGCACAATGAACAAAACTTAATGATCCGTGTCGATGAGCGGATGAATATAACTGAGACAGACCCTTGGAAGGCAGACAAAATTCGGGCGCAAATGGATTACCATATGTTCTTAGCCCACGCTCTAGCGGTCAATGCCTGTCATGACTTAGTGATTGATGGCAAGGTAGGTCCTGCGGTATCGTCAACCTGTACCTATCCATCTACCAACAAGCCAGAGGATGTGTGGGCGGCCAAGCTCAATGATTGGTTTAAAACAAATTATTGCCTTGATATCCACTTTACTGGTGAGTACCCGGGCTACTATATGCGTTATTTACAGGAACGGGATATTGTCCCAACTATGGAAGATGGCGATCAAGCCCTATTAAAAAGCGCAAAGATGGACTATATCGCTGTGAATTATTATCGGACCCTATCGGCAAGCTATTTGCCAGTAGATGCTGATCATCCAATTGGAAGTCGTGCTTTTCGGACAAATCAAGTTGATTTTGATCAATATGGTTATTTTAAAGATGACAAGAACTCGCACTTAGAGGCAAGCGAGTATGGTGCTCAGATTGACCCGATGGGATTGCGGATTGTTTTAAATGAATACTACCAGCGTTACCGGTTACCAATGATTGTCACTGAAAATGGTTTAGGTGCTGGCGATGTGTTGACTGAGGATAAAAAAGTCCATGATGACTATCGAATTGATTATATTAGAGATCACATTAAAGCCTGTGCATTAGCGATTGAGGATGGTGTAGAGCTGTTCGGTTACTCGCCTTGGGCAGTGATGGATATTCTTAGTTCACATCAAGGCTTTAAGAAACGGTATGGCTTTATTTATATTGATCGCGATGATCATAATTTAAAGCAATTGGAGCGAATTAAAAAAGATAGCTTCTTCTGGTATCAGCAGGTTATTAAATCAAATGGAGCTGATTTATAAGCAAAGCACAGAAAGCAAGAGGTGTTAGGATGCGAGTCGTAAAGGTGTTAAATAATTCATTAATACTGGCACTTGATGATCAGGGGCATGAGATGATCTTAATGGGTAAAGGCATTGGCTTTAATAAAGCAATTGGTTATCGACTTAGAAAGCAAGAAGTCCAAAAGGTGTTTGTCATGAAGGACCGAGCGATTGGGCGTAATATTATTAAGCTCGCTTCTGAAATTGATAGTACTTTCTTTGAACTAGCTAAAACCATTATTGATTATGCGATTGAACAGTACAATATGGATTTAATGGAGCATATTTATCTATCGTTAACCGACCATTTATCGTTTGTTGTGAAACGGATGGAACAAGGCATTGTGATTGAGAACTTCTACGTAGCTGAGATGAAGAAGTTTAGCCCAAATGAGTATCAGGTCGGTGTTTTTGGCCTTGAATTGGTAGAGGCACGATTAAAGATTAAGCTCCCAATTGATGAGGCGGGTAATATTGCTTTCCATTTTATTAATGCACAGCAGAACAATCCTTATAATGTTAATAATCGAATTATTACCGAAAGCTTAAAGGATATGCTTGATATTGTGAAGTATAATTTTAGCCTTACTTATGATGAGGATAGCATTTCATATTCGAGGTTTACCACGCATCTCAGGTTATTTGCTCAGCGGCTGTTAACGGATCGACAAAAGTTTGAACAAGGTGATGACTTTCTCTATGAACAGATTATTAATAATTGTCCGGCTGAATATAAATGTGTTAACAAGCTTGAAAAATACATTATTGAGAAGTTTTCAACAGAGCTGACGCAAACCGAGGAATTATATCTCACTATTCATATTCATCGGGTATTAGAAGAGAATAAGCACCGGAAAGATGGTTGTAATAATAAAACGGACGGTAAGTCGTTATGAAGAAGTTTGTAAAACAGCAAGATCTTATTTTCTTCACGATTGTGACCCTATTCTGGTTTGCTCAATATGTCTACATTCCTTATCAGACAACCTTTTTGACTCTAACGGGTGTTTCAAGTAGCTTTACAGGTGTCGTAATTGGTGCATACGGTATTACCCAGCTGCTTCTACGCTTTCCGGTCGGTCTATTTGCCGATCGATCAGGTGTGCACAAGCCGTTTATTCTCATCGGTGCTCTTGCCTCAGGACTTGCTTCTTTGCTTCGTATCTATCCATCTGGAGGAATAGGCTTTTTGCTGGCTAATTTGTTATCAGGATTAGCTTCCTCTATGTGGATTTCTTTTATGGTTTTCTATATGAATCAGCGAGCAAATGAGGATCAGCAAGCTGCAACAGGTCGAATTATTTTGTTTAACAATGCTGGTATGCTACTAGGGTTTATCATCAGTATGCTAACCTTTGATTATTTTGGGATGAAATGGATTTGTCTACTTAGTTTGCTTGCAGGGCTTCTTGCGTTTGGACTGGGATTATGGTTAAAGGAAGAGCCAGTATCGCATCAGCCAGTTGCAATTAGCGAACTGGTAAAAGTTTTGTCAATAAGGCGGCTGTGGATGTTCTCGTTTATTGCCCTTATTCAGCAGGGCATTCAGCTTACCACAACGATGTCGTTTACGACGCAGATTCTCAAAGATTTGGGGGCGACAAGTCTAGCGGTTGGTTTGGCATCAACTATTTATATGATTGCTGCTGTGTTATTCTCTGCCTTTGCTTCAGCAAAATTTGGTGGTCAAAAAAGGCCGCGAATATGGATTCCATTGGTACTCATTGTTGTCTCGCTATATTGTTTCTTTGTTCCAAGAGTGAATGCAATCTGGCTGATTTTCATTCTGCAAATTCTGCCTGGTATGTCCACGGGCATTTTATTCTCCTTTGCTACCTCGGAGGCAATGAAAGGAATACCCGATGAAAAAAAATCAACAGCAATGGGTTTTTACCAAGCTTTCTATGCGCTTGGGATGTCACTATTTCCAATGTTCACAGGTTATGCTGTTACCCATTATAGTATTGTAGTGGGTTATACGATTCTGGCAGGCATTGCCTTAGTGGGCTGTTTAGCGGTGACGATTTTTTATAAAAAGCGGCAGACTATAGCTGTCGTGCAAGGACGGATAGTAAATGGTAGCGAGTAGAGTGGCGATTTTTAATAACAAACACCTAAGCACATTGTGACAGCTTAGGTGTTTGTTATTTTTCGTAGCCTAACAGTCAGTAACAGCTCAATTTGTTCAGAAGCTGTTCGAAGTGGATAACAATGACGTTCTCTAGGTTATGTCTAGTAAGTCATTAATTACTGCCAAAGTTATCTTAATTCATTTAGTCTTTATTTTTTCCGGTATTCTTGCTTAAAAGATATCTTAATGGGCAAGAATTATTCATTAGCAATGCTGACCATTGGCCAATGAGCTTGCCAATTCTTTTGGTGGACACGCTTATAAAAGATAGCCTTGCGTGATTCGGATGTTCTAAAGTGTGGAGTAGGCCGTAGCTTCATCGCAATAGCATCTTCAATCCCATGAGGCGCAATAAGAACAAGCTTATGACATTCATCCATTGTTATGCCTAATGCTGTAGCTGTTTCAGGAAATTTGGAGATGGCATCCTCAGTTGAACAGTAAGGTGGAAAATTATTCTTGAGATGCATTCTTGCTTGATTCTTAACGGACCAAGGCACATCAGAAATAATTCGCCGCAACGCATCTTCTAGTGCTTTCTCAGCTGCCTCACTTATATTGTTTGGGTTAAAATAGACAACATCAATATCCTGAAGTGGTGTTGGTTGCTTATGGTTGTGCTGAGTATCCCAGATTTTTGAACGGACAAATCCAGCGCAAACAGACCAATCTGTTAAACCCAATTGATCAGCAGCGTTGATAATGGCCATCATTCTTTCGTCTTGTTGAATGATATCAATAATATCCTTTTCACTACTAAGCACACGATTCTCCCCCTTTTTTAAGCTTCTCTGCTATTTTAGCATAAAATAAACTACTGTTTATTTATCGCAGAACAACTGATTGGAAGACCTGTACTTTAAGCATAAGCGGCGTAATTTAAGTATGGTAAGTGGAAAGAAGGAAGCCCCCCTAATTGAGGCTGTACTATATTAAAAGAAGTAAATGGGTGGTTATTTCTTTTGAATGGACAACGGTATTGTTGCTTTAACTGTTGTTATAGATAGTAGTTGTATCTTTTATAATAGCCAGTGTCTAGTTTGAAAAATCAAATGGAAGCATGTTTAGTGCAAAGCAGTTAATTGCTGTGTATGGTTACTTTTTTAAAGCAAGTCACTTGCTTTTTAGTAAATATTGAGTACGCTATTGTAAAAGGAGGACGATCCAAATGAATAAAGTGATTAACCAAATGTCGGCCCACCGTTCGATTCGTGCCTATACAGATCAGGCGCTTTCAGAACAGCAGATTGAAGAAATTACAACGGCGGCGCGCTGGGCTTCGACGTCAAATCATGTTCAAGCTTATACGGTAATTACCATTCGAAATCAGGAGAAAAAGAAGCGTCTAGCCGAACTAGCAGGTGGGCAAAGCTGGGTCGAACAGTGTCCAGTCTTTTTTGTCATTTGTGTCGACTATTCCCGTCACAAGTATGCGAGCGAAAAGCATCAAACAACCTTTGATGTTGGTGGAGCTGAGCAATTACTTGTTGGTGCTGTTGATGCAGCACTTGTCGCGCAGAATATGCAGCTTGCCTCAGAGTCATTAGGTCTAGGTGGCGTCATGATTGGTGGTATACGTAATCAGCCTGAGCAAGTCAGTGAATTGCTGCAGCTTCCCAAATATGTTTTTCCACTTGTTGGTCTTACGGTTGGCTACCCAGATCAACAGATTGCCCAGAAGCCGAGGCTACCACAAGCGGCTGCCGTCCATCAAGAAGTGTATGCTTCTGATCAAATAGCTGAACTAACGCAATACGATCAAGACATGCATGATTACTATGTAACACGCACAGCTGGTACACGGCATTCCACTTGGACCGAAATGATGGCTGCATACACCAGTGTAAGAAAGCGGGCTCATATCGATCAGTATTTAGAACGACAAGGCTTTCTGCAAAAAGATTAATGCTATACTAAAAAAATAGCTAACCAACACGTTTAAACAGACTTTTACGTGATTGGTTAGCTATTACTTTTTGTTTAACATATTTAATGTGTGAAAGGAGCACTACAGGCCGCTATTATAGTGAGACAATAATGATTGGTCGGTCTGCAATACCAATAAATTAATTTAAGTTATTTACTATTTGCGTAAGTGCCTCTTTAATTGGGGTTGCGGGACGACCAAGTACTTTTTCAAAATCGTTGCTGGTAACATCAAGGGAACCATTGCGGATGCTTGCTTGAATGCCAACAACAATTGGTAGGGCCGCTTCAGGTACTCCAGCCTGTTTCATTGCATCACCATAAGCTTCGTCATTAACGTGCTGCACAGTTACCTCTTTATTAATAACTTCGCTAAGCTCAGCCACTAACTCAGCCTGTGTTAAAGGCTGTCCAGATAATTCGTAAGTGGTATGGTCGTGCTCAGCTCCTAAAAGAACGGCAGCTGCTGCATCAGCATAATCCTGTTGCAAAGCCCAGCCGACTTTACCTTCACCGGCAGAGGTTAACCATGTTCCGCCAGCAATTGCCCCTTGGATGCTTCCTGACTCGTTCTCTAAATACCAGTTGTTGCGTAAGAATGAGTAGGGAATGCCTGACTCAATAATGGCTGCTTCTGTTGCTTTATGAGGTGGAGCCATTAGGTTGGTGCTGTCAGTTGCATTTGCTAGACTAGTGTAAGCTAAAAATTTAACATTAGCAGCTTTGGCAGCAGTTACTGCGTTAGCATGTTGTTTAATACGTGTCTCATTATCGCCATCAGCAGAGATAATTAAAAGGCGGTCAACGCCTTGAAAGGCAGTAGCTAATGTATCAGGTTGATCAAAATCAGCTTGGCGTACGTCGACACCACGCTCTTTTAAATGTACTGCTTTTTCTGGTGTTCGCACACTAACAGCTAATTGTTGTGCAGGAATTGATTTTAATAGTGTTTCAACAACCTTTGATCCTAAATTTCCTGTAGCGCCTGTAACTAAGATGGTCATAATATTCATCCTCCAATTCAAATAGTTGTAACATAATTGATTACCTGTAACTATAATAATTACATTCGATGCTTTTGTCAACAAATAAATACTATTTTTATTTTGCGTATTTTTTGTTATACTAAACAAGTAATCAAAATGATTACAGGAGATTTCTTTAAAAATAATATGGTGGTGACTAAGTATGTCGATAAGTAGTCGGTTTGCAGTCGGAATTCATATTCTGTCATTAATAAATGTTGATCAGGGCGTAACGATATCGTCAGATTATTTAGCCGGGAGTGTTAATACAAACCCTGTCGTCATTCGGCGAATGATGGGGATGCTGAAGAAAGCTGGCTTAATTGAAGTGCGACCAGGAATAGCTGGCATTAAATTAGCTAAAGAGCCAGAATTAATAACGCTATTTGATGTTTATAAGGCGGTCGATGTGGTGCAGGAGAAAGAATTATTTAGTATTCATGAGAATCCGCATCCGGATTGTACGGTCGGGAAGCATATTCAAAGTACGGTTGAGCCATTGTTCATAGCTGCCCAATTAGCGATGGAAAAGGTCTTAAGTAATGTTACGCTTTTGGATGTTGTTGAAGATATTGAGTCCAAAGTCGCCCTAACTTAATAGGCCTTTATCATTTTAAGTTGTGCAAATGGGAAAAGGATCCCCGTCATGTTTATGGGGATCCTTTAGGTTGGCTAGCGTGGCACAACAATTATAGACGCTCTCTATTCATGTGCTATAGCTGACTTGACCACCGAACCTACTATTGCTTTCATCACTGTTCTTGACGGACATTGAATGAATTACTTCGTTAAGCCTACTTCAACAAATCTTAAAGCCCTACTTAACCCAGTTGGCACAATCGACATGTGATTTTCATCATCTAGAGAAAAGAATTCAACGTGATTAAGCTGTTCCCTTTGCACTAAGCGCTGATAAAGTGCATGAGCATCATCATACATAAATTTTTGCTCACTATTTTCAGCCGCAATAAATAAGCGCTTGACTTGTCCGTTCATGAGTTCAGCTTCTTTCGTTAACACATGCTGCTCATTCCACCAAATGGACGGACTGAAGGCGATAAACTGTTGAAACAGGTGGCTCCGCGTAAATAGTGCATATAAAGTGAACAAGCCGCCAAGGGAATGACCAAATAACGCCTGATTAGTCTGATCAACAGGATAGGTGGCTTCAATTTTAGGTTTGAGTGTCTGTTCAATAAAATCAAGGAAATGATCAGCTCCACTATGCTCCGGCCAAGACAAGCCATCAGTTCTTTCGATTAGCTTAACTGTTTCGGCAGGAGGAGTGAAATCATACATCCGATTGTCATTAAAGATGTCGGTATCAGGATAGCCGATGCCAACTAAAATCATCTGATCAATCCCTGTCTTTTCAGGTCTAAAGTTCTGTAATCTGACTAGCTCTTTAATTAGGGTGAAATAAGCATTACCGTCTAATATGTATAACACAGCAAAGCCTTGCTCAGGGGCAGGCAAGTTGGGTGTTGCAACATTTATTTGAAACTTGTGGTGTGGTCCGTCGATAATAAATTGCTCTTCTTGATAACGATTCATAATAATCAAGCTCCTTTACAAAAAATCAGTATTTATTTTATGTAGCATGCTTATGTAGCTAAGAACACCTCTGTACGCAGCTTCTATTTGGCTTATCCAAGTGAAGTTAATCTTATTATAGTTACAATGATAATAATTATCAATTATTATATAAAAGATTGCACTTTCTTTAGGGGAGTGTGTTATTACTTAGCATATGACAAAACAACCTCATTTTTCAGTTGATTTATTTTACTATTTATGAGAATGTGTTAATGTGAAACGCTTTCATTAACTGAGGAGGGATTGTTATGTCGTTTATTACCGAGGATTTCATGTTGAATAGTGAGACGGCAAAAAGATTGTACCAAAATTATGCGAAGGATTTGCCGATTTTCGATTATCATTGTCATCTCTCACCAGAGTGGATTGCGACTGATTATCAGTTTAACAATATAACTGAAATTTGGCTTTATGGTGATCATTATAAGTGGCGGGCCATGCGGGCTAATGGTGTGCCTGAGTCTTGTGTGACAGGTGACGCATCGGACGAGGAGAAATTTAAAGCGTGGGCTGAAACGCTTGATAAACTGCTAGGAAACCCACTTTATCATTGGACGCACCTTGAGCTTAAGCGTTATTTCGGTATTGATGAATTGTTGACAGCGGATAATTGGGCGGATATGTATCATCAGTTAAATCAGCAGATAAGAGATAAGCAGCTATCAGCTCGGCAACTAATTAAACAATCTAATGTTGTCCATATTGGTACGACAGACGATCCAATTGATTCTTTAAACTATCATAAAGAGATTGCAGCTGATGCATCCTTTCCTACGGTTGTGTCACCATCTTTTCGGCCCGATAAGGTCATGCAAATTGATCAGCCAGACTATCAGCCTTATTTAAAAAAACTTGAAGATTGTACCAGTCAGTCAATCGAGACATATGCTGATCTGCTAGTTGCTCTGAAAAAACGGGTGGCATACTTTGATCAGCATGGTGCAGTGACATCTGATCATGCGCTGACAGAGCTTGTTTATCGAGAGGCGGATCAGGCTGAAATTGAAGCTATTTTTAAGAAAGGTATGTTGGGAGAGCGTCTATCAATAGTTGAACAGGAAAAGTATGTGACACGGCTGCTGGTAGATCTTGCTAAGCTTTATCATGAGCACGGCTGGGTTATGCAGTTACATTATGGAGCGCTACGCAATAATAATAGCCGTTGGCTTGACCAGCTCGGTCCTGATACAGGATTTGATGCCATTCATGACTCAAGCCATGACGCGCAAGCACTTAATTTATTGCTCAATGAGATCAATCAACATCAGCAGCTGCCGAAAACAATTGTTTACTGTTTGAATGGCAACCAGTTTGAGTTAATTGCAGCAACGTTGGCCAATTTCCAAGCAAATGAACAGGGAATAAAAAGTAAGCTTCAGCTCGGGTCAGGCTGGTGGTTTAATGATACTGAAGCAAACATGCTTCGGCAAATGCAGGCGGTTGCAAATCAAGGGCTACTTGCCCAGTTTGTGGGCATGCTTACCGATTCAAGAAGCTTTCTATCTTATCCACGCCATGAATACTTTAGACGAATTCTTTGTAATATGATTGGTGAACAGGTAGAATCAGGACGCATACCCAAGCATGAGCGTTTGCTGGAGGAATTAATTGCAGGCATTTCCTATCAAAATGCGGTAACCTATTTTAAAGCAAACAAGTAAGCTATTACCTTATCCTTAATAAAACAGAATGCCCTTTACGTCATTATTTTAGGGCATTTTTTTATTAGGGCTTAGCTAATTACCAAGCTAGTTAAAGCTACTCATTACTAATACCTAACCCGACAATAGCTGCTCGCTAAAAAGTGGGACCCATTCCAGAAGCTGCCCTGTAATAACGACTACTTTGTTCTTGGAACAGCATGTCAATCGCCTCTCAATAGTTATGTATGGAGTTTTACTCGTGTACACATTTCTATATATCTACAAAAGTAATTTTAAGCGATCTTAATTAAAAACGCGTTATTGATACTATTTTATGGGAAAATAAACACTATTAACGTTTTAGATTGGTGGTTTTAAAAATGGAGCCAAAATGGTTAGCGTGGGCAAAACAGCTTCAAGCAATCGCGCAAGCTGGTTTAGCCTATTCAAAGGATGTTTATGACCTTGAACGATTCGAAGAGATAAGAAAGCTTAGTACTGAGATCATGTCTGAATATACGGGGGTTGAGCAAACAGTCATTCGTGAGTTATTTGCTAATGAGACAGGCTATGCAACACCAAAGGTTGATGTACGCGCTGTCGTTTTTCACGAGGGAAAGCTACTGATGGTTCAAGAAGCAACAGATGGCAAATGGGCATTACCGGGTGGCTGGGGTGATATTGGCTTAACGCCGGGTGAGGTGGCTGTTAAAGAGGTGCAGGAGGAAGCGGGTCTGGTGGTAAAGGCCAGTAAACTGTTAGGTGTGTTGGATAAAAAATGCCACCCCCATCCCCCATCACCTTATCATGTCTATAAGTTTTTTATCCAATGTGAGATTGTCGGTGGAGAGCAAAAAACAGGGATTGAGACAAAGGATATTGGTTTCTATGCTCAGGAAGATTGCCCAGCTTTATCGATAGGTCGAATTACTGCTAGTCAGATTGAATGGCTCTTTACCGAATATCAGCGTCCATCAGCGTTTGCTAGATTTGATTAGTTGCGTGAAATTGGTTGCTGAGCCACTTAATTATTTTAATGCGCTTAAGGTGACCGTCCACACTCTTGCAAGTATCCCTTCGTATAATAGAGCAAAAAGAGGTGAGAAAATTGCAAGAGAAAGACATCATGTCAGTTAATGAAAATGGTGAACTAACTGCTTTGCATCAGAGCTGTGTCGATCGCGCCTACCGTATCCCGACCTTTTTAAGTACATCAAGAACCTTAAATGCAACCCAACAGCATTTTCTAAATCGGCTTATTGCTGAGATTGAAACTGCATTACTATTCCCGAGAACATTACCGGTAACAGAGGGGTATCCAGAAGCAATCCTAACTGATATTCGCCGATTAGTTTCATCAAGCTATGGGATGCTCGCCGTTAACTTTCGTCGTTTCTTGGTCGAAATCGTCCAAACAAATGTTGGTCCTACACCAACAGTAGAACCGTTCTGGGAGGGCTCCGTTTATTCGCAAATTGAACCAGCCATGGCCTATCAATTTGGTCTACCATTGTTGCTGGTAAGAGAAGGGAATACAGATCAAACGAATGGTATCTGGGCAGGTGGTATTGCGCCGCTTAACACGTTTATCGTCTGGGATTCTGACAATCAAACCGTTGATGCGTTTTTTAGAACCCCAGAGTGGCGCTCTGCCTTTGCCAATTGGAGTGCGCAAGTACGAACTGCATTCTATATTCAAACGGAACCAGCATTTAAGTATAGCTGTCATTAGCTAAAGCTTAACAAACAGTAAGGAAGCATCGCTCTGTAGCAGAGCGATGCTTCTTTTTATCGTGACAAACAGCTACTAAATTTGCCTGCTGCGTTAAAGAGCTGCTAATAGTCTATAAAACTTCTCTAATATAGTAAGTACAACTGGCCATCGTTGGTTTTTTAAGAAATTTATCAATACGATAAGGCACTTTTGTGTTATGAGCTTAATGATATTTTGCTAGTACTAGAGTAAATTTCTAATACACTCTGGGCAAATTGTTCAGCACTAAACCTTTTTGCCGTCATTACAGCCGTAGTCGCAAGCGCCGTTTGATAGCGCTCGTTCTCTAAAACGCTGTTAAGTGCTGAGAGAAAATCGGCTTGGTGATGAAACGTAAAGCCATTTTGCCCATTTTCGATGACACCATTTAAACAGGGATCTGCCTTGGCTATCACAGGTAATCCAGCAGCTAGTGCCTCAATATAGGTTAATCCCTGGGTTTCACTTTGTGAGGCACTGACAAACACATCACCAATTTGATAGTACTGGTTAATACTTTCCCATGGCTGTTCCCCAGCAAAGATAACCTGTTGCGTAATGGCTAATTCATTTGTCAACTCTTCTAAACATGCCCGGTAGGGCCCGTCGCCGACAATAACAAATTTGATGTGAGGATGTTCCTTTAAGTAAGGTTGGACATGCAAGAGTAGCGTCTCAATATTTTTTTCTTTCGATACACGTCCAACAAAAAGAATCACCTTATCATCCGGTTGAATGGATAGGGTAGCCCGAAGTCGTTCCTTGTGCTGACTATCTATATTAGCTTGCGAAAACTTTTCTAGATTAATTCCGGTTGGAATAACGTTAATTGGTCTGTGAACACCGTATGAAGCAAGTAAATTCTTCACCTTTACAGTGGGTACAATTAATTGATCAGCTGCCCGGCAAAAGTTGACGCTAATTCGTTTAGCAGCAAATTTTGCAATTGGATTAAGCTGTGAGAACTTTGCAATGTAATGTGTATAATCCTCATAGATTGTATGGTAAGTATGCGTAAGGGGGATGTTAAACCTCTTTGCCATCAGCCTCCCAAATATACCGAGTGAGAATTCTGTTTGCGTATGAATAATATCGAGATTTAGGCGCTTAATTAGCCTAACTAGGTGTGGTTGGTAAAACAGAGCCAAGCGCCGTTCGCTCATTACTGAAATACTAGGTATCCGATAAACGCCTTGTTCATTAGGGGTAGCATTGGCATCGGTTGTGGTAAACACGTAGACATTATGACCGATGCGCTCTAATCCCTGCTTGAGCAGATAGGTGGAGGTTGCAACCCCATTCACCTGCGGGTAATATGTATCTGTAAAAAGCCCTATTCGCATCTTTTTCCTCTCCTTAAAAATACCTTACCCTTATTATATGAGGCAAAGGCTAGTCCGACAATGTTCTAATGATGTATTTTTTGTTAAGACTTAAGGCGGAGTAAACTTATTTGTAATTAAATTAAGCCTATTTTTTTAATAACTTTAATATCTGGATCGCTCTTTGCCTGTCGCTATTTTCCATCTTAAGTAATAGGTTAACAACATCCTCAATCATTTCTCGATTTTCTGCATTAACCCCTATGATATTACTTCTGCCAATTAAATAATCAATTGAAACCTCAAATACATCCGCAAGCTTTAATAATACAATAAAGCTAGGATAAGCAGCGTTTTTTTCATATTTAGATATTGTAGCTTTAGAAACCTCTAGTAAATTTGCCAAATGCTCTTGTGTTAACTGGTGTTGCTTTCTTAGCAATACTAATCGCCTAGATAATATGTCTTGTCTCGGAAACATATTTTCTGACCTCCTTAAAAACTACTATAAGTTGATTTAAGACCATACACAATTTTGTAAAAAATTAAAAAATAATTTGAAAATAACTAAATTTGCGTTGAAGATACAGGCTTTATATGGTATTTTTATATCAAAGGTTATCAAAAAGTTACAAATAAGTATTTTATACCCGGTATAATTGTCATTATTCACTAGGGTAATTTGTACTAATGTTGAATTAAATTCAACATTTTGCTGTAAAACCATTAGGTTTCTAATCATAAATAGGAGGTGATCTTATATATGACAAAAAAATCACTAATGCAAAGGTTTGACTTCTTAACAATTAAACAAGGAACAGTTAGAACCTTTAATAAAGAAATCTATGAGGTTAAAGCAAGCCTAGTTGTGAAAAACGTCCAAACGCATACCTTAAAAAAAGTTGAAGATATTTACTATGATATTAGAACAGTAAAAGATAAACATGGAAAAGTTATTGCTAAAAGAAAAAGTCCTAATCAAGAATTATTTATCCTATAAATGATTTAACCGAGTTCTATACGTTATCATGTGTATAATTTATGATACACATAGCGTACCTTGACAATTTGATATAGAGTGGTACTCAGATTAACCCCAAGGAAAAGTCGCATTCTGAGTTAACTATACTACAAATCGAGTTAGTGGACTACATGCTTAAAATCCACTTGTGACTTACCAAAAGAACAACACATATGTGTAGGGTTGTTGGAATGAGCCAAAAACCAACAAAATCATTTATTATCCTAAATGGATATAAATTTAAAATTAACTAAAAAAACACATCAAAGGTTGTTCTTTCAAAATTATTGAAAGAACAACCTTTTTCTATTTTTCTAAAGTAAATGTTTCTATTTATTAATTATAGGTATGATAACGTATATAACAAAATTTCTTGACCAAATCATTTAATACGTATCCGATTTTATAGAGTTTAATGTAATTCGATTAAGAATTATATTAAACTCTTTTTTGAATCTTAATAAAGAGATAATTAAAATTTTTAAGTTGGAAATTAAATCAAACACAAAGTTAAATTTTATGGTAAAATATAGTGTAACTTTTTCTAAGTAGGAGGACTAATATGAAACGAAGCAAAAAAGGACTTATTATTATCATAACCATGATTGGGCTACTCGCCATCGCTGGAACAACATATGGTATTGTGCAACATCAAAATGATCAACGACTAGCGGAACAGCTCAAAGGTGCAGAGGATGAAGTGCGTGCTAGCTCTGAGGAGCTAGACAGCTATCTGGGTGAGCAAGGATTCATGACGAAGGAGCTTGAGATAGAGCAAATAGAAACGATCACAACGAATCTTGTCTTGTTACAAACCAATTATTCTGACATGGCGATTAGAAAGGATACTTTGAAAGAAACAGCTGACCAGTTGTTACATAACATTGCTACACTTTTAGAACGTGCTGACCTTCTTTTAAGCCAGCACATTCAGCAGGAAGCATTAAACCAGTTTTTTGTTGAAGCTGCTATTACTGAGGATGAGGTAACCGCCCCAGCAATTGCTGAAGATCTCGATCATAATAAACTGGAAGCTTACAAAAAAGCTCTGGCGCAACAAGGCTTTGATGAAGAAACAGCATGGTATCAAGCTGTCACACAATTGCTAGCAGAAGCCTCAGAGCAATTAGATCAGATTGATACGGCAGAGGCGGCAGTTACTTTATTCTTTGATAAGAATGAGGTCAAGGCTGATCCTAGTCGTGATGATTACAATGCAACTAAAGCGTACATTGATTTGATCCGTAACGAAGCGGTTAAAGAAGAGCTGGCGGCCAAGCTTGGGAGGGTACTCACGGTAATTGAGGAGAAAGAAGCGGAAGCTCGGCGATTGGCTGAAGAAAAAGCTAAACGGGAAGCTGAAGCGTTGGCTTTAGCACAAGCTGAACAAGCGAGACAGCAGTCTGCTCAAGCATCTAGCTCGGGTAGTTCAGCGAGCAGTAGCTCTGAAGGTTCATTTTCAAGTTCGGGTTCTAACTCTTCTAGCTCTAGAGGTAACGGGGGTACTGATTCGTCCAAGTCAACGGAATCTGGTGGAGGGTCCAATGGTTGGGTACAGACAGTGAATGATGAGGTTATTAAGCTAGCTTGTGATGAATCTCTGGGAAATGGTACGAAGGGTTGTGCAACTTACAATAGTTGGCGAAAGACTGGTACGCCAGAGGACTTTAAAGATCTTTTTGAAGACTAATAAATTAGATAGGCTACACTTAATTAGTTAGAATGCTTAAGGTCAAGAAGACTATAGATATAACAAAAAGTCAGTCAAGTGATTTGACATACGTAAGAGTTAATCAAAATGAAACGATGTATGTGTGTCTTTGTCGATCTCTTTAATCGAAAAATTATCATTATAGTGCAGTTCCAAATAAAGATGCATTACTTGTTTATCATAAAATAGCTTTCATGTAAGGTGTTAATCTTTTAAAAGTATAGCCCTTCCATACCATGAAAGTGAGGTGAAAACAACTTGATTGATGATGCTTTGAAAACATTTACCATCTTAAGATTTTTAAGCATAAAGGGCTACCCAATGCAGTGGCTCTATTCAACACTTAAGATCACCAAAACAGAGTTTTTAAAAGGAGATATCTTAATCGCTTAAAAGAAATAACAAGGGGATTTCAGGTTGTTTACTTTAATAACATCCTAATTGATGAAACTCTTAGATGCGAAAACCTGATTATTTACAAGAAGATATGCCCTAAAATTATTATTTTAGTAATTATTTAACACCAAAAAAGTCTAGAGGAGATTGGTCTAGGCTTCTTTTTTTGCTTTTTTAAAAAATAACGGGGAGTGGAATCAAGTGTTTAACTTAAAGAAGTTTTTAATGGTTTCACTAATATTGTTTTTATTATTTAGTGATTTCTCTAGCACATTAGTAATACTAGCAGAAAGTCAAAATGAAACAAAATTAGAGTATAACCTAGAAGCAGACACTCTGGAGTCAGAAGACTACCAAGTGATTGAACATTCTAACGTTCGTTACGATGACTATTTGTTAGATTTGTCTGAGTTAGAAAATGCTTTAACTGATAAGGATATCAGTTTAGTAGAAAAAAGGTCAAGTTATCCTAGTGGTGTTCATGTTTGGGATGAAACTAACTATTCTGAGTTAAGTCCAAATGCAGATGAGTCATTAGCTTACGATGAGAATGGCTTTTATTGGTTAGGTAATGCGATATATGATGTATCGGGTGGCGATGGCGTTCTCGATCCTAGTCTTGATTTTCTTTTATCTAATCCGTTTCAAGTTAAGGAGAATTTGGATAAAACGTTATTTAGTCATTTTTCTAATAGGATAACTTCTCTATTTTCTACCGAAGAGATTCATGCTAATTCGACACCTAAAATTGAAAGAGTAAGGACGGTTCAGGTAGGGCAAACAAAGGTAGGTGAATACAGAGTAAACGGTAAGTTAGCTTATTGTGTAGAACACAATAGGGATCCTGCGACGGAGGCAGGAACTTATAGTCCGTTAGAACCTTATAATAATGCTAGAATGTTGCGCCTACTTTATTATGGTTGGGGTGGAGAAGGAAATATTTTTAGTTCAGGTCAAAAAGATGTAGGAATTGCTGTAACATCTCTAATTGCCTCAAGAATAAGAAACCCTGGTGAGCAGACAGGGCGATCTCTTGCAAGATATGAGGAGTTGTGGAAGTTAGTTAACGATAACACTAAAAATCCGCCAAGCTCAAAAGTGGAATTATCTGAGGAAAAATTAAATATTAGTATTGAGGATAATCGACAGGTTTCTGAGAAAACCAAATTTTTGGCCCACAGTGATAACCGAATTCAAATAAGTGTGCCTACTAATGTTAGAATTATAAATGAAACAAGGAACACTTCCTCTACAGGAGGAACATTGACTATCCGAGGAGGAGATACATTTTACTTTACAGCACCTTTATCATATAACTCCACGTTAAAAAGAACAAATATCAGAGGAAGTATACCCACTTACACACCTATGATAACTTACGATAACTGGGGGATAAGACAACCTTTAGCTCAGATGGACGTTTATGATGATCCTCATAATACTGTTTCTTTTGAGGTGCCATTTACTCGCCAAGAGGTAGATATAACCATTCTTCATAGAGATAGAGTAACAGAAGATACAATTAAAACTGAAATTAAACCAACCTTAATTGGTGATCCTGTAACTGTAGCGCATAATATGACTAGATACTCTTGGGGAAATAAGTATAATGGTAGAACTATAAATTTAATAAATGACGGCGGTCAAGCAGGAACTTATAATGTTACTGAGGCTAAAACGTATACGGTTTGGTACACATCACAACATCGATTGAAGATAGAGCTATATGATAAATTTTCGGGTGATCTGTTAGAAACAGATCATAACTCGCTATATAAGGCAGGTGCATCATTTAGTCATCAAGTTCCTAATAACTTCGATGTTGGCAAGACGCATTACGTTTTAAACCGATCAGCAGGCCGTACTGTAACAGGTTCAATGCCACGCGAGGACAGAACAATAAAGGTAAATTATGATCCATATCATGATGCAACGATCTTATGGAGAAATCGATTCCCCGCTTATGATATTTTTGAAAGGAGAGATGATCGGATAAAGGTTGGTGATGGATACCATTACGTTCAGGAAGAGTTTTACACTTTATCAGGGGGGCGAACATATCAACGGGAGAATAACTTAACCTTTAGTGATCGAATGGGATACGCAGATATAAGCAATACCTTTTATTACAGGCTAATGAGGGATGTGACCGTCAACTATATTGATAATCGGACAGGGGAACCAATTCGGGACAGTAAGGTCTATACCCTGCTTCAAGCAGACCCATATAGTGAAGTACCTGCGGTGATTGAGAAGGGTGAATATGTCTACCGGTATGTTCGCCATGATGGTGACCCGGAATCGGGTATCATCGGGACGTCGCACCTGACAATTAATTATTACTATGATATTCCATTAATTAAAACGGGTTTAGAACGGATTCAAATCTATACCACCCCGGCTTCTGAGGGCCTTCCGGTCATCGTTGATTTGATGAAGGAAAACAACTATGCCTATCCCTTACAGGATATGGGCGAAGCCACAGTGATGGTCAATCTGTATAAAGACGATACCCTCATTACTGGCAATCGCTATACTGCTCGCGCCTTGCCTGAGCAGCTTACGCTCACGATTCCGCCAGAGGCCTTAGCGGTGAATGAGACAGCGACTTACACGGTTAGGCTTGAAGACTTTAATCCCGATGATATTCGGGTGCCTGCTGACCAAGCTGAGGTCGATACCGAGGGATACACGGCAGAAGAGGGGACGCTTGAGGCAGAAGTAGTCGAATCTGATGTCCTCCGTTATGAGGGTGTGATCAAGACCGAGCGGATGATCGGTGAGCCGATGCAGGTGTTTACCGAGAGCTTTGCGATCCCACTTGAGCCGATTCGCAAGATGAAGACCGGCTATGGCTTTGAAATGCCGCTTGACCTCTCCTATCAGAACAGGCTTGGGAATGCCTCCGTTGCCTTTGGCTTTGCCCTGACGGCACCAGAAGCGCTGGTGGACCTCAGCTATATCGACTATGCCCGACAAGCGGGCAGCGTAATGGTCCCGCTTGACCGTACGGGTGCGACAACGCAAGCCAACCAAACCGAGACCAGTCAACAGTTTGCGTTACCGGCGGTTCAGGTTGAGAAAGAGACCGGGCATGTCTTCTCAAGCGAACAGGTGGCGAATGGCGATAGCCGGATTACGCATTCCTTAATTGACGGTGGGCGGAAGCTCTACCTGCCGATTTGGGGCTATGTCGGGGATTACAGTGTGGCTGTGACAACGGAGGTACCGATCGGCATTCACCTGATGTCAGTCAACCTGACCTATCCGATAGAAGTGGTCGGTCATATGTACTTGCATATGGATTCTGAAACGAAGGAAAAGGATGCGATTCATATGGAGCCAATTAATCAAGATAACCCCTTTCCACTTGGGGTGCCGGATAATTGGACAGCGGAAGAAATAGCTGACCTTCAAGCCTTTCTGGCACGAAATAATTAAGTATTCTCATTGGAGATCGTATATAGCGTATCAAGCTGCTTTCTAAAACCTGAAAGCAGCTTTTCGATGTTTTCTAAAAATAGAGCGGAGCCTAGGTGCTTTTTATTGGGTCATGCTTTACACTATAAGGAGGAAAAGCTGAATGGTAACCCGTGTCAATATGGGGGAAGTCCGAGACTTTCGGGATGATACCCGTGCGTTATGCCGCGAGGTACGTAGTGATTTACAGACAATTCGTCGCTCACTTGAGGCAATGGGCCAGATGCGTGGCTTTTCTGGCCAAGCTGCCGACCAAACGAAGCGTTACGTGCGCACCTTTCACCTGACCAT
>NZ_FODJ01000016.1 GCF_900110345.1 Amphibacillus marinus
CTTCCATGGTAAGGAAGGGGTCGCCGGTTCAAGTCCGGCTGGAAGCTCTCGTTTTTAATATTAGGCCCGTTGGTCAAGCGGTTAAGACACCGCCCTTTCACGGCGGTAACACGGGTTCGAATCCCGTACGGGTCACCATTTAACTTAATTATGAAAGTACGTATTAACTTTAAAATAGATTTTACGTCTTGTACGTTGGAGGATTAGCTCAGCTGGGAGAGCACCTGCCTTACAAGCAGGGGGTCGCAGGTTCGAGCCCTGCATCCTCCACCATTTGCCGGCCTAGCTCAATTGGTAGAGCAACTGACTTGTAATCAGTAGGTTGGGGGTTCAAGTCCTCTGGCCGGCACCATTTACATGGAGGGATAGCGAAGTTGGCCAAACGCGGCGGACTGTAAATCCGCTCCCATCGGGTTCGTAGGTTCGAGTCCTACTCCCTCCACCATTTTTTTAAAATAGTTTAACTTTTAAACAGTGTACTTTGTTTCACTGTTATTTTATTGGGCTATAGCCAAGCGGTAAGGCAACGGTTTTTGGTTCCGTCATGCGTTGGTTCGAATCCAGCTAGCCCAGCCATTGTGAGCCATTAGCTCAGTAGGTAGAGCATCTGACTTTTAATCAGAGGGTCGAAGGTTCGAATCCTTCATGGCTCATTTTTTCTATAAAGGTTTTGCAAAGTGGTCTAATTCCGCTCGAATCCAACTTACATATGTGACCAAAAGGAATGAACGTTATAAATAACGTTTATTCCTTTTTTACTATATAGATTTAATGGGCTTGCATATAATGGAAACAAGCAGAAAGAAGCTGAGTATCTAAATTGAATTTATTAATAAGAATAATTTACAAATAATAATCCTCAATTATTTTCTTTTTTTCAATCATTATTGAATTATATGTTTAAATATTGTAAAATATTTATAAATAATTGAAAAAGGGGTTTGGATAACTTGAAAAAATTATTTGTAGCATTTATTCTATGTATTGTGTTTTTAGTTGGTAATGTAATGCAAATTTTTGCGGGCGAAATAGTAAAGATTGAACCATTAATTTCTTTGGAGGAAGCAGAAAAATTAGAAGAGGTAGAGATTAATAGTGGACCACCCTCGGTGGGTCAGCTAGCAATCAGTGAATCTAGGCAACAACTATAAAAAAATGAAATATATTTGCCAAGCGTATTACAAGAAGAAATTACTCCTCAAGTAATTATTGGTGCAGATAATAGAATTAGAGTTTTTGACACAACAACATATCCATACTCTTCAGTAGTACAGTTAATTATGCACTGGGAAAACAACTTTATTAGAACCGTTTGTTCTGGGAAGCTAATTGATGCTAATTCAGTTGCAACCTCTGCGCATTGCTTTATACCAAGCCCGACAGAAAGTGTGACAAGAGGTAATCTCCAATGGGTAGAAATTATCCCAGCAAGAAATGGCAGTTCTGCTCCGTTTGGGATTGCTTATGCAATAACTATTTATGCCCTGCAAGAATACATAGATAATAGCTCTAGTGCTTATGACTTTGCGGTGGTAAATGTTAATTTGGATTTTTCTGATGCAGGATCTATGCTAGTGTCTGATTTAACGGGTGCTGAACTGCTAGTCAATAACTTTACGATAAGTGGTTATCCGGTTGATAAAGCTTTGGATTTAGGAAACTACTATCAGTGGTATCATTCTGGTCCTATCACAGAGATCCTTGATTGGACATTTAGATATCAGATAGATACTTATGGTGGACAATCGGGTTCAGCTGTGTACTATAACAATTTTGGAGTGTTTACAATAGGTGGAATTCATAGTGCTGGTAGTCAAGAAGGACAATATAATGTTGCCCACCGAATAACTCAAGCCAGTAGGAACTATATCCGCCTAGCAGCCTCTATGAATAACTAAAATGGGTGGTGAAAATGAAAAAATATAAATTATTTCTACTATTGTTTGCTTGTTTAGTTATCGCTTCTTGTAAGAGCCATACAAATAAAGAATTTGGTGAAGTACTTCCAATTGAACTCGTTGAACGAAAAGCAGATGCGTTAGTTTATTTTGGGAGAGATAACTGCTCTAGTTGTAAGCTTCTTGGTACACGAATACAAGAAGTCCTAGCGTTACAAGAACAAGAAGTGTACTATGTAGAACTAAATGCTTTAGCACAATCAGAGAAAAACCATCTTTTACAATATGATATTGAATATACGCCTTATTTTGTTGAGTTAAGGAATGGCAAAATAATAAATGAATTTGATAATTATGCTGAAGCAGATGAGGAACAAACACTAGACAATATTAAAAAATTTTTGTTAGTACATTCAAATAATCGAGAACTCAGTGACGGATATATAGAAATTGATTTTTCATTAAGTATTGAGGAAATAGAAAATTCAGCTGTAAATACCTATATTGAAGAACCAGAATTAGAAAGAAACGCTTCTATAGGTTTTCATGATTACTATGGTGAAGACTGTTATGAAGACTTAGTACATGTATCTAGACTAGATCCGGCATATTTGAGTACCCACAAAGACGAATTAGATATCTCTGATGATGGTTGGGTTACTGTAGAAGCGTGTTTTGAATAAGAATACTAGACAATTTATAAAAGGGCGAATGCTATAATGGGTATAGCATTCGCCCTCTTTTTGTACAACTAATTACGGATGAAGTAAGCAAGACAAGTCTATTAAGTTGTTAAGAAAGCTAAAGCAACCTGTGAATAATTAGAGTTTATTTAATTGGGGATATTACACCATGATAATATGTGTAAAATTAAAAAATCAGGTTGTTACAACCTCTTGTTTGCAAAAATATTTAGTGCTACAATAACTTAGGTTGCTGGATTTGGTTTAATAACAAGTTGTTAGGGCCTCTAATTATTAATGGAATTTGTCAAAGGTTTAATTCTTAGGCCATTAGTTTTTCAATAAGGCCTCAGCTCTGCTGTGCAACTATAACAATTGTAACACCAAAAAAACCTTAACGTTGTGGTTTCAAAAAAAGTTACCTTACTAAAATACACATATACTCTTTTTTCGTATACAAAAGTTAGCTAGATCTATAGAGGATTACCAGAGCTTGGAGGGAATAATAAATGAATCAAGTTCAATTGAAAATAATGATGATGTTAGTAGGGAACCTTCTACTCGGATTAGCAGTTGGGATATTTATTATTGCTGAGCTAGGAACGGATCCATTTGCTACTTTAAATTTAGGAATCAGCTCAACCCTGGGTCTATCACTAGGGTTTTATCAGTTGATCTTTAATGCCCTCCTTTTTATTGTCATCATAATATATGGTCGTGATTTAATTGGGTTGGGAACGATAGTGAATATGGTCGCGATTGGCTTTATTGCTGATTGGATGGTAGCTGGTTACAACAATCTTCAGTATGAACAGCTGCCTATTATCATTAGACTAATTATGCTTTTTAGCGGTGTATTAATTGCTAGCTTTGGTCTGTCACTTTATATTACCGCTCAATTGGGGGTGGCACCGTATGATGCATTGCCACTTATTATAATGAAATTGTTTAATGAGAAAATAGCCTTTGCTAAAGCGAGGTTAATTGTCGATGTATTAGCAGTTATCATTGGTTTTTTATTTGGAGCAGTACTTGGAGTTGGTACACTGGTCATTGCAATCTCACTAGGGCCAGTTGTTAACTATTTTAACAACCGCTTTTCAAAACCGTTACTATATAAAAATACTCATTCATCATTGTAGTTAAATAAAATAGTGATTAGCCTAAGTAGTGTATCGTTGAATCGTTACACTACTTACTTTTTTAGCCATAATCTCATAATAATTAGTCAGCAAGGGTTTATATCCTTACTGTACATAAGGCAATTATGATAATAGGTTTCTATTATTATCTTTAAGATTGATATGCTATAATATAAAAAGTGACTAATATTGAAGTGAGTTGGATATTTTATGGATAGAAGGATGTGTCATCATGCTCGGTGAGGGAATTGTATTAATTAGTGTGCTTCGAATTGTTGTGGATATTGCCCTTGTCTGGTATGTTTTTTATAAATTGATTATGCTTTTGCGTGGAACAAAAGCCATCCAATTACTGAAGGGTATTTTCGTTGTACTAATTTTTTATTTTATTAGTTATTTTTTAAATTTGCAAACTGTTCAGGTCATGATTGAACAGGTCATTGTTTGGGGACCGTTAGCGATTATTATTTTATTCCAGCCGGAACTACGTCGGGCCTTAGAGCAAATTGGGAGAGGTAGCTTTTTTAGTCGTAATCGACGTTCGGAGGAAGAGATATTCAACCATACTGTCGATGCGATTGTGAAATCGTGTAATTATATGGCTAAGCGAAGAATTGGAGCATTAATAACCATTGAGCGTGAGACAAATATGGGCGATTTTGTTGAAACGGGTATACCAATTGGTGGTCAATTAACGAATCAATTGTTAACAAATATCTTTGTGCCGAATACGCCATTACATGATGGGGCTGTAATAATTAAGCAAAATGAGATTGTTGCTGCTGCTTGTTATTTGCCGCTATCTGAAAGTCCGTTTATCTCTAAAGAGCTTGGGACACGACATCGAGCTGCTATGGGAATTAGTGAGGTAAGTGATGCATTAACCATTATTGTATCTGAAGAGACTGGTGGTATCTCATGTACAAGAAATGGGGAGTTGCACCGAGATATTAATGAGGATAAGCTAATTGAAATATTACGAGCTAATTTAGAACCTAATTTCGTTAAAACGCCGTTACTTAAGGGTTTTGGTTGGAAGGGGAATAAAAAATGAATGATTGGTTAAACAAGCCCTGGGTTATCAGAATAACCTCGCTGTTTCTTGCTGTTCTGACCTTCTTTGTTATCTCCTTTGACAATCAAGATACCAGAACAGCGGATATAGGTGGAATCGATTCTATTTTTAATAGTTCACAGGAAACAGAGGTAATTGACGATGTGCCAGTGAGTATTCAAATAGATGATGAGCGTTACGTTGTGAGTGGCGTCCCGCAAACGGTAAGTTTAACGTTGCAAGGGACAGTAAGCGTTGTCCAATCAACTGCTATGCAGCGTAATTTTGACGTTTTCGTTGATTTAGAGGATTTAGAGCCGGGTACACATGTCGTTCCGATTGAGTACGAAGGCATATCTAGTCGATTAAATGTAGCAATTGATCCCCCTGAAGTCGAGATATCAATTGAAGAACGAGGAATGGCTGAATTTGAAGTTACCGTGGACTATACAAATCTGGATCAGCTCCAAGCAGGTTTTGAGCTAGGTGGAGCAACTGTGACGCCAGGAACTGTTACAATCACAAGTTCGCAGTCAATTATTGATCGTATCTCAATTGTAAAAGCTTTTGTTGATGTCGAAGGAATTGGGGAATCATTATCAATTAGTGATGTGCCTGTTCGTGTTTACGATAATGAAGGAAACCAATTAAATGCTCGGGTTGAACCTGATACAGTGTCAATTGATGTAGAAGTGAACAGTCCGAACAAGACTGTTCCAATTGAACTACAAACTACTGGTGAGCTATCAGAGGAATTACAGCTTGTTTCAATAGAGCTAGACCAAGAAGAAGTACAGGTTTTTGCTGCTGAGACGGATCTTACCACTATCAATGAAATCATAACCGAGCAGATTGACTTAACTGAGCTAACTGAAAGTACAACGGTAGAAGTAGATTTAGTTGCACCAGATGCAGCTAGACTACTATCGACTAACTCGGTAGCAGTTTCAATAGAGCTAGAGGAGTTAACTGAGCAAACGATTGAGGATGTTGAGATAGAGGTAGAGAACTTAAGTAATGCATTTACCTCTTCTTTTCTCAATCCAGAAACCGGAATGATTAATTTGACAGTGATTGGTTTTCCTTCTATTTTAACCGAGTTAAGCCAATCCGATTTTCAATTAATGATAGATTTGAGTGGGCTCAACGATGGAGAACATCAAGTTCCAATAGAGCTGAGTGCACCAAATAATTTAGAGGTAACTTTAGCGACAGAGGAAGCGACTATACAGTTAGAGTAGTTGTCGGGTTGAAAGAACATGAGTAGTAGACTAGGGAATAAAGGAGAGGTACATGATGGGTAAATATTTCGGAACAGATGGAGTAAGAGGGATTGCTAATCAGCAGTTAACGCCGGAATTAGCGTTTAAACTGGGCCGATTTGGTGGATATGTACTGACAAACAAGACAGAAAAGCCAAGAATTTTAATAGGTAAAGATACAAGAATTTCTGGAGACATGTTAGAGAGTGCGCTTATTGCTGGACTATTATCAATTGGTGCAGAAGTTATGCGCTTGGGTGTCATTACCACTCCAGGAGTTGCATACTTAACCAAGGCGATGAGTGCAGAGGCAGGAGTGATGATCTCGGCATCACATAATCCAGTAGAGGATAATGGCATTAAGTTTTTTGGTTCGGATGGCTTTAAGCTATCAGATGAGCAAGAGCTAGAAATTGAAGATTTAATTGAATCGAATAATAAAAAGTCAGATGCAATTGGTTCAGATTCTTTACCACGACCAATTGGTGGTAATCTTGGTCAAATTAATGATTACTATGAAGGTGGTCAAAAATATATTCAGTATCTGAAGCAATCGGTTGATAATGAGTTTGACGGGATACATATTGCCCTTGATGGTGCGAATGGCTCAACATCCTCTTTAGCCACTCACTTATTTGCTGATTTGGAAGCAGATATTTCAACAATAGGTGTATCACCGGATGGTTTAAACATAAATGCTGGAGTAGGTTCAACGCATCCCGAAAAGCTGCAAGCATTTGTATTAGAGAAGGAAGCTGATATTGGTTTAGCCTTTGATGGGGATGGCGATCGATTAATTGCTGTTGATGAGAAGGGTCAAATTGTTGATGGTGACCAAATTATGTATATTTGTGCCAAGCATTTAAATGAACGTGGTCTGCTGCGCCATTCAACAGTCGTATCAACCGTTATGAGTAACCTTGGTTTTTACAAGGCAATTGAAGAACAAGGCATTAAAAGTGATAAGACGGCAGTAGGTGATCGCTACGTTGTTGAAGAGATGAGAAAAGGTGGCTTTAATCTAGGTGGCGAGCAATCGGGCCATATTGTTTTCTTAGATTATATTACCACTGGTGATGGTATGCTATCTGCGTTACAGTTAATTAATGTGATGAAGCATACCGGTAAGAAATTATCCGAGTTAGCTGGTGAAATGGAAATTTTCCCGCAAGTTTTGAAAAACATTAAGGTAATTGATAAGCACGAAGCGCTAGTTAACCCGCGGATCCAAGAGACGATTCAAGAAGTTGAGACAGAAATGGGTGATGAAGGTCGCGTTTTAGTTCGACCATCAGGAACGGAATCGCTTGTCCGGGTAATGGTAGAGGCACCTACAATTGAGCGCTGTAATGAAGCGGTTGATCGTGTTGTGCAGACCATTGAAGAGGTATTGGGGTTAAAGTAACATAACAAAGCAGAGCCGTACGGTCGTTATTCACGACTAGTATGGCTCTGTTTTGTTGTAAATTCTATATTATTTGTTGCAACGGTTTATTTACCTACTAGTAAACATTTACAAATTATGCTGTAGATAATGAACATTCTCTTCTTTTATTGCCTTCTTGCAACACGACATTTCTATTTGATTGCTTTACCAGTATAGACTATTCAATTCATCATATCACTAACAATTAATGAAGTAACTGGCGTGAAAAAACAATAGGAAAATATCAAAATAAAACGAGCGGAAGAGGTTGACAAAGAAAATGTGAAGTAATATATTATAAAGGAAAGCGCTTTCGATAGGAGTATGAGATGGTTACAATTTATGATATTGCGAAGAGATCCGGTTATTCGATAACCACAGTTTCAAAAGTATTAAATAATTATAAAAATGTTAGTGAAAAAGCAATAAAAGCAGTACAAGAAGCAATTGACGAGTTAGGCTATACCCCGAATTCATCAGCTCGTACCTTGGCTACGAACAAATCATGGATGATTGGAGTGGTGTTTGCAGAGCATTTAGGTGTAGGAATTGCCCATCCTTTTTTTAGTGAAGTCATTGAAGGGTTTAAGAAGCATGTTGAGCTTTACAATTATGATCTGCTATTTGTCTCTAGACATATGGGGTTGCAAGAAGAAACCTATAAGCACTTAAAGCATCGTGGGGTAGACGGCGTCGTCGTTGTTCAGTCATTTGGCGAGGATTTAATCGGAGGTGAGAACTCACCCATTCCTGCTGTCTATATTGATATGCCATTAAAGCAACCAGGCTCTGTTTACAGTGATAATCGACATGGAAGTTCCTTGGCAGTCAATTATTTGACTGAGCTTGGTCATGAAAGAATTGCCCATATCATGGGCGATCAAACGAACTTTGCTGGCGAAGAACGAGCAATCGGCTTTTTAAAGGCAATGGAGAAGAAGGGGTTAGTTGTTCCTGAGCATTATTTAGTAAATGGTGGCTTTTTTTCATACGAAGGTGGAAGGGAAGCGATGATTCGTTTATTAGCTTTATCAGAACGGCCTACAGCTGTTGTAGTAGCAGGTGACATAATGGCATTAGGAGCTATTAAAGTAATTAAAGAAGCAGGCTTACGTGTTCCTGAGGATATCTCAATTGTTGGCTTTGATGATATTGCACTTGCTAAGCATGTTGATCCGCCATTAACAACGATCAGACAGGATAAAGATTTAATTGGGCGACAAGCTGCTATTATTTTATTAAATAAAATTAATGGCGACCAAGATTCTTCTTCCAGGGTTGTACCTGTGCAATTAATCAAGCGGGGTTCATGTCAATTAATAAGAGGATAGTATGCTCTTATTAACTTAAAGTAAAGCGCTTTACAAGCTGTTTCAATAGAATAAAGTTAAATTTTTACCATTAAATAAAATGTAAGGGTTGTCATTGCGCTAAATATGTTAGGGAAGTAATGTTTTTTATTTTTGTTATTAGTAAAGCGCTTTACTTTTGGGCGAATGTCCAAGAGAAAAAAATGAAAAGTTCTTTTACCTATTTAAGGAGGGGAAGATGTTGAAGAGAGTATTTCAATTTGCTGTTGTTGTGCTAGGGGTTTTTATGTTAACTGCTTGTTCCGAGGATGAGCCCGATTTAATTGTTACTTCTTTCACTGATGAGCTACAAGCTCCAATTGACTACTTTGAAGAACTTCATGATGTGAAGGTTGACCTACAGATTATTCCGACTGAAAATTATGTGAACACGCTCCGACCAGCGCTTGAAAGTGGAAGCGGGGCACCAGACGTTTTTACCGGTGAGATTGTCTATTTAAAGGATTGGATTGAACAGGATTATTGGGAAAATCTTTCACAAGCTCCCTATAACGTAGATGAATGGCGTTCCGACTATATGGAATATGTATGGGACTTAGGTATTAATAGCTCAGGAGAGGTAAGAGCCGTTTCTTGGCAAACAACACCAGGTGGAATTTACTATCGACGAAGCATTGCTAATGAAGTCTTGGGGACCGATGATCCTCAGGCGATTGGTGAACTATTCTCCACGATGGAGGGGCTAATGGAAGTAGGTGAACAAATGAAAGCTTCCAATTATCGTCTGTTCCCAGATGAAGGATCAATCTCTCCTTATACAAATGGTGCTAATCCACAGCCGTGGGTTAACGACAATGATGAGCTGGTTATAACAGACGAACGCTTAGCCTATTTCGATTATGCCAAGGAATTACGTGATATGCAATATACCGCATTAGCACCTGCATGGTCGCCAGCGTGGTATGCATCTTTTACGGGACCAATTAGTTATAATGTTGGTTGGGATGAATTAGATGAGGACGAAGATCCGTCTGACCAAACGGAAGTATTTGCTGTTTCACTACCGACCTGGGGTCTCCACTCTGTTTTAAAAGAGGAAGCCCAAGAAACAGCAGGCGATTGGGCAGTTACAAATGGTCCAACACCATATTTCCAAGGCGGAACATGGATTGGGATGTATAAGGATTCAGAAAACAAGGACTTAGCCTTTGAGTTTATTAAGATGTTGGTTAATGATCAAGAATTTTTAACGGATTGGGTTATGGAAACAGGTGATGTCCTATCCTATTACCCTGTTATGGAGGGAGTAGCGGCGGGTTATTCTGATGAGTTTCTTGGTGGGCAGAATCACTACGACTTTTTTATTGAGCGCGCTGAGGAAATTGATGCAAGCACAGTGACGCGTTATGACCAACAAATAGATGAGTTGTTTGGTAATCAAGTAAGTGCTTATGTAGAGGGTAATTTAACGCGAGAAGAGGCGATTGACGAGTTCTATAGTCAGGTCGTTAATGCCTATCCACAGATAACTGTTCCCGATTAAACAATAAAGAAAAGGTGTGTTTAGTAGCACGCCTTTTCTTGCTTTATTACCCAGATAAGCAGATTTCCGAATAAATGCTTGATAGAAAGGAACGATGAGTGTGAAGAAAAATAATCGACAAGCCTACCTGTTTATTGCGCCATTTGTAATTGTTTTTTTAACCTTTAATATATATCCAATTTTTTTAACACTTTATTATAGTTTGACTAATTACTCCGGCATGGGCGGGATTGATCAGGCTGATTTTGTTGGCTTTAACAACTATGTTCGCTTGTTTAGTGATCGGTACTTTTATCAGGCCTTTTTTAATACGATTCGCATTTGGGGTCTAAACTTTGTTGTCCAAATGTTGATTGCCCTTGGATTAGCCTTGTTGTTCTCTGATATTCGTTTAAAGCTCAAAGGAATTGGATTATTCAGAGCGTTATTTTACTTACCTAACATTATCACAATTGCGTCAGTTGCCTTATTGTTTAGTATTTTGCTTGATTGGAATCATGGTGGGCTAAACCAGATGATGCTAAGTTTAGGATTAATTGATCGCCCGATTAACTGGTTGAACTCCCCAGTCTATGCGCAATCAGCAGTTGCTTTAATTGGTGCGTGGATGTGGTTTGGTAACTCGTTTATTGTTTTGTTAGCAGGGATCTCAGGTATTTCAAAAGATTTCTATGAAGCGGCCTTAATTGATGGCGCTACCTGGTTGCAGTCCTTTAAGTACATTACAATTCCCCAACTTAAACCAATTTTATTGTATGTCCTCATTACATCAATTATTGGTGGGTTGCAAATTTTTGATTTACCTATGTTGCTAACTGATGGGAATGGTTCTCCTCAAGGTGCTCTTAATACAATGGTGCTTTACTTATACAATCAAGCATTTAAGTACAATAACTTTGGCTATGCCGCAACTATTGCTTATGGCTTATTCTTTATTACGGTAGCATTCTCGGCTATTACATTTAGAACGATGTATCGGAAACAGGTTTAATAAAGGAGGTCACTGAAATGAATAAAATGAAAATAGCGCGGGTAATTATTTATATCTTTTTAATTGTGCTAGTCATTGTCTGTTTTATTCCGTTTTATATGATGATTGTTAATGCAACACGGCCTAATTCAGAAATTCTACGTGGCTTCACCTTAATTCCCGGTGATGCCTTGCTAGACAACTATGACACCTTAACAAGCTATATGGATGTCTGGACGGGCTTTCGCAATAGTTTGCTTGTTGCTGTGTCTGTTACAGTACTTAATGCTTATTTTTCAGCCTTAACAGCTTTCGCGTTAGTTGTTTATGAATTCAAGTGGAAAAACGCCATTTTTGTCACATTTATTGTAATGATGATGGTGCCAGGTCAGCTTGGCTTATTAGGGCTTTATGATTTAAGTGAAACCCTCGGCATTTTAGACACGTATTGGCCGTTAATTATTCCAGCAATTGCAGCACCATTTACGGTCTTTTTCTTTAGACAATTTCTAATAACGACGATGCCAATTTCAATTTTGGAGGCGGGGCGTATTGACGGAGCATCCGAGATCGGAATGTTCCATCGCATTGTCCTTCCAATTCTAATGCCTGCGATTGCAACAATGGGGATTTTCACTTTTATTGGCTCATGGAATAACTACTTGGTTCCGTTAGTTATTATTCGGACACCACGCTTATTTACATTACCGGTCATGATGGGGGCATTAAGTGGCTCTCCGGTAGCTATGAATCTTGGTGCCATGTATTTAGGCATTGCCATTTCAGTGGTGCCCATTATGGTTGCGTTCTTGTTCTTATCTAAATATATCATTAGCAGCATTACTGCCGGATCGGTAAAGGGTTAGGATGACTGTAATGAAAAAGAAGGGTGAGCCTATGTATACTTTACTTGACGATCAGCGCTTTCAAATCAAAAATTATCAAACAAGCAGCCCCTTCGCTAGCTTTCTTCCTGGTATTGCAGGCGAGGACGGGATACCAATGTGGGTATTTTATGTTAATAGAGGGCAAGCGATTGCTAGCTTTGGTGTAGAGGATAAAAATAATATGATGACAGAGTTCTATCCTGCTGATAAAGCCCACCAGATGACACCATTAGAAGGATTTCGCACCTTTATTAAAGGGGATCGAAATGGTCAGCTCTTTAGCTACGAGCCCTTTCGTGAATCTGATCCAGCAATAGAGGACCAAATGATTATTGATCAAAATACGTTAACGCTAACACATGTTAACAAGATTAAGCAGCTACGAATTGAGGTGCTCTACTATACATTGCCAGGGCAGGAGCTTCCGGGTCTGGTTCGAGAGATTCTAATAAAGAATATTGGCGATGATCAAGTTAAGCTAGAATTGTTGGATGGAGCTGCCACGCTATTTCCGGCAAATGTTGCAATAGGTGGCTACAAGGAAATTGGAAACACATTAAAGAGCTGGTTCGATGTTGAACAGCTTGATGAGCAGATTAATTATTATTTCATGCGTGGTAGCACCGCAGATCAAGCAGAGGTGAGCCAATCCGAGCAGGGGAACTTTTTTGCTTCGATGCTTTACACTAAGCAGGGTAATAATAGGATTGCACCAGTGTTTGATCGTCAATGTGTGTTTGGTAAGGATTTAACCTTAAACGAAGCACAGTTTTTTCAAGAAAATTCAATTGATATCATCCAAGCCTTTTCGCAGGTATCAACAAATAAGGTTGCTTGTGCGTTTACACCTGTAAGCTATTGTCTTAATCGTGATGAGGAAATTAAGCTTGTTTCGATCATTGGTCAGGCTGATAGCCGGGTTAAAGCATGTCAGTTGCTTGATGAAGTTTTTGCCGGGCAGAAGATTAATCAATTACGACAGGCGGCTCAGCAATTGGCTAAAACGTTAACCGATCGGGTTGCTACAAAAACAGCTTTGGCTAAATTCGATGCTTATGTCAAACAAAACTATTTGGACAATGGCTTGCGTGGCGGTTTTCCAAAGGTATTCACTAATGATCAGGTAAGCAAGGTTTTTTACATGTATTCCCGTAAACATGGGGATTTGGAGCGTGATTACAATTTCTTTTCGATTAGTCCAACCTTTTATTCGCAAGGGAATGGGAATTACCGAGATATGAACCAAAATCGTCGCTTAGATGTTCGCTTTGAGCCAAGAATCGAAGACACTAACATTAAGCAATTTGTTAATCTTATTCAGTTAGATGGCTATAACCCATTGGCATTAAAATCAGTACGTTATACCTTGCCTAGTAATCAAATTACTCTTATTAAACAAGTTATTCCTGCTGAATTGAGCGCTGAATTTACTCAGCTGGTTACAACGGGTTATACACCTGGAGAGGTCAAGGCATTTATTAATGCGCATAAATTAGTAGATATTAACATTGAGCAATTATTAACGGCGCTTCTACTAGTAAGTGATGAAGCACTTGAAGCGGTTCATGGTGAAGGCTTTTGGATTGATCACTGGACCTATAATCTTGATTTACTAGATAGCTATTTAGCGATCTATCCTGATCGGGTTACAAAGCTATTTTTTACTGAGGGCTATCGATTCTTTAATAGCCCTGCATATGTTAATCCAAAGTCAGTTAAATACACTAAGCGTGGTGAGAGGCTTAGGCAGTATCATGCGGTTGAGGAAGCAGAAACCGAACAACATCATCAATGGGTATGTGTCAAAGGTGCCCCTGATCAGCTTGTGACAACTAATCTTTTCTCCAAGCTTGTTTTACTAGCTGCTAACAAAACGGCTACCCTTGCGCCGTATGGTCTAGGTATTGAAATGGAGGCAGGAAAGCCAGGCTGGAATGACGCATTAAACGGCTTGCCAGGCATGTTTGGTGCCGGTGTATCAGAGCTTTATGAGCTTAAGCGGCTGCTTGATCTGTTGCTAACGATAAATAGTGAGCAACAAGCTGAGCTATCGTTACCAATTGAAGCGGGGTGTTTTGTTCAAGAACTCGCTACTAAACTAGCGTATTTAGCAGATGAGGGATTGAGTTTAAATCTGTGGAATACGACCACATCAATACGTGAGCATTACCGGGCGCAACTTAAATTGGGTGTGAATGGTGAGTTGTTTACGTGTAGTATTCAAGAAGCCCACGCTTTCTTAACATATTTTAAAGAAGCAGTCGATCGCGCTGTTGGTGCAGTCGAAGATTTTTCACAAGGACTAGTGCCGACATATTTTTATTTTGACGTAGCAGTAAATGAACGTGGGCAAGTTGTAGAGGTTGACCCCCATGAAGTTACACCCTTCTTAGAAGGTGTCGTTAAAAAAATGAAGTTAACTACATCTGTGGCTGAAGCACGTGCCCTCCACCAACAGGTTACAGACTCGGCGCTTTATGATCATAAACTAGGTATGTACAAAACAAGTGGCTCCATTCACAATGAGCCAATCGAATTAGGACGCGCGAAGTTTTTTACACCAGGCTGGTTGGAGAATGAATCCATCTTCTTGCATATGTCCTACAAATATATATTAGAGTTATTAAAAGCCGGTCTGTATGACGAATTTTATCAAGCACTTCAAACAGGCTTAGTACCCTTCATGGACCCATCTGTTTATGGTAGAAGTACATTGGAGAACGTTTCGTTTGTTGTGAGTAGCGCAAATCCTGATCCCACCATCCATGGAAAGGGCTATGTTGCTCGCCTTAGTGGTTCTACAGTGGAATTCTTGCAGATTTGGCTTGAGATGTTTGCAGGTCCCGAACTGTTTAGCTACCGAAACCAGCTAACGTTTCAGCTTGACCCTAAATTACCTGACTGGTTGTTTGATGATAAGGGCTTAACATCGTTTACGCTATTCAGCCATATTAAGGTTGTGTATGAGAATAGGAAACGCAAGCAGTGTTATGGTCCGGAAGGTGTAAAGCCAGTTCGCTATCGTTGCACATTGTATGATGGTGAGGAGCGGGTAATAGAAGCTGACAAGATTACTGGCGATTTAGCTTTTGCAATTCGTTCTGGGCAGATACAAGCTATTTATGTAACTTTAGACTAATGATAAAAAGAATGGAACATCCAATTTTTGGCTATACCATTCTTTTTTTTCCTATACCTGTAGGAAATATCTTGAATGTTAATTTAAGCGCTTACATTATAAACTTCAGATAAGTGGATAGTTATCACATTGAAAGGAGTTTTTATAATGGGAGTAGGTCAGAAGATATCGGATAAGCTAGGGGTGGCTGCTGACGTTATTTCTAATCAAAAGCATATAGCGTCAATAAAGAAGGCATTTGTCCTGTTAATGCCAATGTTTATTGGGGGGGCATTCGCTGTCTTATTATCAAATATGGTCTTTAGTGATGAGACTGGCATAGCTTCAATTGGGGCATTTTCTTTTTTAGCTACTTTGAAGCCAATAACCGATGCCATTCAGTACGCAACGCTTAATTTCTTAACAATTGGTGCTGTATTTGTTATTGGTCTAGAATTAGCGAAAATAAATGGCCAGAGTTCAACCTTGTTTCCAGGTGTATTAGCATTGGTTTCCTATATTACTGTCATTCCGACGACGCTCTTGCTTGAAGTAGACGGGAGCATGCAGGAAGTTGCCAATGTCTTGGCACGTGAGTTTACCGATCCGCAGAGCCTATTTTTAGGGATGTTCATTGCTATACTATCTGTCGAAATCTATTGTAAGCTCGTAACAGTTGATCGATTAAAGGTGAAAATGCCAGATAGTGTACCATCTAACGTTGCAACGGCGTTCTCAGCGCTAATTCCTGGGATCATGACTGTTGTTATCATATCAAGCTTTGGTTTTTTATTTCTTCAAATCACAGGATTGCATCTACACGAGGCAATCTATACCTTGGTCCAAAGTCCGCTGGAACGAGTGATGCAAGGTTTACCAGGTGTACTTATTTTAATGCTTGTTGCTCAAGTATTTTGGGTAATTGGTATTCATGGTAATCAAATGGTTAGACCAGTACGTGAACCAATTTTATTAGCGGCAATTACCGTTAACATGAATGCTTTTGCTGCTGGGGAAGAAATTCCGAATATAATAACGATGCCATTTTGGGATATCTATATGAGTATTGGGGGATCAGGTGTTACGATTGGTCTGCTAATTGCTATTTTTATTGTTTCTAGACGAGAGGATATGAAGAAAATAACAAAGCTATCGGTTGGACCAGGTATTTTTAACATTAATGAACCGGTTATCTTTGGCATGCCAGTGATGCTTAATCCAATCTTAGCGATACCATTTATTCTAACGCCATTGGTAACAGGGACAATTGGTTATATAGCGACGGTAACAGAGTTTGCTGGTCCAGCGGTAGCTATGATACCTTGGACAACACCGCCGATTATAAGCGCATATTTAGCAACTGCAGGCAGTATAGGGGCAGTCATTACCCAAATCATTTGTATTGCCGTATCTGTTCTGATCTATTTACCATTCGTTATCATCTCAAATAAACAACAGCCAGCAACCTAATCTACTGGGCAAAAAAACCGACTCCGGCAGCTGTGCTAGAGTCGGTTTAGTTCTTTCGTCGTTCGGCGTGAACTTCTTTATTAAACGGGGTGATGTAAGTGCAAGAATAATCAAGTGCGGTAACCTCGCTATACTCAAAGCATACGCCATCTTTTAGTAAGCATCGATTTTGAATTTTCATTGCGGGCAACCCTTTTTTACAGCCCATTAATTGTGCTTGTTCCTTATTAATTAACACCGGTGCGTATGAAGTAATATAGTGAGAAATGGTGTATTTTTGACGCTGGACATAAGCTTGTACCGATTCAGCAATATCTGTCAGTGTCAAATCAGGAAACAGCTTATAAGGTAGCTTGGAATGTTCAATTTGAACAATTTGATAATTGACAATTCGAATGCGCTGAAATTCCCATATCTCCTCATCATTCCCCAATTCAAAGGTTCGTTTGTCGGTATCGGTTGCTTTAATGCGTTTTAAATAGATTGGTTTTGAAGTAATGTGTTTATAAGGTGTTGCAGTAATTGAGTTGTAAATTAGTGGATTCTGCTTCGCGCTTTTGCGGACGTAAATACCAGCACCTTGGACAACCTTAATAACGCCGATATCTCTTAGCTTGCTAATTGCTTCTTGAATGGTATGCCGTGAAACTTGATACGACTGGGCAAGCTCACGTTGAGTCGGTAGCTTATTATCTGGATAATGGTGCTGATAAATTTTGCTCAATAAGTCTTGAATAATAAACTCTTTTTTGTTCAATTTATTGACCTCGCTCTTTGATCGGTTTATTAGCTAATATACCATGTATGAACCAGCCTTTAAAGTTATTACGCAGTAACAGAATAACTTCATTTTAAAGTCGGGCAAAAGGCGAGTGGCATGGAAATCGTTTCACTTGAAAATTGTTGTGAAAATCTTAAAGTAGCTTTTTTACTAAATGTCTTTGACACAACGAAAGCCTATATTACTAGATGAACTGTCTATTGTATTTGACGTTCTTGCGGCAACACGATAACGATTGCAATAAGAGTGATGACATAAATAGGAGCCACCGCGCGTTACCCGACTGTTTTTCCGGCGCAAATCGCGTTTACCCTTTATTGTGAATGAATCTATACACCATTCCCACACGTTTCCAGACATGTTGTAAAGCCCATAGCCATTGGGAGGAAACGATTTTGCTGGTGCGGTAGCAAGATAGCCATCTGCTTCTGTATTGTGATAAGGGAACTCACCTTGCCAAATATTACAATAGTGCTCGCCACCAGGGGTGAGCGCATCTCCCCAAGGGTATCTTTTTTGTGCTAAACCACCACGTGCGGCATACTCCCACTCCTTTTCTGATGGCAGTCTTTTGTTGGCCCAATGGGCAAAGGCTTGTGCGTCATTCCAGGATACGTGAACAACAGGGTGATCTAATCTGTTTTCGATGGAGCTACCTTCTCCCTCAGGCTGATACCAGTATGCGTTCATTACTGCGTACCACCAAGCTAAGCCGGGTAACTTTCTTGTCGAAGGTGAATTTTTGTCTTGAACAAGCGCATCAAATACGAATGACCAGCCATATTTTTCTGCATCTGTTTGATAACCTGTTGCTTCGATAAAATTAGCAAATTCTTGGTTTGTTACGGTGTATGAATCCATCAGGAACGAATCAACAACTTCTTCATGAGGTGGCCCCTCACCGTCCTCTGGGAAACCATCTAAATCATTCGTTCCCATTATAAATTTCCCTGCTTGAATAGGTATTAATTTATCGGAGAACTTTGTGCTGTTAGATTGTGTAATTAATGATTCTTCCATGTCCGTAGCGTCTACATTACCTATTTGGCGTGAGGCATGGCAACATGTTTTAATAGGATCATCCATCGTTATTATCCCCTTTGTTAATTTCAGTTTTCCCAATTTGTATAATTTTAGCTTCATAACCTGTGTGACTAATTTGCTTAGGAACTTAGTAAGGACTCACAACATGAGGTGAATGCTTTTCCACTCCCACAGGTACAGGGTCCAGCTTTTAATGGTAGAGGGTACCCAGCATGAATTAATGCAAGGAGCTTATCGTGTTTAATTCGATTAGCAAGTGCTTGCATGCGTTGCTCAGCATAGCGATAAATTTGTTGATAACTTTCACAGAAGTATTCGACACCAGCTTCATTGTCAGAGCTAAGTCTATTTCTCGGACACCCACCGTGGCATAAAGTAAGGAATTCACAGTTTTGACATTGAGCGGGTAGAGAAGGTTTTTCAAGTAAAAATTTCTCCATATTCGCGTGGGAAGCAATTTCTCTAAAACTGTTTTCTGTGATATTACCTAATAAGTAGTGCTCATCCATATAAAAATCACAAGGATAGGCATTTCCATTTTGCTCAAAGACAATTGTTCGAGGGCAGGCCTCTTGCTGGACGCAATGTTCAGGTGTGTAATTCAGGTATGCGGTAAGTAGGTTATCAAAGAAACGGATAGATAGCGTAGGGTAACCATCATTATACCAGTAGTCAAATACCTCACAAAGAAACTCACCATATTCCTTTGCTGTAATTGCAAATACACCTGGTTGTTCTAAGTGTTGAGCCTTGAAGTCCATACAAGGAATGAATTGCACGTGCGAAAACCCTTCTTCCAAATAGAAAGCCATTAATGCTTTTCCGTGCCGAACATTGGTCTCATGAATGACCGTCAGAATGTTAAATTCAACCCCTGCGCTTCGCAGATAATTTAATCCACGTATAACAAGGTTAAAGCTTGGTTGTCCTGATCTTGTTACTCTTCTTTGATCATTAATTTCTTTAGGACCATCCAAGCTAACACCAACAAAAAAATTATGCTCAGCAAAAAAATCAGCCCAGCGTTGATTAATTAGTATGCCATTTGTTTGGACAGAGTTTTTAGCTCTTTTATATTTTGTACTATATTTTTTTTGATAGTAGATAACCGTTTCGAAAAAATCAATTCCTGCCAGCAGCGGCTCACCACCTTGCCAGACAAAGTTAACTAAACCGTGTGACATTTCCATGTACTCTTTAATAAACTTCGCTAATGTCCGTTTGTCAATTTGCTTTGCTTTACCAGCTCTACCTGCACATGTACTATAGTAGCAGTAGTCACATGCAAGGTTACATGCCTCAGATACAGTCTTCCACATGACGCTTGATACATGAATATGCTCGTTTAATGAATGGACGGTCACTTCTGTTTCCTCCTGTAAAAGGGCTTTTTTAGAATAGATAGAAGGTTAGGTTTGTGTTCGACATCAACATTTAGTGAACACCGGACCTAGCCCGTAAAAAAATAGCATTAATAATAGATGCCTTGGTCTTATCGGGACCACCATGAGAAGGGTGATGGTGCATGGCAATACTCCAATCGCTTTGAGTAGAACAGATTGATGATGCTTATCATTAATAGTAAACCCTCTATTTAACTAACTCAATTGAAACTGAAGAGATTGGATAATGTTAACAAAATTAATGATAATAATGATGGTGATTACCGAATTAAATATATAGTCAATCTGAATGCTTGACAGTCGCTCAGATAGTCTCGTTCCCAAGACCCCACCGAGTATACCACCAATAATCATGATTGGTAGCATTCCTAAATTAGTTAAGGAGATATCGTCGGTCACTAGCATTAATAGGATAGCAGACAGCTGAGAAAAGAAAATGATAAAGATCGAATTATATGCGGCTTGCTTAGTGTTCATAGAGAATAGCCAGCCAAGGATCGCAACATTAAGCGGACCGCCGCCTATTCCTAAGAAGGCAGAAAGTATACCTAGAGATAAACCCACTAAGAAAATAATGACTTTGTGTTTTATTTGATAAGTTTTAACAGACGAGCGGAACTTTATAAATAATGCAATAAGAATTAGGATGCCGATTAGGAGAATTGACTGAATGAGTCCTACTATTCTAGTGGGCAATAGATACTCCACCAGAATAGCAAATAGGCCCTTACCAATAAGACCGCCAATAATTGAGCCAAATGCAATAACAAAGCTTTGTCCTTTCTCAACCTTTATCGCTCTTTTTTTAGTGCCTACTAAGGATACTGCTGCCATTGAAAAAACAGTAGCTGCTGACAGAAAGCCAATTAATTCTAAGCTTAATTGCCCCCAAAAATCTAAAACAGGCTTAATAATAACGCCACCACCGATACCAGCCGCAGCCCCCACAATGCTGGCAAAAAACCCAATTAAAAAATAGATGATCTCCATTTAATTCCTCCTCTACATCTGGCTAGTAATACAACGGAATGTCATTCTCATAATGGCTCATTTTGCGTGTGAATCTTAGCGTTGTTAAGTGAGGGCGCGTAATTGTGCTGCCGACTACAACTGAATGGGCACCGTGAAAGAGGCTCTCAAGTGCCTGTTCGGGTGTGTGGATTTTCCCCTCCATTAACACAAAGCCCTTTCCCTGAGCAACTTTGACAATCCGAGCTAGCATATTAAAATCAGGGTCTTCTGTTGACTTAGCATCTGGGTCAAAACGATATAATGTAGGTGCGACCATGTGAGCACCTAGATCTAGTGCTCGCTCTGCTTCTGTTTCATTTCTAATGTCAGCAAGAATGAGTGTATCAGGGTAATGCTTTTTAATTTTTTTTATAATGTCATATGCCATTTCCCCTTCAGCTGTTTGACGATTCGTGGCATCAACGGCTACAACATCTGCACCTGCTTTGATTACGGCAGCAACAGCTTCTAGGGTAGGAGTAATAAATACATCCGATTCTTTATGATAGAGTTTCCAAAGTCCAATAATCGGTAATTTAGTCAGCACTCTGACAGCCGTTATATTCATTGGTGTATCTATTCTTAAGCCATTTGCTCCACCCCAGATAGCAGAGGCGGCCATTTTTTCGATAATTTCTGGGAGGTAGATTGGGTCTGTCTTCTTTGCCTGACAAGAGACGATTAACCCGTCCTTTAATTGCGCAATTAGTGTTTTTTGAGTATCTGAAAGTTGCAATTCACTCATCCTCTCATACAGTTTAATACTTGACGTGTTAATTACTCCCCGTTATTAAGAAAGTCATTTGGATCTTTTGAACTTGGATTATAATTTTCTCGTTTGTTTATTTTCCAGCCTTCTTGCACGTGAAAATGCCCGGTGAGAATTGGATCATTAGTCTCGGTCTGGTGCTTTAACAACTCTGCTCTTAGCGCTTCGACAGGTTCATGATAGTCTGGATGATCAATCAAATTGTTGGTTTCGGCAGGGTCATAATACAGATCATATAATGCTTCTTCAGGTTTCTCTACATTTTCTAAATCATGCTTTTGATAAAATTCTTTACTAATTGAATTATCAATGTTGGTTCGATTTATTTTAAGGTAATCACGATCGTAAAATTTTATATACTTATAACGTTTTGTGCGAACGCTTCTTGCTGGTTCATAGGAGGTGTGGTAATTAATCTCTGAAAAAATCACCTCTCGACCACTTTTGTCCTCTTCTTCAAACATTTCAGCAAAGGACTCCCCTTGTAAATAACTCGGTTTTTCAAGACTGATTAAATCACAAAGAGTGGGGAAGACATCAACCTGTGAGATCAGTCCATCAATCTCTTTGCCATTCATGTTACTATTTGGAACACGCATAATTAATGATACACCAATTCCGGTATCAAAAAGATTACATTTGTTAAATGGGAATGCAATGCCGTGGTCAGTTGTAAAGATAATAATGGAATTTTCGAAAAAGCCATTTTCTTTAATGGCTTTAATAACGACTTTAAAGCTTTCATCAAACCATGAGGCCGATTTTAAATAGCCAGTATAATCTTCACGTATTGCGCGTTCTTTAGCTAATGGATCGGGAGGCATTACATAATTGGCATTAATGTCCTCTTGGTTCTTATGACCTTGTTCGGGAAACTTGCGGTGTGTTGAGAATAAGCCGTATGATAGGAAGAATGGTTTATCCTGCTTATAATCTTCCAACCATTCTTTTACCTTATAGGCATTGGCATAATCCCACTTTACAAGCTCTTCCTCAGGCATGCTGGTGTTGTCGGCGCTAATATCTTGATCATAGCCAATGATTTTTGCCCCTTCCTCATGATCAACATAACTGCCAGCTTCATGTTGAATACCTGCTAAGGCAGTATGGTAATCATTCTTTTTCAAAAAGTTAACAAGATGCTGATTGTAGTCATGAAGCTTAAAACCACGTTGAGATAAGCCATACATGCCATTGCTATGCGGATACATCCCTGTTAGTAGCCCCGAACGACTAGGTGAACAGGTTGGTCCAACGCAGTAGGCTTCTCGAAAGATAGTGGCTTCTTTTGTGAAATCCTGTAAAGATTGGGTTGGGACATTATAACCATAGGGACTTAGGACTTTACCGCTATCATGTGTATGAATATAAATAATATTTTTTTTCAATTTATCGCACCCCTTTGCAGTAAAAGATTGAGGAAAGCCCTATTTGATTTACCAAATAGAGCATTCTGGTATCTATTTTTGTGATAGATGTTCAATGTTCTTGCTATCGATATATTCATCAATATCATTTCTCACAATATTGACCTTGGGTCCATAAATGACTTGAATTGCTTTACCGCGAATAATCGTATTCATAGCCCCCGTTTTCTTTAAGGTGTCTGCATCAATTTGGTCTGGTTTCTTAACTGATACGCGTAGCCGGGTTGCACAGTTATCGATATCGGTAATGTTATCAAACCCACCAAGGCCCTCAATAATGTATCTCGCTTGCCCTGTCTCATACTTGGTATTAAGATTTTTTTCGTCATCAGTCACTTCTTCATCGTCTCGTCCTGGTGTTTTAGCATTTAATTTTAATATTAATGTTTTAAAAATGAAATAGTAGACGAGCATAACTGGTATTGATAAGAGAATTAACCAAAGGTAGTTCGTTTTATCATTTCCTTGGAAAACGCCAAACAGCAAGAATTCAACCAACCCAGCTGAAAAAGTAGAACCAATTGTAATATTAAACAAACTAGCTAATACGAAGCTGCCCGCAAATAGAATGGCTTCTGCTATAAATAAGATTGGTGATGCAAATAGTAATGCGAATGAAATAGGTTCCGTAACACCGGTAATAAAAGCTGTTAAGCCTATTGAGATAAGGAACCCAGATGTCGCTTTTCTTTTCGGTCCCTTAGGGATGGCTTTATACATAGCGAATACAATCCCGATCATACCCGCCATCATATGGAAATAACGGCCACTATTAAATAATGCTAAATTACCGAAGAATTGCGTTGTATTAGGGTCCGATAATTGCGCCAAGAAGATCGTTTGGAAGCCCTCATAAACTTCACCACTGACCTCAAGTGTTCCACCTGCCGCTGTAGTCCAGAATGGTAAGTAAAAAACATGGTGTAAACCGAATAGATATAAAGTTCTCAGCATTAGTCCGTATAGGAAAGCCCCAAATGTACCGAGGCCAGTAGCAAAATCGCCAAAGGCTGCAATAGCATTTCCAATAAAAGGCCAAACGATAAACATTATTGAACCAACGATTAAAAAGATAAATGTATTTAAAATCGGAACAAATCGTGAACCGCCAAAAAAGGCTAGAAACTCAGGTAATTTAATGTTATAAAAGCGATTATGGACAATGCCGGTAATTATCCCAGCTAATATCCCGCCGAAGACACCCATTTGCAATGTCATAATCCCAAATTGAGCGCCTTGTCCGACTAATCGTGGATCCATGTCTCCAGTCGCCAGCTGGCCCGTAATATCTAGAAGTGCATTAATTGTAATAATTAAAACAAAGTAACCAACGACACTAGCTAGGCCTGCTGCACCCTTTTCCCGACGGGCTAATCCGACAGCAATTCCGATCGCAAAAATAAGGGGAAGTGCATTAAATACACCTGAACCTGCCGCATTCATTATTCTTAAGATAGCTTGTAAAACGGTGTTATCTAAAATTGGGTATGTTGCAATTACCGCCTCTCCTGATAAAGCGGCAGATAAACCAAGTAGTAACCCGGCTACTGGCAAGATCGCGACAGGTAGTAAGATGGCTTTACCTAATCGCTGCCCGAACTCAACTAATTTTTCCTTCATTTTTAATCTCGTCCTTTCACTATTATTATTCAAATAAAATTCCAAATTATACTATTGAAAAACGGTAGCTAGTTTTCGCGAAAATGTTATCGTTTTCAATTTTAATAATACAGACATTTTAATTAAATGTAAATACGTTTTATAAAATGTATTAATAAATTTGCGTTAAAAAACTGGTAATAATGGTGTGTTATAGGAGGATTGTTGAATATGAAGGTTATTTTATAAAAATAGGTATTAACATTTTGGCGAAGTGTTGTTTACTGCTTAGCTACTAGCGTAACAACTCAATTATTAAAAATTTTTAAGCGGGTAACATTCTTTTTGTATTAAAAAAACCAGAGGCTTAAATCCTCTGGTTTTTAGCGTTATTGCTAAATTTGCCTAGCTGGCTATTTCCCTCTTACTGACTGATATTGATATTCATCAGTGTTAAGGATTAATTCAGTAAAGTCTAATAAATCACCATTTGATAAATAGGTTGAATTTAGAACTTTGAGTAAAGGGGTTGTATGGTCACAATTAAAATAGCGAACTATTTCTTCAGATGGCATGATGGGCAGTACAATGTGGTGTGAGTGATCAATTGACTCGTTTGTAGCTTCTTCAACATATTCATACTTTGAGCCGCCAATGCTTTCGTAAGAAAGATTAGGGTATCGCTTTACATCCATATAGTTTGTCTCGAGCATCATGGGAATAGCATCGGCTTTCCGTAAGCGTTTAATAAAGTAAATGGGATCATCCTGTTTGATGAGTAATTTATTAGCTATTTCCTCACTTGCCGGTATCACTTTAAATTCAATAATTTCTGTTGATGCTGTTTTACCTGATTCAAGCATCTCCTGAGTAAAGCTCTTTACATTTGTTGATCTTTCCATTACATTCTGATTGGTTACATAGGTTCCACTACCTTGGCTACGTGATAGAAAGCCTTTGGCAACGAGATTATTTGTTGCCTGTCGTACCGTTACCCGACTGACATTGAATTTATCAATTAAAACCTGTTCAGTTTCTATCGCATTTCCTTTTTGATACTCGCCACCCTTGATTTTTTGTAATATATAATTTTCAATTAACTTGTACTTTGGTGTTCTTTTCGAATTTCCCATCTAAATCTCTCCCCGGTAAAACGTACTTACCTATTATTATATCAAATTTTGCTAAAATTACATTCAAGATCTAGGGGCTGACGTCTTTTTCTTAACAGAAAAGGGGGTTATAGAAATGATGGGGCTAAATAAAGAGGCTCCTAATCTCTAGGGAGCCTCTTTAAAAGCAATATTTTTTTATCTGCTAATTCCACCACTTTGATTAGCTAATAGCTGTTCAATTTCTTGTCGCTCAATTAAACTAATATCGCCTTCAATGCTATGCTTAAGCACGGCGTTTAAGGTAGCGAATTGAACAGTGTAATCTAGTGTTGCGTTTGAAAGCAGGCCATGAATGACTCCCGCAGTAAAAGCGTCACCTGCACCGACACGATCAACGATAGGGTAAATGTCGTATTGCTTTGATTGTGCGACAGCCCCATCCTGCCAAATCTGACCATGTAATTTATGGTGTGAGGCAGAAATCACATCACGCTTGGTTGAGTAAAACAGTTCTATATTGGGATAGGACCGCTTCATTGCTGTGAAATAGTCATCTGTATCATCACTAACTCCAAAGAAAGCAGGGGCATCTAATTGCCCTGCCGAGCAGTAATCAATGTATGGAAGGACCTTTTCAAATGCTAATCGTGCTTCCTCAATAGACCACAGGCTAGCTCGATAGTTCATATCCAGACTTACTTTAACCTGCTTTTCTTTAGCATACTTGAGCAATTGGACAACGCGATCAATCCACTGGCTGGATAATGCCAAGGTAATACCCGTGACATGAAGTAAATCCGCACCTGCCAAGAGTGTATGATCATCATGTTCGAGATGCTCTGTCGCAAAGCTTGAAAAGGCTCTATCGTAGACCACTTTTGGCTGCTTAATATGGTTACCACTTTCTAAATAGTACGTACCAAGTCGGGTGCCCTTTTGTTCAACGAAGGCGGTATCTACCTGGTGACGCTCTAAATGATCAACTGCAAGTTGGCCAATTGGATGATCGGGTACAATGGTAGCCAGCGCTGTATGGTAGCCCCATCTTGCTAAATTAATGGCAACGTTAGCTTCTGCTCCGCCAATATGAACCTGAAAGGCGTCAGCTTGACTAAAGCGCTGCCCGGTTCTAGTTGATAAACGTAAGAGCATTTCACCAAGTGTGACCACTTTTTTAGTCATGCTGACCACCACGTTTTGCAAGCCAAAATGCTTTTTGATACGCATTCGCAAGCTTAGTCACTTCGGCATAATTGCCTTGATCAGCAGGCTTGGTTAAGTTTCCGCCAATTCCAACCGCAATTGACCCAGCAGTGACCCAATCGCCAATATTATCAAGGTCAACGCCACCAGACGGCATAACACTTACGTGTGGAAGAGGCCCTTTAACTGCTTTAACAAAGTCTGGTCCTAATAAATTACCCGGGAATAGTTTAACGATGTCAACACCGTAGGTTAGTGCTTGTTGAACATCATTAATTGTTTGACAGCCCGGCAAATAAGGGATTTGATAGAGATTACAAAGCTTTGCAGTTTCTTTATCAAAGCCTGGACTAACAATATACTCTGCACCAGCTAAAATAGCTAGCCGTGCTGTTGTTGCATCTAAGACAGTCCCAGCCCCAATGACAATTTCAGGACGGTCTTGATACGTTTCTTTTAATTGTTTAATAAGTTGCTCAGCCCCAGCTAAGGTAAAGGTTACTTCGAGGGCTTTCATATCGCCTTCAACGATTGCTTGACAGGCCTTAAAAGCCTGCTCAACTGATTTGCCTCTAATGACAGCAACCACACCTGCGTCAGCTAGACGCGTTAAGATAGATAAACGTTGCATATAATCCTCCCTTTAGTTGTCTAAAGACATTAGCGATTTTGATTTGACTTGCTAAAGAAAGCAGCTGAAACAAATGCAACAACAACGGCAATAACAATGCCAATGATAGTAAAAATAAAGTACTCGCCAATGTAGGCTGGTAAGCTAAAGATACTGGAAAGAATATAGCCATATAAGCGAACGCCGAAAGCGCTAATGAAGGCTGACGCAATTGCGCTTCCTATTGTTGCAGCTAATAATCCGCGTTTATACTTCGTTAATACCCCAAATAATGCTGGCTCAGTAATACCTAAGAATCCTGAAATAGCAGATGAAACAATAACTGAGCGCTCGTTTGGATCTTTTGTTTTACGATACATCGCAAGCGTTGCACCAGCAATTGCCATGTTGGCCATAAACATCATTGGCATCAGCATGTCATAGCCTTGATCAGCAAAGTTTTGCAAAGCAATTGGTGTCATTGCATGGTGTAAGCCAGTTAAAATAGCAATAGGTCTAATCGCACCTACTATAATACCAGCTAAGACTGGTGAAATGTCAAATAGTAACGCGACAAACCAAGCTAATCCGTTACCTAAATGAATACCAATTGGACCAATAACAATAAATGCAATAAGACCAGCGATAAATAATGATAATGTTGGCGTAAATACAGTCCGTAAAACCTTAGGTAGCAATTTATCTACCCAACGATAAACATAGCTTAAAACATAAACGGTAATAATAATTGGAATAACGGTCCCAGCATAATTAAAGGCAGGAATCGGTAAGAATCCAAATACATAGAAGGTATCAATTCCATTTGCAGCAGCTTGAGCCATTGTTGGGAACTGCATCGCGGCTGCAATTGCAATTGCCAAATACTGATTCGTTTTAAAAATTCTGGCTGATGATGCAGCAATAAAGAATGGTAAGAAGGTAAAGACCCCACTTGCTAGCATATCAAGTACTTGTACCGTTTGACTATCGGCTGACACCCAGTTTAATGCCATAAAGCCAGCTAGTAAACCTTTAATCATCCCCGCCCCAGCGATTGCTGGTACGATCGGACCGAATACTCCAGAGACAACATCCATAAACATACCGACTAGGCTTTTCTTTTCCTTTGCTTCGGTATGATCTTGTTCTTGATTAATACCTAGTTGTTGGGCAATCTCTTCGTAATAAGAGCTAACGTCTGTTCCGACGATAATTTGATATTGGTCATTCTTGTTGTGTACACCCATTACACTAGGCATTGCCTGAATGCCTGCTTCGTCAATTAAGCTATCATCCTTAATGTCGAAGCGTAGCCGGGTCATACAATGCCAGGCATTATTTATATTGTTTTTGCCACCTAAGCTCTCAATAATTGCCTCTGAGGTCGCTTGATAATTTGTTTTTGCCATGTCCATCCACCTTTTTTTATAAATTAATTGAAAATGTGTTGCGCGCGCTTTCACGAGCAAGTATAGCACAAGAAATAAAAATCCAAAACCGAGCAAAAATTGGCTAGTAACAGGGTTGAAGTATTGATTTATCAAGGTTTTTATAGAAAACAAAACAAAATTGGACTGGTTTTTATACGCTATATAACAAAATATCAATCCAAATTGACACCGCTATATTGAGAGTGTTTCAATAGACACTAGAACAAGTACTAGAAAAGAGGAGTAAAATGAACCCAACATTAATATCTGACATAAAATGTTATATTATACGCCCAGATCGTCATAATTTAGTTGTTGTGAAGGTGGAAACAGACCACGGTGTTGTGGGCTATGGCTGTGCAACCTTTCAGCAGCGACCATTAGCTGTTAAAACGGTTGTGGATGACTATTTAAAACCGTTATTAATTGGAAAGGATGCCAATAACATTGAGGACCTCTGGCAAATGATGATGGTTAATAGTTATTGGCGTAACGGACCAGTAACGAACAACGCTATTGCAGGTGTCGACATGGCTTTATGGGATATAAAAGGTAAGCTAGCTAATATGCCTTTGTACCAGCTGTTTGGAGGAAAAGCCCGTGATGCTATTGCTGCTTATACTCATGCAGTGGCCGATAACTTAGATGAGCTTTACGAGAAAATTGATCAATACCTAGCGGAAGGCTATCAGCATATTCGGTGTCAGCTTGGTTTTTATGGTGGGCCAGCAGATGATTTCCATACAACCGAACAGCCGACTGAGGGCTCGTATTTCGATCAGAATAAATATATGCAAACAACGGTCAATATGTTTAAAGCAATTCGAGAAAAATATGGCTACAGCTTTGAAATATTACATGATGTTCATGAGCGCTTCTTTCCTAATCAAGCACTAAGCTTTGCGAAGCAGGTTGAGCCGTACCGCCCATACTATATTGAAGATATCTTACCTCCTGATCAAAATGAGTGGTTAACGCAAATTCGGTCACAAACAGCAACGCCATTAGCCACCGGGGAACTATTTAATAATCCGATGGAGTGGAAGCACTTAGTCGTCGATCGTCAGGTTGATTTTATGCGCTGTCACGTGTCGCAAATTGGTGGCATTACCCCAGCACTGAAGCTTGCGCATTTCTGCCAAGCAATGGGTATTCGGATGGCATGGCACACACCATCTGATATCACACCAATTGGGATGGCGGTTAATACACATTTAAACATTCACTTGCACAATGCTGCAATTCAAGAAAATATTGAGGTTAAAGAGAATACCGCATCATTATTCAGTTATATTCCGCAGCCGAAAAAGGGCTATATTTACCCAATTGAAGCAGCTGGAATAGGCGTTGCCTTTGCTGACGAGAAAGCAGCAGATTTTCCAGTTGTCTATCGTGCGCACGAATGGACTCAAAGCAGATTGCCTGATGGGTCGATTATGACACCTTAATATAATTAACCCCTTTTAGATTTGTTTCTAAAAGGGGTTAATTATTGTAATGACGATAGGGAGCCATTACAATTAGACTATTATATGCAAAGGGGGAGAGTGTATGAAGATAAGAACGATGGAGTTAGCCGATTTAACTAGTGTTGCCAAGCTATTAAATGCGTATCGCGTTTTTTATCAGAAAGAATTCGATCACGAAGGCTGCTATACCTTTCTTAAAGCACGCTTTGAAGCCAACCAATCTGTTGTTTTTGTCGCGGAGGTTAGTAGCGAAATTGTTGGCTTTACGCAGCTATACCCAATCTTCTCAACCGTAAGCTTGCAAAGGGCGTACCTCTTAAATGACCTGTTTGTCGTACCAGAGGCAAGGAAAACAGGTGCTGGTGCGAGCCTAATTCAAGCAACATTTTCATATGCTCAAGAGAATGGAGCCAGCTACGTGACGCTCGAGACAGGTGTTGATAATACTACAGCGCAACGTCTTTATCAAAGGATGGGAATGGCTGTCGATAATGGTGTTTATCATTTTACGAAATCCTACTCGTAAATACAGGGGAATAGTCATACCTTGAAGAGATCGTCCATAAAATAGAACAACCCCGTTAACGTGTGTTGGCACGTTAACGGGTTACGATAGATGACCTATTGTCTGGTCGTCCGTTGTCCTTTTTCGCGCCACCTGAACAGAAGCTGTTTGGGTGGTTTATTTTATAAAACCTGTAGTAAGCGGTTAAAGTAAGTATGCTGCTATTTGTCCTAGTCCAAAATTAAGCTGTTTAATGATCGTCTTTTTTCATTAGCATTAGTATTAAGGATGCAAAGCTAATCATCAGAACTAAAGCTTCATAGACGGTCACCAAGCCATCACCTCCCCTCCTTAGGGGATGCGACCAGCTATTAAGCACACTACCGTCTCTCCATTATAGCACAATTTTTGCCTGATACATACAAAAAAAGGAAGTCCAAGCTTTATTTTTTATATGCTTAGCAACCTAATCTAATCAAATCATCTGATTAAGCTGTTGGATAACCGAATGAGCCATCCTTTAAGCGGATCTTTGTGTAGACGCACTCATCTCTCAAATCGCCAGCTTGTCCATCAATAAAATTATTTAGCAGGGTAGCTTCCAAGTGATAGCCACAACGCTCTGCAACCCTACGACTACGACTATTTTTGGTGTCGCACCGTATTTCAATCCGATTAGCTTCAAGCTCCTCAAAAGCAAATTGGGTCATGCCTGAGACAGCTTCGCTCATATAACCATTCCCAGCAGCAGATTGCCTGATCCAGTAAAAAAATTCAAAGCGGCGAACTTGCCAATCGATCCTAACCAGATTACAAGTTCCGATAAATGTCCCGGAAGCCTTATCAAACATATGAAAGGATAACTTGTCGCGCAGCAGGAAATCAGCACGTTGTCTGCGAATATTTTCTTCGGTTTCATCAAGACTAGGGATTTGCTTGACCCAGATCCATTTATCTAGGAAGTCAAACGATTCTATGACAGCCTCATTAACTAGGGTGCCTTCATCGATCTGCGGTATACGTAATAAAAGGCGTTCTGTTTTAAACTGTTCTGGAATATCAAGAAGAATGGGATTCATAATTACGCCTCCATCTTTTGTAGTTAATTGTATTATGTCAAATCCTAAGCCTATGCACAATTAACTAGTTTAAAGGTTGTAGTAAGCATTGATAATACTCTTATACTCTACTTAATCTAGACCTGAAGTAATGGGGTAAGTTTTTTATAATAAAAGATGTAACTAAAGCACCGTTAATGTGTTGACCGTGGTTTTCTCAGACCGTATAATTTTTAAAAAAGCTACACGCGAATATTGTTATCAACAGAAGAATGCAATGTCTCTACAAAGAAATAATTCAAAGAAGCTAGGGGTAAGTATCGTAGGGAGTGACAGGGAAATGAACAAGGTTAAAATTGTCATTGGAATTGTACTGTATACGATTTTTGTTATTGTTTTGTCTTTGTTAACTTACTTATATGTTGCTTCGGAAAAGGAAGCCGCAGAAAATGCGCAGTGGTTCGGGAGGAGTCTATTAAGTAATGACCTAGGTTGGGTTGCAGATGGCGATGATCACTATTATTATGATCGGCTGGGCAATCGGCTAACTGGACCTCAGGTTATTAATCAACAGGTTTATCACTTCTCGGCAGATGGGGTTTGGGATGCAAACGAGCCTGTCGATGCTACAATCCTGTATGTCAAAGCGGAAGAAAGTGACGAAATTAACTACAGTCTTACTGGTGGAGTGGGTTGGCTAGCTGATGCAGAGCCAGCTTTCTACTTAACAATGGATGCAACCACCTATCCGAGCACGACCAGAGATGTAGAGGTTATCATCTCTAACAATAGTAGCGTTGAGATTTTCACAGGATTAGCGTTCACACTGCAACGTTGGGATGGTGAGCAGTGGGGGGCGAATGTGACTGATGGAGTGACGTTTCCTGAAGAGGCCTATTCAATTCAGCCCGGTGAAACAGGCGCTTTCGCGGTGGATTTCGGTGATCTCTCTATCGAATCGGGGCGGTATTTATTAACAAAGCAGGTGCTAGCTGATAATGAGGAAGGGCAACATACTGGTTATCGATTAGGGGTAGAATTCTTTGTTTTTGATTAATAAGGCAAGCTAATGCTGAGCGGGACGCAACAGATGAAGAAAACCATTTCCTATTTAGACATGATCTTTTTCGTTATTTTTTAAGTGGCAAGCTAATGCTGAGGAAGCAATGGTTGAATGACTATAATGAGCCTTAATTGAAGTTTTTATGATTACTGACGATACAGATCGCTAATGAAAGTCATAATTCAGCGCAACTATGCTACCGCCGGTCTCTGTCTAATTAAGAGTGAGTGTTTACGAAGTTAGTAGTTGTTATGCTGGAAAAGACTATGACAAAAGTAAAGAAAAAATTCATTTTCATTTATTTTCACCTTCCATGGTTGTTATTTTTGTAATGAATTCTTCTTTTATAAGAACCTGCTCATCAAGGGTAGTTTTTGAATTTAAGATTTTATAATTACTTTTCTTAGCAATCTCAATATCATTCAACTCTGGAATGCTCTCTACTAACTTAACAATTGTATTATTATCAACCACCTGAAAGTAACCAGTTGCTTCTCCTAATATCCAATAGTCAGATTTGCTTGCTTTCGTCTCTTTTAAAAAGAAAATATACGCTTCGCCTTCTTGAAAAAGATCAATATTATTTACTAACCAGTCACTGTCACCTTGCTGTTTAATTGTAATATTATCCACAGCAGAACTACCTTTATAGGTGTTTGCAATTTTAGCATTAAATACGGTATAAGGAATTGGCTCTTCCTTAACCTCTTCTAATTTGTTCAAAATTGTTACTTCAGCTACAAGATCTGCTTCAATTAAAGCACTTTCTAAATTAAAAGAGACGACTTCAGCTTCTATTGCTCCGAGCACTTCTTCGTCTAACAATGATTTATCAAGGTCCGTATCATTTTGCGTACAGGCACTCAGCATAGACAATACAGATAAAAAAAGAATTATTCTTTTCATAATTACCCTCCAAAATTCAGAGTTTTATGGTGTAAATTGAGTATATCATTTTCAAGTATATTATTTAACGAGGAAGATTAAATGTTAAATTAATATTTATCATTATCGCCAGATCGGGCAATTTAAAGCAAACAATTGAGAACATCAATGCATATAATAACCTGTAATTAATTCATACTTCAAAAATCCTATTGCTAGATAGTGGGATTTCGGGTAAAATGGTAAAAGCCCATGCAAGTTGTGGGAGAATTATTTTAAGATAGGAAGGTGGAATGTGAGGTTACTAAGCAGTTAAGCGCCTGAACTATTGCTCGTACGTATGAGCAATAGTTGACGAGGAGGAGGAGTATCGAAGTAGATCGGCGGATACCTCCCGGTTGCAATACCTCCAGCCGTTAGATGTTATTTGAAAACAGAGAGGCGACTCTTTGCACAAAAATACATCAAGAGGAAAAAATGACTATGCGAGAAAGGGGGCAAACACGCCCCTCTATTCGAGTCGGCTTTCTATATTGTTTGCCTCTCTTCTCTAATTTTTAGGAGGAAGCAAATTATGTGTGGAATTGTAGGTTATATTGGAGCTAATGATACGAAAGACGTGTTACTGAATGGTTTAGAGAAATTAGAGTACCGTGGTTATGACTCAGCAGGAATTGCCACTTTAAATCCGGACGGACTGCATTTATTTAAAGTGAAAGGGCGAATTGCTGCTTTACGTGATAAGGTGGATGCCACTGTTCAAGCAACAATGGGGATCGGTCATACACGCTGGGCAACTCACGGTGAACCAAGCGAGGATAATGCACACCCACATCAAAGTGGATCAGGTCGCTTTACTCTTGTGCACAATGGTGTTATCGAGAACTACTATGAATTACGTGATCAATATTTAACAGATGTCACACTTGTCAGTGAAACAGATACCGAGATCGTTGTGCAATTAATTGAAGTGCTCTATCAAGAGAGCAACGACGTGCTTACCGCATTTCGTCAAGCTATGAGTCTATTAAAAGGCTCTTATGCAATTGCCTTATTAGATGCTGAAGACGCAGATGTCATCTATGTAGCAAAAAGCAAAAGTCCATTATTAGTTGGATTAGGTGATGGCTTTAACTTAGTGGCAAGTGATGCGATGGCAACGTTAAAGGAAACAGACACGTATTTAGAAATTGAGGATAAAGAGGTCGTACTCGTTCGCCGCAATGAAGTGCAAATTCAAAAATTCGATGGCACGGAGGTTGTGCGAGCACCTTTCAAAGCAGAGATTGATGCTGCTGATACCGAGAAAGGCACGTATGCACACTTCATGCTTAAAGAAATTGATGAGCAACCATTTGTAATGCGTAAAATCATTCAAGAATACCAAGACGAGCAGGATAACATTAAAATTGATGCTGACGTTCGTGCAGCAATGCTTGCGGCTGACCGCATTTACATTATCGCGGCAGGCACAAGCTATAATGCCGGCTTAGTGGGCAAGCAAATTATCGAGAACCTTGCCGATACACCAGTAGAGGTGCATATTGCAAGTGAGTTTTCTTATAATATGCCACTGCTCTCGAAAAAGCCATTGTTTATCTTTATTTCACAGAGTGGTGAAACAGCTGATAGCCGTGCCGTTTTGGTTAAAATTAAATCATTAGGTCATCCATCATTAACAATTACCAACGTTCCAGGCTCAACCCTTTCCCGTGAGGCTGATTACACGTTACACTTATACGCAGGTCCTGAAATTGCTGTTGCCTCAACGAAAGCCTACACAGCCCAAATTGCTGTGCTTACGCTCTTAGCCGTTGATACAGCAAATGCAAAAGGACTGACGCTAGATTTTGACCCATTACAAGAACTTGCGATTGTCGCAAGTGTGATGGAGTCATTAACTGATCAAAAAGAACAGTATGCAGACATTGCCAAAGCATACTTCACCGGCACACGTAATGCGTTCTTTATTGGACGTGGTATGGATTACTTTGTCGTCCAAGAAGCATCATTAAAGTTAAAAGAAATCTCTTATATCCAAGCAGAAGGCTTTGCCGGTGGCGAGCTTAAGCACGGAACAATTGCGCTAATTGAAGACGGTACACCAGTCATCGCAATCTCAACGCAAGAAAACGTCAACTACTCAATCCGTGGTAACGTCCAAGAGGTAGCAGCCCGTGGCGCCAACACATGTGTGGTTAGTATTAAAGGTCTTGAGCAAGATAGTGATACACTTGTCTTGCCTCATGTTCATCCGTTGCTCACGCCGTTAGTCAGTGTCGTACCAATGCAGCTCCTTGCATACTATGCAGCATTGCATCGTGATTGTGATGTTGATAAGCCGCGTAACTTGGCGAAGAGTGTGACGGTTGAGTAGGGGTTAAGTTAGGAAGGTAGTGTGTGTATATCGACAACTAAGTTGTTCTCTTTACAATTAAGTCGTTCCTTTTACAAGTGAGTTGTTCTTTTTACAACTATGTTGTTCCATAAAATAGTCAATGCATATCTAGATAAAATTTGAGATGGAATAGCGTGTATTTGAAATTAAGTTGTTCCCTAAGACCCTAAGAGACCCCTCCTTTTCGGAGGGGTTTTTTATTATTGTGTTGTTTCCTATTTTAAAAAAGTAAAATGATATTCTATTAGTAGATAAAAAGAATTTAATTTATTTAGAATAAATTACTTGCACTTTTATATTAGATCACATAATATAAGTATTAACTTATATAATCAAACACTTATGAAGGAGATATATAATGAATAAAGTTAATGAAATGAGTTTACAATTAAAAGCTTTAAGTGACCCTACTCGATTGAAGCTCGTGTCTTTCTTAAAAAGGGGTGAGGTTTGTATTTGTGATTTAGTTGACGTGCTTCAAATCTCCCAACCAGCTGTTAGTCAACAAATGAAAAAATTAAAAGATGCTGGTATCATTTTGGAGAGAAAAAAAGGAACGTGGAAACATTTCAGACTCAATGAGGAACAACCTCCCTATGTTCAGGCTATTATTAATGAATTAGAAGCCGTTTCTGTTTCTGCCCAAATTTGCTGTGTTCAAAATGATGAAAAAAAGGAAGGGCTTAACCATGCAAAAACCGTTACACAATAAATTGTCATTTTTGGATCGTTATTTAACCATTTGGATCTTAATCGCAATGCTGACGGGGATTGTTATTAGTATACAGTTCCCAGGTTTTCAAGACATCATAAGCGCTCTTTCCGTTGATACCACATCAATACCAATCGCTATGGGATTAATTTTAATGATGTATCCAGCACTTGCAAAAGTTAAATATGAGGAACTCTGGCGTGTATTCAAAGATTGGCGAATTCTAACCTTATCATTAGTTCAGAACTGGCTATTAGGACCTGTTTTAATGTTTATCCTTGCTATTGTCTTTTTAAGGGATTACCCAGAATATATGACGGGATTAATCATGATTGGCCTAGCCCGATGTATTGCTATGGTGATCGTATGGAATGACCTTGCAAAAGGTGATCGGGAATATGTTGCGGGTTTAGTTGCCTTTAATTCTGTTTTTCAAATTCTATTTTATCCTTTGTTGACCTATCTTTTTTTAAGTATCCTACCAGGCCTTTTCGGGTTAGAAAATATTTCAGTCGATATTTCTATGCTGGATATAACGAAGAGTGTTCTCACGTTTTTAGGTATCCCATTCGTAGGTGGAATGCTTACACGTTATTTAGGTATTAAGTTTAAAGGTAAGCTATGGTATGAAACAGTCTTGCTCCCGAAATTGTCACCCATAACACTTGTTTCTTTACTTTTTACTATTACCGTAATGTTTTCATTACAAGGAAATCAAATTATTGCTTCCCCATTTGATGTCCTTCGAGTTGCTATACCTTTATTAATTTATTTTGTGATCATGTTTGTTATTTCTTTCTTTTCCTCTAGAAAGGCTGGTGCATCCTATCCAGTAACGGCTGCTTTATCTTTTACAGCTGCTAGTAACAACTTCGAATTAGCTATTGCTGTTGCGGTAGGTGTCTTTGGTATTTACAGTGGGGTAGCATTTTCCGCGGCGATCGGTCCATTAGTTGAAGTCCCCGTTTTAATTATCTTAGTTAAAGTTGCCCTTTATTGGGAAAAGAGATATTTTAAATCCTCTTTTTTATCAAAGCATATTGGTTAACTGAAAGGAGAAAATGATGGCTAACAAGAAACTAATTTATTTTTTATGTACAGGAAACTCATGCCGAAGTCAGATGGCAGAAGGATGGGCGAAATATTATCTTGATAAGAATTGGATTGTAAAAAGTGCTGGGATAGAGGCACATGGTGTAAATCCAAATGCGATTAAGGCAATGAAAGAAGTAAATATTGATATTACCAAGCAAACCTCGACACTTATTGCTCCTGAGCTACTTAGTACGGCTGATTTGGTTGTAACTTTATGTGGTGACGCTGCTGATAAATGCCCTGTAACACCGACACATGTCAAAAGAGAGCATTGGGGCTTTGATGATCCTGCAAAGGCTGAAGGAACAGAAGAAGAAAAGTGGGTATTTTTCCAACGTGTTAGAGATGAAATTGGAGAAAGAATTAAACGCTTTTCAGAAAGTAACCATTAATTTTTTTATTGTATATATAAGTATTTACTTATGTTAAAATGCTAATTATTTTATAGGAGGCTATGAGAATGAAAGACGTAAAACAAGATCAAATTAGAAGTCAAGTACGTGAAAATTATGCAAAGGTAGCTTTAAAGGTTAATGATGAATCGACATGCCATGCACCTGGTTGTTGCACACCACAGGATCAAAAAACACTTTCGGTCGATGACATTTCAAAACAAATGGGCTATTCAGCAGCAGAGCTTCAGAGCATCCCAAATGGGGCGAATATGGGTTTAGGTTGTGGAAATCCACAAGCCATTGCGGACTTAAAAGAAGGTGACGTTGTCCTTGATCTTGGAAGTGGTGGTGGATTCGATTGCTTCTTAGCAGCGCCTAAGGTTGGATCAACTGGTAAAGTAATTGGTGTTGATATGACACCAGAAATGATTACTAAATCCAGAAACAACGCAAGTAAAAGTAAATTTGAAAATGTAGAATTTAGATTAGGTGAAATTGAACACTTACCTGTTTCTGATGAATCAACTGATGTGATTATGTCTAACTGTGTGATTAATCTTTCACCTGATAAGCAAAGCGTATTTAACGAAGCTTATCGAGTATTAAAGGGTGGTGGTCGCCTTGCTATATCCGATATCGTTTTAACAGCAGATCTACCTGATGAAGTTAGAAACAATATACCGTTATATTCCGGATGTGTAACTGGTGCTTCTAGTATTCACGAACTAAACCAGTACTTGAGTATAGCTGGATTTACCAATATTTCAATTGAACCTAAGAAAGAGTCAAAGGCTTTTATTAAAGATTGGGCACCAGAGTATAAAGTTGAAGATTTTATTGTATCTGCCGTAATTAAAGCAGAAAAGTAAAGCTGAGTAAGGAGCATATATCATGATCGTTAATCACGGGAGTGTGTTGCCTACTGAATATTTTGTATCTTTTGTAAGGCTTGTCATGACAAGTAGGGATATGTCAATTGAACAGGCAAAGCGTTATATGCATAAAGAATTCTTCAAGAACAATACATGCAGGTACGGTGCTGATACTTACTCTCGTTTCTTAAAGGCACTTCAAATTCTCGGGGGGAGTGAAACTTGAACGGAATAATTTCTATTCGTAAAATGAGACAATCTGATTGGAAGTCTGTTGCTTCTATCTATAGTGAAGGCATCCTTACTGGGAATGCAACTTTCGAGCAATCACTTCCCTCATGGGAAGTATGGGATAACAGCCATGTAAAGGAGTTGCGTTATGTAGCTACATACCATGATGCTGTTGTGGGATGGTCAGCATTGACGGCTATTTCGAGCCGTTGTGTATATGAAGGTGTTGCTGAAGTAAGTGTTTATGTAGCTTCTGAGGTGAGGGGTAAAGGAATCGGACAGAGATTGTTAGAAACGATTACTAAAGAAAGTGAAAACTGTGGTTTCTGGACAATTCAAGCAGGCATCTTTCCTGAAAACTTAGGCAGTATTAAGCTTCATAAAAATAATCAATTTATTGAAGTGGGAAAAAGAACACGGATAGGAAAATTAAACGGAAAGTGGAGAGATGTTTTACTATTTGAAAGAAGAAGTAAGGAAATTGGAATAGATTAATTTCAGTTCCACGTAGTTTGCTTATGAAAAAGAGGATTTTCGATATTTATCCGGTTTTTCCCTTCTGTCTATCCTTTTGTAAAATCATTTTTTAACTCATAATAAATTCAAAAGAAAGATGAAGAAATGAAGGGTTAGACATTCTTAAAAAGATTATTAGGCTAATTCATCATATAGGTCTTGAAATTTATAAGGAGCATTAGTTTTCCTAACGCTCCTTAAGTTTTATTCTTTTACTCGCATGAGTCGCATGCTGTTTAAAGCTACCAAAATGGTTGCCCCCATATCTGAGAGAATCGCAATCCAAAGTGTTAACCAACCCGGAATAACCAATAGTAATGCAATAAATTTAATTGTGATAGCAAAGCCAATGTTTGCCTTGATAATGTTTAATGCTTTACGGCTTAGTTTCACTGTAAATGGAAGCTTTCTTAAATCATCCCCCATTAAAGCAACGTCAGCTGTTTCGAGGGCTGTATCGGTACCAGCTCCCCCCATTGCAATCCCTACTGTAGAAGCTGCTAAGGCAGGAGCATCGTTTACACCGTCCCCGACCATAGCCACCTTACCATATTTCTCACGTAATTTTTTTATATGATCTAATTTATCCTCCGGCATTAGCTCTGCCAGTACCTTAGATACACCAACATGTCTACCAATAGCATTAGCTGTACCTTGATTATCACCTGTGAGCATAATAGTTTCTTTAATTCCGGCTTTGTGTAACTGTTGAATGACTTCTTCACTAGAATCTCGAACTTCATCTGCAACCGCAATAACAGCCAGAATTTCCGTCTCTGTTCCGACAATCATTGCAGTTTTACCTTCATTTTGGAGTTCAATAACGCCCTTTTCAAATTTCATATCAAAAGTTATTGAGGATAATTCTTTAAAGAGCTTTGGACTACCAATATAATAAGTAATCCCATTTATAATTCCTTTAACCCCCTTACCTGTAATAGATGTGAAATCATCTACTTGAATGTTAGCATACTTGATACGCTCCATCTCAGCCATTTTTACAATTGCTGAAGCAAGGGGGTGCTGAGAACGATACTCTAAAGCTGTAATGATAGAAAACAATTCTTTTTTAGCTATTTGATCATTTAACACCTGGTAATCTGTTACAGCTGGAATGCCTTTTGTTAAAGTTCCAGTTTTATCAAAGCCAATGGCTTGTAATGAACCGATCTCTTCAAGATAAATGCCACCTTTAACCAATACACCTTTTTTAGCTGCATTTCCAATGGCTGAAACAATTGAAATAGGAGTGGAAATGACTAAAGCACACGGACAACCAACTACAAGAACAGCTAAGCCTTGATAAACCCATGCTTCCCAACTTCCATCAAAAAATATCGGAGGTAGGACGGCTACTAAAGTGGCTACTACCATAATTGTAGGTGTGTAGTACTTTGCGAACTTATCTATAAATGCTTGTGATGGGGCACGTTCCCCTTGTGCTTCTTCAACAAGGTGAATAATTTTAGAGATAGTTGTATCCTCAACTAATTTTGTTATTTCAACCTCTAATAAACCTTCTTCATTCAATGTCCCTGCAAAGACCTCGTCATCTATTTCCTTCTCAATGGGAACAGATTCTCCTGTGATTGCTGCTTGATTGACTGATGAGTGTCCGCTAATAACGACACCATCCATTGCTATCTTTTGTCCAGGTCTGACAATCATGATATCACCTACTGAGATATTATCAACATGTATCATTAATTCTTGACCATTTCGTCTAACAAGAGCCTCTTTTGGTGCAATGTTCATTAGAGAACGAATTGAATTTCTTGCTTTATCCATGGTGAAGCGTTCAAGCTCTTCACTGATAGCAAAGAGAATGACAACAAGGGCAACCTCTCCCCATTCGCCTATAATGGCTCCACCTATGACGGCAACAGTCATTAGCGTTTTCATGTCAAATTCGAAACGTAATAAGTTTTGGAAACCAACTTTAAAGAGTGATAATCCTCCTACCAACATGGATGCTAAAAATAAAAGGACTGTTAGGAGGTTATCTTCTCCATTTATAGATGAAGATAGATAACCCAAAATAAGATAGGTAGCTGAATAAAGCAAGGTGCTATACTTTTTATAAAATGGAACTTCTTCTTCTTGCTTCTCTTCAACTGTTTGTTGAGAAACTTGTTTAGGTTTATCTGCTCTTACCTTTAAGTTTTCAAATGAACCAGCTTTTTCTAATTCTTCAACAGAAACATGACCGAATACAGAAATTTTAGAAGCACCAAAATTCACTTTTGCATCTTCAACCCCTGGGATTGCCTTTACCTTCCTTTCAAATTTACCAGCACAATTTGCACAACTAAAGCCTTCAACACGGTAAACATTTTTATCAATTTCTATTTTTTCCTCAAACACGGCTATTTACTTCCTCCCTATGATTAATTGATGCTGTCACAAGCATTTTCACATGTTTATCATCCAAAGAATAAAACACTAACTTCCCGTCTTTCCTGCTTGTGCAAATACCTAAATTACGTAAAAGTCGTAAGTGATGAGAAACGGTTGCCGTCGACGCACCAATTATATTCGCTACGTCGCATACACACAATTCTTCTTCTAGAACCAAGGCATAGGCTATTTTTAGCCTTGTTTCATCTGATAATGCTTTGAAAATATTTGCAATAGGTGAAAGGTTTTTCTCTTCTACAATTGAGCTTACACGACTTACCTTTTCTTCGTCATAGCAAAAAATTTCACAAGTATCATATGTTTGCTTAACCTTTTGGGTCATAAAAATCCACCTTCATTCAAATGTATGTTTGATTATAAGTATATATAATACTAAATTGATTTAAATGTCAACAAAACAATCAAATAAGAGTTTGAATAATTTTAAATAATATGTTAATATGATCACATTAACATATTATGATCATAATTTGATAACGAAGTAGAATCAATTTAGGCCTTATCAGACTAGGTAGAAAACTTAAAAGGCTAGTATAATTAGAAAATAAAATATGGCTTATGAAAAATTTAAATAAAAATCGTGGAGATGGGGATATAAATGTGATACATGAGGTAATTATTATTGGAGCTGGTCAAGCTGGGATTGCAATGAGCCAAAAGTTAAAGAAGCAAGGTATTAGTCATTTAATGATTGATTCCCATTCATACATCGGTGAACAATGGGACTCAAGGTATGATTCTCTAATTTTATTTACACCTAGAAATTATTCATCCTTACCTGGTTTATTAATGGAGGGTGACCCTAATGGATACCCTACAAAAGGAGAAATGGCTAGTTACTTAAAAAAATATGTACAATATTTTGACTTACCAGTCGCCTTGAATGTTAAAGTTGAAAAATTAAAAAAGGAAGAGAATATTTTTATCATGCAAACTTCTAAAGGAGAATTAGCAGCAAAAAAGGTAGTCGTAGCTACAGGTGCATTTCAGAGCGCATTTATTCCTCCAATAATACACAAAGATAGTGAGGGGATTGAGCATATTCACTCCTCGAAATATACAAATCCAAAAGCTATATCTAGTGACTCTGTATTAATTGTGGGTGGTGGAAATTCTGGGGCCCAAATAGCTGTAGAGTTAGCTAATAGCAAGAATGTTTATCTTGCTACGTCCCATAAAATGAATTTTCTACCTTTAAGGGTCTTAGGGGAAAGTATCTTTAAATGGTTGGATAAGTGTAATTTATTATACGCAGGGTTAGACACGAAAAGAGGGGAACTTTTCAAAAAGAGAAATGATCCGATCTTCGGATATGAACTAAAGAGAATGATTAGAAAAAATAAAATTACTATCAAACCTCGAGTAGAGAAAGTTATTGGTAAGCAAGTATTTTTCGCAGACGGAAGTAAGATAGATACCCAAATAATTATATGGTCTACAGGTTTTAAAGCTTCCTATAAATGGATCAATATAGAGGGTGCTTTAAGCGAAGTTGGAAAGCCTAATCATAATCGTGGTATTAGTCCAATAGAGAATCTTTATTTTATAGGATTACCTTGGCAATATCATCGTGGTTCAGCATTAGTTTGTGGAGTGGGTAGGGATGCGGAATATCTATTAAATAGTATTATTAGTTAGAAGTATAATGCTAATTTTTTAAAAAAAATGATAAGAGTTAAAATAAAAAGTCATTTCCAAAAGGGAATTGACTTTTTATAAATTAAATTTATTTTTCTTATTTAACGTTATATAGACAAAGCATACTGATATTTTGGCTTCATTCTATTATTGTACTGATAGAGACACACTTCACTCCAGATATTTGTATTAATTCCTCGTCCTATCTCAATGGCTAGCCCTGCTGGTCCAGCATAAAACAAATGAATTTTTTCGTAATCATTCCGTTGTAGAAGGTTTTCTATTTCATTTTTTATTCTAGCTTGAATATTAGATACATCCTCTTTGTATAAAACTCTTTTTAATCCAGGTTCATTAATTTCAAAGGATAAGGTATCAAACTCTTCTCCAAGGACTTCTTGAATTGAATCTATCTTAACAATTCCACTAACAGATACAGAAACAGCTAAGTGAGGTAATCCATTTGTCTCTATAGAACAGGCTAATGATATATCCTTGTTCAAGCCTGGGTTACTGGAGACCCATAATCCATCTTCTCTATTATATTGATATGTAGAAATTGGTACCGTATCTGTAAGTAAGGAGCCTAAATGAACTAATAATGGAATAGGAGATAGCGGGAATATTTCTCCTACATCTGCTTTTCTATCTTTTATTTTCCTTGAAAAATTTCGAAAAAGTTCCTTGTTTCTTTCCTTTCCATCAGTCCACCCTTGATTTGTAAAGTCATTAAATATTTCTTGATCTTCAACTGCATCGAGTAAAATGTGAGGAGTTTCTCCTTCGATTTCAAAGTCGAATACAGGACCACCTAACCTTTTGTGTATTAAAGCTATACTTTTCTTTTTCTTAGTCTCTGACCAGGAAGCAACTCTTTCCTCATGCTTCTTTTTCATTTCAAATAACATATCGGGAGGGAAATTGTCTCTTGTATGTTTATCGTCTATATATTTGGAATGGTATGAACACATTAGCATTAGGTTTGTTATATCTTCTAGAGTCTCTTGGGTATAACCATACTGCTCCATAAAATTATGGCGTGCAGAACCTTTGGCATGACCTATTATATGGGCACCTATTCCGACATTGGTTAAATCACCGCCTGAACGCTCTATTAACCTTTTATTACATCCTTCAAATGAACATACCCCTCCACAAGCAACCCACAGGTGAAAAATTTCTGGACGGGTTAATTGCCTTCTTTTTGGCTTTTTTCCTTTTTTAACCAAGTTCATACCTCCTATTTAATTCCAATATTTTTCGGCCACTTGTGGACCCACAATAGACTTTAAAATCATCTATTCCAATTATTATAAAGAACAAAAAATCTGCCTCGAAGCTAATATTTATTAATCTATTCCACTCTTTTCTATCAGTTCTTGAAGGCACGGGAATTCTTTGAGGATGTGTATGCCATTCACCGAAGTAAAAGCACGTTCCTTTTTCTCTTTTCCATATTTTATTGAAGTACTCTTGGTGTCCATCCGGCTTTCTAATAAACCTTATTCTAGTTCTTTTGTCAGTTAACATAGGCTCCGAAACCTCATCTATTATATAATTGCCATCTTCAATAAGTATTCTTCCAATTAAAATTCCGCCAGCCTCTGTATCTCGCCATTTGACTTGTTTATATTGATGCATCTTAGCCAATGCTTCAGGTCGGATAAACAATATTTTATTATTTGGTAATGTATAGACTAAATTTCTATTGATGTGAATCCCTACTTTCATTAGAACAAACAGTACAGCTATCATCCCTGTAAGAATATTTTGTCTCGTCCAAACGCTCATTACTAAAAGAATAGCGCATTGTTGACTCAAAGCCACGTTCCACAAAAGTTGAATTATCACCTTTCCATGACAATAATGGATTGCCATTCATGCTCTCCATTAATACTTTAACCCCTGCCTCAACTGTCAATATAGCTGAGCGCTCACTATCCAAGAAATTGTATGGTGTAAATACTGATCCACAACCAGTAATTGATTTGGAAAAGTCTTGATTTGGCTTTGCGAATGCCGAACGATTAAATATTGGTGACTCTTCATTTGGTTTAAAAAGACATTGGTAGCAACCCTCTCTATGACCATTTAATGTAACTAAAGTATGGCCTCCTATACCAAGAGGCTCTACCCATGTATAGATTGTAGGGATTTTTTTAGTCAATTTATGCATCTTCGCATTTATAAGCATTTCTATATTAGGTGATCCTATTGAGATTATGAGCATGTCTATGCCTAAACTATTAAGAAAGCTTTCATTAATTAAAGATAAAAAATTTTTTTCGAAAACTTCAACCTTGGTAAAAGGATATTTTCTATTTATTTCATCTTTTACTCCGTTCACCTTCATTTTGTTGCTAAGTAACCCTTTTTCATTTGAAATGAACACCTGATCACTTCCAAGTGCGTGACGGTGAACGTTATCCAATGACATTATATCGTAATCAACTAAAGAAATATTGCTTACACCGGCCTTGGCAAATCGCACTGCAACTTCGCTTCCAACAGAACCGACCCCCACAACCATGACATGTTTATTCTTCAACATCGGTTGTCCACCTGTTCTATTCAGTAGATGATTAGGATGCCATCTTCTAATACGCATTTCAAAGAGCTTTGCGTCCTTTGGTTTGAGCATAAAAGGATGAATCTGCTTTCTTTGATTACCTTTCCCCTTTAATGATTTTAAAGGAAAGGCGTTACCAGTAATTCCATAACCAAATAGTGCTACGTTACCTGATGGTGTGGGCAATCCTATAATTATGAATTCTAAGTTTGGAAATACTCCTTTTGTTGGAGTTGTAACAATCTTATTATAGTTTCTTCTATTCTCACTAGTTATATTTGATAATACTATTGATTTAAGTTCGTTTAAATCCCACTCCTTACTTTGGTGTGGTGGTAGTAAGAAGGTGTTTTTCTTTAAAGGAATGTATATACATCTATATTTAGTCGCCTTACTAACATCTACATGAAAAAGGTTATTAATTGTATTATCTAAATCCTCATTTTTTTCTGCGCTTATTATAATGTTAGGTCCTTCCTCTATGTTCTCGAACCATAAATTCATTGCTCTAACTTTTGCGTTAGTTGTATCAATATGAGCTAAAAAAGTGATGTCTAATAAGCATTTTTGTTGCCAATACACTTCAAATTCATTTGTAAAATCATCTTTGTTTAACCCTTTTTCACCATCCTCCAGTATTTTTGTTACTTTTAAAAGACAGTTTAATAAAATCGAAGCAGGATATCTAACGTCTATTATCAGTGATTCGCTTCTAGTAAAACAAATAAATCCGGTCCATAGCTTATGTGGAATTAAATGAAATTGATCCTCTTTATCATAAAATTTTGGTAGTTCGTTTGGGAATTCGGGAGGAAAGCCAACTGCTAATTTAACTTTCCTCTCATTTACTATTACCTCAATATCTGCTACTTCGGAGCATCCCATAAAATCTTTGAGGTCTACTTTTTCTCTAATAACAAAAGATTGAATAATGTCTTGGTCAATCTCGTTCAATTTATGTTTTAGTTTCTGTAAAGAATATGCCATTTAAAGTAACTCGAATGCAGATTCAGAGCTAGGTATAACAGCAGCAGCCATAGCCTTCTTGCCAGTTGAAGATTTTGAAGGAATGGGAAAGTCAGATCCAAATTGTTTTTCTAATAATTCAGCAGCGTCTGTTGGATCAGTTGCTGCTTTAGCTTCTTCAAGAGCTTCTAAAAAAGTCTCTAGTTTACTTTTGAAGGTTTCCATTTGTTTTGAGGTCATCTTTTCAAATAAATCTGGTTTTGGTTCAACAGGAAGCTCTACTTTTAATCTAGATACCCATGTATATTCCTCATCAATCAACACAAGCTCTTCTCGGAAATTTGATATCATTATGGAAACAACGCAAATTAGGGCATCGAGATCCTTATATGTTGTTACACCAGAAAATAGATCTGTTTCTTTTTGGATTGACAACCAATGATATGCGCAAGAAGTTAAGGAGATCCCAGTTGGCTTTCCGTTAACTGAAGAGAATGTATTATCTTTCCATCTTTTTAAAAATCGGACAATCCTTCTAAATTGTTTGCGGTCCTCTTTGTCAGAATAACGATCACGAATTTCCTTAATAAGGTCCTTTGGATTGGATTCATCCCAGTATTTATCTGCGGTATTACTTGTTGGCTTTCCTTTAGCAAGGTATACCTTGCCATCATTATTGTTAGCAGAATAAACTGTAACATCAACATGATATCCAGCTGCATAGGTAACAGTCACACACGCTTTCTTAATTTTTACATCTAATGTATGATCTTTAAGAGCGTTGTAAATCCAATTCTTGGACTCAACCGGTTTCACATCTTCCTTTGACATATCAAAATACAAACCGACATCAATATCATAATCTGAATCTAAAGGCTTAATTCCAGTATGCATTGCGTATGAACCTTGATTAAAAATTTCAAAGCTATAGTCCGTATTTTCTGGTAACTTATCTTTAATTCGGTTAATAATAATATCCCTCTTACTACTTAGTACCTCAGTCTCTTCTTTTAATTTAATAGTATCGTGAAACGAGTTAAATTGGGATTTAAGATCTGCCATAATTGCCCTCCTAATTTTTTGATTTAATTATCTAAATTATAACACGGTTAAAGGGTTATGGCATTGAAATAGAAGCAATTTTTTGAGTTTAACTCAATGATAACTAGTATTTAATTTGGTATACTAGGCTTTAGATGTTAAGTAATTTATTCTGCTAAATTTAAAAGTGCTTAGCAAATTATAAGGAGACCAAAAAATGAAAAGAGTAGTTAAAAACATAGTTACATGTAAAAAATGTAAAGACACTATAGAATCTAAACATAGACATGATTTCCAGCGTTGCAAGTGTGGCGCAATAACCACTGATGGTGGTACTGATTATCAAAAAGTTTCATGGCCGAGTGGCGGAGCTGAGGAGGATTATATTGATTTTAACAATTCCATCTATTTGTGATCCTTCTTATAATTTCAAACCCACAAGAATCTAATTGGAACGGAGTAGATATTATGAGTGGAAAATTTGAATCAGCCAAAGCTTCACTTGAGATAGAGGGATTTACTATATCTAAAGAAATAGAGGATCTAGCAAGAAGTGAAGCAGACGGAACCATTAGCTTTCAAGAATTTATAAGCAAAGTTGATGCGTTACGAATATCCAAGTAATTTACTCAATGTTAAAAGCGTTTAGAGAGAATAGATTTCCCTATTAATCCAAAAGTCCGAGTCGCACTAGATTTTTGTGCAATTTACTTCCTAAATGGATTCTACTTGGGAGACCAGCAACCTTCTTTATTTCCCATAAACTAAGGCTTTTTCTATGATTGATTAGTTTATTATAATAAAAATTTACACGTCTTACTTGAAACTCCTCTACAGTTTCAGTGACGTCTTCTAAGATAAAGTTGGTTAAAGGCATTTTATCTAAATGTCTCTCTAATAGCGCTAACTTGTTTATTAACTTCCCAATCTTACTCTTAGTCACCCTTACAGGTCTTGCGCAATTCATGAGACCAACTATGATCGGAATAATTTCATTAGATATAGTACTATCTCTTTCATTCCAATCAACCTTTGACGAGTAGTTGTTTTTTTTGATTACTTGCGTTGGTGAATGCTTATCTAACCAGTGCTTATCATTTCTGTATAACCACATAAAAGTATTGGGTTCGAGTTTCCGTAGTTCTGTTTTGCTTTTTAAAGGATTCTGGGTTTGTAGATTGATCCAAATATCTCTGTGGTCTTGAATTATAATAGGAGCAGCAGATCTTTGTTGCTTATTTTGCTCGTGCAAGTTCTTTGAATACTTTATAACTGTATTTGTATCGACGCTTAATATTTTACTTATGGCTCTATAACTGTATTCTTTAGAGCGAATTAATTCTTCTAATTTGTCCGCCCACACTGGTCCTAACTTTTTAATTCTCCCTATTACAAATTTATTATGCAATTTAGGATCGTGTCCTCTTCTAGTGTATACAAATCCACATTCACAAGAGAAAGTTCCAATAGGTTTATTAGTTTTTGAACAGTAAGAAATACTAACATGATTAATGACATCCTCATTATAGTGTACAGCTGCTTTGTTTAAACAAGGAAACGGCCCCTTTCCAAATGGAGGTAGGGGATTTCTCGCCTTGTTAAGATTAGTAATTGAAGCTCCCAGAAATTTTATCATTAATAAATGACGAACTGGATGAAAGTTAACTCTGTGCTTTCTTGTTATTAATCTCAACCAATTTGATTCATTTTCTTGACTAATATGACTCTGTAGAATCGTTAATGTTTCTGCATTAAAAGTATTTAGAAAATCTCTATGAAGTAATCGCTGTCTTATATTCCCCTTCGTACTTATTAAATCATTTTCTTTAAGAAGCCACTTATACTTTTTTTGTATTTTTACAGGATCAAATTGAAGATTTTTTTGTAGTAGAATGTTGCTCTCTAATGCTAATGCATATAATAACAAAAAAGTCTTATCCTCAACCTTTTTGACAACACTAATAGGCGTACAGTTAGCGCCTATTAGTGGTTTGTATTCATGTTTGTTTTGACCACGAAATAGAATGGATGTTTCCTTTAGAATTTCTTTATGGCTGGGACATATAAAACAACTAGGTAGTTGATGAATCGTATGTAGATATGGCTCTCCATAAAGTAAATTATTCTCTTCAAAACATGATGAGCAATATCTGAAAAATCTATTCTCTTTAATTGTACTAGCCATATGCCCTATCAGCATATGCAAAGCATGATGAGATCCGTTCAACATGCTGCTCATTATTTTTTTCTTTATATGAATGGGTGCAAAAGCCGAATAGTAATTATAAAAGGTATGTTCTCTAATTAATGTTTCTGGATGTGGCAGAGAGAAATGTTTTGATTTATTATAGAAAATATTTAATTGACATGGTAAATCAGCAGTAGATATATAAGAAGGAGAGTCAAATAAATCCAAATTAGTTTGTTTAAAGCTTGTATTTCCTGATTGGACGTGGTATCTTGCGAGCCAACTATACATTAGTTCACCTGGATATAGCTTGGGTAAAAAGCTTAACATTGTATCTACCTCCTCCGTATAATTTATACAAAAAATTATCTCCAACTTTAGTTGAAGATAATCAAGTAATACTATTCCCCTTTTAAAAGCCAATCAGTACTTATGTGAAATTTATTGCTAGTTGAGATTACGGTATCTATTGATGGTTTATTTTTCCCTTTTTCAATATCACTTAATGTTCCTTGCGAGATACCAACCTCCATGCAAAAATCTATTTGTTTAAGATTGTTTCTTTTTCTAAGATCTTTAAATCTATCCCCAATCGTATCCATCATACAATCTTCCTTCCTAAGCTTTTGTAAGTAGACTTGAATTAATATCCGTTTAACGATATAATCGACACAAAATTACAGTCTAAGATATATTTTATACATTATCCCGATTTTGACAAGAACAAACAAATTCTTAAAAGTGGTGATTACATGGCTAAAAGAAATTATGGTTGGACTGAAGAGAAAATTGATAAATATTATAGGGATGGTAGAGGTGCTGGTGAACTCTCCAACTATAAGCCTTGGTTAACGGTGCATGATGTTCCTAGTAAAGGTAACAGCACCAGAATAAAGGGGTGGAAAACCGGAAGAATCCATCAATTTTTCTCTAATATAGAGAGAAACTATTTTTATATCTTAGAGTGGAGCGACAGTGTTTTAGACATCCGTGAGCAATTTCCTTTAGATCGAGTAGATACTATAGAAATTGCAAAAAAGAAAGGGTTAAATCATATAGAAGACAGAACTACTAAAGTTCTAATACCGATGACTACGGATTTTGTTGTTACGATAAAAAGAAATGGAAAGATTGAAACCCTCGCTGTTGCCATTAAGCCAGCAGATCAATTGGAATATAAAAATGTATTGAACAAGCTAGAAGTTGAACGAGCCTACTGGAATAACAAAAACGTTAGTTGGGAAATAATAACACAAAAAGATATTCCCAAACATAAGGTGAAAAATATAGAATTGCTTCACCCCTACCGTTCACTTGAGCAAAAAGCAGATAATAAAGAAAACCTTCTATTAGAGGAATTAATTGATTCTAAGACAAATACACGTCCTATACGCTTATTTAATTTACTTAATAGTTTTGATAGAAGTAATGCTTTGGACTCAGGCTCTGCTTTGAATTATTTTAAATATCTTCTAGCAAATAAAATTATCTCAATAGATTTAAGTGAAAAAATTAATCCGAGAAATCTGAATATTCAAGATATAAGTATAGACAGTCAGATTATGGGGAGTGATTACAATTATGTTAGTAGTAAATGATGTAATTAAAAACTTAACTACAGAAGAAGAACTTAGAATTCTGTGGATAGATAGAGAGCTAAACTATTGTTATGTTACGGACATTACTAATGAAAAAGCAACTCCCATAAGGGTCAACTTAAAAAAAATTGAAGAAGATTTATATAATAATATTTATTCTTCTGCTGAAGATAATTTTCTAGCGAGACGATTAGCTGGATATAAGATTAAAGAAAAGGATATACAAATTAGAGATCGTGCGTGGTTAGTCATTAAAAAAATAGTTAAAGAGCAACCTGATATCTATGAAAAAAAGACCCGAGTAATATTGATTAAGGAAGCAACTAAAGAATTTGGTGTTTCAAATAAAACAATTATTAAATATCTTAGAAAATACTGGCAACGAGGTCAGGTAATTAATAGTCTCCTCCCAGATTATATAAACTGTGGTAATAAAGGAGATATCGCCTACAGAAATAAGACGGGTCGACCTAGAGAACACGGAGGTGGCATATTAATTACAGAAAGCATTAAAGAGGTATTTAGAAAATCAATTAATAAATATTATTTAACTAAATCAAAACCTTCCTTAACACATGCGTATGAGATGATGATTAAGGACTATTTTAAAGAAGGTTATATATATACGGAAAATAAGAAAAAGATGATTCTCAAAGATGAAAAGGACATCCCAAGCTATAGACAATTCTCCTATTGGTACAAAAAAATGTATGGTCTAGAAGATGTCATTAAAAAACGCGAAGGCGAGGCTGCGTATGAAAGAAATCACCGAAAATTATTAGGTTCTACTGAATATGACTCACTGGGTCCTGGTTCGCTGTATCAAATTGACGCTACTCCAGCTGATATCTTTTTATTAAATAGATTTAATAAAAATTGGCTGGTAGGAAAACCGACTCTTTATTTTGTAATTGATGTCTTCAGTAGAATGATTACTGGCTTCTATATAAGTTTGAACAATGCTTCTTGGATAAGCATGGCAACTGCATTGCAGAATGCATTTTCTGATAAAAAGGAATATTGTGAGAAAATAGGTATAGAGATTAGCAACTCTGATTGGCCAGTAAAAGGGTTGCCTAGTGCAATTATAGGAGATAGAGGAGAATTAGAGAGTGGCTTTGCAGATTCTTTGGCTAATGGAGTCGGTATAGAAATACATAATAACCCACCATATCGACCTGATTGGAAAGGGATCGTAGAGAAGTTATTCCACTCTTCACACGAGCTTATGCGCCCCTTATTACCTGGCTATTTACACAAAGGTTCGGATAAAAGAGGATCAAAGGATTTTAGGCATGAAGCAACACTAACTCTTGATGACTATATTAAAGTCATCGTTTACTTTATTAAATTTTATAACCACAATCATTATATGCCAAATTATGAGAGAAATGAGTATATGGTTAAAGAGAATGTCCGCCCCATTCCCATCGAGCTGTGGAATTGGGGATTAAAAACATATGGAAATCTACGTACGCTTAACAAGAATTTGGTGGATTTTTATTTATTGCCGACCGACATAGCATCAATTACAGCAGAAGGAATACGTTTTAAGTCACTTTTATATTCTTGTGAGTTGGCAATTAAAGAAAATTGGTTTGTCAAAGCAAGGAAAAAAAGATGGAAAATGAAGTTCTCATATGACCCTAGAAATATGGATGTTATTTTTTTGCATGTTACAGGACAAATAGAACATGAAACCCCCTATAATGTTTGTACTCTTTTACCTCATCAAGAAAAGTATTTAAATAAATCTTTAGGAGAGATTAATCAGTTAATTGAATTTGAAAAAGAGACCTATAATAGTTTCCGATATGATAAGTTAACTGAAAAAGTTAATTTATTTGAACAAGTAGAAGAGATAGTGAAAAAAGCAACTAATTTAAAGAAAAGTGAGCATGATCCATCTATTAGTAAAAGCAAGAAAATTACTCAACTAAAATCAAAAAGAATTGATGAAAGAAATACAAGATATGTAGCTGATTCTTTTGAAATTGAAAATCAAACTACACGTACTCTACTGCAAAAAAAAGATAACGATAAAAGTAACCTAGTCACTCAGAATGAAACATACTCAATAATTGATCTTTATACCAAACAAAGGATGAAAAAAAATGATGACCGATAAAGATATTGTTAATCTTCCAAATGGGATTCAAGTTCCCTACGCAGTGTATACAAAGCAAGAGGTTAGTGATTTCAAGGGTAATCCTTTAATAGAAGCCCTCCCTCCTATTTTATCATTTGAAGAATCTTATGAAAAATTAAGTTACTTACCTGAATATCGCCCGGAAGAACGAAATTTATCAGTTCATCATCGCTACCATGCGTTATTAAGAATTACTAGAATTTACCAACCTACTAATAAGACGATAGAATTAGAATTGAAATTTTCTCGTTTTTTACGTTATGGTTATGTCAATCGAAATCCTGATTCAAAGCAACATACAATGGTACTAAACGAGCTTAAAGATAGGTTAATTAACAAGTATGATTTAGGGTTATCAAACGATATTAGAACCACTTCTTCTAGCTTTACTTTGATGGGTTTTTCAGGTATTGGTAAGACATCAGCTATTGAAAGGGTTCTCTCTCTTTATCCCCAGGTTATCGTACATAAATACCCTTTAAATTTATTTCAAATTACTTTTTTAAAATTAAATTCTCCACATGACGGTTCAATTAAAACACTGTGCATGGATTTCTTTCTAAAAATTGATCAGCTCTTAGGTACTAATTATTTTGAGAAATATGGTAACAGAAGATTTTCTAATAGCTCGATGGTAGTAAGAATGGGACAAGTGGCAAGAATACACTGTTTGGGTGCTTTAATCATTGATGAAATTCAACACCTATTAGCAAATAAAAAAAGTGAATCTGATGAACTTATGAACTTCTTTGTTACGATGGTCAATGAAATAGGCGTTCCAATAATGCTAATTGGAACAATGAAGGCCAAGTCTATTTTGCAAAAAGATTTTAGACAAGCTCGTAGAAGTAGTGGTCATGGAGATATGGTTTGGGAACAAATGAAAAATGATGATAGTTGGCAGGTATTAATAAGCTGCATGTGGGAATATCAATGGACAAAAAAAGAAGCTAAATTAACAGATGACTGGATTAATTTCTTATATAAAGAAAGTCAAGGCATAACTGACATTGCTCTAAAATTGTACTTTCTTGCTCAGTCTTACGTTATTGAATGCGGAATAGAGGAACTATCTTTTGATGTTGTACGACATGTAAAAAAAGAATATTTAAAGCTTGTTATACCATTTCTAAAGGCTCTGGAGTCGGGAAAGGTATCAGAAATTGTAAAATATGAAGATATAACACCTTTAAACTTAGAGGAATTCTTAACCTCCAGAATATCAAGGGTGAATATGCAGCATCAGATCCAAATTGAGAAAGAGAAGCAAGCAGATAATCGTAAGAAAAAAGAAATATCTTTATTGGAAAAATTAATAGTTACTCTTATATCCTTAGATATCGAGGCAGAGCTTGCAGAAAAATTAGCAAGGGATGTTGTTAAAGAAAACCCTACTGTTGATATAAAACATGGCATGTTTTTGGTCATGAAGAAAATGGACGACTGGGAGAATGCAAAGGATAAGAAAGAATTAGAGGAGAAAAAAAATAAGCAATCAAATAAATTATTAAGTATTGTTGAGAAAGGGAGAGAAAATCAGCTCACTGCAAGAGAAGCCTTAATTGAAGCAGGGTTTATTAATTCAATTACTAAAGAATTGCTTTTGTAGTTTGAGGAGGGGTATTAGATGTTGCGATATTTTCCCAGACCTTATCCGGGTGAGCTATTTTATAGTGTACTGGCGAGATACTTTAGGAGATCGTTAGAGATAGATGATATAAAAGTCATAAATAGTATTTACAATTCAAAGATAACGAAGATATTGGGGAAAGTAATTCCATATAATCTTGAGGCAATTTATAAGGAAATAGATTGTTTTTATTATCTTTCACCACATGAGCTTATGAAAAATCATACGCTGTTTTACTTTTACCTTAATACCAAACATTCTTATGAAACTAAAAGAATATATTCAAATATTTTATATGGTGATCGAAATAAAGTAGTAAATAAAGTTGTATCAAGTGGATTAAACTTAACAGACGAAAATGGTTATCTGATGTTTTGTAATAAATGTGTGGACGAAGATTTTCAAAACTATGGTGAGACTTATTGGAGAGCATTTTTTCAAATTCCATCAGTCTTTGTTTGTCCTAAACACAAAGAGCTCTTAAATAAAAGTACAGTGTTATTAAAAGCGAAAGGTCTGATTCCTGCAACAAAAGATAATTGTTGTATTTCTTCAAATCCCCTCAAAAATATCACAGATAAGACTTTGAATTTTCTTTTACTACTTGCAAAGGAAAGCGAGAAACTAACAGTTAAAAACTACAAAATATTGGATATTTCTGAACGGAGAAATGTTGCAATTATTGATCAAATGAACTTGTTTGATCGTTATGGAATATTAAAAAAAGCAGAACTACTAAAACAAATAACTTATTTTGTAGGCAAGGATTTTTATGAAATAACAAGAGTTAATCTAAGTAATTTCGTAGATGAACTCAACAGTTCTTTTTTCGGACGTGAGCGTAGTATTTTAAAGCAATTAATGTTAATTTGCTTTCTAAGAATTACTGTTGAAGATTTTAAAGATATTAGCATAATTAAAGTTAATAATTACTTGAAGTGCAAAAATCTATTGTGTTCCGAGAAACGTAGACGATCTCAAATATTTTTCCGTAGTATAGAGAGTGATGGGTATAGGCGACCAGTTCGAAAGATATCTTATAGCTGTTATTGTGGTATGAAATTTGAAGGTTTGTTTGGGGATGATGAGATAATGTATAGTAGTTCTAAAATTACTTATTCCAGATTAGGTAAGTATATAGATTATTACCTCTACAAGAAAAAAATGCCGATTTGTGAATTGGCAACAAAACTAAGTATTAGTGAAGTTAATTTAGAGTATTATCTTCATGAAAAAGATGACACATATGTTATCAAAGAAGCAGATTATAAAGTGTATAGAGAGGAGTGGCTTTCCATCGTCAACTCTAATTTGGATAAGCACATCTTAGAGTTAAAATATTCAAATTTACCTGTGTACTCATGGTTATACAGAAATGATAACGAGTGGCTTAATCAGAGCACTAATAAACTTGAAAATAAAGTAATAAGCTTAAATTTCATTAATAATAGAGACAGAAAGTTAAAAGAAAATCTTAGAAGTCAGTTCTATAGGATGATTTTAAGTCAGTATACAGGTAAGGAAATTATTAGGGAGATGATTGAGTCCCATTTGTATACATATATAAAGTATACAAATGAGGAATTGGACTTTTTCACCAAGACAGCAGGTTATATAGACAAATTTCTCGAAATGTAAAATGTGTATTGTCTCCTCTCTTAAAAAAATTTAGAAAGGATGTGTAACTAGTGCACACAGCCTTAGAAATTTTAACTTACTTCATCTAAATCAAGTTTATTAAAAATTTCTTTTCCCCTCGTATAATTAATTTTAGTCTGAATCATATTTCTGATTGAAGACGGTTTATGCGCAGCTATATTAAGCGAATTTAGTGCTTTTGGTATCATGATTTTTCCATATTAAATGTTGAGGGAACAACTTAGTTGTAAATAAAAATTCATTAATAATATTAACTTGAGAACAACTTAGTTGTATAATGGAAAATATTAACGACGCAACTATAGGATTCATGCACTTGCTTGTGGAACAACTTAGTTGTCAATGTACATGTGTTTACTGCTACCCTTGCCTTCTCCTTACTAAAACTAGGTACTTACTGTTAAGTAGCTATATCTGAATGGCAAAAGCAAGCGAGAAGTAAAACAGGGGTTTAATGGCTTTGTAATCTTAAAATCAACACGAATCAAGGTTGGATCCAATACGGATCCAGCCTTTTAATTAACGTTCTTTGAAAACCCCTGGCTATGCCGGGGGTTCTGGAAAGCTTACAGCGAGGTAACAAAAAGCCTCCCAAAGTGATAAGATGAAGTTGGTTTCCCGACCTACCACATCTTAAAACAAAAGGAGGCGTATCCTAAATGCAGGATAAGAATAGTTTAGCACACACAACATGGAAATGTAAGTATCATATCGTGTTCGCACCGAAGTATAGAAGACAAGTGATCTATGGCAAGTATAAACAAAGCATAGGGAAAATATTAAGAGAGCTATGTGAAAGAAAAGGCGTCACCATACATGAAGCAAATGCATGTCCAGACCACATACACATGTTAGTAAGTATACCGTCAAAATTGAGTGTCTCGCAATTCATGGGATATTTAAAAGGAAAGAGCAGTCTAATGATTTTTGATCGTCACGCAAACTT
>NZ_FODJ01000017.1 GCF_900110345.1 Amphibacillus marinus
CCTCTCAGGTCGGCTACGCATCGTTGCCTTGGTGAGCCGTTACCTCACCAACTAGCTAATGCGCCGCGGGCCCATCTGTAAGTGACAGCTAAAAGCCGCCTTTTACCTCTAACCCATGTGAGTCAAAGGATCATCCGGTATTAGCCCCGGTTTCCCGGAGTTATCCCAGTCTTACAGGTAGGTTGCCCACGTGTTACTCACCCGTCCGCCGCTCATTCCACAACTCGTCACCCCGAAGGGATCTAAACTGCTTCCTGCGCTCGACTTGCATGTATTAGGCACGCCGCCAGCGTTCGTCCTGAGCCAAGATCAAACTCTCATTAAAGTGTTTACTAGCACACGGATGTGCTGGCATCGACGTTGCAACAGGACGTTGCGTACTTAGTCGATGATCCATTTTGCTCGCTTAAAAGCACTAGCTTTTGTCTTACTTCTTTTCTTAACACACTGGTTGTTTTGTTCAGTTTTCAATGTTCAATTGGTTGTGCTGTTCTCTTGCGACAGCTTTTATATTATATAAAAGATAAAACAAGATGTCAACAACTTTTTTTAAATTGTTTTCGCCTTTTATTCTTACCAATTTTGGCGACTTGATTAATATACCATGTTGTAATTAATAGGTCAATATGTTTTTAAAATATATTTTAAAATAAAACAGCATTTCTATATACTATACCCAAATTAGTCTATTGTTTTAGCTAAGATCTTATAATAAAAGCAAAGTATCAAGCACTGTCCGTTCTCGTTCCATTATTTAAGAAACCCCGCTTTGCAAAATTACAAAGCAGGGTCGTCCTTAAATATCTTTGTTTTTCATTTGTGGAAATAGTAAAACATCTCTAATAGATGGCGCATTCGTCAATAGCATAACTAGTCGGTCAATACCGATGCCTAGGCCACCCGTTGGCGGCATACCATATTCAAGAGCTTCAAGAAAGTCTTCATCCATTTCATGAGCCTCGTCATTACCTTGCTCTTTCTCTTTAACTTGAGCTTCAAAACGCTCTCTCTGATCAATTGGATCATTTAACTCAGAAAAAGCATTTGCATGTTCCCGTCTAACAATAAATAGTTCAAAACGATCGGTAAAGCGACCATCTTCCTTATTCTTTTTAGCTAATGGGGAGATCTCAACTGGATGACCAAAAATAAATGTCGGCTGTACTAGATGCTCTTCAACACGTTGCTCAAAGAATTCATTAACAATATGGCCAAATGTCATACTGTCTTTAATAGCGATTCCGTGATCTTTTGCCAAGTCCTTAGCTTCACTATCAGTCATCTTTGCCCAAAAATCAACACCCGTATATTCTTTAATTACGTCAACCATGTGCACACGTTTCCAGCCTGGGCTTAGACTAATTTGATCTTCACCATAGGTCACTGTACTAGCACCAGTTACTTCTTCAGCTATGTGCGCCACCATATTTTCAACTAGAGTCATAATATCGTGATAATCTGCGTATGCTTCATATAACTCAAGCATCGTAAACTCTGGATTGTGTCGAGTAGAGACACCTTCATTTCGAAAGACTCGCCCAATTTCATAAACCTTTTCCATTCCTCCTACAACCAGTCGCTTTAAATGCAACTCAATTGCAATCCGCATATAAAGGGGAATATCTAGGGCGTTGTGGTGCGTAATAAACGGGCGAGCAGAAGCGCCACCTGCAATACTATGCATCATCGGAGTTTCAACCTCTAAGAAACCCGCTTGATCTAAATAACGACGCATTGATTGAATAATTTTACTACGTAGAATAAATGTTTCTTTACTATTCTGGTTAGTAATTAAATCTAGGTAGCGCTGGCGGTAACGCTGTTCAACGTCTTTTAAACCGTGGAATTTCTCAGGTAATGGACGTAATGACTTTGTTAAAACTGCGAATTCACTAACTTTAATTGATAACTCACCAACATTCGTTTTAAAAACAGTTCCACTTACGCCTACAATATCACCTAGATCAGCGGTATTAAATAACTCATACGCTTCATCACCAATTGCATCCTTGCGGACATACAATTGAATTTGACCACTTAAGTCCTGAATATGAGAGAAACCAGCCTTACCTTTACCTCTCTTCGTCATAATACGACCGGCGATAGTTGTAGCAATTCTTTTTTCCTCTAATTCTTCTTTAGAAAATTGATCATAACTTTCCTGTAATTCGGTTGCTACATGTGTTCTAGTAAATTTATCACCAAATGGATCTAATCCTTGATCCCGCATAGCGTTGAGCTTATCTAACCGCACCCGCATGTGTTCATTTAACTCTTCTGACATTATATCTCACTCCCATTTCTACATTTTTTTATAATAAGTGCATATAAAATAATTAGCAATTTAATTAAAAAACAAATTTAAGACTGTCAATCCAGTCTGACAGTCATCAATCTAAGCCAGTATAAAAAAAACTCTACGTCATGTCAATATATCATGATAATTATGAAAAAGTGTATTGTTGAGATACTTGTGCAACGTAATCCATTAATAACTCTTCAAGCTCTTGCCTAGTTTCAACTACATTAATCAAGCGCCGTACTTTTCCGTTGCCTTTGATATCCTTTAGATACCAAGCAGCATGTTTTCTCATCTCCATCATTGCAACTTTTTCCGTTTTAATATGAATAAGCCGATCAGCATGGAGCAGACATACTTTAACTTTTTCCTCTGGTGTTGGTTCTTCTATTAAAGCACCTGTTTTTAAATATTGCACAATACGATACATAATCCACGGGTTTCCTAATGCAGCCCGACCAATCATCACCGCATCAACACCTGTCTCATCAAGTCGTTGTTTAGCAATTTGTGGTGAATCAATATCGCCATTTCCAATGACCGGAATATCAACGCAAGCTTTAACCTGCTTTACAATCTCCCAATCCGCATAACCTTCATACATTTGCTCCCGAGTACGGCCATGCAAGGCTAGTGCCTTTGCACCCGCTTCCTCTGCCGCCTTAGCATTTTCGATAGCAAATACGCTATCATCATCCCAGCCTTTTCGCATTTTTACCGTTACTGGTTTATCAACTACTGATGATACCGCTGAAACAAGCTCGTATATTTTTTCCGGCTGCAATAGCCACCTTGAGCCTGCATCACATTTGGTGATTTTAGGCACTGGGCAGCCCATGTTGATATCAATAATGTCTGCATTTGTATTCTTATCAACAAACCGAGCAGCTTCAACCATTGACTGCTTTTCTCCACCGAAAATTTGCAGGCTCATTGGCTTTTCAGCCTCGTCTATAAAAAGCATTTCCAGCGACTTTTTATTCTTGTTAACAATCCCCTTATCACTAACCATCTCAGCACATACAAGTCCAGCGCCAAACTCTTTAACCGTCAAGCGAAATGCCCAGTTACTGACACCCGCCATTGGCGCAAGTACTACCTGATTCGGTATCTTTACATCGCCGATCTGAAACATTCTTTTATCCCCTTTAAGCATTAATCAATTGGAGGCTTTAACTCCGCAATTGGTATTCCTAACGTTTCAACTGTTCGTTCGAGAAATGCCTCTGACGGCACACGCTGACCGCGCTCAACCTCACCAACTATTGAAAGCGAGACGCCTATCGCATCAGAAAACTGAATTTGTGTATAACCTTTTAATTTGCGAAAGGCCTTTATTCTTTTTCCCCATCTTGACTTATCCATTTTATAACGCCTCTCTTTTCATCTATCGACATTTGAGTAAGACACTTACCTACTGTTTGATTAATTCCCGGTATGACTAAAGTGTTGTTAAGCTCAGCTAATGGAATTAAAACAAACGCTCTTAAGTGCATATGTGGATGCGGAATTGTTAAGTGATTCGTCACCATCTTCTCTTCATTATATATTAAAATGTCAAGATCTATTGTTCTTGGCCCCCATCTCACTAATCGCTCACGACCTAAATCCTCCTCGATCTCTTGGCAAAAATACAAAAGCTGCTCAGCAGATAATGACGTTCGAACCTCAATAACTTTATTAAGGAAATCTTCTTGATTTTGATAGCCCATTGGCTTAGTTTCATAGATAGAAGAGTTTCTTACTACCTGAACGTGTTCAGATTTATCTAATAATAAAACAGCTTGATTCAAATAGCCTTCTCGAGGAGAAATGTTGGAACCCAGCGCGATATAGACCCTATTCATTGCGGTTCCTATCTCTGTAAATCTCAACAGCTACAGACTGATAATGACCAGGTATTGGCGGGTCTGGCTTAATAACTTTAACACGACAGCTAACGAGCTTAGTAAAAGCACTAAATAATGTTGAGACTATTTTTTCAGCAACTGCCTCAATTAATTTATATGGCGCTCCCTCTACGATAGCTTTAGTTAAGTTATAGACTTCTCCATAATCAATTGAACTGACCAGATCATCATTTTTTCCAGCTGCTTCAAGAGGTAGCTCCAGCTCCAAATCAATAACAAAACGCTGACCTAACTCATTTTCCTGATGTAAAGCACCATGATAGCCGTAAAAAGTTAATCCATTTAATAAAATCTTATCCATAAACTTAAACGCCCTTCCCGATTAACACATCTGTCATTTTTGCAACTCTAGCATTCATTGCAACATTATGTACACGTACAATATTAGCACCCTGTACTATTCCAAAGCTTGTTGTTGCCGCAGTCCCCTCATCCCGCTCATCAATAGGCAAATCTAAAAAATGGCCAATCACTGATTTTCTTGAAGTCCCTAATAAAATCGGATAGCCTAACTCCTTAAAATCAGCTAATCTTTGGATAACCTCAAGGTTTTGCCCAGCTGATTTGGCAAAACCAATGCCGGGGTCAATAATGATCTGATTATCAGCCACTCCCGCCTGCTGCGCAAGGCGAATACTCTTAAGTAAATCATCCTTCATATCAGCAATCAAATTCTGATAGACAGCCCGCTTACGATTATGCATCAAAACAATTGGGACTTTATATTCTGCGGCTACCTTTACTATATTAGGATCAAACTGAGCTCCCCAAATATCATTAATAATATTAGCACCTGCTGCTATTGCATGATGTGCAGTCTTAGCTTTATACGTATCAATAGAAATAGGTACATCTACTGCTGCTCGAACATGCTCAATAATTGGGATAACTCTATTTATTTCTTCATCCTCAGAAATCGGAATGAAACCAGGACGAGTTGACTCCCCGCCAATATCAATAATGTCGGCTCCTGCCTGTACCATCTTAAGCGCTTGATTTACAGCAGATTCTATCTCACTATACTTGCCACCATCGGAAAAAGAGTCTGGTGTTACATTTAAAATACCCATTATGTAGGTTTTTTCACTTAAATCTAGCCGCCCTTGATTTGTAGGAACAACACAATGCAAGTCAATCGCTCCTTTAGTCTTTTCTTCTATTTTAAACCATTACCAGCAATTTAGCAGTATTAATGTCGAATTTTATAATAGAAACAATATTCTTACTATTACATTCTAGTGATGCAACCTCAAAATAAGGGTTGTATCTCAAATAGCACAGATTAAGCAAATGTTTGTAATGCTCCAGCAAAAAAGAGCCGCTTTTCACAGGCACGGCCTCGGGCTCACAGGATGTGAGTCAGTTAGACATTACGACACGATGTCGCGTCCTTCGTCTAACATCCTCAAAGGGATCTTCGGACACGTGCTATTCCCGCAGGAGTCGGCTCTTTTTTGCTTCCCCCTAATCTTAGAAAATTAGCTTACCAACGCTATTTAATGACGAACCGAAATAAGCATCCGATTAATACTTGGGTTGAAGTAGCCAAATCAATATGCTACTATGCAACGAACGTATCTTTCGGGTGCTTATAAAGGTTGGTAAAAATTATTTGTGTTTTAGTTTAGTTTATTCTTCAAACTGATAAAGTGGGGTTGATAAATAGCGTTCCCCATTACTTGGAATAACGGCAAGTACTTTCTTGCCTTTGCCCAATTTCTTTGCAACCTTTTGAGCAGCAAAAATGGCTGCACCAGAAGAAACACCACCTAGCAACCCTTCAACTCGTGCCGCTTCTCTGGCTGTTTGATAGGCTTCTTCATTACTTACAGTAATAACTTCATCATAGATTTCTGTGTTTAAGATTTGCGGTACAAAACCGGCACCTATTCCCTGAATCTTATGAGGACCTGGCGCCCCTCCTGAAAGAACAGGAGAATCCGTAGGTTCGACCGCATAAATTTTTATATTTGGATAGGTTGCTTTTAGCACCTTACCCGCACCCGTAATTGTTCCACCAGTACCAATCCCTGACACAAATGCATCTAATTGTTCACCAAATTGCGCCACAATCTCTTTACCTGTAGTGCGTTCATGAATTGTTGGATTGGCCTCATTCTGAAATTGTTGCGGCATAAAATAGCCGTGGGCTTCCTTTAACTCTTCGGCTTTTTTAATAGCACCCTTCATCCCTTCAGCACCTGGTGTTAGAACGAGTTCAGCTCCATAGGCTCGCAACAGATTTCTTCGCTCTAAACTCATTGTATCTGGCATAACCAATATCGCTTTATAACCTTTTACAGCTGCAACCATTGCAATACCAATACCTGTATTTCCGCTAGTAGGCTCAATAATTGTATCACCTTTCGTTAGAGCACCACTCTCTTCAGCATCCTCCACCATTGCTAAAGCAATTCGATCTTTAACTGAGCTACCTGGATTCATGAATTCTAGTTTAACGTAGATGTCCGCATCTTCTGCCCCAGTTAAGCGGTTCAGTTTTACAACCGGAGTATTACCAATTAAATCTGCAATAGAGTTTGCAATTGCCATTAAAAAAACCTCCAATTCCGACTATTCTTATTTGTTTAATACAATTATATGCTTCCTTTACAACGTTGTCAATATATCCAATCAACATTTAACTCTTGCCATAAAGGCTTTACAGAAGCGCGATCACCAACTTGTTCCATCGCCAATTTCACTCTAATATAAGTCTCTAGCTCATTAAATCCTAGCTGTATGCTAGGTAGTTCGCGATGCAGATAGACAATGACGTAACCTTGGTAAGTTGAGAATGGTTCGGTATAACTAAATTCATCCAAATCCAAGGCGCGATCAAAATAACCTTCTGGCAAGAAACTGCTCGTTGACGTAAAAAAGCCTAGATATCCACCGTGGTCACTCGAGTCCTCATCAATTGTATATTCTCTGGCTAATGCAGAAAAGGCTGCTCCATTCTCTAATTCGCCATAAACACGATCTGCCGTTGCTTGATCATCAACTACAATGTGAGAAAGTTCAATTCGCTGAGAAAATTCATATTCAGACTGATAGCGGTCATAATATGCCCCTACCTCCTCATCTGTTATGCTAATATCACTTGAAAGGAGCATATCTGTTAGAATTTGATGTTCAATATCTCTGCGCCAATTCGCTTCAATTTGCTCAACTTTTTGTTCAGGAAGCTGGCCAGCTAACGTTGCAAGCATTGCAAGCTCGTAATCAATTACCCCAGGTTGTACCGATAACCCTTCTTGTTCCGCCAACTGCGAAACGACTTGGCGGTCAATTAACTCCTCCAACCCCAATTCTCCGTAGCGCACCTCTAAATACTGCATCCATTCATTATAGAATATTTCTTCACCATTTATGACTGCAACTGGACTATTTACATCAATTTCTTCAATCGATTCATAATCGGCTTGGTTATTATTTGCTCGATTTAATAAAAACAACGTAACAACATTTGTTAGCATTAAAGCGAGAATAAACACTAATAAGAACTTTTTTATATTCATTGCAACTCTCCATTTTGTCTTAGTTGATCTAGCTCTGCTGCTGTTAAATGGTAGTGCTCATTACAGAAATGACAGGTCGCGTCTGCACCGTTGTCCTCTTTAATCATTTGTTCAATTTCTTCATTCCCCAGTCCTCTAATCGCATCCTTTATTCTATCCAATGAACAAGAACAAGAGAATTCCACAGGCATGGTTTCAAGTATTTTTAGATTCTCTGCACCAAGGAGCAAATTCAAGATATCCTCTGGTGTTTTACCCTGCTGAATTAATGAAGAAATGGGAGGGATTTTTTCCAGACTTTTTTCAAGTAGCTCAATAATTTCTTCTGTAGCCCCAGGCATGAGTTGCAAAATAAAGCCTCCTGCCGCTAAAATAGTATGATCAGGATTAACTAACACACCCGCACCTACGGCTGAAGGTACTTGCTCAGATGTAGCAAAGTAATATGTAAAATCTTCACTGACTTCTCCAGAAACAATCGGAACCTGTCCCGTGAAATGTTCCTTTAACCCTAAATCCTTTACCACACTTAAGCTCCCCGTTGTTCCGACAGCTCGAGCAACGTCTAGCTTACCCTTATCGTTTAAGTCAAAGTCTACTTGTGGGTGGGTAATATAACCTCGTACCTGTCCATTTGCTCCTGCATCGGCTACTATTGGACCAGTCGGCCCACCCCCCTCAAGCTTAACAGTTAATTTATCGTCCCCTTTTAACATTGCTCCCATCATCGTAGCAATCGTCATCGTTCGGCCTAGTGCTGCTGATGCAGTTGCCCAAGTATCATGACGTCGTCTTGCTTCTTCTACTAAAAAAGTCGATTGAACCGCATAAGCACGAATTTGACCATCAAATGCGGTAGCTTTTATTAAATAATCACGCATAATTATACCTCTTTTCCATTAACCTTTTGATAAATCTTTAGAAGTCCTTTTAATGTTAGTGCAGGATCGACAATGTCAATTGTTTCTGATTCATCAGAAATTAGCTCTGCTAGTCCGCCAGTGGCAATAACTGTTGGATTTTGTTTACTCTCTTTTTTAAACCTCCGAACCATTTCATCCACCTGACCAACATAGCCAAAGTAAATACCGGATTGCATAGCATCTACCGTCGTTGATCCGATCACACTTTTCGGATGAGTAATTTCAACCTTAGGCAGTTTTGCTGCGTGATGGTACAGTGCGTCCAAGGATATTTTAATCCCAGGTAAGATAGCACCTCCAACATATGAAGATGATTCATCAATGTAACAATATGTTGTGGCAGTACCAAAATCAATAATAATTAACGGACCACCATGCTCATCAATAGCGCCAACAGCATTAACAATACGATCAGCCCCTAGTTCATGGGGGTTTGGATATTTCATTTTTAAGTAAGATTCAATCGGATGATTGCCAACGATAATCGCTTTTTTTCCAAAATATTTTTCAGCCATACTTTCAAGTGCATACATTAACGGTGGAACAACCGAAGAGATGACGACATCTTTAACCAAGCTAAAGGTCAAGCTTTGATAATCAAATAATGACTTAACGAGCATGGCAAATTCATCCTCCGTTTTATTCCGATCCGTTTTGACTCGCCATTGATAAACAAGTTCTTCTTGATCAAATAAACCTAATACCGTATTAGTATTTCCTACATCTAAGACAAATAACATTTTTCATCACCTATATTCTTATAGAAATCATTTTAATCTATTTTACTGGTTTTTTATATAATATCCAAATGTTTAGCGATCATTTAGCATAGCGACTTTCCAATTTGCTTATTCCCTGGGAAATAAAATGCATCTTGGTACAACTATCAAGAGTGGTACCATATTGTGCTCCTTAGAAAAAACACCTTACCCATACTACTTTTCATAACCGTTAAAAAAATCAGTATGTAGTCAATTGCGCACTACATACTGATCACATAATAGATGTTTAATTGTTATCTTCTTCATTCTTGTCTGGTGAAATTGTGTCATCGAGATTTAACTCTGCTTGATGATCTTCTTCATCTTTTGCCTTTATATTAACTTTTACTTCATCAGCATCTTTAGTTGCAGGCTGTTCACCGTCCTGTTCAGATACGACTTCATCAGGAAGCACGCCCTTCTCAAATAATGATTTAATTTGAGCAGCATCTAACGTCTCTACTTTAAGTAGTGTCTGCGCAATCAACTCAAGCTTATCTTTATTTTCAGTTAAAATATCTTTAGCTCGCGCGTAGCACTGATTAATGAAGTTCTGCATTTCTTGATCAATCTCATACGCAATGGCATCACTATAGTTTGGCTCATTTTGCATGTCTCGACCTAAGAAAACCTGACCGCCACCACCACCAAATTGTAGTGGACCAATCTTGTCACTCATACCATATTCAGTTACCATCTTACGCGCCATGCTTGTTGCACGTTGGAAGTCGTTATGGGCACCTGTACTTACCTCACCAAAGATAATCTCTTCAGCAACACGTCCACCTAACAGTCCTGTTATTTTATCAAGCAATTCAGGTTTAGTCATGAAATAACGATCTTCTTTCGGAAGCATGACAGCATAACCACCAGCTTGACCACGTGGTACAATCGTTACTTTGTGAACCATATCTGCCTCGTCAAGCACCATACCAATAATGGTATGACCACCCTCATGGTATGCAACAATATTTCGCTCTTTCTTAGAAATGACACGACTTTTCTTAGCAGGACCCGCGATAACACGGTCAATTGCCTCATCAATGTCTTCCATTTCAACTTGTTTTTTATCACTACGCGCTGCCACTAACGCTGCTTCATTTAGTAAGTTTTCTAAATCTGCACCTGAAAATCCAGGCGTACGCATTGCAATGGTTTTTAGACTAATATCATCAGCCAAAGGCTTATTTCTTGCATGAACACGAAGAACATCTTCACGTCCTTTTAAGTCTGGGCGATCAACCGTAATCTGACGATCAAAACGTCCTGGTCTTAATAAGGCTGGATCAAGAATATCTGGTCTATTAGTTGCAGCAATAATAATAATACCTTCATTTTCGCCAAAACCATCCATCTCGACCAGAAGCTGATTTAACGTTTGCTCACGCTCATCGTGTCCACCACCAACACCAGCACCACGCTGGCGACCGACAGCATCGATTTCATCAATGAAAATAATACACGGTGCATTCTTCTTTGCATTTTCGAATAAATCACGAACGCGCGATGCACCAACACCGACAAACATCTCAACAAAATCAGACCCACTGATAGAAAAGAAGGGAACGCCAGCTTCACCAGCAACAGCTCTTGCTAATAGTGTCTTACCCGTTCCTGGAGGTCCAACAAGCAGGACACCTTTAGGAATTTTAGCACCAATTGCCGTAAATTTACGCGGATCTTTAAGAAAGTCTACCACTTCGACTAGCTCTTGCTTCTCCTCATCCGCACCTGCTACATCATTAAAACGCACTTTCTTTTTATCTTCACTGTACATTTTTGCTTTGCTTTTCCCAAAGTTCATCACTCGGTTTCCGCCACCCTGTGACTGATTCATGATAAACAAGAAAATAACAACAATGAATATAAATGGTGCGATCGCAACTAAGAAGCTAATCCAAGGACTTGGTTGTGGTTCTGGTTGTATATTTAATATTTCCTGACTGCTACCAATTGATGTGACTCTTTCAATCAATTGATCATTCTCTGGGATATTTGTGATAAAATTGGTACCTTCATTATTATCTAATTCACCAGTGATTTGCATGACCCCATTCGAAGGATGCATTTCCATATTAGCGATTTCCTCATTGTCTAGTGCACTGAGAAACTCGTGTAACTTAAATTCTTCCGTTTGATTATTTTGTCCTGTTATTAACTGTAACGCTAACAAAACGACTAGTAATATGACGCCGTAAAAAATAAACGTCCGAACTATACGATTCATCACTTTCCTCCTCCCAAACGAGAAAACTATAGTACATCGTATCATAGAAAAAACTGGATTGACAACTAACTTGATCACAGCATTTCCATAATTTAACGACTTTAGTTATTTTTTTAAAAAAAATTTTGCCCTTAGTATAATATTTTGATCACTTATTCTCCGCTGTATACATGAGGCTTTAGCACACCAATATATGGGAGGTTTCGATATTTCTCTTGATAATCTAATCCATAGCCTACTACAAATTCATTAGGAACTTTAAAGCCGACGACATCTGCCTCAATATTGACTGTTCGGCCTTCTGGTTTGTCTAGTAGTGTCACAACTTTAATTGATTTTGCCTTACGATATTTAAATAAGTCCACGAGATAGCTTAGTGTCAAACCACTATCAATAATATCTTCTACAATAAGTAGATCTCGTCCCTCAACCTTTGTGTTCAAGTCTTTCTCAATTTTAACTTCACCTGATGAACTTGTTCCACCACCATAGCTTGATACATCCATGAAGTCCATCTCTAAGTATGTATCCATGTGCCGGACAATATCTGACATGAACGGCAAGGCACCTTTTAGCACACCAATTGCCAAGGGGAATTTATCTTTATACTCCTCGGCCAATAATTCTCCTAATTCCCTGCACTTCTCTTCAATTTCCTCTTGTGAAACTAAAATCTTCTCAATGTCGCTATGCATCCTGATCCTCCTACAATCCATTATTAAATTGGTTAAAAATTTTAATATAATGTTCCCCTTCAAGTTGTTGATCGTGACTTCTCTTGGCTAAGCCTAACACCCAAAGAAGTTCACCTTGATCATTAACAAGAATTGGCCAATGGTCACGCCGATGTACAGGGATCTTATGATCAATAAATAATCGGCTAACTTTTTTATGACCTTTTAGACTCTCTATATAGATACGATCCCCAGGTTGTCGTGAACGAATAAAAAGGCGTTTGCTTTGATAATTAGTAGGATAAGGCCAATAAAACACATTTTCATCTCGTGTTTTCACTTGACAATCTGTCACAAGTTCAGTTAAAAGGGACCATTCCTCTGATACACGCGTCGTGCCAGGTACATTTAGCACCATTTGATAGCCCTCACGATTCTCTTCGTAATAGAACATAAGTAAATGGTAAGATCTAGTCATCTTTAACTTATTCGGGAGATCAATTGAAGCATTAGCCCGCTCGTTCGTTAGCATGTTAAAAAACTGCTGTTCATGCCGATAATTCAGACCACTTGGAAGGGTATTATATAGATAGTTTAATATTAGATGAAACAATCTCCTTTGTAAAGCGCGGGGGTGCTTTTTCAGGTCATTAATTGAACAGCTAACTTGAGGTGGTTGAGCCTGATAAGTAACAATGCGCCGAGCTACTTGATCTGCCATCTGTTTTAAAGCAAGGCTGTCATCCTGTGCATGTTCAGTAAACTGTTGAATCGTGTGCAAAAGATTAGGGTTCTGTTCCCTTAATAACGGCAAGACATGAATTCTAAAATAATTTCTTGTATAAGTATCCTCATTATTGGATGGGTCTCTTCTTGGGACAATATTCTGCTCTTTGCAATAGCCTTCAATATCTTTTTTAGCTAAGCAAAGGAAGGGTCTTATTAAATGACCATTAGCAATAGGTCTTGAAGGTAACATACCTTTTAGCATGTCCGTTTGTGTCCCTCTAGTCAACCTCATAAAAACTGTTTCAATCTGATCATCACCATGATGAGCTAACGCTAAGTATGTAGCATTATACTTGTCCATCATCTGCTCAAATACTTGATAGCGTAATGTCCGGGCAGCCTCCTGTGTGCCCATCTTCGCTTCGGCCTTTAAGCCCTTTACATCAACAGTGCTGACTTCAAATTCAAGCGCATTTTCCTGACAAAAATGTTTAACATATTCAGTATCTTGAATTGAATCTTCACCTCGAAGTGCATGGTTAATTGAAATGACGATCAACCTAAGCCGCCATTCCTCGCGCTTTTTAATTAAGTAATGGAGGAGGGCCATTGAGTCTGGACCCCCGGACACTCCCACAATAACAGTTTTGTTCTTTTCAATAAGGTTAAATTTACTTACGTACAAATCAACAGTATCGACTAACATCGCTTTACCTTCTTTAGTTTAATGATATATGCTACCTATCCTAGCAGAAATTTTAATTAATAGAAAGCTGTAAGAAGGTAAAAAATGAGACTACTTAAACCAAACATAAAGATTTCTAACCAATCACGGTTTTGACTCCGCCCTTTATGCACGGTTGCGGTTGGTTGCTCTACTTTGGTTTGCAGGATCAACACTTTCTTTAAGTCCTGTCGCATTGAGATGGCTGTTTGATAACGTCCGCTTACCGCCCGTGATAGGACCAGCTCATATGCTGAAAGCACCTTTGCTTGCTTAATTTTAGCTAGGAGTAAGCCTTTTGCATCCTCGGTTTTCTTAAATCTATTCGGATAAACGCATTGTAAAGCAAGCATTGCTAACGCAAATAAATCATAGCTCGGTTCGGCCTTCCTGTCCCCACATTGCCAGTATCCTCGATCATAGAATTCCGTGTACTCCTTGACTGAACGACCGATCTGAGTTACGCCACCTACATCAATAAACCGGAGCCGGATTGGGCTGTTTGTTACAATAACATTTTCCAACTTCAAATCACCAACGATAAAGCCAATTTGGTGGAGTTGATCCAGTTCTTCTAATAATTGCGATAACAGTAGTCCTAGCCAGGCACTGCCGCGATTGTTTAAAAAGGAACTTAGCTCACTTCCTTGAACATATTCCATTGTGTAGAATGGGTAACAAATTCCATCTGGTGCCAACCAATCATCTACCTCATACAAAGAAGGTCCAGGGCTGTTACCTCGGACCTTCGCTAATTTTTGTAAGACATTAATTTCTGAAGAGATCGACGCGACCTTATCACTTATTTTTAATGCAACAAGCTTTTTATCACTTTGCTTTGCTAAATAGACAGCCCCTATCGCTCCTTTTCCCAACACTTGTTGAATAACATAGCTATTCCGCTTCCACTTACCAACTAATCTAGTCCCTGGTTTAAGATTAAATGCCAAAGTCGGCTTGCTCTGATTCAGCATGTCGCTTTAAGCTCCTTAATAATCCCGCTTGTCCATAATGGTGTAAAGCTTCCTTTAGCGCCGGCCCGGTTGGTGTCACACCACCGCTTGTAAGCTTTGGAAAAACGCTTGCAAGTTTATCAAGCTTTGTTGACCAATCAAGAATTTGAGTCGTAGCTTTCTTCTTCCCAGGGAAAGAATAGATTGAAAACTTATTATCACCTATTCTAGCATTCATACTTATCGAGAGATCAATTAATGCTTCTTTAACTAACTCAATTTTCTTTTGCATGCTGGCACTTGTATCAACCAGGACCAGCAATTGAATATCACAGGTTTCTGTTAACTCCTCGACAACCTCCATTACCTCTCCTCGTTGACTGGGTGGCAGGCTTTCAATTGATTGGGTATCTCCTAGTATTGAGCGTAGCTCCTGATTGACAACGCCTTGAAGCGTTTGCGTCATCGCCTGCTTGGTGACAGCTTGAACGGTTTGTGTTAATCGTTGTGGATAAACAATTTGGCTTACCCCGCCACCTGATTCAGCAATTTCCTCTACTTCTTGCAAACTCTCCGAATCTTCATCGCCATGATCAAGCACACCAATCACATTAACGGTAATACCTTGCTCTTTAATTAGGCTTGCGACTAACGTTGGGTCTTCCCCTTGGTTGGAACAGCCGTCGGTAATTAATAAAATTTGCTTTAACTTGCCTGCTTGCATCTCACTTTCCCTCCTAGTTGAACTATGCTATCACCATTCTCGACTCAATTAGCTTTTTTTATACGGTAAAAAGAAAATCAATTGGTAATTAGCGTACTTATTCAGAAACCTTATAGTAAGGGACAGTAGCCCACTTTGATTGATAACGCTGCACCTTCGCAACGAGAATAGTCATATCATCTTCTATCTTTCCAGAAGATAAGCGCACTACTTCTTCAAGCAATAAATCGGCAATCTCTTGCGGATCAGAAGTCTCGATTTGCTTAATAACCCGCTTAAGCCAAATGTCTTGATTCTCTATTAATTTTGGCGCCTCAAAGATGCCATCACTTGTCATGATCAGGATATCACCATGCTCTAATTGACGATCAACCACTTCAACGTCAAACTCTTTAACAATACCAATCGGCAAATTACTCGATTCAACTGGTAAAATTGTGTGTCCCCTTTTAATAAAGCTGGGCGTGGAACCAATCTTTAAAAATTGAACATTAGCAGATTGTAAGTCTACCATCGCCAGATCAAGAGTAGAGAAGATTTCATCGGTCATGCGAAGTGACAATATCGAATTAATTGATTTTATCGCAACCTGCTCATCGATTCCAGATTGCAAGATCTGCTGTAGTAAATGTAGGGTTTGCATACTCTCTTCTCGTGCTCTTTTCCCATTACCCATACCATCACTAATGGCTAATGCATATTTACCAGCAGCAAGCTCCATTGTGGAATAACTATCACCAGAAATAAATCCGCCTCCTTGAGCAGCGTGGGCTACACCAATATCCAATTGAAAGGCCCTTGCTGATTTGAAAATTAAGAAACAGTAACCATTTGGCATTGGCGAAATTTCTTCTTCAGCAACCACGACGTTTTCTTTTAGAATATCTGACAAGATGGGGGCGATCACTTTATTACCCTCATCATGGTATTGATAGACAGACAGCGTCATTTCAATATCAATTTCACCTTTACGTAATGAATAGATATCTAATTGTTCAATCTCCATTCCAATTGAAGTTAGCGCGTTAACAATCTGTTGTTCCTGTAAATCATGATGCTCACGTTCATGAACAATTTCCCTGGCGAAATTATCCATAACTTCTGACACGCCTAACAGTTGATCAGCTACAAAGCGCCTACTTTCACCAACCTGCTTTTTCAAATGCTGATTTGCTTTATAGTAAGAAAGCTGGTCCTTTATTGCCGCTTCAACTTTATTGGCCTTCATGCATTGACGCTTAAACTTTGACTCTGTAATTTGCGAAACATGGCCATTCTGTGAGAGTTCTTGCTTAATTTTGGCCATATTTTGATAGGTACTATCAAAATTTTCTGCCCAACAGACCGTTTTTTTGAAGCAGCCTTGACAGGTTTGCTCTGTGACATGACTTAAGAAATCATCAAGCTCTCGTTCCTCTTGGTGTATATCAATTTCTTGGGCAAGTTTACCGGTAAATGTTTTTGATAACGCTTCAAAAACGTCTGAGAATTGTTCCATTCGATTAGCCGTTGCATCACGTAATTTTTGTAAATATTGCTGTTGTTCTTCATACTGTTCATTTGATCCTGGGATAAAACGTGCTAATCTCTTTGTCAAACTTGTCGGTGTTAGCAAAAACAGTAAAATGGCAGTAATGGAAGCCACTACCGACGGAAACAACGAAGCTGTACCATCTACGTAAATACTTAATAGAAATGTACCAATTATTAATCCTGAACTAATGGCAAACTTACCACCTTCCCTCATTAGTCCACCTAATAGGCCACTAAATGCCAGTAAGCTTAATTGCGTTAATGTTGTCTCATTCACTAAGCTTAAAATTAACCCCAGAATCACACCAACCGTTGCGCCAATGGTAGGGCCACCAATCAAGGCTAGCATTAAGATTAAATAACGGGAGAAAACATCCTCAAGATTAACACCGACCAAGTACATGCCAGATAAACCACATAGAACCGATGCAACCAAGATAATACATGATATTAATTCTTCATTTTTTAAGACTGGCTTATAACGCTTTGGTGCTACGAGCGGCGTACTTTGAATAAAAATTAAAAATAAAATTCCAGCAAGTAGGGCTTCTGTAAAAGCCATAATTAAAGCATAATTAGAAAACTGATTTGATAAACTAGTAAAAGCAAGCCTTCCTAGCATAGATGATAAAGCTAATATGTATGGCAAATGCCTATTTGAATTGACAAATAGACCAAGCGAAATAAAGAAACCAAAGCATAGATAGCTAATAAGTAGAATAATTAGAGGTGAAAAACCAACGGTAACCACACCAAATATTGAAAAAAGCAAAACAAGCTTCGCACGTTCCCGTTTAATAACCCAGACACTTGCAAAATAAGCAAGTGAGAAGGGGATAAGCTCGTCCATTATTACTGCCCGCCCAAGTAAGAAGCTAATAACGTACAACGCGACGTCTTGTTGCTTCATAACTTGAAAGAAAGTTTTTATCCACCTTACTTTAAATTGATACTTTAATTTTTCCGAATAGGCCTCTGTTATTATTCCCACAATTCCTTCACCTCTTTATTAGTATGATGATCATTTAATCACATAACAACGAGATAATTTGTCAAAATAACAGGACACATCATTAAAATCTTTCGACGCATTCTAGCAAAAGTAGTGGGTTTTTTCCTTTAAAAGCATTATCAAGTTGAATGTTACGTAATAATATTAGTGCGCATGTTGGAAAAGGACGAGAAAGCTTATTAACAACTCACTTAAATGATCGTGAGCAAGCGATTAACTTTAAGTCGACACTGCGGTTTATTAGGCGATTAGAAAATAAACATTGACACTCTTTCATAGCTGTTGTATTATATCATTTGTGGCTTCAAGTCATAGCCTATTCATGGCGGTGTAGCTCAGCTGGCTAGAGCGTACGGTTCATACCCGTGAGGTCGTGGGTTCGACTCCCTCCGCCGCTACTAAAGCTAAAGATTAAAGCAGACTGTTTATAACAAACAGCTCTGCTTTTTTTGTCGTTTATTTTGGTATCTTAATACGCTCCTCTCACCCTCACATGTTAGAATAACATAAGTCGTGAAATTACTTTTAATAGATAAGCCTTTAGGGAGGATCACTTATGGTCAATGACCTATTTACACATTACCGTCCGATTACAGCTACGCCATTCACTCGTCATCAAGCATATATAGAAATTGCCCCAACAAAAGCCCTCGCACCATATGTATGTTGTTTTTGGGGAACCACCAAGAGCATTTGGCGTCTTCCACAAGATACACTTGTTATTCCAGATACATGTATGGATATTATTTTTGACGTTAATTTTACTAAGAACACAATTAGACAGTCATTTTGTGGTATTCAAGATCAGAGTTTTTTGGCTCAATCAGCTGGACCTGCTACCTTCTCATTTACCTTTGCAATTCGGTTCTATGCCTGGTCCGTGGCGTTATTCACAGATGAAGACATGCGGTTTAGCTTGAATCAATTTGCTGATCCAGAGCAATATTTCAAGACATTTAGAAAAGAGCTCGAACAAAAGCTTATTGACAGTCACACAATAGCTGAACGGATTAAATATGCTGAGACTTACTTACTTAAACGGATAAACACAAAACGAGAAAATGCTCACGTTATGAATGCGATTAATCAGATGCTCGTTAACAAGGGGAATCTTCAGCTTAAAGATATCATTGAACATACAGCTATCTCACAGCGTCAGTTAGAGCGCCTGTTTAAGCAATTTACTGGAGTTAGCCCAAAGAAACTTGCAGCTTTAATCCGGCATCAATACCTTTGGCAGCAGATTGCCTACCAAAATTCAATTAACATTCATGATGTGGTTAGCAAATATGGCTTTTATGATCAAGCACACTTGCTTAATAGTTTTAAGCAGTACCACACATTAACCCCCAAACAAGCGCTAGCACTCGCAAATAACTAAGGTCGTTTTTTTCCAATACTATTTGCTACTTAACTGATTTAATTGGGGGTAGACTAAGACAAGGAGGCGATTTTTTATGATTTATAGCAAAGCACGTCAATTTATTATGCGAAATGCCCGACCGCTAGATCTCGCTAGGTGGCACTATCACTTTGAGAATGGAAGTAGGGAGGTTGTTCTTCATGCACTTAGCTCTTATCAAAATGAAGATGGTGGGTTTGGCAATGGCCTAGAACCCGATTACTGGAACCCTAATTCAACACCAATTCAAACCTGGGCAGCTACTGAGATTCTGTACGAGCTTGCCATTAATGATCGCCAACACCCGATTATTGAAAAGGTATTAGCGTATCTTGCTAGTGAGGAAGATTTTAATGGAAAGTATTGGAAAAATACTGTTAACAGTAATAATGATTACCCACACGCACCATGGTGGCATGACACAGCCTCGAACACGTTAAGCTATAATCCAACTGCCTGTTTGGCAGGATTTATCATTCGGTATGCTCAGAAGAATAGTAATCAGTATCAACACGGGTGTAAACTAGCTGGTGAGGCATTGACCTATCTATGTGAAAATAGCCCGTTAAACGATATGCACTTACTGTCCTGTTATATTAGGCTCGTCGAATATATCGAGGGAGCCAATGCTACTCATCTATTTAATTTAACGGAAGCTAAGCAACAACTACTTCTAGGGTTAAAAGCAACGCTAACACAAAATCACGCAGAGTGGGCGGACACATACGCCTGTCGACCTTCTCAATTTTTAAATAGTAGAGATAGCACGTTTTATGAAGCGAACAAGGCGTTGGTAGAATATGAATGTGATTTTATCCTAAAAACACAGCTTCCCGATGGATCTTGGAAAATCCCGTGGAGCTGGGCTGATTATCCACAGGAATGGGCAATTAGTCAAAATTGGTGGAAAGCACATGCAATTATTGAGAACCTAGTTTTTTTAAGAAATTTTGAACATCTTTAAAAAAAGGAGTGCTTAAGCATGGCAGAGCGTGTACACGCAAGAATGAAAATGTGTGAGCAGACGGGCAAAAGCTTAGCAGGAGCAAAGGTCTACTATCGTGAGGATTGGAATACAATTTATTTTGATTTACAAGGAAAACAGTTTGGCATGATGTCACCCGACCCGATTGAAGATGCAATTATAACTTTAAAAGGACCACCGGACGACAATGTTTTTTTGCGTGACACATATTCCGATGTCACACCTGGCTACTATGCAAATAAAGTACATTGGAATTCAATCAAATTGAATACGGTACAACTTGACGATGAAGCTATTACGCAGCTAATTGTCCAATCCTATCAGCTTGTCTATAATAAATTACCTAAGAAGATTCGTATGCAATTTGAAAAATGTTAGCATGGCGTAAATCTATTTTAACGATTGAAGCTGGGGCAAAGCAAAATGATTGTTAATCTATTTGCTGATAAACATCGTACTAATTATTTGCCCCAGCCCTCATTTCTCATTTAACTAGCATTATTTCATAAGCTTATTTTTTCGCTTTAATTACCTTGGCAATCACTTCACATTTTTTAATTGCCCAAAGATAATGATTAGCTGTGTTAGCTACGAAATAGCTGTATAAATTACTTGTTTTTGTCCATTTATAGTGTTTTTTTATCATAATTTCCTCATTGCTATGTGATCTAATATGCTTCATGACTCTCTCATGACTTAATTTGAATTTTTTAATTGCATGATTTAGTGTCACATCTTGATAGTTTTCCCAAATCTGCAAATTCAGTAGCTTTATGGTACGCCATTGATAGCCAGGAGCAGGCATAAAAGGACGATCACCATCCATCCCCTCCCTATACCATCGTTCTAACATTGCATGCCATTCGTAAAGATGCATGACGACATCACGGAAATTCTTGTCTCTTTCTTCGGTTTCAATCGAAATATTTCTACTTCGGCTAGGAACAGATTCAATTATTCTAAGTAATGTTTGAAAATGGTCTTCACTATCACGTAGTAGCTCATCTTTTTCATTAGTAGGCATTAGTAAATTCTCCTTTTATATTTATTATACTCATACAAAATGGATTCGCTTTAAATATTATTTACGTCGAGCAGAACTGATTGACCCAATTAACATCAACTTATGCCTATGTATGCATATAATAAACAGGATAATACAAACTTTTCCACATTATCCTCTTCCATTTAATTATGACAGTTATTAATCCTAAAGACGATTAACAAACACAACCGCTGCTGTTAATAGTACAATCATCAGTAAAGCCACGGCATCTCTAACTTGCCATTTTAGCTGACGATAACGCGTCCTTTTCTGATCAGATTGATAACCTTTGACCTCCATTACGTCAGCCAGTTCCTCAGCTCGCTTTAGTGAGCTAGCGAATAAAGGCAAGACAATTGGCACAAGTTTCTTCATTTGTTGGATAATATTCCCTTTCCCAAAAACAACACCTCGTGCCCGTTGTGCATCAACAATTTTTGTTGTTTCATCAAGCAAGTTGGGGATAAACCTTAAGGAGATTGACAGCATTAAGGCAAAGTCATTTATTGAGATTCGAAAGATTTGCAGCGGCTTTAACAAAGCATGGATAGCATCTGTTAGATCAATTGGCTTTGTCGTCAAGGTTAGAACAGTGGAGATAAAGATCATTAATACAAATCTAGAGAATGTATAAAAGCCGGTTATTAACCCGAAGCTTGACAACATGACTGGACCTGCTCGAAAATAAACTATACCGCCACCTGTAAAAAAGATCCGGAGCATAACTGCAAATAAAATTAGCCAAATAAGTGGCTTTACGCCATTTATAAATGCAACCAAAGCAATGCCTGTCTGATGCATAATGAAGAAAGTCACAGCAAACAACAACAAGAAACCCCAAATATTCTCAACAAAAAAAAGGAGCGCAATGATATACAATGTAGCAAAAAGCTTCGTACGTGGATCAAGTTGATGTAAAAAGGAGTCACCTGAAAAATAACGCCCCATCATTAATTTGTTCATGCAAAGTACTCCTTTAACAGTAAATCCGCTAATGCTTCAAGCGTTAAGCTTGCTGAGCTAAAAGCACGTCCACACTGCTCCTCGATGCAACGTTGTATGCGTAATGGTTCGGGCAAGTCTATTTTCCACTTTACTAATGCTTCTTTGTCCGCGAATAGCTCTTCTACCTTTTGCTGACACATAACCTGCCCGTTAGCCATTACCACAACATTATCGGCATAAGCAACGACATCGTCCATATCATGAGTAACTAACACTGTTGTTAGCTTGTGGTTGTCATGTAATTCTTGAATCATCGTTAAAATTTCGCGTTTCCCCTCAGGGTCAAGTCCTGCCCCAGGTTCATCAAGTACAAGCACATCTGGTTTTGTTGCAATAATGCCAGCAATCGCAACTCGGCGTTGCTGCCCCCCAGATAAAGAGAATGGTGAACGTTGTAATAGCGCTGGGTCAAGACCAACTTTTCCCATGCTTTCGATGACGGCTAATCGTGTTTCCTCCCGACTAAAGCCAAAATTAGTTGGGCCAAAGCCAATATCCTGTTCTACTGTTTCAGCGAATAGCTGGTGCTCAGGGAATTGAAAGACCATTCCCACCCGCTTACGAATCGCCGCAAGGGTCTGCTTTTTACAACTAGGGGTAATAGAATACTCGCCCACTTGTATCGAGCCTGCAGAAGGAAGTAATAAACCATTGATCATTTTTAATAGGCTCGATTTCCCTGCTCCAGTAGGACCAATCACTGCGGTAAAAGACTGATCAGCTATTAATAAGTTAACTTCATTAATAATATTCGCCGTCCGAATGGGGCCGAGTTGATAATCTGCTTTAACTTGATTAAATACTATTTGCATAGCCAATCCACCAATTCTTCTTCCGACATGTAATGATTGGGAATACTTACACCCGCAGTCGCTAACCTTCTTCTGAGCGCTTCAGCAAAGGGCGGCGTTAGCTTCTTCTCCTCAGCAAAAATATTCGCTGGAGCGCCTTCACTAATAAGCTTTCCCTGCTCTAATACGATTACTTTATCAGCCAAAGCTGCTTCATTACGATCATGCGTGATTGAGATAATCGTTAAATCGTATTGTGCTTGGATAAGCTGCAAGCTTTCTAATAGTTCTCTTCTACTTAAAGGATCTAGCATTACAAACGATTCATCAAAGATCATTATCTCAGGCTGTAAAGCGAGCACACCGGCAATTGCCACACGTTGCTTTTGACCACCAGATAACTGAGAGGGGTCTTTTGCTCGGTGTTCATACATATCAACTACTTTAAGTGCTTCTGCAACACGATTGTGCATCTCTTCATAGCTTAGCTGCTGATTCTCTAAACCAAAAGCAACATCATCTTCAACAGTTGTTCCAATAAACTGATTGTCTGGGTTCTGAAAAACAATGCCAAGTTTTTTTCTGATTTGCCCTTTACTTTGCTCGTCTACTAACTGATTATTGATAAAAATTGAGCCAGACTCTGGTGGTAATAAACCAACCAATAGTCTGGCTAAAGTTGATTTACCAGAGCCATTTTCCCCAATAATAGAAACCCATTTCCCTTTTTCGACTACGAAGGAAACATCTGATAATACATGGTGGTCTAATCTTAAATCATAGCGAAACTTTATATTTTTAACCTGAATAGCATTTAAGTTTGGCAAACAAATCTGCCCCCTTATTTAAATGAGTAACGCGGCAATGAACGTTATGACGACTGAGCCATTAACAAGGATTAAGCTTTTGACAGCTACGCTGAATGTCTCTGCTTTAATTTGTCTGTCATTAAACTGCTTAACTTGCTGATAAACGGGAAAGATGATGAAGAGCACCAGCAATAGCATAAGCGGTAATAAATTTAATAATACAGCACTCATTAATGCAACAAAAGAAAACAAGTATAGCCCATTAAACATATAGACCGCTCTTTTTTTACCAATATAGTAAGGTAGGGTGAAGCGATGATTGGCAATGTCCTCCTCCAAATCACATATATTGTTAGCCAACATAAGATTGGCAATTGTAAAGATACAAGGAACTGAGACTAAAAATATTTCTAGTAACAGAATGATATCTGCCTCTAAGATTATTGAACGCCCTTCCCATACCAAATTAACAATACCATACTGATAAGCATTCACATAAACCGCCAAAAACAAGATGCCAAACCCCATCGCTAAACCAGAAAAGGCTTCACCTAAAGGCATACGTGATAGTGGGATCGGTCCAAACGTGTAAAATATACCAATTCCAAAGCAGACCATACCAACAAGAAGGACAAACAAATCTGTACGATAGGCTAACCATAAGCCTAACCCCGTAGCTAGCGTTAGCATGGTAAAAATAGTACCAACAACTAATCGCTCTGGAATAGCCTCCTGTCCAATAACGTTACGGGTCTGTCGATATTCCTTCGAGGTCGCTTTGCGAAAGTCCATATAATTATTAATAGCTGTTGTCGTTAAGTCAAACAGCAACATTGCGATAAAGAAGATAATTGTGTTTATTAAATTAAAGCTATTGTAGCGAAACCAAACAAACAGGATTCCTATTAAAAACGGAAAGACACTTGCTATTTTAGTCTGGATTTCAACAAGCTGTAAAAAAGCTTTTATGCTCATGATGCTCACCTTTTCTATTGTGTTATTAAGTCGAAATTCTCATTTACTAATTCAAAATTATCTACGATACCACTTGTTAAGTAGATCGCGCGGTCGCGGGTTACAAATATAGCTTCAACATCTTCAAGTTCCTCAATAAAAGCTTTCCCCTCGACTAATCCTTTAGCAAAAGCAACTGTCGATAAAGCATCCCCATCAACCGACAGATCGCTAATAATCGATACACCCGCTATTTCATTATTAAATGGATATCCAGTATCTGGATCCAATAGATGGTGGTATGTTTCATCATCTACCTCAAGGTAGCGCTCGTATATACCGGATGTTACTACCGATTTATCCGATGCCTTAATCTTACCGACTAGTTCCCCTCGACCTAAGAAGGGGTTTTGGATACCAACGGACCAATCACCACCTGATGGCCGATTACCCTTCACAAAAATATTGCCACCTAAATCAATAATAGCTGCTGTTACACCCTCTTCATCCAAAAGGAGATTAACTTGATCAGCAATATACCCCTTAGCGATTGCACCTAAGTCTAACTCCATCCCCTCTTTTACTAAATAAACAGTTTGATTCTCATCGTCTAACTCAACATTTTCATGATTAATTAAACCAAGTACATCTTCAATTTCATCCTGACCTGGTTTCCGTGCATCATCAAAGCCAATGCGCCAAAGCTGGGTTAGCGGACCAATCGTAACGTCAAAGCCCCCATCTGATTGTATACCATAATCAATACTTATCTTAATTAGCTCATATAATTCATCAGAAACGTATACAGGACTTTTGCCTGCTTCACGGTTTATTTCAAATACCTTTGTTGAATTGAGTTCCTCACTAATTAATTGCTCAAGCTCACTAATACGATCCATTGCTAATTGAAGTGTATATTCTTTATCCTCATCATAAACACTTAAATTTATGATTGTTCCAATTAAAAACTCCCTCTGTGTATGAGGTGATGTTAATAGACCAGAATCATTTTTACCACACCCTAAAAGCGTTACTAGACTTAAGAATGCTAGGGTTGTAACCTTTAAATAACCTTTCATGTCTGACACTCCCTAAAATGACGTCAACGCTAACCATTAATGTGAATAGATTCACATTAATGGCCTTTGAAAATGAGTATAGCACCCTCATTATATAGCTGTCTATTATGAAATCAACTATTAATTCTTGATTTTTACTGATTAAATCTTATTTTATCGGTTTTTTACAGAGTTGTGAATACTTAATGAACTTTTTTGTTTGATAAATAATATTTCAATTTGTTCAAACTTTAGCAAATTTTTTATATATAATCTTTAAAAAGCCTAGACACAAGAAAAAAACAGCGTTACAATAATAATCGGTTGTTCATAAATTCACAACAAATCTTGGTTTACAACTATTATTAGGGGGAGTGAGGAGAAAATGGCAAACAAGAATATTGTCATTATTGGTGCTGGTTATGCAGGGGTCCATGCGGCAAAAAAGTTAGCTAAAAAGTTTAAAAAAGATGATACTGTATCAATTACTTTAATAGATCGTCATTCTTATCATACAATGATGACCGAATTGCATGAGGTTGCAGCGCATCGAGTTGAGCCAGACGCGATTCAATTTGATCTTCGTCGCTTATTTAATCGTACAAAAGTGAAACTTGTCACAGACAATGTTACTCATGTCGATCATGATACCAAAAAAGTGACAACAGAGCATGGGGAATTTGATTATGACTATTTAATTTTAGGTATGGGTGGCGAGCCTAACGACTTTGGTACACCTGGTGTTGGTGAACACGCATTTACCTTATGGTCATGGGAAGATGCCGTTAAATTACGTGAACACATTGAGAATACAGTGGCAAAAGCCGCAACTATTCATGATGAGGCAACACGCCGTGCGATGCTAGCATTTACCATTTGTGGTTCTGGTTTTACTGGTATTGAATTAGTTGGAGAGCTTATTGAATGGAAAGAACGCTTAGCTAAAAACAACAAGCTTGATGTAAATGAAATTTCACTTTATGTGATTGAGGCTGCGCCAACAATCTTAAATATGCTGGAGCGTCGTGATGCTGACAAAGCTGAAGCTTACTTGTTAAAGCACGGTGTCAAGGTTTTAAAGGAATCTCCAATAGTAGAAGTTCGTCCGGACGAAATTGTTCTTAAAAATGGCGAAACAATTCCAACTTATACACTTGCTTGGACAGGTGGCGTCAAAGCTAATTCTGATACTGAAGAGTACCAAATGGAGCAAGCGCGTGCTGGTCGATTAAAAGTGAATAAGTATATGGAATCTGAGCAATATGATAACGTCTATGTCGTTGGTGATTTAGCTTACTTTGAGGAAGAACCAGGTAAGCCAACACCGCAAATTGTCGAAGCTGCCGAACAAACTGGTACAACAGCAGCAAAAAACATTATTGCAACAATAAAAGGTGAGGACAAAGTTGCCTACGAAGGTAAATACCATGGTGTTATGGTGTCTATCGGTGCACGCTATGGTGTTGCAGACCTTATGGGCCTTCACTTAAGTGGTTGGTTCGCGAATTTTGTCAAACATATGGTTAACTTGTATTATTTCTTTGGTATTGGTAGTGGCTATTATATGTTTAAATATATCGAGCATGAATTTTTCCATACCAAGGATAAACGTAATATCTTCCGTGACTTCTTAACACGTTACGGCAATGTATTATGGAGTGTGCCATTACGCGTTTATCTTGGGTTTTTCTGGCTTGTTGAAGGCGGGAAAAAATTCTGGGGTGAAGAACTTTGGTCAGATGCTACCTCAAGCTTCGCTAATTTAACAAAACTATTTAGAGGAATTGGAGAGGATTCATGGCTTGTATCTTCTTCTGTCAACCTGAACTACCCTTGGTTACAAGAAGCGGGTTCTGCTGCAACTGCAGCTGCAACTGATGCTAGTGAATGGGCAGTACCTATCTTAAGCGATTTACCAAAGTGGTTTGCATGGATTATGCAAATTATCATGCCAACACCAGAAGTTGCTGTATTTATGCAAAAAACAGTTGTGTTTGTTGAAATTGCCATTGGGCTAGCACTCATCTTCGGTCTATTCACATGGTTGGCAAGTGCAGCTAGTGCAGCATTCATCGCCATGTTTACTTTATCAGCCATGCTAGGCTGGGAACAATTTTGGGCTTTACCTGCAGCCATTGCCATTTTAAATGGGGCTGGTCGTACAATGGGACTTGATTACTGGGTAATTCCTTTTATTCAGAAAAAAGCGAGTCAATGGTGGTACGGCAAACCGAAATCTATTTATCAAGATAAATAACATATTAAATAGAGGAGCAGCGATTGACTCTTGCACAAGAGTCTGTCGCTATCTTCTTTATCTAAGGGTTTTCTGTTATAGTAGATAATAACGAATGATCAAAGGAACGCAAATTAACTTTAAGATTGCGTTTTTTTACTGTGAGTTAGCCATCCTAAACAGTGAAAGGAAGACAGGAAATGAAAGCTTTTCTCTCTGTATTTAAAGTCGGTGATCTTGGTATCATCATATTTCTTCTCTGTGTTTCTTTTTTTCCTTTTGCTGTTTTTTATTATAATCAAAGTCAAGTCAGTGGTCTTGATCGTGTTGCGACAATTTCATTAGATCATGAGCTGGTTTATGAAATTAATCTAACAGATCACCAAGGTAAAGAACAATTTACTATATACACAGATGATAACGAGACAAACACAATTGAGGTTGTTGATGGTCGAATTAGGATTCATCAGGCAAGCTGCACCGATCAGGTTTGTGTCCGAACTGGGTACATTGATCAAGCTGGACAAACCATTGTCTGTCTACCCCATCAGCTTGTCATCGAGATTAAGTCTAATGATCTTACCGACATTGATATAATAAGTTCATTTATTAATCAAACTGAGGGAGGACAGGTCTTATGACAAAGAATCAACGCCTTGTATATATCGCTTTATTAGCGGCTCAAGCCGTTATTATAGGCCTTGTTGAACGAATTATTCCTTCTCCTTTCTTTTTTGCTCCTGGAGCGAAATTAGGCTTAGCCAATATTATAACCTGTATGGCCATTTACACACTGCCGTTTAAAGATGCCAGTAAGGTTGTCTTCATTCGCCTTTTGTTAACCACTCTACTTGGTGGTACTGTCTCTACCCTAATGTACAGCGCGGCAGGGGCATTACTTAGCTTTGTTAGTATGCTAACCATTAAGCAACTAAGCTTCATGAAAATTAGCTTAATAGGTGTCAGTGCTACTGGTGCTGTTTTCCATAATGTTGGCCAGCTTGTCATCGCTAGCTGGGTCGCGCAAACCTGGACGGTTATGCTTTATTTGCCCGTCTTATCATTAATTGGTATTCTGACAGGCATAGCAATTGGGATCACTGCTAACTATTTATTAACTCACATCGAACGTTTACACTATTATATGGATTTAAGAACGTTGTAACGCGATAAGAATGAAAGAGGTATTTAATGATGAACACGCATGCGATGTGGAAGGATTACCCACAATTAGAAAAAGACCTTTCTAGGGTCACGCAGCTCATTGATTCACATATACGGATTAGAGATAAGCAAATTCGAGCAACTTTAAAAGAAGTTGTTCATGCTGGGGGGAAATTATTACGTCCTGCTTATACATTGTTATGTAGCCAAATGGGTGCCTATTATGATCGCGATAAAGCAATTGCGCTTGCCGCAGCAGTCGAAACATTACACATGGCAACACTCGTCCATGATGATGTCATTGATGACGCTGCAACCAGAAGAGGTAAAGCGACACTACAGAATACGCATGGCAATAAATTTGCTATTTATGCTGGGGACTATTTATTTTCCATTAGTTTTGCGATCTTATCTAAGCATTCAGGTTCCTTGGAGCATTTAGCCTATAACTCGCGCAGCATGGAGCGTATTCTTATTGGTGAGCTTGATCAGCTTCACTCTCGTTTTAAACCAGCTAGTAGTGTAAAGGATTACTTAGCACGTATTTCTGGAAAAACGGCTCAATTATTTGCTGTCAGTTGCTATACTGGTGCAATTGAGAGTAAGGCAACAAAACGACAAGCTCGACATGCATGGTACATGGGCCACTATATCGGGATGGCCTTTCAAATTATTGATGATATTCTTGATTATGAGGCCGATGCTTCCCATGTCGGAAAGCCAGTAATGGCCGATGTCAGACAAGGCATTTATACCTTACCTTTAATTTATGCACTAGCCAAAAACGAACGGGAAATTAAACCAATCCTCGAAAAGAAACAGCTCTCTGATGAAGAGTTAGACCGACTTATTACACTAATTAGACAAGAGCGCGGACTAGCAAATGCTAAGAAGCTTGCTTCCCGGTATACCGAAAAAGCTTTAACAGAGTTAAATAAACTTCCTAATGGGCCTTATAAAGACACATTATTTGAGTTAACATCACAAATGCTCAAACGAACAATGTAAAATTATTGTTTGGTTGGGCATTTATTTTACCTTATAGATAGAGTCATCGCTTATGTTTCAACAAAAAAAAGCTAACTTTAGCCAGTTAGCTTTTTTTACATCCATTATTCTACACTTGTCTCGCCTTCAACTGTTCCTTCCAAAGAAGCTGAAGCTTCAAACTCTTCACTAGCGAAAATAACGTCACCCGTTACTGTTGCTGTTGCATGAAGTAGGAAACCATCTGCTTCTACATATACATCACCATCAAGCGTTCCACCTTGGAAATTAAGGTTTTCACTTTGTACAACTAATTGTGGTACTGTAATGACCCACTGATCAACGATATTACGATCATCATCTTGTGTGTAGGCAGCAATTTTACGATAAACGTCTTCACTCTCATCTCCACTGTTATGGAACGTTCCAGTTACAACTAAATCCTCTGATAACGTTAAGTCGCTTTCAGGAATAATAATCCACGTTCCGTTTTCACTCGCCGCTGCATGTAAACCTTCTGCATCAGCTGCAAACGACGCTGCTGTTACGACATCTGTGCCCTCTTCTTCCGTGCCATTATCATCAGAACCACCACAAGCAGCTAATAAGCCTACTGTTAAAATCATTGCTAAAAATAGTTTAAATTTCATTGTCTTTCCTCCTAAGAGTCATGTTGTTTGTACAGCTTTGTACAATCTATATATTACCACATATAAGCAACTTAGTGTACACAAAAGTTTAAATATCGTGAAAAAATTCACAAAAGTTCACAAAAAGTTTACGATACTTTTCAACCTTAATATTAACTGCACTACTACCGGCTTCATCAATAAAAAAACTTACATGCCTAGAAGACAAGTAAGCTTTTATAAGAAATTATAAAACAATATAAATGCAATTCGGTTCATTTTTATATGACGAGTTAGACAGCAAATTAGCCCTTTTTAGCACCTCGACCTCCACGTTTCGATTCGGTATGCTTTCGTAACGAAGCTAAGCGATCTTCAGAATCCTTTAGAAAACGATTCATTTTCGCCTCAAAGTTCTCTGTACGTTCACGAGTTGGTTTAGGATGACTAGAACTCGAGCTTCGCCGATTTTGGACAGGTTTATCCTTTGCCTTTTTAATCGATAAGCCTATTTTTCCATCCTTTTCTACATTGATAACTTTGACCGTTACTTCGTCACCAACTGTCAGGTGTTCATTAATATCTTTAACATAATTATCGGCAACCTCACTAATGTGGACGAGTCCTGTTTTACTCTCTGGCAATTCAACAAACGCACCAAAATTAGTAATCCCTGTTACCTTCCCTTGCACCTTGCTGCCTACTTCAATTGACATAAAAAAAATGCTCCTCCTTAAGAATTAAAAAAAGATATACTACACCTTTATATTATAGCCAAGCTATGAAAGCAATGTCAATAAGCAGGATCTTCCTCAGTTAGTTTAAAAACTATTTCTCCCTCTTCAGTGAAGAAATAATTAGTCTTTGCAATTCTAAGCACATAAGACTCATCTTCTAATAAACTAATTTCTTCTGATAAAGATCGTGCTTCACCTTCTAATTGCACCATCTGATTCTTTAGTGCCTCATATTCAGCTACCTTCTCGGCATGTATTGCCCTTTGGTTTCTATGATATGAAAAAACCGTACTGAAGGTTACCAAGGCAAGAACAGCAAACAAGATAAGTCTCCTTCTTAAGCGTTGCTTTTTCCGACGCGCTCGCTCTTGTTTAATATCATATTGATCCATAGTCTTTGAACGAAATCGGGCAACTTTTTGCTGATGTCTTCCCATATCATGATAACCTCCTTTACTCTTTTTTATTCCGCTTTATTATAGTATTCTCTATTTTACTATAGATTCCTGCTAAAGAAACTAAGTATTTCCTCACATTTTTAGGAATACAACGCCATAAAAGCCTCATTATCCATAGAATTGGGGTTAAAATTATTTTAATAACGTAGCTAAAGACGACAAATACAAAACCACAAATTGCTAATATTAAGCGATAAAGGTAGATAATTGGTTTAATAATAAGATAGTAAACAAGCTGATAAATAAAAAAACAAATTCGTTTCACCAGCACAATAAAGCCCTCTAACAGCCACTGAAAACCATGCTGGATGACTCTTAAATAAAACCAAAATCCAATTGTTACCGCTATTAAAAAATAGAGATGTACTTGTCCACCATTTAATTCAACTAAAAACAGAAAGCTAATGAAGCTTTGTGCAAGCCAAAATGCGAACTGAAAAATAGAAGCTAACACCTTGTACCCTTTTAGCGGCTTAATTAAACGTTCATTTGTATCAAACATACACCCAAGATAAACGCCTACTAAAACCATGCCCGCGAACGAAAGCAATTGGGTGTTTACACTCATTTGAACAGCTTACCAAGAAATCCTTTTGAAGAACTATTCTGGTGATTATCCAAATAAGAAAAATCATTCAGCTTACCTTTAATCTCAACTCGCCCTTGCGTTACATCAAGAGTTTTAATTTGGAGATTTTCTCCTCTAATCATTAGATAGCCTTGCACTGTTTCTAGCAGAAACTCCTCATTATCAAAGCTATCAACCTCTTTAACACCGCTAATTTCAATAACTCGTCTGTTACGCACTTTAATTTCATGCTCTGGTTGAGTAGATGAAGTTGAATATTGGTTCGATTCATGTAACATAATAAGCCCTCCTTTAATCACTAATATGATATGCTAGAGGAACTTCTATTAGAACGGTTTTACCTTAATTATTATCTTTAGATACAGGTACTTCTTTGAGAATAGAATAGAGAGTATTGGCCTCTTCCTTTCGTACTGTCTCCTTAAGCGATTCTATTTTTATCGTTAATAACTTTTGCCCAAATTGAATATCCAGCTCATCATCTATTGAGACTGTAGTTGCTGCTTTCGCTTGATTACCATTTACTTTAATACGTCCTTGATCAGCGACTTCCTTTGCCAGAGTCCTTCGTTTAATTAAGCGTGATACCTTTAAGAATTTATCTAATCGCATTTCAATCATTCTCCTCGTCTTGTTTTGACATTTCCCAGAATTTATCAAGTTGTTGCAACGATAACTCACTTATGTTCAGTTCCCGTGCTCTTACTACTTGCTCGATAAAGTGAAAGCGCTTGGTAAACTTAGCATTCATTCTGTTCAGAGCCAAATCGCTATTAATTTTATAATAGCGTGCTAGGTTTACAATCGCAAATATTAGATCACCAAACTCTGCCTCTATTTCCCACTGGTTCTCATCCTGAATTGCTGTTTGAACTTCCCTTATCTCTTCATGAACCTTAGCCCAGATATCGTTAGGGTTGTCCCAATCAAACCCTACTTTAGCGGCTTCTTTTTGAAGTCCTTCAGCCTTAACAAGGGTAGATGACGACTCTGGAACACGATCTAGTAGTGAGTTCGTTTTTACTAGTCCTTTCTCCTCTGCTTTGATCGCCTGCCAATTGGAGATAACCTCCTCTATACCCGACACGATGGTATTGTTAAAAACATGTGGATGCCGCCTAATTAACTTTTCAGAAAGGGTACGAATGACATCATCAATTGTGAAATAACCTTGATCTTCACCGATTTGGCTATGAAGCATAACATGTAATAGCACATCCCCAAGCTCTTCTGTGATCGCGTTGTCATCCTCTTGATTAATTGCATCAATTAACTCGTATGCTTCTTCAACAAGATAAGGTCGTAGACTCTCATGTGTTTGTTTCTGATCCCAAGGGCAGCCCTTTGGTCCACGTAGCGTTGCAATAATTTCTCGTAAATAGCTAAATTGATGAGCCAAAACTGCCTTTGAAGTAGGTGGAATATACAGACTTGTTAAATTACTTAATCGAACAGTCTGATCAAGTTCAAAGAGCGGTATGGTTTTTATTAACTCTGCTTCACTTCCAGCTGCCTCAACTACTGTGACTAGATGTTCTGGAGGAAGATCCTCTAATAATGTCAACTTCACCTCTGAAGCAATCATCTGATCATAGACCTGACAGAAGACCAGATGATTCGTATAGTTAACTTGATTGCGGTCAAAGCTTGTGGCATCAAAAAATTGAAACCCTTCAATAGGATCAATTTTTAGTGCGGTAAATAAATCATCTAAATAACTTTGACCACCTAATATGTGAACCTCTATCTCTTCTTGCTCCAAAAGCAACTGTACCGTTCGTTCAGCCAACATAGGGTGGCCAGGAACTGCATAGACAATCTCATTAAATTTTGCTGCTTCAAGCTTAAGCTGTTGTACAATCGTTTGATAGACCGTTTCAAAATCGGTTGCAGACTGGTAAACATAATCAAATGACCGATAGTGTACCCCCTCATCCCTTAATATTGCGAGCACAGGGTGATCAGCAGTACGCACAAACAATGGGACGGTCAAATTAGTGATTTTGCGATACACCCCTAATGAAAGCTGCTCTAGATCACCTGCACCTAGACCAATAATATTAATACGACTCAACATTCATCTATCCTTTCTGCATTGACCAGCTATTCTTCTACTAATCATTCAAAAACCGTTTAAATGGCAATACGTCACGCTCTTGCTTCGTAAACACGCTAAGCATAACTAAACTAAAAAAATAAATGATAATGCCAAACAATACAACTATTATAATATAAAAAAGCTGCCCTAGTCTCGACCCACTTATAAACAAGGACTGACCCACTCTATTAATTAAAGTCACTGCACCAACCATAATCAACAGCGCTGATCCAAAGCGTAGCCAAGGCACTTGCATTATTTTTTGATTAGGAACAGCCCTTTTTAGTTGTGTCATATTTAAAACTAATACAATAATGGTCGCCAATACGGTTGCTGTTGCAGCACCAACAATTGATAAATAAGGAACTAGAATAATGTTAAAGATAAACTTCGCCAGTACGCCAATTAGCACAAAAATTGCCGTACGATAAACATATTCCAGCCCTTGCAAGATGGCTGCCGTGGAAATACTTAATGATGCAAATAAAATGGTGAAAGTAAATATTTGCAAACTAACTGTCCCCACATCTTCCTTAAATAACACAAGGTTAATCTCAGGTAATAAAACAATTAAGCCTGCTGTAGCTCCAGCTGATAAGTATAGCGTAAATCGCCAGGTGCTAGTTATATAAGCCCTAAACTGCTCTTGATTACTTAACAGCCTTGCCTTTGTAACAGACGGAATAAGCGCCAAGGTTAAGGATGAAGCGAGCACTATTCCTAATTGCGCTAGTGGCTGGCCACGATCTAACACACCTTTAAGGACTTGGGCCTCGCTTAGTGGTATGCCTGTTTCAAGTAAGTGCGGTACGAACGTTAGCGCATCAACAAGCTGCAAAAGCAATAAAAGCATATGATTGACAGCCATCACTAGTCCGAAGCCGATAATTGTCTTCCAGATATAAAGAGCTGAACAGGACATATTACTGACCCGCTCTCTTGGGGGCTGTTTTTTAAAGCTGTATATGTATAGAAATATTGCTGCTGCTACCGCACCGACAAACGAAGCTAGCACAGCCCCTATCCCTACATGGTAAACCAAACCATCTAATCTTACTATTACAAGTGCCAAAGCAATAATTAAGCTAACACGGACAATTTGTTCAATTATCTGAGAAACGGCTGTTGGCGTCATATTACTCTGTCCTTGAAAAACGCCTCTTAAGGTAGCTACGAACGGAATTGGTAAAAATAAACAAGAGCATGCCCGAATTGCCATTGTTAAGTTCACATCACCCATTTCACGAGCAATTGTAGGAGCGAAAATGAAAATCAAGCAAAATAACAGACCCGAAAACAATAGTAAATGCCAAAAAACACGCCTCGTTAATCGTTTATCTAACTGTCCGGAATGTTGCACAACCAAACTTGAAATAGCCGCAGGAAATCCGTATAAGGCTAGCATTGTTGCAATTCCAATAAAAGGATAGACTTGTTGGTAAACATAGAAACCGACGTCCCCAGTAATATTCTGCAAAGGCACACGATACATGGCGCTTAATAGCTTGCTAAGTAGTCCAGCATAAGTAAGTAAGAACGCCCCTCGATAAAATTGGCGTTGTTCTAGCCGTTTTTTCATATGGTATATACCTTTCTCTACATTAAAAACTACTTTATTATACCATAGTAGCTACTGTGAAGCTTAATCATCAAATTGAGCATATTTTTTTTAACGTTATTTTGCACTGCTAGACTAAAAGTGAGAGCACCAGCAACCATCATTAATCGCTCATCGGCAATTTAATTAATTTACTGACAAAAAGCAACTACTGGGAGATAATCCAAATAGTTGCTTTTCATTATTTCTTAGTTATTAAAAATCTTTTCTCTTTTTACGAATGGTTAACAGAATACCACCTAATAAAAGTATGCTAACTCCAATAGTCATAACATTATACACCTGGGTCGCCGTGTTAGGTAAGTCCGTTTGCTGCTTAGGTTCTCTCTCAGAATTAGACTCACCAATATCAGTAGATCCAGTAGGTTCGACTTCTATTTTTTCGTTTGTTACGTTAATTGATAGTATCTCAACTTGCCCCACTTCTATCTCAAAATCAATAGGCGTGTTATCCAGCTGGTAGCCTTCTGGTGCTTCCGTTTCAATAAACTGATAGCTACCCGGGCGTAAATCGGTAACAATAATTAAGCCTGCTTCATTCGTTGTAAGACCAGCCTTTAGTTCATTACCATTAGCATCAAGCAAGGTGAATATAGCATCAGCTAATACATTGCCTGCTTCATTTTGCTTAATTAACTGCACAGAACCACGTGTCAGCATATTCGTTATCACTATCTCTTTCTGAGCTAGTTGACCACGATCAATTGTAAACGCAATTGGTCCTGCTAAAAGTTGATAACCTGGTAAAGCACGCGTTTCTATGAGTTGGTAAGAGCCTGGGCGTAATCCTGTTAGCAATAGCTTACCATCGGCATCGGTTGTTAAGCCTGCTTCAATGAACTCACCATTAGCGGCTTGCAATTCGAATTCAACACCTGCTAGCACATGACCGTTATCGAAGTCTAGCTTAGTTAACTCAAAATCGCCTGTGACAATTTGATTGTCTGTACTAATTTGTGTATTGGTAATCTGACCTAAGTCAATTGCAAACAAAATTGGGCGTTGATCAAGCTCATAGCCAAATGGCGCCTCCGTTTCAACAAATTGATAGTGACCCGGCTTTAATCCTTCAACCACAATTTGCCCTGCCTCATCTGTTACATGCTCACTAATAAACTCACCTTCAGTAGTTTGCAGCTCAAATGTTGCATCAACCAAACGTTCACCTGTCTCACTATCAACTTTAGTAAGCTCAACACCGCTAGTTGTGCGTTCATTCGTCTTAGCCACTTCGGCGATTTCCTGCTGGTCAAACACAACAGTTACCTCGATTGGCGTCGGGTCAAGATCATGACCAAATGGTGCGCCCGTTTCAACAAAGTAATACGTTCCTGGTTTTAGATCATTAACCTCAATTATGCCGGAATCATTTGTTTCAAGCCCTGATACGACTTCTTCCCCATCTTCATCGACTAAGTTAAAGATTGCGTTTTCCAACGCTTCTCCTTCTTCACCGACTTTAACTAGTCGCACTGCACCAGTTGTTAAGGCATTTTCTAATTCTATTTCAGTCCGCTCTTCTTGACCTAACGCAATGACAAATTCAAAGCGTCCGTCCAAAAGATCGTATCCAGCAATTGATTCC
>NZ_FODJ01000012.1 GCF_900110345.1 Amphibacillus marinus
TTGAATGCTCTTTGCTCGCTTAAAAGCACTAGCTTTTGTCTTACTTCTTTTCTTAACATACTGGTTGTTTTGTTCAGTTTTCAATGATCAATATTCCGTTGTCGCATTTTAGCGACGAGATATAATATATCATGTGACTTCATTCTCGTCAATACTTTTTTAAAAACAAATCTTTTTTTATTTAAAATCGACTCACTTTTAAAAGCATAGCAAATCTGACAACAAAAAATAATATAGCATATCCAATAGGTTCGTGCAAGACTTTTTTTCAAAAAAAGGTTGGATTAGTATAATTTATCACGAGGTAAATACCTTAGCACATCTTGATGTGACGCGATTCTCCGAAATAACTGATAGAGCACCCGGTAGCGCTGTTGCATGGTATCCTTAACCACAGAATCTATGCGACTATCCTCAATATCAAATAATATTTCTTCTAACTCCCTTTTAATTAAATACTCAATTTCTTTTACCTCTCTCTCACTCACAAGCAAACCTAGCATCCAGCATCCCTCATCTTTCGTGAATTCTTTCAAGATAGCAGTTATAGTCATTTCCGAGATTTGCTAAAGACAAACCTATATTTTTTAGTTAATCACTCATAATTCTCTTAAACCATTGCATAGACTAGATTAATTCATAAAGAAGGTAGGTTGATCCCATTGCTCTTGTTTTACACGATTAAGCTTAAGCAATTGAAAAAATATGCCGTCATTGGTCTTCTTTCTATTATCGCTCTAGTATTTATTACCACTCAAAGTAAACAGTACTTACAAGTCTTCTCTTCCGATGCTGCACCGTTAGCCATATCAAAAGGTGACCAAGAATCAAGTAATGTTAGTCTAACCTTCAATATTACTTGGGGTGACCAGATTGTCGAACCGATTCTTAAGCAGTTAGATGAGCACGATGTTCGCGCAACTTTTTTCTTATTAGGGGAATGGGCTGAGCACCACCCTCATTTAGTTGATAAAATATCCGAAGCCGGTCATGAAATCGGCATGCTTGGCTACCGCTACACAAGCTACCTAGAGATGGATGCAAATGAAGTGACAAGAGACCTTAATTTAGCAAAGACTATATTTGAAAAATTAGGCTATAAAGATTTGAAATTAATTAGAACACCGAGCGGTCACCTAAACGAAGAAGTACTTGCTCTAGTATCTGATCAGGGCTACGACGTGATTCAATGGCGAATTAATACGAATGATTGGAAAGCACCAGGCGTTGAACAAATTATTGATACCGTCTTATCAGAAACGGAAAATGGTGATATTATCCTCATGCACGCATCAGACTCTGCAACGCAAACAGAGGATGCACTAGCTACTGTCTTACCCGGTCTGCAACAAAAAGGCTACCAATTTGTCACTGTATCTGAGCTTATCACTCAGGCCGAGATTGAGACTAAACCAGTAGAATAATGACCTTGTACATAATTCTGCTCAATTCTTCTCATATTATAATTATTCATTTATTAGAGAAGGAGTAGAGTCGAAATGGTCAAACATACGCTATGGTTTTATCTAGCAATCCTCGTCTTTCTAACAGCCTGTACAAATAACAGTAGTAGCGGAAATGGACAAGAGGGTAATTATGATTCAACAAAGAAGATGGTAACAGATATCTTAAAAAGTGAAGACGGAAAGAAAGCAATTGTTGAAGTACTTGGCGACGAATCCACACAACAAATGTATGTCATTAATGATCAGCTTGTACGACAAGCTGTCGAGCAATCCTTAACCGCTGAAGAGGGCAAAGGTTTCTGGAGCAATATGTTCACCGATACCGAGTTTGTCACAGCATTCTCTGAAGCAATGATTGCGCAACATGAAGATGTCTTAACTCGGCTTATGAGTGACTCGGCCTATCAGGAGAAAATGCTTGAGCTTTTTAACAATCCTGAGGTCCATGATCAAATAAGGGGGCAACTAAAAAGCCAACAATTCAAGACACATTTAGAAGAAACGATTCAAGAAACGCTAGCTTCTCCACTTTTTGAAGCGAAGGTATCGGAGATCATTATAAGAAATGCACAAACACTACTGGAGGAGAAAGATACCCAATCTGAGCAAACCGATGGCGGGACTGATGATGAAGAAAATGAATAAACCCTTTCTACCTACAGAAAGGGTTTACTCTTGTTACGTATACTTGATGACATGATCAGCTATTTGTTGATAAATCAAACCAGCTGGCTCTTCTGCTGAATAAATGGAACCTCGCTGCCCTTCGCTACCCTGTGGTTGCCCGAGTGGAAGTTGGCCAATAAGTGGTGCTGAAAGCTCTTCAGCTAGCTTCTCACCACCACCTCGGCCAAAGACATATTCTTTCTCATCAGTGGCTAGGCTCTGGTAGTATGACATATTCTCAACAACACCAATAATTTCGTGGTTGGTATTAATAGCCATTTTCCCAGCACGCGAGGCAACGAATGCTGCTGTTGGGTGTGGCGTTGTGACAATGAGTTCTTTAGATGATGGAATCGTATTATGAACCGCTAATGCCATATCTCCAGTACCTGGTGGTAGATCAAGTAAAAGATAGTCAAGCTCCGCCCAATCCACTTCAACAAAGAAACTTTTTAGCATTTTTCCTAATCTAGGACCCCTCCAAATAACGGGTTCGTTATACTCAACGAAAAAGCCCATCGACATTAACTGAACACCATGTGCCTCAACCGGAATAATTCGATTACCCTTTAAAGTTGGTCGGTTTGTAATGCCCATCATATCCGGAATACTAAAGCCATAAATATCCGCATCAATTATGCCAACTTTTTTTCCAAGACGGGCAAGTGCAACAGCGATATTTACAGTTACAGTTGACTTGCCAACTCCGCCTTTCCCGCTTGCAATAGCAAGAAATTTCGTCTTTATATTCCCATTTAATAGCGATGGCTTTTCATCTTTATTTATTTGAAATTGCCCAAGCACTTCATCTGGTAGCGTTTCAAAGCGCAAGCCAACACTGGTAGCACCCGAGCGTTTAAGCTTGGCTACTAGAGTTTGCTGTAATTCCATTTGTTCCGGCGTATTCATCTTAGCTATCCCAATCTTGACACTCACATGACCTGTTTCGGGCTTAATCATCACCTCACGAATAGCGTCAGTTTCAGCAAATGATTTATTCAAAAATGGATCTTTAACTGGTTTTAGTAAAGCAATTACCTGCTGTTCTGTTAACACACATATTCAACCTCTCTCATTTATCAGCTTCCACTGCCAGTATAGCATAGCTTTTTTAAGAAAAAAATTTACTCGCTCACTTCGGATAGATAACGGAGTATGCCATAATACACACTTGCGGCCATTTGATCCTGGTATGCCGTGTCCTTTAACAACTCACGTTCTTCTGGGTGCGAGAGAAATCCTATTTCAACTAAAGCAGCTGGTCGATTTGCATGCTTGAGCACATAGACACTATTAATTGCTAACGCTTCTCGATTGGTATTATTAAGACTCGTTTTTATTTCAGCCTGAATACTCTCGGCGAGTTGCTTCGAATCTGGACGATTAGGGTGATAGAAAGTCTGAGCACCACGCCATTGGTTAGATGGCAAAGCATTTAAATGAATGGTCAAAAATAAATCTGGATCAATTTCTTCCATAAAGACAACTCGATTTTTAATATCCTCCACTTTACGTTGTGATACCCCTGATGTCCCTTCGGTAGCTAAATCCCTATCCGACTCTCTCGTTAAATAAACCGTTGCCCCCGCCTGCTGTAAATAATCCCGCAAGTAAAAACTAACCGTTAATGCAATGTCCTTCTCCAAGGTGTCATCTGCACCTACCGCCCCACCATCCATTCCACCATGTCCTGGATCGAGCACAATCACTTGATTGGCAAGCGGCAGATTCAACCATTCTGTCGAACGAATTGTTCCTTCATATGGGAAAGTAATGAGGTAGATAAGTAAGCCGAGACCTATTAGCCAAAGCACATATTTAAAAAGCTTCATCATGACTCGTCCCCCATTTCATAGATACTTTACTATATGGAAGAGCTTAGCTAATTAGAACGCCTTAAAGCGACCACGTTTCAACCCACCCCTCCTCTTTCCAGAAGGAATTAATAGCTTCGCTTGTTACAACTATTCATAATCAGCTATCTCAGCACTAAAAAAAGCTACTTAAGAATAATACCCTCCTTAAGTAGCTTGTGTACACTAGCTCATTTATACAGATCTCGAATGCTTGCATATTGTGTTAAATTCTTGTGTCCACCCACTTGGTCATGCCTTGACAAGTATATCCCTTCCATCCCAAGCATAAGCGCAGGGGCGATCTCATTAATAAAATTATCACCAATCGAAATCATTTTTTCAAAAGGTACTTGATAGAAATTCTGAAGGTGATTGAAATACCACATTGTCTTTTCCGGCTTGCGTGCTGATGTGATGATATGATCAAATACACCAACAAGATTCAACTCAGTTAACAGTCGTTCAACATCAGCACGGTCACTATTGGTCATTAGCACAATTCGATCTGTTATTTTTAACGTAAGTAGAAATTGCCGCAGCCCTGCAATTTCATTAAGCTGAAACCGATCGGTAACCATATAAGCCTTGGTCTGATGATAGCTCGGTTGAGTATCGTCAACACCATAGTGTTTGGCGCAGGCAAACGGTAACCACCAGCCATCACCAATTGCAACGAGCGCATTAAAATCAAAGCTCAAGGGTTGTCCCCCGTATAAATCACCTACCTGCTCTACCGCCTTGCCGTCCCAGGTATGAGCAGCAGTTGCTGTTAGGGTAAGTGGGTCAATCGTAACAGTAAGATCGCGTTTTACATCATAGACCTTCCCGATTGAAACAACATGCTCACCTTGTTTCATCGCCAAGTAATCCTCCCAGTAGCACTGTTGATCTTGCTCAGGTACAAGTGCCATTAGTAATTTAGCATAGTAATCAAAGTGATCTGTTTCTTCATAAAGCGTTCCGTCCAAATCAAAGATATATAGTTTAGTCATCCGTTCGTCCTCTCTTAATGCTTCAGTTCAATATAGTTAGCCAGCACCTGTTGATGGAGTTTTTTACTAGCTGTGATCAGCGTTGCGTGACCAAAAGGATAAACCTCTTCTCCTTTAAGGGTTGTACAAGCTATTCCTTGCTCTTTTAGCATCACGTAGGCCGCCCCAAAGTCCCACGCACCTAATCCATTGTAGATTGCACCATCCATTCTTCCCGTTGCCACGTAGGCAAGCTCTAACGCAGCTGAGCCAATACAGCGAAATCCTCTAATCTCCCTGACCATCTGCTGGAGTGGTTGTTCATTTAAATCATCGTTAGGTGCTAACCATAGATGATTTAGGCAGAATAACGCCTCCTCCATTTGCTTATTGGTAGCGACAGCTGGCACTTTTTCTTCGTCAACGTAAAGGCCTTGTCCAGCTAGTACATGGAACATTTCATCCTTGATTGGATCATAGATGACGCCAACAGTCGGCTTGCCCTTTATGTACACAGCGACTGAGATAGAAAAATTACTTTTGGTATGCACAAAGTTAGTCGTTCCATCAATTGGATCGACCAACCAGACAATCTCGTCTTCCGGCTGATAGGTCTGCTGCTGTTGGACACCCTCTTCACCGAGCAAAAAATGCTCTGGATAGTGTGTATTTATTTTATCAAGAAAAAACTGTTCTATTTCTTTATCTTTTTCTGTTACCAAATCTGCTGCTGATGTTTTGTATTCGACAGTTAGCTCACCTTTAACGGCCTGACGTAAAATTTCACCGGCCTCGAAAGCCCATTGCTTAGCATGCTGATAAATCGCTTGCTCTACCATCACTTTATTATCCCCCTTAGCTTTTCAGATATAAAGAGAGAGCGTCTATTTGACAGACCCTCACCCTTTTTTAACCTATTAATTAAACTAGTTTTTTTCTAATCTTACCACTTAAGATATCAATTAAGCTCACAAAGACAATAACAACAATTAGAATAAGCCCAACATCTTCCCAACTTCTCTGATAAGTTGCTAAGATAAGCGGCGCACCAATACCGCCAGCCCCAACAATTCCAAGCACGGTAGAAGACCGAACATCAATCTCAAACCGATAAATCGAGTATGACGAGAACTCTGGTAACACTTGTGGAAGCACACCATACCAAATAGCTTGTAGCCTATTCCCACCACTTGCCCGAATTGCATCAATGGTACTCATATCAATCGACTCAATCACTTCAGCATATAACTTGCCTAGCATACCAACGGAATTAATACTAATTGCTAGCACCCCTGCATAAGGCCCAATTCCGACTGCCGCCACAAAGATAATTGCAAAGATTAATTCTGGAATAGCACGGATCGCATTTAAAATAACCTTGCCAATATAAGAAAATTCTTTCGATATATTACGAGCTGCTAAAAAGGCGATTGGGATGGCTATGAGCGTTGCCACTAGACCACCTGCAAAAGCAATCGCAATTGTCTCCATCATATAGCCAATGTACTCTGGGAATTGAGAAATATAATCCATACTCGTAAACGGTGAAATGAAAATTCGTCTAAGTGTCGTGAATGGCGAAGCTTGCGAGCTCGATATTTTGAATTCCGTTTCTAAAATGGCTACTAAATATAATGCACTCAAGACAAGCAGCGTCAAATAAAATCTAACTTTCCCTTTTTTTGTCTGCGCTTTTCGTAATGCAACTTTGGTTGGTTGACTCATTATTCGAGGTGCCCCCTTAAACGATTACTAATGAAATCAATTAACGAAACCGTTAAGAATGTTAAAAACACAATCGTGGCGACATTATCATAGCGGAACATACGCAATTGTTGCTGCATAATAACTCCAATTCCACCTGCGCCAACAAATCCTAGAATAACAGACGCTTTAACATTGATCTCTAAGACATATAATGCATATGAAGCATACTGTGGTAGAATTTGCGGCATCACCCCGTAGGCAATTACCTGTAGCTTATTGCCCCCCGAAGCACGTATGGCATCTAACGGGCCCGGATCAACAGCTTCAATTGTTTCACTAATTAATTTTGCTAGTATACCTGCCGAAAAAACACTTAATGCTAAAATACCAGATACTGAACCAATCCCAACGGTTGCCACGAATAAGACCGCCAAAATGACCTCGGGAATCGTCCGCATAATATTTAAAAAGTTACGCATGAACTGATAGGCTGTCCGACTTTTAACAATATTCCCTGATGCTAAAAAACTAAGGGGTAGCGCTAAAACAGCGGCAATTGTTGTACTGAATAGTGCCATGTTCCAAGTCTCCAATAAGCGGCGCGCTACTGTATTTAGATAGCTCCAATTAGGTGGAAACAAATCGTCGATAACAAATTTAAAGATAATTTCCATACCATCAATAATTCGATTAGGAAATGCCTCAGTTTGAAAAACAGCTGCAATATATAAACCGATGACAATGACAATGGTGACAACAAGAAAAAGCTTGAATTTCTTCGGCGTGAGGTGATAGCGCTCAAGCTGGTTAAGTGTGGTTGATTTTTCTTGAGCCATTACGCTTCCTCACTTCCAATGAGGTCATCATCTTTGATTGGTCGACCGTAAATTTCTTCAAAGGTTGCTTCAGTTACCTCACTAATCGGCCCATCAAAAACGACCTCACCGTCCCGTAAGCCAATGATCCGATCGGCATATTCCATCGCCATGTCGATAAAATGCAGGTTAACGATTGTGGTTAAGTTGTCCTCTTTACTAACACGACGCAAGTCCTTCATAACCCGGTGGGAAGTAGGCGGATCTAAGCTCGCCACTGGCTCATCAGCTAGAATAACCTTGGGCTGTTGCGTCAACACACGCGCAATACTAACACGTTGCTGCTGACCACCACTTAGCTGATCTGCTCGCACGTATGCTTTTTCTGCAATCCCAACTCGCTTGAGATTATTCATTGCCAGTTGTAAATCCTCCTGAGGAAACAAACCTAACAAGCTGCGAAAGGTATTGGTATGACCCAATCGCCCTGACATCACATTACGCAAAACCGACATTCGTTTCACAAGGTTATAGTTTTGAAAGACCATCCCAACATTTGTGCGGAGCTGACGCAATTTTTTTTCTCTAAAGGCTAACACATTTTCATTGTCAATAAGTAGTTCACCTTCCGTTGGCGTTACCATGCGATTAATACTTCTAATTAATGAAGACTTACCTGCACCTGACATCCCAACAATAACAACAAATTCACCGTCATTAATTTTCAAATTAATATTCTTTAAGCCTTGATGACCATTGGGATACACTAAGGACATGTCCTTTATTTCGATCAAAATCTTTCACCTTCCCGACTTTTCGCATTTTGTGTAAATTCTTATAAATAAGCATAGCATACTTACTTGCTGTTCTATAGTCCGAATACAGAAAACGAGCGCCCGCTTCACCCTTTATCTCAATAAAAGGTGATGACAGACACTCTTTTATAATCTTTTCTTTTTACCTAACAATTATTGTGCTAAATCATCTTCAAACGCAGCAAATACTTCACGAACGATGTCGTAATCAGCAGACTCAGCTACAGCTACACCATCCCAAGTATATATCTCGTGCATAATTTCAAGCATTTCTTCATTTTCATTTAAGCTCATGAATGCATCGGTAATCTGTTGTTTTAGATCATCTGACATCCCACTTCTTACAGAAATTGTATCGTTAGGAATTGCGTCAGTAACACCTAGAACACGAAGGTCATCCATAACAGTTGGAAAATCACTTTCAATTGTTACCCGAGCATCTTGGAATGTAGTAACAAAATCAGCTTGACCATCAATTAGTTGCAGCATCGCATTATCATGAGACCCTACAGTAATCCGTTGGAAGTGCTCATCTAAATCTTCCACACCCATATCCATTAATTGCTTAGCAGGGAATAGGAAACCTGATGTTGATAGATCATCTGCATATGCCCAAACTAACCCTTCAGTTGCTATTAAATCCTCAATTGATTGAAGTGGTGAATCAGCCGGAACTGTGTATTGCGCAACATAATAATCATCGCCATTACGAATTGATTTTAAGATTACTTCCACATCAGCACGATTTTCAGCTTGGACAAAGCCAAACGGATTTAAGAAACCAATGTCTACCTTTTGTGTACGCATTGCTTCTACTAGACCACTGAAATCACTCATAACCTCAGCACGCACCGGAATACCTAATTCTTCTGATAAAAACGCTTCTAAAGGCTCAGCTGTTGTAGCTATATTTGCAGCATCCTGAGATGGTACAAAGCCCATTGTAAGTTCAGTTGGCTCTTCTGTTTCTTCCGAATCTGAATCTGTTCCATTAGTTCCACAAGCAGCAAGCACGAGCATGCTTATAATTGCTAAAGTAATCACACCAAAACGTTTTAACAAAATAAATCCCCCTCAAAGTATCTATTAATTACTACATACTCATTATTATGGACAGGCACGAACAAGTCAATACTATTTACCGAACTTTTACGTTGAAAAACTAATTTTTTTGGATATATTCTTTAACAATGTTAGCTTTTTGGGTTAATAATCATAGATAATTTACTATTTACCCCAATTTAACGACTTGACATCAGCCAAAACACGAACTTTCGGACACCGTAACTTTTTAGGTCGTTCGTGTTTTGTATTTGCTGAAAATATAAGGGATTTTACAGTGCCTTTACATTCATTAGCTACAGGACTTTATCTACTTATCTTCATACTAACTAAATTGCACAGAAGTAAGGAAGATAATAAATTTACCTCCTTAGCCTTAATATAGCTTTAGACGTACTGCTTCTTCTAACCAATGGGGATATGCAGCTAAGTTAAGTTTTACAATTGGTTCATTGGTCTCTACGTCCCATGCCATTCTGTTTTGCTGGTCTCCTTGTATAAAAGAAAACCCGGTAACATTAAGCTCATCCCCTTCTGGCGAGGTGAGTTCATAGCCTAAAAATTCATCAAAACCTTGTTCTTTATCATAGATAATTGATAGCTCTTTGCCATTATAGGTAACCAGTGAGTATTTCCCATAAGGATCATGTAAGATTTTCTCATCATCCAAATCAATCAATAAATAATCAGCATCCTTAGGTACTGCTTGAATTTTACTAAAGAAAAGCGTTAATGACTCAGGTGCTTCAAAATAATTACTTTGCAGGTAGACCTTCATGCCACCATCCTCAAGATCACCAAACCCTACCATACCAGTCATAAGCTTTGTCCAACTGTCCCCCTCTTCATCAATTAATGCAAGATCATCAATACTTAAGACTCGCATCGTATTATTGGGATCAGCAGAGATTTCAACTTCCGCTTTTAACGGAAAGATAGTAACTCCATGAATATAGAAAGTCTGACCAGCTACATTCAGTGTTTCGTTTAAATCGTAGTACTGTTCACCACCCATAACTTGTACCGTTATTGGTATAATGGCTCGTTCGGTAATTATCTTTCCGTTTAGCTGCCCGATAAATTCAACTTCTATTTCAAGTCGTTCAGCTTCAAACGGGTCAACAGTAGATACTGCTATCGTATCAAATATGACTGCATTTTCCTCCTCTCGCTGACCAAAACTAACAGCATATGAATAATCTTCAACGGCAACGCCATTCGCTGTAACATCCTCAATATCAAACGAGAGTCCATCCATCCCCGCTTCACCCTCTAATGTATAAAACAGTACAAGATCACGTGAATCGCGAATAGCCCCTTCAATTGTAAAGATGAATGGCCCAACCTCAGTTACTTGCCCAATTGGCTGGTAGTAATTATGCTCAACTGCCGCTAGTTTCCCACGATCAAATTGAAAAAAATCAACAAATTGCTCCATTCCTGGAACTCGGCCGAGTTGATTAGCAAACGTTGGTGAGACATTAATTAATACTGTTAAACCAAGCCAAAAAGACATAAAAGCTACCAAGCTTAGTTGCTGACGTTTGCGCTTTCTTATTGCAACCTTCGCTTTTGCCATACCCGAGGCAATAGCATTTTCTATTTCCACTACCGGATTATCCTCTTGATTGTAATGCGTTGACCAATTATTAAGCTGGTTAGGCATGTTCCCATCCCCCTTCTTCATCGCCTAGCTGTTGCTTTAATTGCGCTAAAGCACGATACAGGATTGTTTTAATGGTTCCCTCTGGTTTGTTCAGCTGTTCTGCTAGCTCCTTAAAGGTATAGCCATGAAAATACTTTAAATAGATGAGTTCCTGCTCTTTTTTTGCCAATGTCAGAATAGCTTGCTCTAAATAAAGATAGTTTACTTGATCGTAATGACCAGCGTCTGCGTCGATTAGACTGGGAAAAAGCTGTTTGTTCTTCTTAATCATGTCCTGACAATAATTAATCATGATTCGAATCAGCCAGGTTTTTGCATAGCTTAACTCCCTTAGTTGCTTTCTTTTCTTATAGGCACGAAAAGTCACTTCTTGAATGGCTTCAATTGCGTCATTTTTATTTTTTAGAAACGCTAGCGCTGTTCGATATAAATCAGTCTGATACTTTGTTATCATAGCTGTAAATGCCAAATCATCTTTACGAAAATCGGTTGTTCTCTCTGTGTGCTCTGCCAAGCGAACACCACCTCCATTTTCTCTCTATATATTAGACTATTAAATGCCTGTTTAGCTTTCGTTTTCTTAAAAAATATTAAAAAAACATCACCCACTAAAGTGCTAATTGCCTCTAGAAGGTGATGCTCCGGGTATTACTTATATCGTTTTCCTTTTTTATAAACCTGCTTCTCCTTCATAAGTACTTCAATATTATCGAGCGGATTTTCTGCTAATACCAAGAAATCGGCATAGCTGCCGACGATCAGCTTCCCAAAATCTTGTTCAATCCCCATCAGCTCCGCTCCATAGATCGTCGCAGCTTTGAGCGCTTCGCTGGTCGACATACCACAATCAACTAGCAGCTTGAGTTCAAATGGCGTGTGCTTAAAAAAATTAAAAGGTGTGCCAGCATCTGTACCAAGCACAATTTTTACGCCAGCTGTAATTGCCTTCGCTAGACTATGCCGATGAACATCAAGCATCGCCTTTGATTTCTCCACCATATAGCTTGGGATTTGATGCTGCTCCCCCTCCTTGACGATAAAGTAAGGGGCTGCTAACGTCGGGCAAAGATAAGTACCATTCTCTAAAAATAGCTCGATCGCTTCATCATCAAGATAGACTCCGTGTTCAATTGAATCGACGCCTGCCTGAATGGCTAACTTAACACCAGATAAGCCTTGGGCATGAGCAGCTGTATGTATCCCTTTATGCCTCGCTTCGGTTACGGCAGCTTGCATTTCTGCGAAGGAAAGCTGAAGATCATGCGGTGTTTCACCCTTAGTCATAACACCGCCAGTAGCCATTAGTTTAATACAACCAACCCCTTTTTTAAGCAACTGTCGGGTATGCTTGATCACCTCAGCTACTCCGTCGCTTTCAATCCCTAGTTGATAACCATGACCACCTGTCATCACAATGGGTGTACCGGATACGACAGCATCAGGAGCGGTAAGTTCGCCACGATCAATTAGCTTCTTAATTTCGATATCAATATCATATGGTGCCCCTAAGTCTCGAAAGAAAGTCACACCAGCAGTTAAGAGCTCAGCCAAATTATCCAGAGCAATTTTCGTTAAATGTGGAATGGATACCTGCTTTTCCAGCAATAATGGATCATTTGGATTTAGCGTTATGTGGGTATGACAATTAATAAGTCCCGGCATCACATAGCCATTATACATATTGACCTTGTCTGCTCTGTCAGGCAAGCTGCCACCCACACCTCGCTCGACAATCCGACCATTAATAACGACAAACCAAGCCCGTTCTTGAAACACTTCAAATGTATCATTTAGCTGGCGCATATTATAATAGAGTGTTGCTTCTGACATCTTGGACTCACCCTCTCTTGCTATTCATCTTGTGGATAAATTAGGGCATCCTTCCCTGTTGCACCTGTACTAACCCGTACGACATCCTGAATAGCGGAAATAAACACTTTGCCATCACCAATATGACCGGTATAAAGCGCACGTTGAATGGCTTGTAGCATGCGTTTAGTTGAAATCGTACTGACGATCGTTTCCACTTTTATTTTAGGCAAGAAGTGCGATTCAACTTCAATCCCTCGATAAAAGGAGTTATGTCCCTTCTGCACCCCAAACCCTGTCACGTTTGCTACATTCAGACCTGATACACCAATTGCATTTAGCTCCTGAGTGAGCCGCTCTAAGCGATCAGGATTTGTTAAGATTTCAAAGCGTCTAATTACTGCTAACTGCGGGAGAGCGGCTATATCAGCTAGCTCATCTACATTTAGTTCAAGCTGGTCAGGTATCGAAGGAGATGACGCCATGCCTTTAAGCGCCTCTTTCTTAGGAACTTTACCGACACTCATCGACGAGAAGCTACCATAACGATTCGGTAACCGATAAATGCTACTATCCAAACCAAAGGACTCAGCTTCCTCAGAGACGCGCAATCCTAAGGTAATATCGACAACTTTGAGCACTAGTAATGTGACCACTCCCGCCATGGCAGCGATCATCAAACTGGCTAGTAGCTGATTAAAAAATTGTGCATAGGTGGCCGGTAATCCTCCCCGGGGAAACAACACTACCATACTTAAAGCCAAGAAACCGCCCACTCCATGTACAGTAGCAAAACCGAGTGGATCATCAACCTTCAATTTCTTATCAACCCAACTTATCAGATAAACAATCACCGCACCACCGATTAAACCACTGAGCACTGCACCTAATGAAGAAAGTTCAGCGCCAGCACTAGTAGCAATAACAATTCCAATCAATAAACCATTGTATAGAAGTGATATGTCCAAGCGTTTAAAATAAAGATAACAAAATAAAGACGCGCTGATAAAGCTAACAGCCGGAATTAAGAAGAAGCTAAACCCTAATCGATAGAATTGCTGGAGGTCAGTTGTGGGACTTACTAACAATGCGCTTAGCATCACAACTCCCCACCCCAACCAAGCAAACAAAATACCTATTGGCGCTAAAAACAACGATTGACTCGGTAGTGCCTGGACACGACTATGGTTATATTTCCCTAATCTTGGTCCGATAACCCAGGCGCTGATATAAGCGACTACCCCCATTGTTAAATGGATACGACCAAGTCCACTAGGGTCATAAAAGCCAAACTGAGTTAACCAGCCCGTCGAAACTGCCCAACGCTGCAAGAGCGGAAACAAGACCATCCCAACTAATAGACTTAATGTTACATAGGCTAACGGTCTTGCTCGCTCATCAATTGCTGAAGTGGCAATGATCGCTGCAACAATGACTAAACCCACGCTTTCAATAAATAAAGGCGCACCATCAATTATTGCCCTATTATTTCCCGTCATTAAGCCGAAACCGACTATTAAAAACGCTACTGTTACCACAACCATGACCAACAGCTTATGAAAGGCAGAACTCCCACTGTTTTTATCCGTTGTATATGCAATAGTTAGAAAGATGAATGCTAACAGGATGCTGAACATACCCATTATTGACAAGATGGCCAAGCGAATCACTCCTCTCTAAAAATACTTATGGCTTTAGATCATTATCTCCTGCTTTAAACGCTCCGCCTTCTCCTTGTATCCAACAACTTCATCTTTATGACAATAAACAAAATGCTTATCGGTAATTTCAAATAAACCAACGGCAGGATCATCTTGCTCATAGGTGAATTTTGACTCATCATAGGTTGTCCGCTGGCGATTACGCTCAGATTCAGGGTCAGGCTCGGGAATAGCAGAGAGCAGTGATGCCGTGTAGGGATGGAGCGGAACATGATAAATGTCATCCGAGGTGGCAAGCTCTAGTATTTTCCCTCGGTTCATAACTGCAATCCGATCACTAATATATTTCACCATCGAAAGGTCATGCGCAATAAACAGGTATGTCAGGTTTGCCTCTTGCTTAAGCTGGCGCATAAGATTAACAATCTGTGCCTGAATGGATACATCAAGAGCAGAGATTGCTTCATCAGCAATAATAAATTTTGGTTGCAAAGCCAAAGCACGCGCAATACCAATTCGTTGACATTGCCCGCCAGAAAATTCTTTCGGGTAACGATTGGCAAAGCTTTGACTCAGGCCCACTTGTTCTAACAGGCTATAGACGACCTGATCGCGTTCTTTTCGACTAGAAACGAGCCTATGAACCTCCAACGGACCTCCAATAATATCCTTTACCGTCATTTTGGGATTTAACGATGCATAAGGATCTTGAAAAATCATTTGGATGTTCTTCCTGAATGCTAACAAATCGTGGCGGCTTCGTTTATTCTGAATCGATTCACCAAGGAAAATAACTTGACCATCTGTCATGCTCTCCAGTTTCATAAGTAGCTTACCCGTGGTCGATTTTCCACTACCTGATTCACCTACCAAGCCGAACGTCTCACCTTCGTAAATATCAAAACTAATATTATCGACAGCGCGAACTTCATTTGCTTTTCCAGTATTATAGGTCTTTTTTAGATTTTTAATTTGCATAATTGGATTTTTATTCATCGCTGTCCGCTCCTTTTGCAGCCAAAATGCTAACAAACTGCTCATTTCGGCGTTTAATTTCTTCTGGCACTTCTATACTAGGAGCATCTGGATGTAGTAACCACGTCGCAGCATAGTGCGTTTCACTAACTTTAAACATTGGCGGTTCCTCTTGAAAGTCAATTTCTAAAGCATACATGTTTCGAGATGAGAACGGATCACCTGTCGGTACATTTAATAAATTTGGTGGGGAACCAGGTATGGTATACAAATCATCATTATCCATTTTCATTGTTGGCATGGATGCCAGCAACCCCCAAGTATAAGGATGCTTTGGATTATAAAAAATTTCATCGACCGTACCAATTTCAACAATTTTGCCCGCATACATAACCGCCACACGATCGGCAATATTCGCTACTACGCCTAAATCGTGGGTAATGAAAATGGTAGACGTCGCAAATTCCGCTTGTAGCTCCTTTAATAAATCAATAATCTGCGCCTGAATCGTTACATCAAGAGCAGTTGTCGGTTCATCAGCAATGAGGATCTTAGGATGACATGCCAGAGCGATCGCAATCATAACCCGCTGCCTCATCCCACCTGAAAACTGGTGGGGATATTGGTGAAACCGTTGCTCGGCCGCCACTATTCCCACTTTTCTCATCAGTGCGATTGCCTCTACCTTCGCCGCCTGCTTAGTCATGCCACGGTGTTCGATTAGCGGTTCAGCAATCTGTCTGCCCACCGTTAAGGTTGGATTTAGTGAGGTCATTGGATCTTGGAAGATCATCGCAATGTCTTTCCCTCTTATTTTCTTCATTTCCTTACTCGATTTCTTTAATAAATCGTGATCATGGTACCAGATTTCACCTTTCGAAATGGTTGTATGACGTTGCGGCAAGAGTTGCGTAATCGCCTTTGTAGACACACTTTTCCCCGATCCAGATTCACCAACTAAAGCCAGTGTCTCACCCTCTTTCAAGTCAAAAGTAACGCCTCGAACTGCATTTACCTCGCCCTCAAAGGTGTTAAACGAAATGGTTAAGTCCTTAACCGAAAGAATACTGTTTATCGCCATACCGAAACCCCTCCCTCAATATTCACATGTAAACTAGCCCTAATTTCTCATGTAAGCAGATAGCGTTCGGAGTCTGTACTAGATTCCGAACGCGCACAGCTATTCCACGCTTAATCTATTAATCCTTTGTCCACTCGTGCATATCATGTAGACTACCACCCCAAAATTCTTTAATGCCACCATTGAGCTCCTTATTCTGTACCTTATATTGAAAATCACCATACAAACCAACAGAGAAGGCTTGATCTCTCCAGTATTCTTGTAGCTCTGAGTAAATTTCTTGGCGCTCTTCCATGCTCGTTGAGGTACGCCCTTGTTCAAGTAAATCTTCCATTCTCTCATCATTTACCCGACCTAGATTGGTTGTGCCTGATTGGGACCAAAGATAGGTTTGATCGGGGTCTGATGTTAGCGGAATGCCGATCAATCCAATTTGGTAATCTCCTTCCCTAACATTTGCCAGTGCTGTCACAAAATCAAAGGTCACTTGGGTAACATTAAAGCCTGCTTCTGCTAAATTTTGTTGAATTAAGCTCGCCGACTGTTCACGCGCTCTATTACCAGTAGGTACAGTTAATTCAATTTCTTGACTTGTATCAAAGCCCGATTCCTCTAATAGTTCACGCGCCCTGTCGACATCATGGGGAATTGCTTCTACATTTGGATCAAAGTAAACACTTGCCGATGTATAGGTGCTATTAAGAACTTCTGCATTTCCTCGAAACAACTGCTCAACAATTGCTTCTCGATCAATGGCATACATCATCGCTAACCGAACATCTGCGTCAAATTCCTCATTATTGATAAACATAAATTGTGTTGCAAACCCTGGATAGCTTTCAAAATCTAGGTTATCATCAGCAGCTAGGGTATCCACCTCTGAAACAGGTACAACGCCAATCCCGCCGCCAGCAGCCATATCAACACCACCAGATTGTAGCTCTGTAACTAAACTCGTGCCGTTAACAACACGCAAGTAGACATGCTTCAATTGTGCTTCACCTTTATAAAAAGTCGGGTTCGCTTCTAGTTGAACATAGGCATCCGTTTCGTATTGAACAAATTGATAGATACTTCCTGACACACTAGGTGTCGTCGCAAAATCAGAATTTGCTAACTCAGCTGGCTCGTATTGCTCGGCAATATGCTTTGGCACAATATACACATTAAAACCGATCATCTCTTTAATATAATTAGGGTCAACAGGCGTCTTTGTCGTTAAGATTAAAGTCTGTTCATCCACAACTTCAACGCCTGCTACACCCGCAGCTCCATCCTCCCATTTCCCCGTACTTTGCAACCCCTCTAAACTGGAAATGTTTACTCCCCATGTTGTTTCAACATCAGGGTTGGCAATGAGCTCTAATGTATAAGCAACGTCGTCTGCGGTAATCGGTTCACCATCTGACCATTCAGCATCGGGACGTAATGTAATAGTAAAGCTTTGGTTATCTTCTGTTTCAAACGATTCTGCTAAATTCCCGTCGAACACCAATGATTCCGGCTGCTCAAGCAAGGTTGGATAGAGCATGCGAAGAATCCATTGCGCAACCGTATCACTTGCATTTAATGGATTAAAGCCACCAGGCGCATTGGTTAACCCTATATACAAGGTATCCTCCTCTTCACCATCGGAAGTGATGTCTCCAGATGGGTCACCATCGTTGTCACCTGTTGTTTCCGTACCTTCTCCTCCACCACAAGCTACTAGAAAAAATACCATTCCAAACATAATCATGATTAATAATGTTATTTTTTTAAAACTCGCCATTGAAAGTCCCACCCTTTTTTTAATATTTATTTTACTTCGCCATCAATTGCCCGTCTTAACCCGTCACCTAAGAAATTAACGGAAAGAACAGAAATTAACACCATCAGCCCTGCTGGTAACCACCTCCAATACTGATTAGCTAAAACAGTTAATGATTGCGCATTAGACATCATGTTTCCCCAGCTTGCTGTTGGTGGCTGAACACCAACGCCAAGAAAGCTTAACGATGCTTCCGTAATAATTGACGTCGCAATTCCAAACGTCATATTCACTAATATTAGCGTTAGTACATTAGGGAAAATATGCTTAAAAGCAATTTGAAAGGTGTGATAGCCTGATGATATCGCTGCTTGGACATAATCAGCTTGCTTGAGCTTCATCACTTCCCCTCTTACTAAGCGACAAAGCATCGGCCAGCCTAAAACACCAATTACAAACGTAACCGTCCAAATGTTTGGACCAATTAGACTTACAATAACAAGGATTACCATGAAATAGGGAAACGCCATAAATACTTCTGTTAAACGCATGATCGCACTATCCCAAAAGCCACCAAGAAAGCCACTAAGCAGCCCTAACGTTGTCCCAATAACCGCATAGATAGCAACTGATAAGACCCCTACTGTTAATGAAACGCGAGCACCATAAATCAACCGACTTAGCACGTCTCGACCTACCTCATCTGTTCCTAAGAGGAACTCACTTGTTGGAGCAGCCTCAAAGAAGCCAACAGTCTGATTCGGATTATATGGAGCAAGAGCAGGTGCAAATATGGCGACTAGTGTTAGTAATGTGAAAATAATGAGGCTTATTGTCGCTACTTTATCTTTTAAAAACCGTTTGACAATCGTTTTTGTGTAGCTGTCATCATTTTGGCTTATCCCCTGCGCTTGGCTAAGCTGCTCCATTTCAATAATTTTTTTCTGGGGAACCGGATTAAAATTTAACTGCTCCTCCATTTGCACACCTCCTAATAACGAATTCTTGGATCAACTGCTGCATAAAGTAAATCTGCTAGCAAATTAAAGACAAGCACAGACACAGCAGCAACAAGATTAATAGCCATTAGAACCGGATAGTCTCGGGCATTTATAGCTGAGATCATCCATTGACCAATACCTGGCCATTGAAATATTTGTTCTGTTACAATTGCGCCGCCTAACATTTTGGGAATATCGGTACTAATGACTGTAATAATTGGCACCCAGGCATTACGAACACCGTGCCCCCAAAGTATCAGCGTTTCCTTCAACCCTTTTGCGGTGGCGGTTCTCATATAGTTTTCGGCAAAGATATCAATCATACTTGCCCTGACATAACGAATCATATTAGAACAGTAAAAAGCTGCAAGGACAATTGTCGGTAGAATTAAATGCTGCATTCTATCAACTAGACCACCACTTCCACCAAGGGTTTCCATCCCCCCCGTTGGCAGGACACCTAATTGCAATGCGAATATATAAATTAAAGCTAACCCAAAGAAAAAGTTTGGAATAGAAATCCCTAGAAAGGAAACACCGGTAATTAGATTATCAACGAAGCCATTTTGTTTTCTTGCACTAATAATCCCTAGCGGTATTGCCAGTAAATAAGAGACGAGTAGGGTTGAAGCCATTAATGTCACAGTTGCGATTATCTTTGTTGGAAGCACATCAATGACTGGCAAGCGTGACGCAAATGAAAAACCTAAATTACCTTGCACAAGATTCAGTAACCACTTAAAATATTGAATTGGGAAAGGCTGGTCTATCCCTAAACTTGAACGCATCTGGGCAATTTGCTGCTCAGTTGCATTCTCAGAAATGTATAAATCCGTTGGGTCACCAGGTGCTAAATTAACAATAATAAAGCAGAACACGGTTACCATTAATAACACCGGTATGGTAATAAGGATACGCTTTACAATATATTTGCCCATTGAACAGCCTCCATTTTTAAAAATTTTGTCGACCTTTCGCTATAATAAATATTGTGCAACAAGCGCTAAAAACGCTTGACCTGATTGATGTAAACACTCTTCATCTATTTTAAATTTAGGATGGTGATGTGGGTAATTAGCTTCTATTTCAATATTCTCGCCACCTACGCAAAAGAAAGCGCCGGGCTTCTCTGCTAAGAAGTAAGAAAAATCTTCGCCACCCATCATGACAGGAAGTCTGATAATATTGTCTTCCCCAAACTGGTCAGTTATGGTTTTAACAAGTAGGTCAACCTCTGCTGGTGTATTCTTTACTGAAGGATAACCATCGGTATAACGAACAGCTGCTGTCCCACCCTGAATTTCGGCAATGTGTGGGACTAAACGAAGGAGACTGTCTTTCATAAATGATCGTACCTGGGCATCCAAAGTCCGAACTGTCCCACGAATTTTTGCCGTATCGGCAATAATGTTATACGCCGTACCTCCTGCCTCAACAGTCGCAAAGGTGAGTACTGCTGGGTCAGTTGGATCTACTTTGCGACTGACAAGTGTCTGTAAATTAGTAATAATTTGGCTCGCAATGATAATTGAGTCAACTGTTTGTTGTGGTCGTGCAGCATGCCCTCCCTGTCCCTGAATGTTAATTTCAAAGGAATCAGCTGCTGCTGTTGCATAGGATGAGGCATAGCCAATCTTTCCTTTGGGGATATTTGAAGCAACATGAATACCAAATACGTAATCAACACCTGCAAGCGCGCCCGCCTCCACCATACTCTTCGCCCCACCAGGCAATACTTCTTCAGCATTCTGATGAATGAGCACAACATTGCCTTTTAACGAATCACGATGCTGGTGCAGGATTTTTGCAACACTTAATAAAGCAGCCGTATGGACATCATGGCCACACGCATGCATGATTCCGACATTTTTCGACACAAAGGCAACGTCAGTCTCCTCCGTAATTGCCAATGCATCAAAGTCGGCACGCAATGCAAGCGTTGGACCAGGATGAGCACCTGTTATTTTCGCAACAATACCATAGCCATTGCCAACGTTCGTAGCAATATCTGTAATGCCGTAACCTTGTAGCGTTTTTAGAATGAACCCTGCTGTCTCCTTTTCTTGAAAGGATAGTTCAGGATGGGCATGTAAATAGCGCCGATTTTCTGTTGTTTCCGTTTCGTTAGCCTCTAAATCTTTTAACCATTGCGTTAGGCTCATGCTGGTTCACCTACCTTTTTCGCTAAATAGTGATTAATTAATAACGCAAATGCCTTTGCACCAGTGAGCATGCTCCGCTCATCGATGGTAAACTTTCCGTGATGATGGGGGTATAGTTCTTCCTGCTCAACTGATCCCGCGGAAACAAAAAAGAAGGTGCCCGGCTTTTTCTTTAAATAATAAGCAAAATCTTCGCCACCCATCACAACTGGTGATTGATCAACCATTTCTTGGCCAAATTCCCCTTTAAATAACTCCTCTACCAGTGAAGTCTCTTCAGGATAGTTATACACTGATGGATAGCCCCGCTCATATGTTACTTTTCCCGTTGCTTGGTGCGCTTTACAAACATATTCGGTCATCTCCTTAATGCCCTGCTCAATCATATCTTGAACCTCTGGCTTTAAGGTTCTGACTGTCCCACTAATGGTGGCCCCGTCAGCAATAACATTATGGGCACCCTCCCCAGCTTTAAACGTAGCAACTGAGAGAACTGCATGGTCAATGGGATCTTTCCGTCTCGACACAAGTGTTTGAAGCTGCTGAATTAGATGTGCACTAACCACAGCTGGATCAATACTCGTATGAGGTGATGCACCATGTCCGCCTTTACCTTGAATCTCAATGGAAAAGGCATCAGCCGCTGCCATTGCATAGCCTTCACGAATATATATTTTTCCGTTGTAAGGATCATCGCCCCTTACGTGCCAACCATAAACAGCATCAAGTTCATCTAGTAGTCCCGATTCAACAATATCCTTCGCTCCACCGGGTGGGACCTCCTCAGCATGCTGGAATATAAAAATAATCTTTCCGATCAATTCTTCACGAAGAGGTAGCAGAGCCTTAGCCAAGCTTAGCAAGCCAGCCGTATGCGCATCATGCCCGCAAGCATGCATGACACCTTCTTGTGTTGATTGAAAAGAAAGATCTGTTTCCTCTTGTACAGCTAATCCATCAAAGTCAGCTCTAAAACCAATTGTCGGACCTAGATTACCAGAATCCAGAGTAGCAAGAATACCACCCCCGCCAACCTCTTCTTCAATCAAGGTATAACCATAGCTTACTAGCTTGTCCTTAATGAATCTCTTTGTATTCAATTCGTGAAAAGATAGCTCGGGATGCTGGTGAAGATAGCGGCGATTTGTGACCGTGTCTTCGAATTGTGCTTCTAAAGCTGCTACTATTTTTTCGTAAAGCATATGTTCTCCTCACTTTCTTTTTTGCTCTTTTTTTATCATTGCGAGCAACTCGTCATGATGGCAACTCTGTCTCTGTTGCTGCAATTTATAAAGCTAATGATAAGTATTATAAAAAACAATTCTTTAAAACGTCAATAACTTTTTTGAAAATTATAAATATTTAGATAATTAATTATTATAAAAACATATGCATAAAAATGCGTTGTATACCTACTTTAAATCGCTTACTAAAAATTTATTGAAAAGCCATCTAATGGACGAATATCTGACAAAGAGGTTGACTAGACCAGTGAATAAAAATAACATAATCATACATTCACTTTTTCACAACACGATGAGGAGGACCGCTATTTTGGATAAAGCAAAAGTCATAGCGATACTTGAAGCAAAGAAACAAACATTTATTGAGGCATCTGATCAGATCTGGGAGACTCCAGAACTACGTTTTGCTACTAATCAATCTGTTGAACAGCACTATCAGGTGTTGATGTCGGAGGGCTTTCACATCAAAAAAGGCGTAGCCAATATGAAAAACGCCTATGTTGCTAGCTACGGGACAGGAAGCCCGGTCATTGGTATTCTTGGCGAATACGATGCCTTATCTAATCTTAGTCAGGTAGCTGATCTCGCTGAAGAAAAAGCCGTTGAAATTGGCGGAAATGGCCATGCTTGTGGCCACAACTTGCTTGGCATAGGGGCAATTGCGGGCGCAGTCGGGGTGAAGGAATATCTTGAAGAAACAGGGCAGTCTGGCACAATTAAGCTGTATGGCTGTCCAGCTGAAGAAGGTGGCTGTGGGAAATCCTATCTGGCGCGGGCAGGTCTATTTGATGATTTGGATATTGCTTTAAGCTGGCACCCCATGGATAAGACAGCTGCATGGGGGTCAAGTAGTCTGGCGGTCTATCATGTTGACTATCACTTTAAAGGAACTGCCGCTCATGCTGCTGGTGCGCCTGAACTTGGTCGGAGCGCATTAGATGCCGCCGAGCTAATGAACATTGGCGTCCAATATTTACGAGAGCATATCATTGATGAAGCGCGCATCCACTATGCATACAAGGATACTGGTGGGCGTTCACCTAACGTCGTTCAAGCGAGTAGCACGTTGTTTTACTATATTCGCGCACCAAAAATTGAACAGGCTAAAGATATTTTTGAGCGAGTTAATCGAATTGCCGAAGGAGCAGCGTTAATGACTGATACTAAACTCAGCATTCATATTGATTCTGCTTGTTATAACTACATCCCAAATAAAACAGTGACAACTAATTTGCATGAGAATTTAAAGTTATTAACACCCTTATCATTTACCGAAGAGGAGTACGCGTATGAGCAGAAGTACTTTGACACTGTTTCTAACCAAGTAAAAGCAGACATTTTTGATTACGTACATGCAGCATTCCCCGATCTTGATGACGAGCAAATTAACCAATTAGCCAATGAACCGATTAGCTCTCCTTTATACCCATTAACCTTTTCCGGGAAAGCAATTGGTTCCACCGATGTCGGTGATGTTAGCTGGATCGTCCCCACTGGACAGGTATTTATTGCCTGCGAGCCACACGGAACACCTGCACATAGCTGGCAATGGGTAGCTAATGGTAAATCATCAGTTGCGCATAAAGGTTTTATGACTGCGGGTAAAGCGATGGCATTAAGTGCAATTGATTTAATAAATAACCCTGAGCTCATTAAACAGGCAAAGAAAGACCATTTTGAATTTTTACAAGGTAGAAGCTACGTTTGTGCCATTCCAGATGATGTTATGCCTGAAGAATAGTTGGTTAATTAATAAAAGAAGAAACGCCCCTTTAATAGAATGCGTCTCTTCTTTTACTACTTTATCATTATTCAAGACCTAGTGTTGGCCCAACAGGTACAATACCATTTGGGTTAATTTTTTTATGTGTTCGATAATAATGCTCTTTAATATGGCTAAAGTTTATCGTCTCAGCAATTCCGGGAACTTGGTAGAGCGCTTTGGTATACCGCCACAAGTTTTTGTATTCCGCTAGTTTTCTAATATTGCATTTAAAGTGTCCATGATAGACAGAGTCAAATCGAATTAACGTCGTAAATAAGCGCCAATCAGCTTCAGTAATCTGATCACCAACTAAATATGCTTGCTCACCTAAGCGCTGTTCAAGCTGATTAAGTGTGTCAAATAGCTTGTGAACCTCTTCTTCATAAACAGCCTGCTCTGTCGCGAAGCCTACTTTATAAACACCATTGTTAATTGCATGATATATTTCTTCATTAATATTCTCAATCTCTTCAAGCAGTTCATCGGGAACGTAATTCCCTTGCTTGGCACCTAAGTGATTAAAGGCTGCATTTAGCATGCGCATAATGTCTGCCGATTCATTGTTAACAATTTTATCTTGCTTTAGGTCATATAAAACGGGAACCGAGACACGACCACTGTAATTCGGATCAGCTTTTACGTAAATCTCATATAAGTATGTCGCATTCATCACCGGATCAGGAATAACACCATCTGCCTGTTCAAAGGTCCAGCCCTTATTGTCTCGATAGGGATTAACCACTGATACTGAAATCGCATCTTCCAACCCTTTTAAGTTTCGCATAATAAGCGCTCGATTAGCCCATGGACAAGCGTAAGAAACATACAAATGATAGCGATTTGCCTCTGCTTCAAATCCACCTGCTCCGGTCGGACCGGCAGAGCCATCAGCTGTAATCCAATTTCGAAATTGTGATTCCTTCCGAATAAATCTTCCTTCTTCATTTGTAGCTAAGTCTTCTTCACTGTCATACCATTTCCCACCTACTACTAAACCCATCCAATCACCCTTTCCTATCAGATACCTATGCATGTTAAATTCACTATATCGATAGGCTTTAAACCATATTTATAGTAAAAATTCAAAAAATAAAATGAATCATTTGCGGTTACAAACAGTTAATATGCAATAAAAATCGATCTTCCTTATTGACAGACTCCTCTTGTCCACCTTGTTTAAAACAAAGTAATAAGTGAATATTAATCGCTTTCAAGTACCAGCTACCTAGACAAAGTGACTGGGACAAAAGCGTAACTAGCTAAAAAAATCCGAACATTATGTCTGAAAGCATATACGGTTCGGTAAAACTCTTCGCTTAGTCATAATGTTCGGATACCCAGTTTTAAATATTTAATTATGTCTTAACCTCTGCTACTGTTTAAACTGTTGCTCGTATAAATGTGCATAAGCTCCTTCTTGGTTAATTAATCCCTCATGTGTCCCTTCCTCAACTACAGCCCCGTCACTAAGGACGACAATGCGTTGGGCATTTTGAATCGTAGATAAACGGTGAGCAATGACTAAGGTCGTCCGTCCTTTAGCAAGCTTCTCCATGGAAGCTTTCACGATGTATTCACTCTCATTATCTAATGCACTTGTGGCCTCATCTAAAATAAGGATAGGCGGATTTTTCAAGAAAACCCGGGCAATACTGAGGCGCTGTTTTTGCCCGCCAGACAAGCGAACACCACGCTGACCGATATCGGAGTCATAGCCTTTGGGAAGATTTATAATAAAATCGTGAGCATTGGCCTGCTTGGCCGCTTCAATTATTTGTTCATCAGTTGCAGCTGGATTACCATAGCGAATATTATCTTTAACTGAACCCGAAAACAGGTAAACGTCCTGCTGGACAATCCCGATCTGTTGACGAAGAGCGGTCAGGTCAATTTCTCGTACATCACAGCCATCAACCAGAATACAGCCCTCAGTTACATCATAGAAACGTGGAATTAATGCGCTGATTGTCGTTTTACCAGCACCAGAGGCACCAACTAAAGCAACATATTCACCAGGTGAAATTGTTAAATTAAGCTTTTTAAGCACCGCTAAGTCCGTGTTGTTATACTGAAAGGCAACCTGATTAAAGACAATCTCGCCACTTATCTGTAGCTGTTTGGGGTTTTGTGGATTTCTTATCTCTGCTTGGGTACCGATCAGCTCACTAAACCGTTGAAATCCAGTTAGCGCCTCCTGTAGCATGGAGCTAAATAACAGCATGCGCCTAATTGGCGCAACTAGAAATTCAACATAGAGCATAAAGGCAATTAAGTCCGGAAGCTCAAGCGCCTGTTCCATAATCATGTTGGCACCAATTAGCACGACTGCAATGGTTATCGCTTGAATAAAACTTTCAACACCGGTATAGAGTACCGTTTCTGCTTGATAGGTTTCTTTTCTACTTGAAAAAAATTGGTTATTTCGTTGCTTAAATTTATTAATCTCAAGCTGTTCGTTAGCAAAGGATTGCACGACCCTAACACCAGATAAGCTATCTTCGACCTGGGCATGAATCTCAGCAATCTTTTCTTTATTGTCAAGCATCGTCTTATTTAGCTTTTTATTGTAAAGGTATGAAAACCAAGCCATAATCGGTAAAAATGCGATCACAATCAGGGATAGGCGCCAATTCATGATAAACAAAATAGAAAAAGCTCCAATAAAGCGGAAGCCAAACAAAATGATATCCTCAATTCCATGGTGATAAACCTCTGATACAGCATAAAGGTCATGACTAATCCGACTCATTAGCTCACCAGTTTTTGCTTGGTCAAAAAAAGAAAAGGACAAGCGTTGAATATGCTGAAATAAATCACCTCGAAGATCCTTCTCCATCCGCGCGCCTAACAAATGCCCTTTGTAATCAAGAAAACAACGACTTGCCTGCTGCAAAACGGTTATCGCAACCATAAGTAGGCCAACCCAAAACACCTGAGCTTGCGCAACACTTAGATCAGCTGCCAGCATCTCTCCAGTTACATAGCGAACAAGCAATGGAAACATTAAGGCCAGAATAGTTGTCACAAATGCACAGATTAACACAAAACTAAGCTGACTTAAATAAGGACGATAATAAGATAAAAACTGTTTAATTGGAAATTTCATAAATGGATTAATCCCTTTCGTTAACTGGTTTTAAATAACGAAGGGTGATGAACCGTCTATCTGTTTCTAGTTAGCAAGGATCTCCCCTTCGTAAATCATGATGTTGATCATAGTCATTCTTAGCATGTCAATCATTCCTTTCAGTGTGTATTACTTCCTATTATAGAATCTGTGAATTTTTCCAGCAAGATTGATTATGGGATTTTTTTATTATATAAGAAAATACCCACTATCGAAAAAAAGAGCTCCCCGAAATGGCTTCGAGGAACTGTTCGCGATCTTATTAAAATTAAATGACGCCTTTTAGCTTGATCATTTGTTGATAGATGCGCTCGCCGTGTAATGGGTTATAAGCATAGGCTAATAATACATCTAAAACAAATGGTGAAAAATTGAGCTTGTTCATTTGCTGAGCAAAGCTCATGGCAGCAATTTCACTAGCCGCTCTAACCTGGCTACGATGCTTATAAAAAAGAAAGCGCCACAGGACAACTTGCTCCATTTGTGTGTAGACCTCTGCCTCTTCACACTCAATATGATGATAGAGCTCATGCGCTAAAATAATATCAGTTAATTGACTTGGCGAGACATGCAAGCACTCACCGAGCAGTTTACTTACCTTTGCAATCGGTTCGGTCATTAGCTCTATGCCTTTCGGTGGTGTATACAGCGCATAGCCAATTCGATTCGCCAGAGGTGCTGTATGATTAGCTTCAATCTGTAAACCATAAGACGCCACTAGCTGCGTAATTGAATAGTCTCCATGTATTTCCCTAACTGTTTCAGCCCACTGGTAGCCACAAGCTATAGAAGCAATAATGATCCTGTGCTTCTCCTTTGTGGTGAACTTATTCTTTAGCAGATCCTGTTCAAACGCATACAGGCCCCAACACTGATCAGATACTTGACTAAGCTCTGCGATAAGCTCGGGTAAGGACTGGTTAGGTTTGTTTAATATTTGCGGCAATAATCATCACCTCTTGAGACGGTTCTAGCGTAGAAACCTCTAATTCTGTTAACAGCTTTAGCTGATCAAACTCAGTCGCGGTAAAGTCAGTTACTTTAGCGCCTAAACAGAGATAGAAGTCAGGTCGAGCAATGAGCTCGGTTTGATAAACCGCCATCTCCTCCCACAGCCTTTCTAGTTCGACTAAATAGTTTTCAGCGGTTGTGAGCGTACACATCGCATGACCACGCTGAACCTTAATAAAGCCTTTCTTATCAATAATTCGAATCGCCCCAGCACCTTTTTCATTTACATCCGCACCATACACGTAAAAGAATTTAGTTGAAGCAAGTAGCTTTGTTTCTTGCTCCGAGACGCGTAGATCCTCGGCTGCGATTTCTCTGGCTTCATTCGTGTCAACCTCTTTTGTTAAATCTGTTGCTTTCACTTCAGTTGAGCCCGTGGCTATTGCCGTTACCTTTGACGTTTGGGGGTCAATCTCGACATGGACCTCTACTGACTCTGGTGTCGCACCCGATTCGATTGCCTTATTAGCGGCCTCATTTTTAATAAACCGGATATCATCGGTACTTGGCGATGGCATAATGCGTTCCACAACATCTCTGACCATAGCCAAAGCTACACCGATCGATGAAACGACCTCAGCATTTTCTGGAATCGAATACTTTACACCCATTTTTCCACTAAAATAGACAATTAAAGAAGCAGCCCCACCACCTACTCCAACTAAAGAAATCTGATCTTTTTCCAGCTTATATTTATCAGCTAACTCTAAAATAATCGGCGCGATCTTTGCATAGGCCTTCTCCATAATCTGCTTAGCAATATCCTCAACAGTCGTCTCACAGTAGTCTGCTAATACCTGCATCGCACATCTGGCTGATTCAACATTCCCATAAGAGAAGTGGTCTGGACTTACTAAGCCAAGGACATTGGCGGCACAAGAGTTGGTAATGGTCACTTCCTCACCATCCGCCAACACAACTTTGACATAATCAGCTGGATCACCCTCCTTAGGAGAGAAAAATAACAGCTGTGGCTGTTTCATTTTATCAGTTTCAGTAAACACAGCATAATCAAGTCCAGCAATATGAGCAGAGCGAGGACCGACATCAACGATTCCTGACTTATCTGCACGAACCATTGATCCCCCGGCAACACCTAACACCCGCACATCAAGCGAGGAGATATAGGTAGCGTGTCCGCCCACTATTGAATAATCAATCGCTGGACGCCCATTCTTAATGACTCCGATATTAGTAGTCGTCCCACCTACCTCAAAATAAACACCATTAGATGCTCTTAAGTACATGAGCGACCCCATTACCGAGGCTGCTGGGCCAGAAAGCATCGTAAGAACAGGGCGTTTCTTCATTTCATTAATTTCCATGACACCACCGTCACCACGCATAATCATCAGCGGCACATGCACACCTGCCTCACGTACCGATGACTCTGTTGAGGTGGCTGTGTCAAGCATCTTCGGTAAAATAGAGGCATTAATAACGGCTGTTCGTGTCCGTCTCGTTAAACCATAAAGCTTTGTCATATCAGAAGCCATTGTTGTTGGCATTCCCTGATTTGCTGCAGCTTGATAAACAAGCTGCTCAGGCGTACCGTCATCTACACCAAAGGCCATTGAGGATACGAGCACCTTTGCCTGCTCACCCTTCAGTTGTTCAATCGTCTCTTCCACTTTGTTTGCCGATAAGCTTTTTAAAGGAAGGAACGAATTCGCAACATGAATATGCTTCTGATTCCCTAGATCAATATCCGAAATGCGTAGCTGGCGTTTAGCAAGAAAGCCCTCAACCCCTCCCTTGGACATACCAATAACGCCAACCTTAGCCACATCACCTTCAATAAGGGCATTGGTCGCTTGTGTTGTAGAGTGAGCCACAAAGACAACATCCTCAGGACTGATCTGATTTTCTACCAAGCAATTCTGAAAGGATTGTACGACACCGGCGGCTACTCCTCTGCAATCGTCATGCGTTGTTTTTACAGAAGACTTCCCAATGATTTCGTGAGTAGCATTATCAATTGCGACCGCCTTCGTATGTGTTCCACCTACGTCTATTCCCATTCTTACTGACCGTTTCATAAAATTGTCTCCTTACTTACTCGTTTAGTTACACGCCCTATTTTTTTATAATTATTTCCGAATGTGCAAAAATGACTGAATTAGTTTGTTACGCCTGATATATATAAGATGTAAACAATAACACACATAATAACGCCAATAATCCAACCAGCTGGAATGGATCGCTTCATAAAGTCACGCGAGGAAACCTTTGAATAACTTAGGCCCCAAGCAACCCAGGATTGGGTAATGTCTAAATGCTGAGGTCCAATTGTTGTAATAGCAAATAACGGGTACAGGAATTGCACCGGTAAAGCTGGATTGGCTGCGACGATAACGGCTAAAATAGCTGAACCACTTCCAACTAAATTCATTGGGCCCCGGAAGAATCCAAGTGGTGTAAGAACCGCAAAGACAATAGCTAGCGCAAGAATGCTCGTCGGTATAATATTCCCAATGATGGCAGTGAAATAAGGCGCAGCATAGCCAGCAGCATTATTGAACATGGATAAGGTTAAAAGAAACCCAACCATTGGCGCAACATCAATCGCTCCATCGGTAAACAGCTTGGCAAATCTTCGACAAACCTCTTTATAGCCACCACTAATCTTCCCAGTCGTCACCATTGCAAAAACGCCTGCTATAATAAACCCTAAAATAATTGGAACATCTAATACAACAACACCAATGACAGGGAGCAGGACTGAAATCCAAGAAATAGCAGGTGCATTTTCTGTCGCAGTTGTTTCATGCATATTAACTGCCCAGGCATAGGCTTTCTTTTTATTCATTGATAAATTAGCTATAACTAGAACCACAACTAAGCTGACAACCATTCCAGTAATTCCAACAAGGAAATAATCATTGTATGTGTAATTTTCGGCAGCAGGGTTAAAGCCTGCATATATTGTTTGATATTGAATGAAATTAACGATGTTAGCAAAGATCCCGGCCATAATTGAACCCATAAAGCTAAAGAGGGCTATTGGTCCAGGTATACCTAACGATAGTAGGATTGGTAGCACAATAACGGCAATTGAAATAACAGGTCCAATCCCAGTCATCGACATAAAGATAATTGCAGTAATCACGCAAAGAAGCCCCATTGTAATACGTGGTTTATCTCCGCCTAACTCAACTACTTTTCTAATTAGGGTAGCGGCAATACCTGTCTCGACTAATATCCGACCAAAGAAAGCCCCAAAGAAGACATTGACCAGAATAGCACGCGCATAATCACCCGGTCCATTAGCAAAAACGGTAGTCAGCACGTCAATTAACGACTGCCCCTCCATTGATGGTGTTGGCGCCAGCCAATTACCTATTAATGCAAGTACAACCCAAATTGTTGCCATGATTGCAAAGCCAACCATTAGATTAAAGCCTTTAACACAATACCAAACCATTAAGAAAAAAGATGCAATAAGTAAAATACCAATAATAATTTCAACCAATTTAAACCCTCCATTTTTAAAAAGCTCTGATCGAAACAGTTAAATTTTGTGCGTAAATTCACATACATAATAAAAGTGATTTGCTATTCTTGTCAGTTAAAGCTAATCAGATCACCACCTAGTAGAACTGTTAAATTATTGATAAACTGATATATCAGTTTGCCCCTTAAGTATAGCGCTTACATTTTAAAAATCAAGGTTTTTTTTGTAAAATATTTTTTCTTTTTTTACAAACACCATACATGTTTTTATAAACGTTGCATAGCGCTGCTGTTAGCTATTGAGCTTACAGGCATAAGCGTAAAGGTAATCAGACTGTATCAGTATATAAAAAACCCTAATCTATAGCGTGCTTAGATTAAGGTTAACTGTTTGTTATAGGTTTCCATCTGAGAAATAGGACGGGTAGTGATCGAGTAGACTTTGTTTTTCTTCTGTCATCTCATGCAAGTGAAGGGATAGTAAAAAGGAGCTTTCTTCTAGGTTCTGCTCAATAATTGAATTTAAGATTGCGCGATGCTGGTCAATGATCTGCTCCCACTCTATTGACTTCAGGTTAAGACGTAGCCATCGGAAGCGATCTAAATGAACATTATTTACTTCGAGCCATTCCCAGACCTCTTCTTTACCAGCAATCTTAAAAAACATTTTATGAAAAACATTATCAAGCTCAAAAAATTTATGTTTGTCTTGTTCACGCATCGCCTGCTCTTGTGCTAACAATATTGCCTCTAAGCTATCCTTGTCATCCTTGGAAAAGCCAGCACAGCATTCCATTGCAATTAAACGCTCAATATTTTCTCTGACAAACCGCGCATTGGCGGCTGACTTTAAATTAATTTTTGAAATATACGTTCCACTCTGGGGAACGGCATAGATCAACCCATCTTTCCGAAGCTGAATTAGTGCTTCACGAATTGGGGTCCGACCAATCTGCATTTGCTGCTCCAACTGCTTCCAGGATACTTTAGTTCCTGGCTTTAAGACATCAAACAGAATCTGTTGTCTAATTTCACTATAGGCTTGTTCAAATAGGCTTTTATCCTCCATATTAGTAGCCTTTCCTTTCTTTTCACACGTTTTTAATAATCGGTAACTATAATACGATCTCTTCTTATCGTAATTACACGCTTACATCGGTTCCAAACTAAATGAATTCTGTATTAATAAGTTTAAACTAATATATCAGGTTTTGCTACACTAAAATGACGCAAGCGTTATTTATAGCCTGCGCCTCTGTAAAAATGCAGCTTTATTAGACAATTTCAGCTGCATTCTGAAATACGATATTTCTTGATAAAATGACTGGCTTGCTGGTATGCTGACTTACTAGCTCTTTCATTGCTTTGGTATAACCGATACAGTCAAGTACAATTGCTTGAACGTTGGTCTGCTCTAACAGACTAACAGCCTTAATTAAAGCTTGTTCTGAGAAGTCATAAGGGGAGCAGTTGGCACAGATAGCCTCAAATCCAGCCTGTGACCATTTTTGTTTAATCGATTCTTCTTGATCCTTTAGTGGAATAATGACCCCCATCACCCCTTTGTTGCGAAACAGTCCTTGAGCAGCGTGATTTAACAGGTAATCTGGATAAATAATCGGTGCTTGTGACTGAAATGGTTTAAACGCACCTGTACACGCTAACACAATTAAATCAATATTTTCTTCATTTAATTGGCTGATTATTTGCTGGACAATCGGGGTAATTTTTTCTTTCGCCATGACCGCAGAGGTGCCATCGCGCAATTTAGATACTAAGGTTGTCTCATGCGCTTCTGGCTTTAAACGTGCTAAGTCAGCCTGATCGATGTCATCAAGCACACCACGCTGAATAAACGTCACATCATGTGAGAAAAACCGCTCAACCTCAGGAAATAGGTCCGTTCTTGGTGCTTGTCCGATGGTAATAATACCTACCTTTTTCATCTTAATTAATCTCCTTTCGAATTAGATGCACTAATTAGTATTAAAGTTAAAAGAAGCAGGTATAATACCCGCTTCCCTTAGCTCAGCTATTCAGTTATGGAAATATTAACACCGTTTGGACTAACGACATAGATTGAACCATCCGGTGAGAGATTAAAGCCATTAACCTTTGGATTAATACCTGTTGCAATTTCAAGGTTATCAAATTCAATCGTTGCGTAGTCATTCATAATCTCAGTAACAGCCTCTTGATAGAGCTCAGCCCGTTCAGCTTGTTCAACTGTTTCGGTAAGCGCACGATCTAATAGTTCGTCTACTACATCACTTTGATACCCTTTACCATTACCATTAGAACCGTGTTGATCACTGTGGAATCTTGGATTCAGGAAGAAATACGGATCAGGGTACCAGGACCAACCCCCAATATTCAGTGGCGCATTATTACTAGAAACCGTTTCAGTTAACGTACCCCATTCAGAAACTTGAATGTTAACATCAATATTTAAATTTTCTTTCATTTGATTTTGGAAGATCGTTGCATAGTTTGTCCGTGTCTCGAGCACATACAAATCAATTGCAAATCCACCAGCATAATCTGTTTCATCTAGTATTTGCTTAGCCTCTTCTGGATCATAAGTAGCCTTCAACGACTCAAAGGAATCATCATAGCCCCATGATCCTTGAGGAAGGGGACCATTTGCCACAACGGCACCACCCCATTGGTGAACACCTTGAACGATCTCTTCAACATTGGTAGCTTTAAAAATTGCTTCCCTTACCTTAGGGTCAGCCGTTGGGCCTTGCTGACTGTTCATATCGAGATACGTGATCGAGAGACCAGGAGTTGAAAGTAATTCAAAATTGTCATCCTGACTAATCACTTCTCGGTTTTGCCCTCTAATATCCGTTGCAATATCAACATCTCCAGAGCGGAGAGCGTTGGTCATCATCGCTTGATCTGTAATGAATTTATAGCTCACACCATCAAGGTGCGGTTCTTCACCCCAATAATTATCATGTTTAACCAAGTCAACCTGTTGGTCTGTTTGCCAGTTGTCTAAGATAAAGGGACCTGTACCGATTAAATGTGAACCAAACTGATCACCCCAGCCCTCTACTTCCTCTTCTGGCACAATAATGTTACCCTGATCCGTTAGCATTGCAAGTAGGGCAGAGTTAGGTTCTTCTAAATGAATAACAACTTCATATTCACCTGTGACCTCGACACTTTCGACACCTGCTAAACGATTCTGCGCTGACGTTTCAGCAGAACGTTCTAAGCTATATTTGACATCTTCAGCAGTCATGAGTCGACCGTCTTGGTACTCACCTGGCTGAAAGTAGACATTTTCCCTAATTGAGAATGTATAAGACATCATATCATCAGCAGCTTCCCAATCAGTCGCTAATGAAGGAACGAAGCTCTGCAAATCTTGATCATAAACAATGAGTGTGTCTGCAATTGATCGCATAATTTGCGATTCATACACACCGGTATAAAGCGTTGGATCTAAGGTAGCTGCGTTGGAGGATAGGCCAATGATTAAGTTTCCACCTGATGTTGGTGTTTCTTGATTTGGTTCCTCTTCAGTCCCTTCCTCAGTACTGTCCTCATTTGTTCCACATGCTACTAACACTGTTACGAGTACTAAAAACAAAACCAAAAGCCGACTTTTAAATATACTCATAAAAACCTCTCCTTCATTTTGTTTCATATAGTGGTACACTAGTTCAAATAATGAATATATATACGTTACCACAGTTAATTTATGCTTGTAAATATAATTTTGAGAAAATTTAAAAAAATCGAAAATTTTTACTCTTACTTCTGACAAAGTCATTTACATCGAAAAAAAACAATGGTAACATCTTAATAATTCATATAATAAAACACTAGTTCACATAATGAATCAAGGAGGGGTGGTTTTGAGAACATTTCTATTAAAGAGAAGCTTACAGCTCATACCTACTTTGTTTGTTGTAGCCGTTATTGTTTTCTTCATTACACGTATGCTACCTGGTAATCCGGCTGCTGTCATGCTCGGACCACAAGCAAGTGCCGAGGACATCGCCGCTTATGCCGAGCGATTAGGTTTAAATGATCCTATTTATCAACAATTTTTTGATTATTTAATCAATTTAGTTAAATTCGATTTTGGTAACTCATTAAGCTATAACCAACCAATTGTCAATTTAATTATGGAACGGTTCCCTAATACAGTGATTTTGGCTGTCAGTGCCCTGCTCATTGCCATTATTGTCGGTGTTCCTGCTGGAATTCTTGCCGCTAAGAAGCAAAATACCATTATTGATTACCTCGTCACAACACTTTCGCTGGTGGGTGTGTCAATGCCTATCTTTTGGTTAGGGGTCATGCTTGTCCTTGCCTTCAGTGTTAACCTAGGCTGGCTACCATCAACCGGAATGGGCTCACTAGATAATGGATTATGGGCCTTTATTAGGCATCTTATTTTGCCAAGTTTAGCTCTGGCTACTATTCCAACTGCTCAATTTGCTCGGGTTATCCGCTCAAGTATGCTTGAGACTCTTTCAAATGATTACATTAAAGCAGCCCGCTCAAAGGGATTAAAAGAAACATTTGTTATTTATAAGCATGCGCTAAAAAATGCGCTCACCCCACTCTTAACCGTGATTGGTTTACAGTTCTCAAATTTGTTAGGTGGGGCTGTCCTTACTGAAACAATTTTCAGCTGGCCAGGAATGGGCTTACTGATTGTCAACGCAATTGATAAGCGTGATTTCGTCGTCGTTCAAGGCTCGGTTATCTTTATTGCCATCATCTATGTCGTGATTAACTTAATTGTCGATGTTCTCTATAAGGTGGTAAATCCGAAAGTAAACTTAGATGGTGGAAGCGGGGGTGCAAACTAATGGTAGAAGTCGCTAACGAATTAGAGCAAACAAGGGAGCTTCAATACGCTAAAGCTCGGAAGGAACAGGCGTTTACCCGGAAATTGCTACGTAACCGGTTTGCCGCGCTAGGTCTAGGGATTATTTTTTTATTAATCGTGACAGCAATATTTGCACCTTTGATCGCTACGCATCCCCCAAATCAAATGGATGTAACCAAGAGCCTTCTTGGACCAGGTAGTGAAGGGCATCTCCTTGGCACCGATAGTTATGGCCGTGACACCTTTAGCCGAATTGTTTATGGCTCACGTATTTCACTTATTGTCGGGATATCAGCCGTTTTATTCGGCGCTTTCTTCGGCTCTATGCTTGGGCTAATATCCGGCTATGTCGGTGGTCGTACCGACGCCATTATTATGCGCATCATCGATGGGATGATGGCCTTCCCGTTTATTTTGTTAGCCATCGTTTTAATGTCTGTTTTAGGACAAGGCTTGGTTAATGTCGTGATTGCGATTGGTGTTTCTAACATTCCCGGATTTGCTCGTGTCATCAGAGGACAGGTCTTAACGATTAAGGAGTCAGAGTATATTGAGGTTACCCGCTCACTTGGGGCAAGACATGGCAGAATTCTCTTCTATCATATTGTACCAAACAGTATGGCCCCTTTGATCGTTTATGCCACCATGAGTGTCGCAGGAGCAATTATCTCAGAAGCCTCATTAAGCTTCTTGGGGTTAGGCGTCCAGCCTCCCACCGCTTCGTGGGGCAGTATGCTGCAGGAAGGTAAAGATTTCTTAGTACTAAGTCCTGAATTAGCAACAATTTCTGGTTTAGCAATTTTAATTACGGTTCTCGGTATTAATTTATTTGGTGATGGTTTACGAGATGCACTTGATCCAAAAATGAAGGTCTAACAAGGAGGTGAGCATATGTCAGATCAATTATTAACGGTAAATAATCTCAGTGTTGCCTTTCAATCAGGCTCAATTACGACTAAGGCTGTCAACGGCGTCAGCTTTTCGTTAAATAAACAAGAAAGCATTGGCATTGTCGGTGAATCTGGTTCCGGTAAGAGTGTGACCGCAACCTCGATTCTTCGGCTCATTCCTAGATCCTTTGCCAAAATAACCTCAGGTGAGATCATTTTTCAAGGCCGAGATCTGATCAAATTATCAGCGGGTCAGATGCGTAAGGTACGTGGTAACGATATTTCCATGATCTTTCAAGACCCGTCTACGAGTCTTAATCCCGTCTTTACAGTTGGCAATCAACTGGTTGAGACGATACGTGCTCACAGGAAAATTTCAAAAAAAGCCGCTAAACAAAGAGCACTTGAATTACTTGACCTTGTCGGAATACCCGCTCCAGATAAAAGAATAACTATGTACCCACATGAGTTTTCGGGTGGGATGCGGCAACGCGTCATGATCGCCATTGCACTAGCATGTGATCCACAACTCTTAATTGCCGATGAACCGACAACCGCCCTTGATGTTACCGTTCAAGCCCAAATTCTTAATTTAATGAAGGATTTGCAGGAGCAGCTCGGGATGGCCATTATCATGATCACGCATGATTTAGGTGTTGTCTGGGAAACGTGCGAGCAGGTTTTAGTCATGTATGCTGGAAGGATTGTTGAATCTGCAACTGTTAAGGAGCTCTATCAACGCCCATTGCACCCTTATACTTGGGGCTTGCTCGACTCCCAAATAACTGAGTCACAAGATAGTGATGCACCATTGTCATCTATCCCTGGTAGCCCTCCAGATTTAAGCTACGAGGTAACAGGCTGTCCCTTTGTCGAACGCTGTCCATATGCAGAGGCAATTTGTCATCAAGAGACACCCCCGTTACAGCAATTGGCAGATGGTCATGCGGTTGCCTGCCATTTTCAAACCGGTAGTAACACTTTAGAGCGAAAGGAGCACGCATACCGTGAGGGAACCTTTACTAGAAGTTGAAGGATTAAAAAAACACTTTCCCGTTTCTAGCCCAATCCCTTTTAAGAAGTCAGACCAACGCGTAAAGGCCGTCGACGGTCTAAGCTTTAAGGTATACAAAGGGGAAACATTGGGAGTGGTTGGCGAATCAGGCTGTGGTAAGTCAACGATGGCCCGGCTTGTTAATCAATTGATTAAACCAAGTGATGGTGTCGTTAATTTTAAAGAAGCAAACCTTGTTGATATGGACGCTGAAAGGCTTCGTTTGACCCGGCAGAAGATTCAGATGGTTTTTCAGGATCCCTACGCTTCCTTAGATCCACGTCTACAAGTTGGGCAACTAATCGCTGAGCCACTTGTTATTCATAAAGTTGGTACCACCGCGACGCGAAAAAAGCGGGTCGAGGAGTTACTTGAAACAGTTGGGCTTAATAAACGCTATGCTGATCGATTTCCACACGAATTCTCTGGTGGGCAAAGACAACGGATTAATATTGCCAGGGCACTTAGCTTAAATCCGGAATTAATCATCTGTGATGAACCGGTCTCAGCTCTAGATGTTTCCGTTCAAGCACAGGTTATTAATCTATTAAAAAAACTACAGGCTGAGTTTAAGCTAACTTATATCTTTATTTCGCACGATTTAAATGTTGTCCGCTATATGTGTGACCGCATCGCCGTTATGTATTTAGGACGAATTGTTGAAATTGGTACATACGAGGAGATTTATAAAAATCCTCAGCACCCCTATACCAAAGCGCTGTTTTCAGCAATCCCTAAAGAAAACCCGTTCGCTGACAAGGAGCATATTATCTTAAAGGGAACTGTGCCTAGCCCACTAAATCCACCAACTGGCTGTCATTTTCACGAAAGATGCCCAGTAGCAATGGATATTTGCAAAACGAAAGAACCGAACATGATTACAAGTAAAGATACCCATCAAGCATCCTGTCACCTAATCAACTAATTACTTGGAGGAATAAACAATGTCACTAAAACATGTCATGGAAATATACGAATTAATGGATGATATCCACGTTACCGGGGAAACAATTAAAGCTTACTTAGCAAAAATAAACAAAACTGCTGAAATTGAGGTAAAGACCATCGCTGGTGAAGAAGGGTCTACTGACTTTATTAGAGTCCGTATTCCTGGAAAAAATGAACATGCCAAAGCACTCGGCATTATCGGCAGACTTGGTGGAATTGGCGCTCGCCCTGAAATGATTGGATTTGTTTCGGATGGGGACGGGGCGTTAGCAAGTATGGCAATTGCGGCTAAGCTATTAGACATGACAAACAAAGGCGATCAATTAGAGGGCGACGTTATCATCACAACGCATATCTGTCCAACAGCCCCAACTCAGCCGCATGATCCAGTACCATTCATGAGCTCACCTGTCGACATTGCGACAATGAATCGCTATGAGGTGGACCCAGCAATGGAAGCCATTCTATCAATTGATACAACCAAGGGGAATCAAATTATTAACCACCGGGGCTTCGCGTTAACCCCAACGGTCAAAGAAGGCTATATTCTTAAAGTGAGTGATGATCTTCTTCATGTGTATACGCAATCTGTTGGTAAACTCCCTGTCACGATGCCAATTACAACACAGGACATTACCCCTTATGGCAATGATGTTTATCATATAAATAGTATCCTCCAGCCAGCAGTCGCAACTGATAAACCTGTTGTTGGTGTGGCGATCACAACCGAAACCGCTGTGGCTGGCTGTGGCACTGGTGCTAGTCATGTTACCGATATTGAAGAGGTTGTTCGCTATTGTATTGAAGTAGCCAAGGTCTACGGACAAGGAAAATGTGATTTTTACAACACGCGTGAATTTAACCATCTAGAAAGCCTTTATGGTAAGCTTACCCACTTGCAAACGATCCCGACTAAGGAGGAAGCCATTTAATGATTAATAAGCAGACACTAAAGGACCAGCTGATACACGAGATTGAGCAACGAAAAGATGATTTAGTAGACTTATGTAGTCAATTAATCAGAATTCCTAGTGAGAATCCGCCCGGCGATTCAACCCATATCACCACGTTTATTGATGATTATTTAAAACAGGTCGGAACAGTCAACCATTGGTATGAATCAACAGATAAAATGTACAACCTCGTGTCTACAATTGGGAATACAGACGGGAAACATCTTATCTTTTGCGGGCATTCTGATGTTGTCCCCGCAGGTGACCGCTCTAAATGGGATTTTGACCCCAACTCTGGTGAGGTTGTTGATGGCTGGTTGCTTGGTCGAGGAGCAAGTGATATGAAGGCTGGCTTAGGCGGCTTAATTTTTACTTTTGCTTTACTGAAAGAGTTAGAGATTGATTTACCTGGTCAGTTGACGTTAGCTGTCGTTCCAGATGAAGAAACGGGCGGAGAATTTGGGGTTCCATGGCTCCTCGAGAATGGTCTAATTATGGGCGATGGCAGCTTAATTGCTGAACCCTCATCTCGCTATAACCCAACGATTGGTCAGAAGGGTTCATTCTGGTTTAAGCTTAAAGTCTTTGGTCAGCCTGGGCATGGCAGTCTTTCTCCTCTAGCAGGTAATAATGCGATTACTAGCATGATTGATGCAATTAATGAAATCCGGAAACTGTGGGATTTACCAGTAACCATACCAGATCATATTCAACCACTAATCGATAAATCAAAGAAATACATGCGCGAGGTCGAGAAGGATCGGGAGCCCTTTCAAGATGTGATGGACCATATTACCGTTAACATCGGTACGATAAACGGTGGCACGAAATCTAATATTATTCCCGAAAGCTGTGAGGTTGAAGTTGATTGTCGCTTACCATTCGGCATCACCCAAGATGAAGTATCCGATTATCTGCATGAAAAGCTTGATAAACTCGGTATTGAGTATGAGATAAGCCGCTTTGGCTTCCGTAGTAATGCCAATCATACAAGTGCGGATGACCCAGTTTGCAAGGCCATTATTGATAATATCAGCTATGTGACTGACCATGAATCCTATGGGGTCATGCAATGGGCAAGTAGTGATGCCCGCCACTTTAGGGACTACAACATCCCTGTTTTGCAATACGGGCCAGCCTTTTTACCTAGCATCCATGGGTATAATGAGAAGGTTAAAGTTGAAGATATCGTAAGGTGTTGTAAGGTTTATATAGCGGCTGTCATTGATTACCTTTATGATAATTAGCAAATATTGCATTGCTTTATCCAGGTGCATATATTAGCATTAAGGGATATATGCACCACTCAAGCTGCTAGAGGGGGAATTGCACAGATGTTAAAAACACTGAGTTTATCATTGGACATTTTAAAAATGTTCACCAAAAAGAAGCCAACCTGGGGTGGCAGAGAACTAGCCGCTAAATTAAATCAGAATCATACAAAAATATATCGGATTCTCGAAACGCTTGAAAGACACAAATACCTGATTAAAAATAAAGAGACAAAGAAGTACTCGTTGGGCTTTGCTATCTGGGAGCTTGGTCACACCATTTCTGAGAATCTTCATATTAATGAAATGATTCACCCGATCCTCGAAAAGCTATGTGAAAAAACGAATGAGTCTGCTTTCTTAACGATACTTGATGAAGATGAAGGGCTCACGCTCGATGCAGTTGAATCACAATCGACTATTCGTTATGCTGTATCGATCGGCAGCAGAACACCCCTCTATGCAGGGGCATCCTATCGAGCCATTCTCGCGCATTTGCCTAATGACTTTATTGACGCATACTTAAGCAAGGAACGAATTAAATATACAGCCAACACCATGGTCGACATAGAAGCATTAACAGCGGATTTACAGTTAATACAACAACGGGGTTATGCCATTAGCGAAGGCGAATATACCGCTGATGTCATTGCTGTCGCTATCCCCATTTTTCATAATAATCATATTTTCGGTTCTTTAACCATCTCAGGTCCTCACTTTCGCATTGAGGAGAATGACATTGAATTATTTATTAAAGAACTAGTTAAGGCAAGGCACGAGGTTGAAAATGTTTTTGAAAAATACGGCGTTCATTTTGGCCTGTCAGCTGCACTATAACGTGAACTTTAATCAGCCAGTTTTCTTTGAATAAATTGGACTTTTACTGACTGTGACAAGCCGCCGCTTAACATACTGAAATTCTTCCTCTATCTTTGAAGTGGGGCTCTTAAAGTCAGTTAACCTGCAATAAAGGGGGCTTATGCCTATGGAATTAATTGAACAAGCAAAGTCGGTACTAACACAAAATTTAACACTTAAATCACACGAATCTGCTCTGATTGTCACAGATGACAACAAACAGGATATTGCTGAGCTTTTTTATCAAGCTGGGCAAACAATTACAACAAACATTGCCATCATTAAAATGGCGACACTATCTAAATCTGGTGAGGAGCCACCAAAGATTGTAAGTACGTCTATGAAACAAGCAGATGTAGTGCTCTGTGTGACCGAACACTCCCTTACCCATACACAAGCACGAAAGCAAGCTTCAGCTCAAGGCGCACGTGTGGCAACCATGCCAGGGGTAACACTGGACATGCTCGAGCACGGTGCTATCTCAGCTGATTATACTGAAGTACAAGCACTGACAAAGGAATACTGTGACATCCTTGAACAAGGGGAAATTGTTGAGATAAAGAAAGAGCAAACCTATTTAACTTTTTCCATTCATGATCGCCCAAGCATCAGTAGCACAGGTGTGTTTACTGAAAAGGGCCAATCGGGCAACGTCCCCTCAGGAGAAAGCTACATTGCCCCAATTGAAGACTCTGCCAACGGTCAAGTCATGATTGACGGCTCGATTAGCAATATTGGGGTCCTAACTGAACCCGTTCTTCTTACTATTAAAGACGGTCGTCTCACAGACGCTACCGGGGAACAAGGCAAGCAGTTACTCGCTTTATTGGGTGATGGACCTGGACGCACGATTGCCGAATTCGGTATTGGTACCAATAAGAAAGCACGGCTAACTGGGAACGTCTTAGAAGATGAAAAAGTCTACGGTACTGTTCATATCGCCTTTGGCAGCAACAAATCCTTTGGCGGGGTGACAGAGGCTGGTGTTCACATTGATTGTGTAATTAAATCACCTGACGTGTGGATTGATCAGAAGAAGATCTTTTAGTAAACGCAATAAATAAGTAAGCGTCTCTCATTATCTAGAGGGACGCTTTAGTTTTGTCGGTACCGACAGCATAGTTTTTTTTAAAAAAAGAGACGTTAATTCACGTACCTTACCTAACTGACTTTACCTAAATATAAAATAACGACAAGCAACTTAGTTGATCGGCGGTAAAATAGCGACTTTTTGTTTCTCACCCTGCTCTCTAACCAACGGCATGATTAAATGCCCTTGTGAATCAAAGCTTACAATATCAATAACCTCATCACTAACAAAGTCTAAATCAATAGCAACCCACTCTTCGTCAATATATTCCTGATAATGAAGCGTATTTCGATTATCTAACACGACGAGTTGGTTTCCATAGGTGGCGAAGTAGTTAATATAATCACCGAATATTAGCTGATGGAACGCTCCACTTTCAATATCGTAATAGCCAAAATTCTGCACAGTCCAGTTCTGGTCTTCATTAAGGTTTAAACTGAAAATGCGTCCATTACTAAGAGTGGCGTATCCCCCTTCATATTGAAACGGTGACTCATACGATTCCGTCGTCTCTGTTTCTATATCGTATAAAAAGTAATAACCTTTTTCACCTCGCGTATCTGTCCAGAGCAACACGCCATCCTCAAAATGAAGCTTAGCATTCATCATCGTATAGGATTCCATAACGGCAATTGTAGCTGTCTGATTGTCGACAAGGTTATGAAGCTTGACCTCAACCTTCATCTTTTCTTCATTTAACTCCGTCCATGCAACATAGTCTTCATATAAAATCGGTGATAGTATGGTCAAATACTCTGGGTTCGTTTCTGATAATGTTCTTATTTCGTTTGTTTCCAGCGACATCACATGAATTTTCTCTTCATACCCATCCATGGTTGAATCAATCCAGGTTAACCACTTTTGATTGACTGACGTTCCCTGCATAGCAGATACATCATATACGGATTCAAATAATAGCTCCTGTTCACCTGTGTCTAAATCATATTTTATCAAGGTGTCTACATCAAAGTAATCCGGCGAGTCTGTATTTATATTGACATACATCTCATTACCAATTATGGACGGATGGTTGTATCCCTTAACAGGTAATTCGATAATTGACCCGTCAGGCTGAATAACGAGATCAGTTTGATCATCGCAGCCTGCGATAACAAAGCTAACTATTAGGCTGATTAAAACTATGTACACTCTCAATCATCCCCCCCTCTTCTCACACTCTCACTCTAAAAATCAGCGCATTTCCTTTCAAATGTCTTTATCTTATACTCCTCTATGTTATTTTTCTAGTTATTTCGTTCTCCAAATACTGCTTCCTTTCGACAAAATCACGGTCTTCTATTATTTATCTTCCAAGTTAATTTGTCACTGAGCTTTTAATATGTTAATATTTATAACGAACGTTCTATCTGGGGGTCTTAACTTGAAGCAATCACAAAAGAAAGTAGCAATTATGCAGACAGCGGAAAAATTATTTTACCAACATGGCTTTCATGCTATTGGTGTGAAGAAGATTTTAGAGCAGGCTGACGTCGCAACCATGACCATGTACTATCACTTTAATTCCAAGGAAGCGCTGATCAAGGACATATTATTGCAAAGAGAACAGCGTTATTTTCAATTTCTAGCTAAGAGCATTAATCAAGATGACGATGTAAAGAATTATCTAGAATCACTCGTACAGGCTCATCTTAACTGGATTGAGACTCACGGCGCTAACGGGTGCCTGTTTCTAAGAGCACAACAAGAATATGCGGGGATTAACGAAGAGATTACCACGCTAGTAAGTGACCACAAGGGAAAATTGTTAGCCAAAATTGACCATGATTTGCAATCATTTAATACTTCAGCAGATTGTGCTTTACAACTAACCGTTATCTTAGAAGGCGCGACTGCGTTGGCACAAACGATTGAGCTTAATAGCGTAACAGAGACAGCATTTGCTTTACTTAGAAGTATACTTAAATAGGGAAAACGTCAGCACGCAATGCGCTATTTCTTTATTTTTTTGTATTTTATTATAATGAACGTTATATATAATTTGAGGTGATTTGATTGCATGCAAAAAAACTAATTACTGCTGGCTTACCCATGATTGCTGTAACATACGGATTAGCTCGCTTTAGCTATGGCCTGATGCTCCCCTATCTCATTGAAACATTAGCTTTGACCCCGGCAACTAGCGGCTTTATCTCAGCATTATCTTATCTGGCTTATTGCGTGGCAATCATTATTGCAATGATCTGTTCTGACCGTCTTCCACCACGAGCCTTTCTTATCTTAGCTGGATTGGCTGCTACTGTTGGTCTAAGCATCATTGCTATGTCTAATCATGCGATTATGCTTGGCTCAGGCTTGTTTATCGCCGGATTAAGTACAGGATTTGCCTCCCCACCCTATGCCAGTATTGTCAGCACGCAGATAGAAGTTAATCTCCAAAACCAAACAAATGCCTGGATTAATAGTGGCACGAGCATTGGTACAGCTGTTACTGGTGCCATTGCTTTAATAATGTCAAGTAATTGGCGCGGTACGTATGTAATCTTTACCGGCATTGCTCTCCTTGTTCTAATTGTGAACCATCAGCTATTACCAAAACAGGCTACACAATCTAAAAAAAGAGCACGATTAACTAAAAATGAATGGAGCAAATCGCTACCCTTAATTAGTGCTGCCTTTCTTATCGGGGTATCTTGCTCCGCGTATTGGACCTTTTCCAGAGACTTCTTGCTAAACCTAGCCAACATCCCCTTATTTTTAGCCGATTGGTTTTGGGTAATAATTGGGCTAGCTGGTTTACTTGGTGGACTAGCGGGATCCTTTATCAATAAGTACGGCGTTCGTGCTGCTTATACGCTTTCGACCTTGATTCTTTCGGCTTCTTCTCTTATTATCGGCCTTTATTCAGCTCAAACGTTAACATGGCTTATTTCACCATTCATGTTTGGGAGCGCCTATATTTTTATGACAGGCGTCTTAATTGTATGGGGCATTTCCGTATGTAGGAACAATGTCGCACTTGGCCTCGGCCTGCCATTCCTAATGCTTGCCTTAGGACAAGCAATTGGGGCTGCCCTCTCTGGGATCATTGCCGGCTTTTCAAGCTTTAGCACACTTTTTATCGTTTCGGCAATCATTGGTTGCTTAACGTTAATTTTCGCTCCCCGCTCAGCATAAAAAATGCTGCCCGGGGTTGGCGGTTGTGATTAGTGATGAATGAGCGCTTATGTTAATGTCTTCACCATTGTCAGATCAGTTACGGTATAACCTAATTTCTCATATAAATGTACAGCCCCTTTGTTATGAGCAAAAACATGAAGCCCTACTTCATAGACATTCATTTCCCTTGCTAATTGATCAAGGCATTCTAGCGCCGCTGTCCCATAACCTTGATTTTGATAGGCATCATAAATAATAAAGTCATAAATGAATAGCTTCGGTTCTTTCCCAGCTGAATTAAGCTGGAACCAAAGATAACCCACCTGTTTACCTAATGATGCGTCAATAATTGTAAACAGAAATTCTCCTTCTGTCTCTTTTCCATTAGGCAATAATCTAGTAAAGCTTGCTTGGGCTAGCTTTACAGCATCCTCAACAGCCCATGTTCCAGCCGTTACTTTTTCTTTAGCATAATCATCAACAGCAAATGATAAATAGTTATTAAAGTCTGCATCTGTCATTTTCTCAAACGTTACGATCATGATCGTTCCCCCTTTTTTGTTATGTAGCGTCACCAATAAGTATACCTGAACTACGCAAAAGTCAGCCATTCTTTATAAACAGGCAATTATACCTCACAAAATCTTGCCCTTAAAATAAAGAAAGAGTGTTAGTAAGAAAAATTGGGTGACCAACTCGCAGTCACAGCAATTCCTCTCGCTAACACCCACTATTTTTAAAAATAAACTCGTCGTTCACTTACATCGATTACGTATGGACAAAGTCACCACCATTAACGTGAATGGTTTGCCCCGTCATGTAGGATGCATCATTGGAAGCAAGCAACACATAGGCACCGACTAGTTCTACTGGTTGGCCTGGTCGGCCCATCGCATTATCCTGGCCAAATTGTTCGACCTTGTCGCCAGAGAATGAAGACGGAATCAGCGGTGTCCAGATCGGACCGGGAGCGACACCGTTGACACGAATACCATCTGCAACAAGGGACTTAGACATCGAACGGGTAAAGGCATTGATTGCCCCCTTTGTGCTGGTATAATCAATTAACGTTGGATTCCCTCGATAAGGGTTAATTGAAGTCGTATTAATAATACTACTTCCTGGTTTTAAGTAATCCAAAGCAGCCTTGGTAACATACACATAGGAATAGAAATTGGTTGCGAACGTACGATGAAGCTGCTCAGCTGATAGCTCTTTAAGGCTATCCACCGGGTGCTGCTCTGCGGCATTGTTCACTAGAATATCAAGACCGCCTAGTTCTTTGACTGTCCGTTCAACCGCCTCGATACAAAAGCGTTCCTCCGCTATATCTCCAGCAATTGTTAGACAGCGCACTCCTTCCTGCTCAACACGTTTCTTCGTTGCCTCGGCATCCTCATGCTCATCAAGGTACACAATTGCCAAATCTGCTCCCTCTTTCGCATAGCCAACAGCAACCGCACGCCCAATTCCTGAATCTCCTCCCGTAATAAGCGCAACCTTTCCTTTCAACTTGTCTGATCCCTTGTACTGATCATCCTCATATATCGGCAGAGGATCCATCTTATGCTCAGCACCGGGCTGCTTGTCCTGCACCTGTCTTGGAATACCGTTCGTTAAGTGATGACTTAAATCCATTACATCTGCCTCCTAAGTTTTGATTTCTTATATAATCTTCCCAAGTGACTGAACAATTTAAACATGAAAAGTAAAATAATTCCCAAATAGTCGTACGTTTGAAATTAAGAGGTTGGATCGAAGAATTTCAAGGCAGGGCAGATAGAGCTTTAAAATACGGAAACCTCATTGGTCAACGTACTTATCAGGGCGTGGTTAGTATTTTACAAAAGTTACAATCATAAATTGGATAGAAAGTCGTAGTTTCGTCTAAAGAACATGAAACTACGACTTTTTTAATTTTGTTGCATTTTTTAACAATTACAGCTAGCAAAATTATGCTTGTACAGTATACTTATATTGGATATATCTTCTAAAGAATGAGGTGAGCAAATGTTAGATGATAAAGGCGTTAAGGCTGACCAAACCATTACGCAATATTTTGAGGGTAATTTAAAGATTAAAGAAGAACGGGGTCTTTATAATCATTCTATTATTGAAACACGTTATTATCAATACGACGTCAACGGGATATTAGAACAGATTAATGTCTTTATAGGAAGAAAGAATCCTGATAACACCCTATTAGAGAGTAGCTATATTTATTGCTATACACCTGATTACGGGAATAACCCCAATGGACCAACTGATCAGTGGAAGATGGAACATATACGCGCACTAGATGATGACTTACAAATAGAGCAAGCATATTATCAGAATAACTTAAGAATTAAAGACGTGCGCTATAGCGATCATATTTGTCACTATAAGTACGATCGCAATAATAAGATCATCCGCGAAGAAGTTTGGAACAAGCATGAAAATGAACAAGGAAAGATAGAAGAAGGTCGTCTTGCTCATTATTATGACTATGTCCAAAATAAAGATGGGGACTATTTATTAATGTTTATAAACCCAGCTAACGGTCGGTATAAGTGGCGAATTGAAGGAAGCGAAGACAAAACATGCTGTCAGGTGGCTATATTGGAGTTTTTTTCAAACATGGAGATGTATGATGAGATTATCAGCTATGTAAAAGAACAATACCAAGAGGTAGCTACCATCTGCTTTACCACAGCTGTTGCTGAATTTAGATTTACCAAAGCGGAACAAGAACAATTAAACAACGGAGACTATGAAAAGAAATATGGGATAAAAATTGTCCCTTAATTTAATTGACTAACCTTTCGTTAAGCATGCTAACTAAAATTTTCTGTTGTATGAGGTGAATATCGATGTCAGATGACAAGAATTTATCAGAAGGGAAGGTAACACCTAAAGAAACCTTTACCCAATACCTTGAGAATAACTTAAAAATAAAAGAAGAACGTTATTTGTTTGATACAGCTATTATTGAAAAACGTTACTATCAATATGATCGTGAAGGTGGGCTTACAGAAGAGAATATTTTTATTGGTAGAAAAAATTATAACGACACGATGCTGGAGAGCGTCTTTATCTATGGTTATGAACCTGATTATAAAGACTACCCTAACCATATAGAGAATAGCTGGAAAATGGCACGAATCCTAAGCACTGTTGATTATCAATCCTTACTTGTGCGTACTTATTATGACAATGCATTAAAACAAAAAGAATTCCGTTATCTTTCCAAGCAAATCTCGCATTACAAGTATGATGTAAATGGGGTTATAATCCGCGAAGAAGTGTGGCACGGAATAGAAGACGCACAAAGAAATATAGTAGAAGGCCGCTTAGCTCATTACTATGACTACGCGCAGAACGAGAATGGGGATTATCTGTTAACGTTTGTAAACCCGGCCGGCGGTCATTATAAGTGGCTAATTGAACAAGATTATGAAAAAGATTGCTGTACGGCTACTATTTTAGAAACATTTTCATGTATGGACATGTATGATGAGATCATGACTTACATAACAAACCACTATAACGAAGTTACCTGGGTTCTCTTTGTAGAGCATCTTACTGTCGAAGATGCTAGGTTTACCGATGAAGAACATGAACAATTACACGATGGGACGTTTGAGAAAAAATATGGTGTTCATGTCACTTTTAATTAGCTTCCTATTTATTTCTAAAGCCTGCTTTCATTTCGAAAGCAGGCTTCATTAGCTAATTTAATCATTACGAAAATCGCCGATAAAAGCTACATTGATTAACACTCTTATTACTTTTCTCTCTCAAATTCGGCTAAAAGCTCTCGCACCTCATTCGTCGATTTCGTATTCATTAATTTAACACGCAGATCACTAGCACCTGGAAACCCTTTAACATAAATTTTAAAGAACCGATGCAAGCCGGCAATGGGGCGTGGCACTAATTCCGCATACTGATCCTGTAAATCGAGCTGTAACCGCAATAAGCCGAGCAGGTCTTCAGCCGTATGTTCCCTCGGCTCCTTTTCAAACGCATACGGGTTTTTAAAAATACCGCGTCCAATCATAATGCCATCAACACCGTATTGTTCGGCGAGCTGCAAGCCTCTTTGACGATCAGGAATATCGCCATTAATCGTAATTAGTGTCTGCGGCGCTAGCCGATCTCTTAGCTCAATAATTTGCGGGATCAGTTCCCAATGGGCGTCGACTTTGCTCATCTCTTCGCGCGTGCGCAAATGAATTGACAGATTGGCAATATCCTGCTTAAGCAGGTGGGTAAGCCAGCCTTCAAGCTCTTCAAGCTTAGCATAACCAAGACGTGTTTTGACACTAACCGGTAAGCCCCCCGCTTTGGCAGCTTCAATCAACTCCGCGGCAACCTCTGGCCGCAAAATAAGACCACTGCCTTTACCGTTAGTAGCCACATTGGGAACCGGACAACCCATGTTAATATCAATACCCTTAAAGCCCATCTCGGCCATACCAAGACTCATTTCGCGAAAGAATTCAGGCTTATCTCCCCAGATATGCGCCACGATCGGTTGCTCATCTTCAGTGAATACTAAGCGCCCACGCACACTTTGCCTGCCGTCTGGATGACAGTAACTGTCCGAATTCGTAAATTCAGTAAAAAAGACGTCTGGAGATCCCGCTTCTTTGACGACATGACGAAAGACGACATCTGTCACATCCTCCATTGGTGCTAATATAAAAAAGGGCTTCGGTAACTCGGCCCAAAAATTTGTTGTCATTGTCTAATCCTCATTTCATTACAGCTTGTTCCTTTTCTTAAAAATCATAGTTATTATACTAGGAATGTTGGAAAGAAGCAAAAAAGCATGCCTAAACCAATCGGCATTTGCCATGCTCAATCTATTTAAAGAATTTCCTTCGCCAATTCATCCCCATCAATCAGAAAGTACCCTGATTCATCTTGTTTAATTAAGCCTTTTTTTCTCAATTGATTTACGGTCCGATTGACCGTTTCTCTGGTTGTGCCAATCATATTAGCTAATTCTTGATTGGTAAATTGAGAGTTTAGTCGATAGTGTTCCTGCATCTTAATGCCATTCGTTTGTGTTAAACGAAGCAGAAGCATCACAATTTGTTCGTAGGTATTGCGGAGAATTTTTTCCTCTAGTCTACTCTGGAGCTCCAGTACTTTCTCCCCTAGCACCCTAAACATCTTAATACACAGAGCAGGATTTTCTAATAAAATCTCCTCGAACTTTTGCACTGAAATAACAATTAATTCTGCAGCTGTTAACATCTCCGCATGCGCCGGAAAATTGCCGTTTCTGAAAAAACCAGCATGGGGGAACATATCCCCAGCTTCTAACACGGAGACGATTTGTTCTTTACCTGACAAATCTGATTTATGAATTTTCACTTTACCAGAGCAAATGAAAAAAACGCGATCAAGCGGCTCCCCTTGCATAAAGGCAAAGGCCCCCGCTTGGTAAGTCCTTATTTGCGAGATACCAACAATCGGGCCCAGCTCTGCTTCCGACAGCTCCTTAAAAAGAGACACGGCTTGTAAATGTTTTTTGATAATCAATGCGTTCATCGCTAAACTCCTTAATGGGAAATCATCTATGACTTTTTATATGTATTTATATGCTTCACATGCTCGAAAATTATTTACTAGTATAATGAGCTATTTTAGCAGAAATCCATATAAAAAGCATAGTCAAATAGATATTCCCTGTGATACAAATCACCATTTTAACACCTTAAAGATGCTATCCTACTCGTGTACTTTAAAATTAACATTACTGGAGGTATTATTTTGTCAAATACATTTACTGAAACAGCTATTATAGGTGAGATCGTAACAAAGTTCCCGAAGGCAAGCGATGTTTTTAAATCTTATCAAATCGACTTTTGCTGTGGGGGAAATCGCCCACTAATCGATGCAATTAATGAAAAAAACTTATCAGCTGATGAGGTCTTAGACAAGCTAAACACATTGTATGATAAAGCAATTGCATTAAATGAAACCAAAATCGATTGGGAGAATGCTTCTTATCGTGAACTGATTGATCATATTATCAACAAGCATCACAGCTATCTTAATGAAGAATTACCAAACTTGACGCCTTATGTTACGCGACTGTTGCGTGTTCATGGGGCAGGACAGCCACATTTGGCTCAAATTCACCGCCTGTTCAATGAGCTAAAGGTAGCGCTTGAACAACACTTAATTCAGGAAGAAACAGAAGATTTCCCACTTATTTTAGCAATAGAACAAAATCGCACAGCCGAAAATGTCGCAAAACTAGAAAAGGTTGTAGACAATTTAGAGAAAGAGCACAGCCATGCGGGCGATCTTTTAAAAGAAATCCGTGAAGTGACCGACAACTTCACACCACCAGCACATGCTTGTGGAACTTATCGCTTGGTCTATCAACGTCTTGAAGAGCTCGAATCAAACATGTTCGAACACATTCATTTAGAAAACAATATCTTGTTCCCACGTGCGGTGACTCAGTAATAACTACAATTGAGATTTTTTAAAGAACAATGGCTTTTATGAGCATTGTACTTTTGGGCTGATCTAATAATACTAAGTCTTTAGCACAGTTTCCATTTACTCTATATTTTCTTACTTTATGCTTTTGTTAACATTTTATCTGTACTGAATATTTATTTAGTACGTAAAGAGGTTATCGTGCTCAACATGGTTGCTAGACAGGATAAGGGAAGAATTAGATCAATCGCAATACCCTAAACAAAAGATTAGAGTAAGCTATTGTAGCTGTTGTCGATAAAGAGATAATTAAATGACATCATTAAGCATCAGCTCAGTAAATTCTTTAACGACATTCATGCAAGTGTTATTAAACCTTACTATACAAAAGTAACCCGAATGTTAGATTTCACTCTAACATTCGGGTCACAGTACCATTAGGGCAAGATTTTATTTATCCTTAACTGCTATAGTTTACCTTGATATAAATGACCATTTTCATTAACGAAACCTAGCCTATATGCTTTTTCAATATAACTCATCGTTTTTGACTCCATGTCATAATTATTATGGGTTTTTAAATGCGCCTTACTATGATCTCTTACCCATTGATCTACCTCTCTTGCTAATGATTTATTAACAACTTCCTCTTTTTCAAGGATTTCTTCGAAATCCTTGAAACTAACCTTATTATTAGTATAGTTCCTATTACCTTCACTTTGCCCTTTTACATGAGCAACAACTGTTAATCTAGAATAGGCTTGAAAAGAACTTAATTGGTTTGAGCTGAAATTACTAATCATGAATATCAATCCCTTTCAAATTATTACTGATATCTATATCTGATTGCATAGGCACAGTGTTTTTGGTTGTATAACTTGTAGGCCAATCAATATTAAAGCTTCGAGTTATTGAACGTGTTACATCAATGGGGCGATGAATATCCCTTGCAAAGAGTCTGACTTCCCTATATTTTCATTTTCAAAGTAGCTTAACGGAATGGCTTTATAATAAATGAAACCTGTGACAAGATTTCCTGGTCCAAGTATATCTTCTCTAGGTAAAGGCTCATAAATTTCATTTGTAATATCAACATCATCTACAAATACTCTAAGTGAATTTCTTAAAATAAAGCCCTCTATATAAATAGCTAATATTACTTCATTTCCACTTGCAGTATAACCAGTATTTAAAAACTCTGATTCAGGATAATGCCATTGATAGTTATCACCGTCAGAAGTAATTGCGGCAATATTAAGATATGTTAAAGGCGGTGCTTCTTGAGCAAATGTGACATTAGGCAAAATAAATAAGGTGGCTACTAGTCCAATTAAAACAGAAATAACGGATATCTTTTTCGTTCTCATAAAAAAACTCCATTTTTTAGTTGTTTTAATTGTGACAAATATGGTAATTAAGTCAACCGTTATTATTTAATTTGTAAAAAAATATAATATAATAGCGTTATACTTGTTAAACTATTGATTAAGCGTGGGCTCTACTTGTTTTTGAGTTGTGCATTACTTAAATAATGGTATAAGAATATAATACTGCGAAAAACCCTCCCTGCTCCATAAGAGCAAAGAGGGCAATCCCTTGTGAATATATAGTTGATTAACGTTTTGAGAACTGAGGAGCTCTACGTGCGCCTTTAAGACCGTATTTTTTACGTTCCTTCATACGTGCGTCACGCGTTAAGAATCCAGCGCGTTTTAATGTTGCGCGGTATTCTGGATCTGCTTCTAACAATGCACGTGCTACTCCGTGACGGATTGCACCCGCTTGTCCAGTGAAGCCACCACCATGTACGTTTACTAATACATCGTAGCTGCCTTCTGTTTCAGTTGAAACTAAAGGTTGTTTGATAATTGTACGTAAAGTTTCGTATGGGAAGTAGTCTTCCGCATCGCGAGTATTTACAGTGATACGTCCAGTTCCTGGTACTAAACGTACACGAGCTGTTGAGCTTTTACGGCGTCCGGTACCGTAGTATTGTACTTGTGCCACTATTCGTTACCTCCTTTAAATTATCCGCGAAGTTCGTAAACTTCTGGTTTTTGAGCTTGATGTGTGTGTTCTGCGCCACGGAATACGTGTAATTTTTTCGCCATTTTACGACCAAGGCTACCTTTTGGAAGCATACCTTTTATCGTTGTTTCTAGCATTGTTTCTGAATATTTCTCACGCATTTCACCAGCTGTACGTCCTTTAAGACCACCTGGGTGATGTGAGTGACGATAATAGATCTTATCGCTTAATTTCTTACCTGTTAATTCAATTTTTTCTGCATTAATAATGATAACATAGTCACCAGTATCAACATGTGGTGTAAAAGTCGGTTTATGCTTGCCACGTAGGATGGCAGCCACTTCACTTGATAAGCGTCCAAGTGTTTGACCTTCAGCATCAACTACTAGCCATTTGCGTTCAATGTTAGCTTCATTTGCCATGAAAGTTGTGCGCATGTTTATTACCCTCCTGTATTGAAAAATCCTTAATGTTTTGTTCATTTAAATTTGGTTTGATCTTATATTCTACACAATTAACTTTCCGGGGCTAATCGTGGTATAGAAATAAAATGCCATAGACCATCTTATAACAAATAGCGCCTAAAGTCAACAGCTGTTCACCCGGTTGCGTTGTTTTTTTGAAAAAAATTTAAACTTTATCACCTGGATAGCCAACTTTTTCTAAATAGAGCCCGTGCGCAGGGGCTGTTTTGCCAAGATCCGATCGCTTTAAGTGCTCAAAGCTTGTTAAGATTGTCTCTGGCTTCCGTTCTGCTAGTCCAACTTCAACTAAGGTTCCGACCATAATGCGCACCATATTATACAGAAAGCCACTGCCAGTAAAGGTGAAAACAACATAATCGCCTTGTTGCTCACATTTCGCCTGATAAATCGTCCGTACCTTACTTCCTTTGACCTGACTGTTTGCCGCACAGTAAGCAGTAAAGTCGTGCTGACCCTCAAGCAAGTGACAGCCGTTAGCGATTAAGGCTAGATCAAGTGGCCGGCGAATGTGATAGCTGTAATGACGCTCAAATGGATTGGCATCAGCGCCATTCCAAATAACATACTTGTACGTTTTCTCGATAACATCGTATCGCGCATGGAAATCTTCACTGACCTGCTTGATCTCAACAATAACAATATCGTCCGGCAGTAGCGCGTTGAGAGCCAACTTCCATTTGCTATTTGCAATTGCTAAGCTTGAATTAAAATGAAACGTTTGCCCGTTGGCATGCACGCCTGCATCTGTTCGCCCTGATGCGGTGATCTTAACAGCTGCTCCTTTATGAAGCTGTTGTAAGGCCGCTTCAATGGTTGATTGGATCGTCATCTGATTGGGCTGAACCTGATAGCCAGCATACCTAGTGCCATCATATTTAACAGTAGCTAAATACCGCATTGTTGTAACTCCTTTTACCTTATCTAATATCTAAAAAAGAATAGGCCTGCAATAACCAAGGCAAATGCAAGCATGGCCAACCAATCGCGCTTCACAATAACAAGCTCTCGTAATCGTGTTCGGCCCTCTCCGCCTTGATAGCCCCTTGCCTCCATCGCCATTGCTAACTCTTCCGCTCGCTTAAAGGCGCTAACGAATAAGGGCACGAGCAGTGGTACAACAGCTTGAATACGATCCTTTAAAGGACCTGTCCGAAAATCGACCCCTCTTGAAGCCTGTGCCTTTGAGATCTTTTCGGTTTCCTGCATGAGCGTGGGAATGAACCGTAAAGAAATTGACATCATCAAGGCCAGCTCATGAACGGGAAACTTGATTTTTTTTAATGGATTTAATAATGTCTCAATTGCATCAGTAATCTCGATCGGGGTTGTCGTCAAGGTTAGCAGTGATGTAAATAAAATCAGCAAAAAGAACCGTAAAGAAATAGCGACACCTTGAATTAACGCGCCCGAATAAATCTGAAACCCAAATAGTTCAACTAGAACGGTCCCTTCATTGGTCACAAACAAATGCAGGATAAAGGTAAAGATAATTAAAAACCAAACTGGCGATAAGCCTTTGGCAATAAACCTTAAGGGAATTTGCGTAAGGAGCGCACTTGCGACGGCAAATACCGTTAACCAGGCATAGCTTAAGGTATTGTTAGCAAAAAAGACAAAGACAACAAAGCAAAAGATCATCACGATCTTTGCTCTGGGATCGAGACGATGAACGACCGAGTTTGCCGGAACATATTGCCCGATAATAATACTACTCATCCGTCGGTTCCTCCTTCCTCAGGAGCTTGTTAATCTCTTCAGCCAGCTCTTGCTCAGTTTGGCCTTGATAGCTCAGATTTTGCTTAAACAGCTCATTGAAATCCTGAATAAATTGAATCACTTCTGGCACATCAAGCTGAACCTTCTGGAGCGCTTCATTTTGAACAAAAATCTCGCTTGGTTTGCCTTCCATATATTTTTCACCATGATCCAGAATAATAACATGATCAGCGTATTTAAGCGCGTCCTCCATACTATGGGTAACAAGGATGGTTGTTAGACCTTTCCGCTTATGTAAATCAAGAAACATGTCCATTACTTCCTGTTGCCCACGCGGGTCTAGCCCGGCGGTTGGTTCATCCAGCACAAGCACTTTCGGGTCCATCGCGAGTACACCTGCAATCGCAACACGACGCATTTGACCCCCACTCAGATCAAAGGGTGAACGCTCGAGTAAATCAGGTGAAAGATTAACGGCTTTTAACACGTCAGGAATGCGCCTTTCAATCTCCTCATCACTTACACCGAAATTTCTTGGACCAAAGGCAATATCTTTCTTAATCGTTTCTTCAAATAATTGGTGTTCGGGATATTGAAAAACAACCCCGACCTGCCTGCGTAAATCCTTGATATTTGCCGTTTTAGCGCCTGCTTGATGCTGAAAGCCACCAATCTTGATAGCACCAGCGGTTGGCCTTAACAGACCATTTAGATGCTGTATCAAGGTGGACTTACCTGAACCCGTGTGTCCGACAATCGCCACATAAGATCCCGATTTAATTGAGAATGAAAGGTTTTTTAAGGCTTGGTGAGAGAATGGGCTATTTGGTTGATAAGTATAACTTACTTCGTTGAATTGTATGTCCATAATGCATCCAATAGCTCCTTCTGATTTAATGGCTCCTGCGACCATGCTTGGTCAACCAGCTGCAATTGATTAGCTAGCTTAGCAACGAACGGTACGTCTAAGCCAATTTCTCTTAGTACATTTTCCCGGGTAAACAGATCACGTGGCTCGGTTTCTAACCAGACCTGCCCCTCATTCATAACAATGACCCGATCAGCTTGGATAATCTCATTTAAATCATGTGTGATGGTGACAAGATTAAGGTCATGCTCAGCTCTAACATCATTTACCGTCGCCATGATCTCTTTGCGCCCCTTTGGATCAAGCATCGCCGTTGCCTCATCTAAAATAATCACATCTGGCTGAATGACCAGTACGCCCGCAATGGCAACACGTTGCTTTTGCCCGCCTGAAAGACGATGTGGCTCATGCAATGTATATTCGGACATGCGCACTGATTTAAGACTATTCGCTATGCGCTCAACCATTACCTCGCGTGGTTCGCCCCGATTTTCTAAACCAAAGGCAACATCATCCCTTACTGTGGTCCCAACAAATTGGTTATCTGGGTTTTGAAATACCATCCCGACCTTTTTCCGTACATCCCAAACTGTCTCTGCATTGACTGTTATCCCATGAACAACAATTTCGCCTTGATCGGGAAATAATAAGCCATTAATTAGCTTCGCGATTGTTGATTTACCAGACCCGTTATGACCAATAATCGCTACCCATTGGTCGGAGTCAATGGTGAAACTAACATCCTTCAACACCCACGGTTCATCATCCGCATAACGGAATGATACATTATTAAACACTATTTGCTGCCTAGACATCATTATTCCCCCATCAAGCGACATTTTATTTCCCAGGAAATGAATGCTCTGAAATAAAATAGCTTTAGTACTTATCTAAATGCTTATTTTACCACATCTTATTGTAATTCAACAGGAAACAACGTCTTAATATCATCAGATTATTCTCCACTTCTAGATAGCTCTCCCAAAATGGCGTATTGCCTTTTGTTTTCTTGACGATTATCCGTACCTAAGTCTTGTTGCTCCTTCAAAAAAGCAACATTGTTTATGCGTTATGTTCCTATAAAGTTACAGAAAGCTTTTAACGACAGTGTAATATAGCTACTAGAAACGATAGACTATGCCCCTTCATAAGAATAGCTCAAAATTAAAGTAATCCGTTTCCTTGACTTAAAGTTATCTATATAGGTTAAAATGGTAGAGTGCGATCCGTAGAGGTACGAGGAGGGGTGACTTGAAAGCATTAAAAGGTTTGTTAGTTCTACTTATTATTACGGGGCTGTTATGGTACGTCTATGAAGAGGATTATCATAATAGTGGTATGGCAGGTGTATGGGGAGAAGTGAAACAAGACGCTCAAAATATTCGTAACAGTGAACCTGTCCAAGCCTCTATTACTTTTATATCAAATTCAATGGCATTTATGACTGATTTCCTTTCCGGATCCTCTAGTGAGGAATACGAAGCACCAAGCATCCCTAGTCCAGATTTAGCTGAACCGAATAATCAATCGTTCTCAGTTCACAATATTGAAATAACCGATAGTATAGAGGATGTAGAAGAAGTAGTTGGTGAACTACCTGCTAGGGTTATCCAAAATGAATACGAAACAGAGTGGCACATCTATCATCAACAGTATCAGAATTTTTTCATGGTTGCCTATGACGATAATGATCAGGTCTTTGGTTTGTATACGAATCAAGACTTACTAAGGTCAAATGAAGGGATATCTATTGAAGCAACCAAGTCTGAGGTTAGAGCAGTATATGGTGACCCTATTGACTTTATTCAGAAAGGAAATATTCGTTATCAAGTGAATAACGATCAAGAATATGACACTTTCAAACTAGATAACAACTATGTGACGTTCTTCTATGATCTACATCAAAACGAACAGATCACTGCTGTACAAATTATTTCTAAAGAAATGGAGCATCGTAAACAGGGATTTTTTGGCGAGAAGAGTGATGAACTGGTTGAGGGTTTAGCCTATCAATTATTCGATTTAACTAATGCTACCCGTGCTAAATTTGAACTACCACTGCTCGATTGGCATCAACCTGCTCAGACTACCGTCCGTCAGCATAGTTTAGATATGGCCGAGAACAATTATTTTAGCCATACCAACTTAGCAGGCCTTTCGCCGTTCGACAGACTAGCTCGTGATGACGTTTCTTATAAAATGGCAGGCGAAAATATAGCAACAGGGCAGCCTAGCAGTGTTTATGCGCATCATGGTTTAATGAATTCTGAAGGACACCGCCAAAATATTCTCAATAGTGATTTTCGCTTAATGACTGTCGGCGTTGCCGTCAGACAAGATGGCCAGCCTTTTTATACAGAAAATTATATTACCCAATAATTGAGCGGGAATGACGGTGCAGTCATTCCCCGTAATCTCAATCGCAATACCCTACTGTGATTACACAATTTCTCCATTTGACTATTCAAATATCGCATGTGGTTATTCAGCACTCGTATTTCGACAATTAGCAGAATTATTAATTATAATCATATAGACCAACAAATTGCGAGATAATATCTTTTTCGCTATCAGCAATTAATAAATTAAAACCAGAGATATGCTCTTCAATCAGTTCCACATCGCTTCTCGCTAAGTCTATCAGTTGAGTAAAAGTAACCTGATATTTTGTATTATAGTCTGATGGTTTTTCAGCAATAATTGCATCACTATGTGTTTCCCTAAGCGTTTCTACAACATTTTCATGATACTCAAGGATAAAATGCATCTCTTGATTACCAGTTGTTAGTATCTCATAAATTTCTGTGTCAATCTCATAATTCATATCAAAAAAGAGCTGACTCTTTTCTTTTGAATAATTCATATTAAAATTTGTAATAATGAATTTGGGCGGTACCAGTTTTTCCTCTAATGAAATAGTTTGGAGTGTTAATTCTTCGTTCCCCTGATTTGTGTTTAACTGATCCTTACCCTCAATTTCATTTAGGTCACTTCCATTGTTTGAATTACAGCCAGTTAAAACTAAACTAATTAGAAATAGTGTTATCACAATACGCTTTCTCATTATCTTCTCCTTTAGAAAGGTAAATAAGCTAGTAAGCCCTCCTCAGTGATTGTTATTCAATAAATTAAGTTAACAAGACCAAGCTTAGGACATGATCACGGTGTAATGAGGTCACGCTTAACACTTCCTTTGCAATTAATGCACTAATTCTATATGTAAGAATATTAAAAGTAAATAAGTTTCAATCGACAAATACTTACAAATGCAGATGACTCTTTTCTTTCGTAAATATGTAAAAACGATATAGAGCCGATACGTATTATAATCTATCTAATGCATTTAAAATTATTTTTTTGCATTTAGACAACAAAAAAAGGGCTTGGATTCACCTCTATAGAGAGACTTGATCCTGCCCTTCATTCTATTTAATTATTAAGTTAGACTAACTCAATAATCGCCATCTTAGCTCCGTCACCACGACGTGGTCCAAGCTTTAAGACACGTGTGTAACCACCTTGGCGGTCTTCATAACGTGTAGCGATATCGTTGAAAAGTTTTTGAACTGCATCTTCTGTTTCGCTAGCTTCTTTTCTGTAAAGAAATGCTGCTGCTTGACGGCGAGCATGAAGGTCACCACGTTTACCTAGTGTAATCATTTTCTCAACTGAAGAACGTAAGTCCTTAGCTTTTGCTTCAGTTGTTTCTAAGCGTTCATGAATAATCAAGTCAGTTGCAAGGTTTCTTAACAATGCGTTACGAGCATCTGTTGTTCTTCCTAGTTTTCTAGCCATCGATTATCCCTCCTTTTCCATAAATCTCTCAAGGTATGCACGACTAATCTTCTTTACGTAAACCAAGTCCTAAATCAATAAGCTTGTGCTTTACTTCTTCAAGCGATTTGCGACCTAGATTACGTACTTTCATCATGTCGTCTTCTGATTTATTTGCTAGCTCTTGTACGGTATTAATACCAGCACGCTTTAAGCAATTATAAGAGCGTACAGATAAATCAAGTTCTTCTATTGTCATTTCTAATACTTTTTCTTTTTGGTCTTCTTCTTTCTCAATCATGATTTCAGCATTTTGTGCTTCATCAGTTAGACCAACAAAGATGTTTAAGTGCTCAGTAAAAATTTTCGCACCTAAAGAAGCAGCTTCTTCTGGGCGAATACTTCCATCTGTCCAAACATCAAAGGTTAGTTTATCAAAGTTTGTCATTTGACCTACACGTGTATTCTCCACTTGGAAGGTAGCACGTGATACTGGTGTGAAGATCGAATCAACTGGAATAACACCAATTGGTTGATCATCATGATTATTAGCGTCGGCTGGACGGTAACCACGACCACGCTCAGCAGTCATTTTCATACGTAATGTAGCGTTGCTTCCTAATGTGGCGATATGTAAATCCGGATTAAGGATCTCCACATCACTATCATAAGTAATATCCGCAGCGGTAACAACACCCTCACCTTGAACATCAATTTCTAGCGTTTTCTCTTCTTCGGAATAGATTTTCAACGCTAGTTTCTTAAGGTTCAAAATAATGTTGGTTACATCTTCAACAACGCCTTTAATTGTCGAGAACTCATGAAGTGCGCCATCAATTTGTACAGATGTTACAGCAGCACCAGGAAGTGAGGATAATAGAATACGACGCAAGGAGTTTCCTAGTGTAGTCCCATATCCACGTTCTAGTGGTTCTACTACGAACTTTCCAAAAGTAGCATCATCATTGATTTCTACAATTTCGATCTTCGGCTTTTCAATTTCGATCATTTATAAACCCTCCTTTGAACGTCGAAACCCCGGCTAGACTCTTGTCTAACCGAAATTCCTCAGGTAGGCAGTTCCCGTTCTGCACTATCTTCTATTCGTATAATTATTGTCTGTCTGTTTCGATGCTGGTTCTAGAATGGTTAACATAAGGCCTTGAATCACTCTACCTTAAAACGTTCTACTTTAAGCGATCATCATCCATTATAGACATGCTGACAAATTCTATACGGATAAAATTATACACGACGACGTTTTGGTGGGCGACAGCCATTGTGAGGAACTGGTGTCACATCAACAATAGCAGTAACTTCTAAGCCAGTTGCCTGTAGTGAACGAATCGCAGCTTCACGACCAGCACCAGGACCTTTTACCGTTACTTCTAATGTTTTCAAACCATGCTCTTGTGCACTTTTAGCTGCTGCTTCCGCGGCCATTTGCGCTGCAAAAGGCGTTGATTTACGTGAACCCTTGAAACCAAGTGATCCAGCACTGCTCCAGCTAATCGCATTACCTTGAACATCAGTAATGGTTACAATTGTATTGTTAAATGTTGAGCGGATATGTGCAATACCCGTGTCTATATTCTTTTTCACACGTTTTTTACGTGTATTCGTTTTACGAGCCATTAGAATCATAAACCTCCTTTAATGCTTATTTCTTTTTATTAGCGATTGTTTTACTTGGGCCTTTACGTGTCCGCGCGTTGTTCTTGGTTTTTTGACCACGAACTGGTAAACCGCGACGGTGACGCAAGCCTCTGTATGAACCAATCTCAATTAAGCGTTTAATGTTAAGTGATACTTCACGACGAAGATCACCTTCAGTATTGTACTGATCAACTGCTGTACGAATGCGACCTAATTCATCTTCCGTTAAGTCACGCACACGTGTATCTTCAGAAACTCCAGCTTCTTTAAGAATTTCCTGAGCACTTGCCTTACCAATACCGTAGATATACGTTAAAGAAATAACTACACGCTTCTCACGTGGAACATCAATACCTGCTATACGTGCCATGTTAGCCATGCACCTCCTTATTGATTAGCCTTGTTTTTGTTTATGCTTAGGGTTTTCGCAAATTACCATAACTTTACCGTTACGACGAATAACCTTACATTTTTCGCATATTGGTTTTACAGATGGTCTTACCTTCATCATCCATACCTCCTCTGTTATCGGAGCTTATCATTATTTATAACGGTACGTAATACGACCTCTTGTTAAATCATAAGGAGAAAGTTCAACCGTTACTTTGTCTCCAGGCAGAATTCGAATGAAGTGCATACGAATTTTCCCTGAAACATGTGCGAGTACGGTGTGACCATTCTCTAATTCAACTTTGAACATTGCATTCGGTAACGTGTCAGTAACAGTACCTTCTACTTCAATTGCATCGTCTTTCGCCATCGAGTTGATCTCCCTTCTTTAAATTAGTCACTACTTCATTGACAAATTTAGATATAGCAAAACGCAGCTTACCATTTGTAACGCGACCAGTTTCTAGAAGGCTATTTTGAACTTCTGGAGAAATATATGGCGTCGGGTTAATATGATTGAAGCTTTTTTGCTTCGGTTGATCATACTTCCGTTTCTCTCCATCTGCAAGCAGAACAAAACGATCATCGACAATTCTTATAACGATGGCATATTGGCCTGCTTCTCGTCCTTGCAAGATTTGAACAACTTGACCTATCGCGGGACGCGAATCCTTATCATTCAAACATGATCACCTTCATTTAAGCTTTTGTTATCTATCAGCATAACCAAAAAACGTTTAATAAAATCATTTTTTACAAGCTTATATTATACCATGTTTGGTGACAACAGTCCAATCATCCGCAAATAGCTCATGTTTATCCATCATTGCTAGGTACGATACACGACGCCTCATTAACGGGTTACCCAGTTAATTAATTACGTGATCTATTGGAAAGGTGTTCACCTTGTTTTGCTTTAGTGAGACTTGCATGAGATCTAGCCTCGCCACAACCATACGCGATGGTTGCTATATCATTGGTGCAAATACTACCACGAAAAGAAAAACAGCAAAGCTTTCTTAATCGTGGCAAAACTTCGCACAATATTAAATTATTCTAAAGTTTGAAGCTTCTGATCAATATCTTCAAACACTTGCTTAATATCTTGATCACCGTCTACTTTGACAAGGTAGCCTTTATCATGATAGAAATCAAGTAACGGCTGTGCTTGCTTGACGTTAACTTCTAGACGTTTCGAAACTGTTTCTGGACGATCATCTTCACGTTGAATTAATTCTGCACCATCATGATCACATTTTCCTTCAACCTTAGGTGGGTTAAAAATGACATGGTAGGTTGCACCGCAGTCTGGACAAATGCGCCGTCCGGTTAATCGGTCGACTAATTTCTCCTGTGGAACGTCAACATGTAAAACAAATTGTAGTGGTGCATTTAATTCCTGTAACAGGCCTTCTAATGCATCTGCTTGCGCAATTGTTCTTGGGAAACCATCTAACAAGTAGCCATTTTGACAATCTGATTTACTTAATCGTTCGCGTACAATTCCAATTGTTACTTCGTCAGGAACAAGTTCGCCTTGATCCATAAACGATTTTGCCTTTTTACCAAGCTCAGTTCCATCCTTGATTGCGGAACGGAACATATCACCAGTTGAAATATGAGGGATCTGATATTTTTCTACAATCTTTTCAGCCTGAGTACCTTTTCCGGCACCAGGAAGACCCATAAGAATTAAGTTCACTGCAATTCCCCTCGCTCTCAGTTCATTTCAGTCTAACTGTCATCAAATGAATTATTTGATGAAACCTTTATAATGACGTTTAACGAGCTGACTTTCTAGCTGTTTCATCGTCTGTAATGCAACACCAACAACGATCAAGATACTCGTACCACCAATCTGAACCGATTGGGGCAGATTCGCAATGCTACCCAATAGAATTGGGAGAACCGCTACCGCAGCTAAGAATAACGCTCCTACAAAAGTCAGGCGATTTAATACGCGAGTTAAGTAAGTTTCGGTTTTCTTACCTGGACGAATACCTGGAATGTAACCACCTTGCTTCTGTAAATTCTCCGCCATTTGTTCAGGATTTGATTGAACAAATGTATAGAAGAATGAGAAAGCAATAATAAGTGCTACATAAATAACCATGCCAATTGGTTGGGTATAATCAAAAATTGCTTCAATGGTATTGGCAAAGCCACCGTCAAAGAATCCAGCTACCGTTCTTGGTGCCATAATGAACGAAACCGAGAAGATAACAGGGATAACACCAGCTGTATTTACCTTTAATGGTAAATGCGTAGATTGACCACCAACTGTTGAACGATTAACTAATCGCTTTGCATATTGAACAGGGATTTTTCGCGTTGCCTGTTGAATGAATATAACCCCAACTGTGACCGCTAAGACGACAAGTATAATTAACGTAACGATTACAACATTGATAAATAATTCATCACCAACATTGCCACCGAAATATTGCTCATATACTTGGTTAATTGTATTAGGGATGGCAGCGACAATACCTGCAAAGATAATAACTGAAATACCGTTCCCAACACCGTGTGCCGTAATTTGTTCACCTAACCACATTAAGAAAGCCGTTCCCGCTGTCAAAACAATTGCGATGATAATATACTTATCCACGCCAGGATCGGTAATTAGCATGCCGCCAGCCATGGCATTAAAGCCAATTGACATCATGGTCGCTTGAACAAGCGCCAAACCAATTGTAGCATAACGTGTGACTTGAGCTAATTTACGACGTCCTACTTCACCTTGTTTTTTCCACTCGGCAAATTTAGGCACAATGTCCATCTGCAATAACTGCATGATAATTGAGGCGGTAATGTAGGGCATGATTCCCATTGCAAGAATGGAGAAATTCTGTAATGCCCCACCTCCAAATGTGTTCAGAAATCCAAACACATTTTGTTGATCATTCATAAAGCCAATTGCGGTCCGATCAGTAAACGGTACTGGAATGTACGTCCCAATTCGGAAGACAATTAGCATGAGTAATGTAAAAACAATTTTGTTTCGGATGTCCTTTACACGAAAAAAGTTGGAGATTGTCTGGAACATTAGATCACCTCAGTTTGACCGCCCGCTGCCTCAATTGCTTCTTTAGCTGAAGCAGAGAACTTGTGAGCTTTTACAGTAAGTTTCTTTTCAATCGAACCATTGCCAAGAACTTTAATGCCGGCTTTTAACTTGCTAACAAGACCTGTTTCAAGTAAAAGCTCAGGTGTTACTTCTGTACCTTCTTCAAATTTGTTTAATGCTGAAAGGTTGATAACAGCAAATTCTTTACGGTGAATATTTGTAAAACCACGTTTCGGTAATCGTTGGAATAGAGGCATTTGTCCACCTTCGAAGCCTAAACGAACACCACCACCTGAACGTGAATTTTGACCACCGTGGCCACGTCCAGCTGTCTTACCGTTACCAGACGACATTCCACGACCGACACGATTTCGCTCCTTACGAGCTTGTGCTGGTTTCAATTCATGAAGTTTCATGCGAGCACCTCCTCTTTGCGCTAATGTAATTATAATTCTTTAACCGTTACTAAGTGTGACACTTTGTTAATGATACCTCTTACCGCAGGTGTATCTTCACGGACAACGGTTTGATTCATTTTGTTTAAGCCTAATGCTTTAACAGTCTGCTTTTGCGTTTCTGGTCTACCAATAACACTGCGCGTGAGGGTAATTTCTAACTGATTAGCCATTTGATTTCCCTCCTTATCCTAACAGTTCTTCTACTGATTTACCGCGTAATTTTGCAACTTCTTCAGCAGGCTTTAATTCTTTTAAGCCTTGAACCGTTGCACGTACCATGTTAATTGGGTTGTTTGATCCTAATGACTTAGACAGAATATCACCAACACCAGCTAATTCAAGTACAGCACGAACTGGACCGCCAGCGATAACTCCTGTACCTTCTACAGCTGGTTTAATTAAGATGCTACCAGCACCGAAGCGACCTGTAACTTGGTGTGGAACTGTTGTTCCAACAAGTGGTACTTCGATTAAATTCTTCTTAGCGTCATCGATGGCCTTTTTAATCGCATCTGGAACCTCTTGAGCTTTTCCAGTACCGAAACCAACGTGACCATTCTTATCTCCTACGACAACTAAGGCAGCAAAACGGAAGCGACGTCCACCTTTAACTACTTTAGCGACACGGTTAATTGTAACTACGCGTTCTTCTAAATCTAACTTATTCGGGTCGATATGTGTACGCAATCTATGTCCCTCCTTTTACAATTAAAATTCAAGACCTGCCTCACGGGCAGCATCTGCTAATGCTTTAACACGTCCGTGATAGAGGTAACCTCCACGGTCGAACACCACATTCTTGTGGCCATTATCTATTGCACGCTTTGCGATTAATGCTCCAACAACTTTAGCTGCTTCAGTATTTCCAGTGCCTTCTGCGCTGAATTCCTTGTCAACTGTTGATGCGCTTGCTAATGTAACACCATTTACATCATCAATTAATTGTGCGTAAATGTGCTTGCTTGAACGGAATACGTTAAGACGTGGGCGCTCTGCAGTTCCGAAAAGGTTCTTACGGACGCGTAAATGTCTCTTCTTACGTACCACATTTTTATCTGGCTTTGTGATCATCTAGGTCACTCCTTTCTATTCCCCAACTATGCTTGCTTAGTTAAAGATTAACCTACCTTACTTCGCAGTCTTACCTTCTTTACGACGAACATGTTCGCCCTCATAACGGATACCTTTACCTTTGTAAGGCTCTGGTTTACGGATTGCACGGATATTAGCAGCAATAGCACCTACTAATTCTTTATCAATTCCTTTTACCACTACTTTTGTGTTAGCTGGTACTTCAATTTCAATACCTGCTGGTTGTTCGATTTCGACAGGATGTGAATAACCTGCACTAACAATAAGCTTATTACCTTGTTTTTGAGCACGGTAACCAACACCTTGGATTTCGAGTGCTTTTTCATAGCCTTTGTGTACACCTTCAACCATATTTGCGATCAGGCTGCGCGTTGTACCGTGTAAAGCTTTGTGTAATTTATTATCAGACGGTCTAGAAACCGTTACTTCATTACCATCGATGTTAACTGTCATGTCCACGTGAAGTTGACGTGTTAATTCACCTTTCGGCCCTTTAACTGTCACTTTGTTGTTATCATTCTTGATCTCAACACCTTCAGGGATTTCAATAACCTTAAGACCTATACGTGACATCTACATGGCACCTCCTATCTTAATTAAAAATGATTACCAAACGTAAGCAAGAACTTCGCCACCAATAGCTTGTTCGCGTGCTTCTTTGTCCGATAGAATACCTTTAGAAGTTGATACGATTGCGATTCCTAAGCCGTTAAGTACACGTGGTAACTCGCCAGCTTTCGCATATACACGTAATCCTGGTTTACTAATACGTTTTAATCCAGTAATAACACGCTCTTCGTTCACACCATACTTCAAGAAAATACGTAGTACACCTTGTTTATTATCTTCAACGAATTCATAATCGCGAACAAAGCCCTCACGCTTTAAAATATCTGCAATCTCCTTCTTAACTGTTGATGCAGGAAGCTCTAGCTTCTCATGGCGGACCATATTTGCGTTACGAATGCGTGTTAACATATCTGCAATTGGATCTGTCATAACCATTAAATATTACCTCCTTCCCTAATCGGGGTTTACCAGCTTGCTTTTTTGACACCAGGAATCTGACCTTTATAGGCAAGTTCTCGGAAACAAATACGGCAAAGTTTAAATTTACGTATTACAGAGTGTGGACGACCACAACGCTCACAACGTGTGTATTCTTGGACTTTATGTTTTGGTGTCCGTTTTTGCTTTGCAATCATAGATTTTTTAGCCACTATTTTCCCTCCTTGTTTAGCTCTCGCTTATTTTTGGAAAGGCATACCAAGTTGTGTTAATAATTCACGAGCTTCTTCATCAGTGTTAGCAGTTGTAACGATGACGATATCCATACCGCGAACCTTAGTTACTTGGTCGTAATCTACTTCTGGGAAAATCAATTGTTCTTTCACGCCTAATGTATAGTTTCCACGTCCATCAAAGGCTTTGTTTGAAATACCACGGAAATCACGTACACGTGGAAGCGATACATCAACAAGCTTTTGTAAGAATTCATACATACGCTCACCACGAAGGGTTACTTTCGCACCAATTGGCATACCCTCACGTAAACGGAAGCCCGCAATTGATTTCTTAGCCTTCGTAATCAGTGGTTGTTGACCAGAGATAAGCTTCAATTCATCTACAGCACTGTCTAATGCTTTAGAATTTTGAACAGCATCACCAACACCCATATTAATAACAATTTTCTCTACTTTAGGTACTTGCATTACTGAATCATAATTAAATTTTTCTACTAATGATGACACGATGTCATTTTGGTATTTACTCTTTAGAGCGTTCATCTGAGTAGCCCTCCTTTCGTCGCTAATTATTTATCTAACGCTTCACCGGATTTTTTAGCGATACGAACTTTCTTTCCGTCACGTTCTTCAAAACCTACGCGAGTTGGCTCGCCAGATTTCGGATCAATCGGTAATACATTAGAAACATGGATTGGCGCTTCTTGTTCAAGAATACCGCCCTGTGGATTATCTTGAGAAGGCTTCTGGTGTTTCTTAACGATATTAATGCCCTCAACAAGTACACGATCTTTTTTAGGGTAAGCGGCAAGAATGACTCCCTGCTTACCTTTATCTTTTCCAGATAAAACTTGTACTTTGTCACCTTTTTTTACATGCATGCTAGACGCACCTCCTTACAAGGCTTTTCAATTCATACGATATTTTTAAGCGCTAAATGTCTTAGCTGCTTTACACTCTCAAAAAGTAAAACTAGAGTACCTCTGGAGCTAATGAAACAATCTTCATAAACTTAGCATCACGTAATTCACGCGCTACCGGACCAAAGATACGGGTTCCTCTTGGGCTTTTATCGTCACGGATAATAACCGCTGCATTTTCATCAAAGCGAATATATGAACCATCTTTACGACGAACACCAGTTTTGGTGCGTACGATAACAGCTTTAACAACTTCACCTTTTTTGACAACGCCACCAGGTGTTGCTTGTTTCACCGTACATACAATTACGTCACCGATATTAGCAGTTTTACGACCACTTCCGCCTAGAACTTTAATCGTTAAGACTTCACGTGCGCCAGAATTGTCTGCTACTTTTAAACGACTCTCTTGCTGAATCATACTGTTGTTACCTCCCTTCGGAATCAATCCGAGCGAACTTTGCTTTTAAATTAAATAATTACTGCTTCTTCCACTACTTCAACAAGACGGAAGCGTTTTGTTGCTGATAATGGACGAGTTTCCATAATAGATACGATATCACCTGTTTTAGCTGTGTTGTTTTCGTCATGTGCCTTGAATTTCTTAGAGTACTTAACACGCTTACCATATAACGGGTGGAATTTATACGTTTCAACTAATACTGTAATCGTTTTGTCCATTTTGTCAGATACAACGCGACCAGTATAAAGCTTACGGTTATTACGTTCTGTCATTTGAGGCTAACCTCCTCTCGAGTTTACTAGTTATTAACGCTAAGCTCTCTTTCACGAACGACAGTTTTCATACGGGCGATGGATTTACGAACTTCACGAAGACGTGCAGTGTTTTCCAATTGACCTGTAGCTAACTGAAAACGTAGATTGAAAAGCTCTTCTTTTAATGACTTAACTTTCTGTTCAATTTCGGCAGTGGTTAGTTCTCTGATTTCATTAGCCTTCATTGATTTCACCACCAATTTCTTCACGTTTTACAAACTTAGTTTTCACTGGAAGCTTGTGTGATGCAAGACGAAGTGCCTCTCTCGCTACTTCCTCTGGAACTCCAGCGATTTCAAACATAATCTTTCCTGGTTTGACAACGGCTACCCATCCTTCAGGAGCACCTTTACCAGAACCCATCCGAACTTCTAAAGGTTTCTTTGTAAATGGTTTATCAGGGAAGATTTTAATCCAAACTTTCCCACCACGCTTCATGTAACGCGTCATAGCGATACGCGCAGACTCAATTTGACGACTGGTAATCCAAGCAGCTTCTAGAGCTTGCAATCCGAATTCACCGAATGCAACTTCTGTGCCACCTTTTGCTTTACCTTTTAAACTAGTACGGTGTTGCTTACGATGTTTTACACGTTTAGGCATTAACATAATATGTGCCCCCTTCCTTACTTTTTGTTTTTAGTTGGAAGGACTTCTCCACGGTAGATCCACACTTTAACACCAAGTTTACCGTAAGTAGTATCTGCTTCAGCAGTACCATAATCGATATCAGCGCGAAGTGTGTGTAGTGGTACAGTTCCTTCACTATAGCTTTCCGAACGTGCCATATCCGCGCCACCAAGACGACCAGATACTTGTGTACGAATACCTTTTGCTCCTGCACGCATTGCTCGTTGAATAACTTGCTTTTGCGCACGACGGAATGAAATACGTCCTTCTAATTGACGTGCAATATTTTCTGCTACTAATTTAGCATCAATATCAGGCTTTTTAATTTCCACAATGTTAATGTGAACTTTTTTGCCAGTTAATTCATTCAATGATTTACGAAGTGCTTCAACTTCTGAACCACCTTTACCAATAACCATACCTGGCTTAGCAGTTGAAATTGAGATGTTAACACGGTTTGCAGCGCGCTCGATTTCTACTTTAGAAACAGCAGCGTCTTTTAAGCGTGTCTCGATATAATCACGAATCTTAATATCTTCATGTAATAAGTCTGCATAATCTTTGCCCGCGTACCATTTTGAATCCCAGTCACGGATAACGCCGACTCGGAGTCCTATCGGATTGACTTTTTGACCCACAGATTATCCCTCCTTCTTTTCTGATACAACTACAGTAATGTGACTTGTTCTTTTGTTAATTTGGCTAGCACGACCTTGTGCACGTGGGCGGAAACGTTTAAGTGTTACGCCTTCGTTCACAAATGCTTCTGAAACGTAAAGGTTCTCTACGTCCATCTCATAGTTGTGCTCTGCATTTGCGATCGCAGAGTTTAATACTTTCTCAACAACTGGGCTTGCACCGCGTTGTGTATGCTTTAAAATAGCAATTGCTTCTCCAACATTCTTGCCTCGAATTAAATCTACGACTAAACGAACTTTACGAGGAGCAATTCTAACAGTATTTGCAACAGCTTTAGCTTGCATCAAGAGTGCCTCCTCTCCTATTAGCGTTTTGTTTTCTTGTCATCGCCCGCATGCCCTTTGAATGTGCGTGTCGGTGCGAATTCACCTAATTTATGTCCAACCATATCTTCTGTTACATAAACCGGAACGTGTTTACGTCCGTCATAAACAGCGATAGTGTGTCCTACAAAGTTAGGGAAAATAGTAGAACGACGTGACCAAGATTTCACAACCTGTTTCTTGTCGTCTGAATTTAACTTCTCAATCTTGCTCATTAAATGATCATCTACAAAAGGTCCCTTTTTTAAGCTACGACCCATACATAAGCCTCCCTTCGTGATTGGCGGACGGGTGTATATGCCCGTCGTTCAATCCCGTTATTTTTTACGCTTACGAACGATAAATTTATCAGATGCTTTATTACGTTTACGTGTTTTCTTACCAAGTGTTGGTTTACCCCATGGTGACATTGGTGATTTACGACCAATTGGCGCGCGACCTTCACCACCACCGTGTGGGTGATCATTAGGGTTCATTACGGAACCACGAACTGTTGGACGGATACCTTTCCAACGAGAACGACCAGCTTTACCGACACGAATCAATTCATGCTCTAAGTTACCAACCTGACCGATTGTAGCGCGACAAGTCCCTAGAACAAGGCGAACCTCACCTGAAGCTAAACGTACAAGTACGTATTTCTCTTCACGGCCTAAGATTTGAGCTTGTGAACCTGCAGAACGAGCAAGCTGTCCTCCGCGACCTGGTTTTAATTCGATGTTATGAATGATGGTACCAACTGGGATACTCATAAGTTGTAAAGCGTTACCCACTTTAATATCAGAGCCTTCTCCAGAGAAGATTTCCTGACCTACTTGAATGCCTTTTGGAGCAAGGATGTAGCGTTTTTCTCCATCAGCATAGTGAATTAAAGCAATGTTTGCTGAACGGTTTGGATCATACTCTATTGTAGCAACGCGACCTGGTATACCATCTTTGTCACGTTTGAAATCAATCACACGGTATTGGCGCTTATGCCCACCGCCTTGATGACGAACCGTTAACTTACCTTGGTTGTTACGACCACCACGTTTAGATAGTGGTTGTAGAAGTGATTTCTCAGGCTTGTTTGTTGTTAATTCAGCAAAGTCAGAGCCTGACATATTACGTCTACCGTTAGAAGTTGGTTTATACTTCTTAATCGCCATCTTGTTTCCCTCCTTCTCTTGTTACGTTTTATTCTACACCTTCAAAGAAATCTAGTTCTTTACTGTCTTCAGATAACTGAACAATCGCTTTTTTGCGATTTGGACGGTAGCCACTATGACGACCCATACGCTTGAGTTTACCTTTAATGTTTGAAGTGTTGATTTTGACAACTTTCACACCAAAGATTTCTTCAACTGCAGACTTAATCTCAGTTTTGTTTGCTTTCGTGTTAACTTCAAATGTGTATTTTTTATCAACCATTTGGTCGGCAGAGTGTTCCGTAATAATTGGGCGCTTAATGATATCGCGTGGATCTTTCATTATGCAAGCACCTCCCCTGCTTTTTCCGCTGCATCTTTCGTGATGATCAGCTTGTCATGAGTAAGTAAATCAAGTACGTTGATTAGACTTACAGATAGTACTTTTACGTTTGGTAAGTTACTTGCACTCTTTGCAACAACTTCGTCTTTATCAGCTGTAACAATAAGTACTTTTTCCGTTACCTTTAACGCAGATAAAAGCGTAACAACTTCTTTTGTTTTTGGTTTTTCAATTGCTAAACCTTCTAAAACAACTAAGCTATCTTCTTTCACTTTAGAAGAAAGTGCTGATTTAAGTGCTAATCGACGAACTTTCTTTGGTAACTTATAGCTATAGCTACGTGGTGTTGGACCAAACACAACGCCACCACCAACCCATTGTGGTGATCGGATTGAACCTTGACGGGCACGACCTGTACCTTTTTGACGCCATGGTTTACGGCCTCCGCCGCTTACTGCTGAACGATTTTTAACAGCGTGTGTTCCTTGACGGCGTGATGCTTGTTGCATAACTACAGCGTCGTGTAACACAGGCTCATTTGGCTCAATGCCAAATACTGCATCGTTTAATTCTACATCCCCTACTTGAGAACCGCTTTGGTTAAATAGTGCTACTTTAGGCATGACATATCCTCCCTTCGAATTATATTAGTTAGCCTTTATTGCACTCGTAATTTTCACGAATGATTTTTTTGATCCTGGCACGTTACCTTTAATTAATAAAAGATTACGCTCTGCATCAACTTTAACAACTTCAAGGTTTTGAACAGTAGTTGTCTCACTACCCATGTGTCCAGGTAATTTCTTACCTTTCATTACACGCGCTGGTTCAGCTGCTGCTCCCATTGAACCTGGCCCTCTGTGGTAATGTGAACCGTGACTCATTGGACCACGTTGTTGATTGTGGCGCTTAATTGAACCTTGGAACCCTTTACCCTTTGAAGTACCTGTTGCATCAATAACATCTCCAGCTTGGAAAACCTCTACGCTTAGCTCTTGACCGACTTCATACTCGTCAAGGTTTACGTTACGGAATTCACGAATGAAGCGCTTAGGAGTAGTGCTCGCTTTTGCAGCATGTCCTTTTGATGGTTTGTTAGCATTTACTTCTTTTTGATCAGCAAATCCAACTTGAATCGCTTCATACCCGTCGTTTTCTAGTGTTCTTTTTTGAAGAACAACGTTTGGTTCAGCTTGAACAACTGTTACTGGGATTAATTCGCCTGTTTCAGTGAAAATCTGTGTCATGCCGACTTTACGACCTAAGATTCCTTTCGTCATCCGTTACACCTCCTAAAAAATTTAAATTATAGTTTGATTTCAATATCTACACCAGATGGTAAGTCAAGACGCATAAGTGCATCAACTGTTTGTGGTGTAGGACTTACAATATCAATTAGACGCTTGTGAGTACGCATTTCAAACTGCTCACGAGAGTCTTTGTATTTGTGTACCGCACGTAATACTGTATAGATCGACTTTTCAGTTGGTAACGGAATTGGACCCGAAACCCCTGCTCCTGAACGCTTTGCAGTGCTCACGATTTTTTCAGCTGACTGATCAAGAATACGGTGATCATAAGCCTTTAAACGAATTCTAATCTTTTCTTTTGCCATTATTTTCCCTCCTTCTCGCCCATTTTATAATAGACATTCTCCGCGAAAATTTCTTTAGCCACCGAACCCATGGCAAAGGGGCCGTGTGTGCCAACAACCTTCCGCATCATCGCCTTTAAATGACCAACATTTCATATTATATATAAAATAGCCTTTCATTGCAAGGTTTATTAGAAAAAAATCGCGTTTTTTTTAGGATGATTCTTTTCACGACAAAAATCGTGATAATTATACGGATAATCAATTAATTCAACTGGTCAATGCAGCTAATTAATACTGCTATCCTTAAACCAACTTAGAAGTTGATCAATAATTTGATCCTGTTGCTCCTGAGCCGTAATGGTAGCATCATTATCTCCCTTTTGCGGACCGTATAAACCAAATTGCGCATGGTTTCCACCAGATATCTGATTGAATTGTGCTTGCTCCGAAAGTAACGCCTCACGTTCTAGCACCTTTTCTGGCGTTGATAACCCATCTAGCTCAGCGTAGATTGAAAGCATTGGTAGATCAAGAGCTGAGAAATCATTTGTTGGATAGGAGGCAAGAAAGAATAGCCCTGCAATCTGGTTTAAGTGCTCGAAGGTATAGCTCGCTGCTGCAACCCCACCTAACGAGTGCCCACCAAGATACCAGTTCTCAATAGCCGGGTATTCTTCAATGATCTCATTAGCTTTGTTAATATCCAATATCGCAAAATTTAGTCTCACTTCAGGAATAACAACTAAATAACCCTGATCGCTAAGCTTGAGGGCAAGGTAACTATAAGCTTCCGGCTCTACCTTGGCACCCGGATACAAGATGATCCCTTCTATACTCTGTTCCTCTGGTTCAAAAACAACCCAATCATTGACTCTAGGAATAGCTTCGACATGTTGATGAAGGAACTCACTTGCTTGGTAGGTTTGTTGGGACCAGACGTAAAAGCCAAGTAGACTTACAATTAACATTACTATTACGGGGATAATGCCATATTTAATAATTTTCTTCCACACTAAACATCATCCTTCTCAATTATCTACATGTTGCTGCCTAGTTATTATATTATATAGAAGGAATAGCATTCAAATACTTTAGGGGATTTTATTTAGCAAGCTTTATCTCATTAAAATAACCGCTAACTGTTAAATTAGCGGTTATTACATATTTATAGAGTTAAAGAAAATAAGCTTTTTAACATCCCGTTAGTCACTATTAGCAAAACCTTCGCTTAGTGTAAATTCATAATAAAAAATTTCTCCATCAATCTCAAATGCAAAATAAATCTTTTCCCCTTTGGATTCTAGATATTCCCTTGCATCATCTTGAAGGTTTTCTGGATGTTGAACTAATATTGAGGCTGTGTGCTCCCAATCGAAGTTTTTTTCGAAAATTCTCTTGTCTGATTCAAAACTATTGCGACTAAGATAATACTGCTCTAACTCTTCAGGTAAAAAACCTATATATTTAAAATCTATATCCATATTAGTTAGATTTTTAATTAGAAAGGTGAACTCTAATCTCCTCTCGAAATCATTTTCGTCTTCAATTTGATAATCTGTAATTTCAATGCTTAACTTGTCAAACAATGGATTTTCTTCGCCCTCAAGTTTCTCGATTTCTTCAATAACTTGCTCATAAGCTAAATCCTCAAAGTCAATTGCGTTTGCACTTTTATTTGAACAAGCGGTAAGTAACAATACTATCCCTAATAACAAACATAATTTTCTATGCATATTAACCCCCTACAACTAATAGCTCTCCGAATACTTTCCTGTGCCATTTCTCCATCGACCTTGGATAATCTCAGCTAGCCTCTTTTTATTCATGTAATTAGGAGCCTTGGAAATGACACTTGGTTTATCTTTTAATTTTGAATAATCGTAATCGGCAACCTTAACTTTATCACTTCCTTTAGGAATATAAGAGACAACCACATGTTCATACCAATAACGACTAAGGCTATAGCCATAATCTTGCCAGCGACCTCCATTATAGACGTATAACCAATGGTAGAAGTAACGATCTGAATATTGTGTGCTAACAGTTACACTTTTACCAGTGCCACTACCTATATCCTTCTTTACTTTTTTTAGTGAATTCCAAATCGAATTACCAGTCTGAATCCACGATCCAACAACAGGTATTTTAGTCGCAATAGTAATTGATGCGCTTTTAAACGTTTCCATTGACTTAAAATCTCTTGTTCTTCTATCTCTCAATCCATTTAGTTTAGTGAGCTCATCACTAATCTTTGTAGCTCCATTACCCGGGTTAACTGCAAACGGTCTAATTAGCCCTTCTTCTACTTCTGGAAAGAAAATTTCAGTATTAATAACTGTTGTCTCTGAAGGAGAGTGTGGTGGCTCTATATATTGAAATGTATCAATATTACTTCCCTGTGCAGATACAATAGGTGAATAATTAAAAATTAGTAAAGTAAAAAGCAATACAACTACAAATAATTTTTTAAATGTCCCCAATAAAATCACTCCTAATATACTAGCATAACAATAAAAAAAGTAAACAATTTTTGTAATTTTTTTGTTTTTTATTCTTTTTTTTACCAATAAGTTAAAAAAGTTTTGACATTATGATGTTTCAACTAAACACTTAAACTTATTAGGATGCTCAGCAAGCAATGAGACATCTTCAGAAATCACAATAAGCTTATCTTTTGCAGTATTTTATATAAAATAACAGCCTTGTAAGATAACGAAAAACTATCGTTTCATCTCAACAACTCGTCACATGATACTTTTTTTGTGATCAAGATCAGTTAAAGTAAACCAAAAAAAATCCGATCCCCAAACGGGAATCGGATTTTCACTTAAAGCATTTGTATGCTATAAATTATTTTTCAATTTTAGCAACAACGCCAGCGCCTACTGTACGGCCACCCTCACGGATTGAGAACTTAGTTCCATCTTCAATCGCGATTGGAGAGATCAAGTCTACAGTCATCTCAACGTTATCACCAGGCATAACCATTTCTACGCCTTCAGGAAGCTTGATAATACCAGTTACGTCAGTTGTACGGAAGTAGAACTGAGGACGGTAGTTATCGAAGAATGGCGTATGACGGCCACCTTCTTCTTTAGATAAAACATAAACTTCTGCTTTGAAAGTCGTGTGTGGAGTAATTGTACCTGGCTTAGCAAGTACTTGTCCACGGTTGATATCTTCACGAGATACACCACGTAGAAGCGCTCCAATGTTATCGCCAGCTTCAGCATAGTCAAGAAGCTTACGGAACATTTCAACACCTGTTACAGTTGTTTTGCTTGGCTCTTCAGTAAGACCGATGATCTCAATTTCGTCACCAACTTTAACAACACCACGCTCAACACGTCCTGTAGCAACTGTACCACGACCAGTGATTGAGAATACATCCTCAACTGGCATCATGAATGCTTTTTCAATGTCACGGTCTGGACGAGGAATATACTCATCTACCGCATCCATTAATTCATAGATTGCATTTACATATTGCTCTTCGCCTTCAAGTGCTTTAAGAGCTGAACCTTTGATTACTGGTACATCATCACCTGGGAAGTCATACTCAGAAAGAAGGTCACGAACTTCCATTTCTACTAATTCAAGAAGCTCTTCGTCATCTACCATATCACATTTGTTTAAGAATACAACAATTGCAGGTACACCTACTTGACGAGAAAGTAAGATGTGCTCACGTGTTTGTGGCATTGGACCATCAGCAGCAGATACTACTAAGATCGCGCCGTCCATTTGTGCAGCACCAGTGATCATGTTTTTAACATAGTCAGCGTGACCTGGGCAGTCAACGTGTGCATAGTGACGTGTATCCGTTTCGTACTCAACGTGTGCAGTTGAGATCGTAATCCCACGCTCACGCTCTTCTGGCGCACCATCAATTTGATCGTATGCCATTGCTACACCAGTACCAGATTTCTTGTGTAGTACTGTTGTAATTGCTGCAGTTAAAGTTGTTTTACCGTGGTCAACGTGGCCAATTGTTCCAACGTTAACGTGGTCTTTGGACCGGTCGAATTTCTCTTTACCCATTATATAGTTCCTCCTTTAAATAAATAAAAGTAATTTTTTATATGACATGTATGTGTGCTTAGAAGCCAGTTACAACTAACTAAGCTCACAATACAAGTTATACTTTAATTTCAACAAAAAATCAATTATGCACCAGCATTTTTCTTAATAATTTCTTCAGAAACGCTCTTTGGTACTTCTTCATAATGATCAAACACCATTGTATAAGTACCGCGACCTTGCGTATTAGAACGCAATGCAGTTGCATAACCAAACATTTCAGCAAGTGGAACGAACGCTTTAACAACTTGTGCATTTCCACGAGCTTCCATACCATCAACGCGACCACGACGAGCAGTAACGTCTCCCATAATATCTCCCATATATTCTTCAGGGATAACAACCTCTACCTTCATCATTGGCTCAAGTAGAACTGGGCTACATTTGCTTTTCGCATTTTTAAGCGCCATTGAAGCCGCTACTCTAAACGCTGTCTCATTCGAGTCAACATCATGATAGCTACCATCATAAAGTGTTGCTTTTACGTCGATTAATGGGTATCCCGCAATAACACCGTTTTCCATTGATTCCTTAATACCAGCTTCAACAGATGGAATATATTCACGAGGTACAGTTCCCCCAACAATCTTGTTAATAAATTCGTAACCTGCACCTTCTTCGTTAGGTTCGAATTTAACCCAAACGTGACCATATTGTCCACGACCACCTGATTGGCGAACGAATTTACCTTCGACTTCAGCAGATCCGCGGAATGTCTCACGATAAGATACTTGTGGAGCACCAACGTTAGCTTCAACTTTAAATTCACGTCTCATCCGATCAACAATGATATCAAGGTGAAGCTCACCCATACCAGAGATAATCGTTTGACCCGTTTCAGGGTTTGTTTCAGTTCTAAAGGTTGGATCCTCTTCAGCTAATTTACCTAACGCAACTGACATTTTATCTTGGTCAGCTTTTGATTTTGGCTCAATAGCTACAGAGATTACTGGTTCTGGGAAATCCATTGACTCAAGGATTACGAGATTTTTCTCATCACATAAAGTATCCCCTGTTCCAGTGTCTTTCAAACCTACAGCACCAGCGATGTCTCCTGCGTATACTTGGTCAATCTCTTCACGAGAATTGGCATGCATTTGTAGGATACGACCGACACGCTCACGTTTACCTTTTGTTGAATTCTGGACGTAAGAGCCAGAGCTCAATGTACCAGAGTAAACACGGAAAAAGGTTAATTTACCAACAAATGGATCAGTTGCTACTTTAAACGCTAACGCTGAGAACGGCTCGTTATCACTAGCTTTACGTGAAACTTCTTCCTCAGTTTCTGGAACATGTCCTTGAATTGCAGGAATGTCAGTTGGTGCTGGCAAGTAATCGACTACACCATCAATAAGAAGCTGAACACCTTTGTTTTTAAAGGCTGATCCACAGAATACTGGATAGAATTCTACACTTAAAGTAGCTGTACGAACCGCTTGCTTTAATTCTTCATTAGAGATCTCTTCGCCTTCTAAGTAACGCATCATTAAATCTTCATCTAATTCAGCGACAGCTTCTATTAAGCGGACACGCAGCTCGTCTGCTTTCTCTTTTAGATCAGCTGGAATTTCTCTTGATTCACTTCGTGTACCAAGATCATCTTCATAATAGTAAGCTTCCATGGTAATTAAATCAATGATCCCCTCAAAATCATCTTCAGCACCAATTGGGTACTGAACAGGGTGTGCATTTGCACCTAATCGATCATCTAATGTACCAACAGAGTACATGAAGTCAGCACCTGTTTTGTCCATCTTGTTAACAAACACAATACGAGGTACACCGTAAGTCGTTGCTTGGCGCCAAACTGTCTCAGTTTGTGGTTCTACACCTGATTGTGCATCAAGAACTGTTACCGCACCATCTAATACACGTAATGACCGCTCAACTTCTACTGTGAAGTCTACGTGTCCTGGTGTATCAATAATGTTGATACGGTGGCCTTTCCACTGAGCTGTTGTTGCTGCTGATGTAATGGTGATACCACGCTCTTGCTCTTGCTCCATCCAGTCCATCTGAGATGCACCTTCATGCGTTTCACCGATTTTATGAATTCTTCCTGTGTAGAAAAGAATACGCTCTGTTGCAGTTGTTTTACCTGCATCAATGTGAGCCATAATACCGATATTACGTGTTTTCTCCAAGGAGAACTCTCTAGGCATATGTCTTTCTCCTTCCTAATTCATGATCATATTTACGTCTTAGCAGGTAGGCAACAAAGCCTTGGATACTACCAGCGGTAGTGTGCAAATGCTTTGTTGGCTTCTGCCATTTTGTGCATATCTTCGCGTTTCTTAACAGCCGCACCTGTGTTATTCGATGCATCAAGAATTTCATTAGCAAGACGCTCTTCCATTGTTTTCTCTCCGCGTAGGCGTGAGTAATTTACAATGTAACGAAGACCTAATGCCTGACGACGCTCTGGACGCACTTCAACTGGCACTTGGTAGTTTGAACCACCAACACGGCGAGCACGAACCTCAAGTACTGGCATAACATTTTTCATTGCTTGCTCAAATACATCAATAGCAGGCTGATCACTACGTTGTTGAACAAGTTCAAACGCACTATAAAGAATTTTTTGAGCTTTACCTCTTTTTCCATCAACCATAATTTGGTTGATCAACCGAGTCACTAGCTTTGAGTTATATAACGGATCTGGCAAGACATCACGTTTAGTTACAGGACCTTTACGTGGCATAGTCTAACCTCCTTTCACTGAAGTCAATCATAAAATTTTTAAACGTTATTTCTTTTTAGGACGCTTTGTTCCATATTTAGAACGACCTTGCATACGGCCATCAACACCAGCTGTATCAAGCGCACCACGAACAATATGGTAACGCACACCCGGTAAATCCTTTACACGACCTCCACGGATAAGAACAACACTGTGCTCTTGAAGATTGTGACCAATTCCAGGGATATAAGCAGTTACCTCAATACCGTTTGTTAAACGAACACGAGCATATTTACGTAAAGCCGAGTTCGGTTTCTTAGGTGTTAAAGTACCAACACGCGTACATACACCACGTTTTTGTGGAGATGATTGGTCAGTCAAAGATTTCTTGAAGCTGTTGTACCCTTTATTTAAAGCAGGTGAGTCAGATTTTTTTGTCTTGCTCACACGCCCTTTGCGAACTAGTTGATTAATAGTTGGCATAGTTTTTTCCTCCTCTCATTCCTTAGTTGTAATACCACACATCCAGGTGGTTCATTTATAAGCAAAAAACAAAGTCTTCATGAATCAACGCTTGTTAATTCATCAAAACTCTATTGCTTTATCGCTACTGCTGCTGTTCCAACCTCAATCCCACAGGCTTTTCCTAATGTTTTCTTAGAATCAACCATTTGATATGGAATATTCATTTCATCAGCGAGCTTAGATAGCTTAGTTATCATGCCAAGATCAATATCTTCAGCAATAATAACCTCCTTCACCTCTAAGCCTTTCATCGCTTTAATCGTCTGTTTTGTACCAATAATTAAGCGATCCTTTGCTTGAATTACTTTTTCATAAGACATATACATATCCTCCAAAGCATTAAGGTAACAGAAGCACCTTGAATATAGTACCACCCTCACCGATTAATGTCAACTTAAAATCGAGATTTTTCAGTGAAGGGGTACAATACTTTTTTAGGTTGTTAAACCATTTCTTTAATTAACTGTTTGCTCGTCTTCTGGCAATTCTTCAACAACATTCTCAACCGGAAGCTCTGTCTGTGCTTCAATTTTGCGATACCGTTGCATACCTGTTCCAGCTGGGACAAGCTTACCAATAATGACGTTCTCTTTAAGACCTAACAACTCATCACGCTTACCTTTAATAGCAGCATCAGTAAGAACACGTGTTGTCTCTTGGAATGATGCAGCAGATAAGAATGAATCTGTCTCAAGAGATGCCTTGGTAATTCCTAGTAATACCGGACGACCAACGGCAGGCTCTCTACTGTCAAGAAGCGCTTTTTTGTTTGCTTCACGGAATTGGTGAATTTCAAGCAATGAACCTGGTAACACATCTGTATCTCCAGAGTCGGCAATACGTACTTTACGAAGCATCTGTCTTACCATAACCTCCACGTGCTTATCACCAATTTCCACACCTTGCATCCGGTATACTTTTTGTACTTCTTTGAGAAGATAAGATTGAACACCATCCACACCTTGGAACTTCAAGAGCTCTTTCGGGTCAATAGAACCTTCAGTTAATGGCTGACCAGCTACTACCTCGTCACCTATTGCTACTTTCACTCGCGATCCGTATGGAACAGTGTATGTTCTTGTTTCAATTGAGCACTGTACGACTACCTCTTGTTTTTCTTTCACTTCGGTAATGTCTTGAACAGTTCCATTGATCTCACTAATAACAGCTTGCCCTTTTGGATTACGCGCTTCAAAAATCTCTTGGATACGCGGTAAACCTTGGGTAATATCACTTCCTGCAACCCCACCTGTGTGGAAGGTACGCATCGTCAACTGTGTACCCGGCTCACCAATTGATTGAGCAGCAATGATACCTACAGCTTCTCCAACTTCAACCTCTTCACCAGTCGCTAAGTTTCGGCCATAGCATTTTTTACAGACGCCATGCTTTGTATTACAAGTGAATACACTGCGAATCGTAACTTCAGAAATATCTGCGTCAACAATTGCTTTTGCTATATCCTCATTAATAAAAGCGTCCTTTTCAACCAGAACCTCATTTGTTTGTGGATGACGGACAGTACGGAACGCCGTCCGACCAATCAAACGATCAATGAGCGGTTCAATAATCTCGGAACCTTCTGTGATAGCCTGAACAGTTAATCCTTTATCAGTGTGACAGTCATCGTCACGAATAATCACATCTTGAGCAACATCAACAAGACGTCTGGTTAGGTAACCCGAGTCTGCTGTTTTCAAGGCAGTATCAGCTAGACCTTTACGCGCACCGTGCGTTGAGATAAAGTACTCAAGAACCGTTAAACCTTCACGGAAACTCGATTTAATTGGCAACTCAATAATTCGTCCGGCCGGGTTGGCCATTAGACCACGCATCCCCGCTAACTGGGTAAAGTTAGATGCGTTACCACGCGCTCCCGAATCACTCATCATAAAGATTGGGTTTCTGTGGCTTAATGACTTCATTAGTTTTTCTTGAATAACGTCTTTCGCCTTAGACCAAATTGAAATAACGCGCTCATAGCGTTCATCCTCAGTAATTAAACCACGTCTGAACTGTTTTAATACTTTATCTACCTTCGTTTGTGCTTCTTCTAGAATCTGCTCTTTTTCAGCTAACACGACAATGTCGGCCACACCAACAGTAATTCCAGCTTTTGTCGAGTATTTAAAGCCCAAGTCCTTCATTCTATCAAGCATTTTCGAGGTTTCACTAATCTTGAATTTCTTAAACACCTCGGCAATGATATCACCTAAGATCCCTTTTTTGAATGGTAGGATTAAATCACGTTTAGCCAATTCTTCTTTTACATTTGCACCTTTTGGCACAAAGTACTTAGCAGGTGTCTCTACCTCTAGATTGGTTTGAGTTGGCTCATTCATATACGGGAATGACGGTGGTAAGATATCGTTAAAGATTAGCTTACCAATTGTCGTTAGCAACAATTGTCCTTGTTGCTCTTCGGTAAAATTGTCTTTTCCTAATGATGACACTTGAACCGCTACCCGCGTGTGCAAGTGGGCATAACCTGTTTGATAAGCAATAATCGCTTCGTTTAAATCTTTAATAACTAACCCTTCACCAATAGCACCTTTGCGCTCCATTGTTAGGTAATAGTTACCCAATACCATATCCTGTGATGGTGTAACAACTGGTTTACCATCTTTCGGATTTAGAATGTTTTGGGCGGCAAGCATGAGAATACGCGCTTCTGCTTGTGCCTCTGCTGATAACGGCACGTGAACCGCCATCTGATCCCCATCAAAGTCAGCGTTATATGCTGTACATACGAGTGGGTGGAGACGGATCGCCCGCCCCTCAACTAATGTTGGTTCAAAAGCTTGAATACCTAGACGGTGTAAAGTCGGGGCACGGTTTAATAGAACCGGGTGCTCCCTAATCACATCTTCAAGCACTTCCCAGACTTCAGCATGAAGGCGTTCGATTTTACGCTTAGCAGATTTAATATTATGCGCTAAGCCACGTTCAACAAGTTCCTTCATTATAAATGGTTTAAAGAGTTCTACTGCCATCTCCTTTGGTAAGCCACATTGATACATTTTCAAGTTCGGACCTACAACAATAACGGAACGACCTGAATAGTCAACACGTTTACCAAGTAAGTTTTGACGGAAACGACCTTGCTTACCTTTTAGCATATGTGATAGTGATTTTAATGGGCGGTTACCTGGACCGGTAACTGGACGACCACGGCGACCATTATCAATAAGGGCATCAACAGCCTCTTGTAGCATCCGCTTTTCATTTTGAACGATAATACTTGGTGCACCAAGATCTAATAGACGCTTTAAACGATTATTACGGTTAATCACGCGACGATAGAGATCGTTTAGATCTGATGTCGCAAAACGTCCACCATCTAATTGAACCATTGGCCGTAATTCTGGTGGAATAATTGGCAACACATCAAGGATCATCCATGAAGGCGCATTACCCGAATGTCTGAAAGCCTCGATAACTTCAAGTCGCTTAATCGCACGGGTACGACGTTGACCCTGTGCTGATTTCAACTCTTCTCTTAGCATTTCAACCTCTTTTTCAAGGTCAATGTCATCTAATATTTTCTTAATTGCTTCTGCACCCATCTGAGCCTGGAAGCCTTGGCCGTATTTATCGCGATAAGCACGATATTCTTTTTCAGATAATAACTGCTTCTTCTCAAGAGCCGTCTCACCTGAATCGGTCACGATGTATGCTGCAAAATAGATAACTTCCTCTAAGGCACGTGGTGACATGTCTAAAACAAGACCCATTCGACTTGGAATCCCTTTAAAGTACCATATGTGAGAAACCGGTGCTGCTAGCTCAATATGACCCATCCGTTCACGGCGCACCTTTGATTTCGTAACTTCGACACCACATCGGTCACAAACGACACCTTTATAACGGACACGCTTGTATTTTCCGCAATGACATTCCCAATCCTTCTGTGGACCAAAAATTCTTTCACAAAATAGACCATCTTTCTCGGGCTTTAATGTACGGTAATTAATTGTTTCAGGCTTTTTCACTTCCCCATGAGACCACGAACGAATCTTGTCGGGTGATGCTAGGCCTATTTTCATATATTCAAAATTATTTACATCTAGCAAGGGGTCTACCTCCCTTTAGTATGTGTTAGCAATTCAAGGCAAAAGCGCTCTAATAATCACCTTGAATTGCCACCTTTAAACGGTTTAACCAATGCGGTTACTTTTCTTCAAGTTCTAAATTAAATTGCTCTGCCGATGGTTGATCATCATCCTCAATATCTCTAAGTTCGATCTCTTCTTCATCAGCCGAAAGCATCTTCACATCCATACCTAAACTCTGTAACTCTTTAATTAATACTTTAAACGATTCAGGGATACCTGGCTCTGGAATGTTCTCACCCTTAACAATTGCTTCGTAGGTTTTAACACGACCAACAACATCATCGGATTTTACTGTTAGAATCTCCTGTAACGTGTAGGCAGCACCGTAAGCCTCAAGTGCCCACACTTCCATCTCACCAAAACGTTGACCACCAAATTGCGCTTTACCACCAAGTGGTTGCTGGGTAACAAGCGAGTATGGTCCAGTCGAACGAGCGTGAAGCTTATCATCAACCATGTGCGCCAGCTTAATCATATACATGACTCCAACAGATACACGGTTATCAAATGGTTCTCCGGAACGGCCATCGTAAAGGACAGTCTTAGCATCCCGTGCCATGCCAGCTTCTTCAATCGTTTCCCAAACATCTTCCTCATTGGCACCATCAAATACTGGTGATGCAACGTGAATGCCCAAATGTCTAGCAGCCATTCCTAAATGCAATTCCAGTACCTGACCGATGTTCATCCGTGAAGGTACCCCTAATGGGTTAAGCATAATATCAATTGGCGTTCCATCAGGTAAAAATGGCATATCTTCTTCAGGAAGAATTTTTGAAATAACACCTTTATTACCATGACGACCAGCCATTTTATCGCCTTCATGGATCTTACGCTTCTGCACGATGTAGACGCGAACCAACTGGTTAACACCTGGCGGTAGCTCATCGCCATCTTCACGATTGAAAATTTTCACATCGAGGACAATTCCGCCGGCACCGTGTGGCACACGCAATGATGTATCACGAACCTCACGCGCCTTCTCACCAAAGATTGCGTGTAATAAACGCTCCTCCGCTGATAATTCTGTTACTCCTTTTGGTGTAACCTTACCAACTAGTAAATCACCATCTTCAACCTCGGCACCAACACGGATAATCCCACGTTCGTCTAAATCGCGTAATGCATCTTCCCCAACGTTCGGAATATCACGAGTAATTTCTTCAGGACCGAGCTTGGTGTCACGTGCTTCAGATTCATATTCTTCAATATGAATTGATGTATAGACATCTTCTTTAACAAGGCGCTCACTCATAATGATGGCATCCTCGTAGTTATAACCATCCCAAGTCATGAAACCGACTAAAACGTTTTGACCAAGGGCAAGCTCACCATCTTCCATTGAAGGACCATCAGCTAGAATCTCCCCTTTAGTCACTCTGTCGCCAACGCGAACAATTGGACGCTGGTTGTAGCAAGTACCTTGATTAGAACGAATAAATTTTTGTAATTTGTAGCGATCAAGATCTCCCTGTGTCTCGTTACCATCAACTACGGCAATACGACGTACATGGACAGCTTTAGCTTCAACACGCTCAACAATCCCCTCGTGTCGACAAATAACAGATGCTCCTGAGTCTTTACCAGAGACATATTCCATACCAGTACCCACAATTGGAGCACGTGGCTCAATTAACGGTACCGCTTGTCTCTGCATGTTCGCTCCCATTAGCGCACGGTTAGAGTCATCATTTTCTAAGAAAGGAATACAAGCCGTTGCTGGCGATACAACCTGTTTCGGCGATACATCCATATAATCAATGCGTGCTCGTGGCACAACAACGTTCTCATCACGGAAACGCGCAATAACTTCTTCATCAATAAAGGAGCCATCGTCAGCTAGACGTGCATTTGCTTGTGCAACAACAAAATTATCCTGTTCATCTGCAGTTAAATAGTCATAGTGACTTGTTACCTTACCTGTTTCAGGATCAACTCGACGATAAGGCGTCTCAATAAAGCCAAACTTATTTACTTTAGCGTATGAGGATAGTGAGTTAATTAACCCAATGTTAGGTCCCTCTGGTGTTTCAATTGGACACATCCGGCCATAATGCGAATAGTGAACGTCACGCACTTCAAATCCAGCACGTTCACGCGTCAGACCACCAGGACCTAATGCAGATAAACGACGCTTATGCGTTAACTCAGTAAGTGGATTGGTTTGGTCCATAAACTGAGATAGCTGAGAGCTACCAAAAAATTCTTTAATTGACGCAATAACCGGGCGAATATTAATCAGTTGTTGCGGCGTAATTGCTGACGTATCTTGGATTGACATCCGCTCACGTACAACCCGTTCCATTCTTGATAAACCAATTCTAAATTGGTTTTGCAATAGCTCCCCGACAGAACGTAAACGACGATTACCAAGGTGATCAATATCATCTGTATCGCCAACTTGATGTAAAATATTAAAGAAATAGCTAACTGAAGCAAGAATATCAGCAGGCGCAATATTTTTAATACTCGCATCAACTAAGCTATTACCAATTACATTTAAAGTACGCTCACCCTCTGAATCAGTTGGGTCAACAATTTTAATAGCTTGCAAACGAATTTGATCTTCTATTACCCCATCGTTTGGCTCAATGCCATACTCACCAATACGTCCTTCTTCTTGGTCTAAGTGCGGTAAAATCTTATCAAGTAAGCGACGATCTAATCTCGCACCCTTCTCAGCTAATACTTCTCCAGTTTCATGGTCTACTAGAGTTTCTGCTAGCGTTTGATTAAATAATCGGTTTTTTATATGAAGTTTTTTATTAATCTTATAACGCCCTACATGTGCTAAGTCATAGCGCTTAGGGTCAAAAAAGCGTGAAATAATCAGGCTTTTCGCATTTTCAACAGTAGGTGGCTCTCCCGGACGTAAACGTTCGTAAATTTCAAGCAGAGCTTTCTCACTTGTTTCGGTATTATCCTTATCTAATGTGTTACGTAAGTATTCATTATCACCAATTAAATCAATGATCTCTTGGTCGGAGCTAAACCCTAACGCACGTAATAGCACCGTAATTGGTAGCTTTCGAGTCCGATCAATTCTGACATGTACAACATCTTTAGCATCGGTTTCAAATTCGAGCCAAGCTCCACGGTTTGGAATCACAGTTGCGGTGTAACCGCGCTTCCCATTCTTATCAATTTTCTCACTGAAATAAACACTAGGGGAACGAACAAGCTGGGATACGATAACACGCTCAGCTCCATTAATAATAAATGTCCCTGTATCTGTCATCAGCGGGAAATCACCCATAAACACTTCCTGCTCTTTCACTTCACCAGTCTCGTTGTTTAATAACCGGACCTTCACACGAAGTGGCGCATTGTAAGTTACATCTCTTTCTTTTGATTCATCAACAGAATACTTTGGCTCACCTAAGCTGTAATCGACGAACTCAAGTGATAAATTCCCTTGGAAATCTTCGATTGGAGAAATATCTTTAAACATTTCTCGCAAACCTTCCTCTAAGAACCAATCATAAGAAGCTGTCTGAATTTCAATTAGATTCGGTAACTCTAGTACCTCACTAATACGTGCATAGCTTCTGCGCTGGCGGTGTCGTCCGTACTGAACTAGTTGACCTGTCAACTGCTTCACCCCTCAAATCAAGAATAAAAACAAAAAAGCTTAAACGATACTTCTCTTGTTAAGCTTATACACCTAATCCCAACTCATCACCTATTGACTTATTGGATAGAATAGGTATAATTTAATTCAGAATATTGTGTTCGACTACTAGCGAACACAAAAGACTCGTCAAATAACTACAAGTCTCATTATGCTAACATCTACTTTAATAAAGCAGACGATACAAACATGATTTAGACAAAGCGTATCACGGCATAATTAAAAAAAGGATTACTTCTTGACCACGTGCATCAAACCTTCTAATCCTCTTTCTTTTCGTTCTCACCATCTTGTCCATTTACCATTAAAAATATACACTTTATACATGCGTTTAATAAGCGAATTCGAGTAATCAAGCAGGTTTTAAAACCTAGTAAAATTTAAATTTTACCAAAGCGAAAAAAAAGCTTGACAAAAAAATTCTCTATTGGCATTTTTCTATATTACCACAACGACATAATGCAGTCAATCTATTTTCCTAAACTTATCGTACTTATTTCACCATTAACTAGTTATTAGCAAGGGCCTTCTTCTAGTACTAGAGAGAAGTAGACAAGCCCTAAGATTTACTTTATCGCTCGAATAATATGATAGCCTTTGTTCTTTGTTATCGTATCAACCTGTGCGAAATAAGTTTCCAACTTCTTAACAGCTGATGGCGCACCCTGCTTCTTCTGAATGACAACCCACAGTTCCCCACCCACCTGTAAACGATCATAGCTATCGATAAACATTTGGTGCACAACAGCCTTCCCCGCTCGAATTGGCGGATTAGTTAGTACAGCAGCAAAGCTTTGGTCAGGTATATTAGTAAATCGATCGCTAACATAGAGCGAAATATTATTTAGCTGATTCTGCTTGGCATTCTGTTCAGCAAGCTTCACCGCCCGTTCATTAACATCACTCATCACCAAATGTCGATCTGGAAATGCCTTAGCAAGCGACAAGCCAATTGGCCCGTATCCACAACCCAAGTCAAGAATAGCCCCCTCTATCTCGGGCGGTACAAATGCATCAATTAGCGTTCTTGAACCGAAATCCACTTCATTTTTGGAAAAAACACCAATATCACTTGTGAAAGTGAAGGTATGGCCGCGCAAGACGAAGGTCCATGTTCTGGGGTTACTTTCTGATTGGGGCTGCTCGGTAAAGTATTGCTCAGTCATTCTACTAGCACCTACTTTTTTCTTAGATTAATGGTTCTTCATCAGATAGCGTTAGTTAAGCAAACATTTGTATTGCCCCAGCAAAAAAAGAGCCACTTTCTTGTGGGGTCTTCAGGTACGTACTATTCCCGCAGGAGTCGGCTCTTTTTTTGCCGGATCCTAATCTTGGGAAATTATCTTACCAACGCCATTTAATATACAACCAGATTATTTAAATGGAAACTTATAATCTAATTATCAACATCATTCAAGAAACAAATGAAAGCTCGTCTAGTTTAGACGAGCTTTCATGCAAATGACTACTACTTCAATTCTACGCTAGCGCCTGCTTCTTCAAGCTTAGCTTTCATTTCTTCAGCTTCTTCTTTAGTAACGCCTTCTTTGATTGCTCCAGGAGCGTTATCTACAAGGTCTTTCGCGTCTTTAAGACCAAGACCAGTGATTTCACGAACAGCTTTAACAACTTTGATCTTAGATGCACCAGCTGATTCTAATACGACGTCAAATTCAGTTTGCTCAGCAGCAGCTTCGCCACCAGCAGCACCAGCAGCTGCTACAGGAGCAGCTGCAGTTACACCAAATTCTTCTTCAATTGCTTTTACTAAATCATTTAACTCAAGAACAGACATTTCTTTGATTGCTTCGATAATTTGCTCTTTAGACATTCTTATTTCCTCCTAAGAAAAATATTGTTTTATGGTTAATCGTTCATTTCTTACATTAACAAGCTACGCCCATTAAGCACCTTGTTCTTCTTTTTGCTCTGCAATTGCTTTTGTAGCGTACGCAAAGTTGCGGACTGGTGCTTGAAGCACGCTGAGTAGCATAGAAAGTAAGCCCTCGTAATTCGGTAGATCAGCAAGTTCCTTGATCTGATCAAGCGTTGCAACATTACCTTGAATAACGCCACCCTTAATTTCTAATGCTTCATGATTCTTAGCAAAGTTATTTAGAACTTTTGCAGGTGCAATGACGTCCTCATTACTGAACGCGATAGCAGTTGGCCCTACTAATACTTCATTTAACTCAGAAAGCTCTGCTTGTTCTGCAGCACGGCGAGACAACGTGTTTTTATACACTTTGAACTCAACACCCGCTTCACGTAATTGCTTACGTAGTTCCGTCACTTCAGCCACATCTAGACCACGGTAGTCAACTAAAATAGTTGATTGACTATCTTGGAATTTTGATGCGATTTCAGATACGACTTGCTGTTTCTTTTCAATAACCTTTGACATTGTTCCACCTCCTACCAGACTAAACATCATACCGACAGTCAAGTTTCTTAAAATTGGCGAACCAATAAGAAATCCCTCACATCTAATCATGTAGACGTGAGGGAGATTGCGTGAATGTAAGGACAAGCTTATTAAGCGCTCATCTGTTATTATCCAACACCTCGGCAGGAAATTAAGCTAACGAGTAGCTCCTGCTGTCTACGGTATAACGTATTATTTTAAACCTTAATCATTATAGCTGACCGTTTTAATGAAGTCAAGCAATTATTTTACAAAAGTAGCTGGATCAATCTTCACACCAGGGCCCATTGTTGATGTTACAGCAACATTACGTACGTAAGTCCCTTTTGAAGATTGAGGCTTTACTTTAACTAATGTATTAGCAAGTGCTTCGAAGTTCTCTATAAGCTTCTCTAAATCAAAAGATGCTTTACCAATTGGCACGTGAATGTTTGATTGACGATCAACACGGTATTCTACTTTACCAGCCTTAATCTCTTCAATAGCCTTCGTTACATCAAACGTAACTGTACCCGTCTTAGGGTTCGGCATTAAACCTTTTGGCCCAAGAACACGACCAAGCTTCCCAACTTCAGCCATCATGTCAGGTGTTGCAACAATAACATCAAAATCAAACCAACCTTGGTTAATTTTAGCGATTAATTCTGCATCTCCAACATAATCAGCACCAGCTGCTTCAGCTTCTTTTGCTTTCTCACCCTTAGCGAAAACAAGAACAGTTTGTGTTTTACCAGTACCATGTGGTAATACCATAGCGCCACGAATTTGTTGGTCAGCTTTCTTAGGATCTACCCCTAAGCGGAAGGCTGCTTCAACAGTCTCGTCAAACTTTGCAGTTGCGTTCTCTTTCACTAATTTAAGCGCTTCTTCAATACCGTATTGTTTCGTACGGTCTACTAATTTCAAAGCCTCTTGTTGTTTTTTCGTTTTTTTAGCCATTTCTATTTCCTCCTTGAATGTGGTTTTAACGGTTATACCTCCCACTTAAAAAAAGCGGACCCCGCTTATTATAGCTAAGCGGAAAACTAGTTGACTATGCCGCTAGTTCATCAGCCTACAAAAAGGTTGCAAGTACAGGCTCGTCCGCCAACTCACAACCTTCTCCTCCAAAAAAACGCATCTAAGAATTAGTCTTCAATAACAATTCCCATACTGCGCGCAGTACCTTCAACCATACGCATAGCCGCTTCTACATCAGCTGCGTTTAAATCAGGCATTTTTGTTTCTGCGATCTCTTTTACTTTGTCACGCTTCAACGTCGCAACCTTGTTGCGATTTGGTTCACCTGATGCAGTTTCGATACCCGCTGCTTTTTTAAGCAATACAGCAGCCGGTGGAGTTTTTGTAATAAATGTAAATGAACGGTCTTCAAAAACCGTAATTTCTACCGGAATAATCAAACCAGCTTGCTCTTGCGTACGCGCATTGAATTCCTTACAGAATCCCATGATGTTAACACCGGCTTGACCTAATGCAGGTCCAACTGGCGGTGCAGGGTTCGCCTTACCCGCTGGAATTTGAAGCTTTACTACTTTAATTACTTTTTTAGCCACGAGACACACCTCCTTAAGTCCGTGATGTGGTAATAGGGCAATGCCCTCCCACTCCAATTCGTATGCAAAAATTAAACCTTATACGCGAGGCATAAAGAACATTAAAATTTTAGCATGTTCAATACAATAATGCAAGGGCTGATCTTGAATTCTTGCAACAAACTTATGATAATCTTCTAATTTGTGAAAAATCCAATTCTACTGGCGTTTCACGCCCAAACATGTTTACGTGAACCTTTACTTTGTGACGATCAAGATCAATATGCTCAATTGCACCAGTAAAGTTGGCAAACGGACCTTCTGTTACAGTCACTGTTTCACCAGTTTCAAAATCGATCTCCACAGGCGCTTCTTTCATGCCCATCCGTTTTAAGACGCTATCCACTTCTTCTGGCAGTAAAGGGGTCGGCTTTGAACCCGATCCTGCCGAGCCAACGAACCCTGTTACGCCAGGGGTATTACGCACAACATACCAAGAATCATCTGTCATAATCATTTCTGCTAACACATAGCCAGGAAAGACCTTTTTCTTAGAAACCTTCTTTTTACCATCTTTAATTTCTGTTTCTTCATCTTCCGGCACTAAAATACGAAAAATCTTATCCTCCATCCCCATTGAAGCCAAACGCTTCTCTAGGTTTGTCTTCACCTTATTTTCATATCCAGAATACGTATGGACAACGAACCACTGCTTTTCCATCCTTAACAACCTCCTTAGATGCTTCATTTATTTTTTCCAATTTAAAAAACCCGTAAGGACGGGTTTTTAATTTAATGAAATAGCGCTCTCACAAACCATTATAGCATATAAATCCTAATTCTAATCAAACAAAAGATTTAGAATTTGCGTAATTCCCATATCAACGATCGTAAAGAAGATTGCAATAAATGCTACAGTAGCGACAACCGTTAATGTATAACGGAAAAGTTCCTCTCTACCTGGCCATGATACTTTCTTCATTTCTCGCGCAACATTTTTTAAAAATGTAACTGGCTTCACTTGGTTGTTCCTCCAAACTAGAAAAATTTCTAATAAAACAGGGGCGCTCGTCCTCATTAAGGCCAAGCAGTAAAATATGCTTCCAAAATACTTACTTAATTTAAGAATAAAAGAAATAAGTGCTTACTTCGTTTCGCGGTGAAGTGTGTGTGTCTGACACTTCTTACAGAACTTCTTTAGCTCTAATCGCTCTGTAGCCGCTGCATTTTTATCTGAATGATAATTTCGACTTAAACACACTGAACAGGCAAGAATTATCTTCTTCATGACAACCATCCTATCTATGCACGTTCATCTTCACTAATGTAGCATGCTTATTAAAGCCTGTCAACGCCCCACCGCAATTGATTTCACGGTATTTATAGTTTTATCCCTGCTATATCTAAATATCTTTCTAGCTTTTTCTTAACACGTTGAAGGGCGTTATCAATCGATTTAATATGCCGATTTAATTCAACTGAAATTTCTTGATACGTTCTACCATCTAAGTAAAGGGTGAGCACCTCTCGTTCTAAACCACTTAGCATCTTAACAAGCTCACCTTCAACCTGCCCTTGATCTTCTCGATTGATTAGCAATTCCTGCGGGTCATCAATCGCTTCAACATTTGCAATCACATCCATTAAGGTCCGTTCGGATTCTTCTTCAAACATTGGCTTGTCCAAAGATATATAAGAGTTTAACGGGATGTGCTTTTGTCTGGTCGCAGTCTTGATTGCTGTAATGATCTGCCTTGTGACACAAAGGTCTGCAAAAGCGCGAAAGGAAGAGCGACGGTCGTTTTTAAAATCACGAATTGCCTTATAAAGTCCGATCATACCCTCCTGCACAATATCTTCATGATCTGCTCCAACTAAAAAATAAGTCCCTGCTTTTGCTCTCACAAAACCACGGTATTTCCGAATTAAAAAATCCAAAGCTTGACTATCACCTTGATGAACACACGTAATCATTTCGTTATCATCAAGCTGTTCGTAATCCATTCGTTCTTCTTCAATACCAAGGTGCTGTCTGCGCAAGCTGAACTCCTCCCTGACCTCTATATAGAAATATTATACAGTAAGCGTTTAAGGACCGTCAATACAAGGTTTAGTACCTGCCACGCCTCATTTTCTCCAACTTCTCCATAATTTCGTCATTAAACAAGCTATTTCGACTTTTTTTCTTCAATTCAAACGCTTTTACCTCGTCATTTATCTCTTTCTTTATTTGCTTGTATTCAATTTCTAATTCTCTTGCTGATTTCCGATAGGCACCTTGCTGAAAAATCGTGCGTTGCTCCGTATAATCTGAGGTCGCAACGTAAACTTTTGTTTTGACATTCTTTAGTTGCTTAACAAGGCGTTCAATACATTGATCAGCCGTCTCTTTTTCCTTAGTATAGATAACTTCAACCTGAAATGGCGTCTCTTTTGATTCTAATCCTTTTACGCCATAAGCATCGAATACGATAATAACACGGTAACCTCGATAGGCCTGATATTCGGCTAATCTGTCAATTAAAAGCTTCCTTGCTTGCTCTAAATCAAGATCCTTTAATCGCTTGAGCTCGTCCCAATCACCAATGATGTTATAACCATCTACTAATAAAACATCCATTAAATTAGTCTCCCAATAAATGGCGTTTTCGGTACACTTCGTACATTAATAGGCTTGCCGCTACGGACGCATTTAAAGATGAAACATGCCCTTTCATTGCTAAACTAACTGTCCAATCACATTTCTCACGAACCAATCGACTAATCCCTTTGCCTTCATTCCCAATGACAATTGCTATTGGTAAGTCACCTTCAAGCTCGCGATAATCCTGAGTTGCCTCAGCTTCAGTACCAACTACCCATACCCGCTGACTTTTAAGAAAATCGACTGTTTGAGCCATATTTGTTACGCGTGCTACTGGCACATATTCAATTGCGCCTGCTGATGTTTTGGCTACTGTACTCGTTAAGCCCACAGCACGTCTTTTCGGAATAATAACACCATGTGCACCCACTGCATCAGCAGTTCGCAAAATAGACCCTAGGTTATGTGGGTCCTCGATCTCATCTAATAAAATGAGAAAAGGTAGCTCTCCTTTATCTTCAGCAGCTTTAAGTAAATCTTCAACCTCTACATATTGGTAAGCAGCAACGGCCGCAGCAATGCCTTGGTGGTTCCCCTCAACTAGTTGATCAAGCTTTTTCTTTGGTACCTGCTTAACCACGACACCACTTTCCTTTGCTAGTCTTTGGATTTGTTGGGTGGTTTTCTGATTTAATTGATCCGCAATAAATAATTTGTTAATTGAGCGCCCTGACTTTAATGCTTCGCTAACTGGGTTTTTTCCAATAATCCACTCATCTGTCACTCTTATTCACTCCTTTCTCACTATAATCAACTGCTTGTTGCATAAGTTCATTTAAACGATCGGCCTGTCCTAGAAAATAGTGAAAACCCAAAAGCGCTTCAAAAGCCGTGCTATACCGATAAGTTATCACATCAGTATTCTTAGGGATTGAGCCGGATTTTGCATTTCGTCCGCGCTTAATTACCGCTAACTCTTCCTCGTTAAAATACGTTTGCTCTAACCAATGCCGTAAAACTTTGGCCTGAGCCTTAGCAGAAACAAACTGGATCGCTGCTTTATGGAGCTGGTTTACCTTTGCCTTTCCAGAGCAGATCAAGTAATCTCTTACAAACACTTCGTACAGGGCATCACCCATATAGGCAAGTGCTAAGCTCTTCATCTGCTTAACTTCTATAAGTTGCATTGCTTAACCTCTTTTCCATCGTGTGCCTTGAGCTGTATCTTCAAGAATAATTGCATTATCTTTGAGCTGGTCACGGATCTCATCTGCTCGGGCAAAATTCCGATCCAGCCGTGCCTGATCTCGCTCCTTAATTAGGGCGTCTATTTCAGCATCTAGCAATTCTTCAGCTCCTTGCAGCTTTAAGCCAAGCACTTCAAAGAATGTAGCAAAGACTTGTTGAAATGCATGTAAGGTTTGCTGATTCGTTTGCTTCTGCGTTAAGTAAAGATTGGCCTCTTTTGTTAGGTCGAATAAGACAGCAATAGCATTAGCCGTATTAAAATCATCGTCCATTGCCTCGCTAAAACGCGCTTCTATCTGCTGTAGCTTCTCTACGTATACTTCAGTATCTGCCACTATGTTTAAGCTGGCTTCTGCCCGATGACTTAAATTTTGATAAACATTTTTTATCCGATCAAACCCACCTTGCGTCTGCTCTAATAGCGCTTCGCTAAAATTAATTGGATTACGATAGTGCACACTTAAAATAAAAAACCGCAATAATTCTGGTGGGTATTTTTCAATTAAATCATGAGCTAAGACAAAGTTGCCCGTTGATTTAGACATTTTTTCATTGTCAATGGTAATATAGCCATTATGAATCCAATAGTTAGCGAATGTCTTACCGGTGCATGCCTCTGACTGGGCAATTTCGTTTTCGTGATGCGGAAATGCAAGGTCTTGTCCGCCTGCATGAATATCAATGGTTTCGCCAAGATACTTCTTGGCCATAGCAGAGCACTCAATATGCCAGCCTGGTCGACCATCCCCCCATGGTGAAGACCACGATATCTCACCCTGTTTCGCTTGTTTCCAAAGTGCGAAATCGAGTGGGTCTTCCTTTTTCTCGCCAACTTGAATTCTTGCTCCTGAACGCAGGTCATCAATTGATTGATGCGATAGCTTACCATAGCCCTCAAATGCCCGTGTTTTAAAATAAACATCTCCCTCTGATTCGTATGCATAGCCTTTTTCAACTAAGGTTGCAATTAAGCTGATAATTTCAGCCATTGATTCAGTAACACGTGGGTGAATAGACGCTTCCTTGACACCTAAGGCACGAACATCCTCCTTGTAGGCCCGAATATAGCGTTCCGCAAGTTCCACTACCGCTTCACCATTTTCATTTGCCACCCTGATCAGCTTGTCATCAACATCGGTAAAATTGAGCACATAATTGACTTCATAACCACGGTATTCAAGATACCGCCTGACCGTATCAAAGACAATGGCGGGACGAGCGTTGCCAATGTGAATATAATTATAGACGGTGGGTCCACACACATACATTTTGACCTTGCCAGGCTCAATCGGGTTAAATGCTTCTTTCTTTCTGGTTAATGTGTTGTACAGCTTAATGGTCATCTTTGTTCTCTCCTTCTATAGCCGCTAACTGTTGCTTTACTTTTTCTAGCTCTATTTGTATTGCTGTTATACTCTCGTCAATTGGGTCAGGGAGCTTGTTATGATCAAGATCTCTTTTAACGCGTTCACCATTTTGAACAACAACATGGCCAGGGATGCCAACTACAGTCGAATAGTCAGGCACATCATCTAGCACAACTGACCCTGCCCCAACCTTCGAATGCACACCAATGGTAATAGATCCGAGCACCTTTGCTCCTGAAGCAATAAGGGCATGATCCTTAATGGTTGGGTGTCGTTTCCCTTTTTCTTTCCCTGTCCCACCAAGTGTTACACCTTGAAAGATTGTGACATTGTCGCCAATTTCACACGTTTCGCCAATTACAACACCCATACCATGATCAATAAAAAAGCGATGACCGATTTGAGCACCTGGATGAATTTCGATGCCGGTAAGAAGGCGACTAATTTGTGAGATTAATCTTGCAATGAAAAAAAACTTTTGCCGATAAAAGAAATGCGCGATACGATGTGACCAAATAGCATGCAAACCTGAGTACGTCAAAATAACCTCGACATACGAACGGGCAGCTGGGTCCTGATCAAAGATAACTTCAACGTCTTCCTTCATCCGCTTATATACTCCCACCGTTAGCCACCTCCAGATTAAATATAATTACAAAATATGCGCAAAAAACGTCCCCGTGTATCGTTATCCGTATACACAGAGACGCCTTTTGCGCGGTTCCACTCTGTTTAGGTCAATCACGATCGTTGCTCTTCATGACCTCAGCTCAATCTCATAACGGGAGATACCGGCTCTACTTACTGAACTGCATTCAGTAAAGCACTCCGAGGGGCATTCGATTAAACGGATTATAACCACTTTCAGCCAATGGTGGTTTTCTCTACACTAATTCGGATTTTAATCGCTTTCCTCATCAACACTTTTAGTATATTATATGACATTCTTTATTTATAGGTGATTAAAAGCTAGCCAATAGGGTTTCTAGTCTGGTCACGACCACTTCTTTCCCTAACAATTGAATAGCATTCGGTAACTCTGGTCCATGCATTTGTCCAGTAGTCGCAACTCGGATCGGCATAAATAACTGCTTACCCTTTTGCTTGGTTTCCTTTTGTGTTGCTTTAATGCCTTGCTTTATCTCATCAGCAGTCCAAATGTCGAGCTCAACAAGCTTTTGTTTAAATGTCTCAATGACTACCGGGACCTGCTCACCAGCCAACACTTGCTGTGCCTCCTCATTATAACTGATCTCTGTCTGGAAAAAAAGCTTTGTTAATTCAACAATTTCAGCACCAAAGCTCAGCTGATCCTTATACAATAAAATGATTTGTCTAGCCCAGTGCTCTGTTTCTTCCTTCATAGCCGTCGGAAGTTGACCTGCTTCGATTAAGTGCGGCAACGCTAGTTCCACGATCTCATCCTCAGTAAGCGACTTAATATATTGATTATTCATCCATTTTAACTTTTGTGGATCAAATATGGCCGCAGAGGTTGATAAGCGATCAGGATCAAACATACTAATGAATTGAGCCTGGGTAAAGATTTCTTCTTCACCAACTGGAGACCAACCAAGTAAGGCAATAAAATTAAACATTGCTTCAGGAAGATAACCAAGGTTTTTATATTGCTCAATAAATTGTAGGATATGCTGGTCCCGCTTACTTAACTTTTTACGTTCTTCATTTAGAATAAGCGTCATGTGCCCATATTGTGGTGCTTGCCAATCAAACGCATTGAAAATCATTAATTGCTTCGGCGTATTAGAAATATGCTCTTCTCCACGTAACACATGCGAGATTTTCATTAAATGGTCATCAACGGCTACCGCAAAATTATAGGTAGGAATACCATTCTTCTTAACCATGACCCAATCGCCAAAATCACTTGCTTCAAAGGTAATTGACCCACGTACAATGTCCTCAAACGTATAAGTCACACTGCTAGGCACACGAAAGCGAATACTCGCCTGACGACCCTCTGCTTCGAATTGTGCCACCTCTGCATCGGTAAGGTTACGATGGGCACCAGAGTATTTCGGAACTTGTCCATTCGCCTTTTGTTGTTCACGTTCTTGCTCAAGTTCTTCCTCGGTCATGTAACAGCGATAGGCTAAACCACGCTCTAACAAGTCATCAGCATAGGACTTATATAGATCTAACCGTTCTGTTTGGCGATACGGGCCATAATCGCCACCAATATCCGCCCCCTCATCCCAAACAATTCCAAGCCACTTAAGAAAATTAAGCTGGCTTTCTTCGCCACCTTCAACATTTCGCTTCTCATCAGTATCCTCGGTACGAATGATGAATTGACCACCTAAGTGCTTTGCATATAAATAATTAAAAAGCGCTGTCCTAGCATTACCAATGTGCAAATGGCCTGTTGGGCTAGGTGCATAGCGCACACGTAAATCTGTTGTCATGTCTTTGTTCCCCTTTCAATCATCTCAAACTGTCTTATCTCATTTTAGCATGTTTACTTTACTTTGTCTGATTAGGCTTTTCAATCAGGACAACTGCTTGTGCAGCTATGCCCTCTTCTCTACCTGTGAAGCCTAATGCTTCTGTTGTCGTTGCTTTAACATTAATTTGGTCCACATCCACGCTCAGTATACCTGCAATACTTGCCCGTATTGTTTCTATGTATGGTGCCAACTTAGGACGCTGGGCAATGACGGTGCAATCTAGATTTCCCAATTGATATCCCTGTCGTTGAATCATTTGCCACACATGTGCTAATAATATTTTTGAATCAGCATCTTTATAGGCTGGATCAGTATCCGGAAAATGTTTACCAATATCACCGGCTCCAATTGCCCCTAACAACGCATCTGCAATCGTATGTAACAATACGTCCGCATCTGAATGACCAAGCAAGCCTTTCTCGTGTGGGATGGTCACACCACCGATAACACAAGGTCGATCCGGTGAAAAGGCATGTACATCAAAGCCCTGTCCGATTCGAAACATTTTTGTCTTCCTCCTCTTTTACACGCAGACTTAAAATAAAAGCGGCCTGCTCAAGATCATCTGGTGTGGTTATTTTTATATTTGTGCTTTCTCCTTCAACAAGTTGAACATGTTGGTTAAGGCGCTCAACGAGGGATGCATCATCGGTACCGTAATAACCGGCCTTACAGGCATCAGCATGGGCATGCTTTATCATCTGCAAGTCAAATGCTTGCGGTGTTTGAGCCAAGTATAGTGTACTTCGATCTAATGTTATTAAGTGATCGTTTTCAGCTCTCAGTTGCTTAACGGTATCCTTAACTGGCACAGCAAGGATAGCCGCTCCATGTTCTGACACTGATCTATTCAACCGCTGTAACGCATTTATCGAAATAAAAGGGCGCGCACCATCATGAATAAATACTAAGGGTGAACGATCTTTAATGGCACATAACCCTGCATACACAGAGTCTTGCCTTTCTTGCCCGCCATAGACAAACTGATAAGGTTTTTTAAGCGATGCCATCGCTACCATTTCCTTAACCTGTTCTTCTTCCGCTTTACGTACGACAATATAAAATTTGTTGCAATTCCGATCCCGTTCAAAGGCTTCCAAAGTATGATTCAATAACGGCTTGCCTTCGAGGTGGATAAACTGCTTGTTATAGCCTAGCCCCATCCGCTTGCCTAGACCAGCTGCTAGTATAATAACATTATAAGGTTTCATGCTTCACATCTTTTCTAAAATAAGTCGTCGCGTTGCTAATATCCAAAATCCTTTTGAACACTAATAAAAAGTGATAACGTCTGTTATCACTTTTTATCTTCTTAATCTGTTATACCCTTTTTACTGTGCTTTTTCAAGTGCTTTTGGTTTAGCAAATATCATTCTACCGGCAGAGGTTTGCAGAACACTTGTTATGATAACCTCAATTGTATCACCAATATAGTTACGACCCTCTTCAACAACGATCATGGTGCCATCATCTAGATAAGCAACCCCTTGATTTTGTTCCTTACCATCCTTAATGACTTGAACGACAAGTTGTTCACCAGGTAATACAACAGGCTTCACGGCATTAGCCAAATCATTAATATTCAAAACTTGAACATTTTGAAATTCACAAACCTTGTTTAAGTTAAAATCATTTGTTACCACAATACCATCCATTACCTTTGCAAGCTTGACAAGCTTGCTATCTACTTCTTGAATATCATCAAAGTCACCATCATACATTTCAACGTTAATCGGAATATCCTTTTGTAATCGGTTAAGAACATCTAATCCCCGCCTTCCTCTATTACGCTTAAGTGCGTCGGAGGAGTCTGCGATATGTTGAAGCTCATCTAAAACAAATTGCGGAATAATAAGTGTCCCTTCTAAAAAGTATGTCTGACAAATATCAGCAATACGTCCATCAATAATAACGCTTGTATCAAGTAATTTAGGCTTTGGCAGGACCTGCTCTGCTGCCGCTTCTTCACTACCGTTTTTACCATTTTTATCTTTCTTAGCAAGGGTAAGAAAACTCAGAAATTCATCCCGACGCTTAAACCCGACCTGAAAACCTAAATAACCAAGCAAACTCATGATAAACAAAGGAACAACCTGTGACAATATAAGAATCTGTATATCCTGAATGGGTTGATTAATAATAAAAGCAATGAATAAGCCTAAAATAAGTCCTATACTCCCAAAAAACAAATCTGCTAATGGTGCTTTAAGTAATATCCCTTCAAGAAACTTAATAAATTGAACGATATGATCCACCAGCCAGAATGACAATAAATAGAGAATAATTGCCCCAACTACCAACCCTATATATGGCGCAATATATGGATGATCAATCCACGTATTTCCCGTAAACCCCATCACCGTGACCAATAATGGAAAATAAATAAACCCAGCAGTACCTCCAGCTAAAATAATAAATAATTGAACAATTCTTTTTAGCACTACCGTCACCTCCTATCTTTTAGTGTCCCCAATTTTTTCTCTCTTTAACCCTATTGTTTTTAATCTGCCAGCCTATAAATTAAACAAAATAAATGCATTAAGATAAGAGGAGAATGCTAGCTTAATCAAAGGTTACCTTCATCGCCTCTTGAATAGACTGTACACCAATAATCTCAATTTGCTTAGGCGCCTTCCAACCATCTAAATTACGAGAAGGTATAATCGCACGTTTAAAGCCTAGCTTAGCAGCCTCTTGGACACGTTGTTCTATCCTTGACACTCGGCGAATCTCCCCTGTTAAGCCAACTTCACCAATAAGAACATCGTTTGGGCGACATGCCTTATCCTTAAAGCTAGAAGCAATACTAATTGCAACAGCTAAATCGATCGCAGGCTCATCAAGCTTAACTCCACCCGCAACTTTAACATAGGCATCTTGATTCTGCATCATCAGACCAACACGCTTCTCTAATACAGCCATTAGCAATGGAACGCGATTATGGTCTATCCCCGTCGCCATCCGCCGTGCTTGTCCAAAGCTTGTTGGTGAAATTAACGATTGGATCTCAACAAGCACCGGTCGGGTCCCTTCCATTGATGCCACTACAGTAGAACCGGCAACACCTTGAGATCGTTCTTCTAAGAAGATTTCAGAAGGATTTAAAACTTCTTTCAGTCCTTCTTCCTTCATTTCAAAAATACCCATCTCATGCGTACTACCGAAACGATTCTTCACACCACGTAAGATTCTAAACGTATGATGCCGTTCACCCTCGAAGTATAATACAGCATCGACCATATGTTCTAAAAGTCTTGGACCAGCTATCGAGCCTTCCTTTGTGACATGTCCAACAATAAAAATTGGCACGTGGTTAGTCTTCGCAATGCGCATCAATTCACCGGTACATTCTCTAACCTGCGAGACACTGCCGGGTGCACTAGTCACCTCATCCTTAAAAATCGTTTGAATCGAATCGATAACAATGAAGTCAGGCTTTAATTGATCAATTTGATTAGAAATAAGGTGTAAGTTTGTCTCCGACAGAACAAATAGTTGATCTGATGTTACACCTAACCGATCCGCTCGCAGCTTTGTTTGCCGTGTCGACTCTTCCCCAGAAATATAGAGGACCGCCACATCCTTATTGGCCAATTGATTAGAAATTTGTAAAAGTAAGGTTGACTTCCCAATGCCTGGATCGCCACCAATAAGCACCAATGAGCCTGGAACAATACCGCCTCCTAGTACTCGATTAAACTCGGGCATATCAGTTGTAATTCTTGGCTCTTGCTTTGTCTTTATCGCTGTAATCTTCTCAGGGACTTGACGACTATCCTGCCCAATTCCAGTATGCTTAGGATTATCCTTAATTTCTAGTTCTTCAACCAACGTATTAAATTGATTACAACTTGGACATTTCCCCATCCACTTAGGAGAATGATACCCACACTCTTGACAGACGAAACGTGTTTTTGTTTTAGCCAAAATTGGAAAACCTCTCTTTCATTATAACGCAAACGGACTGGTTAAAGATTACATATCAATTAATTCTTTGTGTAAAAACCATGTAATTCAGATTGCAAACAGACTGCGTGGATAATGACTATATGTAAATAAAAAGCACTTTTCTCTATTTTAACATTTTTTGTTACAAAAAACTTCCTTGACCATTGGCTTTAGCAAAAAAAGATTATAAATATGCCAAATGACTTAATTAATCGCATTATAATTAGCCCTTTTGGGTTTTAAGATAATAACAAAGCAAATGAAATGATAAAGCACCTGAAACATACATAACCCTGAGCGTCTACAGTTAATGACGTCTCAACTAAGGTTACGTATTTCCAGATGCTTAATGGGAAGCTATAAATAGCTACCTGACTGTTAATCTAGAATAATGAATTTCCCTTTGCTACTCAAGCCGATCCGGACTAGGTTGCCCTTTTGAATATCTTCTCGAAGTAACGCTTCAGATAATAAATCCTCAATATTTTTTTGAATGGATCTTCTTAACGGCCTTGCACCATATTCTGGATCAAAGCCCTCATCAGCTATTTTTTCCACCGCTTTTTCTGAAAGGGTAAAGTCTAACCCTTGTGCACTTAAGCGTTTTTGAAGCTGATCAAGCATGAGCGATACAATATCCTTCATGTGTTTCTTCTCTAGCGAATGGAACACAATGGTCTCATCGATTCGGTTTAAGAACTCCGGACGAAATGCCTTTTTAAGTTCTTCGGTAACTTTAACCTTCATATCACGGTAATCGGCTTTTTCATCCTCTAAGGCAAAACCAACATATTTATTTTGCTTTAGTTCGCTTGCACCAACATTAGATGTCATAATAAGCACTGTATTTCTAAAGTCGACTAGGCGGCCTTTAGAATCTGTTAATCGACCATCCTCAAGGACTTGTAGCAAGATATTAAAGACCTCTGGATGCGCTTTTTCAATCTCGTCAAGTAAGACAACTGAATATGGCTTACGTCTTACCTTCTCTGTTAATTGGCCACCTTCTTCATGGCCGACATAGCCTGGTGGGGACCCAACTAAGCGTGAGGTTGTGTGCTTTTCCATGTATTCAGACATATCAACACGAATCATCGCATCTTCATCACCAAACATTGCCTCCGCTAAGGCCCGTGCTAATTCCGTTTTCCCTACTCCGGTTGGGCCTAAGAATATGAATGATCCAATCGGTCGCTTTGGATCCTTGAGACCTGCCCGGGCACGGCGAATAGCTTTAGAAACAGCATCTACCGCCTCTTCTTGGCCGATAACACGATTGTGCAAAATGTTCTCAAGATTTAAAAGTCGCGTGCTTTCATCCTTAGTAAGTGAGGAGACAGGGACACCGGTCCATGTTGATACGACTGAAGCAATATCATCCACTACCACTTCACTGTTTTCTTGACCCTGCTGCTCTTTCCATTTCTCTTTAGTTGTATCTAATTTTTTTCGTAATTTCTGTTCCTTATCTCGAAGTGAAGCTGCTTTTTCAAATTCTTGACTTTGAACAGCCGCATCTTTCTCTTTCTTAATTTCAGTAAGGTTGTTCTCAAGCTCTTTTAAATTAGGTGGGGCTGTATATGAGCGTAGACGGACTTTTGAAGCCGCTTCGTCAATTAAATCTATTGCCTTATCAGGCAAGAAACGATCGGTAATATAGCGATTTGATAATTGTACCGCTGCATCAATCGCTTCATCTGTAATCGTAACACGGTGATGTGCTTCATAGCGATCACGAAGCCCTTTTAGGATTTGGATAGACTGTTCAACTGTTGGTTCATCAACCTGAATGGGTTGGAATCGGCGTTCTAATGCAGCATCCTTTTCAATGTATTTACGGTATTCGTCCAAGGTCGTTGCACCTATACATTGCAATTCACCTCTTGCCAGCGACGGCTTTAAAATATTAGAGGCATCAATTGCCCCCTCTGCACCACCAGCACCAATTAAGGTATGAAGTTCATCAATAAAAAGAATGACATTCCCTGCATGTCTAATTTCTTCCATAACCTTCTTTAAACGATCTTCAAATTCTCCACGATATTTAGTACCAGCGACAACTGTTCCCATATCTAATGTCATGACCCGCTTATCACGCAAAGTCTCTGGAACTTCATTATCAACGATTTGCTGCGCTAATCCTTCTGCAACAGCAGTTTTTCCTACTCCCGGCTCGCCAATTAACACAGGGTTGTTTTTAGTTCGGCGGCTTAGCACCTGAATGACACGCTCGATTTCTTTACCTCTACCAATGACTGGATCAATATTACCTTCCTTGGCAATTACCGTTAAATCACGCGCTAACGAATCTAAGGTTGGTGTGCTTGCTGGGCTATTTTGCGTTTGGCGCCCTTGCCCCTTTCGAACCGTTTCATTACTTCCTAAAAGCTGAAGAACCTGCTGACGCGCTCGATTAAGGCTAACATCTAAATTATTTAAAACCCGAGCTGCGACACCCTCACCCTCACGAATTAATCCTAATAAAATATGCTCTGTGCCAACATAAGTATGTCCCAGCTTACGGGCTTCATCCATTGACAACTCTATTACTTTTTTTGCACGCGGTGTGTAATGAATGGTTTGAGAGCTTTTCTTACCAACACCAATGAGTGCCTCAACCTCTTCTTGAATTTTCTTTGTTTCTAAGCCAAGTGAGCTAAGTGCTTTGGCAGCAATACCCTCTCCTTCACTAACAAGACCTAGCAAAATGTGCTCTGTACCAATATTATTATGTCCAAGACGAATGGCCTCCTCCTGAGAAAGTGCCAATACCTTTTGTGCGCGTTCTGTAAATCTTCCAAACATCATTACTTATTCCTCCTTCACGACTTCTCCAGGCCTAACCGTTCCCGAATAATAGTAGCGCGCTTAATATCCCGCTGTTGAGCAGTCAACGCCTGTTGTGCATACTGTTGTAAAAACGCGGGCTGCGTAAGTACCATAAGTTCATTAAGAATTGATGTAGACAAATGCTTAATATAACCAACATCTATTCCTAAGCGTAGATCTGATAAGCATTTAGCAGCTTCCTTAGATTCAATTATCCGACTATATTTCAGTACACCATATGATCGAAAAACTCTATCCTCAAGTCTAAGCTCAGATTGCTCTACAAGCACCTTTCGAGCATAGCGCTCTCGCTCGATTAATTTTTCAACCACACTATGCAAATCCTCAATTATATCGGACTCCGATCGTCCTAGCGTAACTTGATTAGAAATCTGATAAATATTACCGACTGCTTCACTGCCTTCACCATAAATACCCCGAACTACCAATCCCAATTGATTAATAGCAGGAATCATTTTCCCTATTTTTCTAGTTAGAGTTAAGGCTGGTAAATGCATCATAACGGATGCACGTAACCCAGTCCCAACATTTGTCGGGCAGCTGGTCAAGTAACCCCTTTGCTCATCAAAAGCATAATCAATCTTGTCCTCTAGCCAATCATCTAATTTGAAAGCTTCCTCTAGGCCTGCTTCTAACTGCAAGCCAGGGAAGTATAGCTGTAATCGTATATGATCCTCTTCATTAATCATAATCGAAAGTTGTTCGTTTTTAGAGAGCAAGACACCACTTTCCTTTTCCCGCTCCACTAAGTATGGGCTAATTAAATGTTTTTCAACTAAAGCTTTTTTCTGTAACGATTGAAGCCCTTCCATTGAAATATAATCTAGTTCTTGATAGCTTGAAAAGGACTGTTTATCAAAATGCTCTTTAATCCAATTTGAGACTTGCTTTAGCTTTTCAGCCTCCGCCCGGACTGGGAATGGCACGTTGGTAAAATTACGAGCAAGTCTTATTCGCGTGCTTAGGACAATGTCATGGTCTGGCCCCTCTTCTTGCATCCATGGGCTAATTGCTTTATTTATAAACGTTTGTAGTGACATTACTCTCCTTCCTCCTTTCGGATTGAGGACGCATGCTTTTGCTCAATTTCTTTAATTTTATCTCTAACTACAGCAGCTTCTTCAAATTTTTCCGCATCAATCAACTGCTTCATCTGCTCACGATAATCATTAATATAACGCTTTTGTTGTAACCGATCATGCTGTCGCTTAGGAATCTTACCAGTATGAGCCATATTACCACTGTGTACACGTTTAAAGATAGGATTTAAATGTTTACCAAAGCTTTCGTAGCAGTGTGAACAACCAAATTTACCCGTTTTAACAAATTCATGGTAACTTAAGTTGCAAGAAGAACATTTATCTTCCTTCTCTAGTACTTGACTTGGCTCAGCTTGTGGAGCAAATGATGAGTTAAAATTGAAGAGTCCACTTAGTAGATCCTGAATGCTATAAGATGATTCATCTTCGCTATCAATATAGCCATTTTCCAATGCACATTGCTGACAGACATGAATTTCTGTTTTTTGACCATTAATGTAATTCGTCAAGTGTAGGGTTGCTTGTCGTTTTTGACACTTCTGACATTCCATTATTACCCTCCTAACACCTTTATAACATTTTTAATATTTCAAAGTCATTAACATTGCTACTAATATCCGTGACCTTAGCTCATCTCTTATTGGAACTTGAAATGCTAGTACCTCTCTTGTTAGGGCACTAACCATAATCTTTGCTTCACGCTCAGAAATGTAGTCATCCTCTAACAATCGTTCAATTACCGCGATTGCGATCTGCTGTGTCACTTCCGGCCTAACTAACCTAATTAATTCATCAACTAAAGCTGTTTTGTCATTGTTAGTCATCCTCTGTATCCTAATATAGCCGCCCCCACCACGTTTACTCTCCACTACATATCCTCGCTCTGGTGTAAAGCGTGTATTAATGACATAGTTGATTTGAGAAGGGACGCAAGAAAAACGATCTGCAATTTCACTTCGCTTAATTTCTATGCTATTATGCTGATTTTTTTCAATTATTTTTTTCAAATGCGCTTCAATAATATCCGATATATTACGCATTCACCTTCCTCCTCATTGACTTTGACTATATTTGACTTTAACTATATTCTATAACGGCTCTCTCTGATATGCAAACAATATCTCTACAATTCCTTAACTTGGACAACTTCATCTAGTTTAAGTAGCTGATAGAAGACATCGTTCATTTTTGTACCTTTACCGAATTCAACTTCAGTTGTTAGCTTAGCCTCCATTTCAGCTACTGTTTGAATATCTACATGTTTAACAACAATATTAAATTGATTAAACTTTGAAAAGATATTTTCAATACCTGTAATATCATTTAATTTCACTTCTAACTTCACTAATGTTTGTGCCCTAATAATAAAACGGTTAAAGTTATTTAACAGGATTAAGCTTAATAGAATAATTAGCGTGGTCAGAATTGCCATCTCGTACATACCAATACCGATCACAAGCCCCAAACCTGCTACTGCCCAAATCGATGCTGCTGTTGTCAGTCCTCTAACAGTCATACCATTTACTATAATTGTACCCGCCCCAAGGAAACCTATTCCACTAATTACATAAGACGGAATTCGAGCAGGATCGAAGCGAACATAGTCAGGATATGCTTCTACATACTCTTGAAAACCGTACAAGGACATCATCATCATTAGACAGGAGCTAACACCAACAAGAATATGGGTTCTGAACCCTGCTGAATGCTTATTCATCTCTCGCTCAAACCCAATTACACCAGATAAGATAAAAGCTAAGAAAATACGCATCGCCATAGTAGCGAACAATTCACTAAAAATAGTATCGAACAATATAAAACAACTCCTTTTAATAAATCAATTTCACATTTAATAAACTGCTTATAAACTAGAGATCTTAATAATTTATGTTAGGTAATAAAAATAGATCACCAGATTGGCGATCTATAAAAAAAGTTTAGACTATTCCTTTAACCAAGCTATCGCCATTGTTCCATAGCCAGTATGGACACCAGCTACTGGCACTAATGGCTCGACCTTTATTTTTAAGTGCTCATAAAGATTCTTAAGCTCTTCTTTCCATTGCTGAGCTTGCTCTAGTGCACCGGCATGCATAATCCCAAGTTCTTTGAGCTCTCCTCTTTGGTAGGTATCCTCAATTTTCTGAAATAAATGTCTAATTGCTTTTTTCTTACTTCTAATTTTATCTTCTACAACAACCTTGCCATTTTCAAATTTCAAAATTAAATTAATATTAAGGAGATTTGCAAATACGGTCTGCGTCGTACTCACTCTTCCACTTCTTTTTAGCTGCTCCAAGCTTTGCGGTAACAAGAACATTTCAGCGAGATTAGGCAGTAACTTTATCTTCTTTACAATCTCTTCATATGTCTTTCCCTCTTGCTCCATTTTTAAACCTTTTGAAATCATTCTACCTAGAGCATAGGAGCCAATTTTAGAATCAATCACTTCTACAGGGAATTCTTGCATTTCTGACGCGCTAATTGAACTTTGGTAAGTACCTGTTAAAGCACTTGAGGCATGTATGGCAATGCCATAATCATACTCTGTCTTTAATTTTTTATAAAGCTCAACAAATTCACCATATGGTGGTTGGCTTGTTTTAGCACCTTCTCCATGTTGTTTTAGCAGTGTGTATACTTCATCTTTCGTAATATCAATATCTTCACGATAAGAGATGTTATTTATATTTACAACCATCGGTAGTACGTGAATGTTATGTTTTTTAATAAAATCTTGCGATAATCCACATGTACTATCAGTAATCCAAGCAATTTTTTTCATGTTTAAATTCCTTTCAATGGTAACGTAATTTATTACTTATTATTAGTACTAACTATAACATATATAAACCAATACTCCTAGCCATATCTATTAGTAGTTTTATAATATGCAAATGAAAAAAGCCATTGAATTTATAAATTCAATGGCTTTTAAATGCTTAGCGACGTCCTACTCTCGCGGGGCTTAGACCCAACTACCATCGG
>NZ_FODJ01000018.1 GCF_900110345.1 Amphibacillus marinus
ATCCGAACATTCTGATTAAGCGTAGGTAAAATACGTAGACTCCTGTGGGAACAGCACGAGCTGAGGATCCACTGTGTGAAGTGTCTTTCTTCACACAGTTAGCCGAAGCCGTGCCCACGGAAAGCGAAGTGTTTTACCGAAGCGCTATACGCTTTCAGACATAATGTTCGGATTTTCCTTATCTAATTACTCTTTTGTCCCAGCCTCTTTTTATCATGTCTAATTAAAAGATAAGAAAAAAGGGGTTGAACGAATGTTATTTGATACACATGTACATTTGAATGTTAACCATTTTGACCAAGATCGGGAACAAGTCATTCAACGTGCTCAAGAAGCAGGTGTAAATAAAATGGTGGTGGTTGGATTTGATCATGAAACCATTCCAAAGGCATTGCAGCTTGCGGAGAAGTATGATTTCATCTATGCAGCTGTAGGTTGGCATCCTGTTGATGCCATTGATTTTACCGAGAAGGAGCTTATCTGGCTAAAGGAGCTCAGCGCGCATGAAAAAGTGGTTGCGCTAGGAGAAATGGGTTTAGACTATCATTGGGACAAATCCCCCAAAGATATTCAAGATCGAGTGTTCAGAAAACAAATTCAGTTGGCAAAAAAAGTTAATATGCCAATTATTATTCATAATCGAGAGGCCACTGAAGATATTATTCGTATTTTACAAGAGGAGCAGGCTGAAGAGGTAGGTGGTATTATGCATTGCTACAACGATTCAGTTGACTATATTCAAGCCTGTTTAGCGATGAATTTCTATATATCGTTAGGAGGCCCTGTCACGTTCAAAAACGCATCTTTACCAAAGGAGGTTGCTCAACAGGTCCCTATAGATCGGCTATTAATCGAAACAGATTGTCCCTTTCTTGCACCACACCCCAATCGGGGGAAACGTAATGAACCAGCATTTGTTGCACTGGTTGCTGAGCAAATTGCACAATTAAGAGGGATTAGTGTCGAGGATGTTGCCCGCGCTACTACTGCTAATGCACTGCGGTTATTCAGGCTCGTTAATTGAATGAAAATATTCTGAGCAAAGGTAACTAAGCGTGTGGTGAAGCTTGAAGAAAATAGGATATATTACGTTTATGTAACGGAAGTCCTACCTTGTAACCTTTTTTTAATCTATGTGAAATAAGATGAATTATTACAAGCCAAAACATTGTTATTAAAGGGTTTTGGCTTGTTACATTGTGAAAATAGCGGTTTGACTTCCTTTTTGTAACTTTATATAATACTCTCGCGTAACAAAAAGGAGGCAAATAAGCATGAATCCTATCTCAAAGCTATTGCCAGTATTAAAAAGTAAACGAATTATTGCACTTACAAGTATGGTTGCACTTATTTTTTCTATTGGTTTTATTATACTTGAAACAACAAAAGCTGAATTGCAGTTTACACATAATGGTGAAACAGAAACGCTGATCACCCGTGCAAATACAGTTGAAGGCTTGTTGGAAGAATTAGAGATTGATGTAAGTGAACACGATAATCTTTCGCATTCAATGAACGCAGAAATAGAATCAGATATGCATGTTGTTTATAAAGAAGCAAAAGAGGTCACTGTAGCAGTTGATGGTGAGGTTGCATCCTATTATACAACGCAAGATACTGTTGAGCAGTTCCTCTCTGATATTGAGTTGGAGGTAGCTGATCATGATGTGTTAAACGTTGATCTAACAGAAAAGATTGTTGAGCAGTTAGCGATTGAACTTGACCGAGCGGTACAGGTGATGGTTTTAGATGCTAACGAAGAGGATGAACTTTGGACAACTGAAGGAACTGTAGCTGATCTCCTTGAAGCACAGGCAATTGAGTTAAATGAACTTGACCGAGTTGAGCCAGAGCTAGATACGTTGATTACCAAAGAACTCATTGTATCCATTACAAGGGTGGAAGAAGTAACAGATATCATTGAAGAGGTGGTAGACTATTCTACTGTTCGACGAAATGATAGTTCCATTGAACAGGGTCAAGAAGAAGTAATTACCGACGGTGTTGATGGCTTAATTGAAAAACAATACCGTGTTACGATTGAGAATGGTGAAGAGGTCAAGCGTGAACTAATTAGTGAGCAGGTTAAGCAAGAGAGCGAGCAGAGGGTTGTTGCCGTAGGAACGAAGGTTATTCAGCAAACAGTATCAAGAAGTAGTAGTGCTTCAGCTTCGAGTAGCTCGAATACTAGCTCTAGCTCAAGAACGTTGTCCATGGAGGCGACAGCCTATAATTGGGATTGTGGCTCTTGTGATGGTCGTGGACTGACTGCTACTGGCTATGATTTAAAGGCAAATCCAAATGGTGTCGTTGCTGTTGATCCGAGTGTCATTCCGTTAGGTACGAGACTATATATTGAAGGCTATGGTTATGCAGTAGCTCGCGATACTGGTGGTGCCGTAACAGGAAACAAAATTGATCTTCATATGTCCAGTATCGGCGAGGCAAGAAACTTTGGTCGAAAAACGGTAACCGTTGAAATTCTAGATTAATAAAAACACGTAACCCTTGTTAATCGTAATTAACAAGGGTTTTTTGTGGTTCTTGTAGTACTATAATGGTTTAGATCAAGTTTACATCTTTCTATAGGAATTATTGTCAGAACACTTACGTTCTATGCTAGGGTGTTTTTTTCAAATATCAAGAAAACAGTGAATGCTGGTATATGATCGTTTTTATATTGAAGGCAAGCTATAGCCACCTGATAAAACTTTTTTATAATAAAAAATGCTATTGAACCACCAGTGTGTGCCGTGCTTTACTTTAGAGGTAAAAGGAGTTGTATTCTTTTCTACTAGAGCTAACCCATATAAATTAGCTTAACGTAAGAAATCTTAACCAAGTATTCACCTAACGAAACACGTGAGCTAAGAGCTCAATAGCCAAAGCAAGATAGGAAAGAGGATATAAGAAATGGACAAATGTAATGATGTATATATAAAGCGTGAAACACTAGAGTATGTATTAAGTAGACTACTGGGCAAGACCATATGTTGTGCCGATTATCAAACGAGACAACTGCAAGGTGGGACATTAGGGGATGTCCGACTTGTAACAGGTATCGCTGAAACTTTTGATGGTGTACAGTTGCCATATAAGGTCGTTTGGAAGAAGCAAAAAAAATGGGATCGACACGGCGATCCTGATTCATGGCGGAGGGAATATGATCTTTATACCTCAGATTTCGCTAATACCCTTACCAATTCTTTTTGCTGGCCCGTGTGTTATCATGCAGAGCTGATTGATGACGAGATACAGCTTTGGCTAGAGTATATTGATGGTGTCTCAGGCTTAAATATGACCGCTGAGATGTATGCAGGCGCAGCCAAAGAATTGGGACGGTTTCAAGGTAAGTTATACACTGAACAACCGAAAGTCTTGCAGGAGTTGGCCAACTTAAGTAAGCTTGAGTATGCAAAAAACGTTTATCAACATTATCGATCATGGAATGTTGTATATGATTACGTTCGCTCTGCTGACTGTGAAATCCCTAAGCACCTATGTCAAATGCTGATCGACGTAGACAATAGCGCTGATGAAATATTTAGTCGTATTGAAAAGCTGCCTATCGTACTTTGTCATAGAGATTTTTGGGTGGCCAATATTTTTTACTCAGCCAGTAAAATCGTAGTTATCGACTGGGATACTGCTGGATGGGGCTATTTAGGCGAGGACATCGCGAGTTTAATTGCGGATGAAGCTGATGTGGGTCATATGATTGAATATTACCAAAAATGTGTTTCAGCCTATTACAAGGGTTTTTCAGAATACGTGGAGGTATCTCATATTTCTGATCATTGTGTCCATGAATTGATTCTTATTATGTTTGGCTATCGGCTTGTGGAGTGGTTTAAGTTTGCGTCCTCCACTGAAGATAAAGCACTACATCTTAATACCTTGCAAAAGATTTATGAGATAAACCATTTTTAGCTAGGGTTAATAGTGAAATTAAATTAAAAACCTCTGCACTCCTTAACTAAGAAGGGGTGAGGAGGTTTTTAATTTGGTTGAATTGTATAAAAGTCGACTAATTTTTTTCTTAATAAATACAGTGAACGGAATGATAGCTTGATTACTTAATTCCGTTATGGGAGGCTAATAAAACAGGACTGTAGTGGGATTTTAACTTTTTTTAATCTTTTTAGTATATTATAATAAAAAACAGCGAGTAAAAAAACACTTAACTAAGAACATGTTAATTTAAATATTGGAGGCTTTTTTTATTGAAAATTAAAGAAATTATTGTCGTTGAGGGTAAGGATGATACGGCAAAGGTTAAACAAGCTGTAGATGCAGATACCATTGAAACGAACGGGTCGGCTGTAGATCAGCGGGTTATTGCTCAGATTAAGCACGCTCAGGAAAAGCGTGGTGTTATTATCTTTACTGATCCTGATTTTCCTGGGCAACGAATTCGAAGTCTTATTTCAGAAGCTATTCCAGGCTGTAAGCATGCTTTTTTAACAAAGGATGAAGCGCGTCAGAAGCGTGATAAAGGAATCGGTATTGAGCATGCTTCTAAAGAGGCAATTAAGGAGGCTTTAGCTAAGGTCTATCAGCTCGAAGAAGATGATCAGGATGAAGTTAATAGGATTACCAGAGAGAGTTTGCTTGCTTATGGGCTAATCGGTGGCTCTGATGCGAAGAGACGTAGAGAGCTACTTACGACTCAATTGCGGATTGGCCATGCCAACGGAAAACAGTTGCTCAAGCGCTTGAAAATGTTCCAGATTTCTCTCGATCAACTTAATCAAGAGATGAAAGCAATTCTGCAGGAGGAAAAGGATGTCTAAACAAAAAGCAATTGCGACACCGTCACAAACGAAGCACTACTTAGGGAAATATGGGTTTAGTTTTAAAAAGAGTTTAGGACAAAATTTTATTATTGATGTCAATGTCTTGAAAAATATAATTCAAGCAGCAGCTGTAACAGACGCTACTGGCGTAATAGAGATTGGGCCAGGAATGGGGGCCTTAACAGAACAGCTTGCTCAGCATGCAAAGCGGGTTGTTGCATTTGAAATTGATCAAAGGTTAGCGCCTGTTTTAGCTGATACGCTGTCTGACTATGATAATGTTTCAATCATTTATCAGGATATTTTAAAGGCAGATGTACAAGAAATTGTACAGCGAGAATTTAATCGCGAACAGCCAATTAAAATTGTGGCTAATTTACCGTATTATGTAACAACCCCGATTATTATGAAGCTATTAATGGCGAAATTACCAATTGAAAGTATAACCGTCATGATTCAAAAGGAAGTCGCCGATCGAATGGCGGCAACGCCTAATAATAAAAGCTATGGCTCGTTGTCAATTGCTGTCCAGTATTATACTGAGGCACGGGTTGCATTAAATGTGCCAAAGACTGTCTTTATGCCACAACCTAATGTTGACTCAGCTGTTCTACACTTAGACTTTAGGCAGACACCACCGGTCCAGGTTCAAGATGAAGAATTTTTCTTCGAGCTTGTGCAAGCCTGTTTTGCCCAGAGAAGAAAAACGCTTCGAAACAATCTGTTCAACTTTTTTAAGACATCACTATCTAAAATGGAGATTGAACAAAAATTGACAGAAGCATTAATAGATGGGACAAGGCGTGCAGAATCATTGACTATTGCTGAATTTGCTCAACTAGCTCATACTTTTCAGCCTTCATACTTACCATGAAACCATAAAAAACAGACTTTTGAAAAGCGATAATTAGCTTTCAATGTCTGTTTTTTATGGTTTAAGCAATTTACTCACATGTTAATCGCCTGCATCATAGGCTATTAATAGAGCGGGAGGGGATTAAGAATGGATTTAACCATAGGTGATCTTGTCACAAGGGTATCACATCAGCATGATATTCTGTTTCGAATCTGTGCCATTAAGGATAACGTTGCTATTCTCCATGGCGAGGATTTAAGACTAGAAGCCGATGCACCGTTAGAGGATTTAGTAAAGCTGTCAGAGCGAGACATGAAGGCTTATCAAGAAAATGAAAAGGACAAAACGGATTATTCCTTTCGGCTATTTAAACAAGACTATCAGCTAATGAAAGAAAAAAGAACATATGAGGCTACAGAAGGCTATGACCTTGAGAGTAGTTATTTTCAGTTACCTGCAAGTGTCCTTCACTTAGATGGTGATCGTCACTATTTAAAAAAATGTATTGAGCTCTATAAACGGATCGGACTACAAGTACATGGCTTATATATCGAGGAGACAGATATGCCACTTGAAATTGGGAAGCTAGTTAAGCGAATCCGGCCTGATATTGTTGTCATTACAGGTCATGATGCCTTTTCTGAAAAAAATGGTGGAAAAAATGATTTAAAGGCGTATCGTCATTCACGTTACTTTGTAGAGGCGGTTAGAGAAGCAAGGAGAGTCGAGTCGAGCTTGGATCAATTAGTTATCTTTGCTGGGGCTTGCCAGTCCCATTTTCAATCTTTAATTCGAGCAGGGGCAAATTTTGCTAGCTCGCCTTCGCGTGTTAATATCCATGCTCTCGATCCTGTCTATATTACTGCCAAATTAGCTTATACCTCTTTTATGGAACGAGTAAAGGTAGTGGACGTATTGAGAAACACACTTACAGGCGAACGTGGATTAGGAGGTATTGAGACGAGGGGCTTCCTAAGAACGGGTATGCCTTATCTTGAAGATGAGGCAATTGAGTAATTTAATGCATAAATAGCCAAAAACAAGCCATAATACTAAACATTCACACTATAAATTATAGATTTATGAATAAAGTCATAAAATAATGTATTGACAAACAAAATGCAATACTGTTATAATAAAATATTTTATTGACTAATTTATTGGTCCGTGCTATAATGAATGAAGTGAGGTGGAGTATAGTGGCAAAGACTTTAGTTGAGATTAAACGTAGTTTGGACGGTCAAATCGGAAAACGCCTTAAGCTTATCGCTAATGGTGGACGAAGAAAGACAGTGGAACGATTCGGTACGCTAGAGGAAACTTACCCAGCAGTTTTTATTGTGGCATTGGATCAAGAAGAAAATGCCTTTGAACGTGTTTCGTATAGCTATGCTGATATTTTAACAGAAACAGTAGAGTTGAGCTTCATCGATGAAATAAACAGAATGGCAGTGGGTGAGCAGTAGTATTAACTTACTGCTTTTTTTGTTGCCTAAAAAAGGTCACGAATGATCTAACGATTACATGACCCCTTTAGCAGATCAGGCTAGCCAAATTATCCTTTTTTTCACTTAAAAATGTGTTATGATGTTGATACAAAAGTAGATTACGGAAAATGTGAAAAAGAGGATGACATATATGCATGTGTTTGAAAAAGCTCCTGCCAAAATAAACCTGACCTTGGACGTGCTTTATAAAAGACCCGATCAATATCATGAGGTTGAGATGGTGATGACAACTGTTGATCTAGCTGATCGTCTTGAGTTAATTCATCTTAATCAAGATGTTATCCAGATTGAATCAGAGAGTAAGTATGTCCCAAACGATGAGCGTAATTTAGCGTATGTTGCTGCGGACCTTATAAAAAAAACATATAAGATTAACAGTGGTGTGCAAATTAAAATTGAAAAGCAGATTCCTGTTGCAGCAGGCTTGGCGGGCGGTAGTAGTGATGCTGCGGCTACACTACGGGCGTTAAACAGGCTTTGGTCATTAAATAGGTCGCTTGATGAATTAGCAGCACTAGGCGCACAAATAGGGTCTGATGTTCCTTTCTGCGTTTATAATAGGACAGGTCTCGCCCAAGGACGTGGAGAACAGATAACACATTTGCCCCCACCACCTTCGTGTTGGGCAGTTTTAGCGAAGCCTATTATTGGCGTGTCAACAGAATCTGTTTATCAGAATTTAAATTTACAAACAATAAAGCATCCTAATACAAAAGCAATGGTAGCAGCAATTAATAATAGCAATTATGATCAGATGGTCAAATATGTTGGGAACGTATTAGAGGATGTGACCTTGCCATTGCATCCAGAGGTAACTCAAATTAAAACAATGATGAAGCAGTCCGGTGCTGACGCAGTACTAATGAGTGGGAGCGGGCCAACTGTATTCGGATTAACAAGACAGCAGTCAAGAGCTGATCGAATCTATAATAGTTTGAAAGGCTTTTGTCAGGATGTCTTTGTCGTAAGGCTGCTAGGGTGAAAAGAAAACTTGATTAAAACCGTATAAAATGTTATATTTGTTGCAAAATATTCGGTTTTCGGGGTGGGAATATGAAAAGAAGCGATCGCTTAATTGGTATGACACAATACGTTTTGGAAAATCCAATGAAATTAATTTCATTGCCATATTTTTCAGAGCGATATGATGCTGCTAAATCTTCAATTAGTGAGGATTTAACAATTATGAATAAGATGTTCAAAGATGAAGGCATTGGTTATCTTGAGTCCATTGCAGGTGCTGCTGGAGGAATCCGATACATACCACAGTATAATGAGAGTCAAAGTATAGCTTTTATTGAACATTTAGCAGGACGGTTAGAGGACCCTAATCGTATTCTTCCTGGTGGCTATTTATTTATGAGTGATATTCTGGGTGAACCCAAAACGGTCAGTACGATTGGACGTTTATTTGCGACTGCCTTCGCTCACCTAAACATAGAGGCGATTGTCACGGTTGCAACCAAAGGGATACCGATTGCTTATGCTGTTGCGTCCTTTTTAAATGTCCCGGTGGTTATCGTCCGAAGAGATCCAAAGATAACCGAAGGGTCAACCGTTAGTATTAATTACGTATCAGGCTCTTCAAGGAAAATTCAAACAATGGTGCTGACAAAACGTAGTTTAAAACAAGGTTCAACCGTTTGTATTATTGATGACTTTATGAAGGCTGGCGGTACAATTGATGGTATGAAGAGCTTATTAAAGGAATTTGATGCCCATGTAGCAGCAATAGGTGTTTTAGCTGAAGCTGAAGATGAAGAGGATGAGCGTGTTGTAACAGATTATACCTCACTACTTCAAATATCAAATGTAGATGTGAAAAATACCCAAATTGATGTTAGTAGAGGAAATTTCTTTAATTAATAACCTTATGTTTCTTCGTATGACTATATTAGTGATTGTAATACATATATTGGATTTATGTTGTGTGTGATTAACATTTTTATTAACATTTTGTGTCCGCCTAGTAGATTGCTAAAAGTTTTTTTCAAAATAAATGAAATTAAGCAGGAATTAAGATTCATGCTGTTGAATTAATCTTTAAGCAAGCTTAAAAGGAAAAAGGTGGTGAACATAATGGAAGTGACAGATGTTAGATTACGCCGCGTCACAAGCGAAAGTAGAATGAAAGCGATCGCTTCGATCACTTTAGATGATGAATTTGTCATTCATGATATTCGCGTTATAGATGGGAATAATGGCCTGTTTGTTGCTATGCCTTCAAAACGGACTCCGGATGGTGAATTTAGGGATATTGCTCATCCAATTAATGCAAATATGCGTGCGAAAATTCAGGATGCTGTTTTAGAGAAATACCATCACGCACAGCAACCTGATGTTCAGCTTGAAAAAGCAGGGGTCTCTTAATATTTTTTTTATAAACATGAAAAGCCTAGTCGATTATCGATTAGGCTTTTCACTTTGTAGGTAGAACAAATTATTACAGAGGAAATGTTTGCGCTATTGAAAAGCATGTTCTTTTAAGATATATTCTTTAGTGGTATAATTTTAAACGTCTAATAGATACTGAAATCTAAAAAATTAAAAATAAACTTTAATAACACGATATGGAGGGTAGCGTTTAATGATAAATAAATACGCCATTGTTTTAGCAGCAGGGCAAGGCACACGAATGAAATCAAAGCTCTATAAAGTGCTACACCCAGTAATGGGGCGACCTATGGTTCAGCATGTTGTTGATCAGCTCGAAGCACTTAAATTAGAAAAAATTATAACCGTTGTTGGTCATGGTGCAGAGCAAGTAAAAGACCAACTCGGTCAAGCATCTGAATTTGTTATGCAAGCAGAACAGCTCGGTACTGGACATGCAGTTCAGCAAGCAGCACCTTTGTTATATGATAAAAAAGGCGTGACTATTGTTGTTTGTGGTGACACACCGCTACTTACGCAGGAAACGCTGAATAAACTGTTTGATCATCACCAATCTACTACCGCAAAGGTTTCCGTCTTAACAACGACCATTGCCGATCCGACAGGCTATGGTCGCATCATTCGTGATCAATCTGGTCACGTTGCGAAAATTGTTGAACAAAAGGATGCTGACTTGGAACAATTATCTGTTAAAGAAATTAATACAGGCACATACTGCTTTGATAATCAATTCTTATTCGCAGCTTTAGAAAAGGTCACAAATGATAATGCTCAGGGTGAGTATTATTTACCAGATGTAATAGAAATTGCACAGCAAGAAGGTGAAAAGGTTGTTGCTTTTAAAACGGCTAACTTTCATGAAACAATTGGTGTAAATGACCGTGTTGCCTTGGCTCAGGCAGAAAAGCTAATGAAGCAACGTATTAATGAACAGCATATGCGTCAAGGAGTAACTATTGTTGACCCTGATCAAACATATATTGCACCTACGGTTACGATTGCTGAGGATGTTGTCATTGAACCAGGCTCCATTATTAAAGGTGATACAAAAATAGGTGAACATGCAATTATTGGACCATACAGTGAAATTCTAGATTGTATTATCGGAGCGTATACGCATATTAAGCACAGTGTTGTCCATGCAAGTGAAATTGGCTCACATGTTAATATTGGTCCTTTTGCACACATTCGACCAGCATCACAGCTTATGGATGGTGTAAAGGTCGGTAATTTTGTTGAAGTGAAAAAATCGACAATAGCGCACGGAAGTAAAGTTTCTCATTTAAGCTACATTGGTGATGCCGAGGTCGGCCAAAATGTTAATGTTGGCTGTGGCGCAATTACAGTCAATTATGATGGAGCAAATAAATTTAGCACAAAAATTGAAGATGATGTCTTTATTGGTTGTAATGTTAATTTAATTGCCCCAGTAACGATTGGTAAAGGTGCACTAGTGGCAGCTGGTTCAACCATTAATAAGGATGTGCCTGCCGAAGCTTTATCAATCGCTAGAGCAAAACAAGAAAACAAAGAAACGTATGCACAAAAATTTAATAAATTATTAAAATAGAACAATATGGAGGTTTTGACTAAATGTCAACGGGATATCAAGATCGTACCTTAAAAGTTTTTACGCTTAATTCTAATCCAAAGCTAGCAGCTGAAATTGCTGAACAAATCGGTGTTAAGTTAGGTGAGTGTTCAGTTACAAGCTTTAGTGATGGGGAAATTCAAATTAATATTGAGGAAAGCGTTAGAGGTTGCGATGTATATGTTGTACAATCAACGAGTGCACCAGTAAACCAACACATCATGGAGTTATTAATTATGATTGATGCATTAAAGCGTGCATCAGCTGCAACAATTAATGTTGTTATCCCTTATTATGGATATGCACGTCAAGATCGAAAAGCAAGAGCAAGAGAACCCATCACCGCAAAATTGGTTGCTGACATCCTACAAGTCGCAGGTGCTTCTCGTGTTATTACACTGGACCTGCATGCACCACAAATTCAAGGCTTTTTTAACATTCCAGTTGATCAGTTGGTCGGAGTGCCAATTCTAGGTGATTACTGGAGTGAAAAAGAATTTGCTGATGTTGTAGTTGTATCACCTGATCATGGTGGGGTATCGCGTGCCCGCCAGCTTGCCGAGCGTCTAAAAGCACCAATTGCAATTATTGATAAACGGCGACCACGACCAAATGTTGCTGAGGTAATGAATATAGTTGGAAATATAAAAGGGAAAACGGCAATATTAATTGATGACATGATTGACACGGCAGGGACAATCAGCTTAGCAGCAAATGCATTAATAAAAAATGGTGCAACAGATGTATATGCTTGCTGTACGCATCCTGTTTTATCAGGGCCAGCTATTGATCGGATAACAGATTCCCCTATTAAAGAGCTCGTTGTGACAAACTCCATCCCGCTTCCGATCGAAAAACAAACGGATAAGGTTGTGACCTTATCCGTCGCGCCATTAATTAGTGAGGCGATTATTCGTGTTCATGAGCAATTGTCAGTTAGTGTTTTATTCGATTAAGTTTTTCTTTAAAAAAGGTTTAACAAGAGTGTCATAAGGGAATTGTAACCATTAGAATCGTTTTATTTACCGTTAGAAGAATTAAACTCAACATTTAAAAGTTCACCAATATGGTAAATACAATTATAGAAATGGCACAAGCTATTTTTATAAAGCTTAAGAACGAAAATTTAATGGAGGTTATGTAGCATGGCAGTTAAACTAGAAGCAAAGCCAAGAAATGACTTGAAAAAATCAAACACGAGACGATTGAGAAAAGAAGGTTTAATCCCGGCTATTGTATATGGCCATGAAAAGGAACCGAAATCTGTCACTGTAAACAGCATAGATTTATTAAAAACAGTTCGTGATGAAGGGCGTAATGCCATTATTTCTTTAGAAGTAGAGGGGAATAGTGTAGATGTTATGCTTCATGATTATCAAGTAGAGCCAATTATGGATAAGCTCATTCACGCTGATTTCTACATTGTTAATATGGCACAAGAAATGGATGTGCAAGTTCCTCTTCATTTAGAGGGTGAGGCGCAAGGTGCTAAAGATGGTGGCGTCTTACAACAACCCCTACATGAATTGCTAGTCCGAGCAAAACCAGCTAGTATTCCTGAGGAAATTATAATTAACGTTACGGAATTAAATGTAGGTGACTCAATAATGGTTGCCGATCTTAAAGAGGGTAAAGGCTATGAAATTGTAGAAGATCCGAATACAACGATTGTGACAATTACAGCCCCTACTTTAGCTGAGGACCTTGATGCAGAACCGGAAGATGAAGATGTAGAGCCAGAATTAGTAGATCAAAAAGGAAACGCAGAAGAAGTAGAGGAATAATAACGATAATGCAAAACCTGAACGGCAATACGTTCAGGTTTTGCATTCTTTTTTATAGACTAGTCTAGAGCAGAGAATAGTTTGTCGTGTTAGTGCTTATTAGTCGTTGCACTTTCTTTTTTTATAAAAACAAAGTACAATAAGAGCCATACCGCAAAAAGGAAGTTGTGAAATTAATGAAGTGTATCGTAGGTTTAGGAAATCCGGGCTTAAAGTATCAAAAAACTCGGCATAATGTTGGATTTATGGTGATTGATCAATTAGCAAAACGTAACAAATGGACGGTAAGTAAACATAAATTTCAAAGTCATTGCACGATTGAAACTGTTGGTAATGAACAGGTTATCTTGTTAAAACCGCAAACATACATGAATCTATCTGGGGAGAGCGTCAAAGCAGTGTTGGATTTTTATAAATTAACACCTGAGCAGTTGTTAGTTATTTATGATGACTTAGATCTCCCGGTTGGAAAGGAACGCTTAAGACAATCTGGTGGCCATGGAGGCCATAATGGTATTCGCTCAATTATTGATCAATTAGGTACGAAAACATTTAATCGCATTCGTGTTGGCATTGATCGACCAGAATTTGATGTTACGGTTACGGATTATGTATTGGGTAAGTTTAGTAAAGAACAGCACTTAGCTATAGCGGAAAGTATTGATCGCTCAGTTGCTGCTTGTGAGGCATGGTTTAATCGCTCATTTCTCGAAGTGATGAATGATTTTAATTGAGCTACATATAATTTTATAAGCTCGTATAAGCTAACCAGATTAGGAGATACTAATGTTTAAACAGTATCAGACTAGGAGGGTTCCGATGCGAGTTCATTACAAATGTAAGCATTGTCTATCAACAATTGCTCAGCTTAATCACGAGCGCTTAAACCTTGATCAGTTAGGTTTTAACCATTTACCAAGTGATCAAAAGGAAGTCATGGTTAAACAGCATCAATCAGGGGATGTAGATGTTTTAGTCATTTGCGAAAGCTGCGAGTCAGCCCTTTATAAATTTCCTGTTTACCATGAGCTGGATCATTTTATACATTGATATGAACATAAATAAATAAGTAAGTGGAGCTTTGGTTTTAAAAAAACCAAGGCATTTTGCACGTTAAAGAAGTCGAAGCAGGTGGCTTTATAATGATAAAGCATTAAGCATGATGGAAGTTAGCATCCTGTCTGTAGTACGGGAAGGCATTCTGGTGCTATGTAGCTTTAAAATCTAATTTGGCTACATGAATGGGGGAACAAGCATGAAAGGCTTTATTAATTTTTTACATGATCATCAAGATATTCAGTCCGTCGTTAGTGGCTTATCGTCAGGGCTAAAAGAGCAGTTAATTACAGGTTTATCAGGTTCAGCAAGAAGTATGTGGATATCAACTATTCAAGCAGCTTCTAAAAGAAGACTTCTTATTATAACAAATCACCTTTCACAGGCTCAACAGTTATATGATGATTTGAACGAGCTGATAAACCCTGAAGCTGTTCATCTCTATCCAGTTAATGAACTCTTAGTCGCCGAAATGGCAGTTTCGAGTCCAGAGCTTAGGAGTCAACGAATAGGATCTTTGACTGCTTGGGCGCAGCAAAGGGAAGGGGTACTAATTGCTCCAGTTGCTGCATTAAAGCGGATTTTGCCACCAATAAGCTATTGGGAGACATTTAAGCTCTATTTCAAACTGGGTGAGGATATTAATATTGACCAGTATTTAGCTAAGCTTGTAAAAATGGGTTACGAACGTGTTGATATGGTTGCAAGTCCAGGAGAATTTAGCATGCGTGGTGGAATAATTGACCTTTATCCAATTACGGAGGACCATCCAGTTCGAATCGAGCTGTTTGATGAAGAGGTCGATTCAATTCGATTTTTTGATGCGAATAGTCAACGCTCGCTTGAAAAAGTTGATAAGGTTACCATTCTTCCTGTTACAGAACTACTTCTGACAGGTGAGGATATGAGTCGCGCTGCTGACAGGCTTGAGAATAGTTTAGCTGCTGCATTGAAAAAAAATAAAAATGCTAATGAAAAGGCTGCATTGCATGAGCAAATTCATCATGATCTTGACCGACTCCGCCGGCGAGAAGGTTTTGAGGATATGTATAAATACAATCAATATTACTATGATCAGCCAAGTAGCTTGCTAGATTACTTGGGCAATGACGGCTATATCTTTATTGATGAAATAGGACGTGTTCAAGAGTCTGCGCAAATTTTAGATAAAGAAGAAGCAGAGTGGATAGCTACCTTACTAGCTGATTATAAGATGGTCCCTGATCTGTCTCTTTCGTTTGATTGGTCTAATATTTGGGCAATGATGGTGCAATCTAAAATATATCTATCCGTCTTTCTTCGTCATGTTACACATACGATGCCTCAAAATGTTGTTAATATTACAAGTAGAGCCATGCAACAGTTTCACGGACAAATGAGCGTGTTACAAAGTGAAATGAAACGATGGCAGAAGGCTGATTATTCAATTGTTTTTCTTGCCTCAACCCCGCAACGTGCAGAGAAAATTCAGTCAATCCTAGCTGATTATCAAATTGAGACGGGGTTAGCTGATGAGACAGTTCGTTTACCCGTTAAACAGCCGATCGTTATGGTCGGAAACTTATCAACAGGGTTTGAACTGCCAATGCAAAAGCTGGCCCTGTTGACTGACCAAGAATTATTTAAGGCTCGCGTGACGAGGCGAAAGCAAAAGAAGCAAAAACTATCAAATGCGGAGCGAATAAAGAGCTACCAGGAGCTTAAGGTGGGTGACTATGTTGTTCATGTCAATCATGGAATTGGCCGCTTTGTTGGTGTTGAAACGTTAAAGGTTCAAGATGTTCATAAGGATTTTATGTTAATTAAGTATAATGGCGACGATAAGCTCTTTGTTCCAATTGATCAAATTGACCTTGTCCAAAAATATGTAGGATCAGAAGGTAAGGAGCCAAAGTTATATAAATTAGGCGGAGCTGAGTGGAAAAAGGTTAAGCGGAAAGTTCAATCTCGAGTTGAAGATATTGCCGATGATTTAATCAAGCTTTATGCAGAACGAGAGGCTTCGGTTGGCCATGCGTTTGGAGAGGATACTTTACATCAACGTGAGTTTGAGGATGCGTTTCCTTATCAGGAAACAGAAGATCAGCTCAGGTGTATTGAAGAAATAAAGCAAGATATGCAACGAACTAGACCAATGGATCGTCTTCTATGTGGCGACGTTGGTTATGGAAAGACTGAGGTGGCTATCCGTGCAGCCTTTAAGGCAATTATGGAAGGGAAACAGGTCGCTATCCTGGTACCAACAACTATTCTAGCGCAGCAGCACTATGAGACAGTTATTGAGCGGTTTCAAGAGTACCCAATTGAGATTGGCTTGTTAAGCCGTTTTCGAACTAAAAAGCAACAGACTGAAACGCTTAAAGGGTTAAAGGAAGGTGTTGTTGACCTAGTAATTGGCACGCATCGTCTATTATCAAAGGATGTTCAGTATAAAGACTTAGGATTATTAATAGTTGATGAAGAACAACGATTTGGTGTGAAGCACAAGGAAAAGATTAAACAGCTAAAAGCAACTGTAGATGTATTGACCTTAACAGCAACACCGATACCAAGGACACTACATATGTCAATGTTAGGTGTTCGTGATTTATCTGTAATCGAAACGCCGCCAGCCAATCGTTTTCCAATTCAGACCTACGTTTTAGAATATAATCCAATGCTATTGCGAGAATCAATTGAGCGAGAATTAGCAAGGGGCGGCCAAGTTTTCTTTTTATATAATCGTGTCGAAAGCATTGAGCGCAAGGCGCAAGAAATTCAAATGCTAGTTCCTGAAGCTCGAGTGGCGGTTGCGCATGGACAAATGAATGAGACTGAGCTAGAGAATGTCATGTTAGCGTTTTTAGCAGGTGAATATGATGTACTTGTCAGTACGACCATTATTGAAACAGGCGTCGATATCCCGAATGTGAATACACTAATTGTTGACAAAGCAGATCGAATGGGTCTGAGTCAGCTTTATCAACTAAGAGGACGAGTTGGTCGGAGCAATCGAATTGCTTACGCATATTTTACCTATCAAAAGGACAAGGTATTGACTGAAGTAGCAGAAAAAAGACTGCAGGCAATAAAAGAGTTTACTGAGCTCGGCTCTGGGTTCAAAATTGCTATGAGAGACCTGTCTATTCGCGGTGCGGGAAATATATTGGGTGCGCAACAGCATGGCTTTATCGACTCAGTAGGCTTTGATTTATATTCTGAAATGTTAAAAGAAGCGATTGAAAGAAGAAAAGAAGGGTATAATGGAGAAGAGAAGGAACTAGTAAATCCTGAACTTAATTTAACGATTGATGCTTATATTCCTGATTCGTATATTCGAGACGGAAAACAAAAGATTAATATGTATAAACGCTTTCGAGCAGCCAATGATCACGATACTTTAGAAGATATAAAGGAAGAGTTGGTAGATCGATTTGGTGATTATCCAATTGAGGTTGATAACTTAGTTAAAGTAACAGCATTGCGTATTGGCGCAAAGACACATCGAATTGAGACAATCAGAGAATCTAATAAAAAAATTGTCATGACATTCGACAACAAGGGTAGTAAAGCGATTGACGGAGCAAAGCTGTTTCGTTATAGCTCTGATTTTGGTAGAATGATTTTATTGAGTACAGATCAGGAAAAATTAATGGTGACTTTTAGCTTTTCTAAACAACTGCCTCCTGATCGTTATCAATACATTGATTCATTTATAGGCGCATTGGAAAAATTAAAGCACTAAGGATGTATAGTTCCTTAATTGGATAACCATACTAAATACACCACGACATAGAACTTATGTTAGGATGTATGTAAGTTAACGATTAATTTACGATGAAAGAGAGGCTACACAGATGAAAGCAACAGGTATTGTCAGAAGAATCGATGATTTAGGACGGGTTGTTATACCAAAAGAAATTAGACGTACATTGAGAATTAGAGAGGGGGATCCTTTAGAGATTTTTGTTGATCGAGAAGGAGAAGTCATTTTGAAGAAATACTCTCCTATCCAAGAACTAGGGAGTTTTGCACAGGAGTATGCAGACTCACTACATGAATCATTAAAGAAACCCGTTCTTATTTGTGATCGCGATACATTTATTGCAGTGGCAGGAGAGAGTAAAAAGGACTTTTTAAGTAAGAATATAGCTAATTTGGTTGAGCGCGTGATGGATGAGCGTAAACCCCTTATTAAGGAATCTTTTGTTGCATTGGAATTAAGAAAGGATCAACCCGTTATTAACGCATCTTACGTCATGCACCCTATTATTTCTAACGGTGATCCAGTCGGATCAGTTATTGTTTACTCAAAAGAGGAAAAAGTTACTCAGCAGGAAATTACAACGGTAGAAATTGCGTCTAACTTTTTGGGACGCCAAATGCAATAATAAACGATTTCAAAAAAGCGCACAGGCAGTTGCTTGTGCGTTTTTTTGTTGTTTAGGAAACGATAAGAAATATTGAAAATAAATGCCTAATCATTAATGTGTACAAGTGAGGTGTTGCAAAAAATAAATTAATATTAACTCAATACCTTACCACCATAACTTCTTCTCAGCTACTTTGTACCAATTCCTCAATTTTTCCCTATCGTTATTCAACATAATCTGATCTATCGAGTGATATAAAGTTACTGTAGCGATACAGACATAAGAAACGATAAAAAAAACCAATTTTATAAGTATATTGACATAAACAGACAACTGTTTGCCGATCTTATTTTAGTAATAAGTTAATATACCTAACTAATAAATTTATAATAAATTAAAAATTCAGTTTTTTAAATTTTTAGTTAGATATAAAATCCATTAATTACAAAATAAAGCCATTATATTGAAAGGTATAGTGACTTATTTCACTGTTTTGTAGAGAAAATGTAAAGGGTGATTTGCTAGGATTTAATAGGGATGTATCTAGTTGTTTGTATTTAAAAATAGACCTTACAAATAGCATGAATAACATAAATTACTCGCTGAAGTGCCTGGTACAGACAGTTTTAATCGAATTGTGATTGTGATTAAAGGACTGTTAATCGTCTTGTTAATTATCTGATTCGTCATGGTCAGTATAATGTTTATACATAATTGCATGACAAATTGCATATGCTCTTAGGCACCTTCAAACGGTTATTTTTGTATTTTTTATAACAGGGGGAAATAAAGTGAAGAAAAAATTTAGTATGGTACTCATTTTTGTATTGTTATTAAATACACTTTCCAACAGCGCTGTCTTTATGTCTCAGGCTACTACTGAACCTGAGCAAAGAAGCATATTTGGCAATTTAATAACGATTGATCAAGAAGGTCAAATTGTTGAGCCAAGTGAATTAGAAGTAGGGGCAGTAACTGTCGAGCTGGCATGGTCAGTAGTCGAGCGGTCAGTTAACGATGGCTACTCAGAGACGGTAACGCTTATTGATGAACTAAATATTGACCAAGAACAGAATGGTGAGCTAATTTATAAAGAGACTGAAATTGGCCGCTATCAAGTTACTGAAGACAACACCGTTACGGTTACGTTTAACGAAGAGATTGAGACACATAATGAAGCGGAAGGTAAGCTTGTATTTACAGCTCAAGTCGCTGTAAATAACGAAGCAGTTAAATCTGAAGCAGAAGTAGAGCAACAAGATGAGGAAGTTGTCCAAGAGAAAAATGTCTCTGAAGATAAGCAAGTGCCAGCAGATAATGAGAAAATTGCGCATACAAGTGCATTCTCAGCATTGGCGGGTAGCGCTATCGCAGAGAACTTAATTCAAGGTGTAACTGCTTGGAATAACCCTGATCAGAATGGTATGCCAACCGATAACTCTGAACAATTACAGGATATTCGAGCTAACACAGGGGAAACCCTTTCGTTAGTGTTTGCATGGGAGCTTGAGCAAGGCCATTCTTATCAAGCAGGTGATCATTTTACTTTTTCTTTACCGGATAAATTCTTGCAAAATATTGAACTGACAGGTAATTTACCATGGGAAAATACAATTGTCGGAGATTATGTAATTTCTCCCGAGGGAGAAATTACTTTTACGTTTAACGAGCAAATTAATGATGGCCAAGGTTTTTCAGGTGATTTTTATATTTGGCGACAATTTGATAGTAGCAAGTGGCAAGGAGAAACCAGGCAAGAGCTAGTATTCGAGTTTGATGGAGAATCCATTAGCATTCCTGTTCATTTTGAAAAAGATAGTAGTCCAGAAATTACTAAGGGTGGTCAAGCTAAGAAGGACGGCGTCAATAATACCCGAAATGCGGACACGATTGAATGGATTGTTGACTTTAATTTAGGGGAGCGTCATGTTACAGCTGCGGAATTTAAAGATACGTTGCCAAGTGGTTTAGTACTTGATTTAAATTCGGTTAGAATCTATGAGTTAGCAGTTCAATTAAATGGAAATGTATCACAAGGAGCTGAGGTGAGCTCTGCATTTAATCCAGATGTAGCGGGGAATGCATTCACAATTGATTTTGGCAATATTGATAAAGCTTATCGTGTCGTTTATGAAACGTCAGTTCCGCTACCCAGTGGAGAAACCCCAGATTACAGACCAAGCTATCGAAACGATGTTGTCATAACCGGCAATGATGGGGCGTTTAGTCAAAATCAGAGTCATAGTGTAACGATTCAATTTAACGAACCGTTAAACAAAGGTGTAGAAAGCTATGATGCTAATTTACAAGAAATTGAATGGGTTATTAATTTCAACTTTAATCAACAGCCAGTAATCGAACGATTAATTGATACTTTTGATACCGATCACCAAACTTTAGATTTAGACTCATTTGAGGTTTACGAAGTAACTATTAATGCTAGTGGGGAGCCAACAAATCCCGTACAACTTGATAACGGCAGCGATTACGATGTTCATCCAAATAACGAAGGATTTGAATTAGCATTCGCAAGCACTGATAACAAAGCATATCAGATTTATTATAAAACAAGAGCGACTAATCGCGTTTATGATGACCAGGTTACTGTCGAGAATAATGTGAAAATTGGTAATGATGGAGAGTCAGAGCCAGCTAGTCAAGACATTGGTCAAGTCATATTTAATAAAAGTAATGGTGTTATTGATTATGCTAATAAAGTCATTACTTGGACGTTAACAATTAATCGAGATAACAAGTTTATGGAAGACACGGTGGTGACCGATACTTTTGCGAATCAGGGATTGAACCTTGATCCCGGCAGCTTGCTTATTAATGGCAGTCCAATTACAACACAGCAATTAGCAGCAAATCCAACTTATCAGGAAGGCTTTACATTAGCGCTTGGCGATATTGATGAGACCTATATTATTACTTACGATACCATCTTTGATCCCACCTATTTTGATATTAATGAAATTAATCCACAGTATCGAAATAATGCACGTTTAGATTGGACTAATAAAACAGCAGGTACGCCAAGCATGGAGAAAAGTGGCACTGTTACACCTCGCCCTTATATGGTTAACAATGGTGATAAAACGGTGGAGTATGATGCGCAAACGAAAGAATTAACGTGGACTATTGATATTAACTTCAATCGTCATACCATTAATGAACCTGTTTTACGCGATTTTTATTCAGCTGGGCAAGCGTTTGTCAACGACTCGCTTACGGTTTATGAGCTAACAGTAAACCATGGTAACGGTGGTACGGTTACAGAAGGGAATGCCATTTCTGATAATGCATACAGCTATACAATGGAGCGGGATGAGAATGGGTTAGACGGTTTTGAATTAACGTTTAATCATCCAATTGATAGTCCCTATCGAATTGTCTATCGCACAACGCTTGAGGGAGAGGCAGTATTAAGTGAGTATACCAATAATGCGACCTTAATTGATGCTGATGAGCCCAATAAATTGCTATTTTCTAGGGAGGCAAGAGAAGAACCGCGCTTTGGCAATGAGTTTATTAATAAAGCGGTTAGCCAAGGAACTGGGGCTAATCAAACAACAGCTTTCTGGACGTTAAATATAAATAGAAGCAATTCTTATATTGACAGAGCAATTGTTAATGACACGCTCTCTAATAATCAAACTTATTATCAAGATACCTTTAAATTATATGAAACACAGGTGGCCTCGAATGGTGTTATTACAAAGGGAACAGAAGTAGATTCAGCTTTATATAACATCGAATTTTCAGTTGATGAAGAAACGTGGGAGGAATCCTTTGAATTAACTTTTAGTGATGAGATTGAAGAACCATATATTCTTGAGTATGAGACATTTATTAACGCTAACCATGGTGATGACATCTCTAATACAGCTTCATTGTTGGGTCATGTTGTTGATAATGCGATTGACTCATCAGAGCAAGACCATACTGCCAGCTTTCAAGGTGGTGCAGGAGGCGTTGTTTACGCTACTGGTGGTGCAGAATTAACCATTGAGAAAGTGGATAGCGATGATCAGTCAGTTCTATTAGAAGGTGCGGTCTTTGAGATATATGATGTAACAGGCACACGGTTACTTGAAGTTATCACAACAGATGAAGACGGCATTGCCCGTACAAGCAACAAATACAAGTATGGAAAATATCTAATTATGGAAATTACCCCTCCGGAAGGCTATGTACTTAATGCTGAGTATGCAACTGGGAAGGTAGTAGTCTTTGATCATGATGGCATTTATGCACTTGATGAAGATGATCGGAAAGAGGACACTTCATATACGTTTACAAACACATTAGGTGTATGGGAATTTGAATTACAAAAAGTAGACCAGGATAATTCAAGTACGTATCTGGCGGGAGCGGAATTTAAATTTCAAGAAGAAATAAATGGTGATTTCGTTGATGTTAGTCCGCAGCCGGATCAAGACGTGCTAACAACCAATAGTGAAGGTAAAATCAACTTGACACTAGAGCACTTTGAAATAGGAAAGAATTATCGCCTTGTCGAGATTACCGCACCGATTGGCTATATTATTAATGAAGCGAATCCAGTTAGTGTAGACTTTACCATTGATGGAGATCAGACAGTATTAAAGACAGCTATGCTTACAAATGAGGCGGTAGAGGATGGATCTGTGCGTCTAACGAAAGTTGATGATGTAGACAGAACAGTACTTGAAGGGGCTGTGTTTGACCTTGAATACAACCAAGGGGGAACGGGCAATTGGATTAACCATACGACTAATCTAACGACAGATGAAGATGGAGTCATTGCAGTTGATCAGTTAAAAGGTGGTCAATATCGCCTTGTCGAACAGCAAGCACCAAGTGATTATCAGCTCGATGATACACCTATTTACTTTACAATTGAGGCCAGTAATGAAGCAGTTGATCTTGAAGAGATTGAAAACAGCTTAATTAATGGCGCAGTCGAACTGACGAAACGTGGAGCGGACAACAATCTCTTAGCAGGCGTTGTCTTTGAACTTCAAGACGATGCAGGCGAACTGTTATTGTCAGATTTAGCGACTGATGAAGATGGTAAATTATTGGTGGAAGATTTACGACCGGGCTGGTATCAATTTAAAGAAACAGCGACTATTGCAGGTTATCAGCTAAGTGAACACATTGAGCGATTTGAAATTACTCGTAGTCAGCAAACGGTCTTAACTGTTGATTTTCTTAATGAATTAACGCCGGGTACAGTTCGCCTAACCAAGCTGGATGAAGCTAATGCGTTATTAGCGGATGCAGAGTTTTCGTTATTTGATTCGAATGATAATGTTTTACAGGAGTTATTGACAACGAATGAAGCAGGCTATTTTGATTTAACTCTGGAGCCAGGGTTCTATAAGTTAATTGAAACAAAAGCACCATTTGGCCATGATTTAGATGCTACTGCAATAGAGTTTGAGGTCATTTTTAATCAAGACGATCAACTAGAAGCTTCTTTGCAACTGAGCAAAATTAATCAACAGTCAACAAGTGGCGTCGAGCTTATCAAAAAAGGTGAGCGCGGTGATTTACTAACAGGTGTTACATTCAAAATAGAGGATGAATTCGGTAATACTGTAGTAGAGGATTTAGAAACAGATG
>NZ_FODJ01000020.1 GCF_900110345.1 Amphibacillus marinus
CAGCTTATCGAGACCTACGTTTCTCAGGAGCTGTGGGGTGACTTTGTTGACATTCTAAAAGCAGCAGCACCAAGCTATATCGCGCTTGGCGTATCCATTTGGGAAGGGGCCCAAACACGTCAGGATGAAAAGTTTGAAAGTGTGGGTGGCTTTCTCAACTGGGTGACGTTCGGTATACCTAAGCGCCGGTTTTATGATAATCCGAAAGCGGTCTTAGAACAGGTTCAGGCTTACTATACGGCTATGAAGGAAACCCCTAATGTTTATACAATAAGTAACTTTGCAACACTTGGTCTGCCTGATTTGGTAGTTGGTGCCTTTAACCCTGAAACGTCCTTGTCTGCAGAACACATGATGAATAGCCTTTATGTATTGATGTTGATGAGTGGAATGGCTTCAACCGCCAAGAGTATGATTGCCCGCTTGAAGCCAGTTAAAGCCTTAACCAAGCCGGTCCCCATTAACAAGGCGCAAACCGGGAAGACTAACGTAGGCCAAGGAGATGCAGGAAAAGGCGGGTTAGCAAAGATACGGGAGCGCGTGCAACGGAATGTCGCAGACAGTAAGGTTGCGCGTGGGAAATCAAATTTTGATGGTTACGTGAAGAAGGAAAAGGCGGTTTTAAGTGGTAAGAAAGTGAGTGGTGCTATTCCTAAAAAGAATATCAGCAGTTTACCAAACAATGTAAAGCACTCATATAAGAACTATAAAAAGAATAATTGGGGTGGTAATGTAAAAGGACAAACACCAGGTACAAAAGCAGGGGGTTCTTATAAAAATCGTGAGGGTAAGTTACCTGGTGTGGAAAATAGTGGTAAATCAATAACTTATAACGAGTATGATGTGAATAATAAATTACCTAATGCTAATAGAGATTCAGAAAGGTTTATTAAAGGTAGTGATGGCAGTTTATATTACACTAATGATCACTATAAAACATTTATTAAAATTGAATAAAGGGGGGCATACTTTAAATGGCTACGAATCAAATTTTGCACGTGCAGCAGAATAAAGCTACAGAACTTATAAAACACACAGAAAAAGAGGATTGGTATATTGTTAATATTCATGGAAATAGTATTCAAACAAAAAATGATTTTCTTGAGTTAATGAAAGAAGAATTTTTACTGCCTGATTGCTCGGGATGGGATTCATTTATAGATTGGATGACTGATTTAAGTTGGATTGATAGAAGATGTTTCTGTATTGTAATTAACGATTACGAAAATTTCCTAAAAGAGGATAATGAATCGAAAGAGATTATTATAGAAATTTTTGAAGAAGATATACTACCTTTTTGGGAGAAGGATGTTATGAAAACGGTTGTTAATGGAGAACCCCGCACATTTAAACTTTATCTAGTAGTCCCATAGTATTTGAACCCTGAGCTAGCAATTCATAAATATTATGAAGGTAAGTATGGAAAGTAAAAGAAATTTCAAGAGAGCAATAAATAGTAGAAATAGTTATAAAAAACCTTATTAGATTAAGCCAACCCCCTATGCTTTAGCAAATGCATAGGGGGTTTCTCTATAGAAAATAATTATACAACTAAAGTAATTTAGAAAGAGGTGATTGTTTGAAAGGCTATATTACGATTGTTGGCATGCTGTTTATTGGGATGGCTACGACCTTCTTTCTTGTGGATATGTTTTCCGAGAGCTATTCGAGGGATGCTGTCGTAACGTCCATGATTGAAGCGGGAAAGGTCGCGAGTGTAAAGGCGTATGATCATAGCTCACGGGTAAATGAGCATACTGTCAATCTATCAATTGAAACTTTTGAAAGTACCTTTGAAGAAGAATTAACGAAGAGTCTAACGGGTTCGTTAACAGTTATCGAATTCTCATATCAGTACTTGATGACTGGCGAAGATGTGAAGGCGATTAATATAGAAATCAGTGATGAAGATGGTAATGTTTATGCAACCAATTTTAGGCAGAATATTAGTGAAATGGAGTGACAGAGTTTGTGATTAGTCAAGAGATACTAAAAGAGATTAAAAGTGATTTAAAAGAATTTCATTCAGAGCTATACCTTGAGTCCTTTATTAACATAGAGTCAAGAGAAGTTTTGAAGCGAATTGTTGCCAAAAAGCATAAAGCCCTGCTAGGTACAGAGGAGCGCCTGCATTATGCTATTCAGGAAATTGTAGGCTTAGGGGTAATTGATGAAATTATTAGCAACAATCACCTGGTAACAGATGTGAGCTTTAATGGAACTGCACTTATTATTGAAACCCCTGACGAGAAATATGAATATGAACAAGATGTTGAAGAGGAATACATCATTCAGATTATCCAAAAGTTTGCAAATGCAGTTGGGAAAGAATTCACGCCTAAAACGCCAATTCTAGATGCAGCATTAAATAATTTAAGAATTAATGCGGTCCATAAGACAATTAGTAGCTATGGAACAACAATGGCCATTCGGGTTAGTCGACCTAAGCTCGTTTTAAATGAGGACACATTCCCTGGCTTTGCCCCTATGTACATGCTCGAATTCTTTAGAGCAGCTGTAGAGACGCGCTGTAATATGGTGATTGCTGGTGAAACGGGAACAGGTAAAACGGAGTTTCAAAAGTTTCTGACCAGTTTTATTCCGTTTAACGAAAAGATTGGCTGGATTGAGGATACGTTAGAGGGCCATGTTAAGGAATTATTTCCTGAGAAAGATATTATCAGTTGGTTAGTGACACCAGGAACAAGTATCTCTGAATTAATCAAGGCTATGCTGAGAAATAACCCAACCTGGATTAATGTGTCGGAGACCCGCGGGAAAGAGGCGTATGAAATGATTCAAGCCGTCCTCAGTGGTCATCATATTATCACAACTGCCCACACCGTTGGAGCAAAGGCTATTCCTACTCGCTTTATAAATATGGCCAAGATGGGCTATGAAATTGATGAAAAGTCTCTTGAACGCGATATTTTCCGCTATTTCCAGCTTGGGGCATTTATTAAGAAAAAAAGAATTAAAGGCCGTATGACACGGTATCTTTCAGAGGTTGTTTTCTTTTTAGAGGATGGAAGTTGTCATACTATTTTCGAGGTAAAGGAAGAACATGGCGAACAGTATGATCTGACCTATGACCTGCCAGCGGAATTTATTGAGCGCTTAAAGGAATACAATATAGCTTATGAGGATCTCTTAAGTAGTAGCCTGCCTTCTTATCAAGGAGCCTACTAGAAAGGTGGTGAACATTCATGAAAAAGAAAACAAAAAAGAAGAAATTATTTAATATTGATGAGATCAATGCTTATCGCGTTGCATATGGCAATCCCATGCAACGTAAGGATTTTATTAAAATCATTGTCATTCCATTTGGTGTCTGCTTTCTATTTGTGTTTTTATTATTTTTTAAATGGTGGCTGGCATTAATAGCTGGGATAGGTGGAGTTGTCTATACGTTTGCCTTTTTATTACCCAATAATGAAAAGCGTATTTATGAATTAAAATCATTTAGAGAGCGTAACAAGTTTGTTAATAATATGACGCAGATTTTAACAAATGAAGACAGGACGGTTATTCAAGCTGTTAAGACAATTACTGAAAGAGCGCAAGGCGAATTTAAGCAGGATTTAATCAAGCTTCAAACAGACTTAATTGAAGGGTCTAGTCAGACAACCCAAAATGCCTTTAGAGAATTGGAGCATAAGTACAAAGTAGATGTGATCTTCTCGCAATATTTAGAGCAGCTTACCACTGCCATGCTTGAAGGGAGAAGTAATATTGATACTTTGAAGGATATCAAGACCTATCATAATATGATTAAGGACAGGCAAAGCACTTTTTTTATCGAAAAGGAACAACGGGCTAAGGACTTCCGATTTATGATCCGGATTGCATTAATCTTTATTGGGGTTATTATTTTTTCCTTTGGAATCAGACAGTTTATTCAGGCCTTCACAGAAAGCTTAATTGGCTGGGTTGCTTCAACCATTTACTTAGCATTGCTCGCATCAATCTATCACAGCTTTGCAAAGCGAATTGCGGATGATAGTGTTCTGGAGGTGAAGCTATGAAGGAAAAACTACAGAAGCTATATCACAAGCTTGCTGAGAAGGACCTTGAAAGCATGTTAATCAAAATGCGCTATGATGAAGAAAAATTTTATCAAATACAGCAAAAAAGAGTTGCTAACTTTGCCATTATGCTATTAATAAGTGGCGTGCTTAGTGTCTTCTCAATCGTGTTCACAGCTTTTGGACTGGCCCTAGCTATCTATCAATGGATGAGTAAATTTCGCTATATTCAAAAAAGCTATAAGAACTTTCTTTTTCAACAGCAACTCAGCTTTTCAAAGTTTACTAGAATGCTGATACCATACCTCTATCAGGAAAACGCAACACTCTATAATGCCTTTAATCGAATGCTCTTGCGAATGGAGGAGGGTTTTGTAAAAGACTGTTTAGAGCGGTTAATTATAGAGATGAATGATAACCCGAACTCGGCAGTTCCCTTTGAGCATTTTGCCGCGTCTGCCTCTGGTACAGACGAAGCGACATTATTTATGCATACGCTCTATGATTATCAGCAAAATAGTTTTGACCGAAGTATCATTCAAGAATTAGGTCGTATGGCTAGCGAGGAGCTATTTAAAGGGGTGGACGAAATCATCGCTTTTAAGCTTGGTCGATTTAATTTATTCCCAACAAAGTTAACGATGATTAACTTAATTATTGTCATGGGCTATATGATTGCCGTCTTTGTTGAAATGCTTAAACAACTTATTACGGGCTATTAGGAGGTGATAACATGCTTGAGGGAAGCATTATGGAGTCTGGTAAAATGTACATCTCAATGGTGCTCATTGTCTTTATGATTGCCATGGCTGTGTTTGTCTTTCAGGTCCAACAGTCTAACCACTTTACTCAATATGTTAACTACCAAATTGAACGAGGTGGTGGGCTGACTGCTGAAGTCATTGATGATATTAATGACTATAGTGAAGCACACTTTAATGGCATCTTTAGCCTTAATCAATCACAGGCTACCGGGAGACAGCCTTTTGGAACTGTTGTGCAATATACAGCTGAAGCAAGACTGCAAATTTTCTTCTTTGAGTTTGATCGGGTTGTTCTACCGATTAATGGTTCAGCAACAACGATGGTTAGATAACAAAAATTTGCATGCCAATGGTCATATTTTTTTAGTTTACTTGAAAGGTGGTGAGACTATGTTAGATCAAAATACAGATCGTTCAGGCTGGGCGATGGTAGCACTTGTTGCATTAGGAGCTGCTTTAGTTCTTATTCGTGCAGCAACAAGTGAAATTGGCCAATTGGTCATTAGCGAAATTAGAACTCTATTTACTGGATGATTAAAAGTGATCTCAGTAATGAAGCAGGCTAATAAACCTAGCAATAGCTATTGCCTAGATTTATTAGCCTCAATTTCTTTTAAGAAATCGTCAGCATACAAAATCATACAGCTAGAGACGATGATTACATAGATTGATGCTGCAAAACAGTTCTTCAAAAAAGTAGGAGTGGAGGGCTTACATGTACCTTATTGAATATAAAAATATTGATAATAGAGATAATGTAATTGAATTTAATGAGCTGCTACCATTGCCAGAAGCAAATGATATGTTACTAGCTGTTATAGAACGTTATAAAGAGCATGGAAATAAATCAAAGATATGGTATGAAATTATTGAAAAAGGGTCAAATGAGGTAGTATACAGTTCACGCTTGTTTATTTTTGACGAAGTTGAAAGCTTATATGAAGTGATTAAAAGCAATCGCCGAATTGAAGAGCCCATTAAGGAATATATTGATCAAATTGAGCGTGTTACCATTGATGTCTCTTCAAGTGAAGCGACTGAAGAGCTTGAAATGAATGCTAATACAGAAGTGACACCACCAATTACCCAACCGACAGTGTCCTCTGGGCAAGACAAACTACCCGACTATGAAGCAACAATAACAACGCTTGAAGAAAAAATGAAAAAGACAATCGGTGATCTTGAATTAATGAGAGAACAGTCGGAAAAAGCAGAGCTTGAAAGAGAAGAGGAACGGCTTAAGCTTGAAGAAGAACGTAAAGAAATGCTTGCTAGTAACATGGCATTACAAGAAATTAATGGGTCGATAGAAAGTAGATTAAGAGGTTCATTTAACATTTCAAGAATTTTTGAAGATAAAGAGAAGTGGAAGCAATACGCAAAGCAGACATTTATTTATGCGAAAAAAGCAGCCATTATCATTAGAAGAGGCTCACGTATTGTTTATGTCAAGCTGAAAAGAGCAATTATTCGTTATCAGCGAAATAAACAGAAGCAACAGGTGCTTGATCTTCAATTAAAGAAAGCTAAGCTGGAATTCATGAGTGAACTAGAGACAGAAAGAAACCAGCAGGTCAGAGTTGCGATGCGGAAGCAAAAGAAACAGGAAAAAGTATCCTCATCAATGCAACGCAAGGAAGAACGGTATCTTAAAGAGTTAAGGAGAAGAAAGAAAGGGAACATATCCTTTGGTGGCGTACTTAAACTTCTCCTAGTTGTGTCAGTTGTAGTACTTATTATTGATTATCTTTATAACGGCGATACGAGTAGATTAACAGGGATACAGCATCAGGCATTAAACCTCTATGAAACGATTAAGAATGCACTAATGAAATAGCTAAGAAGGGGAGAGTAATAATTAAACGCATTGATATTCAGGAAGTTCATGAGCTTCAAAGATCATTTCTTTCTTATTCGAATTTTGTTCAAGCTAATCTTAGACAGATCGAGCGAGAGACTATTAATTTCTCTAAAGGAACAGCGTTTAGTGGACAAGCAGCAGATCAAGCAAAGCGTTACTTTCAGGCGTATCACCTAACAACCATAAAAACATTAATCAATTTGTTTGCCGATTTGTCTCGTAACCTTAATCGTAATCTTAAAGCTTTTCAGACGGAGGTAGATACCCACCAACGAACCTTAGTTAGGGAATATGATTTGGAGGACGTTAGTGTAGAAATTAAAGATGAGTTTAAAAAAATTAAAAGCTATCATAATATGATTCAGTCTTCGCTTCGGAGTGTATCAGATATTGCCAATGTAAGGATGCCCTCACTAGAAGAGGTAACCATTAATAAAGATCAAAGTATTCGTCATATTAATCAATTAAAATTAGACATTAATGGATTTGATAGGCGAAAGCAAGCTAGTAAGATGGACACTGTAATGAGACAGCTTAACAATAATCTAAAGAAAACGAAAGGTATCACTGGTATCGCAAGGTTAGATTTTTATAATAAATTGGTAAAAAGCGGTGAACTCGATCAATTAAAAGTTTATAATAAAGAAAGTTCACTAAGCAAACGTCATACTAGCACAGTGCGTGCTTTAATAAATATGTATAAGCCTTTCAATCCGATTGTTCCTTTTAATGTCTTTACAAAAGAAGCCCTAAATCGTTTTTTAATTAAAATGCTTAGTGGTGGACAAGTTAATGGCAATGAGATTGAACATTTAGTTGACAATGGAAAAAAAGTACTAGAATCGACGACTTTAGCAACAGTGATACACGGGATTGGGCAAAGTGGTTCTTTTCGCACTGCTTCGAAAATGTTAGGGGCGAATAAAGATGGTGGGATGCTTGGCGCATTTTCACATGTTAATTCAAGAACAGGCAGCTCATCGTTTAGGTTAACGATTAATCGTGAGGGCCTAGCTGCACTGGGAGTTGAGGCAGACTATCGCGCCATTAGTGATTTTAATTATCGCTTACCCAAAAATGGACAAAATTGGAGTGTGGCCAATGCTATTCGTGCGCAGCAGAATCAAACAATTTTAAGACCAGCTGACCAAAAATCTCTGTTCCGGACACAGTTTACCAGTTTGGGAGAGAAAGTAATTGGTAGACACCCCGAGATGCAATTTTTAGGCAGCGGGATAAAGCATGTAGGGACGTCTACTTTAAAAGGAGCAAGTCAAGGAGCAATTGAAGGTTTTACAGATTTCTATACTGTTTTCAGTAAAAACCAAAGCAAGGTAGCCTTTACCTCGAAATCTATTGGAAATGCAGGAACTTTACTATCGTTCTATTTGAATTATGAGGAAGCGCGTGATGATGGACTGAGTTTGGGCAAATCTATTGGCAGAGCAGGATTGGATACAACAGTTGATACGGTGATAGCTGGTGCTGTCCAAAAAGGCATAACGGCTGCGGCGACAGCCATGATACCAATCCCTGGGGTTGGAACTGCGGTTGGAGTAATAGTGGGTATAGGTGCAGTATGGGCATTAAATCATGATTGGGGCGGTAATGGAAAAACGGCCATGGATGTTGTAAAGGGCTGGTTTAGGTAGAATTTAAATGCTATTTAGATTAAGGGTGTTATTATTAATGGGTTTATTTAGTTATCATCCTAGGAGAACTGCAGTTGAAAAAATTGTAATAACATAACCCCTAAGTGGTATAAATTTTTTATGAGGTGATTGATTTGTTGAAAAAAATATCAGAAATGGATTTTCTAGTATTAAGGGGTCCGTTTGAATCAGGTAGACAAAGCCCAGGTAGTTTAGTAGGAGCATTTTTTCTTGTCATTTTAATACAGTCTTTGTTTTTATGGTTAGAACATTTTGCAAGTGTAGAATCAAACTTTCCCCTCTACAGAAGTGTGTTTGTTTATCATCTCTGGTTCTCAATTGGTTTAACTGTCTTAATGATTATTTACATGCTTCCAAGCGTTTATATGGGATCACAGAAAATACAATATTTACTTACTATTATTGTTTCACAAAATGTATTTGGAGTATCACCTTACATTCTGGCGCTAATTATAATAGCTTCCACGTTTACCTCTGACTTGAATACCTTAACGTTTATTATTACTACGACACTATTAGGTGGAGTATTGGTCTTTGTGGTTACTTGGATAAGATTTATGATTTTACTAAAAAAAGGGCATTATCGGAAAGGTTCTACGAAAAGTCAGTTGAGGCAAAAGTTTGAGACCAAATCATTATTGCCGTTTGCAACAGCTGTAGGTGTGCCAATGGTACTTATTATGGTACCGTTACTACGTCTTGTTCAACCAGGGAACATAGAGGAATTATTTTTTACATGCTTGTTTATTTTCGTCTTTTATACCATGCTCTTCATTCTACCTGAACAAATCGTAATTCTCTATTGCAAATGTCGTTTTGATAGCTTTAACTTTGAAAGTACAGGTCGGTTAAAGCCGGTCAGAGATAAAGATGGTAAACCAGTATCAACACAGGGTTTAATTTATGCTAATCAGCTGAAGAGTGGAGGGGGAAAAAATGAAGATTGAACGAAGAGGTATGCAGTTTGATCATCTATTAAGCTATCAAACTGTTCTAACAAGAGATAAATGGCAAGAGGGAATTTTTATTATGGAGGAGCTTGCTGTTGGAGAGGGTATTTATCAAAATGGTCCGTTTTTCTTTTCGGTAAAAAATAATGAAGACGAAAGTAATAATGGCACGTTTACTTACTTTATGCCTATAAATGGACCAGTTGCTATTGAGGAGAATAGTGATTTTTGTTTTAGGGAAAGGTTTGCTTTAGAGGATGCGTTAGTTATGCGACAGGCGGATCAATTGCTAGATTTTTACGAGGCGGAGACGAAGTTACGTACGTATGCTGCAGAGCAGAATATTTCTTTAGAAGCAACAACTTATGTTGTTTTATTAGAGGTCTACAATGAAATAATGATAGACTTGTATATCCCAATTCAAAATCAGGGAAATTCATTATGTTAATAGGTCACCAAATAGCATACAGAAATGTTGCGTCTAAATATTATCACTGTAAATCAGAGGACTTGCAGTTGGCCTTTGAAGATTTTACCGCAATCCTAGAAAGGAATATGTATCATCCTACTGGAGATATGTTTTTTGCACTCATTAGTGATCCAACAGAGGACGAGATGATTGTGGAAATTTTCTTGCCTATTCAAGAGTCGGTTTTTCAGGCAGTTAATGGTGAACAGATCTACTTTCAGAGCTATTATACAATTAAGCCCATGGTTATGACTAGAATAACAGAAAATTTTAATCAACTGGCACAAGATAAATATTGGGAACTTTTCTCATTTTTACACCAACATGATTATAAACAAAGAACACCAATATTCGTTGAATATAAACAGACAAAAAATAATCACCCATATATTGAGATGGGGATTGGCATTTACCCTGAACTTTAAAAAAATAACTATGAAAATAAACTGATAACAGAAATTGTTATTGGTTTTTTTAATATCTTAAAACTAATGAAGTAAGTCAAAAGACCTGTGAAATAGACATAATTAGAGTAAATTTTTAGAGAAATATATACTCTTTTTTACTTAAATGGTTAAAATTATTGATATAATATGAAATTTAATCTATTATAAAGTATAAAGTAGGGATAAAGAATCATATCCTACAATAAAAGGGAAAAGGAGAGGTTAATATGGCAGGACAAATTAGAATGACCCCAGATGAACTGAAATCAAGAGCGAAGACTTATGGGAGTGGTTCAAGTCAGATTAATGACGTATTAAGACAATTACAACGTCTTCAAAATCAATTAAGAGGAGAATGGGAAGGACGAGCTTTCGAACGCTTTGACAGTCAATTTCAAGAGCTAGTTCCAAAGGTACAAAACTTCTCACAATTACTAGTTGATATTCAGACTCAGCTTCAAAAGACTGCACAAGCGGTTCAAGAGCAGGATCAAGCACTTTCTCAGAACTTTGGTCTCAGATAAAACCATTAAAATATCCTTAATTAACAAGCTACACAATAGCAATGTTGTGTAGCTTAGTTTTTAATAATGAATAGTTTAGGGGTTAATTTAAGCCTCCATTTCAAATGATTGGGTAGATAAAGATGAAAAAAAGAACAATTTTCTATGTTGTTTGGATAATATTATTTTTGCTTCCAAGTGTGGTTCAAGCTGAAGGTATTAGTGTGGAAAACGAGACAGAATTAGATAGACAATATTCAGAGTTATTTAGCAAAGATACAGAGTTAACATTCCATATACAACTCGAAAAGATAAACGACCATGTTGAAGATGTTAAAGCAGAGCTATTTGTTACGAATATTGAGAAACGTAGCTTTATTGAGGAAACAAGGCCAAAGCTCTTCCTTAAGGATCATACTATTCCATTAAGTATCGAGCTAATGGAACAGGATTACAAAGGAGCCAACCTCATTTTGTTAGGAATTATCGTATTGTTTATGGTAGCAATCCTAATGGTTTATTTAAATATTAAAAATAGACGTAAAGGGAGAGAACTTAATGAAAACGAATCATATTGATGTCACAGTTGATTTAAGTGGTTATGGTATTGAGCAGCCCTATGATTTAAGAATACCAGTCCATATTACAATTAAACAGCTCATAATGAATATTGCAGACGCGCTGAGGCTTGATTCTAAAACATTAGCACCAGCTATCAGAATTAAAACAAAGGAAGTTATGATGATGGACGATGATATGCTAACAGATTACCCAGTTACAACGGGTGATATCTTAACGATAATCGGTAGATCAGATATCCTTTAATGAACATACGGAGGGAAATGAGAAATGGAAGAGCAAACAATTGAATTAGATGAACTAAAAATTTCTTTTAATGTTTTAGAGACTAAAAGGGAAATGATAATACCTAAATCACAAACAAGAATTGAAAGTATTGATCAATTGCGCTTATTAACAGAAGCAAATAAGATGGTTTTTACCCCAATGGAAATAGACGAACAAGAGGACGCGTTCACCTTTTCGTTTCATATAGACAGATACATAAAAACTTGGCAAGACATTAAACGCTTACCCCGACATGAAAAGCTTCGCTTACTTAAAAATTTAACAAAGTTAAAAGGTTGCTTATCTTCAAGAATAACATTCTTCATTCACCCAGATAATCTGGTTTTTGATGAAAACCTTATGCCAAGAATTATTTTTCGAGGGATAAGGGCTTATAGCCCGCCTTTCAACGTAGATGAGCATATGCTTCTGAAGCAGATCAAGTGCTTTAGTGTAGCGTTACTATCAAATAAGCATTCCTTCGACAAATTGTACAGTGGCGGATTAGAGCAGGCCAAAGATACCGAGTTCGAAAGGAAAGTGCAGCAGTTTGATCAGTTAATTGAGCTAGAGCAATATTTAATTACCGTCTATAGCGCAGAAGAGCAGCGTACAACCAAAACAATGAAATTAATTGCAATCAAGCAGTTTAAAATGTTTAAGCTATTAACCTATATTTTTGCTACTTTTGCCGTTGGATTAGCCATTCCCTATTTCTATACAAGATTAGTAACAATTCCTTTTCAAGATGATATAACAACTGCGTATGAAGCGTATTTAACCTCAGAATATGAAAATGTGATTGATGTGTTATCAGACTATAAGGTGGAGGAGTTACCTGAAATGAGCTTGTATACACTAGCGCGATCTTATATTTCTGAAGAAGAGCTTTCTGAAGAAAGTAAGGCTGTCTTAGCAAATAATCTAAGCTCAGAAACTGATCAGGACTATTTATTGTATTGGGTTTACACCGGGAGAACAAGTCACGAGCTGGCGATGGATAAGGCCGTTTTTTTAGATGATCCACAATTAATTATTTATAGTCTCATTAAGCAAATAGAACAAACTAGAGAAAACCCAGAGCTTAGTGGAAATGACCGAAATGATCAAATTAATCAGCTAGAAAGTCAGCTTGAACGCTACCTAGAGGAAAATGGATTAACCGCAGATGCTCTATTAGAGGGAGAAGAAGTTGAGCAATCGGAGTGATCGTTAAATAAGGCAGTATAGTCTAAAAAGAATAGTTTCAACAGCAAAAGAAAGGAAGGGCCAAATGAATTATAAGACACTAGTAGTGTTGTACAAGGGAATCATGCATAAGGCAACACTTCCGATAGATACTAGCAAAGAAATCTTTATCGGAAATCGATCAAATCATACCATTACCATCGCATCACTTGAGCCGACGATTGCTATCGTTTGGGATGGTCAGACTTGTTTAATTAATCAGGAATTATTTGATCAATACCTACTAATTTCGTTAGAAAATGGTGAATCAATTACCTTTTATTTAATCGATGATAGTCGAACATTTTTATATGATCTGGCCGCTGAAAACACGGTGACGATAAGTCGGCATAACTATGATGATATTGTAATTCAAGATATAGAGGCTAATTTGGTCTTATATCGAGAGCATTATGGTTTTAAATTAGTAAAATATGATGGTCAAGTCTTTCACAATGGTAGAAAAGTAGAAAAGAATGGCTTATTAGAATATGGCGATCAGCTTTTCTTTAATGGTGTGCGGCTAATGATTTGGCAGGAAGAAGTGAGGGTCTTTCCCTCCCAAAAACGTGTCACCTCAAAACTTATAGGCTTAACCAAAAAAGTCGATCCATATAGTACGACTTATCCTGATTATCACCGCTCTCCACGTATTATTTATCGTGAAAGAGAGGAAAAGAAGACGATCGCAAACCCGGCACATAAGCCAAACAAGCCAAGTGAACAACTTGCTCGAACGATTGTGCCACCTCTTATTATGGTATTTGCATCGATCGTCATGTCCTTTTTTCAGCCGGGTGGTAGTTATATTTTTCTAATGCTAGCAATGACCCTATCTACTGTTGTATTCTCGGTTTCCTCTTATTTTAAGAATTTAAAGCAATATCGTATTGATATGAAGGAAAGGACAGAAGCCTATCAGCATTATTTAGATCAGAAAACGAAGGAGCTTTATGATGCTGCTCAAGAACAATACCACGCTTTAACCTATCATTATCCTAGTGTGGCTATGGTTAGACAAATGGCTTTAGAAGTTAATGCACGCATTTACGAAAAAACGAAGTATCATCATGATTTCCTGCATTTTAGAGCAGGGTTGGGAGATGTGGAATCAAGCTTTGAGATTGAGTTTTCCGATGAGGAATTTACCCAGGAACGGGATGCACTACTTAATCAAGCACGAGAATTGCGTTCGCAATTTGAAGTGCTCGAGAACGTCCCGATTGTATCTGCTTTAACCAATGGCCCTGTTGGTTACATTGGGCATCGGGCATTAGTGGTGGAACAGCTCCAGCTACTTATCCTGCAGCTTGCCTTGTTTCATAGCTATCATGATGTGCAGTTTGTTACGATTTTTCCAGAAAATGAAAAGCATAGTTGGGATTGGATGCGTTGGCTGCAACACGCGAAGCTACAAGAGTTAAATGTTCGTGGCAATATCTATCATGAGCGTTCGCGCGATCAAGTATTGCATTCCCTTTATCAAGTGTTAAAGGGGCGGAAACAGCAGCTTGATGAGAAGGGGAATACCAATGAAAAGCTTACTTTTACACCCCAGTATATTGTCTTTATCACACATGAGCAATTGATCATTGATCATATTATCATGGAATTCTTTAATGAGAATCCGCAGGAGCTAGGGGTCTCACTTGTCTTTGTGCAGGATGTCATGCAGTCATTACCTGAGCATGTTAATACGGTTATTGACATTAGAGACTTTAAAAGTGGCAATATTATATTAGAAAAGGGCGAACTGGTTAACAAAGCTTTTAAACCGGATCATTTCCCGGAAATATTTGATAAAGAAGAGGTTTCTCGAGCACTTGCACCACTCAATCATCTACAAAGCTTAAAGAATTCAATACCAGAGAGTGTGACCTTTCTTGAGATGTATGGTGTCGAGATGGTGGAAGAGCTTGATATCACACAACGTTGGTTAACGAATGAATCATATAAAACAATGGCCGTACCGCTTGGGCTGCGAGGCGCTAATGATGTCGTCCAACTTAACCTTCATGAGAAAGCACATGGACCCCATGGTTTAGTTGCTGGAACAACCGGTTCGGGTAAATCAGAAATTATTCAATCCTACATTTTGTCACTTGCAGTCAATTTTCACCCGTATGAGGTTTCATTTTTGCTGATTGATTATAAAGGTGGCGGAATGGCAAATTTATTTAAACATTTACCCCATTTACTTGGGACGATCACTAACTTAGAAAAGGCTCAATCAATGCGAGCGCTAGCTTCTATAAAAGCGGAACTCCAAAAACGCCAACGATTATTTGGTGAGCATGATGTTAATCATATCAACCAGTACCAGAAGCTGTACAAGCAAGAGAAGGCTAGTGAGCCGATGCCGCACTTATTTTTAATATCAGATGAGTTTGCTGAATTAAAAGCTGAACAACCAGACTTCATGCAGGAACTTGTTTCAACAGCAAGAATTGGGCGCTCTCTAGGGATTCACCTTATTCTAGCAACCCAAAAGCCAAGTGGTGTAGTCGATGATCAAATCTGGTCTAACTCGAAATTTAAATTAGCATTAAAAGTCCAGAATGCAAGTGATTCCAATGAAGTACTTAAAACTCCAGACGCTGCAGATATTACGTTACCAGGTCGTGCCTACCTTCAGGTTGGGAATAATGAGATTTATGAGCTTTTTCAAAGTGCCTGGAGTGGTGCAGATTATATTCCGGATAAAGAAGATCCAGACTACATTGATACAACAATCTATGGCATTAATGATCTTGGTCAGTACAATATTCTAACACAGGATTTAAGTGGGCTAGATCGGAGAGATAAGGTAGGAAGTGTTCCATCAGAGCTAGATGCGGTTATTGAATATATTCAGGATTATGCCGAGGTTCATCAAATTGCACCATTACCACGCCCATGGTTGCCACCATTACCTGAACGCATCTATGCAAGTGAATTAACAGATGCCCATTTTCAGAAGGATTGGCAGGCTGATAAGGGGCCACTAGAGCTAGTGATTGGTATGCTTGATCAGCCAGAGCTACAAAAACAAGCTCCCCTTGCTATTGATTTAAGCAAGGATGGTCACTTGGCAATTTTCTCTAGTCCGGGCTATGGTAAATCAACGTTTCTACAGAGTATGGTTATGCATTTAGCACACAGACACACACCTAGTCAGCTACACTTTTACCTATTGGATTTTGGTACAAATGGGTTGCTACCACTTAGACAGTTACCACATGTAGCAGATACCCTGCTGATTGATGAGTCCGAAAAGCTTGGTAAATGGATTCGGATCATGACTAACCAAATCAATGATCGGAAAAAGAAATTAAGTGAATATGGTGTAGCTGATCTTGCCATGTATGAACGGGCAAGTGGGGAAGCCATTCCATATATCTGCATTACCATTGATAATTACGACTCGGTAAAGGAGGCTGATTTTGAGGAAGAATTTAGTAAAGTTATCACTCAGATTGCGAGAGAAGGAGCAAGTATCGGCATTCACTTAGCTATTAGTGCGGGCCGACAAAGCTCAATGAGAATGCCACTTATTTCTAATATAAAAAGACAAATTGCGCTTTATATGATTGATGATATTGAAGTGCGTACCATTGTCGGTAGCACAGAGGTTGATATAGAGGAGATTGCAGGGCGTGGCTTAATCAAGTTAGAAAGTGCTGTCTTATTTCAAACTATGTTACCAGCAGTTGGTGAGGATACCTTAGAAATGATTGAGAGTATGCAAACAGCTGCGAAGGAAATGGATGATGCTTGGTCAGGAGATCGTCCAGACGAAATCCCAATGATGCCAGATGGCGCCATTAATTTTGAACAGTACAAGCAGAAGCGCAAGACTAAGCAGCTAATCAAGAGCAAGCAGCTACCACTTGGACTAGACTTTGAATCGGTATCACCAATTGGTTTTAACCCAGAATTAGAGGGTTTATTAATGGTTATGAGTGATCGAAAGGACGGCTTGGAAAAACTAACAAATGCTCTTGGGCAAAATCTATCATTACTCAAAAATTCACTTGATACAACCATCTTTGATGCCGCTGACGGTGCTTTGAAGCCTTTAGCCAGTGAAATTGGTTCTTATTATGGTAATACTGATGCAATTCTTTCAGCTAAAGAAGCTTTAATAGAAGAAATTAACGGTCGAAGTGGGGGCTATTTAGACAATGACCAACAAATCATTTTAATTAAGGATTTAGATGACTTTGTAGAACGAAGTGATTTAGACGATGATGAATCCGAAATTCTATTTGAACAAGGCCCTGCTGTAAACATTTATTATGTCGTTTGTGGTACAACAGATTACATTGCAACAAGCTATGAAAGAACAGCTAAATTAATCCGCAAGCTAGCAACTGTCGGACTAATCTCAATGCGATTAAGTGATCAGGATTTATTTAGTCAACCCTTTATTCGTAAAGAATCTTATCCAAAGCCGTTTGAAGCATATTATGTCAGAGAGCATGAGCATATCAAGATCAAGGTCACACAATAGGAGGAGAACAATGAGTCAGCTACTTCAACTTCAAAATAGGAAGAGACATCTAAACTCGCAAATTTCAACGAATCGGACGACTGTTCGTAATTTGGAAAAAAGGATAACACGTCTCAAGAGTGCACGGACACAGGTATCATCAGCTCTGAACATGCTTCGTTCCTCTCGTAATCGAATTAATCGCGTATCGATTGGTGCGACCTCATGGCGAGGTAATCGTAAGAATAATTTTGATAAAAAGTATGATCGATATAAAAGCAGTGTTAAAACATATGTTACGAAAGTAGAAGATTCGCGTGACAGGTTATCAGATGAAATTAAGCGGATTGAAGCGCAAAGATCAACGTGCTTAGCAAATATTAGTAGCATGCAAAATACGATTAACACATTAAATACTCAGATTGGCGTGATAGAAAGGGCGATGAGAAATGGCTAAACAAGTTTCGATTAATATCAATGAATTTAATGCTAATGTTAGCAATATAAGGAGATCAGTAAGTAATTTAAAAAATTCGTACAGGGTGAAGGGCTTTAATAGAACAAATACGAAGCCCTTTACCCGTGATCTGGAGTACATAGCAGATGCACTAAGCTTACTGAGCAAGTATAAGAAAGTTTTAGAGGCAGATATTACGCTGTTAACTCAAACAGGAAAAGGTATTCAGGATATTGATAGACAAGTATCTAATCTGTCTGGCAGATAGACATTATGGTAAACTATAAGGAGGAGAAGCCGAATGGTAACCCGTGTTAATATGGCGGAAGTTCGAGACTTTCGGGATGATACCCGTGCGTTATGCCG